>CBDANO010000001.1:0-178609 GCA_965197665.1 Dehalococcoidia bacterium
GGACAGCAGTGCGACCAAGAGCATCGCGCCAGCGCCTGGAATCCGGTGTGCAATGGACTTTGACATTTTCGCTCCTCTCGCCTAACGCCGTATGATTGCCTGGACTTTTCGTTGCCCATGACAAAGCTGGCCGCCCGAAAAGCAGCCCTCGCCGACATAAATCGTACTGAGCTTCCAGGCCGGATATAAGGAGCAAATGTCTAAATTGCACTAGCCATTTGTCTACAGGAATTGCGTAGGCAAATGCCTATCAGGGGCCTATGCCCATGCCGCGTCGGGTCTCAGCCCAGCATGTTCAGGAAGCGATGTGGACGCCCATCGGGACTCCCATCGGCTGCGGGTAGGGGAATGGCGGGGAGCGGGCGGGGCGTGGGTGTGAGTGTAGGAATGGCTGCGGCGGTCTGGAACAAGCCAGAGGCCCTCGCCGTTACAGCCGGGGCCTCGTCGCTGATCGCTCCGTTGCCTGTCGGTCTGCTTCCTCGGTTCCCGGCGGGCCGACGGCGGGGCAAGGCGGGAGGCTTGCGGCGCGAACGCTGCGGGTCTGCCTTGCCGTGAGACGTTGGGCGGGCGGTGGAGGCGTTATCGAGTCATGGGGAGCTGGTGCGGGAGAAATTCAGTCGAGCTCTCGGTCCACCAGTCCGTTTCGCACGGCCCAGACGACGATCTCCTGCTTGCTGCCGAATCCCAGCTTGTCCTGTATGTGGTAGATGGTGTTGCGGACCGTCGATGAGCGGTTGCCCCTGGACTCGGCGATGGCGGCGTACGACATGCCCTGCGCGAACTGCGCGAGTATCTCCTTCTCCCGCGATGTCAGCACCTTCCGCCGTGGCGAATCGCTCTCATCCGGCAGGTGGCGCAGCCGCCTGAACACCCGTCTCCTTACGTCTCGCGGCATCCGGTATTCGCCTCCGGCCACGTCCCTGACCATGGCCAACAGCTGGTCCGTCCCGGTGAACTTCTGAAGGTATCCGTCGGCGCCGGCGGCCACCGCCTCTATGACGGCGTCCTTCTCGGTGGAGGCGGTCAGCATGAGCACCCTGACGTCCTCCAGCGCGTCTATGATCTCCCGGCACGCATCTATCCCGTCCCTGCCCGGCATCAGCACGTCCATAATGATGAGGTCCGGGACCACCTCCTTCGCCACCCCGCTCCGCCTCCTCGCCGTCGCCCGCGTGTCCCACCACCTCGAACTCGCCGGTCCGCTCCAGCAGCTGCTGGAGACCGTCACGCATCACCGGGTGGTCGTCCACCAGCAAGACTCTGATCGGTGTTGAAGCCATTTTAGCTCCCTCCTCTCATTCGCTCATAGGGAAGCTCGCAGGTCACCGCCGTTCTCCACTCGGACCCGCTCGTCTCCACGACGAGGTTGCCGCCCAGCCGCTCGGCCTCCTCCCGCATGTTCCTGAAGCCCTGGCCGAGCGTGGCGTAGTCTTCAGGGAGACCGGCCCCATCGTCGCAAATCGACATCCGCAGGCCGTACCGCTCGAAGTCGAGGCCGACGCGGACGTGACTCGCATTGGAGTGGCGGAGCGCGTTGGTCAGGGCGTTGAAGGCGATGGAGAACAGCGCTCCCCGCGTCGCGGTGGGCAGGGGCGGTTCGACGCCCGACTGCACCATCTCGGCGGGAATGGAGGAGATGGTCGAGAAGGTCGCCGCCAGCGACTCCAGCACCCCGCCAAGCTCCATCCCCTCGAAGATCTCCCCGATCTCCATCGGGTGCCTCATCTCCCACATCGCCGACCTTGACAGGGCCGAGGTCTCGTCGAGCGTGGACATCAGGTCCTCGTTCGACCGGTCGGCAAGCCCCTTCGCCCTCTCGATGCCGATCCCTATCAGGTAGGCGGACTGGGCCATCGTGTTGTGGATGGCGTGGGAGAGCTCGATCCCCTCCCGCTGAAGCGCCCGCTCCCTCTCCACCGCCTCCATCCTCTTGATCCGCTCCACCCTGGAGATCAGGTTGACGACAACCACCACCGTGTACATCCCGGCAACCCGTATGAGCAGTATCTCCTCATCATTGGCCGAGAAGTCCAGCCCGGGCTCGACGGCGAGGCAGAGCGCGACGTAGACGGCCGCCGCCATCGTGACCCAGGCGAGGGTGAGCCTGACCGACCCGAAGACCACTGCGAACAGGGCGAGGGACGGGTAGTACCCCACGAAGAAGGGGGACTCGTACCCCCGGTGCGCCGCAACGCCGCCGCTCAGCATCGCCAGGTCCAGGGCGCTCAGCGCGAGCATCCACCGCCAGGAGACGGTCCTCTCCGTGGCGAGCCGGTAGTGCAGGTATCCGTTGGTGGCGAGCAGCAGCATTGCAAGGGCGACATTCGGCGCATACACCACCTCGTCGACGTTGAGCGGGTACAGCCAGGCGAACGCGGCAACAGACAGGACGAACCAGCGTCCCCAGACATAGACCCTGGCCACGCGGCGCAGCTCGCCCGGCTCCGGCACGTCGAAGCTGCGCAGGAAGGCGGGAAGCGCGCTGGCCGCTGTTCTCACTGGATTCAGGGATCGTCTCCGTCAGGTTGGATTACGGCAGATTGCGGCTGGAATGGGTTATGTCCCTCCACCCGGAGCGGTGGCCTCAGCCTCGAAAGGGAGGGTCTAAGTAGGCAAAACCCGTTAGGTGGAAATACCCGTCCAGCACTCATTCTTATCCTAGAATTTAGTCCAATGAGATGAAGGCATCAAGGGCTTATGAACCACACTAGCTATAGGCATGTGTCTATGCCTTGCCCTGTTATGAGGGGCAGTCTGCGGTTCAGGTTGGAGGAGTCCGGGGAGTTTGAGCTGGTAGGGCAGGCCGAGGACGGCGCGGTGGCGGTGGTGGTCTGGGCTGTGCGGAACGGACTGCTTCGGCAACTTGCAGAGGCTGCGGCTTGCGGAGAAACAGCTCCGCCGCAAGCGGGGCAATGACGCCGACCATCCCGCCTACACCTTCATCGAGCCCAGCGTCGGCTACCGGATGGAGAATGGGGAGATGCGGGGACGGGAGGAGGAGTGAGCCTTCGGCTGGGCTGCGCTTTGAGAATGAGCGGCGACCGGGAGAACGCCTCCTGGCGTTGGGGTAGAACCGGAAGGTCCCGGAACTCGCTACGCCTTCGCCTGTATGAGGACCCGACCGCCGTCCTCGACATCGACGTTCAGGTTGTGGCTGTGCAGCAACGACATCCCGATGAGCGGCGTCGTATCCGACACGTAGGCAACAACCTCTCTTGGCTGGCCGTCCCACAGCACCGTTACGCCGTAGACCTCAAGCGTCGTTTCGCTGCCGTCGGCCAAGATCACGCGGTTGACGCCTCTGAAGCCCAATCCCAACTCCGCGACCATCGCCGGCGGCAAGGTGAGGAAGCGGGTGAATCCGGTGTCCACCACGGCGTCCACGTCCCGGGCTTGTCCTGCCGGACCTCGTAATGGAAGGGACACTACCGCCTCGTACGCTGCGTTCACAGTCCCCTCTACCACTCCGCCCTCCGCAGAGACCCACCCCCGATGCTGGCCACCGCCCTGTAACCCACGCGCAGCAGCCAGACGTTGATGGCGTCCGGGCACTGCGCCCGCAGACTGTCCGATGCGGCAAGCTCGCTTTCGGCGACGGCCCAGTTCCCGCTGTCCACGTCAATGGCAACGTACTCCCCGTCGTGGCTGGCTTCCACCTGCGCCTTGACGTCCCGCCTGTAGATCTCATCGCCGAGCCGGGCCGTCTCTTCCTTGGGCCTGCGCTGGCGCGCCGGGGTCTCTGCGTTCGTCATTCGCGTCCTTCTCAAGTCGTTCTTCTACATAGAACATTTTACGACAACCGGCGATTTCAGGACAACAAGAAGGCCCCGCACGCGGGGCCTCGAACAGGAGGAACATCGAGTGGGCCTCGGGTCAGGGTTTCCCGTTGGCGCGTGGGCTGGCCTAGCTCCTCGGCTTGTGTTTCCCCGTCCCTACGCGTCACACTACAGGAATCGAGAGACCTCGGTGCGTCGACAGGCTGCCGAGCCACAACTCGAAGACGGTGGTATCTACCGTGCGCGGTGGTGGCCCTGCCTCCTCATTAGTCGGAGGCGGTAACCTCCCGCGAGTCACAGTCTCTTTCATGGCCATCTCAAGTTCTGGGGTGACTAGGAATCCGTGCAGACCTCCAAACCCATGCCTTCGATGTCGTTGTTTTCGATAGCCTTCAGTGTTGCCGGCACGCAGCCGGTCAGCCGGTTATCAGATAGCCGCAGGTCTTCCAATGCTGAGAGGTTGCCGAGTTCCGGCGGTATCGGCCCGGTAAGCTGGTTTCCGTACAGCCACAATATAAGCAAGTGGGAGAGGTTGCCGAGTTCCGGCGGAATTGGCCCGGGCTGCAGAGGTAACTGCAACACGGGCCGCTGCGACCGCTGTCACTACTCCGTCGAGGACTGGGATTCCTCGTCTGCCGGTGCGGACTCCCTAGCCCACCACCTGTTGGCAGAGCCGAGGTGGGCAGGAGGCAGGCTCTATTAGGTACATCGACTAGCGTCACCACACTACTAATCTGGACAGCGGCCAGTTTCTTTCGAACGGTAACGACCAGCCGGACAAAGCAGGCTCTCGAGATCCGTCGGTAGGACGATATCTATGGCGGTGACGTCGCCGCCGTCGACGATAATCTCAGAGGCCCGGCTGGGGTCGGTGGTTATGCCGCCGCTGCCGTCGTACCATCCCACAAAATCTCGATCTCCCGGAACTGCGACCTCTATGACGAATGATCCGAATGATCCCGCTTGGAACCCAAAGTCACCCTCAGGCCCAGTGAATGTACTGAGTTCGTTCTGCTCTCGCTTAGCGAACAAGAAAATCGTCTCAAGCGGGTGCCCCTCTGTGTCGGTGATTACTCCCCTGATAGAGTACACGTCGGGCGGGATCAGAACCTCGAGAACTTCGAAGGTTGCTTCGGCTATTTTCTGGTCCCCCCAATATACCTGGACCCAGTGCCGCCCCACCGCCGGTTGGTAATTTAGCTCTAAGTGAGCGGTCTTTCGCCCTTCCCCAGCAGGCAACGACACGTGCGTCGGATATCCTTGGTATGCAAAGCCATCCTCATAATAGAGAGCGAACTCAATCGGCAGGTCTACGAGACCGCCGGCGTGCCCGTAGGAGAAATCCAGGTTCATGAAAATACGGTACGTGTTTTGTAGTTCTAAAGTAGGAGTAAGGGCAGAGACGGGAAGACCACCTTCGGAGAGGCTCAAATATGCGCCCTCGATTTGCCCATTGATGACAGCGATCTCGGGATTGACGGGGGTGTCGTCAATGAACGACAGGTCATGAGGTTCGGTGCCGTCGTGCCAGCGGGCGATCACCTTCTCGATGGCGGCGGCCGTCTCCTGAGATGCGTATGTGATGAAGGCCTCCCTAATGTGACACATCCACCTGCTGTAGTTATCGCCGCACTCGTTTGCGGGTTCAAACACGGTGTGCAGGTACAGGCGCCGGAAAGCCTGGCGGAAATTGATTTCGTCCATGTTGCGGTGGAGGTCCCGGAAGACACGCTCCCCCAATGCGTAAAAGCAGTGGCCGTAAGCACCGCAAAGTCTGGGATGGTACGGGTCAGTCACTGCTTCAAACTCGGCGATGTTTCGAGCTATGGGGCAGGGCCTTTCGTCTGCACGACCCTCCAGCGGGTCTGCACAAGACCAACCCATCCTAGCGGTTAGGGGGCAGGGTTGACCGTCAATCGGATACTCGACAACGAGTTCCAAGAATGTGGCTGCACCCTCCGTTATCCAGCCTGGCCCCCTTCTCCAGTAGTAGTGGGCCGCTTCATGGCTGATGACCTCAAGCAGATATGATCGGTCTCGCTCTTCGACCGAAAACGATACATGGGTGCCATGGTTCGCGGCAACCGGTCCTTTCCGGCCCCCCTCAAATGTGTAGATCACCTGTCGCCGTGGGAAAGGAAGCCCCATGAACCCCTCAATGCTCCGCACGGCATGTTCCAGGATGTCCATGGTGTCATCAAGTCCAGGCTGGATGCGGATGATCGTCAACTCCGTCTCCCCCGCCAGAGGCAGGGTGATAGTCCGCTCCTCCACGGTGACCTGCTCGGGGTCCAGCAGTTTGTCCAGCAGGTCAGGGTCGACAAGAGAGTGGATCGTGGCGATAATCTTCGCCTCTTGGTCCGTTACACCGTCAGCGATGCTGGGATGGGACATTAGCCTGTCAAGTTCCCCCGTCCTCCCGAGATACCCGAGGGACTCAAGGGCTGGGTAGTTCCTGCCTTCCAAGACCCACGGCTCCTCGATCAAGTCTTCCAGATGCCCCGCACCTGCCAGACGAATCAGCCCCCGAAATGCATCGAACTCGACCCTGTCAATACCGTCTTCGACCCAAGGAAGGTCCCAGATTCTTGTGGCCAGTTCTGGCATGGTGTCGCGGAGTCCGCTAATAGCATTCTGAACCTGCTCATCGCGCTTTCGGTCCGCATCAGCGGCGACAGGCTCAATGTCATATTGCGGTGGGGGCAGGGCGGGCCTTGGTGTGCGTGTGGCTGTGGGCGTCGCGGTCCGAGTGGGCGTGGCTGTGGGAACGGGTGATGGTGTAGCAATGGGAGTGGCGAGCCGAGTGGGTGTAAGCGTGCCTGTTTGGGTGGCCGTTGCCGTAGGAACGGATGTCGGTGTGGCAGTGGAGCTAGGAAGAATCTTGGCCACCGGCGAAGGGGTCGGCTCATCGGAACATCCGGGCATGAGTATGGCGAGGAGTATCGCGCCCGCGAGCAGCACACTACTTGCGATGGACTTTGACATTTTCGCTCCTCTCTCCTATCTCCTAGCGCCGTATGATTGCCTGGACTTTTCGGCGCCCATGACAAGGCTTGCCGCCCGAAAAGCAGCCCTCGTCAACACAAATCGTAGTGAGCCTCCAAGCCGGATGTAAGGTTCGGACGCCCAACTACCGTTCAGGCGCCCCGAACGGGTGCGGCCAGCTACGTCTTGCACCTCAGCTATTCTTGCCACAGCAGGGAATCCACAGCCATCACCATCTGCTCCCAGATCCGAGGGTGCTCGGTGCGCAACCTGGTGATCAGCGCCATCCCGTCATTCCATACCTCACTCTCTGGGAAGTATTCGGTCCAGGGCTGCCCCGTTAACATGCTCCGCCCGTTGGCCAACCTCTCCTCAAAGTCCTGCACCTTGCGGCTTGCCGCACCCTCATCCTCGTAGACAAAGACCAGGATCGTGACAAAGCCGTCTGAATCCCTTGCAACGCCCGCTCCCAAGACACTGTACTTTCCCGAGGTAGTTCCTGCTTCCATCCGTAGTTGGTCCCGCATTTTCTGTAGCTGTGCCCCCTCTCCCGGGCTGAGGAGGGAATCAAGAGGGCCAGTAAACCTCTCCACGTCCCCAGCCAGTAACGCCGAATAGACGCCGAGATTCTGTAATACGCCAGCAGCCAACGCCAAGTCAGGGTCGTCTGCGAGGGAGTCTCCGTTTCCACCATAGGTGCGGATCAGCGACCTCATGCCCGCAGTCCCAAGTGTTCTGAACACAACAGAGTCCAGAACGGCCATTCGGCCGCCTCTGCCTAATACATCGTATGCCGGGGGTTGCAGTCTCTTCTTGAGGTCTGGCGTGTAGTCCTCACCCCAGCTGTAGAACTTCACTCCCAAGTGTTCTTGTACTTCGGGCTTATCGCACTCGGCGCAGGCGGCGAGGGATGTATCGGTGGCCTCGGGATCGAAGCGGCCACTTACCGCCTCCAGGGTGTAGGGTGGTTCTCCAGCCAGGATGCTTCGCTCGACGTCTACAACGCCGAAGCCCAGGTACTTCTGCTCTAGTTGAGCCATGGATTCACGTGTGAATCCACTTATCCAGGGCCCTTCGGCCATTCCTGTTAATTGGAGCTCTCGCAGGTATTCTTCCAGGTCCTGGTCGCTGGCATCCTCCGCCGGGGCCTGTATGCCGTTGGCCTCTCGCGCCAACCTGTAACCGTTGAATGACACAATGCTCCGACTGTCCTCGGTTAGCGGAATGAGTTTCATTAGATCGAAGAAGGGCCCTCCCTGCTCCGATGAGGTGGTGGTGCTAGAATCGGTCCCGTTCGAAGGATTGGAATCTAGCTCATCGGAACACCCGGTTAGCAGGATGGCGAGAACCGCGATGCTCAGCACCAGACCAATGATTGACTTCGACATTGCTTTCAAGTCCTTAACGTCCCTAAGTGGACTCTCGCCAGATCCTCATCCCTTGACCTTTCATCGAATGGGGGGCGGACCGGGTCGCGGAGACCACGTCAACACGGGCTGTTGCGACCGCCGTCTCTGCTCCGTCGAGCATTGGAATTCCTCGTCTACCGGTACTGGTCATCGCTCCCCTCTCCTGACGCCGAATGATTGCCTGGACTTTTCGGCGCCCATGACAAGGCTTGCCGTCTATAGAGAAGCCCTTGCCAACGTAAATCGTACGGAGCAAACGACAAATACGACACTTGGATTGGCCATCTCCGTCAGCCCCCCGGCAGTGCGGTCAGCCCGCGGACTTGTTCACCCCAACATTCGACGGCGCCGTCGGTCCTCACCCCGCAGGTGTGTAGCCCTCCGGCATTGACCGAGGCGTAGGCAATTGCGGGGGCGTCGGTTGACCCAGAGGCAGGAGATTTGGTAGGCGGTGTGTCCCCTCCACAGGCCATCAGAGGAATGGCGAAGAGGCAGGACAGTCCGACGCATCCAGCCCCCAACAGGCGCTTTGTAGTCGAGTGGGAGAACTTCAAGACTCTCATTACCCTGCCTTCTATAACGGAGCAGACGACACCGAGCCGTCGGTCCTCGCCCCGCAGGTTGCGTCAGCGTCATTTCCGTTCTCCTCTCTTGTCTGATACGTCCTGTTTCGGCAAGGTCGTCAGCGCATTCTGTGCCCGCCTTGTCCGGGCTTACTCAGTTGGAGCGCCGCCCAGCACCCTGTAGCCCTTGTTGTCCTCGGTCCGCTGCGCGACCGGCAGCACCTCCACCACCATGTTGACGAGCCCGACGACCTCGCCGTCCTCGTCGAAGCTGTAGCTCTCACCGAGGGCGCCGCTCCACTTGATGCCATATAGACAGTCCCTGAATCCATCCGCATCCTGGTCGTCACCTGTCTGCTTCAAACACTCGGCGGCGATGTACACGTCGTCGTACGCCGATCCCAGGTACCACGGGAGCAGAACGTAGCCATACCGCTGCTTGAAGCTGGCGAGGACCTCCTGGGCCCTGTCGTTGTCCGGGTCCAGTTCCGCCGTTATCGCCTTCAGGCCCGTCGCGGCTTCGCCGGCTATCTCCAGTGCCGTAGCCAGGGTCGGCACCACCTCGGAGTAGAGAGGGCCAGCATAGCCAAGCTCCCTGACCTGCTTTACGATGGTCCCACCCGCAAACTCCGTCTGAGCCGAAATGTGAATGGCGTCCGGGTTCGCATTGATCAGCATGGTAAGCTGGCTCCTGAAGTTGGTCGTGTCGGAGGGATACCGCTCCTCGCCTACCACCTGGCCACCTCGTTTCTCGAACTGGGCGACGGACTCGCGTCTCACGCCCTCAGCGTAGTCAGTCGCCTCATTGATGGTGGCCAGCTTGCGGATGCCGTCGGCCCACAGCACGTTGCCGGTGTCGATGCCCAGCTGAGCGTCGCTCATCGATGTGCGGAAGATGTAGTCGCCCGCCTCGGCGATCTCCGGGTTGGTCGCCAGCCCGGAGAAGAGCACCACGCCGTCCGGCTCCGCAAGAGCCGCGGCTCCCAGCATCGCGCCGCTGCACGACGTGCCCAAGATGATCTTGACGCCGTCCACGTCCGTAAGCTTGTTGTAGGCGGTGATCGCGTCCTGGGCGCTGCACCTCGAGTCTTCGACGACGAGCTCCAGCATGCGTCCATTGATGCCGCCAGCATCGTTGATCTCGTCTACCGCCATCTGCTTGGACTGGACGGCCACGTTGCCGTACGTCTCGCCTGGGCCGGTGAGCGACTCCATCACACCAACCCTGAAGGTCGCGGGAGCGTCCGTCGGCGTGGCCTGGCCATCCTTGTTGTATCCCCAGCAATCCACCGAGCCGTCGGTCAACACTCCGCAGGTGTGGTACCCTCCGGCGCTGACTGAGGAGAAGGTAGCGCCGGGCGGCGTAGCCTGGCCAACAACGTTGCCGTCCTCATCCTCTTGGGACCCCCAACATTCCACCAAGCCGCCAGTCCTCACTCCGCAAGTGTGGTACGTTCCGGCGCTGACTGAGGAGAAGGAACCGGCGGGTGGCGTGGCCTGGCCAACAACGTTGCCGTCCTCATCCTCGTTGGACCCCCAACAATCCACCGAGCCGCCAGTCCTCACTCCGCAAGTGTGGTACGATCCGGCGCTGACGGAAGCGAATGAACCTCCGGGTGGCGTAGCCACCCCAAAAGCGTTGATTCCCCAGCATTCGACCGAGCCGTCACTCCTCACTCCGCAGTTATGGAGTTCCCCGGCGCTGATCACAGCGAAGGGATCTCCGGGCGGCGTAGCCTGGCCAACTACATTTTCTCGCCACTCGTTTGAGCCCCAGCATTCGACCAAGCCGTCGGTCCTCACTCCGCAGGTGTGCCTCCACCCGGCTCTGACTGACGCGAAGGAACCGACGGGCGGCGTGGCCTGGCCATAAGCATTTGAGCCCCAGCATTCGACTGAGCCGCCGGTCCTTACTCCACAGTTGTGCAACCACCCGGCGCTGACGGAAGCGAAGCGACCGACGGGCGGCGTGGCCAGGCCATCCCCGTTGTATCCCCAACATTCGACAGAGCCGTCGCCCCTCACACCGCAGGTGTGGTACCCACCGGAGCTGACGGAGGTGAACTGCCCGGCGGATATGCTCTCTGGCGCGCCGGTAGGCGCCGCGTCTGCGGGCGTGGCCGTCGGGATGGCGAATTTCTCCGGTTCGGCGGTCGGCTGAACTTCGGCCGTGGGATGACCTTCGGCCACTTGCTGAGCCGTCAGCCCGCGGGCCTGTTCACCCCAGCACGCGACGGAGCCGTCCCTCCTCACCCCGCAGGTGTGCTCTTCGCCAGCGCTGATGGCGGCGAACTCCCCGGACGGCGGCATGGCTTGGCCAACCTCGTGTCCATCGGAATTTTCGTTAGAGCCCCAGCATTCGACTGAGCCGTCGGTCCTCACCCCGCAGGTGTGCCGGACCCCAGCACTGACAGAGGTAAACTCCCCGGACGGCGGCGTGGCTTTGCCACGATTGTCAGAGCCCCAGCATTCGACGGAGCCGTCGGGTCTCACCCCGCAGGTGTGGGAAAACCCGGCGCTGACCGAGGCGAACTCCCCGGACGGCGGCGTGGCCCGGCCGCTATCATCATTGCCCCAGCATGCGAGGGAGCCGGAGGTCTTCACCCCGCAGGTGTGGACCCCCCCGGCGCTGACCGAGGCGAACTCCCCGGACGGCGGCGTGGCCCGGCCGCTATCATCATTGCCCCAGCATGCGAGGGAGCCGGAGGTCCTCACCCCGCAGGTGTGTTCATCGCCGGCGCTGACCGAGGTAAACTCCCCGGACGGCGGCCTGGCTTTGCCACGACTGTCAGAACCCCAGCACTTAACGGTGCCGTCGGCCCTCACTCCGCAGGTGTGTTCATCGCCGACGCTGACCGAGGCGAACTCCCCGGACGGCGGCCTGGCTTTGCCACGACTGTCAGAACCCCAGCAGTCAACGGTGCCGTCGGTCCTCACCCCGCAGGTGTGTTCATCGCCGACGCTGACCGAGGTGAACTCCCCGGACGGCGGCGTGGCGTGCCCATAGCCATCATGACCCCAGCATTGGACGGAGCCGTCGGGTCTCACCCCGCAGGTGTGGAACCCCCCGGCACTGACGGACGCGAACTCCCCGGACGGCGGCGTAGCCCGGCCATAGCCATCATGACCCCAGCATTCGACGGAGCCCACAGTGCTCACCCCACAGGTGTGGAATCCCCCAGCATTGATCAAGGCGAATTTCCCGGACGGCGGTGTGGTCCGGCCATCAGCGTTGTCTCCCCAACACTCGACGAAGCCGTCGGTCCTTATCCCGCAGGTGTGGAATCCTCCGGCACTGATCGAGGCGTATTCCCCGGACGGCGGCGTGGCCTGCCCAAGCTCCGCTCCAAAGTCGCCTTCATTGGACCCCCAGCAGGTAACGGAGCTATCGAGCTTAACTCCGCAGGTGTGGAATGCCCCGGCGCTTACCGAGGCGAATTCCCCGGGCGGTGGCGTAGCTTGACCATAGAAATTCAAGCCCCAACACTCGACGGAGCCATCCCGCGTCACCCCGCAGGTGTGGTTCCATCCGGCGCTGACGGAGGCGAACTCCCCGGACGGCGGCGTGGCTTGACCATAGAAATTCAAGCCCCAGCACTCGACGGAGTTGTCGCCTCTCACCCCGCAGGTGTGGCCCTCCCCGGTGGTGACCGAGGCGAACTCCCCGGACAGCGGCGTGGCTTGACCAAATACATCCCAGCCCCAGCATTCAACGGAGCCATCGCCCCTCACCCCGCAGGTGTGTCTTTCCCCCGCGCTGACCGAGGCGAACTCCCCGGCGGACTTGGTCTTTGGTGCGGCGGCAGTCGGCGTGTCTGCGGGCGTTGCAGCTTCCGATGAGGTGGTGGTACTAGAATCGGTTCCGTTTGAAGGAATGGGATCTGACTCGTCGGAACACCCGGTTAGCAGGATGGCGAGCATTGCGGCGCTCACCAGCAGACCAATGATTGACTTCGACATTGCTTTCACGTCCTTAACTTCCCTGAGTGGAACCTTGCTAACTCCTCTTCGCTTGACCTTTCATCAAATGGGAGGCGAATCGGGTCGCGGAGCCCACCGCAACACGGGCCGCTACGACCGGCTGTCTCCACACAGTCGAAGTCGGGGATTCTTCGTTTACCGGTGCGGGTCATAGCTCCGCTACTCTCTCCTAACGTCGTATGATTGCCTGGACACTTCGTTGCCCATAACAAGGCTTGCCGCCCGAAAAGCAGCCCTCACCGACGTAAATCGTAGAGAGCTTCCAGGCCGGATATAAGGAGCAAATGTCTAAATTACACTAGGCATTTGTCTATAGAGAGTGCATGGGCAAATGTCTATTGGTGGCCTATGCCCATGCCGCGTCAGGTCTCAGCCCAGCGTGTTCAGGAAGCGGCGTGGACGCTCAACGGGACCCCCATCGGCTGACGGCCGGGGAATGGCGGGGAACGCGCGGGACGTAGCCGCGAGCGTCGAGATGGCAGCGGCGGTCTGAGACAAACCAGAGGCCCCCGCCGTTACAGCAGGGGCCTCGTCGCTGCTCGATACGTTGCCTGTCGGCCTGCCCCGTCGGTTCTCGGCGGACCGCCAGAGGGGCAAGGTCGGCGTCAGATTACAGCGCCAACCTGACCTGCAGGGTGAAGGTTCTTGATTTTATCAAGTCTGGTGGCCCACGTTGGCCCAGCGGTTTGGCGGCGAATTGCGGTCAGGCGGGTGTAAAGCGAATCGTGACTTTGGGCAGAAGCGGGCATCCTGGGCCACTCAGCTATGGAGTCAGCCTCATTTCGAGGAACATGGGCCGGGTTGCTGTGAACACTTTGAGAAAGGGCCGGTTCCGGCCAAAACGAGTCCCTCGACGCAAAACCGGGCCACCCCGCAGGGTGTGTGCGACCCGCTAGTTCAGGCCGGGGCTCTCCAAAGCTACGGACCAATCTTCAAAGCCACCTCGGCCACTTTCTGGTCGTCCCAGTAGGCGTAGACCCTGTAGTTACCCGGAAGACCCCCCTCTGGCCATGGAGACAAGGGAATCCAATGGGTCCACTTGGAGTGGTCTCTTCGAACCGGCCACTCGGAGTACCAGTAGGTGGAGGCGAAGGTGAAGCCATCGCCCTCGAAATGCACAGCTATCTGTAGGGGAAAGTAATCGGGACCTGGTTCGTTTCCATAGGAGTATTCCAGGTTAAAATACAGAGGACCCTCGCCCTCACTACCGGCGACTCCCGTAACGGGAGTTCCCCTGCCGGTTGTGCTCAGATATGCCCGGTCAATACTTAGGTTCCTTTCGGTTATAGCCGGTTCCACCGGGCTATCATCTCTCAAGCTGTGGTCGTACAGCTCGCTCCCGTCGTACCAGCGGGCAATTACCTTTTCTACGGTTGCCGCCGTTTCCCTCGAAACCTCGGTGATAAACGCTGCCCTGACGTGGCAAATGTTAAGCTCGGTGCCGTTGCATCCGTCGTGAGGGTTGTCAATTACGGAAAGCAAGTACAGCCGGCGGAAACCCAGCCGGAAGGTCGTGTCATCCATGTTGCGGTAAAGGTCGTGGAATAGTCGTTCCCCCAGGGAGTAATGGCACAGGAAGGCATCACCAGTCAATTCACTGGGTTCCAGGCTCTCCAGTTCTGCGAGACTTCGGGCGTAGACGCAGGGCGGTTTCTCCGGTCTGACGGGCACTCCTGAGTAGGAGTTGGCCTGTATGGATTGCAGAAAATTGGCCGCCCCCTCAGTGACCCAAGTCCAGGCGACTTCGCTGCCTCTAAAATAGTAGTGCCCCACCTCGTGGGCATAGTGCGGGATTCGACCGGCCGGGGAATGCTCTGCATCATTCCATGTGACGTGCCCGATGTGGGTCCAGAAATTTTGCGACCCGAAGCCGCCTTTTGTGGTATCGGCGTACAGCGTGATTACCTCCCGTTGGGGTAACGCCAGCGACATGAAGCCTTCGACGGACCTCACGGCGATTTCCGTGAGGTCCATGCTGATAGTTGCGCCCGGGCCGGTTCGGATAATGGTCAAGCGGACCCTGCCGGTATGAGGCAGGTCGATTTCCCTTTCCTCCAGTTGAACTTTGTCCGGATCCAACAGCGTATCTATCAACTCAGGGTTGTATCGGGCCACCCCCCAAAGGGTGGCGACGGCCCTGGCCTCCCCGTCGGAAATGCCATCGGTGATTGCGGGATGAGCGGCGACGTTCTGAAATTCATCCGGGTACCTTCCCACTAGGCGGCCCAACGACTCCATGGCGGGTAAATGCCTTCCCTCCATTACCCACGCCTCCTTCATCAGGTCGAAAAATAGGTCTCCTCCATCGAAGGCCAAGGCAATCAAACCCCGGGCGCCTCTCATCTCTGAGAGCCGTAAACCATCTTCGATCCAAGGAAGATCCCGTATCATTCTTGCCCGAGACGCCGCCTGCCTTTGCAGGCTGGTGTAACCTAACAAGTCATCAAGGGAAATTTCCGGGCCGAGAACAGAGGGGGCAACCGTCGGCAGGGATGCCCTTGGGGTAGGGGATTGGGTAGGAGTGACCATGGGTGTGGGGGTCGGATGCGGCGTAGAAGTGGCAGTCGGTGACGGTGTCGCTGTCAAGGTCGGCATGGGTGTTCCTGTGGGGCACGGGCGGGAGTTGACGCAGGTGCGCGCAATGGTAGGGACCTGCGTGGACATGGCTCCCTGGGACTGGGCAATGGTCGTGGTAGGAGTGACATGACGCGCCGTTTCCCTGATCGTTTCCGGCGTTGGGGATGTCTGTTGGCAGCCCAAGTCCAGGGCTGTAACTAAGAGCATCAGAAGAATCGCCGAAGTCCGCATATATCCGCTCTCCGCTTGGCAATGCCAAATGTCTCTCTTGACCGATACATTCGGCCCGATTCCCAACACCCGGCATGAGCACATCCTACCTTGGCTTTGGTTTAATTTTCTTCGGAGCCCCAACATACGATAAAGCCGTCGCTCCTCACTCCACAAGTACGGTAACGTCCAGCGCTGACCGAAGCGAAGGAACCGCCGGGTGGATTGGATCTGGCCATCTCCATCAGTCCCCCGGCAGTGCGGTCGGCCCGCGGGCTTGTGCACCCCAGCAGGCGACGGAGCCGTCGCGCCTCACCCCGCAGCTGTGGCCGAACCCGGCGCTGACCGAGGAGAACTCCCCGGCTGGCGTGGAGGTCTGGCCACCATCACCACCGCTAATCGGATCCTTGTTGGAGCCCCAGCATGCGACGGAGCCGTCGCGCTCCACCCCGCAGCTGTGGCCCCCACCGGCGCTGACCGAGGAGAACTCCCGGGACGGCGCCGTGGCTTGGCCAACAAAATTGCCGTACCCTTCCTCGTTGGAGCCCCAGCACTCGACGGAGCCGTCGCGCCTCACCCCGCAGCTGTGGGTCCCACCGGCGCTGACGGAGGCGAACTCCCCGGCGGACCCGTTCCCCGGTGCGGCGGCAGTCGGCGCGTCTGTGGGCGTTGCAGCTTCCGGTGCCGCGGTGTTTGTCAGAGCCGATGTGGGAGCATGTGTTGGTTCCGGATTGACCCTCTGCTCTGATGAGGTAGTGGGACTAGAATCGGTCCCGTTTGAAGGAATGGGATCTGGCTCATCAGAACACCCGGTTAGCAGTACGGCGAGTATTGCGGCGCTTACCAGCAGTCCAATGATGGACTTCGACATTGCTTTCATGTCCTTTCCTTAAACTTGTCAGCCGGGCATCCCTTGACCTGTCACAGGCCAGATGTGCCCGTCGTGTGGAGGACGGCCTCGAACGCGATCGTTGCGGTGGTGCAGACGGTCGCTGCGGAGGCTGTCCCCGTCGAGGATGGGATTTCTCGTCTACCGGTGCGGGTCATCGCTCCTCTGGCCTAACGTCGTATGATTGCCTGGACTTTTCGCCGCCCCTGACAAGCCTGGCCGCCCGAAAGGCAACCCTCCCCAACGCAAATCGTAGTGAGCCTTCAGGCCGGATATAAGGAGCAAACGCCTAATTTGCACTAGGCATTTGTCTACAGGGGTTGCATAGGCAAATGCCCCTCACGCGAGTGCGCCGTTCTTAGTCCACCAGCTTGTATTTAAGACCGGAGGGGATTCGAACTCTTCCGCTGTAGCACACGACTGAGACCGGCTAGGGCATTGGAACTCTCATTTCGCTCCACCACTAAATGACAAAATCAGGAACTTTCACGTTGAGGTTGGTTCTGGCGGCGCAACCGAATAGCCGCCAGTCCCTTCAGCACAAATGAACCGCCCAAGCAATGGGTGCCGCTTTGTGGGAATAGGGAGAACCCTCCTTTACGCAGGGGCCGCTTCCTATGCCTTCCATCGGCAATGTTCCTGCTTGCATGGACTTCGATCACCATTATGGCTTGCAGACCCTCTCGGCCGAGGGCCAGTGGGTTGAAATAGAGTGATGATGGGCAAAGGCAGGTTGCTTCAAGAAGCAGCCGCTTCCTCAAGCAACTTGATGGCCTCAGAGTTTCTTTCGTCCTTTGCTACTTGCAGAGGCGTCCTGCCAACGTTGTCCTTCGCATTGATATCGGCCCCGGCGTCTAGCAAAGCCTGGATCACCAGCTGGTTATCGTTTCTTTCCGCAGCTATGTGCAGTGGCGTCTGGCCATGGACCTTCCCATTGACGTCGGATCCGGCGTCCAGAAGCGTTTGGATCACCGACGCGTGATCGTTATATCGTGCTGCAAGATGCAGAACCATCCAGCCAAAGTTGTTTTCAGCATTGATGTCAGCACCGGCTTCAAGCAGCTCCTGGACCGCGGTCAGATTTTCATTGATTACTGAATGATGCAGAGGCGTCCAGCCATAGCGATCGTCGGTCTTCTCCTCGATGTCTAAGCCAGCATCCAGCAATACTTGAATCGACGCCTGGTTTCTGTTCCCGCTCGCTGCATAATGCAGAGGTGTCTGGCCATCGTCGTCTTTCGCATGGATGTTGGCCCCGGCGTCGAGCAACACTTGGATCACAGCCAGATTTGTGCTGTATCGTGCCGCATAGTGGATGAGTGGGGTGCCCGCGGTGCTTGAACCGATTAAGCCGTACAGGCTGCTTGAACTTCCTCGAAATGTAGCGTTAACATCCGCGCCTGCGTCCACGAGAATCCCGATAATTTCAGGGTCGCCATTCCGAACCGCAAAGTAGAGGAGCGGCCCGATCACGCTCGAGGAGCTAAATGAGCCGCCTGAACTTTCTCGAACTGTTGCGTTAACATCCGCGCCGGCGGCCACGAGATTACGAACAGTGTCACGATTACTCTCACGAATCGCCCAGTAGAGATCGGGAGGTTCAGGCGCAGGTGTAGGCGTTGCCGTGGGGGTTGCCGTGGGAACCGGAGTCGGCGTGGGAGTGGGCGTTGGTGTCGCCGTTGCAGTCGGCCCTGGGGTTGGAGTGGCGGTCGGGAGAGTGGGAGGTGCGGGCGTTGCCGTGGCGGTCGGGAGAGCGGCAGGTGTGATCGTTGCAGCTTCCGGTGCCGGGGTGTTTGTCAGAGCCGATGTGGGAGCATGTGTGGGTTCCGGATTGACCCCCTGCTCCGATGAGGTAGTGGTGCTAGAATCGGTCCCGTTCGAAGGATTGGAATCTAGCTCATCGGAACACCCGGTTAGCAGGATGGCGAGAACCGCGATGCTCAGCACCAGACCAATGATTGACTTCGACATTGCTTTCAAGTCCTTAACGTCCCTAAGTGGACTCTCGCCAGATCCTCATCCCTTGACCTTTCATCGAATGGGGGGCGGACCGGGTCGCGGAGACCACGTCAACACGGGCTGTTGCGACCGCCGTCTCTGCTCCGTCGAGCATTGGAATTCCTCGTCTACCGGTACTGGTCATCGCTCCCCTCTCCTGACGCCGAATGATTGCCTGGACTTTTCGGCGCCCATGACAAGGCTTGCCGCCCGAAAAGCAGCCCTCACCGACGTAAATGGTAGTGAGCCTCCAAGCCGGATATAAGGAGCAAATATCTAAATTGCACTAGGCATTTGTCTACAGAGAGTGCATAGGCAAATGCCTACCAAGGGCCTATGCCCATGTAGCGACAGTCTCAGCCCGGCGTGTTCAGGAAGCGACCGCGGAAAGCTCAAGGACTCCGGTGGTGGGTCAAAACTAAACCGGCGATCGCCGGCAACAGACAGGGGTGGGTCAATTTTAGATCGGCGATGGTGGGTCAGAATTAAACCGGCGTTGACAGTATGCCCCGTCCGTTCTCGGCGGATCGCCAAGGGAGCAAGGTCGGCGTCAGATTACAGCGCCAACCTTACCCGCAAGGTGAAGGTTCTTGATTTTATCAAGTCTGGTGGGCCTATTTTGACGATAGACAGAACCATCTTTGAATTGTGGCTGGGCGACCTGTGAGTTGGAGTCTTTGGCTCGGCTATTGTGGCCCGCTGGAGCAGAAGCGGTTACGCCTTAACTTTGACTGGGACTACTACCATGTAAATGGAGTCCGGCGACGACTCCCCTGTCAGGCACATCGAAAGCGTATCTCCCCCAATGTCCTCCGGCAGGTGTTCTTGAACATCTATCTTGCCGAGTGCTTCTTCTACCCTAGTTTTCAAGTTTCCTTCCGGCTGCCACCCAGCGATCACCCACAGCCGCTTGCCCGGCCTAAGTGGCAGGATGCCAATGGGACAGCTGGCGTACGATGCCTTCTTCGTCCTAATCTTGACGTCCTCGTCCACGATGACGAACGAAACCACAGTCATAAATTCATCATGACCGTAGATAAGCAAGTCGTTCTTGTTCCACACGGAATTAGCTGTTCTCCTTTGTTCCTCGTTCAAGCCAATGGTCCAAGCAGGGAATAGCAATCTAACAGTGGCTATAGTTTCATGCGTGAAGTATGAGGTGGACCCGGTTAGTTGAACAGAATTGGGTTGAAGCTAAGTTAGCCGGCGCCGATCACCCGGACCGGCGGGTCGCAGGGCGGGGGCGCTGTGGTCCGGAGCTGCGGTCCAGTACCCGGGCTTGCCGGCTGCTTGGACTTCCACTCCTCCAGCAAACGGTCCCGTTCCGCGGCGTCGGCCTCGATGGCGTCGGCGTCGGGCGCTACAGGCCGGCCGGCCCACCGGGCATCTTTTAGAAACTCATACAGGTCGTTGTTCGTCCTTCGGTAACGGTGGTCAACGGGAGCGATCTGGTCAAGAACGGCCGCCAGGAAAGGATAGGGCTGCCGCCCACGCTCTTTCGTCAAGGCCAACCCCGTTAGATTCCCCTGGACCAACCGGGCCACGGAATCAACCGTGTGAGTCCCCCCGGGCCGCAGGAGGCCCAGGTCCAGCAACAGCGAAAGGGCATGGCCCAATCTCTCGGCCTCGGTCAAAAGCGCCGGGGCTTGGGGGCCATTGGCGGGCCTATGCGGGTCATTTGAGGGAGGGCTAAGATTACTACTCATTAACGTATGTATTTAATCGTGGCGCGATGGGGTGGTTACTGTCTATATCTGACACATATATTGTACGACATCACCCGTCAACAAATTGCGGCGGGCGACGCCCTTGGCCCTGATTTCACACCCCCGGCCTTGGCCGGTCCGGGCTTTAGGTTGATAGGCACCGGCCGCCTCGATGTCCTGGTGGGCTACAGCGCAGGGCTGGCGACCAGGGCGTTGAGACCGAGACGGTGACGGCCTGCGTCTTGGTCGCCGGTGCCTTCGACACGTTGCGGGCGGCGGGCGGGACGCTGGCAGACGGTGCGACCTGGCCTTCTGTGGGAGAGGGGGGCATTGCCAAAGGGCCTGACAGACATGTATCTGCGACACAATCAGCTGGTGAAGTAGGTGGCGAGAGTGTCCAGGTCAACAGTGCCGCCGGGCCGATAATCAACCCAACGGCTCAAGGTCTCGGCGATAACGGCCTCATCAATGTTGAAGCCAGCCAACGCAACCCTAGTCAACAGGAAGGGCAGCCCGCGCTTACCGGTTATCTCCATACTGGCGTATCGCAATGCCTTGTAGAATTCTGCGATTATCTTTTTGTCGGCGTCAATTGTGGCTTGCCAGTCTTGACTTGCGGCTGTATTGGATTCCGCCCCGTCCACGTCTTCCGTGTCGAAATCGATAACGTCAATTTCGTTCAGGGCGGACCTCATATCTTTGGCCATGATATGTTGGCCGGCCGCCTTGCCCTGGGGCAGCGCCGCAAAAGAAAACTGGAGTGCGGCCGCCTCGTAGATGTTGGCCGGGGTGATGCCCCTCACAATTTTCCGCTTGGCTCTGGTGCGGTTGACGCCGATGCCATAGGCCTCCCCCACAGTCTTGCCCCTGAGCGGGTGGGGGCCGACCGCCTCAATCCGTAGATGGCACCATTCCGGGTAGTGCTTTTGGCCTTGGCCCATCTGGGGATATCGCTTACGCCGAGCTGGGTAGTAAATCCAGTCGCACTCCCTGAGGAAGTTGTTGGCGACCTCCGGCTCCTGCGAGGTCCCGCCCAGCAGGTGGATGCGTTGTTTCCGCAGCCCGGCGATCCCCCCGACGAACTCCATCTGGCCGGTGTTGCCCTGCCGGTACCGGGACAGCAGGGCTTGAATCTCGTCAAGCACCAGGATGCAGCGGCCGGGCAGCACCTTGGAGAAGGCAAAGATGTCAACGGCGCCCTCGATGTGCCAGCCGAACAGCAAAGACAGGTTGGAGATGATCTCAAACCCCGCCTGCCGGTACGGGATACAGAACAGGGACATGAGATTGGTCTTGCCCACCCCCTTTGGCCCGGAGACCAGGGAGCAGCTGAAACCGGGGTCGCCGCCGGTGTCCCTGTTCCGCGCGAACTTCGCCTCGATCTCCCGGTGGAGATCCAGCCGGTATTCCTTGCCGATGGTGTCCCGCTCGTCGGGAAACGCCGGGAGGTTCTCAATGTCCTCTTCGGTAATCTTACGCAGTCTGATATTTGGCATGGGCTCTACCCTCCTTTTAACGGGATGCTGTCCGCTTCACGCAGCAACTCACGGCGCCGGTACGCGAAGATTACGGCGTGGGCCGTGCGACAGTCCTCGCAAAGAATGCCCTCGGGATGTTGGTGGGCGTCAGGTTCCCACTCGCGCAGCCCCAGGTGCACCGCCGTTTCACCATGCCGCCTTCCCGTCTCGTACCAGTCCATCTCGGCATCGACGGGAGACATAGTGAAGTTGACGGGTGTCAAACCTTCCTTTGCCATCGGTCCTCCCTATGGTTGATTCGGCACCCGGCCGGCCGCGGTCCAGCCGGCTCCGAATGCCTTGGCATTAGATCGCACGCTGCGGCCTTGGGACTTTAGCGGCCTCACGGCCTCCACCCGCTCACCGGTGCAGCTCGGCGGCCGCCCGGTCCGCTTTTCCGGCGCCTGGGCCCGGTCAAGGCCGGCTAAGTGGCTCTTGGGGGCGGCGTGTCGCCGGTGGCCCTGGGGCGGGTTGCCAGCCACTCCTCGATCTCGGACTCCGGCCAGCGGACGGCGCGGGCTCCGATCTTCAGCGGCTCAGGGAAGGACCCTTCGCGCATCTTGCGGTAGATGGTGGTGCGCCCGAGCCCGGTGCGGGCCGCTACTTCGTCAAGGCGCAGGAGCCGGTCGGCGGTTGAGGCAGACATGACAACACCCCTCCAAACACTATTTGAAAGAAGGGTACAGCTTGGCTTGGGGCTTGTCAGGGTGAAAAAATATCCCGAATGGTTACCGGCGGCGGCGGCGTAGGGCTCTTCTATGTTTGTGAATGATGGACCGGATGGTTTCCGGCGAGTAGTTGATACAGTCTGCGATAATATCGATAGCTTCGTTACGAGTGTGTCTTTCATCCCGCAGCATTTCGAACACCGTCAAAACGCGGTGGTCTCGCTCTGACTCTTTCGGCCGGCCGGGTCTGGGAGCAGGGAGGCCCACTGTGTCCCGGTAAAAGGCCCAATCCTTCAAGCGCTTGGGGACCGGTTCGCCAGTCTCCGATAAATAGTCTAGAAGATTATTCAGTCCTTTTTTGGCCGACGGGTGTGTATCGGCCATGATAATGCATGCCTCCACCAAACTCTCCCGGGTGCGCAATCCCGGGTGCTCGGGGTCGAGTTCTTCCGGAGGAGTCGCTCTCCAGAAGACCGGTAAGTCAGAAAGTTTCGGGAACGCCTGATTATTGCCGTGCAGTAGGTCGCAGACCCACTTTTCATGGTTCTGGTGAGCCATTGTTCTCCTCCTTATACCGGTCCCGCCCGCCGACGTAAGCCGACCAAGCGTCCATCAGCGCCCGCCTCTGGTCGAACAGGTCGCTCCGCATATATGCCGCCTCGGTGCTGTTGCCGATGTTGTGGGCCAGAGCCGCTTCCCCGACCGACCAGGGCGCGGCGGTGCACTCGGCAACCCAGTTTCTGAAGGAAGTCCGAAATCCGTGGGGTACGGCGGGGATTTCCAGCCGCCGGAGCAGGGCGGTGAACACCATCTCGGACGCCGGCTTGCCGCTGCGCGCGGCGGGGAATATCAACCCTTGGCCGTCGGTTAGCTCCAATGCTTGGCCCAGTATCTCGATGGCCCTATCGGACAGCGGCACCCGGTGGGGCCGCCGCGCCTTCATCCGGGATGCGGGGATCTCCCAGGTTGCCGAATCCCAGTCGACCTCGGTCCAATGGGCCGCCCGCACCTCCCCGGAGCGCCCGGCGGTCAGTACGAGAAACTCAAAGGCCAGCTTGGTCGAAATGCCGGCGGTGGACTCCCTGACCTGCCGCACCGCTCCCGGCACCCGGGCGTAGGGCAATGCCTGATGGTGTTCTTTCAGCCGCTGCGTCTTGGGCAGGACCTTGAGCAGGGAGCGCCCCGCCGGGTTGTCCAGCCGGTACCCCTGGGCGACCGCCCAGTCCATGACGGTCTCCATTCGCTGGCGGACCCGGCTGGCGGTTTCCGGCTTGCCGGTCCAGATGGGAGTCAGCGCCTCCAGGACATCGGCGGCGCTAATGGCGTCAACCGCCTTGCGCCCGATCAGCGGGAAAGCGTAGGCCTGGAGCGTCGATTGCCACTGGTATGCGTGTTTCGGGTTGCTCCAGGTGGGCCGGCGCAGCTCGATCACGCGAGCGGCGGCTTCAGCGAAGGTGGGGGTGGACGGGACAGGCTTGCGGACGGCCTCCCGCGCCTGCCGCTTCTCCGCTGCAGGGTCCCGGCCTTCGGCAACGGCGGAGCGATTGGTTTGGGCTATGGACCGGGCTACGGCAAGGCTGACCGCGGGATAAGGCCCCAGCCCCAGGTCACGGCGCCTGCCACCGATTACGATTCGCTGGACCCACGATTTGCTGCCCGAAGGGGCGACGTTCAGGTAGAGGCTGTCGCCGTCGCCGTGCCTGCCGGGTTTGCTCAGGTTCTTTGCCGAGATTGCGGTGAGCCTGCCCACGCTCCCCTCCGTACCACATTATTTCCCACACAATGTGTGGGATACAGTGGTATTTTACGGGAGTTCGTGGGAGTGTTCAAGGCCTCAGTGTCAGTAGTTCAGCTACGAATCAGGGGTTTTGGGGACTGCATAGGACGGTAAGAGAGGTTAATATGGCGGAGAGGGCGGGATTCGAACCCGCGAGAAGCAAGGCCTCTACGCGATTTCCAGTCGCGCCCGTTCGTCCACTCCGGCACCTCTCCAACGCAAGTGTAGGCTGACTACTAGGCGGGGCGTTCCCCTTGGGCGCCGCCCAAGTCTTGAGGCAATGCCACCCCCTGGGAGCAAGGGCCATTATATGCAACGGCCAATGAGACTGTCCACCGAGTTGGGGAGGGGCAACCGTTCCGCCTTGGTAAGAAACGTCCGGGCCTTTCATTCGGCTTTGACAGTTTTTATCTTTGATGGTATTTATCTTCGACGGAAATTATAATGCTCCGTGGCGTTGGCCGAGCCAACGGAGGATGAAGGCCGGGGCTTCCCGCGGACTTCATCAAGACTTCACCCGGGGTTGGCGCGGGTCTTCCCGTGTTTTACATACGGCGCAGCTACTAAACTCAAGCAAATAATCTCACAAGCAATCTCAAAGGAATCGAGGGTGGTATGGCCGAGTCAGGCTTTGTGAAGGTGGCCCAAGTGGGCGATCTTTCACCAGGGGAAATGATGACCGTGGACCTAGGGCAGGAGCGGGTATTGCTGGTCAACGTGGAGGGTGACGTATACGCTTGCGAAGACGTTTGCTCTCACGCATACGCTTCTTTGGGGGAAGGAGACCTAAACGGTAAGGAAGTCGAGTGTCCCCTGCACGGGGCGTGCTTCAACGTCATCACCGGTGAAGTGTTGTCGCCTCCCGCCGACGAGAACGTCCGAGTCTTCGAGCTTCGAATCGACGGTGAAGATATTCTGGTGGGTCCGGCCAAGAGCTAGCCGCGAAGGCCCAGGGGAGCCGTTTGTAGACGGCCCGGCACTCTTGGAAGCTGCCTAGCCCGGCCCAATAGACTGGGGCACGGTCCAGTTCTTATTCACCTTTGAGCCGTTCCCCTCATGCCGGCCCATTCGAGCTTAACGGAACAGGCTGCGGGTCAAGGGGGAGGCCGTATCCACCAACTGGACTTGAGAAAAGGGCCAGTACACCGCCCAGACTTGTCCCAGCACGTTAGCTTCCGGCAGCGGGCCCCAAGCGCGGGAGTCGTTGCTGCTGCGGCGGTTGTCTCCCAGCACGAAATACTCTTTGTCCCCCAAGCGCGTCGATGTACGGCTGGCGTTATCCCGCTCGGTCAGGTACGGCTCATCCAGGGTGGACCCATCGATGTATACCGTACCGTTCGTGATGTCCACGGTCTCTCCGGGGAGCCCGATGACCCTCTTGACGAAGTCCTTGCTGGGGTCCCTGGGAAAACGGAACACGATCACGTCGCCTCGTTCCGGAGGATGAACCAGGAAGTGCCTCGAGGGTTCGTCAACCTCCCAGAAGGGGATGATCCGGGAGAGACGCTCCGTGTCTACTTGGAAGTACACCAGCTTATTAACTAGGAGAAGTTGGTCTCCTTGAAGGGTCGGGAGCATGCTGGAGCCGTCGACCCGGAAGTTTCCGACGCTTCCCTGAATGAGCAGGAATACCAGCGACGCCAGCACGACGGCCTCGATTGTTTCCCGTGCTACTCGGTTTATCACAGTTCAACGGCTCAACCGGGCCCTCGACCCGCAAAAAACAGGCCCGGGCTTCACCTTGGGACGCCCGGGTCTCCTCAGCTAATCACAGGTAAATCACAGTTGGGGCTTGGGGCAAGTATATCACCCGCCCCGAGGACGGGGCGCCGCTCAACTGCCCCGGGTAAGGACCAATCTGGTAAAATCGCCGACAGCCGGGCCGTCCTTGGACCGGCCAACGGGCGCGCCCTCGCGTGAGGGGGCCTTCAAGAGGACTCTCACAAAGGTTTCGCAGCATCCGGGAGGCCGGCAATGACCTTGGGGGACCACGGAATTTCTAGGAAGCAACTGCGGCAGGGAGGCGGCCGCGGCACCGGAGACGACCACGTCGACGCTATGTTCGGCAGCACCGAGCTCTACGTCTATCAAACACCCAACACCCGCCCCAAGGGGTTCGATGGCCTCAAGACCTACCTGGAATCCCAGGGATGCGAGGTCGTCTTCACGGCTGAGGCTCCACCCGAGCTCAGCCGGTACGAAACGATGCGCGTCACTTGCAAAGGAACGCAACCCATTCCCATTCCTGTCCTGAAGCGGGCCCATAGGTGGGCCCACCAACGGAACTACTTGCACAGCTTCTTCAAGCCCATGTACCGGTAACCTCGGAGGACCGGCTAACGTAGAGCTTTCCGACGGAGAACGCGGGGGGGGGGGGGGCCGGCTTGAAACCGGGGTGAGCAGGGGCAATGATATTCTGTATCGTCGACAAAGGAAGTCACCGGTCTGAACTGCTGCTTAGCCCGGCGCAGAGTTGCGGCTTCTCTCGGTTCCGGTTATAGTTGGCTATGAAACAGTAGTATAGAGTACGAAATTCGTCCGGTTGCTTGAGTGAATAATCTCATCGGTTGACTTGGAGCACCTATGTTGACTCAACCAGAGCTTGTGGACCGCTTGCGAAAGTGGTCGGTTAGAGTAACGCCGCAGCGGCTTGCTATCGCCGAGGCGGTGCTCAACTCCACAGATCATCCAACCGTGCAGCAAATCTACGAGCGGGTCCGGGGCCACTTCCCTTCCATGACCTTGGCCACCATCTACTCGACCCTGGGCGTGTTGGAAAGAAGCGGCGTCATCCAAGAATTGCCCTTCGGGAAGATGTCCCGGTACGAGCCGAACATGGACCCCCACGTCAACTTGGTCTGCATCGGTTGCGAGAACGTAATGGACGCCGACGCCGGTCAGGAGGCGGTGGCCCGCCTTCGAAACCGGATATTGAACGATTCCGACTTCGAGGTAGCTTGGCAGAGAGTGGACTTCTACGGATGGTGCCCGGACTGTTCCGCGGATAAACGCCAGAAAGAGTTGTCCAAGGCCTAAAGTATCGCAACCAACAAGCGGTCAGCCGCGGGCGGTCAACCGTCAGCCGCCGGCGTTCCTTCGGCCGCCGGCTGATTGCCGACCGCCGGTTTTTATCCGGCGTCTAAGGTGCGCGACTATGATTACCGGTGTCGTCGGCGTGACCATCTGGACCGATAATCTGGACCCCATGTTCCACTTCTACAACGACCTGCTGAGGCTGCCCCTGCATTCCCGCCACGAGGACTGGATTGCTTTCGAGTTGGACGGAGTGCGCTTCAACGTCGGTCTCCACGACGGAGTGCGGGGAGCTTCTCGAGACCCTTACCGCCTGATGCCCCATCTGGGCGTGAAAGACATCCATGGCGAATTCCGGCGCTTGGCCGAGGAGGGCGTCGAGTTCCTGCGTCCGCCGGAGCAGGAGCATTGGGGCGGGTGGGTTGCAACCCTCAAGGACCCCGACGGGAACATATTGCAGTTGTTGCAACTGGCCTGAGCCGGGCGGGCCGGGGCCAACCGGTAAGCGGTTTCACGCGATGAACATCGCGTCTCCGAAGCTGTAGAACCAGTACCTCCGCTCCATTGCTTCCCGGTAAGCCCGCAATACCTCCTCGCGGCCCGCGAAGGCGGACACCAGCATCAACAGCGTGGACCGGGGGAGGTGGAAGTTGGTGATCATAGCGTCCACCGCCCGAAATTGGTGTCCGGGCAGGATGAAGAGGTCGGCTTGGCCCGCGGCGGGAGTGAGAATCTTCTCCCCCCTTTCCGACGCTAGTCGGGATGCTTGCTCCAGTACCCGCACCGTGGTAGTGCCCACCGCGATGACGCGCCGGCCCGATCGTCGAGCGTGATTCACGGCGGCGGCGGCGGCCGGCCCCATCTCAAAGTACTCAGTGTGTATCTTGTGCCCTGCGGGGTCTTCGCTCTGCACCGGCCGGAAGGTGTCCAAGCCCACGTGGAGGGTGACGAAGGCCAACTTTACCCCCGCGGCCTCTATCCTTTCCATAAGCTCCTGGGTAAAGTGAAGGCCCGCGGTGGGCGCCGCCGCGCTGCCTTGGCTCTTGGCGTAGACAGTTTGGTAACGCTCCGGGTCTTCCAGCCGCCGGTGAATGTACGGGGGCAACGGCATCTCCCCCAGGTGGCCGGGGATCGCTTCCGGGTCTAAGCGGACCGTCTTGGTGCCGTCCCCATGAGTTTCCAGAACATCGGCATAACAGCCCCCGGATATACCGGGTGACTCTTGGGCCAGGGGGTCCCGGGCGCTGCCCGGCACCGAGAGGACCACTCTGGCCCCCGGCCTGAGACGCTTTCCCGGTTGGGCCAAGGCCCGCCAGACCCCGGGTCCCTGCCGCTTGAGCAGTAGAAGCTCAACTTTGCCGCCCGTGTCTTCCCGGCTTCCCCGCAGCCTAGCGGGTATGACCCGGCTCTCGTTGAATACCATGACGTCGCCGGGGCGGAGATAGTCTAGGATTTCATGGAACCGGCGGTGCTCGATGCGGCCGTCGCTCCGGCGCAGCGCCAGCAATCGAGACGAGTCCCTGGGGTCCGCTGGGGTCTGAGCGATGAGCTCCCGGGGCAGGTGGTAATCGAAATCGCTGGTGTGCATGGAATAGGGCGCTCAGGTACCTGTTGAGACCTGCGGAAGGCGGCCCGTTGAACGCCGTCAGCGCCCGTGAATGGTGATTCGCGCCGCCGTCAGAGTATTCACCAAGAGCATGGCTATGGTCATGGGGCCAACGCCTCCCGGCACCGGCGTTATGGCTTCGGCCTTCTCCGACACCGCCTCGAAGTCCACGTCACCGATCAAACGGTAGCCTTGCTTCCGGCTGCTGTCCTCGACCCGGTTGATGCCCACGTCGATGACCACCGCGCCTTCTCGCACCATTTCGGCGGTAATGAATTTCGGCCGGCCCATGGCCGCCACCACGACGTCGGCTTGGCGAGTCGCGTCGGCTAGGTCCTTGGTCCTGGTATGACAAACGGTGACGGTGGCGTTGGCCCCGTCTTTGCGCTGCATCAAGAGCATAGCCAAAGGCTTGCCAACGATTTCACTTCGGCCGCAAATGACCACATTGCGCCCCGAAGGATCGTATCCGTTCCGGAGCAGCAACTGCTGGACACCGGCCGGAGTGCCCGGCACGAAATCGGGGCGGCCTTGGGCCAGCTTGCCCAAGTTGAAGGGGTGGATGCCGTCCACGTCCTTACCCGACTCCAACGCGTCGATGACGGCCTGTTCGTTGATATGCCGGGGCAAGGGAAGTTGCACCAGGATGCCGTGAAACCGCGGGTCTTGGTTGAGCCTTCGTATCAAGGACAAGACCTCCGGCTCGCTGGTGTCGGCGGCCATCTCGAAGGACTCGCTGAACATCCCGGTTTCGGCGCAGGCCCGGCGTTTGTTGCGGACGTAGACGGCGGAGGCCGGGTCATCGCCGATCAAAACGGCGGCTAGGCCGGGGGTGACTCCATGCTTGGCCTCCATCTCTTGGACGTCCGCCGCTACCTCGCCGCGAATCTCTTGGGCCAAGGCCGCCCCGTCCAGAATCTTTGCCATCACGCCTCTTCGAAACTCAGAGTTTAGAACAAGGTCTTCTGCGCGGAGACCGGACACGTTTAAGCCGGACCCATACCGGTCGAACTTAATTCTAGCACCGGATACTTCACCGCTCAATGCGCCCGTAAGTGCGCTTGCGTTATACCCACGCCGTTGCCGTCCAGATTGACACTAGGCGGTTCCCGGACTACACTCCCATCCCGTGCAGCCCCCTTTGTCGAAGCCAACGCTCCGGGCTTGACTCTCGGCAACTATTGGTGACCCGGTTGGAGGATAGGGACTCAGTGGACTTTTTCTTCATGGTGAAGTAGAGAGGAGGACCAAAAATGCCGCTGGACCCGCAAGCACAAGAGGTTTTGGATCAATTGGCCGCGTTGGGCCTTCCGGCCAATAACACGGTCTCGCCCGAGGAAGCCCGGGCCAACACGTTGGCCCGCCCTAGAGCCGAGGGGCCGGAAGTCGCCAAGGTGCAGGACCGCGCCGTTCCCAGCCTGGATACGGGGGGCGGCCCCGATGTTCCGGTAAGAATCTATACCCCGGCGGGCGGCGGACCCTTCCCGGCTCTAGCGTGGTACCACGGAGGCGGCTGGGTGGTGGGCAACCTGGAAACCGCCGACCCGACGGCACGGCATCTGGCGGTGGAAACGGGCTGCGTGGTGGTATCCGTGGACTACCGGTTGGCGCCGGAGGCGAAGTTCCCGGCGGCGGCTGACGATTGCTACGCCGCCACAAAGTGGATAGCCGATAACGCGTCGGAAATCAACGTCGACCTCTCCAGGATAGCGGTTGGCGGCGACAGCGCCGGGGGTAACCTGGCCGCCGCAGTGTCTCTAATGGCTAGGGACCGGGGCGGGCCGTCGATTGTTTTCCAGGCCTTGATATACCCGGTTACTGAACGGGACTTCGGTACCGCCTCTTACCGGGAAAACGCCGACGGCTACCTGCTTACCCTGGATGCTATGAAGTGGTACTGGGACCATTACCTGAAGAGCGACGCCGACGCGTCCAATCCTTACGCCGCGCCGGCAGCGGCGAAAGACCTTCGCGGCCTTCCCCAGGCCTTGGTCATCACGGCCGAATTCGACCCCCTTCGCGACGAGGGGGAAGCCTACGCCCGGCGGCTCCGGGAAGCCGGCGTGCCCACCGCTTGCAGCCGCTACGACGGCATGATCCACGGCTTCTACGGTATGTCCGCGGTTATCGACAAGGGGAAGCAAGCAATCTCCGAAACGGCGGCGGCGCTGCGCCGGTCGTTTGCGGCAAAGGAACGTGCGGCGACCACCTGACCGAGGCCCGCGGTCCCCACTCCCAAAGGAGCTGCTAGGTGACCTACACCGGACAGTCCCTGAAGCGGTTCGAAGACCCCAGGCTGTTGCGGGGTGAAGGTTCCTTCGTGGGCGACATGACGCTGCCGGGAATGCTTCACGCGGTGGTCGTCCGCAGCCCCCATGCCCACGCCCGGATCCTTTCCATCGATACATCGGCAGCCAGGGACCTTCCCGGCGTGGCGGCGGTGCTCACGGGCCGGGACATCGCCGGCCGAGTGAAGAGCGTGCCGCCGCGATACATGAAGGAGTTGGAAGGAGTCAAGGTACCGGAACACCCGGCGCTGGCCCAAGATAAAGCGCTCTACGTGGGCCAAGCGGTGGCCGTGGTGGCGGCCGAGAGCCTCTACCAAGCTAGAGACGCCCTCGAGGCGGTACGGGTGTCTTATCAACCGTTAAAACCCCTAATGGACCCGTGGGAAGCGGCCGACGAGGCCTTCCAGCCGATACACGAGGACCTGGAAAGCAACGCAATCATGCGGGTGCGGGTGGGCCGCGGCGACTTGGATGCCTGCTTCGCCAAGGCCGACCGCGTCGTCCGCGGAACCTACGATAGCCCCCGCCTGTCGGCGGCGCCGATGGAAGGCCGGGCCCTCCTCGCTCAATACGACGCCCCGGAGGACCGGCTAACCCTTTGGTCATCCACCCAGACGCCCCACAAGACCAAGTCCCATCTGGCCCGCCTGCTGCCCCGTCCTCCGGTCAATATCCGGGTCATCGCTCCCGACGTGGGCGGAGGTTTCGGCCAGAAGGTGGAGGTGTGGCCCGAAGACCTAGCGCTGGCCTACCTGGCCATCGAGCTTGGCCGGCCCGTAAAGTGGGTGGAGGAACGCTGGGAGAACCTGTTGGCCTACCATGCCCGGGGCTATATCGGCGAAGTGGAAGCCGCCGTTAAGAATGACGGCGCCATCCTGGGAATGCGGGTAAGGATGGTGGCAGACGTAGGGGCTTACTTCTTGACCTCTACCCCGGGGCCTCCGGCAAACGCGGTCCGCCGCTTCAACGGCCCTTACGCCATACCCGACATGGACGCCGAGGCGGTGTGCGTCCTTACCAACAAGCCCTCCACCGGGCCTTACCGGGGCGCCGGCGGGCCGGAGGGCGCCCTTTTCATGGAGCGGACCATCGACCTCATCGCCAAGGAACTGGACCTGGACCCGGCGGAGGTGCGGCGTCGGAACCTCATAGAACCCGAGGCTTTCCCCTACGCCGCCGCCACGGGCCTCACTTACGACTCCGGGGACTATGCTCCCTCTCTGGAAAAAGCCCTGGAAATGTCCGACTACGATAAGTTCCGGCAAGCGCAGCGGGATAGAAGCCCGGGCGAAGGGTTGATCGGCATTGGGCTGGCCACCGTGGTAAAAGCGTCCGGCGGCGGCAGCAGCGGCATGTTGGACAGCATAGCCAGGATAACCGTAGACCCCGGGGGAGGTGTCAAGGTCCATACCGAGGTGTCCCCTCACGGTCAGGGCACCGAAACGACCTTTGCCCAAATAGCTGCCGATGCCCTTGGCGTAAAGATCGAAGAAGTCGAGGTGTTGCACAGCGACACCGACATGCTGCCCTCGGGGCAGGGCACCTTCGCCAGCAGGGGGCTGAGCGTCGGGGCCTCGGCCATGCACGCCGGACTCCAACAAGCCCGCAGCAAGCTGGCCCTGATTGCCGCCCACGTGTTGGAGTGTCCACCGGACAACGTCGATTTTCACCAAGGCGCCGTGTTCAACAAGATGGACCGGGAGCGGGCCATGTCCTTCTCCGAACTGGCGTCCATCGCTCATAGGCCGCAGCAACTGCCCCCCGGAATCGAGCCCGGGCTGGAGTTTCAGACCGAGTTCACCCTCCCAAGCAATCCCTTTAGTTTCGGCGCCCACGTGGCGGTCGTGGAGATAGACCCGGACACGGGTGAAATTGAGTTCTTACGCTATGCCGCGGTCCACGACAGCGGCCGCGTGGTCAATCCCAGGTTACAGGAAGGTCAGGTCCATGGCGCGTTGGCCCAAGGACTGGGACAAGCGTTGATGGAGGTTACCGGCTACACTCCCGAGGGTCAGCCCCTTAACGGCACGTTCATGGACTACGGAATGCCGTTGGCGTCGGATATACCATCATTCAACTTGGACTACGCGGAAACCGAGTCGCCGGTCACGGCCCTGGGAGTCAAGGGAATCGGGAGTTGCCCACCGTAGCCGCGCCGGCGGCGGTGGCTAACGCCGTGATGGACGCTCTCTCGGTTGCCGGGGTAACCCACGTGGACACGCCGCTGACCCCGGAAAAGATCTGGCGGGCGCTGCGCAACCAGGGCCGGCAAGACGGCTTGACCGGCCCAACAACGTGAGCGGAGGACCATGACTGTTTTGGTTTTTGGCGGTACCGGGTTTATAGGCCGGCGGGTTATTCCCCGTTTGGCCCAGAGAGGCGAAGAGGTCGTTTGCGTGGACATAAACCCAGGCGCAGCGGCCTTTGAGGGCTATGACGACCGGGTCCGCGTCATTTACGGCGACATTACCCAGTTCGAAGACGTAATCAAAGCCGTCATTGAAGCGAGGCCCGACCGGATCATCAACCTAGCCTATCTCTTGGGGAGCGGAGACGATACTCCCCACTTCACGATGAAGTTGAACGTTCTGGGAATGGACAACTGCTTCGAGGCGGCCCGGGTGTGCGGCGTCGAACGGGTGGTGTACGCCAGTTCCTTGGCGGTGAGCGGACAGCAGTCGGACTTCGGAGAGAGGTTGATCAACGAGGACGACGCCACTTACGGTACCAGCCAGTACGCCGTACATAAGATCTTCAACGAGTTCCAGGCTGGTCAGTACATCAAGAATTACGGCATGTCAATCACCGGTATCCGGCCCGCAAACGTAACCGGCCCGGACAAGGCCCGCGGCTCCACCGACCACGTCCGGTGCGTCACTCTGCCCGCCGCCGGCGAGCCGGTGAAATTCCCCAAGAAAGACTTGATGCGCCTCCCGGTCCACGTGGATGACGTGGCCGAGGCCTTCGTCCGCGTGGCGATGGTCGATAGCTGCCGCTATCCCATCTACAACACCGGCGGCACGCCCATAAGCCTGGGAGACTTGGCGGAGGTGGTCACGGAGTTCCTCCCCGGCGCCGACATATCCTTCGACGCCGACGGCGGACGTGAAGACTCGGGTAATTTCTTGGTGGACAACAGCCGGTTGCTCCAAGAGTTCGAGTTGGACTATCCGCCCTTTCGAGACAGGGTCCGGGAAATCATCAACGACATCCGCTTGGACGCCGGGCTGCCGCCGGTATGAGAGTCGACGTCCATACCCACGTCCGGCCGGAGAAGATCGCCGGCGCGGTCCTTCAGTCCATGGTCCGCGACTTCAAGTACCCCCCGGTCGGCGAGGGCACCTTGGACGGGATCAAGGCCCACATGCGAGAATCGGGCGTTGACAAGTCCATCGGGTTGACGTAGGAGGCACTCATATGGCTGCCGGAATAATTCCTCAAGCAAAGCAAATCGACCGGGTACCCTCGATGATGGTCCCACTGGACAGCGGCCAGGAGAAACGTTTCCAGGCCCTGGTCGAAGAGGTGGTCATGGTCGACGTCCATCAACACCCCTTCGTGTTACCGGAGGACATGGGCCGGTTCATGGACTACTTGCGGACCAACAGCTATAGCTGGGGCTACGACGCGGTCAAGCACGGCGGTTGGTCCGCGGTAACGACGGCCAACGTCTTTAGGGGCCTGTTGAACTCCCAGGACATGTCCTTCGTGGAGTACGACGACGTGCTGGCCGAGGTCAGCATGATGGTAGCCGACATAGCCCGGCAAGATGACGTGGTCATGGTCGGCAGCGCCGGCGGCGTGGAGGCCGCCAAGCAACAGGGCAAGGTGGGGTTTCTTCCCACCCTGGAGCACTTGGCCATCGGCAATCAACTGGACCGGGTGGACACTCTGTACGGCATCGGGGTCCGGCTGGCCGGTTTGACCTACTTCCGCAAGAACTACATCGGCGACGGGCTGTACGAGCGGAACGACGGGGGTCTCAGCGAGTTTGGCATAGAGGTTGTTCACCGAATGAACGGGCTTGGCATGGCCGTGGACCTGTCCCACGCCTCCTTCCAGACGGCCATGGACGCCGTCCAATTCTCCCAGGCCCCCTGCGTGTTCAGCCACAACGCCGCTTACACCATCAGGCCGACGCGGCGGGCCCGCCGGGACGAAGAACTGTCCGCTTGCGCCCGGAAAGGCGGGTTGATTGCGATTACGGCGGTGCCCAACTCGTTGAGCGACGACCCGGAGCAGGATATCGAGTGCGTCTTGGACCATTACGACTACATGGCCCAACTGGTTGGCGTGGACCACGTCGCCGTCGGATCGGACACGGTCATCGGCGACCACGTGGACTTCCACCGGACGATGATGGGGCGGGACGCGCCAAACGAGTTGCCGGCCCGGTACTTGAACGGCCTGGAATCCCCTGCCGACGGCAAGAACATCATTCGCGGCCTGCTGTCCAGGGGCTACTCCGACGCCGACATCAAGAAGATCGCCGGCGGCAACGCCTTGGACTACTTCCGGCGGGTCATGGCCTAGCCCGGCGCCGAGTATAATACTGCAATCCGCCCAAGGGAGAGAATCATGGCCCTCCAAATCGATCTTAGAGTGCCGCCGTGCGCCCCCGTCGACCAAGTGGCCGCCTTCGTTCGCCAATGTGAAGAAGCGGGTTTCAACGGAGTGGGCTTGCTGGATTCCCAAATGTTGGAACGGGACGTGTTCGTAAGCATGGCCTTGGCCGCGCAGGCCACTTCCCGCATTCGCATCGCCTCGGCCGTCACCAACCCCGTAACCCGCCACGTGTCGGTGTTGGGTTCCGCTATCAAGACGGTGGCCGAGCTGGCGCCGGACCGGATGGAGTTCTGGATTGGTAGGGGCTACAGCGCGGTGCAGACCATCGGAGAGAAACCGGCGTCGGTCCGCCGGATGCGCGACGCGGTCCTGACCATAAGAAGGCTCTTGGCCGGCGACCACGTGTCTTTCAACGGCGCCACCAGCCGGCTGCGGCACGGCGGCGGAGACGCGCCGCCCATCTACATCTCGGCCAGCGGCCCCAAGGCCATCGAATTGGCCGGAGAGGTGGCCGACGGGGTCGTGCTGATGATCGGCCTGCACCCAAAGATTGTGGAAATGGTGCGGGCGCACCTGGCCGAAGGCGCCCGGAGAGCGGGGCGAGACCCGGACGAGGTAAAGCTCATCTTCACCGCCACCACCATCATCCACGACGAACTGCAGGAGGCCCGGGAAATCGCCCGGCCCCTCTGTGTCCAGCGCCTGATGGAGGAGTACCACGCCCGGTGGCTCCGAGCTACCGGCTTGGGCGTGGACGATTTGGACATACCCAAAGAGCTATGGGAGCTGTACCCCGACGTGCCTCACGCCGAGGACTGGGAACGGGCCAAGCAACTCTGCGCTTTCTTGCCTGACGACCTGCTGGCCCAAGTCTGCGACTTCATTGGCCTTATCGGTACCCCGGAACACTGCGCCCAACGTATAAGGGAAGCCGAGGCCAATGGCATCGACCATCTTTACTTGATGACCGGCGCCACCTACGAATTCGCTCACAACGAGCTAAGGGCATTCAAGGAGCAAATCTTTCCCGCCTTGGCCGCCGCTGAGTAATTTCTATCAGTAGATTCCCCCGGGAATTATCTCTCAGGTTGTAGTCAGGTTCTAGCCTGGGCCGGGGCCGCGGCCCGGGAGACCTTTCGAGGCCGGCTCAGCAACTCCCCGCAGCCGGGAAGCGGGTCACCGATGCCCGCCAAACTCAGGGCGCGCCACAACGTGGCCGTGTGAGAAGTAACCACCGGCTTGCGGATGCGGTCTTCCAGGGCTTGGACCGCCGGCATGGCGTCGAAGTTCATGCAGCTAATGAAGAGTCCGTCCGCTTGGTTGTCCCAAGCATCCAGCGAGAAGCGGTATATCTCCTCCGGCGGCACTTGGGCGAACTCGTCGCCCTTGGTGAAGCCCATGCCCCGCATGCTCAAGGCCTCGATGCCCGCCGCCTCGAGGTAAGCCCGCTCCGCCTCGTGGTGGTCGTCCGGGTAAGGGCTGGTGAGGACGACGCGGGACACGGACAAATGTTGTAGGGCCTCAACGGCGGCCAGCATGGTGGAAGTGGTGGGAATACCCCACCTTTCTTCGATTTCTTGGCAGAATGCCCGGTCCTTTTCGATCCCTCTGAGAGCGCCGCTCACCGTGCAGCAGTAAGCAATCGAGTCGACGCCGGCGCCGGCCAACTCTTCCGCGGCCCTCAGGGCGTTGCTTTCCATTTCGATAAGGCCGTCCAACCCATCTTGTGAAAGCAGCATCCTGCTGGTGAAGAACCCGACCCCGTGGGGCGCAACCCGCGGGTAACGAGCTTCGGGGATGGTCGAACTACTGACCACGATCAATCCGATCTTTGCTCTCCACGTTATCCGGTCCATGGCCCCTCCTCTCTCGCTGTTCCGGGCCGCGTGAATCCGCCAGCGCAGCCGGCCAATGGGAAGTGTAATTGGGCCCTTTATCAGCGTCAACGGCCAGCGCCGCCTCTAGCCCGTAACGGTCCGGTCTTGGCGGGAAATGCAAAAGTAGGGCCATTTAGCGCCATTCAGCGCCATTCGATGTAATTAGGGATGCTCCCTGGCAGGGTTGCCACAAAATACCGGTTTCATCCTCCGGCGGGCCGGTTTGACACCAGCTTGGGGGGGCGCTATCAAGAAAGGCCCTCACGATTCGGCTTACGGACACTGAGCGGTTGGGGAGGAGCCAGGGTCTTTCCAAAGTCCGTAATATACACATCGTCATGCCAGGGAATCCAGGTTGCGCAAGCATTGCTCTTTTGCGGAAGTGGGCGCGGAGGTGAGCAAGTTTGGAAAGGCCTCGGCGAAAGGTGGTCCCGGATTTTTCGATTTCCCTCTCATTTCCCCCCATTTCCCCCCATTCCAGCCCGTTGGCCGGGTTGGGGCGGATGCCGGGGAGCAGGTTGGGAGCGGTCAGGTTGGGAGTAGTTCCCGGTCATTGAGGCCCCATGACGCCCCGGTGACGGCTTGGATTTGGTCTGAGTCCCGGTGGAACGTTTGGGCCTGACATTTATCACGGTAGGGGGGCGCATCCGGAGTTGGGAAGGGAGGAGTGTCAGTCGCTGGGAAAAGGCCCTGGCGAAGGAGCCAACTTGCTTGTAACCAAGAATGCCCCCGCTTATAATTAGCCGGTCGCGATTGCCGGACCATTTCCGGTACCGGATGGTCAGCCCGCAACCGGTGTTCACTGCGGACTCTCCCGCCCTTGGGACCCAACGGGATTATTGCTCCGGCCCGGTTGAACTTAGGGTCGATACTACCGGGCGCTATCATGGGTTTCATCAAGGGGCCGCGTATTCACCGCCGTCAAGCCCAGGAGGAGCGTCTTGGCCACCATTAGCAAGAACCTGACTTTGAAGCACCGCAGCAAGGAAGTAACCGAGGGGCCGGACCGGGCGCCGGCCCGGGCAATGCTCTATGCCATGGGGTTGACCCGGGACGACATGGACAAGCCCTTCGTCGCCGTGGCAAACCTAGCCAGCGACGTCACTCCCTGCAACGTTCACTTGGGCCGGTTCGCCAAGGCGGCAAAGGAGGGCATAAGACAGGCCGGCGGCACTCCCTTCGAGTTCGGTACCATCACCGTCAGCGATGGGATTTCCATGGGCACTGAAGGCATGAAGGCGTCCTTGGTCAGCCGCGAAGTCATTGCCGATTCCATCGAAGTGGTCGCTTTTGGCGAACGAATGGACGGTCTGCTGACCGTCGCCGGCTGCGACAAGAACATGCCCGGCTGCATGATGGCCATCGCCCGGCTGAACATACCGTCCATATTCGTCTACGGCGGCAGCATCCTGCCCGGCCGGTTTCAGGGCCGCGACGTGAGCATACAAGACGTCTTCGAGGCCGTGGGCGCCCACGCCACGGGGGACATGAGTCCGGAGGAGTTGCTGGACCTCGAGTGCCATGCCTGCCCCGGCGAGGGCTCTTGCGCTGGTTTGTTCACTGCCAATACCATGTCCACCGCCATCGAGGCGCTGGGCATGTCCTTGCCCGGGGACGCTTCCATCCCGGGCCCCGACCCCCGCAAGGTGGACGAAAGCCGCCGGGCCGCCCAAACGCTGATGCGTCTCTTGGAAGAGGACGTGCGGCCACGGGATATTCTCACCCGGCGGGCATTCGAGAACGCTATTACCGTGGCCGTGGCTATGGGGGGGTCCACCAACGTGGTTCTCCACTTGCTGGCCATTGCCCGGGAGGCCCGGGTCCCCCTTAGCCTCGACGACTTCGACCGGATCAGCCGGAGCACCCCCTACATCGCCGACATGAAACCCGGCGGCCGCTACGTCATGGCCGACTTGGACCGCTACGGCGGCGTCGCCCTAGTCATGAAACGGCTGCTGGAGGCGGGACTGCTGGACGGCGGGACCATGACCGTCACCGGCAAGACCCTGCAAGAAAACCTCGTCGAGGCGAAAACCATTGACGAGCAGCCGGTAATACACGGCGTGGACTCTCCCAGGAGTCCAACCGGCGGGCTGGCCATCCTCCACGGAAACCTGGCGCCGGAAGGCGCCGTGATCAAGGTAGCCGGCCACCAGGAACGAGTCTACCAGGGGCCGGCCCGGGTGTTCGATCAGGAGGAAGCGGCGTTCCAGACTATTCAACGCCGTGAGGTCCGGCCCGGCGACATCGTGGTGATCCGCTACGAAGGCCCCAAGGGAGGCCCCGGCATGCGGGAAATGCTCGCCGTTACCGGCGCGCTGATCGGCCAAGGCTTGGGAGATGAGGTGGCGCTGGTCACCGACGGCCGTTTCTCCGGCGCCAGCCACGGCCCCATGGTGGGGCACGTGACCCCGGAAGCCGCGGTAGGAGGGCCCATCGGCCTACTTCAGGAGGGAGACGTCATCACCCTGGACATCCCCGGCCGCCGGTTGGACGTGAAGCTCACCGAGGAAGAAGTCACTGACCGCCGTAGCCGGTGGCAACCCGTCTCGCCCAAGTACACCAACGGCGTGCTGGCCAAGTACGCCAAGCTCGTATCCTCCGCCTCAGAAGGCGCGGTCACAGGTTAACTCGGACCCTAGGCGGCCGACCCTCAGCCGTTGGCTGGCGTCCGGATCGCGAGTTGCCCGCCGAATTGCCCAAAGGAATCGAAGATGCCCCCATCGATAACCGTTGACATCCTCGACCGTATGCGTCCCAACCTGGGGTCGCTGGTGACCGAAAACGCCAAGAAGCTGCCGGAGATGGTCAACTGCGACCTGCGTATCGAGGTCCGGGAAGAAAAGGGCGCTGTGGCGGAAAACGGCAGTGAGAAAGCCAGCGCCGAAGACTACGTCTTCGACTTCGGGGTCCGCGTCATAGCCGGTGACGGAGTCAGCGCCGCCGGATACTTCGGGCGGATCCTTGGCACCGCCGACGCCGCCAACGTTGAAGCCGTGGTCTGGGACGGTATCCAGGAAGCCCACAAGCGGGCCCGGTCCAGCGCCCGGCTGAAGCGGTCGACCCGCAAGCGGTTTGCCGGTCTCGGCGGGAGTATCACCGGAGTGGTATTGGCGCCGGCACCCGTTGCTCAAGCCAAGATTCCGGCGTCTTACGCCGTGGACCCCAGGTCGGTCCCTCTCTCGGACGCCGTCCAAATGGCGGTTGACGGGTGTAAAGCGTTGCGGGGTGAAAGCGACCGCATCGTTTACTCCGCCGCATCCACCAGCGCCTTTTTGCTGCGGGAGCTTTACATCAGCTCCGACGGGGCCGACATCGACCAGAGCTTTGCCCAAACCGAGGGCTTTGCCATCGCTGTCTGCGGAGGGGAACACGGTACCTTCGAGCTGTACGACTTCACCGGCCACCAGAGGGGGTGGGAGGTATTGACCCTCGGGTATCGAAACGGCCCCATCGTGCTGCCCAGCTTCACCGACTTTTGCCGAAAGCTGGGCGCCGACGCAGCCGAAGTTGCCGCGGCGCCGCCCCTGAAACCGCCGGATGAGGAAGTAACGTTAGTCACAGATCCCCACTTCAACACGTTGCTGGTCCACGAAGTCGTCGGCCACCCCTCCGAGTTGGATAGGGCGCTCAAGTACGAGACGGCCTACGCCGGGCGCTCCTGGTTCCTGACGAATCTGACGGAAAACCAGCTAGGCCAACAAATCGCATCCCCCGTCGTTACCGCTTTTTCCGATCCCCTGATGGACGGCTACGGCTCTTTCAAATACGACCACGAGGGCACTCCGGCCCGGCGCGCTTATATCATCAGGGACGGAGTGTTGGAAGAGTTTTTGAACAACCGGCAGACCGCGGCCATAATGAACGTCGAACCCAACGGCTCGGCCCGGGCCACCGACGCGCACCTAGTGCCGTTGATACGCATGACCAATACCATCTTCGCCCCTGGGGAACGCGACCCCCAAGACATTATCGGAGAGGTTGACTCGGGCTACTACGTAGCCGGCCACCGCACCCCGTCCATTGCCGAGTCCAGAGAAAACTTCCGGATCACCGCCGTCAAAGTATACGAGATCAAGAACGGACAGCTAGGCCGGTTGTACCGGGACGGCGGAATTACCGCCGACTCCCGGGACTACTTCCGCTCCATCGACGCCGTGGGCAGCGACTTGCGGGTCAACCCCATACCAAACTGCGGCAAAGGGCAGCCGATGCAAGCCAAGCGCATGAGCAACGGCGGCCCCACCATGCGGGGCGTCGGCCGCTTGACCGGCCCCGGGTAGAGTTATCAGCCGGGACAGTTAACTAGGCTGATTAAATCGGGGTTATCCACTCATAGCAGCAACCCATAGCAGGACGGATGATATAGCGTGGCGATAACTTCCTTGGCCAAACTGCGGACCGCCACCAGGGAGGCGCTGGCTTACGTTAAGGCGCAGCCCGACGTGGTCGAAGCCGAGGTATTCGCCTCGGCCACCACGAACTTGACCGTTCGGGTGAACTACACATCCCACATCCCCAGCAACGGCGTCGAAGAGCCAAAATCCGTGGAGTCCTTCGGATTGGGCCTGCGGGCGGCATTCCGACACCCCGAGGGGTTGCGCACCGGATTCGGGAGCGAGCCTGCCGATTTGTCCGTGGAAGGAGCGCACCGGGCCCTGGAGAAAGCCCGGCGGGGCGCAGTGGCGGATAAAGAGTTCGTTTGTTTGCCCCGGCCTCCGAGTAACCGGGAGCGGCAGACGCCGGGGACTCACGATCCGGCCATCATGGGGCTGACCAGTTCACGCCTGCTAAAAACCGGCTGGCAAATGGTGGACCGGGCCCTGGGAGTCTTCGAATCTTCAGAAGACTTATTGAACCTCTCCGGGTCCCGGGAACACTTGGCCGACCTGGGTCTGATTCTGGGCGGTGACGTCGTCCTACTCCAAGAGCGAATGGCCATCGCCTCGACTCCCATGCCTCGAGTCCAGACCGATGAGTCGACGTTGATACTCTCCTTCGCCACCGCCATGGTTGAAAAACACTTGTCCAAGGGCAGCGGATGGTCGGTGGGCAACCGCCTTGGAGAGTTCGCCGGCGATTCCGCCGCCGAGGCCGCCGGTAACGCTATCCGGTCCTTGAACGGTCGGCGCGTTCCCAGCGGCCCTTACCGCGTCATTCTGGGCCCGCAGCCGCTGGCCGAAATCCTGGAATGGGTCCTCTTGCCGGGCTTGGCGTTGGACACGTTCTACGCCGAAGCGTCCCCTTTCATGGGCCGCTTCGGCCAGCAAGTAGCCTCGGAGAAATTGAACCTGTTCGACGACGGGGCCGCGCCGGGACTCGCCGGTTCCAAGGCTATCACCGACGAGGGGCTGCCCACCGGCCGCACCGACTTGATCAAAGACGGCGTACTATCCGGTCTGCTCTCGGACTACTACGGCTTTCAGCGAATGAAGCACGACCCTCAAGGGCGCCGGAAGTTGGGGGTCGAGCCGGACCGAATAACCACGAACATCGCCCCCCGTAACGGCTTCCGCCCGGGCAACGGCGGCGGCCGGGACTTCGCTTCCACGCCTTCCGCCACCGCCACCAACCTGATCGTCGAAGGCCCGGATAGCGCCAAGCACCGGGACCTGCTGCGGTTGGTGGGTGACGGCCTCTATATTGGGCGCATCTGGTACACTTACCCGGTCAACGGCATGACCTCGGGAGACTTCAGCGGGACCGTCATAGGCGATTCGTACCTCATAGAGAAGGGAAGGATCACCTCGCCCATAAAGCCAAACACTCTACGGCTGAACGACAACGTGCAGCGGGTAATCAACAGCATCCTGGGCATCGGCGGGGAACGCAGAGGCACGGTGCGTTGGTCCTCCGACCAAGTGACTTGGGCCCCGGAGGTCGCCGTCGCTGATCTGAACCTGGAGGAAATCGGCGAGTTCATGGAAGAGGTTTACTAGGCTCTAAATAACCCCATGTGCAAGTTTCTTGTTGCTTGGACAGGCATAACGCGAGGGCTGCCCCACCCCGGAAAGAAAGAGTCCATTTCTCCCGTTGCGAACGGGCCATACCGGGCGGCGATATAGTCGCCTTGGCAATCCTATTTCCAGCTTGACGAACTTGCCCGCCGGGCAATGTAAGTTGAGCGAGCCCCACGAAAGCCGGACCGGGGAGGCGAGACGTGGCCGACGGTGTCGTTAAGTTCAGCAGTTCAGACGGCTTGGGTACCATCAGCCTCAACCGGCCTGAGGCGCGAAACGCTCTCACGCCACAAATGATCGATGAGCTAGGCCTAGCCATTCAACGCTGCGCCAAGAAGGACGTGCGGGCCGTGCTGCTCACCGGGTCCGGGGATGCTTTTTGCGCCGGGGCCGACGTCAAAGTCTTCGTGGACCATCTGGAAAACGGCGGTCCCGAAGGTCTGTCACAGCACGTCGCGGAAATGGCCGGACGCTTGCACTCTGAAGTAGTGCTGGGCTTGCAGCGGTTGGAAAAACCGGTGGTGGCCGTCGTCAACGGTGTAGCCGCCGGCGGGGGCTTCAGCTTGATGCTGGCTTGCGACCTTCGCATCGCGTCCAGCAGCGCCAGGTTCTTGATGGCTTACGCCAACATCGGGGCAACCGCCGACGGCGGCTCCACCTACCTGCTGCCCCGGTTGGTTGGAACGGCGAAAGCAATGGAGATCTACTTGGCCGGCCAGCCCATGAGCGCCGAGGCCGCCCTGGCAATGGGCCTAGTTACCCGAGTTTGCAGTCCGGACGAACTGGACCGGCATGCCCTGGAGACCGCGTCGAGGCTTGCCCGGGGGCCTACGCTGGCTTACGGCCGGGTAAAGGGTCTCTTCCAAAGGTCCTGGGACGCCGGTCTGGAAGCCCAGCTGGACGAAGAGACGAAAGAGATCGGCAACATCGCCTTGACCCAAGATTTCCAGGAAGGGATTCGCGCCTTCACGAAAAAGCGCCAACCCCGGTTTCGAGGGGCCTAACTCCGGGCCAAGAAAGCCTCAAACCCTACCTTCGACCCAGCGGATATTCCCTACGCCGATTCCAAACCAGCCCCCCAAGGACGAAAACGCCATTCCTTACTTTAATTCCACCACCGTCACCCCTTCCCCTCCGGGTCCTTCGCCCCCCGCCGCGGCAGCGACCAGCGGGTGGCCTTCCAAATATTCTCTGACCGCGCTCCGCAAGGCGCCGGTGCCCTTGCCGTGGATCACCCGGAGTTGGCCGGAACCGGTAAGGGCCGCGTCATTCAACCAACCCTCCAAGAAACCCAACGCTTCATCGACCCGCCGACCCCGCAAGTCCATCTCGGCGGCAACGGTATGCCGGCCCGGGCGGCGGAAATACACGCCGTGCCGGGCCGCCGGTTGATGGACTTCCGCCAACCGCTCCAAGCGGTAGATCGGGATTATAGACCGCATAGTTCCCAGTAGAACTTCCACTTGGCCTTGATCGTTGGGAGGTGTGATGACTTCCACCGGACGGTCGATGCCCCTAACGAACACCCGGTCGCCGCTGCGCAGCAGTTGATGCCAGGGAGTCCGCTTCACCGGTATTGGTTCCCACAAGGGAGAGGCGACCTCCCGCCGGGCTTCCGTCAACCGGGCCCGCTCTTCTCTCAACTCTTCCCGCAACTCTTCTTGAGGAGCGGGCCGGTCTAACAACCTTTCGGCGCGTTGGAGCCGGTCCAGCAGGCCGCTGATCCGGCCCTGTAACTCTTGCCGGGCCTCTTCCAGAAGCTCGACCTTGGAGGTCTCAACGGCAGCCAGCCGGGCTTCAGCCTCGGCCTGCTGCTCTTTGGCCAATAGCAGGGCGCCCTCGGCCTCGCCTCGCAGGCTTTCTACCAGACGCCGCTCTTCTTGAAGCTCCACCAACAGGCCCTCAGCCTCCCGCTCCTCCGGGGACAGGGCCCGGCGGGCTTCGTCGATGATCTTCGCGGGAAGTCCCAAACGGTCGGCGATGGTCAGGGCATAACTCCGTCCCGGAAGCCCCAGGGTTACTTGATACGTGGGGTCCAGCGTCTGCGGGTGCAGGTCAACGCTGGCGTTGATCATGCCCTGTTGTTCTTGCACGTAACGGGCCACGCCCCGGTGGTGGGACGTGGCCACCAGCAAGACCCCCAGAAACCGAAAATGGGAAAGCACGGCCTTGGCTAGGGCGGAGCCTTCCTCGGGGTCCGTGCTGGTCCCCAACTCATCCACCAAAACCAGCGACTTTGACGTGGCCCGCCGTATGACGGCCAGCAGATTCCGTATGTGGGAGCTGAAGGTCGATAGGGACTGTTCGATGCTTTGCTGGTCACCGATGTCGGCGTAGATTCCATCGAAGCGGGGGAGGCGGGCTTCATCGGCAGGCACGTGCAGCCCGGCCTGAGCCATCAAAGCCAGCAATCCGACGGTTTTCAACGCAACCGTCTTACCCCCGGCATTGGGCCCGGTAATCAGCATGACCGTTTGTTCCTCCCCCAATTCCAGGCTGATGGGGACCACCTTGCCGGACAGCAACGGGTGGCGGGCCCTCACCACCCGAAGGACTCTCGGTTGGTCCTCTCCGTCATAGACCAAGGGGGCGGCGGCGCGGTTGTCCGCCGAATGCCGGGCTTTGGCCATGTCCAAGTCCAACCGGGCCGTCAAGTCCAGCGTCAACAGCAAATTTTGGCTCGCCTGCTCCACCATACCCGAAAGGTTTCGGAGCACCCGTTCCTCTTCCCGCTCTTGGGCCGAGCGGGCCTCCCGCCACCGGTTGCCCAAGTCAATGGCCGGCATCGGCTCGATGAATACCGTGGCGCCGCTGTCTGAAACGTCGTGGACGATGCCAGGCACCCGGGACCGCATCTCCGCCTTGATCAGGAGTACCATGCGGCCGCTGCGCTCGGTGATGATGGGCTCTTGGACGAGGTCCTGACGCCCCAACCGCCGTAGATTGCGCTCCATTACCTCGTTCAACCGTTGCTGGGCCAAGCGCGACTCCTGCCGCAGCCGGCGCAGGTCGGGGCTGGCGTTGTCCAACAGCTCGCCGGCGGGACTTACCGTCGAATCTATAGCCCGCTCCAGGGAAGCTAGGTCCGGGAGGTTCTCGGCCAAGCGGGACAAGCGGGGCAGTCCTTCGCGGCGGGCCAAGGCCCTCCGGTTATAGCGGGATGCGGCGGCCAGACTGCGGATGGCGTACAGCTCCTCCCCCCGGAGCAAGCCCCCCAACAACGCTCGCTGGACATACTCTCGGAAGTCTAGTCCGGGTCCAAATTCCGGAGCGCCGCCTTGGTCCAAGAACCGGCGGGCTTCCGTAGTTTCCTGTTGACGGGCGTCAATTTCCGGAAGGTCCGAGGAGGGGGCCAGAGATTGGGCCGCTTCTCGACCCATCGCGGTGCGAGTGTGGGCCGCCAACTGCCGGCGTATTTCGTCGAACTCGAGCAGGCCAATCGATTCATTGAAGCCGCCCAAGTCGGAGGAGGCCCGGAGAGTATTCGCGGAGGGCGTCACCACGCCACCGGATATACCCTGCTTTCAGTCAGCATGAGGGCCACCTGTTCCAGCGTGTCGCGCTTGGGGTCGCGAACGTTCAAGCGGCGGTCCAAGGTCCTGCTCCGCCACTGCTCCATCAACGGGCAAACCTTCATGAAGCCGTCCAGGGTAAACTTTTCCCCGCCCAACAAGACGTAGTCCGGCCCTCCCGCCAAGGAGCCGAACTGGTCGCGGACCGCTTCGCAAGTCTTGTCGTAGAGCCGCCGCATTTGGCCCTCCCGGACCCGCTGAAACCGCTTCTGAGACGTGCCCCCGGCTTGATGGCGTCCCTTCACGTAACGCGCGTCGGTCTTGGCGGACTTCAGCCGGCCGCCGTTGAATACAGCAACCGAGAACCTGCCCAACCGCAGCAAGACTACCCCAACGACACGTTCCGCCTCCAATATCGCCCACAACGGGGCCGCCTCCCAGGACGGATATAGCCGGCTCTCAGCCACGGGAAAGGGGGGAATGATTGCCAGCCCCCGGTCCCCGGACCTTAACCCAACCATCCCGGTGTCAGAGGCGCCAAACGGCCCATCCAATCGACCTATACGCTCCCGCCAAGCCCGGTCCTCGGCGTCGGACCCGCCCACCGGTTGTTGCATGCCCTGGCGTGTCTCTTGCCGTAACTCTCCGGGGCGCACGTAGAATGAAGACGCCGCCAGGCCCGGTGGAGGCGCATACTCGTCGAGCAGGGCTTTCAGGCCGGCCTTGGCCAGGTATTGCCCGGGCTGGACTTTGGGCGCGGCGGCTTGTTGGCTCATTGGACCCGACCTCGCCTGAGATTCTAACACAGAGGTTATAATTGGCAGCGGATTTTAGCCGCCGTAGGAGATGAAATGCCGCCTGAAAGCCGACGAACGCTGAGCGAGCGGCGCGACCGGGCATTGGAGCGAATAGATGCCGGGCACCAAGCGTTGCTACAGTCCCTGGAAGGCATGGACGCCGAGGACGCTTTCCTGGGTTCCCGCTGGTCGGTGTGGGAAGTATTGAAGCACGTTGACTCCCCTGAATTCGTCGACTCGCTGGAGCATTGGGTAAGCGGCGCAATTCAAACCCTTCCCGGCTTCGGCGGCAGAGAGGAGCGGCTGAAACAAGACGTGGCCCGCCTGGAAGCTACTTTCCAACGGCTGCGCCGCCTGTTCGCCGGCTTGTCGGAGGAGCAGTTGGCCAAGCCGTTGACGCCTCCAAATCCCATCAACCACTTCCCCGGGCTGACCATGGTCCAACTGGTCGAAAGTGTAATGGGCCACGAAGCGGCCCACGCTCGCCAAATCGAGGCTACTCGCAAGTACGTGGCCGAGTTCTCCGTCAAGAAGCGGGCCGTAACCTTCGCCGGGCTGGGCACGGGAGACCCCCCTCCGGTCAGCCCCGAGGTAAAGGAGTTGGTGTCCTACGCCGACTACGTAGCCGGCAGCGATCAAGCCCTGAATGCGGTCCGTCCCTGGGTCCGCGGGATTGAGTTCGTGCTCGAGGAAAGCAACGAGGAGCAAGTGTTATCCCGGATGGGCCGGGAAACCCGCAACGGCCAGTGGTCCTTGGTCGTGTGCCTGGGAGACCCGAGAGAATCGTGTGCCGACCTCATGGAGTTGGCCCGGCGGCACTGCGATAGCGTGGTGGTCAAACCGGACTAGAATTTGCTACACTGGGCCGGACGGCCCGCCCCAAGACGGGTTGGCCGGCCCCGACCGGAAAGCAGAGAGGAGATACCTATGATCTACGAAGTGCGTACCTACGTATTGAAACCGGGCTCGGTGCCTCAGTTCGAGGAAAACTTCGCCAAGTCCCTCCCTCACCGCGAGAAGTACTCCAAGTTGGGAGCCTTCTGGCGCACCGAGTTCGGCACCCTGAACCAAGTGATTCACGTGTGGCCTTACGAGAACGTGGAAGAGCGGGACCGTATTCGCACCGAGGCTGCCAAGGACCCCAATTGGCCCCCTCCCAATCCCCCGGAAATATACGTCAGCATGGAGTCCGAGATTTTCATTCCCGCGCCGTTCATGCGCCCCTTGGGCGGGGGCCAGTCTTTGGGCAATGTCTACGAAATGCGAACGTACACCTACAAGACCGGCTCGATGCCGGAAGTCATCAAGCGCTTTGCGGCGGCGGTACCCCACCGGGAGGAATATTCCCCGCTGGCGGCGGCTATGTCCAGCGAGATCGGCGGCCTCAACAAGTGGATGCACATTTGGCCCTACAAGGACTTGGGCGAACGGGACCGGATCAGGGCCGAGGCCGGGAAGAACCCCAACTGGCCGCCGGACACACGGGAGTTCCTGCTGTACCAGGAAAGCAAGTTGATGGTCCCTTCCTCCTTCTCTCCCATGCACTAGATGGGCATAGAAGGGGTCAAGCAAGCCAACCAGCGCTTCTACGACGCTTTCGGGGCGTTGGACATCGAACTGATGGACTCCGCCTGGCAGCACTCGGACCAAGCGGTGTGCGTGCACCCCGGGTGGCCCCCTTTGGTGGCGTGGGGCCCGATAAGAGAAAGCTGGGAGAGGATATTCGACAACACCACCCTGATGCACTTCAACGTGCGTTACGTGAGCGCCGCTGTGGAAGGCGACTGCGGCTGGGTTACTTGCTTCGAGCACATATCAAGCGTTTTGCAGGGCCAAGCCAACAACTTCTCCGTGTTGGCCACCAACATCTTCCTTCGTACGCCCGAAGGCTGGCGGATGATTGCCCACCACGCCTCTCCCAGCGTCTGAGACCGCGCCCAATACCGGCCCCCATCTTCCCCTTACACCTCGCGCCTTACCTTCATGATCCCAGCATCATCCCCGCCGTTGACGGCGGGGCAACCGCATAAGGAAGCCAAGCATGTCCTCAGAGTCAACAACCCTAACCAAGACGGAACGAAACCTATGGAATGCCATCATCGCCGAGGCGGTGGCTTACCTGAAATACAACGCCTACGCCCATAAGGCCCTGGAAGAAGGCCACCCCGAGGTGGCCCAGGTCTTCCAGGAAGTTGCGGGCGCGGAAACAATCCACGGCTTGAACCACCTGCGGGTTTCGGGCGACATAAAGTCCACCGCGGAGAACCTCCGCGCGGTCACCGAGGGAGAGACCAAGGAGTTCAGCACCGTCTATCCTCGAATGATCCGGGACGCGGTAGCCGAAGGCAGGACCGAAGCCGCCGAATCATTCGCTCTGGCCTTGGAACGGGAGCAGCGCCATCTGGAGGTATTCACCGAGGCGCTGCAACAGTTGGAGGGGCGGAAGCAAGCAACGCAAACGTTGGCGCCTGCGCCTTCACCGGCGGCCGAAGCCGCTCCCCATCCAAGTCCGGACCCCAACGAAGAAGCCGTTGAAGTCGTGACCATGTCCGGCCCCAACTTGGATACCTACGTCAGCGCGGCCATGGAAATAGACCGGGAGCGATGGCGGGTGGCGTCCCTGGGCAGACTGCGAGAAGTGGTGTTCGGCGCCCAGGACGGCATATTAAGCACCCTGGCCCTGGTCACTTCGGTGGCCGTGGCCGTGGAGCAAACGTCTACGGTGCTGGTGGCCGGCCTTGCCGGCGCCTTGGCGGGCATGATTTCCATGGCTACGGGCGCCTACCTGGGCTCACGCGCCGAAGTGGACATTCAACGCTCCGAGATTGCCCGGGAGGCTATGGAACTGGAGGCCAACCCGGCCGAGGAACTGGCCGAATTGACCGTGATATTTCAACGGGAGGGCCGGACCTACGAAGAAGCTCAGCATCTGGCCGATGAGATTGCCGGAGACAAAGACCTGTGGCTGCGGACTCTGGTGGAAAAGGAATTGGGCATCAGCCCGGACGAGACCGGCAGCCCGGTCAAGGACGCCATTGCCATGGGCTTTTCCTTCATCGTAGCCGCCCTGATCCCCATCGTGCCCCACATGGTCTTGGACGGGAACCTGGCCATCGGCGTATCGGCGGCGGCGGCCCTGGTAGGCCTTTTCGTGTTGGGCGTGGGTAAAGGGCGGCTGGTGCGGCAGTCGCCGATCTTGCAAGGCCTGGAAATCCTGGGAATCGGTGTAGTTTCGGCAGGTATCGGCTACGGGCTGGGTGAAGGTATACCGCGCCTAGTTACCTGAGCGGTCCTGACGTCCAACGCTTATTTAAGAGGCGAAACATGGAAAACCCGTTCTTTGATCAACCGATTCTGAACTCGCCGTACGGTTATCCTTCCCGGCATTGGGAATTGGACGAAGACGGCCAGCCGACTCAGCGAATCACCGAAAGCCGGCGGGGAGCCGAGTTCATCACGCCGATTCCCAAACCCAGGAAGAGCAAGTCCCCTAAGGGCGCACAACAACAGTTTGTCATTGACGAGGGATTGGGCCTCTCTACCGACGAGCAGCAGTACGACGTTACCGCAGCGGTGAATGAGATTCGCCGCCGCGTGGACGAGTGGCGGAATATTCCAGGCCCAAACAATTGGGGAGTAACGCCGGAGACGGCCAGGCTGCTCCTGCATTGGCGGCAGCACAAGTTCAGCCATTACCGTCCGTTCTTCTGCCAGGTCGAAGCCGTGGAAACCCTCATCTGGCTTAGCGAGGTCGCCCCCAGGCTCGCGCCGGCAGACAGGGGATCCCTGGAACGCTTGGACAACGCCAACAGCGAGGCCAACCCGGAGTTGTCCCGTATTGCTTTGAAGCTGGCCACCGGTACCGGCAAGACCACCGTCATGGCTATGATTATCGCCTGGCAGACCGTCAACGCCGTCAGGCATCCCAACCGCCGAAGGTTCACTCGCGGGTTTCTGGTGGTTACCCCGGGTCTGACCATCAAAGACCGGCTCAGGGTGCTCCAGCCCAACGACCCCGACAGCTATTACTCCGACAGGGAACTGGTCCCCGGCGATATGCTGGAGGACCTCCAACGGGCCAGGATAGTCATCACCAACTATCATGCTTTGCGGCAACGCGAGCGCCTTGAGGTTTCCAGCGGAGGGCGCGCCCTGCTGCAAGGGCCGGGAAGTCCCCTGGAAACGTTGGAAACCGAAGGCCAGACGGTTCAGCGGGTCATGCCGGAACTCATGGGCATTAAAAACGTCATGGTGTTGAACGACGAGGGGCACCACTGTTACCGGCGCAAGCCGGGCGATGACGACGAAGGCCAATTGACCGGAGAGGACAAGCAGGAGGCCAAGAAAAACAACGAAGAGGCCCGGGTCTGGATTTCCGGCCTGGAGATGGTAAAGCGAAAACTGGGCATCCGGCAAGTGGTGGACCTGTCGGCAACCCCCTTCTTTCTTCGCGGCTCCGGCTATGCGGAAGGGACCCTGTTCCCGTGGACGGTGAGCGACTTCTCCCTGATGGACGCCATTGAGTGCGGCATCGTCAAGCTGCCCCGGGTCCCGGTGGCCGATAACATACCCGGCGAGGAGGTCCCGGTTTTCCGCAACCTCTGGGAGCACATTCGCCGCGATATGCCCAAAGCCGGCCGTGGGAGAGCCGGCAGCCTTGACCCCCTCAATTTGCCCACGACATTGCAAACGGCTCTGCAGGCCCTCTACGGGCACTACAAGAGGACCTACGAGCAATGGGAAGCGGATGGAATGCTTGTTCCGCCCTGTTTCATTGTGGTCTGCAACAACACTTCGACCTCTAAGCTGGTCTATGACTACGTTAGTGGCTGGTGGCCAGTGGCCAGTGGTCAGGACATGGACGCCGGCCGCGAGCCACTGGCCCCCGGACGCTTTGAAAACGGCCGGCTGGAGCTATTCCGCAACTTTGACGAATCGGGCTATCGCTGCCCGATGCCCCGCACCCTGTTGATAGACAGTGAGCAACTGGAGTCCGGCGACAAGCTCAGCGATGATTTCCGCGCCGCTGCCGCGCCGCAGATTGAGAGGTTCCGCCGGGAACGTGTAGAACGTTCCGGCGACCGTGAGGCCGCCCATAACATTACAGACCAGGAACTCCTCAGAGAGGTAGTGAACACCATCGGCAAATCGGGGTGGCTGGGGGGGGGAATCCGATGCGTCGTGTCGGTGTCCATGCTTACCGAGGGCTGGGACGCCAACACCGTCACCCATGTCCTGGGGGTCCGGGCCTTCGGTACCCAACTGTTGTGCGAACAGGTGGTTGGGCGGGCATTGCGGCGCCAGTCCTACGAATTAAACGAAGATGGCCGGTTTAACGTCGAATATGCCGACGTGCTGGGCATTCCCTTCGATTTCACCGCTAGACCCGTAGTCGTTGGCCCGGGCAAACCGCGGCAGACGGTCCACGTAACGGCAGTGCGCCCGGAGCGGGACCATCTGCAGATAAGCTTCCCTCGAGTTTCCGGCTACCGGGAAGACCCTCCCAAGGAAGACCTCATCGCAAATTTCACCGCTGACTCCGTGCTGGAACTGACGCCGGAGCTTATTGGCCCCTCCGTAACCAGAAACGAGGGCATCATAGGCGAGGGCGTGGACCTAAACCTGGCCCACACGAGAAACCTTCGTCCTTCTGAATTGGCCTTCCGACTCACCCAGCGTCTACTAGAGACCAAGTGGAGAGACCCGAACGAAGATCCCAAACTGCACCTGTTTGGCAAATTGAAGAACATAGTCAGAGAGTGGCTCGACGCCTGCTTGGTCTGCAGGGGCGGGACCTATGCGGCGCAGCTCTTGTACCAGGAACTAGCGGACATGGCTTGCAACCGGATCACTGCCGCCATTACGAGCAGTCAAGGTGAACGCTCCGTCAAGGCGTTGCTCGACGCCTACAACCCCACTGGGTCCACCAGGCACGTCAACTTCACCACCTCCAAGTCAAACCTGTGGCGCACCGATTCTCGCAAGTGCCACGTCAACCTCGCCGTGCTGGACAGCGATTGGGAAGCCGAGTTCTGCCGGGCCGTCGAGTCTCACCCCTTGGTGAAAGCCTACGTGAAGAACCACAACCTGGGGTTGGAAGTCCCCTACCTTTACGGGTCGACCCCGCGCAACTACATCCCGGACTTCATCGTGCTGGCGGACGACGGCCGCGACGAACTTTTGAACTTGGTGGTCGAGATCAAGGGCTACCGGGGCGAGGACGCCAAGGAGAAGAAGAACGCGATGGAAGCGTACTGGCTGCCAGGAGTAAATGACCTCGGCCGGTACGGACGCTGGGCCTTCGCCGAATTTACCGATATTTATGATATCGAGAGGGAACTCCGTTTCACGATTGATTCCGCATTCGCCATTATGCTTGGCAAGAGCTTGACCGGGATACAAGCCAACGCCGCGAGGTGGTTGGCTGACGCAGGCGGCAGTGAGCCGCAAATGGAGGACATCCCCCGCCGCAGAGGTGAGATAACCGAGTGATACTGCCAGACACTTCTATCTGGATTGCGCACATGCGCGACCCACTGCCGGAGCTTCGCCAAATGCTGGAAACCGGAAACGTGTTAATTCATTCGATGATCATCGGCGAGATTGCCTGCGGCACGATTCATAGAAGAACAAATTTCTTGTCTTATTTGCAATCACTCCCTAGAATTGGTGAACTGGCCCATGATCAGGTTCTTAAAGAGATAGAAACAGGCGGATTCATGGGGCGCGGTATCGGATTCATTGACGCTCACCTGCTCAGTTCGGTAATCGCCACCGGCAGCGCTACCCTATGGACCAGAGACCAGCACCTCAAGCGGATCGCCAAAGAAATGGGAGTCGTATTCCCTGAGCGTTCCCTATAGGAGGAGCAGAAAATGCCCCGACCCAAAAGAACCAGCACCACAGTAGGCAAGTCCGTGGAAGCCTTGCGGCATGAGGAAGCGACCAGGACCAACATACCCACTGCGGAATACCAGTCGCTGCTGCGGGAAGAAGACGAGAGTCCCGTCCAAGCGGCCTACGGGCGGCGCAACCGGGACCTGGACCCCCAACTGGTCTGGCGGGGCAAGGACGAGCAGGACCTGAACGACCTGGTGGTCAACGTGCCGCCCCTCTACATCCAGGAAAAGGTGCACCCCAAGGCCTTGGTTGACGACTTGCGTCGTCACAGTGATCAGTGGTTAGTGAATAGTGGAGAGAGGGGAGGCGAGAAACCATCCACTAACCACTCTTCGCTATCCACTCAAAGCAGCTTTGCCGATTTGTTCGCCGACTTCAACGGGTTGCCCGAGGGCGCCGACCGGACGGAGTTCTACCAGCACGACGCCAACTGGTCCAACCGCATGGTGTTGGGCGATAGCCTGCAGGTGATGGCGTCCCTGTCCGAGCGGGAGGGCTTGCAGGGCAAGGTGCAGTGCATTTACATCGACCCGCCCTACGGCATCAAGTTCAACTCCAACTTCCAGTGGTCCACCACCAGCCGGGACGTGCGGGACGGCAACCGCGAGCACATCACCCGGGAGCCGGAGCAGGTCAAGGCCTTCCGCGACACTTGGCGCGACGGCATCCACTCCTACCTGACCTACCTGCGGGACCGCCTCACCGTGGCCAGAGACCTCCTCGCCGACTCCGGCTCCATCTTCGTGCAGATAAGTGACGAAAACTTACATCGAGTCAGGGCGTTGATGGATGAGGTCTTTGGCGAAGAAAACTTTATCGTAACGATAAAATTTGCCAAAACGGCCGGTCTAGGCGGGAGATACTTAGATGAAACCTTCGACTATCTTTTGTGGTACGCCAGGAAACGACAATTAGCCAAATTTCGACGTCCCTACTTTATGAGGGTAGTTGGAGAGGCGGGTGCTAGGCAGTATCGGTTTTTAATGGATGACGCAGGAAGCTATAGGGAGGCTGATCCCGGTAGCATGGCAGACGAGAACCAGCGGCTTTTCTCTCATGACAACTTTACCTCTCAGACCGCTAGTACAACGACCGTGTTTGAATTCTCCTTGAATGGAGTCCCTATCGCAGCTCCTCGGAAAGGTGGCTGGAAGTCAAATTTGGCAGGAGTTGAAAGGCTAAAGAAAGCAGGCCGCGTCATTAGAATCGGCGCGACCCCCCGGTATGTGCGATATTTCGACGACGCGCCTTATTACCCTGTAGGTTCAGCTTGGCTTGACACGGCAATTAGCGGCTTTGCTGAAGACAAGGTCTTCGTTGTGCAAACTTTGTCGAAAGTAATTGAACGCTGCATTCTGATGACCACCGACCCCGGCGACCTGGTGCTGGACCCCACTTGCGGCTCCGGCACCACCGCCTACGTAGCCGAGCATTGGGGGCGGCGGTGGATCACCGTCGATACCTCCCGGGTCGCCTTGGCCTTGGCCCGGGCCCGCATCATGGGCGCCCGCTATCCATACTACCTGCTGGCCGACAGCCGGGACGGTCAGTTGAAGGAGGCCGAGCTCTCCCGCCGCGCGCCCTCGGAAACGCCCACTTACGGCAACCTCCGGCAGGGGTTCGTCTACGAGCGGGTGCCCCACATCACCCTTCGAGCCATCGCCAACAACGCCGAGATTGACGTGATATGGGAAAAATACGAGGAAAAATTGGCTCCGCTGCGTTACGAGTTGTCAGTGGCTAGTGGTCAGTGGCCAGTGGCCAGTGGAGAGGGGACAGTGAATAGTGAAGGGCCGGGAAACTCATCACTAGCCACTAGCCACTCTCCACTCCAGGAGTGGGAGATTCCGAGGGAGCGGCCCGATAACTGGCCGCCGGACACTGACCACTGGCTCACTGAATACTGGAACCGGCGCATCGCCCGTCAGAAGGAGATAGACGCTTCTATCGCGTCCCACGCCGACTACGAGTACCTGTACGACAAGCCCTACGAAGACCGGAGCAAGGTGCGCGTCGCCGGCCCTTTCACCGTGGAGAGCATCACTCCCCACCGGGTGTTGGGGGTGGACGAAAACGGGGACATTATCGACGGCATCGCCGACCCCAGGAACGGCTACGAAACCGGGTACGACTTCGGGCAGGTCATCCTGGACAACCTGAAACGCTCCGGCGTCCAGCAGGCCCACAAGGAGGACCGGATAACCTTCACCTCGCTGACGCCTTGGCCGGGACGGTTCGTCTGCGCCGTGGGCGAGTATTCAGTGGTCAGTGGCCAGTCGCCAGAGGGGCCTGGGGAGGAACCGGACACTGATCACCAACCACTGGCCACTGCCGGGATTTTCATCGGCCCCGAGTTCGGCACCGTCTCCCGTCCCGACTTAGTTGAGGCGGCGCGGGAAGCGGCTGAGTGTGGGTTCGACGTGCTCATTGCCTGCGCCTTCAACTACGACGCCCACACCACCGAGTTCGAGAGCCTCGGTCGGATTCCGGTGCTGAAGGCCCGCATGAACGCCGACCTGCATATGGCCGGAGAGCTCAAGAACACCGGAAGCGGCAACCTGTTCGTCATCTTCGGCGAGCCGGATATATCAGTGGTCAGTGACCAGTGGCTAGTGACCAGTGGTGGGAGGATGGTTGCCAACTATGACATCATTAAAGAGCTATCAGGACTTGGAAGTCTGGAAGAAATCAATGGAGTTGGCCGAGATGGTCTATCGAATCTCTGCGAGCTTTCCGCCGGAGGAGCGGTTCGGTATGACCGGCCAAGTCAGGCGGGCGGCGGTGTCAGTAGCGGCGAATATAGCGGAGGGGGCGGAGCGTCAGGGGAGCAGGGAGTTTCTTCGGTTTCTGGGGATAGCGAGCGGGTCGCTGGCGGAGACGGAGACCTTTCTCATTCTAGCGCAGCGGTTGGGGATGGCCACGGAGGACCAAGCCAAGTCTCTGATGTCGCAGGCGTCCGAGGTTGGAAGAATGCTCAACGGGCTAAAACGCTCGCTGCGGTCCAGACCTTAAAGGACGCTGACTTCCCCTTAACACTGACCACCGGCCACTGGACACAGATCACTGTAAATGGCGTCGACGTGTTTCACCCCAACACCGGCGAGGTGCGCAGCGACGGGCCGGAGGGCATCGCCTGCTGGTTCATCGACACCGATTACAATGAGGAGAGCTTCTTCGTTCGCCACGCTTACTTTCTGGGCGCCGGCGACCCGTACAAGTCCTTGAAAACCACCCTCCGGGCCGAGATAGACGAAGACGCCTGGGCCACCCTGAACAGCGACACCTCCCGCCCCTTCCCCAAGCCCCAGTCGGGCCGCATCGCCGTCAAGGTAATCAACCACCTGGGAGACGAGGTGATGAAAGTGTTTCGGGTGGATTAAAAAAAAGAGGAACTGAGAACGACCCGGGTGGTTCCTCTAAGACGAACGGCAGACGGAACTACCGTGCAACGTAGGCGCCGATTGCGCCGGTGGTCATCGCTTTCTTGTTTTATTGATCAATCCGCTATTGATCAACCCGCCTTGCGTAACAACCCTTGGACGGCGGCCACGAATTCGGCCGGGTTGTCCCCTTGGACCAAGTGACCGGCGCCGGGAATGGTGACGGCGCTGCAGTCGGAGATGGCTTCCTTCATTCGTTGCATCGTCTCGTCCAGGAACAGGTCGCTGCGGCCGCCCCGCACCACCAAGGTGGGGCAATCGATCCTCACAACGCACTCCCACAACTGCTGCGGGCTCCACTGGGACTCACTGCGCTCCGGGTCCCGCATAACCTTGTCGTATTTCCAAGTCCACTTCCCGTCAGCCCGCTGCCGGATGCTGTATTTCAGCGCCCCCACCACCTGTACCCTGGAGCGGCCTGTGTATTCCTGGACCCTCTGGACGAAGTCTTCGAAGCTGTCCAACTCGTCGGGCAGTTCGCGGAATTGGCGGATTCTATCTTGCCCCCTTCGTTGCATCTCGGGACCCGCGTCTACTATCACCAACCCCCGGAGGCGCCCGGGATGCCGGGAAGCCCAGACGTAGCTATTCCGCCCGCCCATGGAATGGCCCATCAACACGAAAGAGTTCAACCCGCAGATTTGGACGACCCCGTCCAAGTCCCTCTGGTGGGCCTCTATGGAGTAATCCCCGTCGGGCGCCCAGTCGGTGTCGCCGTGCCCCCGCTGGTCCAAGGCCAGTACGTGGTACTCGTCCGCTAGGCCCAAGCTGACGAAGTCCCAACTGTGGGCCTGCTGAGACGAACCGTGGAGCAGCAATACCTCCGGGTTGGCGGCGTCGCCCCACTCCAGGTAGTGAAATTTCATTCCGTTGACATCGACTAGTCTGTCCGTTGGCGCGTGTTCACTGGAAAAAGGCACACCCATTTGCCGAGCGGCATCGTAAAGGGACAGGCCCTGCCCGCCCTGAGCGGTAGACGGCATCTAATACCTCCCGGCCAATCTCCAACCCATGATATCCTGGGTGTCAACAACGCGGTCCGGCCGTAACCGGTCAGACTCTGTGGGTGGAATCGTGACGGCCTCGGAACTCGGCCTTTGGGCCGGCACAAGACACAGCTCCTACCCGTGCGGGCCTATTTTCTGCGGAATTACAATCGAAAGACCCCGGACGACTCCCCTGTTCAAGGTTTATTTCATAGGCTCCCGGTGCTATCATTAGACCTCCGCGCATGTCCGCACACGCCCGCCGCGGCCGGGATGGAAATTCCAGAACCGCCCAAGCAGGCCAGCCTAAGGAGAAACGGTACCCATGACCACCGAAGCCATCAAGCTTAAATTAGAGCCCAGACACCTCTTGGGCAAGAAAGTAAAACGACTGCGGCGGGCCGGGATGGTCCCAATTCACCTCTACGGTCCCGGGGTGGAGTCCAGGTCCTTGCAGTGCCAAGCCCAAAAACTCATCCAGGTCTTGTCCATAGCCGGCGGAAACACGCCCATCTCAGTTTCCATTGAAGGAGAACCGGGCAATCAGTTGGCCTTTGCCCGGGAAATCCAGTGGGACCCCAGGCGAGACGACCTTTTTCACGTAGACTTCCTGGTGGCGGAAGCCAACCGGCCGGTATCGGCCCAGGTGCCTATCGTCCTGACCGGAGAGTCTTCCGGCGCCCGGATAGCGGGCGGCACTATAATGCAGCAACTCCACCAACTGGACGTGCAAGCGCTGCCCTTGGAGATGCCCAGCGAAGCCGAGTTGGACCTGAGCATCCTGACCGAGTCGGACAGCGTCGGTCGCGTCGGCGACATCAGCTTTCCCGCCAACGTGACTATCCTGACCGACCCTGAAGAAGTTATCGTCCGCATCGAGTCGGCCAGGGTAGAGGGAGAGGCCGTCGTTCAAGAAGGCGATGAAGAAGCCGCCGGAGAAACTCCTTCCGCCGCCGACGGGCAGGCCGGAGACGGCGAGAGGTAAGGACGACTCCGCCGGCCGGCGCCAACCGCAATGTGGCAGACTCAGGGCTTGGCGGCGCGGCAATAACCTCTCCCTTGAACCTGATAGGTACCCTCCTCTCAAGGTTAGACAATGTACTTAGTGTATCTGGGTGAGTCCGGGAACACCGGCAATAGCCTGAAAGACCCGAACCAGCCTCACCAGGTGCACGCGGGTTTGCTGGTCCATGAAAGCCAGTCCATCCCGGTGGACAGCGACTTCAATGACCTCCACCGCCGTTACTTTGCTCGGCCGGCCGGGGAACCCGGCGGCCCCGGCTGCCTGCGCTCCGCCGACATATACCAAGGCACCGGGCCTTTCTCCTCGTGGCGGCCCGGAAAACGGCACGAGCTAATCCAAGACTGCTTGGGAATCCTGGTCCGGCGGCAGATACCGGCCATCGTCGTCTACGTCGACAAAGAAGGATTCGCCCAAGCCCGCGCCGGTACCGACGGCCCCAATGCCGTTTGGGCAAGTCCAGCGGAGCCTATCATCAGCCGTTTCTTGCTGGCGTTGAACCTGTACATGGACGAGTTGAATCTGGCGGGATTGAACCACCAACAAGTGATGGCTTCAGAGTGGCCGGTCAACGACTTCGCTATGGTGGTGGCCGGCGATACCAAGTCGGTGGAGCCCCGGTTCATGACCCAGTTCCTTGCCTCGGATGAGGGTATCGACTCCTCGGCGGTACTGGGGAATTTCTGTTTCGTCGGTAAAGAGCGCTCGGCGGGCACCCAATTGGCGAACATGTGCGCCTACTTCGCTAGACGCTGGCTCCAGACTCCGTCGGCGCCCCACCCTTACTTTCAAGCCCTTCAAAACAGCAACGTCGTTCAGGTCATCTATCCGGTACAGCTCTGACCTCATTCTTTACAACACAATCACCGGCGATTACAATCAAGGCTAGGGAAGTGGCAGCCCCGGCCGCCATTTCCCCTATCTGTGTTTGTTGCGCTATCTCGCGCGTTATCTTTTCGGAGGAAGCGGCAATGGCGCAGCCCATTTACTTGACACGGGAAGGGCTGGATAAATTACGGGCGGAGCTTGACCATCTTCGCACGGTACGCCGGCACGACGTAGCCGAGAAGATACAGCAGTCACGGGAGCGGGGCGGCACCGTAAGCAACGCCGAGTACGAGGAGGCAAAGAACGAGTTGGCTTTCACCGAAGGCCGCATCCTGACTCTGGACAATCTGGTTAACAACGCTATCATCATCAAAGAAACCGGAGGGCCCAGGGACGTGGTGGAGGTAGGGGCCACCGTCACCGTTCAAAACCAGGAAGGGCAGACCTATCAGTACTCCATCACTGGCAGCGCCGAAGCAGACCCGTCTCAAGGCAAGATCTCAAACGTCTCGCCCATCGGAAAGAGTCTGCTGGGCAAGCGGATCAACGAGGTCACGGAGGTCAACATACCTTCGGGCAAGGTCCGGCTCGAAATCATCTCCATCGAGTGACGCGCCGGAACGCGACAGCATTTGCGCGTCGGCCTCCTCTGTACCCTCGCCGCAAATAGCTTCAACCCTTGGTCGAAGGGACGGGAACGGTCCAAAGCCCCGGCGCTGTTTGCAACACCCAAGTCTCCGGCGGGTCCAAACAATATGTAGGCCAGGACCGCCCCGTCAGTCCCTTTCTCGACCTTCCCCGGACTTTCCATAAACACACGAGACCCCCGTTATGGAATTGGAACGAAAACACGATGCCCGATAGGGAAGACGAATTACTACTTAGCCGGCGGGCCAAGCTGCAACATCTGCGGGAAAAAGGGATCGACCCCTATCCGCCCCGCTTGAATCGTAGCTGTGACGCCGCCACGGCAGTATCGCGCTTCGAGGCGGTGGAGCGGGGCGACGCGCCGGAATCGGCGGCCAAAGATCTTGACCTTGCCGGCCGCGTCGTTTCAGTCCGCCTCATGGGGCGGGCCGCCTTCCTGGACCTTCGAGATGGGTCTGGGACCGTGCAGGTCCTGTTGCGTCAGAACGTCTTGGGGGGCGAGTTCGACCTGCTAAGCGATCTGGACATGGGCGACCATCTGGGGGTTACCGGCAGCATGATTCGCACGCGCACGGGCGAGGTAACCATCGAGGCCCGTCATCTCACGGTGGCGGCCAAAGGGATGCGCCCCTTACCCGAAAAGTGGCACGGCCTAAGGGACGTGGAAATCAGGTACCGGCAGCGCTATCTGGACCTGATTTCCAATCCCGAGGTCATGTCCGTCTTCTTCAAGCGCAGCCGGGTAATCAGCAGCATACGCAGGTTCTTCGATGAGCGCGGGTTCCTGGAAGTGGAAACGCCGATACTGGTGCCCGTCGCCGCCGGCGCTCACGCCAGGCCCTTCGTAACCCACCACAACGCCTTGGACCAGCAGCTTTACCTTCGTATCGCTACCGAGTTGTACCTGAAGCGATTGATAATCGGCGGCTTCGACAAGGTCTACGAGTTGGGCCGGGTCTTTCGCAACGAGGGCATCGACCAAGACCATAATCCGGAGTTCACCTTGCTGGAGAGCTACGAGGCCTACGCCGACTATAATCACGTCATGGAGATGGTCGAATCCCTGGTTTCCACCGTGGCCCAAGACGTAACCGGCTCCCTAACGCTGCCCTACGGAGAGGATACCATCGACTTTACGCCGCCCTGGCGCAGAGTGGGCCTGCGGGAAGAGTTGTGGAACCGCAGCGGCATCGACATCGACGCCTATCCGGACCATGCCTCCCTGGTAAAGAAGGCCGCCGGGTTGGGTCTGGAGGCCGGCCCCAGGGAGAGCCGGGGGCGCTTGATCGACAAGCTGATTTCCGTTTTCGTCGAACCCCACCTGGTACAACCCACGTTCTTGATGGACTACCCCGAGGAGATGACCCCTCTGGCCAAGGCCAAGCCGGGCAGCCCGGGGTACGTGGAGCGATTCGAGGCCTTCGCCGCCGGCACGGAGATCGCCAACTCCTACACCGAGCTTAACGACCCGGCCATACAGCGGGAACGGTTCGAATCTCAAGAAAGCATCCGGCGGCTCCACCAAGACGAAGAAGTAGACCGGCAGGACGAGGACTTTCTGTTGGCAATGGAATACGGAATGCCTCCCACCGGGGGCCTGGGGATAGGTATCGACCGGCTGGTGATGTTGATGTCAGACCAGCGGTCCATTCGAGACGTGGTATTGTTCCCGCAGATGCGGTCGATTACCTCCTCGCCACCGGGCCTGTCCGAATGAGGCGCCCGCATTATCGAGGATAATCAAGGCGCCAAGATATATCTAGTGTACATATCGTGCTTTCCATCGAGCTAATACGGCAAGAGCCGGACCGCGTCCGGCGGGGCCTGGAGGCCCGGGGCGAGTCGGACCCTTTGGCCCGGCTGTTGGAATTGGACGCGGAGAGACGCCAAGCCATCGCAGTAGGCGACGAGTTGCGGGCCCGGCGCAACCGGGTCAGCCGCAGCGTCGGCCAAGCCCGTTCCTCGGGCCGGGACCCTTCCCCAGAAATCGTTCAAGAAATGCGCCAAGTGGGAGAGGACATCGACCGGTTGGAGCAGCAGGCCCGCGGCCTGGAAGAGCATATCGACGACATACTATTGAACCTACCCAATCTGCCCCTCCCCGAGACGCCTCTGGGACGCAGCGAAGAAGACAACGTCCTAGTCCGCAGTTGGGGGGAGCCGGTTAGCGCGGGCTTTACCCCCGTTCCCCACTGGGACTTGGGCGAACGGCTGGGCCTCATCGACTTCCAGCGGGGCGTGAAGCTGGCGGGCAGCCGGTTCTATACCATGTTCGGCTTGGGGGCCAAGCTGGAACGCGCCCTAATATCCTGGATGCTGGACCTCCATGTCCAAGAGCACGGGTACACCGAGGTGATGCTGCCTCTGATGGTGAAGCGGGAAGCCATGACCGGGTCCGGCAACCTGCCCAAATTCAGCGACAACCTCTATCACGACGAAGAGGACGACCTGTGGCTGATTCCCACGGCCGAGGTGCCCATCACTAATCTCCACCGGGACGAGATTCTTTCTTTCAGCGACTTGCCCCGCAACTACGTAGCTTCCACCCCCTGTTTGCGGCGGGAGAAAGCCGCCGCCGGAAGGGACACCCGGGGCATCAAACGGGTCCACCAGTTCAACAAAGTGGAAATGTACAAATTAGTCGCCCCCGAGTGTTCCCGGGACGAGTTGGAAAGGCTGGTGGGCGACGCCGAGGAAGTGTGCCGCCGGTTGGGCCTGCCTTACCGGGTGGTGCAACTCTGCTCCGGTGACATGGGCTTCGCTTCGGCTATGACCTACGACATAGAGGTCTGGGCCGCCGGAAGCGGGGAGTGGCTGGAGGTGAGCTCCTGCTCCAATTGCACCGACTTCCAAGCGCGCCGCGCTCACATCCGCTACCGGCCCGACCGGGACGCCCGCCCCCGGTTGGTCCACACCCTGAACGGTTCGGGCCTTGCCTTGCCCAGGGTCATAATCGCTATTCTCGAAAACTACCAGCAAGGGGACGGTTCGGTGATAGTCCCGGAAGTCCTACGCCCCTATACCGGATTCGACGTAATTCCGGCAAGCAACCCTGCTTAGGGGCCACGGCAATCCAGCTTTCCCCCTCTGCCGCAATCCGCTAAAATAGCCCTTGTCCCGCACCGCGGCCGACAAGGAGACACCCAAGCCCCCGGGCAAGGGGGTTATGCCAACGAGGCCCACTGATTGCGTTCTTGTTGGCCTATTGAGACTCAAGGAGGACGATGATGTCTGGTATCTGGCCTGGCAATACTCAATGCGTGGTCATGTTGACCTTCGATGTCGACGGGGTTTCCTCCTGGCTCAACCGCAACCCGGACTTCAAGAACCATCCCAGCTTGATGTCAATGGCCGAGTACGGGCCCAGCGTTGCGACCCCCAGGATTCTGGACTTGCTGGACCACCACGCCATCAAGTCCAGCTTTTACGTTCCCGGCTACGTGGCCGAGACCCATGTTGAGATGGTCGAGGACATCGCCCGCCGCGGCCACGAGGTGGCCCACCACGGCTACATGCACGAGCCGCCGTCCACCCTATCCCCCGAGGAGGAAAAAGGGGTGCTGGAGAAGGGCATCCAGATCCTCCAAGGAATTACCGGGCAAGCGCCGATTGGTTACCGCTCCCCCAGTTGGGAACTGAGCGAGCACTCTCTTGGGTTCCTGTCATCCCTCGGTTTTCTCTACGACACGAGCTTGATGGGAGACGACGCTCCCTACTTGATCGAATCGAGCGAAACAAGCAAACCGATGGTGGAGCTGCCCATTCACTGGCTGCTGGATGACGCCCCCAACTTCGTGTACGCGCCGGTGGCAAACCGCTTTGGGCCTATGAAAAACCCCGACGAGGTCTTCGGGACTTGGGCTTCCGAATTCGAGGGGCTTTACCGGTACGGCCGTTCTTACAACCTCACTATGCACCCCCAATTCATTGGGCGCCCCGGGCGTCTGCTGATGCTGGAGAGGCTGATCGAGCACATCCGCAGCTTCCCTAACGTCGAGTTCATGCGCTGCCAGGACGTCGCCGAGATGTGGCTGAATAAATAACAAGAGTGCGGCGTTGGAGTGGCGCCTCAATAAATATCTAGGCCGGACGGAGAGTTCCCGCATGGGAAGTAAACAGGGGGCGACATGGCTAAGGTCCACGACATAGGGGGAAGTCCCAACAACGAGCCGATCAATCCGGAGGAACACCACTTGTCGGATTGGGAGCGGCGGGTGGACGCCCTTCACATGGTGTTAGGGAAGAAGGGGGTGAGGAGCACCGATGAAATGCGGCGGGCTATCGAGAGCTTGTCGCCCGAGCAATACGTGAAACTAAGCTATTACGAAAAGTGGACCGCAGCCTTGGAAACGCTAATGATCGAAAAGGGGATACTAACCGGTGAAGAGATCGATAGGGAAATGGCCGATCCGGAAACGGGTCCCCGCTAGAGGAGTCCATGTCTCAGTCCCCCAAATATAAGGCACTTATATACAATCCTACACACGCCCGACCGACTACAGCTTTGTAGGTCGTCAGCGATAATGGGACAACAGAGGGGGTAGAAAAACCCGAGGGATTTGAGGTCAGCTCCCTGTATGAGGTAGGGTACTTCAGATAGAGGAGTTGATATGTCCCAGACAGAAACAGGTAAAGCAACGGCCGCCGATGAACGCACAGAGGCGGCCAGGTCCTTCGTCAGAACTGTTAAGGCCGCTACTAGGCGCAAGTACACCCCGGAAGAGAAGATTCGTATAGTGCTGGAGGGCTTCCGCCGCGAGGCCACCGTGAGTGACCTGTGTCGGCGGGAGGGCATCAAACCTCACTCCTACTACTCCTGGACCAAGGAGTTCATGGAGGCGGGGAAGGAGAGGCTTACCCGCGACAGCGTGCGAGACGCCACCCGGGACGAGGTCCATCTGCTAAAGCGAGAGAACGGAGAGCTGAAGCAGCTGGTCGCCGATCTGTCCCTCGAGGTCTATCGTCTCAAAAAAACGGCCATACCCATGCCTCAGGGCGCCGGCGGTATCGGCGGATGAGTGGCGCAGAGAAGGCGGAGGTGCTGGACAAGGTGGCTTCCTCCAGCCTCCCTAAACGCAGGACCCTGGGTGAGCTGGGAGTCCCCAGGAGCACCTACTACCGGTGGCTGAGGCGGAAGGAGCAGCAAGGACTTGAGGACGACGTGGGAGGCGGCAATCCCCCATGGAACAAGCTGACTTCCCAGGAGATCGACTCCGTTCTGTCGGCAGCCAGGGATATGCCAGACCTGAGCTGCCGGCAGTTGGCCGCATGGACCACCGACAACATGGGTTTCTCCGTATCAGAGTCTACGGTCTACCGCATCCTGCGCAGGGAGGGGCTGGTGAAGAGGCCTGAGATGCGGCTGGCTGCGGGTAAGGAGTACCATCGCAAGACCACCGGCCCCCACCAGATGTGGGCCACCGATGCCTCCTACTTCAGGGTGGTGGGCTGGGGCTACTACTACATGGTCACCGTCATGGACGACTACTCCCGGTTCATTCTGGCCCACAAGCTTCAGAGAGACATGACCTCCGACTCCTTCATAGAAGTGGTCCAGGAGGCCGTGGACAGGACTGGCATGGACCAGGTGCCGATAGAAGACCGGACCAGGCTGCTGAGCGACAACGGCCCCGGCTATGTATCCCGGGCTTTCAGGGACTACCTGGGCATGGTGGGAATCAAGCACATACTGGCAACACCCTTCCACCCTCAGACCAACGGCAAGCTGGAGCGATACCACCAGACCCTCAAGCGTGACGTGAACCAACTGCCGTACGAGATGCCTTCCGACCTGGAGGCGGCCATCGTGGCCTTCGTCAGCTACTACAATTACCGGCGCTACCACAAGGCCCTGGGCAACGTGACACCTTCGGATGTGCTACGGGGCAGAAGAGAGGAGATTCTACGACGGAGGAAGGAGGTGCAAGCCCAGACAATCCAACGGCGAAGACGGCACAACAGGACCCTAAGGGAGCGGCTAGACCTCAATCAGGTCCCTGATCTCTCGGGTCCCAAGGTGTCCCATTTTTGCTGGTTGCCAACATTATTCATATTTTTTTGTACCTCACTTGCTTAAATTTTTTGCCGCCTAAAAAGATTTCCTCTAAGAACCTCCAACGAGTCGGCTTATTACTTCAGCACCGACAGTTCGCAAGGTAGTGAACGATAATTCCATTCCGAGTTCTTGGATTCTTTCTTTGACTGCCTTTCGCACATTGCTAGGATAGTGCGTCTCTAGAAAATCCTGTCCGTTCCAAGTCAGCATCTTGGGATGGTACTCAAGGGAATTTCCGAAGTTGCGAACATCCCACACTTCAAGGAATCCCGCATCATGGAGCAAAAGGCAATGATACCCGAACCTTTCCTCGTCTCCTTCGGATACGGGAATGTCACCAATGTCAAGCATAGCCTTTTCATTGTCAGCTACGTCTCGCAGGATTTCTAATGCGTAATCAAAATCTAACCTCATCTAATCTACCTCCTCTTAGTTGTGTAGTATTGTATATAATCGCCAAATATAAGCCGGGTGACATTGTCGCCGTTCGGATTGATTCGCCTCATCACCACTTCCGCACGCCATCCTACGTTCAGGGCAAGACGGGACGGGTGGCAGCCTTGTGCGGCTTCTTTCCCAATCCCGAGTCGCTGGCTCACGGCGGCTCCGGGCTCCCCGAGCAGCAACTCTACCGAGTAGAATTCGCCCAAGCCGAAGTCTGGGACCAGTACCAGGGCCCAAGGAGCGACAAGCTTCTGGTCGACATTTATGAGCACTGGCTGGACCCGGTAAATCCCCCGGCAACTCTCTAGGAGGCCATCATGAGCGACACCCACCATCATCCGGGGACTGAAGAAGACAGCGGGCCCAGCTACTACGCTCGTCGAGGCGCCGCCATCGAGGCCCTGCTGGTCGAAAAAGGGTACTGCACCGCCAAAGAAATCGAGAGAGAAATCCATAAGGTGGAATCGCGGTCGCCGGCCGACGGCGCACGAGTAGTGGCCCGCGCTTGGACCGATCCCGAATTCAAACAACGCTTGCTGGCCGATCCGAAGTCGGCCTTGACCGAGATGGGGTACACCCCGCCGGACAACGCTACGGACTTGACCGTGTTCGAAAACACCGAAGAGGTCCATCACTTGGTAGTGTGCACCCTCTGTTCCTGCTATCCCCGCTCCCTGCTGGGCAGGCCGCCCGACTGGTACAAGAGCTTTGCTTACCGGTCCCGGGCGGTGGTCGAGCCCCGGAGTGTGATGCGAGAGTTCGGCTTCGACCCGGGGGAGAGCGTCGAAGTGCGGGTCCTAGACAGTACGGCGGACCTGCGCTACTTGGTGCTGCCGCTGAGGCCCGCCGGCTCGGAAGGCCTCAGCGAACAAGAGTTGGTCAAGTTGGTCTCGCGGGACAGCATGATCGGCGTTACCGCCGCCCTTTCCCCGGAAGTGTCTCCGGTGGCGGGCTAGCCTGCCCAACCACCCTCCATTTCTCTAGTTGAGGACTCACCATGAAAGAGCTTCTGGATTACGCCAGAGACCACACCGATGAGATCGTGGACACTCTGCGGCAAGTAGTGGAACTGGAGTCCTTCAGCGCCGACAAGTCCTCGGTCGACGCTCTTGGTTCCTATATCAAGGGCCGGCTCGAGTCCCTTGACGCCAAGGTGCGGGCAGCGCCTCAGTCCGAGTTCGGAGACCATTTGCTGGCCGACTGGGGCGAAGGCCCAGGGCAGGTCTTGATCCTTTGTCACATGGACACCGTTTGGCCCCAGGGCACCATCCAGGAAAAGCCCTTCCGGATTGAAGACGGCTTAGCCTACGGTCCGGGAATCCTGGACATGAAATCGGGCGTCACCATCGCCCTGCACGCCCTAAAGGCTATCCAATCTGCCGGGCTTTCCCCCCCGAAGCGGGTGCGGCTGTTGTTCAACTCCGACGAAGAGGTGGGCAGCCCCACCTCTCGCAGTCTCATCGAAGAGGAAGCGAAGAAAAGCGAATACGTCTTGGTGTTGGAGCCGGCCGCAGGTAGCAGCGGGGCGTTGAAGATCGGGCGCAAGGGAGTGGCCATGTTCCAGGTGAAAGTGACCGGGCGGGCCGCCCACGCGGGCAATGAACCCGAAAAGGGCATCAGCGCCACCGAGGAGTTGGCCCACCAGGTCATCCACCTGCATAGTCTTACCGACCTGGAGATAGGCACAACCGTAAACGTGGGGGTAATGAACGGCGGCACGGTGCGGAACCAGATTGCGCCCTACGCCGAGGCTCTGGTGGACGTCAGGGTGGCGACTATGTCCGAGGCCGACCGGGTAATCAACGAGATTCTGGGCTTCCGGCCGTCGCTGCCGGGGGCCGCCGTTGAGATAACCGGGGGTCTGAACCGTCCGCCCATGGAAAAGACCCCGGACACTGCGCGGCTTCTCGACACGGCGCGCGGCTTGGCCCAGCCCCTCGGCATCGACCTGCTAGAAGCCCACGTGGGGGGCGGCTCCGACGGGCAATTCGCCGCTGCGGTGGGGGCGCCGGTCCTTGACGGTCTCGGCGGCGTGGGGGAGGGGCCTCACGCGGACCATGAGCACGTAATCGTCTCGGCGTTGGCGGAGCGGGTCGGGTTGATTGCCTCGATGCTGGTGGGTAAATGAAGTCAGGCTGCGGCCCAGTCCGGAGAACTCAGCGAATCGATGGAAATGCCCGCCAATAAGCCCTCGACTTCCGCCGACTGTTCCGCCCGCTCCCAGTTCATTTGCAGGGGCGTTACCGAAATATAGTTGTTCTTCAACGCCCAAATATCGGTGCCGTCGCCGGGTTCACCGGGTATGGGACGGTTTCGAGATATCCGGTATTGCTTGCCCGGACCGCCGTTTTCCTCGCGTACCGACTCGCCGTAAGAGCGGCGCCCCAAGCGGGTTACTTTAAGCCCGCCGATCCGGTCCAAGGGCAGGCTGGGCAGGTTTACGTTCAAGAACACGCCGGCAGCGGTGTCACCCATCCGCCGCGCTATTGCTCCCAACAATCGCCCGGCGGCGTCGAACTGAGGATTGACGACCGCTCCCACGGAGATGGCTATGGTAGGGAAGCCGCGAACGTAACTTTGGACCGCCCCTCCCACCGTCCCGGAGACCAACACGTCCCAGCCTAGGTTAGACCCGGCGTTGATTCCGGACACCACCAGGTCCACCCTCCCGACCACGGATTCCAAGGCCAGTATGCAGCTATCCCCGGGTGTGCCGTCCACCGAATAGGCCGTGATTGGGAAAGGGCCGCCGCCATCGACGTTCAGCGATTGGTCCAACTGCACCGGCTCGACCCGAAGGGGGGACCGCAAGGTCAACGCGGCCCCGACCCCGCTCTGCTCGCGGTCGGGGGCGACCACGAATACTTCACCCACTTGGCGGAGGGCCCGCGCCGCGGCCCAGAGCCCGGTCGCCTGGATGCCGTCGTCATTAATGAGTAGGATTTTCAAGAAATAAGCCGCTAATGGTGAGCCAAGCCCACTGCGTGGCAAAGGGCGTGCTTGACTTCCACGCCCACCACGGACCGGCGAAAGTCTGCCGACGCGTAGACGTCGCCGCTAACGTTGTCGCCAAGGTCGTTGGAAATTTGCTGAGAGGCGGCAGTGATTGTTTCCAGGTTCAACTCCCGGCCCACCAAGGCGTTTTCGACCGACCGGGCCCGCAACGGCGCCGGTACTAGGCCGCCGACTACCACGCTGGCCGAGGCGCAACGGCCCCCTTCGACAGCCACCACGACGGCCGCGCCCACCACCGGGAAGAAAGTGGCCGGGTGCGCCATCTTGGCATACTCGGCATGTTGGTTCGCGGCCAACCGGGGAATTTCGATAGCCGTCAAGACCTCGTTTTCGGCCAGGGCCGTTTGCAAGATTCCCGTAAAAAAGTCCGCCGCGGGTACCGTCCTCGATCCTTGTCCGTTCCGGCTTTCCGGTCCCTGAATATTAAAACCGGCGTTCAGCGCCGTCAGCACCGTGGGCCAGTCCGACGCCGGGTCGGCGTGGGCGGCGTTGCCCCCGATGGTGCCCCGGTTCCGGACCGCCGGGTCTCCGATGCCCCCCGCCACTTCGGCTAAGATGCCGCAAGCTTCTTGGGTCTCCGCGGAGGAAGCAATGGCGTGGTGGCTGGTCAACGCTCCAATGCGGACAGCGTCATCGGTAACCTCGATGCCCGTAATCTCGGGGATTCCGCCGATGTCGATTATCACCGGCGGCCTGGCAAACCTTAGCTTGAGCTGGGGAATTAGACTCTGTCCCCCGGCCAAGACCTTCGCTTCCGGGTTCGCGTTCAGCAGCTGGGTGGCCTGAGCCACCGAGGTGGCTTTGTGGTACTGGAAATCTGCCGCAAACATCGCTTTTCCCTCTATCGCTGCCTTATTGCTGGTGAATGGCCCGCCATACCCGCTCCGGAGTAAGGGGCATCTCCAACCTCGTTACGCCCAAGGGTTTCAAGGCGTCGATCGCCGCGTTGTAGATAGTCACCGTAGAGGCTATGGTGCCGGTTTCACCAATGCCCTTGACGCCGATGGGGTTGTGGGGCGACGGGGTGACCGTGGACAGGGTTTCCACGTCCGGCACCATGTGGGCCCTCGGTACGGCGTAGTCAAGCATGGAACCGGTGAGCAACTGTCCATTATCGTCGTAGACCGCCCCTTCCCACAACGCTTGTCCCGCTCCTTGGACCACGCCGCCGTGTATCTGACCCTCGACGATTACCGGGTTGATCTGAAGGCCGCAATCGTCCACGGCAACGTAACGCTGCAACTGGATGGACCCGTTGTCGGGGTCGACTTTCACCACCGCTACGTGGGCCCCAAAGGGGAATGTGAAGTTAGGCGGATCGTAGAAGGAAGTGGCTTCCAGCCCCGGCTCCATTCCTTCGGGCATGTTCCAAGCCACGTTGGCCATTAGAGCGATTTCCTGGATGCTCTTGGCTTGGTCGGGAGACCCGCGCACGAAGAATTTGCCGTCTTCATATTGGATGTCTTCTTCGGCGGCCTCCAACAAATGGGCGGCCAAGGTCTGGGCCTTGTCTTTAATCTTGCGGGAGGCTAGGGCTACGGCCGCGCCTCCCACTACGGTGGTCCGGCTGCCGTAGGTCCCCCACCCCATAGGCGTATTGTCCGTATCTCCGTGGACTACCTCGATGTCCTCAACCGGAACGCCCAACTCGTCCGACAAGATCTGGGCGAAGGTAGTCTCCTCTCCCTGGCCGTGGGGCGAGGTCCCAACGAAAACGTTTACTTTGCCGGTGGTGTAGAAGCGCACGACCGCGCTTTCCCATAGGCCACCGCCGAAGCCGACGGCGCCGGCCACCTGGGATGGGCCGAGGCCGCAGATTTCGCAGTAGCAAGTGACCCCAATGCCCATGTACTCCTTGCGCTCCCTCATCCGGGCTTGTTCTTCCCGCAGTTGTTGATAGCCGACGTGGTCGAGGGCCGCGTCCAAGGCCGCGTGGTAGTCGCCGCTGTCGTAGGTGATCCCCAGGGCCACGTCATGCCCGTCTTCAAACTTGGAGATCAGATTGCGCCGCCGGACCTCCACCGGGTCCATGCCCAACTCGGCCGCCAGCAAATCGATCATTCGCTCGACTAGGAAGGTGGCCTCGGGCCTTCCGGCGCCCCGGTAAGCGTCCACCGGCGTGGTGTTGGTGAAGACGCCGTAAACGTCGCACTTCAAGTTGGGTATGCTGTACGGGCCGGAGTACATCAGGCCGTGAAGAATGGTGGGTATCCCCGGGGCCGCGGTGGACAGGTAGGCCCCCATGCCGGCGTAGACCACGGAGCGAAGCCCGGTGACCGCTCCCTCACGGGTCGCCGCTATTTCCACGTGTTCCACGTGGTCCCGGCCATGGATCGAGGACACGTAGTTTTCCGAGCGGGTCTCGGTCCACTTCACCGGACGGCCCAGCTTCATGGAGCAAAAAACGGCCAGCATTTCCCATGGATAGACCGGTATCTTGCTGCCGAACCCCCCGCCGACCTCCGGGGCAATGACCCTAATCTTATGCTCTCCCAGGCCCGTAACCACCGAGGTAACGAAGCGGGCAATGTGGGGGTTCTGCGTGGTGTTCCACAGGGTCAACTCTCCCATGGCCGACGCGTAGCTGGCCAAGGCGGAGCGCGGTTCCATGGCATTGGGGATCAGTCTCTGTTGAATGATAGTATCCCTGACCACCACCTCGGCCGACTGGAAAGCGGCGTCAGTGTCCCCGCCGGCCGCCACCCAGTGGAAAGCCTGGTTGTTGGGAGCGTCGTCATGGAGTTGGGGGGCGCCCGTTTGCATCGCCGCTTCCGGATTCACCGTCACCGGCAGGGCTTCATAATCGACGTTGATTAGCTCCAAGGCGTCCTCGGCCTGGTAGCGGTCTTCCGCCACCACCACCGCTACGGCCTCTCCAACGTAGCGCACCACGCCGGTGGCCATAGCTTGGTAAGGCACCTGCTTTACGTCCGATTCGGGTATTATCCAAGCGCAGGGTATCGGGTTGAGCGCGCCTTCGGTGTCGGCGCCGGTATACACTGCCAGCACCCCGGGGGCCGCCGCCGCCGCGGAAGTGTCGATGCTTACGATCCTGGCGTGGGCGTGGGGGCTGCGCAAAATAGCGGCGTGGACGGTACCGGCTAAAATGATATCGTCGGTATAGGAGGCTTGCCCGGTAATCAGCCGGGGGTCTTCCCTTCTACGGATCCCGGAGCCAAAGATTCTGGTCGTCATATCTTACCCTCCTGTGGCCTCGGCTGCCGCCAACACCGCCTTGACGATATTGTGATACCCGGTACAGCGACATATATTGCCTTCCAAGCTCTCGCGGACTTGCTCGGCCGTGGGACGCGGGTTGCGCTGGAGCAGTTCAACCGAGGTCATGAGCATCCCGGCGGTGCAGTAACCGCACTGAAGGGCATGATTATTCCAGAAAGCTTCCTGGAGGGGATGAAGCTCGCCGCCGTCGGCTAGACCTTCGATGGTAGTGACCTGGGAACCGTCGGCCTGCACCGCCAAGCAGGTGCAAGATTTAACCGTCGCCCCGTCCATCATCACCACGCAAGCGCCGCACTGGCTGGTATCGCAGCCGATCTTGGTCCCCGTCAGCCCCAGTTCCTCCCGGAGATAGTGGACCAGAAGCAAGCGGGGGGCGACTTCCGATTGTCTCGGCTGTCCGTTAACGGTCAACTGTATCGGTATCTTTGCCATGGCCCCTCCACAGGGTAGATTTGGAACGGCGTTACCGGAACAAATCACGTCTGGAACGCACCGGAGTATATACTCGGCGACTAGTGGAGTCAACGAATCGGGCCGGTTGCGGGAACGCCCCGGCGGGCCTATGATGCAGTAAAGCCGCCCATGGCCGCAGGCCGGCTCCGAGGACACCTGGCAAGCCGCCTCGGGGGCGAAGCGGGCCGACGGCCGGAGAATCTATCATGTTTCCTCACACAGTGTTCCCGGATACCGCGGAAGTCACTCCCCAAGGCCGGTTGGTCATCGGGGGATGCGACACCCTGGAATTGGCGTCGGAGTACGGCACCCCGGTCTACCTCCTAGACGAAGATACCCTCCGGGATAGGTGCCGGAGCTTCGTTCGAGAGTTTCAACGGCGCCACCCCGCGTCCCGGGTCAGCTACGCCTGCAAGGCCTACGTCAACCCGGCTTTGGCCCGAATCTTCCACGAAGAGGGCTTGGGACTGGATGTTGTTTCCGGCGGCGAGTTTGCTATAGCCCGCAGCGTGGACTTTCCCTTAGACCGCGTCTACTTCCATGGAAACAACAAGTCGCCCGCCGAATTGACCGAGGCGGTGCAGCACGGCATCGGTTACGTAGTAATCGACAGCTTCCACGAGTTGGACCTGCTGGAGGGTGTCGCGTCCGCCGCCGGAAAGATCCAGGACATCCTCATCCGGGTCTCGCCGGGGGTGGACCCTCACACCCACGTCTACACCACCACCGGGGTCTTGGACTCTAAATTCGGGTTTTCCATCCAGACCGGCCACGCGGCCCAAGCCGTCCGGCAGGCCCTGGCCGCCAGTCATCTCCGGCTGCGCGGCCTCCACTTTCACCTGGGGTCACCCATATTCGAGTTGGAGCCCTACGGCGCGGCTACCGACTTGGTGCTGCGGTTCGCCGCCCAGTTCAGGGAAGAGGGCCTCGATCTCCAAGAATTCAGCCCCGGCGGGGGCTTCGCCATTGCTTATACCCGGGACCAAAAACCGCCGGAGATCGCGGAATACGCGGAGGCCATCGTTTCCACCATGGCCGGTACCTGCCGGGAACTGGGCATGGCGCCGCCCCGGTTGGTAGTCGAACCCGGGCGTTCGATCATCGGCCCCGCCGGCGTGGCCCTCTACCGGGTTGGCGCAATCAAAGACATTCCGGGGGTCCGCAAGTACGTTAGCGTCGACGGCGGCATGGGGGACAACATTCGCCCCGCTTTGTACCAAGCGTCCTACGAAGTCGTGGCGGCGGCGAAGGCGGACCTCGAGGGTGGGGAGACAGTGACCATCGCCGGCAAGTATTGCGAGTCCGGGGACCTGCTGGCCTCCGACGTAATGCTGCCGGACCTGGCCCCGGGAGACCTGATCGCAGTCCCGGCCGCGGGGGCCTACTGCCCGTCCATGGCCAGCAACTACAACCTGAATCCGCGGCCCCCGATGGTCCTGGTCAAGGACGGCCGGAGCCGCTTGATCCGGCGGCGGGAGAGCTATCAGGACCTGATGCTTTGCGACGTGGGGTGACCCGCAGTACCCCGGGCCGGACTAGAAATGCAAGAGTATGTGGCAAGTAACCGGGCAAGACCACATCCTGCGGCGCCTTGAAGCCAGCCTAGGGCAGGGCGGGCCGGCCCACGCTTACTTGCTGGTTGGGCCTCCCCACGTAGGGAAGATGACCCTTGCCCTGAACTTGGCCCAGAGCGTCAACTGCCTTCGGGGGCCCGGGGCGCCGTGCGGCGAGTGCGGGCAGTGCGTCCGCATCGCCCGGGGGCTTCACTCCGACGTTCGAATCGTCTCCGTCAACCGGAGCGGCGCGGCAAGCCAGACCCGGACCGCCATCGGCATCGACGACGTCAAGGAAGTTTCCCGTCAAGTCAACCTCAAACCCTTCGAAGGAGCTTGCAGCGTCATCATTTTCGACCACGCCGACTCCATGAGTGAAGAAGCGGCCAACGCCTTGCTGAAAACCCTGGAGGAGCCGCCGCCCCAAGTGCTGATCATCCTCTTGACGAGCAACGAGGAGGAGCTTTTGTCCACAGTCCGGTCCCGCTGCCAGCGCCTGTCGCTGTTGCCCCTGGCCAAGACTGAATTCGAGGCGTACTTGACGGCTGAACATCAAGCCGGCGCCGAGGAAGCCGACCGCCTGGCCCGCTTGTCCCGGGGTTGCTTGGGCTGGGCGGTCAAAGCCTTGAACGGGGCCGACGGGCTGCTGGAGCGCCGGGCGGAGGAATTGGACCGCCTCGCCGCGGTGTGCCGGTCCGACTTGAAGACGCGGTTCGACTTCGCCAACGAACTTGCCAACCTGTTCTACCGGGACCGGAACGCGGTCAAAGAGTCCCTTTTCCTCTGGCTCCGTTGGTGGCGGGACCTGCTGTTGATCAAAGAGGGGGGAGAGGAGTACGTCGGTAATACCGACCGGCTCGACGAGCTAACCCTTCAAGCAACCCGGCTGACCACGGGCCAAATCGTCGCCTTCATCAAGCGTTTGGGAGAAACCTTGGACGCCCTAGACAAGAACGCCAGCGCTCGGCTGGCGTTGGAAGTCTTGATGCTAGACCTGCCCGCAACCAACACGGATGGGTAGCCTGCGTCGGGGTTGTGGCGGGCCGGCGAGACTATTGCGTAGACACTCCAGCCTCCGCCCTGACAACCATTGCATGCCGGGTTTGCCGCATATCCCCCCTCACAGGCCGGAGTTCCAGGGTATGTAGGGACGCCATTCCTCCAGTATCGACCGGTTTTGCAGGATCAAGTAGGGGTTGGGATCGGGGGCCTTGGGCTCCTTGACCAACTTCATGTTGGCTTCGACGGGGGTGCGCCCCGCTTTACGCAGATTGCACTTGGTACAAGCGGCCACAACGTTATTCCAGCTATGGGACCCTCGCTGCCTTCTGGGCACGACGTGGTCCAGGGTCAGGTCTTGGGACTTCTTGCCGCAGTACTGGCAGGTAAACCGGTCACGCAGGAAGACCTCTTTCTTAGAGAGCTTGCGGGGTAAGAAGGGCCTCTTGATCAGGTAGACCAAGCGAATAATCGACGGGGCTTCGATCACGGCGTCGACGGTCCGCAGCTGTCCGCGATGATTTTCCAGCAGTTCCGCTTTGCCTTTGCCCAACAGGATTATAGCCCGCCGGACAGTACAAACGTTGATGGGGACGTAGTTTAGGTTGAGAACCAATACCGGCGCCCTGGTCAACCAAGCCCTGGGCGCGGCGGCGTCATCCCCGGGGGCGGGCTGCTCCGGCGGATGTATCCGGTGGGAACTACGCTGCGCATTATCGACGGCCGGCACCAATGCCTCCATCCGGCTGACGCGGTGTCCGTTTACCCCCAACCTCTGCCGGCCCCGCTGCGCGCTCCCTATCTTACGCGTCGGCAGTGGTCCCGGTGTGGCCCCCCATCCCGTCCCGGCGGCCGCATCTCTGGGTCTTGCCGATTATTATAGCAGCACCGAAAAGGGGAATTGCCCGGGTCTATAACGCCTGACGATGAAGCAAGAGAATGGGGGAAAGTAGGCCGAAGTTAGTTCGTCAGCTTGCGGGTTAGCTCGCCGTCCCAATCGCCGGGAAGCAGTTTCCGGGTTAGCTCGTCGTCCCAGTCGCTGGGAATCAGCTTCACCGCCCGGGTGACTTCGTCGAATTTGTCCGCCAGAAAAGATCCCAAGGTGGACTCGTCGATATCGTCGTCTACGCGGTCGGTGTACTTTTGGACCCCCGTCAGGACCCCGGAGAGTATCAAAAACCCAATGAGGATACCGGCGGCCATGCCCGCGATCCGGCTGATGGGCCCGACCACGGGGACAAACCGGCCTATCTTTCCCACGAAAAAACCGAGGACGGAACTGACGATGAATAGACCCAGGAAGATCAGGATGAACCCACCGATGATTTGGACGTCTTCGTTGTCGGTAAGCCCCGAAAAGATGGTGCCCACGTCATCCCCAACGCGGCTGGAAACCGCCAGCCCAACTATCACTGCCACCAAGGAGAAGGCGATCTGAAACAGTCCGGCCGAAAGCCCCCAAAGCGCGGTTAGCACCCACGCTATCAACACTATGGCGTCAACCCAGTTCATAGCCCTCTCACCCTTCCCGGGGAATTAGCGGCAACCGGCAGACCCGCCAACTCCAAGGTACCCGTCGAGACAGAGCGGCGTCCAGCAATTCACGAGCGCAGTTTACCCAAATTGCTTGGCGCCGCTCCGGTCCTGCCTCGGCGCCGCCACCAGGTTGCGCAGCATCAACAAAGCCAACAATCCGGCCCCCCCAAAGAAGTAACCGCCAATAACGTCGCTGGGCCAGTGGGCGCCCAGGTACACGCGGGAGGCCCCAACCGCCAATATCAGCAGAGCGAGGGCAACTTGTAAGCACCGGCGTATCAAAAGCGGCTTTACCACGTCTTCTACCATCAGGATCAATATACCGCCGACAATGAAAGCGAAAAGGGAATGGCCGCTGGGGAAGCTAAGCCCATCCGACGCCGGCCCGGCCAGCAGGTATTCGGGGCGGGGGCGCTCCACCACTTCCTTCAACGCGATGCCCGCAAGTATGGGCGCGGGCGTGAGCATCACTACCAGGGCGTCCCACCTCCGGCCCAACATGAACAGGCCGGCGCATACCCCAGCGACTAGGGCGGCCGAGACCGGCAGCCAACCAAGCCTGGATACAGCAAGGGCGGCGCCGTCTAGCCACCCGGTTTGAAACGCCTGTAGGTGTAGTAAGGCCCGCTCGTCTCCCGGAAAGATAGGATAGGCCCTAGCCAGTGCAAACAGCGCGGCGGTAACCAGGACTATTCCGATCACTCCGCACCATTTCGCAACATTCCTATTTGTCATTTCTTCGGATATTATACATTTAACCAAGGCGCCGGGGGTGATGCGAAGCCCCAAAGCCAATCATATCGGGTCCCCATTGCGAGTCCCTTATCAAGACTCAGGTCAAGATTCAGGTCGATGCTATAATGCCCGAGGGTAACCCTGACGTGACTCAGGACTCAACCGGCGGAGTCGGCGTAATAGCCATCGACGGGCCGGTTGCCGCCGGCAAGACGGTGGTGGGCCGGGCGCTGGCCCTGCGGCTGGGGTTCAAGTACCTGGACACCGGAGTCATGTACCGGGCAGTTACTTGGTTGGCGCTGAAGCAACACGCGCCCCTTGACGACCCGGCGGGGCTGGGGAAGCTGGCGGAAGAATACCCGGTCCAACTTCAAGGCCAAAACATCGACGGGGTGATTATTGGAGGCTATCAGGTGGGTCCGGAGTTGCGGGAACCCCCGGTCAACAACAAGGTGTCTCTAGTAGCCCGGGTGTCGTCGGTGCGCCGGTCCCTGGTACGCCAGCAGCGCGCCTTGGCCCGTGACTCGAAGAGTACCGGCGGCATCGTCGTGGTGGGCCGGGATATTGGCACCGTGGTGCTGCCCGACGCCGACCTGAAAGTGTACTTGTCGGCGACTCCCGAAAGCCGGGCCCGCCGCCGGTGGCTGGAGATGGTCGATCAAGGGGAAGCGATCGAGTTTCAGCAGGTCTTGCAAGAGACCAGGGACCGGGACGAAATCGACTCTCGCCGGGAGGACTCGCCCCTTGCCGCAGCGCCGGACGCTTTCTTGCTGGATACCGAAGAAATGTCCGTCGGGGAGGTCGTCGAAAGTATCCTGGCCCACGTCGCGGCATTGAAAACGGCGAGCAAGCCATGACCCTCCTGTACCGCCTCGGCTCCGGCGCGGCCCGCGTCTGCTTCAGCAACCTGGGCCGCCTCGAAGTATCCGGAAGGGAAAGCGTGCCGCCCTACGGCCCGTTGATCGTGGTATCCAACCACCTTTCATTCAACGACCCCCCCCTGCTGGTCTCCAGCATCAAGCGGCCGTTGCATTTCATTGCCAAGAAAGAGTTGTTCCGCAATCCGGTAATCAGCTACACCTTGAAAAAATGCCACGTTTCACCCTTCGACCGCTCAGGGTCCCGGGCGAACGCCCTGCTCATACTGAGGCGATTGCTGGCCCAGGACAAGGCGGTGGTGGTCTTCCCCGAAGGGCAGCGCAGCCCCGACCACACCATGAAAGAGGGATGGCCGGGGGTTGTTTATTTGGCCCTAATGACCCAAGCCCCCATTTTGCCGGTGGGCCTAAGCGGCACCGAGAAATTCCCCAGTTGGCGGATGCCGTTCCCCTTGTGCCACATGCACGCCAATATCGGCCAACCGTTTAGCCTGCCGGTGATAGAGGGGCGGCCCAGCCGAGAAGTGATGAACAGCATGTTGGACATGGTGATGGGGCGGATCGCGTTATTGCTTCCGGAAGAGTACCGGGGCGCATACGCTCTCAGCTATGCTCCCGGAGAAGGGAAGCCGGCGGCGGCAGGCTCTCAATGACTCTCAACGACTCTCAACGACAGGCCGGCGGGTCAGAGCAGGCCTGTCAAAGGGCGTCCGTCAACCCCCGTGCCCTTGTTCAGTCGCTTTCAAGAAGTCAACCGGAGCCGGCAACAGAAGTTGGCTGGGGAGATCGGTATGCAGCACGCTTCCAAATTCGGTATTTACTTGAACTCGAAGGAAAACCTGGTAGTCCGGATCAACTCACCTTACTGGTTCCCCGAGGCGCCGGACTGGGTCTTCCTGACCCCTGAGGTCAACGCCACCCTGCTAAGCATCCGGGAGTTGGCCAAAGAGCAGGGTGTTTCTTCAGACCCGGACAACATCAAGTGGGGGACCATACCCCTCAAAGATTAGCCCCGGATTGACTAACCGGGGGACCAGGGTTTTACGCCGGAGTTCCGCTGGCGGTCCCCAAACGCAATACTGTCTCAATACTATCTACTGGCGCCCGCCGTTGGCCCGGCCTAGGAAGGCCGGCATTACCCCCTCGGCGAACATGGTCAATTGGTCGTTGAATACCTCGAGGGGCATCCCCATCACGGCGCCCAGGTTGACGCGCTCCACCCCCGGGTACTTTTCCTCCACTCCCTTCAAATGCTCTACGATCATCTCCGCAGGGCCGCAGAGCCAAGTATTGCTGTTTACCGCGTCCTCCAAGGTAGGCAAGGCCACGCCGCGAGAGCGCCCCGGGTTGGCCACGGCTTCGACCTGCTCGGGGCGAAGCTGCATCAGACCCAGGGGCGCCGCAAACTTCATTGCCTCCTCAAAGTAAGGCTGGGCTTGCCGGATGGCCTTCTCTTGGCTTTCGGCGATAAAGACCCGGTAGCCCAAGGCCACGTCCTCGCCTATCTGCAACTCGCGCCCATGGGCCGCAGCGGCTTCCTGGAACATTTCCGCTCGTTCACGCAGCGCCGGCTCAGGAGTATTGGAGATCAGGGGTTTGATACCCGTCTTGGCCATGAAATCGATGCCCCGGGGGTTGCCGCTGACCAAGGGTTGCCAGATTTCCACCGGCTGATGTACCGGCCGAGGCACTAACGAGAGTTTCTCCAACATATACCCTCGATACGGGACCCGGGCCGGAATTCGGTAATGCTTCCCTTGGTGAGAGAAGGACTCTTCCCGGAACGCTTTTAAGATGACCTCCACTTGTTCCTCAAATAGTTCCCGGTTGGCCTCCCCGTCCAGCATCGGCGAACCGAAGGTCTCCACCTCCCGCGTGTGGTATCCCCGGCCTACGCCAAAAATCACTCGCCCCTTGGTCAGGATATCCGCCATGGCGAAATCCTCGGCCAAGCGAAGGGGGTGCCACATAGGCGTGATATTGAAGCCGCAGCCGAAGCGCAGCCGCTCCGTCTGGGTAGCCAAGTAGAGGCTCAGCATCAGCAGGTTAGGGATGCCTTCGTAGCCCTCCGGCTGAAAGTGGTGCTCCGCCATCCACAATTCGTCATACCCGAGGCGTTCCAGGTTCCTGGCAATGTCCAACGCCCAATCGAAAGTCCCCGCCAATTCTTCATTGGAGTATTGCCGGTCGTTGGCCGGGGTGCCGGCCAGTCCGATATGATCGTCCACTACGTGGCCGGCGTATGACGCGGAAAATTTATGAATCATGGCTGTCCTCCGTGACGGTGCCTATGCGACAGGTCTCCGGTCTTCGATTTACTGAGAAAATGCCGTTTTCATCCTTGAGAGCAGGCCGGTTTGAAACCGGCCCCTACGTTTTTGGTGTATTGCTACCGGTTGGGTGTCTGGGCCGGCGCCGGGTTGTAAAGCTCGTAGCCGAGGGTAACCGGCACAACCCGTATCAGCTCCTCCACGGTCCACTTGCTGTCTTTCTGAATGGTCTTGACCGGTTCCGGCTCATTCAGCAGCGTCACCAGGCCCTCAGTTACGTGGAATACGTGGCCGTTTACGTGGGCTGCCTCATCGGAGGCCAGCCAGGTCACCATAGGGGCAATGTCCTCCGCTTCACCCCTCAAGCTGATGGAACCGCCGCTGATGCCCCGGGCGGTCCGCAACTCCCTCGCCTCGTCGGGAACGCTGCCGGTCATCCGGGTTGAGGCGCTGGGGGAAATAGCGTTGGCGGTTGCCCCGTACCGGCCCATGTCCCGGGCTAGAACTCTGGTGAACCCGGCGATGCCGTCCTTGGCGGCGCCGTAGTTGGCCTGCCCGGAGGTGCCGTATAACCCGGAGGTCGAGCTGAAGGTGATTATGCGCCCGGACCGCTGTTGACGGAACAGGATGCAGGCGTGCTTCACGACCGTAAAGGTACCCTTGAGATGAACGGCGATGACGTCGTCCCACTCTTCTTCCGTCATGTTGAAGACCATGCGGTCTCTCAGAATGCCGGCGACGGTGACCACGATGTCCAACTTCCCGAAGTTGTCCACCGCGGCTTGAACAATCCCTTCGCCGCCAGTCATGGAAGTCACCGACTGGGTGGACGCCACCGCGGTCCCGCCCGCTTCCCGTATTTCTGACACCACCTGCCCGGCTATCGATTGGTCTGCCCCGCTGCCGTCTACGTTTACTCCGGGGTCGACGACCACCACTTTAGCGCCTTCCTCGGCCATCAGCATGGCCACCCCCCGGCCGATTCCCCTGCCCGCCCCGGTTACTATGGCTACTTTATCCCGCAACAAATTTGCCATCAGGAACGTACCTCTCCAGGATGGAAGATGCCTGTCTCCCTCGTGTGCTTTCCCGCCAAGAACCCGCGTCCCGGAAGATGATCACCCGCCGCGTTCCCACACCAACGTTAACGTAAGTTGGGAGCGTTTGCCCTTACAAACGTTTCCTGGAAAACCCGGCTTGAAAGAATTGCTTATGCCGTTCTCTACCTTGGCGGCGCCGCCGGCGCCGGGTTGGCAATGTTCCTGGTGAGGACCTCCCGGGCCAAGGGCGCTAATTGCTCCATGGACCAATGGCCGTCGGGGTTGTAAATGGATTGCTGGGGCCTGGGCTGGGACATCAAGGACACCGTGTCCCCGTAGACCAAGAACGTCTGGCCGTTGATGTTGTCCGAATAGTCGCTGGCCAAGTAGCAAATAAACGGCGCGATATGGTCCGGGTCTAATTCCTGCAACTCGCCGCCCTCGGCCAAGGGAGCGACGCCGCTCCTGGCCCGGATCTCAGCGACGCTGTCCGGGATTGCGCCGACCATTCGGGTGCTGGCCCGGGGCGCGATGGAGTTGGCCGTCACTCCGTACCGCCCCATGTCCCGGGCAACCACCTTGGTGAATCCCGCGATGCCCGACTTGGCCGCGCCGTAGTTGGCTTGACCCGAGTTGCCCACCAAGCCCGATTCGGAGCTGAAGGTGATGACGCGGCCGGAACGTTGCTGGCGGAACAGGATACAGGCGTGCTTTACCACGGTAAAAGTTCCCTTCAAGTGCACTGCAATAACGTCATCCCACTCTTCCTCGGTCATGTTGAACACCATGCGGTCCCGCAGGATGCCGGCGCAAGTGACTACAATGTCCAGCTTGCCGAAGGAATCTATCGCCGTCTGAACGATTTTCTCGCCGCCGGACATGGAATTCACGGACTCGGTACACGCCGCGGCGGTACCCCCGGCGCGGCCGATTTCCGCCGCCACTTGCTCCGCCACCGACTGGTCGTAGCCGCTGCCGTCCACGTTTACTCCCGGGTCCACCACCACCACCCTGGCGCCTTCGCCGGCCATCTGCATGGCCACGCCGCGGCCAATGCCCCGGCCGGCGCCCGTAACTATTGCCACTTTCCCGTCCAAGGTATTAGCCATTATTCCCCTCACCCTAAACCCTCTCCCGGCCGGAGAGGGGAGATTTCTGATACTCCATCTAGGTGGTTGCGTTGTCAGGACGGTTTTGGACGGGCGCGAGGCCCGCCCCTCAGGAAGGACATATCTCCCTGATGCCGCGAGAAGGCCGGGGTGGGGAAGCTGTCCAATCCAAGTGTCGATGGGGCCCGTCGAGGGGCTTGATTCTAGTCTGGAGCGTTGCGTGACGGCAGGGCCACCGTCGCCGATCCCGGCGTGGTGGTCTGGGCCTCTTCATTTTCCAGCCAGATTTCGCAATCCACGAGGTGCTCCCCGTCTTGTTGGTACTTCCGAGTTACCTTGCCCTTCACGGTGAGAGGTTTCCCGGGAGAGTCCATTCCCCGGTACTGGCAAACCAAGCGTTTCAGGGCGCCCTCCGGTCCGGCCCATCGGGTCACCAATTGCCCTAGAAAGGCGTTCTTCAGCGCCCCATGAAGAATTACGTCGTCAAGGCCGGTGCCTTGGGCAAAGTCTTTATCGTAGTGGATCTCGTAGAAGTCCCCCGAAGCGCCGGCATATTGCACCAACTGCCTGGTAGTGGGGCGCTTGACCAAGGATGGAAGCGCCATGCCGTCGCTGACGTCCTCCCAGTAGACCTGTTCCGCCATATAGAACGCCTCAGTATCTGATGGAAGTGTTGGTTTGCGTAGCAACTACTTGGTCGAGTTGGTTCCGATAGGTGAACATCACCGTCATAAACACCATAGGGCCCAAGCGCCCGGTACGCTCGGCAATCTCGGTGATTCGAGAAGTGGCAGTAATGCGGTCGCCGGGCCGGACCGGGTGGGAGTACTCCCAGTTGCTGCCCCCGTCCAGCATCCGGGTCAGGGGAAGCTCGAAGGGGAGGTCCGGACGCAAGGAACCAACGGACCGCAGAAAAGTGGGCGGGGCGATGAGTCCGCCGTACCGGCTGTCTCGGGCCGCCGCTTCGTCATTGAACAGAGGATTATCGTCTCCGATAGCCTGAGCGAAGCGGATTATGGCCCCCTTTTCCACCTCGGTAGTCACCGGCGCGCTTTCTTGGCCGACGGCCTGCTGCCGCATCTCCTCGGTGAGTAACGGCGTCGACGTGGACACAGCTTTCCTCCGTGCCTGGGTGCAGGCCAAAGTCTACCGTCACCCACTATCAGTGTCAAGAATATGACCTTGGGTATGCTGACTCAATTTGGAAGCACGCTGTTGCTATGGCCATTTTCGTATCTGGGCGAAAGAATCCAGGTGGAAGTAGGGGCGTAAAACCCTGGGGCCGCCCCGGGCCGGACCCGCCCTGTCTGGAGATGCTTGGTGCGTGATATACTAACAATCCGCTGCGGTCCCGGAACTTCGCGCCTGGTTCTGGTTAAGGAGGAGGCTCAACTATGTACGTCCTTGTGGCTTGGGGCAGGCTCAGGGCCGGCGCGTGGCAGGGGTTCGAGAGGCACTACGCGGACAAAGTAAAGCCTATGACCCAAGGAATGGCGGGCCTTCAGGAGCGTCAACTCTGGCGCGACGCGGAGAGAAGCGACGAGGTGATCGCTTGGAGCGTGTGGGACAGCCTGGAAAACCTCCGGGCTTACGAGGTCAGCGAAGTCCGCCGGGACCTAGCTCAAGAGGTTGAACAGTATTACCAACCCTGGGCCTATCCTCGCGGTGAATTTTGGGTCAAGCACTTCGAGGTAACCTCCACCTACAAAGCCTAAGGCCGCAACTCCCCGACCCGGCGGGAGTCGTATTCCGGCGGGCCTGGCTTGGCAAAACTAATGGTGGGTAATCGTCCAAGTTATCCATTTGGTAAAACCACCGGGAAAACCACGAGAAAGCAAGTAATCGTCCACGTTTAGGGGGCCTACAGGCCTCCTACCTCCGGAAACCGGCCCGTTTGGATACGGAACCCCGGGCGGAGACCGAAGTCGTCCCGCCAACTCTGAAAAGTAACGAAAGCAACGATGGGAGGTGCTCGTAATGTACGTCATGGTAGTTTGGGGCAAACTGCGCCTGGGGGCCTGGGAGCAATACGAGACCTTCTACAACGAGCGGGTTAAAGGTACCGCCAGCGGCGTGAAAGGCCTCCGGGAACGCCAGTTGCTGCGCAGCGCCGAGGACCCGGACGAGGGGATGAGCATCAGCTTTTGGGAATCTCACGAAGACCTTCTCAACTACGAAAGAAGTGAGCTGCGCCAGAGCTTGGCGAAGGAAGCGGAGCATCTCTACCGCGGCGATTTCTGGGTCAAGCACTTCGAGGTCCGCGACGTCGGGAGATAGCCACTTCTCGACGACATCGAACCCGCCCAGGTTTTCCAGGCCGGTTTGAAACCGGCCCGCCCCCAGGGATCAAACCGGCATTTCCGATGAAAATTGATCGGTCTTTCTTTAACACGCGACGGCTACGCAGGACAACCGGGAGGTCTTGATGAGGTTCGGCTTCTATCTACCTGATTCGGGGTTTGCCAGCCATCCCAATGCCTTGGACGAGACCGCCCGCCTTGGCGACCAACTGGGGTTCGATTGCATGGTAGCGCCGGACCATATCATCGAGCCCCGCCAAATCGCTTCGGCTTACCCCTATTCGGTCGGCGGCGAGTTCGGCCGCTGGGAGAGAGTCAGCGGCGACTGGCCGGAGCAAATCACTACTTTAGCCTACCTCGCCGGCATCACCGAGCGCATAAGGCTGGTGACCAGCGTTATGATCGTCCCCTACCGCAACCCTATCCTCACCGCCAAAATGCTGGCCACCGTAGACGTACTCTCCAAGGGCCGCCTCACCGTGGGAGTAGGCGTGGGCTGGATGGAGGAGGAATTCCTGGCCTTGGACGCGCCGCCCTTCCGTGAGAGAGGGGCAGTGACCGACGAATACCTGAGAGCCTACGTAGAGCTTTGGACCCAAGAAACTCCTACGTTCGAAGGCAAATATTGCCGTTTCTCCAACCTTGCCTTTCTACCCAAACCCATTCAAGACCCTCATCCACCAATCTGGGTGGGCGGGCATAGCCGGCGGGCTATCCGCCGGGCGGCGGAGCTCGGCGACGCTTGGCACCCGGTGGGGGCGATTCCGGCCTCGCCCTTGGATCCCGCGGAGTTGGCGGAGAGCGTGGCGTTGCTGCACCGCTATGCCGAAAGAGCCGGGCGGGACCCGGCAAGCATAGACGTAGCGATGAAAGCTCCCCTCTACGACGTGGACCTTGACTCGTCGGCAGTGCGGCGCCGCTTCACTGGAGCGACGAACCAAGTCCGCCAAGACATCCAAGCCTACGCCGACGCGGGACTGAGCCACATCATCTTCGATTTTCGACGGCCTGAGTTGGGAAGAAGCTTGGAGCTCATGGAGTGGTTTGCCAAAGAGGTGATGGCCGGCGGCTAGGCGGGCCCACGGCTGGGTTCCGGTGATAGATCCCTCGCAGGCCCGGTCTAAGACCGGCCTCCGGCAAATGCGCTGCCCGGTTGCCAACAGTAGCTGTTCAGGAGGTACCACCTTGACTACTTTGGAGGAGCGGTATCAAAAGGGCCAATCAATGCGCGCCCTGATGGCCGGGGGCGATATTAGCCATTACAGTATTCCGGGCATAGACCAGTTGGCGCCCGACCTCAAGCGAATAATCGACGAAGCGCTGTTTGGCTCAATCTGGACTCGACCGGTACTAACCGTCAATCAACGGGGCTTCTGTACCATCTCGGCGCTGCTGGCTCTGGGACAGCTCCCCTTACTAAGACGGCACATCGAGCGGTCTTTGAATCTCGGACTGCCGCCCCAACAGATAGTGGAGGTGTTCATATTGCTCACCTTCTACGTTGGAGTGCCGGCCGTTGAAGCCGCCATGCGAATCGCCAAGGCGGTGTTCGAGAAGCGGGGCATCCAGTTCACTCCCACCGAGACCTACGATACGGACCGCACCGTCGAGCAACTGTATGAAACCGGCGCTCAAGCGTATGAGGAGCACATAGGCGACATATTCGCCTACTATACGGACAATCCCACTGCCGCCGAGATGCAGCGCTTGATTTACGAGTATCACTGGGGAGCAATCTATACCCGCCCTCACTTGGACGCCAAAATTCGCGCCATGTGCTCCTTGGCCGCCTTGACCGTGCAGGGCCGCTACGACCGTCAAATCCGGGTCCGCATCGAGGGCGCTCTCCGGGTCGGCGTCACGCCCAATGAGATAATGGAGGTCTTCATGCAGGTCATGCTGTACGGAGGCTACATCACCACCAGCGCCATAATGCAGATTGCCGGGTCCGTATTTACCGAACACGGTCTATCGATGGAGGACGGCGGATAAAGTGTGGGGTTCCCCGGACCCTCGCGTCAGGGCCGGCCTGAGGCGGCATGATTACCTCCGGCGCGCCGGGAGCAGCCCGGTAAGAGCATCATAGAATTGACCCGCCGACTCTAAAGGCATACAATCTCCCCCAATCACAGGGGCCCGCGCCTAGCCGGCGCGTAATCCCTCGCCGTACATTCGCCCGAGCCGGATTTCTTCCCCCTTCGCCTTGGGTTGAGCCCAGCAATGGGCGGCCCGTAGGCGAGCTTGAGTTCCAGCAAAGGGCCGCTTAGGTCGAAGGAGTCCGACCGCTTTCATCAGGCCGGAGAGTCCTCGAGAAGACGGGCGGGAAGCTACGCCGGTTGCGGGCGTCAATCTAGATGAGGCAGGTGTAAAAATGGCGACAAGTGCCGAGGTTGCGGTTGAAGAACGAATCATGCAACTTCTTCAACACCTGGGCATTGCCAAGGCCCACTTCGCCGCCCGCGGCGCCGGCGACTGGAGCGGGCTGGTGACTTCCCACCCGGAAGTCATATCCTCTCTAACCCTAGTCTGCCCTCAGGGGTTCGACCCGGAGCATCTCGCTGCCGTCGCCCCCAGGCTACTGGTCATAAACGGCGACCAAGGCGCCACTGCGGAGATGGTCGACCGCAATCTACAGGGCATGCCGGATGCGGCGACGGTTGCCCTGTCCGACTATCCCACCCCCAACACTTATGCGGACGTGGCCGCCGAGCGTAAAGAGGACATCAGCGCCAGAATCCTCGAGTTCCTGGAGCGCATGGACCAGGCCAGCGAGTCCACTCTCGCGCCTCCCGCCGGACTGTCGAATCATAACCACGGAGAAGTCGCCAACATTTCTTACCGGGTGGTGGGGTCGGGGCCGCCGCTGGTGTTACTCCCCCTCAACGCCGCTCCCTCCCAATGGGACCCGATTCTGCCCAGGCTGAGCCAAGCCTATTCCAACGTCGTCCTCGGCGGCCCCGAGTTGGGGATGGTAGCCAGCTTGGAAGCCCGGGGCCGGACGCCGGGATACTTGGGGGCTATGCGGAACTTGCTGCACGCAGCCCAATTGCGTCCTGGCGAGTCCGTCCTAGAGGTCGGTTGCGGAACAGGGGTCTTGGACCGCTGGCTGGCCCGCCGCACCAGAGGCCGAAACCGTATCGTCGGCGTCGACGTCAGCGCCTTCTTCTTGAGGGAAGCTTCGGCCCTAGCCAAGAAGGAGGGACTGGAGGAGATGCTCGAGTTCCAGACGGGCCGCGCCGAGGCATTGCCCTTCCCCGACGGCAGTTTTGACGTGGCTATGTCCAGCACCGTGATTCAACGAGTGAATGCCAACCAAATGCTGTCGGAGATGGTCCGGATCACCAAACCGGGCGGGAGGGTAGCTGTGGTCGGCCACGCCCATGACATGCCGCTATGGATTAACCTGCCCCTGGCGCCCGCGCTCAAGTCCAAGGTCGAGTCTCCGCCATGGACCATGGATTCCGGCCACGAGCAGGGGTGCGACGATGCTACGCTCTACCGCCGGTTCCACGAAGCCGGTCTGTCCAAAATAAGCATGTTTCCCTATATAGCCACCTTCTCTACCGGCGCCCGTCTCGAATCTTTGCAAGCAACCATTCTGCCCACTCTAACTCCCGATGAAGGGGAGGAGTGGCGCACCGCGGTAACTCAAGCCCAAGGGGAAGGCACTTTCTTCATTTCTACACCTTTTCACTGCGCCGTGGGAACGAAGGTTTGAGGGTTCTTCTTGCTCCCGGGCGATGGGCCTGGGCCGGCTCGTTTGCTCTTGTCTTCTTGGCGGCGTGCTCGAGCTCGCCAACCTCCACTCCCTTGCCTCAAGCGCCTGAACTAAGCGCAATCATCGTTACCAGCGATCACAGCGTTGGGGTCAACCGGGTCATCTTCGGCTTGGTCGATATCGACGGGATGCCGGTGCGGTTGGACGAGGTCCCGGTCCGCGCGGCCTACCTGGGACCCGAAGAGAACCCTGACGCCCGACCGGACGCGGCAAACGCCAAGTTCATCCGATGGCCGTCGGGGGTACAAGGCGTTTTTTCCACCAACCTGGAATTCAACGTCCCCGGAATTTGGGAGGTGGAGGTGGACGCCCCAACCCCGGAGGGCCGGGTAGTAACCATTCGAAGCGCAACTCAGGTACGGGCCGAGTCCAGCACCCCCGGCATCGGCAAACCGGCCCCGGCCAGCGTGACGCCTACGGCCGCCCTTGTCGAAGACCTGGCTGCCATCACCACGTCTCCCGCCCCGGACCCGGACCTATACTGGTTATCCGTTCACGAGGCCTTGCAGGCGGGGATGCCCGCTGTTGTGGTGTTCGCAACTCCGGCATTCTGCCTGACGGCGGTCTGCGGCCCCCAAGTGTCGGTCCTCTCCCAATTGAAAGAGCAGTACTCGGGCCGGGCCAACTTCATCCACGTAGAAGTGGTCAAGGACCCCCACCTAGTCCAAGGGGGCCGCCCGTCGGTGGAATTCGTCGAGGCGGTCAAGGAATGGGGCCTGCCCACCGAGCCTTGGACTTTCATCATCGACAAGGAGGGTCTGGTGCAGGCCAAATTCGAAGCTTTCGCTACTTTGGGAGAGCTGGCGGACTCCCTAGAACAAGTGGCCCTCAACTAACTCGATGCGCAAGTTTTTCAGGCTGCGGATTGGATCGCCAGCACGACAACGTCTTCGTCAGACGCGCCCCCGCAACGGCCGCCGGGCATAGAATCTAGTCGCGAATATTCACCGCCACCAGAGAATCTCCCCGGGTCTCGTAGTCCACAAGCACGCTCAGGCCCATTAATTGGTGCTCCCGCAGATGGGACGGCGTAAAACCGGTAAATCCTGGATCGGTTGCAAAGGTCCAGACCCTGCCGGCGTCGTCCCGAATGGTCAGGACTTCCACGTCGGTGATATTGCGGCCAACCACTTCAACAACCATGCCCCGCACCTGTCCGGACCCCGCCGCCGTATCGCCGCCGCAGGCCGCAGCAAGCAAAAGGCTCGCCAACAGAGCGAGCATCAACCCCGCCCCCGCCCGGACAGAGTTCCACTGAGATACCCTCAAGCAGCATGTCCTCAGCTAAACCGGAACACTCTAATGGCCACCGCGGCGGTGGCCAAAACCCACAACCCCATGACGCCAAGTTGGGGCCACGTGTCCCATATTTGGCCGCTGTCGATGGCGACCACGCGCAACGCGTCCAACATGGGAGTTAGCGGCAATACTTGGGCGGCGTGAGGCAGTACCCACGGCAGCGTAGCGGTGGAGAAGAAAGTGCCCGCAAAGAACATCATGGGCAGGGCGACGGCGTTCCCCATGCCGGAAGCCGCCGCCGGGTTGCGCGCCCACGCCGATAAGATAAATCCGATGTTCAAGAACACCAGCGTGCCGAGCAAAGCGATCAAGAAGATCCACGCCGCATTCCCGTGAACGCTGGCCCCAAAAGCGAACACCCCTACCAGCAGAATGATAGCCACTTGCACCGCCGCCAGCACTAGGTGGGCGCTGACCTCGCCGGCGAAGTACTTCCAAATGGGCAGCGGGGTCACCAGCAATCGCTTCAAGATAGATTGGTTGCGGTAAGTGCTTACCCGCACCGCTATGGATATGATGGAGTTGGTCATTATTCCAAAGCCGATCAGTCCCATGAGCACTTCGTCGAAGTAGTCCACTTCAGGAACTTCCAACACTTCGGTGGTAACCAACGAAGACGGCGGGACCCATTGGCCCGGCGGCTGCGTTTCGGCAACCAGGCCGCGGACGAGTCCATCGACCAACTGGTTCCTTTGGCGGTCTTGGGAATTGTAATAGAGCAGGACGGGGACCGGGCCGGCCGGATCGGCCCGCGCCGAAGCGCTTTGAAAACCCTCGGGAATGACAACCAAGTAGTCCAACTTCCGTTGGGCCAAGCGGCGCCGGCCTTCGCCTACGTCAGGCGGGCCGGGTTCCATTTCCAGGAATTCGATGGCCGCCAGCTTGCCGCTCAGCAGCCGGGAGCCGGGGTTGTCGGCTCGGTCTACCACCGCCAAGCTTCCGGAGCCGACGCCCTTAAAATCGAAAAGGCCGAAAATCACAACCAAGAGGAGGGGGAACAAAAGGGCCCAAAAGGCGGCTTGGCGGTTGCGCGCCAGCATCTTGAGGTTGGCGACGGTCAGGGCCAGCACGGCTAGTCGCGAAGTTCATTGCCGGTTAATTCGAGGAATACGTCTTCCAGGGTTACCGGCGTGACTTCGAGATGCTCCAAGCTGATATCGCTTCGAACGATCTCATCCAGGATGGTACCGAGAGCCGTGGGAGTGTTTCGCAGCCGTAGCAAGTAGGCGTTTCCTTCCAGGGCTTGGACTACCTCGACACTCCCGTTGAGCGACGCGGCCTGAGGCTCGGTCAAGGGGCCGGCCACCACCAGCTTTACAGTGTAAGCGCCGCCCAAGCGGTTGATCAGGTCGCCGGGCGTGTCCACCGCCACCAACCGTCCCCGGTCCATGATCGCCAGGCGGTGGCACAAGGTCTCGGCTTCCTCCATGTAGTGAGTGGTCAATACGACGGTGGCTCCTTGCTGATGAATCTCTTGCACCAAGGCCCACACATTGCGGCGCGCTTGAGGGTCCAAGCCGGTGGTGGGCTCGTCAAGGATCACCAACTCCGGAGAATTGACCAAGCTGGCCGCCACGGTGAACCGTTGCCGCTGCCCACCGGACAGCTGGTTTAGCTTGCTGCCGCCCTTATCGCTTAGCCCGACTCTTTCCAACAGACTGCCGGGGGCCGCCCGGTTTGGGTAAAACGTGCCAAGAAGGGCCAGAATCTCCTTCAAGGTGAGGTGGTCATGGTAGGCGGAAGATTGGAGTTGAACGCCGATCTTGGCTTTTACTTTGGCCGGTTCCTCTAGGACGTTCATGCCCAGGACTTCCACATGGCCCCGGGTGGGTTTTTGCAGGCCTTCGATTATCTCCAAGGTCGTGGTCTTTCCCGCGCCGTTGGGTCCCAGAATGCCGAAGATTTCACCCTTCCGAACGCTAAAAGAAACATCGTCTACGGCGATCAAAGACCCGAACCGCTTGACCAGTCTATCTACTCGGACGGCATCGTCCATCACAGCATCCAGAATACTACTACAAACCCCAACTGACTAGGGATGCCGGCCCGCCCGCGAAGCCGGAAATTCATTGACAAGGCTTAGGGGCTATGATACGTTGCGGGTCAGGTCCCATGCCTCATTCTTGGACCACCCCACACAGCCCTTCTCCTCGCGCTAAGTACGGCTTGAAGCAACAAATGGGGACAGACCCGCCCCTTCCCGGGCCTTGGCGGGTAAATGATCCAGGCCCTATAGAAATCAGCCGGGTTACGGTTGAGTCAACCGAACCGGCCCACTGGGGCGTTCACGCGTGGGCGGCATGGCCATAGCCGAGACCAACAACGCCGTTCTCCGCCAAAACCGGTGGCTGTCGCTGTTTCGCGGCCTCTCCTTGATAACGGTCCTTTCCACCTTTGCCTTGGTGATCATTGGGGCCGTGGTCCGGGTCACCGGGTCCGGCTTGGGGTGCCCCGATTGGCCCCTATGCCACGGCGGCGCGTTACCGCCTCTGGAGAGCAAAGCTGTCATCGAATTCACCCACCGGGTGGTTGCGTCCTTGCTCGTAGGCCCCCTAGTCCTAGCCACCAGCGCCGTTGCGTTGCTGGCTTTTCGTCGCGAGCGGTGGCTGGTAATACCCGCAATAACGGCCCTGTTACTGTTGCTGGCCCAAGCCCTGTTGGGCGGAGTCACCGTCCTCAACGAGTTGCCCGGCGCAATCGTGGCGGCCCACTTGGCCTTGGGAGAGGCTTTCTTGGCGTGCTTGGTCCTGGTGCTGGTCGTCGCTTATCAGGGAGGGCTGGAGCTAGGCGCCAAGGCATTACCCGACGGGCGGCCCGACCGTTTCCCCCTGCTGGCCGTGATCTCGGCTGTGGCGGTCTACGGCTTGCTGATATCCGGCTCCCTGGTGACCGTATCCGGGGCGACCGGCGCCTGTCTGGACTGGCCTCTATGTCAGGGAGAGGTGTTTCCCGGTGAGCGCCTGCAAGCAATACACATGGGCCACCGGATAGTATCCGTTATAATTGGACTGTTCGTTCTCTACTCTTTACATCTGGGCATGCGGCAGAGGCATCGCCCTTCCTACGTCAGGTTATTGTCCATGACGATAGCCGCTCTTTTCGTGGCCCAGGTGATGGTGGGAGCCGCAGCGGTTTGGTTGAAATTCCCGGTGGAGCTTAGGGCCTTGCATCAAGGAGTGGCTACCGCGGTTTGGGGTACTATGGCGGCGCTGGCGATGTTGAGTTGGACCCGGCGTCGTTCTCCGGACGAGGCGTCGTCTAATGCTTGAGCAGTTGAGAGTGGTGATTCCCCGCCCGGCCAGTATGGTCCGAAGGCCGGCTTTGGTCCTGCGGGGGGCTTCAGATTACGTCGCTCTGACCAAACCGCCCATCGTTCTGCTCTTGCTCATAACGGCGCTGGGCGGGATGTTCCTGGCCGCCGACGGGCGCCCGTCGTTGTCGATAGTCCTTCTGGTATGCGTCGGCGGCGCCTTGGGCGCCGGAGGGGCCAACGCTCTAAACCACTACTTGGACAAAGACATCGACCAGCTTATGACGCGCACCTGGCAGCGCCCGGTGCCCGGCCGCCGCATCACCCCGGCAAGGGCCCTGGCCTTCGGTGTCTTGTTGAACCTGGTATCCTTCGCGGTCTTGGTTACTTGGGTCAACCCGCTGGCGGCCGGGCTGACCATGGCGGCATCCTTATTCTACGTGTTGGTGTACACCGGTTGGTTGAAACGGAGCACCTCGCAAAACATCGTCATCGGCGGCGCGGCGGGCGCCGTACCTCCCATGGTTGGCTGGGCGGCCATAACCGGGGGCCTGGACGTATCTGCGCTGTACCTGTTTTCCATCATCTTCTTCTGGACGCCCCCCCACTTCTGGGCGTTGTCCCTGTTGATCCAGTCGGATTACGAACGGGCCCAAATCCCCATGCTGCCGGTGGTGGCGGGGCGCGCCCACACTGTAATGCAGATCTTGCTTTACACTCTGGTCTTGGTGGCGCTGACCCTGGTGTTCGCCGCGACTTCTGCGGTCAGTTGGGTCTACCTGGGGATAGCGGCGCCCTTAGGCGCTATATTCGTGGCGATGGCCTGGCAACTCTACCGGGAGTCTTCCGCCCGGCACGCCAGGAGGCTCTACCTTTACTCGCTTTTATACTTAGCGTTAATCTTCGTTGCTATGATTGCGGACAGCACTGCCGGCGTCTGACCTGCTCCGAGTCCCTTCCGCCGGCCAAACATCGACCCTAGCGCTCAAGCTTTGTACCGTCTCTAGGCTTAACCCAACGTCTTCTCCCCCATCCCAATCGCCCATAAAGCTCATTTGTCCTTTGGTAGATTAGGGTTCTAGGATAAATGACCTCGGCATCCCCAGACTCTAGGAGCTTCCCCTAATGCGCGGAGAACGGCATCAAGGCAAGGGGCTGAAGTACATAACCGTCCTGCCCGACGGCTATCGTCCCGAGGCCGGCTACCCGTTGATAATCATGCTTCATGGGTTTGGGGCCAACATGCAGGACTTGGCTGGGCTGGCGCCGGCGATCCATAGCAGCGGCTACGTCTACGCGTGCCCCAACGCGCCCATCGCTTTCGACCTTGGGTTTGGTCAAGCGGGCTACGGTTGGACTTCACCGAGGGCGGATGCCACGCCCGAGGAAGTCCAAAACGCCGAGTCCCTGCTGGAAGAATTCTTCAGCGAAGTGTCGGCGCAGTTTCACATCGCGCCAAAGCAAACGGTGCTGTTGGGATTTTCCCAAGGTGGCGGAATGACCTATCGCTGCGGGCTTTCCCGGCCCAATGTCTTTGCCGGCCTTGCCGCCCTTAGCGCGTCGCTTCCTGACACTGAAGAGTTGGAGGAGCGGCTCCCCATCGACCGGACTCAGCCCATCTTCATAGCTCATGGGCTGTCCGACCCGCTGATTCCTACCGAGACGGCCGCAAACGCACGCCGGTTCTTGACCGGGGTGGGTTATGCCCCCGAATACCACGAATATGACATGGCCCACGAGATCAGCGCGGCGGTGCTGAAGGACCTGAAAGAGTGGATGAACCGGGTCCTTCCCCCATTGGAGTGATCCCTTTCTCGCCTCCCTCAGGTCCGGCCGGGCCCAGGGTTTTACGCCGCCGCGGCGCGAATGGCCGCGGCCAACCGGGCCTGCTCCGCCGGAACGTCGGCGGGCTGCACCGGGATCGGCAAGTTAGCCAAAAATTCCACCACCGTACCCTCCAGAAGAGCTTGCTGCTCCTCTGACAGTCCGGCGCGCCGCCCCACGTTGTCGGGGCCGTACATGACCGCTTGTCGAAAGCCGTAATCCGCGACCGCCTGGTTGGCTATCTCCATCAATTCTTCCATCTGGTCTCACCTTAGAGGCGCAGGACTGTTTGAAATGGTCCGGCCGGCCAATCGGCGCGGTTAAACCGCTCTACTCCGCAGCGGACCACGACCCGCCGTCTACGATGTAGTTGACGCCGCTTACGAAGGACGCTTCATCCGAGGCCAACCAAGCAATCAGGTTGGCTATCTCCTCGGGTTTCCCGACCCGGCCCATGGGGTGCTGAGCGTTGCGCCTATCGAACTCGTCGGCGCTGGCCGTACTGCCCCGCATTTGGGGGGTGTCCACTCCGCCGGGAGAGATGCTGTTAACCCGTATGCCCTGGGATACGTATTGGCCGGACGCTACTTTGCTCAGGTGTATCACCCCCGCTTTGCTAACCGAGTAAGCCACCGAGTAGGACGGGCCTTGGACCCCGGACATGGAAGCGATATTCACTATGGATCCGCCCCCGCCGGCCAGCATCGCCGGTATGGCGTACTTGCAACAAAGAAAAGTGCCCTTGGTGTTGGTATCCAGCATCAGGTCCCAGTCCAACTCGCTCACTTCGATCAACGGCGGGGTTCGAATCAAGATGGCGGCGCCGTTCATCAGCACGTCCAGCTTACCGAATCGGGCCACCGTGTCCTCCACCATCGACTTCACTTGGTCCGCCCGGGAGATGTCCACTTGTACCACCGCGGAGTTCTCTTCGGTGCCCCCTATCAGAGAGCGGGTCTCTTCGGCACCGGCCCGGTTCCGGTCGGCCACGACGACTCTTGCTCCCTCTTCGAAAAACTTGCGGCAGGTGGCCCGGCCAATGCCGGACCCGCCCCCTGTAACAATCGCTACTTTATTTTCCAGCCTAAGCGCCATATTCTCTCCAAAAACCGGACCGGGTGGGCCTTAGTCAACCGGCAACCGGCTGCGATTATATCATAGGGGGTTGGAGAGCCGGAGCGCCCGGGCGTGCTCTTGCGTCCCTCCTAGCCTGGGTTTATTATGCTGATGCTAACCGGGCGTACCTCGAGTTCTCGCCGAATCGTTCTTGCTAATAGGCAGCGATGGCTGAGGCAAACCTGAGAACACCCCTCTACTCCGCCCACCTAGCCCTAGGGGCCCGAACGGTGCCTTTCGGCGGGTGGGACATGCCGGTGCAATACTCGGGCATCCTGGCCGAAGTCAACGCGGTGCGCACCGCAGCCGGCTTGTTCGACGTTTCCCACATGGGCCGCTTATACGTTTCCGGTCCCCGGTCGACGGAGTTCTTGGACTGGGTGCTGACCGGCTCCGCCGCAAGCCTGGAGATAGGCCGGGCCCGGTACTGTCTGATTTGCAACGAAGCCGGCGGCATTATCGACGACACGATTTTCTACCGGTTGGCCGAGGACCGTTACTTGCTCGTGCCCAACGCCGGCAACCGGAAAGCGGTGCTGGACTGGTTCCGGCATTGGATTCAGGCCAAGTTTCCCGTCGGATGCGCCATCGACGACCGCACCGAAACCACAGCGTTGCTAGCCTTCCAGGGGCCAGGGACTCCAAAGGCATTCGACCAACTCTGCACTTTGGACGGCGGGGGCCCGCCCTCCAGCCTCCGGCCTTTTTCATGGGGTAAGGGTTCGCTGGAAGGCAGGAGAATTTTCGCCGGCCGCACCGGCTACACCGGCGAAGACGGGTTCGAAATAGTGCTGGACGCCACGGATTCCCAATGCGCTTGGGAAGTCCTTCTGAATCATGGCGCCGTCCCGTGCGGTCTGGGAGCCCGGGACGTGCTCCGGTTGGAGGCGGGCCTTCCCCTGCACGGGCACGAAATCGACGACCGGACCACCCCCATCGAAGCGGGGCTGGAGCGTTTCGTCCGGTTCGACAAGGACCACGCGGGCGCGCCGGTACTGCGCCGGCAACACGAGGAGGGAACGGCCCGCCGGCTGGTGGGCTTGAAAATGCCGGGACGCAGCGCGCCGCGGCAGGACTACCCCATTCTCGACCAAGGCCGGAAGGTGGGCCGGATCACCAGCGGCAGTTACTCCCCTACCCTTGACACCAGCATCGCCATGGGCTACGTTTTGGTGCACTACGCCGCCCCTGGCGCCTCCCTGGACGTCGACGTCCGGGGCCGCATGGGCAGAGCGGAGGTCGTCCCCCTCCCCTTCTACAGTAAGCCGAAAAGCCATTCATCCTGAGGTGGTCAGCACATTGAGCCCCGACGACCGTAAGTACAGCTCGGAACACGAATGGGTAAAGGTTGAGGACGCTGAGGGCCGCCGCGCCGTCGCCGGCATTACCGATTATGCTCAAGACCAGTTGGGCGACGTTGTTTTCGTCGAACTACCCAAAGTCGGCGTTCAGGTCCGTCAAATGGGCAAGATGGGCGAAATAGAGTCGGTAAAGTCGGTCTCCGACCTATTTTCGCCGGTGAGCGGCGAAATCGCCGAAGTCAATGAAAAGCTGCTGGACCACCCGGAAATTACTAACGAAGACCCCTACGGTGAAGGCTGGCTGGTCCGGATCACAATGGCTAACACCGACGAGTTGGCCAACCTCATGTCCGCCGAGGAATACGAGGCATTCATCAGCGGGTTGGCATGACCTCACCGCGGCTGCCCCAAGGTCCCAACGTGGAGAACCATTTCCAGTCCCACTACATTCCCAACACTGCGGACGAGCAGGCCCGGATGTTGTCGACTCTCGGCTTGACCTCAATAGATGACTTGTTCCAAGACATTCCTCCGCAGTTCCGCAATCCGCCGCTGGACTTGCCTGATCCCCTCTCCGAGTTGGAACTACACCAGGAACTGGCCGGCCTCGCCGCGCGCAACCGGTCCTTGAGCAGCGGGCCGTCCTTCTTGGGCGCGGGGTCGTACCACCACTTCATACCGTCCATAGTCAAGGCTCTGGTAACCCGGGGCGAGTTTCTAACCGCCTACACTCCCTATCAGCCCGAGGCCAGCCAGGGCACTCTGCAAGTGATCTTCGAGTTCCAGACCCTGGTATGCAACCTCTATGCCATGGAGGTAGCCAACGCGGGCATGTACGACGGCGCCACCAGTTTGGCAGAGGCGGTACTCATGGCCTGCCGGGTGACCGGGCGCAACAAAGCGGCCTTGGCCGAAACTCTCTCCCCCGCTTACCAGCAAGTGATCGACGCCTACTGCCAGGCCCAGCAAGTCGAAACCCGAGTTGCCCCGCCCGAATCTCCCGACATCGACGACGACACGGCCTGCTTGGTAGTCCAGTACCCCAACTTCTTTGGCTGCGTCGAGGACTTGGCCGGCCAGTCCGCCGCCGCCCACGCTCGAGGCGCCCTGCTGGTCGTGTCCGCAGACCCGATTGCCATGGGAATGTTCCAACCCCCCGGCGCCTACGGGGCCGACATAGTAACCGGTGAAGGCCAGCCCTTGGGAATACCCGCCAGCTACGGCGGTCCCTACGTCGGGCTATTCGCCACCAAGCAAGAATACATCCGCCAGATGCCCAGCCGTCTTTCCGGTCGTACCGTGGATAGCCGGGGCGGCGCCGGTTTCGTGCTGACCCTGCAGACCCGGGAGCAACATATCCGCCGGGAGCGGGCTACGAGCAACATTTGTACCAACGAAGCCCTATACGCCTTGGCGGCCACGGTGTACTTGGCGGCTTTGGGCAAGCAGGGCTTGCGGCAAGTCGCCGAGTTGTGCTACCAAAAAGCCCACTACGCCGCCTCCAGAATCGCTCAACTTCCCGGCTACTCGCTGCCGATGGGCGGTACCTTCTTTCAAGAGTTCGTGGTGCAATGCCCCATCCCGGCGTCATTGGTCAATCAACGCCTGTTGGAGCGGAATATCCTTGGCGGCTTGGACTTGAACAGTCTTGACCATGCTTGGCCCTCACAAGAAGGGCTGAGCAATGCTATGTTGCTCTGCGTGACGGAAATGAATTCCCGGAACGACATCGACGCTCTGGTAGAAGGGCTGGAGGCAGCAGCCTGATGGTGAAGGGCGGGCCTCGAGACTCCTCCAAGCTGCTTATGGACCGGAGCGAGCCCGGCCGCGTGGGGTCCGTATTGCCCCCAAGCGACGTTCCGGCCCAAGCCCTTCCGGAAGCATCCCTCCTTCGCACCGAGCTAGAGCTGCCGGAGGTGTCGGAGCCAGAGGTAGTCCAGTATTTCACGGCCCTCAGCCAGTTGAACTTTTCCATCGATACTCACTTCTATCCCTTGGGCAGTTGCACCATGAAGTACAACCCCAAGGTCAACGACGAGATGGCCTTCTTGCCCGGCTTCGCGGCGGCTCACCCGCTGCAGCCCGCCGAGTTGTCCCAAGGGGCGTTGGAGCTTCTGTTCCGCCTTCAAGGGTTCCTGGGAGAAATAACCGGCCTCCCCGCGATCAGCTTGTCCACACTGGCCGGGGCCCACGGGGAACTGGCGGGGATGTTGATGGTGCGGGCCTACCACCTGAGCCGAGGAGACGGCCGGCGCCGCAAGGTTGCCATCCCGGACAGCGCCCACGGCACCAACCCGGCGTCGGCGGTCATGGCCGGCTTCGATGTGGTGGAGTTGGCGTCGAACGAAAGCGGCAACGTGGACTTGGAAGGGCTGCGCGAGATGGCCGGGCCGGACCTGGCCGGAGTAATGATCACTCTGCCCAACACACTGGGCCTCTTCAATACCAATATCGCGGAGGTCTGCCGCGTGGTGCACCAAGCGGGCGGGTTGGTCTACGGCGACGGCGCCAACATGAACGCGTTGCTAGGCCGCGCCAAGCTGGGGGACCTGGGCTTCGACGTGGCCCACCTGAACCTGCACAAGACCTTCAGCACGCCCCACGGCGGCGGCGGCCCGGGGGCCGGCCCGGTGTGCGCCGGGGAAACCTTGCGTCCTTACCTTCCCGACCCGGTGGTAGCGAAAAGCGGAGGTGAGTCCGCCCCGGTCTACGGCTTCGAGACCCCGGAACGCACCATCGGCAAGCTGAGCGGGTTTCACGGGAACTTCGGCGTCCTGGTCCGGGCATACACTTACATCCGCACCCTGGGCGCCGCCGGGATGCGGTCCATCAGCGGCAACGCCGTCCTGAACGCCAACTACCTGATGCAGGCCCTCAAAGGGACGTATCATCTGCCCTACGACCGTACCTGTATGCACGAAGTCGTATTCTCCGCCGACCGGCAGAAGGCCAAGGGCGTCAGCGGCCTGGAGATCGCCAAGCGGTTGCTGGATTACGGTTTCCACGCTCCCACGATGTACTTCCCTTTGATCGTGCACGAGGCGCTGATGATCGAGCCGACGGAGTCCGAGACCCGGGAGACCCTGGACGCTTTCATCCAGGCGCTGAAAGACATCGACCGAGAGGCCGACGACCACCCCGAGTTGATACGCCAAGCGCCGCATACCACCCCGGTCTCCCGCTTGGACGAAGCCCGGGCCGCCCGGCGCCCCGACCTTCGCTGGCAGCGGGAAGAAGCCGCTGGGTAACCCGGCCAACGCGGCAGAGCGCTAACCGTCAGCCTGCTCCGCACGTCCAACTCCCTGCCGACACCTACCGCCAAATCCACGTCCTTCCGGGCCAAGCGCAGAGCAAAGTCCAGCGGGTCGAACTTCCCCGGCAACAGGTGCTCGGCCAAGCTCTCGAATTGCCAAATTATCAAGTATGGTCTATCCGGCGGCAAGAGACATTTTTCTCAATAGGAGGCGGCCCGCGGGTAGTTCTTCAGAAAGTACCGGTTTCATCCTTGGTAGGGGCCGGTTTGAAACCGGCCCCCATGTCTTGGGGATTGGCGTGAAGGTGGGCGGAGGGGAGGAATCTGACATCCGCGCGCCCGCACCGGACTATTCGGGAATGGACCGGCCCCATGCGGCGGCCCACCGGTTATAATTCGATTGCTCCGGAGGCCCTCACGGTTCGGCCCATAGAGACTGAATACTAGCCCAAAATGAGGACTATCGACGAAGGTTGGGGGTTGGGGGTTGGACGCCATGCCGGTCCAGCAAGAAAAGCTATGGGACTACGCCGCGGTAACACCCGGGCAAGCCGGCAATCCTACCGTGGTCAAGATTACCCCGGAGAACATTTCCCGGTACGCCTTGGTCGCCCAAAACCGGGACCCCCGGTACCATGAAGAGGGCCCTTCCCATGAGTCCGGCGGGGCCGCCCTAGCCATGCCGACAATGGCTCTGTCTTACGCCCCGCTGCTCCGGGAAGACATCGCCGAGGCCAACGGTTTCGTAGCCCTGGAAGACTCGTTGACCTCCCGCCGCCAGACGCCCTTCGCCAAGTGCGAGATTCGTTGGTTTGGCCCGGTCCGCACCGGGGATACGATAACGAGTACCCGCCGGGTGCTGGAGAAGTACGAAAGGCGAGGCAGCAAGTTCGTTACTTTCCAGGTTGAGGCTTCCAACCAGCTCGGAGGAGAAAGGGTGGCCGAGTACGACTACACCTGCATCTTCGAGTACGCCCAAGCCCAGAAGCAAGCCCCCAAGGGCGGCGCCCCCGATTTGCCCGGGCAGGAAGGCCCCGGGATACCCGCGAAGGCGGCGAGGCTGCTAACCTTCGACAACGTTTCCGTTGGAGACTCGCTGGCCGGGTTGACCGTCACCGAAAGCCTGGAGACCATCAATAGCAAGAACGATTTCCGGTTGGCCGGCAAACACAGCGCCAGTAACATCCACACCGACGATGAGTTCGCGCGGCGCAACATCTTCGGCGGGGTGGTCAATGCGGGGCCGGCCACGATGTCCTACGTGGACCAGATGCTGCAACTGTCCTTTTCCCCGGAGGCTTTCTATGACGACGGCCGGCTCTTGATGCGCGCAATCGAACCGTTTCGGGCCGGCGATACCGTTACGTTTCAAGGAGAAATCACCGGCTTGCGGGCCAACGGCAACAAGAAGCTGGTGGACTGCCGGGTCAAGGGAGTCAATCAACGCGGCGACCTGGTGAGTCTCTCCGACGCCGCCTTGGTGCTGTCCAAGTGACCGTCAGCGCAACTGGCCGTACACCCGCTCCGGCGTAACAAACACCGCCACCGCGTCTTGACGTACCATGGCTTGGTCATACTCCTCCCAATCGGGATGGTCTTTGTCGCCGCAGGCGCGGTAAACCTCCCGCAACAATACGCGGAATTCCTCGGCGTCGGTATTCCGGTAGTCCAGCAATTGGGCTTGCCCTTCCACCACGACGAAGCTGCGCCACTCGCTGTCCACCGCCATCACCGTGCAACGGGGGTCTCGCCGGAGGTTTCGAGTCTTGGCCGAGGCGCCATAGACGATCACGAATGCGGCTTTGCCTTGGTACGCGCCGGAGGACACAACACTGGTGTGCATCGCCCCGTTCCGCTGAAACGTCCCAACCACTCCGCGGTGGTTCCTTTCCAAAAAGGGGCGCGCATCTTCGAATTCCATAACGTCACCTCTGTCATAAGTTGCGGGCGATCAGCCGCAAAGCCCGGACCGGCCGACGCCCGTGCCACGCATTATGGCATAGCCAGCTCCCAGGCTGTAAACTTTCATCTACCGGGTAAACGTAGTTAACCCCGTGTGAAAGTTTCTTATGGCCCGTCCAGACATAACGCCAGGGTTGCCCCACCCCGGGAAGAAGGAGTGCGGTTGGCCCGCCGCGGCGGGCCAACCGCACTCCTTTTCTCTCGTTGAACACGGGTCACATGGGATGAAGACGTTGTCGTTGCAGCAATCCAATCCGCAGCCTGAAAAACCTGCACGCCGGGTTAGTTAGCCGCGTCAATGAGCGGCGGACCGTTCACCGCCCATATACCATATATCCGAGGTCACTCCATGCCTTGGCATTTGCTCATAGTATTGGCCGTGGGAAGCTTTGTCATGGCGGCCGTCCTATGCTTTGGCATCATCCGGTGGCTGGGGCGGAGAGAGCCCTATGGGGCGTTCATTCGCTTGCGAATCCGCCGCAAGCTCAGGTTTTGCCGGCTCGTATTTCTGGATAAGCGGGTGCCCCTTCTCCTCAAGCTGCTGGTTCTGGCTGTGCTGGTCTACCTAATCAGCCCAATCGACATCCTCCCCGGAATCGTCTTGGACGACATTGCGGTGGCGTTGCTTGCTCTGGTGCTGATCATACGATTTACGCCCCGCGCGGTCCTGGAGGAGCTGATTCGGGAAGCCGCCGGGGATACTGTCAACTCGGATGTTTCTCCTCAAAGCCTGGATTCTGCTAAACTGCCGAACAACCCTTGATCCCCGGCTCCATTCCAGTCTCCAAATCCAGGTCCCCGAAGGTAGGAGCGGCAGAGGCGCCATGGAATTGAAAGAATTGGGCGCGACGGGCGTATCGGTACCGGAGATCGGTCTGGGTACCTGGAAGTATCGCGGCGGCGGCGCGCCCCTGCGGCGCGGAGTAGAGTTGGGGGCGTTCCTTATCGACACCGCGGAAATGTACCGCAACGAAGAGGAGGTAGGCCGGGCAATCCAGGGCATTCGCAGCGACGTGTTCCTGGCTACCAAGGTCCTGGGCAGCAACCTGGGGTATGACCAAGTGCTGCGGGCGGCGGAAGCCAGTTTGCGCCGGTTGGCCGTGGACCAAATAGACCTCTACCAAATCCACTGGCCGAATTCCCGGGTCCCCATCAAGGAGACCCTGTCGGCAATGGCCGCCTTGGTCGACTCGGGAATGATCAAGTACGTCGGCGTCAGCAATTTTTCCACTAAAGAGCTACAGGAAGCCCAAGCCGCCATGGCCAACGTTCCCATAGTTTCCAACCAGGTCCTCTACAGCCTAAAACGCCGGGAAATCGAGAGCGGCCTCTTGCCCTACTGCCAGAAGAACCGGGTTACGGTCATTGCTTATACGCCGCTGGCTGACGGTTCCCTTACTTCCGGCTCCCATCTCCGGCCCGACCGGCGCATCAAGGCGCTGAAGGACGTAGCGGCCCTAGCGGGCAAGACCATGGCCCAGGTGGCCTTGAACTGGTGCACCTCCCGTCCCGGCGTTGTTGCTATCCCCAAGTCCAACAGTGTGGAGAGCACCGTGGAGAACTGCGGCGCTTCCGGATGGCGGTTGACGGCGGAGCAGGTCCGCATCTTGGAGGAGGCGTTCCCCCTCTAGCCCGCCGCGGCGGGCCCCTAATGCTTCCCTTGGCTTTGGCCAGCCGGACGGGTAGGGTTGACAAACCTTCAATCCCGTCCTACGGTATGGGCCTTGCCAGCAATACCAGGTTGCCGCAGGAATAGAAGATACTCTCCGCGGCGTGTTCGGCGCCCACGATAACCGGGGCCGATCTTGGGGCCCGTTACGCAGCCGCTACAAGGTCTAGTCTATGGTTACGACCTGGGACTCAACACCGCCCCCACCCACAGAGGACCACGCTCCCTTCATAAGCGTAGATTCCGTATGGAAGGTGTTCGGCAAGAACCCGGAGAAAGTCCTCGATTCCCGGCACGCCGGCAAGGACAAAGCCTTCTTCCAAGCGGAATTCGGCAATGTCGTAGGGCTGCAAGACGTTTCCTTCGACGTGCGGCGCGGCGAGACCTTCGTCATCATGGGATTGTCCGGCAGCGGCAAGTCGACCATGGTACGGTGCTTAATCCGCCTGATCGAACCCACTGCCGGGGAGATCTCGATCGACGGCGAAGACATTACTGCCATGAGCGACCAAGCGCTGGTCCAGTTCCGCCGCAATAAGGTAGCAATGGTATTTCAACACTACGGCCTAATGCCCCACCGCAGCGTCTTGGACAACGCCGCGTGGGGCCTCGAGGTCCAAGGGATGGCCAAGGCAAGCCGTTATTCCCGCACCCGGGAAGTTATTGATCTGGTCGGCCTGTCCGGGTGGGAAGACGCTTACCCCCGCCAACTATCGGGCGGTATGCAGCAACGGGTGGGCTTGGCCCGGGCCCTGGCGGTGAACACCGACATTCTGCTCATGGACGAGCCTTTCAGCGGCCTTGATCCCCTCATACGCCGTCAAATGCAAGACGAGCTGCTGCGTTTGCAGGAGGAGTTGCACAAGACCATCGTATTCATCACCCATGACCTCAACGAAGCGCTGAAATTGGGGGACCGCATCACAATTATGCACGACGGCAGGGTGGCCCAAATAGGCTCCCCGGAGGACATCGTGCTGCGGCCGGAGGACGAGTACGTCGGCGAATTCACCCAAGACGTTCGGCTGGAAAGCGTTTTGACGGCCAGCAAGATCATGATCACGCCCAAGGCCACCCTGATGGGCTACCAAGGCCCCCGGGCGGCGCTTCACACCATCGGCCAGAGTGACAGCGACGCCGCCTGGGTGGTCGATACACGGGAACGCTATATCGGTCTTCTTACCATCGATAGCGCTCAGCGAGCCTTGCGGGTCGGCGTCAGCCGCTTGGACCAAGCCTGGCACTACGTTGACCGGGAATATGCGGCCCTGACCCCTTCAACCACCTTCGATCAACTGATACCCGTTGCGATGGGAAGCGACTTCCCCATTCCAATCGTGGACGAAAACAACGTTCTCGTGGGTGAGGTACACCGCGGCGCCCTTGCCGGCGCCCTCGCCGACTATGAAGCCGACACCGTGCCGGTAGAGGCCCAGACCTCGGCCCACAACGACAACAACTCCAGCTAAACCTCCCCTTTCCAAGCCAATCAGCGGCAGCAAGTTTGCTGTTCGGCCTAACTCAATCGCCGCCGCCGGAGGAGAAAGTGTCAGCAATACTCACCGACGAAACAGAAACTCTGTCCTTGGAGTCTATCCGCAAGGGCCGCCGTTGGGGTTGGAGCAGGTTGAGCGACCTTCCCATGATCAGCCGGTGGTTGGCCGCGATAGGAATCGTAATCGTAGTGCTGGTAGTTAGCTTGCTAGCGTGGGGGCCGGAGATGGATTATCCCACCACAGTATCCAGCGACGAGGTCCCAACCTCCGGTGGTGGAACGATTGAGATCACCAAGTCGGTCCGAGACGTAACCGGCAAGGCGATAGATGACGCCGTGCGTTGGATGACCACGGAAGGCGCCGAGTTCTTCCAGGGCCTTAGCACTGCGGTCACTCACGCGCTAATAAACATCGAGAAAGGGTTGAAGTGGCTGCCTTGGCCCGCCGTTGTGTGCGGGTTGGCGCTGGTCTCCTTCGTAGTTGGACGTTGGCCGCTGCTGGTGTTCACGCCCGTGGCCCTGCTGTTCGTCGGATTCATGGGCCTATGGGAGAACACCATCGACACCATCGCGCTTATGGTAGTCGCAGTGGTCCTCTCGGTGGCCGTCGGATTTCCCTTGGGGGTCCTGGGGGGCCGCAACCAAAAGGCCGACAGTATCATGCGCCCGATCTTGGACGGGATGCAAACAATGCCAAGTTTCGTCTACTTGTTACCGGGAATTCTCTTCTTCGGCTTGGGGAAACCGGCGGGGATTTTCGCCACTATCATCTACGCCGTGCCGCCGATTATTCGCCTGACCAACCTGGGGATTCGGCAAGTCTCTCCGGAAACCGTAGAGGCGGCCCGGTCCTTCGGCGCCTCGCCCATTCAAATACTAAGAAAGGTACAGGTGCCCATGGCGCTGCCGACCATCATGGCCGGTGTGAACCAGACCACGATGATGGCGTTGGCGATGGTAACCATCGCCAGCATGGTTGCCGCCGGAGGGTTGGGCGATAACGTGCTGCGGGCATTGCAAAAGAATGAGCCGGGCAATGGGGCGATCGCGGGGATCTCGATCGTGTTTCTAGCGATCATCATCGACCGTCTTACTCAAGCGGCTGCCCGGGGCCGCCGGGAGGCCTTGAGCAGTACCTTGTAACTGGCAACCCGACTGCCGCGGTGGGGTATCGCCAATTCCAAGCTGAGCACAGCGGGAGTGAAAATCCAAAGTCCTCCTCAAGAACCAGTGCGGGCTGACCGGAGGGCCTTGAGACTCCCCGCCGGGGTCAGAACGCCGCTTGCGGAGAATCGAAAGGTCCTGCCCACTGGGGCGGGGCGGTTTGACAAGGCTTGGCAGCAGTGTTATAAACTCGGAAGCCAGATCAGTCCAGCCGGGCTGACCGATAATGAGCGCTGGGACTAATGGAGGTAAATACGTTGTTACCCAAATTCAAGTTTCTAACGATGGCGGTGATTATGGCTTCAGTAGCCATGATTGCCCTCATTGCTTGTACCACCACGGAGCAGGTGGAAGTCACCCGTCAGGTAGAAGTCACTCGGGAAGTTGAGGTCAAAGCGCCCGAACCGGCAAAGGACACCATCATCTTTGGCGACCTAAACTGGGCGAGCGCCTTGTTGCAAAACCGCATCGCCCAATACATCGTCGAGCACGGCTACGGCTACCCCACCGACGTCAAGTTCGGCGCCACGCTGCCCTTGTTCGAGGGCCTGAAGCGCGGAGATACCCACGTTACGATGGAAATCTGGTTGCCCAATCAGGACGAGGCTTGGGACAAGGCCCGTGGTGACGGGGCCGTCCTATCCGTAGGCAAGAGCCTGGGTTCCGACTGGCAATCCTCCTTCGTGATTCCGGCGTACCTTCAAGAGCAATACCCGGATTTGGACCACGTGGATGATCTAAAAGATCAGCAGTACAAAGACCTGTTCAAAACCGCGGAGACCGGCGACAAGGCTCGGCTCGTGTCCTGCGTCATCGGTTGGGCATGCGAGGCAGTCAATGCCGCTCAGGTCGAGGGCTACGGTCTCTCGGACCACGTGGACGTCGTTAACCCCGGCGACGGCGCCGCGTTAAACGCGGACCTTTACGGCGCCTACGAAAGGGAAGAGCCCTGGCTCGGCTACCAGTGGGGCACCAACGACCCGGCCCTGAAGCTGGACTTGGTCCGGTTGGAAGAGCCGGCCTACAACGACGAGTGCTGGTTCACGACCAAAGCCTGCGCCTACGAGGACGCTACCATCCTCATAGCGGTGAATCCTGACTTGCCGCGCGCCGCTCCGGACGTTATCGAAATGCTGCGGAGGTGGGACTTCAACATTGACATCTACAAGGCGGCAGTCCGGTGGCAAGACGAAAACCCCGACGCGGACACAGCTGCCACCGCTCTTTGGTGGTTGAACAGCAACCAAGATATCTGGAGCCAGTGGGTCTCAGGCGATGCGGCCACAGCAGTCAAAGCCGCTCTCGCCGCCGGTGAAGAGGCCGAGGGCTGGCCCGAAGAATAAGCCCGCCGGCACGGCTCTACTAGGCCGCACAACCAGAAGGGCGCCGGGCTTCCGGCGCCCTTCCCCTTTCCAGGGGCACCTCCCCATACACGTCACGATCTCTCTTTGTTTGAGCCCATCACCAAGGCCACCGGCGCCGCCGCCAAGGCAATGACTCCCGCAACCCGGAAGAAGGTGTGGAACAGCGCTAGCCCGGCTTGGTTCAACTGGGCGCTGTACTCCGCGGCCTTGGCTTCCTGCACCGCAGCCGCCTCCCCCACTTGGGGCAGGGGCAGCTCCAAGCCGATGGTGAGACTGCGGAAGTGCTCCACTCCCCAGGCGGCCAAGGCGGCCAACCCCAGAGTCATCCCCATCATCCGGGAAACCACCACCCAGGACGCCGCGGTACCCCGGTAACCCTCGCCTGCGGCGCTCAGGGCCCGGGTCATGATGGGAGTGTTATTGAGGCCGAACCCCAAGCCCGCAATTACCAAATGCAGCGTCAGCCACGGTTCAGCCACGTCCAGTTGCCAGCCGCCAATCAAGAATAGTCCAAGGGCGCTCAATCCCAAGCCCAAGACGGCTACCGGACCGGTCCCGATTGTAGCCAGCAGCCGGCCCCCGATGATTGCTCCCAGGGGAATGGCCGCGGTCATTCGCAAGAGCCACATAGCCCCGGTCAACGGGTCCTTCCCCATCACGGTATTGGCCATCAAGGGGACCGTCACCATCGCGATGATCAAGGCGGCGCCCTCCAGCAACTGGGCCAGGTTGGCCGCCAGGAAGGCCCGGGACCGGAAAAGCGCCGCGCTTAACAGGGGTTGCCAGGTGCGTCTCTCCACCGCCGCCAACAATGCGACCAAGGCCAGCCCCGGCGCGCCGATAATGAACGGCGTTGGAGAGGAAAGAGTGAACAGCCCCTCGCGGGACAGCGCCAAAGACAGGACCAGGAGAGCGGCCGCCAGCAACACGCCACCGGCGTAGTCCACCCGCCCCTCGCGTTGGGGCGCGTCGGGAAGCAGGAAAACCGCCAAGAACAACACCGCGCTTTGGGGTACGTTGAGCCAGAATATCCACCGCCAGTCCAAGAATTCGATGATCGCGCCCCCGTACGCCGGGCCCAGCATCGACCCCGCCTCCGCGGCGGCGATTACTATGCCCAGGGCCATGCCTCGGTGGTTCTCGGGAAGCGCGGTGCTGGCAACCGCCAAGCCTATCGGTACCGTAGCGCCTCCGCCGACGGCTTGGACCACCCGGGCGCCAATCATCCACTCCAGATTGGGGGCAACGGCTACCAGGGAGGTGCCGATTGCGAAAAGTATTAGGCCTCCCCGGTACACCCGCCAGTAGCCGTAGATGTCGCCCATGCTGCCAATCAACGGCATCGCCACCGTGTAGCCAAGGAGATAGGCGGTAACTATCCAGGAAATGCGTCCCAGCTCGGTGAAAGGGACTTTGAGGTCCAGCATCACGCTGGGGATGGCGGTAACTACTACCGTCTGGTCCAGGGCGGTAACGAAGGCGCCCACGCCAATGACAGTGAGCACCAAGGGAGCTGCCGGAGACCGCTGCGGGTCAGGCACGGGGTCGCAGCCCTTATCTCGGCGGAGAAATTTCCACCGGAACATCCACGTCATCAAGGGTGAGCACGCGAACCGTGCCCTCTTGGTCGGTCGGCACCACCTTTCCCGAGATCAGTATTTGCGCCAACCGCCCCGAGTCCGGGTCCACCCACAGGTCCAACTCGACCTCGAATCCTTCCGCCGCCACGGGAACTATCCCTATCAAGTCCTCGGAAAGGACCAATCCGTTGATGCGCTGAACATCCCGGCCCTTCAGCGTGTCGGGGCCAATCACCACGGGAGAGTCCACCGCCTCGATGATTTCCGCCAGGCTCCGGTTCAAACCGACGAAGGTGAAGGGCAATATTTCCGGCGACACCTGCCGCCAGTCGCCGGTTAGTACGTCGGTCATGTAGGCCCGGCCATCAATGGCCACTATATCGATTTCCACGTACGACCGGGGAAAGGCCGACTCCGCCTCGACGGTGAGGCTGAACTTGTCCGGTATGTCGACAAATCCGTAGGCCTTTCGCGTCACGATGCCCGGAAAGAGGGTTGTCGTCCCAGTCTGATGCTCAAGGATAAAGGACGCCGACCGTAGCCGCAGGAGCTCGTCGACGGCCCGCATCAAGGTATCTCTAGGGCTTGGGGTTGGCGCGGGGGTATCTCTTGGGCTCGTGGTTGGCACAGGGGTATCACTAGCGCCGGTACCGCCACAGCTGAACCCGAAGAGGGCGCCGACCAGCCCGGCCAATAGTAGGGGGAAAAGCGAGAAGCCGGGCCGGGCCACGCGCCGCCGCCTCAGTTCCAAGACCAGAAAGCAAGGGTGCCAGCGGCAATCTCCCGGGGCCCTTCGGACCCTGAGGCCTGTAGAACGAATACCCGGTCCCCGGTGGGGGTTTGACCGTTGCGCCGCCCCGGCGCTGATTCGACTTTCCCGGCAACGACCAACTGGGTACCGTCAGGGGACCAGGGCGAATGAGAATAGGCGTATTGATCGAAGAAGACCAGCATTGTGAAGGCGTCGTTAGAGGGCCGAAATCGGAACAAAGACTTGGCATCCTCCCCCGTCCGATCCGCAACCACCCATTCGAAGGTCTGGTTCTCTCTGTCCACCTCAACCCAGGCGAGCCTGTCTCCCGCCGGCGCCCAGAAAAAAGCCAGTATGGAGCCTTCGGCGATAGTCCGGACCCCCTCTCCGTCAGCGGAGATTACCGCCAGCCGCCGGTAGAACGGGGCCGTGTCACCGTCCTGGTCGCCCACCGCCAACTCCCTACCATCCGGAGACCATGCAAACGCCGACAACAGCCCCACATCCGCCAGCGCGAGGCCGTCGCTTTCCTCGGCTATGCCACTCACAAACAGTCCGGCCCCGGACCCGTCTTCTTGCCGGACTTCTTGGATGTACGCAAACCTATTGCCGTCGGGAGAAAGGGCCGGGGCCCGGAACGCCGCCGTGGTAACGCGGATTGTTTCCGCCGCTTGGGCAAAGGGCTTGTGGGCCAGCTTTACCTCAGTCCTGGTGTGGATGAGCAGTGAGTTGCTGTCCTTAGCCCAGTGAAAGTAAAGGGGCGCTCCTCCGTCTACCATAACCGGCTTTTCGACCCCTGCCGAGTCGCCAACGAATAGAACCAGTCCGCCCTGGGTCGGCGCAATGAAAGCCAGTTGGCTGCTGTCGGGCGACCAGTAGACGTAATGGGGCGCTCCTCTAGCCACCAGCCCATTGGTTTCATTCGTGTGGATGGTCATGGTACGGGAGGTAGTGGGGTCGATCAGCTGGATGGCGGCGCTAGAGCGGCCGCCGGACTCCTCAATCTTGGAAATCGCGATCCGTGTCCCGTCAGGCGACCAAGTCGGCCAAGCGTAGTTGTTTTCCAACTCCAAAGGCCGCGCGGATAGGCTGCCGGCCGCCCCGGCCGATGCTTGCATCCCCCCGGTGAGCCGGCGCGAGTCGGTACCGTCCGGCTTGATGGTAAACAAGTCTCCCGTGGGGCTAACGAAGGCTATGCGGTTCACGTTCTCTTCCGGTACGCTTCCGGCAGACGCGGCGGACTCGTCGATATCCTCTTGGCCCGCAGGATTCGTAGGCTCAGCCATCCCTTGGCAAGCCGCCAATACCAACACCACGGCCATGGCAGAGACCCAGAGCTTCTGCGGCATGTTTCACTGCACTCTACCGGCCCAACCTCCCCGTGGCCCCAGCGTTATCCCACTCGCGGCCGGCCGCCCAAGCATACCACCCGGTCAATAGTGTAGCAACAAACGCATTATCCCCAATACGGCGCCCCTGGATTACACGATGATAAACCTAGCCTCATTTGTGAATAACTTCTATAGAGCGTGGATAAACCGCCACTTTGTCGACACGCTACTATACTTCAACCCCTCTTCTAGGCTGCACCCGGACCACTGCCGGTGATTTATCCACACAGGCCCACAGATTACACACACACGCCCAGGAACCTTCCATGCTAGAATGAGGATAATCAACGGAAGCCGCCCCTAGCCGGCAATGACAGTATCCTCGTTATCAACGGGCTTATTACCGTTATTCCTAGTACAACTAAATGATTGATACAGTTAGAATCAATGTAAAAGCCGGTAACGGTGGCAATGGTTGCGTCAGCTTCCTTACTGAAAAGTATCAGCCAAAGGGCGGGCCCAACGGCGGAGACGGCGGGCATGGCGGAAGCGCCTACCTTCAGGGGGACCCCTCTTTGAACACTCTCTTGCACCTGAAGCTAAATAGCACTATCTATTGCGCCAAGGGCGGCCACGGCAAGGGTAAGGGCAAGCGGGGCGCCGACGGAGCATCGACCGTCATTTCGGTCCCGCTTGGAACCGAGGTCTCATTGATGGCGGCTCGCGGCGCCCGTACATTTCTGGTTGATGTTGTTGACGCTGCGCCTCACCTGGTTGCCCGCGGCGGCCGTGGCGGGTGGGGCAACGCTCACTACGTTTCATCCACCAACCAAGAGCCGGTGCTGGCTCAACGAGGGGAACGCGGCGAGTACGTTGTCCTTTTCTTGGAGCTCAAGCTCCTAGCCGACGTGGGGCTTTTGGCCCGCCCCAACGCGGGAAAGTCTACGCTTATCTCCCGGTGCTCGGCGGCCAAGCCGCGTGTGGCGGATTATCCGTTCACTACCGTCGAACCGGTTCTCGGTGTCGTGTCGCACCGAGGTCAGGACTTTGTAATGATGGAGGTGCCAGGCTTGCTGGAAGGCGCCTCCCGCGGGATTGGGCTGGGCCAGCAATTTCTACGCCATGCGGAGCGGGCACGGATATACGTCTACGTTATTGACGGCATGTCTGAAGACCCGGGTACCGATTTGCTCATGCTGCATAATGAGCTTCTACAGTTTAATCCTGAGTTGGCTGGCAAGCGGCGTGTCATCGCGGTCAATAAAGTCGACGTCACCGAGGTCCGGGAGCAAAAAGGGTACATCGAGGATACGCTGAGGCGGGTAATGGCGGAGATCGACCGGCAAGACGGCGAAGGAGACGTTGACCCGCCCCTATTTATCTCGGCGGTTACTGGGGAAGGACTGCGAGAGTTGCTGGACCGGGTCGTCGGGATGTTGACGGCGGTGTCAGCGGAAGACCAGCCGGCAGTCCAAGCGGTCAAGGCACAGCCGCTGCCTCCTCGAGGGACGGCTGCCGAGGAGGTATACAAGCGAAACGGGGTCTTCGTCGTGGAGTCGGAGCCGCTGGAACGTCTGGCGGCTCTTGCCGACACCAGGGACCAGCGAGTAATTCTCCAGCTTTGGCGGGAAATGACCAAATTAGGGATAGCGCGGCAGCTTACCGACGCCGGCATCTTGGCCGGTGACACCATACGCATCGGACGGGTTGAGGTTGAGTGGTTCTAACGTGCGGGTAGGTGTTTTGGGGGGAACCTTCGACCCGGTGCACCTTGGGCACTTGTTGATGGCCGAGGAGGTGCGGTTGCAGCTCCGGTTGGACCGCGTCCTCTTCCTACCCGCTGGGCAACCGTGGTTGAAAGAAGGCCAACCCCTTAGCGACCGGGATCACCGGGTGGAAATGGTTCGGCTGGCGATAGCGTCGAACCCCTATTTTGAGATATGCCTGGAAGAAGTCCAACGGCCCGGCCCAACCTACTCCATAGAGACCATAGAAGCGCTTCAGCGGCGCGGAGAGCCGGAGGGCAGGCTTTTCTTCATACTGGGCACCGACGCCATGGCGCTTTTCCACCGGTGGAAAGAGCCGGAGCGGTTGTTGGAGATGTGCGAGTGGGTGGTGGTGCAACGCCCGGGATGCGCGGACTTCGACTTGGCGGCTTTTGCGGCCCGCTACCCCCTAGCGCCCGACAGAGTCAAGGTATTGACGATGCCCCCCATCGGCGTGAGCGGCACCGAGATTCGCCGGCGAGCCGCGCACGGCCTGTCGATGCGCTATCAAGTGCCCGACCCGGTGGCGGCGTATATAGAGGGCCAGGGACTGTACTCGTCCAGTCAAACCTCCGTCCCGCCCACTAGCAAGGCTGGTGGGACCCCACAGGATATAGCCAGGCGGCTGCTGGACGTTGCGCTGGAGCGCGGCGCTCTGAAGTACGGAGAATTCACCCTGAGTTCGGGCAAGCAGAGCAGCTACTACTTTGATGGACGATTGCTTAGCCTGGACCCCGAGGGCGCCGAACTCATTGCCGGAGCGTTGCTCCCCATATTGCGGGATGCGGGAGTCGAGGCAGTGGGCGGGCCTACTTTGGGCGCCGATCCTATCGTGGCGGTCGTAGCGGTAACCAGCCGCCGGGCGGGTAATGAGATTTCGGCGTTTATTGTCAGGAAAGAAGTCAAGTCCCACGGCACGGGGCAAGCCATTGAGGGGCCACTGCCGCCCGGCAGCTCAGTCGCTATAGTAGACGACGTATGCACCACCGGTGGGGCTTTGTTCCACGCTATCACCGCAGCCGAAGGACTGGGCTGTACGGTGGTCAAGGTCGCGGCGGTACTGGACCGGAGAGAAGGGGGGTCGGAAGAGCTGCTGAGGAGAGGATATGACTTCGTCTCTCTCATGGCGGCCAACCCCGACGGCACTGTGGGGGTCACCAGCCCCGGCGGGCCGGACGTTTAAGAAGGCGGTGTTACTCCTGGCCCGGCCCAAACAGTTGAGGCAGGTCCACCACTTCCGCCCAACCGGATTCCTCCGATTCCAACTGCAACCTGGTACCCGCTACCCCGTGTTTGGCCCTCACGTAGCCCAAGCCGATGGTTTCCCCCGTTGACGGTAGGACGGCTATGGAGGTGACCTTGCCCACCGCCTTACCGGCGGTTTGGAGAACCGCGCCCGGAGCAACGGAGACCCCCGGGGAGAACGACAGCCGCACCAAGTACTTCTGGACTTTCTGATAGGTGTCCAAGCGAGCTATTACCTCTTGCCCGATGTAGCACCCTTTGGTGAAGTCTATCGAGCCGATAAGACCGGCTTCCAAAGGATTGTAGCCGTCGCCCATCTCCAGTCCGTGGACCGGTAGGCCGCGCTCCACTCTGAGGGCCTGGTATGCTTCCGCCCCCATAGGGGCTGCCCCCGCTGCGAGGATTTGCTCCCAGGCCTGGGACGCCGCTTCGGCGGGCCCAACCACGTAGTAGCCCGGCAATCCGGAAAGGGTCACCGCGGCGATGCGCGTCGAGCGTCCATGCCAATCCAATTCAACGCTGTGGTATAGCTCCAGGGTTGGCAAATCGGTACCCAGCGCCCTTTCCAAACAAGCCCGGCTACCGGGACCCCAAACGGCCAATGCGGTAGTCGCCGGAGACACGTCCTCGACGGTCAGGTCCTCCATGATGGTGTACTTGTCGAGAAATTGGACCACAGGCTCCTGCAGCCCCGGGCTGGTGAGGAGCAACAAGTGGTCGCCGGCGTGGAGTACCGTGATAACGTCCAGGATCCGGCCCCGGTCCGTGGTGAGGATCGTCGGGGCGCCTTGGCCAGGCTGGAGGTCGATGACCTTGTTGGTGGACAGCCGGTTGAGAAGGTCAAGAGCGTCGGCCCCGGTGGCTTTGAGGCGGCCCAGGTAAGACGCATCTTGAACGGCGGCGGCTGTAGTGGCGGCAAGGTATTCTGCCGCAGTATCGCTGTAAGCCGCCGGCAACTGCCATCCGCGGCTATCTTGGAGGGAAGAGGCGGTCCCGGCAGCGGCGGAGTGCAGTGGTGAGTGTTGCAGGGCCATGATTACTCCCGGAATTAGTATATGGGGTCTTGGAAGAAAAAAGCGCCGCCTTGGACTGCAGAAGGCGGCGCGAAGGATTCCTAGCCGTGACTGGTCTAAACGCTGAAAGAAGTACCGCAGCCGCAGGTCTTCTTGGCGTTCGGGTTGGAGAACAAGAACCCCTTGCCGTTGAGGCCGTCGGAGAATTCCAACTCGGTCCCCACCAGGTAGATGTAGCTCTTCTTGTCCACCATTACCTTTACGCCGTGCTGCTCGACGATCTTGTCAGTGGGAAGCTGTTGGTCCGTGATGGTGAGGTCGTAGGTAAGACCGGAGCAGCCCCCGCCCTTCACCGCAACCCGCAGCCCCACATTTTTCGAAACGCCGTCTTTTTCAGCGAAGTACTTTATCTTCTCAGCGGCCTTTTCGCTGATCGCCACACCCAACTCTACACCGTCTTGCGTGATTGCCATACTACCCTCGCCACGGAAAGAAGTATCCGTTCTTAAGAATCAATAGCGCCGGCCCGCTGCCGGCAGGTTAATTCTACGTCCGGCCCGCATCGCCAGTCAAGTAATACAAGTGCCCCGGTCCGGAGAAGCCCCGGGAGAAACGCCCGGATGATTCGCTGCCTTGCCTTGGCCGTAAGCCTAGCTTGCCGGGGGAAGCAAGGCATCTAGGTCAAGGCGCTCTTGCAGGAGGTTGAGGAAGCGCTCGATCTTGTAGCGGCTGTGCGCGGTGGCCAACTCCGGCAGGCCCCCCAATCTTTCGGCGGTCTGAATCGTGTCTGACTCGACGAGGATCAGAGGTACACCCCGCTGCATAGCCTCGGCTTTCACGTACTCGATAGGCTCGCCGCCCCCGGTCAATACCAGGCAGCTAACGTCGCACATTAGGCTCGCCATTTGAATATCCGGACGAGCGGCGCGGGTCACCACCGCTTGTTTGCCGTACCTGCCGAAATAGGTGGCCCCGGAGTCCATGATGTTGCCGCCGATTAAGAACCGCTCCACCATCGCCCCGGTATCTTCCGGGTCTTGGGCCCACCGGCCGCCCAAGTGGTCCGCCAGCTGCTGCGCGGTCACGCCCATCATCCGCCGGTCCTCGGGCAGGGCCCCCAGAAAGGTTAGGCCGCGGCTGGTCAAATCCGCGGCCAGCGTGTCCCTGGCGTGCTGTTGGCGGTGGGCAGTGACCCCGTTGACTATTACCCCCACCAGCCGATTGCCTAAGGGGTGTGCCGCCGCCGCTACCGAGCTAACGTCCAAGTCCGTCGTGTAGCGGAGCAAGAGCAATACCTGCGATTCGAGGGCCAGCGCGAGGTCCTGAAGGAGGGTGGAGGCGGCGCCGTCCGCCAAGGTGAGGTCTGGGCTCTCCACCAACACCAAGTCCTCTCGCCTAGCCAGTTCACGGACGGCGTCGGGTATATCGCCGGGCGCTACCCTTGCTATCGGGGGATTACCAGGGTCCGGGGAACGCGCTGGCTGCGAAAGGGGGTCCGCCGGAGAGACGACTTCCTCGAAGAGGCCGCCGGTCAGGAAGGAAACGTCGGGGTCATCTTGCGCCGGCGTAGTGGAAAGCTTGAAGTACGCCGCCTTGCGGCCCGCCGCCCGGAGGTAGAGCAAGAGGGCGCCGGCAAGACTGGTCTTCCCGGCCCCGGCGCGGTCGCCTACGATCTGTAAAACTGCCACAAGGCCCCCTCAGGGCAATTATCGGCAGTCATTCTACCACAGGGCACCCGCTCCGCAGGCCTACTCCACCACGTCCTTCGCGCCGGTATTGTAGGGGTCGAAGCCCGCGGGAAAACGGGTAGAGTTGTCCCATTTGGCCAAGGTCAAGTCAGCGCGGTGCAGGCTGGCCCGGTCCAGGTTGGCGCCCCGCAGGTCGGCCGCCACCCACATCGAATCGCGGATCATAGCCAGAGTGAAGTCGGTACCGGCCATGGCGGCCCTACTCAAGTCGGTGCCGTTCATGTTCGAGGACTGGAACCGGGCCCCGGTCAACACGCTGTTTCTTAGGTCCGCTTCGATCATGGTCGCTTGACTAACGTCGGCGCCGGTCAGATCCGCGTTTAGCAGGGACGCCCGCACGAGCCGGGACCACCGCAGGGTTGCTCCGTTCAGGTTGCAGCGGTTCAGATCTGCCCAATGCAGGTTGACGCTGGTCAAGTTGGCTTGGGAGAGGTTGGCTCCAGGCAAGGCGGCACGGCCCAGATTGGCGTCGGTAAGGTCGGCGCCCTCCAGGACGGCGCCGGCCAACCGGGCTCGCGGCAGGGCGGTGCCGGCTAAGTTGGCGCCCCGCAGGTTGGCGTTACGGAGCCGGGCGCCGGTCAAGTCGATTCCGGCCAGGTCCGCGCCCGATAGGTCCAGCACCGTATCCGGGTGCTGCTCTCGCCATTGGGCGAAGGCCTCCGGGCCGGACCGGGCCGCTAGTAGATGTTCAGCATCAGCCACTTAAAATTGGTCCACGATGGGATCGAGGGCCGGCCCACCCGGGACTCCCACAAGAATGCAGCCCGCCATACGGGGCCAGGCTGCATCCGTTGGTTGGCGGAAGCGGCGGCCTAAGAAGCCGCCAGCGCGTCTTCCACTTGGAAGATTTTCTCGGCGATGGTCATCTTCAACTCGTTGACCTTGGATAAGTCGGGGAACCCGCCGTCCTCTTTACGGTCGAAAATCTTCTCGCCGTCCAAGTAGACCTCCAGACGGCCCTTTCCTTGGGGAGTCAGCTTTAGAGCGATGTCCCCCGGTTGGTCCGAGCGCCAGAACTCCGTCGCCAACCACGTGGCGACCGGATAGTAGCCTCAAGGCACACAATAAACGATTTCGACGTCTACTTTTCCAAATTCGGCGCCAGCCATCATCGTCCTCAACGAAAGAGAGTGGATACTCGAAGTGTAATCACCGGCACTAACATTTGCAAATTTCCGGGCGCGGCAACCGGGGCCACCGTATCTTATGCCACTGATGAAAGAAGTTACGGAGCAGTCTTTCGGCTACACCGCGCCGCCGCGTGTATGCCTGCGAAAGCCGGAGTCCAGGACGGGCCCGGGTCGGTACCGGAAACGTATGACGGCATTCCCGGGTTCAGGCTCGAGGTTCGCTCCGGCGAATCGGCCGGAACAATGGCCGGCATGACGTGTTGACTTGGCCTCACGCGGCTTCCCGCCGATTGAAACGCGATTGCCTTGGATTGACTACCGATCGGCTTGGCTGCTAGAGTTATAAATGCTAAGCTTAGCCGTCACTGGTTTCCTCCGCCTAGCTCACGGTAGAGGAGCGAAACCGGCAGCGATTAGTTGCAAATGGGATGAAGGGACTCCGGAGCCGCGGAGTGACCATATCAAGGAGCGCATGAGATGACATCGACGAAGAAGGACCCTATCTTGGTGGTAATTCAACTTACCGGCGCCAACGACTATATGAACACTATCGTGCCGTACAACGACCCTTTGTACTATGACAATCGGTCCACCGTGGGCATTCCGCAAGAAGAGGTCCTGCCCATCGACAGCAACTTTGGCTTCAATCCGGTCATGGCCCCGGTTAAGAAGCTTTACGATGAAGGAAAGTTCGCTGTTCTCAACGGCGTTGGCTACCCGAACCCCAACCGGTCCCACTTTCGTTCCATGGACATCTGGCACACCGCCGTACCGGAGAGGGTGGCCACCGAAGGATGGTTGGGCAAGGTGGTCCGCGACTTGGACCCCAAGGGGGAGAATGTTCTAACCGCGGTGAACTACGGCCGCGGGTTGCCCCGGGCCCTGGCCCTGCCCGGGGTCCCGGTGGCGTCGGTGGGAGCCTTGGAAAGCTATGGGTTGCTGACGGACATCGAGGAAGAAAAACGGCGTTCCGACGCCCTGGACGTCTTCGCCCGCATGTACGCTCCGGCCATAGGCACGGGCCCGACCGTCGAATACCTGGGGGAGACCGGCTTGAATGTGCTGAAAGGGGCCGACATCCTGAAGACGGCGCCGGCTAAGTACCAATCTACGGTCGAGTACGCCGACACTATCATGGGCCGCAACATGAAGGGCATAGCCCAAGTGTTGCTGGCGGACCTGGGGACCAGAATCTTCTACACTCAGCACTCCGGCTACGACACTCACGCCAACCAGAACCCGGTTCAGCCGCAGCTACTGGGGGAGCTAAGCCAGGCCATCGCCGACTTCCACGCCGACTTGGAGGAGCACGACGCCTCGGATAACGTGCTGGTCTACGTCTTCACGGAGTTCGGCCGGCGGGTCAAGGACAATCGATCGGGGACGGACCACGGTTCGGGAGGGGTGTCCTTCGCCATCGGTGACGCCGTAAAGGGCGGAATGCACAGCGAATACCCGTCGCTTAAGGAAGAGGACCTATTGGAAGGCGACTTGCACTTCAACACCGACTTCCGCGGCGTTTACAGCACCCTGATCAACAAGTGGTTGGGGCTGGACCCGGTTGACATCGTGGGCGGTCATTACGAACAGGTGGAGTTCGTCTAGGTTAGGCTCAGAGGCCGGGCGAGGTAAAGATCGCCGGCCCGCCCCGCGACAAACCCTGCCGCCAGTCCCGCCGTTTCCTAGCTTAACAACTCCGGACCCGCGCCACAACACCACCAAAGCGCGCCGAGTTCTCGGGTCCGGAGAGAGGAGCGGCCCGGCCTAGGTGAACCCCAGTCCTTTTTCTTTCAGGCTGACGTAGCGGTTACCGCTTCCGATGACCAAGTGATCCAGGACGTCCACCCCCAGCAACTTCCCGGCGTCCACCAACTCTCGGGTAATAGCCACGTCCTCGGAGCTGGGCGTTGGGTCTCCGGAAGGGTGATTGTGCACTATGATGATCGAGGGCGCATTGTCCCGCACCGCGGGTCTAATGACCTCCGCCGGTCGGACCACCGAGGAATTGACGTTTCCAATGTAAATCTCTTGGACGCTGAGAACTTCATTCTTGGTGTTAAGCAGCAGCGCCTTCAAGTGCTCCTGCTCCAAGGCTGCCATCTCCGCTGTCACCAGGTTGGCAACGTCTTGGGGCGAGTTGATGGCCACCCGCTCTTCCGGGGCCAAGGAAACGAACCGGCGGCCCAACTCCAGCCCCGCCAACAACTGGCAGGCTTTGGCCTCGCTCAGACCGCGCACCGCGCACAACTCAACAAAGGTGCCGCGGCCCAACCCGGCCAGCCCGTTGAACTCGGCCAGGACCCGTGACGCCAAAGAGAGGACGTTCTCCCCCTGCATACCCGTCCGCAGCAGTATCGCGATCAACTCCGTGTTGCTAAGGTACTTGGCGCCGTAGTCTTTCAGCCGTTCCCGGGGGCGTTCCCCTTGGGGCAGGTCCTTGATCATCGGTTGGTAATGCCCGTGTCCGTTGGTACTCATAAAACCCCGATTTCGGAGCCTATGGCCCCATTAGGCAGCCTTGGAACATCAATAAAGAAGCATGTTAATGAAAATCACGGGCGGGCGAAAGACGCCGGTGACAGTGGGGAGCCGTCACAATACGCTGGAAACGCGCGATAATGCTTGGGCGGCGGGAAACGCCGCCGGGTGAGGCTGACTTCAGTAAATATGATCGTTGGAGTGTGACCCGCGGTTATTACTTGGCGGCGCCGCCGGGTGGTGTGCAGTAACGGGTAATGGACCCAATTCTCCTTGACACTAGCGGGGTCTAACGGTACCATCCTGCCAAAATCCGGGAGGCTGCGGTTGTTATCAAGCATAGACCCGTTTGCCCCAAGGCGGCGGGTTTTTTCATTGCTCTGCCCGGACTTATAGCTCTGGTGTCGAGACCCGTATGTTCGACAACATAATCGAGATCGAGTACGCCGGCGTATTGCCTACCAGGTGGCTCCGGGAAGCAGCCAATGACGACGTCATATACTCGAAACGCTTCAAGATTCCCGAGGCCAGCTTTCAACCGGCCAGTCTCGACCTGAGACTCGGAGAGAAAGCCCACCGGCTGCGTTGCAGCTTCCTTCCCGACGCCAGCATGGTGATGGACAAGCTGCCGGCTTTGGCAATGGAGGAAATCGACCTGCGCGACGGCGCCATCCTGGAAAAGAACCGGCCTTACCTGGTCCCTCTGATTGAGGAGCTCCGGCTGCCCGACGGCATCCGGGCCAAGACGAATCCAAAGAGCTCGACGGGGCGGCTGGACATTTTTACCCGGGTAATAACGGATGAGAGCCACAAGTTCGACGAGATCCGGGATGGATATCACGGCCAACTGTACCTGGAGGTCGTTTCCCGCTCGTTCACCATCAAGGTCCAAACTGAACTGTCCCTGAACCAGTTGCGGTTAGTAAAAGGTGACGCCGGTTGCGAACCGGGGGAGTTGGCGAATGCCCACCAAGCCAAGCCGATCCTCTTATCCGAAGCCGGGGAAACGGACGGTACGCTGGCACCGGGAGTCGATAACACCGTCGCTCTCGGCGCGAATCTCAACAGCGAGCGAGGGGGTGTGGGCTACCGGGCCAAGAAGAACAGCAGCTTGTTGGATTTGTCTCGAGAGGGTCACTACGATCCGGGGGATTACTGGGAACCCGTGTATGCGGACCAGACGCGCCGGCTTATCCTGGAGCCGGAAGAATTCTATTTGCTGACCTCCGCCGAGAGCGTGAGCATTCCGCCGGAATACGCCGCTGAAATGACTGCCTATGACCCGTCCAGCGGGGAACTGAGGACCCACTACGCGGGGTTCTTCGACCCGGGCTTCGGATACAGCGAGGAGGGGCCGATAAGGGGGGTGCAATCGGTGCTGGAGGTCAGGGCCCACGATGTGCCGTTCATGCTGGAGCACGGGCAGCGCATTTGCACCCTGACCTTCGAAAGAATGCTCGAAGCCCCCGACAAGCTCTACGGAACGAAAATCGGCTCGTCCTACCAGGGCCAGGGTCTGGTCCTGAGCAAGCACTTTCTGCCCTCAACCAAGCACTGGCAACTGCCGCTGATTGAGGGATTCCGCGACTGACTTCTGTAACGTCAATCGCTAACAATATCAAGCCAAGCGGGCTAGGAGAGAATTTGGCGATGGGAAAGGCTGAAGGTGCGGCACCGCGGAGATGCTGGGTGGGCAAGCATATGACCCTGTTGGGGGTATAGATTCAGTGGCGGCCCCTTCCATTCTTGGTATGGCGGCGACTGCGCGCATAGAATTCTCCCGCGCATATCAAGTCGGGCTTCCTCCGACCCCGGGCCAACGTACCGTGCACCGGTAGTCCACTACCGGCTCCCCCTTCTCGTTGTGGGCCGACACCCGGAAGACGATGAACTGGCCGCCGCCCTCCCGGTATTTGCTTTCAACCGAGGTGACGCTGGTGATCACGCCGCCGGGCTCGGGCATGGACCCTCCGAACTCGACTGCCAGCTTACCTAAAGGCGGGTCGCTATCGGCCGCTCCGGTCAATTCCGGGAGGGCGCATCCCGCGTCCGCCGCGACTCCTTCAAGGCGCAGCGGCGCTAGGGCCAACAGCATTGCGGGCGGGGCCAAGACCCCGGCGAATCCGGACTCCCTGGCCGCGGCGGGGCTGGTGTAGACTAGGTTTTCGTATCGGGCCGCGTGACAGTACGCAGCGATGCCTTCCTCCGTGACCGGCGAAGAGTAGGGCGCGGAGGCGTCGCCAATCTTGGCGGTTTCCCAGTCATATACCCGTTTCCCAGCCGGAGCAGCCAACGAACACTCCTTACCGGCACGCTTACGGGGGGACAACGCCCCAGCCAACTACCCGTTGCGGAGTTATCTTGATCATCGGGTTCGCTTCCAGGTCCATGTCCCGATATTGATGGTACTTCTCCCGCAGCAACCGCAGGGCGCCGCTGTGCTCGACGCCGGGCAGCACCAACTCCGCCGAGCCGACGACAAGAACGTAGCCCAGGCGCTGCCAGTCGTCTTCATAGTGGTCGATTATCAGCGCCGCTTGGGGGTTGGCTTGAATGTTCTTGACCCTGCGCAGGCGAGTGTGGGGGGTGAGCTTGGGCTTTTGGTCCAATACGGAGTAGAGGGCCGAACCGTCGAAGGCGTAGCACACCGGTATAACGTGGGGAGCGCCGTTTTCGTCGGCGGTAGCGAGATGGCCGACAGGGGCCCGGGCTAGCCAACTGGCCCTGGCTGCGGACAGGTTCTCTATAGAAGATGTCATGTTTCCATTTGAACGTAGCCGCCGGCGCATCGGGTCTTAAGAGAAAGAAACCGCACAGAGTTTCAGCAGCATTGGACCCGGGCTAGGCGTCGGAAGTAAACGCCATGGGGTCTTCCAGGAACTCGATGTTCTGAAGCTCCGCGCGGGCCGCGTCTTCAAGCACCGCGTCGCCCTCTTTGACACAGTGTAAGAGGACCTTCTTTGCCAAGGGGCCGCCGATCTTCCCCAGAGCGGTAATGCCGGCGAGTTGTACCTGGTAGTCGTCGTCTTGGAGTAGAAGCGCCAGGTGGGGGACGGCGTCTTCCTCGCCCAGTTCACCGCAGGCATGGGCCGTCTCGTACCGAATTGACGGTTCCGAGCTTTGCAACTCTTTGATTAGCACGGGCAGCCAACTGGCCTCGCCGGTGCGCCCCATTGCGTAGATGGAGCTGGACTTGAGCGCCAAGTCGGCACTGCCGTAGGCCCCGGAGACGATGTTTCTAATATCCCCGGTGTTAAATGGGGCGATGGCTTCAAGGGAGCGGCGCCGGATGTCCACGTGCTGATCGGAGTCTTTCAGCACCGTCATGAGGCTGTCATGAAGGGATTCCCCGTCTTTGGGCAGGAGCTTCCCTTCTTGCACCAGCACGCTGAATTTTCCCAGCGCCGCCGCCGCCGATGACCGGACTTTGGGACTCTTGTCGGAGTGAAGAATCTGAATGAGACCGGAGATGATGGAGCGGTCCTCGTGTTCCCAGAGACCTTCCATCGCGGTCTCCAAGACCTTCTCATCCTCGTCTTTCAAGCACATCTTGAAGACGGCGCAGAAGTCCAGACCAGGATTGTCTTCGGCCAGTTCCGTCATGGTGGCGACAACCCAGCGCTGCCGATCCACGGTAATGGAGAACCAAGTCCGGGCAAATAGCCCGAGCTCTTCCGGCGAAAGGTCTGAGAGTTCGCTAAAGTCCCCGGCCGCAATCTCGGCAGAGGGATCGGCCAGAGTTTCGAGGAAACTCTCCAGCGGCATACCCCTACCTACTCCCCCTAACGCCCCCAGGAACGGCACGGGAGGCGCATTTCAGATGGGCCGGCTTTTCCCTTGCAGCAAACCACCGGCTCAGTTGGCGGCGCGCAGACGTTGAGCCATTGCGCGCGCATTCGGCTTGGCGGTTAACCGGAGCACCTAATAACAAAAGTATAGCATAGCCGCGGCGGGCAGCACCCGCCGCCGGATTGAGTTGGGCGCCCCTTGAGATTTTGCGGGGCGTACTTGGAAGCGCGTTCTTGCTAACGGCGCACCCGGTTGAGTTTCCAAGGCCTAGTCAGTGCCATCCGAAGGGAGCGAGAGCCGGCCCTACCTCACCGTTCCTTCGGCCAGACGTGTCCGCGCGATGGCCTGCGGCAACCCGGGCAAAAGGTCGGAGGCGGCCATTCCGGTATCTCCCAGATTGTCCCGCAACGCTTCCGCTACTCGCCCGTGGAGGTACACTCCGCAGCAAGTGGCGTCATTCGGCGTCAACCCTTGGGCCATTAGTCCAACGATGGCCCCGCTCAACACATCGCCGGTACCTCCGGATGCCAAGCCGGGGTTGGCGAAAGGCGAGATTCGGACCATACCTCCCGGCTCCGCGATCAGGGTGTGGGCCCCTTTCAGGGCAACCGTTAGGCCCCACTTGCCGGCCCAGTGGCGGGCGGTACCTAGCCGGTCCCGCTGCACTTCCGCGACGCCCGCGCCGGTCAGCACGGCCATCTCCCCGGGATGGGGCGTAACGGCGGCCGGCGCGGAAATACGCCGCCACCAACCATCTACGCGCGCGAGATTGTTCAAACCGTCGGCGTCCACTATTACTGGGACCGTTAGCCGCTCGCTCAACAGCAGGCGCTCCATGAACTCTGTAACGCCTGAGGATGTTCCAAGGCCGCATCCCACCAACACCGCGCCGTAGCGGTCGAGGCCGGCAAGAATATCCTCGGCGGCGTCCGGGTGGATTCTCCCCTCCTCGTCTTCCGGCAACGGAAGCTGAATTACCTCGGTCAGCTTGCCGGCCGCAATACGGTAGACGCTTTCAGGAGCGGCCAAGGTCACCAGCCCGGCGCCGCTCTTGACAGCCGCTTCCGAGGCCAGGAAGGCCGCGCCCACGTAGTTCCGGGAGCCGGCCACGACTAACGCATGACCGAAAGTGCCTTTGTGAGAGTCTAAAAGCCGCACCGGGAGCTTGCCGCCGACCCAACCGGGGGTCAGGAGTTCCAAGTCGATGTCCGCTTCCTCCTCCAGGCTTGAAGGTATGCCGATGTCTTCGACTTGCAGCCGGCCCACGTGGGCCGCGCCCGGAAAGGTAAGCAGCCCCCGCTTGGGAAGACCCAGCGCGACCGTCAAGTCGGCCGCCGGGCACGCCGGGTCAACTTCACCGGTGTCCGCGTCGAGGCCAGTGGGTAGGTCCAGGGCCAGAAGCACGGGCCGCCCCGTCTCCCGGCGACGCCGGCCCAAGCGCAGCATAACTTCCCTCGCTGCGCCATCCAGCGGGCGGGCGCGCCCGGTGCCCAGCACAGCGTCCACGGCTAAGTCGGAGGCGTCAAGCAAGCGGTCCAACAGCTTCAAGCCGCTGTCGCCGTCGGAGGTCAGAGCCTCGACGCCGTATTCCTTGGCGAGGTCCAATTTGGGGTCGGCTGCGGGCCGGCCGGCAGCGAGGTAGGCGCTGACCCGCCCACCCCAACGCTGCAAGTGGCGGGCGGCGACCAAGCCGTCGGCCCCGTTATTGCCCGGGCCAACCAAGACCAAAATCCTGGTACCGGCCAACCGGCCCAACCGCTCCCTGACTGCTCTTGCCACCGCCAAGCCGGCGTTTTCCATCAGGGAGTCGGCGCTGACTCCCCGGCCCTCGGAAGCCCGCTCCAAGGCCGCCATCTGGGCCGCAGTCAACACTTTCATGCCGCCGACTCCCGTTGGACCACCACGAAGGCAACGGCATACTCGTGGGAGTGGGAAAGGCTCAAAGACAGGTCCAAAACCCCCAACTGTCGAGCGCGGCGTTCCGCCCGTCCGTGAAGCCGGAGGGACGGCGCGCCGCTTTCGTGGCGGACGACCTCGATATCCTTCCAACCCACCCCTCGGACTCCGGTGCCCAGGGCCTTCATGGCAGCTTCCTTGGCGGCAAACCGGGCGGCAAGATTGGATGGGCGCCCCCGGCAGTATCCGATCTCATCAGGGGTAAACACCCGCTCCAAGAACCGGTCGCCGTAACGCTCCAGGACCTGGCGCACCCTGGAGATCTCGATGATATCGACGCCTGAGGAGAGGTTTATGGGTAGCTGGCCTCCTTCTATATGTTACTTCGGGTGTTACTTCGGTAGCGATCGCAGCATCAAGGTGACGAAGCCCAAGGGTCACAACAAGGTTTGCATGCTCCGATGGGAGCCGATCTTTCGAAAGCCGCCGCGTCAGCCCTCGCCGGTGTGCCCCGCAAGGGCCAAGTTCGTCAGGATTCTGGAAACGGAGTAGCTCCGGTTGAGGACGTAGAAATGTATACCCGGTGCTCCCGCGTCCCACAACTCCCTCACTTGCCGGGTCGCGTACTCCACACCCAGCTCTCGGACAGCGTCATCGTCGTCGGCCAGTTCCTCCAACCGCCGGTCCAATGGCCCCGGTATTGTGGCGCCGCACAATGCGGTGAACCTGCGGATTTGGCCCGTGTTGAGAATGGGCAGAACACCGGGGATTATGGGCACGTCGATGCCGGCCCGGTGAGCCCGGTCCACGAAGGCGAAGTAATCGTCGTTGTCGTAGAAGAGCTGGGTAATGAGAAATTCGGCGCCGTTCTTTACCTTGAGGGCGCAGTACTCCAAATCAGAATTCAGGTTCCGAGACTCGACGTGGCCCTCAGGGTAGCAAGCGGCGGCGATGCCGAAGGGGAAGTTCTCCCGGACGTGCTGAATCAAGTCGGAAGCGTGGGGGAAGCCTCCCTCCGTCGCTACGAAGTAACTCTGGCCCCCAGGCGGGTCTCCCCGAAGAGCAATTACGTTTTCGATTCCTCCCTCTTCCAGTCGCGCGAGGACACCGTGCACCTCATCCTTGGTCTGCCCGACGCAGGTCATGTGAGCCATTACTTCCAACTCGCCTTCGTTCTTGATCTTCGAGGTGATTTCCTCGGTAAAGGACCGGGTAGTACCCCCAGCCCCGTAGGTAACGGAGACGAAATCAGGGCGAAATGCCTTCAGGCGGTCTACGGCCCGAAACACACCCAGCATCCCCTCCGCTGTCTTGGGCGGGAAGAACTCGCAGGAAATAGTCCGGGTGGTCTTCAGTATCTCTATGATTTTCAACGTCGGCGCCTCGTGGTTACTATAGAGCAATGGCCGGAGTGGAAGTTAGCTCGCATCTCTTGGTCAGAACTCGGGGCGGCGTTTCTCCTTGAAAGCTTGCACGCCCTCCCTGGGATGGGACGAGGTGGCTACGTACTGGGCAAAGGCCAGGGCTTCCAGGGCCACGCCGTCCCGCAAAGACTGTTCTTGCCCCCGGCGGGTCACCGACTTGATCCAACCCAGTCCAGGGCGGCTCTTGGTGCGCAAAGAAGCCAGCAGTTCCTCCAGTTCCTGGTCCAGCTTGCCGGCCGGGACCGCGCGCAGCACCAACCCCCAGTCGGCCGCTTCCGCGCCGGATAACCAGCGTCCGGTGGTCAACAGTTCCATCGCCCGCTGCATCCCGACCCGCCGGGGCAGACGCTGGGTGGAGCCTCCTCCGGGCATCAGACCAAAGTTAACGTGCTGATCGCCGATGCGTGCGTCTTCTTCGGCCAAGACCAAATCGCAGGCCATCATCAACTCCAAGCCGCCGGCCAGAGCAAACCCATGTACTATACCAATTACCGGTACCGGCAATTCCTCCAATTGGAACAAGCAATCATTGATTTTTCTTAGGATGGAACTTATCCGGTCCGGGGCATCGAACGCGGTGGAAAGGTAGGTCAGATCGGCGCCCGCACAGAAGGCCCGGCCCTCACCCCGCAGCACCAAGGCCTTGATCTCTTGGTCGCGTTCCACCTCCCCTATCGCCGTGGAAAGCTCGTCCATGAGGTCCGGGCTCAGGGCATTCAAGGCGTCGGGGCGGTCCAGCCGGATGGTGGCCACGGCATTTTCCTTTTCCAGTTTGATGTTGTTATACTCCACGCGGAACCTCCTACACGGGTCCAGCTATCCGGTTTAATATACCAGACCTTCCCTAGCAGGACACCTGGCCCCAGCCTCAACCGCATAGCAGGCCTCCTTGGCGAGGGAGGACCGGTGGCGCAACAACCGGCCAACGCCGTTACTCTGAAGGTCCGGGTGAATCCCAAAGCTTCCCGCAACCGGGTAGACGCCTACTTGGACGATGCTTTGCGATTGCGGGTAACGGCGTCGGCCCAGGGAGGCAAAGCAAACCAAGCGATGGTGGCTCTGCTCGCCGAGGCGTTGGGCGTTGCCAAGAGCCGGTTGCAAATCGTCCGCGGGCACGGATCCAGAGATAAGGTGGTGGTGGTAGAGTCGTTAAGCCGGCAAGAGATCGAGCAGCGTCTGTGGGCCTCCGTAGAACGAGCCGCCGGCGCGCAGAATGTCTGGTTAGACGCAATCTAGGAATACGCCGAATAAATACGTGGACTGCGGCTGGTCACATAGGGTAGACGGCCGTGTTGACGGCTTGTTCGGATGCTCCCGAGACTAGCCGGCGAAAGGAGGGACGCTGGTGGTGCGAATCGAAGGGCGCTTCGTCGACGAGATGGTGGCCCACGCCAGAGATGATCTGCCCAACGAATGCTGCGGCATACTGGCCGGGAAAGGAGGACAGGTACTGTGCCTCTACCCCATGACCAACGTGGCAGCCAGCCCCTTTCGCTTTGCCATGGACCCCTTGGAGATCGCCAAGGTGGACCAAGAAGCCGGGGACAGCGATTGGGACCTGTTGGCCATATACCACTCCCACACCCGGAGCGAGGCGTACCCATCGGACACGGACGTTCGCATCGCGGGCGGTACCGCCGAGCTGTGGCCGGAGGTCCGCTACCTCCTGGTTTCACTGATGGACGTGGGCAATCCGAGCGTGCGCCTCTTTCGTATCAAGGAGGGCGAGGTCACTGAGGAATCTTTGGAAATATCCTGAGACATGGACCCCAACAATGCAAGGAAACCTTCTCCCAGGGTCCGGCCGGAGTCTTGGCCCCGGGCTGCCCTGGCCAAGACCGTCATTTTTTCGGCCCTGGCCGGCATGGCAATGTTGCTGGCCAGTTGCGGAGGTAGTACCCAGGCCACACCGGCCCCTGACCCGCGCATAGACCGAGTCCTGGAAAAGCTGGACCGGCTTACGGAGATGGTGCACGACCTAGACAGCGGAAACATCCGGGGTACAAGGGTGGGACCAACCCCTTCGCCGGCCCTCCCGTCTATCGCCGCCGACCCAACCGCTTCACCGACCCTCCCGCCTACTGCCGCCGAGCCAACCGCTTCGCCGACCCTCCCGCCTACCGCCGCCGACCTCGTACCTTCGCCGGCCCTCTCGCCCACGGCCGCCGACCCCGTCCCGCTACCAACACCGGCAGGCCCCCCTGCCTCTCCCACGCCGAATCCCGGCAATTCTTCATGGGTGCTGGAGCGGGTGGACGCTCTGATCAATCTCTACGACTTCACTGATTCCGGGGCCGCGCTGCTGCGAAGCTTGGACCTGCGCCAGATGCGAGGGGAACCGGGGTTCTTTGGCAGCTTCGGGTTCTACAAGTGGGCCGGAGTGGGGGAGGCCAGGCCCATCGGAGTAATGCACGAGGTCGGTCACTCCTATTGGGGCGGTTTCCCAATACAGGGATTCCCGGAACTAAGCTGGAAAGTCCCCGAAGGGGAGACCGTCTCTCCAGCGATGAGGCGGTATCACGCCGACATATTGTTCTTCATGTCCCAACCGCCGGACCACTTCGAGGTGCTGCGCCAACGCTTACGCAACCTTCCCGAGGTTTCCAATGACAACCGGGAGCCCCTATTTCACAGTCTAGAGGCCGACATGGCTTATGCCACAGGAGGAGACCTTGCTCTGGTCCCGCCCATCTTGCGCAAGTACTGGGGCCGGTTCCTCAAGGAGGGGCCCTTCGGTTCCTGGTACGACGCCGTGGCATGGTACCAATCTCTGGAAGCCGACGACAGGACGGCAGCCAACAAGTACCTGGGGTTCGAGCACTTGGACTTGCGCCAATACCCCACTCTAACGCCCGCCGAGGAAATGCCCAATCTCCTCCAGGGGCGATTAGGGACTCTGGCCCAAGAAGAGAGGCAGCGGCTGTTCGACCTGGCAGACCAGTTCGACCTCCTTCTGGGGGCCGCCCAAGAGGAAGAAAAGTTCCGCTTCTGGCGCGGATACTTACGGGACAAGGTCCGGTTGGATGGGCTTCATGAAGGCTACTTGGCGTCGCTGGATGCGCCCCGGGCCGCCGGCCTCGCTTCGGCACTGAAGTTCCTGAGGAAGCTATCGGGGTTGTCTCCGGGGGACCAAGCCCGGCGTGTGACGGAACAACTGCCGGGACAGCCGTTCTTGGTGAATTTCTTGCCCGCCCTGGATAACCGGACTCTCCTGGAACTGTTCAGAAGGGGAGGCCCGCTGCCCGAGGGAGCTACTCTCCAAGCCACCGCCAGTTTCGTCCAGCGGTTGGAACGCTTCAGCAAGGACGTGGAGGAAGTGCTTTCCGCCGCTCGGAGAGACCCTAGCCGGGGCGCCGAATCGCTGAGGGAAGTCGTTTCCGATATCGGCTTGGAGCGGAAGGAGGACTTGCGCCTCTTCTTCGAGTTGCTGCGGGATGAAGACCACCAATTGACCAGCGTCGCGGTCCAATCATTGGACAAAGCCTTCGTCCAGCGCCTTATAGAGTCCGTGCCGGTCCAGATCAGGTTCACCCTGAAGCCGGACGAACTCTTGGCCAAGTTGGACGTTACCGTTCAGTCGGAGATTTCGGACCTGAAGCAAGGTATTGGGGTCTTGATAAACGAGCCGTCAGGCAATTACCTCATCGACGAGCCCTATTTGGAGCGGATGTACGACGTGGTGGCCGAGCGGGGCCGGACCCAGGACGGAGGCTTGCAAAGAGACTTGTTGGATATAGTCCTAGAGGCCGGTTTTCCCTTTGACGAATTCATCCGGCGCAATCCACGAGAAGCCGCGGCGCTACTCAGCCAAGACCCGGGGCTAAGCGCCGCCGGAATTTTGGCCGGCGACCCCGTCCGGTCTCCTCCCGCCCGGACCATTCACCGTCTGGTTTTCGCCGACCCGTCACTGGCCGCCCGGGTTGTTACAGCCCTGGAAGACGCCGGTAATAGAGGCGCGGCGGTGGATGCGCTGGCCTACCTAGCCTACGACAAGGACCGTTCCGGCAGGTTGCCCCAACTGCCTATTTCCCTCGAGCACGACGGGAGGTTCTTGGACGCTCTGGCTCTCCGAAAGGGGGACGATTGGCTCGGGCTGCGCTTGAGAGAAGCCTTTTCCCTTTTCGCCGACCGGCAGGCCAAAGGCGAGGTCCCCGGAGACTTCTTAGCCCAGTTCAACGCCACCCTGACGGCCGCGGCAGCCGCTTTGCCCGACGAGGCCGCCCGGAACAGGTTAAACGGCGTTATTCAGAGCGTTCTCCGGGAGTTCCCCGATGGTAGCTAGCCGCCGCTCGGTCATCCTCGTCGCTTTCAGCAGTGCCCAAAGTCGCCACCACGCCGGCCCCGGCGACGGTGGCCAACGTCATCAACACCAAAGCGGCGTTGGCTACGGCGGCCGTCATTCGGCGCCGCCCCATGATTAGCAACAACCCCACCAGCATCAGGCCGATGGACAAGCCCCCGGCGAGGAAATGGGATGGCACCGTCTCGTTTATCAGGATACCGTCCCGGTAGAACAGGTCGGAATAGAATAGAATGGAAATGTTGAACATGTTGCTGCCGTACAAGCCGGCCACGGCTAAGTCTGCCGCGCCGATGCGCGCCGCCGCGATGGCCATCGACAACTCGGGAAGGCTGGTAACGAAGGAGACCGCCAGAATTCCCAGGGTGCTGGAAGCGATGCCGGCTTGGTCCGCGATTTGGTCCGCGCTCCAAGCCAGGAAGAACCCGGCGACCACCACCGCCGCCGACGCGATGCCAAACAACACCCAAGCCCGCCGCAGGGTCATCTCCTCTTCGTCTTCTTCTCCCCCGTCCTTGCCCTGTTCAGGGCGGGTAACGTAGACGATCCGCATGCCTGCAACGAATATCAAGACCAGTATCAAAGAGGACAGCCCGATGTCCCAAAGGGATAAGTCGATCTTCAACGCGGCAAAAATTAGGGCCGCCGCGGTGATGATTACGGAGATTACAACCAAGTAGGTCTGCTGCTGCGCTACCCGCCGGAGAAATCCGATGCCGCCGAAAAGCAACATCACCAAGGACAGCTTGAACATGTTGTACATGTTGGCCCCCAGCACGGTGCCAACCGCCAACTCGGGGTTAGGAGGGTCCAAGCGAACGGCGGAGACGTTGGTGGAGAGCTCGGGAAGCGACGTGGCCAACGCTACCAAGAGACTGCCGACGAAGACGCGCCCCCAACCGGTCAGGGTCGCCAGCGCGTCACCGTAGATGGCAAGGCGCGTTCCGAAATAGACCACACTGGCCGCGCTGGCCAGGAAGACGACCAGAGGTAGGGCTACGTCCAACTCAGCGGGGCCCCGTCCGCTGGACCGCCGACGCTACCCGGTCTCCCATTTCGGCGGTGCTGACCGGCTTGGCGTTGGGAGCGGCGATATCCGCGGTCCGGTAATTTTCGGCCAGCGCTTCTTCCACCGCTCGTTCCGTAACGGCCGCTTCCTCGGTGAGACCCAATGAATGCCGGGCCATCATGGCCACGCTGAGTATGGAAGCAACAGGATTGGCGATTCCCCGGCCGGCGATGTCCGGCGCCGTCCCGTGAATCGGCTCGTAGAGCCCCGGGGTCCGCGCTCCCAGGGCCGGCACCTCCGCCAGGCTTGCCGAAGGGAGCAGACCCATGGACGCCGCCAAGACCGAGGCTTCGTCGGTCAAGATGTCACCGAAAGTGTTTTCGGAGACGATGACGTCGAACCGGGACGGGCGTTGGATTAGCTGCATCGCGCAGTTGTCGACCAACAGGTGCTCCAGTTCCACGTCGGGGTATTCCTCGCTCAACCGGGTTGCCGTCTGCCGCCAGAGGCGCGAGCATTCCAGCACGTTCGCTTTATCCACGGAAACCAACTTGCCGCGACGGCCCCGAGCCAACTCGAAACCCACCCGTAGAATACGCTCGATCTCCGGCTCGCTGTAGCGCATGGTGTCCACCGCCGTCCAGCCTTGCGGAGTCTCGTCCCGGCCCTTCGGTTGGGCGTAGTAGAGACCCCCGGTCAGCTCCCGCACCACTACCATGTCGACGCCGTCCAGCACCTCGGGCTTGAGGGCGCTGGAGTCGGCCAGCCAGGGAAAGACCTTCACCGGCCGGATATTGGCAAAAACTCCCAGGTGGCTGCGCAGTTGGAGTATAGCATCCTCGGGGCGCACCGCAGCCCCGGGATCGTCCCACTTCGGGCCGCCCACGGCCCCAAAGAGGACCGCATCCGCAGACTCGGCCAGTTCCAGCGCCTCCGGGAGCAGCGCGATCCCGTGGCGGTCTATGGAAATTCCGCCTGCGTCGGCGTACTGGAAGTCAAACCGGTGGTTGAAGGCGCGGCCCACAGCCCGCAAGACCTTGACTCCTTCGGCGGTGACTTCCGGCCCTATGCCGTCGCCGGGCAGCACAGCAATCTTGAATTGCACTGGTCTACTCCTTACACGCGGCTTTCACCCGCATTCCTTGCCAAGGTCTCAAGCTCTAGTTTATCATCCCCAAAGAGCAGGTATGGAAAATCAAGAATTCATCCGGGGATTAAGCTCCATAGTCGGAGAGGCCAACGTGGTCTCCCACCCGGACGACCTGTTGGTCTTCGAGTACGACGGTTCCATCGACCGGGGTATGCCGGCGGCGGTGGTGTTTCCGAACTCGGTCGAAGAAGTGAGCCGAGTGATGGGCTTGGCCTACCGAGCCGGAATACCGGTGGTCGGCCGCGGCTCCGGGACCGGTCTAAGCGGCGGGGCTATCTCACCGCCCGGCGGGATACAGATAGCCTTCACCCGGATGAACCGGGTCCTGGAACTAGACGAAGAAAACCGGGCCGTTACCGTGGAGCCCGGCGTGATCAACTTGGACTTGGACGACTACGCCCGCAAGTTTGGCTTGCGTTACGCTCCCGACCCGTCCAGCCAGAAGGCTTGTACCATCGGTGGAAACGTCGCCGAAAACGCCGGGGGCCCCCACTGTTTGGCTTACGGTACCACTACCAACCACGTGCTGGGGATGGAGGTGGTGCTTGAAGACGGCACCGTGGTCAACCTGGGGAGCCTATCCACGCCGGCGGTATATCAATCCCCCGGTTATGACCTGCGCGGCGTTTTCGTTGGGTCGGAAGGGACCTTTGGCGTCGCTACCAAGATCGTTCTTCGATTGTTGCCCCTGCCGGAAGCGGTCAAGACCTACTTGGGCATCTTTCCGGAAGTTGACTCCGCCTGCGCCGCGGTGTCGGCGGTAATCGGGCACGGCCTCGTCCCGGCGGCCCTGGAAATGATCGACGCACTGAGCATTCAAGCGGTGCAAAACGTTACCGACCTGGGTTACCCTGATGATGCGGGGGCCGTCTTGCTCATCGAACTGGAAGGCCTTGAAGAGGAAGTCGCCGAGATGGGCGCCGAGGTGGAATCGTCCCTCTGGGACACCGGGGCCACCCAGGTTAAGGTAGCGGAGGGTGAGGCGGAGAGAGCGTCCCTCTGGGCGGGGCGAAAAGGAGCTTTGGGCGCTCTGGGCAGCCTGGCGCCCAACTACTACCTCATCGATGGAGTCGTCCCCCGAACGCAACTGGGCAGCGTTCTCCGGCGGGTGGCCCGGATAGGGGAAAGCTACGGCATCCCCATCGCCAACGTGTTCCACGCCGGGGACGGCAATCTGCACCCATGTTTGCTGTTCGACGAGCGCGAAGCCGGTTCCATGGAAAGAGTCATCGAAGCCGGCGCCGCGGTTATGAAAGTCTGCGTCGACGCCGGAGGGACCCTTACCGGAGAGCACGGAGTGGGCCTGGAAAAGAAAGAGCAGATGCCCTTGGTGTTCTCTGAGGACGATATGGCCGCTATGCGTTTGGTGCGAGACGCCTTTGCCCCGTGCAATCGTTTGAACCCTGGGAAGATATTCCCCGGAGGCCCGGCGCACCAACCGGCGGCCCAGCGCGCCGTACCGGGGATGCCGGCATAGCTTCCCGTACCCCTCGGCAGGTTTCGCCGACCAGATTGCACCGGCTTACGCCCCGGCCAAGTGACACCCATGCCATTGGATATTTCCCAAAAGCTTTCTCAGATTCTAGGCCCCGGCGCAATCAGACCGCCCGGTGCCTTGGAAGAGTATGCCATCGACGGCATGACACCTGAGGCGGTGGTGCAGCCACGGGACCGGCAGGCCGTCGCCGAAGTCCTGAAGTGGGCGTCCCGGGAGGGCGTTGCGGTCTTTCCCCGGGGTGGAGGCGTCCAGACCAATTTGGGGAACGCCCCCAACCGAGGGGGCATCGTACTGAGTCTCAACCTCTTGGACGGGATGTTGGACTACGCGCCCAACGATCTCACCGCCACCGTCGCCGCCGGTATGCCGCTGGCCCAATTGCGGCAACTCCTGGCACCGGGCGGCCAATCGCTGCGTTTGGAATCGCCCGTCCCTGCCAGGTCTACCATCGGCGGCATTCTGGCAGCCAATACCACCGGGCCGTTGCAGTATTCCTACGGGCAACCCCGGGACTGGTTGATCGGCATTGCCGTGGTCCAAGCCGGGGGAACGCAGACCAAGGCCGGGGGTAAGGTGGTCAAGAACGTTACCGGCTACGACTTGAACAAGCTGTACACCGGGTCCCTGGGGACTCTTGGAGTGATAGTCGAAGCTACTTTCAAGCTTTCCCCCCAGCCGTTGGAACAGCGGGTACAGATAGCGGAGCATCCCGCTTTAGGGGATGGAATAATCGCCGGGGCCGCCTTGCTGAGGGAGGTCCATGCCCCCCAGGGAGTACAGGTGGTGGACTTGCAGGCCGCCCGGAAACTCGATGTCGGCCCGGTTTCTACACCCCCTGACGGCCCCGGACCCGTGGGCGCCCTCACCCTCGGGTTCTTCTCCGGCCGTCCGGAGACGGTGAAGCGGCGAATGACCGATAGCGCCGGGACGCTCCGGAAGGCCGGGGCCCTTCACGTGGAAGACTTGGGTGACGATGCCGGCCGCCCTCTCGTGCAACGGTTGACCGACTTGGGTTGGGCCTGGGACACTAGGCCCTACCTGGGGATCAAAGTCGTGGTACCGCCGTCGGCAGTGGCCCAAGCAGTGGAACGGTGCCGCCGGAATGTCCAATTGGGGCACCCCCCGGCAGTGGCGGCCGACCCGGGTTTCGGCGCGTGCCGGTTGTTCTGGTGGACGACGACGGATAGCGGCCTGCCCGACGATTCCCTGGTGCTGGAGGCCATCTCCGGGACAAGGCAAGCGGCGAAAGGCGCCGGGGGGTTTGCTACCGTAGAGCACTGCGCGCCGTCAATCAAAAAACGGATAGACGTATGGGGAGAGCACCCCCCCGGAATGGAGATTATGCGGAGGATCAAACAAAATTTCGACCCGCAAGGAATTCTGAACCCGGGCCGGTTCTTGGGGGAATCTAGTGTCTGAGGCCGGCAACGCCCCGCCGGAGAGCAACGTGCCCCGCCAAGGGCTTTCAGGGGCAGGGTCTCCGCTTCCCTTTTTGCCCGGCAGCGGGTTTCAAGGCGGCGACGCTCCCGCTGAAGCAGACATGTACCGCTGCGTACACTGCGGGTTGTGCCTCAGTTCGTGTCCTACCTATGTCGAGTTGGGTCTGGAGACGGAATCGCCGCGGGGCCGCATTGCGCTGATGAAGGCGGTCCACGAGGGCCGGTTGGACATCAACCAACGAGTAGCTTCCCACTGGGGAAAGTGCCTCCAGTGCCGGGCTTGCGAAGCGGTGTGCCCCTCAGGGGTCCCCTTCGGCCGGATGATGGTGAGTACACGCTCCCAGATGGCATCCCAAGACGCCGGCTCCGCGGCAAAGAAAGGGGCCACTCGCTTGTTCCTCCGGCAAGCATTGCCTTATCCCCGGCGGTTACGCTTGGCCGCCGGTGCGCTTCGAGCCTACCAGCGCTCCGGCCTGCAAAAACTGGTGAGGAGTTCCCGCAGCCTTCGATGGGTCCCCGGCCCCTTGGCCGAATTGGAAGCCCAGTTGCCGTCAATACGCGGCCCCTCCTTCGGTCCAACCGAGCGGACCTACCGGGCCCGGGATTCCTCCGCGGCTGCTTCCCGCCGGCTCACTGTAGGTCTGCTGTCTGGATGCGTCATGCCCTTGGTCCAGGGGGCCACCATGGAAGCGGCGGTGCGCGTGCTCACCCGAAACGGCTGCGATGTGGCGGTACCCCCAGGGCAGGGATGCTGCGGCTCTCTAAACGTCCACAGCGGCGACCTGGAGTACGGGCGGCGTATGGCCCGGCAGAACATAGACGTGTTCTTGGCGGCGGGGGTTGACCGTATCGTGGTGGCCTCGGCGGGTTGCGGCTCGGCCATGAAGGAGTATGACCAGTTGCTGGCCGAAGACCCTCTTTACGCCGACAAAGCTAAAGAGGTTAGCCGGTTGACCCAAGACATAACCGAATTCCTGGTCTCTCTTCCATTCGAACCTCCGAAAGCCCCCGTAGCCCGGAAGATGACCTACCAGGACTCTTGCCATCTGGCCCACACCCAGGGGATAACGCGGGCTCCCCGAGAGATACTGAACTCGATTCCGGGGCTGGAGCTGGCGGAAATGGAGCATTCGTCGCAATGTTGCGGCGCGGCGGGCCTTTACGCGGTTACGGAGCCGGAACTGGCGGGAAAGATCTTAGCCCGGAAGATGGCCAACATCGAGGCTACCGGCGCGGAGCAGGTGGTGACGGCCAACCCCGGCTGTATGATGCAGATCGAACGGGGGCTTCGGTCCCTGGGGGTCTCCACCAGCGTGGTCCACGTCGTGGATGTGTTGGACGAAAGCTACCGGGCCGAAGAGGGCCAACGAAAACGGCGTTGACGCGGCGGGGTGTCCCTGCCTAGCAAGTCCGGGGCGGCCTATGTTCCCACCGGCGCGCCGCGTTCAGCGCCGGGAGCTTTATTCAGACTTGGCGCTTCTGGTTATCTCCCGCTGGGCGGCGGACAGGCTGGCGCCGAAAGCGACTTCGTAGCCCATGCTGGAAAGGATCACTTCCAGGGCGGAAAGCAGGGCGAACACGTTTACCTCCCGGGCGGAGTCGCCCATCAGCCCGACACGCCAGACTTTGCCGCGCAGGGTACCCAATCCGCCGCCGATCTCGATGTTGTACTCGTTCAGTAGCCGTTGGCGGACCGCCGCGTCGTCTATGCCCTCGGGTATCAGGGCGGTGGTCAAAGGATTGAGCCGGTAGTCCGGGTCGGCCAATAGTCCGATTCCCAGGGCTTCCAGTCCGGCCCAGAGGGCCGAGGCCACCCGGGCGTGGCGGGCCAACCGGTTTTCCAGACCTTCTTCGGCCACCATCCTTAGGGCTTCACGCAGGGCGTAATTCATCGATATGGGCGCGGTATGGTGATAGGCCCGCCGCGCCGACCAGTACCCCTCCAGTTCCTGCAAGCTGAAATAGAAGCTCTCCACGTTGGTCTTGCGCCCGTTGATTACCTCCATGGCTCTGGGGCCGAAGCTTATGGGCGCCAGGCCCGGGGGCGCTCCCAAGCACTTTTGGGAACCGCTGTAGCACACGTCCAAGTCCCAGTCGTCCATTCGCATGTCATGCCCCCCAAGGGACGTAACCGCGTCCACTATGACAAGGGCGCCGTGCCGGTGGGCCAAATCCGCAATCTCGGGCAGCGGAGTTAAAACGCCGGTGGAAGTTTCGGCGTGGACCACTCCCACCGCTTTGACGTTAGGGCGCTTGTCCAGCTCTTGGGATAGGGCTTCGACGTCCACCGGCTTGCCCCACGGAGCGTCTATCACGTGGGTCTCGGCCCCATAGCGTTCGGCGATGTCGGCCAGCCGTCCGCCGAAGTAACCGTTTCGGCAGACTACCACGGTGTCGCCGCGCTCGATAATGTTGGCACAGGCTGCCTCCATGCCCCCGCTGCCCGTGGCGGAAATCGGAAAGGTCATGGGGTTGGTGGTGTGGTAGACCTGCCGGAGCATCTCGCACAGCTCGTCCATTACTTGGAAGAACGTCGGGTCCAAGTGGCCCACCACGGGCAGCGTCATGGCCTGAAGCACCCGAGGATGGACAGAACTGGGGCCCGGCCCCAGAAGGACCCGTTGGGGCATCTGCGCGTCGCCGGGTTGTGATTCAACCACTGTCATCCTCCAACTAACATCCGCGGCCGGTACCGGGCCGTCACCGTCTTCTGTTTGGGCGGGACCAAGGTGTCGGCTATGATGACGCCTAATCGTCGATCAGGTGCGGCAATAGGGCCGCCGGTACCTGTACGGCCCTGGACAGTCGTCTCGGCGGGAGATTTTGGAACCCAGGCCCGTTCCGATTGATTAAGCGAACCCGGTTTGCGAGGTTTTTGGGTTGCGGCTGGCTCAGACCACGGCGGAAGCCCCGCCGTCGATGTTCACCGCGATGCCGGTAAGGTAGCTGGCCCGGTCCGAGGCAAGAAATGTTATCACGTCCCCGGCCTCTTGGGCTTCGCCCACCCGGCCCAAGGGAATATCCCGCTCCTTGGCCGACTGGACCCAGAATTCATCGAGGGTGAGGCTGGGACGGGACTCTTTCAGTCGAATATAGCGGCGCTCGGTTTGCCCGCTCTTTATCAACCCGATACACACCGTGGAAACCAATATGTTGTCCTCGGCCAAGTCCCTGGACAGGCCCTTGGTTATAGCTATGCCCGCGGCGCGGGAAACGGAGGTGGGCATAGACCCGGCCCCTGGGGTCCGGCCTCCCAGGTTGGTTACGTTGATGATGCGCCCGCCCCCGACTTTACGCATTTCCGGTATCACCGCGCGGATAAGGCGCACGGCCCCCCATACTTTCAAGTCGAAGTCACCCTCCCAGTTTTCGTCGGTGACCCTCTCGAAGTCCATGGCCAGGGCCGTGCCAGCGTTGTTCACCAGGATATCCACTCGTCCGAAGTTGTCGACGGCGGCCTGCGCCACCCGGCCGGCGGCGCCGCGGTCGGTCACGTCCGCCGGCACCGGCAAGACCACGCCGTCGGTGGCGCCTATAATCTCTTGAGCGGCTTGCTCCAACACCTCGGGGCGGCGGGCGACGATGACGACCTTGGCGCCTTCTCGGGCCATACCCAGAGCGGCCGCCTTCCCGATCCCTTCACTCCCTCCGGTGATGATCGCTACTTTGTCTTGAAGTCCCAGGTCCATTCCACCGCCTCCCAGCGGACAGGTTTCGTGGGCTGCGGCCCATTATAACAGGGATTAAAGCGCTCACTGGGGACCATTCATAAGCCGGGGTGAGGGAGCAGACCGGTACGCAGCGGCGGGCCGGCCCAGTCACTCTCCAATTCTCTCGTGGAAGGCAGGGCATTACGGACGGCCGCGTCGTTGGGACTCCTATCTCCAATCTGAAACCCTTGCATCGGGTTAGCTAAATCTCGATACCCGAAGCCTGGGCTACGGTATTGATGTCTTTGTCCCCCCGGCCGCTTAGGCACACGATGATGCTCTGTTCCGGAGATAGGCCTCGGGCCAGTTGGACAGCGTAATAGATGGCGTGTGCCGGTTCCAGGGCCGGGATAATCCCTTCAGTCCGTGACAGCAAGTGAAACCCTTCCAGGGCCTGGGAATCATCGACGGTCAAGTACTGGGCGCGTCGGGAGTCCTTCAAGTAGCTGTGCTCGGGTCCGACGCCCGGGTAGTCAAGGCCCGCGGATATGCTGTGGGCTTCTTGCACCTGACCGTGCTCGTCCTGCAGCAGATAGGTCATGGACCCGTGGAGCACGCCGGGGCGTCCCGCGTTCAGAGAGGCCGAATGCCTTTCCGTCGCTAGTCCTTGGCCTCCGGCTTCCACGCCGACCAGCTTCACCGAGTCTTCGCCGATGAACTCGTGGAAGGTACCAATAGCGTTGCTCCCGCCGCCCACGCAAGCTACGACGTAGTCAGGCAACCGGCCCTCGACTTCCAAGAATTGGCTTCGCGCCTCACGGCCAATCACCGCCTGAAAGTCCCGCACCAGCATGGGATAGGGATGGGGGCCGACTACGCTCCCGATCAAATAGTGGGTGGTCTCCACGTTGGTTACCCAGTCGCGGATGGCTTCGTTGATCGCGTCCTTCAAGGTGCGGGCGCCGGACTCCACCGGGACTACTTCCGCCTCCAGCAGCCTCATGCGAAATACGTTCAACGATTGTCTCTCTATGTCTTTCGAACCCATGTAAACGACGCACCGGAGGCCCAGCACAGCGCAAACGGTGGCCGCGGCCACCCCGTGCTGGCCTGCGCCGGTTTCAGCAATTATCCGGCCTTTGCCCATGTGCTTGGCCAGCAAGGCTTGGCCCAAAGCATTGTTGATCTTGTGGGCGCCGGTGTGGGCCAGGTCCTCTCGTTTGAGATAGATCTTGGCGCCGGCGCACTGCCGGGTCAGGTTTTGCGCGTAATACAGAGGGGTCGGACGGCCGGCGTAGCTCTCGAGCAGCTGGCCCAGCTCAGTGCGGAACTCATGGTCACTCTTGGCTTGGGCATAGGCTGCTTCCAGGTCGGCCAGAGCCGCCATCAGGGTCTCGGGAACGAACTTGCCGCCGAACTCCCCGAACCGTCCCCTGTCGTCGGGCAAATTAGCCGCGGGGATCGCTGCCATTACCAATACCTCGATTCATCCCCGGTGTCCGGGTGTTATCGGGCGTTGTCGCGTGTTGTCGATAAAGGCGCGAATCTTTTGCCGGTCCTTGGCCCCCCTGGTCTCCACGCCGCTGGATACGTCCACCGCCCAAGGGTTTACTTCGGCCACGGCACGGGCTACGTTGTCCGGAGACAGTCCCCCGGCTAGCAAGAACGAGAACCCTCGTTGGGAAAGCCGGGCGGCGATACCCCAATCGAAGCTGCAGCCGGTGCCGCCCTGCACTCCGTCAACCAGCCGATCCAGCGCGACCAAGTTCCCCGCGTCTCGATAGGACGCTACACGCTCCGCCAGGCTGTTCAGGTCGTCGGAGGCCGTCGCGGCAGCGTCTACGTGCACGACCTTGATGACTTGGGCTTGTACCCCCCGGCAATATTCCAGGGATTCTTTCCCGCACAGTTGGGCCAGGTTCAGCTGACAATCTTCGATCACTCGATTTACTTCTTCCAGGGGCTGGTCGGCGAACAACCCCACGACTTTGGGCCCACCGGCCCCGGAGGCCCGGAGGGTCTGGACAATGCCGCGGCCGGTGCCGGGGTCCAGTCTCCGACGCCGTTCGGGTACGAACACCATGCCCACGAAGTCGGCGCCGGCTTCCGCCGCAGCCAAGGCGTCGGCTCCTCTTTGGATACCGCAAATCTTGACCTTGGTCATGCCCTTGGAGAACCGGCCTCCTGTCCGGTCAACTCCCGCACCTTTTGCCCCACGTCATCGGCAGTAACCAGCGCTTCACCCACCAGGACTCCGTTGACGCGGTACTTGGTTAGCTGCCGCAGATGCTCCCTATTACTAATGCCGCTTTCGCTGACAATGATTTTGCCCCGGGGGACCAAGGGCGCCAGCCGTCTCGTCACGGCCAAGTCGGTAGTGAAAGTGCGCAGGTCTCGATTGTTGATGCCAACCACTTCGGCGCCGGCGTCCAATGCCGCCTGCAACTCCGCCTCATCGTGGACCTCTACCAGGCACTGCATCCATAGCTCAGTGCTGAGGGCCAGCAACTCCCGGAGTTGTGGGGCCGAAAGGATGGCGGCTATGAGCAAGAGCGCGTCGGCGCCGGCGGCCCGAGCTTCGTAGACCTGGTAGGGGTCGAAGATGAAGTCTTTCCTCAGTACCGGCGCGCGCTGGGAGGCGCCGGTCTGCTTGACTTGGGTCAGGTGGTCCAACGTACCCTGGAACCGTGGGTCGGTCAGCACCGAAATCGCCGCGGCACCGTTGCGGGCGTAGGTATCCCCCAGCCGCACCGCGTCGAAATCGGGGCAAAGCAGGCCCCGGGAAGGAGAGGCCTTCTTCACCTCGGCGATGAGCCGTACCTCGCCGCCCATCAGTGCACCCGATAAATTGAGGGGCCGCGGCCGGCCCATCGCCGCATCCCCCAAGGTGTCCAGGGGCACGGCTTCTTTTTGGGCCGCCAACTCTTTCCTTTTGGCGGCAACTATTTCTTCAAGGATGTTGGTCATGGCATCGGCCAATTTCGAGCAATCCGTTCTCTTGGTTGACTTTCGCATCCACTATTCATACCCGACTCAAGACGCGCCGTTCATCGAGGAGTGGGCAAGGGCTGCTTCAATCATGCCCCTCAGCCATGCCGCTTCAGCCGGCGTCCTTGCCTAGCTTTTGGCTCAACACAGCCAAATCCTCCAGCTTTGCCCTAGCGGCGCCGCTATCGATTACTTCCCCCGCCAAAGCAACACCGTCCCGCAAACACGGCACGGTGCCCCCCACCAGCAACACGGCGGCGCTGTTGGCCAGCACATAGTCCCGGACCGGGCCGGGCTCGCCATCGAATAACCGGCGCATGACGGCGGCGTTTTCCTCCTTGGAACCCCCTCGAATCGCCTTGACGGTGCGTTCCGGAAGACCGGTGTCGGCCGCGGTTAACTTCCAGGTGCGGATCTCGTTGTTTTCCATTTCCCATACCGAGGTGGGGCCGGAGAGGGTGATTTCGTCCAACCCCCCGGCTCCGTGAACGATCATGGCGCGTTGCGAACCCAACAGTTGCAAGACTTCGGCCACGGTCTTGCCCAACTCCGGGTAGGCCACGCCTATGAGTTGATATTGGGCGCCGGCGGGGTTGGTCAACGGCCCCAGGATGTTGAACACCGTACGGATGCCGATCTCCCGCCGGACCGGGGCGGCGTGCCGGGTGGCGGCGTGAAAGACGGGAGCAAACATGAACCCAAATCCGACCTCGTCGATGCACCGTTCCACACCCGGGGGCGGTAGGTCGAACTTGACCCCCAAGGCCTCCAACACGTCCGCGGCGCCGCAGGAACTGGAGGCGGCCCGGTTGCCGTGTTTGGCGACTTTCAGGCCGGCGCCCGCCGCCACGAAGGCGGTGGCTGTGGAGATGTTGAAGGTGTTTTGACCGTCGCCACCAGTGCCCACCGTGTCGACTAAAGGGCCGTCGACACGAACTTTGAGGGACTTCTCCCGCATCACGGTAACGAAACCGGCGATTTCCTCCGTCGTTTCTCCCTTCATGCTTAGCGCCGCGAGAAAGGCGCCCAGTTGGCCTGGAGTAGCCTCACCCTCCATGATCTCCCGCATCACGGCGGCGGCGGTGTCCATATCCAGAGACCGCCCCGAGGCCGCCGCGTCGATGGCTTCACGTATCATTGGGCTGCTTTATCCCCGTAGGGCCGGTGGGCGGAGTTTCCCATCGACTCGGACTTCCGGACTTACCCTTCACTTGGCGGACTTGACTGCGCTGACTTGGTCCAAGAAATTTTGGATGAGGTCCTTCCCGACCGGGGTCATAATGGATTCAGGATGAAACTGCACGCCCTCCACGGGGTGTTCCTTATGACGCAGGCCCATAATCAAGCCATTGTCGGTCCAAGCGGTAACCTCTAGGCAGTCGGGCACCGTCTCTGGATAGACCACCAAGGAATGGTACCGGATGGCCTCGAATGGGTTGGGAAGCCCGGCCAAGACCCCCTTGCCGTCGTGATGGATCATGGAGGTCTTTCCGTGGCGAATCTCTCCCGCCCGGTCCACTTTGGCGCCGTAGGTGTACCCAACGCACTGGTGGCCCAAGCACACTCCCAGGGTGGGCAACCTGGGGCCGAAGCGCCGGATAAGGTCGTTGGAGACGCCGGCCTCCAGCGGCGTTGACGGCCCCGGAGAGACGATTATCCCCTCGGGAGCCATTTCGTCCACCTCCTCCAGGGTAATCTTGTCGTTGCGCACTGTGGTGACGGGAGCGCCGAGCTCCGCCAAATACTGGTACAGGTTGTAAGTGAAGCTGTCGTAGTTGTCGATGAGTAACAGCATCAAAAGGTCTCCACGAACTCCAGCCAGTTGCCGTCGGGGTCTCGGGCGTAGATTGCCTTGCGGGCGATATTGCCTTCGTCGTCGCGCAGCGCCGCCGGCGGGTTGTTGAACCGGAGTCCCCGCTGGGAGGTCTCGTTGTAGAACCGCTCGATATCCTCGACCCAAAAGGCCAAGTGAGTTGCTCCCAAGTCGTTACGGGCCGCGCCGCCAGGGCCGCTGGCCGGGTTGAAGTACTGGATTAGCTCCAACTGATGACCCTCCCCTTTGTCCAAGAACGCTCCCTTGATGTGGGCTTCCGGGAAGGCCAAGACTTGGTTGATGAACTCACCTTGGCGCTCCATGCGGCCCGCCAGCCGCATGCCCAACACATCGGTATAGAACTCAACCGCTTTCTCCAAGTCTTTGACTACGAATCCGGTGTGGAAGAACGACTTGAGCATTTTTATCTCCCCGGCTCCCTTCCCTCGGGGAAAGTGGAGCAGTTGCAGTGTTACCGGGACAATTACGCTCTGCCTTCGGCCAACTCTATGGCGCGCAGCAGGGCCCTGGACTTGTGCTTGGTCTCTTGATACTCGTCCTCGGCGACACTGTCGGCGACGATGCCGCCGCCGGCTTGGACATACATCGTACCATCCTTGTAGATGCCGGTACGCAAGACGAGGGCGGTATCCATGTTACCGGAGAAGCTGAAGTACCCCACCGCCCCGCCGTATGGCCCCCGTTTCTCCCCTTCGACCTCGGCGATGATTTCCATGGCCCGGATTTTAGGCGCGCCCGAAACGGTGCCCGCCGGAAAGCAGGAACGGAGCGCGTCGTAAGGCGTGAGCTCCGGGCGCAGGCGTCCTTCCACGTGGGAGACCAGATGCATCACGTGGGAGAACCGCTCTACGTCCATGAGTTGGGTCACGTTTACCGTTCCCGGTACGCTGACCCGGCCAATGTCGTTTCGTCCCAGGTCAACCAGCATGACGTGCTCGGCGCGTTGCTTTTCGCTGGTCTTCAGCTCCCGTTCCAGAGCGTCATCCTCCTCCGAGGTGCGGCCCCGGGGGCGCGTACCCGCGATGGGGTGAGTCGCCGCGATGTTGTCCTGTACCTGGACCACGGTCTCGATAGCCGCCCCCACGATCTGGAATCCGTCCAGGTCCAAGTAATACATGTAGGGCGCCGGGTTTATGCTGCGCAGGGAACGATACACCTGGAAGGGGTGAGCATCGGTCTTGCGGGAGAACCGTTGGGAGTTGACAACCTGGATGACGTCTCCGGCGTAGATGTACTCGATACACTTGTCCACCGCCGCGCCGTACTCTTCTCGCGTGAAGTTGGACGCGACTTCCTGGGGAGATTCGCGTCCCGGCAACGGACCTTGCATTTCCGGGGGCGGCTCCAGAGGCTGGGCCAAGCGGCGGACGAAGTCGTCTATCTTTCCGGTGGCTTCGGAATAGGCGGCGGCAACGTCGCCGTTGAGGCGGACGTGGCTGACTACTTTGATGTCGTGGCGCAAGTGGTCAAACACCAGTAACGTATCAACGAAAGTGAAAACGGACTCCGGCAGCCCCTGGGGGTCGGCGGGCATGGGAGGCACCCTGGGTTCGAAGTAGCTGATGGCGTCGTAGGCTAGGTAGCCCACTGCGCCCCCGTGAAATCTGGGTAGGTCGGCAACCGGGACAAGCCGGTACTGGTCCATCTCAGCTTGCACCAAGGTCAAAGGGTCCACTTGGCCCCCGGACTGGCCGGGCCCGGTCTTGACGACCCGGTAGGGGTCAGTGCCGATGAAGCTGTAGCGGCCCAAACGCTCGCCCCCGGCCACACTCTCCAGCAAAAATGAGTAGGGCCGCCGCGCCACTTTCAGGTAGGCGGAGACCGGGGTTTCCAGGTCGGCGTTGATGGACCGGTAGACAGGCGCCAAGTTGCCGGCTCCGGCCATAGCTTTGACTTGTTCCAGGCTTGGGTAATACATGGTTGTCCACCCCAAACAAAAAACCCGCCCTCAAGGGACGGGTTGTAGCCGCGTTGCCACCCTCATTTCTAGCCTTGGCCTCAAGTTGTAGACGAGGCAAGCCCTGATCTTGACCGGCGGGAGGGGCCTGGGTCTACGCAGCCCCCGTGCCGTGGACTTCTAACGGTATCCAACCGGCCCAGCCTAGCGGATTCTCGCCGGAAGGAGCATACCCCTTCAATCATTGGCGAATGGTCATCCGATCGGCCTGCGGCTCCGGGGTCCATTTGTGCTTCCGCGCCTGGCGCCGGCTCTCACCCGCCCCGGCTCTCTGAGCCTCGCTAGAAGCCTACTATTCCCCTTCACAGCCTTTGCTTATTCGATTTTCTAATACCGAGTATAGATTTGGGACGACGGAGTGTCAAGGTTCATGGTTGTGTTCCATCACACCGTCCCTTCTCCCAGGCCTCCCCCCTCCGCCGGTCGAGCCTCATCGGGCCCGGGCCAAGGCGGTGCGGTATAGCAAAGGAAGCGCAGCGGTCCGCTTTCGTGTGCGCTGAATTGAAACCGCCATTCCGCGGATATAGTCAGCGCGTCGCCCGGACCTACTGGTTCCGGCGCGACGGATTCCGGCTCTACACCGGGCGGGCAGCGCCAGACCTGTCCGCAGCCCTCGAGGAAGTACCAAATCTCTTCCACTGTTTGGTGCCATACCGGGCGTGACACCCCTCCGGCGGGAAGAGTCACTTCACAGAGACTGGCCCGGCGGGCGGAGTGCCGGTGGTCGGCCAGCAACCTAATCTCCGACCCGTCGGGCGCGGTGGCGTCGGAAACGGGGGACCGATGGCCTATGGGCAACCGGTGCTTTTGGGACTCTTGGGCCACGGCGAATTTCCTAACCGGCCTTGGAGAGTCGGCGGGTGTATCTACGCCTCCGGCGAGTCAGGCCGGTGGATGATAGTACGGTGGGAAAGGCCTCAGCCTCGCGGTTTGCGGCCCTTTCGGTCCAAGAATTCGCTGAACCCGTCCTCCACCGTGAGCCCCTTGAACCGGCCTTTGCGGCCCTCGGTCTCGTTTTGGAACTGGGCCTCCAGGGGAAGACCGGTGTGTTCCAGCAACAGTTGCTTGATATTTCCCACGGAGTCTATCCGGTTCTTAGCGATGCCGGCTGCGACTTCCACGGCCTTATCCATCAATTGGCTGGCGGGGACCAAGTGGTTTAACAGACCGATGCGATAAGCCTCTTCAGCGAAGACTTCCCGGCCGCTATATAGCAACTCCTTGGCCCTAGGCCAACTCAACATCGTGGGCAAGCTCCAAGTGGCGTTCAACTGGCCGTAGTTGACCGCCAAGAACCGGAAGCTGCTCTTGTCGCAGCCAACCAGGAAATCCATGGACGTAGCGTACACGGTACCGCCGCCGTAGCACAGGCCGTTGATGGCCCCGATAACCGGTTTGTAGCACGTAGTGAGGCGCCAGGTATATTTGGCCCTCTCCGCCATCCCTGCTTCCCGGTCCTCTTCGGAAAGCTCCCGGTTCTCGTGAATGTCCGCGCCCGCGGAGAAAGCTCGCTCCCCTGCGCCGGTTATCACAATGGCCCCGACGTCGTCGTCTTGCTCCATCGACGTCAAGGCGTCGTCTACCTCGCGTATCAGCTGAAGGCTCATGGCGTTCAGCACCTCGGGCCGGTTCAACGTAATGACCGCGACCCGACCGGCTTGGTCGGTCTTGATGACCTGGTAGCTCATGTCGGCGCTACTCCTGCGTTGGGGTTAGGGCTGCCGGTACCGTCTTTCGGACGCAACCATCGGTCCTTCGTTACCGGCCCCTCGTTAGTAGTAGTAACCCTTACTAAACCACATGCTTCCGGCAATGTAAACTCTCCGGGCCAACCCTGGGCCTGACCCCGGCTGGTCTTGACCCCGCAAGCTGATGGAGTCCTCGGAGCTTGCCGCCCTTCCCACAGACTCTCTTTCCGCGCCGGTAGTATTGCTGTACCCTTGCACCGTCGAACGGGGAAACCGGCCTTTGTCTAATCGAGTCCTTGGAGGGGAAAATGAAAGCGGTAAGAGTCCACGAAGTTGGCGGTCCGGAGGTGCTCCGGTACGAAGACGCTCCCAATGCCGCGCCGGCCCCGGGCCAAGCGGTGGTCGACATTAAGAGCATCGGCGTCAACTACACCGACGTCACCAGCAGGAATGGAATGAACCCGCCCGCCGCCTTTCCTTGGACGCCGGGCCGGGAGGCGGCCGGGGTGGTGGTAGCGGTGGGAGAAGGTGTCAACGAGGTAGCCGTGGGCGACCGGGTGGCGTACTGCATGCACACCGGCACCTACGCCCAGCAACAAGCGGTCCCATCGTGGCTGCTGGTGGGGCTACCCGACGACATGGACTTCGCCACCGGGGCGGCCGCCATGCTTCAAGGTATGACCGCCCACTATCTGGTATTTGGAATCACCCGGCTCAATGCGGGGGACTCGGCCTTGGTCCACTCCGGCGCCGGCGGCATGGGGCTGCTCCTCATCCAAATGCTGAAGCACATAGGCGTCCATGTTTTCACCACGGTTTCCACCGATGCAAAGGCTGATCTGGCGAAACAGTACGGTGCGGACGATGTTATCAACTACAGCAACCAGGACTTCGAGGAGGAGGTAAAGAAAACCGTTGGCGGCCAAGGGCTGCGTATCATTTACGACGCCGTGGGCCAGACTACTTTCGCCAAGGGCCTGAGGTGTCTGGGGCGCAGGGGCTACATGGCCCTGTACGGTCAAGCCGGCGGCCCGGTCAAGGCCATAGACGCGGCGGCCCTGAGCAGCGGCTCCATCTTTCTTACCCGGCCTTCCCTGACCGACTATACCGCCACCCGAGAAGAACTTCTGCAACGAGCCGACGAAGTGTTGGGATGGGTGGCCGGCGGACAACTGAAACTACACGTCAGCCTGACCCTGCCGCTTTCCGAGGCCCAGGAAGCCCACCGCCGGCTGGAGGGCCGGCTTACCACCGGTAAGATATTGCTCACGCCCTGATTTGTTTTAATCTATTGGGCCGTCCAACCGCCGTCTATTACCAACTCGCTGCCGGTCACGAAGGACGACTCGTCCGATGCCAAGTATAGGGCGCCCGTAGCCACTTCTTCCGGCTCACCGTACCTACCTAGAGGAATTCGGGATACCATCAGGTCAAAGTTGGCCGCATCGCCGCGGCTGTCCTCGGTCATGGGGGTATTGATCGGTCCCGGGTGGACCGAATTGGCCCGGATTCCGTCTTCGGCGTACTGAATCGCGGTGGCTTTGGTTAACAACCGGACCGCGCCCTTGGACGACTGGTATTCAGGGCTGCTTATGTCGGTCCCCACCAGCCCCAGTTGGGAAGATATGTTGATTATGGAACCGCCGCCGGCCCGCCGCATCTCAGGAATCGCAGCCTTGGTGCCCAAGAAAACGCCCTTAGCGTTTATGTCCATTACCCGGTCCCAGTCCTCTACTTTGGTATCCTCTACTCGGCTATGGCTGCCGATGCCCGCGTTGTTTATCAACACGTCCAGCTTGCCGAACTCTTCCACCGTGGCGGCCACGGCATCCTTCCATTGAGACTCGCTGGTCACGTCCAAGGAAACGAATATGGCTCGTCCGCCGGTCTCGCTTATTCGCTCAACTAGTTTACGGCCCTCTTCCTCCAACACGTCGCCGATGGCCACACAGGCGCCTTCACGAGCGAATAACACCGCCTCGGCGGCGCCCATGCCCCTGGAACCCCCGCTTATGAACGCAACTTTACCTTCCAATCTCATGGTGTGACTCTCCTCTATGTGAATGTTCCAGGCCCTTAAGACCCGGCTCGCCGACTTGTCGCTGCGCCGTGACGGTCACCATTATAACCGACCTTTACGAACACCCCCGAGGACGGGGCTTATGGGCCTGTGCCCCCTGCCCGAAGTGAAAAGGCCTGCCCCTTCCATAGGAACCGGGGACCGTTTTCGTCGAGAGAACGTTTCAGCCGGACGGAGCCGCCGCCGACCCGGGGACTATGCTTAGAAGCGCGTCTGCTGTTGCATGGTGTTGAAGGTGATCGGGGTGACGGCTAGGAGTCCCGCGTCCACCGGCAACACTACGCCGGTAACCCAGCGGGCCTCATCGCTGGCCAAATAAAGGGCCGCATAGCCCACGTCCCAACCGGTGCCTTCGGTTTGCAGCGGCGCGGCGTTCCTCCGGTTATCTCGCTGTTCGGGCGTCATACGTGGCGCCGCCATGGGGGTATATACCAAGCCAGGGGCTATGGCGTTAACCCGGATATTGTCCTTGGCATGGTCGGCGGCCATGGATATGGTCAAGCCGATGACTCCGGCCTTGGAGGTAGTGTAGGGCGTGCTGCTGTGGGCCCGTACTCCGGCGATGGAAGCTATGTTTATAATGGCGCCGCCGCCGCCCTCGACCATTCTGGGGATGGCCGCCTTGCTGGCTAGGACCATGGACTTGAGATTCACCGTCATGACTTGATCCCAGTCCTCTTCGCTTACGTCTACCACGGTGCCGCGGCGGGATATGCCCACGTTGTTGTCAAGAATGTCCACCCGGCCGTAGCGGTCCACGGCAGCTTCCACCATGCTGCGGCACTCCTCGGCGCTGGTCACGTCCGCTTGGAACACCGAGGCCTCGCCGCCCTCTTCCCGGATCATGGCCAACGTTTCTTCGGCCCGCTCCTTCACCGCATCTACGAGCAGGACCTTGGCCCCTTCTCGAGCGAACAGCACCGAGGTGGCTTTGCCATTGCCAATGCCTTCGCCGCTGGAACCGGCGCCGGTAACTATCGCGGCCTTCCCGTCGAGTCTGGGGAGTCGTTGTGCCATGGGGACGCTCCTGTATTCTTTGGTGTACCATCCAGCAAATCAAACCCTTTGTCAAGGGACTCTGCCCGGCGTGAAATTGGCCCTGCAGGCAAGTTACTCATCCCAGGCCCGGTGAGAACGCGAGGGATGCCGGTACAACGACGGCCTTTATGGCCCTTATTGGACGTGAGAAATGGGAGTGAATGGGTTGGCCCGCTGTCAGCGGGCCAACCCAATTATTCTCTCTTTCCGTAGGGGCCGGTTTCAAACCGGCGCGGGGGACTGCTAAGGGGCTTGGGCGCGGGGACCATCTAACTCACGATAGGCTGGGCAATGATCCACAGGCTCACCACCGTGTAGAGCACCATCAAGGCCATCATGGGGTACTGGCTGTTCCTAGCAATAGTGCGGTCCCGGAAGGTCCGTATCGACGCCAGGTGGGCCAAATACACTGCCATGACATGTCCTATGATTATGACGGCCACCGAGAGGAACCATACCGCCCTGGCGTTTATGATTCCGATATCTATGCGGTAATCGGCGGTGCCGAACAGGTCCCAACCGTAGCCGAAGGGGTCGGAGGCCAACGGGACGATGAGCTGTCCTTGCACAAGCAAGAAGGTAATGAAGTGAGCGATGTTGTAGGCCAAGGCAATGGGAATCAGCGAGTAAGCGAATACTCTGGCCAAGTCCAACACTCCCGCACTACTTCCCGCCGCGCCGGACATGAAGTAAGTAAAAATTAGGTACACTCCTAGAAAGGCAACCGGGAACAACAGTACGCCTATGGTGTCGGCAACGGTCAGGCTGTTGAAGGCCGCGTAATTGACTACCCCGGAAAATACATCCACGACGTAGGTTTGAAAGTCCACCCAGCCGGGGGTGGCGCTGAACCCGTCGAAAGTAACCGTGGCCAGCAACAGGACAACCATGATCAGCTTGTCGTTGGTCATCCGGCCGATTCTGGACAATCCCGCGGCGAAGGGCCGGAGGTTGAACTCTCTATCTTCGGCCTTTTCGAAACACTCGTAGCAGTTGACGCACTCTTCTTCTTGGTCCAGACAACACCCATCACAAGTACGGCACAAGTCTTGGCTTCTAACCTTCACTTCCGTGGGAGCGAACCTGGCGAAGAAGCTGAAAACCACCGAAAATGCCTCGCCGTGCCTCAACCACTGGTGCTTGCCAAAGAGGGCCATGCCGGTCCAAGTGATAACCGAATACACTATGACCATCACGGCCACCCTGTCCGGCAGCGGCGACTGGGGAAAAGCGTCTTGTATCCAAGTAAAGCAAATGAATAGGACCACGGCCGGCCAGAGTCCCCACCGCTGGGGATAGGCCAACGGAGGGGAAATCTTGCTTCCCGGCTTGGCCCATCCGTATAACGCCTCAACCCAGCCGAACAGTATTCGCCACGGATTGATGAGGGCCCATACGTTTCCGATCAGTGCCACGGCAAAGGCCATGCCGACCCACCATATTATCCAGACCATGGTGGGTGCCAGGTTCAACGTGGGAGTATCGTTGCCCACCAGCCCGGCGGCGGCCACGAGGCCCAAAAGGAAAACGGACAGCAGCCGCAACGGCAGCAGCAACAACGGGTAGGTTAGAACGCCCCGCAGCCACCGGTGTCCAAAGAGGTTGTAATGCCAGTAGGCGCCTTCCTTTGGGTTGCCCCGCACGAAGAACCCAATGACGGCAAAGGATAAAGCCACAGCGGCCCCCGCCCCGACCAGGAAATAGCCCAAAGGGACCGGCAACTCGGTCCTATCTCCAAATCCGTGGGCGTGGACCGGGCCCGCCAGCAGCGCTAATCCCGCGGCGCACAGGGGCAGCGCTGTTTTAAGCTTGTTCACTTCATCCGGTTCCTCGGTTCAATCTCGCCGTTCACCTTGGTTGTCCTCGGCGCCTCTGCCGGGGCCGCGTTCTTCTCCACGTCCAGAACGCGAGGGTTAGGACGGCAAGGGCCCCCGCGAACAAAAAGATCAGGTTGAAGCCTCCACCCCTTTGCACGTCGAGGGTTAGGTCCAGGCTGGCTTGACCCAAAGCGCCGTCCACTTCCAGGGTCAAGACCCATTGGCCTTCCGTATTCAGGGGAATGTCCGCGTCGTAATACTGAGGGCTTTGGGGGGTATTTACGGCTTGAGTTGGCCCCACGTTGACGGCCCCTTCAGGCCCCGATGCCGTGAGCCTTACGGCAGCATCGGTAATGGTTGCTCCGGTACCCGCATCCTTGACCTGGATGCTCAGGTGCAGATTGCCGACCTTGGGACTGCCGGGAAGAAAGCCAACCTGAAGCTCATAAGGCCCGGCGAGGGCGCTCTTGACCACCTGGCGGGTAGCGCCGTTCGCCGACGCACGCTCCAGATCATGAGGAACCCCTAGGAAAGCGGTCGCCAGCACTAGGGCGCAGGTTATCCCCATGGGCGTTGCGGCGTTCCTAGTCATCTTTCTCTTCGGCGGCCTCGGCGTGATGGTCTTTGCGGGTCCGCCGGCTTGGCCCCCGAGCGGTGTTTTCGGACAACCCAAGCCGTTGCCCCCAAGCCCGCCACGGCCAGCGGCGCCGCAACGATGGCCCAGTTGAAACCGCCGCCACCAGTAGCCCGGCCCTCGGGGACCTCCAGCGGGACTTCGACTACGGTGTCGCCCAGAGGGCTGTTCATCGCTATCTCAAAGGTCCAAGCGCCCGGCTCGTTAAGGGACAGGTCCAGCTCGTAGTCCCACGCCTGGAAGTAGTTCCAGGCTCGGAAGGGGCCGACCACCTCGGGCTGACCGGCTACCCGGGCCCGTACCTCCACCACGGCGTCGGTCACGGGCCGCTGGTCTGATGCCAACTTGACGGAAATGTGGAGGTTTCCCACGCCTGGGTCCGGGGGCCAAATCCCCACAATGTATTCGTAGGGACCCGCCGCGCCTTGGGCGATGGGCACAGTGAGGCCGTTGGCGTCGGACTTTTGCGGTCGCATCACGGCATATGCCGCGGCCGCGACTAGCAACGAAGCCGCCGCAACTAGCAACGCCCAGCGATGGACGGGATGCCCCGCGGGATGAAACATGGGGTCTCCTCAACAACGCTTTTTCTGGAGTAACGAATTACCAACCGAACCCAACGCTCCTCAATGCTGACGGCGTGCCGGGAACTGGTTGGAGCGGAGGGATGGGACTATACGCTGGGAGGCCTCTTCAGAGGGGGATTAGGGGCCGCCACCAAAGACCAACCGGACAACGTCGACTAACCGATTCGGGCGCCACCAGCAAATTATAGCCCGCCGTCCAAGGCAAGGTCTATCGCGGCGGATTAGCCCGCCTACAGCCTAGCGGCCCCTTGCCCGCGTCCCGCGCGGCAAGTGCGCCTGCTCGGTATTCGTCGGACCCTCTGGGGAAGCAGTGTCCGGACCGGGCAATCCAGCTTTGAGCAAGGCCGCGTCTTGGGACACTGCCTGGATTCGTCTCATCAACTCTGAGCAGTTATCGCGGCCGGTCTTTCTTGACTCTCACGCTGAGGGCGGCTTACACTGACTCGATTAGTAAGCCCCTGACGGATGTATTGCAAGAATGAACGGACCGCTAAACTTGGGTGAAGACGTAGCCCTATTTCTCGACTGGGAAAACTTCAAGATCAGCCTGGCAACAGGCCGCCGCACGCCTAATGTTTCGGCGCTGAAAGAGGAGGTGTCCAATCTGGGGCGCGTCGTCGTGGCCAAAGCCTACGCCGACTGGGTCACTAGGACTCCTGAGTTGAAGGGGGCCAGTCAGTTCATAAACGACCCTCCGGCCCTCTATGCGGCAGGAATAGAACCGGTTTACGTGCCCACCAGGTTGTTCACCGGCGCCGCCGGGAGTCCTCACGGGCATCACGTGACAGTGAAAAACAGCGTAGACGTGAAAATGACCGCCGACTGCATAGAGTGCGCCCACTCCTATCCCAACATCGCTACCTTCGTGCTGGTGTCCGGCGACTCCGACTTCATCCACGTGGTGAATACTTTGCGGACCATGGGCAAGCGAGTGTTCATCATCGGGGTTTCCTGGGCCACCTCCCGCCGGCTGGCCGACCAAGTGGACGGGCTGATTTTATACGACGTTGACGTAGACCCCGTTAGCGCGCCCGAGCCGGCGGCTATAAGCAACGGACGGCCACATTCTCGCAGCAGCGGGACGGCCCAGCCGGAGTTGGGGGCCGTCATCAAGGAAATAGAAGATATCGTCCGGAGTGAGCGCCACGCCGGAGGCACGCCCCTTTTGACGTCTATCAAGCAACGGCTGATGCGCCGGTTCCCCGGGTTCGACGAAAAGCAGCTGGGCTTTTCCGGCTTCAAGAAGCTCATGTCCCGAGCGGCCCAGGAAAGCAACATAAAGCTAACTACCGCCGGTCTGGTGGACTGGGCTACTATGGCCGACGAACCGGCCCCGTCCGAAGCCGACTTGAGGGCCGGCGCCGCAAGAGGGCAAGCTGCAACCCTCAAGGGCCGCCCCTCCGCCGCGGTCCCGTCGAAACCGGAAGTCGAAGAACCGGCTGCGTCTACGGACGCGGCTGCGGGTCCGGAGGAATCGACGGAAATTAGCGACGGCCCGGCGCCGGCAGCCAGCCTAGACTCGGTCCCGGCCCAGCCGGAGGCCGCGCTGCCCGCTGCCAAAATATCCCCTAGTCTCGCCGCCTTAATGTCGGAGTCAACCGCCCATCTGCAACTGCCGGAAGTCCCCGGCGACCAGATGGATTTCGATCGGATCTCGGACCTAATCGTCATGGCGGACACCCTGGAACACCGGGAAGGGATCAGCCACGTGGCGTTCAACTTCCTAGTATCGGAAGTATGCCAGGCCTTGGAACAGGGTTTGGCGGCGGAGCAAGAGGAAATTTCCCAGCACTGGGCCCAAGCCTATTCCAAGAGTTACGTGAGCAAGATGTTCCGCGTTCTTAGCGACGGGGACATGTTCAAGCGCGGGTGGCACTCCTGGCGGGACGACAAGTCCGGCCGTCAACGACGGCGGCGTACCTTCAATCTGGCCCGCGAGCACCGCGTTGTCGAACAGGTGCTCAAGAACAGGGCGCCCGGTAATTCCGCGGAAGCCGTTGTGACTTTGGCGCCGGACCCTGTCCCACCGGGCCCCGTACCAGAGGAAGGCTACGCGTCGGTGTCACTGGTGTCACTCCCTGGTGAACCGGAACCGGGTGAAGAAAAGCAGGACGGACGGGGGAAGCCGGAAGGTTCTTTCTTGTCCAGAATCTTCCGCGCTGGCGCGTAGGGGTAGTTACTGGTCTCATCCCCCAACATAGCTCCCCGCCGACAAGCCCCCAAATCCAAGGCCTGCCCGATACTCACATGTCGAGTATGAGGGTGGACCACCCGAAGTCCCGGGCGCCCAGACCCTCCGCCGTGTAGGGGTGATAATACTCGCGGAACCCCGACTTTTCGATACATTCCCGGCTCTTGGCTGCTATGGTGTCGGCTAAGCCAGTGTAGCCGTGGCGCCGCAACCCGTGGGACAAGAACCAGTTGGTGTTGATCCAACTGGGGCCGCGCCAAATGAAACCGTGAGGATTGCCCGGTAGGAACTTCGGGTCGGAGGCAGGAACCGAAGGCAGCGGGTAGGGTGTCCAGAAATGTTCCGGCGCGGTGATCCAATCGTCAACCAACCGCTCGACGATGGGGCGGGGCAGGTCCTCCAGAATCAGGGGCATCAATGAGCTGATCGTGACCACCTTGATGGGGGTTTCCGCCCTCCCGGATAAGTCGAAGAAAGCGCCGGTTTCTTCGTCCCAGCATTTGCTCAGCAGAGCATTGCGGGCCTTTTCCGCCTCTCGCTCGAACTCCTCAGCCTCTGGCGATTGACCCAAGAGCCGCCCCAGAGACCGGAGGCCCATGACGTAAATGGAGTTGACCAGCACATCTTCGAAATGAAAGACGTCGGCGGCAAGGATACGCCGGTCGTCGCCGCGCATAGGCTCATAGTCCTCGTACACTTTTTTCAGCGCGGTAATGAACCCCTTGTTGGACAACTCTTCCAGGCCCAACACGTCGTCGTACTTGGGGGAGCAATCGGTGCCGGCCTCTTCCGGTTGGATTACCGCGATGAGGCCGTCGTCATCTGGATCCCGCACCCTTCGAAGCCAACGATAGTAGGCGGTCAGTACCGGCAGCGCCCCGTCCCGGAAGGCATCATCCCCAGTCGCTTGGTAAATCCGTTCCACCGCATAAGCAATGATCGGCGGCTGCATGGTGGCGCTGTAATTCGGGGAGGTCCGGCCCACGATGTTGTGACGGAGGAATTCCGGCTGTTTCTCCATCTCCCAAAAAATTATGTGGGGAATGAAACCGCCGTGCAGGGCCGCGCTCATCAGGGTGTTCATCTCAGCCTTGGCTTGGTCTGGGTCCAAGTGAATCAAGGCAATAGCGTGGAAGCACGAGTCCCAAAACCACTGGAACGGGTATCCCGTCAGGGAAGGGCAGACGAAGCTGTAGGCTTTGCCGTTCCAGTCGGCCACGCCGCGCCTAAGGTTGCTCAACAGTATTTTTCGGGCTGCTTCCTCCAGCGCCTGCCGGTCCATGTCAAGACCCTCTATGCCAGTTTCTTTTTGCCGCTGAGACCGGAAGGTTTGCCGGTCCCAGCGGTGTTTCGACCACTGGTTGAGTAATACCGCATTCGAGTTTGCCCCGGCGCTCTTGGCGCGTCAGGCCGCGTAGATGCTCAAATATCTTTCCGCCACCGCCGGCCAAGTGAATTCGGACAAGGCGTACTCCCGGGCTTCCCAGCCCAGCCGGTTGCGGTACCCGTCGTCGTTAACCAACCGGACCAGGTGCTGCACTGCGGCATCGTGATCGAACTTGTTGACGACTTCGGCGCCTTGAAGCAGCAACTCCCGATTAGCTCCGACGTCGTGGGTCAGGACCGGCACGCCGTGGGCCATAGCCTCGAAAAACACCAACCCGAAGGCCTCGTAGCGGGAGAACAAAGCAAACAGGTCCGCCTTGGAATACCAGGAAGCCAGCTCTCCGTCGGATAATTCTCCGGTCAGCACGACCCGGTCTTCCAAGCCGTGGGCTTCGATTTCTTGAAGGAGGGTCGCCTCGTCGCCTTCATCTCGGCCAACCAAGACCAGCTTTGCCGGATATTGGAGTTGGTCTCGCGCTCTCAAGTAAACGTGAAGAAGCCAGTTCTGACCTTTGTGACGCCCTAGCCGCCCCACGCACAGTATGGTAAAGGGGTTGCTCTCGCCGTAGACTTCTTCATCTACCCTTTCCGGCCTTTGAGGCGATGGACCGGCGGAGCTGTCATTCTCGCCTGGCGGCGCCGGCAGCGCGGCGCCCCATCCAATAATCGTTTGCTTCTTCTCCGGTACCCAGTAGGCGCGGCGGACCAACCCGGCTTCCAGCCTCGTCAGGGAAACCACCCGGTCTACCGCCTTGCAGATGAACCAGTTGACCGGACGGAGCCACCACCGACTGGGAGGCAACGTATGAAAGGACGGCGTAAACACGAACCGGGCCCGCCGCCGGTACCAGAGCCACGCCCAGAAATGCCCCCAGAACCAACCGTCCCCAACGAAGTGGATGACGTTGGGGTCGAATTCCTTGAGGTAATGTCGTATTCGGAGCGGGGAGAACCACACCAGCGGCACCGAGTGCCACGGCAAGGAACGTCCGGGATACCCGGAAAGGCGAAAAATCGCTATGCCTTCGGCGGTTGTTTCGCGGTCGGCCCAGTCTTTCTGAGGTACTCGGGGAAAGGAGTATTTGGTGGTGAGGACTCCCGCCGCCTCCACACGGGGAGATTTTTGAATCTGGAATGTGAGTTGCTCGATGGCGCGTTCGATGCCCCCCAGGTAGGGCCGAAAGTACGGGGTCAAGAACAGCACGCGCAGCCGCGTATCTTCCACGGGGGGAACGGTCACGGCACTATACCAATCACCACGAGGGGGACAGCCGGCACTCCTCTTCCCTCACGAATAAGGTTGAACAATTCCCCCTCGTAGTAAGGCACGCCGGAAGACATCTCTTCCTGCAACCGCTTCATAGGCAAGACCTCAACACCCACGTCAATCACGTCCCCAACAAAGAAGGCTAGGTGCTTTACGAAGAGATCATAGGCAACCGCGAAGTACTTGCCAAACTGAACCTCGACTGCCACGCGATTTTTTACGAAGTCGGTTTTACCGACTCTCTAACAGCTACGGCTTCTGGTGGAGAGGCGTCATTCCCCGGATGCTGGGACGTCATCGAAAAAAGTTATACCACAGGCCCAAACTTTACGACAGGCCGCATTGACACGATTTGTCGGCCCTCCATCTCCCTGTCACTAGGCGATGTCCTCGAGGCCGCCTCTCCACGCATCCGCCATTTCTGAGACGGGCAAGTCAATCTGCTGGCCCCAAGCGAACCTTTCGCCTCCGGTCCGGCCCAGCCTCAAGACGGGGACCCCGACCTCGGCGGCCATTTCCTCCAGGCGGCCCCACCGCTCTGGGGGAAGGGATGCAACGATTCGAGACTGGCCTTCCCCGAACAGGGCTGCGTCCCAGCGGCGGGGCAACTCGGTGTCCCCCTGAAATCCGACGCCGCCCGAAATACAGCACTCGGCCAAGGCGACAGCCAGCCCTCCCTCGGCGCAGTCGTGGGCCGAAGCAGCTACCCCCTGATATATCAAGCGCCGACACAATTCCTGCACCCTGCGCTCCAGGGACAAATCGATGACGGGCCGGCCGGCTACTTTACCGTGAATCACTTGCAGGTATTCGCTTCCGGCAAGCTGGGACACTCGAGGGCGCAAAACATCCGCGCCTAACAGCGCCACGGCCAGTCCGGCATCGGGGAACGACGACCGGACGTGGCGCGCAGCGTTCTCCAGCAGGCCCAAGCCGCCCACCACCGGAGTGGGGTAAACGGCCTGCCCCCGGGACTCGTTGTAGAGGGATACGTTGCCGCTAACCACCGGTACTCCCAACACCCGGCATGCCCGCGCCATGCCCCGAATGCACCATTCCAGCTGGTAGTAAATCTCCGGCCTCTCCGGGTTGCCGAAATTGAGGCAGTCGGTCAGGGCTAAGGGTTCGGCCCCAACGCAAGACAAGTTGCGGCACACCTCAGCTACGGCGATTTGGCCTCCGCGGTAAGGGTCCAGGTAGCAATAGCGGCCGTTGCCGTCGATACTCAACGCTATCGCCTTGGCGGTACCTTTGATCCTCAACACAGCGGCGTCGCTCCCGGGCCCCACCACGGTATTGGTTTGGACCTGATGGTCGTACTGCCTGTAGACGCTTTCTTTGCTGGCGATGTTTGGCGATGCCAAGAGCTTCAGCAGCGTCTCCCCCGGCCCGGGTCCCGACAATCCAAGCTCGGACAGCCTGATACGCCAGCGCCGCTTCAACTCCGCGCCGGGAACGCCTTCAAGCCGGTACGCGGGCGCCCGGGTCAAATGCTTGATGGGCAATTGGGCAATGGACTTCTCGCCGTCAACCACCCGCGCTTCGGGCCGGGCCTTGACTTGCCCTATTCTCCGGCAAGAAATGTCCCACTTATCGAAAACTTTCTTGACCGGGTCGATCTCATCGGGAGACACGGCCAACAACATTCTTTCCTGGGACTCGGAGAGCATAACTTCATAGCCATCCATGCCCGATTCCCGTCGTTGTACCTTGGACACGTCCAGTTCCACGCCACGCCTCGCCCGGTGCGCCGACTCGACGGCCGCGCTGGTCAGACCGGCGGCCCCCAAGTCCTGAATAGCCCGCACGGCCCCGGTGTCCAAGGCTTCCAGGCAAGCCTCGATTAGCACCTTTTCCAAGAAGGGGTTGCCCACCTGCACGGTGGGCCGCAGTTCCTGCCCGCTCTCCAGTGTCCGGGACGCCAAGCCGGAAGCCCCGTGAATTCCGTCCCGGCCCGTGTCCGCACCCACCAGCAACAGCGCATTACCGGCCCGCCCCGCCGCCGCGGTAGCTATGCGCTCCTTGGGCACCAGGCCGACGCACATTGCGTTGACCAAGGGGTTCTGGGAGTACGATGGGTCGAAGTATATTTCGCCAGCCACGTCCGGAACGCCAATGCAGTTCCCATACCAGGAGATGCCGGCCACCACCCCTTGAAACAGGCGCATGTTCTGAGGGTCTTCCAGGGGTCCGAAACGGAGGGAGTTCAAAAGGGCTATGGGCCGGGCGCCCATCGCCAGAATGTCCCGCACGATGCCGCCGACTCCGGTAGCGGCGCCTTGGAAGGGTTCTACCGCCGAGGGATGGTTGTGAGACTCGACCTTGAAGACCACGGCAAGACCGGCACCGATGTCTACGGCGCCGGCGTTTTCGGCGCCGGGCTGGGACAGGACGCGCGGCGACCGGCTGGGTAGGACCCGCAGCAAGGGCTTGGAATGCTTGTAACCGCAGTGCTCGCTCCACAATGCCCCGAACATTCCCAACTCGACCGGGTTAGGCTCCCGGCCCAACAATTCCAAGATACGCTCGTATTCCTTTCGGCTGAGGGCGATTTCATCCAGGGCCTCTTGGGGAATACCGCTGCTTACGGGCATAGAGTCACTCTACCATCGGCAACCTGAAAATATTTGGCTTTCGACCCTAGAAATCCTTTCACTTGCTCCAAGTCGGTGGTCGTAATCAACGCCTGCTCATACGTCATCGCTTTTTCCAAGACGCGCCGCCGCCGGGAGCCGTCCATCTCCGAGAGCACGTCATCCAGCAACACTATCGGCCCCTCATCCCGCACCGAAGCCAGGTAAGAGGCTTCGCCCAACCGCAGCGCCAAGGCCAGAGTCCGCGCTTGCCCTCGAGAGGCGAACGTTCCCATGTCCAAGCCGTCGATCAAGAGGTCGAAATCATCGCGGTGGGGACCGACGCTGGTGCTGCCGGTAGCTCGTTCCCGCTGCAAAGCCGCGGCCAGGGACTCGCGGAACCGGTCCTCGGTGGCGGAGATGCTTTCGCCCAAGGGCACGCTGGGCCGGTACTCCATGCGGAGATCGCCGTCGGACCCGGCAAGTTCCCCGTGGTGCCCGCCGCACCCGACGGCTAGCTCCCGCATTACTTCCCGGCGAGACCACGTTATCCAGGTCCCTTCTCGGACCAGCTCCTCATCCCAAAAGTCCAACTCGTCAGTCTCCGCCCGGTCCGCCTGAAGCATTCGCAGCAACCGGTTGCGTTGCTGCACCACTCTCTGGTAGCGTTGGAGGCCTTTCAGATAGAGGCGGTCGGCCTGAGACATCAGGATATCCAGGAAGCGGCGCCGGTCGGATGGCGGGCCTTGCACTAATCGAATGTCATCGGCGCAAAAGAGGACCGCATTCACCGTTCCTACCAACTCGGCGGCGGTCCGTCGGACCCGGCTGACCCGTATCTCCTTTCGCACCGGCCGCCCTGAGTAGCTCGCGTTGCGGGAAGGGGCCGGCTCTTCCGGGACGGGTGGGGCGGATTGATAGCCCACGAAGACTTGGAGCCGGTCTTTCTTTTGCTCGATGGTACCGCCCACCAGCCCCTCGCCGCCGTCGGCTGCGGCGCGGAGGTTGAGGACTTCCCGCTCGTTTTCGGCGCGGAAGGACCGGGCGATGGCCAGCAGGTAAATCGCCTCCAGCAAGGTGGTCTTACCCTGGGCGTTGGCCCCGAAGAACACTACCACGCCGGGGGGAAGGCTCAGGTCCAACTCGACCAGGTTTCGAAAATTGATGAGGCTAAGGTGAGAGAGGTAGGCCAACCGCTCCTTCCCTAGCGTTACTCTTGCCCGCGTAAGGTCTGAATCTCATTCTCCAAGTCCCGGGCGGTGTGAACGTCGCCGTCGGACAGCCGGAAGCACCGGTCCAAGTAGAGTTGGGCCAGCTTAGAACCCCTCTGGGACGTGTCTTGGGCCACGGCGAGGAGACTTGGGACCTGAAACTCATCGGGCAGGTGCCGGGCCAGGGTGTTTATCTCCTCGGACGCCTCGCCCGCCGCCTCGGCGTCGTTCCCCTCGACCGCGAACCGCAGCTTGCCGAGTAACCGGGAAAGCTCCCCCAGCTTGTCCTTTTCACTCATCAAGCTGAACAGGACCTCGCTGACGTCATAGGACCGGTCGTCGGGAGGCCCCGGTTCGGCGGGCTGCGGCCCCGCCGCGGGTCCAAGCTCCATGGCCCCGACGCCGCCCAGGCCATCGGCATAGAGCTGAGAGTAAGCCTGCACCGCCTCGGTGACCGCTTCCATCATCCTGGGCAGATCGAAGGAGAACATGCTGGACCCGAAGACTAGGTCGTCACCTCGCGCCCGGCTCAACCGCTCCAATTCCTGGTAGCTCTCGACGGGTTCCGGGACCGGCGGCATAGCGAAGGCGGAAAAATCGTTTAGGGGAAGATTGCCCAAGTGAGACGCTAGAAATGGCGGCACGTACTTGGCGAGGTCCGCTTTGACCGGCAGCGCAACGACGTAGGTTGCATATACTTTGTCCGGCTCGGTGCTTACGCGGAAGTAAAGGAGCGCGTGACCCCGCGGCTGCTGCGGATTTCCCAGATCGAAGGTCAGTTCCATGTCAGCCTTCACGTAATCGCCTAGTCTTTACTCCAGTCATTATAGGCGATGCCTACCGGGTAGGCTATAGTGAGCGTTAGGTGCGCATCGGCGCTTTTTGGCACAGCCACTCCACATTCGCTCCTTACAAGTCCCTTCGTGTATAGTAGAGGTATTCCGTGACCTGCGACGGGAGGGAACCGGGCCCGTGGCCGAGCCGCCGCTAAAGAAGTTCGACTACGACCAAATCGAGGTCGGCGAAGAGCTGGGTTCCTATGAGTACCTACTCACGGAGGAGATGGCGGACGCCTTTCGACGGGCCGTGGACGACCCCGAAGCGTCCTTCCCCACCTTGGCCGTCAAGCATGACGCCACCGCTTTCGCCATGGTATATGAGGATACCGCCGGAAGCGTGAACGCCGGGAACCAAGTAGAGTTCTACAACCCGCCGGCACCCGGGAAGAAGATCACCGTCACCGGGCGAGTTGCGGACAAGTATTTGCGGAGGGACAAGCCCTACTTGGTCATTGAAGCAACCGCCGTCGATGAAGACGGCCGGTTGTTGGAAAAACTTCGGACCTACCAATTGAAAAGACCGGACGAGTTGGGAAAGAAATGGCAGTCCCCCGGCTAGAAATCAACCAGCAAATACCCTCGGTTTCCAAGAAGGTGACTCAAGAGAGTATAGACCTGTTCGAATCGTGCGGAATCCTGGAGCGGCAGAATATTCACAACAATCAAGACCTGGCTAAACAGCGGCTGGGGTACGCTCATCCCATCGCCTCAGGGAGGATGTCGGTTGCTTTCGCCGCCGAGAGTTTGAGAAGGTTCTTCGGCGCCGGCCCGTTCAACCACACCGGCACGGTGGACCTGAAGTTCCTGCGGCCGGTCAAAAACGGGGACACCATCACCGTATGCGGCTCGGTCATCCAGCAAGAAGGAGTCTTCGGCGGAACACTGGTAACGGTGGAGGTCTATTGCCAGAACCAGGACGGCGACAAGACCGCAATAGGGAACGGGACGGCCATCATCCCTTAACGCCGGCCCCGCCGCAGATCTGATGTATTCCGCGTACCGAGACCGTCCGCTCCCGATGCCGCCGGAACGGCGTCCGCAAACCCATAACCGCCAAAAATCGAAAGGCCGGGAGTAGTCGCTCTCCCGGCTAGATCGGCAACCGTTCGGATTTCGTGGGATCATGGCTGGAACTGCGGCAGGGGCGGTTTAGCTTTGGACAAAGCCACCTCTTGGCGCATTCCCGGACCTTCGGCTCATCCAACGCGATAGGGGTTAGCCTTGACAGTCGCGGCTCGCCCGTCTTACGATTCGTATTGACCGGCCAGTGGCGCGGCTTCCCAAGGGATGGGCAGCCGAGGCGTCCTAGCCACCCCCAAAGTAAGGGCGGTAACCCGGGGATATAGCTCAATTGGGAGAGCGCGGCGTTCGCAATGCCGAGGTTGGGGGTTCGACTCCCCCTATCTCCACCATATCAACTCCTCTTGCCGTCCCATGCCGTCTCAACCCCCCCCCTGGTTCGTAGCTGAACTAATGGCACTGAGGCCTTGAACACTCCCGCGAACTCCCGTAAAATACCACTGCATCCCACACATTGTGTGGGAAATAATGTGGTACGGAAGGGAGCATGGGCAAGCTCACCGCAATCTCGGCAAAGAACCTGAGCAAACCCGGCAGGCACGGCGACGGCGACGGCCTCTACCTGAACGTCGCCCCTTCGGGCAGCAAATCTTGGGTCCAGCGAATCGTAATCGGTGGCAGGCGCCGTGACCTGGGGCTGGGGCCTTATCCCGCGGTCAGCCTTGCCGTAGCCCGGACCATCGCCCAAACCAATCGCTCCGCCGTCGCCGAAGGCCGGGACCCTGCAGCGGAGAAGCGGGAGGCGCGGGAGGCCGGCCGCAAGCCTGCCTCGTCCATCCCCACCTTCGCCGAAGCCGCCGCTCGCGTGATCGAGCTGCGCCGCCCCACCTGGAGCAACCCGAAACACGCATACCAGTGGCAATCGACGCTCCAGATCTACGCTTTCCCGCTGGTCGGGCGCAAGGCGGTTGACGCCATTACCGCCGCCGATGTCCTGGAGGCGCTGACGCCCGTCTGGACCAGCAAGCCGGAAACCGCCAGCCGGGTCCGCCAGCGAATGGAGACCGTCATGGACTGGGCGGTCGCCCAGGGCTACCGGCTGGACAACCCGGCGGGGCGCTCCCTCCTCAAGGTCCTGCCCAAGACGCAGCGGCTGAAAGAACACCATCAGGCATTGCCCTACGCCCGGGTGCCGGGAGCGGTGCGGCAGGTAAGGGAGTCCACCGCCGGCAGTTCGACCAAGCTGGCCTTTGAGTTTCTTGTACTGACCGCCGGGCGCTCCGGGGAGGTGCGGGCGGCCCATTGGACCGAGGTTGATTGGGATTCGGCAACCTGGGAGATACCCGCATCCCGGATGAAAGCGCGGCGTCCCCACCGGGTGCCGCTGTCCGGCAGGGCTATGGAGATACTGGGCCAAGCATTGGAGCTAACCGACGGCCAGGGGTTGATATTCCCCGCCGCGCGCAGCGGCAAGCCGGCCTCCGAGATGGTGTTCACCGCCCTGCTGCGGCGGCTGGAAATCCCCGCCGTACCCCATGGATTCCGCTCCAGCTTTCGGGACTGGGTGATTGAACAGACGCCGACGCCGTGGGCGGTGGCCGAGGCAGCCCTGGCCCACAACGTGGGCAATTCCACGGAGGCGGCTTACATGCGGAGCGACCTGTTCGACCAGAGGCGGGCGCTGATGGACGCTTGGTCGGCCTTCGTTACCGGCGGGACCGATACAGAGGGGGAAATGGCTGAACAGTCCCCGGACATCAGCAACATCACTGAAGCACCGTACATGGTGAGAAACCTATTCGACCAAAGTCTGGAACTGACGGAGGCTCGGGCGGCTTACGATGCTGGTTGGACCGACAGGACGGAGGGGAAAACGCTTGAACAGGCCCGAGACGTTTATCTTCTCGACACATTGAACGGCAACATTCCGGGCATGCCGAAATATTCTGACTTGCCGTCCCATTGGAGGGACACTCCGGAAGAATCGTCCTACGCGAGCTACTCAGGATTTACCGACAGGTTGACGTTTCTGGCCATATACATCGACATGGCCAAGAAAGAGCGGTGGGCCTGGGAGGGGCTGCGCAGCCTTCATCGCGAATTGTTAGAAAACAACGAACTTATCCCTGACCTCCTGACTTGGTGGGTCCACCACGAATTCGCCAAAGACAATCCTCCCTCGACGCGAGGCCGGCCAGAAGAGTTCGACCGAGACTTGCGAGTTTCAGCGGTTTTCACGTTTCTGCAGTCTCACGGTTGGCCTCGTATGGAAGCGATAGACCATATCGCATGCCTAATGCACTACGAATCGGAAACCATCCGGTCCATCATTCGCAAGCAGGAACAACGCCTCCGACCAGCGCGGTAACAATTCGGGCTATTTATTCACCCTGACAACCCCCAAGCCCAGGTGTACCGTCAATTCAAGTAGAGCCTTGATTTGAGGGGTACGCCCATGGGTACTGCAACCACCGACCGCCTCCTGCGCCTTGCCGAAGTACGGACCCGTACTGCGCTGGGGCGCAGCACTATTTACCGCAAGATGCGCGATGGGTCTTTCCCCGAGCCGCTGAAAATCGGAGACCGGGCCGTCCGCTGGCGAGAGTCCGAGATCGAGGCCTGGCTGGCTGCCCGCCCCAGGGCTACCGGCGACGCGCGCCCTTGACAGACTTGTCAGCCCGCGGTGAACCGTCGCGTGGGTCTCGCCCTGGATGCCTGCCAATTCCGCTCAGTCGATGAATGGCATCCGCCTCCGGTCGGGAGCTCGGGTTTTCCCCCGGTTGCCCCTGAAGGTAAAGGGCGGAGCTGAAGTGGACCACGTGGAGCCACTGGCCAGAGTAGATATCCAAGCCGGTTGTGAAGTGGGAAGGCCACACCCACGGCCGCGGCAGCGGACAGGGCGGGGAAGGGAGGTTTCCGGTGGGGGGAATCGGCCAAATTTGAATAGAAAGTGTTGCAGAATTTACCAGCAGTTGGCCAGTTTTTCGTGGCTGGTGGACCACTTTGAACCACTTTTCGTGCGTCCAATGGCCGTCGGCATTTCAGCTGGGGCCGACGATGTCCGAGCCGCCGTCGCGGTAGTTCCCACTCTCCCTGGCGAGGCGAAGGACGGCAAGGTCCGGGCTCCAAGCGTTACAGCCACCCGGGCAAGTGGCGACGCAGGTCCGCTGCGCCGGGACCCGGAAATGCGACGGCGTGTTCCTGCCTTGCTCGGTGAATACGGCCACACCCCACCGGTCGATTGTCAAACTAAAGGTTGGTGATTCGTGAATCAATTAGATCCGGGGAGTTGACATGGCTAAATTGGCTGATTGGCGCAACATCGAAAACCGGAGCCACACCTTGGCCACGCTGCAATTTCGACCGCCTAGGCCAAGGTGTCGGAGTTGCCGGCAGCGGGTGCGGCTCCACGACTGGAGCTGGCCCTATATCACCAGCGCCGGACGCTTGGGACTCCGGGGAGCATGTGGGGAGTGCGGCGCGCGCCTGACGGTATTCGTTGAAGCGCCTAAGCCCGACTTCGAGGATCTGCCGGCCCGGACTTGGGAGTTGCCGGATGTTCTGCTGTTGGGCGCGGCGCTGGCGGCCGGCCACCGGGCCGGCGCCGCAGCGTTGAAGCGCTCCCGCCGGGAGCGGGCCGACGCCATGAGCCGAGCCGCGGGGCTTGGTCTGTCCCACCGGGAAATTTCCGACATATTTCGGTGCGGACTCTGGACCGTGAGGCGTTCCCTTGGCCAAGCCAGGGCCCGGGAGAACGCCGCGCTACCGGGCAAGCGGTCCAACCGGAAGCCCAAAACCAATCTATGAGGTGTATTATGCCGGACTCCGATCCTTGGGCAGAGTTCCTGAGACCCAACAAATCCTCGAAGAAATCCGACCAGTCCCACCCAAGCCTGGACCTGACTACCCCACCGCACGAAACTGAGCCTTCCCCGAAGCCCTGGCCCGACCGGGATTGGGATAGGATGCCGGGGAAATTCCTGGACGTGGACGTAATCCGGTCCATGAAGCCCGACACGCTTCGCAGGGACGTGTATAGCGAGGAGGACCGGGTCGAGGCTTGGGAAACGGTGAACAAGCTCCACATGTGGGCCAGGGAACATAATCCCGGTATACCCAAGAAGCACGGCATCTACCTTTTCAGCGCGGGTATGGGAGAGGGAAAGTCCCACATGATGATCTCCATCGCGATGCTGGCCTTTGCCTACCGGGCCATTCCGGTGTTTTCCAGTGAGTCCATGGGCGCTCTGTTCGGTTGGCGGCTGAGCCTGGAGGAAATCTATAACTTCCCCGACGTGGTCCCGCCAGGCTCCATTGTGCTGGTTGACGAGATCGCCGCCCTGGCGGATAGGTATTCCGGCATGGCCAACCGGGGCCGGGTGCTGAGCGCCGGCTTGACTTCATTTCGCAAAGGCGGGAATCTACTCTTGTGCGGGACGGCCGCCGAGGCCCAGGTCGCTTGGCAGATTCGAGTTGCCTGCGAGGCCGTTATCGAACCCCGCAGGTCCACGCCGCTCAAGACTGTGCTAGCTGGCTATTCTTTCACCGGCAACCCCAAATACAGGAAAGTGAGGATGCGGGAGCACGAGCTTCCATTCCCACCATTTTGCTATCAGACGGCGACTGCTTACATTCAGCCGTGGGCAGGCAAGCGGGTAGCCGAGGATTACCGTTCCGAGAAGGCGTCCCTGCACGTCCACAACCGGCGTCAGAGCGACCTGTCGAAATTCCTCCAGCGATGGAAGACTGCTGAACTCCGCCGTTTGTCTCCTGACCTTATGAACCTGTCGGCCTGCTTGTACGATACTTACAGTCGGGTACCGATTAGTGATGCGCACCGAATCGATGCTGCGGCTATGAGAACCGAGGCGGACCGCCTGCTCAGCGGTCGGGGGGTTGGCGCGGGTCTGCCGGCGTTCTTGACCTGGGCGTTCAGCACCGATTTCTTCGATCGATATGCCGATGGGTGGATTGGTTTTGGGGATCTGCACGGCTTGCGGTGCCACTTCGATAAAGGGTACAAGGGTATGTCGATTAACGCGCTTAAAAGGGAGTTGGAGCCACTGGTGCCGACTGAGGCCCGGACGGCCCGGCGGGTGGCAGTAGAAGCATTACGGATGCTGTTGCCGTGAACGGCCGGGCCCATCCCTGGGCCGGCGAACAGGACCGGCGCCGGAAACCGGAACGGTCCGAAGGCGGGCTATCGCCGCGTGGCGCCGGCCCCGCCGGGGCCTGCAACTGAGAAAGAGGTTGCGAGTTCCCGCTCGCAGGTACTCTTAGTCCTCCCGCCTCGGCCGTCCGGGCTTTGCCGGCGGCGGTCCCCTGATTTCGACCAGCAACTTGGTGGATGTCTCGTCAAAGCAGGCCGCCGGCCTTTACGGGTCATAGGGTTCGGTATAGAGCTCCAGCACATCTTTCATGGCTGCCATGAATTCCCCTCTCACCTTCGGAATGCGCCACTGCCCTTTCCGCCGCGGCCTGAGCGCGTTTTTTCAGCCGGAGCCGACCGTATCGTGGGATCGGGACTCAGCCAACCCAGGGTTCCACCACCCCGCCCGCCAGCAGGCGTAGTGGTCAGCGGTCACGGTCCTCGGGCTGCGGGCCGGAGTAATCAGGTGGGCCTCCCCACGGTCATCCAGCTTCCTGTGCCGGTTGACCTGGTTGCGGCGGCGAAGCACCTCATCCAATCCTTCCGCGGCGTTACGCCGCTTGGTGCGGAAACCGGTCCGGTCCGACACGCCCAAGGCGGCGGCCACCCGGGGCGCAGTCCAGCCCTCGTCCACTTTGAGCAGGGTGCCTGCCCGGGTGATCGCTCGGGCGGAGCTCCTGCTGGCTCTTATCATCCGCTGCGGCCGCCCCTTTTCCCGTGCCCCGCCGGACCTCCTACTTCTCCTGGACCATGGATGCTCCACCTCACAACCCTGCTTCCTCCCAAGGTAGCATCTCAGTTCAGCCCTTCTGATGCATGACGATCCCGATTCGACCGAATACGAGTCGTTGCCGGACACGGGCAAGGGCCGGAGCAGCCGGCGACCGGCATGATTTAGACCGCCCGGACTGCCAGGAATGAGGAGTTGGGAAATAAGCCACGCGGCGCACCGACCGTTTCGGCGGCCGTTTCGAGTGGGTCATTAGGCACGGCGGCAAGTGTTGCGCGGCGTTCCAAGGCGTGTCGCCCAGCCCTCAAGGGCATAGCTGATTTCCTAAGAAATGACCATCTAATGATACAATTATTCCGCCGATTCGCTCTGGAGGCCGGGCGCCCCAAAATGAAGAGTCAACAGTTGGGAGGTGATCGCCGGAAGCAGACATGGTATCTTATGCGGGAGCGGCGGGACCCTCACTTAACTCCACCTTAATTCTGTCCAACTAACCGGGTCCACCTCACCTCGGAAGGCGGCCACATTCCACCGTTTCATCAAGCACGTTCTTCACGTTAAGAGCGCATCGTGAGATTTCCAGGTGAAAACTCCGAAACACCCAATTATAGGTGTTACTTTACCATATTTAATAGCGCATACTCCAATACTAACGGTGTGCGTATGGCGTGTGTTCCACACCAATTGAGGCAAGTCGCCAAACGGGACTGGAGCTAGGCGCAGGTCCCTTCGGAGCCGCCCTAAAGCCCGCTCACATACGTCGGATTAGTGTGGCGCGGGCCGTTCTCGTTTGTCTGAAAAAGCGAGGTGGGCCGGGAACTTGATGCCTTCGAGCCGCCCTTGCTCCGGGCCGATGGGTATCCCCTGACCCGGCCAATCCGCCTGGACCTGTGCCAGGGGCAGTGCTCCTGGTGTGTGTTAATCACGATAATCAGGGTTCGATTGCGATCTTGTTATCGCCGCCATGCGGCAGTAGATTAATTACGATGTGTCATGCTCCCTTCCGAGTCCGGCAGAGAACCTTGCGGAATACCCGTGAGGAACGGGCGGCGTTACCGTGTCAACCGGCGGGATTTGCGGGTGGTTCACGACCGCAACCTGGCCATGATGGATACCCTGGGGATTCCCGTGTCAAGTGTGATTCGCATAGCTATGAGAAGGTTTTTACAGTTTTTCCGGGGAACTGGGCACACCAGCCCGGAGGAGCTCCTGCACGCCGCCAGGGTGCTGCTGTGGGTCCGGTGGCTAGGGCTTATCGCCGCACTCGTGGAAATACACTACCGCGTCGACCACGGTTCCCTGAGCCACATACTCAACACCTTCTACTGCCTGGGATTCCTGGCGATCAACGGGTATGTTCAGTGGCTCATACGCCGCAGGGGGACGGTTAAACCGTCCTGGCTGCTGGGACTGAGCGCCCTGGACCTGGTGGTGATCTCCTTCAGCACCTCCATTTCCGGCGGTTTCAACAGTCCCTACTTCCCGGCGTACTACTTCGCGGTGGCGGTGTTCGCCTATTTGTTCACCGCCCCCCGGCTGGTCCTGCCCTGGACCACCCTGGTGGCGGTCATCTACTCGGTGCTGAGCTTTACGGTGGAGCCGACGCTGGATATTGCCGCCAAGGAGGAGCAGCACCTCTTCTACCGGGTGCTGGTCCTTTACGCCGTGGCGGCGGTGGTCAGCATAATCTCCGGCTTGGAGCGGGAAAGCAGGCGAAGGGGGCTGGAGCGGGAGAGGGAACTGCAGCGGCGGGAGGCGGAACTGCAGCGGCAGCGTATCGAGCTCTCCCAGACCATCCACGACACCACGGCCCAGTGGGCCTACATGGTCGGCTTGGGCGTCGAGGGGGCGATGGAGCTGGCGAACGAAACGCAGGAGGAACTGAAGGCCAAGCTGCGGCTGGTGGCGGAACTGTCCCGGTCGGCCATGTGGGAACTGAGGCACCCCATCGACGGCGGGCAGATATTCCGGGGAGAAGCGCTGGGCGAGGTCTTGGAGGCCCACACCGCCACCTTCACCGTCATCACGTCGGTGCCGGCGGAGCTGGTGCAGCAGGGCCGGGAGCCTCCGCTGTCGACCATTGACCGGAGCCTGCTGTTTTCAATCGCCCACAACGCCATGACCAACGTGATCCGCCACGCCAATGCCAGCGAGGTCGTCATTGGTCTCGATTGCGACGGTGAGGAGCTGCGGCTGTCGGTGTCCGACGACGGCGGGGGACTGCCGGATGACTACGAGGCCAGGGGCCACGGGTTCAGGAACATGCGGGCCGACGCCGGGAGGATGGGCGGAGTTCTTGAGGTGCAGTCCGACGGGGACGGCGGCGGGACCACCGTCACTTGCGTTGTCCCGTATCAAGCTCTCAGAGGAGGGGAATAGATGACAACCGACACCCGGACCAGCGTCATGCTGGTGGACGACCACCAGGTCATGCGGGACCTGCTGCGGGACGCCCTGGAGAACACCGGGGAGTTCCAGGTGGTGGCCCAGGCGGCCGACGGGCAGGAGGCGCTAAGGCTGGTGAAAGAAGCCGCTCCCGACGTGATCGTCATGGACGTGATCATGCCGGTGATGGACGGCATCGAAGCCTGCCATCAGATAACGGAACTGCTGCCGGACACCAGGGTGCTGATGCTGACCGCCTCCAACGAGAAGGACGCCATCGTCAGGTCCATCGCCGCCGGGGCCACCGGGTATCTTCAGAAGTATTCCGGCAAGGAGCAGTTGCTCACCACGCTGCGGGAGGTGGCCCTGGGAGAGTTTCGCATTCCGGGGGACGCAGCCAGGCGGCTGGCTCGGGCGGTGCGCAGCCCGGCGGCCGACGACGCGGCCGAGCGGCTGGCAACCCTGACGGACCGGGAGCGGGAGATACTGAAGTTGTTCGCCGGGGGGCTGTCCTACCAGGAGATCGGCGAGATACGGAGCAACAGCGCCCTGACGGTGCGCAACGCCGTGTCGGGCGTCCAGAAGAAGCTGGGGTTCAAGACCAGGCAGCAGATGGTGGTCTGGGCGGTGCGGGTCGGACTGGTGGATGGCGGCCCGACATAGCCCTTTGCATCTGAACGGATAGGGAGACTCATGAACCGGCCCAGTCAAAGGGGGTGCGGTGGTACCGAGCCGAAGGCGCTGCCGGTGTGCCTGTGCGAACAGGCATTATTCCTGGTGGCCTTTATCACGAGAACCACACGAACGAAAGGCCCCTACAGACAAGGCAGAGGCCTGCAAACTCCGTTCGTTACTCGAGTGATTGCGCGCTAATCCCCCGGCAGGCTTCACCGCCAGGCGGGGTTGAGATGGTGACTGATTACAGTGCCAGGGGAAAGGTAATGGTGAAGGCTCTTGACTACGTCCAGTCTGGTGGGAGGTTCCGCGGCTCGCTCCGCCGACGACTCCCTCGTCCCAGCAGGCCAGCCTCCTCCCGGCAGACGGTGGCGGATGATTCGCTCAGAATGTCTGCCATTTCCGGCTAGTACTCAGTCAACTTCGTTTTAGCAATTGTTTAAGAAAACGGACAATTTGGTTATCCTGCCTTGTGGGAAGTGTTGTTGGCGGGGGTGGTGGTGATGGTCAGGGACAAGTACGCAGTGCGGTTGGCGCCGGAACAACGGGAAGAACTCCAGCGTCTGATTCGGGTTGGGAAACGCCCGGCCCGAGTCACCGCCAGGGCCCGGATTCTCTTCAAGAGCGACGACGGTTGGCCGGCGCCCCAAGTGGCTGAAGCCCTGGATGTGGCACTGGGCACCGTGTACCGGGTCAAGCAGCGTTTTACCGAAGAAGGGTTGGCGGGGGTTCTGAAGGACCGT
>CBDANO010000002.1:0-310395 GCA_965197665.1 Dehalococcoidia bacterium
GTTGCTTGGCGATGCTCCTCAGGGAGACACCCTGTAGCTTGGCGTGGTGGACAGCTTTCCACAAGGCCTGCTTGCGCGGCGTTGCCTGCCTGGGCGGCGGAGTGTAAGAGGTGGGGCCGTTCTCATCATCCATCGGTTGGTCGACAGGTGCTCCCAAGGCGGCCAGGCGCTGCAGTTGTGACTTGGTGAGACCACGCTGGCTCAGGTTCCTGACCACCTGGGCCAGTTCGGGAGTAGGAGCCAGAGCCCCCTGGGCGGCCCGCAGCACTCCCGCCTTGGGCGGAGCCTCCTGGTAGGCAATCACTTTCCCCTCGTGCTGGACCATTAGCTGCCCGTCGCTCCGCTCCAGCACCTCCACCTTGACGCCGGCATAGCTGGACCGATCCTGATCGGGGAGCAGCTGCAGGGTGCGCAATTGGTACTTGACGGTGTTGTCCCTGGCTACTTGGCGCCCGTGCTTGAAGCATAGGACTCGTTCCAGATGCAGGGAGGAGTCCAGGGAACGATAGGCTGCCTGGACCTGCTGGGCAGGCACACGGAAATGGTTGTTGAAGTGGGGTAGGAAGTCCCGCAGCACGGCGTTGGCTTGGTCGATGGCGGCGGCTCCCGCCAGCCTGAGTTCGCTGACCAGCCGGTCCTGGAATGTGCCGGCCATGCGTTCCACCCGTCCCTTGGCCTGTGGCGAACGGGCAAAGATCTGTTCAATACCCAATTCCCCCATGGCCCGGGTGAACTGGGTTGGGCCCACGGGCTGGGTAATGTGCCGGGGCTTGCCGTTGAACTTGAAGACGCCGTGGCGATCGCCGTAGATGGCCAGGGGGATCCCATAGCTGCGTATGACTCCCTCCATCAGCAGGAAGTAGCCCCGGGTGTCCTCCTCCGGTCGGAAGAGAGCATTGGCCACCGTCCCGGTGGCATCGTCCACCGCCAGCAGCAGGACGAATCTGGGTCCTCTATCCTCCAGCCAGCGGTGATGGCTGCCGTCGATCTGCAGCAGCATGCCCTCTTGGGGCATCCGTTCCCGTCGGACCCTGTGCTTGGGAGGACGATGCTGCCTGGCGCTGGTCAGGCCATGGCGGTTGAGAAGGCGGCTTACCGTCTGACGGCTCAGGTGAATACCCTCCCGATCCGCCAGCACTTCGGTGAAGTGGCTGTGATTGAATCCGGCGTACTTCTCGCTGGCCAGAATCACCGCGGCGGCAGCGACATCCTCGGGGACCGCATTGCGGGGCTTGCGACCCCGGTTGCCGTGGACCAGTGCGGCGGCCCCGTCCCTCCGGTAGGCCGCTAAGACTCGCCGAAACTGGCGTTCACTGATCCCCAGAAGTTCGGCCGCCTGGGCCTTGGGCAGTTGAAATTCCATCACGCTGTTGAGTACTTGGAGTCTTGCCTGCTCTCGTTGGTTCAATGTCACGTCCTTCATAGACGGACATTTTCCCTGAGCAATTTACGGGGACGCTATCGTAGAGCAATGACAAAATCGCCGAAATAGAATTGACCCACCTGAAAGCAGGTGCATCATCTACGGAGAATCCGTGGAGGTGCATTAGAGAGATTGATAAAGGTGGGAGAAGTGAAAGAGATATACGAGATGAAGGGGGCTGGCCGTTCGACCCGACAGATAGCGGAGAGGCTGGGGATTGCTCGAAACACGGTGCGCCGGTACTTGAGCACCCCGGAGACGATATTGCCCACTCCGGGAGGCGTCGGGCTTCCAAGCTGGACGCCTATACCGCGTACATAGACCGCCGGATATCCGAGGGGCTGGAGAACTGTGTGGTGCTTCGGCGGGAGCTGCAGGATCTGGGCTACCGGGGAGGGTACTCCATTCTGAAGGCCTATGTGTCGCTGCGGCGGCAACGAGGCGGGCAGCCTCAGGCGACGGTGAGATTCGAGACAGCGCTGGGAGAGCAGGCCCAGGTAGACTGGGGCAGTTTCAGCTACGTGGGAGAGAAGGGGCACAAGCACAGAATCTGGGCCTTCGTGATGGTGATGAGTTGGTCTCGGGCGATCTACGTCGAGTTCGTAAGGCGGGCGGACACGGGCAGCTTCCTCCAGTGTCATGTCAACGCCTTTGAGCACTTTGGCGGTGTTCCCAGGCGCTGCCTCTACGACAACGCCAAGGTAGTGACCTTGGGTAGAGACGCCGAAGGGCATGTGGAGTGGAACGGGCGGATGGTGGACTTTGCCTTGCGAGTGGGCTTTGAGATGCGGCTGTGTCGGCCTTACCGAGCCCAGACGAAGGGCAAGGTAGAGAGTGGCGTGAAGTACGTGCGCGGCAACCTGTGGCCCAGCGTTCGCTTCACCGACTACGCCGACCTGAACCGGCAGGCTCTGGAGTGGTGCGACAGTGTGGCCAATCTACGGGTCCACGGCACCACCCATCGCATCCCTGGGGAGATGCTGGCCGAGGAGCGGCTGCACTTGGGGAAGCTGCCCCACCGGTCCACTCTGGCGCCGTATCTGAGGGAAGACCGAATGGTGGCCCGGGATGGCTATGTCAGCTGGGAAGGGTCACGATACGGGGTACCTTGGAAATGGGCCGGCGCTATGGTGCAGGTGGGCCAACGTCTGGGCACCGTGGAGATCTGGGCCGGAGAGGACCGCATAGCGGTCCATCCCAGGGCACAGCAACCGGGCCAACGCTTCACCCTCCCTGACCAGTGGGAGGGACTGCCCTTGGGATCTGACAGGCCCCGCAGGCATGCCTTGGCGGTGCAGGTTCCCGTGGGCCAGGTGGAACGGCGACCGCTGGAGGTCTACGAGTTGGTCGCCTCCGGAGGTGTGCGATGATCGCCATGGAACAGGCCCGCCAGCATCTGGAGACCCTGGGCCTCAAGCAGGCCGTGGAAGCTCTGGAGAACTCTCTGGACGCCGCCGCCAGCAGGCAGCTGACTTACCCGGAGATGCTGGCTGAACTGCTGGAGGTGGAAGTATCCGCTCGCAGGGAGCGCTATCTATCCACCAGGACCAAGATGGCCCACCTGCCCTTCCAGCGCACATTGGAGCAGTTCGACTTCACCTTCCAGCCCTCCATCGACGAGCGGCAGGTCAAGGAGATGGCCAGCCTGGCCTTTGTGCCCGAGGCCACCAACATCCTGCTCCTTGGCCCTCCCGGCGTGGGCAAGACCCACCTGGCAGTGGCATTGGCCCTCAAGGCCATTGAGAAGGGCTATGGAGCCTACTTCGTCCGCGCATATGACCTGATGGAGGATTTACGCAGGGCCAGGGCAGAGCACAGCCTGGACCGTCGCATGCGGGTCTACCTGGCTCCCAAAGTGCTGGTAGTGGACGAGTTCGGCATCTGGCCCTATGACCGGGACTCGGCCACCGCCTTATTCACCCTGGTGTCTGCCCGGTACGAGCGAGGCAGCATCATCCTGACCTCCAACAAGGGCTTCGGCGAGTGGGGAGAACTCTTGGGCGACACGGTCATCGCCTCAGCCATCCTGGACCGGCTATTGCACCATAGCCACGTGCTGAACATCCGGGGCGAAAGCTACCGGCTGAAGGAGAAACGACAAGCAGGATTGTTTAGCTCACACCAAGTATTCGGCGTGGGATCAGGGGAAGCGACCGCGGAAAGCTCAAGGACTCCGGTGGTGGGTCAAAACTAAACCGGCGATCGCCGGCAACAGACAGGGGTGGGTCAATTTTAGATCGGCGATGGTGGGTCAGAATTAAACCGGCGTTGACAGTATGCGCCGCTACTCCTGCTGCTGGTAGCGTTCAATGGATACACGCACTACCGGCTGAGGACGAACAGAGCCATAACCTGGCGCTGGATTCTCGGGCTGGCGGCTATGGATCTGACAATGGTCTCGGCCGCCACGGTGATGGGGGGAGGTTTCAGCCACTACTTCTTGCACCTGCTGTACTACCCCCCGCTGGCCGGGTACGCGTTGGTTTTCACGTCTTTCAGGCTGACCATGGTCTGTGTGACCGTGGTGTCCGTCCTCTATCTGGCGATAAGCCTCACAGTGGGGGAAGGAATTGACTTGGGGGCAAGGGAAGAGAAGCCCCTGCTCGCCAGAATCTTCGTCATGTATGCGGTGGCTGCAACGGTCAACCTGATCTCCAACTTCGAGCGGAGCAGGTGGAGAGCCGCAGTGGAGCGGGAGCGGGCGCTGCAACGGGAGCGGATCGAGCTCTCCCAGGCCATCCACGATACGACCGCCCAGACCGCCTTCATGATCGTCCTGGGGATAGACGCGGCCAAGCAGGTTGCCGGAGACTCGAACGAGGAGCTCACCGCCAGGCTCGATGCGACCTCACGGCTTTCCAAGACCGCCGTCTGGCAGCTGAGACACCCGATAGACATGGGCCGCATCTTCGAGGGCAGCGAGTTGGGCTGGACTCTGAACGGGGTGGAGCCGCCACTTTCGGTGGAGGTCAGGAGTCTCCTGTTCTCCATAGCCCACAACGCCCTCGCCAACGCCCTTCGCCATGCTGGGGCGAGCCGGGTGCTGGTCGAGTCGACTTCGGACGGGACGAGCTCAGGCTGTCGGTGTCGGACGACGGGGCGGGACTTCCCGACGACTACGAGGAGCGAGGCCACGGTTTCGCAAACATGCGGGCGTACGCCGGGCGTCTGGGCGGACGCCTTATCGTCGAACCCACGGGACCGGTCGGGGGCGCCAGCGTGACCTGCGTGATGCCGTTGGGCTGCGGACAACAGGAGACATAGGATGTCTACAGAATCTCGTCGCATAAGGGTGCTGCTCGCCGACGACCATGCGGTCACGCGGGAAGGTCTTCAGTCGATTCTGGAGCGGTCCGAGGAGTTCGAGGTGGTGGGCCTGGCCAGGGACGGAGTGGAGGCGGTGAAGGCGGCCTCCGAGCTCTCGCCCGACTTGATCGTCATGGATGTCATGATGCCCAAGAAGGACGGGGTAGAGGCGTGCCGGGAGATCATGGAGTCTCTGCTCGAGACGCGGGTGCTCATGCTGACCGCCTCGACGGAGGCGAACGCCGTGATAGAGGCGGTGGCCGCCGGTGCGGCCGGCTATCTTCAGAAGGTGGCCGGGATGGACCAGGTCCTGGGCATGATGAAGAGCGCGGCTGCGGGCGAGGGGCGTCTGCCGACGGAGGTGGTGAGGCGGGTCTTCGACAGGTTTCGGAGCGGGGCGAGACCGAAGGACGTCAACCTGACCCAGAGGGAGAAGGAGATACTCGTGTCGTTCTGCCGGGGCATGTCATACGTTGCGATTGCGCAGGCAAGGGAAGTCAAGGTGGTCACCATCCGAAACGCCATCTACACCATTCAGGTGAAGCTGGGCGTCGACTCGAAGCAGGAGATCGTGGTGTGGGCTGCTCAGAACGGGCTGCTGGATGACTGAGCCGGCGGGTTGCTTTCGAGGAAGTGGCGCAGGGGCCGGTGCGCACCATGGTGAGGAACCACCGCCACAAGCTCGGCGGAAGTTGTTCTTGACAGCGCATCTACACAATAGTATTGTTGTGTTATGATACCCCAGTTTGACGCAGACGGACTCCTTCCGCCAGGAGTGCACTGGGCCGACTGGGATGAGTTGACCGACAGACTCGGGAAAAACCCGTGGAGACAGTACCTTATGACTGGACTCAGAGCGGCACTGGAGAACTTGAAGGGAGCTGAGTGCAGGACGGTATACATCAATGGGAGCTTCGTGACGAGCAAGGAGTTGCCAAACGACTACGACGCCTGTTGGGAAGAGCCTGGCGTTGATCCGGCGGCTCTCGACCCTGTTCTCCTGACCTTCGACGCTGGGAGGGCCACGCAGAAGGCCAAGTACATGGGGGAGTTGTTCCCAGCGTCAATCATCGCTGACACAGGCGGGCTATCGTTTCTTGAATTCTTCCAGACGGACAAGGACACCGGGCGACCAAAAGGGATCATCGCCATAGACTTAGGAGGTCTCGCATGATCAAGAACGAACGGCAATATCGGATCACCAAGGCGCAAGCGGACCGGTTCTCGCAGACCCTCGACAGCCTCGGGCCGCGCTCCGGCGAGACCGAGGGAATACATCCCCTCATTGCCAAAGCTCAGGAAGATGCGTTGAGGAGCCAGCTAGCAGACCTTGAGGCGGAGTTGCGCGAGTATGAATCTCTGAAGGCTGGCAAGTTCCCGATGGATGAGCTCAGTGTGGTCACTGAACTGCCAATCGTTCTGATCAAAGCACGGATCGCACAAGGCCTGAGCCAGAAGGACCTGGCAGAACGACTTGGGCTACAGGAGCAGCAGATACAGCGCTACGAAGCCACTGACTACGCCTCGGCTAGTCTATCCCGAATCAAGGAGGTCGTGAGCGCATTGGGTGCAGCGACGAACAAGCCTGCTGTGACCACAGGTTTGTGATGATCACTGGTGCAGGAGTCCGCGCAGCTACTCGTTGCGACAGGCGATATAGACAATGACGGCTCGACAGAACGATCCAGAGACTACTCGTGAGGAAGGCGTTAATGTCTTTCTCGCCCAGTCCCTCCGCGACCACGGCGTGTCAGCCAGGGCGGAGCGTCGCAGTCGTAAAGGCGCTCCCGATATCCGCGTCGAATTGAGAAGCGGAGAACTCGTGATCCTAGAATGCAAGTGGGACGGCTCTGCCAACCTGCTGGATAGTCAACTCGAAGTGCGCCTGAAGGACTTTCCCGAAGCCCTTGGAATGCTTGGCGTTCTCTATCCCGACGGCCTTCGATATGAGGAGAACACGCAAGCGGAGCTCGAAACCGCCACAGACCTCCAATGGTGGCTGCATGGCTCGCGCGGGGTGGCGACGCCTGATCCACGAATAAGGATCGGGTCGGTAACGGAGCTCGCTGACCAGCTACGCACTCTCCCATTGGAATTGGAAGGCGTGGACCGAGTGGCCGCTGCCGCAGGTGCGGTTGGGCACGCTTTGGAACAGGCGGCGAAACAACTTTCTAAGCACGCTCGGATATCTCGCCGAATCGCCGACATCATTGCCAGTACCGATCAGGAGAAGGACCGCGCTGCCGCCCTCCGTATTGGATGCCTAGTGCTCTTCAATGCTCTCGCATTCCAGGACCGCCTCGCCGCAGCCAATGAAGAGGTCCCGACCGTCAACGAGACGCTGGGGCAGGGCATCCTAGGGCTACCCAGGCATGGCGTCATATCTGCGACAGCATCGACTACGTGCCAGTTTTCGAGCTGACGACCAGCATCCTTGACGTGCTCGATACCGGTCCAGAGGAAGTCCAAACCCCAGTCATAGCTCCATTGGTAAAGGCTATGGAGGACACGCGCCGGTTGGATGGGCATGATTTGTCTGGCAGGCTGTTCCACACCCTGTTGACCGACACCAAGTTAACCGGTGCCTACTACACATCCGTGCCCGCCGCCACTTTGCTGTCGAGGCTAGTGTTTCAGGATTGGCCGCCATATGTGGATTGGAAGGACCACGAGTTTCCAGCTTCCATCAACGTAGCCGACCTTGCCTGTGGTACAGGGACGCTGCTGATGGCGGTCGCCGCTGAGGTCGAACGTCGGCATACAGCCGCTGGCGGAGTGAACGCGGCTGCCTTGCACAAAGCTATGGTCGAGCAAGCATTGCACGGCTACGATGTGCAGCTTTCGGCAGTACACTTCGCCGCCACCAGCCTGGCGATGCTCAACCCGGACATACAGTTCGACCGCATGAACCTTTATGTGATGCCTCTGGGCGCGGAAAGCTCGAATGTATCGCTGGGATCGCTGGACTTTCTTGGAGCGGGCGAGGCTGCCGTCCAGTTTGCGTTGTCCGTCGAGGATATGGGAGTCGATACCAAGGACGCAGGGAGGGTATCCGGCGGTGGCTCTCGGGGTGCGGAGGAGGGAGTAACCGCCACGCTGCCGGAGTTGGACCTAGCTATTATGAATCCGCCGTTTACCCGTTCGGTGGGCGGCAACCTGCTGTTTGGCAGCCTCCCAGCAACAGAGCGGCGGAAGCTACAGAGCGAGATGTCGAACCGTCTCAAGCAGAGGCGGGCGTCCGCGACTGCGGGGCTCGGTGCTGCATTTGTGGCAGCGGCCTCTCCCAAGCTTCGGCCCGGCGAGGGTCGCCTGGCGCTGGTGCTACCCGCCACCGTATGCACAGGACCATCCTGGGAACAAACCCGTTCCCTCATAGAACACGACTTCGCGCTTGATATGGTAATCGCATCCCACGACCCACTACGGTGGAACTTCTCGGACAGCACAGACTGTTGGCAACCAGCAAAAATGGGACACCTTGGGACCCGAGAGATCAGGGACCTGATTGAGGTCTAGCCAGCTCCCTTAGGGTCCTGTTGTGCCGTCTTCGCCGTTGGATTGTCTGGGCTTGCACCTCCTTCCTCCGTCGTAGAATCTCCTCTCTTCTGCCCCGTAGCACATCCGAAGGTGTCACGTTGCCCAGGGCCTTGTGGTAGCGCCGGTAATTGTAGTAGCTGACGAAGGCCACGATGGCCGCCTCCAGGTCGGAAGGCATCTCGTACGGCAGTTGGTTCACGTCACGCTTGAGGGTCTGGTGGTATCGCTCCAGCTTGCCGTTGGTCTGAGGGTGGAAGGGTGTTGCCAGTATGTGCTTGATTCCCACCATGCCCAGGTAGTCCCTGAAAGCCCGGGATACATAGCCGGGGCCGTTGTCGCTCAGCAGCCTGGTCCGGTCTTCTATCGGCACCTGGTCCATGCCAGTCCTGTCCACGGCCTCCTGGACCACTTCTATGAAGGAGTCGGAGGTCATGTCTCTCTGAAGCTTGTGGGCCAGAATGAACCGGGAGTAGTCGTCCATGACGGTGACCATGTAGTAGTAGCCCCAGCCCACCACCCTGAAGTAGGAGGCATCGGTGGCCCACATCTGGTGGGGGCCGGTGGTCTTGCGATGGTACTCCTTACCCGCAGCCAGCCGCATCTCAGGCCTCTTCACCAGCCCCTCCCTGCGCAGGATGCGGTAGACCGTAGACTCTGATACGGAGAAACCCATGTTGTCGGTGGTCCATGCGGCCAACTGCCGGCAGCTCAGGTCTGGCATATCCCTGGCTGCCGACAGAACGGAGTCGATCTCCTGGGAAGTCAGCTTGTTCCATGGGGGATTGCCGCCTCCCACGTCGTCCTCAAGTCCTTGCTGCTCCTTCCGCCTCAGCCACCGGTAGTAGGTGCTCCTGGGGACTCCCAGCTCACCCAGGGTCCTGCGTTTAGGGAGGCTGGAGGAAGCCACCTTGTCCAGCACCTCCGCCTTCTCTGCGCCACTCATCCGCCGATACCGCCGGCGCCCTGAGGCATGGGTATGGCCGTTTTTTTGAGACGATAGACCTCGAGGGACAGATCGGCGACCAGCTGCTTCAGCTCTCCGTTCTCTCGCTTTAGCAGATGGACCTCGTCCCGGGTGGCGTCTCGCACGCTGTCGCGGGTAAGCCTCTCCTTCCCCGCCTCCATGAACTCCTTGGTCCAGGAGTAGTAGGAGTGAGGTTTGATGCCCTCCCGCCGACACAGGTCACTCACGGTGGCCTCGCGGCGGAAGCCCTCCAGCACTATACGAATCTTCTCTTCCGGGGTGTACTTGCGCCTAGTAGCGGCCTTAACAGTTCTGACGAAGGACCTGGCCGCCTCTGTGCGTTCATCGGCGGCGGTTGCTTTACCTGTTTCTGTCTGGGACATATCAACTCCTCTATCTGAAGTACCCTACCTCATACAGGGAGCTGACCTCAAATCCCTCGGGTTTTTCTACCCCCTCTGTTGTCCCATTATCGCTGACGACCTACAGCTCAGCGTAATAGGCCAAATGCGTTGCCGTGTTGCGATCGCCGCACCTGATAGCATCGAACGCACGAGACAAAAACACCCAACCATCGGCAACATGTAAAGGGATAGAAGACGCTATGTATTCTGCGAGTTTGGCGCCGTCGATCTGCTTGCTTTTCGATTCTAATGCTGTGATCACGTCCGAATATGGGTGCTTGGCAGTGAGCCATCGCTTCCATCTACGAAACCGATAGCGATTTCGGGATAAGGTGGCTTCCATCGCTTGCGACGAAGCCGCTTGGAGCAAGTCAGGCGCGCTGAAGGCTCGACCTGCGGTTGGCGCTGTCGTCATATGACCCGTCAGCCTTATTGCTTAAAATTCAGTGCCCCGACTACGCGGTCTGCACTTCGTTTGACCAGGCCATCGGGTTGGCGCGACAAATGGAGCAAGAGTTGTCGCCTGACTTCCCTATAACCCGACCCGGCCCGGTATAGAGCTTGTCGGTTCCGCGTGGGCTCAGGCAGATCGGGTGTAACTGACGAACTCCAATCGAATTGGGCCGCGCTCCTGCATAAGTCCTTGATGAAACTCGCGATTTGTTCGATGGAGCCGAGCTCTTGCAATGCGTGGTTCACTTCTCCAGTTTCAGTCGCTTCGCTTTGACGGTCTCGGACCCATGATGCAAAGTCCAGGGTCTTGGCCAGATCGAAGGACACATCATTGGAAACTTGCAGGAATCCTCTGACGCCTTGGTCCGTCGCCAGCAGAGAGTATATTCCCGCAAACGCAGAGTCCCGGCCGTCAGTGGGGGATGACCCAACAGGTCTTGTTTTCAGCCTTACGAATTCTGCCCATTCGGCGTCAGTTTCCTTGACCGCCTTTTCAAGTTCAGACCAGAGAAATATCAAATACGCGGCCTGCTGAGCTCTACTCCAACTAAGCACTTCTATCCGGTCATCTGAAACTGGTGCTCCAAACAGTCCGCCCGGTCGTTTCCCGCCTGCATCTGCGCGCCGAATAAAGCTAAGGGTCAGGGAGCGAACGAACGCCGCTTGGGTCACTTTGCCCCGCTCACGCCCAAGCATTCCGATGCGATCGTACCAAGGGCTGGATGGGTTGCTCCAAAGAGCCTCGGTCAATTCTTGAGCCCTAGTTTCCCTGTATGCCAAAGGACCTGCGACAGGCTCAAGCCAGTCTTCGGTCCTCAGCAACGGGTACAGGTCGTAAGCCAGGGACGGGCCGATGCGTTTCGGCGTGATATTTATGGTCCAAAACAGATAGGCTTGCCAACTGATATCCACATCTTCGAAAAGCACTACTGGTAGATCGAACTCTCCAAGTACGGGTTTATCCCGATCAAAAGCTAGCAACCGATGCTGTCCATCGATTACTTCAAGCGGGTAAATTCGTCCCTTGGGACGCCAATCGCTCAGTTCGGAATCTTGGGGAAGCACGAGGTTCACCATGTTTGGTCCGGTTGCTTCAATCTGGATCAAATCTTTGACGTCAGGGGTGATTTCCTGGCGAGTAGTAGTTGGTTTTACTATGTTGACCACGAGAGACGTAGGCAACCAGCCCGGTTTCTTTAGGCCAGTGAAGCGGTCTTGCTCCCGTTTAGGTAAGGTGGCCCAAGGGTATCCGGCCCTCATGAAATCCCTAATGTCGTCCGCTCTGCGTTCTTCGAATCCCCGCTGGATACCGATGTCTTCGACGCGGGGTCCGGTCGCATGTTGTTGGCCGGTCTCCGTCTCTTCTCCCCTTCTGGGCACGTTAGACAGCCTGCGAAGGATCTCCAGAGGGATTGAAGAGACGTAGAAGTAGCTTTCGGGTTTTCGTTGGCGGTCTTCCGGGCGAAACTTATAATCATCCCACTCAGTCAGCCACTGGTTCACTTTTATTGCAGGAATTCGCATTTTCTTCGACACCCGGGACTTTCCGCGACCACCGAACGGTAAGATTTGAACTGAAGTGATACCAATCGCAGATCGAACCAGTCCAAGGAGCTGGGCCGATGAACTGTGTGACGCGATTTCCTTCGAAATCAGTGGCGGTAACTGGTCCACCGGAGACGCAGCGACAACCGGCGACACTAGCCCGATGACGGACCTGGCAATTGATGGTTGCCCTGGACGCCGACCGATATTATCCGCCCAGTCTCCGGCGATAACAAGTCCGACTGATCCGCTCCCCAAATCCTGAGCCAGCTTGATTGCGGGTTTCGTGAGATGATTGCACTCGCTGAAGGAGACCTCTTGCGTATACATATGGCATTGCGTGTCTTACCGTGTGTGTTTCGGAATAGATCGAGGCTCGAGCGGAATATCGTTGGATGTTCCAGTTCGCCATGCCAGCTTGTGAGGACGTCACCACTTCAGCGTTCAAAACTATGGTCAGAGGGCTAAGATAACTACGGGGGAGTTCGATACTCATCAGGTCTTAGCTATAAACTGGTGGGCCTATTTTGACGATAGGCAGAACCATATTCGAGATGTGGCTGGGGGATTCTTAGCCTCTCCAGGCCCTCCCACCAAAGTCATTAAGGTGCGGCGTCGGCATCTGAAATATCACCTACAACCCGGTTGAGTTCTCTGTCTTCCATTCAGCACGAGAAAGTACCATTCTCGTGGGTGGTCGATTTGGATGCAAATAGGACTGCCCCAGTCGCGGCAGGCTATGGAGGCGTCGCAGCGCCCAAGCCATGTCGTTCAGCAAAAGATCGTGGCACTGAGGCCAATCCGGCCACCCTCTCCTGGCCCTTCGCCGCCTTTAGCCTCGCCCTACGGAGGCAAAGGGCGATCTTGTGCTTGAAAGCCGAGCTGCGCTGGCTTCGTAATTTCGCCACCTCCCAGTTTTTCTCGGCAGCCTCCATTACCCTTGGTTTAAGAGTGGGACTCTCCGTAACCTGCTTGTCTCAACTTCCCGGTCGACTTCGACCGTCTATTGTGCCGCTTCTTGATTCTGGTCCTGTTTCCTGCGAGAGACAGTAACCTTGGGAGTCGGCACATCAAAATGAAGCCTTACGGTACCACCCGACACATTGTAATCACGGTTCAAGGTAAGAGATTTGGATTCATACTTTACCCCAGAAATAGCAAGAATCTTCACGCTGTGCGGGTCGAGCCTAAGTATGCTGTCTCCATGATCGCCTTTGGTCTCTGGGGCATTGGTCGCGGGGTCCTCTACACTCCGTTCAGGTTCCCCATCTGCTCTCTCAGGCTCAATTTGGATGAGTAAATCTTGGCTCGATTCAGTTCCTGGTGGTGGAATGCCGTGCTGTATCGGCATTCTGAGTCGAAGACCGGTTCCAGGACTGGGTTCATAGGTCTCGATACTACGGGCACCGTTAAATAACACTATGTTGTGTCCGCCTCCTCCGGTCTGGGCTGAACCGAAGACAATCCCATGAAGGGGAGGTTCGATCCGGTTGGCCAAATACTCGGATACAATCTGCGTTGCGATATATTCTCGAACCTCCTCATGTGGCATGACGGGCCTGGTCATTTCCCCAACCAACTCCTCCAGGAACTTCTCTCGGCTTCGCTTTTCATTGTAGGTGGGGTCAAAGTGACTGAAGTCAGAATACACGATCGATAGCGCTTTAAGATCGAGGACACGGATCGGGTTCAACAGGTCAAACTTCGCCAGTACCACGAAGCTCCCCACTGGGGCACGAACCTCGGACACACACGTTTCCTCCTCCAAGGCACCGTAGAAGACCGGAATACCCTCAGCGTTCATTCGTCCAGCGGTGGCCTTGTCCGAAGGAGGAGGACCGAGTTGACTACTCAAGGTTTCGAGTATGGACTTAATTCCCGGCTCCGAATGGGCTGTCCGAGCTCGCCAGAAAGAGCCATCCCTGTCGCCAGGTTTTATTTCCCGAACGACTGGACTGCCCCACAAGGTTCTGAGGGAGGCCAGGTTTTCGAAAATCCTGTCTAATGTTGCCTCAGTGGTGCCGCCGAAAAACCGGGCACGGGAACGAATTTCTTCTTTGAAATCCCACCAGGCGGAGCGGAAGCCTGAGGTATCAGCCTCACGTTCTACATATAACATTCCAAGACTGTAAGGGTTTTCCTCACCTTCCACGACGTTTGCCGTCTGAGCAAGCCTGTTGAACAAATTCTCTCTGACGTCCGCCGCGATACATTGTTCAATGCCAGCAACCTTTTCTATGACGGTTTCGGCGTCGTCCAAGCCTTGCCTAAATTGCTCCGGCAGGTCGTCTTGTAGGATTGGTTCGAAATGCTCTTCCAGCACGCGATGGATGCGGTTAGATAGATCCGCTAGAGCTAATCCAGTCTTCGTCGCACGGCAATAAGTGCACTCCTCCAGGGTACCTTCTTTTTCCACTTGCCTGGCTAGAAACTTGTCGGCTATGCAGCCATGGCAGACATACTGAGGCCCTTCAGGCTTCAAAGCGCCATCTCCAGTGGTGGTTGACATCTAGGTACAGTCTATCTATTGGTTTCCACAAGCCATTGTAGTGTTGATGACAGCCTATTGTGTACTTGCAGTCTGCATCTCTTCCCTAGTCGGGACAGAACCGCGGCAGCCTTGGGATCAGGTTTTATGGGCCCTCAGGCCATGATCCGGCGTCTACCTGTCTGGCCAACTATTGCGCCGTGAGGAGACCTACAAGGTGTGGCCCCTGCTGCCAGGCAAGCAGGTTGGACCCCTTTAGCATTCAGCCAAGGAATCTCGGTCCTATCACGTGACGGTTGTTCATCCTGTCGTGTAGGTTCTTATCAGGAGGCAGCGTATCCACCTCTCGGATGAAGGCACCCACTACCCCTCTACCACATCTTTTCGTCTATGACTCCAAGGCGCTCAACTATCTTCCATAAGTTGTCCTCGTCCGGATCGGAAACGGATCGTCGGTGGATAATTCTCGCCACCGGGTTTCTCCTGTATCCTGGGCTGATACTCCTGAATCCGATGTCCATTAAGTTGATGTGCCACTCACAGGTCTACGGTTCGAATTACCCCGTTGCCGGAGAATCATATTGAGGGACTTTTCGGTCTCAGCGTGCCAGATTACGGAGAAGGTCCTCCGTTGTGGAATCGCCTTTGGGGAAAACGAGGGGTCCAGGAATATTCGAGCTCTCCTTACGAGTGATGTATTCTTCGAATGCTTTGGCGTCACTGGTTTTCCCCTCGTGATAAATCCCGGACAGCCAATGGACCAAGATGCGAAAGGGTTCTTCTTCTTGGATGTACCTGAAGCTGTTCGCCTTCTGTGCACCACGTCGGTTCTACCGTGACGTTGTCTTTGATTGTTTCCGAAAGTACATAGGTCTTTTTGTCATCGTACCATTTGGGTTCCAGTACTCTTTCCTTTCTAAGGTTGCCCCAATTGACCAGTCCCCCGCTAAGTATCACGACCATGTTGGGGGAAAGCTGATCTCCTGTTTCCCGGGCCAGTTCCCGGAACGAAGTACAAAGCGTTTCAGGTTTGATGCGGAGGTCTCCAGCTACCACGAAGCCGAAAATTTGGGCCGTTTCCGGCGTATCATCTCCTTCGGTGGCGGTAAGCATTGGAGTCCGCTTGGATAGCGCCGTATCCGCGGGTAAATAGCGGGCGTTGTCCCGTAGAAACAGGCGCCGGGTGATAAACTTGGTGGCGCTTGAGTTTCTTTACGGATGCGATTTTGCCGAAAGCGTCTTCCAGGGACTGATTGTCCAAGGTACTCTTGACCTCCCCGACAGCGATGACTCCCTCGCACGGGTAGTAGGTCGTCTCCGGCGTGTCGTTGATTGAGAACACTGGACATATATCTCTCGCGAAGAGAACCAAGTCGGTCTGACGGCTGGTTCCACCGTGGCTGTCGATTACGAATCCAGATCCTATATTGATTCCTCGGGGAAGAATTTGCTCCATCTGTGCCCTGACGGGCTGTTCCATGGCCGCGGCTACGGTTGCTGGGGAGGTAGCGGTCCTAGCGTCGTCGAACTGCTCAACTAGCCGCCTGCCTACGCGTGAGATGAACGCTTCTACATCGAAAGTCTGATCCATGTGTTCTCCTCTCTTCTACTCGCCCATATAGCTGCGATAGAGCGGGTTACTAGGTGGACGGTTTAGGTAAGTTCTCACTTAGCAGTTGAGATGGACGCATTAACTGGACAGAGTGGGGCTGACCCAGTTGGGAGACCCTCGGAGGGGTAACGGACACGGGTCTGTGGCGCAGTAAGAGATGTTCATTACTCCTCGGTGAACGAAGGGACAAAAAACTCGCCTCTCCAGGCTGTGCCTCGGTCGCCTAGTTTGGCTAGGATGAGCATTCGGGCCAGAATGTGGTAATAGGATTGGTGTGCGTGGACTTTCTCCAATTCGTCCTCTATTTCGCTATCCTGACCATGGTCGATCTTGTTCCGGTATCTCCTGGCCGCTTTGCTCACGCGGGTAAGTTGGCGAGCGTCAACCTTTTTCCCACCATCCCTACCTAGTTCCGCCTTGTGTACCGCCAGTTCCACGAGACCGTCGAATTCGCCATCCCTAATTTGGTATTCTTCTCCCCGGTCGTTCCACCATCGGGCCAATACTTCCAACGTTGACTTTGCTGCGACCATGGCGTAGCTAAGAGTGCCGTCTTCCGCGATTCGCTTGCAGTCTACGTGGTGACGTACAGCGGTCTTCAAGAAGTTGCCACTCTCTTTTCCTTTGTATTGCTCCCAAAACGCTCTGAACAGGTCAGGCCACATCCACCAATCTGAGACAATCCAATTACTTCGTTCCAATGCGCTCCGTGGTGACAGTTTGTTTACCCAGGCACGTTCCGGAAGGGGGTTCCCTCTGCTGAAGGACATGCTCGCATATTCGTCGCTCATAGAAAGCCATGATAGCGAGGCATCGGCTACGTCTTCAAATCCCGGTAAACTGCGCAACACCGTCCCGAGTTTGTGCCACGATTCCCAAGGATCATCTTCGGAGTTGCCACCAAGTTGCCGCACTGTTTCGATGAGGTCAGCGTCAGTCTCGTCGTAGCTCAGTGACAGGCTCTTTTCAATAATCTCGAACGGGGAATTACATACGATAGTTGAGATATTCACCCATGCTTCACATTGGAATGATAGGAACTTATGCAGTGCATCTATGATGCCGTTGTGCAAGTCCTCATCGCTTAGCGTGAAAGGTGAATCGTCCTCTCTCGCCAGTGTAGCGTGGTATAGCGGATCCGATTTCCGCTGCCAATCCGTGCTGCCTTCCGTCAATTGAATCTTCCAACCGCCGGCCTCCAGCGTCAGGACCGCATTTTTCGTTTCCAGCCCTCTCATATTTAGGGCTTCCAGGTGAGTGTTTTCTTCCGGTATTCCCAGACGGCTTCTGGGCAAACGGAGGTCGGGCAAGTCCAATAAAGTAATAGAAGCGGACCGCATCGGCGTATCTTCGGAACTCCCTATCCAGCCCATGAGCTCACACTCGTAAACCTTCACCGGAGGCATGGTGATGCGGTATCTGGTGCGGGCTTTGTGGCCATTACTCAGCCACCAGATTGGGACTTCGACCCTTGGGCATTTCATAACCAGTTTCGCGCTGACCGTGCGAAATCCCAAGGTCTCAGCCAGTAACCTGTCAGTGTTGTCATATGCGAAATACTCCGCAGTCAAGAAACCCCTTTCGCCGATGCTGAACATTGCCGTACCATCTTGATGTTCGCAATTTCCGTCCACCCATAACTCGGCCGGATATGGAACCTCCACCTCGTGGACGCGAATGATGTCGGGCAGCACGCGTTTGTTCACGACTTCCAGAATGTCTTGATGAATCCTCAATTCAACCTCGGTTTTGGCTGTATCCTCAGCATTTTACTGAGGTGTGAATGATTACCTAAACCCGAGCTGCTTCCCTCTGACCCCTAGTGGAATCCCACTTTCGCCGGAATGACGGAAGGAATTGTTTAGCAATTCATTCACTTATCAGTAAGTGGTGTGGGGCTGCCCATCCCGCCTCTGAGGTGGGAAAGTTAGCGTCCTTCCGCAGGAAGCTCCAGCAGCAAACTATTGCGCAAACATCATAACTTGCGCGTTTACGCAAGTTATGGTATAAAGGCAATCATGCAGATTCCTCGTGAACCTATGGCCATCCGGCAGGCTGCAGATCGCCTTGCGGAAATCTTTGGTGTCCTCGAACTTGCGGAGATCACTAAGGTCGCACCTGACAGCCAAAATGACCCTCAGTGGGACGCAGCTTTCACTGATGGGGACCGTTTCTTCTTGTTGGAATGGAAGAGGTCAAGCTCCATTGGCCACGTCACTGCCGCAATTCACCAATTGGAAATGGCCAAGCAAAGCTTCCCAAATAAAGCGATCCCGATCCTGGCGGTTCCGTACATGGGAGACACTGGGCGGGAACGTTGCGCTCAGGCCGAACTTCCCTGGTTGGACCTCTCTGGAAACGCGAGGATCATCGCTCCCGGGATATTCTATCAGAACCTGGGCAACCCCAACCTCTTCCGACGAGTCGGACGGCCGGAAAGCGCATTCGGACCGAGGGGGTCTCGCATAACACGTCGGCTGCTCATCGAACCCACCAAGGTGGTTAGGCAGCGTACTCTGGCAATCGGCACCGGACTTAATGAGGGTCATACGAGCCGCATCGTAGGCAAGCTCTTGGAATCCGGACTCGTTGAACGAAGAGATGGCGGCATCAGCGTCACCGACTCGGACGCGCTGCTTGATGCTTGGTGGGATGATTACAGATTTGACCGGCATCACGTCATTCGAGGCCACATTGCGACTCGCGGAGGCGATGCGCTGATTCATTCCATCGCCGAATCCCTGTCCAAAAACGGGGAACCCTACGCCGCCACTGCACTCCCAGCGGGGTGGCTATGGACAGGCTTCGCTGGATTCCGTCTTGCGACCGTATACCTTTCGACCCTCCCATCTACAGGGCTGATAAAAGACCTGAGTTTCCGAGAGGAGGCCAGAGGCGCCAACACCTGGCTTGTAGTACCCAACGACGAGGGAGTCTTTGACGGATTGGAAGTAGTCGACGGCATCCCTTGCGTTCATCCTGTACAGGTCTATGTCGATTTGAAGGACCATCCAGAGAGGGCAGCGGAAGCAGCCACAGAACTGCGAAAGCGGCTGCTCTTGCGAGGCAATGATGGTCTCTAAGCCGGCGACTGGTGACGGGTACAGCAGGAACCAATTCGAGCGCGTCCGTCAAACATGCCTGTACATAGCAACCAAGCTGGGCGACCTCCTAGACGAAATCGTCGTGGTAGGCGGACTGGTCCCTTATCTCCTTGTAGATCAGAACAACCTTCCGCTGGGATTGGAACCGCATGTGGGAACTATGGATCTCGACTTGGGGCTTGAGTTAGCCATCTTAAACGAAGAACGTTATCGTGAGTTGAGCGCCAGGCTGCGGGACGCGGGATTCGAGCCGGATCTCAATGAAAAAGGCAATCGGACATTTCAGCGTTGGACTACAACGCGTCCGCAGTCTGTAACCGTGGATTTTCTCATTCCTCCCTTCGACGAAACGGACCAAGATAACTTAATACGCCACATTGAATCCGACTTAGCTGCCATAGTCACGCAAGGTCTCGAATTGGCTTTCGAAGACCGGTCCTGGATAGAGTTGTCCGGCAGTATCCCGTCTGGAGCATGGGCTTCTCGGGAAATTCCGGTGTGCAGTCCTGGGGCATTCACTGTGCTCAAAGCGCTTGCCTTCGGGAATCGAACCGAGAACAAGGACGCCTACGACCTTTTCTATGTGTGGAATGGAATAGGGGTTGCTGACGTGGCAAGGAGCTTGGCTTCACTCCCGCCCAACACCAACATCGACAAGGCGCTCCAAATTATCGAGAGAGACTTCACTGGCCACGATGGGCTCGGCCCTGTCGGAGTTGCGCGCTTCATTGCCCAGAGGTCTGACGATAACATTCAAGCGGATGTCGCGGGCCAGGCGCAGGCACTTCTCAGGTCCCTACGCCGATAATTGGCCCACGGGGTGGTGAAGGAGGCCAAAAGCATAACCGGAATCTGTGAAGCCGGAGAATACGCCTCACCAATTCTCCGGGAATCGGAACTACCGGCACCGGGTGAACGGTCCTGGTGGACAACAATCGATTCAACTCAACCCTTAGTGTTGGGATGGCTTTCAGTCGTCCAATTACAAGGATGTCCCTTGCTTACAGTTTGACCGACTTCCACCACTCGTAAACCAATAGTCTGCGGATGGGGGCCGGCACCCATATTTCGACCTAGACACATGGGGCAGCTTTGGGTTCACTTGAACGAGACGGTTCCTTTGTTACCCAGTTGCATTTGGTTAGGAAGTTGGGACCGAGTTGAAACCAATTCCAAATGGCCGCAGGTATGATCGTCAGATGGCACTGAATAGAACCAGGACAGCGACGCGAAGATCCGGCGACGATTACCAAGATTTGGTTGCCGCCAAGACGATGTTGACTTTCCTGAAGAATCCATCGCTTTATCAATGGATCAAGCTGGAGGCGCGCGAAGCCGGTAAATTGGACGACGTGGTCGTTCTCCGGGTCGACGGTACAGTTGAGGCCACCCAGGTGAAATTTTCCACAGATGTCCTGCGGGCTGGCGATCCGTTGACCTGGAACGACCTGCTGCGCCGCGGAAACCAAGGAAAGAGCCCGTCGTTGATTCAACAGTGGTGGGATTCTGTCGTGTCTCTTGACCAGGAGTACGGCAGAACCGAGCCTAGGTTGTTCTCCAACCGCAAGGCTGGTGACGACCTGTTCCTTACCGCCACCGGACGGGTCGATGCCGACAAGACCAGCCCCGACGTCTTGGAGCAAATAAGGGCGATATTAGGGGACGATGTAGATGATTTCATCGAGCGATTCTGCTTTGAGGTCACCGAGCAAGGACTAACTGACCTGAAAGAGCGACTGCAGCGAGAGTTCCAGTCTCTGGGGTTGCCGGGGACGAACTGGCTGGGTTTCATGGATGCAATAAGGTCGTGGATCAGGTGCGAAGACCTCCCGCCGAACGGCGAGCTCCGGGTCTCGAACCTCCGGCTCGCTTGCGGATGGACTCAACTTTCGCCACTAAGTCAAGATCTGGGGGTTCCGGCGGATTACGTACTCGCGGATAAAAATTGTCATCGTGACTTACTTCAGCGGGTTATGGACGGCAACGACCCCGTCATCGTCCTGACGGCGGGCCCGGGTATCGGGAAAAGTACGTATCTCAGTTATCTGGTTGATTCACTGCACGGATCACATTGCTCCGTCGTGAGACACCACTACTCTTTAGGTCCCGGCCGAGACCGTCTGGAAAGGGTGGAATCTCACAAAATCGCCGAATCGCTCATGGCCCACCTGCAAATTGAACTGCGACCTTATCTGGCCGCGCTGGACACCCAGAACCCAAACCCCGCGCAGGACCTTCGGACTTGGCTCGTAGAGATCGGTGGAAGACTCTCGGCAGAGGGTAAACACTTGGTCGTAGTGATAGACGGCCTCGATCACGTTTGGCGAGTCAGGGACTCCCGGGATGAATTGACCAAGCTATTCGACCAGTTGCTGCCCGCACCGCCAGGCGTCGTCTTGGTGGTGGGCACCCAACCAGTACAGGATACACAGCTCCCGGCTTCCCTCATCAACTACGCCCCGAGAAATAGCTGGATTAAGCTTCCACCACTGGACAAGCCAGCAGTGAGGGAATGGCTCGACCACCACCAAAACCTGATGCCATCGACGACGTGGTTCACCCGCAACCAAGAATGGCACCTAGTTCGACTGGCCGAGAGCTTGCACCAGAGGACCGGGGGACATCCCCTTCTGATTCAGTACATCGTAGAAAGAATAGCGGGGGCAGGTAAGGATCTAACCTCGTATGAGGTTGAGGCGATTCCCGAACCTCCAGCGAGTTCCGTAGAGGAATACTATCGCTCGTTGTGGGCCAACCTCCCCCTACACGCAAGGGACGTTATGTTCCTTTTTGCAGTCTCCCGATTTCGTTGGCCCTTAAGTGGCCTGCACGAAACCCTCCGAATAGCCGGGTACGACCAGGCCAACGCTGCAGCCGGTGTAGAGGCCGTCCAGCACTTGTTATGGAACAACAGAACAGGCTGGCAGCCATTCCACAACAGTGTCCTCCTCTTCGCCCTCGAACAACCCGAGTTTGAGTCGCGTCGGGGTTCACTGCGGCAGGCCGCCATCAGGTGGCTCGAAGAGAAGGCTCCGGCCTATCTCCGCAGGTCGCATTTGTGGCTGCTGCAACGGGAAGCTGGAGATCCCACTCCTCTCATGGAAGGCACCGACCGCCACTGGGTAGTCGGAGCTATCGCCGCCGGCGATTCATTGACCGAAATTGGGACTATGCTGCAAGCGGCTGCTTACGAGTCCATCAAGGCCCAGGATTTCCCCAATTACGTAGACCGCGGGATTTTGGCAGACGTCGTGGAGCACACGGTTGCCATTCAGTACGATGCCTTGCGATGGATATTCGAAGCCCAACTTTCCATGGATGACGGAGGAGAGCTGGCCGCTCGAGAGATTACGCGGTTGTCCGAACTGAGCGATTCTGCAGTAGCGTCATTGGGGATTTATTCCTATGGAGTAGGCAATTCATTCGATGCTGAGAATTGCTTTGACCATATGCGTCGTCGGCTCAATTGGGAATCGGACAATTCTCAGATATCGGAAGGAAACAGGGATCGGCCAGGGATCCTGTCGGAACTGGCAGGCTTGACCGGATACGATTCAAAGTTGTTCATTGAGTTCATCAACCAGCTTCCCTCGGAGACTGCACAAGCCTCTTTGGTCGACTATTGGATAGATGGTCTGCGATATTCCGGCAGGAGACAGTCAGCGATTGAAGCTCTCAGGGGACCAACAGGATCTTTATCCAAGCGGAGTCTATCGAGATACCTCGCGGTAGACGGCATCTCCGAGGGCATACGGTTGAGTGAGGCGGAAACCGAATCCTTGGTGTCACCTCACCCTTCCGTATACCTCATACTCCGAGACCCGGATGCAACCGCTCCAGTGCCAGTAGACCCCGATCCTCCTGTCGACGAATTTAGGTTAGCAATCGGCGAGTATGAACAGGACGTCGGGCTTTACGTACACGACCTGTTCTCCTGTTGGTTGGTCCGCGAACTACAGTCGCCAGGCCAAGTTAGGGAATGGACCGCGCCCGCAGATATGCAGCCGTGGCTAAAGTCTAGTCTGAGAGCCTTGGCCCTGGGTGCTGAGGAAATAGCTGCACAGTGGCGCCTAAATGGTACAGTCGAAGTAACCGCTGGCTACCATGCGACCAACTCGCTCGATTATCCACCTTTCCGAGTACCACTTGCCAACCGCCAGTGTGCTGACGGCCTCAAGAGGGCACTGCGCACAATAGCGGAGGATCTTCTGGTTTTCCGGCGTGCCACCGGCGGCAGATCCACGTTGAACTGGGAAGAAGTGCAATCGTTAGTATCCCACCAATTTGCGGGTTCACGTTCCGTGATCGAGTGGATCGCCAAAGGTACACTTGCCGTCGACGACGAAGTGGCCGTTAGCCTTTGTGATTTGCTTGACGACGAATTTGCCGCCACAACCGAACCGTTCGGCGACCGGGCAGCCGCGTTGGCAATGCTGGCCACGATCTGTGCTCGGCGCCAGCAACCAGCGAGAGCACACGGTTATCTTTATAAAGCATCTGAAAACCTTCTCGCCTACGGCTATCACAAGGATATCCTGCTCGATACCGCGTTGAACGCAATAGAGGTCGTCGGTGCACATTTGCATTCGAGGCGAAAAGTCTGGGCCCGACTGGCTCCCGCAATCGGAGCGGTTCTGGAGTTCACCGACGGGGATGAGACGAACCACCTAGCCTCCAAGCTAGGCAGACTGCTATTACGTTTGGACCCCGGCTTCGCAGTCGGTTACCTAACCTTTCTCATGGACAACGAGCAATACCGGGACATCCAACAAGTGCTCAAAGAACTGGTGTCGACCGGAGACCTGAACGACCCGGATGTTAGGGCTCTCGTGAACACCTGTATTGACCCCGACTCAATCGAACTCCTGGAGCGAAGGGCCGGTCAAGCCTATGAACCAGCAGCGCAAGCCTTAGCTCTCATGCCGCGGTACTCATCACAGCTCTCTCAAGGGAACGTGGAGCGTTCGATGCGCAGCCCCTCCGCGGAGGCTACTCGAAGCTGGACGCCCAAGGATGGCATCAGCCCAGAAGAGTGTCTGAAATACCCGCCAGAAGATCTCGGTGAGTTTATCCAACGAGAGGGCGGCGACGGCCCGTACTGGTTGTCCGAGTCCCTATGCACGTGGTTGTGCTGCTGGTGCGGAACCGATCGTGCCAGGGATGCTGTGGAGGCGGTACGCCCCTACTTGCTAGATGACCACCGGTTCCGGGTCAGCAACGAAGCAGTTATTGCCGCGAAACAAGTCGTCGGCAGGACGCAAAGTTTCGCTTGGTTGGTAAAGGCCAACCGGTCCAACCGCGGGTGGTACGAGCATTGGACGGACATTGGGGAAGCTAGAGAACGGTGGGATTGGCTGAAGCGTGATTTTCCTGACCGTTGGCATGAATTTCTTATTGCCTCGATCCCAGCGGACCCCGGTTTTTCCTGGCACTTCGGTATGACGGTGGCTCGTTTGGCCGAATACCTGGGATATTTCGACCATTGGGAAGACTCGTGCGCCGTCGCACGGCAACTCGTCGAGACAGTGGTTGGATTGACGAATGGCCAACTACTGCCGATGCCCTCATGGATCGTCCTGGATAGCGAAGACCAATGATAGATCTGTTGGTGGACCGCCTGCGTTGGCCGGCCGCTTTGGTTCGCGAACGCGCGGCGGCTCAAATTGCGGAACTTATCGGCGAAGGACGTCGGGACGTTAGCGACGCGCTTCTGGCATGGATAGGCCGCCAAGAACTCGAAAGCCGAGCTTGTACGGGCATACTGCCCTTCCTGAGAGTGAAGGAGTTGACAAATATACGGCCGGTAGACACGCAGGAGTTGGCGGAGACATGTGGTGCGACGTCGGTACTGTCGGATCTGTTCATCCGCTACTACGATCAATCGTATGCCGATGCCGCTACCTCGGCACGGCACTTCGGCTTGCCGCCAGCAGGTTGGCGCCCGCTTGAGGAAAATCGCGAGACGCCAGTAAGTGGATTGGGACAGGGCTTGGTACGAACGCTGAGGTCATATGATATCGATTGCCATTCGTCTCTGACGCGGCAGTTCGAGTTTGAACGCGCGAAATTGCGCGAGTTGTACGGCGACTCGCCGAATCATGCCTCGAGACTTAGGGGAACACGCCAAGAAGGTTTTCATCCCGGGTGGTATACACGATCAGACGAAATTGCGGCATCCGCTTACCTGCGTACTCTCGCGTCGGCCGAATCAGACCACGGCATTCCGGGGGACCTAATATCGCACATGGCCGCCTACGTCTCCCCCGTCGATCTGGGTTTATGGCAGGTCAAATCTGCTGCCAAGCCGGCATGGTGGCCGAACCTAGGAACAGAGTCGGATCCGAACTCAATAGAGGCCCCAATTGCCGCCGCCATCCAAGAAGCGAATGATGCGGCGAATGCATGGGACTCAGGCACGAACGTGGTCATCGCAGCGAGCGGATGTATTTTTCAGTCCGGCCAAACGCAGCACGACTTGGAGGTTCGATCCTTTTTCCAGCAATCCAACGGACCACTACGGCCCAGTACTGAAGAGGTGTTGGACGCCGTTCGCCGGAGTCGCGCTTGGGTAAATCAGAAGGCATCTCCTCTGCGGTTTGAAGGTGCGGTTTCAGTTGACAACGGGTTCGCACAGATTGGTGACTGGTCAATATTATCGTGTTCAGGTACGGCGCATCCGGTGGCATTGATGTCGTGGCAAGCTTGGCGAGGCATGAGGGAAATCCAATGCCCATCAGATGCTCTATCCAATCAGCGGATCCACGCGGTTTGCCGCCAATATTCCGTAGATTATGAGAGCGCGGAAGGGCTCATAGCCACATGGAGTGACTGGTCGGACGGTCTTTCCGCTACGTCCATCATGGGGCTCCCACCAGCTACCGGATGGGTTCTGACAGCACCGCGAAACGTAATCGAGAGATGCTCGTAAATGTTCGAAATGAGATTGGGCTGGGCGTGGGAAGTGAGGAGCCACTTCAGGGACGGGAAGCAGGATGAATTCCAAGACTACCGGACCCTAGGCGAACGCGGAACCAGCGCATTGGTCATTCCTTGACGGTCAAACACCGTGGCGGATGGATTGGCCGTGAGGATCTGCCCAGAGAGAACGGCAGAAATCAAAGTTCTTGATTTCGTTCAGCATGGTAGGTTGATTCATATTTCCCAATCCCGAATAGGAATCGCCTCCGCTTCCCGTTACCATACCGCGCCCCCCTGCACTTGTTCGGAAAAACCCTCGATCATCCCCCCAAACGGGGAATCAGGTCAGTTCAGGAATCGGTGAGCAGGTCAGATGTTTGTACTCCCTGAAGAGGGCATCCAATGTAGACATTCGGCCTAGAGTGTCATCCCGTTTGGATTCCGGCATAAATAGTAGATTGAACGGAATAGGTTGGGTGTCCCCACTTGCCGAGCCAGCTTCTTGGGGCACCAGCACTACGGCGTTGAAGACCAGGGTCAGAGGGCTACGATAACTAGGGAGAAGTTCGATACTCGTCAGGTCTCAGATACAAATTGGTGGAGCTGGAGGGACTCGAACCCTCTACCTCTTCAATGCCATTGAAGCGCTCTCCCGGTTGAGCTACAGCCCCACGAACAGGACGGGCTTGCGCCCGGGGATTCCACTATAGCAACTCGTATTTACCGCCGCAAGACTAGCTGCGGCGGTGAAACTTTACTACTCTTCTGGTCCGGCCCCATTCGCCGGGCATGACTACGTACAGGTCTTTGCGTGAATCGGCCCAGACGCCGTGGCAAGAGTAGTGGTCCATCGAACCCCACTGGGCCAAGCGGTTTCCGTTCAAGTCCAGCACGCTGACCAGACCCCCGTTGTGCTCGGGAACGTATACGATGTCGTCATCGTCCACGTGCGGCAGCGCCGGGCCGACCAGAGGGGTTGGCCAGGTAGCAATATGGTCTCCCCGCTGGGAAAACACCTGCACCCGGTCGTTTTCGCGGTCGGCCACCAGGACACGGCCCTGCCGGTCGATGCACAGACCGTGGGGAAGATTGAACTCCCCGGGGCCATTCCCCGGCTCTCCCCAAGACATCAAGTATTCGCCTTCCGCCGAGAATTTATGGACCCGGGCGTTGGCGTAGCCGTCAGCGACGAAAACTTCGCCGTCTTGATTCAGGGCGACTCCGGCGGGCATGTTGAAGGGCCCGGCTCCCCGGGTCACGCTCTGATAAGCGGTGGAACTGTAATCATCGGGCGCCACGCCGGTTTCGGAGCGGAAGCCCTGTACCCCGATGGTCATTAGGAGTTCACCGCTGGGGGTAAACTTCAACACTTGGTGCTGGTTCCGGTCTACCAACCACACGTTGTCGGCGCGGTCCACCAGAATGGCGTGGGCGAAGTCGATGAGGCCGGCGCCCCACGACGACAGGTAAGCGCCCATGCGGTCGAATACCACTATGGGGTGGTCCGGGTCCCGATTGAAGCAGTAAATCCGGTCTTGGGAGTCTCCCGCCACCGCTGCCGCCGGCATGTTCCAGCCTGCGGGAAGCGCCGCCCAGTCCTCATCCATCTCATAGGTGAACTCGTTGGCGCCGACTATCTTGGCGGTAGACACGACAAAGTCACTCCTCGGCAAATTAGCGCCGCCGACGCTCCGAAAAGCCTCCGCCGGCCCGGGAAAAGGCAGGTCGAGTGGGCGCTATTTTCAAATTCATGGTCCGCCGACGGCCGCTCCGCCATGGGTCATACGGATTAATCGGGGGAGGCCGCGGCTGGCGGGATTATATCAGGCCGGAAATGCGGTGTATATTAGAACAGAAAGGGGACGACGGAAAGGGGCGCCCAAGAACGGGCAACAAAAATTGACCCGGCCACTACGCTGGAATAAAATTCCCCCTACTGTCCAGAACGTCTCCCGGTCGGCGAACCACCGTTGAAGACTTTGGGAGGCGCAAGAGTGGAGGCGGCACATGCCAAGCGTTCCTTTCGACGCTACCCAAGGGAAAATTCTCCGGGCGCTGACTGAAGAAGCTAAGTCCCTCTGGGGCGAGGAGCGGGCCGAAGCCATCGCAGCCCCATTGGAGCAAACGGCCCAGCAACTGGCAGAGGTTAGCCGAGTCTTGCCCGGCAGCGAAGTCGAACCCGGGTTCTACCAATAGCCGCGTCAGGTCTTACCTCGCATCGGTCACGTCAAGGGATGAGCATTGGAGGCCGAGAGGCCCGCCGGCTACTCTCCACGATTTCAAAATTTCGAGGTGCAACATAATGCCTGAGCCTTACACCCTCTCAGTAGCCCAAGCGGCGGAGCAAGTGAGATCGGGCTCGCTATCGCCGGTGACACTGGCCCAGTCCCTGTTGGACCGAATCGACGCTCTGGAGTCCAAGCTGCATGCGTGGGTAACCATCGACCGGGAAGGGGTCCTGAGCACTGCGCGCCGGCTGGAAGAGGAGTTGGAGCAAGCCGGGCCCAAAGGCCCCATTCACGGCGTGCCCGTGGGGTTGAAGGACATCTTCTATACCGCGGGGATGAAGACCACGGCCTGCTCTCGCATTTACGCCGATTTCGTGCCCACCTACGACGCCGATTGCGTGGCCCGCATCAAGAAGGCGGGAGGCATCATTCTGGGCAAAGCAGTGACGACGGAGTTCGCCACGGCGGACCCGTCGCCCACGGTGAATCCGTGGGAGCCCGCCCATACTCCGGGCGGGTCCAGCAGCGGCTCGGCGGTGGCCGTGGCCGCCCGGATGTGCGCAGCGACTCTGGGATCCCAAACCGGCGGCTCCACTTGCCGGCCTGCCGCCTTCAACGGCATCGTAGGGCTGAAACCGACCTACGGGCGCATCAGCCGCCGGGGGGTTATACCCGTTAGCTGGTCACTGGACACTGTGGGTATTCTGGTCCGTACCGTGGAAGACGCCGCCATTATGCTGGAAGTGATGGCGGGCCATGACGCCGACGATCCGGGTTCGGCTTCCCAACCGGTCCCGGACTACCTACAGCAAATGAAGCAATGGCAGGGGCCGCCGCGCATCGGCGTTCCCAGGGAATTCTACTCTGATCGGTCGACCCCGGAGGTCTGGCGGCATACCGAGGAAACCGCCCAAAAGCTGGCTCAAGCCGGGGCCGAAGTTGAGGATATTTCCCTCCCGGAAAGCTTTTCTACGGCCCACAGCAGCCAACGCATTGTTATGAACGTAGAGGCCGCCGCTTTTCACGAAGAGTTTTTCCGCCGCCGCGCCGACGAGTACGGGCCCAAGATCAGGGCCACCATAGAAACTGGAATGCTGGTACCTGGGGTAAGATACTTGCAGGCCCAGCGGCTGCGCCGACAATTCCGTCAGGATATGATCGACATGGTCAAGGGAGTCGACGCGGTGCTGACACCCACCACGCCCGCGCCGCCCCCCAGGGACCTGAACACGACCGGAGACCCGGCCTTTCAGGTGCCTTGGACCTCCAGTGGGCTGCCCAGCATAACTATACCTTCGGGCCTCACCAATTCGGGTGTGCCCCTGGGAGTCCAGTTGGGAGGACTGCCCTTCGAGGAAGGGAGATTGCTGGCCGCCGCCGGTTGGTGCGAAGAGGCCCTTGGAGTCAACCTATCGCCGCCGGCCTACGGCTAGAAGACCGGCCGCGGCGTTGGCCGGCTGACGCTCCGCCGGTCACACCGGAGGGGGCAAATCCAGGTCGAGGGCCGACTCACACGGCGGGGCCAAATCCAGGTCGAGGACCGCCTCACACCAGCGGGCCGCCTCCAGCAGCCGCGCCTCTTCGAAGGGTGCGCCAATTAGCTGGATTCCAAAGGGCAACCCCGAGGCGGCCAAGCCCGACGGAAGAGTAATTGCCGGGAGACCGCAATAGGTCCACGTCCCCTGGAAGATGGTGTTGCCGGTGTTGGTCAGGTCTGGCAAAGCAGGCGTAGGTGTGGACGGGGTGAGCAGCACGTCCGCTTGGTCCGCAAGCTGGCACATGTCGGAAATGTAACGCAGGCGCCGCTCCAAAGTCCGGGAGTAGGTTGCGCTGTCGATTTCCAGGCCCCACCGGATCATCTCCCGCATCTTTGGTTGATAGTCTTGGGCCTGCTTTTCGTACATGGGTTGATGGAAGCCGGAGGCCTCAACGGACATTATCAGCCGGTGGTCTTCGACGGCGGTGTTGATGCTTTCCGGCAAAGTCAACTCCTCGACTTGGGCCCCGGCCCGGCTCAAGCCCTCCGCGGCGTCCGCAAAGTTCCGCCGGGTCTCTTCATCAGCATTGTCGTGGAAGAAGCCGCGAAGAAGTCCGACCCTGGGTGCCCGTGGCGAGGACAACTCGGCCATGTAATCGGGCACTTCCCAGCGGGAAGCCACCGGGTCTTGGGGGTCGGGACCGGCCATGACCCGCAACAGCAAGGCGGCATCCTCTACCGAGCGGGACATCCAACCCACGGTATCCAGCGACCAACTGACCGGTATGACCCCGTGGCGGCTGACCCGTCCGTAGGTAGGCTTGAAGCCGATTACTCCGTTGTAAGACGCGGGCCGCAGCACTGAGCCCACCGTCTGGGACCCCATGGCAATTGGGCACATGCGAGACGCCACCGCCACCGCCGAGCCACTGCTGGACCCCCCCGGAGTATGGGCGGGATTCCAAGGATTCAGGGTTGGCGACGGGTCCATGCAAGCGAACTCAGTGGTGACCGACTTACCCAACATGATGGCCCCGGACCGCTTCAAAAGCGTAATCGTGGTAGCGTCGAAAGTGGGCACGAAATCAGCGTACACCTTGGAACACGCCGTTGTGGGTATTCCGGCGGTGTAGTAGATGTCCTTGATGGCGATGGGCACGCCGTGAAGCGGCCCGGTTTCGGGCAGGGTGTCCAGTTCCCCCTGCCGTTGCTTGGCGTCGGCCATTACGGCCTCCCGGTCCAAGTAGACCCAAGCCTTGAGATGCGGTTCAAGAGCATCGATGCGTTGCAGAATCGACTCCGTCAACTCCACCGGGGACAACTCTCGCTCTCGGATACGCTGGGCAGCTTCAATAGCCGTTAGCTCAGATGGTTCCGTCATTCTACGTCTCCTCGTCTGATCGGCGACTTGGATTTGATGAAGACCCAAGGGGCCGGCGCCGCCAACGGCGGATTAGCTACAACGTCTTCGTCCGACATGACCCGTCTTCAACGAGAGGAATGGTGTGGCCGGACCGTCGCGGTAAGAAACTTGCGCACGGGGTTAAATAGAAGGTCGGCGCTTGTGCCAATCAGTGGCTTTCTCGTAGGCGTGAGCCACGCGGAATAGGGTCGTCTCCTCGAAGGGCCTTCCCGCGATTTGCAGACCTACGGGTAGGCCGTCCGTGGTAAATCCGCAGCCGATGGACAGGGCCGGCACGTTGGCCAAGTTGAAGGGGGTAGTAAAGCTGCGGCGGCCGGAGTAATCGTCGAGAACTTGCTGTTTACCGGCAATCCCCGCCGCCGTGGGGATAAGCGGGGCCGGCACCGATGACGTGGGCATTACCAGCACGTCTACCCGTTGTAGGACGTCAAGGACTTGTTGGCGTAATACGTGGCGCAACTTCAGAGCTTTCTGGTGGACCGGGGAAGGCAGGATGCTGGAGGCCAAGAGCCTGATCCGGTTGTTATGGTCGTAGCGGTCCAGACGGTTTTTTATCCCTTCTCTATGGGCGTCAGCGACATCCGCCATGGTCACTGCCGAATAAATAGCCGCCGATTCGACAATCAGAGGAATAGTTACATCCCGGACGACGGTACCCAGCCTGCGCAGGTCCGACACGGCAGCCTCGACGCGCTCCCGCACTTCGGGATCAACGGCATCGGCTTGGACCCGGTCCCTGACGACGCCCACGTTCAGGCCGCGAATGCCGCCGTCTAACCCGGATAAGTAGTCGGGTACGGCGGCGTTTCTGGTGTAGCGGTCCTTGGGGTCATACCCGGCGACGGCGGTCAGGGTTATGGCGCAGTCGGCCGTGGTCCTCGAGATGGGGCCAACGATGTCCTGAGACCAAGAGGCGCCCAATACTCCATAGCGGCTCACCAAGCCCCAGGTAGGACGGATGCCTACCAGTCCGCAAAAGGCGGCGGGGACCCGGACGGACCCGCCGGTATCCTCACCCAAGGAGGTTGCGCACAGGAAAGCCGCCGTGGCCGCGCCGGAGCCGCTGCTGGACGTGCCGGGGCTGCGAGAGCGATCCCAAGGATTGAGAGGACGGCCGAAGGGGTGATGGAAGGCGTCGCCCATGGCGAATTCGCTCATGTTCAGCTTGCCGAGGAGCACCGCGCCGGCCCTCTTCAGGTTCGCCATGACCGTCGCGTCTTCCTCAGGCACGAAGTCTTCAAGAATGGCCGATCCCCCCGTGGTCCGGACGCCGGCGGTGTAGAACTGGTCCTTGACCGCCACCGGCACCCCGTGCATAGGACCCCGGTAGCCGCCGGATGCGATCTCCTCTTGGGCGCGGCGAGCCTGCGCTAAGGCCTCATCGCCGCAAACGGTGATGTATGAGTTCAGCTTACCGTCTACCTCGTCTATTCGCCGCAGGTACGCTTCCGCGGCGTCAACGGGCGAGACCCGGCGGGACTTGATCATTGCCGACAGCTCGGTAGCGGAGAGGAAAGGAAGTTGGGCTTTGTCCATACCCGGCAGGCTCCAAGAGTCAAAGCTCCGGGAAATCAGGCCCATTGTGCCCAGAAGGAGTGGGGTTGTCAACGGCGCGCGCCAATAATCAGTTTTAATCAAAGGCCGGAATTTTGGTGTTTCTTTACGCTGGTATAATCCCGATGGGGTTGGGCGGCACCAGCCGACCGCCTTCCCTAGGTTATGTTGCGAGGTGTCGTCATGGGCCAGTGGGCCGGAGTTGTGCTAGCCGCCGGACACGGCGCCAGGATGAAGTCCCGGGTCCCAAAGGCACTGCACCGGGTTTGCGGCAAAGAGATGGTACGTTATCCCGTGGACCTGATGCGCCGGTTGGGAATCGATCACGTCACGGTAGTCGTGTCTCCAACCAACGGGCCGGCCGTCGCGAAGACGCTGCCCGACGGTATGGTCTACGTCACCCAGCCGCAAGCCAAGGGCACCGGCGACGCCTTGGCCCGGAGCCGTGAAGTCCTGCCGGGTGAAGCGGACAACCTGCTGGTCATGGGGGCGGATTCCCCTCTCATTCAGCCGGCCACGGCAAAACGCCTGATGGAGTCCCACGCCGCGGACGCCGGTGACTTGACCCTTCTGGTTGGCTTGGAAGCGGACCCGACGGACCACGGGCGGGTGATCCGCGACCAAGCCGGGAACGTCACCGCCGTCAGGGAAGCCACGGAGGAGGAGGTCAGCGGACCGGCTTCCGGAGAAATAAACGGCGGCGTCTACGCCTTCACCGCGGCTTGGCTGTGGGAACACCTGGGCCTGGTTGAATCCGTTCCCGGCGGGGAGCAGTATCTTACGTCGCTAGTCTCCATCGGCGCGGTGCGGGGCGCCAAGATCAACCCGTTGGTCACCCCGGACGCCGGCGAACTTCAGGGAGTAAACAATCGCCTCCAACTGGCCCAAGTAGAGAACACGTTACGCCAGCGGATCCGCCGGCGTTGGCTGCTGGAGGGGGTAACCATGCTCGACCCCGGTTCGGTGTTCATCGACGCCGACGTTGACATTGGCCAAGATACCCTGTTGCTGCCCCACACGATGCTTCTGGGGGCGACCCGAATCGGACGAGACTGCGAGATAGGCCCCGGGTCGACGGTCCGAGACTCGTTGGTGGGCAGCCGCTGCCGGGTAACCGCCTCCGTGCTGGAGCAAGCGACCATGGAAGACGAATCGGATGTCGGTCCCTTCAGCCACCTGCGGCCCGGCGCATACCTGGAGTCCGGGGTGCACGTGGGCAATTTCGCTGAGGTGAAGGAAAGCCGGCTGGCCTCAGGGGTGTTGATGGGCCATTTCGGCTACGTTGGAGACGCATCCATCGGCGCCAATGTAAACTTGGGCGCCGGGATGGTCACGTGCAACTACGACGGCCAGGACAAGCACCGCACGGTGATAGAGCCGGGAGCGTTTGTCGGCTGCGACACCATGCTGGTAGCGCCGGTAACCGTGGGCGCCGGGGCCGTCACCGGCGCCGGTTCGGTAGTAACCGGCGATGTCCCTCCGGGTAGACTAGCGGTGGGTGTTCCTGCTAGAATTATTGATAAGAATTCAAATTCCGCGTAACTTCCTGGCGTAGAACCTAGCTGGGAGTCCCCTCCTGGTGCTCTTGGGTCCCAGAGGGTAGAGGTCTTGGACACAGACGGCTTACCATCGGCTGCCATCTTCGTAGCGTTCCTCTTCCTGTTCTCTTGCCTCAGCTTGGCCCTCCACTACCCCGCCTCCACCGTCAACCGTTCCTCTATCAATCAACCGTTCCTCAGGGAAAGCAGCCCCGCGATGGATTGTTCCCGCTCTTGACTGGCTCCGGTACGCTTGCGTAATCGCGGCCGCTTTGTCGGGACTGGCCTTGGTCCATAGCACCGGGACCGTAGCTTGGTGGCCCGCGTCGCTGCTGGCTTTGGCCCTGTTGTTGTTTCTGGTTGCTATCGACCGTTTAGCCGGCATAGTTGGGGGCCGGCGCCCATCCTTGATTGCGCCGTGGCACCGAATATTGCCCCGGAGTCAACCAAGCAACCCCGGCCCTGATGGCCATAGCGGCTTCGTGGACAACGGGAGCAATAATTCTTTCGGGGAGGCCCCGGGAGAGAGGCCGCCGCGTGCCATCACCCAAGCTGAGCTGGTAAACATGGACCACCGGGACATCGAAATGCTCCGCTCCATTTTGCGCTTGGACGTTACCATCGCCCGAGAAATTATGGTGCCGAGGCTAGACATGGTGGCCGTGGAAGCGGACTCAAGTCTGGCTCAAGTTGCCGAGAAAATGGCGCAAAGCGGGCGCAGCCGGCTGCCGGTTTACGAGGAAACCATCGACCGCGTACTGGGTATCATCCACGCCAGGGACGTGCTGGCGTCTCTGGCCGGTGGGACCGGGCAGCAGGGTCTCCGCGACATGGTGCGGCCGGCGTTCATTATTCCTGAAACCAAGCGGCTGGATGATCTTCTGGAAGAGTTGCAGGATAAAGGGGTCCAAATGGCCATAGTGGTCGACGAATACGGAGGCACGGAAGGCCTAGTGACAATGGAAGACGTGCTGGAGGAGATCGTCGGCGAGATAGAGGATGAGTTCTCTCGCACCCGGGAGGCGCTGGTGGTCCAGTTGCCCGACGGCGCCGTATTGGTAGACGCCGGGGTAACCACGGAAAATATCGAGGAAATGTTCAACACTCGAATCGACAGCAGTGAAGTGGATACTGTCGGCGGATACGTATACCACAGCCTGGGCAAAATACCTCAAGTCGGCGATACCGTGGTGACCGATCACTTGAGTATCGAGGTGGTGTCCATCTTGGGACGGCGTCTCCGCCGGCTGCGGATCAAGCAATTGGACGGCGCCGGGCCGGACGCGGCTAGCTAACCACCGTCCAAGCTTATTAGGTTGGGGTAGGGCCGCCGGCGCAGTAACATAGTCGTCCGAGACGGCCCGTCTTCTACTAAAGAAAGGGTGATTGACCCGCCGCGCCGAGAGCGAACCGGGCCAATCACCCTCTTTGTTCACAGCGTGGGGCGACCCTTAGCGCAACGCTTGGACGACCGGCAAGAACCTCGCGCCGAGAGTTGGCTAATCCTCGCTATGGCAGGATGACGAACTCCCTCTGAAGCAGCAGGACCGGGTTTGAAACCCGGCCCCGAGGCGCGGCGCTAGCGCATCCTTGGGGTGTTCATGCCGCCGGGGGTGATGGGCTCGTTGACGTAGATGTCGCCGTTCCGGATCTTCAGATTGAATCCACAACTAGGATTGATACACACCCATGCTTTGAAGTGGACTGACGCGCCTTGACCACCGTAATCGGACAGGGGGACCAGTTGCCCAGCTTCGCACTTAAGGCATTTGGGGCTTACCCACTCTTCCACTCATGCCCCTCCCAAATCGAACTGGGGCCGAGTATATCACCCGCATTTTCAGAGTTACAAGCAAATCCGGCGCGGTGATTGAGGACTTTGGTCGATTTGCCGGTTAAATTAACGCCGAGGTTACTCCAAAAAGTCCTTGAGCTTGCGGGAGCGGGTAGGATGCCGCAACTTGCGCAGCGCCTTGGCTTCTATTTGGCGGATGCGCTCCCTGGTGACGCCGAACTCCCTGCCGACTTCTTCCAAGGTGCGGCTGCGGCCGTCTTCCAATCCGAACCGCAGTTGCAAGACCCGGGACTCTCGGTCCGTCAACGTGTGGAGGACCTCATCCACTTGCTCCTTGAGCAACTGGAAGGACGCGGCGTCCGCCGGGGCCGGCGCGTTCCGGTCTTCGATGAAGTCCCCCAGATGTGAGTCTTCCTCTTCTCCGATGGGAGTCTCCAACGATACGGGTTCTTGAGAGATTTTCAGAATCTCTTCCACTTTCTCAGGGCCGATGTCCATGGCCATACCGATTTCTTCCGCGGTGGGTTCCCTTCCATACTCCTGCAAGAGCCGCCTGTGCTGACGCATCAGCTTGTTAATGGTCTCTACCATGTGGACCGGAATGCGGATGGTCCTGGCTTGGTCGGCGATGGCCCTGGTGATGGCTTGGCGTATCCACCAGGTAGCGTAGGTGCTGAATTTGTAGCCCTTTCTGTAGTCGAACTTTTCCACGGCCCGGATGAGGCCGATGTTGCCCTCTTGGATCATATCCAGCAGCGCCATACCGCGGCCGATGTATTTCTTGGCCACGCTGACCACCAGCCTGAGATTCGCTTCGGTCAGATGGGCGGTGGCCCGGGAGGCTTCAGCGTCGATGCGCCGGAAATAGGCCCGAAACAATGGCTCCATCCGCTGTAGCTGGTCGTAGCAATCGGGCTGGCTCAAGGTCGAGTCCAAGTCGCCCAAGGTGCAGTCCTCCAAGACGTCTATAGCATCCGGAGGAACCAACCAACTGCTCAAGGATAAATTGACAACCCGGCCGTACACGCTTTCCGGGTATTCGCCCAAGGCCTCGCCCACGGCCGCCATCAGGTCCGGAGAAACCTCGGCGTCAATGGAGGCCCGTAGCTTGGGATGGTCGGTTATTTGGGACAAAGTCAGGTTGCTCGGCAAACCCAGTTGTTCGCTAAGGCCGACAATCAGTGATGACGCGGCCACCAACCGGCGCAGCAGCGCATAGGTGACCTCCCATGAACGGGGAGGCCGCCCCTCCAAGTCGTTGAATTCTTTTTGAAGGGCCTTCAGGTGTTTGCCGCCCTCGATCTTCCGCGCCAAAACCCGCTCGTCATTGGAGGTTAGCAAGCGCACCCGGCCTATTTCCCGCAGATACATGCGTACCGGGTCGTCAAGGACTTCTACGGTTTCCGCTTCGGGTTCCCATTCCACCTCCTCACTCTCGGTCTCGCTCGGCTTCTCGGTGGGTGCGTCGGTCGATTTTTCTCCCGACGAAGCATCGTCCCATTGCTCATCCGCAGCTTCCGGGGCCAACTCCGCCGGCGGCCTCGCAATCCCGGTAGTGTCGCTGGTAGTCTCCTCCTCCGCCACGCCCTTCACACCCCGGACTATCTCCAGGATCTTGTCCCGGTCTTCGTTTTCCTCGGTTGCTTCCAAGAAGTCTTCCGGATTGAGTTCCTGCCGGTTGTTGCGTCTTACCATGCGTTTATGAACCTCTGTTTGAAAAATCTTGAGTCAAGGAACTCCGTTTGTTCTGAGTAGACCTCAATTGTTGATTCACTTGGAGGATGGCTGCATGAGACTCCTCTTGTAAATCCGGAGGGGCCTCGGCAAACCTAATCTCCTCTTCGGCCTTCAATTCTCGCAGGTACCGCTCTTCCAACCGGCGAACGGTGTCCAGCAGGGCACCCTCGCGGCGGCGTCCCTCCAGCGGAGGTAAGGGCCTGTTGACCAACGACCGAAAGTGTCCGGTCAGTTCTTCGTCGATTTCGGTTTCCAATGCGGTGAGAGTAGGACCCGCCTCACCTTCCTCCCGTTGACGGGTCCGATGACGGGCCAACTGATTGAATATTTCCCGGTTTTCGAGCCTGCGGAAATACTCCGAGCGGAGGTCTCCGGTCAAGGCTTCCAATTCGTCGTATTGCAGCAGCAGGGCCAAACAATAGTCCTCGATGGGATTGCTGTCCAACGTTGCGAAGGGAGACGGGGTGGCGCCGCGGCTCTGGGTGGTTCTGTTCCGGGCCCTGGGCGCCGCGGAGGGCCGGCCAACAGTGGCCCGGAGGGTTTCCAGCGTTACGCCAAGGTGGTCCGCCAGCAACTGAAAGTAATGGTCCTGTTGAGTCGCCTCGGGTACTGCGGCGATGAGGGGGAACGCCATTTCGACCATCCGGGCTTTGCCTTGGGGCGTCGATGGGTCCACTTGAGCGGCCAGCGCGGGAATCAGGTATGCCATGTACGGAACGGCATGACCTATCAGGCGGCCCCACTCTTCGGGGGACTGCCTTATCAGTTGGTCCGGGTCTTGACCATCGGGCAGCACGGCGATCTTCAGCTCCGGCATCGTCTGCCGCCGGTACAGGGTCGTACCCCGGGTTCTGCCGGCCACTTGAGTCTGAAATACGCGCCAGGATGATTCCAAGCTGCGAAAAGTTGCTTGCTGACCCGCCGCGTCCGGGTCAAGGGCTATCGTCACGTCGTTCGTAATTCTGCCTATGGCGGCAACTTGATGCTCGGTCAATGCGGTGCCCATAGAAGCCACTACGTTGGCGAACCCGTGTTGATGAGCGGCAATAACGTCCATGTATCCTTCGACGACAACCAGTCCCTCTTGGTTGGCAGGGTCCTTGGCCCGGTGCAGGGCGTACAACAACCGGCTTTTGTCGAACACCGGGGTCCGAGGAGAGTTGAGGTACTTGGGGGTGGCCCCCTCTTCCAGGCCCCGGCCGCCAAACCCTCCCAACTCGCCCTGGGTGTTCCTGATGGGTATCATCAGACGGCCCCGGAACAGGTCCCTGGCGCGCCCGTTTTGATTGACGTGGACGACGCCGGCTTGGGCTAAGTCTTGAGCCGAATACCCTTGCCTGCTCAAGTGATTATTCAACGACTCCCCATCCGGCGGGCTTAGACCCAACTCGAAAGACTCGATAACCTCCTTGCTCAAGCCTCGGTCTTCCAGGTACCGGCGGGCGCCGGTCCCCCGGGCCGAGGACAATTGCTCCTGGAAGTAGGCGCAAGCCGCGTCATTGATTTTGAAGGTTGCTTGCTGCTCGGTCCGGCGCTCCCGGCTGGGGGGAGCAATTCCCGCCTGTTGGGCCAGCCGTTTTAACGCTTCGGGGAAATCCAAACTCTCGGCCCGCATGACAAAGGAAAAGAGGTCGCCGCCGGCAGCGCAGGCCCCGAAGCAGCGCCAAGTCTGGCGGTCGGGGAACACGTGAAAGGAAGGTGTCTTTTCTTGATGGAAGGGGCAGTTAGCTTTGTAGCTGCGGCCGGAGCGGTTCAGGGCCGCGTACTGCGAGATTACTTCCAATATGTCAAGGCGGCTCTTGATGTCGTCAACGACTGTCATATTAAGCCGCGCCCGCAGCTAAGTTGCCTAATAAGTTACTTAAAGGGAAGCTGATCAATTAGCCTAATCCGGCCCGGCGCAACCCATTCCTAATCACGGAAGAATCAAGTAGGACGAGTACTGCGCCGCCGGCTGCGTCAGCTTGGGGATTTGAAGTTACTAGAGGACTACCCTAGGCTATATCTTACCACTTTAGAGCCGGCATTGACAGCCGTACGAACGGGCCAATGGCACTTTAACCGTTGGGCAACCGCAGGGTGCCGCGCCCAATCACCTGAGGGGGTTCAGGCCGAGCGGCGGGCTAACAGTCGCTTTTGCTCAACCGTATCCGCGAGGTGATCGGTAACCACCGCCTCAAGCCGCGCCGACGCCATAGCCTCCAGGTCGCGGCCAAAATCCACATCCCACGCCAGCACCCGGTGGCCCCGCCGTTGGAAAATCCGGTGCAGCCTCGGGTTGTAGCTCTCATCGGCCGGGTCGTACCAGTCAACCTGCACCAAGGGGCTGAGCCACCTGGAGCGGACCGGAAAGGGGTGTTTCTTAGACCATATGTAGCCTCTAGCGATCCCCGGCTCGAACCGCCGCAGGTGGTAGAGGGCTACGGGATTGAAGCTGGCCACCAGGGTGCTGGCCCGGCGGCCGTGCCGAGCTATAGTTTCCGCCACTAGGTGAGCGATCTGCTTCATCCCTCGTATGATTACTTTCAACTCGACGTTGACCAAAAAGTCTCGCGGTAAGAGCTCGAATACTTCATCCAGGGTCGGGGGTATTTCACCTTTGAACTTTGGGCTAAACCAGGAGCCTACGTCCAAAGACCGTAGTTCGGCCAGGGTATGGCCTCTGACCGGACCTTGACTGTCGCTGGTGCGGTCAAGGCTTGCGTCGTGAAAAACTATCAACCGGTCGTCTCGGGTCAAGCGAACGTCCAACTCCACGCCGTCAGCGCCGGCGGCGAGGGCACTCTGGAACGCGGATAGGGTGTTTTCCGGGCACTCGCTGAGGTCGCCCCGATGAGCTATTACCAACGGCGCCGGCTGAGAGCCGGGAGGGATGGCCCAGGTGGTCACTCTTCCATTAGTTGATGTTTCACGAGTGTCAATGCCCACGGCAACCCATCCTACTCTTAGCGCCCCGTAAGGACGTCACGCCCATGAAATGACTTGGTCAAGGGTATTCGACGGCTTAAGAACCCGCTCATGCGACGGGCCCGACTTTCTTGCGGCGTCCGTCGGTCCGCGCCGCCGCAAGAGGCGGCACTACATCGAAACACAAGGCATCCATAAGTAAACTACCCGGCAATGACGGTGTCAAGACACGCAGCGCCGGCGGTGGTCCAGGGCCGGTTGATCTAGGCCGGCGCGGCTCGGTAACCCGGTGCTCGCGTCCTTGCGGCGGGAGCAGCCCTTGGACAGGCCGCTGCTCGGAAAGACGAAATCCAGGCAGAGTTGGGCCGCAGCCATGAGGTGGGTACGGGATAGAAACGAGTAGAATGGGCAGGCGTTCAACCCACTGGTCCATGCGGAGGTCTGCCCTGGTACAACCCGCCGCGGGTGGCCGCGCTCCAATCTTTTCCGTCCTCCAAGACCCTCACTTCCGGCACATTTGGTACTTCGGGGCCTTGGCCGAAGTAGCCAGGTGGATGGAGATCCTGGTCTTAAGCTGGCTGGTTCTCCAAGCCACCGGCTCGCCTTTTCAGCTGGGCTTGGTCTTAGTGTTCAACAACCTGCCCAGGCCCTTCTTCTCTCTTTTTACCGGATTCATAGCCGACCGCCTTAGCCGCCACCGGATTCTGGCCGTCGCCCAGGCCATCAACGTGTTGGCGGCAGCCGTGCTGCTGTTCCTCATTGCGTCCGAGTTGATCCAGCCGTGGCACGTATTCGTCGCGGCCTTTGCCTTGGGCGTATCTCGATCGCTGGAGGACCCGTCTCGGCGCACCGCGGTTCTCGACATTGTTGGCGAAAGGCGGTTGGTTAACGCTATATCGCTGGACGTGGTCAGCAACACCAGCGGTAAATTGATCGGCCCTTTGTTGGGCGGCGTCCTGTTGGACACCGCGGGCTTTAGCGGGGCCTATGGATTTCTGCTGTCAATCCAGGTTATCAACCTGGCATTATTGCTGACGCGGGTAAGAATACCGGCCACTCAGAGACAACAGGAAAGGGAACCGGTAATCCAGAGCTTGCGGTCTGCCGTCAGCTACGCCGTACATAGCCCCACACTTCGAGGCTTGCTGTTCGTTACTTTGGTAATGAACGCCATGGCCTTTCCCGTCAGGCAGTTCATACCGGTTATCGGCCAAGAGGAATTAAACGCGGGGGCCACCCTGGTGGGTCTGCTGCTTGCCGCTGAGGCAATCGGTCAAATGGTGGGCGCCGCCGCTACGGCCTTCACACGCAACTTGCAGCACTTGGGCCGGGTATACGTCGTTGGTTCACTGTTAGTGCTGGCGGCGGCCGTTTTGTTTGCTTGGAGCCCCTGGTACGCTCTAGCCTTCTTGTTGCTGATGTTGGGAGGGTTCGGGCAAGCGGGGTTCAGCACCATGCAAAGCACCATAACCATGTTGGCGGCGCCGGCCCAAATGAGGGGGCGGATGTTGGGACTCCTTAGCGTGTGTATAGGCGCGGGGACCCCCATCGGCACTCTGGAGATGGGCGCAATCGCGGCCCTCAGTACCAAATGGGCCATCTCGGCAAACGCGATGGCGGGGCTGCTGCTGTTGCTGCCCGTGGTCTTCGTTTCATCCTTGGTTCGCCAACCCGTAACCGCACCGGCGCCAACGAGCCGCGCCGCCGGTGATGACCCATCGAGAAGGGCCGGGAGCTAATGCCGCGCCAAAGCAAAGGGTTAACGCATTGTGTCCAAGGATTGGAAGCAGTATATTCGGACTACTTTCGACTTGGGCGGCCCTGATTAGGTCAGCGCATTGATAACGCCCTGATAACGCCTTGATGAGGAAGTTGGCCGCGGATTCGATCACCGGGAACAGCGCGGTTGGCAGGCGGGGCCGCGCCGGGAGGACGTATGCCTCGGATTGTTGATTGGCCGGGAAGAATGAAGGAGGTCGCCGAGTTCGTCGGCTTGGGACCGGCCGAGTTGGAAACGATCCGAGCAACCGGGCCTATAGTATCGGAGCACGCGGCGGTGTTGACCGCCTCGGTTTACGACCATTTCCTGGAGTTCCCGAAAGCGCGGAAGTTCTTCCTAGACGACGCCGGCTTGGTGGACGAGTCACGGGTAGACCAGAGGAAGCACAGCTTGGAGCGCTGGCTTCGCGGCTCGATCAACTTCCAGATCGACGAAGACTATCCTATCCGGCTGCTGGCCACCGGGATAGTCCACAGCCACCCGCCGTCCCACCGGGCCCATTTGGGATCGATACCCAGCCGGTACATGGTAGCGACCATTTCTTTCATCCAAACGGCTCTCACCACCTTGCTTCACCGCGAAATGACCGACCCAATCGAAGCAACCCGGGCCGCCACCGCTTGGAACAAGCTCCTCATCGTCCAATTGGATATTCTGCTGGCGGGCTATTTGAAGGAAACGCCCATCGAGGCGGAAGAAGGGGAGACCCGGTGATCGAGGTACACACCTCCAATCCAACCGCCCGGGGCACGGTGTCCAGCATCTTGCCAGTATGCAAGGGGTCGATGTATGGATTCGGCGTCTACCGCGCTACCGCCTCGCCTTGGAGGCGGTAAAGCAAATGGCTTGAGGCCCCGTAATACCCGCGGCTATTCGCACCGAAGGCAGCGGTTCTCCGCAAATACGGCGTGATGCAGGTTGGGGTTGGTCAATATGTAGTCGAACACGATCCGAACGACTTTGCTCTCGTCCCGAATCTTGTATCTCTCCCTGGTTGCTCGAATGAATTCCATGTGTTCCGGGTTCAGGGTGACGTCGTAGGTCTCTTTGGCTCCGCCCATGAAATCGAACCTCCAAATTATTAGGTCGGTCAGCGCCCGTACCGGCGCAACATCAAGGCCGTCTTGATGCGCCGCCGGATGAATCTCGATGGGTCCCGGTGGATTTTAATGGGTCCGTTGGAGAAACGGCGTCACGTCAACTACCGGCGAAAGGGTTGCCGCCGAATCACCTACACGCGTTTCTCACCGCTTGGGAAATTGCGGCCAGGCGAGGAGTATTGGACTGTTCGGCCCGAAAGCCGTTGGTAATGTAGGCGACGGCCAAGCCCGCATCCGGGTCGGCCCAACCCACCGAGGTGCCGGCGCCGCCGTGTCCGAAGGTCCTGATAGTCAAGGTTTCCGCTCCCCCCATGCGGTCATCGGCCAGCGCCATCCCAAGGGAGCGGCGCACCCGCCGGTCCAAGGTGTGGTCCATCCCCTCCGACTGCAGTCCGGTCACTTCGGCGACGGTATCGGGCTTGAAGATACCCACTCCATCCAGGGTGCCCCCCGCCGCCATCATCGCGTAGAACCGGGCCAAGTCCCGGGCCGTGGCGATACCCCCTCCGGCGGGATGGACGACCAGATGCACTTCCGGCCGGTTGTAGATGGATACCATCGTGGGGCGGTCGCAGTCCTTCATAGCATGTTCTTTGGACACGCGGTACTCGAGGGAAGGCGGCAAGCCGACGAAAGTATCCCGCAGGCCCAAGGGCCCGGTGATCTCTTCCTGGAGAAACCGGCGGAAGGGCCGCCCGTCTATGCGCTGCACCAACTCGGCGATGACCCAACCAAAATTGCGGGGATGGTAGGCGATCACCCGACCGGGTTCGTAGATAGGCACGGTTTTTTCCATCGCTCTAACAACGAAGTCCCAGTCGTGCCACTTGTCCCAGGTCAACTCGGCGGGGGTATCGGGGAAACCGCCCCGGTGGGTCAATATGTGCCTTATGGTGACACCGGCCTTACCGTTTTCGGCAAAGCCTGGCCAATAACCGGAAACGGTGTCGTCCCAATCCAGCTTACCCCGCTCCCACAAGAGGTACAGGCACGCCGCGGCAAGGGGCTTAGTGGAGGAGTAGAGCACAAACATAGTGTCGGCTTCAAGTGGCTTACCCGATTCGGCGTCGGCCAGACCTCCGTGCAGGTCCAGAACCAACCGTCCATAGCGGTACACGGCCAACGCGGCCCCAGGGTGGGCCCCCTCCCGTATCTGCTCATGAAAGAGGACCTCGACCCCCTCAAGGGCCTCGCGGTCCATCCGGACGTCGTCCGCGGCTACTACCATATCGTCATTACGGCTTGGACCGCCGTCGTTGGCCGTGGTTGATTCATAAGCTGGTATTTCTCTTGTGTTCAAATATCCGGCAAAGGACCGGGCGGCGGAGCCGGTTTGCCGCCCTATTCGTAGGGTTGGAGCTCTACTTCGTGCAGCGCCGGCACCACTTCCTTGCCTAGAAGCTCGATAGAGCGCATCACGTCGTTATGAGGGACATCTCCGTCACTAGCAATAAGAATCAAGTAACCCGGGCTAAGGCGCTTTATTGTCGAGGAGAGCTTGTCGGTAACGGTCTCCGGACTGCCCACGACGACGGCGTTGACTTCTTGAAGTTTTTCGTAGGTCACGGGCGGCCCGGCGCCGGCGCCCAGCCTCCGGGACATCATACCGCTGGCAACTCGAGACTGGTATCCGGGAGGGTCGTTATGCTCCATCGGCCCCCTCATCCGGTGGCTTTGAGTCCACAGGAGCTTTCGCCCTATTTCTTGGGCCCGTTCATCGGTATCGGCCACCAAGGCCCGGACCTGATAGCCGAAGTGCTCCGGGCCGGGCGTGAACCCCATTTCGTGGGCGGTATCGATGTAGATCCGCTTCAGCTCCGAGGTAAGGTCTATTAGGGCGCCCAGATTTATGTAGGCGTAGCCGTGCCGGGCCGCCCAGATCACGCTTTCCGGGCTGCTGCCGCCGGGAAACCACACGGGCGGATGCGGCTTCTGCATCGGCAGCACCCACGGGTTGACCGCCCGGTAATGGTAGTACTTTCCTTCGTAGCGAAAAGGCCCCGGGGTGGTCCAGCACTTGATGATGATGTCGTGGGCTTCTTCGAACCTGTCGCGGTTCTCGGTGGGGTCGATTCCCGCTTGAAGAGTCTCCACGGCCCCGCCGCGCACGAATCCTGAAATCAACCGGCCGCCGGAGTAGCAGTCCAGCATGGCCAACTCTTCCGCCATCCTGACCGGGTCGCTGATGGGGATAATGTTGCCCAGGATGGCGATGCGGACCCTGTTTGTGACTTTGCTAATGACCGCCGCGTCCAAGTTCGCGGACGGCTTCATGTTCCAATATGAGGCGTGATGCTCGTTGGTCATGATCCCGTCGATGCCCACTTCATCGGCCAAGGCGTACTGCTCGTGGTACTGGTTATACAACTCGTGGGCCTTATGGGGATCGAAATAGGTATTGGGGAAATCCAGCCTTCCCGATTTATAGTTCGCCAGGTCCTCTTCGGTGACGTGAGAATAAGGTTGCTGGGAGTGGAAGAACACCTCAACCCGGTCCTTCATTGGTTTCTCCTTTGGCGCCCCCTCTTTCGGAGCAAACCCAATCGGCAGCGAACGGAGGGAAACGCAGGTTGGGCCGGGGCAATGCCCATCCACGTCCCGCTTCGGGATATCCTACACCTGTTGCGGAACGGAGCCTTGAAGCCATCAACCTACTTCTATCCCCACCGGACAGTGGTCCGAACCCATGACGTCGGGCAGAATGAACCCCGCTTTCAACCTGGGGGCGAAGGCTTCGTCTACGAAGAAGTAATCGATCCGCCACCCCACGTTGCGTTCCCGGGCCCGGGACATCTGGTCCCAGTAGGTGTACTGCTCAGGTCCTTGATTGAAGAGCCGAAGCGTGTCCACGTAGCCGCGGCTGAGTAGCTTGTCGATCCAGGCCCGTTCCTCCGCCAGAAATCCCGAGGTCTGCTCGTTGGCTTTGGGCCGGGCTAGGTCGATCTCTTTATGGGCGGTGTTAACGTCCCCGCAAATCACTATGTGTTTGCCCCGCTGCTTGATCCCCTCGGCCAATTCCAGGAAAGCGTCGTAGAAGTCCATTTTGTACTTCAAGCGTTCTTCGGAGGACCTGCCGTTGGGAAAGTATACGTTCAGCAGTACGAACTCGCCGTAGTCAACAGCCAGAATGCGGCCTTCCCCGGAAAGAGCGCCAACGTCGAAGGAGGACGTCACTTGCAAGGGCGATTGCTTGGTATAGACGGCCACGCCGCTGTACCCTTTCCGCTCGGCGTGCGCGAAGTAAGCCTCATAGCCGTCAACTTGTTTCAATTCGGCGGGAAGCTGCTCTTGGGAAATCTTGGTTTCCTGGAGGCACAGGATGTCAGGGCTCTCGCTGGCAAACCATTCCAGAAAGCCTTTCTTCTGGATAGCTCTGATGCCGTTGACGTTCCAAGAAAGCAGTCGAAGGGTACCCAAGCTAACTCCCCCTGGGACTCGAGACGCCCCGGAGCTTCCCAATGAGTCTGTAACGCCGGCCAGCAGTCTGAGCGTAAAGTAAAGAGGGAATGGAACCGGTCCTATAAGCGATTCGCCAAGCAGCCCGGCAAGGCTTGGAATACTAATTTGGACCCGGGCTGACCCCTCTTCGCGGGCTTTCCGGCCCAGGCAGTAGAATACCAGCCTGACAACGCAGCCCGCAACCCGAAGACTCTGGGCTGGTGTCCCCGGATTTTTGCTCCGCCGCCCAAGGCAGGACGTAGCGATAGACTGCCTATGATCAACCCGATATGCGAGTTTGCCGGGTTGGGCCGATTGCCGGGTCGGCGGGTACCCCATTGGGGTCTGGGCGTCTCAGGCTACCCCTCCAACTCGGCACGATTGGTTCAGAAAACCCTTTGACTTGCCCACACTGACCATGTAGCATACTGTCGGCGCGGCAAGAAGCCGGTACGTACAAAATCGATAGTGGGCCGACCGCGCTTCTCAGTGTTTGGGACTGATTGGGGGACAATTCATGGCTGGTACTCAACGGCAACAACCCCGGTCCCCGCTTGCCGGTCCTTCCATCGTCCCCGCGTTCGAAACCGAGCTTGATAGTCTTGTCGCCCTGGCCAACAGAGGGCAACGCCCGGACAGCGAGTTCTACAACCCACCCAACGATTGGCTCGTCAGCCACCTGCCGGTCTTGCAAGACCTCCCCGCCGCCGAGCAAGAGCGGCTGCTAGCGGAGGCCGAGAGGGTCAATCAGGAGTCCGCTGAAGCCAACGCCGCCGGAAAAGCCGCGATAAGAGCTTGGCCGGCCGTGGTAGTGAGGCTGGACAGCGGCGGGTTCGCCTTCTATAGCCAGTTGGGGGTAGCGCGCCGGCCCGACCTAACCCAGTACTTCATCGACGGCTTCCCGCAGAACCGGGACGCGCTGGCTTTCAGCGAGAGCAATCAGGCCCTCTTCGCCGAGGTGTTTAGCTTCATCAATGGGTACTTGAAGCAAAACCTCAAGGCCGGCAAGGCCGTTATTCAATCGGATAGGCAAGTATCCGACGCCCCGGGCCGGTCCTTCCACGCCCGCCAGTTGCTGTTCGGCACCAGGTACATGCAGGTCTCCATCATGTGGCGGCAACTTACCTTCGACCTTCCCGAGGCCCGGCGCGTCGAGAAACCCGACATCTTGGAAGTGTCGATTCCCCACTGGCTCGAAGACTTAGGGCTGCCCGAGGAGCTCAAAGGCCGAATCTGCGACGCCGGCCTGACTCAATTGGTATTCAAAGCGCCCACCAAGAGACTCTCTCTCCACTTGGGGTTCGACTACGTGGGAGAGCACAAGATGGGCCCCTTATCCATAGCGATGTTCTTAGTTAAACAAGTAAAGGGGTTGGCCATCCAAGCAGCGTTGAGCGCGGCCCGGGTCAAGACCCTGGAGGGTGCCGTCAAGAACACCGCGCTGGTCACGGTGGGGCCCTCACTCCATGGCAAGAGCACCCTGACCATAATGATTGAGTTGGCCAACAGCGAATTGGCCCAGCGATTGGGACTGACCGAGGACCCGGAGGAAGGGGTCTATCCCATGAACGACGACATTGTGCTGTTGCAGCCGCTGCGCCAGCCTATAAAGTACGTCCGCCAGGGAAAGACGGTAACCATCGATTACGGCATCGACGGGACGGAAAATAACTTCTACGCGATGCCCTTCGGGTTGGAGCAAGAGGGGGACCCCATCACCTTCGAAGCGGTGCGGGGCACCAAAGAATCCCCCAATGATCAAGAAGTCCTGGAAAACGTGCCGGTGGACGCCAGTAATGGGGCGCCCAACTTCCTCTCTAACCCGGTACGCAACATGCGGGTGACCCTATCCCGGTCCCGGCTCATCGCCAGAAAAGGCGCAAAACACTTGATCGAAGCTATCAGCGAGGGGCGCCTGAACGACTCCGTACACATTCCCATGGAGAACACCGACCAAGTGTTTTGGCAAGCGGTGATGCGCCAGAACACGGTGATTCCTCCCTTGAGGCGGGTTACCATCAAACAATACGTACGCATCTTGATGTACGGCGAGGCCGTTCAGATGGGGGCAGCCACGGGCGCCATCGGCAAGCCGTACGTGGAGTACTTTTCCGACCCGTTCATAATCGGCCTGGAAGACGACAACGCTAACGTGATGTACCACATCTTGCAGCAGATGGAGCGAGGGGGCTTGTTACAAGACTTCTACGTCTTCAATACCGGAGGCGTCGGCGCCGACGCCAACGAGGAAGCCAGCGGACGTTTCTATAAGAAGGTGCCAAAGGAATTGACCCTGATGCTGCAAGAGGCCCTGCTGCGGGGAGCGGTCAAGTTCGAATACGACGACTTGCTGGGATCGAACATCGCGGTTGCCGTCGTGGACCGCACCGGGGCGGAAGCTATCGATTTACGCTCGGAATGGCTGCCCAAGAACATCTATGGAGAACACGAATACGCTCAACGCATCGTGGAATTGCGCCGCCGGAGATACTATAGCCGGGACGCCGAAGACAAGGCAGGAATATTACGCTATACCAAGGTCGTGGACGAGATCTTCGACCTCTCGGACATTCCCGCGCCCCGGGGGGAGCGGGAGCTTGCTTGGCTGCTGTCCTTCTTCTGGAGTGTAGACCAAGCGTACAACACGCTGTCGGAACTATCGTTGCACCGGGGCGAAGGACGCAGTCCCGAAGGCCCCATCTTGCAAGGCCTTCAAGGTATGTACGAAGCCGGAGTAGCCGACGGCCTCGACCTGCCCAGTGACTCGCAGACCGCGCTGGAGAGTTTGGGAATCAAGTTCGTCTAGCCAGGTGACGGATTTGCGCTCCGCCAATACCCGCCGGCGGCGCTGGGCGCACCACTCCTCACGCGGCCTCCGGGGCGGCACTCCTCATATGATAATACTTCTTCTCCCACCACGCGCGGATAGTAACCGCAGTCCGCATCCTTCAAAAGCTTGGATTTTTTCGCAGGGTCTTCATTCCGGCTTCGAAATCTCCGCCATCGCGTAGCCAACCGGGGGAAACTGCCGTAATTTACGACGACCCTTATCGGGTACTGGATAGGGGGGTTCGGTTTTGGTTATGATATTGGCAGACCTTTCCAGCAGGGGGCCGATAGGCCGGTAAATCGAGGCTTACAGCCAGGTAATTGGAACTGGCGGAATAGACGCCGCCTCGCAGCCTGAAAATCTGCGTCATATCCAAAAAATCAGGGGTGGACGTTATGATTTTGAACCAATACTACTTGGACTGCCTCTCTCATGCTTCCTACGTCATCGGCGACGAAGAAACGGGCACCGCCATCATCGTTGACCCCCAACGTGACGTCGACGAGTACGTGAAGGACGCGAAAGAGTTGGGCCTAACCATCAAATACGTCTTCTTGACCCACTGGCACGCCGACTTCGTTGCCGGCCACTTGGAGCTGCGCGACCGCACCGGGGCCCAAATATGCCTTGGCAGCCGGGCCGAAGCCGAGTTCGACTGCCTCTCCTTCGAAGACGGGGAATCCCTGGTATGCGGTCAAGTCAAGCTCCGGATTCTCCACACTCCCGGGCACACCCCGGAGGGAGTGTCGATTCTAGTCTACGACCTGGCCGAAGACCCGGTTAAACCCCACGCCGTGCTGACCGGCGACACTCTGTTCATTGGCGACGTAGGCCGGCCGGACCTCATGGGGTCCCTCGGCTCGTCGCCCGGCGACTTGGCCAAAATGCTCTACGAGTCCATCCAAAGGAAAATTCTGCCCTTGCCCGACGAAACTTTGGTGTACCCGGCTCACGGCGCGGGGTCCTTCTGCGGTAAGTCTCTCAGCACCGACACGGTGTCGACGATAGGGGAACAACGGCGGTACAACTATGCTCTTCAACCCATGAGCGAGGCCGAATTCGTGTCCCTGATAACCGCCGACCAGCCGGAGCCGCCCCAGTACTTCGTATATGACTCCGTAATGAACCGGAAAGAACACCAGACCTTGGGCAATGCGCTACAACGGGCCCTCACACCCCTGGGACTCGACGAAGTCCTCAAGCTGATGAGCGAGGGCGCCCAGGTCCTGGACGTCCGGGAGCCGGCGGACTACGACGGGGCCCACGTGGCCAACAGCTTGAACATCGGCTTGGGAGGCCGTTTTGCGTCTTTTGCCGGCATTCTGCTGGACAGGGACATCCCCATCGTCCTCGTTGCCGAGCCGGGCCGGGAGGAAGAGGCGGCAATGCGGTTGGGACGCATCGGCTACGATCACGTCGCCGGGTACTTGGACGGCGGCATGGCGTCGCTGGCGGCGAGGGAAGACGTTACGCGAAGAACCAACAGGACGACGCCAGCCACCGTCGACGAGCTGCTGGACCTACCCGACCCGCCGGTGATAATAGACGTCAGAACGGAAAACGAGCACACCCAATCGAGGATACGGGGCAGCAGGAACATCCCCTTGAACCAGCTTAGAGAGCGCATAAACGAAATACCCGCTGAGGGAAGCGTGGTGGTCCACTGTCAATCGGGGTACCGGTCGGCCATGGGCATGGGCATCCTGGAGCAGGGCGGATTGACCAACGCGACCCACATGGTGGGCGGTATCGCGGCGTGGGAGGCCTCCAAGCTGGCAACCGTATGCTAGCCCGCCCGCTTCATGCTAACTTGATACTCACTACCGCAATGCCAAATGACGCCGGACCGGTACCGGGGAGTCGATAATCGTGCCTGCTATAGACAAACCGCTGCCAACCTCCGTGGTGGGCAGCTACGCTACCCCGGGTTGGTTGTGGACCGCCTTGGAGGAAATCAAGGCTCGCCGCTACGGCCCCACCGACGAAAGAGAAGTTTTCGACGACGCGGTGAACATGGCCATCCGGGACCAGGAGCGGGCCGGTGTGGACATCATCACCGACGGCGAGATGCGCCGGTACTTGTTCATCCAGAATTTCTACGGCCGCATGACCGGTCTGCAGGAACTGACCCCCCTGCGGCGCACCGGCTTCTACGCCTACGACAGCGTGCCGCGTTACACTTTGACCGAGCGCATATCGACCACCGAAGGCCTGGGAATAGTGGGCGACTTCCGCTACCTTCAAGCCAACACCTCGAACAGCGTCAAAGCCACCTGCCCCGGCCCTCTAACTATGACCATCCACATTAGGTTGGGAGACGGCTCCATCTACAAAGACCGGATGGAGTTGGCCATGCAGTTCGCTGAAGCGATCAACGCCGAGCTAAAGGAGTTGGCAGCGGCTGGAGCGGCTTACGTCCAACTGGACGAACCTTCGGCGGCAATCGTGGAAGGCAACCTGACGGATTGGGTGGACTTGTTGAACGTGGCCTTGGATGGAGTAGAGGCGCGGCGGTGCTTGCACGTTTGCTTTGGCAACCTGCTCAGCCGGCCCCGGGGAAAGCGGGAATATGCTCGATTGCTCCCGGCGCTGGCGTCGGTGAAGGTGGAGGAATTCTCCTTCGAGTTCGCCAACCGGGAAATGACGGAACTGGAGGCGCTGCGGGAAGTACCCGCCTCTTGCGACCTCAGCGTCGGCCTGGTTGACGTCAAGTCCTTCTGGATAGAACCCCCGGAGGAAATCGCGGCCCGGGTCCGAAAGGTGGCCGGCGTGGTGTCTCCGGAGCGGGTGACCGTAACGCCGGACTGCGGTTTCTTCCCGGTGCCTCGGTGGCTGGCTTTCGAGAAGCTGAAGAACATGGTGAAAGGCGTAGACCTAGCCCGCAACCAGCTTTACGGATGACCAAATTCATTTCACGCGGCGGTGCGCAATGAACAACTCAGTTAATGGCGAGTTCAAGGTCCTCGGCACCAGCCCAATCCGTCATGACGGTTTGGAAAAGGTCACCGGGCAGGCGAGGTACGGCGCCGACATCAACCTGCCGGGGATGCTTCACGGCAAGATTTTGAGAAGCCCCCACGCCCACGCTCGGATCAAGTCCATCGACGCCAATCCGGCACTGGAGTTGCCGGGAGTGAAAGCCGTGGTCACCTCGTCTGACTTGCCGGTGCTTTCGGGGAGGCCGGTGGACGTGGGAGAAGGGGCGTCGTTGAACCCTCGTTTTCTTAGCAACAACATCTTGGCCGCCGACAAGGTCCTCTACAAGGGGCACGCCGTGGCCGCGGTGGCTGCGGATAGCCCGCATACCGCGGAACAAGCTCTGGGACTGATTCGCGTTGAGTATGATCCGCTCCCCGCCGTTCAAGACGGTAAAGCGGCGATGGAACCCGGGGCCCCTATTTTGCATGACCGCTTGTATTGTTCTGAGGGGGAGTTCTTTCGTCCCGGCGGGCTGCGCGATGAGGACGGCGAGGCCGAGCCTTCAAACGTCGCGAGCCACTTCGTTCACCAGACCGGCGAGCCTGAAGCCGGATTTGCCGCCTCGGACGTGGTGGTGGAACGGGAATTCCACACCAGGACGGTACACCAAGGCTACGTCGAGCCCCACACAGCCACCGCCCGGTGGGACCCGGAAGGCAGAATCACCATATGGGACAGCTCCCAGGGCCATTTCGCCATGCGGGACCTCACCGCAATGGTCCTCGGCTTTCCTGTATCCCAAATCAAGGTCATTCCCATGGAGATCGGAGGGGGCTTTGGGGGTAAGCTCCATACCTACATCGAGCCGGTGGCGGCCCTGCTGTCGAAAAAATCGGGGCGGCCGGTAAGAGTGACCCTGAGCCGGACCGAGGAGTTCGAGGGGACCGGCCCCACTTCCGGCGGCTACGTAAAGGCCAAGATCGGGGCCAACCGGGACGGCCAAATCGTCGCCGCAGAGGCCCTGGTAATCTACGAAGCGGGGGCATACCCCGGTGCTCCGGTGAACCTGGCGACCCAGTTCATATTCGGGTCCTACGACATCCCCAACGTGAAGGTCGAAGCCTACGACGTGGTGGTCAACAGGCCCAAAGTGGCGCCCTACCGGGCCCCGGGAGGTCCTCCAGCCGGTTTCGCCGGAGAAACCTTGATCGACGAGCTAAGCGAAAAGCTATCCATCGACCCTGTGGAATTACGGCTCCGGAACGGGGCTAGAGAAGGGACCCGCCGGGTAACCGGTCTAACCTACCGGCGGATCGGCCTCTTGGAAACACTCCAAGCCGCCAAGGACCATCCCCATTACCAAGCGCCCTTAGGCGGCCCCAACCGAGGCCGGGGGTTGGCGGTGGGGGTGTGCTTCAATATAACCGGCCCAAGCAGCGTTACAGCGAGCTTGAACCCGGACGGCACGGTCAGCCTGGTAGAGGGGTCTCCGGACCTGGCGGGCAGCCGCACCGCCGCAGCCATGCACGTGGCGGAAGTGTTGGGCATCCCCGCCGAGGACGTCCACCCTTCCGTTGGCGACACCGACTCCGTCGGCTATACTGCCTTCAGCGCGGGGAGCAGCGTTGTCTATAAGACCGGTTGGGCCTGCTACAACGCCGCCGAGGACATGAAGGAACAGCTAATAAAGCGGGCGGCCCTCATCTGGGACGTTCCCCCCGGCGATGTGCGGGCGGGGGACGGGGTGTTTTCCCATAAATCCGACCCCGAACTGCGTTTGACAATCAAGGAGCTTGCGCAACGGCTGAACGGGACCGGCGGCCCGGTGGTAGGCCGGGCCGCCGGCGACTGGGGCGGCGAAAGCCCCGGCTTCGCAGTCCACATTGCCGACGTGGAGGTCGACCCGGAGACGGGCAAGACCCAGGTGCTGCGCTACACCGCAATCCAAGACCCCGGCACTGCCGTGCATCCCACCTACGTGGAGAGCCAGATGCAAGGGGGCGCCGTCCAAGGAATAGGCTGGGCCCTGAACGAAGAGTATTGCTTCGATGACCAAGGCCGGATGCTAAACTCGAGCTGGCTGGACTATCGTATGCCAACCGCCAAGGACCTGCCGATGATCGATACCCAAATCGTCCAGGTGCCCAATCCGGGCCACCCCACCGGGGTCAGGGGTGTGGGCGAGGTCTCCATCATTCCACCCGTCCCCGCCATCGCCAACGCCATACATCAAGCCGTTGGCGTGCGCATGACCGAGTTGCCCATGTCCCCGGCAACCGTGCTGGAGGCGCTGATGAAGAAAGAGGAGAGCATCGCCGATGACTAGCGAAGCCCCCTTTGATTGGGAAACTTTTATCAAGACGGCTCAAGCCGCCGGTCTGGATACGAGCGACCCGCACATGGAGGAGCTTTATGCCTATCTCCAGACCGTGCTTCCAGGCCTTGCGGCGGTGAAGGAGTTGGACCTCAGCGGGGTGCCTCCGGCGATGGTCTACGTTCCGCCCCAAGACTAGCAATACTCTACGCCCCTCTACAAGAGCAATACTCGGAGTAATATTCGTGGAAGCTGCCCAGATTTGCTACCTCAGCGCGGGCCGGTTGTCCGATCTCATCCGGCGCAAGGAACTCTCCCCCGTGGAAGTGGTGGAGGCGCACTTGGCCCGCATCGAGGCGTTGGAACCCACCCTCAACTCTTTCATTACTCTACTCCCCGACCGGGCCTTGGCCGACGCCCGGACGGCGGAGACGGAGATTCAAGAGGGCCGGTATAGAGGTCCATTGCACGGCATTCCGGTGGCGTTCAAAGACTTCTACTTCGTGAAGGGGGTTAAGAACACTTCCGGGTCCAAGATATTCGATGATTTCATCCCGGACTTTGACTGCACGGTAGTTTCGAAGCTAAAGGACGCCGGTACCATTCTGTTGGGCAAGCTGAACACCCACCAGTTGGCCTATGGCATCACCGGAGAAAACCCCGACTACGGCAACATGCACAACCCATGGAACCCGGAGCTTATAGCCGGCGGCTCCAGCGGCGGGTCCGCCTCGGCGGCGGCCTCCGGCCAGTGCACCCTAACCATGGGCAGCGACACGGGCGGCTCCATCAGGATACCGGCGGCGATGTGCGGCTTGGCCGGGCTGAAGCCAACCTACGGCCGGGTTAGCGGCTATGGCCTGACCTCTTTGTCTTGGAGCCAAGACCATCCCGGGCCGATAACCCGCACCGTGGAAGACTGCGCCTTGATGATGAACGCGGTGGCAGGGCGCGACCCCCGGGACCGGGCTACCAGCGCCGTTTCGGTGCCCGACTACACCGCCGGTCTGAACGGGGACATCCGAGGCCTGAGGGTGGGTGTGCCCAAAGAGTTTTTCGAAGCCCCCATCGACCTCCAGGTCGAAAGGGCGGTGCGGGCGGCCATCGACGTCCTGGGGCACTTGGGCGCGGCGGTCACCGAAGTTTCTTGGCCCATGTACCGGTATGCTTTCCCCGTTGCGACCACGATCCAGATGGCGGAAGCCACCGCCTATCACGCCGACTTGGTACGCACCCGGGGCGCCGAGTTGTTCACCCCGGTCCGCCTGCTTATCGAGGCCGGCTTCTTCATCTCCGCGCCGGACCTGAACCAAGCGCAACGGGCCAGGACCCTCTTCGTGGAGCGGAGCTTGGACTTGTTTCGGGAAGTAGACGTGTTGGCCGGTCCCATGGCCCCCATAGTTGCTCACAAGATAGGCGCCGCCGAGGTGGAAGTGGGCGGGGCCGCCATGACTCCCCGGGCGGCCCTCAGCCAATACACCCGGCCCTACAATCTGAGCGGCTTTCCCGCGTTGAGCGTACCCTGCGGCTTTTCCGAAGACAACCTACCCATCGGATTGCAACTCGGAGGCCGCCCCTTCGCAGAAGAGACGGTCTTGCGGGTGGGTCACGCTTACGAGCAAGCCACCGAGTGGCATAAGAGAAGGCCCCCGCTATGAGAGGAAGATTTCCATGGAACTTGTTTTGAGAAATGCTCGGATCGCCGGAAAGGAAAGGGATGGATTGCAGGACATCGGGATCAAAGGCGGGCGCATCGCCGCGGTCCAAGCCGGGCTGTCGGCCGAGGGGCCGGAGATTGACTTGGGCGGTAACTTGGTGGGGCCCGGTTTCGTAGAGACCCACATTCACTTGGACAAGTCCAATATCCTGGAGCGGTGCCGGTCCGAGGAAGGCCACTTGCAGGACGCCATCGGCCAAGTTGCCGAGGCTAAAAAGGACTTTACCCCGGAAGACGTCTACCGGCGAGGAGAGCAAACCCTGCGGAAGTGCATCCTGCAAGGGACCACCCATGTCCGCACTCACGTCGAGGTGGACCCGGTCGTCGGTCTTCGAGGACTGGAGGGCATTCTGCCGTTGGTCCGAGAATACAAGTGGGCCTTGGACTTGGAAGTCTGCGTATTTCCCCAAGAGGGGCTGCTGAACAATCCGGGCACCGACGAATTGATGGTGGAGGCCCTCAAGGGAGGCGCTCAGGCCGTCGGGGCTGCTCCCTACACCGACACCGACCCTTACGGCCAGATCGACCGGGTATTTGAAATGGCCAGGGAGTTCGACGTCGACGTCGACATGCACTTGGACTTCGGCCCGACACCGGATGAGTTGCACGCGAACTACGTATGCGACCTGACCGAAAAGTTCGGCTACGGCGGACGGGTCACCGTGGGCCACGAGACCAAGCTGTCGGCGGCGCCGCCAGAACTGTTCGAGGCCGCAGCCCGCCGGCTTGCCTCCGCCGGCGTGGCCGTGACCGTACTCCCCGCAACCGACCTCTTCTTGATGGGCCGCCAGCAGGAACATAGCGTCATGCGGGGAGTAGCGCCAGCCCACAAGCTCTTGGGACTCGGGGTCAACTGCTCTCTGTCCAGCAACAACATACTGAACCCCTTCACTCCCTTCGGGGACTGTTCGCTAATCCGGATGGCCAACCTCTACGCCAACGTATGCCAGGTGGGCAGGCCGGACGACACCGCCGAGTGCTTCGAGATGATTTCCCGGCGGCCAGCAAAGATCATGAGGTTGGAGGACTACGGAGTTGAGACCGGCGCTTGGGCCGACCTAGTTGTGCTGGACTGCGCCGATCGGGAGTCGGCGGTAGCCGAGCTGGCCCCGCCGCTATACGGATTCAAGCATGGCCGGCTGACCTTCACGCGCAAGCCGGCCGAGTTGCACCGGCCCTGAACTTGGGGGCGGCGGTTCCCCTGAAAAGATGGAACGCCAAGCCGGGACCGCCCTCCGTCAGTACCGGTAGTGTATTGCCGCATCTCCCGATTCCGCCTCGACGTTCGCCGCGGCGCATCTACCGGAGGTACGACCGGAATGACGTGTTACGGGCCGGCCCCGTGCAACTTGCCGCCGATTAGTAATGCGAATTAAAAATGCCATTGCCTCGGGGCCGCAGGTCTAGCGGGATTCGCGCTAAATTACGCCCTGCTCTTGCAGCTCGCTAATCTCCGAAGAGTCCAGGCCCAGTAAATCTTGGTACACCATTTGATTATCGTAGCCGATGGGTACCGACCCTCTCCAAATTTCTCCCGGGGTCCGGGAAAACTTGGGCACGGAGCCTGTTCCTTTGACTTTTCTGCCCAAGCAAAGGTCTTCCCACTCGACGTGCACTCCCCGGGCCTCATAGTGGGGGTCTTCGGCCATGTCCCGGGCGGTCATGATAGGGCTGCACGGGACCTGGGCGTCGTTCAACGCGGCGACTGCTTCCTTAACGGTGCGCTCCTCTATCCAGCCCCGCAGGACGGCGTCGAACTCGATGCCCTCCGGAGATTCCACGTTTTGGTAGGCTGTCCGCCACTTATCCTCGGCCGGGTCGAGCCCCAATACCCGGCACAACCGGTCGTATGGCGCGCCGGGGGCGGCGATGACCACCCAGCCGTCCCTGGCCTGGAAAGCGTCGTAGGGCTGAAACAGCCCCGCTTTATTGCCAGAGCGCTCCCGCACCAGCCCCTGCTCGTAGTAGGCCACCATTGTGCCGGCCAAGGTGTGGTGAATCGCTTCGTACTGGGCCAAATCTATGACCTGCCCCTCGCCGGTGCGCTGGGAGTGAATGTATCCAGCCAGGGACGACCACAGGCAGTACAGGGCGGTAATGAAATCTCCGGTCCAAGGGGCGGCCCGCACCGGCGGCTGGGGATCGGGGAAGCCGGTGAGATACATCAACCCGCCAAAGGCTTGGGCGATGAAGTCGTAGGACGCCCTGCCCAGATAGTCGGGGTGCCCGTCTTGGCCGTAGCCGGAAACGTGGGTGATTACGATGCCGGGGTTGACCGCAAGCACCGTCTCATCATCCAGTCCCCAGCCATCGTAAGTTCCTGGAACGGAGGCTTCCATCCAGATGTCGGCCCAAGAGACAAGCCGAAGGAAAAGCTCCTTTCCCTTGGAAGCACTCAGGTCCAGGGTAACGTGCAAACTATTACGCCTAGTCTGGACCCACCCGCTGGCAACGTTAGCGCCGTCCGGCGCTTCCATGGGGAACTCCATGGTCCTCCACAGAGCGTCGCCCGAGCCGGGGCGTTCGACCTGAATGACTTCAGCGCCCATCTCGGCGGCAATCGCCGCCGCGTAAGGTTGGGCCATGATAGTGCCGGAAGACAGAATCCGAAGACCTTGAAGGGGGCCAAACCGGTGGGGTATGAGGGAAGGCTCCTTGGCCTGCATGTTCATTCTCCGCTGTGTATTTAGCGCGCCTTTGTAACATAAGTATACCGGCTGCCGGCTAATTAACCCGGTGTGCAAGTTTTTCAGGCTGCGGATTGGATTGCCGGCACAATAACGCTTCGTCCGACATGATCCGTCTTCAACGGGAGAAATGGGGTGTGGTTGGTCCGCCGCGGCGGACCAATGGCCGGAATGTGAGGGGGTCAAATTGGGCCGGAGCCGGGAGCTACCAAGCAAAAGTGGATGGGGTGATGGGACCGGCAAAGAAAAGTCAGGCGTGGCTTTTGAGCCGCGCCTGACTTAGACACCTCACCCTTGGCTCCGCACTTGTGTCATTCGCTGTCACAGACACCGGCCCTTTAGTAGTCGGGCTTCGGCTTCAACACTAACTAAACGCGGAGCCGCCAGCTTCCATCGACCTCCGGCGGCCCGTTAGCACTAGTCCGTGGGCCGCCGGAGGTTGTACAAGGAAATTTCCATACATGATTCTGTACGAACAGTCGAATCATGGCTGCCTCCTTCAAACCCATTTTACCCGACGGCTAGGAGGCTTGGCCCATCCCCTAGCCCAGCCGAAGCACGTCCGGCGGTCCTTCGGCTCCATGCGGCATATCATTAGGCTATCAAAGGATACATGGCCTGTCAAGTTACAACTCATGCTTTCTATAGGCGAATACCGTTACATAATAAGCTATAACCACCTGTATTCGTACTACATACGGTCTAACGTTGACCGGACGACGAAATGTTTGGCTTATGTCTTTACTAAACACGTGCATTCCAAGTCAATTTTATATTGTGAATAGCGTCACAATGCGCTACATTCAACGAATAAGGCATGATATATTGCATGATAATCACAGATTCAGTAATATATGACGACCCCGCCTTATGGACACGCAAGCGGATATCTAGGGTATACCGGGGCAAGACTTAATTTCACCTACCCGCCAACGCTGGGTTAAAATAAGAAGTCAGTGACCGGACAAATTGCGGACCAATTGATCTGGGCGCGTTATTTGTCCGTCGCTTGGAGACGGCCTTCCAGCGAACCGGAGAGACGAACCGTTTCAGCGCGATAGCCAACTATTTGAGGAGAGAGTGTAGCTATGCAAGGAGACCCCAAGGTCATCGAGGACTTGAACGCGGCGTTGCACGGTGAGCTTACCGCAATAAACATGTACTTCATCCAAGCCAAGGTCTGCAACAAGTGGGGTTATTTCAAATTGGGAGCGAAGCAGTACCAAGAGGCCATCGAGGAGATGAGACACGCCGAGCAAGCAATCGCTAGGATTTTGTTTCTCGACGGCACTCCCATTGCCCGCACCGAGCCACTGCGCTTGGGGGCCGACGTTAAGGAAATGTTCGAAGCCGACCTTGAACTCGAGTTAAAGGGAGTCAAGACCTATAATCAGGGGATTGAAACCTGCCTGAAGGTCGGTGACGCCGGGAGCCGAGAGGTCTTGGAGCACATTCTGGTGCAGACTGAGAGCCACGTTGAATGGCTGGAAGCTCAGCTGCACGTCATAGCTGAAGTGGGACTCGACAATTACTTGGCCGATCAGATCGGGGAAGAACCGGGGAATAACGGCTAGTACCGCTGCCGGCGATACCCGGCCTCCTTAGCTACCCTGATACGGGAGTTCGCCGGGCTGTCTACCGCCGCTGCTGCCGGCGCATCGCGGTCTCCGGGGCAACCCCGTTAATCGACGACGCACCCCGGTATCTATCGCCAGACCCTCCTTGAACCGTGCTTCCGAAGGCCAGAGAGGAAGTCCAAGGCCTCCATTAACGGAAACCGTTGTACATAGCGCGTGATTGTATAGATTACCGTACCTATTAGCTCCGTGTTTGACTGTATAGATAGGAGAAAATTTTCACAAATCCGAATTCTCTTGACATCATTATTCGTAATATTATATTGCGGTTAGGGCCTATAATTACGATTTTATAATCGGCTCCTAACCGGAACCTCCTCCACAACATCCACTGCGCGCTAAGGTAGACTCGGACGGAACGGCCACAGGATACTATTTAGCCGGTACAGCACCGCACGAGTAACTGGACCACCGGACGACTATATCGGCACTGCAACCGGGAGGTGTGAGATGGTAACGCTGGTGGCGGAGCAAGTCGAAGAAGCAACTACTCAGCCCGAAATTCACCAACCGGAGACCGCGCGATGGCATTACATGGTGCCTTGCGCCGGAGTGAGGTATTACTGCTACGAGCCAACTCGATCGGAGGCGGCGGAAACGGACCTTTGGGCACTCAGTGAGATGATCATCAACCTCTAACGTCGGCCGGCCTGGGAGGTTACCCTAACTTCCTTGCGAGGTGGACGCGATGTACGTACGGATGGTTGGCGGAGAACCTCACCCGCGGACTTGGCAGGAATACGAGCGGTTAATCATTTGCTGCACCGAGAACACAAATACAGTAATCGCTCTTCGCCCCGGCGCGTGGCAGGAATATGAGCGCCACGTTCAGCGCGGGACCACGGACCTGAGTGAGGAGTTCGAAGGGGCGGAGTCCTTGGAAGACCTGTGGCGCTACCGTGAAAGTGAAATCTCGGGGGGTTAAACCGGCCTCACCACGCTGTTGAAGCCCGCCGCCGATCCCGCATATCTACGCTGCGGCGCTGTTCAGTGCGCGGCCCAGGGGTCGTACGAGCCGAAGTTCCAGATGTGGCCCTCGGGGTCCCGGGCGGTGTACAAGCGGCCGCCGTAGTCTTGGTCGGCGATCTCCCTGAGAATCTCAGCCGACTCCGCTTTCGCTTTCTGATAATGAGCGTCGATGTCGCTGACCACTATGTACACGGTTTGGGTAGTCGTCCCGGCCTCCCCGGGGAGCTTCATCAAAGGTTCAACCTCGTCGTCGCTGGGCGACCCCAACATGATCATCCCGTTGCCAATGGTTAGCTGAGCATGGGCGATGCTTCCGTTTTCGCCGGGCACTACCAGGTGTTTCTGGAATCCGAAAGTCCGGCAAAGCCACTCGATTGCCGCCGCGGCGTCACGATAACGCATCGCCGGCATGATATTGCTTTTTGGGCTTGAGCTTGGCTGAGTCACGTCGTCTCCTTTCCAGTTAACTCCACGGGCAAGTTTCTTGCCGCCTGTCCAGGCATACCTAGAGGCTGCTCAACTCCGGAAAAAGCCGGGGTGATTGGACCGGCCCAAGGGAGGCCGCCTTGGGACCGCTTGTTCCAGTCCTAGCAAAGTACGTTGAGCGGAGGCTAGGCCTTGGACATTCGGACTCGGGCAAGAAGCCCGGCGAACTCCCGGGCCGGCACAGCTTCCAAAGCCTGCACCGCGTCAATGATTTCCCGCCTCAGTGAAGCATCGGTGTAAGGGCCGCTCAGGAGATCGAACTTTCTCACGACGGATTCCCAGGGCATGGGATTGGTATGGAACCCTTCATAGTCCACCTTGTCCTTGGTCAGGGTCCGTCCATCCTTGAGAAAGACCTGAAGCCGAGTGGGCATTTCTCCCGGGAAGCGGTCGGTATACTCCCGGCTGGGGCGCCCCACCACCCTTTGCAACAGTTGCTGCACGTCCTGACGCAGGATGCGCTCTTCTTCATAGGCATCCATCATCACGTCGCCGTCCAAGATGGCGGCCGCCACCATGTATGGCAAGCTGTGGTCCGCTTGCTCCTTGGTCCGGATGTCCTTCTTGTGGCCCTCCTCGCCGCCGCCGATGATGTTGAAGGCCACGTCGAACACGTCGATCTCGACTCTCTCCACGTCGGCCCCGGTAAACCCGTGCTCCCGGCGAAGCTCCAATACCCCCTCGATGGCTACCTGGGAGTGGCCTTCGGCGTTGTACTTCTTGATTTCCGTTAACTCCACCCGGTCGAGCCCTTCCCGGGACCAGTCGATCTCGAAGGGGCCGGCGATGGACTCCATGAACCCTTTGTTGCCCTCGAATACCTGGGGCGGGCCGGTGACGCCCCGCATGGCCAGGAAGCTGGAATGGGTGCCGCCGAAAGCCGTGTTGGGATAGGCCAGCCCCTTCCAGTGGGAGAGGTCGCCGGTGCGAGTGACCCGCAGGGCGTTGAATGGGGTGCCGCTCAGGGCCACGGCGTTGGCGGTACGCTCCGCATCCAAGCCCAAGGCCCGGGAGACGCCGGCGGCCACGGCGTAGGACCCTTGGGTGGTGTGATCGAAGCCCTTGGCCCGCACCGGCGCCGCGTCGCTCAGGCGGCACTGCACGTGATAGGCCACCGCCAGGGAGGTTAGAAGCTCCTCGCCGCTCCTGTTGGCATATTCACACGCTGCCAGCACCGCTCCCAGGTTGTCGCTGGGATGCAGGCTCTCGTGTTTGGCCAAGTAAAAGTCGTTGAAGTCCAGGTACCGGACTAGGCCGGCGTTGTACAGGGCCGCCCGATCGGGAGCGGTGCGGCCGCCGCCGATAAGGGTGCAATGCCCCTGCCCGCCAAAGTCTTCTATTTGCTCCCTAACCATTTGTATCGGCTCGCCCTCTATCGCTCCAATAGCGCAGCCGAGGCTGTCCAGCACCCGGACTTTTAGCGCCCGCCTAGTGGACTCTTCCAGGTCATCGTAAGAAGACTTGACTACGTAGCTTGCAAGCTCTTGGGCAATGGTCATGGAATTCTCCCCGATAACGAGCCAGAACAACTTGAACACGGGCTTGCCGGACCGCGGTACAGAGCCTCAGTCACACCCAAAGCCCCTGAAGACGGCCGGCAAGTCCAGCCGGAAGTCAGGCGCCCAGTTCCTTCCGGACTATCTTGGTACCGGCGACCATAGCCTTGAGCTTGGCCAGAGCGACGTAGCGGGGAGACCAGCCGAAGCCGCAGTCCGGGTTGACATACACCTTATCGGCGTCCGCCCATTTGAGCACGGTGCGGACCCTCCGGGCGACATCGTCGGGCGTCTCGGGATAGAAGGACTTGACGTCGATTAATCCGGCCCCCAACTCGCGCCCGTCGTTCCACTCCTTCCACATCTCTATCTCGGCCATCTCACGGCTGGCAAACTCCAGAACGAACTGATGAGCGCGGGCCTCCAAAACGCCGGGGAAGTAGTCGCTGTACCTGCGATTGAACCGGGCCCTACCAAACCGGTTGCCGAAGCAAATGTGGAAAGCAAGCTTGGCGTCAATGCCCTCGGTGGCCAGGTTGAAGAGCCGCGCCATCTCTGGGCCGGTCACGTTGCCCCTGGCAGGTTCGTCAAGCTGGATGAACGTTGCGCCGGCGGTTACCAACTCCTTGAGTTCGTGATTGATCACCTGAGCGAATTCGGTAGCGACCTCTACGGTGTTTTCGTAAATCTCAGCGGGGCGGATGCGGGAGCCGAAGGTCAAAGGCCCGGCGCAAGTCACCTTGGTCGGCTTGCCGGTGTGGGCCGCCAAGTACTGGAACTCGTTAACAATGCCCAGGCCGGCGGGGGCCCTGATTTGGCTGACGGCTTCGTAGCGGGTCTGCTGGTCGTACCCCCAAGGTCCGGCCTTACGCGCCGCCGGAATGGGCCGGATTCCTTCGATGATGCCGTAGTAACTGTCCACGTAGCCGTCCAAGCGCCGGGACTCTCCATCGCTAATGACGTCTACGCCGGCCCGGTCTTGATCGAGAATGGCGATGTCGACGGCGTCGCTTAGCAACTCCTCCAAATCGGCGTGGCCCCAGCGACCCTCCTCAAGCAGGTCTTTGCAGGCATGCCACCAGCCGGGCTTGGCATGAGAGCCTACGACGGTGGTCGGCAGAGCCGGCAGGCCGTTCATGACGGGCTAACGACCGGCAAGCTCTAGACCGCGTTGACCCGTGTACTGGGCTCTGGGCCGGATCAAACGGTTGTTAGCATACTGCTCGAAGATGTGGGCGGACCAGCCGGCTATGCGGGCGCTGGCTACGACGTTGGTCATCATGCCCAAAGGGAATCCCAGCTGGTATAGGACGATGGCGGCAAAGTAGTCCACGTTGGGAATGATGCCCTTGGTTTCCTGCATGCGCTTTTCGCAAGCGACAGCAATATCGAACCACCGCTCTTCACCGACAACCTTCCCCAATGCTTGGGCCATTCCCCTCAACTGCCCGGCCCGGGGGTCGCCGGCGCGGTACACTCGATGGCCGAAACCGGGCAGGAGGCGCTTGGCGGCCAAGGCGTCGTCGACGTAGGCGGCGGCCTTTCGCGGCGAGTCCACGTCGATGAACATGACCATTGCGTCGTCGATGGCGCCGCCGTGCAACGGCCCCTTGATGGCGCCTATGCCGGCCACCACCGCCGAGTAGAAGTCCGAGCGGGTGCCCGTTACCACGCGGCAGGCGAAGGTCGAAGCGTTTGTTTCGTGTTCGGCGTAGAGAACCAGGGTTGTCTCGAAGGTGCGCCGGGTGGTCTCGTCCGGGGCGCTCCCGGTTAGCATATAGTAGTAGTTGGAGGTATGGTCCAGGCTCGAATCTGGAGGGATGGGTTCCTTACCGGCAGCGATTCTGGCCTGGGCTGCTACTATTGTGGGTATCTTGGCCGTCAGACTCTTAGCCTTGCGCAGGTTGTCTTCATAGCTTAGGTCGTCGGCGTTAGGGTCCATGGCCCCCGCCAAGGAGACGGCGGTACGCAGCGGGGCCATGGGGTTGGCAGACTTGGGCACAGCTTTCAGCAACTCGAGCACGGGCGGGGGCAACGCTCGAAGCCGGGCCAACTCCCCCCGGAACTCCTCAAGCTCACTTTGCTCCGGTACCCGGTCATGCCACAGCAGAAAGACCATCTCCTCGAATCCGAGGTGGCTAACGATATCGTCGATGGCGTACCCGCGGATGGAAAGCTCAGGCACGGTACCGTCGATGTAGGAGATGCTCGATTCACAAGCCAATACGCCTTCCAATCCGGGAATGACTCGGTCCGGTACTGTGCTCATGGCGGCTTCTCCGGAAGGTAGAGGAACGAAGGCTGAGGACGATAGTGTTTCTGCTGAGTTCCGCGGGAGGCGTGCCTCCGGCGCCGTGAATACTGGCATTTCGTACCCAGTTTGTCAAGACTCGTCCCGAGGGTTCCCAGTCCGTCTTATCCCAGCCCGCCTTACGTTGGGACAACGATTCCAAGTCCTGGCGTGGACCGGTGCGGCGTACCCACGGTAACTGTTCAGTCTCGGTAAGGAGTGTGAGGGTTTCCTCTGTATTTCTCGGGGAATGCCGTTTTCATTCGGGGCGGGCCGATTTGAGACCGGCACATGGGGGGAAATCTTCTCTATCAACCGCAAGAAGAGGGAACAGCTGTAGCTAAGGAGACCTTCGCAACCCCCCCTTCTCCCTCTGGGAGAGGGTTGGGGTGAGGGCGTCTTCCAGCTTCGGGGGAGGCCCCGGTTGCACAATACCGGCTTTCGCCGGTATGACGAAAGTTATGCAAAGGTCTCAGCTAAGCTGGGCGCATTTCGTTGGACGCAAAAGCTTGTTAGAATGTCGGACTAGTGTCATGGGGCCTGGCTTGAAGACGCGGCATTGCCGGATAAAATGGCTGCCGAAGAGACACGCCAATGCGCGTGGCCGCGATGCTTGTTGGGCGCCGCAATTCACCCGAAGGACTTTGAAGCTATGACAAACCCCCGCGCCTTTGTGACTCGCAAGATTTTTCCGGAAGCGCTCGAATCCATTCTGTCGGTAGCCGACGCTGAAATCTGGCCGGACGAACTTCCGCCGCCGCGGTCAACGCTGCTGGAGAAAGCCAAAGGCGTCGACGGCCTGCTTACCCTGCTCACGGATAAAGTCGACGGCGAGTTGATGGACGCGGCCGGCCCCCAGTTGAAGGTCATCAGCCAGATAGCGGTGGGGTATGAGAACATCGACATAGCCGAAGCCACGAAAAGAGGAATTCCCGTGGGGTATACCCCCGGAGTGCTGACCGAGGCCACCGCCGACCTTACTTTCGCGTTGATGATGGCGGCGGCCCGCCGCGTCGTGGAGGCGGCGGAGGCGGTGCGTCAAGGCAAGTGGCAGACCTGGCACCCCTTGCACTATCTGGGGCCGGACCTTCACGGGGCCACCATCGGCGTGGTGGGGTTGGGCCGTATCGGGCTGGCGGTGGCCAAAAGGGCCCTGGGTTTTGATATGAATGTCCTCTACTCGGACATTGCCCGGAGGGAAGACCTGGAAGCCGAGTATCCCCTGACCTTCGTTGACTTGGACACCCTGCTGAGGGAGTCGGACTTCGTGACCCTTCACGTCAATCTCACCAGCGAGACATACCATCTCATGAGCGGGGAGCAATTCGGCAGGATGAAGTCAACCGCCGTCCTAGTGAACGCTTCTCGCGGGGGAGTGGTCGACCCGGCGGCGCTGTACCGGGCCCTTAAAGACGATCAAATAGCGGCCGCCGCCCTGGATGTTACGGAACCGGAACCCATAAAGATGGACGACCCGCTGCTAACCCTGAGCAACTGCCTCGTGGTGCCCCACATCGCCAGCGCCAGCATGCGCGCCCGGAGCGAGATGTCCCGCATCTCCGCGCAGAACCTGATCAACGGCCTAAAGGGGGAAAAGCTGCTGGCCTGCGTGAACCCCGAGGCCCACGGGTAATGACTTGGACCTACCGGAGGCCCGGCGTTGTATCAGCCGGTTGGCAAAGGGGCCTTTTCTCGACTCCGGGAGTCGAGGATGAACCCTTCATAGCCGTTCCCGGCCACTTCATCGCACTTTTCCCGGTAGGTCCCGAGGCCGCCGGCGTAGGGCGTGAACACGCGGGGCTTCCCGGGGATGTTCGCTCCCAGGTACCAGGAATTCGCCAGCACGAACATCGTCGGCTCGGCAACCTCGTTCACATGGGTCCCCCATGCGGTCTCCGCGGCGGGGTCCGCCTCGGCCGTCTCCAAGCCTCGGTCTCGCATGTACCCAAGGAAGTCCGCTATCCATTCGATGTGCTGCTCTATGGCCATCGGCATGTTGCTAAGGACGGAGGGGCTTCCGGGCCCCGTGATCATAAACATATTGGGGAATCCAACGACTTGCAGGCCAAGGTAGGTCTTGGGGCCCTCGGCCCACCTGTCCTTAAGCGGCACATCGTTTCTGCCGCGAATATCCATCTTGAAGAAGCTGCCCGTCATCGTGTCGAAACCGGTAGCGAAAACGATAACGTCAAACTCGAACTCTTCGTTCTCGGTGCGTACCCCCTTCGGAGTGATCTCTTGGATTGGCGAGTGGCGAATATCGACTAACTCAACGTTCTCTCGGTTGTACGTCTCGAAGTAGTTGGTGTCTATGAGAGCGCGCTTCGCTCCAAAGGGATGGTCCGTAGGTAGAAGCTTCTCGACGGTCTCCGGGTCTTTCACTATCTCGCGGATTTTGGACCGGACGAACTCGGCGACTGTGTCGTTTGCCCTCCGGTCTGTGCCGATGTCTTTGAAGGACCCGAATATGAACCTGAACCCGCCTTCAGCCCAGAGAGCTTCGTACTCTTTCCGGCGCTCTTCGGCAGTGGCGTCTAAGGCCGAGCGCTCACTGCGGTCCACCGGAAAGCCGCCCACAGACCACCTTGCCTTTTCCATGACCTCATCGTAGTTGGGCTTTACCTCTTCCTCGATGAACTTGCTGTCCACGGTGCCGTGGCGGGCCGGGATAGTGTACTGCGGGGTCCGTTGGAACACGGTCAAGCGTTCGGCTTGCTCGGCGATCACCGGGATCGATTGCACGCCGCTTGAGCCGGTGCCTATGACCGCCACGCGCTTCCCGCCGAAGTCGACTCCTTCGTGGGGCCAACTGCCAGTGTGGTACGACTCTCCCTGGAAGGAGTCCAGCCCTTCTATGTCCGGAACATTGCCTGTTGAAATACATCCAATACCGGTAATCAGGAACCGGGCGGTGACACGGTCACCCTGGTCCGTTTTGACCTCCCATTGGTTGGCGTCCTCGATGAATCTTGCGGAGGTGACCCGGGTGTTGAACCGGATGTTGCGGCGAAGGTCGAAGCGGTCCGCGACGTGGTTGAGGTAGGACAGTATCTCCGGCTGTTCCGGGTACTTTCCACTCCAGTTCCAGTCTTGAAGCAGTTCCTTGGAGAATGAGAAGCAGTATATGTAGCTCTCCGAGTCGCAGCGCGCCCCCGGGTAGCGGTTCCAATACCAGGTGCCGCCGACTCCGGCGCCCGTCTCGTACACTTGGACGGACATACCTAGCTCTTCCCGCAGCCGCCAGAGCATTCCCAGTCCCGAAAAGCCGGCCCCAATGACCACGGCGTCGAAGTCCGGAGAGTTTCCTGAGTTAGCCATGTTTATCCTCTCGGCGTGTAGTTTGGTATATAAGTGCCTTTAGTTAACCCCGCCCGCAAGTCCCTTATCGCCGGTCCAGGTGTAACGCGAGGGTTGCTCCACCTCGTAAAGAGAGCGGGGGCCAAGCCCCTGTTACTGCGCAGGTTGAGCTTTGCGCGCTTTCACAATACACGCTTTAACCGCCTTTACGACCTGTTGGAAACCGAGCTCGCTGCGAGGCAGCATCAGCAGGGTAAAGAATCCGTGCATTTGGCCGGCATATCTTTGAAGATCAACGGCTACGTCGGCTTCCAGCAGCCGGACCGCGTAGGCTTCTCCTTCGTCGCGCAAGACGTCATGTTCCGCGGTTATTATAACCGATGGCGGGAGTCCTGAGAGATTGTCGGCGCGCAGTGGAGAGGCGTCCGGCTCAGTGCGGCGAGAGGCGTCGGGAAGATAGTGGTCCCAGAACCAGACCATCCCCCGGCGGGTCAGCAGCAACTCATTTGCGGGATCGATATAGGAGGGACGGTTGAAGTCGGCGTCGGTGACAGGATAAATGAGGACCTGCAGCGCTATGGGCGGGCCGCCGCGGTCGCGGGCGCGTATAGCCATCACCGCAGCAAGGTTTCCACCGGCGCTGTCCCCGGCCACCATCAGCGGCGCCTCTCGTCCCGCTAGGCCGCTGAGGTGCTTCCCGACCCATTCCAACGCCGCATACGAGTCATCCACGGCCGTTGGGTAGCGGTGCTCCGGCGCAAGACGGTACTCTACCAGGACGACTGCGCAAGATGTCCGCTCCGCCAGTTTACGAGCGACCGTGTCATACTGGTCGATGGAACCTATGACCCATCCGCCTCCGTGGTAGTAGACCAGGACGCCCCGGGGACTCTTGATGGGAACGAGGATGCGGAGTGTGGCTTCGCCTTCCGGCCCCTCAATACGGCGCTCCTCCACACGTTCCATTTCCGGCCCCGGCCCGGCAAGCTCCGCGAGCATAGACCCCAAGGCACGGGCCTCCTCGGGCGTGCTTTCGTGTAGAGGTTTTCCGTCGCCTTCGGCCAGCTGTTCCAAAAACCTAGCCGTGGCGGAGTCAAGCGCCATACGCCCCCTCAGGCATGTTTGCGGGGCAGGGTGAACCGCAGATTAACAGGACCCGTCGGAGTTCCCCGCGTCAAGCCGTACGGACCCAAACGACTCATCATCTTGGGCGAGTTGCCTAGCTAGGTGGAACAAAGAACCAACCGTAACGTTGCCCGGACCAAAGCAACTCACTATCTTGGGCGAGAGCCATAGTAGAATAACTCACGAATGCCGTCAACCCGTTTTTCCAATCAAGCTCGCAATAGCATCCGGCTGCGTTTACTCCATCCACACACCCCACCTCGCCGTATTATCTCAGGTGGCCAAGAGTATCGTTTTTCTTATATTTGTTCAATAAATAGCCCGGCCTTCAAAGACTGTGCTTTGCGTGCGCCAGGCTTTGTGCATAGTAGTCTTTCATAGTAGTCTATAATAGTGGCTTCCTAGTTAGCCCAGAGCCATTGGACAGTCAAATCTACGGTCCGGCAAGCTCACTAGATTATAAGGACTCCGGATTTATGAGGGCCGGCGCAAGACCTGCCAAGGGGTGTTTCAATGGTCCAAATCGGGAATCGCCCTCATGTGCAACCGCTTACTTCCGGTTCTATAATGACCAGAGGCCTCATCAGGCCTTGGGATATAGGACGCCGGGGGAAGTGTTCTCTGAGGGCCGGGAGCCCCAAAATGAAGAGTCAACAGTTGGGAGGTGGTCGCCGGAAGCAGACGTGGTATCATATGCGGGAGCGGCGGGACCCTCACTTAACTCCGCCTTAATTCTGTCCAACTGACTGGGTCCACCTCATTCGACGACCTGTTAGAGTCATATTGAGAGGGAAAAGATGGAAAAGGTGGAAGGAGTCAGTACCGGCAAATACGCGGTTGGCTTTGTTGCGGTAGGCCGCAATAGCGCGGTCGGTCTCGCCGCGGCGGGAAGCCTTAACGCGATCGGCCTTGCCACGTTAAGCTTCTTGAACTCAATCGGTCTTGTCGCGTTCGGCGGCGTGAACGCGGTGGGGCTTGTTGCGATAGGCGGCATAAACTCGATTGGCCTTGTCGCGATAGGCGGCTTGAACGCGATGGGTGTCGTAGCCGTCGGCGCCGGGAGTACCAAGAGTGTTTTGCCCGTGTCTTAGCTCCAGTGTCTCGACTGCCGGTGTCTCGATTAAATAAAAGGGAACGTTTCCTGAAAGAAGATTAGCCCTTTGGAGAAGCCCCAATTGTTTGAGCTAGGGTCGGAGACTCACACGTTCACGGCGATAGGCCGGTGCCCGAGGACCGGCAGGCTGGGAATCGCGGTAACCACCAGCGAGATCGGCGTCGGGGGCCGGGTGCCGAGTATCAAATCCAACGTAGGCGCGGTGGCGACTCAAGCCTACACCGACCCCAGGCTGGGCGCTCTGGGGATTCAGTTGCTCGAGCTGGGATACCCGGCGCAGCGAACGCTGAGCGAATTGAAAGCCAGCGACCCTTACTTGGAGTGGCGGCAGACGGGCATAGTCGACCGGTGGGGCCACGTTGCGGTCCACACCGGAGAATCGAATGCCCAGTGGGCGGGCCACCGGACCGGCGAGGGTTACGTTGTGATGGGTAATTTCTTGGTGGGTCCGAGAGTGGTGGACGCGATGGCCGAGGCGATGGAGGGGTCCGCCGAGGAAGATATTGGGGAATGGTTGGTGCGGGCCATCGAGGCAGGCACCGACGCCGGCGGCCAGCCAAACGGTCAACGCTCCGCGGCGGTGTTGGTGTATGAAAACGAAGGATTCTCGATAATCAACCTGCGGGTGGACGACAGCGATACGCCAATGGCGGAGTTAAGGCGTCTATTCAACCGGCTGCAACCTCTGGTGCCGTATTACAAGGAGCGTCCCGACAACCCCACCATCGGCCGTGTTTCCGACTGGGCCAAAGACCGGGGCATAGAGGGGTAGTCGAAATCACCGGCCCCCAGAAGCGCCGGCAAGCCGCTTCTTCGTTAAATTCCTCAAATTCCTCATTAAATTCTCCGCCTGACAATAGCCGAAATTCCCCGTCTGGCAATAGCCGAAATTCCCCATCTGACAATAGCCGCTTGATAAATAGAACGTGCGTTCTTATAATGGCCGTCCCTTCAAAGGCACGGCTCGAATGTACGACCTGAATGTGCGGCGGGGCTTTTCGATTGTTGGCAATTGCCGGCTTGCGGGTACCGCCGTTCCGGGGTCTATCTCGCGCATCCCGGCTACTCATTTACTACTTGGAAGTCCCATGTCTATCGCCTGCGTCCTGGTTAGTCACTTACCGCTGAAGATCGAGTTGATCCGCCGGCCTGATTTACCGGGCAAGGCGGTCCTGGTTGTAGAGCAGTCCGGCAACCGGAAGCTGGTGATAGACCGGTCGTCCCTAGCCCATGAGACAGCAGTGGGGATGTCCTTGGAGAAGGCCCTGGCCCGCTGCCCCCACGCCGTCCTTGTCGAAGCCGATGCTTCACTCTACAGTGAAAGGTGGCGCCGCATTCTGGACTGCCTGGAACAACGGAGTCCCATCGTCGAAGACGCGGGCCTGGGGCTGGCCTACGTAGACCTCCGGGGACTGGAGGAACTCTACGGCGGCGAAGCCAAGCTCCTAAAGGCGGTGGTGGACGCCGTCCCGCAAATCTACCGCTCCCGGGTGGGAGTGGCCGAAGGGAAGTTTCCTGCTTACGCCGCCGCTCTAAAGGCCAACCCTTGCAGGGCGGTGCGGGTCCCGGAAGACGCCGCCTCTTTTCTAGCGCCCCTGTCCGTAACTCATTTGCCGACATCCTGGAAGACCAAGGAGCGGCTCTTGGACTTTGGCTTGGAAGTGATGGGGAGCGTCGCTCAATTACCCTTCAACGCTATGCAAGGCGAGTTTGGCAAGGAAGGAGCGCGGCTCTGGCGACTGGCCAACGGCCAAGACGACGAGCTATTAGTCTCTCGGCGCCATGAAGAAACCTTCACTTCCCAGGTCGCTTTCGCTGCGCCCACGGTTTCATTGCCCGCTATTTTCGTTGCTTTGGAGAGTTTGCTGACCCGGGCCTTCACCGGCAAGCTCAGAGGCCGGTTCGCCAGAGTGGCCTTTCTGGAAGGGGGTATTGACGATGGATCAATTTGGACCAAGCGCGTCGGTTTTCGGGAGCCGGTGGGTAGCCGCGACCGCGCGTTGTTCATCCTGCGAAGCCGCTTGGAGAACCTAAGTTTGCCCGGCCCGATGGAGACTCTATCCCTCAGCCTTTCCGGCATTACCGGCGAGGGCGGGCGGCAAGAAAGCCTGTTCCCGGATACACGGCGCCGGGACCTGCTGGACGACGCCATCCGTCAGCTTCGAGTCCGGCTGGGGCAAAGACTGCCTATCTATCACATCCGGGAGGTGGAGCCATGGTCGCGAATACCGGAGCGGCGCCGCGCCCTAGTGGCATACGACCCCTAGACGCGCCTCAACCGGTCCAGGTTGACGTAGACGGCGGCGATATGCCCGCGGGGGTCCGGCTGAAGCCCGTCTCGAGGTCTCATACCCCGGCGAGGCGCCAAGTACTGCAGGTCCTGGACACTTGGCGCATCGAAGACGAATGGTGGCGAAAGCGGCCGGTATCGCGCCTGTACTACCGCGTTCTCTTGGAAGACGGGACGGTGACCGGCTTGTTCAAAGACCTTGTTGGCGGCGATTGGTACTCGCAAAGGGTATGAGCAGCAAGTACGCCGAGCTTCACCTGCACACTAACTACAGCTTTCAGGAAGGGGCGTCCTCCATCGGAGAGATGGTGGGGCGGGCCGCCGGTCTTGGTTATCAGGCCTTAGCCATCACCGACCACGACAATCTTTGCGGGGCCGTGGAGTTTGCCGAAGCCTGCCGCGACGCGGGAATACAGCCTATCATCGGCTGTGAGGTTACTTTGGCCGGCGGCCGTCATCTTACTCTCTTGGCCGAGACGCGGCAGGGGTACGGCAACCTTTGTTGGCTCATTTCCGAAGCCCATAAAGAGGACCGCCGGAAACCGGAACTGGACCCCGCTCTACTAGAGGGTCACACCGAAGGGATCATTGCTCTCTCCGGCTGCCGGCAAAGCGAAGTTTCGTCGCTATTGGATGAGGGACGCTTCGCCGAGGCCGGTGACCTTGCTTCACGCTACCGAGACTTCTTCGGGGAAAGCAGCTATTTCTTGGAGCTACAGCAACACCTCGTTCAGGGGGATACCCAGCGCAACCAACGCCTCGTCAATCTGGCCCAAGAGCTAGGTATCGGCGCCACCACCACCGGCAACGTCCACTATCACGTCCGGGAGCGCCACCGTCTTCAGGACTGCCTCGTAGCCATCAAGAATAATACTTCGCTGGACGCGTCCCATCGGGAGCGCCGTCCCAACAGCGAGTTCTTCCTCAAGCCGCCGGAGGTAATGGCCGGCCTGTTCCAGTGGTACCCCGAGGCCGTAGAAAACACTAGACGCATTGCCCGGCGGTGCGCCGCGTTCGACCTGACCCAGGACTTGGGTTATCAGTTCCCGGACTATCCGACGCCAAAGGGGCACACGCCCCAGAGCTACTTGGAGCATATTTGCTACCAAGCCGCGGGGCGGCGGTACGAACGTACCACCTCCAAGGTGCGCCAACGCTTGGAGCTGGAGTTCGGCTTGATTCGAAAATACAACCTAGCGGGCTTCTTCCTGATCTATCATGACATCGTGCTGCTGGCCCAAGAAGCGGCCATAGACTTGGGGCTGGCGGACCGGGAGACACCCGTGGAGTTCAACCCCCCCGGGCGGGGCCGGGGGTCGTCGGTGTCCATGCTGGTGGGCTACCTCCTGGGAATCTCTCATATCGATCCCCTGGAATACGACCTTTCCTTGGAACGCTTCTTGCCCGACGACGAGCTGGCAAGCGTCCCCGACATCGACTTGGACTTTCCTCGTGACATACGGGAAGAATTGATCATACGGGTGCACGAAAAATACGGTTGGGAGCGGGCCGCCCTTACCGGAATGATCGATACCTACCGCATCCGCGGCGCGGTCCGGGGCTTGGGCATGGCCCTCGATCTGCCCCCGGCCCAAGTGGACAAGCTGGCGAAGCGGGTCGACGAACGCGAGGGCATTCCACTGGGCGAGCAGATGCGTCTCCTTCCCGACTTCCGGGACAAGGTGGAGGCGCCGCTATGGAAGCATCTCATTGAGCTTGCCGCTCAACTGGAGGGCTTCCCCCGGCGCCTTGCCCAGCACCCCGGCGGGATGGTCATCGGCTCCAGCCCGCTGACCGAGATCGTGCCCATCCAACCGAGTGCCATCGAAGGGCGCTACGTCATGCAGTGGGACAAAGACTCCATTGATCAAGCCCGCTTCGTAAAGATAGACTTCCTGGCCGTGGGCGCCCTCTCGCAAGTGCAGGACGCCCTCCGGACTATAGAGGAACGCCGCGGAGAGTCTCCCGATCTCTCTCGCATCAACTTCCAAGACGAGGCAGTCTATTCGATGCTCCACAAAGCCGACACCATTGGCGTCTTTCAGGTGGAGTCGGCGGCTCAGCAGCAGACCATTCCCCGCATAAAGCCAATGAACCTTACCGATATGGCCCATGAGGTGGCCGCAGTCCGGCCCGGCGTAGGGGCCAACGACGGCATTCGCCGTTACATCAACCGCCGCATGAAACTGGAGCCCGTCGAGTTCCTCCACTATCTGGAGCAGCGGGCCTTGGAGCGGACTCTAGGGGTGATCCTATTTCAGGACCAGATAAACCAGGTAGCCCACGACGTTGGAGGGCTCCGCCACTCCGAGGCCGACCGCTTGAGGCGCGCTTTCACCAAGCCAAACAACGGGCCTATACTCCATCGTTGGTGGGAGCGCTTCCGCGATGGGGCCCGGAAGAATGGCGTCGACGAAGAGACCGCCCGCCGCATCTTCGACAGGTTCAACGGGCACTACATGTTCCCGGAGTCCCACGCCTTCGCCTTCGGCGTTACCGCCTACCAAATATCTTGGCTCAAGTACTACTATCCTTTGGAATTCTACTTGGGCTTGTTCAATCAACAACCCATGGGCTTTTACACCCCGGAAACGCTGAAAGAAGACGCTAAGCGGCATGGCGTTCCCATCCTCAATCCAGACGTGAACCTCAGCGGTAAGCTGTGCACTATCGAAGGGGACAGCATCAGGCTTGGTTTAAGCTACGTGAAGGGCCTTGGAGAAGCGGCGGTACGACAAATAGCCGCAGCCAAAGAAGGGGCCGGAGGCTTTATCAGCTTGGCCGAATTCATATCCCGGTCCGGTCTGGAGCAGCAACAGGTCGAGGACTTGATCGACGCCGGCGCCCTGGATAGCTTGTGTCGAGACCGCCGCCGCGCTCGATGGGAGGCGGGGTTGCGTTACAGGCCGGTAAGCCGACAGTTGGAGCTTTCATTGCCAGTGGAGCAGGACATGGCCCCGTTGCCGCAAGCCGGAGCCTTCGAAGAGATGGTCAGGGAGTACCGCACCATGGGAGTGCATCCCGCCGGCCACGTCATGGCTTATATTAGAGAGAGCTTGAGAGAGAACGTACTGACCAGCGACGAGGTGCAGTCCGTTCCTGACGGGGAGACGATCACCGTGGCCGGGCTGGTAATCCGCCGCCAACGGCCTCTGGCCAAAGCCGTATTCATTACCCTGGAAGACGAATACGGGCACATCCCCATGGTGGTGTGGCCCAGGACCTATTCCCGGCTGCGCAACGACCTCAAAGCGCCTTTTCTGGTGGCCACGGGCGCCATGTCCCGGCACGACGAGATGCATAACCTAGTGGTGGAGCAGGTCAAGCCGATGTACGTAATACCCCATCCGCCGGAGTCACGGAATTTTCACTAGCACTGGGTCAAATCCGTATTGTCAGGTATTACATGGGGGGGAGGGGAATGCTACCTTGTAGAGTGAAGCAGAGTTTTGGGAGGTGGGGCATCCATGGTTCAGGAGAAGTATGGCGTAGAGCTGAGCACCCAGGAGAGAGGGCGGCTCCGGCAGATGATCAGGTCCGGCAGGAGTTCCGCGCAGGCCATCACCCGAGCGCGCATTCTGCTCAGAACGGATGAGGGCTGGACTGCTTCTCAAGTGGCCGCTGCCCTGGACGTGTCGGAGCGGACGGTGTTCCGCGCCAAGCGGCGGTATGCCGAGGAGGGATTGGATGAGGTGCTGCGGCGCCACAACCAGGTCAACCGGCACCGCAAACTGGATGACCGAGGCGAGGCCCACCTGATAGCCCTGGCCTGCAGCCCGGCCCCCGAAGGCCGCGACCACTGGACGCTGCGCCTGCTGGCGGGCAAGGCGGTGGAGCTGGGACTAGTAGAGTCCCTGTCCCACGAGACGGTGCGGCTTCGGCTGAAAAAAACGCGCTCAAGGCGTGGCGGAAGCAGCAATGGTGCATCCCGAAGGTGAGCAGTGAGTTTGTAGCGGCCATGGAGGACGTGCTGGACCTGTACGCCGAACCCTACGACCCCCAGAGGCCGGTGATTTGTTTCGACGAGACCTCCACCCAGTTGCTGGCCCACATCAGGGAACCGCTGCCGGCAAAGCCTGGGAGGCACAGGCGTCAGGACTACGAGTATCAGCGTGCAGGTACCCGTAACCTGTTTCTGAGCTGCGAGCCCCGCCGGGGCTGGCGGCACGTGGCAGTAACTGAGCGGCGGACCATGCAGGACTTTGCCCACCAGATGCGCTGGCTGGTGGACGAGGCCTATCCCGACATACCCGTGGTCCGAGTGGTTTTGGACAATTTGAACACCCATTTGAACACCCATAGGATGGCGTCGTTGTACGAGACTTTCCAGCGGCAGAGGCCAGGCGCATCGTCAAGAGGCTGGAGTTCCACCACACACCCAAGCGTGGCAGCTGGCTCAACATGGCGGAGATTGAGTTCAGCGTGTTGGCCCGAGCCTGCCTCAGGGGACGGAACGCCGATGAAGATGCCCTGCAAAGGAGCATCGGCGCCTATGAGGCGGAGCGCAACACGTCGGGAGCCAACATCAACTGGCGGTTCACTGCCCAGGACGCCAGAGCCAAACTCCGCCGTCTCTATCCTGACTCTTCAGCTTTGACCCAGTACTAGGCGCGACCGTCATGCCAAGAATCGGCCGGATTCTGCTTATCGTTGCCTTCGCCCAGTTGGTGGCTCTAACTGCCCTCACCGGCTGCGGCGCCGGCGGCCAAAGCTCTTCGAACGGGCCGGGGGTAAACGGACTGGAAGCGGAACGGATAGCGTCTGAGTTGGAACGTCGTTCGTTTCGCCAGTTTTCTCCGTCTTTGGACGCAAGCCCGAGAAAAGGGGTCGTCCTTAGTTTCTTTGGCCGGATTAGTCTCTGGGCCCAATATTCCAAAGACGGTCACGCGGAAAACGAGTGGGAGATTACCGCAGCAAGCTATCGCGTAGAAAAGGATGGCGATGGCTCGGACGTTACGATCTATTTCAACCAACCGAGCGCCGTGCAAGAGTTGCCTGTCAAATGCGGAGATTGTATTCAGACATCAGGGGTGTCCATTTCAATCAGAAACGTTTTCGATGAAGAGAACATACTCTTCAAGTTGAATGATCCCGAAAACGTTCTGCCCTCGCCGTTCCCGGTGTTTGAATCGTGGACCAAATTTAGGGAAGATGAAATCATCCAATAGTGGAACAACTTCCTTATGCGTGACGCCCAGATATGACAAAGACTATCTACCTTGCTAGTCCTTACGGGTTTTCCGCCCAGCAGAATACGATGCTTCTGCCGCCGATAGTAGCGGCCCTGGAAGAGCTTGGGTTAGAGGTTTGGGAGCCTTTCGCGCGGAACAACCAAGTGGATTTCCTGGAGGCGGGATGGGCGTATCGGATTGGCCAAGCCGACTTCCGCGACGTGGCGGCGTCGGATGCTATCTTCGCCGTGGTCAACGGCGTTCCGCCTGACGAGGGGGTGATGGTGGAGTTGGGCATGGCCATTGCGCTGCGGAAGCCCACGTTCTTGTTTCGGGACGATTTTCGCCGCGTCGTCGATAGCGAGGAGTATCCCCTGAACCTGATGCTGTTTACCGGGCTGCCCGAGGAGGGCTGGCAGGACTACTTCTACACGTCGGTGGAGGAGATAACCTCACCGGAGAAGGTGCTGGCACGGTGGGCCAAGCGCCCATAGCATCGTTCCGCTAATCAACCGCCGCTGCCGGTACGACTGGATTGTAGCGTCTCAAATGCGCAATACCTCCGGCTAGGGTTTGACGGCGGACCGACCGGAAGCCGTCCCTGGCTGCTGGCCAGTAAAGGCCAGCAGCCAAGTATTCTTTGGTCCCCCTCAAGCAAGGTCATGCCGGGCGCTGAAGACACGGCTATCGGTTGTTAAGCGTTGCCCAGTTCGAGAGGGCTTCCCGGCCACGGAAGGGTTCCCGACGCACGGGGTTACTTGATCGAGAAGACCACCCGCACGTTCATGTTTAGCTGCAGCTCGCCTCCGCCTATAGGAGTCGGCGTTGCCGCCGCTGACATCATGACTTCCGCCTCGAAGTTTGGTATCACTAGCGCGCCTGCCCCAACCTCGCCGACGAAGACCAGATCGCCCACGGCCACTCCGGTGAGGCTGGCGAAATGTTCGGCCTTCGCTATGGCGTCCCGCACCGCGTCATCCCGTAGCTGGGTTGCAAAGGGCTTGGGGTCCTCGATGCTGAACCTGATGTCGTTGATTCGCGCCGCGTCGCCGCCCGCCTCAGCCACGTCGTCGATGATCGTCCCAACCGCGTCAACGTCCCGTATCTTGATCCTAGCCGTGTTCATTATTGTGTAACCGACGAGCACCCTCTTCGTCGTGCGCGTGCCCCCGCTTATCACCTCAGGGTACTCATACTGCGGATAGATATGGAACGACTGCGTCTGCGCGTCTTGGTCTTCGAGTCCGTGAGCCTTGACGGACCGGATGACCGCGTCCATGGCGCCGGCAGCCTCAGCCCGCGCCTCGGCCACTGTCTCCGCCGTCGTTTCGACTCCTACAGTCAGCAGCACTAGGTCGGGCTCGACAGTAACGCTCGCTTGGCCCGTGACCCATATTCCCGAGTTAGGCCCCGATGTTCTCAGTGAGGCACCCTGGTCCGAATCTGCCCCGGGCGCCGTTTGCTCCGTTGTACCCCCCTCGCCAACCTCAGGCTCCGCCGCGGCGTCGCCGTTGCCGCAAGCCATTACCACGACAAGTAAAGCAACCATTGCCAACACCGCAAAGAGTCTCTTCCTACCGTTCATCATCTCTATTCTCCCTTCATCCGGTCATTGTTCAGGTCGGATTGCGTTAGCGCCCCTAATATATAACATAGACGGCGGACGGCCCCGAAAAGTTCCCCGGAGTCATAAGCGTCGAGGCTTGATCGGGGGCGTGCGTTGGGGACATGGGAGTGTGTTGACCCTGGGCCGGTGACTCGTAGCGGCCTCGGAGACGCCGCCGCTGCCGACCTCCCATGATAGACCGGCGCCGGTCCCTTGGCCTATAGGGGCCTCAAAGGCTTTTCCACTCTGCCGAGTTTCACCCGGTGCCCTATTGGTCCGTCCGGTACAGGTAGCGGGAGTCCCAGAGCCCGTACAGAGTGGGAGTGACGTTTCCGAAGACCTTTCGGACGGCGCTCAGCCTTTCGGAGAGGGTCGTGTAGATGACGGGCACGTTCTCGGCGGCGACTTCCTGGGCTCGGTGGTAGTACGCCGCCCGCTGGTCACGGTCCAACTCCTGGCTGGCCTTGATGTACAGCTCGTCGATTTCCGCTTCCCATTCCGTCTCCGGCTGCGTTTGGTTCGGGTACCATAGGTGCAGGCCCTCGCCGCTGTACCATAAGCCGATGCCGTAGTGCGGCTCCGTTCCGCCGGTGAAGCCGATGAGCACCGCTTCCCAATCATAGGAGCGGCTAAGTTGGGAGACGATGTCGCCAAAGTCGATCAGCTGGTAGTCCACCTTCAGACCGATCTGCTCCAAACCTTGGTGGACTATAGTGCCGACCGCTATTCGCTCACTGTTGCCGGTGTTGGTCACGAGGGAGAAGGCAATCTCGTTGCCGTCGTCGTCCTCCCGCACCCCGTTCCCGTCGGTGTCCTTCCAGCCGATGCCGTCGAGGATTTCGTTGGCTTTGGCGATGTCGTACTCATACCTGCGGACGTTCGGGTTGTGGAAGTCGCCGGCGGCCGGGCTTATGGAAGACCACTGGGGGTAGCCGACTCCGTACAACACGTCGTTGATAATGGTGTCCTTGTCGATGCTATGGGCGACGGCTTGGCGGAACTGCTTGTTTCGGAACCACTCGAGCTTCTCTGGGGCGAGATAGAGTTCGCCGGTGTCCGGGTTCTTGCCGGGATTCATGTTGAATCCCAGGAAAGTCGTCCCGAAAGCGGGGCCTCGCTTGTAAATCGCGAAGTTGCCCTCGTCCTGCAGCGGTTCAAGTCCCGCAAACTCCTCTCCAGACACTCCGTGGAAGTCCGCTTCACCCGTTAAGAACTTGTCAAGCTCGGCCTCCAAGTCGGGGACAATGACGTGAACGATTTCATCCAAGTAGGGCAGGCTGTTCCCCGCGCCGTCCTCGATCCAATAGTTCGGATTGCGCCGTATGACCACGCGCTCCCCCGGGTCGTACTCTTCGATAGTAAATGGGCCGGTGCCTATTATCTCTGCCGGGTCCGTGTCGATGTCCCAAGTGGATGCAAAGGTTCCGTCGTCTAGGAGAAGCGTCGGCCTGTCCGTCGGCATTGGCGGAGCTGAGGACACAAAGGGGTGAGAGGGCAATAAAGTTCCGGCAGTGAACATCCAGATGGTCCAACACCTTTTGTGTGGCCCGCGGCGCCGGCGGCTTGTAAACGTTACGCAATTCTGAATAATTGCTAACGCTCATGTTGCATACTCCCCTTCGATGCCGAGATTTTCGGCTACCCTGGAGACGCAGAGCAACCATGCCAGCGGCTGGAACTGCCCTTAATTTAATACGGAGATTTTCGGCTAACCTTCTAAAACTATATTAGACGGTTTTCCATCGACGCCGCAAGTTCTCCGGTTAACCCCGTGTGCAAGTTTCTTATCCCTTGTCCAGGCACAACGCGAGGGTTGCCCCGCCCCGGCGGGCCAACCACCATCGATTTCTGTCGTTGCAGACGGGCCATATCGGATGCCGCTGTCGCGTTGGCCATCCAAATCCCCAGCCTGAAAAACTTGCTCACGAGGCCAGTTAAACGTCTGAATGGGTGTGTCAAAAGTCCCTTCTCCCTGGGGAGAAGATTAGGATGAGGGGAAAGGTCTGAAGGTAACCGAGATGGTCCGCGGCAATTTGGTACAACCTGGCGCCGTAGGGGCGGGTTTGAAACCCGCCCCTACACGTCCAATTACCATTACGGGATGGTTACGCCGGTTCGTTTTGGCCGCGTCGGGAATCGCCCTGCCCTCTCCCAAGTGGGAGAGGGAACCTTTTCAACAGCCTCTGAGCAAACTGAGTTAACATAGAATGCGGTAACGGTATGATGCTTGGGGAAGGCCAAGGAATGGATAGAATCGAAGCCGTCAGTGGAGAAGGGGCCCGGGGGCCCAACATGACTGTAGGCGAGCGTATGGTCTTGGACGGGGGTCCCCCTTCCGGACCCCCGGACCCCTTGGTAGGTCCTCTGGATACTTCATCGGAGCTTCCCGCCGTCCTCTTTGGACTGCCGACCCTTCAAGAGGTGGTCGACCCGGCGTGAGCCATCAACAGCAGTACAGAAAGGCTATCGCGGAGGCGTTGGGAGTATAAGACCTCGTATATTAAAGCTAAATAACGTTAGTACTGGCTCTGTACCCTTGGGTTTCCCACAAGTGTTCCCACATAAACGGTTGGACGTTGTGGGACTTCTCGGGCATAACCCATAATCAGGTCCCTGAAAGCACTGTCCCAGGACTGAACACCGGATTTCCGCTACAACGTCCTGGTGGCATCAAACTGTTGGGTCTTGACAACCGGCCAAAGCGATGCAGCCTGAGGCTCGGCAAGGTTAACCGTTATGGAGCACTCAGCTAATTCCACATTAATCCTACCGAGATAACTCATCCCGCTTCGGGAAAGCGGATTGTTGATTCACCCGCAGCCTTTGATACAAGATATCTTATCATGTTTCAAATCATGGCCACCGGCGATTCTTTTTGGCCTTGAGAGAGGGGCAACACTTCCGAAAAGGGCTCCATAACCCCCAATCGTCCAAACAGCTGGGCTGGATGGAAAAACAAGCTTGCTTAACGGTCGGTTCGAACCCTCTTAGGTGGGCTAGAGGGGACTGTACTGCGAACTTTGAATTGATCCTTCATTTCGAGGGACTCCCAATACAGACACCGGCTCTCCCTGGATGCATTGATGAGGGGTCAGATTTCCGCGTATTGCTGGGGCGATGATTTAGCAGATTTCTGCTGCTCCTACAGATGGAGTCTTGCAAACTTGTTCCCCGATCGGCTTCAAAATGTAGTGGGATTCACCTGCCTTATGCGCCGCCTGGGAAAGAAGGACCCACATGGTGAACGAAGACGATGCCGCGGGCGTTATCGCGATGATGGGGGAGACCTACGCGACGGTCCAGCGAGTGCTGGCTTGACTCGGACCGTTCTGCTCATCGGGGTTGCCGCTCTCGTCGCACTGTCCCTGACCGGGTGCGACCGTCTGCTTCCCGACGTCGAGGACTGGATCGCCGACTCCGAGACGCTCGCACGACGCTTCGACACCCGGCTCGACGACCTGAAGGAGTGCGTTGAGAAGGGCAGCTGTGACGAGGCGCTTGATAAGGAGATAGGCGTCTTCGCTATGTGCTCGTGGGTCATGTCGCGGGGTGAGCCTGCGCCGGAGGGAGTTGAGGGGGCGGAGTGGCACAGGTTCCACACCCTCTGTGAGGGATTGGAGGGGGTGCGGGAGCTTCCGAAGGCGGACGCTCTCCTTCGTATTGAGGGTCTTCAGGGTGAGACGGACCGCATCAGTGAGGGAATCCGTGCCGACATAGAACCTCGAGAGCGGGAAGAGGTTGAATGAGAAATGGCCCAGGGACTCGGTGGCTTTAAAGGCTGCCCAGCCACATCTCGAGGATGGTGCCATCTATCATTCACGTTTGCCCACCGCTGGGCTGACCGAGATTGGGCCGCCGAGGTCGCCGGGTGTTCCTATGAGTTGGCCGAATTGGCACTTGGTCACGCGGTCGGCTCCTAGGTGGCCGTCCCGTGTATGCGGCTTAGGCGGAGGCGGTTCCAAATTAGTTGGAGGGACCCCCACAGCGATTGGGTCAGTCGCCACAGTTCGGCAGCCCAAGCTCATCGAGGTCGGTGTCATCAACGGACCGTAGCCAGGTTGGAACACACCCTGTCAACTGGTTACCACCGAGATACAGGCTTTTCAACTGTGGAAGATCGCCCAACTCCGGCGGTATCGGTCCGGTCAGCCGGTTAACGCTAAGATACAGATCCTGCAAGTACGAAAGATCGCCCAATTCCGGCGGTATTGGCCCAGTCAGTTGGTTACCACCGAGGCCCAGGCTTATCAACTGTGGAAGGTCGCCCAACTCCGGCGGTATTGGCCCGGTCAACTGGTTACTAGCGAGATACAGGCTTCTCAACAGTGGAAGGTCGCCCAACTCCGGCGGTATCGGTCCGGTCAACTGGTTACCACCGAGATACAGGCTTCTCAACAGTGGAAGGTCGCCCAACTCCGGCGGTATCGGTCCGGTCAGCCGGTTACCGTAGAGCTCCAGGTACTCCAAGTGTGGAAGATCGCCCAACTCCGGCGGTATCGGCCCGGTCAACTGGTTACCACCGAGATACAGCCCTATCAACTGTGGAAGATCGCCCAACTCCGGCGGTATCGGCCCGGTCAGTTGGTTACCACCGAGGCCCAGCCCCATCAACTGTGGGAGATCGCCCAACTCCGGCGGTATTGGCCCGGTCAACTGGTTACCATCGAGATACAGGCTTATCAACTGTGGAAGATCGCCCAACTCCGGCGGTATTGGCCCGGTCAGCTGGTTGTCGTGGAGCAGCAGGTCCTCCAAGTGCGAAAGATCGCCCAACTCCGGCGGTACCGGCCCGGTCAGCCGGTTACCACCGAGGTCCAGCCTTATCAACTGTGGAAGATCGCCCAACTCCGCCGGTATCGGTCCGGTCAGCCGGTTACCGTAAAGATACAGAATCTGCAAGTACGAAAGATCGCCCAACTCCGGCAGTATTGGCCCGGTCAGTTGGTTGGCGCCGATCTCCAGCCATCTCAGGTGCGAAAGATCGCCCAACTCCGGCGGTATTGGCCCGGTCAGCTGGTTGCCGCTGAGCCTCAGCCTTGCCAAGTGCGAAAGATTGCCCAACTCCGGCGGTATCGGCCCGGCCAGCTGATTGCTGCCGAGCTCCAGCTGTGTCAGGTGTGAAAGATCGCCCAACTCCGCCGGTATCGGGCCGATCAACTGGTTACCACTGAGATGCAACACCTCCAGGTCGGAAAAGCTGCCCAGCCAGGACGGTATCTGCCCAGACAACTGGTTGTCATTGAGTAACAGCCCCGTTAAATTGGAAAGATCGCTCAACCCTGGCGGAATCGACCCGGTCAGCTGGTTTCCCGAGAGCCACAACCACTCCAGGTCGGAAAGAGCACCTACCTCTGGCGGTACCGGCCCAACCAAATGGTTTTCCCTGAGGATAATACCGATGACTGAGCCGTCATAGTCGGTAACCACGCCGTACCATTGGTCGATGGGAGCATCACTCAGCCAGTTTGCATCGTTCTTCCAGCCCGGGCCGCCGGTAGCATGGTAGAACGCGACCAGTGCCTCCTTGATCTCGGATGAGAGAGAGGCCTTCGGGACGGCGACATAGCCGGGGGTCGGTCTTCCGTGAAAATTCAGGTACAAATAGTGGAACCCGTCTCGCTGAGTCGATGGAGTGTTCGTCAGAAATGCCCGGTAAATGTCCTGTTCGGTTATGATCGAGTCTTCATCCAGGCTTCTCCCGTGCAACTCCCGCAGAGCGGACACAACCACCTCATTTCCCAGGGCCCGGTGCATTCCTGCCAGGAAGACCCGCCCGAGCATATATGGGCAGAAGTAATGAGTTGGCCCATCCGGCCTGTTCTCGATCCACCCCTGTACATTGTCCCAGCCGTGGGGAGCGCAAATCTCTGTTATGAAACCAAGGTATGTGAAGTAGGAAGAGCCAACAGAAAGTGCTCCCCCGGTCAACTGTTCAGTGTAATCCGCTAGGAAGTCCGCCGCACCCTCGTTCAGCCATTGGGGTAATCTGAAATAGAAGTGTGCGAGTTCGTGGTAGATCAGGTACGCCTCACTACTCCTCACCACAATGTGATCGCCAACATTCATGCCAGTGGGTATTGGTCCCCAGTCGAATTCGAACTCCTGAAGCGCAATGACATCGGACGTTGGCCACGGCGTGCCCATGTAACCTTCCATCGACTCGATGGCAAAGGCCATTTTGTCGAGCGCGTCCTCCATTAGATCGCGTTTCGAACTACTGACCACGAACAGGTCCACCTCGCCCGCCAACGGCAGGGAAATCGTCTCCGAACGCACATGGCCATCCTGGAGCAGATCCTGGAAGATCTCCTCTGACCGGTAACCGGCGGGGCCGGCCAGCGTGACAATCAGCGCAGCCTCCTCTTCAGTCAGTCCATCCTGTAACCACGTTTGACTCAACAGGTGGTTCCACCGAGCGGGGTCTCGGTGGCGAATCTCCTGCACGCGAGTCAGAACGTATCGCATGAGCCGCCCAGTCTGATCGGGGATTGTTGTCACCAAGGCGGCTGTTTCTGCGTTGCTATCGGCCAGGCTACGGAGGTCGGCCATCATCTGCAGGTCGTCTTCGGTCACCCCGTCGGAGAGCCACAACGAGCCCGCCACTCGCTCAGACATCGAAGTGTCTATCGCAGCGAAGGCCCGAATATGGTCCATTGCTCGCTGTTCGTCGTCGGTGATGCCATCCACAACCCACGACAGATTTTCTATCCCGAACGCCGAAACGGTTAAGGTAGCGACTGCAGAGCAGTTGTTCGTTGTGTTGGACTCGCCGGACACCGAGTCCACACAGGCACCGTAGTAGTAAGTGCCCGGTGTGGATGTCGCAGTGAGGCTGATCGACTCTTGGTTGCTCCCCGAGATGTCCAACCCAGAAACCTGGTCCGTGCCCACCTCGCTATCACCAAGCATGATGGCCGAGTCGGTGGACTGGTAGTAACGCAGGGTTGTTTCTTTGGAAGAGCCGCTACCCTGGTTCCTCACTACGACGTTAAGTGTGAACGTCTGACCCGCCATCGGGCTACCCTCACTCACCGTGGGGATATCAACCACGAGGTCGGGGGGGGTAGGCGTCGCTGTGGGCGTCGGCGTAGCTGTTGGCACGGGCGTTGGAGTGGCAGTCGCCGTAGCAGTGGGCGTCAGCGTTAGTTCTGGCGTCGGAACGGGCGTTGGCGTAGCCGTTGGCACGGGCGTTGGAGTGGCAGTCGCCGTAGCAGTGGGCGTCAGCGTTAGTTCTGGCGTCGGAACGGGCGTTGGCGTAGCCGTTGGCGCGGGCGTTGGAGTGGCAGTCGCCGTAGCAGTGGGCGTCAGCGTTAGTTCTGGCGTCGGAACGGGCGTTGGCGTAGCCGTTGGCACGGGCGTTGGAGTGGCAGTCGCCGTAGCAGTGGGCGTCAGCGTTAGTTCTGGCGTCGATACGGGCGTGGGCGCGGGACTGTCACTACAGGCGCTCAGGACGACCGAGACGGTCAGAACTGTCACGAATGCGAGCCAGCGTATCCTCCCTTTGTATCCGCTCACTTCGGTTGGCTAACCGCCTTTCGGGTTGTGATTTCCGAGGTCGAAACCGACAACGGCGTGATCCAGCATTTCAACTGTTGGTCCTGCCCCATTCCTTCGGTCCCTATCCCGGAGGTAACTCCTCAGGCGCCTTATCTCAGAATCGGGCCTGAACACCCCGGACAGCAGACCGTAGGTTTGAAGCTGCGGAAGCCACTGGCAGTCCAGCACATAGGCCTTGCGACCCGGCACGCCCTTGAGCCGCCAAAAGGGAAATGGTTGAAAGTTGCGGATACGGACTTTTGTTCCGGCCTAGCCCTCGGCATCGACCGCCCCCGCTTCAACCAGAATCGCTTCGATCTCGGTGTTTCCGCGTCTCATTGCGATGGTGAGCGGAGTCAAGCCGTCGTACCAGAGTCTTGTGGATTGGCATGTGTCGTTTACGTCGACGCCCACTTCGATCTGTGCGTTCACCCCTTCAATGTTTCCGTTGCTTACCGCTCGGCACAACGCCGCGTTCGCCTTGGGTTCGAGTGGGGGCCTGGCGTTCAGATTGCCATGATCGATGTCGAGAGTCTCCAGGTTGAGAACGGGATATTCGGTCGCCGAGCCGAACATCCACGGGTCGTCACTTGATCCGTCTCCGTCCAGGTCAACGTTCCAGCTGGCATAGGGGCCCGCGTACCCGGTAGGCGATTGCAGCTCAGCGGTAGTCTTGCCGTCGCCTCCGGCGCTATCGGATTGACCGGAGGTATCCGTATCCCAGTAGCAGTTGGTTACGGCGCCACGATCTCCGTTCTTTTCAATTAGCCCTCCTCCACCTCGAGGCACCCCTCCGGTGGAATAGCAAACGGTAACGACGCCTCGGTTCGATCCGAGCAGGCCGCCGTAACGATCGACTCTCCCGGACACCGTTCCCCTTGCGTAGGCGGCAGTGATAACACCAGTGTAGTTATTGTCCCCAACCAGGCCGCCAACGTCTGCAAAGCCGTTGCCGGACACGCTGCCCGTAGCGTAACTGGCGGCGATGACGCCGGCGTTCACGCCAGCCAGACCACCGAAGTTGTCACCTTGCCCCGACACGCCGCCGGTAGCGTGGCTGGTGATGATCTTGCCTTTGATCTCGTTCTCACCGACCAGGCCACCAATGTCAGCAAAGCCGCTGCCGGACACGCTGCCCGTCGCGTAGCTGGCAGCGATGACGCCGGAGTTCACGCCGGCCAGACCGCCGAAGTTGTCACCTTGCCCCGACACGCCGCCGGTAGCGTAGCTATTGGTGATCTTCCCCTCGATCTCGTTTGTGCCCACCAACCCGCCAACGTTTCCAAAGATTGCAAAGCCCTTGCCGGACACACTGCCCGTGGCGTAACTGGCAGCGACGACGCCGGAGTTCACGCCGGCCAGACCACCGAAGTTGTCGCCTACCCCCGACACGACACCGGTAGCGTAGCTATTGGTGATCTCGCCTCCAATTTCGTTGCCGCCCACCAGCCCGCCAACATCGGCAGTGCACTCGCCAGGACAGTCCTTGCCGGTCACGCTGCCCGCAGCGTAACTGTCGGAGATGCTGCCGGAGTTTACACCGGCCAGACCACCGAATTGGTCCGTGAATCCGGACACTACACTCGTGGAAAAGCTGCCGGCTATCGTTCCGCTGTTTTCCCCGACCAGACCACCACCACTGGCATAGCAGGCACGACGGTCAGAGTCGCTGACTCTACGGGCGCTTTCTACGTTGCCGCCGGAGCGACTGTTTTGAATGCTGCCATCATTGAGACCCACCAGTCCGCCGATTTGGTCAACACAACCAGCAACTAGGCCATCAGCAAAGCTGTCCTCAATGGCACCGCGGCCGATTCCAGCCAGCGTGCCTGCGGCTCCGAATCCGGAAGCCGCTACGCTTGCGTCCACCAATCCAATGCCTGAGACCGTACTTCCGGAACCGAGAACTCCGAACAGACCGACATTTGGCGACCTGCGTATGAAGAGATTGGCAATTGTGTGGCCGCCGCCGTCGAAGGTGGTATCAAAGGAGTCGTTGCTTTTCCCGATCGGTATCCACCCGCCGCCGCCGTTCCAATAGGCGTCGCCCTCGTCCGCTTCCCCGTTCCCATTGGTGTCAAAGTCCAGATTGGCAGTCAGCTCATACCCCGCACAACTTGCGGTAGAGCACAACGTGCCGGTGTCGGCATCCGAGAAAGCCGCCGCATAATCGGCATTGTCAGAAATGCCGTCGCCGTCCAGATCCCACCGCATAGCATCAAGTTGCATCAGGTTGTCTACTTCGATGAGACCGTCACCATCTCGGTCACGCGCCGACGCTGAAGTTCCGGTCGCGAGTGGCGTGGCCGTTGGAGTTGCAGTTTGAGTCGCCTCAGGTTGCGGTGTGGACGGTTCCGATGGCGTCGGGATATGAGTGGGTGTGGGTGTGCCATCGGGCCCGGTCGGCCCGGTTGACTCGGTCACAACCTGACTGGCTGGATTATCGGAGTCGATCTCCGAGCATCCGCCGCTGTTGCAGGCGACTACCCAGTAGTAGTTGTTGAAGCTGTCAGGAGAGGCGTGGACATAGGACGTTTCGCCTACGCTCGCCACCAACTCCTCGCAGAAGCTGAGACTACCGTCACTGTTCAATCTGCAACTCGAATCAAAAAAGTCATCGAAATAGACGTTATAGTGGTCCGCTCCATCCACCGGTTCCCAACTGACGCGAATCGTTGAACCCTCTAGTGAATACCGTACGTTGGCCGGTGCGGCAGGCGTGGATTCGGTCGGCATAGCCGTCGGTGTCGGAGTCTGGGTCGGCGCAGGTTGCGGTGTTGGTGTGTCGGACGGCGTCGGGGTCTGAGTGGGCGCAGACTCCGGTGCGGCCGTCGCCGTTGACGTGTCACCTTGAGGATCGTCGCCGGAAGACTCCTCCTCGCCAATCAACTCTGCGCCAATACATCCTGATGCCACCAGGGCGGCGCGCACGTCGTCATCCCAACCCCCTGCCATCTCCTGGATTTGAGCGAAGTAGACGAGCCCATGGACCAGCAACGCCGTGTAATCGTAGGACGCGTCGGGGTCGAATTCGGAGGCGGAGACAGATACGTTCCGAAAGAACAACAACACCGCGTCATGCAGATCGGTGAGCGCCATGGGCGGGATGAGGGCTTCGGCTTCCTCCAGGCTCGGCCTTACGATCTCCAGGAACTCCCCCCAGGTTGGCGGCTCGATGTCGTCCGGCAATGCTGCGCACCATTGGGCGTATTCAGCGACCGTCATCTCGACAGAGTCAGATGCAGTGGGGGCTACTTCCGTACTGTCGCTACAGGCGGCAAAGGTCAACAGAATGACCGATAGCGCCACCAGGGTCAAGAGACTGTGTATTCCGGACTTGCTCATGACAGTGTGTACTCCTGCCTTGGATTTTCAGCGGAATTCAATTATCAAAAACAAAAAGAAATATTGGGAAGGTCCCAAACTCCATCCGGCGCCTTGATCTCAATTCCAATGACATCGGCCCCTTCCACCTCAACCTGAGTCGCAGTATGGCGCAGCTCCGACAACCCCTGGGGGGTTACGTAACCAACCAAGCCACAGTGCACAAAGTCGTGGTCGAGAGGCACATAGATGCTCAGGGTGTACGGCCCATCCGGCAGTGGGATCTCGAAGGAGCCATCAGCACTCGTGACGTCAAAGCCGTCGCTCCATCCACTCCAGTCACCACCTATATGGTAGTATCCAGGGATTTCACGCTCGACAAAAACCCCGATGCCCTCTATGGGTTCGCCGTCCGGCCCGACCACAACGCCGCGAATGCTTGACTCTGAATGGCACGACGAGGTCAACGTCGCATCACCAAAGACCTCCCTGATCAGAGCAGCTACCGCCGGCTCCAGAGCTTCAAGCTCAGCGGGACTATTCACGTCGTGCCAATAATTCTTTGCATTTTGCAGCCCAAACCAGGATGCTACCAACTCGGCCCAGAATTCCTCGGGGTTGGTTCCCGGGTAAGTCCATTCCCATCTGGGACGAGCATCATCGTAAATGTCCTGGAGCCGACCTCGGAACCGGTCGCCGCCGGGCTGATGCTCAACGGCCGCTTGCACGGCGTGGGCCAGCTCATGGACGAGCCAGTCGAACCCAGGTTCGGGCATGTTGTCGTAGCACAGGACGCTTTCTACCCCAGTGGAAGCTACGATGCCGTTGAACAAGCCGAGGGCTATCGCGTCCCGTTGCATGTCATGGCTGTACTCGGGAAGATCGCTGCTCACAGCATGCTCATCCCAGATGGCAACGCGAATGCCCAACTCGGCCATGGTGGCGAGGAGGTCGGGCCGATCAGAGAGCATCTCATTCAAAGTGTTGCGAGCGCTTAGGAGGGCCTGGTCAGGCACCCTCAGGGAGGAAACGATGGCCACTCCGCCTGCGTCCAGGTACTTGCCGTAATACGGGTCCAGGCCGAGAGACGGCGGAGGCGGCTGCAGATTAGTTGGGACCTCCACTGTGATTGGGTCCGTCTCGCCACAGTACGACAGCCCAAGCTCATGGAGATCGGCGTACTTGACTGACCGCAGGCCGGTTGGGACACAACCGGTCAGCCGGTTGCCTCCGCCGACAAGCAGCCTGCTCAACCTCGGCAATTCTCCAAGCTCGTCCGGGATCTCTCCGCTCAGACTATTGCCCGACAGGTACATCCATTCGACTTCGGCAAGCTCACCGAATTCGTGCGGTATGCTGCCCCCCAGTTGATTGTCGTGCAAAGAAAGCCACTTGAGGCTGGAGAGGTTGCCCAACCGTGGCGGCATCTCACCGCTCAGGCTGTTGGAGTAGAGGTCTAGTTCGCGCAGCCGGGTAAGGCTTCCGAGCTGGGACGGTATCTGACCGCTCAACTCATTGGAGTGGAGGTACAGTTCGCGCAGCAGGGTAAGGCTTCCGAGTTCGGACGGTATCTGACCGCTCAACTCATTGGAATGGAGGTACAGCTTCCTCAAGGAAGGGAGGTTGCCCAGTTCCTCCGGTAGGGCACCGCTCAGGCCGTTCCCAGATAGGTCCAGGACAGTTACTCGGCCAGCGTGACCAACCGAAACGCCATGCCATTCTCCCAGAGGTTCATCGCTCAGCCAGTTGGTGTTGTTAACCCAGTTTGGACCGTCGGTGGCGTTGTAGAGAGCGACCAGCGCCTCCCTGTCTGACGCCGCTGATGCGCCGCCTGCGGCTTGTGCACAGAGTGGAATGCCCAGCCGGTGGATGTCACTTGCCACTACCGTTTCCGCTTCCGCTATGTCCAAAGGGATGCACCCTCCCCATTGGTTACCTGAGAGGAACAGAGTGTTGAGGTTAGGGAGGCCAGCAAGCTCGGACGGTATTGCGCCAGTCAACCGGTTATCGCCCAGGTCTAAGTAGATCAGACTGGACAGATTTCCTATCCAGGACGGTAGCTCACCAGTCAACTGGTTATCGCCCAGGATTAAATGGGTCAGACTGGACAGATTTCCTATCGAGGACGGTAGCTCGCCAGTCAACTGGTTTTTGTCCAGGTTTAAGTAGGTCAGACTGGACAGATTTCCTATCCAGGACGGTAGCTCGCCAGTCAACCGGTTTTGCCTCAGTTCCAGACTTTCGAGGCTGGTCAGGTTCCCTATCGAGGACGGTAGCTCGCCAGTCAACCGGTTTTGGGAGAGCTGTAAGGTGTACAGGGCAGAGAGGTTGCCCAGTTCCTGCGGTAGTTCTCCAGTCAACTGGTTTTGGCTCAGGCGTAAGGAGGTCAGACTGGTCAGGTTCCCTATCGAGGACGGTAGCTCACCAGTCAACCGGTTTTGCCTCAGTTCCAGACTTTCGAGGCTGGTCAGGTTCCCTATCGAGGACGGTAGCTCGCCAGTCAACCGGTTTTGGGAGAGCTGTAAGGTGTACAGGGCAGAGAGGTTGCCCAGTTCCTCCGGTAGGGCACCGCTCAGGCCGTTCCCAGATAGGTCCAGGACAGTTACTCGGCCAGCGTGACGAACCGAAACGCCATGCCATTCTCTCAGAGGTTCATCGCTCAACCAGTTGGTGTTGTTGACCCAGTTTGGACCGTCGGTGGCGTTGTAGAGAGCGACCAGCGCCTCCCTGTCGGCCGCCACTGATGCCCCCGCAGGGTCGGGTGTTGGTGTGGCCGCAGGTGCGGGTGTGGATACAAGCGTGGGCGTGGGCTCTGGTGTAGCCGTTGGTGCAGGCGTAGGCACAAGCGTCGGCCGTTGGTGCAGGCGTAGGCACAAGCGTGGGTGTGGGCTCTGGTGTAGCCGTTGGTGCAGGCGTAGGCACAAGCGTGGGTGTGGGCTCTGGTGTAGCCGTTGGTGCAGGCGTAGGCACAAGCGTGGGTGTGGGCTCTGGTGTAGCCGTAGGCGCGGCTGTAGGCACAGGGGTCGGCGTAACGGCCGCTGGGGCTGGTTTATCGGAGCATCCGGTCACCAGCGTGAACAAGAGCGCCGCTCCAACGAACAGCAGACATACAGTACGCTTGGACATACCTAACCCCTTACGGAAGGGGAATAGGCCGCCTAACGCTAGTTTCCCCAGGTTGAAGTTCATCTGATCTTTAATATTTGTTTCGTCTCCTGTAAGACATCGACCACTACCTTCTCTCAGTTGTGGAGTCTCGTTCGGCCACCTGGTAGCATTTACCTCTCCTCGCAGATGCTACTATAGATGTCAAGGAGTGCTCTGGGATGGGGCTGAGTTCCGCAGGACGGCGAAGACTTCGCGAGCGACATAGCGTTTGAGGCAACGGATCACCTCAGCCTTGCTCATTCCCTCGGTGATGCGGCGACGCATGTATGCCTGGGTCCGTTCATCATAACGAAGTCTGACGACAACAATGCGATGGAGAGCCGCATTGGCGTGGCGGTGGCCGCCTCGGTTGAGCCGATGCCTGTTGGTCTTGCCGGAGGAAGCAGGTATGGGATTGACGCCACACAGGGAGGCGAAGGCAGCCTCGGAGTGGAGACGGTCCGGGTTACTCCCAGAAGCAATGAGGAGGGTCGCCGCCGTGTCTGGTCCTATGCCAAAGCCATCTACCAGGGCCGGGGCTGCCGTCCGTGTGAGTCGTCGGATCTCGGCCTCTAGGTCCTGCATCTCATTACCGAGTTGACGGTAGCACCGGGCAAGGGAGCGAAGAGCATACTTGGCCGCCGCGGTGGGACCCTCCAGACGACCAGGCCGGAAGCTCTTGCACCGGGTGACAAGGGCAGCAGTGGTGAGGCCAGTGAGGTGCTCACGAAGCTGGGCCGGGGCCGTGACGACCAGGGCCTTCATCTGGTTGAGAGCCTGGGTGCGAGCCTTGACAGCCGAGTCCTTGGCGCTCTTGAGCATACGGATCATTTCGACTTCACCCTCACCTGACTTGGGAGTGGCATCGGCTACTCCGGCAAGCACGGCACGCGCTGCCATCTCGGCATCAGTGGGATCGCTCTTCCCCTTTCGGTAGCGGGTTGACCTGTCGGGCCGGTTGACCTCCACCACGGTATAGCCCCTACGGGTCAGGAAGCGGGCGACTCCGGCACCGTAGGAACCTGTGCCTTCGATCCCGAAGGCTTGAATCTCTCCCAGGCTCCGGGACCACCGTTCGAGCTCCCCATACCCCTTGATGGTCGCCACCGTGTGAAGCTCCCCTAAGCGGACCCCCTGACGGTCAATGACCACCGCCACATGCTCATCCTGGTGGGTGTCGACTCCAACGACCAGCTCATCACCACGACTACCTTCATGACCGACGACTCCTGTCATTTCCACCTCCTGGAGGGATAGCGCACCGGCCAGGTGAGCGGACAGGACTGCGATGGGGCGTGAGGCCAGGCTCCTATAAGGTCACTGCTCCCCTTGCCGAAGGCACTTGGGGCGCCACCTCGGGTCGAGTCGACAGATCAGGCTGAAGGCATGATGCCAGTCTCAGAAAGGGTCAGGCCCGAGCCGAGGGTGGCCCGGGATTCATCATCGCAGTCTCAGAAGTCTGTGAGAAGGCTTGGGTGTAAACTGTGGTGCAACACCGGGAGAGGAGCGAATCGGGATGCCTCTTCGAGATATGAACCGAGAGCAGATGTGGTTGTTGCCGCCGTCCCTCGACGAGTTGTTGCCTCAGGATCATCCAGCGAGGTTTGTGGCGGAGATCGTCGACGCCTTGAACAAGGAGGACTGGTCAGAGCTTGGCGTGGACATAGATGGCGATTCCATGGGAGCGCCAGCGTACCATCCCCGTGCATTGTTGAGCGTATGGCTATACGGGTTCATGAGCGGTGTGCGCTCGTGCCGGAAGTTGGAGGTAGCCTGCCGGGACCAAATACCGTATCTTTGGCTGACCGGGTGGCAGCACCCCGACCACAACACCCTGTGGAGGTTCTACAAAGATCACCGGCAGTCCATGAGGAAGCTGTTCGAGCGAACGGTGCGGACTGCGGTGGCCATGGAGTTGGTGGACCTGGCGATCCAGGCGGTGGATGGGACGAAGGTATCCTCCAACGCCTCGGTGAACAGGAGCTACGATGCTGCGGGACTGAGAGGGCTGCTGGAGCGTCTGGAGCGGGCAATAGTCGACCTTCTTGATATCGCCGCTAGGAACGAAGCCACAAACTGTAGGGCTTTATTCATTCTGGCGCGAGAACCCAGAATCTTGCGCGCTCGTATATGCTCAGCCGTTGAAACACAACGAAAGATATTACTCCACGGGTTCAGGGCCAACATGGGAGTTGGGGACTTGATAGTAACCTGCCCCCGGTCTTTGTACCACCTACTATGTTAGTCCTAAACCCAAGCCAAGGACCGACTGATGAGCTACGACGGCATCGGTCCGAAGATCGCGGACTGCGTGTGCCTGTTTTCTTTAGACAAGCCCGAGGCCTTCCCCGTAGACAGGTATATAGCTGCCGCTTTGCGGGAGCACTACGGAAAGAAATACACGTCCGGTGCAAAGAACGCGAAGATGTTGGAGTGGGCGCGGGACTATTTCGGCCCCTACGCGGGTTACGCTGGTCAACTGCTGTTTTACCACCAACTCCAATAGCGGCGGGCTCTCCCAGGGCTATCCCTGTCGCCCGCGTGCCTTGACAGGCGGGACCCTCACTTGACTCCGCCCCAATTCTGTCCAACTAACCGGGGCCACCTCAGTTCCGGTGTGGGAGTAGGAGTGGCTGCTGGATCCGGTGTTGGCGTTGGGGTCGGCGTCGGTGTCAAATCGGGAACGGTGATGGTGTTGGTCCAGCCGAACCCCGACGCCTTGTAGACCATCGTATCGCCCCCCGGCGGCGTGCCGGTGCCGAAGATTTGCGCCCACTGTATAGCCCTCCCATTGTTATCGACCCAGATGTGCCAGTTCTCGTCCCAGTCGTCTCCCGCCGGATCGATAATTATCGAGTATTTCTTCGTGCTGCTGCCGCTGATGGTCTCCCGGCCCACGTAAGTCACCGTCGTGTTGGAATCGACGACGTAGCCGCAGAACACATCGGCATCGCTGGATACGGGGGAGACCGGGAAGTCCTTCCTATACTCCCAGTCCCCCCACTGGTCGTTGGCGTCCCGCTCGCGGGCGTAGCTGGCGATACTGCTCGACAGGGCGGCGCTGCGGCTGTCCGAGGACCGGACTTGGCTGCCGCTGCTCCTGTTAGCCCACGTCTCCACCGACTCCAACATCAGCTTGTTCCCCGGCATCTGGTAAATGCGGGTGCGCGCGCCCACGTCGGCGTCTATCTCCATGAACACCTTCCGGCTGGTACCGTCGTCGGCGACGGGCGACAGGCCCTCGACTGTGACGTCCAGATACCTCAGCCCCCTGGACTGAAGGCAAGCGTCGGTAAGGTCTTGCTGCGCCTGACCGCCGCCGAGGGTCTGCCACAGCAGGAACACGTCGTCGCCCGTCTGCATGAAGAGACCGTCGCCATACATCCCGTACCGGATAAGGCGTGGCAACAGATCAAGGTACCGCTCCTCCTGCTCGACCAGACCCTCTACACCACCGCAGTTCTTTTCCGTATGGTCCAGGGACTGGGCGTCGATCGTGATTGAACCGTCCTTTACCGTTGCCAAGGCCGCATAGGAGTTGCACCCCAACATCCCCGAAATGCCATCCTCGTCGAACAAGATCGTCACCTCGGTTCCCTCGACCACCAAGGTGGTCCGGGTGGTCCACATCCCGGCGCCGAGATCTCTGAACTCGACGAACGCCATCAGGGACCATTCCGTGTCTGCGATGTCCTCGACAATCCGCGGTAGCGGCTCGAACGTAAACGTCTTGCCCCTGATGCTCCAGATTCTGAGGAGACTCGATCCTCCCTCCTCATCAACCGAATACTCTCTCGCCCACGTCAGGAAGTCCGTATAATCGTACTGCAGGCTCCGGGACTCATCCGGGCATGACGATTCGTCGCGGCTGAGCATGGAGACCGATGGGAAGCGTATATTCCCGTCGGATGTACTGTAGGACGCAGCGTAGGGGCGGCAGGCGGTCACCCCGGTGACCAGCCGGTCATCTAGGAAGACCATAGTCGGTGCACGCACGTCACCGTCGGTATCAGCCTCTTGTAGGAGCCGCCATGCAGTGCCCTCCAAGTCGATGGGGCTCCCTAGTAGTGGCGCCTGACGAATGAATACAAGCCTGACCTCATCCTCGCCGTCAAGTATCTCCAGCCGTTCGCCCAGAACGCGGTACCGCTTCCATTGCATGAAAGCCGACATGTAAGCGTCCGCCTGGTCCATCACCCCTTCGGGTTCGAGACACAACATCTCCGTGACCGCCGTGCCGGGTGGGATTTTGAAAACCCCATCTGCGCCGACGACAGGCGTTCCATCACGAGACTGCCCGCTGAAGGAGTTACATCCATTAATGCCGTCAAACCAGTCGTCTCCAATCCTCAGCGTTATCGCGGAATCTTCGATGACCGGTCGACCGTCCAGCAGTTCGAGGACCCAGGCGCCTTCGGCAGCCAACTCTATATCGGGGCTGGGCGACCGGGACACGTCGGGGCCGTCGGTCGTAGGCGTAGACCCCGGGGGTGGCTCAGCGTTACCGCAAGCGACGGTCGACACCATTAGGAGGACAAGTAGTCCTCCGAATGCGCCAAGCTGTAGAACCCCCAATCGCCCGCTCATTCCGAGCTCTTTGGTGTAAATCCTCATTTCTCTACCTTCCCATCGGAGATTGTATTGCCGCAGGAATCTCCTCTGTCTTGCCGCGCCACTCACCCACAGTGCTGAAGTGGGTCTCAAATGAGTAAGACGCATTGAACCAAGGAAGATTCTCTCGTTAAAAGTCTATGCAGGTCGAATTAGAACAAACGTACCCACGCCCGGGTACAATATAGAGTCTCTGTTCCCTATACTACCCCAACATAATACTACCCCAACATACGGTAGCGCTCAGATGTGCTAAATCGCTGGAACTTCCTCAAAACGGGTTTTTACGAGGGAATCAAGGAAAAGTTCCCCGAAGACGACTAAAGCCTACGGACCAGGGTATACATATCGGTCCTTCAGGCTTTGACCTGCCCCCTTCCCCGAGACTAACATTCCACTTGGACCAGTTTGGGGATTGTGGTGAAGCCCCTGAGCGTTTCGACCAGGGTACGGCACTCCGCTTCCGGGATTGACCCGACCATCGGATGCGAACCCCACGGCGGGTCTGGTTCATTGACGTGAGGGCCTTCGGGCAGACCTGCGACACGCTGGAACTGCATCAGGGGATGGACGGTCCGTCTCGTCCACGAAGCCACCGTGGACCATCTGACGGGCCGCTCCTCGTCGTCGTTCAGATAGGCGGGGTGAAACACGCGGGCGTATGCCGGAAACCCGTTTGGTAACAGGGAACGCACCGTCGACATGTTTGAGTCCGACAGGCGCTCTTCTACCCACCTGGCCTCCGACACGTCCTCGGAGAACTCCACGCCATCGGGCGCGAGCTTGGTCTGCCGGATGGGAACGCCTCCTCCGGAGGAAAGCATCGCAAGGCTGGTCATGTCGGAGCCTCGCCTGCGCGACCCCAAGCGCGACATCAGCCTGGGAAACCACGATCGCCTGACGTACTTCATCTCCATTGTCACATCCACCTACACGCTATCTCCGGGCCGTCGCAGATTGAAGACTACACCTCCAGCCTGAACCTGAGGGCAAAAGTTCTTGATTTTGACCAGTTAGGTGGGCCTGAGTGGACGGTAGATGGCACCATCTTCGAGATGTGGTTGGGAAGGCTGTAAGACTACCAAGGCCCTCGGCCCAAGTAGTATGGCTCAATAGGGGGGATGTAAAAGGCGGAGGTAAGGGCTTGTTGAAAAAGTCCATCTGATGGTTTGCGTCTAAAGCTGCAAGACGAATCTCGTCCTCATGGCCTCAACTCTTACACATTTTGTCATTTTTCAACCATATTTCCCGACTTTCGACGACGTTGAAGGCCCGTTTCTCCCCAGCGTTGACTGGAGCCGACTTTTTCAACAAGCCCTTACCTCCGCCTTTTACCAAGGCGTATCCCAGTCTATTGGTCTTGCTACTCATCGGGTTTTCTGTCTATTGAAAATTAGCAGCGCTCCAAGCCGGTGGCGTCGACCCACAGATCCGAAAACTGCATTGGTAGACAGCCCCACAAACTGTTCCACTTGAGATACAAATGCCGCAAATCCTTCAGTCTTCCTAGTTCCGGGGGAATGGTCCCATTCAAGCGGTTGACGGCCAGCGCCAGCGTCTGTAGCTTGGTGAGCTCGCCCAGCTCTAGCGGCAAGGTTGATTGCGGGAGTAGCTTCCCGCGTTTGAAAGCAGCGACCCCTGCTCTCGTGATCCCTATCCCCCACAACAGCTCCAGCCCTATCACCCTGGCCGGCGAGCCTCCGATCGTGATTCCTTCCCACTGGTTAATGGGAACGCCGGATCCCCAGTTGAGGTCGACGTTGTGGGCCAGAACGTCCCTCACGACCTTGAGAGCCTGGCAATCCTCCACCAGCCCTGGGTTCCTCTCGGGTTCCGGGACCGCCAACCCGTCGCGGCATGAAGCGACATCGAAAGTCATAACCTGGTCTCCCGGGTCCCCGGAGAACTTGGCCACGTCGCTCCGCACCAGCACCTCCACGTTCCCACCGTCCGGGTCCACCGTGTAGACCACGGGACTCCCGCCCGGCTCCGGGCGAGGATCGTCGGGAACCCGCACCGCGATCCTGGAGCCGTCCGGAGACCAAGCCGCCTGGGGGCGGCCGTTCTCCTTCCCTGTCAGGAAGTCCACGGGTACATCCTCGATAGGCGATTCGCCAACGACGACACCGTCCAGGTTGACAACACACAGCCCTACGTCGCAGGTAAACATGATGTGAGTCCCGTCGGGCGACCACTCCATGATCCCTATCCAGGAGAGATACCGGCCATCGTAGTCCTCGAAGGTCTCCAGATCGGTTATCTTAGCGATGGCCCGGGGGGCGGAACCATCGGGGGCAAAGGTGAAGAGGGCTACATCTTCACCGTCAATCTTCGCCAGCGCCAAGCGTTGTCCGTCCGGAGACCAAGAGGCCGGGCTCACCGTCTCCGACACTCTCCTGAGGCCGGAGCCATCAGCGAGGACCGTGTATATAGCCCTCCTGTGCAAAGACTCCCCTTCCCTTTCCTGTGCGACGAACACCAATTGCTTGCCGTCGGGAGACCATCTGGGAGCTACTTCGACAACCCTTGGGAAGGTCCTGACGGGGGTTACAATATCCTGCTCGTTTGAGCCGTCCCCAAACATGGTCCGGAGCCTACCAAAGTGGTTATAGTAACGATTGCCACGTATGAAGGCGATCCTGCCCCCATCGGGAGACCAGGTCGGGTAGTGGTCGATGTATCCGTTCTCCGTAAGGCGCTTCCGGTCCGAGCCGTCGATGGCCACGGAGGCTATCTCGTAGTGGTACTTCTCGCGCCCCGACAAAGGACGGTCTCTATACGTCAAACCCTCCGTCGAGTACTGACATGAGGAGTAAGCAATACGTGATCCGTCGGGCGACACATCGGCGTGGAAGCCAACCACGAAGGGGAACCGGGGATTCGCGTCAACGACCGCCCGCAGCCGGGAACCGTCGGCGTCTACGATCATCACCGCTGTCCCATCATCGAATATCGTGCCGTCATCGAATATGAGGCGAGAGCCATCCGGAGTCCAATCGATGAGGTGTTCTGACTTCCAATTCCCACCACCGAAGAAGGGGGGAGGTGGGCCGCACGGATGACCTCCGCCGTGCATTTCGATTTCCGGCGTAGGAGGCGGGACCGGAGTTGATCGATCGTTCCCGCCGGGCGTGCCGCGACTGACGGTGCCGGCCGTGTCCAGCTCCTGGGTTGGGGACGGAGTCGACTGATCGTTCCCGCCGGGCGTGCCGCGGCTGACGGTGCCGGCCGTTTTCGGCTCCGGCTCTTGGGTCGGGGTCGACCGATCGTTCCCGCCGGGCGTGCCGCGACTGACGGTGCCGGTTGCTGCCGGACCCCCGGAAGCATCTGAAGCCGTCGCTTGCGGAGTCGGATAAACATCATCGTTACTCGATTCTCTTTCACAGCCGATCATGCCGAGACAGATCACAGCGGCGATGACGGTCGCAGCGATGTTCCCAACCACTTTCAAAGCACACCCGTCAGTCAATAGTCTGATACAGAGCGTAGATCGCCATGATGTCGAAGGGGTGAGGTGAACAGTCGGACTCCTGTGATAAAATGCGCGATCCTGCTCCAGCTTTCTTCAGGTTCTTACGCTCGTAGTTCATCACTGAGCCGTTAATCGCCGGGTGATGCACGACGTCATCCGTCCAGACCGTATCATCAAAATCATCAAGCGAGCCGTTTCTGATGCCCAATACATGACCACCCTCATGAATCAAGGTTTCATAGGCACTTCCGGAAGGTGCGGGGCAAGTGTTGAAGAGCGCATCACCTAGATCTACTTCGTCATCCTCTCCCGGTATTCTTAGGCGATCGTTTTTGAACTTATTGCCGGCTAGCAGAATATCAGTGATCGCACCGAGCACTTCGTGCTCGTGCCTGGGACTGGCGCATGCTGTTGACCTGCCCCCGGTCTTTGTACCACCTACTATGTTAGTCCTACAAGCGCAGGAACCGGGTCTGCAGGCATGAGGACTTCAGGCGCCGGCGGCCTGTAGCCCAGGGAGCTGTGGGGCCTGACATGGTTGTAGGCATGCCTGTACTGCTCGGTCAGCACCTTTACTCCAGTAGCGTGTAGAAGACCTCTCTGTCCAGTAGCTCGTCTCTTAGCTTACCGTTGAAGCTCTCGATGTAGCCGTTCTCCCACGGAGATCCTGGCTGGATGTACAGCGTTCTGGCTCCCACTCCCCCAAGCCACTCCCGAACAGCCCTGGCCGTGAACTCCGGCCCGTTGTCCGAACGGATATGATCGGGCACTCCCCTGATCATCATCAGCTCGGCCAGGGTCTCGATAACATCACAAGACCTGATGTGGCGATCGGCCCTGATGGCCAGACACTCCCTGGTGTATTCGTCCATGACGGTCAGCAGCCTCACCCCTCTGCCGTCGTGGGTCCTGACCAGCACGAAGTCGTAGGCCCACACGTGGTTCGGTCTCTGCGGTCGTAGACGTACACAGGAGCCGTCACCCAGCCACAGACGTCCCCTCTTGGGTTGCTTGGCTGGCACCCTAAGCCCTTCCCGTCGCCAGATCCTCTCCACCCTCTTGTGGTTCACGTCCCAACCATCCATCTTCAGCAGAGCGGTGATCCTCCGGTAGCCGTACCTGCCATACCGGCTGGCCAACTCCACGATCTCCTCGGTCAGGCCCTGCTCATCCTCTACAGGTATCAGCTCATACCGATGCGTCGACCTGGGAAGGTCCAGCACCTTGCAGGCTCGCCGCTCCGAGACTCCCAACACCTCCCTCACGTGCCCCACACACTGGCGACGACGAGAAGGGCTTAGAAGTTTCCCTCCGCTGCCTCTCGCAGTATCTGATTGTCCAACGTCAGATCAGATACTGCCCTCCTCAGACGGCCGTTCTCCGTCTCCAGTCGCTTCAACCGTCTGGCCTGGTCTATCCTCAGTCCCCCGTACTCGATGCGCCACCGGTAGAAGGTCTGCTGGGTCACCCCTATCTGACGAGAGGCTTCAGCGACCGTGCTGCCTGCCGATATAGCCACCTCCGCCTCTCTGAGCTTGTTGATCACCTGCTCTGCCGTATGCTTCCTCCTGGCCATCTTTACCCCCTTCCTTTTCAGGCCCAGATCTAACATTACACCTGGACCAGTTCTTGGGGGGCAGGTCACCCCGGCCATCTTATGCCGGGGGCCTGTGGGCGGCTGAGAAACGAGTAGAAATCAGAAGTGTTTGGACTTGTGGTGGACTAAAGCGGCCTAAGCGAGGGACATTTCTGATGAACACTTAGTCGGACATTTTCCCTGAACTTCGACAGCCATAAGTCAGCGGCCATTCCGCCCACGTGGTCCACTTTACCTCCGCCTTTTACCGACAGGTCCGACGCAATCTCCTCCAACTGCTCTAAGGCGGCGCGGAGGTCTTCGACGATCTCCTCTGCGATCTGATCCGGGGGCGGAAGGTTGGTCGAGTCTTCCATGCTTTCGTCACGCAGCCAGAAGATGTCGAGGTTTGCCTTGTCTCGCTTCGCAAGGTCGTCGTAGCTGAAGCGGCGGAAGCGTTCGGTCTCCTGGCGCTCGTGACGAGCCTCCGGGTTGTAGCAGGTTACGAAGTCGTCAAGGTCGGCACGGGTCAGCGGATTGGTCTTAAGCGTGAAGCGACGGTTGGTCCGCAGGTCGTATATCCACAGGTCCCGGGTCGACGGGGTCTCGCTGGCGGGCTTGCGGTCGAAGAAGAGCACGTTGGCCTTGACCCCTTGGGCGTAGAAAACGCCGGTGGGCAGCCGCAGCAGGGTGTGCACGTCACACTCCTGGAGTAGCTTCCGGCGCACAGTCTCTCCCGCACCGCCCTCGAACAGCACGTTGTCGGGCACCACGATGGCCGCTCGCCCGTGAATCTTCAGCAGGGACCGCACGTGCTGGAGGAAGTTCAACTGCTTGTTGCTCGTCGTGGCCCAGAAGTCGGGACGCTCCACGATAAGGCTCTCCCGTTCCGACTCCCCCTCGCTGTTGACGAAGGTGAGACTGGACTTGCGTCCAAAAGGCGGATTGGTCAACACCATGTCGAATCTACTGCTCGGAAGACTGCGGAGACTGTCATCGACCACGATGTTCGTCTCATCCCCGCCGATGCCGTGAAGGTACAGGTTCATGACGCCGAGCCGGGCGGCGCTGTCCACAATCTCCCATCCGTGGAGAGCGTTGTCCCGCAGGTGGGCAAGCTGGCCCTGGTTCATGCTAGAGCTATGGTTGACTATGTAATCGTGGGCCGCTAGCAGGAAGCCTCCTGTGCCGCAAGCGGGGTCGCAGATGGTGGCGCCGGGCTTGGGGCGCATGACGTCCACGATGGCCTGAATCAGGGGGCGAGGCGTGAAATATTGCCCTGCTCCGGTCTTCACATCTTGCGCGTTGCGCTCCAGCAGCGACTCATAGGCGTCGCCCTTCACGTCGGCGCTTAGGGACAGCCAATTCTCGCTGTTGATGAGCTCCCGGACCAGCCGGGTGAGCATAGCCGGCTCCTGGATCCTGTTCTGGGCCTTGCGGAATATGACGCCGAGCGTTCCGGGTTGTTGGGCCAGCGTCTCCAGGGTGCGACGGTAGTGGGTCTCCAGCTCGACGCCCTCTCGCGCCAGCAAGCTGGGCCAGCCGTAGCCTTCGGGGATGGGTGGTGGTTGATAATCCGGCAGCAGGGTGTAGGGCGGGCGGCTGCGCTCGTCCATCATCTTGAGGAAAATGAGGTAGGTGAGCTGCTCCAGGTAGTCGCCATAGGACAGCCCGGCGTCCCGAAGGATGTTGCAGTAGTTCCACAGTTTCTGTCCGACGGAGGAGGAGGTAGTCACGGATTCCCCTCTCGGAGTACGAGTTGCCTTGCGGAGGGCGACTTACCCCGGCATGGTCTGGTCTGGCGGCTGTTCTTGGCAGCGGCCTGGGCCGCCTCACGCTCCACCCGGATGCGCTCCAGCAGCGCCGACGCCGGCTCGTCGTTGGGGTCCTGGGGTACCAGATTCCCTGAGAACGCCTGCTTGAGTATGCTCTGCCGCAGCCGCTCGGCCCGTGTGAGGTTGGCCTCCACTGTGGCCTCCGTCTGCTGGATTACCGACAGACGCCGCTCCACCTCGGCAACAATGCGGCGTTGCTCGGCCAAAGGTGGGAGGGGGAATGCGATCTCTTGGACGCGTGACTTGTTCAGTGCAGGTTGGTTGTTGCCCGATCCGATTTGTCGAGTAGCTTCATACTGACTCCAAAGGTAGTAAAAGACATACTCAGGAGGAAACCCGGACTCAGAGACTCTGATCGCGGCGGAGTTCTGACTATTGCAAGCTGGTATGTCCAGTATTGAAACCTGTCCTCTTGTTTTGCCCTCTCCTATCATGCCCAATAGGACGGTGCCCTCTGGGTGTACATATAAGCTGCTGTTTCTTAGTCCTTCCTCTGTTATGTACTCTCGTGTGCACTTAATTCTGCTAAATGCCACCTCGCTGCTACTCACCCAGGCAATGTCTCCATTCCAGTATTCTAATTTGGCTCTTCTGGGCGTGGACCCAACGTAAACGTCAAAGCTCTGGCCCATGCTGCTCCACACCCATCCCTCCGGCAGTTCCGGCAGGTCGGAGGTGTCCGGCGGCGGCTCCTTGTACTTGCCTCGGCGCTTCTCCTGTGCCTCCCGCCGGGTGCGGCGTTCCGCCAGGATGCGTTCCACGAGGCGGTCGGCGGGTTCGTATTCGCGTCCCTCGGCGCGGGCAAGCTCCGCCTCAGTGGAGACGAGCCTACCTTCGCAGGCCGCCTTTAGGACGCTGGCCCTGTACCGTTTCAGGTTGGCCTGTACACGCCTGAGCGCGGCTACGGAGGCGTCGAGGCGAGTGAGCTGCTTCTCTATCTCCGCCACGATGCAGTGTTGCTCGGGGAGGGGAGGAAAGGGGACGGGGATTCCTTCAATGTGTTCTCGCTTAAGGTTGTTTATATTTACTCCAGCCGCAAGTTGCGAGGTGCGATTCCGATAGTCATCACCCTGTAGAAACCATGCAAGGTATCTATTGTCCATAGCGCTAACTGCCCTCAATCCCAAACAAAAAGCGCCAAAGGTGCCGACCCATTCTTTATTCAACTGAGCTGCTTTTCCTACTACCGATGAACTACCGCTAGACGCAGCGATAACTATGTCCCCAGGTCTCAGGTACTGGTCTGGATTCACATACTGCGTTGGGACATATACGAGGCCATCAAAGTTCAGTACGCGGTCAATGTTAGTTGCACGTAGTAGTGGTACGAATCCCTCTGCGGAAACGCTGCTGGCGTCGACTTTCTTGTATGAGACACCACGAATCACTTCAAGAAGACTCCCCAAAGTGGTCATTGCCCACCCTTCAGGGATTTCTGAGGACAGTGTGGTCCCAACTGCAACGTCATCAGCATGTTTGGATGGGGGATTACATACCAAGTTACAGGACATCTAATCTTCGCTACCCCTGTTTCGCTGACCAGCCATAATCTGAATCAGACCAACTACACTGAAGGTAGCCTGCACGCATAAGGCAGCGTTACGGTAGTTAGCGTTCGGGTCGTGCTACACCCTGTTGGCAAGGTCATAGGCACTGGTGGCAAAGTCATAGGCGCTTTTCACACACTTGCGAATCTCTTTGTTTGCTGCTCCTATCATTTCAGCAGCTAGATATCTCTTTAGCATCCGCTTGAAATCGGTTGGGGCTACAGTCTTGCACATCGCCGTCTAAAGCAGGATGGCGCTGTGGGTCAAAGACCGCCTGTGCTAGGGAGATGAGCGCCTCCCTACACGGGACGCCTACACTCTGGAAGGCGACCGGGGTTGCAGCGGCGTCCAATTGCTTGCGGAGTTCTGCCATTGTGAGGTCAACCTTCTCCCAATCAGTAGAAGAATCGAAAGGAACCAATAGGCCATCATCAAGAGAGTCCCAATCAATCATGTAGTCAACTGATGGAAGACCATAACCGTAACCTCCCGCTTCTACTAGAGCCTCCCAAATCACCGCTTTATCATCCGATGTAAGCCCTTGCACGCTGATCTCAGCGGATGCTGGAAACCATAAGGTTACTTCTCCAATAGCGATAACTTCCTCGCCCCTGAACCCGACGTCGAACAAGTTATCTGTCGCACGGGCATTAGCCAGCAGTTCCGCTAGGTCCTCCCGCTTTCGGTGCCTGAGAAACCTACACACTTTGGTGAATTCTGCCACCATTTACTCCCGTCTGTAGTTTGGTATGTAATTCCCTTTGGATGGAGCGAGCATGAATCAGCTTCTATCGGCCAATGACGCGCATATACTCGTCGTGGCTACCGATCCAGACCCAGAACAGATCTTGCCCTTCTTCAATGGCAATAGCTCTGTAAGAACGCCCAACCCGAACCGCCCAATAGTCGTTGACCTTCTTGAAGTGAAGCGACGGGTGCCTCGGACTATCCTTGAGCAACTGGAAGTTTCGCCGCGCAGCCCTCTGAAATGCTTCAGGCAGTCGCTCGAAATGCGCCCAGAACTGGGGCGTAGTGCGATGCACTACAACTCCCTGAGCGTGCCTTCCCGCTTGGCCTGTTCAACCTCTGCCTTCAGGAAGTCCAGCTTGCCGGCCAGCACGTCCTCCTCGAACTGCCGATCCCACGCCTCCTCTGCCAACTCGTGTAGCCAGTCCATGACCTTGGCGTACTCGGCTTCAGGAAGACTCAGGACTGCTTGCTTGATTTCATCTGCGGTGGTCATCGACTACCTCCCTTTATCATTCTCCTTATTGTGCGACGAGATGGTTGGACCTTCAACAGGCAAATTGACGATGGTGGAGAAAGCTCCGCATGTCCCACCTACGCTACCAACTCCAGGTTGAGCTCTTCGAGCAGGCCGGGGAGTTCATCCCCAAACAGCTCGTATGCCTTGCCGAGGCCGCCCTGCTGGTTGAAGGGGGCGTACTGGAAGTCGCCCATGTCCATGCTGACGCTGCCCGCGATGTGGCCGCAGATGGCCTCCAGCCAACGCACCTGCTCCTCAGTGAAGGCGCGACCTGCGGTTTCCTGCATCGCCAGCCAGCCACTGAAGCGCTTACGCACACTGTCGGCGAAGGGCGCCAGCTCGTCAGCGCCGCCTATGGCATAGCGCACCACGGACACGATGTCGGCCAGGGTCCGCTGGCCCGAGCCGCGCACCTTTGACTTGTCCAACTGCCGGTAGGCCTCCCACAACCGTTCGATCGTCCACGAGCGCGGCGGCAATACCAGGGCGTCGGCCAGGGCCTTGATGTCAGCGTAGCTCAGTCTCTGACGATAGGGACGCTCGTACAGCGCCTGCAGGGCCGTTATCTCGTCCCGGTTCTCCTCAATATACTGCCCGAATGATCCCACGGTTGCCCTTGCTTGTTCGTCCGAGAATCCGGCCTCTATGAGGCTGTCGGCGCTCACCGTGTCGATGGTCTGCTCGTAGGAGCGATGGATGTCCACCAGCCGCTGCCGCAGGTCGGGGTTCGCGGCGAAGGGCCGGGCGGCATCTTCCAGTATCTGACGCCGGGCCTCGGCGACCGCCGATTCAGGCGGGTCGTCTTCCCCCGTCGCCTGTCGTGCGGCATCCAGGGCGACGTCCGAGTCCGCGGCATTTACGAGGCTGGAGACGAGGGTCTGAAGCGGCACGCCATGAGAAGCGTCTTCTATAGCCTCGCGGTCCCCGGGGGTCAGGTGGCGATCCAGCCGTGCGAGGCGACTGGCGAGAGACGAGAGAACCTCCGGGTCTCGGTCACCCATGCTTACCAGGTCCAGCAGCTTGTCGAAGGGTACGGTGGGCTTTCTGTCCAAGGAGTAGGAGTCGGATAGCTCGGTCTCGGTCACGCCCACCGCGTCGACGATCACGAAGCGGTCCTTGTTGCGGGCGTCGGGGGTCACGGCGTTGAAGTCGGTGGTCGAGATGGTGCGCACGCCGCGCCCCTTCATCTGCTCGAAGAAGTTGCGGCTGCGCACATTGCGCATGAAGAAGACGACCTCCACCGGCTTGATGTCAGTGCCGGTGGCGATCATGTCCACCGTCACTACTATGCGGGGGTTATAGCTGTTGCGGAAGGAACTCAACAGGTCTTCCGGCTTCACCCCGGTGGTCTTGTAGGTGATCTTCTGGCAGAAGTCGTTGCCCTTATCGAACACCTGCCGCACGACGCGCACAATGTCGTCGGCGTGGCTGTCGTCCTTGGCGAAGATGATCGTCTTGGGCACGTCCCGACGGGTGGGGAATATCTCCGTGAACAGCCGGTCCCGAAAAGCCTGGGTGACCGTGCGAATCTGGTCTTCCGCCACCACGTCGCGGTCAAGCTGGTTGGGGGCGTAGGCCAGGTCCTCCTCCAGTTGCTCCCACCGGACCTTCCGTGTCAGACGGTCCCGCCGGTCAACGTAGTACCCGGCATCCACCGTCGCCCCCTGGTCGGTGATCTGTGTGCGAATCCTGTAGGTATCGAAGCCCACGTTCACGCCGTCGGCCACCGCCTGCTCGTGGTTGTACTCCATGACCAGGTTCTGATGGAAGAAGCCGAAGGTCTGCTTGGAGGGGGTGGCGGTCAGCCCGATCAGGAAGCCGTCGAAGTACTCCAGCACCTGCCGCCACAGGTTGTATATCGAGCGGTGACACTCGTCGGTGATGATGACGTCGAAGGTCTCGATGGGAACGTCCGGGTTGTACTCGACGGGCGCAGGCTCACGCTGAAGAGCGGCCGTGTTGAAGCCGGAGATCTCCTCCAGCTCCGGGGCCAACTCTTCACCCTTCAGGATGGAGTACACCCGCTGGATGGTGGCAATGCAGACCTTGCTCATGGGGTCGATGTGCCCGGATTGGAGGAGTTGAACGTTGTACAGCTCGGTGAACTTGCGCCCTTCGTCCGGGGTGGTGAACCCCTGGAACTCGCGTAGGGTCTGCCGTCCCAAGTTGCTGCGGTCCACGAGGAACAGCACGCGCCACGCTCCGGCGTGCTTGATCAAGCGGTATGCCTGGTTGCAGGCCATGAAGGTCTTGCCGCTTCCGGTGGCCATCTGCACCAGCGCCCGCGGCCGTCCTGCGGCCAGGGACTTCTCCAATTCCCTGATGGCCTTTTCCTGTACCGGCCACAGGCCTGATGCATTCAGAGGCGGCATGGCCTTGAGTCTCTGGCGTAGATTGTCAGACGTCAGGTAGTCGCTCTTTTCCTCAGCAGTCCGATGACCGTCAGTGTCTGGCGCTTCCGGGGTGCCTAGCCAAGCGGCAAGCGTCTGGGGAGAATGGAATGAGAAGACAAGGCGGCTTCGCGGCTCCGGGTCGAGCCTGTTGGTGAACTGCGTCTCCGTGCCGGTGCTCTCGTACAGAAACGGGAGCGGGTTGTCGTGGGCGGGAAGGTTGTCTGGCAAGCCTGTGCTGTACTTCTCGGACTGGACTTCCACTCCGGTAAGGGTGGAGCCTTCTGGCTTCGCCTCGACTACCCCGGCCGCCTTCTGGTTCACATAGAGCAGGTAGTCTGCCTTGCCATGGCCGGACTTCAAGGGGAACTCGCGTACGGCTATTCCGCTGCTGGCGTACAGGTTGATGGAGTCGGAGTTCTGCACCGACCATCCTGCCTGCTCAAGCAGCCGATCTATGTTTACGCGGGCCTCTTGCTCCGGGGTCATGTTTATCAAGTGGGCAGCTCCTCGATGCCATCCATCCAGCAGTCATTGACAGAACAAGCCAAGGCTCTTTCAGGCATCGGCGACCATCGCACTCACAGGTTCGGCCAACCATGCAGGCATTACGGCGCGGGTGGCCGCCAGTTCCTCTATATCTTCCGGTGAGAGCTTATGCTCAAGCGTCTCCAGATTCTCGTCTACCTCCTCGGGACCAAGCCAGGCCAGGGCGCGGACGGCATCTCCGGCGGGCCGATGGGGCGCCACAAGCTGCCACCGTGGGGCGTGGCACAGTTCCACCACCAGCCCACCGAGCTTGAGCTTACGATTAGGGCCGGAGGTAAGGTAGACCGACCGTACCGGCACCTGCGTAGTGAGCCCAAGGGCATTCGCTGCCGTTCCACCGCAAGGTACAATCGTCTCACCCCAAAGAGTGGACAGGGACGCAAGCACCTTGCCCACGGCGGGCGACCGAAAGCCGAACCGAGTCTGCATAGGCCGAACGTAGACGCCCTGGCAGACCCGCATGAGATCTCCCTTACGGGCGAGGCGAGACAGTGCTTGGTCAACAGCAGCCCTACTCCCTAAGTGCAGCAGGGCGCTTGGGCACAGCAGCGTGCCCTCCGGTGACTCGGCGGCGTAGCTGATGATCTGCGCTGGAAGGCTTGGCACTGAGGAGTCTCCCGTGATAGAATGTCAGAAATATAGCATGATGGCTGACCGGATGCAAGCTCGGTGCTTTGGAGGCTCCGGCCGCACGTCCGAGAGGAGCTAGTGCTGGGTCAAATCCGTATTGTCAGGTATTACATGGGCGGGAGCGGAATGCCACCGTCTGGGAGAGAGTTGAGTTTTGGGAGGTGGGGCATCCATGGTTCAGGAAATATATGGCGTAGAGCTGAGCACCCAGGAGAGAGGGCGGCTCCGGCAGATGATCAGGTCCGGCAGGAGTTCCGCCCAGGCCATCACCCGAGCGCGCATTCTGCTCAGAACGGATGAGGGCTGGACTGCTTCTCAAGTGGCCGCTGCCCTGGACGTGTCGGAGCGGACGGTGTTCCGCGCCAAGCGGCGGTATGCCGAGGAGGGATTGGATGAGGTGCTGCGGCGCCACAACCAGGTCAACCGGCACCGCAAACTGGATGACCGAGGCGAGGCCCACCTGATAGCCCTGGCCTGCAGCCCGGCCCCCGAAGGCCACGACCACTGGACGCTGCGCCTGCTGGCGGGCAAGGCGGTGGTGAGGTGGACCCGGTCAGTTGGACAGAATCGGTGGCCGAGAGTTGCCCGTTTTGCACGCGACATGTTAAAACGGGCACGGCAAGGAACGAGCGGGACCGGACCATCACGGATCAGCCTGCTAAAACAAATGCCACCAAACGGGCGCGGGGATTACTCGGGGACATAAGGTTTAGGGCCGATCCAAGGCGGCGAGCGAACAAAAGGGGCAAATTTATGGTTTCCACCAACACGATCTGTTTTGAAGCTATCAACAGGGTCTACCGGAATACCGTAGTCCAACATATCCGCGAGACCATTAAAACAAACCACCCTGACGATTGGTTGGAAACGTTGAAGCTTCCTCTTCAAAAAGAGTGGGAAACGCTCCAACATAACGCAGAATTGCGCCGGACCACCGGGGAATACGGAAGCAAATTGACCGATGAGTTCGATTTTCTTGGAGTAAATAATTTCTACGTTTTGTTCGAGAAGTATTTTGCCGAGCTGTTCCCATCCTCCCGAGAGTTGACCCCCGAAGAAACTCTACAGAAGAAACAGAGCCTACTAATCGGTGCCCGGGAAATCAAAAATATGCGAGATCCTGCTCTGGGACATCCAGGAGACATCGATATCTCCGACGCGGACGCGTTGCAAATGCTGGACTACGCCAGGCGGATATTGGACTTCATCGACGAAAGGGCTTCTGAGGAATTGCGTCGGTCGTGGGAACTAATTCGTTTTGGAGGATCCCCGGAGATCGGACCGACAGATGAAGACCCAATCCCGATAGAGTCCAGCACCTTACCACCTAGAGAAACTATAGCGCCAAGATTTGTCGGTAGGCAGACTGAACTCGAAAGTTTACGGAATTGGTTAAACGACCCATATTCTAGGGTATGGCTCTTGGCGGGGGACGGTGGAAAGGGAAAGACGGCCATAGCGTACGAGTTCGCAGTTTCAACAAGTGTCCAACTTCTAACAGGCTTCGAAGTCATAATTTGGTTGAGCGCCAAAGCCCGGAAATTTCTGGAAGGCCAGACGATAAGCGTAGAGTCGCCAGATTTTTGGGACTTGGATTCCGCGCTTGCATGCGTCCTCAGAGCATACGGCGCGATCGAAATTGAGGCAATGGATACCGATGCAAAAGCTAAAGAGTGCATCTCCTATCTCCAGGAGTTGCCTGCTCTTGTCGTCCTGGACGACGTAGATTCCCTAGAGGGCGATGGCCTAATGGCTATGAATTTCTTTACGTTTGGAATTCAAAGCACAAAATCCAAGTTCTTGATCACATCCCGGCGGGTTCCCTTCGGGATGGAGCCGTTGGTAACGCAGGTAACGGGATTCCGAACCGGAAGTGATGACGGCAATAAATTCATCGATAGTCGTATCCAGCTTTATGATCTCGACCCCAACCAGTTCTCTCGGGCCATCAACAACAACATCTTAGACGCATGCGACGGCAGCCCATTGTTTGTGGAAGAACTCCTAAGATTGTGTCGACTCGGAGAAACTCCAAATAATGCGATTAGATTGTGGAAAAACCAGCAAGGGGAACAAGCTCGCAGTTACGCTCTCCGCCGCGAGTTTGATATGCTGTCCGATGCAGCCAAAAAAGTGCTGTTGGCTTGTGCATTGTTCCGGGGTCCAATCTCTTTGCCTTCGATACAAGTAACTGCAGAGGTGCAAAGGGACCAAGCTTACTCCGCCATCCAAGAGTTACAGAATTTGTTCCTCTTGCCCAAACCTCGTGTTACACAGGACGAACCAACCTTTGGTCTGAACATAAACACCCGGTCTTTGGTAATTGAGGTTTATGGCGGAACAGACTTAGCCCATAGGATCAATGGCTCTATCCAAGTAATAATGGGTGAGACACAGGCAACCCCGGCACACAGAGGACGCATTGGGCAACTCATAAGACAAGCGGTCAGTCTGGTTAAACTTAAGCGACATCCTGATGCTGAGTCTACTCTCCTGCAAGCGATCGAACTATTCCCTGAAACCGCCGACTTGCACGGTAGTCTTGGGTGGGTTTACAAGTCTTGGCGTCCGACAGCCCGCTATACGGACGCTCGTGATAGCTTCACCCGAGCTTCCGACCTTAAGTCATCTCGACAAGACATGTATTGGCATTGGGCTGGAATGGAACAATCTCAGTCCGAATGGACCGCTGCAGCCCAAGCCGCAGAGAGGGGCCTGGAAATTCTGCCGGATTCTGAAGACTTGGAATACAAAGCCGGCTTAGCTCGGAGCCAACTCGCCAAGGATTTATATGGGCAAGCCCAATACGGGCGGGCAGAACAAGAAGCACGTAAAGCTGAGACACACCTAAAGGCAGCCCTTCTAGACTTGGAAGATGTTGAGAACGGAAGATACCAGTTCCATAGCGACGTCCACCGTGCCATCGTGATCAACTACGAGCACCTAGTGCGGGTCCGCCGCTCGGAAAGAGATGACGGGGGTGCGGCACATTATATAAGGGTGCTGGGGAATGCATTGCACCAATGGAAGAACGAACACCCAGGGGATCCCAACGCTTCATCAGAAGAGCAACGGTTGATCTATTGGTTTCCAACTCTTCAAGCAATAAACTGAACTAAGAATCCTCTGAATAAGTCCGCGGCCATGTGGCTGAGGTAGACCCGGTTAGTTGGACAGAATTAAGGCGGAGTTAAGTGAGGGTCCCGCCGCTCCCGTATAAGATACCATGTTTGCTTCCGGCGACCACCTCCCAACTGTTGACTCTTCATTTTGGGCGCCCGGCCTCCAGAGCGAATCGGCGGAATAATTGTATCATTAGATGGTCATTTCTTAGGAAATCAGCTATGCCCTTGAGGGCTGGACAACACGCCTTGGAACGCCGCGCAACACTTGCCGCCGTGCCTAATGACCCACTCGATACGGCCGCCGAAACGGTCGGTGCGCCGCGTGGCTTATTTCCCAACTTCTCATTGCTGGCAGTCTGGGCCGTCTAAATCATGCCGGCCGCCGGCGGCCGGCTGCTCCGGCCCTTGCCCGTGTCCGGCAACGACTCGTTTCGGTCGAATCGGGATCGTCATGCATCAGAAAGGCTGAACTGAGATGCTACCTTGGGAGGAAGCAGGGTTGTGAGGTGGAGCATCCATGGTCCAGAGGAAGTAGGAGGTCCGGCGGGGCACAGGAAAAGGGGCGGCCGCAGCGGATGATAAGAGCCAGCAGGAGCTCCGCTCGAGCGATCACCCGGGCAGGCACCCTGCTCAAAGTGGACGAGGGCTGGGGTGCGCCCCGGGTGGCCGCCGCCTTGTGCGTGTCGGACCGGACCGGTTTCCGCACCAAGCGGCGTAACGCCGCGGAAGGATTGGATGAGGTGCTTCGCCGCCGTAACCAGGTCAACCGGCGTAGGAAACTGGATGACCGTGGCGAGGCCCACCTGATTGCTCCGGCCCGCAGCCCGAGGACCGTGACCGCTGGCCGCTGCGCCTGCTGGCGGGCGGGGTGGTGGAACCTGGGTTGGCTGAGTCCCGATCCCACGATACGGTCGGCTCCGGCTGAAAAAACGAGCTCAAGCTGCGGCGGAACGGGCAGTGGCACATTCCGAAGGTGAGCGGGGAATTCATGGCAGCCATGAAAGATGTGCTGGAGCTCTATACCGAACCCTATGACCCGAAAAGGCCGGCGGCCTGCTTTGACGAGACATCCACCAAGCTGCTGGCCGAAATCAGGGGGCCGCCGCCGGCAAAGCCCGGACGGCCGCGGCGGGAGGCAACGATCTTGTACCCAATGCCAAGCTGGCCGAGCAAAGCCCGGACGGCCGAGGCGGGAGGACTAAGTAACTATCTCAAATTAGCGAGGCTCCATTGACGGCGGTACCAGATAAGGGCACATGCCAGTTGGAGCAGACCAAGGTAATTGGATGGCTTCTTGTCGTAGCGCACCAGTATCGCCCGGCACTTGGACAGCCAGCCCAGGGTGCGTTCCACCACCCACCGCCGCGCTGGGTGGGTCTTCTCGCCCGATTGGTCCAATTTCTCTTCGCCAATACGCCGGATGTGCGGTTGGTATCCGGCGTCGGCGACGGTTCGGTGGCCTGTGGGGTTGTCATACCCCTTGTCCAAGCACAGGTTCTGGACGCCTTCTGGCCGGTTCACCACTATGCTCTCCAGCGTCGGCCTGAGGAGTTTCGTGTCGTGGACATTAGCTCCGGCCACCACCACGCTCAGTGGCCCGCCGGCCCCGTCGATCAGGATGCTTTTCTTGCTTCCTGCCTTCCCTTGGTCCGTGGGATTGCGTCCAATAGCGCCCCCCCAAAACGCGCCTTTCCCATGGAGCAATCGGCGGACTGCCATTCCCAGTTTACGCCGTCCAACTCCCGGCATTCTTCGATCAGGGCGGCCCAGATACCCTCAATCACCCCACGCTCGACCCAACGCTGGAAGGTTCGGTGGATGGTGCTGTCATCCCCCAGTTCCTTGGGCAAGCGGTTCCATTGGCAGGAACTGCGCATGCGGAAGATGACGCCTTGCAGCATCTTCCGCTGGTCCACCCGTTTGCGCCCCTTCCCCTTGGGTGAGTCCAACTCCAAAATCACCGGTTCAATTCGCTGCCACAGATCATCCGGTATTTCCCAGATCGTTGGCAGGGACTCGCTCTTTCCCATCATCTACCACCACACAGGTTTCCCCTATCTTACCCCCACCGCCTTTGGATTCTCCTTCTCAGACCAATACCTTTTTGAGATAGTTACTAAGAGTACCTGCGAGCGGGAACTCGCAACCTCTTTCTCAGTTGCAGGCCCCGGCGGGGCCGGCGCCACGCGGCGATAGCCCGCCTTCGGACCGTTCCGGTTTCCGGCGCCGGTCCTGTTCGCCGGCCCAGGGATGGGCCCGGCCGTTCACGGCAACAGCATCCGTAATGCTTCTACTGCCACCCGCCGGGCCGTCCGGGCCTCAGGCGGCACCAGTGGCTCCAGCTCCCTTTTAAGCGCGTTAATCGACATACCCTTGTACCCTTTATCGAAGTGGCACCTCAAGCCGTGCAGATCCCCAAAACCAATCCACCCATCGGCATATCGATCGAAGAAATCGGTGCTGAACGCCCAGGTCAAGAACGCCGGCAGACCCGCGCCAACCCCCCGACCGCTGAGCAGGCGGTCCGCCTCGGTTCTCATAGCCGCAGCATCGATCCGGTGCGCATCACTAATCGGTACCCGACTGTAAGTATCGTACAAGCAGGCCGACAGGTTCATAAGGTCAGGAGACAAACGGCAGAGTTCAGCGGTCTTCCATCGCTGGAGGAATTTCGACAGGTCGCTCTGACGCCGGTTGTGGACGTGCAGGGACGCCTTCTCGGAACGGTAATCCTCGGCTACCCGCTTGCCTGCCCACGGCTGAATGTAAGCAGTCGCCGTCTGATAGCAAAATGGTGGGAATGGAAGCTCGTGCTCCCGCATCCTCACTTTCCTGTATTTGGGGTTGCCGGTGAAAGAATAGCCAGCTAGCACAGTCTTGAGCGGCGTGGACCTGCGGGGTTCGATAACGGCCTCGCAGGCAACTCGAATCTGCCAAGCGACCTGGGCCTCGGCGGCCGTCCCGCACAAGAGTAGATTCCCGCCTTTGCGAAATGAAGTCAAGCCGGCGCTCAGCACCCGGCCCCGGTTGGCCATGCCGGAATACCTATCCGCCAGGGCGGCGATCTCGTCAACCAGCACAATGGAGCCTGGCGGGACCACGTCGGGGAAGTTATAGATTTCCTCCAGGCTCAGCCGCCAACCGAACAGAGCGCCCATGGACTCACTGGAAAACACCGGAATGGCCCGGTAGGCAAAGGCCAGCATCGCGATGGAGATCATCATATGGGACTTTCCCTCTCCCATACCCGCGCTGAAAAGGTAGATGCCGTGCTTCTTGGGTATACCGGGATTATGTTCCCTGGCCCACATGTGGAGCTTGTTCACCGTTTCCCAAGCCTCGACCCGGTCCTCCTCGCTATACACGTCCCTGCGAAGCGTGTCGGGCTTCATGGACCGGATTACGTCCACGTCCAGGAATTTCCCCGGCATCCTATCCCAATCCCGGTCGGGCCAGGGCTTCGGGGAAGGCTCAGTTTCGTGCGGTGGGGTAGTCAGGTCCAGGCTTGGGTGGGACAGGTCGGATTTCTTCGAGGATTTGTTAGGTCTCAGGAACTCTGCCCAAGGATCGGAGTCCGGCATAATACACCTCATAGATTGGTTTTGGGCTTCCGGTTGGACCGCTTGCCCGGTAGCGCGGCCTTCTCCCGGGCCCTGGCTTGGCCAAGGGAACGCCTCACGGTCCAGAGTCCGCACCGAAATATGTCGGAAATTTCCCGGTGGGACAGACCAAGCCCCGCGGCTCGGCTCATGGCGTCGGCCCGCTCCCGGCGGGAGCGCTTCAACGCTGCGGCGCCGGCCCGGTGGCCGGCCACCAGCGCCGCGCCCAACAGCAGAACATCCGGCAACTCCCAAGTCCGGGCCGGCAGATCCTCGAAGTCGGGCTTAGGCGCTTCAACGAATACCGTCAGGCGCGCGCCGCACTCCCCACATGCTCCCCTGAGTCCCAAGCGTCCGGCGCTGGTGATATAGGGCCAGCTCCAGTCGTGGAGCCGCACCCTTTGCCGGCAGCTCCGGCACCTTGGCCTAGGCGGTCGAAATTGCAGCGTGGCCAAGGTGTGGCTCCGGTTTTTGATGTTGCGCCAATCAGCCAATTTAGCCATGTCAACTCCCCGGATCTAATTGATTCACGAATCACCAACCTTTAGTTTGACAATCGACCGGTGGGGTGTGGCCGTATTCACCGAGCAAGGCAGGAACACGCCGTCGCATTTCCGGGTCCCGGCGCAGCGGACCTGCGTCGCCACTTGCCCGGGTGGCTGTAACGCTTGGAGCCCGGACCTTGCCGTCCTTCGCCTCGCCAGGGAGAGTGGGAACTACCGCGACGGCGGCTCGGACATCGTCGGCCGCAGCTGAAATGCCGACGGCCATTGGACGCACGAAAAGTGGTTCAAAGTGGTCCACCAGCCACGAAAAGCTGGCCAACTGCTGGTAACTTCTGCAACACTTTCTATTCAAATTTGGCCGATTCCCCCCACCGGAAACCTCCCTTCCCCGCCCTGTCTGCTGCCGCGGCCGTGGGTGTGGCCTTCCCACTTCACAACCGGCTCGGATATCTACTCTGGCCAGTGGCTCCAGGTGGTCCACTTCAGCTCCGCCTTTTACATTCAAGACAACCGGGAGGAAAACCCAAGCTCCCGACCGGAGGAGGATGCAAAGCTCCGGCTGGGCTTATGGCATCGTGCTAAAGGCCTCTTCAGGGCGGCGCGTCGCCGGTGGCCCTGGGGCGGGCCTTCAGCCAGGCCTCGATCTCGGACTCCCGCCAGCGGACGGCCCGGTCTCCGATTTTCAGCGGCTCGGGGAAAGACCCATCGCGCATCTTGCGGTAAATAGTGCTGCGCCCCAGCGCAGTACGGGTCCGTACTTCGCCAAGGCGCAGGAGGCGGTCGGTGGTTGCAGTACCCATGGGCGTACCCCTCAAATCAAGGCTCTACTTGAATTGACGGTACACCTGGGCTTGGGGGTTGTCAGGGTGAATAAATAGCCCGAATTGTTACCGCGCTGGTCGGAGGCGTTGTTCCTGCTTGCGAATGATGGACCGGATGGTTTCCGATTCGTAGTGCATTAGGCATGCGATATGGTCTATCGCTTCTATACGAGGCCAACCGTGAGACTGCAGAAACGTGAAAACCGCTGAAACTCGCAAGTCTCGGTCGAACTCTTCTGGCCGGCCTCGCGTCGAGGGAGGATTGTCTTTGGCGAATTCGTGGTGGACCCACCGAGTCAGGAGGTCAGGGATAAGTTCGTTGTTTTCTAACAATTCGCGATGAAGGCTGCGCAGCCCCTCCCAGGCCCACCGCTCTTTCTTGGCCATGTCGATGTAGATGGCCAGCAACGTCAACCTGTCGGTAAATCCTGAGTAGCTCGCGTAGGACGATTCTTCCGGAGTGTCCCTCCAATGGGACGGCAAGTCAGAATATTTCGGCATGCCCGGAATGTTGCCGTTCAATGTGTCGAGAAGATAAACGTCTCGGGCCTGTTCAGGCGTTTTCCCCTCCGTCTTGTCGGTCCAACCAGCATCGTAAGCCGCCCGAGCCTCCGTCAGTTCCAGACTTTGGTCGAATAGGTTGCTCACCATGTACGGTGCTTCAGTGATGTTGCTGATGTCCGGGGACTGTTCAGCCATTTCCCCCTCTGTATCGGTCCCGCCGGTAACGAAGGCCGACCAAGCGTCCATCAACGCCCGCCTCTGGTCGAACAGGTCGCTCCGCATATATGCCGCCTCCGTGGTATTGCCCACGTTGTGGGCCAGGGCTGCCTCGGCCACCGCCCACGGCGTCGGCGTCTGTTCAATCACCCAGTCCCGAAAGCTGGAGCGAAATCCATGGGGTACGGCGGGGATTTCCAGCCGCCGGAGCAGGGCGGTGAACACCATCTCGGACGCCGGCTTGCCGCTGCGCGCGGCGGGGAATATCAACCCTTGGCCGTCGGTTAGCTCCAATGCTTGGCCCAGTATCTCCATAGCCCTGCCGGACAGCGGCACCCGGTGGGGCCGCCTGGCCTTCATCCGGGATGCGGGGATCTCCCAGGTTGCCGTATCCCAGTCGACCTCGGTCCAATGGGCCGCCCGCACCTCCCCGGAGCGCCCGGCGGTCAGTACGAGAAACTCAAAGGCCAGCTTGGTCGAAATGCCGGCGGTGGACTCCCTTACCTGCCTCACCGCGCCCGGCACCCCGGCGTAGGGCAATGCCTGATGGTGTTCTTTCAGCCGCTGCGTCTTGGGCAGGACCTTGAGCAGGGAGCGCCCCGCCGGGTTGTCCAGCCGGTACCCCTGGGCGATCGCCCAATCCATGACGGTCTCCATTCGCTGGCGAACCCGGCTGGCGGTTTCCGGCTTGCTGGTCCAGACGGGCGTCAGCGCCTCCAGGACATCGGCGGCGCTAATGGCGTCAACCGCCTTGCACCCGATTAGCGGGAAAGCGTAGGCCTGGAGCGTCGATTGCCACTGGTATGCGTGTTTCAGGTTGCTCCAGGTGGGGCGGCGCAGCTCGATCACGCGAGCGGCGGCTTCGGCGAAGGTGGGGGTGGACGGAGCAGGCTTGCGGGCGTCTTCCCGCGCCTGCCGCTTCTCCGCTACCGGGTCCCGGCCTTCGGCAACGGCGGAGCGATTGGTTTGGGCTATGGTCCGGGCTACGGCAAGGTTGACCGCGGGATAAGGCCCCAGCCCCAGGTCACGGCGGCGTCCATGGATTACGATTCGCTGGACCCACGATTTGCTGCCCGAAGGGGCGACGTTCAGGTAGAGGCCGTCGCCGTCGCCGTGCCTGCCGGGTTTGCTAAGGTTCTTTGCCGAGAGTGCGGTGAGGCTGCCCATACTCCCTTCCGTACCACATTATTTCCCACACAATGTGTGGGATACAGTGGTATTTTACGGGAGTTCGTGGGAGTGTTCAAGGCCCCAGTGTCACTCAAACAGCTATGAACCAGGGGTTTTTAAGACGGTGTGGGACGGCAAGGAGCATAAAAGCGGCGGAGGCGTTGTCCCCTAAAGAAATCGCCCATCGAGTCGAGGAGTTGGGCGTCGCGAATGCCCAAGCCGGGCTGGTTCACACCTTGACGCTGGCGGTGATGGCCGGGGCATTCATAGCGTTGGGTGGAGTGTTGGCCGGTACCATCGCCGCGGGTTCCGAGCTGGGCGTCGGCCCCACCCGGTTTTTGTCTGGGCTGGGGCTCACCATGGGCCTGTTCATGGTGGTGATTACCGGGTCGGAACTGTTCACCGGCAACAACATGATGCTTATGGGGGTGTTCACCCGGCGCATCAGTCTCCGCGCCTTGGGACGCAACTGGACCTTCGTCTACGCCGGGAACCTGGCCGGCGCCCTTATCATCGTGGTGATGGTCTACTACGGGCGATGGTGGGCCCAGGGTGACTTTTCCTTCGCCGAGTCGGCGATAGCCAACGCCAACGCCAAGGTCAATCTCTCTTTTGAGGCCGCTTTTCTCCGGGGTATCCTGGCCAACATCCTGGTGTGCATGGCGATCTGGCTGGCGACGGCCGGGCGCACTACTACTGAAAAGCTCATGGGTATAGTCCTCCCGGTGTCCGCCTTCGTAGCCGCCGGTTTCGAGCACAGCGTTGCAAACATGTACTTCCTGCCCATCGGGGTGTTACTCGTCGCCGAAAGTGAAGTCCTGGCGGCCACGGGTCTGACAGCAGATACGGCGGCCCGGCTGGATGTCCCCTGGACAGTCTATAACCTGGCGGCGGCCAGCTTGGGCAACATCGTCGGCGGGGGCTTCGTGGTCGGCCTAGCCCACTGGTTCATCCACCTGCGCGGACACCTAGGCGCCGGCAACCCGCCTCCCCAACCCCCGCCGCGTCCGGAATAGCCCCCTGCGAGTCTGCCCTGGGAGAAGGGACTTTTGGAACACCCATTTCAGAAATGTCCCCTCTCCCACCGGGAGAGGGTTAGGGTGAGGGCGATTCTCGACGCGGCCAAGACGAACCGGCGCAACCGGCCCACCGACGGATTAAACCATCATTCCGTGAGGGACTTCGCCTATACAACGGTTAGCGGTTGCACCCTGCGCCGTAAAGGGGAATACAGTAGACTAGAGGTGGGGTTGGACCGAGGTAGCAACCAATAGCTCGATATCCTGGACCGCCTGGGACATGGCTTGGCCGATGAGGTCCAGCCTGCGCACCTGCTCGATGCGCGCTGACGCCTTGTCCAGTTCCTGCTTGGACAACAGTCCCTTGAAGATGCCGCATACGTCGGCTAGGCAGATGATCACCACGTCGCGAGGGTGGGGGATCTGGTCGCTGAACAGCACTTCCATGATCCGCAGCTTCACCTCGCGCTCCGCCTCCCCATGAATGGTCGGGTAGCGCCTAGATCGGAACACCCACAAGAAGCGGTCGTCCTGGCGCTCCAAGATACCGTGGCCGATCAGCCGGGTGAGGGCCTCCTCGCGAATGGATTCGGCCCGGTACGCCGTGCGCTCCACCCAGAAACGGGCGTCCCGCTCTTCGCCCGCGTTTATGTCGGCCAGCGCCTCGTCCAGAAGGCTATCGCCGACGGGGGTGGCGTCGATCAAGACCAGCTTTTCCAGGTCGGTGTCGATGCGGTTCTCCAGGGCTAAGTCCATCAGCACGGCCCCGGCGAGGGCGTAGTTCATCGACTAGTAGGGCACCCGAGCGAACATCCCGTCGTCGTTGAGCAGGAGAAGGATGATTTCCTCGGCAAATCTGAGCATGGTGATCGCCCCCTTCTGTAGACGCGCCCACCCGGTTGCCTCGGCGGCCGGGGCCGGTGGGCGTCGCGCTGGGGATATGGGCTATTCTAGCCCACCCGAAGACGCCCACGCAACGCCTATCCGACGCTGGGGCAGGGCTATCGCATTAGAAAAATTGACGGTTATTTTGCTATCTATGCCCGCGTCTTACCATACCGTAGGGCCGGGTTTCAAACCCGCCCACGTTTGGTCGGAGGGTTGTTTTCCGTTAACAAAATCCAAATGCGATAGCCTTGTTAGGACTCCCTGATATCATTGACTATGCTATTATTTTCGTTCAATATTAAAAAGGTCTGGCGTCCTGTGGGGGTCCTGCTTCTGGGCCCAACAGCCGGCGTGGCATATTTTTTCGTCGTGAATGTGTTAAAAATGAATAAGCAAAAACCGGTGGAACACCGGCGTTCCCCGGATGTTTTCGCCGTAGCCGGGTTAGCGGTGTAATAGCCGTCGGGCCGGCGGCCTTTTTGGGCGGCGCAGGGCGCGATCGGTGCTGAACGGAGCGTAAACCCGCGAGACGACGTAGCAGGTCTACGGAGAAGTTGGTTCTGGGTGGTCTTGTCCGGTAGTCTCACCCGAATAAGGTCACCACGTAAAGAAACGGAATCGGGAGCGGTGCGGCAAGGGGGGCAATAATCGTAACCCTTAAGGAGACATGCGCGATGGGGATTGAAACGGAGCGGCGAGGGAGTACCTTAATCCTAAAAGCGGATGGACGGGTCGACGGCGCCAATGCCCGTGAGTTTCAGAGTGACGTAGAGGCTGCCATAGAAGCTAATGAGCGCGCCGTAGTCATGGATATGGAGCATCTGTCATACATCAGCAGCGCGGGCCTGCGGGTGATTCTGTTGACGGCCAAAACGTTGCGAGACCAAGACACGAAATTTGCCCTCTGTTCTCTTTCGGAATCGATACAAGAGGTCTTCGAGATAAGCGGTTTCGACAAGATCATTTCCATCCACCCTTCTCAGGCCGACGCCCTGGCCGCATTCAGCGACTGACAAAGCCCGGCGATCAACTCCGCTCCAGGCTCTTCACAATCGCCCACGGCGGGGACTCCTAGGCGCTTACCTTGCCTGGGTCAGAATTCGGCAAACGGGAGGTAGAAGCGGCCCCGGATGACATCGATGGAAGAGACTTACAAGATTTTGGTCGTCGATGACGAGCCGGACCTCGAACCCCTCATGCTGCAACGTATGCGGCGGGATATCCGGGCGGGCCGCTATCGGTTCGTCTTCGCCCAAAACGGCGTTGAGGCTTTGGAGAAGCTAAGCCAAGACGACGAGATCGATATGGTGCTCTCGGACATCAACATGCCCCAGATGGACGGTCTCACCCTGCTGGAGCAGATACCCAAGGTGGACCCCAACATCCGCTCGGTAATAATTTCCGCCTACGGCGATATGAAGAACATACGCACGGCCATGAACCGCGGCGCCTTCGACTTCGTCACCAAACCCGTTGATTTTGAAGACTTGAAAGTAACAATCGACCGGACGCTGCGCAACATGGCCGAATGGCGCGAGGCCCTCCTGTCTCGCGACAAGCTGGTGGCCCTGCAAAACGAGTTGGACGTGGCCCGGGGAATGCAACAGTCTATTCTTCCGACCCAGTTCCCCAAAAACCCCGGCTATGCGGTGTATGGCAAGATGCTAGCGGCGCGCAACGTGGGGGGCGATTTCTTCGACGTGCTGTCCCTGGACAACGGGCGGATTGGCCTTGCCGTGGCGGATGTATCGGACAAGGGCGTGCCCGCGGCCCTCTTCATGATGTCCAGCCGCACCCTGTTGAAGGGCGCCGCTATCGGCGTTGAACTCCCCGGCGAAGTGCTCCGCGAAGTCAACGATTTGCTGCTGGACGACAACGAAAGCAAAATGTTCGTCACCGTTCTGTATGCGGTGTACGATCCCTCCGCTAAACAGCTGACCTATGCCAACGGAGGCCACAATAGTCCCCTCGTCATCCACGCCGACGGGACCTCCACCCTGCTTCCCTTGACCGGCGGAATAGCCCTGGGGATTGCGTCCGACCTCTCCTACGAACAGAACACGGTAAACCTGTCCCCCGGGGACACGGTTATTTTCTACACCGACGGCGTGACTGAGGCTATGAATAGCGAAGATGAGGAGTTCGGCCTGGGCCCTCTGACCGAATTCTTTCGCGAAAACCCTCCCGGGGATCCTGAGGAGACCACCGAGGCGGTTTTCGAAGCCATAAACGCCTTCTCCGGCGGGACCTCCCAGTCCGACGATATTACTTGCCTGGTCCTCCGTTGCAGTGAGACTTCGTCATGAGCGCAAGGCTGTCTCTGAGGGTCGAAACCAAGCTGGAGGAGCTGGGGCGCCTCTCCGACGCTATAGAGAATTTTGGGAGGGCTGACGACTGGCCTTCCGACCTCGTCTTCCAAGTGAATCTGGTCCTCGAGGAGTTGTGGCTAAACGTCGTGAACTACGGACACGACGGCGGTTTCCACGAAGTTGAAATAGAGTTGACCTCTGAGGCCGATGCCTTGGTCATCGAGGTTACCGACGATGGCAAGCCCTTCGACCCGCTAAGCGACGCGCCCGTACCCGACGTGATGGGATCCATGAACGAAAGAAAGGTTGGGGGCCTCGGCATTTACTTGGTACGCACGATGATGGATGAGTTGAGTTACAGACGGGAGGGGGGTAAAAACCACCTGGTACTGATGAAGCGCAGGGTTTGAGTGAAGGGGGCCCTCCGACTGCCAACCGACATACTATTTGTGCTGGGCATCGGGGGGGGCGTGGCCCTTACGGTGGCCTTGAGCCTGGGAGCCTGGTTTTTCCTCGGCGGCACTGATGTCGGCCAGAACGGCGTTACGGCAAACGGCTCCCGCGGGAGCACCCCTACCCCTCAGGGCGGCGCCCCGCCTTCGGCGGAAGCCGGCGTCTCCGAGCAACGCATTCTCTTTGGCCAGTCCGCCGCCTTCAGTGGTCCGGCGCAAGAGCTTGGAAGAGGGATGAGGCTAGGCATTGAGGCGGCCTTCCATGAGGTGAACGGGGCAGGCGGCGTCAACGGGCGGCGTTTGGACTTGGTGTCATTGGACGACGCCTACGAACCGGAGGCCGCCATTGCCAACACCCTTCAACTGATTGAGAATGAGTCGATTTTTGCGCTGATTGGCGCGGTCGGCACACCCACCTCGCGCTCGGCGGTCCCTGTGGCCGAGGCTAGAGGAGTTCCCTACATCGCCCCCTTCACCGGCGCCGCCTTCCTCCGAGACCCCCAGCGGGAAACCGTGATCAATCTCCGGGCCTCTTACAACCAGGAAACCAAGGAGATGGTCGCTCGGTTGAAGGATGACTTGGGGATGGAGCGCATCGGCATAATGTACCAGGACGACTCCTACGGCCGCGCCGGCTACCGCGGAGTAGTGAGCGCTCTGAAAGACCGGAATATGGAACCGGCGGCTATCGGGCTGTACACCAGGAACACCCTGGCCGTGAAGACGGCCCTTTTGGACCTGAATGAAGGCTCCCCCGAAGCGGTCATCATCATAGGGGCCTACCAGCCGGTAGCGGAGCTGATCTCTTGGGCTAAGCACACCGGGTTGGAAACCGTTTTCGTGAACATCTCCTTCGTTGGCAGCAACGCCTTGGCCGCGGAGCTGGGACCGGACGGCGCCGGAGTATTCGTTACTCAGGTGGTGCCCCTCCCGACCGACGGCTCCATACTCATCGTCGCGTCCTACCTCAACGCCCTGTCGGCCTACTCCCCCGACGCCGTGCCCGGCTTCGTCTCCTTGGAAGGCTATCTTGCGGGCCGTTTGGCCATAGCCGGTTTGGAGATTTGCGGGCGTGACGTGGACCGGACCTGCTTCCTGGACAGTCTGCGCGGCGCGCATAGCATCGACCTTGACGGCTTCCGACTGGGCTACGGGGAGCAAGATAACCAAGGCTCCGACGCCGTCTTTCTGACGGTAATCGGCGCCGACGGCCGCTACCATTCCATCGACAGTTTGCGGGGCGCAGTGCAGTGAAAGAGTTCCTTAAAGGGCTGCTGGACAGCCGCTTCCGCATCTCCGGACAACTCAACCTGGCTATCTGGGGGGCGGTAGCCCTCACCGTGTGCGCCAGCTTGGTAGGTTGGTTGTCCTTCAACCGCGTGGGAGATGCGCAGAGCCACGTCAACGAGGGAAGTATTCCGGATATGGCGGCTTCTTTCGGTGTGGCCCAATACAGCGCAATCCTAGTCGCCGCTGCCCCGCGTCTGACGGCTACGTCCACGACGGAAGAGTTTGACCAAGTGGCCTTCGACATCAGCGAGGCCCACCGGGCTTTCGAGGAGCAGTTGGCCCTTTTGGAGGACGGGGGGACCAGTAAGAGCGGCCTTGCCGAGGTCCGCACCCGTGCCGATAGCCTGCTTTCCAACATCGATGATATTAAGGAGGAGACCCGCAAGTCCTTTATACTGACTGAAAGCAGCGCAGCCCTGGGAACGGAGTTGACCCAATTGCGTACTCAGTTGGACAGCATCGTTGTTCCGGCGATTGACAACCAACTCTTCTACACGATGACCGGTTACCGGGATCTTGGGCAGCCTCCGGCGCCGCGCTCTCGCCGCTTGTCGGAGCAGGAGCTTCTCCACTACCGTCATCTGTCCCAGCTGCAGGTGGACGGAAACATTGCCATGGAGCTTCTAGCGAACGCTTTCACTCTTTCCCAAGCGTCGCTCCTCGAACCCTTGCGGGAGCGGTTCGAGGCTGCCGCGAGCCGCATAGAGCGGAGCCTGGCGGCCCTCGAAGGCTCGCCCTTGCGGGACCAAGTGTCGCCCATCTTCACCAGGCTGTTCGAGCTGGGAATCGGCGAGGGAAGCGTCTTCAATTTGCAGGACCGGCTGCTCACTTTGACGGAGACTCAGCAGGCCCTGGTAGTAAACAACCGTAACATCGCCATCGACCTGGTGGAGGACGTGAACGGGTTGGTCAACACGGCCCGGGCCAGCGCCCAGTCGGCGACCCAAGCTTCCAGTGACGCTATACTAACCGGCCGCACCCTCCTGCTGGCCATTAGCGGCATAAGCGTCGCCGGCGCGTTGCTCATCGCCTGGCTTTTCGTCGGGCGAATACTCGTGCGCCGCTTGAAACTTCTATCGGACTGGATGCGGCGCATGGCCGGGGGCGACTTGGAAGCCAGGGTCGAGATGGAGGGCCGGGATGAGGTGGCCGAAATGGCCGCTGCCTTGGAGGTCTTTCGCCGTCATGCCCTGGAGGTCCAACGCCTGAACTTGGTGGAGCAGCTCGCCGAGGAGTTGAGAGGAAAGAACGATGAGCTGGAGGTTGTGCTGCAAGACCTGCATTCGGCCCAAGACCAGATTGTCATGCGCGAGAAACTGGCGGCTTTGGGCGAACTGACGGCGGGAGTGGCCCACGAGATACGCAACCCCCTGAACTTCGTCAACAACTTCTCCGAGGTATCCCAAGAGTTGATTAAGGAGTTGGAAGAGGTCCTACAGGAGGAAGGGGCGACCCTGACCGATGAACAAACAGGGCTGGTTGGAGACATCTTCGGAGACTTGCGAGACAACCTGGACCGCATCAGGTCCCACGGAGAGCGGGCAAACCGGATAGTCCACGACATGCTTCAGATGGGTAGAGACGCCGGTGGAATACAAGCTACCGACATTAACAGCCTGCTGGACGAACACGCGCGCTTGGCCTATCACAGCGCCCGGGCATCCGACCCGAATTTCCAACTGGACCTGAGGCAGGAATTTGACCCGGACATGGGCGAATTGGAAGTGATCCCCCAAGAGATGGGGCGGGTCTTCCTGAATATGGTGAGCAACGCCTGCTATGCTACCGACGACAAGCGCCGCGGGATAGCGGAATCAAATGGCGAACCCTACATGCCGACCCTGTTGCTGACCACCCACCGTGGCGAGGAACACGCGGAAATCGGCATCAGGGACAACGGAAGCGGCATCCCGCCCGGCGTCATAGAGAAGATATTCAACCCCTTCTTCACCACCAAGCCCACCGACCAGGGTACCGGCCTCGGCCTCGCCATGTGCAACGACATCGTGCGAAAACACGGCGGCGCCATTCGCGTCGAATCGGAACCGGGCCAGTTTACTCAGATGACCGTCGAACTGCCCCTGGAGCATCCCCCGGCAATGGAAGAGGAGGAGGACGAGGCGGGGGTGGGGGCGCAAGAAGGCCCCGGTGACTAACTACGACTATGACTTGGTTGTCATTGGGTCGGGGCCGGCCGGCCACGGGGCCGCGATTCAGGCCTCGAAGCTTGGCAAGCGCGTCGCCGTCATCGAGAAGCTTCCGGAAATCGGCGGTCAGACCGTCAATGTGGGAACTCCCAGCAAGACTATACGCGAGGCCGTACTCCACCTCACGGGCTACAGAGAACGCCACATCTACGGTGAGTCTTACGCCGTCAAGCCGAATATCACGTTGAACGACCTGATGGTAAGGACTCGTTACGTGATGCAGCATCAAGAGGACATACTCCGCAATCAACTCACCATGAACCGGGTGGAGATGATAACCGCGGAGGCGTCATTCGTTGACCGCAATACCATAAACCTCTCATCCGATGACGGCAGATCGAATCGTAGGATCACCGGAGATAAGGTGATCATAGCCGTGGGCACTTTTTCCACGACCCCTTCCGCGGTCCACACCGACGGGAGGCTGATCTTCGTCAGCGATGACGTTCTGAACTTGCCCGAGTTGCCTCGTACACTGACCATCGTCGGAGCCGGTCCCATCGGTTTGGAATATTGCAGTACATTCGCCGCGGTGGGCGTACGGGTTACCCTTGTGAACATGGACCCCCGGGTGCTGCCCTTCGCGGACGATGAGATCGTGGATGCCCTGGTGTATCACTTGCGTCAAAAGCGCGTGGTCCTCCGTCTGAATGAAGAGGTCTTCGATATCGAGTACTTTAGGGATGATCGTGGAGACCGGGTGCGCGTCAAGCTGGTCAGCGGGAAGCAGATAGTGAGCGACGCGGTGATGTACTGCGTCGGACGCACCGGGTCCACTGAGACCCTTAGACTGGAGGCCGCGGGCCTGGAGGCCGACGAGCGGGGGCGCCTCAGCGTGGACGACAGCTACCAGACCAACGTGGAAGGCATCTATGCGGCTGGGGGTGTAATCGGGTTTCCGAACCTGGTATCCACCTCCGAAATGCAGGGCCGTCTGGCTGCGTGCCATGCCTTTGGAGCGGCGGCCAACAGCTTTCCCGGTGTATTTCCCTATACCATCAAAACCATTCCCGAAATTGCCATGGTGGGCAAGACGGAGTCCCAACTCACCGACGAAGGCGTTCCTTACGAGGTAGGCAAAGCTCGTTATCAAGAGAGTGTGAGCAGCATGATCCGAGGAGACGACGCCGGTCTCTTGAAGCTGCTCTTCAATATCGAGACGCGGGAACTGCTGGGTACCCACATCATCGGGGAGGCCGCGGCGGAACTTATACACATCGGGCAGGCGGTCATTGCCCACGGTGGAACGGTCGACTACTTCCTCAAAGGCGTGACCAGCCATCCGACCTTGGCCGAATGCTACGCCATGGCCGCCTTGGACGGGGTTGACCGCCTTGGCCCCTGAGGCCCCCGCCGGCGCCGCCCGTTCGTTCGGGCCTGAAGCGCCGCCTCAAGAACACGGCACCAAGAACACTGAACGGTTGCAAATTGAGGATTTACTTGCCAAGCCGTAAATTTGTATTATACTGATACCTAATATCATGACGATGCCTCACACTTCACATCCGGATATCATGGCTGTCCTCGAAGACCGGGGCTACCGGTCTACGGGACCGAGGCGCGCGATCATCCGGGTCCTGGATGGCAAGCAGGAAGGTTTTACCGCCGAGGAGATCGGCAACGAGTTGCCCTGGGTGGGCCGGGCGACTATCTTCCGGACTATCAAGCTCCTCGTAGAGGTCGGCGTAATATGCCGGCTGAACCTTATAGACGGCGCCCCCAGGTACAGCCTCTCCCGCGTCGGTCACCATCACCACACGGTCTGCGTCAAGTGCGGGAACGTCGGCGAGTTCCGCGCCGCCACGGTTGAGCGTTTGATGAAGGCCATAGGCGGCGACATCCCCGGCGATATCGTCGGCCACCGCATCGAGCTCTACGTCACTTGCGGCCGCTGCAACGAGGGCGGGAGCAGCTAGAAGCCCTATGGACTTCCTAACCAAGTATGGGCGGCCCATGATTGATACTCAATATCAGTAATCCCCGCCAATCATCGAATCATAGCCCTGACTTAACATAACAGCCAAATAAAAGGAGCATTTAATGATACTGAATACCAGTAATATCGCGTCGGGCCTAGCGAAAGCCCCTCTCCTGTTCCTCGCGCTCCTTCTCGGCCTCGCCGCCTGCTCCGACGGTAACGGCGGCTCTTCGCCAGCGTCCGCCGCTACGCCGGCATCCACGACGGCGGCGCCCCCGGCCCCCGGCGTCCAAGTAGTAACGACGACCAACATCGTGGCGGACTGGGTCCGGAACATCGGCGGCGGCCAAGTGGAGGTCTTTAGCCTGGTGCCCGTCGGGGCCGATCCCCACGGATTCCAACCCAGCGCCCAAGACGTTACCCGAATCGCCGACGCCGACTTGGTGCTGAGCATCGGGCTGGGATTGGAGGAGTCCTGGCTCAAAGAGCTCCTGCAAAATGCCGCTAGGGACCCCGCGACCATCGTGGAGTTGGGCGAAATCGTCGACCCCATCGAATTCGCCGAGGCCCACGCTGAGGAAGTGGAACTCATAGAAGAACTCGGCCACGGCATCGAAGACCCCCACTTCTGGTTCGACCCCGTCCGCGTGAAGCTCGCCGTCAACGACATTGCGGCCCGCCTTTCGTCCCTCGTACCGGAGCGGGGAGACGCTTATCTCGCCAACGCCTCCGCGTACAACGCCCGCCTCGACGAACTGCATGCCTGGACCGAGCGGCAAGTCGGGTCGGTTCCGGAGAATCGCAGGCTGTTGGTAACCTCCCACGACAGCCTCGGGTACTTCGCTAATCTCTACGGTTTCCAGGTCGTGGGAGTCATTCTGTCGACCACCACCGAGGTAGAGCCTTCGGCGGAGGACCTGACCGAACTGGTCGAAGAGGTCAAGGAGTACGGAGTACCCGCGGTGTTCGGCGAGACGACGGTGAGCGAGCGGTTGGCCAACACCCTGGCGAGGGAGTCCGGCGCGAAGCTCGTCCGGCTCTACTCAGGCTCCCTAAGCCCTAGCGGCGGCGGCGCGGAGACCTACGTCGAGATGGTGCGAGTGAACGTCGAGCGCATCGTCGAGGCCCTGAAGTGACGCCACCGGAAAGCCTCCGTAGAAGCAAACCCTTGTGGTTGTCTTGGTCGGCTATTCCATTGCCAGGCCGCCCGCAAAGGACGCCGCTGCACGCTGGACTGCCGCCGCCTAGGTTTCGGAATTCTACTATTGCGGTAACGATGCCGGAGAATAGGAGTTGGAAAAAATGACCTTGGAACCGGGTATAACCGTTGAGGACGTAACCGTCGAGCGCGGCGGACACACTGCGCTGACCGACGTCACCTTCGACGTGGGTCGGGGGACGCTGATGGGGGTCTTGGGGCCGAACGGCGCGGGCAAGAGTACCCTGTTCGACGCCATCGCGGGAATCCTTCCCCTCACCCGGGGCACGGTGGACCTGCACGGCGCGGAGGCCCGAAACGGGGCGCTGGCTTACGTTCCCCAGCGGGACAGCATCAATTGGCGCTTCCCGGCAACCGTCTTCGACATAGTGATGATGGGGCGAGGCGGCCGCTTTGGGTGGTTCCGTCGCCCCGGCAAGCGGGACCGGGAGGCCGCCCGGGTCTGCCTGGAGCGGGTCGGGCTGTGGGAACGTCGCTCGGCCCTGATTACCGAGTTGTCCGGCGGCCAACGCCAGCGGGTCTTCATCGCCCGCGCGCTGGCCCAAGAGGCAAGCGTCATCCTGCTGGACGAAGCCTTCAGCGGCGTCGACGTGGGCGCCCAAGAGGGCATCGTGGAGGTCCTCCAGTCACTGCGCGACGAGGGTAGGATAGTGCTACTGGCCACCCACGATCTCACCAACCTCGCCGAGCGGTTCGACCAGGTCCTGTGCATCAACCATCACGTCTGCGCCTGCGGCCCCCCCGACGTGGCCTTCACCCCCGAGGTGCTGGAGGAGCTCTACGGGGCCCACGGAATCGAGTTCGCCCCCAATCACTATAGGCCCGTGGGGCGCGTGCCATGATCGACTACATCGCCGGACCCTTCGAATACAGCTTCATGGTGCGGGCGCTGATCGTCTCCGTACTCGTCGGAGTAATGTGCCCGGTCCTCGGCGCTTACGTCATCACCCGGGGGCGGGCGTTCATGGGCGACGCCCTCGCCCACTCGGTCCTGCCCGGTATGGTGGTCGCTTTCCTGCTGGGCATCAGCCCCTTCTTCGCCGCCGTGCCAACGGGAATCGCCATCGCTCTATTGATGGGCTTCATCAGTCGCCGCACCGGTGTCAGTGAGGACACTTCCATCGGCATCGTCTTCGCTGGCATGTTCGCTCTGGGCCTTGTAATGCTTTCGAGGGCCACCAACGTCAACGTTAACATCGAAGACCTGCTCCTTGGGCAGGTGCTGGGAGTATCCCAGACCGACGTTTACGTGTCCCTTGGTCTGATGGCATTGGTGATGGCCGGGCTCTACCTGTTTCACACCCAGCTCGTATACACTACCTTCGACCCCGTGGGGGCGGCGGTCGTTGGAATCAGGACGGGGCTGGTCGAATACGTGCTCCTCGCCCTCCTTGCTTTCGTCATCGTCATAGGCATTCAGGCCGCCGGAATCGTCCTGGTCATGGCGATGCTCATCACCCCCGCGGCCGCCGCGTACCTGCTGGCTAGGCGGTTCGTGGGAGTCATGGCCATCGGAGCGCTGATCGGCGCGGTCTCGGCGATAGCCGGGCTGTATCTCTCATTCCACGCCGACATGCCGTCGGGGCCTGCCATGGCCTTGGTCGCCACCGTGATATTCGGTATATCCGCCGCAACCAAGAGGATGTGGCCGGTAAAAAGCGAAGCGTGACGGCGATGGGCACTTCCCATGAACTCCCTCAGAAAGCACCATTCTCACCCGCCGCGACGTCGGTCTCAACCGGGACTGGGGTTGCCGGCGGCAATCCCATACCAATCGCTGGGAAGCTGCGTTGGACCAGAACGCAACACGTTATTCCGGTCGGGCTCCGGTGGATTTGCCGCCGCGAACCTCGGATCGGCAACAATGAGGGACCCCTGACGACAACAAAGGGGGGCAGCCCGCGCATCTCTTACCAACTCTTGTATGTTAGTGGTGGTTCCCAGTAGTGACTTCACAGAGATGGAGTGGGGTGCGGCAGACCGACCAACTCTTGGTCATCAAAGACCGTTGTTCAGCGAGGGTCGCCGCACTATCCCCAAACAGAGCCCGAACAGTTGCCTGAGCCAAACGAGTGCGACGGTCACGAGCACCACGCCCACGACTAGCAGCCTCGCCGCCCGCACTCAACGGTAGTAAGGTCAAGTCCCGGCAAAAAGCCCCGCCGGCCCTCATAAGGGACCCGCGGGGCTTCTCGTAGTATATGGCTACGCCCTCGCCGGGAGGTTATTCAAAAGCCTCCGTCCGGAGGAATCCGGGGATTTGGTTCGGCACCGCCAAGCCTACTGGGACGGCCGAACACCTCAGGCCCATTAAAACATCGACTTGGTAAAGCCCCCGTCAACGTCGAAGGCGCTCCCCGTAATGAAGGAGGCCCGGTCCGAAGCCAGGAAGGCCACCAACCCGGACACTTCTTCCACCGTCCCGTAGCGTTTGATCTCCAGCACCTGGTTGGCCAGGTTCTGGAAAACCTCCTCCCGGGTCTTGCCGGCGGCCGGCACCAGGGAGTCGGCCAGCCGGTCCCACAAGGGGGTGTGGATCAAAGCCGGGCATACGGAGTTGACCAGTATGTTGTCCGGCGCCAAGTCTATGGACATGGTTTTCGAAAAGGCCAGCATGGCGGCCTTGCCGGCCTGGTAATCGACCAGCCCGCTTATCATGGTGTGGCCGCTCACCGAGGCAATGTTGATGATGCGGCCGCCCCCCTGTTTGCGCATGAACGGCACCACGCCCCGGGTGAACCGCACCGCGCTGTACACGTTCACCTCCATCGAGTATTCCCACTCCGCGTCGGTCGTGTCCACGCCGTGGCCCATCCACCCCTCCCCGGCGTTGTTCACCAGCACGTCAATCCGGCCCAAGTCTCGAGCGGTCTCGTCAATGACCCGCTGCACGTCGCCGGCCTTGGTAACGTCGGCCGGCACGGCTACCACCCGCACGCCGTGCCCGCGCACCTCCTCGGCGGCTTTTTCCAATTCCTCCCGGCCCCTGGCGCATATCGAGACGTCGGAGCCTTCCTTGGCCATTTCCACGGCCACCGCTTTACCGATGCCGGCGCTGGCGGCGCTCACCAGTGTGACCTTGCCCTTCAAGCCTAAGTCCATCGTTGCTCCATCCTATCTCAAAGACGTTATATCAAATATTTTTTGGGGATTTCCGCCCCGGCGGTGAACCCTATCCGTAGGAACTTGATCATCTGGTAGACATTGACTCGCACGTCGGGATTGATGCACAGGTGCATGTAGGCTTCCTTGGGGTCGATGCCGTAATCGGTCACCATCCAGTCCATCAGGTCCAGCATGGCCGTCTGGATAGCGTCGTCCATGGGGCGCGAGCTGCACAGGGATACGATGGAGTCCGCCATCTCCAGCCGGGGGTTCGGGATGGTCTTGTTCTTGATTAGGCCGCATCTGAGGGTCAACTCGGCCCGGGTCTCGTCGGCTATCCCGTAGAACTCGGTATCGGCCTGGCTGGCGTGCACGTCGCCGACGTAGAAGAGAGCGCCGTCGTTGTAGCAATTGACGTAGAGGGTCGTGCCCTCTTTCATGTCGCGGACGTCCATGTTCCCGCCCCAAGGCCCCTGGCTAAGCAGGCTGGACTCCACCTCGCGCTGCGGGGCCACTCCGATAGTGCCGATGAAGGGCTTCAGGTCCCAGGTGACCTTGTCGCTGAAGACCCCTTTGCCGTCCCGGGTGGTCCCACTGGGCCCGGGCAGGTGTTTGATGATGTGAGTAAAGGGCCCGTTGCACTCGGACCACTTCTTCGAATCGTGGAGGGGGCCCACGCCCGGCACGAAGCAAGTGACCCCCTGCTCGTCCACGACGATCTTTTCGATGGTAATCGTCAGCAGGTCGCCTTTTTGGGCGCCCTCGACGTAGATAGGCCCGGCAACGGGGTTCAACTCGGGAGGGGAAATAAGCAGGTTGGGAACATCCACGGGTACCGGGAGGCGGTCCTCGGTGCGAATATTTCCGGACAGAGCGTCCTCCGTCTCCACTACGAAGCTTTCTCCGGGTTCGACCCTCAGGATGGGAGACAGCCCGTGGTTAAATAGGTACTTCATGGAGTCGGCCCGGGGAATGCGTTGCAGGTTTTCCTCCGATCTTACCGTCAAGGCTGATTCCTCCTCTCTAAGCGTATGTGGGGCGGACGACCGCAAACGACGCGCCAAACCGGCGGCGCCCCAGCGGCAACCTGATGCTACATGATACCACCGATACCCCAAGGGGCGGCCATCCCCTCGGAAGATACGATAGGGCCGGGGTTGCTCGCTACTGAAGCCGTAGGTATAATCCCTTACAATCCTATTCAGTCGAGCAAATCAATGACGAGTTACAGAATCGGCGTCGACATCGGCGGCACCTTTACCGATGTCGTATTTCTGGGTTCCGACGGCACGGTCCGAGCGAAGAAGATAGCCAGCACTCCCGACGACTACAGCAAAGCCGTTTTGAGCGGTGTGGAAGGGGGCATTGGAGAGCTTTCCATAAACGCCGGCGCCGTGTCGGAGGTCAGCCACGGTTTCACTGTGGCAACCAACGCCATAATCGAGCAAAAAGGCGCCGCTATGGCCCTGATCACTACCGAGGGCTTTCGGGACATCCTCGAGTTGCGCCGCAACCGGGTGCCCCGGCTGTACGATCTCTACTACGAGAAGTCCCCCACTCTGGTCAAGCGGCAGTTGCGGCTCGAGGTAAGGGAGCGGGTGAGCTTCCAAGGCGAGGTGCTCCGGCCTCTGGAACCGGCCGACGTGGATGAGGCGGTCGACCGGATCATAGCGGAGGGCGTGGAGTCGGTCGCCGTCTGCCTTTTGCATTCCTACGCCAACCCGGACCACGAGCGCTACATAGCCAAGGTGCTCCGCGAACGGGCCCCCGGTGTCATCTTGACCATGTCCAGCGAGTTGCTGCCCGAGATGAAGGAGTACGAACGCACGAGCACCACCGTGATCAACGGCTACGTTCGCCCCGTCGTGGAAAGCTACCTGAGCCGGTTGGCCGACGGCTTGCAAAACATGGGCATCGGCGTACCGTTGACCGTGATGCAGTCCAACGGCGGGTTGGCCACTTCCAAGATTGCTATGGAGAAACCGGTCTACTGCATCGAGTCCGGGCCCGCCGCGGGAGTGGTCGGCGCCTACCACTTGGGCGACCGCCTCGGCATCGGCAACCTGATGACCCTGGATATGGGAGGCACCACCGCCAAGGCGTCTATCATCGAGGACGGCGAGTTGCTCCAAGCGCCCGAGTACGAGGTGGGCGGCGGTATAAGCGTGGGCCACCGCCTGCTCAAGGGGTCCGGGCATATCCTGAGGGTCCCGGCCATCGACCTAGCCGAGGTGGGGGCCGGCGGAGGCAGCATTGCCTCCGTGGATGTCAGCGGTTCTTTGCGGGTTGGCCCGCAGAGCTCCGGTGCCGTCCCCGGTCCCGCTTGCTACCGCCTGGGAGGACAGGAAGCGACCGTCACCGACGCCGACGTTCTACTGGGATACCTCAATCCCCGGCACCTGTTGGGCGGGGACTTCGAGATAGACCGAGAGTTGGCCCGGAACGCGGTCTCCCGGAACGTGGCGGCGCCTCTGGGACTTTCCGACGTTGAAGCGGCCCACGGGATTCACTTGTTGGTCAACTCGAACATGGGCCGCGCTTTGCGGGCGGTATCCAGCGAGCGAGGCCGGGACCCCCGGCGATTCGTGCTCTTTGCCTTTGGCGGTAGCGGCCCCGTCCATGCCGCCGGTCTGGCCGAAATGCTGGACATCACCCGTATAGTCACGCCCCCATTCCCAGGGGTGTTCAGTTCCTTTGGCCTGCTGGTGGCCGACGTCGAGCACCATTTCGTTCAGACCTACTTCAAGACTTTCGATGAGCTGGACGTAAGCGCCCTCAAAGGGATCCTGGAAGGCCTCTGGGATGAAGGAAAGCAGCAACTGCGGTCAGAAGGCTTCGACGATGCTTCCCATGAGATAATTACCCAAGTAGACATGAAATACGAAGGGCAAGTGTCCGATTTGACGGTGCTCATGCCCCCCGGAGAGGTCTCTCCCGCCAGCGTCGCCCGGTTGGGAGAGGCCTTTGCCGAGGAGCACGAAAAGAGCTTCGGCTACCGGACCGACGTCCCGTACCAGTTGGTGAACCTGAGGGTCATTGCCCGGGGCCTATCCAAGGAGTCCCGCGTGCCGGATAAAATGGGCTTGACCGCAGTATCTACCAACGGCGGACCTTCACAACGGTCGGTCTACTTCGGCCCCAACCTCGGCTGGATCGATACGAAAGTCGTGGACCGCAGCGGTCTCGGCAGCATTGCCGAACAAGGCCCACTGATCATCGAAGAATACGACTCCACCACCGTGGTGTCTCCGCAATGGCGGGCCTCGGTGGACCAGTGGCAGAACATCATTCTGGAAAGGTAGCAAGAAGGAGAAGGCCATGCAGCGGACCACCGACCCGGTTACCAGAGAAATCATCAAGAACGCTCTGATGAGCACCGCCGATACTATGGCGCTGACTGTGGTGCGCACCGCCCGATCGGCGGTAATCAAGCACGGAATGGACTTCTCAACCGCCATTTTCAACGCCGAAGGGGAGCAGGTGGCCCAGGGTCTCACCCTACCGCCCCACTTGGGGTCTATGGGGCCGGCCCTGCAGGGTGTGATGGCCGCTTTCGGCGACGACGTCCACCCCGGAGACCTATTTGCCAATAACGATCCCTATGAAGGCGCCAGCCATCTCCCCGACATCTTCCTGTTCAAGCCCATCTTCGTCAACGAGACTCTCATTGGTTGGAGTTGCTGCATCGGCCACCAGACCGACATCGGCGGCCGCGTCGCCGGCGGCAATGCTTGCGACAACACCGAGATATACCAAGAGGGGCTCCTCCTGCCGCCAATGAAGCTATACGACCAAGGTGTTTTGAACCAGGCCGTGTGGCGCATCCTGGAGAAGAACGTGCGGGTGCCGGAGAAGGTGCTTGGCGACGTTCAGGCCCAGTTGGCCGCTGTCCGCTTCGGTGAACGGGACGTCCTGAGGCTGGTCGGTGACTACGGCGTGGAAGACCTTAAGAGCTACATGGCCGACATACTGGACACCACCGAGGAGTTGACCAGGGCGGAACTAGCTTCTTTGCCCCAAGGAGAGTGGGAGTTCACCGATTACATAGACAACGACGGCATAGACCCTCAGCCCATAGCTATCCACGCCAAGGTCAAGATCGACGGTGATGAAGTATTCGTGGACTTCGATGGGACTTCGCCCCAAGCTAAAGGCTCCATCAATCCCAACTTCGCTTATACCAAGTCCATGGTCTACGCCGTGCTCAAGTGCCTGATGGACCCGGCCATACAGTCCAACAGCGGGTTCTTCCGGCCCTTCAACATCACCGCCCCTGAAGGGTGTTTCGTCAACCCCCAGCACCCGGCCCCGGTCGCCGCCCGCGGCTTGGCGGGTTTCCGGATCGCTCACACCATATTCGGCGCCTTGGCCCAAGCTATGCCCGGCAAGGTGCCCGCCGCTTGGGGCGGCGGCGAGATCGGGCTCAGCTTCGGCGGCTACTATCCCAATCGCAAAGCGTGGGTATACCTGGAGTTCAATAACGACGGCCCCCGGGGCGGCGGCCCCCACTTGGACGGGGCCGACGGCATATCCTCTCCCGTCTTGAACATGGCCAATACGCCTATAGAGAGCATCGAGGCCGACCAACCGCTGCTGGTGGAGCGTTTCGGCCTCTACCCGGACACGGCGGGAGCGGGCAAGTACCGCGGCGGGCTGTCCCTCATCCGCGACTTTCGACTCTTGGCCGAGGAGGCTACCTTCCAGTTGCGCTCCGACCGGACCGACTATCTGCCCTGGGGCGCCGAGGGCGGCAAGCCGGGTACCCCCACTAGGAACTACCTCAACCCCGACACCGACGAGCAGCGAGAGTTGCCCGGCAAGTACTTGATGACCATGAAAAAGGGAGAAGTCTACCGGGTCATACAAGCCGGGGGCGGCGGCTATGGTGATCCCTTGGAGCGGGACGTCTACGCGGTGCTGGAGGATGTGCAACAGGAAAAGCTGTCCGTGGACCACGTCCGGCGGGAGTACGGCGTGGTTATCAACCCCGACGGATTGAAGCTGGACTTGACGGCTACCGAGGCGCTGCGGGAAGAAATGCGAAAAGCCAACGCCGTTGCCGCCGATTGACCTCCGCCGATTGACCCCCGATTGACAAATAGAACTGACTCACCGGCGCCCGGCCCGGTATATCCCATGGATTCAGTGCCAACCGGCAATGGGGAGTTTGCGCATCGGGCTAACTAGAGACGGTCTCAAGAAACGATCCGTACAAATCAGGAGGACTCGTAAATGGTTGAGCAGTTGGCCCGTCCCAAAGATACACCGGAGATCTATTGGTTCTCGGAACAACCCTATGGCGCCGTCGGCGATGAGGACCTGAAGAAGTACGATTCCGGGCGGCTTGGGTTCCCGAATACCTACTTCGACCCTCAAAAAGCCCACGTGTTGTACAACGAGTACCACGAGCAGTACACCCTAGCCGACGAGGTGGGGTTCGACGGCATCATGACCAACGAGCACCACGCTTCCTACTGGTGCATGAAACCCTCCGTCAACCTGGACGCGGCGGTGATCTCCAAGGTTACTAAGAGGGCCAAGATCGCCATTCTCGGCAACGTTATCGCCGTCAACGATCCGGTGCGTATGGCCGAAGAGATCGCCATGCTGGACTGTTACTCCGGCGGTAGGATTATCTCAGGGTTCGTCCGGGGCACCGCGGTGGAGACCCTGCAGGCCGGCGTCGATCCCACGGAAAACCGGACCCGCTTCGAGGAGGCCCACGATCTCATCATCAAGTGCTGGACCGAGCCCGGCCCTTTCCGGTACGAAGGCAATCACTACCACTACCGCGTGGTGAATCCATGGGTGGTACCCATGCAGAAGCCCCGGCCGGACATCTGGTTCCCGGGGACCGGCAGCCCCGAGAGCGTGGTTTGGGCGGCCAAGCACCGCCACCCCTACATGAACCTGGGTGCCTTGGTGGACACTACCGAGTGGCTCAAGCAGGTGTACATCGACACGGCCCGCGACGAAGGGTACCAAGCCGGACCGGAGCACTTCGGCTACCTTCTCAGGTGCCTGGTCGCCGACACCGATGAAAAAGCCATCGAAATCGGCCGGGAGTTCATGTGGACCATCGGCCACCGCCAGCGGGGGCCCATGGAGCACAACGACCCTCCGGGATACCAATCCCGGGCGGCGGTGGAAGTGAAAGCTCAAAGGCCCACCGGTAACGTGGCCGGCGCCGGCGGACTGGGCGTGGGACTGACTTACGAGCAGCTACAGGGGGTCAACAACATCATCGTCGGAAATCCGGACACCGTAACCCGGAAGCTGACCGAGATGTGCGACCGCCTCAGCCCCGGATACATACACATCTACGGCAACGAAGGCGCCATGTCCCACAAGGACGTGACGCGCTCCATCGAGTTGTTGGGCCGGGAAGTCATCCCCGCTTTGCACGAGGTCAAACTCCAACCCTACGAGTAGCGTCCCGGGGGTCGGGCACCCGGGAGCGTCACAACCGCCGAAGAAGTGGAAAGGATGAAGGACCGAAGGCCCATTAGCACGTCCGCAGCGGAGCCGGCCGGTAGTGATAGCACTGACCTGACACATGCTACCCAAGATTCGGGAATTGGTTTCCGAACTGGAACGAGCCGGGTTCATCAACCGGGGTGGGCGAGGTAACCATAGAAACTTCATCCATCCCGACACTGGAACACGACTGACTATTTCGGGTAATCTTGGGGCAGACGCGAGGAGATACCAAATCCAAGCGGTGCGGAATGCGATAGAGGAAACCCGAAGATGAAGGACAGCGCGAGATATGCCAAGGTGGTTGCGTGGTCTGAAGAGGATCAATGCTATATAGGGTATGCTCCCGGTCTGGTGTCCGGCGGATGTTGCCACGGCGACGACGAGAAGGTGGTATTCGCTGAACTTTGTGACATCGTCGACGAAGTAATCGAAGCGGACCTCAGGGAGGATATGCCGCTACCACCTCCCACGGCGGGCCAATACTACGGGGACGAGCTGGTGGACATGATAGCGCTGAAGTCCGGGGGCATTTCTCTTTCATAGTCTGATACTTGAGACGGGTTGCCGACTCGTCAGGCGTCGAGGGCGGCCATGGCCGCGTCGGTGGTGCGGACTCTCACCAGAAGGGGCAGGACGTGGCCGGAGCGCGCCTACGCCCCGGCCTGGGCAATGTAGGTTTCCGGGCCCGTCATAAACTTGCTGCGGCATTCCAGGCCGCAGAAATAGTACCACTGGCCGTTGTGAAAAATCCGGGTGCCTTGGCGGGGGTCCACCTCGGAGGCCCCGTGTAACGTCTGCCCCGTCCGGCTCTTTGCCTGCTCTTCATCTATCTCTTGGCCGCATACCGGGTCCTTAGCCATGGGTCAATCTCCCAATGATGACTAGCGCGCTTTCCAACCAACTTTGACGGCCGGTCCTTCCCCATCCTTCTTCCGGCGCGTGACTACCAAGCCGCCGCAGAAGGAGGACCGGCTCTTCACGGCGCCAGGGACAGGGGCACGCCCAACCGCACCTTCCCCGGGCTGTCCAATAGGGCCCGGGCAATCCTGGCCCGGTGCTCGAAGCTGGTGCCCAACCGCATGGTCCAAGCGGTCACTCGCCGGAACCATAAGTGAAGGTCGAACTCCATCATGAAGCCGATACCGCCGTGAATTGTTTGAGAGGACCGCACCGCCGCCTCGCACTTTTCGTTGCAGAAGGACTTGGCCTGGGATACCTCGACGCTGCCCGGCATGCCTTGGTCTATGGTCCAAAGCGCTTCATAAGTGAGGAGTTGCGCCCCGTCCACCCACAGGATCATGTCGGCGCACAGGTGCTGGATGGACTGAAAGGCGCCGATGGGACGCCCGAAGGCCACCCGGCCCTTGGCGTACTCGATGGCCATCTCGGCGTCTTTTCTGGCGGCGCCGACCATCTGGGCGCAGAGTAACACCGTGGCCCTATCCAGCATCCATTCGGCGATGGGCCATCCTTGACCTACTTCGCCAACCAGGTTCTTTCTGGGCACTCGAACGTTGTCGAAAGTCACCCGGCTTTGCTTGTCTTTCGCCAGAGTGACCAGCGGGGTATGAGATATACCGGGGCTCTCCGTGTCTACCAGCAGGAGGGACAAGCCTTGGTTATGCGAGGAAGCCTCATTGGTGCGGCAGGCTACCAAGCATTGTTCGGCGGCGTCGAAGTTGTCCACGAACATCTTGTTTCCATTCAAAAGGAAGTGGTCCCCATCGGCCGCGGCCTCGATTTTGACTGCCTCCGGTAAGCACCTGGGGTCGGTCTCACCAAATGCCCAGGTGAGGACCAAGTCCCCGCGGATTACCCTGGGTAGGATTTCCTGCCGCTGCTCCTCACTGCCGTGTTCGGCCACGGTCAGCGCGGGTACCATGGTGCTGTGCAGCGGCACCGGCGCGATGGCCCGGCCCGCCTCCTCCACGATGATGCCCAAGTAGGTCAAGGGCATGCCCTGGCCGCCGTACCGCTCCGGCAGGGCCAGACCGAACCATCCCAACTCGGCCATCTTCTTCCAGAGGTCCGGTGGATAGCCAAGGTCGTCGGTTTCCATGGCCCGGGCCAAGCTGGGAGGACATTCCCCATCCAGGAACTCCCGGGCCAAGTTCTTCAGCATTTGCTCTTCTTCGGTTGGCAGTACGTCCATGACTATTCCCAAGATTGGAAACTTGATAAAGCCTTGAGGTGTCCTACGTCCCGGCGATCAAACAGGACAAGGGCTGACTTCCGACCCCACGGCGGCTGTGCCGGGCTAACCCCGCGGCATGCCCAAGCCGCGGCGCGCGACTTGGTCCCGCATGACCTGCACGCTGCCGTGGTTTATTCCGGACTGGAAAGCGCCCATCAGGTTGTGAGCGAACAAGCCGTCTTCAATCGCTCCTTCTGAGCCGCTCAACAGTTGAGCATAGGGGCCCAGAATCTGACTGATGGTTTCCGTGGTCCTGACCCCGTGTTCCGGCGCCCAGACCTTCTCCGCGGACCCCTCATAAGTAAAATTGCCTCCCTGTTCCACCAAGGACATGCTGCGCATGGTCATCAGCCGGCACACTTGGGCTTCGATCCAAAGCTCCGCCAGCTTGTCTCTCACTGCGGGGTCCTCGGCCACGGAGTGGCCGTCGACTTTGTTTTCCTTGACCCAGTTGACGATGTCCTCGTCTCGGCGGACCGAAATCAAGTACCTGCTGGCGCCCACCCGGTCCAAGTTCAACCCCATCGCCCCCACATACCATCCCTGGTTTTCCTCGCCAAGCATCGCGGTGGCGGGGACTCGCACGTCTTCGAAGAAGACTTCGTTGGTCCGGTGCATTCCGTAGGTGGTGCCCGAGGGCGCCGGCGGGTCGCTCTGGATGGTCCACAGCGGGCGCACGGTGATGCCCGGTAAGTCCATGGGCGCCAAGAAGATCGTGATTCCCTTGTGCCTGGGAGCATCGGGGTCCGTTCGGCACATCAAGTAGATGTGCGTGGCGTAGTGGGCCGCCGAGGTAAACATCTTCTGGCCGTTGATAACGAAATCGTCGCCGTCCCGGACGGCGCGGCATTGAAGGCCGGCCAGGTCGGCCCCCGCTTGGGGTTCGGTGAACCCCAAAGCAAAGATGATCTCTCCCTTTATCAAGCCCGGAAGAAAGTACCGTTTCTGCTCCTCGGTGCCCGCTGCCAGAATGGCCGGGGCGCCGCTGCCGGCGCCGCCCACCGCTATACCCACTCTGGCGAACTCCTCCTCAACGATGTACTGGTCTATGCGGCTGCCCCCTTGTCCCCCGTACTCTTTGGGCCAGCTTATCCCTACCCAGCCCTTATCAGCCACTTTCTTTAGCAGCGCGTCGTAATGGGGGCCGCGACCCCCTTCCAGGGAGCTTTCCGCCTCCGCCGTCACCTCGGGTGTAACGTTCTCCTCGATGAATCGGACCACCTGTTGGCGAAGGGCTTCTTGTTCAGCCGAGAGTCCAAAGTCCATGGTCTTCCTCTTTAACTATTACCGGGCGTGGTCCCGCCGGCGCCGATTATGAAGGCCCGGAAGCCGGAGGGCCTTATGCTTGCAATTGTCCTGTGCGCCAACAATGGTGTCAAGAGGAACCGGCCGGAGGCCTCGCCAGTAATTCCACCAATTCCAGGACTTGTTGGCTGGTAGCTTGTTCCAGCCTATCCACCCGCTCTATCACCGTCTCCACGGCGTCGGGCGGTAAGGTGCGGCTTGCGCAGTTGCGGGCCTTGGCCAGCCGCTCGTCCCGCGGCAACGGGTCGCTCCAGAGGCCCCGGGGATGGTCGCACCGGGCGGAGAACCGGCGGCCGTCCCGCAACTCCACAGTGACGGTGACCCACATGTCATTGAAGTTGGCGGGAATTGCCGGGTTCATAGTCAGCTGAGTCTTGGCCAGCAGTGATTGGAGCCCCGGGCGGCCCAGCATTTCGTCGGTAAAAGTATCGATGCTGATCCCCCCGTCCAGCAGCGCCGATGCAACGGTATACTGGAAGCTGAACTTGCCGTCCAGCCCGGTCACCGGAAACGGGCGGTCCACGTAGCCCATTACCGGTGTTTCGACCTGGATCGAGCTTATTTGGGCGGGGTCGATGCCATACGTCTCGTGTATCTCCAAGGCCGCGTCTATTCCCCGGTGAGTACCGAACTGGCTCGGATGCTTCTTGATGGCGATTCCCGGGTCCACCAACCGGTAGGGATTGCCGAAGTCCTTCGTCAGGGCTTCCAGGTCCAAGCCTCCTCTATAGAACACCGAAGCGTAGCCGGCGGGGTGCTCGAATATATCCGGGTGAGCGGTAAAACCCTTGGCCGCCAGCAGGGCCGCCTCCAAGCCCATTCTTCCCGCGTTGCCGCAGTGGGTTGACTTGGTCATGGTACCGGTATTGGCCGACACCGTGCCGGCCCGGGAGGCGGCGATCCCTAGGGCCATCCTGGTCTGCTCTGGAGACAGGTCCAGCATCACGGCCCCGGCCGCGGCGGCGCCCATTACCCCCACTAGCCCCGGGGGATGGAACCCTTCCAGGTCCAGCCCGGCCGAGGCTACCCGAATGCGCCCCTGTACCTCGAAGCCGGTCACGAGGGCGGTAATAATAAGCGGGCCGGGCGCCCCGTCCCGCTCGGCCAAGGCGAGGATTCCCGGCAGTGTTGGAGAGGTAGCGTGGGTTGCCGGGTGCCACATTACTTCGTAGTCCAGCACGTGGCCGGCCACCCCGTTGGCGAAAGCCGCCGTCACCGGCGATGTCTTGAATCCTTGGCCGAATACTGTGCAGTCGGGGGCGCCGCCCATTTCCTTGGCGTATTCGGCCACGATGCGGGCCGCCGACTCCACGGAACCCGCCAAGGTAACCGCCAGTCCGTCGAGAATGACTACCTTTGCTGCTTCCACCGCAGCCGGAGGCAAAGCGTCGAACTCGGCTTCGGAAATCAGTCCGGCGAGTTCTTCAGTAGTTGACATAAGCTCCCTGGTGCCCAGGATGAATAAAGGCCCCTACTATCGGGCCACGCCGGCTAACACCGGCTTTAACGCCTCGACGAGAGGGGGCAAATATTCTTTCCAATCTCCAACGATGCCGTAGTCGGCGGTCTTGAAAACCGCGGCGCGGCGGTTCTGATTGATCGCTAGAATAACCCCCGCCTTTTGTATACCCACGGTGTGGTTGAAAGCGCCCCGGATGCCGACCGCCAAGTACACTTTGGGCGCGATGGCGCGGCCGCTGATACCCACCTGAATCTGGTGGGGCAGCCATCCGGCGTGAACCACGTTTCGGCTGGTGGCCAGGGTTGCTCCCAAGGCATCGGCCAACTCCTGCACTTGGGGAAGATTCTCCGGCCCGCCGATTCCCATGCCCACTCCCATAACAACCGGCGCTTGCGCGAGAGCGATAGCGCCCAGGTCCTCTTGGACGTGGTCTTCCAATACGGTGACGTCCCTCACCGGCGCGTCCGACGCCCCGATGCTTTCCACCTTGGCTTGAGCACTCGCATCGGGGGCTATCGGGGTCAAAATGCCGGGCCGCATGGTGGCCAGGTTGGGAAGGGTCTTGGACAGTATGGGCGCTAGGACGTTGCCGCCCAAGGCGGGCTTTAGCTGCACCAAGCGGCCTTCTTCGTCCACCTCCAAGCCAATGGCGTCGCCGGTAAGTCCCAGTCCAAGCCGGGCGGCAATCCGGGAGGCCAAGTCGCGGCCGTCGGCGGTGGAGGGGAAAAGTACGGCATAGGGCTGCGCGTGGTGGACTGCCGCGGCAAGGGCAAAGGCTACCTTGCTCCCAAAAACCGGACCTATCAGGGTATTGTCCAACGTCAGGACCCGGTCGGCCCCGTAGGCGGCCAATTCACTGGAGAGTTTCTCTTCCGGCGGCCCCAAGACTACTGCCGCCACCTCGCTGCGGGTGAAGAGGGTCAACTCCCGGGCCTTGCCCAGCATCTCCAGAGTGACTCGCCGCAGGCCCGACTGGGAGGTCTCCGCCACCACCCATATGCTCTTCTCGGTTTCGCCGGGGTACCGCGCGGCGGCGCTATCGGAAGTAGGGGAGTGTAGTGGACCGCCCCTGCTCTCCATCTCCACCAACCGGTCTTTCAACAGCCCGGCCACTTGGGCCGCGGCCTCGGCGGGCGGTTCTCCCTCTATTGCTACTCCCAGCCGGTCCGGCTCCACCAACCTGATGTCTTGGACCCAGGTGGGGGAACCCTCGAAGCCGAACTGTGACGCATCGGAAGAAAGCTGGGCGCAATTGACTTCCTCGATGGGCTTTTCCTTGGCCGCGGCTACTTCATCGCGGCTTGGGTAGGTTTCCGGGGCGACTCCCTCAGTGACGCAAACCAGCGCCGGCAGGAGAGCTTCGATAACTTGATAGCCCTCGTCGGTGACCCGTTCCGCCAAGATGGTCCGGGAGCCGGGTTGCACCTCCATCATTCGCACTTGGCTGATATGGGGCAGCTCCATTAGCTCGGCGATTTCCGGCCCGACTTGTCCGGTCTCCGCGTCGGCGCTGTTCCGCCCGCAAATAATCAAGTCCGGCGATTCCCCCTCCAGCGCTAGCGCCAAGGCCCGGGCGGTCGCCAAGGTATCGGAACCCGCAAAGGCCCGGTCGGTGATCAGCACAACCCGGTCTGCGCCCAAGGCCAAGCACTGGACTAGGCCTTCCTTGGCCTGCGGCGGGCCCATTGAGACTGCCACCACTTGATCGTCCGGACCGGACTTCATCTGGACGGCGCGGACCAGCCCAAGGGAGTCGAACGGGTTGATCTCGGAAGGCACTCCTTCTCGGATGATGGTCTTCCGTTCGTAATCGAACTGGACCCGAGAAACCACCGGGACGTACTTTACACATACCGCGATCTTCATCTACCGGCAGGTCCTTCAAGCCGCTCCGGGCAATCGGCAAGCGACTGAAACGCGGCTTCGGCGCTTGATTCCACAAATGGCGTACCGGTTCATCGAGCGGGGGTTTGTTGTGTAGCTATGGTGTCATCCCGCGTCCGGTCAGTTAGTTCCTCCAATCGAGGACTGATGGCCACTGGGTAGTGAGGCGGGGCCGTCAGCGCTTTGAAATCTTGGCCCATTTTGCTGAAGTCTTGGCAGAAGCGCTCCCGGACCTGCTGCAACGGAGCGTGGGGACGGGTAAGCCTGCCTCCGTTCATTACTTCGGTCAATAGCGGAGTTCCCTCCAAGTCCCTCTCATCAGGCAGGCCAATCGTGTCCTTCTTGAATCGTCCGTTGCTGTCTTCACAGCGATAGACCTGCTTGGGCCCCGGCAGCGACTCTTTGTCCGTGCTTAGCTTCATCACAGGGCGGTGGTGGTAGCACACCAGTTTGTAAGCCATGTCCGACCAAGGAGCATCCGCTGAAACCCCGATCTTGGTCCCCGCCCCGAAAACATCTATGGGGGCGCCGGCCTCCACCAGAGCTTCTATCTGGTGCTCGTCAAGCCCCCCGCTGGCTATAATGCCGATATACTCCAGACCGGCGTCATCCAGTATCCGGCGGACTTGCCGGCTCAACGAATCGAAGTCCCCCGAGTCCAAGCGCACCCCCATTAGCCGGTGGCCCCGGGTCTCCATTTCCCGGGCCACTTCCGCGGCCCTCCGAGCGCCCAGCAGCGTGTCGTAGGTGTCCAGCAGAAGCACCGTCCGCTGAGGAAAAGCCTCGGCGTAGGCCCGGAAGGCGGCCGATTCGGAATCGAAGCTGGAGATATAGGAGTGGGCCATGGTACCGGCGGGGGGGATGCCGTATCGTTGGGCCGCCAGTACGTTGCTGGTGGACTGGAACCCCGCAATATAGCTGCAACGGGCCATCTTCAACGCGGCGTCGGTACCCTGGGTGCGCCGGGAAGCGAAGTCGGTCAACACGCGGCCTTGGGCCGCCCAGACGCAGCGGGAAGCCTTGGTCGTCAACAGCGTCTGGAGGTTGATTTGGTTGACGATGAAAGTTTCGGCAAGCTGCGCCTCTATGATAGGGGCGGTCACCTCGAGCGGAGGCTCATTTGCGAAGAACAACCCGCCCTCGGGCATCGCTCGCACCGCGCCGGTAAAACGAATGCCCCCCAGGTATTCCAAGAAGTCCTCCGCAAAGAAACCGGTGGAACGAAGGTAGTCTAGGCTGGAGGCGCTCACGTGTAGGTTCGTGAGGTATTCCAGCACGTCCTCCAGTCCGGCGAACACGAAGTAGCTGCGGTCCGGCGGGTACTGCCGGATGAAAAGACTGAAGGTGGCCGGTTTGAACATGCCTTGCTTGAAAAAGGCTTGGGCCATGGTCAACTCATATAGGTCGGTGAACAAGCCCAGGTCTTCTTGAGGAAGGGGTAGTTTGGGTTTTTCCATTAGTCAATTGGAGGACCGTTCGAGGAGTTACTGGTGGAAACCATTATGTTGGTACTTGGAAAAGGCTGTCAACTTAAGCCGGACCCGGTCCGCCGGCCCATGACCAAAGCCCGGACCGTCCTTCTCCGTCCGGCAAAGGGAGCAAGGGTCGGGCGCTCCCCCGAGTTTAGCGGAAGTTACTCGCCTTGACAGGGTGGGCTGCCCTTAGTAACATGAACCAGTTAACAACTTGGGGAAAGACCGAAACCCTTTATCCGTAACGGCGGAGGGGGCGGCCCGGCTAGTCCTGGCAACCGGTCCCGTGTTGGGGCGCCGGCGGGCTGCGGCGCCGCTTCCGGCACCTGCCGGTTGGACGAAAGATGAGGGGCTTGGGAAAAGTTTCAGCTTCTCGCCATGAGGAGCTTTTTTTTGGCCGGAAAAACATGGCCTTGCCGAAAAAGCATGGCCTTGATGTAGAGGGACCATTGACGGAGATCAGGCCCATCCGGTGGCGCGGCGGCCATCTGGAGCTTCTGGACCAGACGCGGCTTCCCGCTGAGCAGGTTGCTCTGAAGGTAGACTGCTACCAGGGCGCAGTCGAGGCCATCAAGAACATGCGAGTCCGGGGAGCGCCGGCCATAGGGGTGGCGGCCGCTTACGCCGTAGCTTTGGCCGCCCGCCAAATCCGAGTGGACGACCGGTCAGAGTACCTTGCTCGGCTCCGGGAAGCGGCGGACGAGATCGCCGCGGCCCGCCCCACGGCGGTCAACCTCCAATGGGCCGTTCGCCGCATGATGCGCGTGGCGGAATCGGAACAAAGCTTGAGCGGCGTCGCTGATAGGCTCCTAGCCGAAGCCCAGCGCATCCAGGAGGAAGACGAATCCGTCAACCGCCGCATGGGGGAGTTCGGAAAGGAGTTGCTGCCGGAAGGAGGGTCGGTGCTGACCCACTGCAACGCCGGCGCCCTGGCCACGTCGGCTTTCGGTACTGCGGTCGGGGTTATACGAGCAGGTTGGGAAGACGGCAAGCGTTTTCAAGTCTACAATACCGAGACTCGCCCGGTCCTCCAAGGGTCCCGCTTAACTGCCTGGGAGTTTCAACAGTTGGGAATTCCATCTACGTTGATCGTTGATTCCGCTGCCGGAATGCTCATGCGCCGGGGGCAAATAAACTGCGTGGTTACCGGCGCCGACCGCATCGCCGCCAACGGCGACACCGCCAACAAAATCGGCACCTATTCCTTGGCGGTGCTGGCCCGTGAGAACCGCATACCCTTCTACGTGGCGGCGCCCACCAGCACCATTGATTTGAGTATCGACAGCGGAGATGATATTCAGATCGAGGAGAGACCGGCGGAAGAGGTTACCACATTTCAAGGGGTGGCCGCAGCCCCCGCAGAGGTAACCGCAATAAACCCCGCCTTCGACGTAACGCCTCACGTCTATGTAAGCGCCATTATTACCGAAGCGGGAGTGGCCCGGCCTCCTTACGCGGAGAGCCTATCCTTGGCGGTCGGCGGCGGAGCGGACTCATGACTTTGGCGCACCGGTCCCCACCGGACAAAATCCCTCAGGAGCGTGTGGGCCGCTCTGCAACTTTTCCTTGGATTGAAAACAACACGGCCTAGCCGGATCAGCGTCGTCGGGTTAGATGAAAGAAGCAACGATAGCAGTCATAGGAGGCAGCGGCCTGTATGGCATGGAAGGCTTGCGCGGCGTGGAATTTGTCGAGATTGACACTCCCTTCGGCAAGCCAAGCGACGCCATAGCCGTGGGGTTCCTGAACGATGTCGCCGTGGCCTTCCTGCCGCGGCACGGCCGGGGGCACCGGTTCAATCCGACTCACATCCCCGTTCGAGCAAACATATACGCGCTGAAAAGCTTGGGAGTCCAACGGGTGATCTCGGTCAGCGCGGTGGGCAGCCTAAAAGAGGAGTTCGCGCCGCTGGACTTGGTGATACCCGATCAGTTGATCGACCGTACCCGGCAGCGGGACAGCACTTTCTTCGATCAGGGTATGGTGGCCCACGTCGGTCTTGCCGACCCGTTCTGCCCGGCAATCAGTGGCGTGCTGCGGCAAGGCGCCCAAGACTTGGGGCAAAAAGTGCACTCGGGTGGGACCATGGTGGTAATGGAGGGGCCGGCCTTTTCTACTAGGGCCGAGTCCTTCATGTACCGTTCCTGGGGCGCCGACATCATCGGCATGACCGCCCTCCCCGAAGCCAAGCTGGCCCGGGAAGCGGAAATGTGCTACTCCACCATGGCGTGGATAACAGACTATGACTGTTGGCATCAAGAGGCAGAACCGGTTTCGGTAGAGATGGTAGTTGGTAATCTTAGGAAGAACGCGGCCTCCTCCATAGAGTTGCTGCGGAGGGTCATCCCCGACCTGAACGGTGAAAGGGACTGCCGCTGCGCCTCGGCCCTGAAGGACGCTATCATCACGCCGGCGGTTAGTGTCGACGACGCCTTCAAACGGAAGATGGCCCCATTGGTGAGCAAATATTTGGACTGACGTTCAGCTTGAATTCCCATTTAATGCCACTATCAGGTTCCCCATTCAAGTTCCAAGGAGGAGGCCATGCCCAGGCAAGACCCGGGTGAACCCTACTACAGAGTAGATTCGAATGAGGCTAGATCGATGCTGGACGCGGACCCGGAAAACACGGTGATAGTGGACGTGCGCCGGGATGACGAGTGGGTGAGCGGACACGTTACCGGCGCGATACACGTTCCCATAGACGACCTGGCCGACCGCATCGACCAAGTACCGCAGAACAAGAAGGTCCTGTTCATATGCGCCGCCGGGGTGCGCAGCGGCCTCGCCTGCGAACTAGCCGCCTCCATGGGTTACGACTCCGAGAACCTGTATAACGTGGAAGACGGCACCCCCTTCTGGATTGAAGGAAATCATCCCACGTCCTACGGTGATGACCCCTAGCTCAACGGCGTTATCTCCAAGCCGGCTCCCAGTCCATCATGGCTGATAGCCATCGACACTAAATCGAAGAGGTACATAATTGGCTTCAACACAAGCTAAGGGAGACGTTAAAGATCTGTCCCTGTCCCAGGACGGCGTTAACCGCATCGAGTGGGCCGCCAGGGAAATGCCGGTGGTAAAGCTCATTCGGGAGCGCTTTGCCAAGGAGAAGCCCTTGGCGGGTATCAAGATGGCGGCGTGTCTCCACGTGACCACCGAGACCGCCAACCTGGCTTTGGCCCTCCAAGCCGGCGGGGCCGACCTATCCGTGTGCGCCAGCAACCCCCTGAGCACCCAGGACGAGGTGGCTGCCGCCTTGGTTCAAGAGTATGGCATCCCGGCTTACTCCATCAAAGGCGAAGACGACAATACCTACTACCGGCACATAAACGCCGTGCTGGACCACGGACCCCAAATTACTCTCGACGACGGGGCAGACCTGGTGACCACTTTGCACCGGCAACGGCCCCAGCTTCTGAGCAACGTCATCGGAGGCACCGAAGAAACCACGACCGGCGTAATTCGTCTCAACGCCATGGCCAACGAGAACCAACTGCGCTACCCCATCGTTGCGGTCAATGACGCGGAGACCAAGCACTTCTTCGACAACCGCTACGGCACCGGTCAAAGCACCTTGGATGGCATAACCAGGGCCACCAACGTACTGTGGGCCGGTAGGCGCGTGGCTGTGTCCGGTTACGGCTGGTGCGGTCGGGGCGTGGCTTCCCGGGCAAGGGGCATGGGCGCCCACGTAATCGTAACCGAGATCAATCCCATTCGAGCCCTGGAAGCGGTCATGGACGGTTTCACCGTTATGCCGGGGGTTGAGGCCGCCAGGGTAGCGGAAGTGTTCATCACGGTAACCGGCGGGCTTCACACCATCGGCCGGGAGCACTTGGACGCCCTATCCGACGGCGCAATCCTGGCCAACAGCGGCCATTTCAACGTGGAAATCGATATTCCGGCTTTGGAGGAGATGTCCACCTCCCGCCGGGAGGTCCGCCCCTTCGTGGACGAGTACCAGTTGCGGGATGGGCGAAAGATTTACTTGTTGGGTCAGGGCCGGCTGATAAATCTTGCCGCCGCCGAAGGGCACCCGTCCGCGGTGATGGACATGAGTTTCGCCAATCAGGCCTTGAGCGTGGAGTACATAGTCCAAAACCGGGGCCGCCTAACACCTCAAGTGCACAGTGTGCCCAAGGCGACTGACGAAGAGGTGGGTCGCCTTAAGCTTCAGGCGTTGGGCATCCGTATCGATGCCCTCACCGAAGAGCAACAGCGTTATCAAGAAAGCTGGGAAGAAGGGACCTAATCCTCACCCTAGACAGGAGATAAGTCAATGCCGAATCTATTTAGCGAATCGCCTAAGTATCTGCTCACGTCGGAGTCGGTCACCGAGGGTCACCCGGACAAACTGTGCGACCAGATATCCGACGCGGTCCTCGACGCCGTGATGAGCAATGACCCTATGGGCCGCGTAGCCTGCGAGACCGGCGTCACCAACGGTTTGGTCGTGGTAATGGGGGAGATAACCACTTCTTCCTACGTGGACGTGCCCGGAATCGTCCGGGATACCCTGAGAAAAGCCGGCTACGTCAATCCGGAGTACGGAATCGATGCCAAGAGTTGCGGTATCGCGGTGGCTGTCCAAGAGCAGTCCCCCGATATTAACGCCGGTGTCAGCCGCGCCATAGAAGTCAGAAACCAAGCCCAAGGAGATGGCGGGCATCAGGACTTGGACACCATTGGCGCCGGTGACCAAGGCATGATGGTGGGCTTCGCTTGTAACGAGACGCCGGAATTGATGCCGCTGACCGTCAGCCTATCCCACCGTCTGGTCAAGCAGCTGAGCATCGTGCGGAAAGAGGGGGAATTACCCTACCTGAGGCCCGACGGCAAGTCTCAAGTGACGGTGGAATACCGCTACGGAGTCCCCCACCGGGTTGATACGGTGGTGATCTCCGCGCAGCACGACCCGGAAGTCGATAACGACCGGTTGGCCCAGGACATAACCGAAAAAGTAATCCGAAAAGTCGTTCCTGATTACTTGGTCGACGACGACACCAGGATCATCGTCAACCCCAGCGGGCGCTTCGAAATAGGCGGCCCGGCCGGTGATTCTGGGCTTACCGGCCGCAAGATCCTGGTCGATACCTACGGCGGCATCGCCAGGCACGGGGGAGGAGCGTTCTCCGGTAAGGACCCGACCAAGGTAGACCGGTCTGCGGCTTATGCGGCCCGCTACGTCGCCAAGAACCTGGTGGCGGCCGGACTGGCCGACCGGGCCGAAGTGCTGGTGTCTTACGCCATCGGCATGGCCAATCCCATTTCCGTCTCCGTCGAGACCTTCGATACCAACCGGGTTGACAGCGACACCATCCATAGTCTGGTAGCCAAGCATTTCGATTTGCGCCCGGCCGCTATCATCCGCGACCTGAACCTGCGGCGGCCCATATACGGGCCGGTCGCCGCCTACGGCCACTTTGGCCGTGAAGAGCTGGACTTGACTTGGGAACGCACCGACAAGGCCGCAGCCCTCCGCGTCGACGCCGGGCTGCCTCCCGATTGATGTGACCGGCTTAGACCCGGCGCGCCCGGTGAATCTCGGTTGACTTTTCCTGGGCATGATGATACGCTCCCGCCGATGGCAAGCTCCCCGAAAGACCACCCTCTTCCAGAATCCGGGAGTTTCCTCGACGTTATGGAGCGGACCATCCAACTGGTTGGCGACAACGTCCCGAGGGGCACTCTTCAGAAAGTAGCGGAGGCCGTCAGCGCCCTCGAGTTGGACTTCCCGGATTACGGCGCCCGCATATACTTTCTGATAAGCAACGAAGGCGTCGTAAACTGCGCTAGGGAGCGGCCCGGCACGGTTGACAGCGCCATCGTTATGGACGCCTCAACATTCCACAAAGCTGCCTGCGGCTCAACTAACCTTGGTACCGCCTTGATGATGGGCAAGCTGTCCATCACCGGCGTTCCCGCTTTGAGCCTGACCAAATTCACTCCTCTCCTCAAACCCTTTCTAAACAGCTACCTCCAAGCCTGTTCTGAGTTCAATGGCTCAACCACCTGAAGTCCGCTTCGTCCAAGAAGCGGACGGAGACTTGGAGCACTTGGCTGGGCGGACCATCGCTGTAGTCGGGTATGGCAACCTGGGAAGGTCCCTGTGCCTCAACATGAGAGACAGCGGCCTCGACTCCATCATTGTGGGCGAGTTGGACGGGCCGGCGAAGGAACGGGCACTGGCCGACGGCTTCCGAGCCGAACCTACCGCCCGGGCGGCCTCCGAAGCTGACATCGTCTTCATATTGGTGCCCGATGAACTGACCGCCCGGATCTACAGCGACGAATTGGCGTCGGGTTTGCGGCCCGGCTGCTCCCTGGTGTTCGCCTCCGGTTACAGCCTGGCCTTTGAGCAAGTCAAGCCGGCCCGGGACCTGAACGTCATGTTGCTTGCGCCCCGGATGTTGGGCGTGGCCGTTCGGGAACTCTACGAGAATGGCTCGGGATTTCCTTCCTTCGTTTCCTTGGAGCAGGACGCCACCGGCGAGGGTTGGCAGATCCTTTGCGCTCTGGCCAAAGCCATCGGTTCCTTGAGGGTCGGCGCCATTGAGATCAGCGCCGCTCAGGAGGCCTACCTGGACCTCTTCGTGGAGCAGACGATAGGCCCGGACCTGGCGGGGGCCGTTATGACCGCCTTTCAAGTGGGGATGGAAGCCGGACTGCCGCCGGAAGCCCTCGTGCTGGAGCTCTACATGTCGGGCGAGGTGGGAAGGTCCTTCCAGGCGATGGCGGACTTGGGGTTCTTTCACCAGACCAAGCTTCATGGCTTTGCTGCGGCTTTTGGCGGCATGATCCGGTTCATGAGCCTCGAACAGGAGTCCCGCCAGAGGAACTACCAGCAGGTTCTGGCGGAAATAAAGAAAGGCGACTTTGCCGACGCTTTAGACTTGGAAGTCCAATCTGGGTTCCAGTCTAACGCCTTGCTTACCGAGATGTTGGGGGAAGATAACCCCATCAACATTGCCGAAAAGCGGCTGCGAAGCTCTATGCGTTTGAACGGCGCGTCCGAGACCGGCGCCTAGGGAAAGCCGCTTCATGCTTCAGACTAGGGTTAGGAGCCGACAAGGCCTCTGAAGATCAAGTTCGGGACCGACGGCTGGCGAGCCGTAATCGCCGAAGACTTCACCTTCCACAACGTAGCCCGTTGCGCCCAGGGCCTGGCGGATTACTTGAATTCCCTTGATGCCGCCGGCCGGGGACTCGTGGTGGGTTATGACACCCGCTTTCTATCCAGGAGCTTTGCCGAGACTGTCGCTCAAGTATGCGCCGGCAACGGGGTCAAGGTTTACCTCAGTAAGAAAGCGGCGCCTACGCCGATTGTAAGCTTCAACGTATTACACCACCAAGCGGCGGGCGCCGCGATAATCACCGCGAGCCATAACCCCGCAATCTGGAACGGGTTCAAGTTCAAGTCCGAGCACGCCGGCAGCGCCACCGAGGAAGTCACTAACCGGCTGGAGGCAGCCATCGAAGCGGCGGCCCCGCCCCGGTCGGTCGCTCTGGACCGGGCCCGGGAAGAAGGCTTCCTCGTGGAGATGGACCCCGACCCACCGTACCTGGAAGCGGTCAGCCGCTTGGTGGACTTGCCTGCCATTCGGGAAGCGGGGCTGTCGGTTCTCGTGGATGCTATGCACGGTGCCGGGGCAGGCTACTTCCCGGCTCTACTTTCCGGGGCCGCCGCCGCGGTAAGCGAGATGCGCGGAGACCCTAATCCGACCTTCCCCGGCATGAACCAGCCGGAACCCATCGCCCACAACCTGGCGTCTCTCATCGAGGGAGTGCGGGCGGAGAAACGGTCCATCGGGCTGGCGTTGGACGGTGACGCTGACCGGCTGGGCGTGGTCGATGAGGACGGGCGATTCGTTACCACCCTCCAAGTGTTTTCGTTGCTGGCCCTTTACCTATTGGAAAGCAAGGGCCGGCGGGGCCCTCTGGTTAAAGGCGTCACTTCTTCTATGATGCTGAACGAATTGGGGCGGAAGTTTAACGTGGACGTCCACGAAATGGGAGTGGGCTTCAAGTACATCGGCCCCAAGATGTCCCGGGTAGACGCCCTGATTGGGGGCGAAGAAAGCGGGGGATTTGCCTTCCGGGGCCATATTCCGGAGCGGGACGGTATCTTGAGCGGGCTTTACATCCTGGAATACATGGCCCTGACGGGCAAGTCCCCTTCCCAATTGGTCGAGCATTTGTTTGCCCAAGTAGGCCCCCACCATTACAACCGGCGGGACGTGCCCTTCAATCCCCAAGACCGGGAACGAATCGAAGAGCGCATCAAGAGCGGCGATCTGAAAGAGCTTGCCGGGATGCCGGTGCTTGGCATCGACGAGATAGATGGGCGTAGGCTGATTTTCGACCGGGGATGGTTGGCCTGCCGGTTCTCGGGCACCGAGCCGCTGCTCCGCATCTACGCTGAAGCCGACCGGCCGGAAAAGGTGGAAGCGCTGCTGGACGCCGCCGCGGAATACTTGGGTGTCTGACGCTTAGCCAACACTGTCTCGAGCACCCCAGAGGCTAGTCCGGAGGCAGGCAGCCGGCGGCGTTGGCGGGACTCTAACGCTTGGTGTACTGGGGCGCGCGGCGGGCCCTTTTCAGTCCGTACTTCTTGCTTTCTTTGATCCGGGGGTCCCGGGTAATCAAGCCTTGGCGGCGCAAGCCTGCCTTGAGTCCCGGGTCGTAAGCCACCAAGGCCCGAGCAATCCCGTGGCGAATGGCTTGGGCTTGAGAATGAACGCCGCCGCCCTGAGCTCGAATGATAACCCGGAACCGGTTGTTGGTGTCACTGACTGTGAATGGCTCGGTGACAATGTTTTGCCACGGGGCCCAGTTGAAGTATTCGTCCATAGGCTTGTTGTTGATCAGGATGGGGCCTCCCTCATCCAGGTACAGCCTGACCTTGGCGATGGACGTTTTCCGTTTGCCGGTGCCGTAATAGTATTCTTGCTGGGCGCTAGCCTGTACCAACCTAATTACCTACCCTTCGTCTTTTTGTGACGGGCCGGCCGCCTGCGCTTGATGGGGATGTTCCGGCCCGGAGTATACCTTTAGCCGCCGCAGCATTTGACGGCCTTGGTGATTACGAGGCAGCATACCCTTGACCGCCAACTCGATGACCCGCTCCGGGTGGGACTCGATCATGTCGCGCAGCCGGAAGGTCTTGAGATTGCCGACGTAGCCGCTGTGCCGGTAGTACAGCTTTTGAAGTAGTTTGCGCCCGGTTACTCTAATCCTCGCGGCGTTCAACACCACCACGTAGTCGCCGGTGGCGACGTTGGGACTGTACGTTGGCTTGTCCTTGCCCTGCAACGCCACCGATATATTCCGGGCAATCCGCCCTAGGGTCTGCCCGGTGGCGTCAATTACCCGCCACTCGGCCGGTACTTCTCCAGGTTTGGGAAAGTAGGTGCTGGTCCTTTTCACGTCACCCGCGTCCTTTAGTATCCGCCCCTGCTGATGCAGCGCAGAGGCAGCATGTTATCATATGCTCGCAGCCCGCCGCTACTTGTTTTATTGCCGCCTGAGCCCCAAAGTTCCGGCAACCAACCTCACTCTACCGGCTTTCGATCTTGCCGCTGGCGCCGGCCGGCGCATACCCAACGGCCCCGGACCCAGGGAACAACCCCGCCGGGTACTTGACTTCCACCAAGCACAACCCGTGGGCCGGAAGGGGAGGACACTCCCTATGAGCCGGTGACTCCCCGTTTAGCGTCTCATCTATCAGTGTTTCCGGATAGCGCCCCTTACCTACCTGGACCAGCAAAGCGTTGGCCTTGCGAATTTGCTGCCTTAGAAAACCCTCAGCCTCGGCCTCGATGATCACCGTGTCTTCCTCTCTCCAGACCTCCCATCTGTAGACCCGCCGTACTGCGCTCTTGCCGGGCGGGCGGCCGGCTGCCAGCACCCGGAAGTCGTGGGTCCCTGCCAGCCCGCGGGCCGCCGCCGCCATTCTACAAACCTGGAGATCGCCTCTTACCCAATAATGTGTGTTTCTACGTATCGGGGACTTCCATTCCCGGTTCAGGACCAAGTACCGGTAAGTCCGGCTGACCGCATTCTTGCGAGAGTGGAAGTCCAAAGGCATTTCCTTGGCGTCTAAGACCGCTATGCTCTCGGGCAAGTAATAGTTCAATGCTTTCGGGAACTGCTCCACCGGCTGGGCGCTCCCGGTTAGGAAGTCCACCACCTGTCCTTTGGCGTGGGCGCCGGAATCAGTCCGGCTGGCGCCTCGAACCCGAATCGACTCCCCGGTGAACTTGCTCAGACTCTTTTCTATCTCCCCCTGAATCGTGGGCCGGCCCGCCTGGAGTTGGAACCCCGAGTAATTGGTGCCGTCGTATTCGATTACCAGGGCCAGCCTTCTTCCTTCTACCTCCCCGGGTTCGCTACCGCCGACTTGGCCTTGGGGACCCTCTTGATGAGAGACCTTGAGCCGCCCCGAGCCCCTTGTTGATTCCTGTGCCAAATTGCGCTGCTAGACTAACTCGATTACCGCCATCTGCGCGGCGTCGCCTTGGCGCGGGCCGAGCTTGGTGATTCGAGTGTATCCCCCCCTCCGCTCGGCGTACCTGACGGCTACGTCGTCGAACACCTTCTCGATGGTTCTTTTGTCGGGCAACTGGGCCAAAGCAAGCCGCCGGTGATGCAGCGTTCCCTTCTTGCCGTGGGTTATGAGCTTCTCCGCGGCGACCCTAGTCTCCTTAGCCTTGGCCAAGGTCGTGGTAATTTTTTCGTGGCGAATGAGCTCGGAAACCAAGCCCCGCAATAACGCGGTCCGCTGGTCGCGGTACCGACTGAGCTTCCTGCCGGCTACTCGGTGGGAGGGCATGGCTAGATAGACTCCTCTTCATCGTCTTCCGCCAAGTCGGCGTCATCGTCATTCGATTCTTCTTCAGTCCATTGAACGCCGCCGTTGACGTCTGCCGGCGCAGCTTCTCCGCCGATGAGTTCGCCGATGTCCTCCGGGGTCAAATCGGGTATTGCCCCGAAGGCGCCGGTTTCGGCGTCTCCTTGCTCCCCAAGCATTCTGTCGTCTGAATCGGCGCCCCGTTGGGAGGTTATGCCCCGGTCGGCCAGTTTCTCCCGCAACTCCAACAGCGATTTCTCCCCGAAATTACGGATCTTGATCAACTCCTCGTCGGCCATTTCCAGGACCTCACCCACTTTCGTAATGTGGGCCCGCTTCAAGCAGTTGAGAGTCCTGGGCGATAGCTCCAGCCTCTCGATAGGTGTCTGGTAGATTTCGGGAGAAATCACCAACGGCCCTCGCTCTGCCCCGGCTTCCGATATTTTATCCAGGTTGGTAAACAGGAAAAAGTGGTTCACAAGGCTGTCGGCCGCCTCGCGCACCGCCTCAACCGGCGTGATGGTCCCGTCGGTCCAGACCTCCAGGACCAGCCGTTCGTAGTCCGTGATTTGCCCCACTCTGGTGCGCTCTATGCTGTAGTTGACCTTTCGCACCGGGTTGAAGATCGCGTCCACCGGCAGCACGCCGACGGGAGGGTTCGACATGCCGTCGGCCTGAGCGGCCGGTTGGTACCCCACCCCCTGCTCGACGTTGAATTCGATGGCGATACGGGAGTCGTCGGAATCCAGGGTGGCCAAGTGAAGCTCCGGGTTCACTATCTCGAAATCACTGGAGGTAGAAATATCGCCGGCGCAGACCCGACCTTGGCCCGCCACGTCAAGACGCATCTTCCCGGCCCGGTCGGACTGGGCCCGTATCCTTATTCTCTTGATATTGAGGAGAAGCTCCATCACTTCTTCTTTGACGCCGGGTATCGTTGTATATTCGTGGACCACGTCTTCTATCTTGACCCAAGTTATGGCGCTCCCGTTGGTGGAGCTAAGAAGTATCCGGCGCAACGGATTGCCGATGGTCAAGCCGAAGCCTCGCGGCAGGGGTTCCACCGCCATTTTCCCGTAGGAATCCACCGACTCCAGGATGCGGATATCCGGCTTGAGGGCTTCCGATCCTACCTCGGTTGGAGCGGGAGGAAGGATGTAAGTTTCTAACATTGGGCTTTCTACCTCGAGTAAAACTCTACGATCAACCGCGAATCTATTGACTGTTGCAGGTCTTCGTCCGAGGGCAAGGACACTACCCGCCCGCTCATCTCTCCTTGGTTCAAGTTGAGCCACGCCGGTACCGGCCGTTTGGGCACGCCGTCGGTCCGCTCCTTGAAGAAGTCTGTAGCCTTTACCGACTCTTTCCAGGTTATTTCATCGCCGACTTCAACCTGGTAGGAAGGGATGTCGTTCTTGTGTCCGTTTACTTGCATGTGGCCGTGCAAGACCAGTTGGCGGGCCTGCTTTCGGGAATCGGCGAACCCCAACAAGAAGATAGTGTTGTCGAACCGGCGTTCCAGAGTCCGCAGTAGGTTCAGGCCGGTGATGCCGGTAGCGTTGAAGGCTTGAGCCATGTATTTTCGGAACTGGGTCTCGTAGACGCCGTAGATGTACTTGGCTTTCTGCTTTTCCAGCAAGTGAACACCATAGTCCGAAGCTCTTCTACGGCGGCGAGACTGGTCTCCCGGCGGGGTCCGGCGACGCTCGAAGGCGCACCGCGGCGTGAAACACCGGTCCCCCTTCAAGAAGAGCTTTTCGCCGCTCCGGCGGCACAATCGGCATGACGGCCCTGTGTATCTACCCATCAGATTTGTTGCTTACACCCTCCTTCTTTTTGGCGGACGACAACCGTTGTGGGGTATGGGGGTGACGTCTCGAATGCTGGTCACCACGAGCCCGGCTCCTTGAAGGGAGCGTATAGCGGCTTCCCGCCCGGTGCCGGGTCCTTTGATCATGACGTCCACCTGCCGCAGGCCCTGGTCCATGCCCCGTCGAGCGGCTTGCTCGGCGGCCCGCTGGGCAGCGAAAGCGGTCCCTTTCCGGGACCCCTTGAATCCCACGGTCCCGGCGCTGGCCGAAGCGATAACGGCCCCTTGGGGGTCGGTTATGCTGACCAACGTATTATTGAAGGTGGAATAGATATAAGCCTTCCCGTGGGGCACGGCGCGGCGCTCTCTTCGACGCGATCTTGTCCTAGCCATAATCCTACTCTACTTCTTCGCCCCGGTGCGGCGGCCCCGGCCTGCTACGGTGCGGCGGGGGCCTTTCCGGGTACGAGCGTTGGTACGGGTTCGCTGGCCGTGGGCCGGCAGGCTCCGGCGGTGGCGCAGCCCCCGGTAGGAGCCGATTTCGATTAAACGCCGGATGTTCTGATTTACTTCCCGCCGCAAGTCGCCCTCGGCCAAGTACTCCTTGTCCACCAACTCGCGGATGTGGTCGATTTGGGCCTCGTCCAACTCGTTCATTCTGGGCGGGAGGGTGGAGTCGATGCCGGCCTTGTCCAGTATTTCCGCGGCCAAGCCGGGGCCGATGCCGTATATGCTGCGAAGAGCAACGTGGGCCTTCTTCCGGTCTGGCACGTCTACGCCTGCTATGCGGACCACTGGCCACCTCCTTCGGGTAGCAACCTATCAGCCTTCGGGTAGCAACCTATTAAATAGTAATCTAACCCTGACGCTGGGCGTGTCTGGGGTTGGAGCAGATTATCCTTACCACGCCCTTGCGTTTGATAACCCGGCACTTGTCGCACCGGGGCTTTACTGATGCGGAAACTTTCACGAGTTCGTCCCTAATTCCTTAAGAAGTCCTGTTTTCATCCTTTGGGCGGGCGGGTTTCAAACCGGCTCCTACGTTTTGGCGTTGGTTTTCGGAGAGTGGTGTTTTTGCCCTCCGGAGGCCGGGGTCTAATTGGCGTGAGGGATTGTTACTTGAACCGGTAGGTTATGCGGCCTCGGCTCAGGTCATAGGGGGAAAGCTCCACCAACACGCGGTCCCCGGGCAGCACCCTTATGAAGTGCATCCGTATCTTGCCTGAGACGTGGGCCAGCACCTCGTGATCGTTGGGAAGCTCCACCCTGAACATGCCGTTGGGTAACGCTTCCTTCACGTTGGCCTCTACTTCGATCGCTTGCTTCTTAGCCATACATGTCCTTCGCGTCCGTGTCTGATAATACCCGGTATGCCCCCGCCGGCCTTGGCTCTAGTTATGATTGGTCAAAATCTCCGGGCCTTGCTCCGTAATGGCGATGGTGTGCTCGAAGTGGGCCGAGATCTTGCCGTCGGCGGTCACCACGGTCCACTGGTCGTCCAGGATCCTGGTATGCCAATCGCGGAGGTTGAGCATCGGTTCTATGGCGATGCACATGCCCGGGCGCAACAGCGGACCCATACCTGCTTGCCCGTAGTTGGGCACCTGGGGCTCTTCATGGAGGAACCGGCCTACCCCGTGGCCGACGAACTCGCGCACTACCCCGTAACCTTTGGACTCTCCGTATTGTTGGACCGAGGCGCCGATGTCTCCGACCCGATTGCCCAGCTGGGAGGCCTTGATTCCTTCTTCCAAGCTCCGGCGGGTGGCCTCGATTAGTTCGGCGGCTTCTCGGTCAACTTCGCCCACCGGCAATGAAACCGCCGCGTCGCCGATCAACCCGTCCAGGGTGGCGCCCACGTCCAGCTTGATTATATCTCCCTTTTTGAGCGCCCTCTTGCTTGGTATCCCGTGCACTATCTCTTCATTTATCGACGTGCAGATGCTGGCCGGAAACCCGCGGTAGCCCTTGAAGGTGGGCTTGGCGCCGTGGCGCGTGATTTCCTTGTGAGCAATCTTGTCCAACTCCAGCGTGGTGATGCCGGGCTCCACCGACTGCTTCAACAGAGTGATGACTGCTCCGACCACAGCCCCGGCTTGCCGCATGGCGTCCAGTTCTTGGGGCGACTTGATTGTGATGCCCCCGCTGTACTTAGAGGCTGAATTGGACGCGGTTTCGATTTTCCGGTCTTTTTTCACCCTAGTTATTCTACTCCCGATTCGGACCGTTTGAAACCCGTACCCCGGCGGCGCTCTTCCAGCCCCGTCGGTCCGGCTCGTTGGTCCGATTTGAAGGCTGCTCCTTACTACCCCGGTTGCAGCGCCCTCGTTAGCTCGTTGTTGACCGATTCGACGCTGCCCGACCCGGGCACCTCGACGACAAGGTCTTGACCGCGGTAGAAGTCCAGTAGAGGCATTGTTTCATTTTGGTAGACTTCTATGCGGCGCTTCACCGCTTCCGGGCTGTCGTCCTCCCGCTGGTACAACTCGCCGCCGCATTTGGCGCAGCGCTGGGCCTCCCGGCTTGTCGAGTCGTCTTGAGCATAGCCGGAAGGTTGGAGCGTGTAGGGCGCCTGGCAATCGCGGCAGGAGTAGCGCCCGCTCAGGCGCCGGACCAACTCCTGCTCCGGAACGTCTATGTGGACCACTTTGTCCAAACCCCTGGACCTCCGGGTTAGGGCTTCTTCCAAGGCCTTCGCTTGCTTGCGGCTGCGCGGGAAGCCGTCCAGGATAAACCCGTCCTCCGAGGTTAGGGATAGCACTAACTCCAAGATGATGTCTATAGTCACCTCATCGGGTACCAACAAGCCCTGGTTCATGAATTCAGCCGCTTTGAGGCCCAATGGCGTCCCCTCGTTCAGGTGCCGGCGGAACAGATCGCCGGAGGATATGTGGGCCACGCCTAGCCTTTCCTTCAGAAACTGGGCCTGGGTGCCCTTCCCCGCTCCCGGAGGGCCGAAAAGCACCAGTCGCATCGCCTGAGCCACGGCTATCTTAAGAACCCCTCATAGTTCCGCATCATTAACTGCGCCTCCAGTTGCCGCAGCGTGTCCAAGCCAACGCCGACCATTATCAATAGACTGGTGCTGCTAAGAGAAATTGCTTGCACACCCGTTACCAACGACGCCAGGTAGGGGACCACGGCAATGAACCCCAAGAACAGCGCGCCCCCCATGGTAATGCGCACGATTACCCGGTTCAAATAGTCTTGGGTGGGTTGGCCGGGCCTGATGCCCAGCACGAAACCTCCGTTCCGCTGTAGGTTTTCCGCCAAGTTTTGCTGGTTGAACACCACCAACGTGTAGAAGAAAGTGAAGATCACTACCAGGATGAACGCCATGATCCAGTACAGGGGCGCCGTAGGTATCAACAAGTCGGCGAAGAAGCGGGCCGCGTCGCCCACCCAACCCCCGCTGGCGGACAGGTAAGTTGCGATAGTGCCCGGAAGAATCACAATGGAAAAAGCAAAGATCAACGGGATCATACCGGCGGAATTTATGCGCAATGGCAGATAGGTAGCGCCGCTTTGACGGTACATCCTCCCGCCTCTGAATATGCTCCTCCCGTATTGGACCGGAATTCTCCGGTGGGCTTCGTTGAACATTACGATCAGCGCAATTATCAACACGCCGATCAAGGCAAAGAAGCCGATGCCCAAGATGTTGTCCCGGTCTACGAATCCTTGGGCTAAAAGACTGGGGAACCCGGCCACAATGCCGGCAAAGATGATCAACGAAATGCCGTTGCCGATGCCTTTTTCGGTTATTAGTTCCCCCAGCCAAACGAGGAACATGGTCCCCGCCACGATCGACAAGAGAGCCGCGAGGGTGGGCAATAGGGCGCTGCCGGTGAAGCCCACCTCGGCGATTACGCCGCTTTGCTGCAACAGGACCAACTGCCCGTACCCTTGGGCCAATGCTATGGGTACCGTCAGCCAGTGGACGTAGCGGTTCATCTTGGCCCGCCCCGCCTCTCCTTCTCTGGAGATTTCTTGGAGCGCGGGCACCACCGGGGTCAACAGCTGCATTACGATGGAGGCGGTGATGTAGGGGAACACACCCAGCGCCACGATGCTCATTCGACGCAGCGCGCCGCCGCTGAACAGGTCCAAGAAGCCCAACAATTGGTTGCTGTTGAAGAGGTTGTCCAGTTGCTGGCTGTCGATACCGGGTATGGGAATATGGGCGGCGAAACGGTACAAGGCCAGCATGGCCAGGGTGAACAGGATTTTCGCCCGCAAGTCGGGCAGACTAAAAGCGTCTATGGCCGCTTGGATCAGCCGGGGAAAACGTCCTGCCTGGGGTTCGGCGGATATCATCTGGCCGGAAGTTCCTCCACCGTCCCTTTGGCCGACTCTATTTTCTCTCTGGCGGAACGAGTAAATTTATGAGCAACCACGGTGATTGCTCTGCTAATCTCCCCGTCCCCCACTATTTTGATCGGCTGCTTCAAGTTGCGTAAGTAGCCTCTCTGGAGAAGCGCCTCCGGGGTTACCCGGTCACCGGCCTCGAAGTTGTCCAGGTCCGCCACTTTCACCAACGAGTAGTAGGTCTTGAAGGTGTTGGTAAAGCCCCGCTTCATCGGCAGGCCCTTGATCATGGGGAGCTGGCCCCCCTCGAAGCCGGTCCGCAAGTCTCTGCCGGACCGGGACTTTTGCCCCTTCATGCCCCGCCCCGCGGTGCTGCCTTGGCCGGCGGCGTCGCCCCGGCCCACTCGCTTCCTTGATTTTCTGGCCCCCTTGTTGGGGACTAGCTGATGTTCCATCATTGGAGGGTCCTCATCACTCAACCTGCCGGGTCCATCTCTTCCACGGTAACCAGATGGACCACCTTGTTCACCATCCCACGGATGGAGGGCGTGTCCATGTGGATGACGGACTGGTGCAGCCGGCGCAGCCCAAGGGATTGGATTATCTTCCGTTGAGATTGGGTCCGGCCGATGCAGCTCTTCATCCAAGTTATTTTCAATTGGCCCATGGGCGCCTCTTCACCGCTGTGCGATGGCTTTCCTTCCGTTACTCCGGTTCTATACTCCGGTTCTATAAAAAGGCCCGGCGTTGCCCACTCTGGAAGTTGCCTGCGGTTTTCTTCTTTAGCCTACGCTGTCCGGAGTCCCTGGGAAATCAAACCCATTAAACCCTGCTCCCGCCGTCGGGGCCTCGCCCGCGCCGGGCCAATTCCTTTACCGGGTCCCGGAGCTGCCGCAAGGCTTCCAGGGTGGCGTACACTATGTTGATAGGATTCCTGGATCCCAGAGACTTGCCGACCACGTCTCTCACGCCGCCCAACTCCAGTATGGCCCTCATGGCGCCCGCGGCAATTACGCCGGTGCCTTCTCGGGCCGGCTTGATCAATACGATGGTCGCGCCTTTCTTTATCGTAATTTGCTGCGGTATGGTGCTTCCTTTGAGGGGAATGTCAACCATGTTTCGCCGGGCGATGGCGTTGCCTTTGCGCACCGCGTCCGGTATTACCAAGGCCTTGCCCAGCCCGGCGCCGACGCGCCCGGCGCTGTCGCCCACCACCACCAAGGCATTGAACCGGAGGCGGCGGCCCCCCTTGACTACCTTGGCAATTCGGCGGGTGTAGACTACCCGCTCGGAAAATCCGGACGGGTCTTCTTCCCGTGACCGGCTGAACTGGCCCCTGTCACGCGCAAATACCATTCGCGGGTATAACCTCCCCCGGCAAGCTGCCGGCTGCTACCACCATTTCAAGTTGGCTTCCATCACAACCTCTCCTCAGATACTGATTTTCTTGAGGAGAAATGATCAATCATTAGAATTTAAGTCCGCCCTCGCGGGATGCCTCGGCTAATGCTTTCACCCGGCCATGATATTTATAGCCGCCCCGGTCGAACACCACTTGATCTACTCCCTGAGCCAGGGCCCGTTCGGCGATTAGCTTCCCTACGGACTGGGAGGCCATCGACTTCGGCGAAGCCCCTGCCCCAGCTTCCAGGCTGGAAGACGCGGCCAGGGTGCGCCCGGTGGTGTCGTCGATTAGTTGCGCGTAAATATGCCGGAGGCTGCGGAACACGCATAGCCTCGGACGGTCGGAGTCGCCCCGGACCTTCTTTCGCACCCGCAGGTGTCGAACGCGCCGCATTTTTCGAGAGTCTCTGTCTTTAGGCATGACTAAGCCTTGCGGGCGGCCGCCTTTCCCGGCTTGAAGTGGAGCGCCTCGCCCTGGTAGCGGATACCCTTCTCTTTGTAGGAGTTGGGCGGACGGACTTTGCGCACTTGAGCCGCCAGAGCGCCCACTTGCTGCTTGCTGATTCCACGGATGTGTACCCGGTTGTTGCCCTCAACTTCCATGGTAACGCCCTCTTGGGGCTTGATCTCCACTTGGTGGCTGAAACCCACGTGTAAGATGATCCCATCGCCGGCTTGTTGCGCCCGGTAGCCCACTCCCATCAGTTCCAGGGTCTTGGTATAGCCTTCGGTAACCCCGGTGACGGCGTTGGCGATCAGGCTGCGGGTCAAGCCGTGTAACGAATGATGAAACTTCCGCTCGGAGAGGCGTTCCACCACCACGGCGCCATCCTCCAGCTTGACGGTTACTTCCGGGTGGTACTCCTGCGTCAACGTACCCATCGGTCCCTTGACGATAACCCGGCCGTACTCGGCCTGTACCTCCACTCCCGGAGGGATGGGAATGGGCTTCCGGCCGATACGGGATAGCGTGCGAGCCTGCGGTTGTCCGTTGCTTGACTTATTACCAGACATAGCAAAGTAACTCCCCGCCGATTCCCATGCGCCACGCCCGACGCCCCGCCATGATGCCCTGTGATGTTGAAATGATGGCCACTCCCAGCCCGCCGTATACCCGGGGTATCTCTCCCTTGCCGACGTAGGTCCGCAGGCCCGGTTTGCTGACTCGCTTCAGGCCGGTAATTGCGGGAGTACGGCCCTCCCGGTAGGCCAAGTGAAGCCTGAGGGTCGGATGGATCTGGCCCCTGGGCATGTCGTAGTCCCGGATGTAGCCTTCCTCTTTTAGTATCTTGGCGATGGCAACCTTCAACTTGGAGCTCGGCACCAGCACCGACTCGTGACGCACCTGAATAGCGTTACGAATTCGAGTCAGCATATCCGCCACTGGATCGGTTACCGGCATAGCAATTTATTCTCCCGTCGCCTCTTCTTCGTCTTCCTGGGTCCGTCGGTTAACAGCCAGTTAACAGCGCATAAGCGCCCGTTGGTACGCGCTACCAGCTAGCCTTTCGGACACCGGGAAGCTCACCGTTCAGCGCCATTTCCCTAAAGCATATACGGCAGATGCCAAAATGGCGGATGTACCCCCTCGGGCGCCCGCACCGGTGGCACCGGCTGTTGGCCCGGCCGGGGAATTTGGGCGGCCGCAGCCATTTTTGAACTTTGGAGGTTTTGGCCAAGGGGCCTCCTCTAAGCCTGTCGGACGAAAGGCATTCCGTAAAGCTCCAGGAGGCGAGTAGCCTCCGCGTCGTTGCTGGCGCTGGTAGCGATGGTTACTTGAAGTCCCCGTATCCGGTCGATCTGGTTGTAGTCGATTTCCGGGAAAATGATCTGCTCCCGTATGCCGATGGAAAAATTCCCCCGCCCGTCGAAGCCCACCCGCTGCAACCCTCTAAAATCGCGTATCCGGGGCAGGGCCATGTTTATCAGCCGGTCCAGGAAATGGTACATGCGGGCCCCGCGCAGGGTCACCGCCGTCCCTATGGGGTTGCCCTCGCGGATCTTGAATCCGGCTATGGACTTTCTTGCCCTGGTAATAATTGGCTTTTGGCCGCTGATGGCGGCTAGGTCGCTGGTAGCCCCTTCCATGGCCCGGCTGTTAGTCAAAGCCTCTCCCATACCGATGTTCAAGACGATTTTCTGAACTCGCGGCGCGCGCATGGGGTTAGCGTACCCGAACTCTCCCATCAGGGCTGGCACGATTTCGTCGCGGTACACTTGCTTCAGGCGAGGCGGGGGCAGTCCGTTCTTGGCTGCCGGGGCTTCATCGGGAGTTTCCGCTACCGCCTGCTTCCCCCGGGGCGCCCGGGCGCTCCCGGTTGACCTTTGCTTGCGGGGAGCCCGCCGCGGCTTGGCTTCCGCCGCCGGTTCCGGGCTTGCGACGGTCGAGCTTGGCTCTGGGGCGCTTTCTTCAGTCAAGACCGGGGGTTCGTCCCCGCCGGCCGCCTCAATAGCCTCCGTCGCTGGGCTCTCGCCGCTGGGGCCGTTGGCGGGTACCGGCTGCTCCTCACCCTCGATGGGAGGCTGAGTTTCATCCAACATCGTCGATCACTTCCTTACACTCGGGGCAGCCTCGGACGCGGACTCCCGTCTCCAAGAGCACCGACGTTGGTCTCATGGGCCGGTTGCACTTATTGCACAGCAACACAACGTTGGAAATGTGGATGGGGGACTCTTGCTGAATGCGCCCGGACTGCCGGATTCCGGGGCGCGGCTTCATGTGGCGGGTAACCATGTTGACCCCTTCCACCACCACCCGGTTTTCCTTGACCAACTGGCGCTCCACCCGCCCGGTCTTGCCTTTTTCCTTGCCGGCTATGACCATCACGGTGTCGCCGCTGCGAATGCGCATTATACCACCTCGGGCGCCAGGGAAATGATTCGCATGAATCCCTTGTCCCGCAATTCCCTGGCCACTGGGCCGAAGATCCGGGTGCCCCTAGGGAGCCGGTTGTCCAAGATCAAGACCGCGGCGTTGTCGTCGAATTTAATGTAAGTCCCGTCGGGTCGGCGCCGGGGTTGGGCTTGGCGTATCACCACGGCCTTGACCACCTCTCCCTTTCTGACCGGCGAGTTTGGGCTCGCCTCCCGGACATTGCAGACGACCACGTCGCCGACGTGGGCGTACTTGCGCTTGCTGCTGCCGGGGATATTGATCAATCGAATGACCTTCGCCCCGCTGTTGTCGGCTACGTTGAGCCTAGTGTAGGTTTGGATCATTCTTTGTCGTCCTCAGCCTCTGAGGTTGCTTCTCCCGCCTCCGTCCCGTCGTCGTCCGAGGGGCCGCTTTCGTCTATACCTTCATCTTCGACAAGCTCTTGGTCCCCTTCTTCATCTTCAAGGTCTTCGTCGTCGTCCGGCTCGGTTTCGTCCGTGTTCACGTCCTCTTCAGCGGGGTCCTCGTCTTCTTGTTCTTCCTCTTCCTGGGTCGAAAGCTCTTCCTCGTCGGTCCCCTCGGCGTCCTCCGGCTCCGCAACGGCTTCCGGGCCGGCTTCTTCCTGGCCGGTCTGCTCCGGGAGCGCCGCGACCTCGGCGTCCGACTCCAGTTCCATGGGCGTCACTTGGGCTACTTGATGCCGTTCCAGTATCTCCACCAAGCGCCACCGCTTGGTCTTGGAAATGGGCCTGACTTCTTCGATCCGGACCACGTCCCCCAAGAAGCAACTGTTAAGTGGATCATGGACCTGGAAACGGGCGACCCGGCGGACCTGCTTTTGGTATAGCCGGTGCCGCTGTTTCCATACCATCTCCACGACGGCTGTCTTGTCCATTCGGGTCCGCACCACCCTTCCGGTGCGGACTTTGCGCATCGTTTTAGCCAATTTCAAGTCCCTGCCAGACCGCGCTCCGTGATTACTGTTCGTATCCGGGCAATGGTTCGACGTACCGATCTGGGCTGATTGGTATCGGGAAGCTGATTTGTGGTCGCTCGAAAGCGAAGGTTCATATACTCTCGATAAGCCCGGTCCAACTCCTCGAGGAGCTGCTCGTCGGTCAACTCTCTGACTTCGCGGATGCGCACGACCCGGCCCCTAGACCGTCGTGCCCGCCGCCGCCGCGATACGGTTGCGGTGTACTGTCTTGGTTGGGATGGGCAGTTTATGGGACGCCAAACGCAGAGCGGCTATAGCGTCGGCGGGCGGCACGCCGGCAACCTCGAATAGGATGCGGCCCGGCTTTACGACAGCGACCCAGTGGTCGGTGCCGGATTTTCCGCCGCCCATCCGGGTTTCCGCCGGTTTCTTGCTGATGGGCTTGTCGGGGAAGACCCGGACCCACACCTGGCCGCCTCTGCGGAGACGGCGGCTGACGGCCACGCGGGCCGCTTCGATCTGTCGAGCGGTAACCCAGTCGGCCCCCAGGGATTTCAAGCCGAATTCACCAAAATTGACGGTGCTTCCCGTCGTGGCCACTCCCTTGCGTTTGCCCCGGGTTATCTTCCGGTGTTTGGTCCGCTTTGGCTGAAGCATATCTCTATGGAAACTCCCCTAAAAAATCAACCCCGTTCGAAATCCGCCGTATTCACGCCCCGGTTTTCCCCTAGAAATCGTCCACCGGCCCTATCGATTCTTCCCCGGGGGAGTCGGCTTGCACGGTGACCTCAATGGTCTCTAGCTCCTCCACCTCTTCCGGGACGGGAGGAAGTATCTCCCCGTGGTACACCCAGGTCTTTATGCCGATGCGCCCCATGGCGGTATGAGCCTCGGCAAGGCCGTAGTCTATGTCCGCCCGCAGGGTGTGCAAGGGCACTTGCCCCAGCATCAACTTTTCCACCCTAGCGATCTCCGCGCCGGAGATCCGGCCCTTTACGATGATCTTGATTCCCTTGGCCCCCCCTTGCATCGCTCTCTGGGCCGCTTGCCGCATAGCCCGGCGGTAAGCGACTCGCCGCTCCAGCTGGTCCGCGATGTTTCGAGACACCAAGTAAGCGTCGATTTCGGGCTGGTCGATCTCGATGATGTTAAGTTGGACCTTCCGCTTGGTGATCGATTCCAGTCTGCCCCGCAACCCTTTGACCCGTTCACCGTCTCGCCCAATGAGTATTCCGGGACGGGCCGAGTGAATGTTGATAACGTTGTCTTGGGCGCCTCGATCGATCTCCACCCTGGATATCCCGGCATCGGAAAACCCTTTGTACTCGTTCCGGATGCTGTCCCTCAGCCGTATGTCCTCCAGCACCAAGTCCCGGTAGCTGGAGTTGTTTTCGGCGTACCAGTGGGCTTTCCAGTCTTTGATGATGCCCAAGCGGAACCCGTAGGGATGAGTCTTGTGGCCCATGGGTTAGGCCTCCTGATCTTCGTCGTCGACTACCACGATGATGTGGCTCGAGCGCTTGGTAATGCGTCCGATTCGCCCCCTAGCCCGGGGGCGGAACCGCTTGAGGGAGCGGGCATTATCCGCGCTGATGTGCACTATGCGTAAGGAGTCCCGGTCGAGAAACATGTTGTTCTCGGCATTGGACGCCGCCGACTGCACCACTTTAGCCACAGTCTTGGCCCAAGGCGAAGGCAGAAGCCCCAGGGTGTTCAATGCGTCGTTCACCCCTTGGCCTCTGACCAAGTCCAAAATTGGCTTGAGCCTTTTTTGAGAGGCTCCGATTTGCTTGGCGACTGCTCTGACCGGCGGCACGAACTTACACTTGCCTTATACTTATCTCGAATCTGCCTGTGGGACTCATCTTGTAGGACTCATCTTGTCCGGCTCGATCGCTCCGACCGGCCGACGTGCCCCCGGTAGGTGCGCGTGGGCGAAAACTCGCCCAACCGGTGCCCGACCATGTTCTCGGTGATGAACACCGGCACGTGGCGGCGGCCGTCGTGGACGCCTATAGTCAATCCGACCATCTCAGGCATGATCATGGACGCCCGGGACCAAGTGCGAATTACTGTCTTGACCCCGGAGCGTTGGACTGCTTCCACCTTCTTCATCAACTTTTCGTGGACGTACGGCCCCTTTTTTACCGACCGAGACATTCTAGCGCCTCCTACCCCTGCGCGCTATGAATTTGCTGCTGCTTTTCTTCTTTCGCCGGGTCTTGTGGCCCAGGGTGGGTTGGCCCGTGGGCGACTTTGGCCCTGGCATGCCGATGGGAGAACGGCCCTCGCCGCCGCCGTGGGGATGGTCCACCGGGTTCTTGGCGACACCCCGCACTTGGGGCCGCCGCCCCAAGTGGCGCTTGGCCCCGGCCTTGCCCAGACTCTCGTTCTTATGGTCCGGGTTCGACAGTTGGCCGATGCTGGCCCGGCAGTTCAGCAGTACCCGCCGCATTTCCCCGGAAGGCAACCGCACCAGAACGTACTCGCCCTCCCGGGATAGGACTTGGGCGCCGACCCCGGCACTGCGTACCAGTTGCCCGCCCCTCCCCGGAGTCAGTTCCAGGTTGTGGACCACGGTCCCGGTGGGGACCGATCGCAGGGGAAGGTTATTGCCCGGCCGGATTTCAGCGTCGCTGCCGGACTGGACCCAGTCGCCCACAGATAACGCCAGCGGCGCCAGGATGTAGCTCTTCTCACCGTCGGCGTAGTAGATGAGAGCGATGCGAGTGGTGCGGTTGGGGTCGTACTCGATGGAGACCACCCGTGCGGGGACGCCGTCCTTCTTCCGTTTGAAATCGACCCGCCGGTACATGTGCTTCTGCCGCCCCCCGCGGCTGCGGGTGGTAATCTTGCCTCGATTATTCCGGCCCGCGTGGTTGTCCGAGGGCGACAGCAACGACTTTTCCGGCTTGCGGCGGGTAATTTCCTCAAAGGAAGGCCGCACCGCGTTGCGGGTTCCTGGCGTTACCGGCCTGAGATTCTTCAACGGCACAATTCTTACCCTGTATTATCCCGTGTGCTATTCAGTGTACTGTCCGGTTGCAGTCCGGGGTTGGCGCTCTAGAGGCCCTCGATAAGGTTGATCCGGTCGCCCTGCTTCAAGGTTACCACCGCTTTCTTCACGTCGGGCTGCTTGGCAACTCGGGGGCCGTACCGCTTACGCTTGCCGTGTATCTTGGTGATGTTTACGTCAATAACCGTAACGTCGAAATTCTTTTCCACGGCTTCTTTGACTTCGATCTTGTTGGCTCGGGGCGATACTTGAAAAGTGTATTTGCCCGTTTCTTGTAGAATCGTGCTTTTTTCGGTAATGGTGGGCTTGACGAGGACTCGGCTGATATTCATCTACTCTTTAGCCTCTTCTTCGGCTGTGGCTTCGTCCTCGCCGGGGTTGACTTCGGTTTCTTGCGGCTCCACGGCGACTTCAGGCTCATCCCCCGGCGCGTCCTCTTCATCGCCAAGGGGGGCCTCGGTCTCCGCAGCTTCCACAGCTTCATCGGGAGCGGCTTCTGCTTGACTTGAAGATGCGTCGGCGTCTACAGGCGGCTCGTCGACTACAGCCTCGTCCAGCCCTTCCGCCGCTTCCGTTTCGGGCGCCTCATCCACCGTGTCGACAGGGGCAAGGGGCGCTTCCGCTTCGGGTGCCTCATCCACCGTGTCGACGGGGGTAAACGATGTTTCCTCCGAACGGCCGCCGCCTCTTTGGGGCGGAGCGGCCAAGAACCCCTCGGCCCACCGGGCTGCTTCCACGGTCATAATGACGGTTTCGCGGCGCAACAACTCGTGGGCGTTGAGGAGCGCCACCGGCAGGGTCCACACTTTGCCCAGGTTATTGGCGGCGCGTACAACCGTTTGCTCCGACTGCCGGGTTACCACCAAGGCCGAGCCGGAAATCTCCAGCCTTTGCAACAAGGAAGCCATGGATTTCGTTTTGCCGTCCACGGTGTCGATGCTGTCGAGGCAGACCAACCGCTCTTGGCGGACCTTATCGGAGAGAACGCACATGAGGGCTTGCCGCCGCATCCGTCGGGGCAAGCCTTTTCGATAGCTTCGAGGGTGCGGCCCGAAGACAACGCCGCCGTGTCTCCATTGAGGCGCGCGAATACTCCCTTGGCGGGCGCGCCCGGTGTGCTTTTGAATCCAGGGTTTACGCCCTCCTCCGGACACCTGCGCCCTAGTCTTGGTATCGTGAGTGCCTTGCCGTTTATTTAACTGGTAGATTACCAGGGCTTGGTGGACCAAGGCGTGGTTCATGGGCACGTCGAATACGGCGTCGTCCAACTCGATGCTCTCCACCATGTCCCCGTTCTGATTTCTAACCGGTATATCCATGCCTAGCGCGGCTCCCTATCTCCCTGCCGTGTCCCCGTTCTGATTTCTAACCGGTATATCCATGCCTAGCGCGGCTCCCTATCTACCTGCCTTGGATTTTCCTGACCGTCTGAATTGAAGCAGGCCATTGGGCGCTCCCGGCACGCCCCCCTTCAGTAGCAGCAGGTTGCGGTCCGAATCCACCCGGACAATTTCCAAGCCCTTGGTGGTTATCCGGCGGTTTCCCATGTGGCCGGCCATCTTGAGCCCCTTGAACACTTTGCCGGGAGTGGTGCCGCCGCCGATGGAGCCGGGGGCCCGGGCCCGGTCCGACTGCCCGTGGGTTCGAGGGCCGCCGTGGAAGCCGTGCCGCTTCATTACCCCGGCGAACCCGCGGCCTTTCGACCGCCCGATCACGTCCACTACCTCGCCCGGCTCGAAGATGTCCACGCCGATGGTCTGGCCGACTTGAAACTCGCTTACGTCGTCGGCTTGCACTTCCCGGAGGTAACGGGAATGCCGGCTGCCCTTCAGATGGCCCGCTTTGGGTTTGTTGAGGCGCTTGGCCTCTCCGAAACCGAGTTGCACCGCTTCGTAGCCGTCGGTCTCTTGGGTCTTGATTTGAGTCACCACGCAGGGACCGGCCTCGACGACGGTGACCGGGACCACCCGCCCGTCTTCTCGAAAGACCTGAGTCATGCCTATCTTGCGGCCCAGATACCCGCGGATCATTCTAGGTTCCCCTACCTTCTGTCATCTGTAAAGAGACCGTCACAACTTAATCGAAATATCGACTCCCGCCGGCAGGTTGAGCCGGGTCAGGGAGTCGATGGTCTTGGACGTGGGTTCGAGTATGTCGATGAGCCGTTTGTGAGTCCGTATCTCGAAGTGCTCTCGAGAGTCTTTGTCTACGTGCGGGCTGCGAATCACGCAAAACCGGCGAATGTGGGTTGGCAACGGCACCGGCCCGGCAATCCTGGCCCCGGTGCGCTCGGCGGTTTCGACGATCTGGCCGGCGGAAAGGTCCAACATCTTGTGGTCGAACGCTTTGAGTATGATTCTTACTTTTTGCCTGCTGACCATCCGTCCTACCCTAATCCTCTGAGAAGCTAGGCCACGTTAACCAAGGACTTTGCTACGTTTTCAGATACGGGCTCGTAATGCCGGAACTCCATGGTGTAGGAGGCGCGGCCTTGCGTCGCCGAGCGCAACGCCGTGGTGTAAGCGAAGGTCTCGCCCAGAGGCAACAGCCCCCGTACCACCTGCGTGCCTTCCTGACCTTCGATGGTCCGGATCTGGGTGCGCCGGGTCCCCAGGTCCGCCAGCACGTCGCTAAGGAACTCGCCGGGGGTGACCACCTCCAGGTCCACGATAGGCTCGAGCAGTACCGGCCCGCCCTTCCGAGCACCTTCGCGTATAGCCATAACGCCCGCGCTGCGGAAGGCTATCTCCGAGGAGTCCACCGTATGGTAGCTGCCGTCCACCAACTTGACTTTCAGGTCGACGATAGGGTAGCCGGCCAAGGGGCCGTTGCCCAGGGCCTCGCGAACGCCTTTTTCCACCGCCGGAATATACTCCCTGGGAATGGTCCCGCCAACTATTTTGTTTTCGAACACGATGCCTTCGCCCCGGTCCAAAGGCTCCAGTTCAAGCCACACGTGGCCGAACTGACCGTGGCCGCCGGTCTGCCGGACGAAGCGTCCTTCGCATCGGACCGGCTTGGTCAGCGCCTCCCGATAGGCGACCCGGGGTTTCCCCACTTGCGCCTCCAGGTTGAACTCTCTCCGCATTCGGTCCACCAGCACTTCCAAGTGCAACTCCCCCATGCCTGACATGACGGTCTGACCGGTCTCGTTGTTATACCGGACGACAAAGGTGGGGTCCTCGTCGGAGAGCTTGCGCAGCGCCTCGGTAAGCCGGTCTTGATCGGCCCGGGTCATCGGTTCGATAGCAACCGACACGACGGGTTCAGGGAAGGTGGGAGGCTCCAGGATTACTTGCTGGGACGGGCCGCAAATAGTATCCCCGGTAAAGGTATTTTTCAGACCCACCGCGGCGCAAATGTTGCCGGAGCTTATTTCTTCCAAGTCTTCCCGGTGGTTGGCGTGCATGCGCAGCAACCGGCCCAATCGCTCTCGATTTCCTTTGGTAACGTTGCTAACCGACGCGCCGGACTTGACGGTCCCTGAGTAAACCCGAAGGAAAACCAGCCGCCCGACAAAAGGGTCGGTGGCTACCTTGAAGGCCAGCGCGGCCAAGGGGCCGCTCTCTTCGGCGAGGCGCAAGGCCGGTCCGTTGGTGCGCGGGTCCAAACCTTCCACCGCCGGTATGTCCTTTGGAGACGGCAGGTAGTCTATGACTCCGTCCAGCAAGGGATGGACCCCTTTGCAGGTGGCGGCGCTGCCGCAATAGACGGGCACCAGAACGCCGGCGATGGTGGCCCGGCGCAGGGCTTGGCGCAGTACCTCTTCCTCCAGGGTCTCGCCTTCCAGATAGCGGATGAGCAACTGGTCGTCGGTCTCCACGATCTTTTCGATCATGGCTTGGCGGTACCGCTGATAGGCGTCTTCGTACTCAAGGGGCACCGGCGCATCTTCCGGGGGGTCTTCATGCTTTCCGTTGCGCCCGTCGTTCTGGTAGACGGTAGCCCTGCCCCCCACCAAGTCGATCACACCCCGGAAGTCGGCCTCGGCCCCCATGGGAAGCTGCACCGCCACCGGATTGGCTTGGAGCCGCCGTCGAATGGACTCTATGGTCCTCTCATAGCTGGCCCCCACCCGGTCCATCTTGTTGACGAAGCAGATTCTTGGCACGTGGTAGTTATTAGCTTGTCTCCACACGGTCTCCGACTGGGACTGGACGCCGGCCACGGCGTCCAACACCACTATCCCGCCGTCCAAGACCCGCAGGCTTCTTTCCACCTCGGCCGTGAAGTCCACGTGGCCCGGCGTGTCGATAATGTTCACCTGATGCTCGCGCCAACTGGCGCTGGTGGCGGCGGCGGTAATGGTGATGCCCCGCTCTTTCTCTTGGGGCATCCAGTCCATGGCGGTGGTGCCTTCATCGACCCCGCCTACCCGGTGTATCCGGCCGGTAATGAAGAGCACCTGCTCGGTCACCGTCGTCTTACCGGCGTCGATGTGAGCGATGAAGCCTATATTGCGTATTTTGTTGATAGATTGCCCGTTGTTCACGTTGTGCCGTTCCCTGAGGTTGCTCGGGGAATGCGGTTTTTCTCCTTCGGTGGGCCGGTTTCAAACCGGCCCCTACTTTTTGGTTGGGTTGCTCGGGGAATGCGGGTTTTATCCTTTTCCGTTTCAGTCTCAACCGGCACGCCGGATTTACGTGATTTTGCGCCGGGGGTTTGCCCCAAGGGCTATCTTCTGTCGATTATCCTCTATCCTCGATAGTGCACGAAGGCCCGGTTGGCCTCGGCCATGCGGTGCAACTCCTCTTTTCGGCGCACCGCCGAACCTTCGCCACGGGCGGCCTCCATTAGCTCTTGGGCCAGACCGCTCCGCATCGGCATGCCCTTGCGGCCCCGGGCCCCGCGTATCAGCCAGCGCATCGCCAAGGCTTCGCTGCGCCCGCGCCGCAACTCGGTGGGTACCTGGTAAGTAGCGCCGCCCACCCGCTTGGGGCGCACCTCCACCATCGGCGTTGAGTTCCTCAGTGCTTGCTGGAAGACTTCCAGCGGGTCCAGATTGGACCGTTCTTGGATGATGTCGAAGGCGTTGTAGGTGATGCGTTGGGCGGTGGTCTTCTTGCCCCGCTGCATCACCCTGTTTATGAACCGGGCCAACTCCAAGTTGCTATACTTGGGGTCGGGCGGTATCTGGCGCCGCTCGGCGCGCCTTCTCCTAGACATAGGTATCACACTCTGGCTTAGGCTCGGTGGAAAGCCGGGGGATTGAAGCCCTTCGAGACCCGGTTAGCTGAGGCCGGCGCTGGGCTTATCGGCCCCGTACTTGCTGCGGCCTTGACGGCGGTTCTGCACCCCCTCGCAATCGAGGGCGCTGCGGATTACGTGGTAGCGGACACCCGGTAGGTCCTTCACGCGGCCGCCCCGCACCAACACTACCGAGTGCTCCTGGAGGTTATGGCCTACACCACCAATATAAGCAGTAACTTCCACCCCGTTCGTGAGCCGCACCCGAGCGATCTTGCGGAGCGCCGAATTCGGCTTCTTGGGGGTCATGGTCCGCACTTGGATGCACACACCCCGCCGCTGAGGGCAGCCGGGCCCCCACTTGACCCGGTTGCGCAGTGAGTTCTGCACCCAATGCAACGCGGGCGCCTTGGTCTTCTTGCGGACCGGCCGGCGTCCTTTTCTAATCAGTTGATTGACCGTGGGCATAGCTCTTCCTCGCTGACCCCTTGGGCAGCAAGTAGATACTCTATCAACTGACTGGGGCAATGTCAACTAGATTCCAGATGGAGCAATCGCGCCAAATTCTTTCCGTATGGCACAGCCTGCCTTTGGCGCCCAACCCGTCATTCCGGCCCTGAGCCGGAATCCAGAAGCCTTTGCAATCAGCGATGTTTATTTCCTTAGCGTTCTCTGGATTCCCGCCTGCGCGAGAATGACGGCTGGGCTGCGGGATGTGGTTCTTTTAGTGAATTCGCCTCCTCAACCCTGAACACTTACTGTCTCAATTCCCCGTTTGTAACAGTTTGTGATGTTTTGTTATGATTGCGTTACTTCAGTCACTGTGGGAGATAACACTACATGGCAGCTATCTTTAGGGTTGCGGAGATTTTTGCGGATGATCGAATGCTCCACGGCCAAGCACTGAAGAGGCTGGATGCAGGCGACATCCGCGACGCGGCGGAAAAGGCGTGGGGAGCCACCAAGCGAGCTACCGACGCCTTGATTCTTGAGTGCACCGTACGCGAACCAAATCGTACTTCCCAAACCTCCAGCGGGATAAAGGCGTTGGGGCGGCGGAGCGCGGAGTTTGAGTCGTTGAGGAACCGATTCGGCAACTCCGCTTATTATCTGCATGGGGATTGCTTTTATGAAGGGGACTGTGAGCCGGAGGATTTTATCGGTGGCCTTATCCGGGCTACCGCCGACTACATCCGCGATGCCGAGAAACTGACCTAGCTCGAAGTGAAAAAGTCACGACAAGGAGAACGGATACTAACTCGGACGAAGACCACCAAAAGACCACTATCCGAGCGTCTCTGGCTTTTCTCGAGCCAGAGGATTTTTGTTGCGCAAGACCTCCGGACGAGCGCTGAATGAGCACTGATAGCGGCACTGCCTGCATCACCATAGTTGGAGTTGGTCCGGGCGACCCGCGGTTGCTGACGTTGCAAGGCTGCCAAGTCATCGAAAGCGCAGACTTGGTGGCCGGCTTCAACACGGTGTTGGATGTGGTGCGCCCCTTATTGGGCCGCGCCGAGGTGTGTCCCATGACCTACCGGAGCCAGGAAGAGGTGCTGGAATACACGGCGGCCCAAGCCCGTCAAGGCCGGGCCTGCGTGGTGGTTTGCTGGGGGGACTTCAATGTGTCGGCCCGGGAGCTTGTGGCCCGGGTCCGCAGACACGCCGACCGGGTGGACATGGTGCCGGGAGTCAGTTCCTTGCAAATAGCTTGCGCCCGGGCCGGCGTCTCCTTGGAGGAGGTGGTCTTCATAACCTTGCACCAACGGCAAAGCGCCGCCGATGAACTGGAAGAGGCGGCCCACTACCTCCGGGAAAACCGCCGCCACGTGGTCTTGCTGCCCCGGCCCTGGGACCTGATGCCCGCCGCCATAGCCGGTCACTTGATAGAAGCGGGCGTGCCGGGGGACAGAGCAATGGCCGTATACCAGCGTCTTACCCTGGAAGACGAGCAATCGTGGCGCGGCACCTTGAAGGAATGCGCCGCGTCCTCCGCCGAACACAGCGACCTTACCATCTTGGTTTTCCCCCGGCCTCCGGCTGCGGAATGAACGACTTGGCGTGAGGGAAGCTTGTCCGAGCGGCAGACCATACTATTCGTTACGACGGCAGACACCGATCTGCTAACCGCCGACCGCGCTCTCGCCGGCATTCCCCATCCCGGCTTTCCTCACGTGGAAGCCTTCAACCCCACCGGCTTGGATAGCCCTGAAGCCCGCGACCGGCTGCTAAGCTCCGCGGCCAAGGCCGGTGCCGTAGTGCTGCGGTTATTGGGTGGCAAGCGGGCTATGCCGGAGGTCTTCGACCCGCTGGTGCAGCTTTGCCGCAGCCGGGGAGTCCCTCTGATCGCCTGCCCCGGCCATCAGGAATGGGACGAGGACTTGGTGGCGGCTTGTTCGGTGCCCGCCGCCGAGGTGGACACCGTTTTTTCCTACTTGTTGCGTGGTGGCGCCGACAATATCCGAAACTTGTTCCTGTTCCTCAGCGACACCTACTTGGGTACCGCCTACGGCCACGACGCCCCGGAACCCGTACCCTGGGAAGGAATATACCACCCCGACTTGACCGGAGACTGGGACCCGGACCAATTCGTCCAACAGAGGTTCTTGCCGGAGCAACCCTCCATTGGCCTTCTCTTCTACCGGGCCCACTGGATGAGTAGCAACTTGCGGGCCATAGACGCCCTGATACACCGCCTGGAGGACTTGGGCGCTAACGTCTTACCCGTCTTTTCCTACAGCTTGAAGCATAACCCGTCGGACCAAGACTCCAATGGCCCTGAAGGACCCAACCGCGCCCTGTCCTACCTTCTGGCCAAGCCCGACGGCGCTCCCAGGGTGGACTGCATCGTCAATACCATGGGCATGTCCATGGGCGACTTGACCAAGGCGGGCACGACCGTGTCTTCCGGGGCGGCCCTGGACTACCTGGAACGGCTGAACGTGCCCATCATCCAAGCGATAGTCAGCACCGGGACCGAAGACCGGTGGATGGAGAGCTCTCTGGGGCTGGGCCCCATCGACACCGCCATGAGCGTGGCGTTGCCTGAGTTCGACGGGCGTATCATTACCGTTCCCTTCTCCTTCAAGGAGGAGAGCGGGGTCTCCGAGTCCGGCCGCATGAGCGGGCGGCTGCAACGGTACGTCCCCCGGGACGACCGGGTGGACCTCGTGGCCAGGCTGGCTATTAAGTGGGCAAGCCTTCGTTCCAAGCCCAACGCCGACAAACGAGTGGCAATAATCCTCAGCAACTACCCAACCAAAGACGCCCGCATCGGCAACGCCGTGGGCCTGGACACCCCGGCCTCCGTAGTTAAGATACTGGAAGCGATGAAAGAGGCCGGCTATCAGGTGGCCGATATACCCCGCGGCGGCGACGAACTGGTCCACCGCATCATAGAGCGTTGCAGCAACGATCAGGATTCGTTGACCGAAGAGCAACTCCGGTTGGCGGCCGGCCGCGTGGACAGCCGTCAATACCGCCGGTGGCACGAAGGTTTCCCCGAGAAGGTGAAGCGGGAGCTTGAGGAGGCTTGGGGGGAGCCGCCGGGCCGGGTGTACCTCGCCGGCGGCGCCTTGGCCATAGCCGGTATCGACCTGGGAAACGTCTTCGTGGGGCTGCAACCGCCCAGGGGATTCGGGCATAACCCCATCGCCGTCTATCACAGCCCGGACCTGACTCCTACCCATCATTACGTCGCTTACTACCGGTGGCTCCGGGACGTGTTCCGAGCCGACGCCGTGATACACGTGGGCAAGCACGGCACCCTGGAGTGGCTGCCCGGCAAAGGCATCGGACTCTCCCCGGCCTGCTATCCTGAGTTGGCCCTTCAAGACATGCCCCTGTTCTATCCTTTCATCATCAACAACCCCGGCGAGGGCGCCCAAGCCAAGCGCCGGGCCCACGCCACCGTCGTAGACCATTTGATTCCGGCAATGACCACCGCCGATTCTTACGGGGATATCGCCCGGTTGGAGCAGTTGCTGGACGAGCACTACCAGTGCCAGACCTTGGACCCTGCCAAGCTCCCCATTCTGGAAGCCCAGATCTGGGAACTGGTGAAGCAAGCCGAGTTGCACCGGGACCTGGGGGTCGACTCTCACCCCGACGACTTTGGCGAGTTCATCCTGGAGATCGACGGGTATTTGTGCGAGATCAAGGACGCTCAGATCAAAGACGGCCTCCACACTCTGGGGGAGGTACCCCGGGACGAGCAGCTCATCGGAATGCTCTGCGCTCTAAGCCGGTTGGACAGCGACGGAGTACCCAGCCTCAGGAGATCGCTGGCCGAGGCCTTGGGCATCGACTACCCGGGTCTATTGTCCGAGCCCGGCCTTCCGGTGAACGATGAGGTGCCTGAGGCGTTGGCCGGGCTGGACCACGACGGCCCGGTGAGGAGCCGGGGAGACCTGCTCGAGCGGTTGGAGCTGCTGTGCCGCCGGGCGTACTACGACCTCGACGCCATCGGCTTCCAAGCCGAGGGGGTGCCCGGTGTCGTTAGTGAGCTTTTGGGCCGGGCTGATCCTCAAACGGAAAGGGTGTTGAGGTACGTCGCCGGGACCACTCACCCGGCCCTACTGCGGACTACCGATGAAATCGACAACTTGCTGCGGGGGTTGGAGGGTCGGTTCGTCCCCGCCGGACCCAGCGGCGCTCCGACTCGCGGCATGGCCAACGTGCTGCCCACGGGCCGCAACTTCTACTCGGTTGACCCCAAGTCCATCCCGTCTCCCGCGGCCTGGGAAATGGGCAAAGGGTTGGCCGAAAGCTTGTTGGAGAAATACCTCCAAGAGGAAGGCGCTTACCCGGAGATGGTGGGGCTGGTAGTCTGGGGTACCTCGGCCATGCGCACCCACGGGGACGACATCGCTCAGATTCTGTCCCTTCTGGGGGTGCGCCCCGTGTGGCAGCCGGAAAGCCGCAGGGTTACGGGACTGGAGGTCATTCCCTTGTCCGAGTTGGGCCGGCCCCGCATCGACGTTACGGTCCGCATCAGCGGCTTTTTCCGGGACGCATTCCCCAACCTGATTGATTTGCTGGACCACGCGGTGGAGTTGGTAGCGGCTCTCGATGAATCACCGGAAGATAACCTCGTGGTTAAACACCTGCGGGAGGATTCTCTTGGCGACCCGGCGCCGTCAACCCCCGGCGATACACCGGAAGAAGGGCAAGCGGGGGTAGGCGGAAGTCCCGCCGGCGCCGCCCTGTACCGTATTTTCGGCAGCAAGCCCGGCACCTACGGGGCCGGAATATTGCCCGCCTTGGACGAGCGGAATTGGGAGACGGCCCAAGACTTGGCCGAGGTGTATACCGCGTGGGGCGGCTACGCCTATACCCGAAAAGAGCACGGGGTGAGCGCCCGCCCGGAATTCCGGCGCCGGTTCAGCCAGATCGTCGTCGCCGCCAAGAACCAAGACAACCGGGAGCACGACATCTTCGACAGCGACGACTACCTCCAGTACCACGGCGGGATGATAGCCACCGTCAGGGCCCTTACCGGCCAAAACCCCCGTCAGTTCTTGGGCGATAGTTCCGATCCCTCGCGGCCCCGGCTCAGAGACCTAAAGGACGAAGCAAGGAGGGTGTTCCGGAGCCGGGTGGTCAACCCCAAGTGGGTAAGCTCCATGAAGCGCCACGGGTACAAGGGTGCCTTCGAGCTGGCCGCCACCGTCGATTACATGTTCGGCTATGACGCCACCGCCCAAGTCGTGGACGATTGGATGTACCGCGACGTCACCGAAGCCTATGTTTTCGACTCCGACACCCAGCAGTTCTTTAGAGAAAGCAATCCCTGGGCGCTAAAGGGGATGGTGGAGCGGCTTTTGGAAGCGATTCAACGCGGACTGTGGGAAGAACCCCCTGAGGACATGGTGGAAAAACTGCGGGAGCTTTACTTGCAACTGGAGACGGACTTGGAGGCCCGGCAAGAGAAAATCATTCCCCGGTGACCCCCAATGACTCAATATAGAAATGACACGGTAGAAATAACACGCCGGGGAGAGTAAACTTTGGACTATAGATTAGCCGCCGGCTGGGAGAGTCTTCGTGGAAGTAGCTTTGGAGCTAATCCGAGAGTTGGCCAAGAGTGACCGCATGATGTGGGTAGTCGGCGGCGGCGAGGTGGTCAGCGAAAACAACTCCAAGGGAATAAAAGAGCCCGAGGTCAGCGGCGGATACGTTACCCTGGAGGCCGACAACTGGCATTTCCACTTGGGGCTGGACAAGGTCACGGGCATCCAGTTCGTCGAAGCGGAAAGCCACGGAGACCTGATTTCCTACTACGTGCGGTTCTCCAATGCGGCCGAGGAAACCCTGGTCCGGGGCTACTTCCCAAACCCCTACCTGGACGAAGACAACAAGAGGACCGACCTTCAACCGGAAAAGCTGGACGCCTTTCACCAGATGCGGGACAAGTATTTGGGCCGCGAAGGCATAGTGTTCGTCAAACGGCCCCGGCAGTCCACCGGGTGACCGGCAAACGACGACGGCAATAGAACGCCGCATATTTCACTCATTGTATTTCGCCAACTCAACCTTGATAATAGAATCGGACCCGAAAGCAGTCTCGCAAAGCCGTGGCTGCCATTACTCCCTTAGAACAACCTTAATAACCGAATAGAGCCTGAAGATGGCCCCGGGAAACCGGGGCTTGAATGGGAAGCCGGTGCGAGTCCGGCGCGGTCCCGCCACTGTAACCGGTATGGACCCCTCCATCCGCCAAGCGCGGAGCCACTGGCCTGTATGAACGGGCTGGGAAGGCGGAGGAGGTCTCGAAGCCGGAAGCCAGGAGACCTACTTCAGACTTGACTTGCTACTCTTCGTGGCAGAGGGTAGGAGACGCGATACAAACCTACCCGGTCTCGAAGACCGGGTTTTTTGTTGCCGTGTTGGGTTACTTAACAGATTGGACAACGGAGGAAGCACCGGCATGAGATTGCTCTGTTTTGCCGCCGCGGCTGTGATCATTCTGTCACTGATTGCTTGCGGTGACGGTTCCACCGCCGCCCCTAATGGCCCCATTCAAGCCGGGACTTCAGAAGCCGGGACTTCAAACGAGGGCGAAACCACTGGACCGGCGGCTGCTGAGCGGCGGACTCTCAAGGTGGCTATGACCTTCTTGGACGAGCCGCCCGACCCATATCAGGCCGGCTGGCTGGCGGTCCCCACCGGGCTGGCGGAGACCTTGTTTCGCTTGGGTGAAGACCTGAAGCCGGAACCCTGGCTCGCTGCCGGCGCCGCCCAAGTCGACCCCGTCACCTGGGAGATTTCCTTGCGGGAAGGGGTGAAGTTCCATAACGGCAAAGTGATGGACGCCGCCAAAGTCAAGGGCTCCTTGGACCTCGCTTTGGAACGCCGGCCCGGCACCATGACCCTGTTGGATATCCAACGCGTGGAGGTCAAGGACGAAGCAACCATAACGGTAGTGACGAATTCACCCAATCCGACCCTTCCCGGGCTGTTGACCAACCAGAACACCGGCATCGCCGACCCGGATACCGTACCGGCGTCCCCCGATGACCCTGCCGACGGCGCCGCAATGACCGGCCCCTATAAGCTGGTCTCCTTTACCGCCGATGCAAAGATGACGGTGGAGGCCCACGCTGAATATTGGCGGGGCCCTCCCGCCGTAGACCGGATCGAGTACGTGGCCTTCACCGAGAGCAACAGCAGGCTTATCGCCCTCCAAAGCGGTGACGTGGACATTTCAGTCAATCTCTCGCCCCAAGGCGCCGTGGTTGTGGAAAACGCCCCCGCCTTGGAAGTAAGGTCCGCGCCGCCTTCCGGCATGCTCTTCATGTTCGTGAACCACCAGAGTCCCTCGATGCGGGACGTGCTGGTCCGCCGGGCCTTGGCCTTGGCTATCGACCGGCAAGCCATGGTGCGGGGAGTCGCCGAAGGCAGCGCGGTAGTTGCGGAGACCATGTTTCCGCCCGGATTCCTGTCCTGTGAGAACGTGCGCGGCTACACCTATGACCCCGATGGGGCGCGGCGAATGTTGGCCGATGCCGGCTACCGTGACGACGACGGCGACGGCATAGTGGAAAGAGACGGCCGGCCTCTGGAGTTGGTCCTGCAGACCTATCCTCAACAACCTTTGCTGCCTCCCATGATCGAAACGGTCCAAGCAATGTTACGGGAGGTCGGAGTGGGCGCCAAGGTGGAGATTGTGGAGTGGACGCTGGCCGGCCAGGGAGGGTACGACCTGTTTGGGTACAGCAACGATACCGTGACCACCGGCGACCCCCAGTGGGGATTGACTCGCCAGTTCCTCACCGGCGGTGACGAGAACCGGGGGAATTACAGCAACTCCGCCGTGGACGAGCTCATAGGTGGATTGACCGAAGCCGCCGGCCCTTCCCGGCGGCAAGCCGCCTGCGATGCCCTCCAAGCGGGGCAAGACGACGTCGCTCTCATTCCCGTGATGTTTCCCAACCGTCTTTACGGCATTTCCGACGCGGTGACTTGGCCGGGAGGCCCCCATCCCTTGCAACTCTACTTCATCGACCACCGAATCGGCCTGAAGAGCAACGAAAAATAGCATGAACGGCTATCTGGCCCGGCGCTTGCTGGTCTTACCGCCCCTCTTGCTCGGCATCTCCCTGATCAGCTTCCTGCTGCTAAATTTCGCGCCGGGAGACGCTGCCGAGATTACCCTGCGGCGGCAGAACGGCGGCGTTACGCCCCCCCGTGAAGCGGTGGAGCAAATGCGCCGGGAATTGGGTCTGGACGCCCCGCTGCCGGTGCGCTACGCGAGATGGCTGTCCCGGGCCGTCCGCGGCGACCTGGGCGATTCCTACCGGTCCGGCGACTCCATTGCGGCCGAGATGGCCCGGCGGTTGCCCGCTACCCTCTTGTTGGCGGCGGCCAGCCTGGTGATTGCGCTGCTGGCGGGCATTCCGCTGGGGGTGCTGGCGGCTTTACGGCGCGGCTCGTGGGTGGATGCCGTCACCCGCCTCTTGGCGCTGCTGGGCGCCGCCGTCCCCAGCTACTTGCTGGCCCTTCTGCTCATGCTCTTCTTCGCCGTAAAGCTAAATTGGCTGCCGGCCATCGGGTACGGCTCACCCAAGAACCTCGTTCTGCCGGCCTTGGCTCTTTCCTTTGCCGTCACGGCCCAGCTGATGCGCCTAACGAGGGCCGCCATGCTGGAAGCCCAGGGTCAAGACTACATGAGGACAGCCCGGGCCAAAGGCTTGAGCGAGTCTACGGTGATATGGCGCCACGCCCTTAAGAACGCTATGTTGCCGGTGATTACCGTGGTGGGGACGAGCGCGGGGCACCTGCTCGGCGGCGCCGTAATCATCGAGACTATCTTCGGCTGGCCCGGAGTCGGCCAGTTTGTGGTGGCGGGAATATCCCAAAGGGACTACCCGGTGGTCCAGGGTTTCGTCCTCTACATTGCGATTATTTTCTTGATGGTGAATCTGGCGGTGGACCTGACTTACCGTTGGCTGGACCCGCGCCTGCATTTTGACCGGTTGAGGGCCTGAAGTGGGTAGGAAATGATGGAAGCGGCCCTGAATCGTTCATCGCCCTACATCGGGGTACCCCGCCGGTTAAGAAGGTTCCTGCGTGACCCGGCTGCGGTACCGGGGCTTGCCATCATTGCCGCCGCTGTACTCGCGGCGGCGTTGGCGCCGGTACTGCCGCTCACAGACCCCGCCGCTTTGGACTTGGAGAACCGGCTCCTGCCGCCTTCTTCCCAGTATCCGCTGGGTACCGACCACTTGGGGCGCGACGAGCTAAGCCGCTTGATTTACGGTGCCCGGGCCACTTTGGGGCTGGCCGGTGCCTCGCTGGCAATCATCATGAGCATCGCCTTGGTGGTCGGCGCGCTATCCGGTTACTACGGCGGCTGGCTGGACACGGTGCTGATGGGGTTGGTGGACCTGCTGTTGGCGTTCCCCGCGCTGATTTTGGGGGTAGCCATAGCGGGGATTTTGGGGCCGAGCCTGGTTAACGTGCTAATTGCGGTGTCGGTGGTCTGGTGGGCTGGCCACGCCCGCGTGGTACGGGGAATGGTGCTGTCGGCCCGGGAACGGGGGTACGCGGAGGCTGCCCGGGCCATTGGGGCCGGCGACGCCAGGGTCCTGGTCCATCACATCGCCCGCAACGTTCTCGGGCCTTTCATCGTACTTGCTACCCTGGACATGGGGTTTATCATCCTGGGCATCGCCGGTCTTAGCTTTTTAGGCTTGGGCGCCCAGCCGCCCACTCCGGAATGGGGAGCAATGCTAAACGACTCCCGGTCTTACATGCAGACCGCCCCTAGATTGCTGATAGTCCCGGGCGCCGCCATCTTCCTGCTGGTGCTGGGCTTCAACTTGGCCGGAGATGGACTAAGAGATATGTTAGACCCAATGACGAGTCCACGTTAGGTTTGGAAGGTCCCCGGAGACCCCGTAATTCCGGGATTACTGGGTCCCAAACAACACCATCATCTATGGGGGTTCTATCCATCACGGTGCAAGTAGTGTATTGGCACTCTTTCTGTGTTTATCATATCCTGATACCACAAATCACAAGGCTCAGGACGATAAGAAAGGTCATGGACGCGAAGAAGAAGAGGCTTACTTTGGACTTGGACCCCGCCTTTCAACGGCGCCTGAAAGTTATCGCTGCCCTCAAGGGAGTCACCATGCGTGGTTATTGCCAAGCCGCTATTGACAAGGAGTTGACGAAGGACGAGGCTAGCGGCGCGGGCGAATTGTTGGCTGACAAGCCGGATCATGAAATCTTCGCAGAACTTCGGCGGGAAATATTCGGAGGCAAACCCCTGCTCGGTAGCTCAGCCGACCTGATCAGGGAGGCCCGAGAGCTTCGGGGTGCCGAAACTGAGGGATGGGCGTGAACGGGCTTGTCGTTGTTGATGCGAGCCTCGCTGTCAAGTGGCTTGTTGATGAGGAGGACTCCGACAAGGCCCACGCGGTCCTGGAATCTTGGGTTGCCCGGGGCGTAACCCGCATAGCCCCGTACCTGATGCTATTTGAGGTTGCCAACGCCCTTCACCGGCGGGTGGCTCGTGGCGAGTTGAGCGTCGACAACAGTGCCCGAATGATGACCCGGCTGCTTGGGTCTAGTCTTGAGCTTCGTCAGTCACCGGGTCTTCACGTAAGGGCACTGGAGTTGGCAAGCCGGCTCAGCCAAGCGGCGGTTTACGACGCCCACTACTTGGCCCTAGCGGAGAGTCTGAACTGCGAATTGTGGACCGCTGACTATAGGCTCTACCGAATGGCAAGCTCGGAAGCTGAAAATGTGCGCTGGATAGGTGAGTTCAGTGTTATAGAATAGCGGATAGAGGGGCTATGGCCCAGGCTATTACAGGCTATTAAATGAAACAGCCCTAGCGGCAGTGACGAGCAAATTCGGGCTAATTTCGGGCTAATTTAAGGAAAGAAGACTTTGCAACAGCAACCAGAACCCAGCTTCCCGTTCACCGCGATAGTCGGCCAAGCCGCCATGAAACGGGCGCTGTTGTTCAACGCCGTCAACCCCAAGATCGGCGGCGTGCTGATTCGCGGCAAAAAGGGCACCGCCAAGTCCACGGCGGTGCGGTCCCTGGCCGCCCTCCTTCCCGAGGTTACCGTCGTCCGGGGCTGTCCTTATAGTTGCGCTCCCGAGGCCCGGCAAGGGCTTTGCCGGTGGTGCCGGGATGACGGCGCAGAAGACCTAAACGGGGGTCCGGCGGTTACCCGCCAAGTGCGCATCGTGGACCTTCCCGTTGGCGCCACCGAGGACCGGCTGGTGGGTTCCCTGGACATCGAACAGGCTATCAAGACCGGCAGCCGCGCCTTCGAGCCGGGACTTGTTGCCGCCGCCCACCGGGGCATCCTGTACATCGACGAAGTGAACCTGCTCAACGACCACTTGGTGGACGTTTTGCTGGACGCATCGGCCATGGGCCGGAACTACGTGGAGCGGGAAGGCGTTTCCGTCAGCCACGCCGCCGAGTTCATCCTGGTGGGGACCATGAACCCCGAAGAAGGCGACCTCCGCCCCCAACTCCTCGACCGGTTCGGACTGGCCGTGGAGGTGGAGGGTACCTTTCCTCCCGAAGAGCGGCGGGAAGTCGTTCGTCGGCGCATCGACTACGAAGAGGACCCCCACGGGTTCATTTCGTCCTGGCGGGAGGCCGAAGAAGGGGAGCGCCAACGGTTGCTCCGGAGCCGCCTGCTTCTGCCCCAAGTCCGGGTAAGCGGCCAAGTCCTGGAGCTGATTACCAACATCTGCGCCGAATACCGGGTGGACGGGATGCGCGGTGACATTGTCATGTACAAGACCGCCGGTACCGTGGCAGCCTATGAGGGCCGGACCGAGGTGACCGCCCAAGACGTCAAGGAAGCCGCCCTGCTGGCCCTGCTGCACCGGCAGCGCCGTCAACCCTTCCAGCAGCCCCACCTTGCTACGGAACAATTGGACGAAATGGTCCAGGATTTTCAGAATCAAGACCGGCGCCGTGAGTCGTCGGACCGGGAGCAGGGAGGTCCGCCGGAAGCTGAAGAAAGCGGTCCCGACCCTTCGGACTTAGAAAACCCGGACCCTTCTCCCGAGGGTGACCCCGATGGCGGTCTTGAAGGTCCGGGAGACCAAGACTTCGAGGTTGGGGCCCCATTTTCCGTCCGGCCTATCGAGATTGGGTCTCCGGATGCCCGCCCCAGGCCCGGATCGGGAAAACGCGCCAAAGTAGTGGGCGGTGCCGCCGCCGGCCGTTACGTGGGGGCCGCGCTTCCCCAAGGCGAAGGGGCCGGGTTGGCCTTGGATGCTACCATCCGGGTTGCGGCGCCGCGCCAAAAGGGCCGGCGCGAAGCCCTTTCGGCCGGTCCCTTTTCGGCCGGCCCCTTTTCGATTGATACAAAGGCGTCATCTGAAAGTGAAGTGCCGCCGGCCGCCCTGCTGGTCGAGCCTTGGGACATCCGGGAGAAGGTGCTGGAGACCAAGGCCGGAAGCTTGGTCCTGTTTTTGGTTGACGCCAGCGGCTCCATGGCGGCCCAGCGGCGCATGGTAGCTGTGAAGGGCGCGGTGCTTTCTTTGCTGGTCGACGCGTACCAACGACGGGACCGGGTCGGCTTGATCGCGTTCCGGGGCCCCGGAGCGGAGCTTCTCCTACCGCCGACCTCCAGCGTGGAGTTGGCCCAGGCCCAGTTGGCGGAAATGCCCACCGGGGGGCGCACTCCCTTGAGTCACGGCTTCTACCTGGCGCTCCAAATCATCGAGGGCGAGCGCCTGAAAGACCCCCGGGTGCTGCCCTTGCTGGTCCTTCTTTCCGACGGCAGGGCCAATGTCCTTCTCGACGGGCCCTCCGGCGCCGCAATCCCGGGGGCTAACGCCCCCTCGGGAGAGGAAAGCGCGGCGTCGGGCGAAGCCAAGCAATACGCATCCATGTTCCGGGATAACCGCATTCCCTCCGTGGTGGTGGACACCGAGGTCGGCATCGTAAAGTTCGGCCTGGCCCGGTCCATCGCGGAGGCTATGGGCGCCCAATACATAAAGTTGGAAGAGCTACAAGCGGAAAACCTGGCCCAAGCCGTCCGGGTCCGGCTGCCTTCCGCCGATTAGAGATGCACCCCTGAGGCGCACCGACAAGCCCGGGCAAGCCGGCGGCACGGCGTATCATTTACATCATACCGGCGAGTTGGTAACCTCTAAAGCAACCCGCCCGCCGCGCCGACTGCTTCCTACCAAATTCTTTAACTTGGAGAAAACCCGTGGCCCGGTTCCTACCCTACCCTGACATGGACAAAATCCTCTCCCTGTCTAAACGCCGGGGCTTCGTCTTTCAGAGCAGCGAGATATACGGCGGACTGGGGTCAACCTGGGACTACGGGCCGTTGGGCGTGGAGCTAAAACGAAACGTGAAAGAGGCCTGGTGGCGCTCGGTGGTCCTGGAGCGGGACGATATGGTTGGGCTGGACGCCGCCATATTGATGCACCCCCAAGCGTGGGTAGCCAGCGGCCACGTGGAAAATTTCTCCGACCCGCTGGTGGAGTGCCGTAATTGCAACCTGAGGTTTCGAAGCGACGACTTGGCCGCGGCCCACTGCCCCGAATGCGGCGGCGGGCTAACCGACCCGCGCCGGTTCAATCTCATGTTCAAGACCTTCATGGGGCCGGTGGAGGACACGGCCAGCCAGGTGCACTTGCGGCCGGAGACCGCTCAAGGCATCTTCGTCAACTTCCCCAACGTGCTGAACTCAACCCGGAAAAAGCTCCCCTTCGGCATTGGGCAAATCGGCAAAGCCTTCCGCAACGAAATCACGCCGGGCAATTTTACCTTCCGCACTAGGGAGTTCGAGCAGATGGAGGTCGAATACTTCGTCAAGCCCGGCACAGACGAAGAGTGGCTGCACAAGTGGGTGCGGGCGCGGTACGACTGGTACGTAGGCTACGGAATCAGGCCCGACAACCTCAGGCTAAGGCGCCACGGCCCCGACGAGTTGGCCCATTACGCCAAAGACTGCTACGACATCGAATACCGCTTCCCTTGGGGGTGGGCCGAACTTGAAGGAGTTGCCGACCGCGCCGACTTCGACCTCCGGCGGCACGCCGAGTTCAGCGGACAGGAAATGACCTACTTCGACGACTCCGCCCAAGATGGCGGCGACCGTTATTTTCCTTACGTCATCGAACCTTCCGGGGGGGTTGACCGGGCTACCCTGGCTTTCTGGCTGGATGCCTATGACGAAGAACCGGACCCTTCGGCAAGCTCCAAGCAAGCGTCTTCACCGAGGCCGGACCAAGCCGTGCGGGTCGTGCTTCACTTGCATCGCAAGCTGGCCCCGGTCACTGTGGCCGCCCTGCCGCTCAGCAGGAACGATAGATTGGCCCCCACCGCCCGGGACGTTTATGCCCGGTTGCGCCGGCGCTTCAATACCCAATACGACGACGCCCAGAGCATCGGGCGGCGCTACCGACGGCAAGACGAAATCGGCACTCCCTTCTGTGTGACGGTAGACTTCGGCACCCTGGAAGATCACCAAGTCACCGTCCGCGACCGGGACACCATGCGCCAGTCCAGGGTGCCCATCGCCGACTTGCTGGACGTGTTACAGGACAAGCTGGAGCACGGGTGGTGATTAAATCCCGAATTTTCGGCGCCTGGGATTTAGACCGTACCATCCCGGAGACGGGCCGCGGCTGCCCCGGGCCGTATTGCTCCGTCCGGGGTGTTGCGTAAAAGTCTCGTAAGGCTCGAATATGCCGGGAAACCTGGTCTCGGATACCTTGCGCGGCGGGCTGTATACCAAGGTGGTGGGCAAGCGCCTCTTGTTCTTCCAGGAAATTACTTCCACTATGGACGAGGCGGCTCGCCGGGCCGAGTCCGGGGCCGAAGAAGGAACGGTGGTCGTGGCGGAACGCCAGACCCTGGGGCGGGGCCGCCAAGGCAGGAACTGGGTTTCTCCTGAGGGCAATCTATATTTTTCCGTAGTGTTCCGGCCAACGGTCGAGGCATTGCCTTGGCTGAGCATCCTGGCGGGCGTAGCTGCTATCCGGGCCACTCGCAAGATTACCGGATTGGACCCTCGAATCAAGTGGCCCAACGACGTGATGCTGGGGGGCAAGAAGGTCGGCGGCATTCTGGTGGAAAGCGTGGTGGAAGGTCCCAAAGTCTTGTACGCAATCTTGGGGATGGGGCTGAACTTCAACCCTGAGATTCAACAGTTTAAAGTTATTGCCGGACTGGCCTCCGACTTGAGCACCGCCGCCGGGCGTCCGGTGCCTCGAGATGAACTATTCCGCCAATTGCTGCACGACTTGGACACTTTGTACTTGAACGCTCTACAGGGAGAGTCCCCGCTGCCCGAATGGCGCCCCTTGGTGCAAACCTTGGGCCAAAAAGTGACCGCCTTTTGGGGTGACGACTCCTATGTGGGCTTGGCCGAAGGAGTGGACGAGTTGGGCAACCTTGAGCTGCGCCAAGACGACGGCCGCTTGGTTACCCTTACCGCTGGCGACGTTACCCTTCACGACGTTGCGCCCTCGGTCCAACAGGACCGGGACCCGCCGTGAACTTCGCTCCCCGGCGGTCCTGCCGTAGTGGCAATCGGGCTTCGGGACCGTGAGCCGTCCATGATGAGGAATTGATGCTGGAAAAATTCGACTTGGAAAGCAAGGTAGTGGTCATTACCGGGGGAGGGACCGGTCTGGGCTTGGCCATGGTCCGGGACCTGGCGCGGGCCGGAGCCAGCCTGGTCATCGCGGGACGTAGGCCGGGACCCATTGAAGCCGCCGCCCAAGAAGTCAAAGACTTGGGGCGGGACGCTCTCGCTGTTCCTACCGACGTCGCCGACTCGGCGCAGGTTGACCGGCTGGTATCGACGGCTATGGGCCGCTTTGGTCGAATCGACGTGTTCATCAATAACGCTGGGGCGATCCAAGAGAATGTACGCAAACCTTTGTGGGACGTTACCGACAGCGACTGGCGCCTGGTAATGGACGTTAACTTGAGCGGCGCTTTCTATTGCGCCCGCGCTGTCTCTCAACCAATGGTGGACCGGGGCCAAGGAAAGATCATCAACGTCGCCTCGGGGTTCGGCTTGCGGGCCGGACGAGATATTTACGTTTATTGCTGTAGTAAAGGTGGAATGATTCAGCTAACCCGGGTGCTGTCTTTCAACCTGGCCCGCTACGGCATTACCGCCAACAGCATCGTACCCGGCTTTATTCCCACCGCGAGCACCCAGTCGGATATTCAGGGCGCGTTGCCCCGGTCCGGAGAATTTCTGCCCATCGGAAAATTGGGAACGCCGGAGGACCTGGGGCCAATTGCTGTATTCCTAGCGTCGTCGGCCTCAGACTACATGACCGGCGAGATGTTCATTGCCGACGGCGGTGGCTTGGCGGCGGGCATCGCCCCAACGGGACACGCCCCCGAAATACCGCTGGAACCCTAACCCCGGCCACCGGCCACCGGATTGCCCCATTCCCCGATTCCAATACCAATGCCCGGTCCTATAGGAGACCCCCAATGCCTATTCTTCCTGAGTTCTCGCTTGCCGGCAGAGTAGCCCTGCTTCATACGTCGGGCGGCGGCCAAGCCCCCCACCTAGCCCAAGCCTTGGCGGAGGCGGGGGCGGCGGTGTTCGTGGTGGCCCGCCGCGAGTCTTTGTTGGCGCCGGTACTGGAAGCCCTTGCCCAATGCCCCGGAGAGCATCAGGGAGTGGAGGCCGACGTTGGGGGCGGCGGACCCTCCGAGTTGACTCGGGCCATGGAGTCCTTTGACCGGCGCCACCAACGGGTAGATGTCCTGGTTAACGACGTCCGCAGCATGTTCGCCCGCCCCTTGGCCGACATTACCCTCGAGGAATGGGATGAACTGCACTCCCGGAACGTTCGCGCAACCTTCTTGCTCTGCCAGGAGGTGGCCCGCCGTATGCGGCAACGTCAGTATGGGCGCATAGTGAACTTGGTCTCTATCCTGGCGGAACGGGGAATGATAAACGGTTCCGCTTTCGCCGCCGGCCAGGCCGCCGTCCTGTCCTTGACCCGTTCTCTAGCGGTCGAGTTGGGCCGCAGCAACATTCGAGTAAACGCCTTGGGCACCGGCTGGAGCGACGTTGAAGAAGTCCCCCTCGAGATACAGCAGCAAGAGTTGCTGGTCCGGTTCACTCCGCTGCGCCGCAAGGGGCGCCCCCAGGACATAGGCCCGCTGCTGGTGTATTTAGCCTCGGAGGCTTGCGACTACGTTTCCGGTCAGCCGGTCTACGTCGACGGGGGCTTGAACGCCCATCCGTAACACCAATCAACAATCCGGTTTCCCATCTTTGCGGAGACGTGGCAAGGATTGGTGTTAAGAGCGCGCCCACTCCGGTTGAACCTACAACACGCCTGATGTACAATACCCGCCAATCGCGATGTCCGGTGAATCCCAGGGGCATTTCAGAACTGTGGCGCGCTTGAAGGGGATGCGAGACGTATCCCAGGAATCTTGGCGCACCGCACGAGACCTCCAAGACCGTGTCATGGACCTCATCGGCGGCTTCGGCTACCGGCGCTTGGAAACCCCGATCTTGGAACCCACCGACCTCTTCTCCCGAAAGTCCGCCGGTGAGCTTGCGTCCCGGATATACAGTTTCGCCGACCCCGGCAGCGCCTTGGTTAGTCTCCGCCCCGAATATACGTCCTCCGTCATACGCCACTGCCTAGAGAACGCCGCTACGGTAGACTTGCCGGCCCGCTGGCAATACTCCGGCCCGGTGTTCCGCTACGAGGCTTCGGAACCTGAGGCCGGCGGCCAGTTCATTCAGGCGGGCGCCGAGTTGGTGGGGTCTTCGAGTGTCTTGGCCGACGCCGAGGTGCTGTGCTTGGCCGGCGCGGCCCTCTCCCATCTGGGGGTAAGGGACTGGCGATTGGAGCTGGCGGACCTGGACGTCCTGAGCAGCGTCTTGAACGCCGCCGGGGTGTCGGAGCGCGCCCGGGCCTTCGTCATCAGCAGCATGCCCCGGTTGCGTCAAGGCCGCCAAGCAATACCCGGCGTAATGGAGGAAGCCCTGCGGCTGCACGTCACCGGCGAGGACAGTGAACGCGATACTCTCGGGCAAGCCGTCGAAGGGCTGGACGACGACCAAGCGCGGGTCGTGCTCCGCGGACTGCTCCAGTGGAGCGCCGCCGACCAATTGGGACAGCGAAACCCCGGTGAAGTGGTTGACCGCTTGTTGCGCAAGCTCCGCGGCGGTGACAATGAAGACACCCTCAGGCGGGGGTTGGAGTTAGCCGGCGACCTTGCGGTGGTGAGAGGGGAACCCGGTGGCGCCCTGGAAGAGGCCGGGGCCATCGTCCGGGCCTCGAAAGCGGATGAAACGGCTTTTACCCGGTTCTCCGAACTCCTGAATCTACTCGCGTCCGATTCGGGACTCTCCGGGCGACTGGTGTTGGACTTCGGCCTAGTACGGGACCTGGCGTACTATAATGGCATAGTGTTCGAAGTAAAGCACTCCTCGTGGGCCGGCGCTTTGGGGGGCGGTGGCCGTTACGACGGACTCGCTCAAGCCTTGGGCGGCGGGGCCCCTCTTCCCGCCCTGGGCTTTGCCTATAATCTGGGGGCCGTGCAAACGTTGATCGGCGATGACTGTATCGAAGGCGGCGCCCCTTGGCCGTCTCCGACAACCCTGGTGGCGGCGGAGAACGCCGCCAGCCGCCGGGATGCTCTCACGGCTGTCGACGAGCTGCGGCGACAGGGAGTTTTGGCCGAGTTGGAGGTTGGCGGCCGCGGGCTGGAGAGCGCTTTGAGTTACGCGGTCAAGAGAGGCATGACTAGGGTGCTGGTAGCGCATCAAGATGGAAGACGGACAAGCCATACAGTGGAATAGCGGCGCCGAGGCGGGCAAACTGGGGCCGAAGGGCGCTCTCAGATTGCTGCTGCCCAGCGACGGCGCCCTGTACGAAGGGTCTTTGGCTTTCCTGGAAGCCAGCGGCCTCGGCGTGCTTCGGCCCAGCGCCCGGCGTTACACCGCCTGGATTCCGGCTCTTTCCCAAGTCGAGGTGCTGTTTCAACGCACGGCGGATATCACCCAGAAAGTGGAAGAAGGAAGGGCTGAGCTGGGAATCACCGGGATGGACCGGTATTTGGAGTACCGGAGCGGCGAAAACTCGGTCGTCACCCTGATCGACGACCTCCGCTTCGGACGTTGCGAGTTCGTTCTGGCTGTGCCCGATTCCTGGCTGGACGTAACCTCCGTCGCCGACCTGGCCGACCTGGCGTTGGAATTTCGTCAATTGGGCAAGCAACTCCGAATAGCAACCAAGTACCCCCGGCTGCTGCGCCGGTACCTGTTCGAAAATGGGATCAACTATTTCACCTTGGTTCCCGCCAGCGGCACTCTCGAAGCCGCCCCCGCCGCCGGGTACGCCGATCTGATAGCGGACCTTACGTCTACCGGCGCTACACTGCGAGAGAACCGGTTGAAGACCTTGGAACAGGGCACGATTCTGGTTTCTCAAGCATGCCTGATTGCCAACCCTTCCCTGCTCTCCGCCACTCCGGTCAGCCGCCAATTGGCCCGGTCCATCGTGGAGTTCATGGAGGCCCATCTGCAAGCCGAACCTTTCTACCGGCTTACGGCTAACGTGCGGGGCCCCTCTCCGGAGGAGATCAGCGCCACCATACTAGCCAAGCCCCACTTGGCGGGACTCCGGGGCCCTACCGTCGCCAGGGTCTATAATGTCGATGATGAGGACTGGCACAGCGTGAGCCTGCTGGTCAAGAAGGAAAAACTGCTGGAAGCCGTCGACCACTTGCGGGCTTGCGGCGCCGTGGACATTGCCGCTTCCCAGGTGAGCTACTTGTTCGACGGCCGTTCCGAGACCCGCCGCGGCGTCCTGGACCGGGGTGCCTGAGGGCGAGACGCCGTATAGTCCAACAGGAAGTCAACTGGACCGGGGTGTCTGAAGGCGAGACGCCGTATAGTCCAACAGGAAGTCAATCGGAAAACCGATCAGGATGAAGGGAACGGAAATAACGGCCGCTTGATGCCCCGGTTTGCCGGGCCGTGAGTTGCCGTAGATTGCCGTAGATTTCTTACATAACATGCCGAACTTGCCGATGCACATACAATTGGCCTCCCGGGTGGCCGACCGCTTGGGCTGGGACTGGCTCAGGGACCACGCGGGAAGCCTCTATTTGGGAGCTACCGCGCCCGATATCCGAGCAATGACCAAGTGGCCCAGGGAGCAGACCCATTTCGCCCCCCTTTCCGTCGACCGGACGGGGACCGGCGCCCGCAATATGTTCCAAATTCACCCGGAATTGGCCGATGGGAACGTGTCCCCGGCAACGCGCGCCTTCCTGGTGGGCTACGTCAGCCACTTGATCGCCGACGAGGCCTGGATTACTAACATCTTCCGCCCCCATTTCGATTCCGCTAATGGCCGTGCCGGAGTTGTTGGGGCCGGAGTCCACGCCCACATCTGGGACCGGGCGCTCCAACTGGACATGGACCGCCGGGCCTTGCCTCTAATAGACGGTTCGGTGCGCGGCGGCGAGACCCTCCACCAAGCCGACGCCGGTGTTGAAGTGGGCTTTCTGGATTCCGAGTCGCTGCGGGAGTGGCGCGAGTGGGTCTGCCGCTTCCTTGGCTGGGAGTTCAGTTGGGACCGGCTAAGAAGGGCCCTGAACCGCATCTATCGGGATGACCAAGGGGTGCAACAGGCTGTAGATAGCTTCATCGAGGGCATGCCCGGCAGCTTGGAGCGAGTCTACGAAAAGATACCCTTGGAGAAAATCGACAGTTACCAGGACGGGGCGCTGGACCACGTCCTGGACCACGTGCGGCAACGATGGGGCCGGGGTTAGTCCCGTCCATCTCCCAGCACCAAGCCAGAGCTTAATCCAGAGACTTAATCCAAGAACGTGATTCAATGAAGCTTAAGACTATACGAGGGACCGACGGAGCGGAAGAGGCGCTGTCTCGGGTCGATCCTTTGGACCTGAGCGGCCTTCCCGAGTCGGTGACCGCCCGCACCAAGGAAGTCTTTGGGGCCGGCGTTACCCCGGAGCAGTCGGTGGCGCGTATGCTGCGAGACGTGCGCGACGAAGGTGACGCCGCGGTGCGCCGGTATACCGGGTTGCTGGACGGCGTGGAGCTGGAAGAAATCCAAGTCAGCGCCTCCCAGTTGGAACAAGCGCGGGCATTCGTCTCTGAAGGTTTGCGCCGGTCCTTGGAGTTGGCTGCCGACCGGGTTAGGGCCTTCCACCAAGCCGTCCTGCCCAGCGACTGGATGGATGAAAGCCAAGGCCTCGGCCAAGTGGTCCGCCCCCTGGACTTGGTGGGGCTGTACGCCCCGGGCGGCACGGCGGCTTACCCCTCCACTGTGCTGATGACGGCCATCCCGGCCCGGGTCGCTGGCGTCGCTGAGGTTGTTCTAACGACGCCGCGCCGCCCGGGTGAGCCTCTGAACCCGGCGGTCATGGCGGCGGCGGAAATCGCCGGCGTCGATGCGATATACCAGATCGGCGGCGTGCCCGCCATAGCCGCCCTGGCCTATGGCACCGAGTCGGTACCCAAAGTGGACAAGATATGCGGCCCCGGCAATGTCTTCGTCGCTTACGCCAAGAAACTGGTCCACGGCCAAGTGGATATCGACGGCGTCTTCGGGCCTACGGAGACCATCATCATCGCCGACGAGGGGGCCAACCCGGGGTTTTGCGCCGCCGACCTCATCGGCCAAGCCGAGCACGACCCTTTGGCGACGGCGGTGTTGATAACCAACTCACCGCGCTTGCTCGAAACGGTGGAGTCGGAGTTGGACCGCCAACTGGCATCTCAACCTAGAGCCGGCGTGGTCCGAAAGTCTCTGGAGCGGCAGGGACTCGCTATACTATCCGACACTCTGGAGCAAGCCGTAGAGTTGGCCAACCGGATCGCGCCGGAGCATCTATGCTTGATGGTGGAGGACCCGTGGCGGTGGACGAGCCGTGTCAAGCACGCCGGAGGCCTGTTCCTGGGGGAGTATTCACCGGAAGTCATGGGCGACTACATTGCGGGACCCAGCCACGTGATGCCCACCGGTGGCACGGCGCGGTTTAGCTCTGCCCTGGGAGTACACCAGTTCTTGCGTACCATGCCCGTGGTGGGGCTGAGCTCCGGCGACTTCCGGCGCTTGGGCCCGGCGGCGGTGGATATTGCCGAGGCCGAAGGCTTGGCCGGCCACGCCAACGCGGTCCAGGTGCGCTTGGATACCCTTCAGAGAAATGGAGGTTGACTGGGCTGGCGAGCTGAAACCGGGCCAACCCAATCACGCTCTTTAGCGCCCGGGTGGAGCCGCCCTCGCGTTATCCCTGGACAGTTAGCAAGAAACTCACACAAGAGGTCAATTGATGAGCAACATTAACGACATGATGTTGCCTTATATCCGGAGCCTGGAGACCTATCAAGCCGTGGACTCCACCGAGGCAATGGCGGAGATGTCCGGCATTCCGGCGGACCGGATAATCCGGTTGAACGGCAACGAGAACCCCTACGGCCCGTCGCCTAAAGTAGCCGAGGCCCTGGGGAGCGTCAAGGACTACAACCTCTACCCCGACCCCCAGCAAAGAAAACTTCGAGGCGCCCTCTCGGATTACATGGGCCTATCGGCGGAACGGATTGTGACCGGCAACGGGAGCGACGAGATCATAGACCTGCTCCTTCGCATGTTCGTAGGGCCCGGAGAGAACGTCATCATCCCTTCCCCCACCTTCGGCATGTACGCCTTCTCCGCCGGAATTTGCGGGGGCGAGGCTGTCCCGGTTCAGAGAGACGAGAGCTTCGAGATCGACGTTGAAGCCATGCGCTTGGCCGTTACGCCGAAGTCCAAAGGGTTTTTCTTCGCTTCGCCCAACAATCCAACGGGGAACGTCGCCGCCGAGGGCCAGGTCCGGGCCTTGCTGGAAACGGGCCTGCTGGTCGTGGTCGACGAGACCTACTACGAGTTTTGCGGGCGCTCCGTAGCCTCATTGCTGGAAGGCCATCCCAACTTGGTGGTGCTGCGAAGTTTCAGCAAGTGGGCCGGTCTGGCGGGGCTGCGCATCGGCCTGGGCGCTATGAGCCCCAGCTTGGCCGGCACCATGATGAGCATGAAGCCCCCTTATAACGTCAATCTGGCCGCCGAGACCGCGCTGTTGGCCTCCCTGGAAGACCGCGAGACCCTGTTGGAGCGGGTGCGGAGTATCGCCGCGGAGCGGGAACGGATGATGGCCCTGTTGAAGGATATCCCGGGCGTCACGCCGTGGCCGTCCCAAGCCAACTTCATCCTGTGCCGGCTTCCCGAAGGCCGGGGCAAAGATATCTTCGAGGGCTTGTGCGGCCGGGGAATCTTCCTGCGCTATTTCAGCACGGCGCGGCTCAAGGACCACGTAAGGGCCAGCGTGGGTATGCCCCGGGAGACCGACGCGTTAGTCTCGGCCCTCCGCGAGTTGGTGACGCAATGACGAATTTGCAGCCCGGCCCCGACGCCGCCGGCCCCCTCGCCTCCGGGGAAGCCCGGACCGCGTCCCTGCAACGCACTACCGGGGAGACCAGCGTTAACGTCTACATCAACCTGGACGGGGCGGGAGACCATGAAGTGACGACGGGCAACGGGTTCCTGGACCACATGGTCAGCCAGATTGCCCGCCACGGCTTGATTGACATAAGACTGCAAGCTAAAGGCGACGTTCACACCGGCTGGCACCACTTGGTTGAGGACGTGGGCATCATGTTGGGGCGGGCTTTCAAGGAAGCCTTGGGCGACGGCCGGGGCATCCGGCGCATGGGCCATGCGATAGTGCCCTTGGACGAGGCGTTGGCCCTAGTGGCTGTGGACTGCAGCGGCCGGGGCTACGCCGCGGTGGAAACCGGACTTGACGGCGCCGCGGTGGAAACCCTGTCCGGCGACTTGGTGGGCCACTTCCTGGAGTCCTTCGCCAATGAAGCGCGAATCAATCTCCACGCTAAAGTTCTGGCCGGGGTCAGCCCCCACCACAAGGCGGAGGTCCTGTGCAAAGCCTTGGCCCGGTCCCTCCGCGACGCCGTGGAGCTCGACCACCGGGCCCTCCGGCAAGTTCCCAGCACCAAGGGTACCATCAGCGGCTAAAGACGCCCCGACTCAACGTCCAAATATGCGGCCGGCTCCGTCGTGGTGAACTGTCGTCGAAAGACACCCCGACTCAAAAACAAGTGAAGGATTTACACTCCTTCCCGCGTTGACTCTCAATACCTTGCCGGTAACCCCAATATTCCCCAATATTCCATGGAATCACCGCCTCGACCGCGCCAGGGATTGTGGACTTAGGCCGGAGTTACGGGGAACGGCGGCAGAATCCGATCCCAATCCAAAAAATAAATAAGCAATCTTCCATCCCGGCCCTGATTCCTGATGGGAGCGGGAGGGAAACGAAGGACTGTAAAATGGACTTGGCAACCGTCGACCACCTCCTGACCACTACCCGCAGCGTTAGAAGGCGCTTGGACTTGACCCGCCCCGTCGAGCCGGAGGTCATCGAGGAGTGCATCGAAATAGCCTTGCAGGCGCCCTCCGGTTCCAACCTGCAAGGCTGGCACTTCCTGGTGGTTACTGATGCCGAGCGCCGCGAGCAGTTGGCAAACGTGTACCGCAAAGGCAGTGAAGTCTACAATGAACTGCGCCGCCAAGGCCCGGCCCAATTCCCTTCTGACGACCCTCGCTCGGCCCACTCCCGGCGGGTGCGGGAGTCCAGCGCCTTCCTGTTGAAGCGCTTGCACGAAGTGCCGGTATTGATTGTTCCCTGCGTCGACGGGCGGATGGACGAAGCTCCCTACTTGGCCGAGTTGGAGAAACACGGCGAGGCCTACTGGGCCCTGATGTACGGCTCGGTATTGCCTGCTACCTGGTCTCTGATGCTGGCGTTGCGCTCCCGGGGCATCGGTTCCTTGATGACTACCAACCACTTGATATTCCGAGACGAGGCTGCGGAGATTCTGGGGATACCCGGCAACGTCATCCAAGCGGCCTTGCTACCGGTGGCCTACTTCACCGGTACCGATTTCCGGGTTGCCCGCCGCCGGCCCGGCCCCGAAGTCACTCACTGGGATCGTTGGGGCCAAAGCCGGTAACCGCCGCCCCCAAAGCCGTCCCGAATCCGGCTATCCGTCAAACAAACCCCAGGAGGCATTCTCTTTGGCCAAGAGCCTGAAAGCGGGAGAGGCAGTGATCGAGTTGCTCCGCCGGGAGGGAGTAACCTATATCTTCGGCATTGTTGGCTCGTCTTTCTTGGACGTTTTGGACCCCCTGTACGATCGGGACGACATCCGGTTTGTCGGCGTGCGTCACGAGCAGGGCGCGGCCCTGATGGCCGACGGGTACAGCCGCATCTCGGGCGCGCCCAGCGTCTGTTTGGCTACCAACGGCCCCGGGGTGTTGAACCTGACCTACGGCATAGCTTCCGCCTACGTAGCCCATTCCCCCGTGGTGGTATTGGCGCCCTCGGCGTCCCGGGACCATCAGCACCGGGACTCTACCCAGGAGTTCGACCAAGTCTCTTTGTTCCGGCCCATCACCAAGGCCGCGTTTTCCATCAATAAAGTCGAACGCCTACCCGACGCTATCCGCCACGCCTTCCGGATAGCCACCTCGGGTAAGATGGGTCCGGTACTCTTGGACATACCGAGGGACTTGCTGCCCGGAGGCGAAGTTGAGGTGGATATGCTGCCCCCCGAGGCCTACCGGTCCGGCCAGACCCGGAGCCGAGGCGACCGCGGCCTCATCGACAGGGCCGCGGGCCTGTTGCTGGCCGCCCAGCGACCGGTACTGCTGGCCGGCGGCGGCGTCCAGTGGAGCAACGCCGGAGAAGAGGTCTCCTTGATGGCCGACCTGCTGGGCGCCGCTATCGTGACATCCTACGGAAGAGCGGACGCGGTGCCCAGCGACCACCCCCACTTCTTGGGTCACTTGGGCCGGCTGGGAGCGCCGGAAGCTATTGAAGCAGTCCGGCGGGCCGACCTGGTCCTGGCCGTAGGCACCCGGCTGGGCCAGTCCACCACCTTCTACGACAACCGGTTCATTCCGGCGGACGCCCGGATTATCCAAATCGAAATCGACCCGGAGGCCATTGGCCGCAATTACCCGCTGGCCGTGGGTATCGAGGGCGACGCCAAAGCGGTGTTGCAGGGCTTGCTTGATAAGCTCCGGGACGCGCCGCCTCGTCAGGACCCCGGCTGGCTGGAGGACATTAGCGACTGGTCCGCCCGCCGCCGGGAACGGCTGCAAGACGAGGAACGGCTGGCTTCCGCTCCGGTGAAGCCTCAGAGAGTCTATGCCGAGCTTCGGAAGGTGATGCCCCGGGACGCCATCGCCGCCTTGGACGCCGGTTTGAGCCCCAACTTCGGACAGGACCGCCTGAACTTCTATCAACCCCGCAGTCTCTTGACCTCGTTGGACTTGGGAGGACTGGGATTCAGTTTCCCGGCGTCGCTGGGCGCCAAGCTTGCCGCTCCCCACCGTCCGGTGGTCAACTTCAACGGCGACGGAGGGTTCTTGTTCAATGCCCAAGAGTTCGAGACGGCGGTGCGCTACGGGATAAACGTAACCACCGTAATACTGAATAACGGGTGCTGGGGGTCGGAGAAAGCGTACCAACGCTACGCCTTCGACGAAAGGTACGTTGGCGCCGACACCACTAATCCCCGGTTCGATAAATTCGCTCAGCTTTCCGGCGGCGTCGGCTTCTACGTGGAACGCCCGGAGGATATCGGCGCCGCCTTCTTTGGATTCGCTGCGGGCCGGGGCGCCCAGCATTATCGAGATTCCCGTCGACCCGGACGAACTGCCCCGCCCCGCCCGGTTATCCGACGTCCAAGCGCCCAAGGACCGCCTGGGAACCCTGGCTTGAAGGCTGGAGGTGACGTGACAGACCCGGTTTTTCCTAAAGAAGTAGAGCTATCCGACCAAGGCCTAGTGGTCCTGTGGGACGACGGCCACCGCAGCCCGTACCCCTACAGGTACCTGAGGCTCCGGTGCCCCTGCGCTAGTTGCATCGACGAAATGTCCGGGAGGCCGACGTTGGACCCGGACCAAGTCCCTCAAGACGTCCGGGCCGTGGACCACATGCAGGTGGGGAACTATGCCTTGCAGTTCTTGTGGAGTGACACCCACTACACAGGCATCTATACCTACCAGTCTTTACGCGCCTCTTGTACCTGCATCGCCTGCAACGAGGCTAGGGGCGCCCACGGGCCAACCGGACGCTAGAGACGGACAAGAGGGTGGAGTAGATGAGGGAATCCAGCGACGTGGTAATCATTGGCGGCGGGGCCGCCGGATGCTCCGCCGCCTACTATCTGGCCCTCCGCGGGGTAAAATCCACCATCATAGAGAGTGAGGGCCTCGGCTCTCAGGCGTCTGGCTTTTCGGCGGGAGGGCTTAACCCTCTGCAAGGGTCGGGAATCCCCGGCCCCCTCGCCCCCTTGGCGTTGGAATCTTTCCGGATGCACCAAGAATTGGGGGTTGCACTCAAGGCCGAAACGGGCATCGACCATCAATTGCGGACCACCTCTCTGCTCAAGGCCGCCTTCGACGAGGATGAACTCCCCGAACTCCAAGAAACGGTGCAAGTTTTTGCCGCCGCCGACGGGTTCGAGGCTGCTTGGCTGAGCCGAGAAGACCTTATGGACCTGGAGCCCCGGCTCGCTCCCGACGCCATCCGGGGGGTATGCGCCCGGGGCAACATGGCCTTGGACAGCTACCAATACACCCTCGCCTTGGCCGCCGCCGCCGAGAAGATGGGGGCCCGGGTGCGGCGCGGGAAAGCGCAGGGGCTGCAAAAGTCCACCAAAAAGTCCAATGGGAGAATCACCGGCGTCCTGCTTGAAGACGACGTCATTCCCTGCGGTCAATTAATCATGGCCATGGGGCCTTGGTCCCGGAAAGCCGAGGCGTGGCTGGACCTTTACATTCCCGTAGACCCGCTGAAGGGTGAGATTCTCCGAGTCGAGTTACCCAACGGGCCCTTGGCTCACGACCTTTCTTGGGGCGGCGCCTCCCTCTACTCCAAGCCCGATGGCTTGGTCTGGTGCGGTACCACCGAGGACTGGCGAGGCTTCGACCGGCGTACCAGCCAGGCGGCCCGCCGCCGGATTGAGGCCGGGGTCGCCCGGTTGCTCCCCGAGGCGGCCAACGGGCGGCTGGAGTTGCACACCGCTTGCCTCAGGCCGGTAACTCCCGACTGGCTGCCTATCATCGGTAGAGCGCCCCAGTGGGAAAACCTTTACCTGGCCACCGGCGCCGGTAAGAAGGGTATCTTGCTCAGCCCGGCCATGGGTAAGGCGGTGGCCGACCTGATAGTCAATGACGCCACTGCGTTGCCCATAGCTTCCTTTCACCCGCAGCGCTTTGCCGGCCCCTTGGACTGAAGGCCCGTCCGGCCCAATCAGCCGTGAAAAAGGGGGATTTTCATCTCTGTGCCCGCCCCGCCGCGGCGGGCCATGAGCGATTCCTAATCCATGACGCGCTAAACATATAGCTGCCATTCCTATTCGTGACGTGATAAACTGCTGTCAATCCCCGGGCCGTGGAGCCGAGTTGTTACGCATTTTCAACACGTTGACCAAGCGAGTCGAGGAAATCCGGCCCATCGAGCCGGGCCTCGTTCGCATCTACACCTGCGGCCCCACCGTCTATAGAGACGCCCACATCGGCAACCTGCGCACCTACTTGATGGCCGACTGGATTCGCCGGGTCTTGGAAGCCGGCGGCCAGAAAGTCTACCACGTCAAGAACATAACCGACGTGGGCCACATGCGCCAAGAATTGGTGGAGTCGGGCGGAGACAAGATGGTCTTGGCGGCCCTGGAGGAGGGCAAGACTGTCCAAGACATCGCCCAATTCTATGCCGACCGGTTTCATCGAGACGAGGCCCGGATCAAAATCCATCCCGCTCACGTCTTCCCATGGGCCACCCAACACGTGCCCGAGATGCTGTCCATAGTTGACAAGCTCATGAAGAACGGCCACGCCTACCAGTCGGGCGGCAACATCTACTTCAACGTGGCCGCCTTCAACGATTACGGCAAGCTTTCCCGCAACACCGGCGCCGACTTGCTGGAGGGCGTCAGGGCGGAGGTGGACCCATTGAAGAGGGACCCTCGGGATTTCACTTTGTGGAAGGCTGCCGAGCCGGGAAGGGACTTGAAGTGGGACAGCCCTTGGGGCGAGGGGTTCCCCGGCTGGCACATCGAGTGTTCAGCCATGGCCGCCAAGTACCTTGGGGAACGCTTCGACATTCACACCGGAGGCGTCGACAATATCTTCCCTCACCACGAGGATGAGATTGCTCAGAGCGAAGCCGCCTTTGGGGCCCAACACGTCGGCTACTGGGTCCACGCCCAGCATCTCTTGGCCGACGGCGCCAAGATGGCCAAGTCTTCGGGCAACGTATTCCTCTTGGACGAGTTGGTCTCCCGGGGCTTCGACCCGTTGGCCTTCCGCTACCTTTGCCTCACGGTGCGCTATCGTCACCGTATGAATTTCACCTTCAATTCCCTCAAGGCCGCGGAAAGGGCGCTAACCGGCCTCTGCGACCGCCTTTGGACCTGGAACGGTCTGCCTTCCCTGGCCGAGACGCCCCCGGAGGCTGATGAGTGGCGCCGGAAATTCTGGGCCACTGTGGAGAATGACCTTGATCTCCCCGGCGCCCTGGCCCTGACCTGGGATATGGTCAGGTCGGACCTGCCCGGGCAGGCCAAGCTGACCCTCCTGATGGACTTCGACCGGGTCTTTGGCCTGGGATTGGACCGGGTACCCGCGGACTACCCGGTTCCCGGGTCGATTACCGCGGCGGTGGAACGCCGGACCGAGCTCCGCCGGCGGGAAGAATACTCCCCGGCCGACTCTATTCGCGGCGACCTATCCTCGGGGGGCTTCCTGGTGGAAGATACCAAGGAGAGGGCCAGGGTCCGTCCCAAGACATCCCTGGAACGCCGCTTGGACCAATGGCCGTCGGTGTCTTCGTCTCGGGAAGTGGAGTCCTTCCTTCAACGTCCCGACCAGTACGATTTCACCTTCATTCTCAACGCTTACGGCCACCCCGGCGACGTGGAGCGGTGCGTTCGCAGCATGGTCGAGTATTCCGACGGCTACTCTACCGAGGTCATAGTCATAGACAACGGCTCCACCGACGGTACCGGCGAATGGCTGGAGAAGTTCCAAGGCCACACATCGGCGATGCGGGTAATTCATTGCGACCACAACGTCGGCGATGCCTCGGGGAAGAATATCGGCTTGAAGCAAAGCCTGGGTGCTAACGTCTTGATTCTGGATGGATCGACCGAGATCGTCGGCAGCGTCCTTGGCGCCGTCGGCAATAGGTTGGCTGACGAGTCGGTGGGCATCTTCGGTCCTTACGGGTTGACGACGGACGACCTGCAGCACTTCCACGAAGAAGCGGCCGAAGGCGACGCCGACGCTATGCAGGCCTACTGCATGGCCTTCCGCCGCTCCGCGGTAAATACCGTCGGGCTAATGCGGGAGTGTTTCCGCTATTACCGCAATCTGGACATCGACTATTGCTTCCAGTTCAAGGACAAGGGATTCCGCGTCGTCGCCGACAGTAGCTTGGCTTTGACCCGCCACGAGCACCGGCAGTGGACTGAACTGGAAGAAAACCAGCGGGACGAGCTAAGCCGTAAGAACTTCGGGCGCTTCCTCAAACGCTGGGGCAACCGGCCTGACCTTCTGGTAACCTCCGGCGGCCGCGGTGTAGGCGAGCACTTCTTTCACCACTGAGTAACCGACCCCGCCCGCGAGTTTTTTTAGCGCCCATTAAGCTTTTCCGGCGCCTCACCGGCCGTTGTCCTGTGCGTATAGACAACGGTCGATTTTCGCCGGTACAACAAGAAAAGAGGATATTCGACTCCGATTTTAGTCGCCTTTGGCCTTTACCCTGGCAAATAATCTCTCTCGGTTTGCGTTAACCTGTCACGTTTACATAATCTTAACAAGATATTAATACGCTTTTAACAAATCGGCCTCTCCGGCCTTACCTTGACGGAGGGCATGGGGGGTGCTAGAGTCCACAACACTACGCGTTCCACCCGGACCCGTTCCATTCGATTAGACCCCACACCAGGACCTGGAGCCCCTGCTTGATGGAGGAAGCTGCCCGGCGGCTTTTGGACGGAGACCAAAGAGACCTACCCAGGCTGATTTCTCTCCTAGAGCGGGGAGACCCCCGGGCCGCCGGTGTGCTGAAAGCGATAGACCCGCATACAGGCAGGGCCTACGTCGTGGGAATCACGGGGCCTCCCGGGGTCGGCAAAAGCACCATAGTCGACCGGTTGACCGGGTTGTTGCGCAGCCGGGGTCTGACCGCGGGCATCATCGGCGTGGACCCCACCAGTCCCTATACCGGCGGCGCCCTGCTGGGCGACAGGGTCCGCATGCAGCGCCACTACCTGGACTCGGGTGTCTTCATTCGCAGCGTCGCTTCCAGGGGAGAAAGCGGCGGGTTGCCCCGGATAGTCAAAGGCATCACCCGGCTCATGGACGCTGCCGGCATTGACGTAGTCTTGGTGGAGACCGTGGGCGTTGGCCAAGTCGAATTGGGGATCATGGAGGTGGCCGACACCGTTTTGGTGTCCTTGACCCCCGAGTCCGGTGACGCTATCCAGACTCTAAAGGCCGGTATCATGGAGATCGCCGACATCTACCTGATTAACAAAGCGGACCGGGACGGCGCTAATCAATTGGCAACGGCGATTACCTCGATGCTCCACTTGGCTTCAGCTCGCAGTGACTGGACACCGCCGGTCCTGTTGGCTACGGCCCAGTCGGGGCAAGGAATCGACGAGTTGTGGGTTAAGGTGGAGGAGCACCGCGGCTTTCTTACCGGCGCTTCCTTATTGGCCCAACGCCGGAGGTCGCGGCGGCAGAAGGAATTCCTGGAAACGCTGGAAGAGGAAGTGGCCCAACGCCTCAAGCTGCTCATTGCGCGAGACCCGGACTTGATCGCTGCTTTAGACGACGTGGCCGACAAGACGGCGGAGCCTTATTCTTCCGCCAAAGGGTTCCTGGAATCCGCCAAACGGCAACCGGGCTGGCTTGCGCCCATCTTAGCGAATCCTGATTGATGCGAGGCTAAGCGTATACCGGACAATATTTCGCCGTTGGTGAAACACCAAGGTTCACGTTCTACTTTTGCCGGGCTCCATCGGCATAGCCGCCTTGGGATTATGGAGGGACGTCATTTTAATTCTAGGTGTTGACCTAAGAGCTTCCCCCAAACGCGCCAGCACCGTGGCCGCTCTGGGCGGCAAATCTGAAATAGCCTTTATGAACCCCTTTCGCGAGGACGCGGAGTTGGCGCAAATCGCCCAGTCCCATCAACCGGACCTCATAGCCATCGGGGCTCCGCTGGGGCTGCCCTTGGGTTTCTGTTGCTTGGAACCGCCGTGCCCCTGCGACTTCGCTCTTCCCCAGCGCAAGGGCCGCCTCTTGGAATTGGAATTGTCGCGGATGGGCATAAGCTGTTTCTTTACCAATAAAGGCTCCATCATACGTAATCTGATATACCGGGGCATTGCGTTGAGCGGACGGCTTCGGGGCCTGGGTTTCGAGGTGATCGAGGCCTACCCCCATGCTACCAAGGTCGTCCTCTTTGGCGACAAAGTACCTCCCAAGAACGGCGCGGCCAGCTTGGCCTTCATGAAAGAACGGCTGCCGCCATTGATCAACGGGCTCGGCCCCTACGTCGATGGCCTGGACCGCAACGCTTGCGACGCGGTCCTCAACGCCTATACCGGGTTCCTCCATAGCCAGAACGAAACGGATGTCCTCGGCTCTCCTGAAGAGGGCACCGTGGTGCTTCCCAAGCTGCCCCGTTGACGCCTCCGCCGGGACGGTCTTCCCACCTGCGTCTCACCCCGCCTATGTGGCGCGCCGGATGAGTTTGCCCCGCCGCCGATGGAGAAACGAATGATAAGAAAATTTGTGATTGGTGGGGTTAATGGAACTGCAAATACGAGGCAGAAACGTCGAGGTCACGGACCAGGTGCGCAATCATCTCGAACAAAAGATGGGACAAATAACCCGTCATCTACCGGGGCTGTCCAAGATAACCGTGGACCTAGCTTCCGAACCTACCCGCACTCGACGAGACCGGGTGGTGGCCCAGGTTACCGTGGACGTTGGAGGATCGGTGCTGCGGGCGGAGCAACGGGCGGCCAACACTCAAGGCGCAATAAACTCGGCGGCCGAGGTACTGACCCGGCGGATAGAACGATACAAGAGCCAGGCTTACCGCAGCGAAAGGGCCAAGCAGGGGCCCCCATTGCGGGACCGGCAGCCCGAAGAAGCGGCGCTGGATGGCGGCTCGACGGTCACCGAGGAGCTAACCGACGGCGACCTCGTCAAGATCAAGCGCTTCGACATGGCCCCGATGACAGTCCAAGAGGCGGCCTTTCGGATGCAACTTTTGGGGCACCGGTTTTTCATGTTCTTTAACAGCGATTCGGCGACCCATAACGTCCTCTACCAGCGTGACGACGGAAACTACGGCCTGATTCAGCCCGCTGATTGCCCTCCGGACGACGGCGCGCCGTAAGTAGACGTGAATAAAGGCCCGGGCCTCTCTCAACCTACGAGAGCAACCCGGGCCCCTAGCCGTCCTCAATCAAGCTTCAGCAATACCGCCAGGCTTCCCCGCCCCGGACTTTCTTGCCCCGGGCTTCCTCGCCTAAGAAGCGCCGTCACCGTCTCCTTGTTGGCGGTTACTGTCGCCCATGCCTAGGAACGGCGATAGCATCGACGTGAATTCCATGGGGAATATCCACTTGGTGGATGGGCTGTCCCCCAGGGACTTGAGGGTGTCGAAGTACTGAAGGCTCATGGTTTTCGCGTCTACCGTATTAGCTACCTGGTAAATCTTGTCCAGAGCCGTGCTGAACCCCTCGGCGCGCAATATCGCCCCCTGCCGCTCACCCTCCGCTTGGAGAATCTCCGACTGCCGCTGCCCTTCCGACGACAGAATGGCCGCCTGCTTTTCTCCCTCCGCCCGGTTGATCTGGGCCTGCCGCTGCCCTTCGGACTCGGTTATCTCGGCGGTCTTTATTGCTTCGGCCGACTTCTCCCGCTCCATTGCTTGCTTTACACCGGGGGGCGGGTCTATCTCGTTGATCTCAACCTGGGAAACCTTGACCCCCCAACGCTCGGTGACTTCGTCCATCCTAACCTGTAGCTGGTCCCGGATCTTCTCCCTCTCAGTCAAAGCTTCCGCTAGAGAGGTGGAGCCGATCACCGCTCGCAAGGTAGCAAATGCTAAGTTGACCACCGCCAACTCGAAGTTTTGTACCTCTAGGACGGACCTTTCGGCCATATCGTCTATCACCCGGTAGTAGATGACGAAATCCATGTCCACCACCACGTTGTCTGCGGTGATGTACTTCTGGGTCGGCACTCGGGCCACCCGCTCTCTGAGGTCGACCTTGGTCCCGTGGTACATGATCGGTATCAAAAAGTGAAACCCCGGCCTTCTGGTGCCGATAAAGGTCCCAAATTTCTGGACCACCATCCGCTGGTATTGCTGCACTATCACTATTCCAGACGCCATAGGTGCCTCCTAATTAACTAACGGGATTTCAACGCTTATCTTTGGCGTTCTTCCGGGAAACCGTCAATATCAGACCATCTACCCTGGAAACTATGACGGGTTCACCGACTTCTATCACGTTACCATCTTCGCTTATCGCTGTCCAGGTTTCACTCCCCAACCGGATTACCCCGCGGGGCGCCAACTCCCCAGTAACTGTGCCTGACATTCCCACCAAGACGGGACCTATCTCTTGGCGCCCAACTCGACGGGACTGATAGGCCGACCATACCACGTAGAATAAGGATACCGCAATGGCGGCCGATACCCCGGCCACCAACCAACGGCTGACCGGCGTCGACGGCATCGTGGGCGACGTCCCCCCGAATAATATCAATGCGCCTAGGATGAAGCATACGATGGAGCCCGCCCCTAAGACGCCGAAGCCCGCAACGGCCACTTCCAGTGCCGCCAACACTATGGCTACCAGAATGAACGCCACTCCGGCCCAATTGACGGGCAGGTTGCCGAAGGCAAGGAACGCCAGCAGCAGCGCGATGACCCCGACGACCGCCGGCGCGATCAGACCGGGGTTGAATAGCTCTATCACGATCCCCAACCCGCCGATGGAGAAGAGAATAAAGGAAACGTTTGGGTCGGAAATAAACTCCAGGAAGTTCTCCAGCAGGTTCTTGTTGACCCGTTCCCGGGCCGCGTTGCTGGTGTCCAGAACGTGGGTCCCGGCGGTGGTCTCCACCATCTTGCCGTCCAGTTGGGCCAGCAGGTCGTCCAAGTCATCGGCGATGAAGTCCACGACGTTCAAGTCGACGGCTTCTTTGGCGCTGAATGCAGCGGCCTCTCGCACCGTTTCCTCCAGTTTGTCCTGGTTGCGCCCTCTTTCTTGGGCGATGCTGCGGATCAAAGCGGCCGCGTCGTTTTCCGCCTTGCTGGCCAGAGTTTCCCCCAAGTCCTCCCCGGTACCGGAGATGGGCGTGGCGGCGCCGATGTTGGTGCCCGGAGCCATCACCGCAAAATGGCCGGCGGCAGTAATGAAGGTGCCGGCGGACCCGGCCCGCGCTCCCCGCGGGGAAACGAAGACCGCCACCGGCACCGGCGCCTCCAATAATTGCTCGACGATCTTACGGGTGGAGTCCAGCAAGCCGCCGGGAGTGTCTAGTTCGATAACCAGCAGCACCGCTTCGTCTTCCACGGCCTTGTCTATGGCCCGGTCTATGAACCGGTCCTTCACCCCGTTGATGATGCCGTCAATCTTGATTATCACGACCCTGGGGGCTTGGGCCTGCGCCGGAGACGGCCCCCATAGCCGCCCTACCGTCGGGAGCAGCATCGAGAGCAAAATCAAGACGAGGCAGAAACCCCGGAAAGCGCGGCGCATACGTTGAATTATACGGTATCCCTCGCCCCGGGGCAGCCCGGCCAGTCCTCAGGCACCTGCTCCGACTTGACGGGAATCGGTCCTTCGACTTCGCTGCCCTCAGGATTAGCCGTTCCCTATCAGTGTTTTCACCAAGTCTGAACGCTTACGGCCAAGCCGCCGCCTTGACACCCTTCGACCGGCCGGTATAATTAAGCGCAGCCGGAAAATTGGTCTGACCAAATCACCATCCAAACTACTGCTATGCAAGCCGAGATTCCCAGCGTTCCCCGACGAAGACTGCACGAGGACATCGTGCAGCGTTTCCACTCGCTGATACGTCAAGGGGTGTTCCAGCACGGGACCCGCCTCCCCTCCGAGCGTATGCTGGCGGAGCAATTCAAGGTCAGCCGGAGCTCGGTCAGAGAAGCCATCCGGTCCCTGGAATTGCAAGGACTGGTGGTTAGCAAACGAGGGTCCGGCACCTTCATCAATACCGAAGACTTGGACTCCGTCGTTGCTCTCATAGCCACCACCCTCAGTTCGGGGCGCGAGACGGTAAAGGAAATATTCGAGGTCCGCCACTTGCTGGAACCGCAGATCGCCGCGGTAGCCGCCAAGCGGGCGGACGCGGAGGAAGTGCGGAGGCTGGAGGAGATTCTGGAGGAACAGGAGAAGCAAATCCGGGAAGGCGGCACCGGGATAGACGCCGACACCGCTTTCCATTTCGCTTTGGGCTCCGCCACCCGCAACTCCGCCTTGGTCAAAGTAGTGAGCGCCGTCGAGGACATACTGCGTCGGTCCCGCGACTTGTCGCTCCAAGAACCTGGAAGGCCCCAACGGTCCTTGTCCTCCCATCGCCAAATCTTGAATGCGGTGCGGGACGGGAACGCTTCCGCCGCCAGGCAGGCTATGGAGCATCACTTGACTACCGTAGAGCCGGCTGCCTTTGCCGGCCCTCCGGACTCAGCCTCGAACAACTAACCCGGCGCGAACAGTTACGACATCAACCCAGCACTTGGAGAGGGATATTTATGAGCACAGCAGCCGTGGAGGTGGTGTACCGGGGAATCTTTCAAAAGACCCTGGCTAGGAACATCGTCCGCTCCATAGTCTTTGCCGCTCGGAAAGAGGGCAAGATCGGCACCGCCTTTGGCCGTTACGGGGACTCCCCGGAGCGCAACGGCATCCCGGCCAAACAGTTCGCCATCGTGGCCGACGACGCGGAAGAGTTGGAGGAAAGCCTAGCGGTCTACGAAGCCTCGGAAGTTGACGTAACCATCAACGTCGACGACACCATGTGCAAGGGAGTGGAGTCGTGGGCCTGGTACGGCCTGCAGCCCATCAACGAGCTTACCCGCCCGGGCGGGACCCTGATCGTTACCTCCCGCCAAGACACCGGCTCCCTGATTCAGGACATCCACCGCAAGGAATCGCCCTACGACCTAGCGGTGGTCACCGCCACCCCCAGTTTTTCCGGTCTTTGGGTGTACAAGGACGACCACACCGACGTTCGAGTCCTGGGCGCCCTGGCCCGGGTATGCCCCCAATTGGTCAGCCTCGATTCGATGCTGGAAGCCATCCGCGAGCAATGGCCCAACGAGACGAAGCTGGCCTCGGCTCGAAAAAGCTATGACCGTGTCTCGGTCCGGCCGGTTGAACCGGGCGAGGGCAATTCGGAGACCCCCTTCAAGTTCGAGTTGCCCGGCTGGAAGGACATGGAGGAAGGAATCGTAATCAGGGGTATCGAAGAGGGCGGCGGCTTCCGCGGCGGCGAAGGCGGTTACGAGCCTACCCGGAGCGCCGTCTTCAAGAAGTTCAGCACCCGGTCCATGCGCCCGGTAATCAACTTTGAGACCTGCATCAAGTGCACCCTATGCTGGCTGCAATGCCCGGATACTTGTTTCGACGTAACGCCCGACGGTCTCTACGACGCCAACATGGAGTCTTGCTGCGGCTGCGGCGTCTGCGAAGCGGTGTGCCCGGTGCCCGACTGCGTGACCATGGTCAACGAAGCCAACTTCAACGACAATGACAGCCAGTGGGAAGCCTGGCAAAAGGACGCTCCCGGCTATAACCAGTGGATGACTCGCTTGATTGAGGGCCAAAAGACCGAAGAAAGGACTCACGGCTTCCACCACCGGGGCCAGTACGCCGAGGAGATCGCGGCGATAGGAGACGCCCAATGACGACGGTAGACACAGACCTTTTCCAGACCCAAACAGAGGAGCTGATTAGCGGCAGCGAGGCCATCGCCATCGCCTGCGCCTTGGCTGACGTAGACGTCATTACCGCCTATCCCATCCGGCCTTACGACACCGTGATGCAGTACGTGTCTAAGCTCAAGGCCGACGGGGTCTTCGATTGCGACTTCATCGTGGCGGAGAGTGAGCACTCCCAGTTCGAAATCGTCAAGCACGCTTCGGCGGTGGGAGCAAGGACCTTCTGCGGCTCCAGCGGAGTGGGCTGGTTCTACGCCTTCGAGGCCATAACGGTCACCGCCGGGCTGAGGATGCCGGTGGTGGCCATGGTCGGCAACCGGGCCCTCGACGACCCCGGCGCTTTCGGCGTCGAGCACAACGACGCCTTGGCCGTGCGCGACTTGGGCTGGTTGCTGTATTGGGTCGCCACGGCCCAAGAAGCCCTCGACACCGCTTTGCTGGCTTGGCGGATTGCCGAGGACCCCAGGGTCTTCCTACCCATGGCCATCAGTTGCGACGGTTCCTTCTTGACCCACTCCCAGGCTATCGTTCAGGTCCCGGACAACGGCCAAGTCCGCCGCTTCTTGCCCCCTTACGACCGGGGCAAGCTCCAGCTGCACCCGGACAACCCGATAACCGTGGCCCCCCAAGTGAATGAGGACTGGCTCATGGAAATCCGCCGCCAGTCCGACGAAGCCATGCGCCGCTCGGTGTCGGTGGTCCGGGAAGCCTACGACGATTTCAAGGAGGTATTCGGCCGTGGCGACCCCAGCCCCTTCATTGAAGAGTTCATGACGGACGATGCGGAAATCGTTATAGTCGGCATGGGTACCTTGGCCATGCCGGTTCGGGTCGCCATACGCAGGCTGAGGGAGCAAGGCCGGAAGATCGGCTTCCTCCGGGTCAAGTTCTTTCGCCCCTTTGCCACCGAGGAGGTCCGCGCCGCCTTGAGCAACTGCAAAGCCGTATGCGTGATCGACCGGGACTACTCCTACGGCTCGCCGTCTTTTGGCGGAGTGCTGTTCAACGAGCTCCGGTCCGTCATGTACCCCGTGGACCGGCGGCCCCTGATGCTCAACTTCATCGCCGGCTTGGGAGGCAGAGAGGTCCGGGTGAACGATGTCAACCACATGGTCGACATCGTCCAGCAAGCAATCGATACAGGCAAGATCGAACAAGAAACTACTTGGATTGGCGTAAGGGAGTAGAGACGATGACCACCGTACAAGAGCTACCGCAGATCAAAGGCGTCAAGAACATTCCCCTAGCGGAACAGTTCACTTCGGGTCACCGCACCTGCCAGGGTTGCGAGTCGGCGTTGGTCATGCGCTTGATGATCAAAGCCGCCGGGCCTCGGACTATCGTGGTCGGCAGCACCGGCTGCATGTACGTGGCCAACACCACCTACTACAGCACTCCTTGGGTGGTGCCGTGGATGCACACCCAACTGGGCTCTTCCGGTTCGGCGGCCACCGGCACCGCCGCCGGCCTGGCTTCCATGATGCGAAAAGGGAAGATGAACCAGGAACCCATCAACGTCATTGCTTTCTGCGGCGACGGTGGGGGCGTGGACATGGGCCTTTCCGCCATCTCGGCCGCCCTCCAGCACGATGAGTACAACCTGCTCATCCTTTGCTACGACAACGAATCCTACGCCAACACCGATATCCAGGTGTCCGGCAGCTCCCCTTGGGGCGCCAACAGCACCTTCAGCCCCCCCGGCAAAGTGCACCGCATCATGAACAACCGTTGGAAGAAGAACACCGCCCCGATGCTGGCCACCGGCCACCCTACTTGCCGCTACGTCGCCACGGCCTGCGGCTCCTACGGCTTGGACTTCACCAATAAAATCCGCCGCGCCCTGACCATCGGCGGCCCGACCTTCATCCACAGCATCGACCCCTGCCCCAAGGGATGGGACTACGACCCCAAGTTTTCCCACGAGTTGGGGATGCTGGCCATCGAGACCGGCCTTTGGGTCCAATACGAAATAGTCGACGGCGAACTGATTCTCAACGGGCCCTCCAAGGCCATCGCCAAGGGCATCCGCAAACGCAAGCCCATCGAGGACTACCTGAACCGCCAAGGCCGCTTCGCCCACCTGACCAAGGAAGACATCGAGTTCTTCCAAGAAAAGGTCGAAGAAAGCTGGGAAAAGTGGTGGATGCCCGGCGTAGTCCCCTTCACCATGGCCAGCGATTAGAAGAAAGCTGGGAGAAGTGGTGGATGCCCGGCGTAATCCCCTTCAACATGCCCGGCGACTAAGGGACGTTTCGATAACACTCCCCTCTTCCCGGTCGATACCGCCGCCGGCGCCGGGAAGGATAAAAACACTACCTCACAAGGAACCACGCCAAAACGTAGGGGCGGGTTTCAAACCCGCCCGCCTGGCTGTTTCTCGGTCGGCGATATCTTGAACGAAGCATTTGCCGGTGCCCAAGAGGCGATCCTTCTCCACCTTGAGGGGATATTGGACGACGGGGAAGAAATCCCCCAAATGAAGTCCATCCAGCAGCATATCAACGGGGAGTTCAGCGAAGATTACGCAGGCGGTATCTGGGGTTACGTGGACGTGGGCTTGGGCGACATTCCGGAAGACGTAATGGCGCGGGTGAACATCACGGTACCATTACAGGTACTCGCCAAGATTGACCGGCGGGTCAAGCGGGAAGGTGAGACGCGTTCGGTTTTCCTCGTCAAGGCCACCTTGGAGCATATCTCGACCAAGGCCTGAGCATCAGTCCACCGCACTTGCGGATGGAGCCTTTCATGGGCGACCGGTCAACAACTTCCAGTGAGGGTGATCGGACAGCGGGATTTGCTTACCCCTAATGTATCTATGAGACACTGTTTTCTTCGCCTTGAGCCATGCATTCCACCATCTGCGGGATGGTGTCAAGCAGATAAATTCGAGATTTAATTCTAGGCGTTGCTCGTCAATGAAAAGTTCCTCTACAGGATGGGCACCATTGGGGAAGTCGCAGGAATCGCTCCACTCGCCTATTCTAGACACTGTGCTGTCATCTGTCTTGGTCCATACTCGCTGTGCGAGGCATTTGAAGGCAGACCCAAAGACTTTCACCCTCACAACTTTCCACCCAGGCGGTCTAGGTTCCAAACGAAAATAATAGGGTGAATCTTCTCCGAATAACTCTATCTTTGGGAGTTCGTTCTTCTCTCTGGCACGATAATTGAGATATGTGAGCACCAAACCAATGACACTAGCCGTAGCGGCGACACCTGTAAAGCTTAGGGTGCTCCACTCTATCCAGCCCTCTCCGCCAGCCGCGCCAGCAGGTACTCCTGGGGCCGGTCGCCCTTCAGCGAGTTGCAGGCTCCACACGGCAGTTGCAGGTTCATCTAGATGGCCCCGGCGTCATTGGCGAACGAAGCTATCCAGCCAGCAAGGCAGCGAATGTCATGCGGTCTGCGGGTTGAGAGGTACGGGCATCCAATTCAAAGCAAATCGCCTGAAGGAACTCCACGCGCCATTCTTCGTCAAGCAACAGAAACGAACTTCGGGCAAGGGAGCTAATTGACGTTTGATAGATGTTGCTCCCTTGGGCAAATTCTTTCGCAATTTTGGCTTCCATGGCTTGTCTTTGACCGGCGACAAAACCGGGGGTCGCGAACAGGACGTTTGCGACACGGCTGGAGCGTGCCTTAGTAATTGTGATATCTAGCTCATTAAGGCTCAACTGATGGCCTTTGACCTCTACTGCCAAGGCCAGTTTATCGTCTTCGCTATAACACATTATGTCTCCGGGCATGCCACTAGCAACATCCGCCTCGTTCAGCCCTTGGCTCTCCACTTTAGAGAAAAGTGAGAATGCTTTCCCTAAGGTAGTCATTAGAGCCGTCGCCACCGCGAGCGGCCTCAGACCACCATTGGAGGCTTCCAAGTATGTATCCAAGATTTGACTGAGGCGGTCTAGTCCTATCCGCAAGGGCACCGGATAGTCCACTTTCTGTTTCCCTAACCGACGCGCGATGCTCTTGAGAGTGCGTAGGGTTACGTTTTCGATGTCTACGGGGTTGGCTGTATTCTGTAATGCAACCAACAAATCATTGAGTGCTTGCCAATCCTCACGATTCTTCAGCGGCTCCATATTTTGATCAAGGCGTGGCCGACGAAGAGGCTTGTTCACATACGGGTCAGGACTCGTACCCAAGACGTTATTATTTCTCTGAACCCAGGGCACTGTCACGCGGGTACAGAACCCCCTTGGGTCCCATCGCCCGGTCGACGCTGGGTCCGGTTTGCCCTTCTGTAGGCAGAGCAAATCCCGCGCTGGGTCTGCCAACTTACCTAACAACTGGGTCAGGAACGCATACCGGATGCTAACGACGGATGATTCTACGAATCGGTCAATCTCCTCATCCGGCTCGCTTTCGCCAAAGGAAAGGACTTCGTCCCATTTGATATCCAGCCAACTGGTCAATTCTTCTTCAGTCATGATCGAAGTTGACCCAGAGACATTCTTGACGGGGCTGACGGACGGAGTTGGCGGTCCGCACAGGCGCGTCAATCCGCTTCCAATCGCGGAATAGCCTGTCATAGAGTGGAGTCCGATATCCGGACAAAACGGCCCGGCCGCGAATCAATGACAGAGCGTCGGCAAGTTCGGAATGGTCATCATCGGTCATTTCGTTTTCATACGCAGCAACATCGCCCCTTGATGAGTGGACGTAGGGCGGGTCCAAATAGAAAATCGTTTCTGGGGTGTCATATCGCCGAATTACATCTAAGGCCGGTGCATTTTCGATTTGCACCCGTTGGAGCCGCAGCGTAATCTCCGCGAGTCCATCTACTGAACCTAGCCAGCGGGACACTGCGCCGGCCATGCCCGCCCGGGATGTTAGAACGCAGTGTGCCCAACGGCCCTTGCTGCTTCGTTGAGCGAGTCCGGTCCGTGTCTGACGTGCTCTCACGAAAAATCGCCTGGCTCGCTCCCTCTTCGAAAGTCCATACTCGCACTCACATGCACGAGCGAGCTCTTCCCTAGAAAACGGAGTCAAGCTGATCGCCCGTATGAGTTCCTCCCCATCATCTCTGAGCATTTCAAAGAAGTTAACGAGCTCTGAATCTATGTCGTTGTACGTCTCAACGGGAGCAGGTTCCCGATTGATAAGCACTGCCGCCGAGCCGCCAAACACATCGCAAAAGTGCCGACCGTCCGACGGAATGTTGGGCAGGATGAAATCAAGATGGCTGAACTTGCCGCCGTACCATCCAAAGGCGATCCTTCGCTCTCGGCCGCTCTTTCTGCGAACAGCTATCCTGCGGCCCGTTCCTGTAGAATTGGCCTGTGGGGTTGCCTCAGGCATTCCTTCGCTCCTCTCTTAACCATTTTGGACGGAAACACCACCATACTAGCAGGGGCGATAAGATGAAAGGCCCCGCGGTCACCCCCCGCAGGATGTCCAGGTTGTCCCCCGTCCAGATGGTCTTGTCGGCGAAGTTGCATTCCATCACTGTATCCTTGTCTCTAGTTCCGCTTGCCGGGCGGCCAAGAGCCGGTTGGTCTTTTGTCTAGCCTTATCCCTTGCCGCCTGAGCTTCCGCTCCTCACGATGATTAGTAAGAGTTCACAGTTGAGGGGTTATGTCGGCATTTCGAGCCCGTCACTCCGGCGAAGGCCGGAGTCCAGGAAGTCCTCGGTAGGGACCAGCTAGGGATTCAAAGTTTTCAGCGGCTTGGTTTTCCTGGGTCCCGGTGTGCGCCGGGACCCAGGAAGGGAGTCACCCCTCAACCCTGAACAGTTACGATGATTGTCCAGCACTTGCTGCGTCTTTGAACTCTGATTATACCAGCGCGCGTTTACCGTACCCCCCTTCCCCCAAACTCCTGACCCTTCCCCCTTGCCCCCTCGCGTGACCCCTCTCTACCCTATTAATAAGCAACTACTACCACCTTGCCAAATCTAACCGCCACCCAGGCCCAAGGCTCATAATGGCCCAAAACGGCACTAAAATAAAAAACCCCGGCCTCTCTCCCCGCCAGCAATCCGTTCTCCCCATACTGGCCGCCGCCCCCTCCATCGCCCAAGCCGCCCGCCTCTCCAGGGTGGGCCGCCGCACCTTGCACCGTTGGCTCCAAGACCCCGAATTCCGCGCCCAACTCGCCCAACTACAGCGCCAGTCCGCCGAGCTCGCCAAAGGCTGCCTCCAAAGCCTCACCCTTCAAGCCGTCCTCCATCTCGGCGACTTCCTCGAGAGTCCAAACCCGGAAATCCGCCTCCGCGCCATCCGCGCCATCCTCAATTACGCCGCTAAATTTAACGAAATCCAAGAACTCCACACTCAGGTTCAAACCCTGGAGGACGCCCTCCCTCTTTGGACCGCCCAGGAGAAATCCAGATGAACATCAACTCTTTGCGGGCCCGCGTCCGCTCCCTTCGCCGGAGAATGGCCCTGCCCTACGCCCATCTCATGGTCCAACGCATGGCCGACGACCTCTGCACCCAATGGGCCTGCGCCCTAGCGGATAAACGCCCCACCCCTTCCCCGCAGGCCTTCGCCCGCGGAGTCGCCGAGGCGGGCTTCCCCCTCCCAACCTTCACCGGTACCGTCCGCTACCTGGAACGCTGTGCCTCTCACCGTCAGGAACCGAGCCCGGCGCTCCTCCTTCGCACCCTCCTTCCCTGGTCCGCCTATCACCCGGACGTCACTTGAAGATAAGCATTCCAACACGCTTACTTGGGCGCGGCTTGAATTTTTACCCCGCTCCCGAATTTCAACCCCTTGCCACTTGCATATCCGGCGGTTAGAGTAGGAAAAGTTTTGCTGGTCCCTCCCGCCGGGGTCTCGTCTCCGGCGCAAGACCAACGGCGGGCGAAGATTTGCCGAGAGAGGTAGCCATGCGCCTGGACCCCATCAACCTGTATGACTACGAAGCCCGGGCCCGGCAGGTCCTCCCCCACAATGTTTGGGACTTCATCGACGCCGGGGCGATGGACGAACACGCGACCCGCCGTAACCGCACCGCCTTCGACAGACTGACCCTCCGGCCCCGGTTCTTGCGGGACGTTACCCAACGCAGCATCTCCACCACCGTCTTGGGCACGGAAATCAGCTTGCCGGTAATGATCGCCCCGGCCGGAAGCCACGCCATGGCCCACCCCGATGGAGAGCTAGCCACCGCTCGTGCCGCCGGAATGTCCAATACCTTGATGATCCTCAGCACCAGCAGCAACTACAGCATGGAGGAAGTCGCCGAAGCCGCCACCGGACCCTTGTGGTTCCAGTTGTACCACCGGGGTTACGACTTCACCGAAATGCTGGTCCCCCGGGCCGAAGAGGCTGGGTTCAAAGCCATTTGCTTGACCGTGGACGTTCCCGCGCCCAGTCCCAAAGAAAGGGACTTGCGGAACCGCTACGAGCGGAGGTTGGAATTGGGGAACTTCTGGGGGATGAACCGTTCCCGGAGCGAGATCAGCGGCACCGACGAGACCCCGGGCTGGGACGTAGCCAGGGCCGCGCCCTTGACCTGGAGGGAGTTGGAATGGCTGCGAGGCATGACCTCGCTGCCGTTGGTCCTCAAGGGCTTACGGACCGCCGAGGACGCCCGCGTCGCCGTGGAATGCGGAGTCGAAGGCATCATAGTATCCAACCACGGCGGCCGGCAGATGGACATGACCATGGGCGCTATAGAAATGGTGCCCGAGGTCGTGGAAGCCGTCGGTGGACACGCCGAGGTGTACATGGACGGGGGCGTGCGCCGGGGCAGCGACGTGGTGAAGGCCTTGGCCTTGGGGGTGAAGGCCGTGGCGGTAGGACGCCCTTTGTTCTGGGGGTTGGCGGTGGACGGCGCCGAGGGAGTCCACGGCGTCTTGGAGTTGCTGCGAGAAGAAATAGACCGGTGCGTGGCTTACTGCGGCCAAAGCGGCGTCGAAGACCTGGAAACCAACCTCGTCAACATCCCCTACGGTTGGGGCAACGGGACCATGCTACCGTAGCTACCCGCGGCTGCCTGCGGTTGATTAACCTTCTCCGGCGGCCCGCTGCAACTCGGCCTCCCGGAGCTCCACCCGGCGTATCTTGCCGCTGATGGTCTTGGGAAGCTCGGATACGAACTCGACGACCCTGGGGTACTTGTAAGGCGCCGTGGTGCTCCTGACGTGGTCCTGGATGCTGAGGGTCAACTCATCGGAAGGGACGTAGCCCGCCTTTAGAATGATGAACGCTTTTACAATCTCGCCCCGCACCGGGTCGGGGCTGGCCACCACCGCCGATTCCGCCACCGCCGGGTGCTCGATCAGGGCGCTCTCCACCTCGAAAGGCCCGATACGGTACCCGGCGGAAATGATCAGGTCGTCGGCCCGACCCACGAACCAAAAATATCCGTCTTCGTCCTTGTACGCTTTATCGCCAGTCAGGTACCAATCGCCAACGAAGGATCGCTTCGTGGCGTCAGGGTCCTTCCAATACTCCCTGAACATGCCCACGGGCCGCTCCGGGGTAACCTTCACCGCTATCTGTCCTTCTTCACCCGGTGGCAGTTCCGAGCCTTGTTCGTCGACTATCCCCACCTGGAACCCGGGCATCGGTTTGCCCATGGAGCCAGGCCGCACCGGCAAGCACTGGTAGTTGGCGACCAGAAGCACCGTCTCCGTCTGCCCGTACCCGTCATAGATAGTCAGGCCCGTACCGTCCTCCCACTTCTTCATAACCTCGGGGTTCAGAGGCTCTCCGGCGCTGGTGCAGTGGCGCAAGTTGGGCATGTGATACTTTGCCAAGTCTTCCAGCACCATCATCCGGAAGGCGGTGGGGGGAGCGCAAAAGGAAGTCACCCCGTATTTCCCGACCATCCGCATCGTCAAGGCCGCGTCGAAACGGCCCTGAGCATTATGCTGGAGCAGGGCCGCACCCTGGGTCCACTGGCCGAACAGCTTGCCGTAGGCGGCCTTGGCCCAACCCGTGTCGGAAAGGGTCCACTGCAAGTCCGTCGGCTTGAGGTCGTGCCAGTACTTGGCGGTGAGCGTGTGGGCCACGCCGTAGGACGCTTGGGTGTGCAGCACCATCTTGGGGTAGCCTACGGTGCCGGAGGTGAAGTAGATCAACAGCGGGTCGTCGCTCCGGGTACGTTCCACGCTCTCCCCATTGCCCGCGGCCCCGGCTAGTTCACCCCCGGCCGGTTCGCTCCGGGCCATTTCGTCATCGTAGGAGACCCACCCCCGCTTCCCGCCGCCGACCACCACCAAGCGCTTGAGGGAGGGACAGGCCCCTGCCGCCGACTCCACTTTGGCCGTGTTTTCCCCGTCGGTGATTACCGCAGCCGCCTCCGCCAGGTTTACCCGGTACTCGATGTCCTTGGGTGTGCAAAGAGGCGTGGCCGGCATGGGGATTACACCCAGCTTCATCATCCCCAGCATGGCGATATACCACTCGGGTATCCGGGGCAGCATGATGAATATCCGGTCGCCTTTCTTCGCGCCCAGTTCCCGCAGCACGTCGACGAACTTGTTGGACTGTACTTTAAGGTCCCAGAAGGAGTGCTGCCGCGCCTCTTCGCCGGACGAGTCCACGGAAATCAACGCCAGCTTGGTCCTGTCCTCGGCCCAGCGGTCGACTACGTCGAAGCCGAAGTTGAAGTACTCTGGTACGTCCAAGCGGGTATCGCGGTAGGCCGCTTCGTAGTCCAGCATGTTGGGTTCTGCGTTCCTCATGACTCCTCCGGGGACTCTAGGGCGAATGCTGGCCCATTTTACAACCTATGCCAGCTTATAGTGAAGCGCACCCGGCCTGCTTGGTCGGGTATAATGCCCCTGCGCCAATTATCATCAGACCGTCGTCCGCCGGGGCGCCAACGGTGGACCGGACCATTTGACCCTATAGCTGATTGACAGCGTATAGCCGAAGGAGGCGCCCCGTGCCCCAAGAATTTGACGGAAAAGTTGCTCTGGTAACCGGCGGAAGCTCCGGGATCGGTCGGGCCGCGTCCATAGCCTACGCTGGACGCGGGGCCAAAGTAGTCGTTGCCGACGTGGACGCCCAGGGCGGAGAAGAAACCGTGGGGATGATTAGAGAAGCGGGCGGGGAGGCCGCAATGGTGCAAGCCGACGTGTCTATTGCTTCCCAGGTCCAAGCGATGGTAGACGGGACCGTTGGGCTCTACGGCCGCTTGGACTTCGCTTTCAATAACGCCGGCGTGGCCGGCCGGGACATTGCCCGGACCTCGGACTATTCCGAGGACGATTGGGACCGGGTAATCGGCATTAATCTCAAGGGCGTTTGGCTCTGCATGAAAGCGCAAATCCCTCAGATGGTCCGGCAGGGCGGCGGCGCTATAGTCAACACCGCCTCGGTAGCCGGTTTGGTGGGCATCATCGGCACCTGCGCCTACATCGCCGCCAAGCACGGCGTGGCCGGATTGACCAAAGCGGCCGCCTTGGAGTACGCCGACGCCGGCATCCGGGTCAACGCCGTAGCGCCCGGATACATCCGAACACCCTTGTACGAGGCCATATTGGACCAACTGCCCGGCTATGAGGACCGGGTGGTCGCTAGGCACCCCCTGGGCCGTCTGGGTACCCCGGAAGAAATCGCCGACGCCGTGGTGTGGCTGAGTTCGGAAGCGTCGTCCTTCGTTACCGGACACGTCATGCCGGTGGACGGCGGCTACCTGGCCCAGTAGAGGTGCGCCTGCCCCCGGTCGGTAATCCACCTGCGACAGCCGTGGATTACCGGCCCGCCTGCCTTGTGCCCTCCGGACGCCCTGGCTATAATGGCTCTGGCCCTCTCGAAATTCATCGAAAGGCCCACCCGTAGGTAACCTTCCAGCCTAGGTAAGAAATGCAAGGGTAGCCCCCTTGCTGTCATTGCTACAACGTTATGAGGTGACTCTCCCGATTCACCTTTAGGCCACTGGACCGGTGACCGTTTGCTGCGGGTACCCTCGGCGGTGAAACAGTATATCCACATCCCGGGCCTACGCCCGGTGGAGGAGGCATCATGATCGCTCTGGTAGTTACCATCAAGATAAAGCCGGACCACAAAGAAGCTTTCATGGCATCGATGTTGGACGACGCCAGAGGCTCCAACAACGACGAACCAGGCTGCCTGCGCTTCGACGTTCTCCAAGATAACGAGAACCCCAACATGATACATCTATACGAGGTGTACACGGACGAGGCTGCCGTGGAGGCCCACCGCCAAGCCCCCCATTACACCAAGTGGCGGGAGACGGTCAAGGACTGGTTCGACGGGGAAATCGTCAGGCACACAGCCACGCCGGTCTATCCATCCGAAGATTCCTGGAGATAAGGACGGCTGCGAGCGAGCCGGTCCTGGAAATCTAACGTTGTCGTTCCAGCACGCGCTTGAAGGCGCTTAGAAACGCTTCCACCTCTCCTTCGCCGATAGCCGTCGACAAGGAACCGATGAGGTTGGAGGCTGTTAGTATGCCCTCGTTCATCAGACCCAAGAACACCTGCTGCCGTAATTGGCCGTCTTCCGCGGCGACGTCCCGATAATTCCGCACTTCTTCGCCGGTAAAGTGTATGCCGAATAGCGACCCCAAGCCCGTAACCTGGACCGGCGTCTCCAACTCCCGGCAAATATCTCTCACCCCTTGTCTGAGCCGCTCCGTAAGCTCCGCCAACCGGCGGTAAACTTCGGAGTCGAGCTGCTCCAGCGTCTTCGCGCCGGCCAGCATGGTCACGGGGTTGGCGTTGAAAGTGCCGGCGTGGGATACCTGCGGGCCATTGGTGGGGTCGTAGAGTTCCATGATGTCCCGGCGTCCGCCGAAGGCGCCCACGGGAAAGCCGCCTCCGATGATCTTTCCCAGAGCCGTCATGTCCGGCGTGATTCCATAGTACTGTTGGGCGCCGCCTGGGGCCACCCGGAAGCTTATTACTTCATCGAATATTAGGACGATGCCGTGGTCGTGGGTGAACTCCCGCAGCATAGCAAGGAACTCGGCCGAGGCCGGGACCATGCCGACGGACCCCATTACCGGCTCAACGATGATCGCGGCCAGTTCGTCCTTATTCTCTTCCAGCAGTCGGCGGGAAGCCTCAACCTCGTTGAAGGGGATGATCAAGACCTGCTCTAACACCCCGTCGGCTAGGCCGGCGGTGCTGGGCAGCGCTTTGGGGCGGTGCGCCTCTCCCCCGTCCTCGGGATTGACTCGAAGGCTCACCGTGACCGCGTCATGGGTCCCGTGATAGCCGCCTTCGACCTTGGCAAACCGGCTCTTTCCGGTGAGAGCGCGGGCGGCCCGCAGAGTGTTCAGGGTGGCCTCGGTGCCCGAGTTGGTAAAGCGGACCAAGTCGAAGCTGGGGACCCGTTGGCAAAGCAGCTTGGCCAGTTCCACTTGGTGGCGGTTGGGAGCGTTATAGGCCACACCCTTCTCCAACTGCTCCGTAATCGCTTCTACCACTACTTGGGGCGCGTGGCCCAGAATCATCGTGGTCATGGTATTGACGAAATCCAACCGGTCCACGCCGTCTGCGTCGACCACGTGACACCCGGAGCCGGACTCCACGAAAATTGGGTAGGGCGCCCAGAAGATCGAGTTGCGGCTGTCACCGCCGGGAAGGTATTCACCGGCTTCTTTCCAGATCGCATAGGACTTGGGTGTAAGCTCCTTGTAACGGGCTAACTCGTCGGTAGTTTGGGCCATCTCGGCTCCTCCCGGCTGAAACGGAACGGCAGCGGTCCCGGTATCACAGCGCGGATTCGGCGGGTTCGAATCGGGTCCCAATATCGCCCCTCGGCGACGGGGCAGCCGCCCATCGTCGGCCCGGGGGAACGCCCAGCATTATAGCCATTCCCGCCGAGCCTTGGGAAGTGCCGGTACTGGACCATTACAGGTTCTTGACTAGCTAGGAGCGCCCAATTACAATCTCCGCGCCAGCCCTTTAGTCGCCGGCTCCGGATGGCCTTGTGATCATGCAACCTCTCGTTCCGTCCAACAACAACCTCCTACCTCCCTATCGAGTGCTGGACTTGACCGATGCGTCGGGAGTGTTCTGCACCAAGTTGCTGGCGGACTACGGCGCCGACGTGGTGAAAGTGGAGCCGCCGTCGGGAGACTACGGCCGGGCTAAAGGCCCCTTCGCCCACGATGACCCTCATCCCGAGGGAAGCCTGTACTTCCTCTTCTACAATACCAACAAGCGCTCGATTACTTTGAACCTGGAAACTGAGACCGGGAGGTCTATTTTCCGACGGTTGGCCGCCGCCGCCGACGTGGTCGTCGAAAGCTTCCCGGTGGGCTACCTGCGCAGCTTGGGGTTGGACTATGATTCACTGGCTCCGGCGAATCCGCGCTTGGTAATGGCGTCGGTAACGCCCTTCGGTCAAACTGGGCCGTGGCGCGGCTACCAATCATCCGACTTGATCGCTATGGCGGCCAGCGGGTACATGCAGATTACGGGTGACCCCGACGGGCCGCCGGTGCGCCAAGGGAACGAGCAGTCCCATTTTCCGGGCGCCCAGTACGCTGCCGCAACCATCCTGGCGGCTCTCTATTACCGTGATGTGCTGTCGGGCACGGGCCAGCACATCGACGTGTCCCTTCAGGAGGCGCTGATTACTTTCTACACCGACGCTCATCCGGCCCTGCTGTGGATGCAGCTGGAACAAAACGTTACCCGGGTTGGGGCAAACTCCACCTTGGTCGTCCCCTTGGGCGCGTTTCCTTGCCAAGACGGTTGGATTGGGGCCGGGGTAATCACGCCCAGGGAATGGGAAAACCTGTCCCAATGGATCTACGAAGTAACGGGCAATGAGGAGATATTGAGCGAGGAGTACCAGGGTGGAAACCAGGAGAGGGCGCCTCACATCGACGCCCTCACTGCCCTGTTCATCGACTTCACGACCAGGTTCACTGCGGAAGAGCTATTTCACGAAGGGCAAAAGCGGAACTTGGTCTTCATTCCGGTCAACGACGTTGCCGACTTGCTGAAAGACCCTCAGCTTGAAGCCAGTCACTTGTGGACCGCACTGGACCATCCGGTCGTGGGCGAGGTCAAGTACCCTCTGGGCGTTTTCGACAGCGAGGAGGTATCCCCGGCCAACGGGCCCGCGCCCTTGCTAGGACAGGACAACCAAGCAATCTACTGCGGCGAGCTTGGATTTGAGAAGCAGGACCTAGCGTTTCTCCGTGCGTCGGGAGTCATCTAGCGCCCAAGAGAAATCCCCTTACTATTAGGGTGGTATAGTAAGACTCGACGACTTTAAAGAACCGGGGGTCAAATCCAGCCGTTGCTGCCAGTCCCGGTTATCAACCGTGGCATCTCCCGCCGGAAGAGTCTTTTGACCAAACTTGCGAAAAGACGGTTAACCGAGGAGACTGCAGCTAAGTGCCGGTGGGCTCCTAACCCCAACATCCTTTGCAAAGAGATGAGGCATGGGAACCTTTAGCGTGCCGATACAGGTCGGCGACATGCCGGGCAGTCAATTTGCGGATATGGAGGCCCTGGTTGATACCGGGGCAACTTATACGTCGATTCCTAAAGACGCTCTCCGCCGCCTGGGAATACAAATCTGGGACACTTATCCCTTCGAGCTAGCCGACGACAGAGTCGTGGAGTACCCGGTTGGCTATGCGTCGATTCGCTTGGAACAGCGGGCCGTCATCGCGTTGGTCGTGTTCGTCGAGGAAGGCGCTACTCCGCTGTTGGGCGCTACTACCCTCGAGACCGCCCGGCTGGCCGTCGACCCCGTGCGTCAACAACTGATTTCGGTACCTGCGCTGCTGAAGTAGTGGAAACAGCCATTCGCCGGGCCACCGTTGTTCCGCCGCCGCTTCCTTGGCGGCCTTGTATTACTGCGGCGTTCCGTCAGGAGCGGGGCGATATGTGGGTAATATGACTAAAAAAGCGCTTGAAGGCTTGCGGGTGGTGGAGTTTGGCCCCTACGTGGCTTTGCCGTTAACCGGACGTATATTGGCTTCCCTAGGGGCGGAGATAATCAAGGTCGAGACCAACAAGGTGCTGGATGACATGGCCTTCATCCCGGCTTGGTCCCGGGGCGCCGGCCAGCCTGATTATCAGATGCTGAAGAAGCGGATCACCCTTGACGTGCGCACTCCCGAAGGCAAAGAAATTCTACTGGAGCTCGTCAACGTCAGCGACGTCTTCATGACCAACTTTCGCCGCAACATCCTCGATAGATGGGGCATAGATTTCCCCCAGATCAGAAAAGCCAGGCCGGACATCATCATCATGTGGCAGACCGGCTTGGGAGGCAGCGGTCCCTATCACACCTACAAGTCCTACGGAATCTTGGTACAGCACATGGCCGGTGTTTCCACCATGAGCGGCGCCGAGGGAGACCCGCCGACGGCGACCAACTCATCCTATTCCGACTACCATACCGGGGTCTTCCAGCCGGTGGCTATAATCGGAGCCCTTCTGCGTCGCCGCCTTACCAATCAGACCGCTACCATGGAGTCATCCATCTTTAGCTCCGGGGCCATAACCTCCGGCCCGGCCTTATTGGACTACCAGGTCAATAACCGGCTTCCCCAGCGGATGAACAACCGTGACCAAGCCGCCGCGCCCCACGGGGTGTACCCGTGTTCCGGGGGGGGCCGGTACTGCGCCATCACCGTATTCACCGATCGGCACTGGGAGGGCCTCTGCTCCGCCATGGGCGATCCTGAGTGGCGCCTCGACCCCAAGTTCGCTACGGCATTGGGCCGGACCCGTAACCAGGACCAACTGGACGAATACATTAGCGCCTGGACCTCCCAACAGAACGCAGAGCAGGTGATGGAAAAACTACAGCAAGCCGGGGTGCCGGCCGGCATCGTGTCCCAAGGGCAGGACCTCTACGACAGCCCCCACTTGAAGGCAAGGGACTTCTACCGCTCCACTAGGAGCTTCACCACGGAGAGGGGTACCCCCGCTTATGACTGGCAAGAGGGCAAAAGCATTGCTTGGAGTATGCCGGCCCGCTTGTCCGAAACGCCGATGCAATTCGGTTACTACAGTAACGTCGGGGAGGACAACCCCTACGTATTCCAGCAGCTTCTTGCCATGGATCCGGAGGAGATAGACCGGTTGGTCTCCGAAGAAGTAATTTATTAGCCCATAGCCGGGGTGGCTGCTGAGGGCCGCCGCAAGTGGAGCAAGTATGATCGACGAGCGCATCGTGGACTATAGCGGCTATCAACACATTCTAATCGACAAGAAGGATGGCGTAGCCCTCTTGACTCTGAATCGTCCCGAGGCTCTGAACGCCTCCAATTTCCGGTTGCACTACGAAATGAGCCGCATTTGGTTGGACTTGGGAGAGGATGCCGAGGTGCGGGCGGCGGTGGTAACCGGAGCGGGTACCGCCTTCTCGGCGGGGGGCGACTTCGAGATGATCCAGAAAGCCATCGGCAACCCCGATGTGGTGGCCAGCAATATGCAGGAAGCCAGTGACATTGTCCATAACATGATTAACTTGGACAAGCCGGTGGTCTCGGCCATCAACGGCGCCGCCGTGGGCGCCGGCCTCGCCGTGGCCCTCTTGGCCGACATCTCCATCGCCTCTGAGCGGGCCCGCTTCACCGATGGACACATCCGGTTGGGGGTCGCCGCCGGGGATCACGCCGCGGTAATTTGGCCGCTGCTCATGAGTATGGCCAAAGCGAAGTACTACCTGCTGACCTGCGACTTCCTGGACGGCAAAGAAGCGGAGCGCATCGGCTTGGTCAGTATGGTCGTTCCCCATGACCAGTTAATGACCCGAGCAATGGAGGTGGCCAAGAAACTGGCTAACGGCCCCCAGCCGGCCATCCGCTATACCAAACGGGCCCTGAACCAGTGGCTGCGTATGGGTGCCCACACCGCTTTCGAGTACTCCTTGGCGGCGGAGATGCTGGGGTTCATGGGTAACGATGTCCAGGAAGGCTTGGACGCCGTCAAGGAAAAGCGCAAGCCTAACTTCCCTTCAGCCCAGCCTAACCCCCTTTCAACCCGGTAGACCCGCCGGAGGTACTCTACCGGCCTATAAGAGCCCTCATGGCGTCGGAGATTGTTGCGTAATCGTCCCTCCCGAGGCGTGATCCGCTCGCGCCGCGTTGCCCCGTCAGAGGAGTTAAGCAAAGGTCTCTGAAAGTGGTAGGGCAGAGATCTGGTCTGCAGCTAGGCAGGGGTTGCCGCACTGAGTGCCGCTTTCGCCTAGCACGGCGGTGACATCCGTCTCCGAGGCGTTGTAGAATAGCGTATCCCACGGTTTATCCCGCGACTCGGAGGAGGCCCGTGGCCGATATTCCGGTTGTATATACCCTTACGGTCTGTCCCGCCTGCGACGCGTTGCGCGGCGCTTGGAGTCGGGAGGGAATAGCGTACGAGGAGCGGCGCGTCGACCAAAGTCAGGAGACTCTGGACGAAGCTTTGGAGTATGCGGATACCGTGCCCATCATCATTTACCCGGACGGGCGGGTGGAGATCGGCTTTCAGGGTCAAACGGGTTGAGAAATCGGCTGATGGGCTGGAGGCCCATCTCAGGTACCGGCCAGCCCGGTCGTATGATCGATTAACCGGCGCTGGCCGCACAGGGGCGGCCGCCGGGACTCGTACAGCAATTATCAAGGAGCGGGGAAATGGCTAGAGAAACCAGCGTAGTTACGCCGGAGCGGTTTGGCGAGGGGTTCGACTATACCGCTTATATCGACCAAATCAAGGTTAACAAGGCGCGGTTCGGCGAATTTTACGATGGATGTCAGCTAACGCCGGAAGACGCGGCGTTGTTTCGGGACTTGGCCAGCCGGCCCAACGGCCCGGCCAAGATGCTCGTTCTAGGGGAAGACTGGTGCGGCGACGTGGTCCGCGGGCTTCCGGTCTTGGCCCGTATAGCGGAGGCCGGCGGCATGGAGATGAGTATTTTCCCTCGGGACCTGCATCACGATATCATGAACGAGTTCTTGAAAGAGGGCCAATGGATGTCCATACCGGTGGCGGTGTTCTACACCAAGGACCACCAGTACATTTGCCACTGGATAGAACGCCCGGCCATCGCCGAGCAGGAAATGGCGGAAATGGAAACAGCAATTCGAGGGGAGAATCCCGAGATCACCGACCAAGAATTCAGTCGGGAGAGGAGGACCCGTACCGCGGCCCGGGCCGGCGATTGGATCGAAGCCACCATCGTCGAGTTGAAGGAACTGCTCAGCAACAGCGTAAAGTAGCCCCGGCGGCTAGCGTCCAACGCCCCTGTCGAGAGGGCCAAGGCGGACCTTTTCATCTTCCGGCGGCTTGAGAAGAGCAAATCCCCCCGGCTCGGCGGTTTTGACGCCTTCTTTGGATAACGTCAATATACCGGTTGAGGCTGGACCGTCGAGGGCAGGCGGGGCCTCCGCGCCAGCAGGAAGAGGGCAGCGCCGACGAAATTCAGAATAGCCAGCATGATGAAAGCGTCGTCATAGCTGCCTCGGCTGTCTCTCAGGTATCCCGCCAACGGCGATGATATTAGCAGCAGCACGTTCATTGGCACCGTTGAGACCCCCAAAATCTTGCCGTAGGAAGCTCTCCCAAAGTAATCGCCCCTAATAGCCGTGGTTAAAGGCGTCCGTCCTCCGAACCCGATGCCGAATAGCACGGCGAACAAGTAGAACCCCAGCAGGCTGGAAGACAGACTCAACAGCACCACCCCCCCGGCCTGAATGGAAGTGAATACGAACAAGACCACGTTCTTGGGGAATCGGTCTCCCAGGTAGCCTCCGAGAAGCTGGAACAGCAGCGAAACTCCGGTGTAAACCGCCACGATCCAAGCCGCGGTCTGCACGCTGAAGCCTTCGTCCTCCACCATCAGGAGCCCAATGTGGGACATGATGGCCAGAATGACCATGGAAGCGAAGCCGTGGCCGAGGCTGATGTACCAAAATGCGGGAGTCCGTAGAGCCTGAGCGGTAGTAAAGTCCGGCGCCGCCTGGCTGGGGCGAGGTGTTGGCGGGCGTGATCTTTGCCGGGGTCGCTGCGCCCCGCTCTCAAGGCCGGGCTGGTCTCCATCGGTTTGCTGATTCTGGTCCTGGGGACGGTTGCGTATGAGCCTGGGGATTACGAGGGCCGAAACCAATATGACTACGCCCACGGCCCCCGCGGTCCACCGCCAGCGGTCTTGGCCTTGGTCCGGGTCTACGGCCCAAGCAATGGCCGGTACCAGTATCAATGCGCCCAAGCCCATGCCGGTCATGGCGATGGCCATGGCGATACTGCGCCTCCGGACGAACCACTGGTTCAACAGGGTCATGACCGGCAGCCAACCGGCCTGTCCTTGACCTATCGACATGATGAAGAAGGCCAGGTAGAACATCCATAGGGATTGGACTTGACTGAAGAGGAAGAAGCCGGCGGCCAAGATCAGAAGGCCGCCGAACACCAGCAGGCGGGCCCCGAACCGGTCGGCGAGATACCCGGCGATGGGCCCGGATATACTCCCCTCGACCCGTGTCAGGCTAAGAGCGAACCCCAATTGGGTCCTGCTCCAGCCGAATTGAGACTCCAACGCCACCGCCCAAACGGTCATCGCGTGGAAGATGGGCACGGCGGTGATTATCATGATGAATCCGCCGATGACCGCAAGCCACCAACCGTAGTAAACGCCGCGCGCCCGCTTTAGCGGATTGGGAAATCCCATAGATTGGACCAACTGAAACCTTATCAACAGCCCGGCGGCGGCTCAACCCAAAGCTGCCGCCCGGAACATGTAGCTGAACTTGGAATCAAGCGTGAAGTTAGAATATTGTATTGAATGTATTAATCACAACACTTTAGGCTATAGGGTGTCCTCTAAAATTTTGCGGATCATATTTGGAAGCGCGTTCTTGTTGCGTTCCGCCCGGGACGCCGGCGCGATAATCCGGGGCGCACCCAAATTCCGGTTAGCCCTATCCAATTCAGCGCGATGCCGATAAAATGGTGACCAACCGGCGGCGCACCCCGGTACGCGGCTTGTTGGACCGCCAACGAGGGCCGCGGTCCAACGTGATGAAGTGCCTGGGCCACGCTATACCCCGCAGTGCAGCAATCTTGCCCATCTTCCGGTAAAGAGGAGGAGTAATGAAGTACGGTCTTTTCATGATGCCCAACCATCCACCGGAACGGAACATATATGACTCCCACCAGTGGGACCTTGATTATCTAGTCCTAGCCGATGAGCTAGGCTACGACGAGGCTTGGATAGGGGAGCACTTTACCTCGGTTTGGGAACCCATCCCGGCCCCCGACATAATGATTGCGCAAGCATTGATGCGGACCAAAAGAATCAAGTTGGCCAGCGGGGCCCACCTCCTTCCCTTCCACCATCCGGCGGAGTTGGCCCACCGGGTGGCCTACTTGGACAACTTGTCCCAAGGACGCTTCATGTTCGGCATCGGCGCCAGCGGCTTACCCTCAGATTGGGCCCTATTCGACGTCGACGGCTTCAACGGCCAACACCGGGACATGACTAGGGAGGCCCTGGAGATCATTCTGAAAATCTGGGAAGACAAGGGCCCCTTCCAGTATAAGGGCAAGTATTGGAACATCGAGATCACTGACCCGATGTACGACTTCCTGTATTACTTCATGAAGCCCTTCCAGAAACCCCATCCGCCCATCGGCGTGGCGTCGCTTAGTTACAAGTCCCCCACCCTTATGATTGCGGGCGAAAAGGGGTTCATCCCCTTGAGCTTGGCCCTCAACACGGAGTTCGTACAGAGCCATTGGGCGGCCGTAGAAGAAGGGGCCCAGCGGTCAGGCAGGACTCCTTCGAGGGCCGATTGGCGGCTGGTGCGGGACGTGTACATCGCCGATACCGACGAGGAGGCCCGGGAGCAAGCCCTGAACGGGATGACGGGCAGAGTCTGGAGGGAGTACCTGCTCCGGCTGTTCGGAGAGTTTGATTTGATGCCGGTATTCAAGCACGACCCGGAAGTGCCCGATGAAGCGGTGACCACGGAATACCTGGCTGATCACATGTGGCTGATCGGCTCTCCGGACACCGTCGCCAACAAGATACGCAAGCTGTATAACGATGTTGGCGGCTTCGGAAGCTTGCTGGTCTTGGTCTACGACCACTGGCAAGCGCAAAAGGAGTGGGAAAAGTCCACCCGGCTTCTGGCCGAAGAGGTGATGCCGCAGCTAGCCGACCTTCAAGCGGCCTAGAGTCAAGAAATCCTCGGCAGTTGCTATCTTGTCGGCTTGGCGCGGCGGTTGCCGCGGGCCCAACCGCCTCATGCGGTCTTTCTCCGCAACGGGGCGCTAACCCGGTGCAAGTATCCCAGGATCTCTTTTTGCGACCCCAAGACGCTGGTCTCGTGATAAGGGATGGCCCGGCTCTCGCAGAATTTCTTTACGATCTTGCGCGCCGCCTTGAAATTCTTTCTGGGCATGTTGGGGAACAGGTGGTGCTCAATCTGGTAGTTGAGGCCGCCGTAGACGAAATCAGTAACTGGATGGGGGCTGACGTCCCGAGAAGTTAATACTTGCTTCCTCATGAAGCCAAACTGGGTATCACTATCGAGGACCGCCATACCCTTGTGGTTGGGGGCGAAGACCGATCCCATGTACACGCCCTCTATCGCTTTGTGAACAGCGATGAACAACACCGCGTGCAACGGGTCCAAGAAAAAGAAGAGCAGTCCAAAGTAGGCGACCAAGTGGCCCAGCACCAGCAAGGGCTCGGCCACCGGGTATCGGACTTTCCCGCCGGTTAACACGTAGTGCATTCCGGCGAACAAGAAACTGATAGAGGACATGGGCAGGATGGGGTAGAACATGAAGGCTTGGTACTTCACCGAGAACCTGGGAAGCCCCTTAGACTTGAGGGCCCGTTCCTCGGTGAAGGCTAGGAGCGACACGTCGATGTCGGAGTCCTGTCCCAGTTGGTTTGGTCCCCGGTGGTGGCGCTGATTGTGTTTATCATGCCACCAGCTTGGGACCAAGGCCATCAGGAAACCAACCAGCAAACTGATCATGTCGTTGCGCCTGAGCGTGCTGCAGATCTGCTGGTGCCCGGAGTCGTGGCCGATCAACCCTAACTGACCAAATACGCAACCAAGAAAAGCCGCGTTCACCATCTGTAGCCACCACTGGTCCACCAACACCAAGAAAGCAACGCTGGCAGCGACCATTGCCACGGTGAGGGGAACCTTGATAGCGTAGTACACTCGCTGCCTGTCCAGCAGTCCCGCCTGCCTGATGAGGCGTCTCAGTTCAGCGTATTCCAAGGCGTCTTGTCGAATGGTGTCTGTTCCGGCCTCTCCCGGCCCGCCGTAAATAGGGGCCTCTACCGTCCCCTCGACGCTTGCTGATGGTACCGCGACCGCGCTTGCTGTTATCGTATCAGCCTTCATGTCCATCACATTCGATAATTTTGCAATCGATTGACTGCGCCGCCGCCGCGCCGGACTGCCGAAAGGGCGCTCCCCTGACGGCGCCTACCGGTGGCCTCGGCGACCGCCAACGAATCCGGCCCGCCCCGGCGAAAACTCCCGCACAGGATACCATATATCCGCAAAAAGCGATTGACTTTGCGACCAAGTTTAACCCAAAATTCGACCCTGCCGGTGTCAACACCACGGCGCTCCGCCTAATAGGGGCCCCGGTACTGCGCTTGCAAATGGGCCGGACATCCCGGATTGGGATACCGGAGTTGCCATCTTATAGCCGTTGGGCTAACGGTTGAACCGGCACTGTGCCGGCCGGTGGGAAGCGCTGCCGGTTGACACGAATATCGCGGCTGGATAACATGCCCTTCGACGAGGCCGGTCGGTAAACCCGCGGTTGACGCGGCCCGTTCCGGTTAGGCATGGGGTCCCGGCGAGGTCTCATTTTAGAAGGGTGTACTGGTAGAGGTGTAATGGCCCACGAGATTTCAGTAACCGTAAATGGCGTACCCCACACCAGCAACGTGGAGTCAAGGCTTCTTCTGGTCCACTATATCCGCGAAACCCTGGGACTAACCGGCACCCACGTAGGGTGCGACACGAGCCAGTGCGGTGCTTGTACCATCATCGTTGACGGCTTGGCGGTGAAATCGTGCACCATGCTCGCCGTCCAAGCTGATGGATCCGCCGTCACCACTATTGAAGGACTGGCCAACGGCGATGAGCTGCACCCGTTGCAAGAAGGGTTCTGGGAAGAGCACGGCTTGCAGTGCGGGTTTTGCACCCCCGGCATGATAATGACCCTCTATCAGGCGCTGGAACGAAACCCGGCCCCGACGGACCAGGAGATACGCCGCAGCATCGCCGGCAATCTTTGCCGTTGCACCGGCTATCACAACATTGTAAAAGCGGCCCAGTATGCAGCCAACAAGATGAGCGGGACCGGCGCTTAAGGTGTTAGACCCAGGGCCTGCCAGGCATTCACCTCGGGTTTGCGCCTCCCGCTCCCTGATTGTCCGCGGTCTGCCCCGGCGAACCATAGCAATTCCACGGAAATTCCAACAAGAATTCGAGCAGAAATTCAAGGGACGTAATTGGATGACGGAAGGTAGGGAACATACGGGTCTCCCACGGGACTTCCGGTAGTGATACCCGCGGCTTTCGAGTACCACGCCCCCACTACCCTCCGACAAGCGCTGGCGATTTTGAGGCGGTACCCCGGGGAAGCGAAGTTGCTGGCGGGCGGCCACAGCTTATTGCCTTTGATGAAGCTGCGGCTGGCCCAACCAGCCCACGTGGTCGACTTGGGGCGAATTGAGGGACTGGCCTACATACGGGAGCAGGAAGACGGCTTGGCCATCGGCCCCATGACTACTTATTACATGTTGGAGTCTTCGGATTTGGTGCGGGAGCGGGCGCCTGCCTTGGCCGAAACCGCCGCTCAGGTGGCCGACCTACAGGTACGCAACAAGGGGAGCATCGGCGGCGCCATCGCCCACGCCGATCCTGCCGGCGACATGCCGGCTGTGGCCTTGGCCTTGGAAGCGCGAGTGCGGACCTCAGGAGGAGGCAGGGCGCGCAGCGTACCGGCGGACCGGTTCTTCGTGGACATCTTTACCACGGCATTGCGGGAAACGGAAGTCATTACCGAGGTCCGGGTCCCAGGCTCACCGCCGCGGACCGGCAGCTCCTACCAGAAGTTCGCTAACAAAGCGTCCCATTACGCAGTAATCGGCGTAGCGGCGCTGGTTACTCTGGACCCCCGAGGCAACTGCCAGCGAGTCCGCATCGGTGTTACCGGCGCGGGGCCAAGACCGGTCCGGGCCCGTTATTCGGAACGGTTTCTTAGGGGCAGGGCGCCCACGGAGCAGAACCTGCGGCAAGCGGCCCAAAAGGCCTCGGCCGGCATAAGTTTCCTGGGGGACCTGCACGGTTCGGCGGAGTACCGGGAGCACCTGACCCGGGTATTCGCCGGCCGGGCCTTGGAGCAAGCGGTCAGCCGAGCCGGTGATTAGGCTCCCTCGGCAAATACCTTTTCACCCTTGTAGGGGCCGGTTTCAAATCGGCCCCTACATTTTATGTCGTCGCGTTAGTAAACCTACCACCGGCCTGGAAAGCTCGCCCGGTTGATCGGTTGGATTTTCGGTCAATCGGGATTGGCCCCCTGAACGTTTACTCTTAACGCTTCTTCGGCCCACTCGCGGAGCTTATACTTCTGGACCTTACCGCTGGGAGTCATGGGGTACTCCGGCATGAACAACACGTGGCGAGGCAACTTGAAGCTGGCCAGCTTGCCCCTACAGTATTCGATAAGCTCTTCGCCGGATACTTTGTGGCCGCTATTTAGGACCACACAAGCGCAAGCCACTTCGCTCAGCAACTCATCGGGGATTCCGATTACTTGTGCCGCGTTGACGGCCGGGTGCCTCAGCAGGAAAGCTTCCACCTCCACGGGGTCTACGTTCTCTCCACCTACCTTCAACAACTCCTTGTAACGGCCATGAAAGCGGATGAAACCGTCATCCCGAATAGTGGCTACGTCGCCGGTGTGGAGCCATCCATCGGGGTCGATTGCCCGGGCGGTCTCTTCCGGTTTCTTGTAGTACTCCAGCATCATGGCGTAGCTGCGCACGCATAGCTCTCCCATATTTCCCGAAGGCAGGCGCCGGCCCGTATCCGGGTCGATGACCTTGAATTCGTGGCCGGGCAAGGGATAGCCGGACCCCAAGCATCGGTCATCCTCCGGCGTATCCAGGAAGGACATGGACGCCGCAACCCCGACCTCGGTCATTCCCCAGCCGGTGATGGTTGGACACAGTTCCCGTTGCGCCCGCCGAGCCGCCGGTTCGCTGCTGGCCATGCCGACCGCCAGGATACCGGTCCGCAGACTGCTCCGGTCGGTGGTCTGGCAATCGGGGTGAGCGGTCAAGCCGTGGAAGTGGGTATCGAAACCATGAAGGACAGTAACCCGTTCTCCCTCGACCAGCTTTAGCGCCTCTTTAGGGTCGAACAGAGTTGTAAGGACAATCCGAGCGCCAGTGAGGGTGGACATCAAGGGTCCCTCGTAGAGGCCGAAGGCGTGGAACAGGGGCAGGTACATTAGGACCACATCCTTAGCGGTCATGCCCATACGGTTGGCTTGGTCGCTAACGTTCCTTTGGATGTTATGGTTGTGGACGACCCCCTTCGGGAAACCGGTGGTGCCGGAAGTGTACATGACCACCGCCGCACCGTCCGGGTCGACGGCGCTTTGGCGAAGTTCCAGCGCGGCGGGCGGGACCTTTTCGGCCCTGGACAGCACTTCAGCCCAACCAATCACTCCCGGATAACTCTGTTCGCCAACGACAACCACCCTCCGCAACTCTGGAAATCTCTCCGTTCTCAACTCGTTCGGGCTGTCGGACTCTATCTCGGGGCATAGCTCCCGCACCATCTCCAGATAAGCCACCGGGCCGGAGCGGTCGACGCTTATGAGAGTGGAACTGTCCGATTGCCGGACCACGTATTCAAGGTCTACGGTCCGGAACCGCGTGTTGACGGGTACCAACACAGCGCCGATTTTGACCGCCGCGAATAGGACGTGAATCCACTCCGGCCGGTTGGGTAGCCATAAGGCCACCTTGTCCCCCGGTTGGACGCCCAGCTCAATGAGGCCGCGGGCCGCCCGATCTACGTCCTCTTTGAGCTGCTCGAAGGACCACCGGGCGCCTTCGTAATACAGCGCCTCTTTGGGGCCGAACAAGCGCGCCGCCCGGTCCACCAGGGCGCCTATGGGGGATTTTTCGTACCAGGCCGCCATCCGCCGTTCCTGCTTAAATCGCTTGCATGGGATTGATAATAGAGGCCGAAGGTGGACGACGTGTATAAAGCAAGACCGCCCGGCGGGGTGTTTGCGAGTTATTCCGGGGGCCGGTCGAGGGAAATGGTTAGGCGAAGGAGAGGAAGGTCATTCTCCTGCCCACGGCGTCATGACCTCGTCACCCAAGGAAACGGCCCCGGGATGCTCGATTATGCCGAAGACTCCAAAATAGGCGGCTACGGGGCTGGGCCGGTAGCTCAATATCATACGAAGGGTGTCCAGGTCCCGCTCGCCGGTGCTGGGGTCGAGGGTGGTGATGGCGCACCTGGGGTCCCGGGACACCACCCGCAGCCTCAACTCCTCCCCGATGCTGATAATGTCATTGATCCAGGTATCTTCCTCGTGGGGCTCGCACCCGCTTAACAGAAAATTGGGGCGGAACCGGTTTCCTTGGACTACGATATCAGGGCCCGCCACCGTACCAAGAAGCTCTACCGATGCTTGGGATAGCACGGTAACCGGGTATTCGTCATAGCATTGGCCCGGGTGGTCGGAGCGCACCAACCTGACCGGCTGTTGGCAGAAGTCCGACAGGGACCCGCTCCAATCGCCCAGGACTACCCGCCCCGAAACGTTCCGCCCAAAAATATTGGTAATAATCGGGGCACCCAGTTCCAGGGGGCCTCCCAGCGTACTTCCGTCTGCGAACTCCAGGGTCAAGCGCTCCGGGTCAGACTGATAGTCAGCTTTTATCCTTGCTAATGCGCCCGCTTGCCGTTGGGTCAGCAACTCGCCCCGCTGGTCGACCAAGTGGAGACGCCGGTCCTCTACGATGCCCTCCGGGCCGACCCATACCCGGTCTCTGTCGATCAAGCCGAGAGACTTCACCGGAGATATGTGGACGGCCTCAACGGTTATCATGGTCCGGCCCTACCTGAAAGATTCCCGGGGCGGGGTTGATAGGTCGCTGCCCGAAGATTGTACCACGAAGCGCTGTTCTTCCCCGGGCAACAAAGGAAGAGGCCTAAATACTATTCTACCTAAGATATGATACGACAAAAGCAACAAAAGTGGGTGTAGGAGGCGATGGCCTGTAGAGTTCCGGGGAAGCATTACAGGCAGGAGTTAACACCGGCGGAGGCGGTCATGCAGTTCTCGGACACGAAGACATGTAGAGCGAACGTGGTCAACGCGCCGGTGAAGAAGGGTAACGCGAGCCAGAGTGCTTCATCGAGGCCTGATGCGCACTTATCCAGCGTCAATTACTAGCAGGGAGACCTCTGACAGGAGAATATTAGATGGGGACGTTTCAAGCGGAGTTTCAAGTGGGTAAGATAAATGGGGAGGCCTGGTGTTCAGTCACGGCCCTGGTGGATACGGGGGCCGTGTATTCAATGTTGCCTGCGTCGTTGCTCCGTGACTTGGAGGTAGTTCCCACGGCGACTCAAGAGTTTACGTTCGCAAACGGGAGTAGGCAGATGTTGGGGGTTGGCGATGCGCGCTTCAAGGTAGGTGAGCGCGAGCGGGTGAGTCCCGTGGTGTTTGGGCCGGAGGGCCGGTTCCTCTTCGGAGCGACGTCGCTCCAGAGCTTGGGGTTGATCGCGGACACCACGCATCATCAGTTAGTGCCCGCGGCAGAGTTGACGCTTTAAGCGGTGGAGGGGACGCCACTCCCGGCAGGGTCCCGGATGTTCCTGGGCAGCGGCGGGTCTATCCGGATTCGGGGCGTTTGCCCAAGGTTACTTCCAAGGTCTGGCGGTCATCCCCTTCCCGCAGGACTTCCAGTGTCACTTTATCGCCCGGCCGGGTCTTGCTGACCAGGTAAGTAATCAGGTCGTCCATATCCCGCACCTGCGTTCCGTTGATTGCCACGATTACGTCGCCGCCCACCGGAAGCTCCACCCCATGATAGGTAAAACTGGTGTCGCTGCCCCGCAGACCGGCCCGGGCCGCCGGACTATCACCGTTCACCTGAGTTACCAAGGCGCCTCTGGTGTCTTTTGGCAGGTCCATTTCCTCAGCAACCTCGGGAAGTAACGTAACCCCGGTTATGCCGAGCCACGGGTATTCATACTGGCCGTCTTCGATCAGCGCCGGTATGACCAACTTTGCTGTATTTACCGGCACGGAAAAGCCAACTCCGGAGCTGACGCCGGACCGGCTGATTATTTGCGTGTTCACCCCAATGACTCTGCCGAGCCGGTCCAAAAGGGGGCCGCCGGAGTTACCGGGGTTGATTGGCGCGTCGGTCTGGATCACTTGGGGGATAGAGAATGGCGTGTTGTTACCCCGGATGGTGCGGCCCACGGCGCTCACGATGCCCGTGGACATGGAAAACTCTTGGCCGAAGGGGTTGCCGATGGCCACCACTATTTGGCCCACCTTCAGGGCTTCGCTATCCCCCAACTCCACCGGCCGCGCGTCTTCCTTGGGTTCTTTCAGCTTGAGCACGGCCAAGTCAGAACCAGGGTCATGCCCAATGACCTCGGCTTGGATTTCGGTGCGGTCGGCGAATATCACGCTCACTGTATCCACGCCTGTGACCACATGGCTGTTTGTGACCACGTGACCTTGATCGTCCCAAACAAACCCTGAACCTTCGCCTCGATGGAAGAACTCTTCGGGGAACTCGGGTAAGGGCACTCCCGGAATCCCGGGCAGGTCGGGTAACTCCAAGTCGGTTGATAATTGCTGGCTCACCCTGATGTGGACTACCGACGGTGTCAGGTCCTCGTAAATACGGACCAAGACCTTCTCGTGGGCCGCTACTATAGCATCGGGGTCGAGTTGCCCTTCATACAGAAAACCTTCGTTGGTTACGCCAAGACTCGGCCCAGACTCGATTGCGGATATCGTCATCGATTTAGCTGGATGAGAGGACTCAGCATCGCTGGACCCTGAAGCGGAAGAAAGGACCTCCGCAGCGGCCTCAGAGTTGGAAGCGGCGTTTCCCGCCGTGGTCGCCGCCGAGGACTCGGGGGCGGTTTGGGTATGGTCAGGTCCTCCGCAGGCTGCCAGCAATAGGCCAAAGACGACGCCCGCGGCTAGAAGCAGACCGGGTTTATACCCTAACTTGAAGCGAAGCAGTCTTATCATCTCATTCCTGACCTCATCGGCGTGAAAATAGACGATTTTCAACCCTACACGCGGGCGCCCCGGAGGGTCACAATTCCTCGGGAAGTGTCGGTTTCCATCCTTGGCGGGCCGGTTTCAAACCGGCCCCTATATTTTGGGTCGTAGCTATGAAAATAAGCGATGTTCATCCCCATGCGCGGCCCTCCCCGGTGAGTCATGAGCGATTCTCAGGCCGGGCACTTAACGTTACGTCCCGGGAAGGCAGTTGGATCTTCGGCGGGCGGCGAAGTTGGGTGACCGGGGTTATTTGACCGGAGCTACTTGCAATAGAGAGGGGAATCAGAGGCCCATGTGGGCGCCTAGCTTGCCCAGGTGGTAGTCCGTGTCGCCCATATTAACCTCGGCTATTTTCGACCTTGCGGTGTAGAGTTGCATGTCGTGCTCTACGGTGAAAGCGATGCCGGCGAAAATATGGTGCCCGGCGGCGGCGGCCAACCGGCTGAGGGCCCCGGCGCCGGCTTTGGCCATGGAAACGTCCTCGGCGCAAGGGAGGCCTTCGCTTAATTTCCATGCCGCTTGCCGGGTGACCAACCGGGTACCGTCGACGGCCACCCTCAAGTCGGCGCACCGGTGCTGTACTGCCTGGAAAGACCCAATAGGCCGCCCGAACTGTATCCGGTTCTTGGAGTATTCCACCACCAACTCCAGAATCTTCTCGGACCGTCCCACCATCTCCCCGCACTGGACCACCGTCGCCCATTGCTTCGCTCCTGCCAGGTGATCGAGTCCGCCGCCGACCCAGCCCAAGACCGCGTCCCGCGGCACGGTAACCTTTTCGAAGGTGACTTCATGTTGTTTGTAGCCGCCCACCGATTCCATCAAGTCGGCCCGTAGCCCCGGGGACCGGGTGTCAACAAGAAACAACGTCACGGCATCCGGACCGCTCGGGCCCTGAGGCGGGCGGCCGTCTCCGGCGGTATGCGCCTGGCATACTATGTAGTTCGCCAAATGGGCATAGGGTACGAAAAGCTCCGTGCCGCTAAGGACGTAGCTCTCCCCCTTCGCCTCCGCTCGCAAGCCTGCCCCTTGCTGGACCAACCGGCTGGTAGCGATGGTCTCGCCCCGGGAGATCGAAGGGAGCAGCGCCGCTTTCTGCTCTCGGCTGCCCGCAATCAGCAGAATCCGGGTGGCGAATACGCTGGACGCTATCAGTGGGCCTGGGACCAGGGCTCGACCGACCTCTTCGAAGAGAATTTCTTGGTCGATTGCGCTGCCGCCGGACCCTCCAAATTCCGGAGGCACGGCCAGACCCAACCAACCCAAGTCCGCTATCTTCTTCCATAGCGCGTTGGAGTACCCTTGGTCGGAATGCTCCAGTTCCCTCACCAGGCTTACGGGGCATTCCGCTTCCAGGAGGTCTCTTGCGGTCCGCTGTAGCAGCCGCTGCCGCTCCGCCGGCGCCAAGTCCATCAGCTAACCTCTCACTTTTTGTTCCCTGGTGGAAGACGGGCCATACCTGACGGCGAGTTGTTGCATTCCCACTCTTGTCTCTAGGCTAAACGATTTGAGCTGTGGGTTATCTAACGGGGCAAGCCCAACCCTCGCTGGGCAATGATGTTCCGGTGGATTTCCGTGGTGCCCGCGCCGTGAAGATGCATACTTTCTCGGTGGATGCCCTCTATGGTTCCGCGGAAGGGGGCCCACCTCGAGTCATGCCGCAACACGCCGAAGGGACCCAGAATCTCCATGGCCCCTTGGGCAAAACGCAACCGCTCTTCGGTGCCGTGCAGGAACGCCACGGAGGCTTCGGCGTTGGGGACCGCGCCGGTGCTTTGCAGCCAGACGACGTTCCAACACAAAAGCCGCCATTGCTCCATGCCAACCCGGATTTGGGCCAATTTGTGCTTCGCCGCCGGACTATCCGTGAGTGGGTTGCCGTTGGATCCCACGTCTTTGCAGTATTCGACGAAGTCGTCGAAGGCCCTTCTGGTACGCCCGTAACGCTCGAGGCCGGAGCGCTCGTAGTCCAGGGTGGTCATGGCATGGTACCAACCCCGGTGTTCGTCGCCGATCAATGCCGTAGCCGGCAGCCGGACGTTATCGAAGTGGGTCTGGGCCGCCATGGCGCCGTTGATGTAAGGGAGGGGGCTCAAGCTGATCCCCGGCGTGGCCAAGTCCGCGATGAACAAGCTGATCCCCCGGTGTTTGGCCGCTTGGGGATCGGTGCGGGCCAGCAAGTAGATGTAGTTGGCGTGATAGGCGTAGCTGGTGAACATCTTGGTCCCGTTGAGCACGTAGTCGTCGCCGTCCCGTTCGGCTTTTAGTTCCAGCGAAGCCAGGTCCGAGCCGACGTTGGGCTCACTAAAGCCCTGGCAGTATTCCACCTCTCCATTGGCGATGGGCGGGAGGTAACGCTCCTTTTGCTCCGGCGTGCCAAAATGTATGAGGGCTGGGCCAACGAAACCCAGGCCGACCGTGCCGGTCCGGGGTACCATGTGGTACCCCATTTCCTCATTCAAGACGGCCTGCTCGATGGGCCCTTTGCCCCCGCCACCGTGCTCCTCGGGCCATCCCACCGCCAACCAACGCTTGGACGCCAATTTTCGGGCTAGCTCTCGGCCAAACCGGTATCCCTCTTCGGTGTCGATACCGAAAACTTCCTGGGTCTCTTGAGGAACTTCCTGCTGTAAGAAGTCGTGGACTTCTTCACGGAACCGTTTCTGCTCGCCGGTAATCTCGAAGTTCATTTCTGAATTCCGTTGCTGCTTTCTGCTACGGCTTTCTTGCCGCGGCTTTCTATCGATAAGGAGCGCATGCTCGAATGATTTCCATGGCTTGGTCCTTGGCGTTGGCGCCCGAAACCGATGGAAAGATGATGGGTTCGGTGATGCCCGCCAGCCGGTATTCCTCGATGCGCTGGCGGCACTGGTCTCGCGTGCCTGATACGGTTATCTTATCGATAAGGCCCGCCGGCACCAGCTCCCGGGCCTTGGCTTTGTCCCCCGACTGCCAGGCTTGGCGCACCGCTATCAACTCTTCGCTGAACCCGGCTTGTTCCATGAGCCTGCGGTACCGGGGAAACTTCGCGGCGTAAGAGGCGATGCCGTTCCTTATGCCCTCGAACCCGCCCTCGCCGTCATCCGAAACGGCAGCGGGAAGCAGCGAGGCCACCTCCACGCCGGCCGGGTCTCTGCCAGCCCTCTCGGCGCCCAAGGCTACGTGGTGCGCCGCCGTCCGGGCGTGGTCCAGAGTGCACCAAGTTAGCAACGCCCCTTGAGAGATCTCGCCGCAAACCTCCAGCAGCTTGGGGAATACCGCCGCCACGTACACGGGAATGTCACCTCGGTCGGGCTTGAACCACAGGTCGAACCTGTCGATGTTATAAACGCTGCCTCGGTGTGACACTTCACCGTCGCGCAGCAGGCTGCGGATGATCTCCACGCACTCCCGCAGGCGGGGTACCGCTTGATCGAACACCAAGCCGTGCTCCGGTTCCACTTGCACCTTGTGGCTGGTCCCGAGGCCCAGCAAGAAGCGGCCTTGAGAGAAATGGTCCACGCAGGCCGCTGCCATTGCGATGGTTGGCGCGGACCTCACGAACACGCTGGTAATGCTGGTGCCCAAGAGGATGGTCTTGGTCTTGAGGGCGCAAGCCGTCAAGACGCTGAACTGGTCTCCCCCGTGCCCTTCGGCCATCCAGGCTGATTCGTAGCCCAACTCCTCGGCCAGTTGGACGCACTCAACCACCTCTTTGGGCTGAAGCCCTCCCGAAAACGCTACGCCAATACGTTCCACCTTGACCGCCTTCCTGAGCCGGCGTGAAGGCCGGCCGCGTGACTCCTTGACGGGCTTGGCCCAATTATAGCGCGCGGCGCTGACCGGCGCACCGGCGCGGCGATTTGGTTGACGCTATTCTAGGGGGATACTACACTCCCTGCGGCGCCCCGGAGAATAAGGGGAGTCATGGGAAAGTTTCCGGCGGCGTTTCTAACCGGACGACAGACGGCCTCGAACGCGGCCGAGAGGACTCGGCCCCCAAGAGAATTCTGCTTGAATACTGTTCTAGGGAGGTAAATGGGCGCAAGGTTCGAATCCGCGGATACCCGCTCCCAATACCGTTGGTTGGTCATTGGCCTCTGGCTTTGGAGCAGTGTATCCGGATTCATGGTGCTGTTTACCATCGGGATACTGCTCCCTAACATCAGCGATGACCTCAAGCTCTCGCCCGGCGAGCAGGGATTGCTAAGCTCCACGTCCCATTGGGGAAGCGTAGCCCTCACCATCCCCCTTACCTACTGGACGTCCCGGTTCGGCGCCAAAATGCTCACCACCGTTACTCTCTTTCTGGGGACCGGGTTCCTGTTCCTTCAAAGCTGGTCTCCGGTTCTCGCTATCCTGTTGCTGGGCCGTTTCGCTTTTGGGATTCTTCAAATCGCTCAGCAGCCTGCCCGGGCCTTCCTTACCCAGCAGTGGTTTAGCGCCAGGGAAGTAATCCTGGTCAACGGCCTCTCGAACGTCTGTTTTGGGCTGGTGGTAGGGGGTGGTCTGGCGGCCTCGCCCTTCATCTTGGAGAGCTTTGGGAACGACTGGCGGGCCACTTTCCGGGTTTTCGGTGTTATGTTCGGAGTCCTGACCATCTTGTGGCAGTTGCTGGGGAAGGAAAGGAAGACCGAGGAGTACCGTCGGCAGGAGAGGGCCCAGGAACCCGGAGTGCTGAAGCGGGCCCTGAGCTACAGAGACTTGTGGATAGCCGCCTTCGGCTTCGTTGGCGCTACTACGGCCTTCACCGCCTTCTTGAGCTTTTTTCCTACCTTGATGCTGGAATCCTATGATATTTCGTTGCGTTGGTCGGGGGGCATACTCGCCTTGGGGGTATTCGTAGGGGGCATGGGCGGCCTGGGAATCGGATGGCTGGCCGCAATTAAGTCCAAGGAGAACCCTTTCCTGGTGGGCCTTGGACTTATGATGGCCGCTACCTACGCGGGCATGCTGTTGTCCGGTTCGATACCCGTGTTGATTGCTCTGAACTTCCTGAACGGAATTGCTTGGGGTTTCTTCCCCATCTTGATTACGGTGCCTTTTCATCTTCCGGGAATTAGACCCCGCGAGGTAGCGATTGCCCTCGCCTTCACCATGATGTCTACGTCAGTGGGGTCGGCCCTCGGCCCCTTGATCACCGGCTACCTTCAGGAGCCTCTGGGGGGGCTCAAGTTCTCTTTGCTCTTGGTCAGCTTTGCCAGCTTATCATTGTGCATCGCCGGTTTCACACTGCGGTTCGGGACCGTCGGCGCAAGGAGTAATAACCTTCCGTCAGCGCGCCCGAGGTAGCCGACGGGTCGACATTGGCTCCTGAATCCGGCTTGTACCGGGCTGCCGTTGACAGGGCATACAGGCCCATTTACACTCCCTTTGCTCGCTCCCACGGCGGCAGCCGGCGCCGAGGCCCAGACTATTGCTCCGACTGATTCGTTTCGCTTGGACCAATTTTCAATCTCACTCAGCGTTGTTCATGCCCATTCAATCCCGCATTATCGCTCCGGCGCAACTCTTGCAAGAAAACAAGACCCGGGAGGCAGTCATGGCCGACTTGGATCTCCTGTTGGCCCAAGTGGACGGAGTCCACGATGACATTCTTGCCCTCGAACAAGAATTGGTCAGGATTCCCACGGTAAATACCGGCTTCATGCCCACGGGAGACGAGTCCCGGGTCTGCGAGTTCGTCCAAGAATGGCTCGCTGAGGACAGCGTGGAGGTAGAGGTACTCGAGGCCGCGCCAAACCGGGGCAACCTCATATCCCGTCTTGAAGGCCGGTCGGGCCAGGCCGGACTGATGTTCATGTCGCATACCGACGTTGTGCCTGTGGAAGACGAGGACAAGTGGCGCTTTCCACCCTTTAGTGCCACGGTCGCCGACGGCCGCGTCTACGGCCGGGGCGCCTCCGACTGCAAAGGACTTCTTACTTGCCAACTGATGGCGATGCGCCTGCTGAAGAGAAGCGGCGTGGAGCTGGAAAACGGCCTGATCCTGGCGTCGGGCGCCGACGAGGAGCACGGGGGCCGGTACGGGTTCGGTTGGTTGGCCGAGCGCCACCCGGACAAGTTGGCGGCGCCTTGGGCGGTCAACGAGGGGGGAGGAACCCCCATCGCGGCGGCCGGCGCCCTCACCTATGCGCTGGGCGTTGGAGAGAAAGGCCGGCTTCAGGTAGAGATCGACGTGAAAGGTACCAGTGCCCACGCCTCCATCCCGTGGCAGGGTACCAACGCCCTCTACAAGCTGGCCCAAGTAGTGCGCCGCATCGAAGAATACGAGCCGGAACGGGATACGTCCACCGGCCTGTTCGACCACCTTTCCACCTTTGCCATCGAGCATAAACCGTCGCCCGATAACGTCGATGAAATTATCGCGGAGACGGAGCCTCACAACCCCAGCTTTGCTTCCTTGATGCGAGCCCTTTCCAGGATGACCTTGACCCCCACTATGATCCGCGGAGGGATCAAGTCCAACAGCGTCCCCGAATCGATCAGGCTGACGTGCGACGTTAGGACCCTGCCCCATCAGGACGAAAGCTACGTAAGACAGGAGCTTGACAAGATACTGGAGGGCGTCTCCCAGGTCGATTACGAGATCGACTATATGGCGGTCCCCAACGCCTCTCCCTTCGACAGCGAATTTGCCCGGCGAATACAAGACAACACGGCCCGGGCCCTGGATCGGCAGGACATTCGGTGGGTCCCGGCCATCAGCACCGGATTCACCGATTCCAGGTTCACCAGACCATTGGGGACCATTACTTACGGCTTCAACGGTTCCCATCCCGACGACGACCCCATGCTCAACCGGATGCACGGCACCGACGAATCGGTGGGTGTCAAAAGCCTCATGAGCGGCACGAAGATAATGCTGGCCCTGGCTTACGATATCCTGGCGGTAAAGTGACCCAACCGGCAATTTCCCCCGCCGCGCTCTATAGCAGCAGCGCCGGAACAGCGCCCGCTCAATCAAAGAAATTGGAGTGACACATGGCTGGAAGCATCGTTTTTCATAACGCAAATATTTTCGACAGCACGGGGCGCGACCCTTACGGTCCGGGCACCCTGGTGGTTACCGACGGGAGAATTCAAGCCGTGGGGCCTGCGTCTCAGGTGTCGCCGCCCAGGGACGCCGAGGTAATCGACGCGGGCGGTAAGACCATCATGCCCGGCTTGATCGACGCCCATGCCCACCTGGGTTTCGTGGAGCAAGAGTTTGCGGTCAATACCGAGAACCGTAATCCCGGCGCCATCTACGCCTATGCGGTGGCCCGCCACATCAAGGACACCCTGATGCACGGCTTCACCACCATACGAGACGCTTTCGGCTGCGACTGGAGCTTCAAGCTGGCGGTGGATCGCAGGTTGATCCCGGGGCCGCGAATGTTCGTAGCTAACGCCGCTATCTCCCAAACCGGCGGCCACGCCGACATGCGGCAACGCCACGACCGCTCCGTGCCTCGCCGGTGGCACCCGTTGATGCCCTCCGGCGCCATTGCCGACGGCGTCCCTGAAGTAAGGAACGCAGCCCGTGAGCAGCTTCGGACTGGGGCCGACCACTTGAAAGTTATGGCCGGGGGCGGCGCTGCCTCCCCCACCGACCCCTTGGACGCTACCCAGTACACCGTGGAGGAGCTGTCGGCCATCGTCTATGAAGCCCGCGCTGTGAAGAAACCGGTGATGGCCCACGTGTACGTTCCCGAGGGCATAAAGAATTGCGTCGAGGCGGGAATCCGCACCATCGAGCACGGCAACTTCCTGGACGAAGAGGGCGCTTCTATGATGAGGGAGCGAGGCACCTTCCTGGTCCCCACCCTCACCGTCTACGAGTTGGTAACCCGCCACGGAAGGGAGCAGGGAGTACCCGAGACCACGCTGGAGAAGATGAACTTCGCCAAAGGCGCGGCGCCCCAGAGCGTGGAGATCGCCATGGCCGCCGGAGTCTCCATCGGCTCGGGGTCCGACGTATACGGCCCCAACGGCCATCGAAAGGCCCTGGAACTGGAATTGAAAGCCGCTATCATGGGCCCGATAAAGAGCATAATCTCAGCAACCAAGACCAACGCCGAGTTGGTGGGGATGGGCGGCGAAATCGGCACACTGGAACCCGGAAGGCTGGCGGACCTCATAGTGGTGGACGGGGACCCGGTTCAGGACATCTCCCTGTTACAGGATGAAGCCAAGATACCCATGGTCATGCAGTCCGGCCGGTTGGTCAAAGGCGGCCCATAGGCCGGCGGCTACCCATCGGCTCTGACGCCGGCCCGGCGACCTTGGCCCCATAGCAAGCGGTAAGGAGGAACCTCATGGCTCTGCGACTTCCCACCGGAGATGACCTTCAACGTCTGGCTCAAGCTAATTATTTCGAGCTTAACGAGGAGGAGTTGGCGGCCTTCCAGGACCTTATTCCGGGGATGTTTCAAGCCTACGAGCAACTGGAACAAATGACCGAGCCCCGGGAGCCGCTAAAGTACCGGGACCGTGACCTGGGGACCCGGCCCACCCCCGAGGAGGACCCCTATAATGCCATCCTCTGGCGCTGCCGGATCAGGGGCGCTTCATCGGGTAAGCTGGCGGGTAAGCGATTCGGCTTGAAAAACAATATTTGCGTCGCCGGAATGCCCATGACCAGCGGCTCGGTGCTCTTGGAAGACTACGTGGCCGATATCGACGCCACCATCGTCACCCGGCTACTGGACGCCGGCGCAGAAGTCGTAGCGCTGCTCAATCTTGAGGACATGTCGTACTCGGCGGGAGGAGACACCAGCGCCTTCGGTCCGGTGCTGAACCCCCATAACACCGAGCATTTGGCCAGCGGTTCTTCCGGCGGCTCGGCGGCGGCCCTCTACTACGACAACATAGACATTACCATCGGCGCGGACCAAGGCGGGTCCATCCGGCTGCCCGCTTGCTGGTGCGGAGTCGTGGGACACAAACCCACCTTCGGCTTGGTGCCCTATACGGGGATAGTTGGCGCCGACCATACCATCGACCACGTGGGGCCAATGTCCCGAACGGTGGCCGACGCCGCCCTTACCTTGGAGGTGATCGCTGGCGCGGACGGCTTGGACCCGCGGCAGAAGGACCTGCGGGTGGAGCCGTATAGCGAGGCGTTGGGGCAAGGCGTGAAGGGGCTGCGCATCGGGGTACTGAAAGAAGGGTTCGGGTTGCCTCTGTCGGAAGGCGACGTCGATCGGTCCGTTCGTGAAGCGGTAGGGGTATTCCAAGAGTTGGGAGCCGAGGTCGCCGAGGTTTCCGTCCCCGCCCACACCGGGGCCGGCGTCCTCCTGTGGAGTACCACCAGCGAAGGGTCAACCGCCCTGCTCCGAAGCAACGGGATGGGGCACGGTTGGGAGGGCCTGTACAACACTCACCTGGCAACGGCCTTGGGCAAAGCCCAACGAGTCCAATCCAACGATTTGCCCGCCACGGTGAAACTCGTACTCATGTGCGGGAGTTACATCAAGGAAAACTACCACGGCCGTATCTATGCCAGGACCCAGAACTTGCGGCCGGCTTTGCGCGCCGCTTACGACAGCGTTTTGCGGCAGGTAGACCTCATCGCAATGCCCACCACGCCGATGAAGGCCCACCGGCACGTGCCCGGACGAGGAATAGCCGACAAGATAACTCACGGCTGGAACATGCTGGACAACACCGCGCCCTTCGACTTGACCGGCCACCCGGCCCTCAGCGTCCCGTGCGCCAAGTCCAACGGCCTGCCTGTAGGGCTCATGCTCGTGGGAAGGCACTTCGAGGACGCGACGGTACTCCGGGCGGCCCACGCCTTCGAGCAGCACGTCAACTGGGAGACTTTGTAGACCCGGGAAGCAGCGGCCCCCTTTTTGGGGATGCCGGATTGATGTCCCGGTTGCTATTCGATGATAAACCCCGGCGCTCCGGCGGCGGCGGTCTCAACCGGCATGGGGGATTGGGACGTGATTTACCTCGGCAAATCTCATCCCGCCGTGAGGTTATTCCGATATTGGGGCATACCCCGCAGACTCCAAGCAGGAACGCACTTGACCTATTGATTGAAATCGTATAGTTATCCCTGAATAATTGCGGGATCCGTAGAAAATAAACCTAAATTGAATCGGACTTGACTTATCATTTAACATTCCCTATATTTACAGGAATTTCCGTAGTGGTGGTCAGCTCGTAGCTTCGTCCAGGCGTTAAGGGTCTAAACGATGCCTTTCCTGGAAGTGCGCGACCTACATACGGCGTTCGACATGCCAACGGGCACGGTGCGGGCCGTCAACGGCGTCGGCTTCAGCCTAGAGAAGGGCCGTGTGTACGCGTTGCTGGGAGAGTCCGGGTCGGGCAAGAGCGTGACCCTGCGCTCCATCATCCGCGTCCTGCCGAAAAGACGTACCTCGGTGTCCGGCGAAGTACTGCTGGACGGGGTTGACCTCCTGACCCTGTCTGAAGCCGAGATGCGCAACGTGCGGGGACGCCGCATCTCCATGATTTTCCAAGAGCCTATTGCTGCCTTCGATCCTATCTACACATGCGGCAAGCAAATCGAAGAGGCCATCGTCAGGCATCAAGACGTTTCCCGGGATGAGGCCTCCCAAAAGACCAAAGAACTGCTCCAGATGGTCCAGATCCCGGATGCCCAGAGGCGGTTGCGCTCCTACCCCCACGAGCTCTCCGGAGGCATGCGCCAGCGTATGATGATCGCCGGCGCCTTATCTTGCGACCCGGACCTCCTCTTGGCCGACGAACCTTCGACCTCGCTGGACGTAACGGTACAAGCCCAGATCCTGTCTCTGATAAGGGACCTTCAGGACCGGCTGGAAATGGCCGTCATCTTCGTTACCCACGACTTGTCGGTGGTGGCTGAGATCGCCGATGACGTGGCGGTGATGTACGGCGGCCGCATCGTTGAGTACGGGCCGGTTAGAGAAGTACTGAAGAATCCCGAGCACCCATATACCCAGGGCCTTTTGGAGGCCACGGTTCACGGCCAGAAGAAGGGGACTAGGTTGGTGCCTATCCCCGGAGCGCCCCCCGACTTGTCGCGCCTGCCTCCGGGTTGCAGCTTCGCCCCGCGGTGCTCCTTCGTCAACGAAGATTGCATGCACGAGATTCCGGCGCAGCGGGCGGTAAACGATCATCACGTGTCCCGCTGTGTGTTGGTGCAAGAGGGGGCCGGGTTTCGCCCGCCTCCCCTGATAATGAGCCCCAACTGATACCTTTCACAGGGGCATGGGTATGACATCGCGTCCTGAGATGGAATATATTTCGGAGGTGCAACCATGGTGAAACGTTGGACCCTTAGTCCAATCGCGTTGGTTCTTGTTCCTCTGGTTTTGCTCCTGATGATAGGGGCCTGCGGCGGGGCTGAAGACACCCCGGTGCCCGCACCGACCGCTGCGCCCACCTCTACCACCGTGCCTGCCACTGCCGCCGCAGCTACTGCTACCCCCATTCCGGCGGCGACCGCCACGCCTATGGCCGAATCCACAGGAGACGCCAAGATGGGCGGCGAACTCCGCATCGGAATGACCGCCGCCGACATACCGCTCTCCGACATAGCGGCGGACCAAGGGTTTGAAGGGTGGCGGTTCGTGGGCTTTCAACTGAACAACGGATTGACCATTTGGGACTGGAACGGAGAAATAATCCCCGGCGCCGTCCCCGGGTTGGCCGAATCATGGGAGGTTGACCCAAACGACCCTAAGAAGTGGATATTCCACCTGCGAGACGGCTTGAAATTCCATGACGGCAATGACATTGACGCCGATGCCGTCGTTGCCAGCAGCTATAGGATGTTCAATGAGGAACATCCTTACTACAGCTCCCAGGTCGCCGGCTTGACAACGTGGGTCTGGGGTACCACCTGCTGCGCCGCCGACGCTTATCGAGCTATCGATCCGAAGACTGTGGAGCTTACCACCACCGAGATCTCCGGTTACGTGCCCTTTGCCAGCGTGTTCACCAACATAGGCAGCCCCGCCGCCTTGGAGGAATGGGGCACCGAACAATTCCCGGAGAACCACGTTGGCGCCGGCCCCTTCGAAATGGTGGAAAAGACGCCGCGAGTCTCGTTGACCATGGACAGGTTCGAGGACTACTGGGGCAACAAACCCAACGTCGACCGCGTAATTCTGCGGCCCTTGGCGGAACCGACCACCCGCTTGTCCGCCCTGCGGGCCGACGAGGTGGACTGGATCGAGGTACCGCCCTCTGATGCCATCGACACCCTGAGGGAAGAGGGCTACCAGTTATACACTAAGATTTACCCGCACGTTTGGCCGTACCAGTTCAACGTGCTCGCGCCGCCCTTCGATAACAAGTTGGTCCGCCAAGCGCTGAACTACGCTGTCGACCGGGAGTCGATATGCCGTGACCTGTTGAACGGGATCTGCATACCATCGACGGGCTTTGCCTACCCGGGGCACGTATCCTTCGGCGAACCCGCGGAGACCTACAGCTATGACCCGGACAAAGCTAGGGCCCTGCTGGAGGAGTCCGGGGTTGAACTGCCGCTCAAGTTCAAGAACCTGATCTCCACTTCCGGCTCCGGCCAAATGTCACCCCTGCCGATGAACGAGTTCATCCAGCGTAACCTGAAGGAAGTCGGCGTGGATATGGAATTGGTGCCGATGGACTGGAACGCCCTGCTGAGCCGGGCCTTCTTTAGAAACAACGGCTACACCTTCACCGAGGAAAACGCCGAGCTTGGCACCTACAATATCTCCTATGCCTTCGTGGAGCCGGGCGTTTGGGCTAAGTTCTTCGGCACCGACGGCGTTATCAACAAAGGCGGCTATTCCAACCCCGATGTCGACGAGTATTTCCGGCAAGCCCAGGAAAGCTTCGATTTCGACGAACAGGACCGGTTGATAGCCAAGGCCCACGAGCTCATAATCGAGGATGCGCCCTACTTATTCATCGTACACGACTTGAATCCCCGGGTCTTGAACCCGAGGGTTAAGGGATACATCCAAGACCAGTCCTGGTTCACCAACCTGCAAGACCTGTGGATAGAACGCTAGACTCAAGGCCCCCCAACCCCTTCTTCACAGGGGTTGGGGGGATACCGTCCCTTCATGGGGCGGGGGTTGCCGAAGCGAAAGTCTATCTGCGTAGCAATAGTCCCGGCCTTGCCGGATAGCCGGTTACTTGCGGTCCGCCGGCCTTTGGTGGGAGCTGGGTACTCCTAGAAGGTATTACTGGTAGAATCTTTCCGGAGGCGTTGACGGCAAACAATGTGGAGCTACATTGGACGACGTATCTTATACGCCATCCCGACCCTGCTCGGGGTGTCTATCATCATGTTCGTCCTTATCTTCGTGGCGCCCGGGGACCCGCTTGCCGCCCTTCTCCCCCCTGACGCCACGGCGGAACAAAAGGACAAGTTGGCCCGGGCCAAGGGCTTGGACCGGCCACTTCACGTTCAATACGGCATCTGGATAAAAAACGCCGTCCAAGGCGACTTGGGGCGTTCCATTCATCGCAATACGCCGGTGTTTCCCGAGGTTATGGAGGCCCTCAAAAACACCTTCATCCTGGCCGCCGCCGCCGCCGTCTTGTCCCTCACCGTGGGAGGAATTCTGGGCACCATCGCCGCCTTCAATCAAGGCCGATGGATAGACAAAGTAGCCAGCGCCATCGCTATCACAGGGGTCAGTCTGCCCAATTATTGGATTGCGATCCTCCTTGTTACCGCGTTAGCCGTTACCTGGCGGGTGCTGCCCGCGCAAGGTATGAATACCATCGGGGGCAGCGGTTCCGGGGTATTGGACGTATTGAAGCACATGGTGATCCCCGTGATTGCGCTCATGATGATCTCCCTGGGGATAATCACGCGCATGGTGCGGGCCAGCGTCTTGGAGGTCTTGAATAGAGAGTACGTCACGGCGCTCCACGCCAAGGGCTTGGTGCCGATGAACGTCATGCGCCACGTGCTGAAGAACGCATCCTGTCCGGTGATGACGGTGGTGGGGCTTGACCTGGGGTACCTGCTGGGCGGGTCAATACTGGTGGAGGCGGTGGTGAATTGGCCCGGCGCCGGAGGCCTCCTCAACCTAGCCATCCAACAGCGGGACATTCTGGTTATTCAGGGTACCGTACTGTGCCTGGCTACTATCTTCGTCTTGATCAACTTGACAGTGGACATCCTGCAAACCATGATCGACCCGCGGATAAGGCGCACATGAGGGAACACCCTCGATGAACGAGCCTCAGCCCGCAAATGCCAGCTTAGCCGCAGAGGCGCTGGCGGCTAAACCAATCTCTCACTGGAAGCTTGCCTGGTGGCGGTTGCGCCGGGACAAGGTCAGTTTGGCCGCCGCTTTCGTGCTGTTTCTCATCATCCTCGCGTCGCTTTTGGCGCCGGTCATCAGTCCTTACGACCCCAACGTAGCTTCTATGAAAGGGAACATTATTAACCGCGTCGCGCCCATCGCTTCCGAAGGACACGCTCTGGGTACCGATGAGCAGGGCCGGGACATGCTAAGCCGGCTGTTCTATGGGGGGCGCATGTCCCTACTGGCCGGGGTGTTTCCGATCATGGTCGCACTCATCTTGGGGTCGACGCTCGGCATCTCGGCGGGGTTCGTGGGTGGGCGCGTAAACATGTTGATAATGCGCTTCGTCGACATGTTCTACGCCTTCCCCTTCGTGTTGCTGGCCATAGCCATTTCCGGCGCGCTGGGTCCCGGGCTCAACAACACGCTCATTGCCCTGTCCATAGTGTTCACGCCGCCCATCACCAGAGTGGCGGAGAGTATCACGACCCAGGTGCGGACTATGGATTTCGTGGAGTCGGCCCAAGCGAGCGGCGCCGGCCTCATTACCATAATGAGGTACCACATCGTGGCCAACGTGGTCGGCCCCATCGTGATCTATGCGACTACTCTGGTGGGAGTGAGTATAATTGCCGCCGCCGGTTTGAGCTTTCTGGGCCTCGGTGTCTCTCCTCCCAACGCCGAATGGGGGATAATGTTGAACACGCTGCGCCAGTCCATCTACATAGACCCGTGGGTGCCGGCCCTCCCGGGACTCATGATCTTCCTCACCGCGATGTCCTTCAACCTTCTTAGCGACGGCCTGCGGGATGCGCTGGATGTGCGGTTATAAGAGAGGCAGCCCGTCCGCCGTTTCCCCAAGGTTTTCCTGCCGTTTTCCCACCGTTTTTCGTGGTATACTCTCGGCAATCCGGGCCGCGAGCTCCCCTACTTCCGCGGCGGCTCGGTTAAGTCCGGGATAGCCGTTACGTGCGGCGCGGTTTCTCGACGCAACGCCTCAACGCAGGTCAAATTTCCGGCTTGGAAAACATGAGCGCGATGCAAGACGAAATCACCGAGGACTCAAGCGCCGACCCCCAGACCGGCGCAGAGGCCATCCTACAGGTGCGCAACCTTCGCAAGTGGTTCCCGCTGCGGGAAGGGATATTAAGCCGCATCAGCGCATCGGTGAAGGCCGTTGACGGCGTCTCTTTCGATGTTTACCCCGGTGAGACCCTGGGCATCGTGGGGGAATCAGGGTGCGGTAAGTCCACCACCGCCCGCTGCATCCTCCGCCTGACCGAGCCCGACTTGGGCGAAATGTACTTCATGGGCAATGACGTCATGAAGGCCGGCCGGAGGGAGATGAAATTACTCCGCCGGGATATGCAGATCGTTTTTCAAGACCCCTACACGTCGTTGAACCCGCGCATGACCATCGACGATACCACCGCATTCAACATGGTCGTCCACGGCTACTCTTGGAAAGAGGCCAGGAATAGAGCGTGGCAGGTTATGGACCAAGTCGGCCTCGCCCCGGGCATGTACGCCCGCCGCTACCCCCACGAGCTTTCCGGCGGACAACGGCAGCGGGTTAACGTCGCTCGAGCCTTGGTGCTCAACCCGAAGCTGGTCTTGTTGGACGAGCCGGTCTCGTCTCTGGATAAGTCCGTGCAGGCCCAGGTGCTAAACCTGCTGATCGAGCTAAAGGAAGCTCTCAACCTGACCTACGTTTTCATCTCCCACGACCTGCACGTTGTCGAGTACATTTGCGACCGCGTAGCGGTGATGTACCTGGGCCAAGTCGTAGAATCGGGACCCTCCGACGCTCTCTACAGCGAGCCACTGCATCCCTATACCAAGGCACTGTTGGCCTCGGCCCCTTCGGGAGACCCCGACCGGAGACTAACGACTCCCCCGTTGAGCGGCGACCCGCCGAGTCCCATCGATCCTCCGTCAGGGTGCCACTTCCGCACCCGGTGCCCCTACGTCATGGACCGCTGCGCCGTGGAGGTCCCGCCGCTGCTGACCGCTAAAGATGGCCGGCTGGTCGCCTGCCATCTTTACGCCGACGGTGACGGAAGGGAGTCGAAGGACCCCACCGGACACACCGTTGGCCAGATGATAGAAACCAGCGGATAATCGCCCGGCGGTGTCACGGCGGCCCGCCCCGGCAGGGAACCCCTCGCCTCTAGAGTTGGTCCAGGAACCGGCTTTCCCGGCTTAGATCAGGCCTCACGTCGAATCCGGAGAGGAGGATAACCAATATGGCGCTGCGTATTCCCTCGGCAAAGGACTTGCAACGAATGGCGGAAGCCAACTACTTCCAGCTTAACGAGGAAGAGTTGGAGGCCTTCCAGAGCTTGATTCCCAACATGTTTGCCTCCTACGAAACCTTGGACCGGATGCCCCAACCGGTGACGCCTCTGAAGTACCGGGACCGGGACCCGGGAGTACGCCCGATCCCCGAGGAAGACCCGTTCAACGCTATTGTGCGGCGGTGCACTTTGAAGGGCGCTCCTTCGGGGAAGCTGGCCGGCAAACGAATCGGCCTGAAAAACAACGTGAACGTGGCCGGAATGCCCATGGAGTTGGGATCGTTGTTGCTGGAGGGATACATCCCCGATAGCGATGCCACTATCGTTACCTGGATGCTGGATGAAGGCGCCGAGATCGTCGCCATGCTAAACCTGGAAAACTTCGCTTTTTCCGGAGCCGGCGATACCAGCGCCCGCGGCCCGGTCCGCAACCCCCACAACACCGACCACTTGGCCGGCGGTTCCTCCGGCGGATCGGGCGCCGCCCTGTATTACGACGACATCGACATCACCATCGGCGGGGACCAAGGAGGCTCCATTCGGATACCGGCCTCTTGGTGCGGAGTCGTGGGCCTTAAGCCCACCCATAGCCTGGTGCCCTACACCGGCATCGGGGGTATCGACGCTACCTTCGACCACGCGGGCCCCATGACCCTAACCGTCGAGGACGCCGCCCTGACCCTGGAAGTCATCGCGGGCAAAGACCCCTTGGACCCTCGACAAGGAGAAGTGCCGGTCCAAGCCTACACTCAAGCAATGGGCAAGGGAGTGAGGGGGCTGCGCATGGGCGTGGTCAGTGAAGGTTTCGGCTTGGCCAACTCCGAACCCGACGTGGATGAGGCGGTCCGCAGGGCTGTGGAGGTATTTGGCGAGTTGGGCGCTCAAGTCAGCCAGGTATCTATTCCCGACCACCTGAGCGCCGGGGCCGTGGTGTGGGGACTGCTAGCCGAAGGGGCGACCGCCTACATACAAAGTAACGGTATGGGCCACCACTGGCAAGGACTTTACAATCCCGGCCTAGCCGAGACTCTTGGCAAAGCCCGCCAGGCTCAGGGTAACGACCTGCCGCCGACGGCCAAACTCGTTCTCCTCATTGGCAGCTACATGGCGGAGCAATACCACGGGAAGATGTACGCCAAAGCCCAGAATATTCGCCGCGCCCTTAGGGCCAGCTACGACCGGGCGCTGGAGCAGGTAGACGTGCTGGTTATGCCTACCACGCCGATGAAGGCCCACCGGCACGTGCCTAATTTGGGGCCCCACGGTACTATCAGCCACGGCTGGAACATGCTAAACAACACCGCGCCCTTCGACATGACCGGCCACCCGGCCATTAGCATCCCTTGCGCCAAGTCGGAAGGCCTGCCGGTGGGCTTGATGCTGGTGGGCCGCCACTTCGACGACGCCACGCTTTTCCAGGCTTCCCACGCCTTCGAGCAACACGTAAATTGGGAAACCCTATAGCGGGTACTCGAAAGGACCCGCGGCGAGTGAGAGATACCATAGCAATCCCACATGCCGGTTGAGACCGGCGCGGCGAAGGTTGAACATGGCATTATCTGTAGGGGCGGGTTTCAAACCCGCCCCTACGTGCAGGACGTACGTGTCGGGGCGCTATAACTGTTGCGCCCGCGGTGACTCAGCTATAAGTTACCAGCCCCTCGTCTATCATAGCCTTGATAGCCCCGTCGCAGGCCTCCAAGCTCTGGTCGATGTCGCCCTCGGTGTGGACTCCGGAAAGAACGCCGCTGGTCCGGGACATCAGGTCGACCCCCCTCACCTGGAGGGCTTGGCGGAAATTGCGCTGGACATCTGCAGGGGTGCCTTTGAGGACATCCGCCCCCAAGCCTTCGATGGACCTGGCCCCGAAGTACACGTGAAACGTGGAGGACTCGCCGTAGACGCTGGCGGCAACTTCATAGCGGTTGATTATATCCCTCAAACCCACCCGCAGACGGTCGGCCATCCGGTCGGCGGTCTCCTGCATTTCACCGGTAGCGGCTATCCTCAGGGCGGCGTTGCCCGTGGCGGCGGCGTATGGGTTGGCGTTGAAGGTACCGCCGTGGGAAACTCGCTCGAAGCGGTCGTGATGAGCGTCGCCGGTTTCTTCCATCACCTGCATGACCCGCCCTTGCCCCGCTACGGCGCCGCCGGGCAGTCCGCCAGTAAGAATTTTGGCCATGGTGCAAAGGTCGGGAGTGATCCCCAGCTTCTGCTGCAGGCCTCCGGGACTCCAACGGAACCCGGTTATGACCTCGTCCAAAATCATCACCACGCCGTATTGCTGGGTGATCCTCCTGACCCCCTCCACGAAGCCGGGTTGAAGAGGCACGGTGCCGTAGGACGCGCCCGACCCCTCGGTGATGACGCCGGCAATGTCACTGTCGGCGGCTAGGGTGCGCTCCAAGGCGTCAAGGTCGGGAGGCAGGACGACAACGGACTCCACGGCGCCCCTGGGGATACCGGTGGAAGCCGGTACGTCGAAGGGCGCCAGGTTCCCCGGCATCACGTAATCGTGCCAGCCGTGGTAGTGGGACTCCCACCTGATGATCTTTTCTTTGCCGGTGTAGGCCCGGGCTATCCTTATGGCCAAGGCCGTTGATTCAGCCCCCGAGCCAACGAAACGCACCTTGTCGGCGCAGGGCATCAGGTTGCATACCCGCTCCCCCCACTCCAGCACCTGTTCCACCGGCGCGCCGTAGTGAGAACCGCGGGGCGCGGCTTGGACCAGCGCATCAACTACCTCCGGGTGGGAATGGCCCAACAGCAGCGATGCCGACCCCATTCCGAAGTCTATGTACTCGTTGCCGTCCACGTCCCACTTGCGGGGACCTTGCGCCCGGTCGATAGTTATGGGGAAGGGGTCGGCCACGTAGCCGTCATGGCCGCCCCCGCCGGAAGGGAAATACTGTTTGAACTTGGGGAATAAAGCGGCCGACTTAGGGTTCTTGCGAATATAGGCATCTCTGATCGTCTCGGACATCGGTCCCTCCTTTTCAAGAGCGTAAAACTGCCGGACGGTTGTTCCTAAACACTGGTCCCTTGGGCAATTTACCCTATTCCGGGCTGAAATGCCAGCGGGGGCGAGCCTCGCCCGCAGCTCGCCCTGTTAGCATTCGATCGTTTCAATCTAGCGGTCATGCCAACTGGGTGTAGGTTCGTTGACACAGTGCAAGAACACGAAGGCGCCGGTCCGGCCCAACCCGCGGAACTTGGCGGTAATCGCCTCCACTCTTTGGTAGTAGTCCAATCCGTCCAAGGTTCGGAGGTAATGTTGAAAAGAGCCGTGCTCGCCGCTCAGGTCCAATATGACCCTCGCATTCTCCACGGTAGCCAGTAATTTCCGCCGGTTGCGCACGATGCCGGCGTCGTTCAGCAGCCGGGTCATGTCTTCCACTCCGAAGGATGCGACCTTGAGGAGATCGAAGCCTTCGAAAGCCAAGCGAAAATTCCCCCATTTCAGCCGCACCACATGCCAGCTAAACCCGGCGCGGAATATAGCCTTGGTAAGTTCCTCCAGATACCCGGCGTCGTTATCAGGAGTAATCTTTGGGGGTACCTCGATCATTCTTTGCATTGGAATCTTCTCTACCGGCGTCTGCTGACGGGTAAGCGCGGCTTGGCCTCCGTCATTATCTGAAGGAAGCTTACACGCTGTGGCTTCGTCAATCCAGGGCGCCGCTACCTTCTCGCGGACGTCGGGTCATATAGGACGACGCTGTTGCATTGGCAACTCCTTTCCCAACCCGGCCAAACTTGCGCGCCGGGTTGATGATAACCCATCTGTTGCTACCTTTTGCCCTGGCGGGCGGCGAAAAATCCGGGGCGCACCTCTACGGCGTTATAGCGTTGACACGATCATGACTTCTCATTACCCTCCGAATCGCCCCGGCTTTTCATGGAAGTACCAGCCCGTGCAGCGCCTACACGCGCCATGAAGGACATAACGCTTGGTCACGGAAGCTCGACCGGCGACTTGACGCTCTTGAGGATACCGGAGGGCGGCGCTTAAGGAGGAAGACGGTGACGACAGTAAAAGCACAGGAGAAGCACCTTACAGTCAACGGAGTGCGGCTGCGATATTTGGATTGGGGGACCGAGGGGAAGACGCCTTTGGTCTGCTTGCATGGACATACCGGACAAGCCCACATATGGGACGAGTTTGCCGAGGTCATGGCGCGTCAATACCACGTGCTGGCCGTGGACCAAAGAGGTCATGGCGGCAGCCAGTGGGTGGAGACAGGGTACGCCCGGGACCGTTTCGTCGAAGACTTGGCGGCCTTCGTGGACTCCTTGGGTCTCTCCAAGTTTGTCTTGTCCGGCCTGTCCATGGGCGGGTGGAACTCTTTGCTCTACGCCGCCGGCCACCCGGAACGAGTGGAGCGGATCATCATCGTGGATATAGCGCCGGAGCCTAGCCCGGCAGCGGCGGCGGACAGGGCTGCCAGACCCGTTACGCCGATGGAATTTACCAGCCTGGAAGACGCCGTTCAGTGGGTCCGAGAGAGCAACCCGTGGGCCGGCGACGCCCGGCTTCGGAAGGACATCGAAGATAAGATGAAACAACGGGAGGACGGCAAATGGACCTGGAAAGCCGACCCGTCCCTTTTCAACTTCCTGCTTCCCGACATGACCGACCCGGTACTAATTGGGCGCTATTGGAACGCCGTGGAAACCATTCCTTGCCCAATACTGGAAGTACGGGGGTCAGGGAGCAACCTGGTTTCCGACGAAGTGGTCCAACGGATGGTCACGCAAGGCAAACAGTTCAGCTCGGTGGACGTCCCCGGCGCGGGCCACGTTGTCACTGTGGACAAGCCCTACGAATTCATCGAAGCCACGCGCTCGTTCCTCGGCGTTCCGGCCTAGGGCCGTATATTAAGGCCGGCCATCACCTTCAGCCCTTTTGGGACCCTTGCCTATTCCTCGGCGGACCGGCTAGTCAAGCACTCCCTCGTCCTTCAAGGACCGATATTCCTCGGTGGACAGCCCAAACATTTGAGTCAACACTTCCTCAGTATGCTGGCCAATTAAAGGTGCCGCCATATCCAAGCTCCCCGGAGTCTCGGAGAGGTCAAGCTCGCTGCGGTCGCTGGGATACACGCCTATTTCCGGGTGTTCCAGGTACTGAAAGTGGCGGCGGTGCGCCAGTTGAGGATCCTCGAAAAGGTCGCGAGTGTCATTGACTACCCCGGCGGGGACCCCGGCCTTTTGGAGAGAGCGCATCAAGTCTTTCGCGTTCCAACCGCCGGTCCATTGGCCGACTAGCCTATCCAACTCGTCTTCATGGGACTTGCGCCCCAGCAAGGTGCAAAATCGCTCGTCGTGGGCCCATCCGCTGCCGTCCGGGGAGGCGAAACGCCCTAGGGTTCGCCAGTGCTCGTCGGTGGCGCAGGCGATGGCAATCCACCGGTCTTCTCCTTGACAGGGGTACACGCCGTGAGGCGCCATGCCTGGGTCCCTGTTGCCGCGGCGTCCCTGCTCCCGGCCGTTTACCGCATAGTCCATGATGAAGGGCGCCAAGAAATGGAGGGAAGCCTCCAACTGGGACATGTCTAGGTGCATCCCCTCGCCGGTCCTGCGCCGATAATCTATGGCAGCCAGAATTGAAGCGGCCGCGAACCGGGGAACGATGAAATCGGTATAAGCTCCGTAAGGGTTGACCGGTCCGCGGTCGGGCCAGCCCGTGATATGTGTCAAACCGGCCAAGGAGGAAAGCACCGGTCCGAAGCCGGGCTGGGTTTCCAGGGGGCCGCCCCGCCCCAACATGGACGCGCTGAACAGTATGATACGGGGATTCGCCTTCTCCAGCTCAGGGAAGTCCAACCCCCACTTTTCCATGGTACCCGGGGTGAAATTCTCGGTGACCACGTCGACCCAAGACGTTAGGCGCAAGACCAGTTCCCTAGCCTTTGGGCGGCGCATGTCGATGGTTATGCCGTACTTGTTCACGTTGAAGTTTGCGAAGTAGCCGCTGCGGTTCAAGCCCGGAACGCTGTCTTTGAAGGGCGCTGCCCCGCGCAGCGTATCAGGCCGCTTGGCCGACTCCACCCGGACTACGGTGGCGCCGTATTCGCCCAAATACTTGGTGATCATCGGACCCGCCGCTACCCAGCAAAAGTCCAATATCTTTATTCCCTCAAGGGCTTTGGCGGCCATTAGATAACACCGCTCTCTTTTAAGGCGATCATGTCCTCCAAGCTGAGGTCCAATTCGCCGCTGTAAATTTCATGGTTGTGCTCTCCGATGAGGGGAGGCCGACGGCGGAGGCTTGCCCGGTTGTCGTGTCCTGCTCTTACGAAGGGCCCTGGGTAGGTCACTGAGGCATTGAGTTCGGGATGATACAACTGCCGGTAGTAATGGCGGGCTTTCAACTGGGGGTGAGCCAAGATGTCTCCCTCGGTGGCTACCGGGAACAAAAGGATGCGGCGCTCGACACTACCCCTTGTAAGCTCTTCTTTGGTGTGGGCCGCGAAGAAGCGCGCCAGCGGTTCGACTATCCTGTTCATGACTTCATTTCTGACTTGGCCGTAACCCAACTCCTCCCAATTGATGGAGTTCAAGTAATCGTCGCCCATGCCCTCTTCGTCCAGCCAACGCAGTAGGGCCCGCGTACTGGGAGCCGCGTTGCCTCCTTGGACCATGTAGTTGATGTAGCCGTCCTTGCAGGACCAGTTGATCCGTACCTTGGTGTCTTCGGATGTTTGGCGAAAGACCCCCATGCGCTTGATGACCACTTGTTCCATGTGCCAGCTCTGGGGGGCGTGAGCCAAGGCTTTGCCCACGGCTTGTTGGCACGAGACGTCGACGTGCTGCCCTTGGCCGGTGACGGCACGGTGGGTATGGGCCAGCATGGCTCCGGTGGCCGCCGCCGCCGCGCCGTGAAGATAGAAGTGCGGAAAACCTACCCTGATTGGAGGACGGTCGCTATCCCCGGTAACCGACATGAAACCGCTTAGGGCCATGCCTACAAGGTCCGGAGCTTGATAGTCCGCGAAGGGACCGGTCTGGCCAAAGGCCGTTATCGACACCATCACCAAACCGGGATTGATACCCTGGAGGTCGTCATAGGCCAAGCCCAATTCATTGAGGGTGCCGGGAGAGAAGGACTCGATCAAGAAATCAGCGCCTTCGACCAGCCTCCGAAAAAGGGCTTTGCCGTCTTCCGAGGACAGATTGAGAGTGATACCCCGCTTGTTTGCGGCGTACGCCCACCAATAAAGGCTCTTCTCCGGGTTGGCATCGTCATGGTAGAAAGGCCCCAAGCGCCTGGCGTCGCTTCCGCCGGGAGGCTCGATCTGTATAACGTCGGCTCCCAAGTCGGCAAGCATCTTGCCGCAAAGAAGGCCTCGTTCGTCAGTCAGGTCCAAGACCCGGTAGGGGCTAAGCAGGGGGTCGGCTTCGGGGCGCCCTCCGGTCATTCGAGGTTCCCTCCGGTGGTCTAGCCGTCCGTGGATAGTATAGGGGGTATTGTATGGGGTAGACCGCGTCCGTCAAGTTAACTCGACCTGGCTTGGATGGCTAGGCCTTCCAGAATTCCCACCACTTTCTCTTGGTTTGGGGTCCTGCCGGCCGTTCTGTAGCGCCGGTTCCCTCCTCATTAGTTGGCGGGGCAATCTCTTCCGGCTGAGCCGGTGCGGCGGCGGATTCCGCCGGGTTCGACGAGTCACTTGGTGCGGGTTGAGGCGGCGTACCGGAGGGGCTCGCCGGGCCAACATCCAAGGCCGGCCTCACCTCGTGATCAACGATCGCGTCCTGCACGCCGTAAAGGTCCCAAGGTTGGAAGGACTCCACGAAAGCCTTCGCTTCCTCGATAGTTGCGAACCCTTTTTGGGAGCGACCCGGTTCATAGCCGAAAGTTGCGGCGTAGGCGTCAATCCCCCGTTTGGTCTCCCGATATCCTCCGATCCTTTCTTCATTCCCGTCGTCCTCGGCGCTGAACATCAGGTTTTGCCCGTTTTTAGCGTGTCTCCAATAAACTGCCATGGTCTTCCTTCCTTGGACCGCCGTGAGGCGTCAGCTTCGAGTGTGAGTTCCTTGGGTCCTCTATTCCATGACGTAACCTGAGCAGCGGGATGGCCGCGGTGTGACCCAATCGATGTGCCGGAGGTCCGGAACGGCTAGGTTAGAGCGCTTTGTTCCCCTCGGACCCCCGCGGCTACCACGTCATAGGCGGCTTGCCCGATTAGATGACCTAACAAGGTAGAGGTGCCGGAGTAGCGGAAAAACGGGCCTCGGCCGGTAGAGGCGACGATTATCGTATCCATAGACGTGCCGGTGGCGACCCCGCCGGCGGGGGTCTTGACCCCTGCCTCGAAAAGGGCGAGGGTCTTGGCCTCGGTGGCCAGGGTGGCGGCGCGCACTTGGGCCTCCGGCGAAAGGCGGGCGTCGCACAGGACCACCATGTTGATGGTTCCAGCCTCCCCCTCTCCGGTGTATACCACGTTGTGCCGGCCCGGGGCGGAAAGGTGGTTCAATCCAACCGTGGCCAAAGCGGCCACCTTGATTCCGCCTTCGGCCCGGGTTGCTACTTGGAGCCGCTCATGGTCCAGGGTAGTAATCAGGCCCACTACCGGCTCCCGGTTCCCCAGGGCCTGAGACCTTTCTCTCAAGTAGGCCCTGGGCCTTTTGAGAGCGAACTCCCGCTGGCTGGGGTCGCCGGGCACGCGGACGCTCATGATATGCCGGCTTTCCTTCATATCGCCGCCAATCACTGAGGAGCTAAGGACTTGAAGGGGGCTTTCCGAGACCAGCCAGAAAGTATCATTGTCCATGGTGAGGGATATTCCTGAGATGTCCACGTCAACCTGGCGCATCGGTCGCTCACCTCCTTTAATAGTCCGGTAATAGTCCGGCGGGCAGTCCGCCGGCAACTGCCGCCGCTACGGGGGTCCGGCCCATTGTAACCGCTGGAACCTCTGGTAATAAAGCCGTTCCCAGTGAATTGCGCCGAACGGAAGAAGGAGCGCCGTACGCGGCTTCTCTCGCCGTGCACCAATCACATGGCGACGCCGGTGTCTTTCCGATATAGCTCTTGCTATTCCACTTACTTGGGCAAATATCATGTTATTTGGGCAAATATCATGTATAATATCTACCGGTGCAAGTTAGGGTTCCCGTTGAGGGTTTCGATTTCCGTTACCTCTCGCCTCGGAAGACCTACACTGAGCCAAACCCAAATTATTGGAGGTCGTCCAGATGGCGATTTCAGACAAGAGTCTCACTTGCGTTGAGTGTGGCTCACCCTTTACCTTTACGGCTGGAGAACAGGAGTTCTTCTCCTCAAAGGGATTCACTAACGAGCCGACCCGTTGCCCCGAATGCCGCCGGCTCCGACGGAACCAGCAACGGGGATTCGGCGGGGCGCCAAGGGAGATGCACCCGGCAGTCTGCGCCCAGTGCGGCGTCGATACGATGGTGCCGTTCCGCCCCCGGGGGGATAAGCCCGTCTACTGCAGCGATTGCTTTAGCGCAATGGGGCGTTAGTCCCAGCGAAGTCTCAAGAAGCCGCCGGAACGGCGGCTTCTTGAGACTTCCACCGTAACATCTCAATGTAACCCGCGTATTTTCCTGCTGGCTGGAGCGCCGACCGCGTTACGCGCCTTTTCACCAGTCCGGCGGTTGTCCGACACCGATCTGTCCCGCCATTCATTGCCGTAGCTACCTCAAGTATTCATACGTGCAACGACGGGCCTCGATCTCCTCTGGTGTAGCGGTAGGCCGGCAATCCAATACTGATACCGCAACCCCACCGGTTCCCATGCCTCCGCCGGTTCGCCGACGGCATTGATTGGCCTGGCCAGACGCAGCTTTCGGACTACACTTTCCTCCTAGAATGTTGCCGGGCGGATAGCGCCTATTTACCGGAGGGTCGATTCTTTGCCAATGAGAGTGTTGACTTTGATTCCTTTGCTCCTTTGCTGTGTGATGGCGGCGATGGGCTGCGGTGGAGATGCTGAGCAAGGAGCTACCGCGGAGTCCACGGAAACCCTCGGACCCACGGTTACTTCCCGGGCGCCGGCCACATTAGCTGGACCGGCCTCCACAACTTCCCCAAGAACTAAAGTTGCAGTACAAGCCACACCCGGCCCCGAGTATCTGCAGTTAGTGCGCGAGAGCACCGAGTTGGCTTCTAAGGGCCTAGCGAACGAGGCCATAGCCAAACTCGACGCAGCTATTCGCACTGATCCCGAACAGCCCAACGCATACGTCGAGAGGGGCGCCGCCCTAGAGAGCTTGGGACGGTTCGAGGAGGCAGTCGCGGATTACAGCGAGGCCATCCTCTACTTAGGGGAAGGGGACGCAGGGTATGCGTCCGTCGTGTACAACAGCAGGGCCGCCGCCCACTTGAAGTTGGGCCAAATCGGGCTGGCAATCGAGGACTACGACGAAATAATCCTGCTCAATCCCCAAGACGCGGAACCCTACCACAAGCGGGGCCGCGCTTATGCCGCCATGCGCAGCCCGCCTCAGGCGATACAAGACTTGAACCAAGCCATCCGCCTCGACCCGGAGTTGGCGGAGGCTTACCTAGACCGGGGTATCGCCAAGGGCAACTTGGGCAACGTCGAATCGGCCATCAAGGACTTCGATGAAGCCATCCGCTTGGACCCCGAGTTGGCTGCGGGCTACATGCTCCGTGGCGTTGCCTACGGCAACCTGCGCCAACTGGACAAGTCCATCGATGACCTAGACAAATCCATCCGCCTCGACCCCGAATCGGCGTCGGCCTACACCAACCGGGGAGTGGCTTACGGCAGTATGGGGGAACACCGCCGGGCCGTAGAAGATTTCGACCAAGCGGTTGCCCTGGACTCTGAGAATCCCCGGACCTATGCCGCCCGGGCCATCGCCCATACCTATTTGGGAGAAGACGCCGCAGCCAGCCAAGACGTCGAACGGGCGGTGGAGTTGGGCTTGCGGCGCGGTCCGCTGGAATCAAGCATCGGAAACGTCATCCGCCAGCGGGAATTACAGCAGTGAAGGGTGGATGATTAGCTCCCCTTTCCGGCGGATTGAGGTACCGCTGCTCTGCGTCTATGGGCCTTCCGCGGCGAAGGTTGGAATCCGATAAATATCTTCGGAGGCGTCAGACCGTGGAAATAGGGGTCCACATGTTCCTGGCTAGTGATTCGGCGGACGTTGCGGTGTGCGCCCAAAAAGCCGAGTCGCTGGGATTCAAGGCTTTTTGGCTTCCTGAGCATACCATCCTGCCCGTGAAGGCCGCGTCGCCTTTCGAAGCGACTCCGGACGGTTCGATACCGGCGATGATGTACGACATCGGCGACCCTCTCATCGGCTTGGCCCGGGCATCGGGAGTGACTCAGACCATCAAGCTCGGCACCAGCGTAACTCTAGTACCCGAGCATAATCCGCTGCTTCAAGCCAAGCAGTTCGCAACCCTGGACCATGTCTCCAATGGCCGCGTGATAGTCGGAATCGGCTCCGGATGGCTCAAAGAAGAGACCGAAATAATGGGCGGCAACTTTGAGCGCCGCTGGGGGCAGACCCGGGAAGCGGTATTAGCGATGAAGGAGCTTTGGACCAAGGAAGAGGCCGAGTTCCACGGAAAGTTCTACGATTTCCCGCCCGTGGTTTGCTCCCCGAAACCGGTCCAAAAACCTCATCCTCCGGTATACCTGGGCGGGTTGGCGCCCAACGTCTTCAAGCGGGTGGTTGCTTGGGGAGAAGGCTGGATGCCGATTCGAGTAACTCCGGAACAGGTGCGGAAAGGCCGGGAAACCCTGGATGAGTTGGCGGCGGCGGCGGGGCGGGACCCCAAGTCTATAAAAGTGAATGTTTGCAACGTATCTCCAGACTGGGACACGGTGCGACGCTTCGAGGAAGCGGGGGCCGACACGGTAGACGTGCCCTTGCCCCTGCATCTAGGTACCGAAGAGGCGCTGGCCGCGCTGGAACGAATGGCGGAAAGCGTGCTGGGTTAGCTAGGCCGCCCCGACGTTGGCCATAGCCGGGGCCAGGGTATCTTTGACCTTTCGACCGTCTTGAAGAATCATGTCGATTTTGGACTTGTCCTTGAGTACCCTCACGTCGACCGACGGGTCGCCGTCCACAAGCAGGATGTCCGCCGCTTTTCCCGGTTCCAAGGTTCCCCAGTCGCCGGCTTTACCCACGGCCTGAGCCGCCACCTTCGTGGCGTCGGTAATTATTTGCAAGGGTGGAATACCCAGGTCCTGGAAGTACTCCATCTCCAGAGCCATGTCATACGGGGGGAAGGTGTGGGCCCCGTCGGAGCCCACGGCGGTGGGTGCGCCGGTCCGGTGGGCTTGGATGACGGCGTCCCTGCAGCACTCGTAGGCCTCTTGGCAGTCGTCCACGAACTCTTGCAGTTGAGCGTCGGTGAGTTTGAAAGCGCGGCTGTACTCCCGGGCGTAGTCGGCGTTGGCCCGGTAGTGCAGCCAAGCGATGGTGGGAACGAAGACGGCGCCGCGGGCCTTCATCAACTCCAGCCCTTCTTGGTCTACGAACTCGCCTGAGTGAAGGGAGATAACGCCGGCCCTTACCGCGTCCTTAAGGCCGTTGGGGTCATGGGCATGGGCGTGGACCGTCTTACCGAACTTGGCGGCCTCCTGCACCGCGGCCAAGACCTCATCGTACTCCAGGTCCTGGGTATGCCCGCTGATATGGCGGCTGCCCGGCACGCCGCTGACCGATACCTTCACCCAGTCCACGCCGCCGCGGACCTGCTTGCGTACCTCGGTGCGGACTTCCAGTGGCCCGTTGACCACGGTTCCCAGAAAGGCGTCGTCGTCATAGTAGCCGGGCACGAAAGTGTGGTCCTGAAGTCCGCCGGAGCCGGAAATTATTTGCCCCGCCGCGACAACCTTGGGGCCCGGGATCAGGCCCTCGGCCACCGCGTCCCGGATAGAGGCGGCGATATGTCCCCGAGTGCCGCCGTCGCCGATGGCAGTGCACCCGGTTTGCAGTATGAGTTGGGCGTTCTGGACTGCTCGAATGGTATTCAGCTCCAGGCTCTCGGTGAGTTGCTGCAATATGAGGCCGAACTCCTTGGAATGATAGGTAAGGTGGGTGTGGGGATCGATGAGACCCGGCATAACCGTGCGGCCCCCCACGTCGACTACCTCCGCCTCCGCCGGGGTAGGAAGGGAAGCTGCCGGCCCCAACGACTGAATCTTTCCGTCCCGGACAACCACTCCCCATTCGTCTCGCGGTACCGCGCCGGTACCGTCGATGATACGCCCGTTTACCAGAGCAAGGACTGACATGTCGCGTCTCCTGTTCCGCGTCTCCTATTATTGGTAGAGGTACCAGACCACCGGTTGCGATGACCTAACAAACCCCGTGCGCAAGTTTCTTATCGCCTGTCCAGGCACAACGAGAGAGTTGCCCCACCCCGGAAAGATGGAGCGTGATTGGGCTGGCCCGCCCAAGGCGGGCCAGCCCAATCACGCTCCTATTCTCTCGTCGAAGCCGGTACACATCAAATAGCAACGTTGTTGCATTGGCTATCCTATTTCCAGCGAAAAAACTTGCACATCGGGTTAACAAGGATTTACATAAGTGCGACCGGGGTCAAGTCGCAGATTAACGCCCAGTCCGAACTTCGACGCCGGCAGCTTCCTCCTGCAAGCAGTATAGTTTAGCGCGGTCGTCTTCCCCCCAACCGCGGTTCACGGCCTGCCGCTGTAGCTGCTCGACAAAGTTAGTCACGGGCAACGGGACCCCCGATTGACGTCCCAAGTCGGTTGCCAAAGCCAGGTCCTTCATGGCCAGGTTAAGGGTAAACCTGGGAGGCTGAAATCGGCCCTGAAACACTGTTTGGGAGAGGACCTCGTGTTCCAAGCCCAAGGCGTTGCGGCTGCCGGTGTCCATCAGCACTTCCGGGTCCACGCCCGACTTGGCCGCAAGGGTCAGCGCCTCGGCCACGACGTGAGCGGTGACCAAGTTTACCAAGTTGTTGGCCAGCTTGCACACGTTGGCGGTGCCCAACGTCCCGGTGTAGACGGTCTTGTCGGCGAAAGCCTCCAGCACGGGTTGGACCCGGTCGAAGACCTCCGGCTCGCCGCCGGCCATTACGATCAACTTTCGTTGAGCGGCCCACGCCGGTGTGCTCAGGACGGGCGCGTCCATTACGTGAGCGCCTCTCTCCCGAAATCTGTGCTCCAACCCGCGCAGCAAGTCGGGGCCGCAGGTGGACAGGTCGAGGAATATCGAACCCGGCTGGATTCCCTCCAGGACACCATCACGCCCGGAGATTACTTCCTCGGCCTCCTTTGGGCCCGGCAAGGAAGTCAAAGTGATCTCGCAGGCCGCAGCAACCTCTTCCGGGGAACCGGCCAATCTTGCGCCCCCTTCCAGGAGAGGCTTGGCGGCGGCCTCCCGGATGTCGTTGACCACCATGGGGTAACCGGCTTTTTGAATGTTGCCGGCCATGGCGACGCCGATTTTGCCCAACCCAATGAATCCTATCCTTTGCATCGTACCTCCGAAAAATACCCGGCGAAAAGTGCGGGCCGAAAAAGCACCCGGCCTAGGAGCGGTCTTGGGCTGACTCAGATTCCCCTCCGGACCGGAGCTCCACCCCCGCCGCTTCTTCTTGCAGCGCGAAAGGCCTGGTATAGTCCTCTTCGGCCCAATCGCGATTGGCGGCTTGCCGCAGTATTTGCTCCGACAAGTTGATCATCGGCATGGGCACGCCGACTTCCCGGGCCAACAGGGTGGCTAGGGCGATGTCTTTGATGGCCAAGGCTAGAGTGAACCGGGGAGGTGTGTAGCGGCCTTGGAATACTGTCTCGGACATTATGCCTTGCCTCATTCCCAGCGGCCCCCGGCTGCCGGTATCCATGAGCACGTCCAGTTCCACTCCGGCCTTGACTCCTAGGGTCAGCCCTTCGGCCATTACTTGGCCCATGGCGAACTCCATCATGTTGCTTACCAGCTTGCATACCGTGGCCGTCCCGAGACCCCCGGTATAGACCACTTTATCGGCGAAAGCGTCAAGCAAGGGCCGCACTCGATCGAAGACGTCCCGCTCGCCGCCGGCCATCACGATAAGGCTCCGGTTGGCTGCCCAAGAAGGCAGGCTCAACACCGGGGTGTCCATCAGCTGAGCGCCTTTGCGGTGGAACACGGGCGCCGCTTCCCGCAGCAACTCCGGCCCGCAGGTGGAAAGGTCCAAATAAACGTGCCCCGCTTGGATGCCGTCGAGTATTCCATCCCGCCCGGTAACCACTTCCGTTACTTCTCTTGGCCCGGGCAATGAAGTGAGGACGACCTCACAGTCCCGGGCTACCTCGGCCGGAGAGCCGGCAAGCCGGGCGCCGCCTTCAAGCAGGGGCTTGGCGGCTTCTTCCCGGGCGTCATGGACTGTCATCGGGTAGCCTGCTCTTTGAATATTGGTAGCGATGGACGTGCCCATTTTGCCTAGGCCGATGAATCCCACGGTTTGCATGCTGCCTCCCATCAGGCGTTCGAATATTCATTTGGGGCTGCGACGGCGGGAAACACTTGTCGGTTTTCCGCCGTCCTAATTTGGCGCAACAGGCCTTAGATGATATTGAAAAAGTTCCCCCTCCCACTTGGGAGAGGGCAGGGTGAGGGCGATTCTCGACGCGGACCATCCAGGTTGCCTTCAGACCTTTCCTCTCATCCTGACCTTCTCCCCAAGGAGAAGGGACTTTTGCAATACCCATTTAGGCAGTAACGGCGCGGTACCCGGTCTGCTATGCATGGACGGCGCAGGGGTCAACCGAAAAACCAGGAAAACCTTCTCCAAGCACTTAAGTCAGGGAGTCAGTCACGTCAGTGAGCGAACTCCGGTACCCCTCCCGCAACGCCCGGAGCTCTCCGGGACGCCGGCTGTGTAATGGCGGCCGTACCGCAACCACGACTCGGTCTCTCAGCGCCCGCCCCGGGTCCCATCAGGAATAAGCTAGGCGCTTGTTGAAAAGTTCCGGCTCTAGTTTTGGATGAAGTCGAACTGCTCGAACCGGCCGTTTACTATGGGCACGGGGTCCAGACCGAGCCACTGGTCCAGTATGCTCGAATAGGTACCGCGGAAGTCATTGTTGAAGTGGAGGTCGCCCGCTGACTGGTCCTCTTCTTTCAGGGAAGGATACTCTCCGTAGAACCCTCCCTTCACCGCGCCGCCGATGATGAAGGCCACTCCGCCGGAGCCGTGATCGGTGCCCGACCCGTTGTCTCGAATCCGACGGCCGAACTCCGAGAAGACCAGGACCACGGCGTCATTTTCGCGGCCGTGCTCCTCCAGGTCGTCCATGAAGTCGCCTATGGCCGCGGATACGTCGCTGATCTTCCTAGCGTGCCAGACCAATTCTTCAGCGTGGGTGTCGAAGCTCCCGTGGTCGGTGTAGAAGATCTTGGAGCCGAAATCAGCCAGCAGCACTTGGGCCACGCTCTTGAGACTCTGGGCTATGGGGGTGGCGGCGTACTCCACCGAGGACGAGTACTTGTCCGGAGCGGTCCGCAGGATGTCGGCGCCGTTCATAGCATCGGTCCCGGTCTGACTCAAGAGTTGAGCTACGGGGTCTCTACCCGCCGCGCCGCCGTACATCATGCTAAAAGCGGCCAGAAGCTGCCGCCGTTTCTCCTCTTCCTTGGCGTTGGGGAACAGCCCGTAGGTCTCCAGGTTGCTGACCGACGCTACCGGAACTCCCTGGCAGGCTAGGGCCCTGGGCAGGCCCCGGCCGAAGTTGACCCCCGTCAGCACGTTTTCGGCCTGTGGGTCCAAGTCCCTGATGGCGCGGCCAAGCCACCCGTCGGGAGCGACCTTGGCCGGCTCCGCGGTGTGCCAGATGTCGATGGACCGGAAATGGGAGCGGTTGGGATTGGGGTACCCGATACCGTTGATTATGGCGACCTTGCCCTCGTCCCAAAGTTGCTTTATCGGTCCCATACCGGGATGAAAAGCCAACTCATCGTTTATGGGGAGGACTTCGTCCTGGGAGACCCTTACGTTGGGGCGTTGATCGTAGTACAAGCCATTACTGTAGGGGACTACGGTATTTAGGGGATCGTTTCCGCCGGAAAGCTGGACTACCACCACCGTCCGGTCGTTCTTGGTAGAAGTCATGAAGTATCTCCTTACGGACCCATTTCTAGGCGCCTAACCCGCGAGCGGGACCCATTTGCTGGTATTAGCGGAGTAATTTCTCGGAACCGCTGCTACGCCCTCTCGTAGATCTGGATTCGGTGACGGTCCCTCTCGGTTACGCACACCTTGCCGTCGGCGGCGAGCTTCACCGAAACCGGCGACCAAAACAGCTTTTCGATGTGCGACGACCTTTCGTGAGGGTCGTCGGTGAAGAAGTCAATGTCCGGCTCGAGGTCTGACTTGGCCCGGGCCGCCGCTTCCTCGGTGTTGGCTTTGAAGAAGTCTTGGGCCCAAGCGGAGAGAGTTGCTTCCCCCCTCAGAACTTGTACCAACTCTCCGTCAGCGTCAAGGACTTGGAGTCTTTCGTTGCCCCAGTCCGCCACGTAGATATAGCCTTCGCCGTCGACCGCGACACTGGAAGGGCGATAGAACTCGCCCTCGCTTCGGCCGGAAGTCCCGTACTTGCGGATGAACCCGCCGCCGGCGGTGAACCGTTGTATCCGGTCGTTGCCCCAGTCCGCCACGTACACCTCGCCCTTTGCGTCGACGGTCAACCCCCAAGGGAGATTGAACTGGCCGTCACCGGCCCCCGGCGAGCCGAAGCAGAGCAAGAACCGGCCGTCGCTGGTGAACTTCTGGACGCGGTGGTTCAGGTGGTCCGACACGTAGATATTGTCCTCGCTGTCGAAGGCAATACCCGCGGGGCCGGTCAGTTCACCTTCACCGGTCCCCGCCGCGCCCCAATTGGACACGAACTTGCCCTGGGAATCGAATATGGTGATTCGATTGGTGAATTCATCGCTAACGTAGACTTGGCCGCGGCTATCCAGAGCGACAGCCGTCGGCGACACAAACTGGCCGTCGCCCTCGCCGAAGGAGCCCCAGTCACCGAAGTACTCGCTGTCCAGGTTGCACAGAGTGCCCCGTATTTGCCGGTATCCCTCCATGTCGACACCGCGGTTCGCTACCCAAAGCCGGCCGTCCCGGCCGATCCCGGTGTCGGAGGGGTAGGAAAAGCCCCGTCCTTCCATTACGCAAAGGCCGATTGTGTAGCTGTAGGTCAGGAATTTCCCTTTTTCCTTCGTAGCCGTAGAACTCATCCCAGTATCTCCATCGACAGTGCGGACCGGCTGTTCGAATTGAGTGTTGGCGCCGAGCAAAGGTTAGCGATTGAGGCGCTGGCTCGATGCCGCCGCCCGGCCTTAAAGTCGTTTGGATTCCCGTTCACAAAGACAGTGGTCATATGCCGGCCCCCGGTCTCAAGCCCGTTGAAACTCCACCGAGGCGGCCGCCAATCCAAAAATCTCCGCAACTCTCCGTCTGGCCTCTTCATCGGCCGCATCCCCACTCACGGGAAGGACGCCGCCTTGGGACGCGAACTCGAGCAGGGCCGACCGGGTCTCTTCGGAAACGGATATCGACCCCATCTGGTCCAAGCAGCCGTCCACCAACTGATCCGGTGAGATAACGCCTGGGCCTCCGGCCATTATCTTGTTGGTCATTCCCCTAACGCCGGGGTGGTCCGCGTCGCCCAAGTGCTCGGTGGCGAAATTCAGCCGGTTGACCAAGGTTCCGGTGTCAATCCATTCGGTGCCTTGATGCCACCCCTCGACGCTGGGAGGGTTGAGCAGTTCTTGGCCCATGTACCCTATTTGCAGGGTCTGGTCCAAGATGTCCCGCTGGGGCGTGCGAAATTCGCCCGTGAGCCGAAGGACCCCCACCGCCAACTCCGTGGGACTCTTGACTTTGGCGTACCAGGACTTTTCGGAACGGAAGAAGTCGGCGTTGAAAAGGGTCCTCAGCATGGACCGGACGTCGAAATTGCTGTCGAAGTAGGTCTGAGTCAGCAGGTCTATAGCTTCGGGGTCCTGGGGCGGCTTGTAAGGCCATTGGGGCACCGGCGGTTCATCGGCTACGAAGAAGCTATAGAGGTGTCTGGAGATGAAGCGGGCGGTGGCGGGTTGGTGGCAAATGATGTCGATGATGTCCTCGCCGTCGAACCGGCCCCGCTGGCCGAGGAACTCTTTCTCCCCATCGTCGTGGTCTTCGGGGAGATACTGGTAATAATAGGGGATTCTTCCATAAGGCCAAATAGAATCCCGGAGGGTCCGCAAGGCCATGTATTCCGTATTGCCGATGGTGTGGCCGGTGAAGGCCCGGGCGCACTCTTTGATATCCTCCTCCGAATAGTTGCCGACTCCCATGGAGAAGAGCTCGAAGAAGTTCCCGTCCAAAGTTTTCGTTGATGGCGCCTTTGTGGTTGTCGTGATTATCCAGCCAATAGATCATGGCCGGGTCTTTGGACAGCTCGACCCACAAAGTTCGCAGGTCGCCCATGCCGTAAGCTCGGAACATTCGGATTTGGTCCATCAACGGCTTGCCTTGGGAGATCTTGTTGTATCCGGTAGCGAAGACGCAGTGCCAAAACAGGGCCATCTTTTCCTGTAGAGGCGCCGTGGTGGTTATCATCCGGTACAACCAGCTTGAACTGGGGTCGTCCCGACCGAGCATACCCGACTGATCGGCGTGGTACCGTCGCATCAGGTCGTCGGTCATAGCTCGCACGTTGGTTGGGTTAAGCAACTCTTCAACCGTTGCCTCGTATCCCTTGGCCGCGTATGTGTCGATCTCATCGCGCGTGGCGCCAAATCCGGCTCGGCGGAGGAGGTGCGCTATTAGCGCAATATCTTTATTGCTCATGTTTCCTTTTCTCCATCATCGGGAGACTAATACCGGAAGGGAAAGGGGTACGCCTAATGCCTAAATGATAACAATGGATACACACTCGGTCAATCGGCAGCCGGCGTCACGCGTTGGGAGCCCTTAGGGTGTGCCAGGTGGTCGCCTGTTCATAGGCATGAGCGACCTTCAGCACCGTCTCATCTGCGCCGGGGCGGCCTCCGATCTGAAGGCCGATGGGCAGCCCTGAAGAATTGAAGCCGCAGGGTAGGGTGACGGCGGGCGCGTTGGACAGGTTATACATGGGGGTGTTGAGGAATGTAAGGTCCGCCGCCGCCTGGGCCTCGTAGCCCTCTATGCTCCGGGCGGTCCTTCCTGCGGTGGGCGACACCAGAACGTCGTACTTTTCCAGGGCGGCGTAGGTCTGGTTCCTCAACATGGTCCGCAGCTTTTGAGTCTTGTAGTAGGCCTGGGCCGGCAGGATACTGCCGGTTAGAAGGCCGATTCGATTGCCCCACCCGTAGTCCCGGATGCGTTCTTTGACCCATTCGTGCTGGTTCTGGGCCGGCTCCGTAATCAAGTGGACCAAGATCAGCAAGAAGTCGTGCTCGGCAAGGGGCACGGAGACTTCGTCCACCGACGCGCCCAGTTCTTCCAATACCGATACGGCTTTGACTACGGCTTCTTTGGTTTCCGGCTCGATTCCGGCGGCGTTGATCTTTTCTTGGATCACCCCCACCTTCATGCCTCGGATGTTCCCGTCGAGGGCCCGCCTGTAATCGGGTACCGGGACGTTCCAGGTATAGGGGTCCTTGGGGTCGTAGCCGGCGATGGCACCGAGGGTTATGGCGGCGTCCTCCACCGTTTTCGACATGGGCCCCACGGTATCCATGGACCAGTTGCCCCGCATGCAGCCGTACCGGCTGGTCCTGCCCCAAGTGGCTTTGTAGCCAACGATGCCGCACCAGGATGAGGGCCATCTTATGGAGCCTCCGGTGTCTTCGCCCAGGGAAGTGGCGCACAGGTGGGCAGCGGTAGCGGCCCCGGATCCGCTGCTGGAGCCGCCGGTCTGGGTGTCCAAGTCCCACGGATTTCTCGGAACGCTGTAACGCTGGGGAAGCCCGATGGCAAACTCGGTCATGTTGGTTTTGCCGATTATGACGGCCCCCGCTTTTTTCAAGTTGGCGATGGGGGTCGCGTCCTCGCTGGGAAAGAAGTCCTTCAAGATGAAGGAGCCGCCGGTGGTGCGGACGCCCTTGGTCCACAATTGGTCCTTGACGCCCACGGGGATCCCGTGCATCGGCCCCAAGTGATTGCCTTGCGTTATGGCTCGCTCCGCCTCCCGGGCGGCTTGGAGGGTTTCCTCGCGGCATACGGTCAGGTAGGCATTGAACTTGAAGTCCACGGCGTCGATGCGGTCCAGATAAGCCTCCGCCACCTCCACCGGGGATACCTCTTTCTTCTCAATTAACTTCGATAGCTCAGTCGCGGACATATACGGAATGTCGATTCTATCCATACTATCTCCCCTCCAAGCCGGTGCCCGACTTCGATCGACCCGCAGCTTGTGAATACCCGACATTATACATTCGGCCTAGGCCAAGGGCACCCAAGAAGGCGGGCCGCGCCAAGAAATCTCCGGGCGTCTTGTTTCTCAGGCGGGAATTGGGGAGCCTATGCTCGCTCCCGTTCCTGGCAAGCAATTGTCCCGGGGGGTGATTGAGGATATACTTCGGGCCAATCACCACCCGAAGAAAAGAGTGGAGGTTACTGATGGCCAGCCCAGAACTGGACAAAGTGATGAAGATATTCAGGACGGCAAAGGAGCAAGCGCAGTCGTTGACCAGCGTGGAAGAGTCCCGGGTCTGGTATGAACAGTTGATGTCGGAATACAAAGCGGACGACGACATCATATTCGAGAGAGTGGGGGCCGGCGGTGTGTCGGCCGAATGGATATACGCCCCCAACGCGGCGGAGGACCGGGTGTTGCTGTACCTGCACGGCGGAGGGTATGTTATCGGCTCGATGAGAACGCACCGGGCCACTCTTTCTCGATTGTCTCAAGCGTCCGGTACCCGTGTCCTGGGACTGGAATACCGTCTGGCGCCGGAGAACCCCTTCCCCGCCGCTGTGGAGGATTCGGTGGCCGCCTACCGGTGGCTCCTATCCCAAGGCGTGAAACCGGGGAAGATCGCCATCGCCGGCGACTCCTGCGGCGGCGGGCTGACCATGGCTACTCTGGTGGCCTTGCGCTACTTGGGCGAGCCTCTCCCGGCCGCCGGAATCTCTCATTCGGGATGGACCGACCTAGCCCACACCGGGGAGAGCATGACCTCGAAGGTCGAGGAAGACCCCATCCTCGACCTTAACGGTTTGGAGAATTTTGCGGCGGCTTACTTGGGAGACCGGGACCGCAGGACTCCCCTCGCCTCTCCTTACTACGCCGACCTGCACGGACTGCCGCCGCTGCTCATCCAGGTCGGCACTGCCGAAGTGCTGCTCGACGATTCGGTGAAGTTTGCCGAGCGGACCACGAAAGCCAGCGTAGACGCCACCCTTACGGTGTGGGATGACATGCCCCATGTCTGGCAAGCCTTTGCGTCGTTTTTGCCGGAGGGCCAACAAGCCATTGAGGAATGCGGGGAGTTCATCCGCAAGCACATGGGGTGAAGCAAGCCCCGCGGTATGGCTACCCGACCATGTCGTAGCTGCGCAGCAGTTTCCCGGGCACGGTGCCGGTGCATTCATTCCCCTCGAAGGTGATCACTCCGTTGACTATGGTGTAACGCAGCCCGGTAGCTCTCTGGATGAGCCGGCGCTCTCCGCCGGGGAAGTCGGTTTCGAAGATCGGCTTGTCGTAGAGGAAGCCAAGCTCGTCCATGTTGTAGACCATGATGTCGGCCCAAGCCCCGGTCCGGAGTATCCCCCGGTCTTTGAAGTCGGCAAACCAAGCCGGGAAGGAGCTCATTTTCTGATGGGCTTGCTCCAGGGTCATGATCTGCCGGTCCCGGATCCAGTGGGTCAAGAAGTGGACGGGCCAGGTGCTGATGGTAAGGTACCGGGTGTGGGCCCCGCCGTCGGACACGGAAATATGGGAGTTGGGGCTCTTGATCGACTTCTCAATGGCGTCCTGGTTGCCAAAGGCGACCACGTGACTGAACTCGGTCTGAAGGTCTTCGTCCAGCGCAAGGTCCAGCATAGCGTCCAAGGGGTGTTTGTTTTCCAAGTCAGCGATCTGGGCGATGCTCATACCTTCATACTTGAAGTTCCGTTCTTGCGCAACCTGCAATACCTTGAAGCTGGTCCAGTCGGTCCGGTCATCGGCCATGGCGGCTTGGCTGGCCGATTTTTCCTCCAAGTCTTGCTTCATGCCCGCCCGGACTTGGGGGTTGCGGAGCTTCGCGGCCCGTTCTTCGGGGGTGCCTACCAGGGGGTCCACCCAGTTGGGCATGTAATCGAACAGGTTGTATTCGGCTAAGGTAAACTCGGCGTCTACCTCCATGCAGACCTCCTGAAGGACCACGGGCAAGCCTTCGGCCCGGGTCGACTCGAACCACTCGCTGCCGGCGGCGCTTCCTCCGTCCAGGTGCAGCGGCCGGCCGCTAACCCGCGTCATTTGGGTGAGCAGACGCCGCTGGGCGTCCAAGTCCTCTTCCGTATGGCCCAAGCCAATAGTCCAGCCGATATGGCCCACCCCGAACTGTCCCATTATTTCCGCCATCGCCAGGAACTCTTCATTTGAGGCCACGTGGCTAGGTAGGAAACTGCCATCCTCCGGGCGGTCTTCCATGTTCTTGTCGAAGGAAATTCCAAAAGCCCCGGCTTTCATTCCGTCGTGCATGATTTGCTTCATCAGGTTCAATTCCGCCTCGGTCACCGTGGTCCTTTCCCGGGCCGGAATCATGCCCAGCACGTAGCCGCGTACCGGTGAGAACGGGACCAACGCGCCCACGTTGACTCCCAACCCCTGGTTGTCCAGACTGTGGAGGTACTCGGGGAATGTTTCCCAGTCCCAGCGCATACCCAACCGCATCGATTCCAAGGGTATGGCTTCAATGCGGTTCATCATCCGCATGTTCAGGTCCCGGTCTTTCGGCCTGGTTGGCGCGAATCCAAAGCCGCACTGACCGATGGTGAGGGAGGTGACGCCGAACCACCCCGACAGCGAGCAGTAAGGGTCCCAATTTACTTGAGCGTCGTAGTGGGTGTGCAGGTCTATGGCGCCCGGGGCAACGACGCACCCCGTGGCGTCGATCTCTTCGGCGCCCCCGGCGCTAATCCGGCCGCTGATTTTCGCCACCCGTCCATCCTTGACCGCTAGGTCGGCTTTGTAACGTGGGATGCCGGTGCCGTCGATTATGGTCCCGTTTCGAATGACCAAGTCATACTCAGACATCGTGGCGCCTCCTCGTTTTTGAGTAAACGGCCAACCCACGCCGTAGAACCCGCCTTTTAGAGGCCGTAACAGCACCAGATTACTCTCCGGCCCGTTTTCCCGCAACCCTTGGGCGTCCGCGAGCAATAGCAGCGCCGGAAGCGCCTGCCAGTGTTTGACAGTCTTGGGCGGACGGCACTAAACTTTGGAGAAATACGGACACACGCTCACTCGGCCCGCGGGCGGGCGGAGACGGGGAAGGTCAGCCGGGGGACTCCCAGCGGCTATGATCGACTCCGAGTGGTCCGAAGCACACAGTTACACCTACGAGGTTTAGTAATGTCTAAGTTCAGGATAATATCGTCGGATAACCACGTCATCGAGCCGGCGGAGCTGTGGGCCGACAAGGTGGACTCCAAATTCAGGGAACGGGCGCCCCACGTCGTTTACTCGGACCAGCCCGGCGGCGACGTTAACGGCGACTGGTGGTTTTACGACGGCTATAAAGTAATGAGCCCTACCATGGGGACTTTAGCCGGGGTACGCTTCGAGGAGCCGGAAAGGATAAACCTGAAAGGAAAGATGGAAGACGTGATCTTGGGGGGATACATCCCTGAGGAGCACGTCAAAGACTTGGATATCGACGGTGTGGACGTGAGCATACTCTATCCTACCGTCGGCCTCTTGCTCTACAGTGTGCCGGATAGCCAACTCCTGACCTCCATCTTGAGCACCTACAACGACTGGCTTGCCGAATTCTGCAAGCCCTTTCCGAAACGGCTCTTGGGCATCGCCATGCTGAACGTGGATGACGTACCGGCCAGCATAAAGGAGATGGAGCGCTGTAAGAAGATGGGACTGCCGGGGGCTATGATTACTGTCTATCCGCCGGAGGCCCACTCGTATGACAAGCCTGAGTACGAACCGCTGTGGGCGGCGGCCCAAGACTTGGATATGCCTCTTAGCCTTCACGTTGGCACCAACCGTCCAAACCCCGGCCAAGTGATCGATTTCGAGTCCGCCACCGCGACTCAATTCTCCAATAATGACCATTGGGTGCGCATGTCCATCGGCAACATGATTTTCAGCGGCGTTTTCGAACGCTACCCCAAACTACAAATAGGCGCGATAGAAAACGAACTGTCCTGGATACCCCACTTCCTGGACCGCATCGATTACAACTACACCCAAAGGCAAAGCGAGGTTGCGCCCTACCGGTTCAAGGGGGATACCCTTCCCAGCGACTTTTTCCATAGCAACGTGTTTGTCAGCTTCCAGGAGGATGCCCTGGGTATACGAGACCGGGACATCATAGGCGTCGACCAATTGATGTGGGCGTCAGACTATCCCCACCCGGAGTCGACCTTCCCAAGAAGCCGGGAGATCATCGAGCAGGTCCTGGAGGACTGTACCGAGGAAGAGAAAGCCAAGATAGTCGGCCTCAACGCGGCCCGGGTATACGGGTGCTAGGGTCCCCATTCTCTTTCTAACTACCCGACTCGGTATACCGGCAACCCTCGACTGACGCCCAAAATTCGCCGCTTCGTGCAACCCCGGGCGCCAACCGGCGTTGGACGTAGACTTATGGCAATCGCGCCGTGGCCTTCAAGACTGGGCGCTCCCCACTAAGATACTATCCGGCGCGCCGCGACGGTCATTACCCTCGGCATGGCTGGGACTCGGGGTCACTAGATGGCATTCGCCGTGCCGGTCGTTCTCTTCGGCAAGGCCGGGGCCCGGAATCACCCCGAAATGGGAGGTTTAGCATGGACTTGGCTACGGTAGACCACCTGCTGACCAGCACTCGCTCGGTAAAGAAGCGGATGGACTTCTCCCGTCCCGTCGAACCGGAGGTCATCGAGCGGTGCATAGAGATTGCCTTGTTCGCCCCTACCGGGACTAATTTTCAAGGCCATCACTTTATAGTGGTCACCGACCCCGAAAAGCGGGCCGGGTTGACCGAGTATTACCGCAAGTCACGGGCCGATTTGATGGCAGGCCGGGACCCCAGCTATAGCCAGCCCGGGTGGGTCGAGGGTGACGTGCGCCTGACCCAACACCAGCCGATGGCCGACGCCAGTGACTACCTGGACGATCACTTCCACGAGGTACCGGCCCACATCATCGGTTGTATCGAGCGGGAGATGGCGGAGGTGGGCCCTGTTTATGACCCCCGATTCGAGTCATTTCACTTGGCTACCTTGTATGGTTCCATCCTGCCGGCGGCGTGGTCCATCATGCTGGCCCTCCGGGCCCGGGGAGTGGGCTCCGCTTGGACCACCGGGCATCTGAAATACGAGGAAGAAGTCGCCCAACTCCTGGGGATTCCCGACAACATAAAACAGGCCGTCCTACTGCCCGTAGCTTACTTTAGGGGGGCGGATTTCAAACCCATCCGGCGGCGGCCTCTGGATGAGGTAGCCCACTGGAACGGTTGGGGCCGGCGGAGATAGCTTCCCTGCGGTACCTTTGGCTGAAAGTACACCGGCCCGGCCCCGTCCAGAGGGCCGGGCCGGTGCGTGGCCTTTGGCTGTGGGGCTAGGCGCCCCTGTCGGAGGCCCTAGTCGGGCAACCGAAAATTTCCGTCTAAGGTTAGGTCTGCGGTTAGCATTTGTATACCCGGGCGGCGTTGATGCCGACGATCTTGGCGCGTTCCTCCTCTGTGCAGTCCACCAAAATCTCTTCGATAATCTGCCGGCTCCTGGGGAAGGTCGATTCGGCGTGGGGGTAGTCCGAGCCCCAAAGCAACTGGTCTACGCCGATGATGTCCCGGTCCCGTATGCCCATAGCGTCCTCTTGAAAACCCAAGAACACGTTGCTGTGGAAGAATTCGCTGGGCAGCGCGTCTCCCTTGAACCGGTATGAAGTGTCGCCGATAGCTCGTTGGGTGTAGTTGTAGTCCAGCCGGTCCAGGAAATGAGGTATCCAGGACAACTCTTGTTCCACGGAACCCACCATCAACTTCGGGTAACGCTCGAACACGCCGCTATAGATCATGTCGGCGAGGGACACTCGCACCCAATGATCGGTGTTGCATATGAAGGATGCCCGAAGGGTATCGAAGTCGGCGTATTGCTGGCCCGGCCCCGGACGGTTCGTGGTGATGTGAAGGCTGAGGGGCATGTTCAAGTCCTGGGCCGCGGCCCACAGGGGTTCGTACATGGGCAAGACGTAGGGCTTGTCCTCCGGGGGGTAGATGGTGATCATGGCCCCGGCGAGGCCCATCTCGGCGCCTCGCTCCAACTCGCTTATCCCGTCTTGGACGTCGTCCACGTTGACCATAGCGATACCTTTGAGGCGGTCGGGGAAGGGCGCGCAGAACTCGGCAAGCCAGTCGTTATACGCTCTGAAGGTTGCCGACAGTAATTCACCGTCCGGCACCGTACAGTAGAGTTGCAGACCGACGGTGGGATAAACGATGCTTACGTCGATTCCATCCAGGTCCAAGTCTTTGACGTGCTCTTCGGGGATGTATCCCCCGAGGATCACGTCTTCCGATACGCCGCTGCTGGTCAGGTTTTCCGGCTCCTCGAACCTGACTCCCGCCTGAGTGCCGGCGGCCACGTATTGGCCCTTGATGCTGTCGGTGAACCAACGCTCGGAACCGTCTTCCATGCGGACGACCCGAGGCTCGCGGCCTCTAAACTTGGAATCGATCCTATTCGTCCAAAGGTCGGCAGGCTCCATCACGTGATTGTCGGATGAGATGATTCGATACGTAGACATGTCCCACCTCGCAGCCTTTTATCATTTAGTCGGGCCGAACTAGCCGAGGCAAATTAATCGGGCCGGTGCCTCTAGTCCAGCCGGTACAGCCTGGCGGCGTTGCCGCCGACGATCTTGGATTTTTCCTCCTCGGTGCAATCTACGAGAATTTCGTCGATGATCTCTCTACTTCTGGGGAAGGTGGATTCCTGGTGGGGATAGTCGGAGCCCCACATGATTTGGTCCACGCCTATCATTTCCCGCAGCTGAATTCCTAAGGCATCTTCCTGAAAGCCCAGGAAAACGTTGCTGTGGAAGAAGTCGCCGGGCATTGCGTCATTCTTGAAACGATAGCTTACCTCCCCCATGGCCCGCTGGGTGTAGTTGTAGTCCAGCCGGTCGATGAAGTGGGGGATCCAAGAGAGCTCCTGCTCCACGGAGCCGACCATCAGCTTCGGATAGCGTTCCAGAACGCCGCTGTAGATGATGTCTGCCAAGGAGATTCTCACCCAATGGTCGGTGTTGCAAGTGAAGGACGGCTTTAGAGTATCGAAGCTCGAGTATTGCTGGCCGGGACCCGGGCGGTTGGTGGTGAAGTGGAGGCTGAGGGGCATGTCCAAGTCTTGAGCGGCGGCCCATAGAGGTTCGTACATGGGCAGGTCATAGGGCTTGTCCTCCGGCGGGTAGATGGTGATCATCGCTCCCGCCAGCCCCATTTTCGCGCTGCGCTCCAACTCGCTTACCCCGTCCCGCACTTCATCCACGTTGACCATGGCGATGCCCTTGAGCCGGTCGGGGAAGGGCTTGCAAAACTCTGCTATCCAGTCGTTGTATACTCTGAAGGTGGCGGAAAGGAGCTCGCTGTCCGGCACCGTGCAGAATAGCTGAAGGCCTACGGTGGGGTAGAGGATGCTGACGTCAACGCCGTCGATATCCAGGTCTTTGACGTGCTCTTCCGGGATGTACCCCCCGGGGCGAACGTCTTCGAAAGTGGCCAGCATGCTAAGATTTTCCGGCGCCTCGAACCTAACCCCGGGCTGGGCGCCGCCGAACATGCCTTGACCCTTGATGCCGTCGGTGAACCACCAGTCGGACCCGTCGTCCATGCGGACGACGCGGGGCTCGCGGCCTTTGAATTTGGAATCGATGCGGGTTGTCCACAGGTCCGGCGGTTCGATAACGTGGTTGTCCGACGATATAATTCGATAGCTAGACATGCCTGGCCCTCCCCGAATTTCAATGAGTGTAGATAAGATAGCCGAGACTGCTTTGCGCTGCCGGGGAAACCCGGCCCTAGCTGGGTCTCATCGAATTAGCCCACCCGGTGCCCCGGCAGAAGTTGCACCGGTAAGCTGATTTTCTGCCATTCCCGTTGCAAAACGCGCAGGGCCGGGCGGGCTGGGCTACCAATACGTTACCCTGGCCGCCGCAAGCTCTGCACGTGTCCGAGTTCACTTGCCCTGACCCCGAACAATAGGCGCAATCGGCCGGCGCGTGGCTTTCCGCGGATTGGGTCATTTTCGTCTCCGTTTCAAAGGGTGTTTAAGCGCAAGTAATTATAGCATCCATGAAAGGCTGCGACACCCTATATCTCCGGCAGCTCCGCCGAGGGGGCTACGACTATCGTCTGGGCAAAATACCGTTCCTCAGAAAATGCCGGTTTCAAACCGGCCCCTATGTTTTGGCGTGGTTTCTCGGAGAATACCGTGTTTATCTTCGGGGGGCGGGTTTGAAAACCGGGGTGGGGGAGTGCCCTGTAATGACCGGCCGCACGCTGGACTCGCACCATGCGGAGCGCATAGAATCGAAGGACGCCCATACCCCTTGTCCCCGTCCACGTTCGGCCGGCAATCGATGAAAACGTGGGGCAGGTCAAGATCGAGGAGAGAAACGGGATGCTCAAAGAAGGTGACCCCGCGCCGGACTTCACCACTGTGGACCATACCGGAAACCAGGTCCGGTTGTCGGACCTCAGAGGCAAGAAAGTCTGGCTCTGGTTCTACTCGTCATCCGGGGGGAGCAATTGAACTCGCCATAGCCACGGGTACCGTGACAACTATTCGGACTTTCTGGCCAAGAACGTTCTGGTCTTCGGAGTCAATGACCGGGACCAAGAAGCGGCGAAAACCTGGGTGGAGCGGGAAGGCCTCCCCTTTCCAATATTGCTGGACTCCGACAGGTCTGTCGGAGTGGCCTATGGAATGTCGAAAGCCGGCGATGAACGTTATTTGGCCAACTCCGCCGAAGGACGGCGGCCCGCGGTCATCGTCGATGAAGCAGGCTTGGTGTTAAAGCTACTGCCCGACCTGTCCATGGTAGAGGGCCAAGCCGAGGTTCTGGCCGGCCTATCCTAGCCGCCGCCTGAAGCGCCCCGCGGCCGCATCTAAAACGCGGATTTAGTCCGGACCACCGCGGAAATCCTGTACATCCAGGAGAAGCAGCTTGCTAGACTGGAACTCCAGGCTCGGCATAGCCGACGATATTACCGAGGCCGCCGGTATGACTCCCCTCTTGAGGCTGGGCAGGGTAGCCGCCGGGCCCCAAACCCTGTGCGGCAAGCTGGAGTTTATGAACCCCAGCGCCAGCCTGAAAGACCGGATCCTTCGCCACATGGTCCGCCGGGCTGAGGAACGAGGAGACCTTCGGCCCGGAATGACTATTCTCGAGGCCTCCACGGGAAGCACCGGCATTGCCACGGCCATGATCGGCGCGGTAAAAGGTTATCCGGTGGTTATCGTCATGCCCGAGGGTATGAGCGAAGAACGCAAGGATTCCATACGCGCTTTTGGGGCCGAGCTAGTGCTAACGCCGGGCGGAGAGAGCGACGTTGACCTCTGTTTAAGCAAGGTGGAGCAATTGCGGGAAAAGGACCCCGGCCGGTTCTGGGAGCCGGCCCAATTCTCCAACAAGGACAATGTCGAGGCCCATTACTTGACCACCGGCCCAGAAATCTGGGAGCAGACCAACGGCAAGGTGGACGTTTTCGTCGCGGCCCAGGGCAGCGGCGGGACGATTACCGGCGTGGGCAAGTATCTGAAAGAGCGCAATCCCCAAGTCAAAGTCTACGCGGTCGAGCCCGCCGAATGCCCCATCCTTAGCGGGGGCGAGTGGGGACCCCACCAAATAGAAGGAATAGGCGACGGGTTCATACCGGCCAACCTGGACTTGGACTACGTTGACGGGGTGGTGACCGTGTCCTCCGCCGACTCCATCGCCATGTCCCGCCGCTTGGCCAAAGAAGAGGGCGTCCTGTGCGGCATTTCATCAGGATGCAACGTAGCGGCAGCCAACAAGCTCTCCCCTGAACTGCCGGGCACCCGGCTCATAGCCACCATGATCAACGATACAGGCATGCGCTACTTTTCCACCCCTTCTTTCGGACGGGAGTCAACCGCGGGAATTCCTCAACGGGAACACCCGGTCAGCGAAGCGGACCGTCTGAACCTAGCCCGGCGCCGCCTCCACGTCGTCCACTAGCGGCGGCCAACGGTACCGGACTGCCTGGGTTACCCTAGATCGGGTTCACCAAGGGTCTTTCAGTGTCGTTCTTTGGGGAGCGGTGACTGAAGGTGCTGCAACAACGGACGCGCCCGCTGGGACTCTCGCCTATCGCGTCCTTTGCGCCCGGCGCGGCGGTCCCGGCGTGGCCCGGCAAGTTGGTCCGAGTCGGTTGACAGGCACGAGAGACGGTGCTACGGTCTGCCCGTGGGTGACATAACGTCGGCTTGGGTGCTCCCGGAGTGGACGTTATGGGACCGCACGTCAGAGGGGAGCTCTCAGGATGACCGGCGCTTTGCGCCTGAGGCCGGACCGGTCCGCATTACGCGAGAGGGAGACGCCATGGGTCCCGGACCAAAGGACGGCGCGGCTGAGTTGGAGACTATCATCCGGGAGGAGGAGTTGCGGGCGGTGGCCCTGCCGGCCGCCAAGGCCTCAACTCTTCCGGCCCAGTGCTATACGTCACCCGATTTCTACCAACTGGAAGTGGAAAGGGTCTTCCGCCGGGAATGGCTGTGCTTGGGCCGCGCCGAGGAAGTGGAGAGTACCGGGGATTACTTCACGATAGACGCCGCCGGCGAGCCGTTATTGGTGGTGCGAGACGATGCAGGCGATATCCGGGTGTTGTCGCGGGCTTGCCGTCATCGATGGACGGACATAACGCAGGGCCGGGGTAACGCGGCCTTCTTCCGTTGCCCCTATCACGCTTGGACCTACGGGCTGGATGGACGCCTTATCGGAGCGCCCGAGATGAGCAAGACCGACGGGTTCGAGCTAAGCGAGTGCAGGCTGCCCTCATTTCCCGTGGAAGTTTGGCAGGGGTTCATCTTTGCCAACTTGGACCCGGGAACGGAGTGGCTGGCGCCCCGGGTGGCGGGCCTCTCCGGGAAGTTGGACAACTACCGCATCGGCGGTATGCGCCTCGTTTACAATCAAGACTTCGAAGGAGACTGGAACTGGAAGGTCTTCGTGGACAACTTCAACGAGTGCTATCACCACTTGGGTACCCACAAGGACACCATACAGGACTTTAGCCCGGCCCACCTTACAATCATCGAGGACACCGACGGGCCGTATAGCTTCCAACGCTGCCCCACGGCCCAGGACGAAGGCGACTTTACCATTCTGCCGGCCTTGGAACGCCTAACCCCGGAGCAAAGGCGGGAGACTCCAGTCGTTACCCTGTTCCCCACTTTCTTGTTGATCCCTCTGTCAAGTTTTGTTATTTACATCCTGGTGCTGCCCCGGGACACGTCTCGAGTCACGCTGCGGTTGGGCATCGCGGTCCCGGAGGCCTCCATGAATCTGCCCGACTTCGAGGAACGGCTGAAGCAGCTCATAGATAACACTTTGGAGTTTCATAACGAGGACATGAGTATCTGTGACGCGGTGCAGAGGGGTCTATCCTCCAATTGGGCCCGGCAAGGGCGGTTGTCCTGGCTGGACAAACCCTTGTGGCAATTCAACCAATGGTTAATCGAAAGGCTGAGACATGACTGAATCGATTCTGAAAGTTGAGACTGATCGGGTTAGGGTAACCGAGTGGAGGCTGCCTCCCGGAGACGAGACCGGCCACCATAGGCACCAGCACGACTATGTAGTCGTGCCGTTAACTGGGGGAGAGCTAACGATAGTTGACGCCGCCGGCAATACCTCCACCCTGGTTACCGGCGTCGGCGACGCTTACGCCAGGAATGAGGGGGTGGAGCACAACGTCCGCAATCTTACCGACAAAGAGGTCCGGTTCACGGATATCGAACTGCTTGAGGAGGAATAGCTATGTCCCTTACTGAGACCACTAGGTCCGCCTTGGAACGCAACTGGCAAATGGTGAACACCGCGTTGGAAGACGTGGACGAAGTCACCATGGCCGCATGCCCCAATGATCAGTCCAACTCCATCGGTTGGCTGCTCTGGCACATGGCGCGAGTGACCGACCGGTTCATTCACGGCCGTTTGCAAGAAGCTCCCCAGCTATGGGTCCAAGACAAATGGCACAAGAAATTCGGCATGGACCCCGAACCCAACGAATTCGGCATGGGCTGGAGCGGAGAGCAGGTCTTGGCGTGGAAACCGCCCTCTAAAGACGTCTTGCTGGGGTACTTCAATGCCACGAATTCGGCTGCCAGAGACTATTTGCAGCCGCTGTCCGCTTCAGACCTCGCCAAGGAGATTCCCTTCCCGGCCCTGCCTGCTACCGTAAGCGTGGCAGACGCTCTCGGCGTCCTAGTCTGGGACAACATAGTTCATGGGGGCCAGATCGCCTATCTACGGGGCTACTACAAAGGAATGGGCTGGCACCGTTAGACTCCGCTACCCGGCGAGGCGCCTTCCGGTACACGGCGCGGTGTCTCATCCCAATCGACTCGGCCCAATACCCATAGCTATCGAAGGTTTCCGGCCGCGGCAAAGATCAAGCCGAAAGCGGGACCCAAGACCGCCCGGGAGAGAGGCAATCATGGCTTCGACTCTACTGCGGGGAAAGTACGTTATTTGCAAGGTCACCGGGCCTTCTTCCGCCGAGGTGATCTCCGATGGGGCGGTTCTGCAACGTGACGGGGAGATTGTCGAGGTGGGCGCCTACCAGGACCTGAAAGCCCGGCATCCCGACGCGCCGGTGATCGGCGGACCGCGCTACGTGGTGATGCCCGGCTTGGTGAACGACCACTTCCACGTCGGTCTAAGCCCATTCCAGTTGGGAGCGCCGGACCTGCCCTTGGAGCTGTGGATGTCCTCCAGGATGGGCACCCGGTACGTGGACCCGTATCTGGACCAGCTTTACGGAGCGGTGCAGATGATCGAGTCGGGGACCACCACCGTCCAAGCCATTCATTGGCAGTCCTATAGGCCGGTGGACGCCGAGGTCGCGGCCCGAGCCGTGAAGGCCTATCAGGACTCTGGTATGCGAGTCTCCTACGCTCCCATCGTTACCGATCAGAATTCCATGGTGGCGGGACAGAGGGGCGGAGAAGAAGAATTCACTTCCCGACTGCCCGTTGGCCTGGCGGAACGGTACCGGGCGTTCATGGCCAGGAGCTACCTTCCGGTAGACGAAACGGTAGCGGCCCTCGACGACATCTGCCGCAAGTATGCCGGGGAATACCGTGAAAGGGTCCGCGTTACCATGGCGCCCAGCAACGTTCACCGGTGTTCCGACACCCTTCTGACGGCCCTGAAGGAGATGGCGGCGAAATACAACACCGGCATCCACATCCACTTGCAGGAAACGGTGTACCAGAAGCTGTACGGGCTGAAGACCTGGAACAAGACGCCGCTACAGCACTTGCACGACCTGGGATTCCTGGGGCCGGAGGTCACTTGCGGCCACAGCGTTTGGGCCACGGACCAGGATATCGACCTCATGGCCTCAACCCGTACCAACATTTGCCACAACACCAGCTCAAACCTGCGCTTGCAAAGCGGGATCGCCCCCTTGGGCCGGTTCTTGGACAGCGGCGTCAAGGTGGCCCTGGGCAGTGACGAGGCCGGGCTCAACGACGACAAGGACATGCTTCAGGAGATGCGGTTGGTCCTCAAGTTACACCGGGTTCCCGGTATGGAAGTTGTGCCTCCCACTTCCTACCAAGTGTTCCAGATGGCTACCGTCAATGGGGCCTACGCCAGCTGGTTCGGCGACCGCATCGGTACCCTGGAGCCGGGCAAGCGGGCGGACATCGTCCTCCTCGACGTGCAGAACATCGAAGAGCCGTACTTGGACCCGGAAGTGTCCATTCTCGACGCCGTCGTACACCGGGGGCGCAGCATCGACGTGGATACCGTTATGGTGGACGGCGAAGTGGTCATGCAAGGCCGGCGGTTGACTCGCGTCGACAAGGAGAGCTTATTCAAAGAACTGAAGAAGTCCTTGGACCGGCCTCTGTCCGCCCAGGAACTGGACCACAGGGAGCTGGGGCGGTTGATCGAGCCGCATCTGCGGGACTTCTACCAAGGGTACACGCCCCAAGGCGCCGCGCCTCATACCTACTATAACGCTAGGTCTTGACCGGCGAACTTCAAGTAGCACCTGGATTCTAATACCCGGATGCCGCGCTTCCGAGTCCGCCCGGCCTGTAAGAAGAGCAGCTATTGCAGGGTAACGGGTCCTTGGGGAGTACTCCGGAAGCTCGCCCCCTCAGAGGGTGTCGAAAAAGCTCCCTCTTCCATTTGGAAGAGGGCAAGGTGAGGGCGATTCCCGACGCGGATCATCTCGGTTGCCTTCAGACCTTTCCCCTCGTCCTAACCTTCTCCCTAGGGAGAAGGGACTTTTGAAACGCCCATTAAGGAGGAGCGCTCACATGGACATGCGGCCCTCCCCGCGGCAACGGGAGTTGATCGACCGCGCCCGCCGGCTCGCCATAGACGGTTTCGCTCAGCGGGCCGCCGGGTACGACCGGGAGGCCGCCTTCCCCATCGAAGACTATGACGACTTGCGGGACTCAGGACTGCTGGGCCTGTGCGTGCCCGAGCGGCACGGCGGCTTGGGAGGGGACTTCGAGACCTACTGCCTGGTGGCCGAGCAACTGGCTCAAGGCAACGCCTCCACCTCCCTAACTTACAACATGCACTCTTTGACCATGCTGATGATGGGGCCTTTCCTGGAGGGCTTGGAGCTTGAGCCGGAGACGCACCGGAAGCATGAAGAACTCAGCGCCCGGCGTTACCGGGAGGTGGTTGAGGAGGGGGTATTCTACGGACAACCCCACAGCGAACCGGTGGAAACCGGCAGCGCCGACCAGTTGGATGTGGGTGGGCGGCGTTTCGGGACCCGGGCCGAGCGGGCCGCCGGGGGCTACCTAGTCAACGGGCGCAAGTTCTTTGTCTCATCCAGCGGCGCCGCGGACTACTACGCCACTCCGGCCCTGCTGGCCGCCGCCGGCCCTTGGGAAGCGCGGACCCTTTACCTCTCCGTTCCCCGCGGCGCGGCCGGTGTGGAGTTCAGCGGCGAATGGGACCCCCTTGGGATGCGGGCCACCGTGAGCCGGGACATGACCCTGAAGGACGTTTTCGTGCCTGACGACGACCACGTGCTGCCGCCCGGCGTCTTCGGCCAGCTCTACCAGCGTATGCCCCACATGTTCCTGGGCTTCGGGGCCACTTTCTTGGGACTGATGCAAGCGGCTTATGACTTCACCATCGCCTATCTCAGGGGCGAAGTCCCCGGCGCGCCGGAGGCCCGGGGCCAAGGAATGACCGACGGGCAGGCGTTGGCCGATATGCTGTTTACCTTGGAAGCGTCCAGGGCGTTGTATTACCGGGCCATTTCCGAAGCGCGGCTTGATCCCCCGACTGAGAGCGTCCAGCGGGCCCGGGCAGCCCACGTGCAAGTCCAGCGGTCGGTGGTCCAACTGACCGCAGAGGCCCTCCGCATATGCGGGGGGAGGGCCATTTTCAAGCGCTATCCCTTGGAGCGCTACTACCGCGACGCCCGGGCTATGGCGGTGATGCGGCCTTGGACCCAGGACATCGCCACCCAACAGGCGTGGCAGACCGCTTTGGCCGCACCCGGCGCCGACGCCGCCGTTGACTAGCTCGGTTCGCGGGCCGCGGTAAGGTAATCGTGAAAGTCCGGTTCACCTCTGTACTGATTGAACCGCAGTTTGTCTTGCGTTAGAGGTTCGGCGGCCTCATGGTATGCCAGGACGTGCTCTGCTCGTAGGCGTGGGCCGCCCTAAACACCATTTCTTCCCCTCCGGGCCTGCTCCCAATCTGTAGGCCTATGGGAAGGCCATCGGAGCCGAAGCCGCACGGCACGGATATAGCGGGAGCACCAGACAGATTGAACGTGTTGGTCCGCATGAAAGAAAGCCGTCCCGAGGTCTCTTTACTAACGACCTCCGGGTCCCGCTCCAGTCGAGGCACGGCGGTGCGGCCGGAGGTGGGCGAGACCAAAACGTCGTAGTTCTCCAGCGCTTCGAGGACCTGCCGCCGCAGTAAGCTCCGCAGCTTTTGCGCCTTGTAGTATGCCTGGGCAGGAATGATGCTCCCGGTCAATAGCCCGATACGGTTATCGTGCCCATAATCTTGCAACCGGCGCTTGACCCAGTCCGCATGGTTCTGGGCCGGCTCTACGGCAAGCAGGGCTGCGGCGATAGCGTTGGCATGGCCGGTCAACGGAATAGAGGTTTCCTCTACAACGGCGCCAAGGTCACCCAAGACCGAAGTGGCCTTGGCCGTGGCCTCCCGCGCCTCCGGCTCCACCACGTCGGCGTTGGTCAACTCCCTTATCACCCCTACTCTCAACCCGCTCAAGCCGCCGTTAAGGGCCTCTCGATAGTTTGGCACCGGCGTATTCCAAGTATACGGGTCCTTGGGGTCGTGGCCGGCGATGGCTTGGAAGGTAATAGCCGCGTCCTCCACCGTGCGGGAAATGGGGCCCACGGTGTCCATCGACCAAACGCCGGACATCAGACCATAGCGGCTGACCCTCCCCCAACTGGGACGGAGTCCCACCAGGCCGCACCACGCCGCCGGCCGCCGGATGGAGCCGCCGGTGTCCTCGCCTAGAGAGGTGCTGCAAAGAAAAGCCGCCGTAGCGGCCCCAGACCCGCTGCTGGACCCGCCGGCGGACGCATCCAAGTTCCACGGATTGCGGGGAGTGCTGAACCGGTGAGTGAAGCCGGTGACGGCAAACTCGCTGAGGTTGGTCTTGCCCAGGATAACGGCGCCCGCTTTGCGCAGGTTGGCTATTACGGTGGCGTCCTCATCGGGGATGAAGTCGGCCCAGAAGCGGGAACCTCCGGTGGAACGAATGCCCTTGGTCCATACCTGGTCCTTCACCGCCACCGGGACACCGTGCAAGCCGCCCAAGTAATTGCCTTGCAGTATGGCCGACTCCGCCGCGCGGGCTTCTTCCAAGGCTTGACGGCGGCAGACCGTCAGGTAGGAGTTGAACTTGAAGTCCAAGTCGTCGATGCGCTCCAGATAGGCTTGGGTCGCCTCCACCGGAGAGACATCCTTCCTTTTTATCAGGCGGGACAACTCCGTGGTAGACAGGTACGGTATGTCGGCCTTATTCATGCTCACTTTCCTCGGATCGATTCTTGGCGCAGGTTACTTTATACATCCGTGGAGGTCCCATTGTCTAAATTACCCGTGTGTCCCTTAAGATATTGTGGACCATACTTAACAACGGCGTTCTCACTGCGCGCAGTCCCGGACCTGATCGAAAGGATTCGGGGGAAATCCGGTTACTGAAGGGTCCTCGAAGTTTCGCGGACATCTATTAACTTGGGTGCAAGCTTCTTATCGCCTGTCCAGGCACAACGCTTAGGTTGCCCCACCCCTGGAAAGCGGACACTTATTAATCTGGTGTGCAAGTTTCTTATTGCCTGTCCAAGCACAACGCTTAGGTTGCCCCACCCCCGGAAAGATGGAGGGTGATTGGCGATGTCTTAGCGAATCTCATCGAGGAGCCTTAACCGTTGCCTCCGGTGAAAACGCATTGACACGACAAGACGCCTAACATACACTCAGGCATGACCGAGTTAGTCGGGAGCATCAGCAATCATACCTTGGAGGTTGCGCCGTGAGCGAATACGACCTGGTAATAAAAGGCGGTACCATCGTGGACGGCACCGGTATCCCTCGCTATCGAGCGGACCTAGCCGTCAAAAACGGCCGCGTATCCAAGATCAGCGGCAAGATCAACCCGGGCGGCGCTAAAGAAATCGACGCCGGCGGCTGCATCGTCGCTCCCGGCGCCATTGACTTGCACACTCATTACGACGCCCAACTCAACTGGGACCCCTACGCTTCCCTTTCCGGCTGGTTCGGCGTAACGTCCTTGACCATAGGCGAGTGCGGCTTCGGCTTTGCGCCGACCCGCCCCGACGACAGGGACCTGAACATGCGGATGATGAACCGGATCGAGGCCATCCCCTTGGAGTCCATGCGCTTGGGAATGCGCTGGGACTGGGAGACCTTCCCCGAGTACATGGATAGCCTGGACCGGCAGGGCTTGGGCGTAAACGTGGGGGCTATGTTCCCATTCTCTCCGATGCGCGGCTACGTGCTGGGGATGAAGGCCGCTCGTGAGCGGACTTCGGTGACCGACGCGGAGCTGGACCAGATGAAGCAGATCTTCCACGAGGCCATGGCCGCGGGCGCCTTCGGGTTCTCCTACAATAAGAACATGGAAGACCGGCCGGAAGACGGCACGTTCCTGCCCAGCCACGTGGCGTCGGAGCGAGAGTTTCTAGCCCTTTCGGAGGTCTTGGGAAAGTTCGGCGTCGGGCACATGGGGCTGACCCTGGGCTTGGGCCTCACGCAGGAGGAGCACGACTCCATTCGAGACGTGACCTCCCAAATGATGCGGTTGAGCGGCCGCCCCTTCAGTCTTTTGGACGTTCAGACGGACGATGACCAGACTTGGCTGAATTCCTGCCGTGACGAGGGCCTGCCGTTGATCTTCCAGCGGCTGAGCACTTCCGCCGGGTTCGAGTTCAAGCTGGCCGAGTTCAACATGTTCGACTACATGCCCAACTGGGTACAACCCTTGGTGGGAGACGTGGAAGAGCGGTCCGCCAAGCTCAAGGACTCCGGTGCAAGGGCGGCAATGAAAAAGGATGTGGAAGACTGGCCCAATTTCCGGACCGACTGGACCAGACTCAGGGTGTTGCAAGTGGAGGAGGAGCGTAACGAGGGCTACGAAGGAATGAGCATCGCGGAGTTGGCCGGCGCTCAAGGGAAGCATCCTCTGGACGCTTTCCTCGACCTGGCCATCGACGAAAATCTCCAGACGGAGTTCATGCTTCCCAGCCGGGATACTCCTGAAGAGTTGACCATGCGGGAGCGGGAGCTATCCGACCCTTATGCTCACATCTCCGTTTCCGATGGCGGCGCCCACACCCGGTTCAACACCAACAGCACTTGGCCCGTGTTCTGGCTGACCTTCTGGATCCGGGACAAGGATATCATGAGCCTCGAGCAGGCCCACTACAAGATGAGCGCCCTGCCCGCGTGGTTGACCGACTTCAAAGAACGGGGAACACTCCGCGTCGGCAACTGGGCCGACATCATCATCTACAACCTCGACGAGCTCGGCTTCGTATACGACAAGCCCATCTTCGCCAACGATTTCCCGGGGGGAGAACGGCGCTTCATCCAAAAACCCACCGGGCTCCGGTATACCATCGTGAACGGCGCCGTCACTTTCGAAGGAAACAACCCCACCGGCAGCCTGCCCGGCAAGCTCCTGCGCAGCTATGACATGGTGAGCTGACCGGCCCGGTTCTAGGCTAAGCGTCAAAGGACGGTGACCGGGAATTGGATGGTGGTAGGGCCGCCGCGGCGGCCCTACCACCATCCAATTTATCCAGGGTGAGGCAACGCCGAGAGGGACCGCTTGTACCGTGTCTGCACTCGACCCTCTGTTCTTCCGGCGCAGGTCAACCTCAGCGTTATAACTGAACAGGCGATAGGAAACTCGCACACTGGGTCAACTAGGCCTTGAGGAGGCAATTATGACTGCTCAATCCTCCGGCGCCGGAAAACCGCCGGACTCCAATCTTACCGGCAAGGTGATGACGGTTCGAGGCCCCGTCGACCCGGACCAACTCGGCTGCACAATCATGCACGAGCACCTGTTCATCGATCTTCGCAAGTGGGCCGCCCCGGACGAAAGCGGCCCCGTTACCGAGACTGCCGCCTGGGACCGGCCCCTCACCATGGAGAACCTGCACTTGGCCAGGAGCAGCAGAGGGGTGGGACAGGACTACTTGCTGAATAACGTTGACCTGGCCGCGGAAGAGGCAATGGACTTCGGCCGCTGGGGCGGCGGCACTATAGTAGAAGTAACCAGCATCGGCCTGCGTCGGGACCCGGCGGCCATGTTGGCGGTGAGCAACCGGACCGGTCTCAACGTGGTCATGGGCACGGGTTGGTACCAAAAGCTGTTTCACCCGCCCGACATGGACCAGCGTACTGTGGAAGACATGGCCGAGGAGATAGTCAGGGATATTACTATCGGGGTCGACGGTACCGGCATTCGCTCCGGCATCATTGGCGAAGTAGGCGTGCAGGGCGAACCCGTTGAACCCAATGAAGTAAAGAGCATCCGGGCCTCGGCCCGGGCCGCCCGAGCTACCGGCGCCGCTATATCCTTTCACCGCGGCGGCGCGGACCGGGACGAAAAGATGCAAGTAGTGAGCGTTCTGGGTGAAGAGGGCGCTGATTTTTCCCGCGTCGTCTTCGGTCACAGCGACCCCATCGCCGGCGATATGCCGCTGATGCTGGAGTTGCTGAGCCGCGGGGTTTATATCCAGTTCGATTTGTTGGGCAGAGTGGCTTGCGCGCTCGAGTGGAAGCCGCCGAGCTACCGGGGCGATGACATGTGGGCCTTTGCCAACACCGCTCTGGTGGCCGACGCCATCCCCAAGCTAATCGCCGAGGGCTACGCTAATCGCATCCTTCTTTCCCAAGACGTGTGTACCAGGATACAACTCAAGCGCTACGGCGGAACGGGCTACGCTTTCATTCCGGAGAAATTCCTGCCCCATCTGCGCCGGCAGGGTGTGAAGGAAGAAGACATTCAAATGATTATGGTGGAGAACCCGAAACGGGTTCTCACCTTAGCCGAACCCCTCTCTTAATGGGTGATTCAAAAGTCCCTTCTCCCTGGGGAGAAGGTTAGGATGAGGGGAAAGGCCTGAAGGCAACCGAGATGGTCCGCGCCGGGAACCACCCTCACCCTGCCCTCTCCCAAGTGGGAAAGGGCACTTTTCAACACCCTTTTGGAACATACCAGGTTCATTCTTCAGCGGGCCGGTTTCAAACCGGCCCCTACTTGGATCGTTCCTTAAATCGTCTCTGTGTCGGGTGAGATCAGCCGCGGCGATAGGCCGCGGCGGGGTGGCGGGCAGGCAGCTTGGGGTTGCCGAAGACCTTCTGGCGCAACGGGCCGGGGGCGTATTCACGCTGCATCAAGCCTCGGTCCTGCAGGATAGGCACCACCGCGTCGATGAAGTCCACGAAGGTTCCTGGAGTCACCGTATAGACGATGTTGAACCCGTCGACCCCGGCCTCATACCATTTCTGCAAGGCTTCGGCGACCTGCTCGGGCGTACCCGTAAGAAAGTGTCCCGCCGGGTGTTCACCAAGAAGGTCACGGAAGGTCTGCCTCTTGCCGGGGGCCGCCTCCATGACCCCTCTAACCATGCCCCGAATGGCCTGATTGTCAATGGTATCCAGGGGTTCGTCCAAGTCGATGGCGCCCAGGTCGACGCCGATAGCGCCGCTCATAAGAGCCAACGCGCCCTCGATACTGAAGCTCTCGAGCAAGTCCGCTTCTTTGGCCTTCGCTTCGGCTTCGGTCCCGCCCACGACGGGGGTCAAGCCCTGAACGAAGAGGATGTCGTTGGGGTTGCGGCCCAAGCGCGCGGCTTGGGCGCGAATGTCGGTTATGACGTTATCCTCTTGGCGCAGACTTGCTAGAGGTTGCAGAATGAAAACGCACTCGGCATGCTTGGCCGCGAACTGCCGTCCGCGAGTCGAAGAGCCGGCTTGGTAGAGCAACGGAGTCCGTTGGGGAGAGGGTTCGGAGAGATGGGGGCCGGCGACCTTGAAATGCTCCCCCACGTGGTTGATGGGGTGGACCTTGGCCGGGTCCGCGTAGATCCGGCTCTCGGTGTCCCGTTTGACGGCGCCGTCTTCCCAACTACCCTCCCAAAGCTTGTAGGTAACGTCCATATACTCATCGGCCAGGTCGTAGCGGTCGACGTGGGACGGCAACGAGCCCAAGCCCAGGCTTGCCGCGGCGTTGGGAAGGTACGACGTAACGACGTTCCACGCCACCCGCCCCCGGGTGAGATGGTCCAGCGTAGACATTTGCCTGGCGAAGGTAAAGGGGTGGCTCTGGAACACCGAACTGGTGAAGGCCAAGCCCAGGTTTTCAGTGACGTGGGCCATGGCGGAAACGAGCATGGCCGGGTCGTTGACCGGGGTCTGCATCCCTTCGGTCAGGGACGTTTCCGACCCTCCCTGGTAGGTCTCGTAAACGCCCATGACGTCGGCTAGGAATAGCGCGTCGAAACAGCCCTTCTCCAGAATCTGGACTAGTTCCACCCAGGGGTCCAGGCTGGTGTACTCCAGCTGGCGGGTGTCGTTTCGGACCCACATTCCGTGTTGGATGTGGGAAACGCAATTCATGTGAAATGCGTTCATGATCATGCGGTCAGGCATTGCGACTCATCCGTTCCTATAGAGGTGTCCCTTCGACCGAACGCTGGGTATGGGAGTGGGGTGGCAATCAATCCTATGAGAAATAGGGTCTGATTGCAATATGTTCCGGCGGGTCACGGCGACCGGGATATCTGGAAGACGCAGTGACCGGCCCCGTTGGCCAGGCATTGGAGTTCACTGCTCTCCACCTTCATGGACCGTCCGGTGTCGGCGGCGGCGAACTCCATCCCGCCGCAAAAAGCCCCGTTGAAGAAGTGACAAACGTTACGGCCAACCCCGAACCCGTAGGCCAGTGCTATCGCGGAGTTTTCGATGCGTAGACGCGCGGCGCCCTCCGCCGGTTCGATCTCTTCGACAGTGATCCGGCCGTGGCCCCGCTGCGACATTCGCGTCATGTAGTGGGTGAATACGTCTA
>CBDANO010000003.1:0-562417 GCA_965197665.1 Dehalococcoidia bacterium
CCGACAACTCGCCTTTCCACCACATAAGGAGAAGTTCCATGGCCAATGAAACTATTCGAGTTGGACTCATCGGCGCCGGCCTAAACACCTGCGACCGCCATATCCCAGGCTTCCAAGAAGTTCCGGGGGTCGAAATCGCCGCCGTAGCCAATCGCACTGTGGAGTCGGGCCGGAGAGTCGCGGACCAGTTCAACATTCCTCGAGTCTACGACAACTGGCAAGAACTGCTGGAGGACGAAAGCATCGACGCGGTATGTATCGGCACTTGGCCCTACATGCACCGCACCCTCACCCTGGCGGCCCTGGAAAAGAACAAGCACGTGCTGTGCGAGGCGCGCATGGCCGCCAACACCCGGGAAGCCCACGATATGTTGAACGCCTCCCGAGCCAGGCCCCACCTTGTTACCCAGATAGTGCCATCTCCGATGACCTTTAGCGTGGACAACCTGCTGCGAAGGCTGGTGGGCGATGGATACCTGGGCGACCTGATGGCCGTGGAAATGCAGATTCTGGGGCCAGACTTCATTGACACCGCCAGCCCCCTCCACTGGCGTCATAACCGCGACCTTAGCGGGTACAACATCTTGAGCATGGGTATCTGGTACGAAGCCATGATCCGCTGGGTGGGCCGGGCCACTCGGGTAACGGCCATGACCAAGGTGAACGTTCCCTACCGTCTGGGCGAGGACGGAAACCTGACGGAGGTCACCATACCGGACCACGTCGATATTATTTGCCAACTGGCCAGCGGGGCCCAAGCCCACATGCGGTTCAGCGCCGTAACCGGCCTATCGCCGGGCAATGAGGTCTGGCTGTACGGCAGCGAGGGCACCCTGCATCTGGACCGTCAGCTAACGGTTAGGGGAGGCAAACGCGGAGACTCCCAGCTATCGGAGATTTCCAACCCGCCGAAGGCCCGGTACGGCTGGCGGGTGGAAGAGGAGTTCATCAGCGCCATTCGAGGCCAAGAGCAGGTCACCCATACCTCTTTCCACGTTGGCGTCCACTACATGGAGTTCACCGAGGCGGTAACCCGCAGCGCTCAAACCGGCCAAGCAATCTCGCTGCCCCTGTAGTTCTCTGGCGTCGCCCCAATCTCCGGCAGTCCCGGCGTGCCTGCTTGTCATGCCTCAGAAAATACCGTTTTCATTCTTGGAGGCGCCGGTTCCAAGCGGCATGGGGTATTGCCGCGAAGATCGATGATTTTCGTGGCCATGACGATCCGGGTAGGTCTTCACGATTCCCTTTAAGAAAAGTGTACGGCAACTTTCACGGGCGCCGCGGGTCGACGAAATATGACTATGGTCATGACCATGCTATAATAGCGGTCACCTGACCGCCTGGAGAGGGATGCCATGACAACGGACAGCGGCAAAGCGTCCGGCCCCCGGACCATCAAGGCCTCGGAGTTCAAGGCCAAGTGCCTCAAGCTCATGGACGAGGTAGCCGACAGTGGCGAAGAGATTGTCATCACCAAGAACGGCAGACCGATCTCAAAGCTGGCGCCCTACCGCGAGAAGCCGAAGACCCTTTTCGGCATCGACCGGGGCAGAATAGAGATTGTGGGCGACATCGGCGAGCCCATAGATGTTGAATGGGAAGCCGAGACCGGTAAGAATAGGGATTACCTTCCTTGATTCTTCTCGACACCCAGGTGATGTTGTGGCTGAGATTGGGCGATTCGCGACTGGGTCGGCATGCCCGGATCGAGATCGACCAAGCGTGGCAGTTGGATGACGTTGGCGTGTCCGCGATATCCTTCTGGGAAGTGGCGTTGTTGAAGGAAAAGGGACGGATCGTGTTCCCAGAGGACGTAGGGTTATGGCGCAGGGAGCAATTGAGACAAGGGGTGGTGGAAATCCCGGTGGATGGAGAAATCGGAATCCGGGCGTCAAGTCTGGCGGCATTCCACCCCGATCCGGCCGACCGCATGATAGTCGCTACTGCGCTGGATGGCCATCAACTTGTGACGGCGGACCGGCGGATACTCGACTGGCCCGGTCCGCTGAGCAGGCTGGACGCCAGGCAATAATCCAGGAATCGAACAATCGATGACGGGCAAGACGCAGGCGCCGGATATATCGCGGCCGGCGTACTTCCTACTCCATGCCAAAAGTTAGAGACGCTATAAGGCGGGTGGAACGGGACGGTTGGCAGCTAGTAAGGACACGGGGCAGCCACCGGCAATATCATCACCCGGTGAAGCCAGGAACCGTTACTATTCCCGGGCACTTGGGTAGGGACTTAAAGCGCAGGGTATGGGAGAGTATATTGAAACAAGCGGGACTTTGGGAGGGCAACTGATGAAACTGAAGTACGTAGTGGTCTTCGAACAAACGCCCAACAACTATAGCGCCTACCTGCCCGATTTGCCGGGCTGCGTCAGCACTGGGAAAACCTGGGAAGAAATGCAAGATATGATTAGAGAAGCCGTTCCATTCCATATTGAGGGTATGTTGGAATACGGCGACCCCCTCCCCGAAAGGACCATGACCCTGGAAGAAGCAATAGCCTACCATAACGAACCCCTCACCGATTACGAGGAAGAGACTCTCGCCGAGTTCGGCGGCGATACCCCCTCCCTGTCAACCACCTTCGAAATCATCGAGTTCGAGGTCAACCCTTCCCGGGCAGGCAGGGTCGGTTGACGACGGGGTGGCTCGTGACCGGCCGAGGTAGCATTCGTTTCGAAGGTACGACCATCGAGTACGAGTTCCGCCACAGCAAGCGAAGAAAGAAGACGGTGCAAATTACTATCGACGGCCGGGGCGTCAAAGTCGCTGCCCCCTCGTCCACGCCCGAAAGCGAACTTCAGGCCATCGTCCGCAAGCGGGCGCCCTGGATACTTCGCTACCGGTCCCAGGCCCTACTGGAAACTCCGCCGAAGCGGTTCGTTAGCGGCGAGACCATGCCCTATTTGGGCCGCAACGTTCCCTTGGTGGTGGAAGACACCGATCTCCCCTGGGCCGCGGTACGCTTCGATCACTGGCGCTTCCGGGTCGCCGCACCCCATAGTCTCACCGAGGGTGAACGCCGCGAAGGGGTCCGCCGCGCCTTGGTGGAATGGTACCAGGCCCGTGCCGTCGCGCGCTTGGAGGCCAGCGTGGAGAGGTGGAGGCGCCGGCTTGGGCATGAAGCCCGGCCCCGGGTACTGGTCCGGGACCAGCGCCGGCGCTGGGGAAGCTGCGCTCCCGACGGCACCCTCCGCTTCAACTGGCGCGCCGTAATGCTGGAACCCGCCCTCATGGAATACATAGCCGTCCATGAACTAGCCCACCTGAAGGTCAAGAACCACTCCCCGGACTTTTGGGAGTTGGTAGCCAAGGCGCTGCCCGACCTGCAGAGGCGCCGCCGGCGGCTGCGGGAAGCCGGCCGGGCGCTGCCCCTGTGACCGAGCCGCGGTTACACTTGGACTTCCCATAGCACTCGCTACCAAGGACCGGCGAGCAGGTTGGCCGAGCCGGTTAGCAGGAATCTCCCAGGTTGGGGCCGCCGGTCTATAGCCCTTTTCACCGCGTGTAACAAGTCCGCATCCCGCTGCACTTAGTCGATGATCACCGGTTGGGTACCGCGGAAATGAGAGTTGCGTTAACGAGAGGCGGTTAGATGTCACCACTCTGACGCAATTGCGCTACGACCATCCGCGTTGTTCCAGCATACGGAACTCTCCTTGTCATGAGTTCTATAAACGCCTGCCTCGCGAAAACCGGAAGCTCCAATACGTCGTACCAGAACTTCAGCGTCCATCTCTGCCGATAAAACATTACATCCAACCGGTTTAGACCAAAATCCCGGATGGTATCCAAGGCTCTGCGCCGGGCGGTCCCGGAAAGACTATCTTTTGGGGCAATTTGACCGGTATCCGCGTCATAATCAAAATACCGCTCCGGGCGTTCCGCAGCAACAGAGGCGCAAGGGTCAACATACCCTGTATCCGGCCATTTGTCCTGCTTATTTTCAACGTTGCACGCGTGGCAACTGTAAACCCAGTTGGACCATTCGTAAGCCAACCGGGGAAACCGGCGGAGGGGACGGAAGTGGTCAACCGTAGGGGCGCGCCCGCCGGACTCCGTATCGGCATCACATAGCTGCTCGCAGTACCAGCAGATGTTGTCGGTCCGGCTCCCCAGCATTGGCCGGAACTCGCGCCAATGGAAATCGGCAGGCCGACCGCCAACCCCATCCTGAAAGTAATCGACCCAACCCTGGGTGAACTGCCGGGCGTATCCGGAGACTCCACCGGGTTCCGGCCCCCGGTCGACCCAACGCAATCGGGCTACTCTCCGTCTTGAGTCAAGTCGGACTGCCGGGAAAGCAGGAAGCTCCGCATCAAGTCCGCGTAACGTTCCCGCTCAACTTCCAATGGGCCGCCCTTGGCCAACAAGTCCTCATTTACCTGGCGGCGCAGGCGGTTCAATTCGGCCTCTTCCTCGGGCGTCAAGGTTTCCTTTTCTCGGAGCAGCCGCAATCGATTAGCCCGGTCAACCGTGAGTTGGTCCGTAGGCTCCTCAACGCCCATCATGTTTCTTAGTATCTCGTCGGCGGTCCAGCCAATAACGTCCCGCTCGTTGGTGGTGGCGGTGACGCTCCCGTCTTCGTCCCGCTTCAGCAGATGCACCTGCCCCATTTTCAACCCGGCCACCATAAAGGGCGAGTGGGTTGTGGCGAAAATCTGCAACCCCGGAAAGTGTTCCAGCAAGGCCGGGATGACCCGCCGCTGCCAGGTGGGGTGCAGGTGATTTTCTATCTCGTCAATCAGCAGAATTGCCGGTTTTTCCTCCCAGCCCGCCCCCCAATCATAGTGGTACGCCAATTTTAGAGCCAAGGCCCAGACCCACAGAAGAGTGCCTTGCGTCCCCGAGCTCAAATCGCCGGCGTACAACAGTTCTCCCCAAACTCCGTCTCTAGTCAAGATTCCCATACCGTAATGGACGGCTCTTTCGGGCAGGTGGATTCCGTCGTCGTCATTCAATTCGGCATAGCCTTGCGGGTCTTTACCATACAGAATCTCTGGACAAATACTCTTGGTACAAGAATATCCGCGATTCACAACCTCGTGTAGAACCTCCTGCATGCCCGGAGCCCCGTCAAAATAGTTATGAAGAAGCCAATCTATCGCCAGTTCCACATATTGCCCCTGGAACATGCCTGAGCTAGTATGAAAAAGGCCTTTCAGCGGATCGTCGGTATCGGCATTCTCCGGTTTCTCGTACGATCGATCGAGGCGACTCCGGGAAAAGGAAAACTTGCCGCCCGAAGGAGATTCCGAATTGAACGGGCTGCGCTGCCAGGTAGCTGTTTGGTCAAAAATATCCTGTTGCGGCAGGCTTACTCGAGTTGTTGGTGCGTAGAATAGAGGCACCGTATCATCCAAGATCAATGTATCGGGGATTATATTACCAACGTCGTCGCGCGGCCAATCCTCGCTTAAATATATAAGGACATTAGCAATTGACTTTTCGGATCTGAAAGCTAATTCCCCGTCACCGCCACTCGACCGTTCAAGTACCCCGGACCACGCACTGTTCATGGCCCGCAGGATGGTGCTCTTACCGGATGCGTTGGGGCCGATGAACAGGTTCACCCGTTCATCACATTTAAAATATACTTCTCCTAGCGGTGGCAGATCGATGATATTGATCTCCGTTACGTGCATAACGATAGCTCCTTTGATCGGTTAGTAGGACTGGAACGCATCAAATCCTTCATCAAATGGCGTTATTAGAAACGTGGAAGGTTTGTTTGCTATCCATCTTTAACAATTGGGACAATGCGTTGCACGTCAATACTGTCGGACTTGTTGGCCGCTTGCGCCAGGTCGTACGACGCCTGCATCTGGTACCAGTGGGTAGGACCCCCTCCGAAAGCCTTGTCTAGGCGAATTGCCATCTTGGGAGATATATCCCAACGTCCATTCACTATACACGATAGCTGTTTGCGGCTCACTCCCAGCTTTCGCGCCGCCTTGGTCATGATAAGGCCAAGCGGCTCTAGGCAGTCGTGGCGAACCGATAAGCCCGGATGGGGGGATTCTTCATTGGCATCTTATACTCTCCCTATTGGTCTTCGGCAGCCAACGCTTCCGCATCGCGGATGTAGTCCGCCGTTTCGCGGATATTGCGGGCCGTGACATCCTCAGGCTCACAGTCTCCGTCGTAAAAGCAGTCGCCGTGCAGCTCGGATATTCGAGTGACGTAACGAACCCTCAACGACTCGAAGGACTCGTTCTCCCGGCTCAAAATCCGCATTCCTCGCGAGGTCTGGCTGGTCCTTTGGGGTTCCCGGCCGGTGCGGGCCAGAATCAGGGCGTCGGTGGCCCGTTTGGCGGCCCCCCAAGCCTTTTCCGCCGCATTGCGGAGCTTGCCTTGCTCCAGTTGCTCGATGGCGTCCTCATAGAGGACTCGGGCATCGAAAAAAAGGGTTGCTACCCGTTCCGTTTCCAGCATACCGTCTCCGAGAAATCAGGCCCTTGATGAATTACACCGTAGCGCTCCGGTCCGCCGGGTATATGCTCCCGCAACGCTGACAGGTTGCCGCCGTATTAGAGGGTGTTAGGTATGGTCTTTGGCGTCGTCGTCCAACCGTTGTTCCAAGCGCCGGAGCGCGGCCTGGGTGGCCCGTATCTCCCGCAAGAGCTCTTCCCGGGACGCCGGGCCTTCCATCTCTTTCAGCCTCTCGATCTTGGCCTCGTCCAAGTTGTTGATGATTATGGCGATGAACATGTTTATTACCACGAAGGTTCCCACTATCACGAAGCTGACGAAGTACATCCAAGCCATCGGGTGCAGCTCCATGGCGGTGTACATTACCTCGGTCCAGCCTTCCAACGTTATGATGTTGAACAGGGTCAGCACCGATATGCCCAGGCTGCGCCAGTTTTCCGGGTCGTGCTCGTGAAAGAGGTGGTAGCCCATGATGGCGTAGATGTAGACCACGATGCTCATCAGCATGATGACGTGGCCCACGCTGGGGATCGACCTTACCAGGGCGGCCACGATCAGCCGCAGGTCTCGGATGGTTGTAATGAGCCGCAGGACCCGCAGTAGCCGGGCGAGGCGGGTAATCATTGCAAACTGGCCGGTGGCGGGAATTAAGGCGAATACTATTACCATGAAGTCGAAGACGTTCCAGCCGTCCCGGAAATACTGCGAAGGCCGGGGCCACAACGCCAGCATCTTGAGCAGCGCCTCGGCGATGAACACGCCCAGCGCCACCTGATTGCCCAAGTGAAGCCAGTGGTCGTACCGCCCGGCCACCCCGGAGACGGTGCCCAACCCAAGCAGGGCGGCGTTGGCCAGAATGACCCCAATGATGAAGTATTCGAACCACGGCGAGTTAACCAGCCGTTGAGACAAACGTAATATGCGGTTCATTGCGGTGTACGTCGGCTTAGGGTGTGGAGGAATGAACTATGGGACTTGTAGTTGGGACGCCGTGCCGGCAGGACGTTCATGGACAAAGGTCTATCGCAATATTGGGGGCCGGAGCAAGAGCCGCCCCCGCCCGTTGACCGCCGGTATAGTTTAGCACATCAAGGATGGCGGCTTAGGAGTCCGGTCGCGGCTGGGGAGAGGGTTATCTAGGCCGAACCGGCAGTTATCGATGCCGTTTCCCTAAGGATACGGGCGCAACGATAACCTGCCGGATGCGCCGTGCCGCAGTCATGACGTCGCTATGGTAGTATTATGGCATCAACACCGGAGCATCACCGGATAAGGAAGTTGAAGTGCCCGACCTAACGCTCCGCGGTATCCCCGAGCGGTTGCATCGAGAGCTCAAGTTAGCCGCAGCCCAGAACCGTCGCAGCCTGGACGGTGAGGTCCTCGCCAGGCTGACGACGTCAGTTCGTGATGAACCCTTAGACCCCCAGGCGCTTCTTGAACGTATACGGTTGCGCCGGGAAACCCTCGGACAGGTCGACCTCAGCGAGGAGACCCTCCAAGAGATGCGAGATACCGGGCGGCCGTGATCGTGGTCGACACTAACGTCATGGTGCGTCTTCTGGTAGGTGGAGGGGGCGCCGACGACGCAGCCCGGCTGTTCCAGAGGGACCCCGAGTGGTGCCCCCTATCCTATTGATGAGTGAGTTGCGCAACGTCCTACTTGGACTCGTGCGCCGGGGAGTTCTGGTCTCGTACCAGGCGAAAGCCATGACCGATGATGCCGCCGCGATTCTGGGGGGCCATACTACATCCGTAGCGAGTGCCCAGGTGTTCGACATCGCACTGGAGTGCGGCCTCACTGCATACGATGCGGAGTTCGTCGCACTGGCGCGAACGCTGGGTGTCCCGCTAGCTACGTCGGACAGTGCAATTCTACAGGGTGCGGCAGACGTGGCGGTGTCGTTACAGAGCGCTAGTGAAACCGCCATATAGTCATTGACCGGCCTATTCCCATGCAACAGGTTGCCGGAATCGAGTCGGAGGGGCGTGATCCATGTCTCAAAGAACAGTCCCCGGCACTCGCTCCAAACAGGGCAGCGACAGCAAAATGACCCTGGCATCCCTCTTTGGGACATGGCGGGCCAAGGGTCTCAACCTCCTCTTGGAATGCCGTGGGCTACTACTTTCCCCTCAACTCTGAACTGTTACTAGAGGGGTCGCAGAACAATCCTGTCTTGATTAGGACCAGCTTCCAAGGAACCGGCCATGCGCGGGCCCGGATTCCGGCCTTGACCGAAACGACGGGCGGATATTTGTGTCGAGCTAACCGTCCCTCTTGGTATGGCCCTTTACGGCGCCCAGACGTTGAAGTTTTCGAAGCTGGGAGAACCCTGGTGACTCTGGAAGAAATCGCCCATCGCGCTCACCCCGCCCGAATCCTGGTTCTGGCTGAGGTCCAGCTTGGCAACCAAGCGGTCGTTGACGAAAAACCAACCGGCGTCTCCCAAGGCGACGATCAACAAGTGGTTTCTACTCAGTAAGTTTATCCCTGCGCCCGATAAGTGGCCATTCGCCACCTCGGTGTATCCGTCATCGCCAACGTTGCGGGTCTTGTGGAACCACCATTCCGAACCGTCCAGGCCAACAACTTCAAGTCGTCTACTTTCAGGGTTGCGAATTATGAATCCGTAGTCCCAGTCATCGCCTAGGGGATTAACGAACTCGGCTTCCACCACCGAGTCTCGCGTCCATACTCCACTCCCATGTTCGGCTACAAACCCAGGCTCCCTTTCCAACCGCCCGCCGGCGGGGCCGTAACGCCTGCTCAGCCGATCGCCCCGGAAATTCTCGAATCGGGTAACGGCTCCGGCCACTTCGTTGCCAGTAAAACCTCCGGTAATGACGGCCACGTCTCCCGCTCCGGTCACGGCGGATAAGTCCAAGGACGAGACGAACTCGCCGTTGACGAAAAGCCAGCCGCGTTCTTTGATGGCTACGACTCTCAGGTGGTTCCGCCCCCCAGCGCTGGTGTCGAGGTTTCGAAGCGTTCCACCGCCAATGACTTCACGAGGAGGCTCGTCTCCAGCCACCAAAGACCAACGCCGGCCGCTGGTAACTACCACATGAATGGTTGGGCCGGTGGCCCCGTCTCGAAGGAAAAAGCCATAGTCCCAATCGTTCGACGTGGCCGAGTACGGGTTGACGAAGGTGGCCTCCACCACCATGTCGGCGATGGAAACTTTGGCGTACTCGGTCTTGATGAAACCGCTGGATGGGTCGTGCCGCAACTCGCCGCCGGTGGGGCCGAAATCGCTGCTTCCCCCCGGCGCCGGCGTGGTGGCGGGTCGGCGGGTGGGCTCAGGCGTGGGGGCGGGCGCGGCGGTTTGTAGCATAGGGATTTGCTGCTGCACCGTCGTCCCCGAGATTGCGAATCCCAGTCCTTCGACCGGCCTGCCATCCCGGGTAGTTTCGTAACCGAAGGTGTTGATACCCAGGATTTTGCCGGACATGGATAGCATGGGGCCGCCGCTGTTACCCGGGTTGATAGCAGCGTCGGTTTGGATCACTTCGCTGCGGTAGTTTGAATCGTAGCGCACCGCCGACACGATGCCCCGGGTCACCGTGGCCTCGCCCGGCAATCCCAAGGGGTAACCCATAGCCGCCACTTCGTCGCCGGGCTGTAGGGTAGCGGCGTTGCCAAAGAGCAGAGTGTGGAAGCTGCCGCAGCAGATGCTGACCACCGCCAAGTCACGAACGCTGTCTGTGCCTAAGACCGAGCCGCGGTAGGTATTGGAATCGTTTACGGTGACAGTGACTTGGCTATACCCTTCTACCACGTGATGATTGGTGACGACGTACCCGGTGCGGCCCCGCGTCTCGAAAATGACCCCGGAGCCGGACCCGGAACTGCTTTGAATCCGTACCACGGCAGGCCGGACCTGCCTCACCATTTCTCTCAGCGCCGCCGCCGGGTCCGTGGTCGGTGGGGGTACCGGAGTAGGGGTAGATGTCGGCATCGGGGTTGGTGTGGGAACCGGCGTGGGGGTAGGTGTTGGCGTGGGGGTAGCCGTTGGCAAGGGTGTCGGCGTAGGAGTTGGCGTGGGAGTAGCCGTAGGTAATGGCGTCGGCGTTGGCGTGGGAGTAGCCGTTGGCAAGGGTGTCGGTGTCGGAGTTGGCGTGGGTGTAGCCGTTGGCAAGGGCGCCAACGTCGGAGTGGCGGTCGGCGGGGGGCATAGCGGCCAGGGTAGCCGCCATGCGCGCCTCCACGGTGGCCTCGATGTCCGGCGTCGGAGTAGGGGTCGCCGTGGGCAAGGCGGCAGCCACGGCGGCCTGCACCGTGGCGCCAATATCTTGCGTGGCCGTTGGGACAGGCGTTGGACTTTGGGCACCGCAAGCAACCGCCAGCAGGACGACGACAACCGCCGCCAATACGCGCCGGACGCTCACACCCCGTCGTCCCCGATAGCTGAGAATCCTGAATATCCCCAAATCCGGAAAATCTTGGTCCCAGCGGATTTTAGCTTGGCCCCTGCGAATTTAAGATAGTATAGTCTTTCCGGTTCCAAGGGTATAGCGTCCAATTTCATAATAAACACCCCGCCGTTTGAAAACCGCGCCAGCGAAGCATGAAAACGGCACTTTCCAAGGAACCTTCAGCATTGACCTCGCAACGCCAAGCCGCCGATTGAGCTACAGTAGGATACCGCAAGCAGCCGATTTCCCCTCAAATCTGAGGGGCTGCCGCCGCCGGAGGTGAGGACTCAATGACCGTCATACCCTCGCTGTTGATGCGGCCCAAACTGAGGGCGGCCCTCGCCGTAGTTTTGTTGGTCCTCGTCATACTTTACGGCCTCATCTCTTTCTTCATAGCTCGAGGCGTCACCACCGCCGAGGTAGTCCCGCAGGAAGACCATCCCCGCAACCACGGACTAGCCGCGGAGGACGTGGAGTTTACGGAGCGGGGCGGAAAGCTGCGGCTGAGCGGCTGGTACATTGATAGTGTCGCGGAGAGTGTCGGGGAGGCGCCGCACCTGATATTCGTCCACGGCTTGAACAGCGTCCGTTCCGGGGATAATGCCCTGGAGTTGGCCGCACGCTTGGTCCAGAGCGGTTACAGTGTCTTGATGTTCGACCTGAGGGGACACGGCTCATCTGAAGGCAACCAAGTCTCCGGGGGATACTACGAGCGCAGGGACGTATGGGGCGCCTACGACTACTTGGTGGAGCGGCGCGGGGCTGTTGAGGGGAGGGTCGGACTGTTGGGCTTCTCCATGGGCGCGGCCACCGCTATTCTAGCGGCGGCAGAGGAACCGGGCATCCGGGCGGTGGCTGCCGACAGCCCCTACGCGGCGGCCTCGGAGCTAATCGCCCAAGAGGCGGCCCGCAAGTCTCCGGTCCCATCCTGGCTGATGCCTGTCTTCCTTCCCACGGTCAAGCTGATGGCTAAAGGAATCTATGGCATCGACGTTGGCGTATTGACCCCTGTGAAGGCGGTGACACAATTGGACTACCCTGTTTTGATTATCCACGGGTTGAAAGACGAGCGGGTGCCGGCAAGCCACGGTGAGAGGGTCGCGGCAGCCGGCAGCGAGGGGACCGTTCTATGGCTAGTGGACGCCGAGGGGCACCTCGATTCCTACAAGACCTATCCGGATGAATACTTCCAGCGGGTCGACGCTTACTTTAGAGCTTCCCTCAAGTAAACGACGCGCAGCGCCGAAAGATGGTCGAGAAGCTCTTAGCCGCGGATGATGCCGGCGCGGGGGACTACCGGTCCGGATACAGGAGCGAGACGCCGAGGGCCTGGTTCTCGTAGGAGGCTTAGCTCGTCTGGTCGGGGGCGGGCGTCGGACCCGGCTCTTCGGGCGCCGGTTCTCCCGATAATTCAAGGTTGCAGCCCATTGCCGCGCGGAATATCTCTACCGGAGGGCCCGCGTCCGGTTGCAAGAGGGCGGCCAGTTTATCCGGCCCGCCCAACTCATCCAGCAAGCATTGAAAGCCCTGGTGGTTTTCCGGGGCCATCCCAATAGCGGGGCCGGCAGCCCGGAATTCCTCTTCATTCAGGCATCCAAGGACCACGAAGAAGCCTACCATCGCGCCTACCATAGCGGCCTCCGGGCCTTCATCGGGTCCGGACTCGCTCTGGAAGGTCATCATCAGGCCCGCTAGGTCCACGTCCGCAAAGCCGTCGCGAATGCACGCCGAGGACTCCACGCTCAGCGGCCCCGTCTGGTCCAAGACCGCGGTTAGGAAAAATCTAAGCAGCGTCTCATGCTCCAAGCATGCAATCAAGGACGCGCCCTCCTCGTCCGAGGCCAAGTCAGGGGACCCCATCAACAACATGAGGCGGGCCGGATCGATATTAGCCGAGAGACACCCCCGCTCGGCGTCCGATAGTTCAGACAGGAACGCCTGGGAGTCCGCGGCCATAAGGGGGGCGAGGGCTTCGGACCGGGAAGGCCCTTGCCGGTCGCCTTCCTCCGCCGGGGCCGGCGTGGATGCGGGCGTTGGCTTGGGAGTCGCGGTAGGCAAAGGGGTGGAGGCCGGCGTTGGCCGGGGAGTCGGGGTAGGCAAGGGTGTGGCGGCCGGCGTTGGCCTGGGAGTCGGGGTAGGCAAGGGTGTGGCGGCCGGAACCGGCGTAGTCGTGGGGGGCGGCGTCGAGTCGGAACACGCCAGCAGCACCGCCAGCAGGAAAAAAGCCGCGCCGGACAGTAGCTTCAACATGGAAACACCACCACACCTGAGATTAAACGGCCTCCGGCCAGTGAAACGAGGCTGCCTTGCAACCGATTGTATCCCAAGGCCTCTAGGTCAAACCCGCGGAACGAGAACGGGAATCCAGCAGTTCCAGAGAAGCCGGATGTCAATGTTCTACTATTGTTCTGGCCGCGGCGGCGCCGCAGTACTCAAGCCCAAGCTCATTCAAGTCGCTGGCGCCAATACCCCGCCAAGTCAACGGCAAGCAGCCCGTAAGTTGGTTGCCGATCAGCCGCAAGGACGCCAGATTGGCGAGGCTGCCCAGCTCCTTGGGCACTGGGCCGGTCAATTGATTCTTGTTGAGGTAGAGGATTTCCAACCCCGTCAGGCCGCCCAACTCAGCCGGAATCATGCCAGTCAATTGATTCTTGTTGAGGTACAACCTCTTCAGATTGGTGAGATTGCTCAACGTTCGCGGGATCTTGCCGGTAAGTAGGTTTCTGCTCAGGTCCAACACCTTCAGATGCGTGAGATTGCTCAACTCCGCCGGAATCTCTCCAACCAGCCGGTTTCCGCCCAATTGCAACCACCGCAGCTTTGAAAGGCTACCCAGTTCCGCCGGTACCTCGCCGGTCAACCGGTTCTCACTTAGCGACAGCTCCCGTAGATTGGCCAACTCGCCCAGCTCTCCAGGAATCCCGCCGGTCAAGAGGTTGTTGTTGAGATGCAGGTACTCCAACTTGGCAAGGTCTTTTAGCTCCTTTGGAATGTTGCCCGTCAACCGGTTGCCGTCAAGCCGCAAGTAGTCGAGTTCCGAGAGTTCCCCCAGTTCCGGCGGAATCGTGCCCGACAGGCCTCCCAGTCTTAGGACCCGGACGCGATCAGGCAGGCCTTCAACGGGAATTTCCTCAATGACGTCTCCCGGCTCATAAGCCCGGACGCGAAGCCCCCGTTCCATCAGTTGAACACCCTCCCAGTCGGCTATGGGAACGTCGGCGCTCCAGTCCAGCGTGCCCTCGCCAGCCAGAGTGTCCCGAATTGTTAGGAGAATCATGCAGTCCCGGACTAATCCGGGATTGGCATCCGGGTCCGGCACCGCGACGCCGTTGAGGCATTCCGCCGACGGCGTGGGAGTGGGGGTAGGAGACGGCTTGGGTTTCCGGGCCCCATCCGCGGCTGAGGGCGGCGAAGCGGAAAAGACCACGAGCCCCCGTTCGGTCTTCGCGTAGAAGATACCGTCAGCTACGTATGGCCTGCGGATGAGTTCCTCTTCCATCTTATAGCGCCACAGCAGACTCCCTGTTGCCGCGTCCAGCCCGTGTATCACGCCATCCAGACTGAAGTGCAAGAGCCCCTCAGCGGCCGACGCCCAGGGTATGACTATGCCGCCCTCCGCTACTTCCAAGTCGTACCGCCACAGCAGGCCGCCGGTCCTGGCGTGCAGCGCGGACATGCGATTGACAGTCGGCACGTACACGACATCCCCGACGTGTACTTCATAGACATAAAATTCCTCAGTGTCGATATCGATGCACCATAAGGATTGCCCGGTCCTAGCGTCCAGCGCACATAGCCGGTCAATGAGATTGATTTCCGGATAGAATGATGTGCTAATCCGGCTGGAAGTGACAGTCACGACTCCATTAGCCACGTTCCCAAAGAACGACTGGCGGCCTTCGGGTTCATGCTGCCACATCCTCTCTCCGGTTGCGGCGTTCCTTGCTTCAATACCATAGTAGTGCGTGAAGTACACGATACCAGCGTCGGTTGCGGCCTCTGTGTAGTATCCACCGGGGTCCGACTCGATGCGCCACAGCACGTCTCCCGTTGCGGCGTCGAGGGCCTCCGTTGCGTCGGGGTAGCCCTCTGCTGAAACAGTATGACGGTATAGAATTCCGCCGTCGACGAGGACTGCGGCGCCGCGGCCCTCGGAACTCCACAATTGGTCCCCTGTGCCAACGTCCATGGCCAGTACTGAATCACCCAGGTTGAGGTACAAGACTCTGCCAGAGGCGGATACTAAGCCAACATAGGTACCGGCCTCCACCTCTTTGCTCCATTGCCAAAGAGGCTCTCCGCTTGGGGCATCCAATGCAAGTACGACGACCTCAACGGGAGGGATGGGAGTGGGAGTGGACCCCGGGGTGGGTGGAGGGTCCACCGGGACTAGGGGGCCGGCATAATACTCGACGGTCACCAAGAACACTGAGCCATCCGCTACGAGTACATCAACTAATTCGGCGTCATCCGCTTGGTAGCGCCACAGAACGCTGCCCGTTTCAGCGTCCAAGCCCCGTAATTCGGAAGGCGCTTCATATATAGGGGGGTCGATCCTCAGGATTACTACATCGGGTCCACCGACAACATACCGGATCCCCGGGACTTCGTACACCCAGAGCCAGTCGCCGGCCCGCTGGTAACGGTCCACCGGCGCCCGCGGCGTCGCCTCTGGCGGGGGCGTAGCGGTCGGCCCGGGAGTCGCCGACGGCGTGCCGGTCGGCATAGGCGTCGCTGCCGGTGTGCCGGTTGGCCCGGGCGTCGCTGCCGGCGTGCCGGTCGGCTCAGGCGTCGCTGCCGATGTGCCGGTTGGCCCGGGCACTGCCGGTGTGCCACCTGGCCCGGGCGTCACCGCCGGTGTAGGGGTGGTTCCAAGCGTGGCCGTGGGGATAGAGTGTGGCGGCGTGGCCGTCGGCTCGGATGTTACGGTGGGGTTGGACGGGCCGGAGCACGCCGCCAGCAAGACGGCGGACGCAAGGCATACGAGCCCGAGCCAATAGACCCGGCGGCGGGCCGGCGGAAGCCGGACTCCTAATAGGCGGCGAGTGGGTCCCATACGGCATCCCCTTCTATGGCGCCGTCAATTCCACGAGGACATTCACTTCGAGTCGAATTCCCATACGCTGTCAGGAGGCTGGCAACGTCTCCATGTATCCCCGACAGCCGTTTCCAGCGGCGACGGCCACGTAACAGATAGACGTTCCGTCCCGTTAAAAAGTTCCCGGCTTCCCCAGCAACCGGCGCGGCGATTCGAGATCCGCATCAACCCTGCGCGATTGCCACTCGGTTCGCCTGGCGGTTGTAGTAGGCCCACCGACGGAAACCTGCGCGGACTTCAGTGCCCCAGTTCGCACCCGCCTGCGCCCACGGCCGGGCCCATGTTCAGGGAGCAAGGAACGCCTCATGCCACGGTTCATCCTCATAGCCCGGCCGGGTGACGTAGTTAGCCTTCATCGCTTCGATGCGATCACTATTCATACCAACCCGACCCGAAGATCAGCCCGTCGTGCCGGACCACCCATGAATGCTTCCGGCCTTCCTGACCGGTTTCAGGGTTCTTGAACGTGAAGTCGACCCAACCGCCTTCAGCGGCAGCCGCTAGCATGTCGTCGCCGAAGTAGTAGCCGGTAACGTCCGTTCCGGCGCTGCCCTTGAGGTTCTCGCCTAGCCGGTCTGGGTTGGCCGCGTTGGAGACCAAGAAGCCGGTTTCGTCGATTATGAAGACGTACCACTGGCCGTCTATGCTCTCCGGGGTGTTGTAGTAGGCGACGGTCGCCTCGCGGCCCTCGGCTTCGTAGCGTTCTCAGGGCCTGGTCGACGAACGCCTTGGTGTACTTTTCCAGGCTCATCTGGACTTGGAGGCGGGCGCCGGCGCGGGTGCATCACCATTGCCGCACGCCGCGGCGGCCAGGAACAGCGCGGCTACTGGGACTATAATCGCAACTCTACCGAGGGCCGAACTCATAAAACCCATCACCGTCATACATTCTCCTGCTGCTTAGCTGGGTATTAGACAAATCCCGCTCCCCTGTCCCCTCGTCGAGATCAGGATAAACTCCCACTCACCCCATCGCGGTACTGGACAAGGTAAGACTCAAGGATTGACTCAAAGCGCCAGTGCCTAAGTTTAACGAAACACATAGAGTTGTTTCAAGATTTCGGCTTTGCCGGTACCAGTTCAGACTTGGGGGAGGGAACGAGTAATTGACGGCAGGCTAGGAGGGGGTTCAGCCCTGTGACCGATTCGTTCCCTATTCGTTCCAACGAAAAACAAATCCAGCCCCACGCCGCACCTCGACCGCCCCGCGGGGTAACACCAACGCCCTCCGCTTCCACAACAACCCCGACGGACACACCAAGTGCGCCAACTGCGGCGCCTGTTCGTTTTCTTTCCAAAGATAGGCGGGCCTCTAGAGGTGACAGGTTTATGGCGTTGCCGATGGCGCTGCTAGGATCCAGGACTTGGGACCGATCCCGGCGTTCGCCTGGGCGAGGTCGACTTCCGGGTCTACCAAACGGGTCGCAGGACGCCCGTTGTAAGTAACGTAGGCATCGGCCCGCACCTGGATGTTCTGGTGCCCCTTCTTGATGAAGTCGTCCCGGACAATGTGTGCCGCGGCTAGAATCATGTCCGGCTGGTAGGCCATGCGCTCCACTTGGACCGGAGTTAGGTACTCGTCGGGGTAGGCAAGCACCTCCCTGTCTCTCGCCGAAGTGGTCACGCGAAACCGCACCAGGCCGGTCTTCTCCGTCACCAGCACTCGCCAGGAGAAGCGGTAGCCCTCCTCCGTCCATCCCACGTTGCCTGGATAGGCCAGGTGCCTGAGGGGGGCCAGCACCTGCGCCAGTAAAAAAGCGGCGGCCAGCAGCAGGGCTGCCCGCAAGGGCCAGGAAAGCGGCCGTTTCTCAGCGAGTATAGTCAAGGCGGAGTCGGGCGCAGGCAGCGGCCCGGGCGGTCCGCGCAACCTTCTTATGACGCGGGACGGCCAAGCGGGTTCGAAGAAGATCAGGGTTGCCCCCATCATTATCCAGGGGAACATGCCTATGGATGGGAAGAGCACTGCTGTCGTCACGTGAAAGACAACTAGGGCGGCATAGGCGAGGAGGCGGGTCCTCTTCCAGAGCAACCAGCCTATTATGGTCAGATCGAAGGCCGCCCCGGCCCAACTGGCCAGGTAGGCCGTCCAAGGTTCTCTCAGCAAGGGACCAATGAGGGGCGCGTCAGTGCTGTTGTAGAGCCAAATGCGCAGCGGTTCAGCGTGCAGCAGCCAATCGGGATTGAGCTTGGCAATTCCGGCGAATACGTACACCAGCCCAACCTGGGCTTTCAGCATCCACAACGCCGCCCTAGGAATGGTCCGGCGGGGCTTACCCCGCGAGTCCAAAGATGCCCCGCGCTCCAAGGGTAAGAAGATCATGATAAAGCTGATCAGGCTTACCAGATAGTAATGGTTGAGATACGTGGTCTTGTCGATCAGTTCGACATAGGTGAATAGAAGAAAGAAGGCGGCGATGGACAGCCGGTAGCGGTAGCCCAGGGCAACGCCCAGGCTGGCTAGAGCCAGCAGCGCGAAGTGGAGATACATACCCCAGCCGGGCCAGGCTTGCACCCATCCGAACGAGTAATAGCTGAAGTGGTGGGCCGGCTCCACATACAACTCGGAAATCCAACCCTTGGCGGCGAATCTAATCACCGCAGCCACGCCCACCAGGCCTATGGCGATGCGGAAGGCGGCTGCGGAAGCGGGAGAGACCGGCTGGGACCCGGCGCGTACGGCTTGGCCCACCAGGCTGAAGAGCCATGGGCCGGGGCGCACGCCGCCGGCTGACGGCCTGGGCAGGGCGAGAGACGACGCCACGGCAGGCGGCCCGCTAACGCAGGCTGTCGCCGTCGGTGTCGGTGAACCCGACGGATACCCCTAGCAGGCTGACGACTTCGGTCGCCATAGTCCGTTGCAAGTCTAGAAGACTGTCGTAGAGGTCCATGACCTGTTGGGGGCGCTGGGCTATAGCGGCTCGCAACGGTCCCTCAATGGAATCAATGGCCTGGATAGCGGCAGCGAACTGCACCCGCATACGCTGGTCGGTTTCTTCGGAGAGGGGCAGCACCAGGTCCGAGACTCCCAGCCCGTCGCTACCGGCTCCCTCATATATAGCCTGCATCCCCAGAAGTTCGTGGCGCAAGTCGTTCAGTCCGTTGTCGGCGGCGTTCCCGGGAATGGCCGATAGGTCCTGGCCACCTTCTCGGAGGCCCAGGGCTGGGGCGAACCGCATGTTAACGATGTCCCGGATGAGAAAGAACTGGGTCCTTACCACCTCGGCCACAGCTGCGCTGGAGAGTACGGCTACTCTTGAGCGGCTGGTGAAATAGTCTTGGTAAGGCGGCTGCCCCTCCGTTTCATCCACCCACTCGGAGAGAATGGCCTCCGCCTCTTCCCGGGCCACTTGGGCCAATGCGCCCAGGTATTGGCAGTAACTGGGCAGGTTGCCCGCGCTGTCCAGGGCATCTCCCCTGAACAGTAGGTGCTCGATGGCGCCGAATCCCCGTTGATTGGCTGCCATCGTCTCGCGCACCTCGCCAGGCCCAACCGGAGCGCCCTCGGCCAGCCACTGGTTGATTCGTCCGGTGTCGGTGGGCGACCAATCTATTAAGCTGACGGAACGACGGTCCATCACCGGGCCAAACCACATGGCTTTCGACCTCATCCAAGAGGCCCGGGCCGCTCGCCAGGAATGCCGTGCCGCTTCCAGCGCCTCACCGCTGGGGGCGTTGCACAACGCCTGTACGTCTTGGTCCAACTTGGCCGCGTCCTGGGCTGCGCCCTGGTAGGATGGGACTATCACGGTATCGGTGAGGCTTACCAACACGTCTTGGTCCGAGGGAGCTCTGGAGCCGCACGCAGCCAGTAGAAAAAGGAGGACGCCGAGGGCGGGCATGAGACTCACTAGGGGGCGCTGCATCCTAGAGCGACTCCAAGAACTTGATTAGGGCTTGTCGTTCTTCTTGAGTCAGGTCCATGAAATGCTGCCGCGATTCCTCGGCTTCACCGCCGTGCCAGAGAATGGCTTCCTCCAGGTTGCGGGCCCGGCCGTCGTGGAGAAACATGGTGTGGCCATTCACGGTTTCCACCAAACCGATGCCCCAAAGGGGTGGGGTGCGCCACTCCCTCCCCGACGCCTGCCCGTCAGGCCGGTTATCCGCCAGATCTTCCCCCATGTCATGCAGGAGCAAGTCGGTGTAGGGAAAGATAACCTGCCCCCGCAGCGGTTCCAAGGGGTGGGTTTCTCCGGTTTCCTGCCGGGGAGTATGGCACACGGAACACTGGGACTCAACAAAGAGACGAGCCCCCTGTCTGATCGTCTCGTCTTCTGTGTTGCGCATGGCCGGCACAGCTAGGGTTTGGATGTAAATCGTGACTTTTTCTAGACGGCTGTCTGGAATCTCCGGCTTTCCTCCGTTGGGGGCTTGGCTGCACTCCCCCTGGCCCGGCGGGCAGTTCTCCTCCGGGAACAGGCTGGAGGTGATGCCGATGTCTCCCAGAAAAGCCGCCGCCGCCTGTTGCTCGACCGTAGGTTGGTTTGCTTTCCAGCCGAATCGGCCTAGGACCAGCTTGCCGAGACGTACGTCCCAAACGTAATTGGGCCGTCCGGAGATGCCGTCGCCGTCGGCGTCGTCCGGGTCGGCCAGGGCCAGTATACGCTCCTCGGGAATAGCTTCCAGAAGACCCATGCCGATTGTTGCGGGAGCGATCCGAGGGGAGATTTGCACCTCCGGGTGCAAGGGGCCGAAGGCCAGGTCTTCGATACTGTAGACCGGCCGGCGAAGCTTATACATTACGCCGTCGGGATACTCCCCTGACGCTTCTCGGTATAGGATGACAATCTGCCCCTCCGCGGGCACGCTGAGGATGGACCGGTCCTGCAACTGGCCTCCGTACCTTGGCTCATCCTCGGGTCCGTGCTGTGTGGGTATGCTCAAACGGAGCAGTAGGCCCCGCTCCGGGTCGTCGGGGTTGTCGGGTGGCTTAGCCCGGCCGTCGTGGCTATGACAGGAGGAGCAAGACAGGGCGTTATGAGTGGGTCCAAGGCCGTCCCTAGCCTCGGTGCTTGCGGGAGCCGACACCCAGTTCTGGTTGAAGAAGCTGTCCCCGACTTCAAAGGTCCGCCTGAGTTCGTTGGTCAGGTTGCGGGCCGACAACTCGAACGCGTTGCCACTCTTGCTGAAGGCAGTGGTCTCTCCCCCTAGCAGGGAAGCGAAAACCATGTCCAAGTCGATGTCGCCGCCGCCGTTGCGGCAGGACAAAACCAACAACAGGGCAGCCGCCAGCAGCAGGAATGCCGCCAGCGGCCGCGGCCTTAACATGGCCCAGATGGTAGAGCCTCGCATTGGTTAGCTGACGCTAATGGTAATCCCCACTTCCTCGGCAGCGGCGACGATGGTGTCGGTCTGGGCTTCCAGAGCTTCGATGGTTTCAAGGGCGGCGCGACGGCCCGGGCTGCTATCCGACAGGCCCTCCAACAGCAGGCTGTCGAAGGGAGCAGGGATGGACCTAGCTAGGATAACCGAGCGATTGATCTCGTTGGCCAAGGTATCCGCCAGATCCTGGTCCGTGGCCGCAATGAGGTCTTTGATGCCAGGACCGAAGACATCCCCATACTGGCCCAGGTACACCCGCTGCACCCCCAGGGCATTGGCCACGATGTCCGCGATGGTATTGTCCGAGAAGCAGGAGTGCTCGTCCTCTTGTGACCGTTCCTCGTAGGCGACGGTCATGCGCTCGCCGGCCAGCTCGCCTCGGCTCATCTCTCCAATACCGGTGATGATGTCTGTGATAGCCTCGTCGGCGTCCTTAGAGACGAAATCAGCCCGGTAGTTGTTTCGCCCAGGCGCCCAGGCGTCCACTATTTGTTGCAGGTGGGTGAGCAATAGGTCCGATGCCACCTCCAAGTAGGTGGCCCTGCGGTCGGCGTTCACGTTTACGGTGTAGTCTTCCACAGGCCGATAGCCCGGCCCGTCGGGATTCAGGTCCTGTCCCCAGAGCAGGAACTCGATGGCGTGCCAACCGGTGGAGACGTTTTCCTCGCCGCCCCGCTCGTTGAGAGAGACCAGCAGTGCGGCGTCGATGTTCGGGTAGTCGCCGGGATTATTGATTATGCCGGCGCTAGAGTCCCCTTCGACGTAGTCAATATAGGCTTCGTCCAACGGCCAGGCATTGACGAGCCCTTCGGGGCCGTCCTCTTCGTTATCTATGGGACCGTCATAGAAGCGGTAGATTTCAGTGACTCCGTAGTCGTCTCGGGCGCGCAGCCAGGCGCGCTTGGCGGCGTCGAGGCGCGGTTGCGATGGCGCCGCGAGGAAATTGTCAACCGCCTCGTCCATGGCCCTGGCGGACACCAGGCTCCTGGCGTAGGAAGCGGCGGCGCCGGCCGCATAGTTGTCGACCACCGCAGCCTTGAGGTCCCCGTCGCCATCATCGCCACTGCTCCCGCAAGCCGCCAGGGCCAGGATGGGTACGGCCAGTAACACTAATGCCAAGAGCGCCTTTTGTATCATGATTCCTTCTGTTCAACTACTCGATTTAGCCGTTTGGGATGCCTGACCATTACTTTGCTTCTTTGCCTCTCACCGCAAGTTGGTCAATATGTAAACTCGCTGTTGGGCTATAGACACTAAAATAATAAGATATGATAGTCATATCTAAGTTAATCGTTTATACATATGATAACGATTTAATTCCGGAAGTATGTTAGTGAGTATATACGACATTGTCAACCACAGCATTGCCTCAAATATTCAGACTCGATTCGTCCCAGCTACATCGTTATTGAAGATAAGGATCCCTCCGGTCTCCCAACTGGGGGCTTTGTTCCAAAAGTCGGTCATCAAGGGTCTCTCGGTCATCAAGGGTCTCAAGGAAGCGACTTACCATTGTAGAATGCGCCATGTGATGTTACTTAGCTCGTGGCACGTTGGACTTCCTAGGAGTGTTCATTAGGGATAGGCAGTTGATATGATCGATGTGCGAATTCGGGCTGGGAAGAGACTAAACGGCATATGCTGGGGAGGCACAACTTCGTACCGAAGCTTTACTATCAACTTAACCTGGACGGGCTGGTCTCCAAGGACTATCTACTGTGCCGCATAGCATCAGCCATCGACCTCTCTTTCGTCTACTCCATGGCACGGCCATACTACAACCATACGGGACAACCGTCGGTGGACCCAGCCTTGCTGTTCAAGATTCTCCTGATAGACTATCTCAATGCGTCACCTCGGAGAGGAGGCTGATGGACGAGGTACGGGTGAACCTAGCCTGCCAGGCTGTCTCATAAGAGCCTATCCTAAAAACGGGTGAACCCCGCATGAGTGGGGAAGGAGGCGGAGGAGCGGCTAAACTTGGGGAATGACGAAAGCGAAAGAACCCAAGCCGGCTCACCGACGAGCGGGGTAACACCAACGCCCGCCGCCTCCGCCCCCGAAGGACATACCAAGTCCGGCACCGGGTGGCAAAACCGGTTCCTTTCCCCCAAGGCCTCTGCCGTGCGGCTGCGCCGGCTCCTGAATTCCCGCCCCGAATGCTGCGGCGGCCTCCATTCAGCGTCTCGCAACTCTCAATGCTTGACACCCAAACCCGCTCCGGTGGAGTTGCTCCTATGGTTCACCCGACCGAAAGCCGGAAGGGATTAAGGAGAATTTCCTCGTTTCCCTACGGCGTACACTCCAACTCTGAACGCTCACCTTTGACGTTGCCCTGCCAATCAGCGTATGATGCGGGGTGCCAGTCGGCCCGGCGGTGCCGATAACAACTAAAGCCGGAGCGCCGCCTACTTGACTGGGAAAACGTGGTAGAATGCTACCCGCCGGCTCATCAACCGGCTGGTCCAAGTTAGTAGATCGGGTTAAGGACTCCTGACCCGGAAGAGGCTTAGGGATGGCTGCAAACAGTCTACTAGAGATCCAAGACTTGAAGACCCATTTCTTTACTCGTTCTGTCGTGGTGAAGGCTGTCGATGGAGTGAACATAACCTTGAACGAGGGCGAGGTCATGGGGTTGGTGGGCGAATCCGGCAGCGGCAAAAGCGTGACCGCCCTTTCCGTCTTGGACCTCGTGCGGTACCCGGGAAGGATCGTCGACGGCCAGATCAACTTTCAGGGTGAGGACCTGCGGCCAAGTCCTCCCGAGAAATGCGGGAGCTTAGAGGCGGGCGGGTATCCATGATCTTCCAGGACCCCGCCAATTACTTGGACCCGGTAGCCAAGGTCGGCAATGGAATCTCCGAATCGTTGATGCTTCATAAAGACATGAAAAAGGCCGTGGCGTTGGAAGAGGCCAAACGCCTGCTGGGTATCTTGAAGGTGCCGTCACCGGATGATGTTCTGGATGCCTACCCCTTCCAATTGAGCGGCGGGATGTGCCAGAGGGTTTTAATCGCCACCGCCATTGCCAGCGAACCCGCTCTACTAATTGCCGACGAGGCCACTACCGCTCTGGACGTGACGGTTGAAGCCAGCATCTTGAGGACGCTGCAAGAACTGAAAGAAGGGTCCGGCACGACTCTGCTCGTCACCACCCACAACATGCGAGTGGTCCGAAAGGTGTGCACGCGGACCATCGTTATGTACTCGGGCCGTATCATGGAGAGCGGCCCAACCGCGGACATGATGGACCGGCCCCTTCACCCCTACACCGCGGGCCTCCTGAGCTGCATGCCCACAATCGAGCGCAGAGGCCAGCCCCTTACCTCGTTGCCGGGGGAGCCGCCGGTCCCGGGCAGCCTTCTGGAAGGATGCGTCTTCGCGCCGCGCTGCCCCATCGCCAAGCCCGTCTGCAAGGAAGTGCAGCCGCCGTTGGAAGAGCTGGAGCCGGGGCGGTGGAGCGCCTGCCCTTACTTGCAAGAGTCCTACTCCTAGAAACCTCCGCCCGCCTTCGCCCATCGGGTACCGGGTTGTCACAGCCCCCGGTACCGACGGACCGGACCCCTTCTTCAACCTAGGCGGAGGGCCGGCGGCTCCCTGGTTCGAAGCCCTGAGCAGGCGCAAGCGAGAAAGCCTTCCGGCCGGGCCGTCGGTTGCCGTGTTCACAGGCCGGGCCGCCGGCAAGAACCGGGTCCACCAGCCGCCAGTAACGCCATATTTAGGAATAGTCTGAATAAGTGGCCGAGCAAGCTTGATTTTGTATGCTGGCCCAGCGCGGCATTGTGACTTATCCAGTCCTATTCTTAGGAGAGCATAGCTATGGAGATCGTTGGCTACGCCGACCGATTAAGCGTGCAGCAAGGTGAAACGGTCCGGTTCATGGTGAGTTGTAAATTGCCGCGGTACCGGGCCGACATAGTCCGGCTGATTCACGGGGATGAGAACCCCAAAGGCCCGGGCTTCAAGGAAGAGCTCATCGAGACTGCGGCAAATGGCGAGTATCCCGGACGCCCCCAAGTCTTGCGCCCCGGTTCTTACGTCATCGTGCCGGATAGCCCCTTGCTGCGCCCCTCGAGTAGTTTCACCTTGCAAGCCTGGATCTATCCAACCACGGTCGATAGAGGAGTGCAGGGACTGCTGACCAAGTGGTCGGCAGCCGACGGGGCGGGCTATGCCTTGGTGATCGACGAAAACGGCGGTCTGGCCCTTTGGATTGGGAATGAGCCGGGGCAAGTGGAACGGGTGAGCGCCGGCAAGTCTCTTCAGTCGGAAGCCTGGTATTTTGTTGCCGCCGTCTACGACGCCGACAGCGGACAAGTAAGGTTAACTCAGGAACCCGTAGCCCGTTGGCCCCACGACCCCTCAAGGGCCCAGGCGGAGCGGTCCGCGGCGTTCAGCGGGGGCGTGGGGGCCGCCAACGCTCCCTTTATGATGGGCGCCTATTGGCAAGGGGCCTCGTCCGACGGCGCCGCTTCCGGCCATTACGCCGGGCATTACAATGGAAAGATCGAGCGGCCGCGATTGTTTGGGCGGGCACTTAGCCAAGTGGAGTTGGAATCACTCCAAGCCGGCGGCCCACCCAAGGCCCTGGGCCCGGCGTTGATCGCCGAATGGGACTTCGCGGCGGACATCTCATCGACGAAGGTGTCGGACACCTCATCCAACGGGCTGCACGGGCGCACGGTGAACATGCCGGCCCGGGGGATGACCGGCCATAACTGGACCGGGCGCGAGATCAACTATAACCGGGTACCCGAACAGTATGGCGCCATTCACTTCCACGACGATGATTTGGATGATGCTCAGTGGGAGGTCGATTTCGAGCTTTCGGTTCCCGACAGGTTGAGAAGCGGAGTGTATGCCGCGAGGCTGACCGCCGGGGAGCACGAGGATTATATTCCGTTTTTCGTCAGACCCAAGAGAGGCACGGCGTCGGCGCGGATTGCCTTCCTGGCGCCTACTTTCAGCTACCTGGCCTACGCCAATGAACATATGGCCGAATCACAACTGCTGGAGGACCTTAACCCCACCCTGCCCAAGTACCCCGACCAACCGCAGGACAAGTACATTGTGGACAACAAGCTTTCCAGCTTGTATGACAGTCACACCGACGGAAGCGGCGTTTGCTATTCGTCGCGCCTCCGTCCCATCTTGAACATGCGGCCCAAATACGGCGCCGCGATACTTAGCGGCTCTCCTCATCAGTTCAACGCCGACCTTCACTTGGTGGACTGGCTGGAAGCCCAAGGCCATGCCTTCGACGTAGTCACCGACGAAGACCTGCATTTAGAGGGCGAAGACTTGCTGGCCCCCTACAAGGTGATATTGACCGGGTCCCACCCGGAATATTGGTCGGAGCGGATGCTGGACGCCGCAAACAGCTACCTCAACAACGGCGGCCGGTTCATGTACTTGGGGGGCAACGGCTTCTATTGGATTACGTCGATGGACCCGGAGCGCCGCCACACCGTCGAAGTAAGACGGTGGATCGGCACGAAGTCATGGATTGCGAAACCGGGAGAGGTGTACCACAGCACCACGGGTGAGATCGGAGGGTTGTGGCGCTTCCGGGGCAGACCTCCCCAAATAATGTTCGGAACAGGGTTCACGGCCCAGGGGCTGGACCGCGGCGCGCCCTACCGCCGGGAGAGCGGGAGTTTCGACCCCAGAGCAGCCTTCATCTTTGAAGGGGTCGGCCCGGACGAGCTTATAGGCGACTTCGACAATTTGGTCTTGGAACACGGCGCAGCCGGCTTCGAATTGGACCGCCTAGACCATGCCCTGGGGTCGGCGCCCCACGTCCTAGTGCTGGCAAGGTCCTTCGGCTATTCCGATTTGTTCCAGCACGTCATCGAGGAAGTAACGGTTTCCAATCCCACTGAAGGCGGGACCAAGCACCCTCTGGTCTATGCCGACCTGGTCCACTTCGAATACCCCAACGGAGGGGCCGTGTTCTCGGTGAGCTCGATTAGCTGGTGCGGGTGCCTTTCCTACGAGGGGTACGAGAACAACGTTTCGCGCATCACCGGGAACGTGCTCAGGAAATACGCGTCAGACGACCCGCTCCCCTGAAGGCTCCGCCGCGCTTTCGCTGTCGGCGGCGGATTGGCCGTCCCCGTTAGTCAGCAGGTGGCATGCCGCCATGTGGTTGCTGGTGGTGGTCAGCAGAAGGGGTTCGACCTCGCGGCACATGGGTATCGCCACGGGGCAACGGGTGTGGAACCTGCATCCGGGCGGCGGGTCGTCCCGGCTGGGGGGATCGCCTTCGAGGATGATTTCTCGCTTGGCGCCCAGCCATTTCCCCAGTACCGCAGCAGACAGCAGGGCTTCAGTATAAGGATGCTGCGGATTGTCGTAGATGTCTTTGCAGTCCGCTGTCTCCGCAATCTTCCCGGCGTACATGACGATAATCCGGTCGCACATGTACTCAGCAACGTTGAGGTCATGGGTGATGAACAAGTAGCTTATCCCCAGGTTGAGCTGGAGTTCTTTGAACAGGTTGAGCACTTGGGCCTGAGCCGACAGGTCCATAGAGGACACCGGTTCGTCGGCTATGATCAATTTCGGGTTCACCGCCAAGGCGCGGGCGATGCCTACGCGCTGGCGCTGACCTCCGCTGAGTTGGTGGGGCAGCCGCTTGTAGTGCAGCCGGCTCAAGCCGACCATTTCCAGAAGTTCGATCACTCTGGCCTCCACCGCCGGTCCACTCAATAGCTTGTGCACCCTCATCGGGTAGGCGATGGTGTCCCCCGCCGACATACGGGGGTTCATCGAACTGTACGGGTCCTGAAAAACGATCTGCATCTCGGTCCGCAGCTTCCGCATCTCCTCCGATTCCAACGTGGTGATGTCCTGCCCGTCGAACCAGACATTACCGGAGGTGGGCTTGATTAGCCCCAAGACCAGCCTAGCCATGGTGGACTTTCCGCAGCCGGACTCGCCGACGACGCCCAACACTTCCCCCTCGCTCATGGTGAAGCTGACGTCGTCAACCGCTCTAACGCTGCGCTGGGAGCTCGAGAACAGGCCGCCGCCCCCCAGCTCGAAGTATTTCTTCAGGTGTTCAGCCCGTAGCAGTTCCTTGTCCATTGGTCTCCTTAAGGCCCTGGGCCGGGTCTGCCAGACCCCGGTTACGCTAACCCAGGTTACTTTGCGCTACCCTCTATTATGCACTAAGCCGCTACTATGCCCTGAGCCGCGGGTCTAGGGCGTCGCGCATCGCGTCTGACATCAAGTTGAAGCCTATCGCCACCCAGAAGATACCCAGGCCCGGAATGGTGGACACGTGGGGCGCCACGATTATTAGGGTCCGTCCTTCGCCGATCATCTTGCCCCAGTCGGCCGTGGTGCCTTGCACTCCCAGCCCGATCAAGCTCAAGCCGGCGCCGAAGACAACAATCAAGCCGGCCAGCGAGGCCGAGTAGGCCATAACCGGCGCCAGTATGTTGGGCACGATATGATGAATAATAATCTGGCGGTTCCTAGCCCCCATGGCGCGGGCCGCTTCTATGTAGTTCAACTCTCGAACGATGACCACGGCCTGGTAGGACACCCGGCTTATGGGCGGCACGAGAACTATGGTAATGGCCCAAATCATGTTCCATAGGCCCGGCCCCAGGGTAACCCCCACCAACACGGCCAGCAGCACGGCGGGAAGGCCGAAGAAAACGTCCAGAATCCGCATCACCGAAATTTCCACGGCCCGGCCCATGAAGCCGGCCATGGACCCTAGTATCAGGCCCACCATGGTCGCCAACAACACCGGGACAACGGCGATGATCAACGAAGACCTGGAACCCCAGATCAGCCGGCTGAGAACATCCCGTCCCAGGCTGTCCACCCCCAGAACATGGCCCGAAGTGAGGGGCGGCTTGAGTACGTTGGCAGTGTCCTGATCGTCCGGGCCCGCCACCGGAAGGACAGGCGCGAGGACCGCCAGCAGGAAGATGGCCACGACCATGGTAAATCCGATGACCGCAGGCTTATGGTAGCGGAGTACGGTCCCTACGCTTCTCCTAGCTTTACCCGCCAGAGTAGCCGGTACAATTTCACCTAGATACGGTTGTGCTTCTTCCTGCTCTAACGCCATCCGAAAACCGCCAGTCCTTGCTTCAAAATAGGCCCGTTGACGGGCCGGGCGCGGGTCCGAGTCAACAGTCTAGGCGTGTCTAACTCTCGGATTGAGCATGAGGTATAAGACGTCCACGATCAAGTTCATGGAAACGAAGACGACAGTGGTGAGCACCACAATCGCTTGTATCATGGGGATGTCCCGGTTGAATACGGCGGTAAAGGTTTGCAGGCCGATGCCGGGCCAAGTAAATATGATCTCGACGAATATCTCAGTGCCCAGCAACAGGTACGCGAGTTGCAGCCCCACCATGGTCGTTATGGGGGGGAGGGCATTCCTGAACGCGTGTCTCCAGACGGCAAACTCGGAAAGGCCCTTGGCGCGCAAGCCGGTCATGAAGTCCAAGCGCATCACCTCCAGCATCGCCGTCCGGGTGGTCCGGGCAATAATGCCCGCTGCGACGGCGCTGCCGGCGATGGCCGGCAGCGCCAAGTGCTTCAGTAAGTCCAGCACGTCTCCGCCGCCGATAATAGAGTACATTCCCGTAGAGGGGAACCACTGTACTTTGACCACCAGTAGGAAGATCAATACCAGCCCCAGCCAGTACGCGGGCATGCTAAGACCGAACAAAGAAACAAATAGAATAAAGCGGTCGAGGATCGAGTTTTGTCTTAGCGCCGCGACGACTCCCAGAGCAAGCCCCACCGTCACCGCCAAAAACCCGCTGGCCGCAGCCAGTATTACGGTATTCTCGAACTTGTCAATGAGAATGGGTCCCACCGGGCCCTTTTCCTCGATGGAGATCCCAAGATCGCCGCTCAGGGCGTTGCCCAGCCACCGGAAATACTGCCTTACCGGGTGGTCGCGAAGACCCATCTCTTGGGCCAGTTTCTCGACCACATCTTTGGATGCGTGTTTGCCGGCCGCCGCTTGCGCCGGGTCTCCGGGGGCGGCTTGGACGATGGCGAACACCACGATGGTGGCGGCCAGCACAATGGGGACAAGCATTGAGATTCGGTAGAGGAGAAACTTGCTCATCTTATCCAGCCATCTCGGAGACTTAAGGATATGGTCCGGTCCCTGGTAGTGATTCCCTTCACTGCCCTTCCCTAACAGGTAGGCCGGGGTAGCGGGTATCCACACATCCTGTCCCTCTTGGCGGCGGCTGCTCAGCCGCCGCCATGGGTCGTGGTCCACGTCACCCCGGCCACGGGGTTACCTGAAATGCTACTAACCGTTTGAAATCGATTGAGCGCCTTCGGGCTGCCCGCTTAATACTCGAGCCATGCCCTATTGAACCGCTGCATCCAGTCGGATGAACCGGTCCAACCGCCGACACGGTCGCTCACGCCAAACCCGAAGAAGATTTGGATGATGGGTATATAAGCGTAGTCCTCAAGGGCTACCTGGTGGGCTTGCCTTTCCCAGTTGATGTATTCGTCGCGGGTTGAGGCTTCCCACGCCCTCTCTATCAGCGTGTCCACGTCGTCATTGGCGTACCAACCGACGCTCCAGCCGGCCGGAGGCCAACCCGAGGAGTGGATGTACTGGTCGAATCCGGCGATGTCGCCGGTCCCCATGCCCATGGTAAACATCCCAATGTCTTCACCTTGCTGGATCCCGTCAGCCCAGTATCCGGCGTAAGCCATCCACTCCAAGCTGATGAGCTCCACTTGGATGCCGCATTCCCTTAGCTGGATCACCACGAAGTTATTGGTTACCAGCTCGGGGACTGCCAGTCCGGTGAGCGAGGAGTACATCTTGGTCTTGAATCCATCGGGATAGCCAGCATCGGTCAGCAGGCGCTTGGCCTCTGCCGGATCGTACAGGTCGGTTATTTGAGGGCCGTCGGGGTCGTGCCCGGCGTGGGCCGATCCCCAGATCTGAGCGCCAGGGCTGTTCACGCCCTTCAGGAGCTCATCGGCCAGCTTCTGGCGGTCAAAGCACAAGCTAACCGCCCGGCGCACCCGCTGATCGGAGAAGGGGGGCTCCCGGTGATTGGGCTGCAAGGCGTAGAAGCCCGAACTGCCCCGGGCGTAGCCGCTGAAGCCCGGCGACTGCCTGAGAATCAACAGGTTGTCCGGACTGACCCATTCGGCGATGTCGATGTCACCGGCTAGGAGCGCAGCCACCCGAGCCGCTTCGTCGGTGATGGGGACTATGACCAGCCTGTCGACCCAGGTCTTATCGCCCCAATAGTCGTCGTACCGCTCAATCTCGAGCCGCTCGCCCCGCTTCCATTCGACGAACTTGAAGGGCCCGGTGCCCACGGGGGTAGCGCTTACTGCTTCCGATGACCCCGCGTTCATTATGGCCGTGGGGCTGATCATGCCGCAGCAAGGATAGGCCGACAGCTTGTCGATGAACCCGAAGAAGGGGTATTTCAACCTGATCTCCAGGGTATGGTCATCTACCACGTTCACACTTTCCACGTGGGTCAGCGTAAAGCCTGACGTCCCCGCTGCCGTGGGGTAGTAGTACTCGAAATCGGGATCGAGCATGGTGCGGAAATTGAATTCCGCCGCTTGAGCGTTGAATGGCGTCCCGTCGTGGAACGTCACCCCTTCGCGGAGATTGAAGGTCCAGGTCCGCTTGTCGTCGGACAGCGTCCAAGCCGTAGCAAGCGCCGGAACGGGACCCGGCGGAGGAGTCGCGTCTTTCAAGACGGGCTTGGCCAGCGTCCAATCTCGTTCCACCAAGCTTTCGTACATGGTGTTATTGCGGATTTGGCTCGTGGCTGCCGATTGAGTGTGAGGGTGCAGCCCATCGGCTGCGGCGGAGGAGCCGTAGACCAAGGTGCCGCCGGTCTTGGGATCGCCGGTGATTTCGGGGCCCATGGCCTCGACTTCAACCTCGACCTCTCTGGTCACCTCGACCTGTTCGACCACCTCGACCTGTTCGACCACCTCGACCTCTTGGATTACCTCAACCTCTCTGGTCACCTCGACCTGTTCGACCACCTCGACCTGTTCGACCACCTCGACCTCTTGGATTACCTCAACCTCTCTGGTGACCTCCACTTCCCTTTCTATTACTTCTGGTTCGGCGCCGCCGCCGCAAGCAGCGGCCGTCAAGCTCAAGGCCAACGCCAACACCAAGATACCAAGCCAGGACTTCCTGATTCGCATCTTATCCCTCCCTTGGTTCCGATGCGTCTAGAACCGGATTCTGAAAAGTTGTAATAGGGTTGCACCAATCCGCCGATTTGTCAATAGCTTGAATTGACTTGTAACCGTTCGCAAGTTAGATGGGACGGATGTACCCGGTCGAATTTGGCAGGTTGCCCAGCGTGTAGGCATCCCTGACCTCAAAATCGGGGTCTCAATGCCGGTACCTCAAGACTCAGGCTCCTCTATCAGGACCACTTGGTTCACTTCCAGGCCGGTCAAGGTTTGCTTACGGCCGCTGGGCCAGAATACCTCGACCCTGTCCACCAACTCGGCTTGGCCGATACCAAACTCCAAGTCGACGCTGTTCATCGACAAGTAGCTGGAGCCTCCCGACACCTCTTGCACCTGTACCAAGGGTTGGCTGCCACCGTCGGTTGCCGTCGTCACGTACACCCGCGACCCGATGCCGTCGGCGTTGCTGCCGGTCCCGTCGATGGCCATGCGCCCCTTCAATCGCAGAGTAATCCAATGGTTGGCGCCGCCGCCGTTCATCCATACGAAGAGAGGCCCCGGAAATTCGACTATCTCCGGCCTCATGCGGATGAAGCCCCGGCTGTTGGTGCCGATAAGATCGACGTAACCGTCGCCGTCCAAGTCTCCGTGGGCGAGACCTTTGCCGTTTTCGTGAAACTTGGGGTCCATGCGCTGCGCTTCCGGGTCGAACCGGGGGTCTTCCTGGTCCAGAATCGAGTAGTCCACCCTGTCAATGTCCAACAGGCGGGCCCGCACCGTAATGTCCTGGAAGGACCCGCGGCCGTCGCCCCTGAGCATCCGACCGGATGCGGGAAACGCTTGGCCTCCGGGGCCTTCGCCCCGCTCTACCGTCGACCCCAACCAATACAAGTCTTGGTCGCCGTCGTTGTCGTAATCGAAGAAAGTGGTCCCGAAGCCAAAATCGTAGGGCCCCAGGCCCGTTGGCACCGACCAATCTTGGTGAATTGCCGAGGGGTCCAGCGACGCCGGCGGCATGAGAGGACTGGGGTCCACGCGAGTCGTGGGGGCCACGTCGATGAATTTGCCTACCAGGCCCACGCCGGGCATTTCCTGCGTTCCTTCGTTTCGCAGCAAAATGTTGAGGCAGTTCCCCCACTGGAATTGGTCGTGATAGGTGCAGCTTCCTCCGGGCGTCGTGGCCCGCCGGCGCAGTCGATGATGGGGGCCCATGTTGGTGATGAAAAGGTCCAAGTCGGCGTCGCCGTCATAGTCGCCCAGAGCAAACCCCATCCAAGCGCCTACTTGGTCGATGCCCATCTCCCGGGCGATGGAGGTGAACCGGATGTTCCCTACCGTGGAATCGTTACGGTAGACGTACAGCCGGTCACCGTCGTTGGCCACCCAAAGGTCCGGGTCGCCGTCGTTGTCATGGTCGAAGAAGAAGACGGCATGGGTCTGCCCGGTGGGCTCGCCCACCCGGTTCCCCTTGTCGTCGGTGATGGTTGGGTCGTACCCTTCGAACCTTTCTCCGGTATCGGGATCGTCGAACAGGACCGGTTTCCCGTCGGGGTATCTCATAACTATTTGGTGGCCCCGCACCCCGGCGGCTTCCGCCATCTCGGTGAAAGTAAGGTCTCCGTTGTTCCGGTACAGCATGTTGTAGTGGCCGGCATGCTGGGGCTTTTGCAGGTGCCTAAAGTCGTTGTCCAATAGGTTCCCAACGTACAGGTCCAACCACTGGTCGCCGTCTATGTCGGCGCAAGTAACCGACATGGCCGAACGGATGTTTACTGCGTCGCCGAAAGCCGACTCCGTAATGTCGGCAAAGGTGCCGTCCCGGTTGTTCAAGAACAACGCATCTTCATAGCCTTGCCCTTCGGGAGGCGAGCGGAAGTCCAGCCGGTCGTCTATGGTTCCCTGGGACCCAACGTAGAGGTCCTGGTACCCATCGTTATTGAAGTCACAAGCAACCACTCCGGTGCTGTTCCGCTCGATAGCCTCAACTCCCACCTGGCCGGCAACGTCCTGAAAAGCGCCGCTGCCGTCGTTTTGAAACAAAAAGTTGGGGTTGCCCCGGTCAGCGGTAAGGTAGAAGTCCAAGTCCCCGTCCCGGTCATAATCGAAAATTACCACGCCCGGCCGCTGGTTCCAGACTTGGAGGTGGTCCTCGGTCGGAGAAAGCTTCAGCTCCCAAAAGGGAGTAATTGAGTCGGCGCCGGGTGAGACTCGTTCCGCAGCGGCCGGGGTGTCGGAGAGGGACGCCGGCGCCTTCGTCGCGATAGGCGGCGCCGACGAGCAAGCGGCGGCGGCCAGGAGGGCTAACGTCAAGATCACAGGGAACACAGAGTCACCCAGCCGTGGAGTTCCGAGTCGGAGCGCCAAATGATTTCCTCGGGGAATATTGGTTTAATTCTTGGGGGCGGGCCGGTTTGAAACCGGCCCCTACGTTTTGGTTTGGTTCTTCTTGGAATACTGGTTTCATTCTTGGGCGGGCCGGTTTGAATCCCTTACGGTGGACTGCGGTGAGAAATGGTCACTTTCCTCCTAACTCTATGGGGCGGGTCTCGATCGCCTCGAATTCTTTCTCTCCTTCCCGCACCTCGATCCTGGTGTCAAGGGGTACGTCTTCGAACACCTGCCGGATGCCCGACGTGGGCCAGAACACTTCCATAGACTCTATGCGTTGAGCCTTCCCCAGCCCTATCTCTTGCTCCAAGCTGGACGCTCCGAAGCTTCCGCCGCTGCCCACGCGGGCATAGACTTCCCGGCGGGAGCCGTCCGTCATGGTCACGTCGACCTTGATCCTGGCGCCGATGGCCGCCCGGTTAGACTGGACGCCGATTAGGCGCGCGGAGACCCAGTGGTTCCCGTGGCCGGGGTTCTCGTACAAAGCGTTCTCGAAGTCGTCGCCGGGGTAGAAGCCCCCCATCTGAGCGAAAATATCCTGGTCCCCGTCGCGGTCCAAGTCTCCAAAAGCAATGCCATGACCTTTGTGAAGGTGGCCCAGCCCGGCGGAGAAAGTAACGTCGGAAAACGACCGGCCCTCATTATTGCGGTAAGCGATATTGGGCCCCACGACGTCGTAAGAGGGATAGCCGGTCCCCAGATAGAAGTCCGGAAACCCGTCGTTATCCATGTCCCCGAAGTTGGCGGCCATGGATAGATGGACCCGGTACAAGCCGGTCTCCTTTGTTACGTCGATGAACCCGCCGGCGCCGTCATTGCGGTAGAGGCGCATCCGGCCTCCGTCATTGTCCACGCCCAGATAATCGGCGGCCACGTCCCTGATCTTGTACCCGTACCCGGCGACCCAGAGGTCCAGCCAACCGTCGTTGTTATAGTCCCAAAACCACGTGGCAAAGCTGGGCACCGGCTCGGTCACGCCCAACTCCGGCGCCACGTCGGTAAAGGTGCCGTCGCCGTTGTTGCGGTACAAGCGGTTCTTCTGTTCGAAGTTGGAAACGTAAAGGTCAGGGTCGCCGTCGTTGTCATAGTCGCCCCATACGCTCCCTTTGCAGTACCGCATGTTCTGGACTCCGGCAGAGTACCCGTCCTCGGTGAATGTACCGTCGCCTTCGTTCCGAAATAGCTGGCTGGGGTACTTGAAGGGCCGTTCCGACTCGTTGCAAGAGTAGAGGTCCAAGTCGCCGTCGTTGTCATAGTCGGCCCATGCCGCGCTTTGGCTGGGATAGCCGGGCCTGGCGAGGCCGGCCTGCCGCGTCACGTCGGAAAAGCCGCCGTCGCCGTTGCTTCTCAGCAGAGACACTCGCATCTGTCCTTGGTCTCGCAGCCAACCGCCGCGCATCACCAACACGTCCAGCAGGCCGTCATTGTTGTAGTCGGTCTGCACGATGTTAAGGCCCCCAAGCTGGCCGCCGATACCCGCTTGAGCCGTTCGATCGGAGAATTTGCCGTCGCCGTCGTTGTGGTAGTAGATAATCGACCCGCCCGGGTCCCAGGTGGAGGTTATGATGTCCAATAGTCCGTCGTTGTCGAAATCGTCCATGATGCTGCCGCCGGCCAGGTTGGCGGCGTTCAAACCTATATCCGCGGCGATTTCTTCGAACCGTCCAATATCGTAGCCGGAGTCCAAAAGCTCCCGGGGAATCAGGAACCGTTCCGGGACATCCTCCGGATAGGTGCCGAGGGTCATGTGGGTGACATTCAACAACCACCTGTACTTGACGTTGTCCGGTTCGATTTCCAGCAACCTCAGAAAGTACTTTATGGCGTCATTGGAACGCCCGGGGTCCTGGTAGCCCAACTCGTTGCCCAAGGGCAGAGTGCACACGAGCCTAGCGCTGGGATTGACTCGGTTGCTAAGTTCACCGGCTTTCAAGCTCGCCACCGCTAGCTCCGCCAACACGCGCTTGGGGTCCCCGCCGTCCTCCTCGACTATCTCCAGAGTTTCCGTCAACACTCCCAGAGATTCTTCAGCCTCGCCGAAACGCAAGTAATCGAAGGCCAAGGCGATTCTAAGCTCGGCTTCCCTCTCGAACATAGGGTTTTGACTAAGCTCGAGGAGCTCCGCCCGCTGTAGGGTCCCAAAGAATTGATCGGTGCTGGCGCTGAGGGTCTTAGCGTAGTTTGCTAGGTCTGCGGTGTCTGCGGTCACATCAGCCATCCCGGATTTGGTACCCGCCGTCGCGGACTCTTCATCCGATTTACTGCCTGGAGCGAAGGTGAGAGTCAGCCCGGCCGCCAGACCGACGGCGGCCGCAAACCCCAGCGCCACCAGCATAATCCTCCTAAGGCCCACCGGCCGCCGAGTACCCGGACTCCGCTGCTCTCCGGTAGGGTTCCCTCCTCCTTGGTCCCCCGTCTCTTTTTCCACCTAGTCTAGGAGCCTCCACCGGGCTGGACAGCTATATTCAACCCCTTCAAATTCTCCCTAATCAAATGCTCGCTAACCCGATGCGTAAGTTTTTGAAACCGGGGATGCGGCCGCCGCCGGCGGCCGGCATAGCCCGGTCCCGTTGAGCTAATCGAGGCGCCCTTGGCCCGGCCCGCCCTTATCTTTATGGTCCGGCCCGGCGAAAATCAGACATCGGGTTCCTCTATGACGAGGGCTTGGTTTACATCAACGTTGGTCAAGGTCTGCCGACGCCCGCTGGGCCAAAAAACCTGGATTTTTTCCACTTGGGCGGCTTGACCCAACCCGAACTCCAAGTCGATGCTGTCCATGGAGATGTAGCTGGAGCCGCCTAGGACTTCTTGCACTTGTACCAAGGGAGGGCCGCCGCCGTCCCTCTCGGTCATTACGTATACCCGGGCCCCGATGCCATCGGCGTTGCTGCCGGTGCCGTCGACGGCCATGCGCCCCTTAAGCCGCAAAGAGAGCCAGTTATTTTCGCCGCCGCCGTTCATCCAAACGAACAGGGGACCGGGCAGTTCGGCCCGTATAGGCGGCAAGTGGACCATCCCCCTGCTGTTGGTGCCGATAAGGTCCACGTAGCCGTCGCCGTTCAGGTCCCCGTGAGCAAGGCCCTTGCCGTTTTCGTGAAACCGGGGATGAATACGCTGTGCTTCCGCGTTAAACCCGGGGTCTTGGGGGTCCAGGTTGGAGTAGTCCACTCGGTCGATGTCCAGCAAGCGGGCCCGCACCGTAATGTCCCGGAACGATCCTTGGCCGTCCCCTTCCAGCATACGTCCGGCCGCCGGAAAAACCTGGCCGCCCGGACCTTCACCCCGCTCAACGGTTGACCCAAGCCAGTACAGGTCTTGGTCTCCGTCGTTATCGTAGTCGAAGAAGGTAGTGCCGAAACCAAAGTCATAGGCCGCCAAACCGGTGGGTATCGCCCGGTCCGGATGAATGGCCGAGGGGTCCAGGGACTCGGGCGGCATGAGCGGGCTGGGAACGACTTCGGTCTCGGACGCTACGTCGATGTACTGGCCGACCGGACCGGTGCCCGGCACCAGGTAAGCGCCGTCGTTGCGCAGCAAAGTGTTGAGGCAGTTGCCCCACTGGAACTGGTCGTGGTAGGAGCAAATGCCCCGAGGCGTCGTTTGAGGAGGCCTCAAGCGGAAATGGAACCCCAGGTTGGTGACGAAAACGTCCAAGTCGGCGTCGCCGTCATAGTCTCCGACGGCAAAACCCATCCACGAGCCAACCTTGTCTATACCCATTTCCCGGGCTACGGAGGTGAACCGAATGTCTCCCGGCGTTGAATCGTTCCGGTAAACGTGCAACCGGTCTCCGTCGTTGGCTACCCACAAATCAGGGTCGCCATCGTCATCGTAGTCGTAGAAGAGCACGGCGTGAGTTTGTCCGGTGGGCTCTCCCACGCGATTTCCCGCTGCGTCGGTGATGGTAGGGTCGTAGCCCTCGAACTTCTCCCCCGTCTCCGGGTCTTCGAAGAGCACCGGCGACCCGTCAGGATAACGCATCACAATCTGCGGCCCCCGCACGCCGGCGGCTTCCGATACCTCGGTGAAGGTGAGGTCGCCGTTGTTGCGGTACAGCATGTTGTAATGGCCGGCGTGCTGCGGCCTCTCCAGATGCCGGAAATCCTCATCCAACAGGTTGCCGACGTACAAGTCCAGCCACCCGTCGCCGTCCACGTCACCGCAAGCGATGGACATTGTCGAGCGCAGGTTGACCGTGTCCCCGAAAGCGGCGCCGGTGATGTCGGTAAAGGTGCCGTCTCGGTTGTTAAGGAACAGGGCGTCCTTGTTGCCCTGTCCTTGCGGGGGAGAACGAAAGTCGAACCCGTCGGCGCTGGCCCCATTGGACCCAACGTACAAGTCCTGGTAGCCATCGTTGTTGAAGTCGCAGGCCAGCGCGCCGGTGCTGTTTCTATCGACGGCCTCCAACCCCGCCTCTTCGGCCACGTCGTGAAAGGCGCCGGTCCCGTCGTTTTGATACAGGACGTTTGGATTGCCGATATCGGAAGTGAAATAGAAGTCTTGGTCCCCGTCCCGGTCATAGTCGAAAATCACGACACCGGGCCGCAGGTTCCAAATGGCTATCGGCCCATCGGCCGGAGAAAGGGCCAACTCGGTGAAAGGAGTAATCGAGGAATTGAAGGCCAATGCCCCGCCTGAGGCATCACGGGAAGGATCAAATGTAGTCTCCATGCCGGGGTCGTCCGCCAACACCGCGTCGGCGAACCCGCTGATTCTCTCGCCGGTCAGACCCCGGGGCAGCTCGTTGGATACGGCCGACTCCGCGTTCCCATTGGCTGCCTCGACCCTGAGGTTGCCTCCGCCGGTTTCCCAAATAAAAGCGCCGATACCCAAAACGGCCAGTCCACCCACTACCCCCAATACCCAGGTTGCCGCCGCGAAGACCGCTATGGCCCGCTTGGGCATCGCCTTGGCTAACCCCCAGAAGGTGAAGGGCCCTCCGGCCGCCGCCGTGAACAGCAGCGTCGCCGCCGGAGCAGTGCCCATGCCGAAGAGGAGGAGCAGCGCCACCAACGGTATCTCGAACAGCAGCGGCACGTTGATTAGCAACCCGAAAGTGGCCGCTATCGCTATCCCGGTGATGTTGTTCCCCAGGTAGGTCGATACCGTCTCCGGGCTCAGCCACTGGATCACCAGCCCGCTGGCGAAGGCCGCAACGATCATAATCGGCCCTAGCCGGACCACATAACCAAGGCTCGATTTCACCCACTCCCGGGCCGCCTCCAGCAGCACCGGGACCCAAGGCCTGGCATCCGGTTCGTCGAAGAAGACCAGCGGAGGCAGCGCTTCTTCCTGCCCTCTGCTCCTCCGAATCACCAGGGCCACCAAGGGGCCCAACATCACCGCGCCAATTATTGCTAGGAAGAGACGGCTGAATCCGAGCATGGGGGTGAATACGAAAAACACCATGGCTAGGGCCGGGATGTTCATGGTCGCCGAACTCTGCACCATGGCGATGGTGCCTTCTATCCCCGCCCCCCTCCGGTGAAAAGCGGTCGAGACCGGCACGATGCACGCCGAGCACAGGTTCATCACCGGGCCAACGGCCAGCCCCTTTACCGCTCTTTTGAATCCTCCCCCGGTGGCCAGGCTGGCGCCGCTCCCCGGCGGGAACAGGAAGGCTTCCGCCAGTCCCGCCACCACGAAGGCAAAGGCCATGCCGATAGCAACCAGCCGCAGGTAGGTCACTGAAAATTGCCACCATTGCTCCAGCAGGCCGGTCCCGGCCTCCCGTTCGATGCAAAACCCTTGGAAGCACTGCTCCGTAGTAGAGGAGACGATGTCCAAGTCGCCTCCAACCGCGTCCAGCTTGGGGAAGCGGTTCAAAGCGAAGAACAGCCCTACGATTACCCCCAGAAGGACTATTCCCACCAGTCTTTTCTTGCTAAGGGCCGTGGAAAACAATCGCCTTACTCTGTTGCCGGTCTCCGTCGTTATCCAATTGCTGCGCTGTCATCGAGTGTTGGCCGCCCAAAATCTGCCGGCGTATGAAATCCCGCCGACCGCCTGAAAGTAATCCGAAAATAAATTAACGCCACCGTAAGGGCAAAAATTATAACACCGGCGGCTTCACGCTAAAGGCTGCGGCCCGCCGCGCCGAAAGACCATTACCGCGTCAAGGGAACTATTTCAACACCTTCTTAGCAGTTACGTTTTTGGCGGTGATTTCGTATCTGCGCCGGCCCGTTTACAGATGGAATTTCATACCAATCCCCCATGCCGGTTGAGACCGACGCCAAGAAGGATGAAACCAATATTCCCCGAGGAACCGCCCAAAATGGCGAAATAAATTGCGATTGCCTTGGGGCCGGCAAGCCTTGACGTGGAAAAAGCCTTGGAAATATAATCGGATGCGAATAAGGTACGCCTGTTATGCCTAAGAGGACATATCAACCCAAAAAACGCCGCCGGGCCCGGGTGCACGGGTTCCGGTCCCGTTCCAGTACGTCCGACGGCAGAGCGATTCTGCGGCGGCGGCGTTTCAAAGGCCGCCACAGGTTGACGGTGTAACTATTCTTCCTTTCTGATGCAACGCAGGTTCCGCCTGACTGGTACCAAACGGTTCTCTCAAATCCACCGAGACGGCAGCAGCGCGGCGAATCGTTTCCTTGTCATTCGTTTCCTGGCAAACGGGCTTGATCAAAGCCGTTTTGGGATTGTGACCAGCAAGCGGATCGGGAACGCCGTGGTTAGGAACAGAGTGAAGCGCAGGTTGCGTGAAGCCATCCGCTCCAACCGTATCAAGTCCGGTTGGGACGCCCTATTCATCGCCCGCCGCGGGTCGAATAAAGCCAGCTACCAAGAGCTTAAGCGAGCGGCCGATAACCTGTTGCGTCACAGCCGCTTGGTAGACACCGGCGATGACGCAGCCCAAAGCAGGCCCCAGCCGGAAACCCGTCGATGAGCCGGACCGTGCTTCTGGCCATCCGGCTTTACCAAAAGACCGTTTCCCCCTATCTTCCTTCCGCCTGCCGTTATAGCCCCACCTGCTCCCACTACTCTCACGACGCGGTGGAAAAGTACGGGGCAATCAAAGGGGCTTGGATGGGGCTGAAGCGGCTGGGGCGTTGCCACCCCCTAGGAGGAAAAGGGTACGACCCGGTGCCATGATTCCAGCGCTCCAATCTCTTCGAAATACATTCATTAAGCGCACTCGTTAAATTCATTGCGTATCATCAACGACGTTCACCTGAGACCTGACCCTCATCCATCGACTACTCCAACGGGGCCAAGGAACAAGCAGGCCGGCACGGCCGTGATCTTGGTCCTGTGCGCCCTGCTGGTGATGGTTCTTGCCGCTTGTACCGGCCAAGACCTTCTCGGCAAACTCGACGGCTGGTCTCCGGCCGCAGCCCGCGACGGAGTCGTGTACATCGGCACCAACCAAGGAGAAGTCAAGGCGCTGGAAGACGGCGGTTCCAGCGACGCCAGGGTGAAGTGGACTTTCTGCGTCAAACCGTCCGGGGACGGATCGAAATGCGACGAAGACCTTCATGGAGTCTACGATTCGCCGGCGGTGGGTGAAAAGCTGGTGTACGTAGCCGGGACCGACGGCTATCTATACGCCATAGAGAAGGACAGCGGGACTATCGGCCATTCCGGATGGCGCCGCGCCGTGGGCCGCGGCCAAGAGCCGGACCCCGTAGTAGGCGGTCCGACTCTAGTCGCGGACCGTAACCTGGTGCTGGTGGGTTCCGAGGACGGGCGATTGTACGCCTTCGATTCCCGACCCCGGGACGCGGTGATCCAAGAAGACCCGGAAGACGCGCCGGAAGATAGGATTTTAGACCCTCTGAGGTGGTCCTCCAGCCAAGTGGGCAAGATATGGTCCACGCCGGCAGTCGGCAACAATCTGGCCTACTTCGGTTCCCACGATAACAACGTGTACGCGGTGAACCTTGACGACGGCGTGGAGGAGTGGCGGTTCCCCACCAAGGGCACCGTAGCGGGGCGCCCCTTGCTGGTCCAAGACTTGGTGGTAGTTGGGTCCTTCGACAAGAAACTCTATGCCTTGGACGCCGATACCGGCGCCAAACGGTGGGAGTTCGAAGGGAACGATTGGTTCTGGGCCGGCGCGGTCTCCGACGGCGAAACCATATTTGCCCCTTCCATGGACGATCACGTCTATGCCCTGGATACCGACGGAAGCCTGCTCTGGAAGCACAATTTGGGGTCGTCCATCGTTTCCCGCCCGGTGTTGGTGCCTCGGGGCCTGGCGGTGGCCACCAAGTCGGGCAAAGTCCACGTGCTGGACTCCAGCCGGAAAGACTTGGGAGAGGCTCGGGAGCTAGACCAGTTATTGCTGGGAATCGGGCAACTCAAAGCGCCGCTCTTCGCTGTTGACGATGCCGTATACGCCGGGTCCCAGGACAGCGCCGTGGCCCGCTTGGACACCGCCCGCATGGGGATAGTGTGGTGCGTAACCACGGACGTAAGGCTGGCGGAAACCACGTACCAGCAAATTCGGTGCAACTGATCTTGGCAAAGTTTTTCGAGACGGTTTTTTCGAGGGTTTTTTTCGAGATGGTAGGGTAACCTCTTTTGGAAGCCATAGATTGGCTATGGACTCAGTTCATCATCCGGCCGATGCTCAATTCGCTGCTGGTGCTTTACCACGTCAGCTTCAGTCAGATGGGCATAGCCATAATCCTGTTCACCATCATAGTACGGGTGGTGACCCTTCGCCTCACGGTGCGGCAGATACGCCAAATGCGGGCTATGAGCAGCCTACAGCCTCGTTTGAAGGAGATACAGACCCGCTACGCCAGGGACCGCACCAGAATATCCCAAGAAACTATGAAAGTGTACCGGGAGGCGGGCGTCAGTCCAGTAGGATGCTTGGGGCCGCTGATCATCCAAATGCCCATCCTCATCGGCTTGTTCCGCGTTCTGGTGCAGACTCTATCCGAATCGCCCGACGACCTCGTGGGACTGTCGGAGAAGATATATCCCTTCGTACCCTTCTCATTCACCTACGCCGACGCCCCGTTGGCATCGGGCTTCTTATGGTTAGACTTGGCCAAATCGGACCCCACCAACGTGGTAATGCCGGCCCTGGTGTTTGTTTCCACTTGGGTCCAGCAGAAGATGACCATGACGCCGGCGGCGGACCCGCGTCAGCAAGGCAATCAAACCATGATGCTGTGGATGATGCCGTTGCTGATTGCCTTCTTTTCTTTTACCTTCCCCAGTGGGCTGGCCCTCTACTGGATAATATCCAATGTCATCGGCATCGCCATACAATACTTCATAACCGGGTGGCAACCCTTGTTCCCGCTGTTCCCGAAAGCCGAACCCGCGGCCGAACCAACTCAGCCGGAACAGGAAGCGGCGCCCAAGGAGATAGCTGAAGATGGAAGCGCGCGTAATGACCGGCCGAACCGTAGAAGAAGCGATCGAGTTGGCTCTCAAAGAACTCGACGCCGACCGCGACGAGGCAGAGGTAGAAGTACTAAGTAAGGGCAAAGCCGGGTTCTTGGGCATCGGCGCCGAGCTTGCCCGGGTACGGGTAACGAAGATACCCCAAGGCGGCAGTGCCGCGGTGTTGGCCAACGAGGCGCTGAACCGGATTCTTCAAGCCGCCGGCGTGAATGTCAGCCGCACTCTCCGGGCGGCCAATGACCCGGAGGTTGGCGGACCCATCATAGATATTAGTGGTGAAGACTCCGGCTTATTGATCGGGCGGCGCGGCCAGACCTTGCAGTCCTTGCAATTCCTGGTCAATCTGATAGTGCGAAATAAGTACAGCGATAACGTCCGCGTCGTCCTCGACGTCGAGAACTACCGGCAGCGGCGGGAGTCTTCGTTGCGAGAGATGGCCTCCAAGGTGGCCAGCCGGGTCGTCCAGACCAGTCGCAGCATTACTCTGGAGCCTATGACGCCGGCCGACCGCCGCATCGTCCATACCACCCTTTCCGACCACCCCGGAGTCACCACCGAAAGCATGGGTGTCGGCGACGACCGGAAAGTCACCGTTATGCCCAAACAACGGAATTAGCTTGCAAGAACATCATAGTCCGGCCCCGGCCCATAGACCGCCGCAGCGGACGAGCAAGTCAATAAAGGCCGCTTACTCTCATATTAGTAACCCGTGTAAAGGAGCGCTGAGCGCGGCCTTTGCCCGCCGCTCCGGAATCTATAGACGCGGACCAGGACCGGCGCAGGGCGTTGACGGCAACACCGGAGGTAAATAGAATATACTCGTGGATAAGAGGCTGGACTCTCCGGAGCTCAGACTACCCTTCGACCACCCCAAAGAGGAGTGTGGCGTCGTCGGGGTTTACATGCCGGGTGGAGACGCCAGCCGCTTGGCCTTCTTTAGCCTCTTTGCTCTCCAGCACCGCGGTCAGGAGAGCGCCGGCATAGCCGCCACCAACGGCGAAGAGGTCAAGGTCCATTCCGACATGGGCTTGGTGACCCAGATCTTCCGCGAGCCCGATTTCTACCCTCTATCCGGCGAAATGGCCATCGGCCATACCAGGTACTCCACTACCGGCAGCAGCCAACTGTGCAACGCCCAACCCCTGCTCATCGAGGGCCAATACGGCCAGTTGGCGTTGGCCAATAACGGCAACATCATCAATTCCCTACAGCTCAAGGAGCAGCTTCAAGAATCCTGGGGATGCTCCTTCAACACCACCACGGATTCGGAAGTGTTCGCCTACTTGCTGGCCAACGCCAGCGGCTCCACCTGGGAAAAGCGGCTGTTCTACTGTATGCGCCAGTTGGAAGGCGCTTATTCCGCGGTTGCTCTCACCGAGGATACCCTTATGGCCGCCCGGGACCCTTTGGGTATCCGCCCCCTTTGCTTGGGCCAGCTCAACGGGGGCTGGATCATTGCGTCGGAGAGCTGCGCTCTCGATCACTTGGGAGCCGATTACTTGCGCGAGTTGGATCCCGGAGAGGTCGTCGTCATCGACCAAGAAGGGTTCCGATCGGAGACGTGGACCGGCAGCCAGGGACGGCGCGCCCTGTGCGTTTTCGAGTTGATTTACTTTGCGCGCCCCGACAGCCTCTTGGATAACACCTTGGTCCACTCGGTGCGCCAAGAGTTGGGAGCGCAACTGGCCCGGGAACACCCTGTCGACGCGGACATGGTCATCGGCATACCGGACTCTTCCATTGCCGCCGCCGTGGGCTACGCCCGAGAGTCGGGCATCCCCTACAGCGAGGGGCTTATCAAGAACCGTTACGTGGGCCGCACCTTCATCGAGCCGGAGCAGTGGATGCGAGACTTGGGGATTCGTCAGAAGTTCAACCCCCTAGTGGAAGTAATCAACGGCCAGCGGTTGGTGGTGGTGGACGATTCCATCGTGCGGGGGACGACCACACCCCACGTGGTCAATCTGTTGCGAAAGGCGGGAGCAACCGAGGTGCACATGCGGGTGTGCGCTCCTCCCATCAAACACCCTTGCTATATGGGCGTGGACATGGCATCTCGGGAGGAGCTTATCGCCGCCAACAAGAGTCCGGGCCAGATTCGCCGCATGATCGGCGCCGACTCTCTGGGATACTTGAGCGTCAAGGGCTTGATGAAAGTCGCAGGAGGCTCCGACGGCGGCTTCTGCGACGCTTGTTTCACCGGCAACTACCCGGTGCCGGTGCAGTTGGAGCTGACCAAGCTGGCCCTGGAGCAGGCGCCCCGGGAAAACGGCCCGAAGACTACCGACTAGGCCGAGGACTCACGAATTGGCTAACGACGCCTATCAGCTTTCCGGGGTAGACTTGGACCTCATGGACAGGCTGAAGGAGCGGATCAAAGCGTTCGCCGCCATGACCCACGGGCCGGAGGTGCTCAGTTCCGGGGGCAGCTTTGCCGGTCTGTTTCAACTATCCGGCTACGTTCAACCGGTCCTAGTGGCCAGCGCCGACGGAGTTGGCACCAAGCTGAAGATTGCGGCCCAACTGGATCATTTCGAGTCCGTCGGCCAAGACCTGGTTACTCTAAACGTCAATGACATCCTAACCCAGGGCGCCAAGCCCCTGTTCTTTCTGGACTACATCGCTTTCAGCAGCCTGGACGAGGGGCGCCTGGATACATTGATGCGGGGTATCACTTGGGGCTGCCGTGAGGTCGGCTGCGCTCTGATCAGCGGCGAGACCGCTCAACTCCCCGGCGTTTACTCTCCCGGCGACTTGGATTTAGCCGGGTTCGTCGTTGGTGTCGTGGAGCGAGACCGCCGTATCGCCGGCGACGGCATCACCCGCGGCGACTACTTGTTAGCCATTCCTTCCAGCGGCCTCCACACCAACGGGTTCTCCTTGGTCCGCCGCGTCCTGAATATAGACGACGACCCATCGGTGCTATTCCATCGCTACGAAGCGCTAAATCACCAACTGGGGGAAGAGTTGCTTACCCGGCACAGGTGCTACTACCCGTTGCTGGAACCGGTGCTGGAAAAAGTCAAAGGCTTGGCTCACATCACCGGAGGGGGCGCGCCCGGGAAGATGCCCGCTATCCTCCCCAACGACCTTGCCGCCGAGTTTCAACTCGGCTCGTGGCCCGTTCCACCCATCTTCGACGTCATCCAGCGTGCAGGCGCCATCGCCACGGAGGAAATGTACCGGGTCTTCAACATGGGGTTAGGCATGGTGGCGGTATGCGAGGAGGGAGAGGTAGCGGCGTTTCAGGAGTCTGTCTCGGACAGCAGGGTAGTGGGTAAGATAATTCGGCGGGAGGGAGACGCCCAAGTCCTTCTCAGAGACACTGCCTAGTTGAACGGGGACCCTGCTTAGTTGAACGCAAAGAGCCTCTAGAACATCCAAATCCAATACGCGAGGAGCAGCGGCTCGGATTGAAAGCACTAATAAGCGTTTACGACAAGACCGGCATCGTCGAGTTTTGCGGTAGGTTGGCTAGGGCCGGGTTTGAGCTGATCAGCACCGGCGGGACTTACCGCGCCCTCAAAGAGGACGGGGGGTTGGCGGTGCGCCAAGTGTCTGAAGTAACTGGGTCCCCCGAGATACTGGATGGCCGGGTCAAGACGCTGCACCCGGTGATTCACGCCGGAATCTTGGCTCGGAGAGACTCCCCCGAGCATCTCGTCGAGCTGGCGCAACATGGCATCGACCCCGTGGACTTGGTCGTAGTCAACCTCTATCCCTTCGTGGAAACCGTCAGCAAGCCGGACGTGAGCCTGGCCGACGCCTTGGAGAATATCGACATCGGCGGCCCCGCCATGCTGCGGGCGGCGGCCAAGAACTTCCCCTCGGTCGCCGTCCTAGTCGACCCGGGGGATTACTCCCGGGTTTCCGAAAAGATAACCGGGGACGGCCTGACCTTGGAGGACCGGCGAAGGTTGGCAGGAAAAGCATTTCAGCATGTAGCGTCCTACGACACCGCCATCGCCGGCTACTTGAACGAGGCTACAGTCGCTTCGGACGGCCTGCCGGAAAACCTGACCCTGTCCCTTAATAAAGTTGCCGCCCTTCGCTACGGCGAAAACCCCCACCAATCCGGGGCCCTCTACACCCCGGCGGGTAGGAAAACCCCAAAGGGTATCGCCGGCGCCCGCCAATTACACGGCAAGGAGCTGTCCTTCAACAACCTCATGGATGCGGACGCGGCGTGGCGTACCGTTTGCGACTTCGCCGAGCAAGCGGTGGCCGTGGTGAAACACGCCAACCCATGCGGCTTGGCTTGCCGGGAAGACCAAACCGAGGCCTACCGGCGCGCCTACGAGGGAGACACCGTCTCGGCCTTCGGCGGTATAGTCGCCTTCAACCGGCCGGTGACGGCGGCGGCGGCGGACGCTATGGGGGAGGTCTTCTATGAAGTGGTAGTGGCGCCGGGGTACGCTCCCGAAGCCCTGGAAACATTGAAGAAGAAGCGCAACCTACGAATCATGGCCGCAGAGTCGGATAGCGGCGGCAACGCTTATGACCTCAGGCCCATAGCCGGTGGTCTGCTGGTCCAGTCTCCCGACACCGTGATCGAGGACCCGACCGCTTGGAAAACAGTAACTAATCGAGTCCCCACGAAAGAAGAGTTGGGAGACCTGATTTTTGCCTGGAAGGCAGCCAAGCATATAAAATCCAACGCTATCGTGTTCGCCAAGGACCGGGCCATCGTGGGCATGGGCGCCGGCCAACCCAATCGGGTAGTCAGCGTCCACTTGTCCCAACGCACGGCGGGAGATCGGGCGCGAGGCAGCGTGTTGGCGTCGGACGCCTTCTTTCCCTTCCCCGACAACATCCAACTCGCCGCCGAAGCCGGAGTAACCGCCATCGTTCAACCGGGGGGTTCCATACGCGACGACGAAGTGATCGAATCAGCAAATAGCCGCGGTCTAGCTATGGTGTTCACCGGGGTGCGCCATTTTCGACACTAGGAAACCATCTCGGAGGGCGGGCCAGAAAGTCTCCTTCGTCAAGACTCTCGGCTCTCCGTCTGGGGTCGCTGCCGCCTGAAAGTTCACCTAGAGCTTGCACAAGGACCCGATACGCCGGACATGATTGTTTCCTCAATTGACCACGGGAGGGGATGGAGATAGGGATGAGCGCCACAGTGGATATCGTAATTCCTGTTTACAACGAAGAGCAGGTCCTTCCCCGCAGCGTCGTCATACTGGCCGACTTCTTGAAGGACAACCTGAGTAACCCGTGGCAAATCATCATCGCCGACAACGCCTCCACCGACAAGACCAAGTCGGTGTCGGAGATGTTATGCGAGCGCTACTCCGGAGTGAATTACCTTCACATACCACAGAAAGGCCGAGGCCGGGCCCTAAAAAGCGCTTGGATGGACAGCACGGCCGATATCGTCAGCTACATGGACGTTGACCTTGCTACCGACTTGACCCACTTTCCGGAGATGGTGAAGTCTCTTCAGGAGGGTTACCACGTAGCCATTGGAAGCCGGTTGAGCAAGGGTTCTCGGGTCACTCGGTCCATGACACGGGAAACTATTTCCAGGTGCTACAACCTCATCATAAGGTCCATGTTCTTTACCCCTTTTCAGGACGCCCAGTGCGGGTTCAAGGCATTGACCCGTCAGGCCGCCCAAGCCATCGTTCCCCGGGTCAAGAACGACAATTGGTTCTTCGATACCGAGTTGCTGATTATTGCCGCCAAGCGGGGGTACAGGATAAAGCAACTGCCGGTGAAGTGGGACGACGACCCCAACAGCACGGTAAACATCGCAAAGACCGCAACCGAGGACGTCAAGGGCCTGCTCCGGTTGCGCTTCGGCGGCATCCCGAGAGTGGACCCTCCGGGTAGCGGCCCTTCTGAAGCCTGACCTTTGAAATAGCCTTCGCAAAACCGTGAGGGGTTAATATAATCATGGACGGTTTTTATCCCCTTACGCGGTCGGCCGCGTCGAACCGCTAGGTTTCCCAAGAATCAGTTAAGCCAGAAGAGGGCGCATGGAACTGGGACTTGAGGGAAAGAACGTCATAGTCACCGGCGGGGGGTCTAACATCGGGCGGGCAATCGTTCACGCTTTCGCCGCCGAGGGGAGCAACATCACCATTGCGGAGCTTGCGCCGGACCAGGGCAACAAGGTAGCGGAGGAGGTAGCCGCCACGGGTACCGCGGGCAGGGTAAAAGTAGTTGCTACCGACGTGGGCGACCACGAAAGCGTGGCGCAAATGGTGGCCCGGTCGGTCGAGGAGTTCGGCGGCGTCGATATCTTGGTCAACAACGTCGGCTGGACCGTCGACCGGTTATTCCTGGAGAAGCCGAGGTCGGAGTGGGAAAAGGAGGTACAAGTCAACCTGTGGGGCGCCATCAATTGCATCCACGCCGTGCTGCCTCACATGATCCAAGGGGGATCAGGGTCGATAGTCGTCATAAGCTCCGACGCCGGACGCATGGGGGAGTACCGGGAGGCGGTCTACTCGGCTTGCAAGGCGGGGGTAATCGCTTTGAGCAAAGCCGTAGCTAGAGAGACGGGCCGCCACGGCATTAGGCTCAACGCCGTCTGCCCGGGAATCGTCGTGCCTCCCCAAGAGGAGTCCATCAGCAGTGAGAGCATGTGGAACCAAATGAGGGACATCTTCACCGAGGACGTCCGGGAACGGGCCCTGCGGAACTACCCGTTGCGAAGGCTGGCCGCCGCCGGCGAAGTGGCTAACGCGGTGGTGTTCCTGGCCTCGGACGCCGCCAGCTTCATAACCGGCCAGACCCTCAGCGTCAGCGGAGGCTATACGATGATCTAATGAACGGCCCTTCCGGCGATGGATTCGACCGTGTTACACAAGAACTGTTGCGTACAAGCATCGGGAGGCCCAAAGGGTCCTTTGGGCCTCCCGACTGGTGCCGCATCATCTTCCGGAAATCCCGGAAATCAATGGATTCTGGGGATTCTGGAAAACCGGGGGATTGCCTAGAGCGCCGACACCTTCTGGCGTAACGCTTCCAGTTCCTCCATCAGTTGCGCCTTGGTTTTCTCTTGGTTGTCCGTTTCGCTCCGACCCTCTGTGTTTTCGGCAACCAACTCGAAGGCCCGCTTCTCGATCGCCGGCAACATCGACTGAATCAGGTTCTCGTCGAGTTGGTTTGCAATCGAAGGATAACCGGCGCGTTCGATCATCTTCCTCAGGTTGCCCGCCTTGAACTGGTCCAGAGTCCACTGTAGGGTCTCTCCGGATGTCGTCGTATCCCAATAGATGCGGATATCCTGGTTCCGGGGCCCATAGTGGTAATGAGGGCCTTCCGTGAAGCAATCGAAAGCTAGAATTTCCACGTTCTGGCCCGCCACGTCCGACATGACGTGGATCGCCAATCCTTCCCCATTGATTTGAGGAAGCAGGCGGTACTCGAGGCCAAACCGGATGTTGCCGGCCACGAAGGTATCCCCTTCCAACTGGCGTTCGAATAGGTGGGTAACCGTGCGCCGGCCTTCCCTGGCCATCTCGCGGGCCTGGGCTTCCACTTCGTCCAGCATGCCCTCGGATACCGGGTTATCCTCCAAGGAGTCCGCTAGTTCATCATAGCCGGCCCGTCGGACCATCGCCGTCATATTCTCCCGCAGGTTATTGATGGTCCAACCCAGGGGGTTGCCGACCGTGGTCTTGTCCATGTCCAGCCGGATGTTGAAGTTCTCCGGCCCGTAGTGGTAATGGGGCTTCTGATCGAAGCAGTCGAACCTAAGAATTTCGGTATCCTTGCCTTGGACGTCACTGTAGACCTGCACGCAAAGTCCTTGGTCGTCCATTATCTCGTCCCGATAGCTCAAAGCCACGCTGACCGCCCCCGCGTCGATAACCGTATTGCCTTTTTCCACTTTTAGCCTCCTTTTCTAACTGCTAACTGCAATCCAGGTGATTTCCGGCCAAGCCACCGTTCCCATCCGTCCGCTTCATCCATGCAAGATGCTACACTATTATGCCAATTCTTCGCGCCATAGGCAACCGCAGGACTTCAAACCCAGGGGCAATCGCATTATAATCGGTCGGAAATCGCATGGGACCGGCGCACATCAAGTCATCCGTCCGATGCCTGTCCTGATAGTTCCTAGACTATGAAGGCCCGTGTTCCCGGCTGGAGAACGCGGACCTGTGACAACCAAGCCCCTTCTGGACTGCCAACGCCCGCAGTGCCAACCTCCGTCCCCGACTCCACGCCCGGACGGCTGACCTTACCCGCCGGCATGCGAGTAGCTCCCGCGCCTTGCCTTCCCAACACCATCTTTTTGACCCGGCTAGGCACCGCAGCTATACTACCTGTCCGCGGGCGCCGGTTCTCCGGATGGGAACCCCTGCCTGATACGGCCAAGCCGTTGGGCTTCCCGGCAAGGAGCCAAGCGAGGCCGGGGCCGCGGGAATTCGACCTCTGTGGACTCTATCCGGACTTCAACGGTTCATTGATATTCTCTATGATTGATATTTGCGACGGCGGCATAGACGGGTAAGAGGAGGCGCATCTTGCTGGACCTAATCATTAGAAACGGGTTGATTGTCGACGGAAGCGGCAACTCCGGCTACTACGGCGCGGTAGGCGTGGAGGGGGAGACGGTCCGGGTCTTTCGCGGGGACGCGGCGGACGCGGCGGCGTCTCAGGTCATAGACGCCGCCGGGAAAGTGGTGTGCCCCGGTTTCATCGATATGCACGCGCATACGGGCCTGGTGATACTTGCGGAGCCGGAGCATCAGCCCAAGGTGCGCCAAGGGATCACCACCGAGTTGGTGGGTGTGGACGGCAACTCCTACGCGCCTTTCACTTCCCATCAGGACCTGCTCGATTTCGTGGAGATCAACTCGGGACTGGACGGCGCTCCCGAACTCCCCGGGACATGGTCCACGGTAGCCGAGTACATGGCTATGTTCGACAATAAAGTGGCTGTCAACATCGCCTACATAATCGGCAACTCCCCCATCAGAATCTGCGCGGTCGGATGGGACGACCGGCCGGCCACCGCGGGGGAACGGGAGAACATGAGGGCGATGCTGCGGGAAGGGATGGAAGAGGGGGCCTTCGGCCTCTCCACCGGCCTGGATTACCCGCCGGGCAGCTACGCCGGCACCGAGGAGCTAGTGGAGTTGTCCCGGGAAGTTTCCCGCCAGGGCGGCATTTACCACACCCATCTACGGAATACTCTCGGAGACCGGTTCTTGGACCCTGTGAGAGAGGCCTTGGACATTGGGTTGAGGGCGGAAATTCCGTGCCACCTGACCCACTTCTACCGCCGCGTGACCCATCCGGGCAGCGCCAGGCAACTGCTGGAGTTGGTGGAGAGTTCTGTGAGCCAAGGCCAAGACGTTACTATGGACTGTTATCCCTACACCTACAGCAGCACCAGGCTCCTGATATTCTTCCCCCAGTGGGCCCACGACGGGGGCCCCGGAAAGCTGAAAGAGGTGTTGCGCTCCCCGGAGGGCCGGGAACGTCTGCGTCAAGACATCAGGCCGTCGGGTTCCTACAAAGACGTGTGGCTGACCTACTTCAAGAGACCCCATAACCAGAAGTACGAAGGCAAGTCCGTAGCCGAGGTAGCGGACATGATGGGCAAGGGAGAGGTGGACGCGATGTGCGATCTCCTGCTGGATGAGGACCTTCAGACTTCCTACGTCACTCCTATGCCCAACCTGCCGACTCTCCCTGACTTCATCACCCATCCCAGGTCTATGGTGGGCACCGACGCCCTGCTGATAGGCGACTACCCCAGCCCCCGCACCTACGGCACCTTTCCGACCATACTCGGCGAGTACGTGCGTGACGAGGGCGCCCTTTCCCTCGAAGAAGCTATCCGCAAGATGACTTCCTTCGCCGCCAACCGGCTGGACATCCGCGACCGGGGAATGCTGCGGGACGGCATGAAAGCGGATATCGTGGTATTCGACCCCAAGACGGTCAAGTCCCCGGCCACGCGCCACGATCCCAAGCAGTTCCCCGTGGGCATCGAATACGTGCTGGTAAACGGCCGGATCGTAGTGGACCAGGGCCGGCACACCGGATTCCTGGCCGGCCGGGCCTTGCGCCGCGGACGCGGGTCAACTTAGCCCCGTGCGGGGGCCCCCGCCAGCGTTACCTTCGCTAATCAATCGAGAATCGCAGGAGGCCGAAGATGGACTTGTTACTTTTGGGCGGTAACGTCTTGACCATGGATGGCCGGAACACCCGGGCTGACGCCTTGGCAGTCCGCGGAGGCAGGCTGGAGGCGGTGGGGTCCAACGCCGAGGTCTCCCAAATGGCCGGCCCGGAGACCAACGTCGTCCATCTAGCGGGGCGGACGGTTATCCCCGGCTTCATCGACCCGCACAACCACTTCAGCTTCACCACCTTCCAGCCGGTTTCGGTTGATTGCAGCGTGCCTCCCCACAACACGGTCAAAGGCGTCTTGGACTCCATTGGGGCGGCGGCTAAAGACGCCCCACGGGGCCGCTGGATCTGGGGATGGGGCTTCAGGACTTGGGGCGAGGAGAAGCTGCGGATCAGCCGGTGGGAGTTGGACGAGGTAACCCCCAACAACCCGGTGTGTATCATGGACAGTTCGGTCCACGCAATTTACGCCAACTCCGCTGCTCTCGAACTCGCTGGGATCAATCGGGATACGCCGGAATCAACTCGCGGGCAGATCCTCCGGGACGACAGCGGAGAGCCCAATGGCACCCTTTGGGAAGGGGCCATGGACCCGGTCCATAACCTCTCCTTCCGGGCCCACCTGGAATACTTGGGCGAAGAAGTGGCCGACTTGGTCCGCCACAATTGCATGAAACACATAGCATTGGGCATCACCAGTGTGGGGGATTCCTTGGTATTGCCCGAAGCGGCCCGGATGTACCGCATGACCGACGCCCAGGGAAAGCTGCCCTTCCACGTGCACCAGATGCTGGGCGGCGACGGTTTCTTCGCGGCCCCGGAGAAGCCGGCCCGCGGCGAGGTCAGCGACGGCAACGTTTCCGACAGGCTTAGAGGCGGGACCGTAAAGATGTTCATGGACCCGTTTCTACCCAGGCCGGCCCTCATCCACCACCACCCCGACGGGACCCAGGAACAGGTCGGAGAGCGTTACTACACTCAAGAAGAGGCGGACGAAATCGTCCTAAACGCTCACCGCCGGAACCTCCAAGTGGGGATTCACTGCCTGGGCACGTGGAGCATGGAGCAGGCCCTCAACGCTTTCGAGGCGGCCCAGCGGCAGCACCCGCGGGAAGAACCCCGGTTCCGCATCGAGCACTTCTTCTTGCCCACCCTGGCGCAGATTAGGCGGGCCAAGTCTTTGGGAGTGGTGGCCAGCATACAACCCCAATTCGTTTACAACTACGCCTCCCAATCACAAGGGATGGCCGAAGAATGCGGGGGCGACGTTCGAGTGTTCCCCTTCAAGACCATGCTTTCCGAAGGGGTGGTGGTAGCCGCCAGCTCCGACGCGCCTTGCGCCCCTCTAAATCCATTCATTGGTTTGCAAGCCATCGTAACCCGCATCCCCCAAGGGGGAGGCGCCCCGGTGGTACCCGAAGAGGCAGTCACGCCCCTGGAAGCCCTGCGTATGTACACCATCAATTCGGCATACGCCATGAACCGGGAGAACGAAGTCGGCTCGTTGGAAAAGGGCAAGCGCGCCGACATTACGGTCCTGAGCCACGACCCCACCGCCGTGAATCCCGAGTTCATTCAGGAAATCCTGGTGGAGCAAACCTACGTGGATGGGCAGCTCGTCTACCAGCGGTAGATGTTAGATAAGCTAAGGACGGCCGCCGCGCCGGTTGTTCAATATCTTCGACGGAATATTCCTCGAGGGTATCGCTCCTCGAGTTATCTAGCGGAGGGCCCGCATCGACCGGCGGGCCGCCAAGTCCAACTCCTTGTTGATGATAGCCCGGCGTTTGTCGTACTGCCGCTTCCCCTTGGCCAACGCCAGTTCCACCTTGGCCACGTGATTCTTGATGTAGATGCGCAGGGGTACGACGGTCAAGCGTTTTTCGGCCACCTGGCTGGAAAGGCTGGCAATCTCCTTCCGGTGCAGCAATAGCTTGCGCGGACGCCGGGGATCGTGGTTTAGCCTGCTGGCCGGATCATAGGGCGCGATATAGCCGTTTACCAGCCAGAGCTCGCCGTCCTGGGGCCGGGCATACGCGTCCCGTATATCGACCTTCCCTGCCCGCACCGACTTGATCTCAGTCCCGGTAAGTACCAGCCCGGCCTCGTACCGGTCGAAGATTTCGTAGTTGAAGAAGGCCCGCCTATTGGTTGCGATTGCCCGGTTGTCGACTTGGGGGCCCGATGCTTTCTTCTTCGCCACGGGTCAACCGCCCCGGTTTATCTGCTCCTGGAGAATCTCGATGGCCCGGTCCAATTGCAGGTCTTCCGTCTCATCTTCAGAAGCTTCTTGTATGATGTCCGGCGAAATACCCTCTCCCTCGATTCGCACGCCGGAGGGGGTGAACCAGTGGCCGGTAGCAAAGTTGACCCCCGAGCCGTCGGACAACGGCCACAATTTGTTTACACTGCCTTTGCCAAAGGTAGTGACGCCGACGACGGGCGCCCGTTGGTGGTACATGACGGCGCCCACGAACACCTCGCTGGCGCTGGCGCTGAATTCATTCACCAGCACCACCAAGGGTATATCCCGGGCTTCTCCACCGTCTTCGGTGCTCCAGTTGGTCCGCTGGCCGTTAGCGTCTACTTGGTACAGGATCAGACCTTCGTCGATGAATTCGTCCGTCACTTCCACGACGGTAGATAACAGACCTCCGGGGTTGTTGCGAAGGTCCAACACCAGACCAAGCCCTTGGGACCGCTCGAACCGGTCCAAGGCTTCACTTAGCTCCCGCTTCGTGGTCCCCGAGAAGGTGTGCAACCTCATATAGCCGATCCGGCCTACCTGCATCAAAAGATTGACGCTTTCCAGCGGAATAACTCCCCTCTCTATGGTGAGCAGGACCGGCTGGGCCTCGTTTTGGTGGAGCACCAACAGTTCCACCTGCGTCCCTTTTTCGCCGCGGATCTTACCAACCACTTCCAAAAGGCTGAGGCCCTTGGTGCTTTCACCCTCGATCTCCAGAATGATGTCTCCGGGACGGATTCCCGCCTTCTCGGCCGGCGTATCGGGGATAGGGGCTAGGATAGTGAACCGTCCATCTCGTAGGCCCACTTCGGCCCCAATCCCTTCGAAAAACCCCTGGATGTCCTGGGACTCCAGGGAGAATTGGTCCGGAGTCAAAAACGCCGCGTAGGGGTCATCAAGAGCCTGGAGCATGCCTCGGATAGCCCCGTCGCTAAGGGCTTGGCTATCCAAATTTCCCCGGCTGACGTGTTCCCGGTTCAGCAGCTCCCAAACCTCCACCATTCGCTGAAACTGGGCCGGCAGCCCTTCTATTGCCTCGTCCGACGACCGGTCCGGCGGGGAATTCCCGGCGGGGTCGGCCACAGGGCTGCCGGCGGGGTTGTTAATAGATTCGCCGGCAGAGCCGCCGCCGCAACCAGCGGCAACCAAGAGTAAGGACACCACAAGGAATATGAGCAAGACTGTGCCGCTAAGCGCAGAGCGGAACAACGGTAGGAACTCCTGGAAAACCGCGTGAAGTAGGCTGGCGTTCCGGCGATGCGAACGTGTTTGCCGAGGCTACCTGCCAATTGTAACATACGAGGGCTTCCTGCCCGCGGGCCGGGCATTGCTCTGGGTATCGGCGCGTTGACACTACAAAATCGTCGCTGCTACGATGGCGGCATACTTGCCGGGAGAAGATAACGATTTGGCAGGAATCGCTGCGTTTGGCGGTTACGTTCCCCGGTACCGTCTAGGGCCCGGTACCGAAGGATGGAACTCCTCCCAAGAACGGTCAATCGCCAACTTCGACGAGGACAGCGTTACCATGGCGGTTGCCGCCGGGGTTGACTGCCTCCGGGGGCAAGACCGGCAGGCCATCGACGGCTTGGTCTTTGCCTCTACGACTCCTCCTTACGCTGAAAAGCAGTGCGCCGCCCTAATTGCCACCGCCTTGGACCTACGCCGGGACATCTTCTCCGCCGACGTAACCGACGCCCTACGCGCCGGTACCACCGGGTTGAAGTCGGCGCTGGACTCGGTGGCGGCAGGCTCCGCGGAAAAGGTCTTGGTCATTGCCAGCGATAACCGGCCGGCCGCCCCCCGGGGCGATGCCGAAGGCAAGCTGGGGGACGGGGCGGCCGCTTTGCTCGTCTCCCGGGACGGGGCAATCGCTTCTTTGGAAGGCCATTATTCGATCACCGAAAACATGCTGGACTCGTGGCGCTCCACTGGGGACCCATTCGTGCGCTCCTGGGAGGACCGTTTCGCTAATGAAGAGGGCTTGGAACGCATTCTCGGCGATGCCATATCCGGGTTCTTCCGGAAGCAGGGCATCGGCCCGAAGGACGTGGCCAAGGTCGCTTTGTACGCCACCGACGGCCCCCGCCACAACCGGTTGATCAAGACAGCGGGATTTTCGCCGGACCAGGTCCAAGACCCCCTATTCGGGCGCCTGGGAAACACCGGGGCCGCTTTTCCCTTGATGCTCTTGGTGGCCGCACTGGAAACCGCCGGCCCCGGGCAGCTACTGCTGACAGTCTCCTACGGCGACGGCAGCGACGTGTTGGGCTTCAGGACCACCGAGGCCATCTCCCGCCTTGGCCCTCGAATGGGCGTGACCGGCTACCTGGAGGAGAAGCAGCACATACACAGCTACGAGGCCTACGCCCGTTGGCGCGACGTGTGGGTGAGCGACGCAGCCGCTCGCCGCCCGGCGGCAACCTCGCCGTCCGTCACCGCTCTATGGCGGGAAGGAGACAAGAACCTGCGGCTTTACGGCAGCAGTTGCAACCGTTGCGGCTATGTTCAATATCCTCCCCAGCGGGTCTGCGTCAACTGCCAGGCCCGTGACGATTCCGGGCCGGTCCGTTTGAGCGACCGTCCCGCCACCGTTTTTACGTACTCCATAGACTACCTGGCAAGTACCGCCGATTCGCCCTTGGTTGTTTCCGTCGTGGATTTTGAAGGCGGAGGGCGTATGCTTTGCATGATGACCGACCGTGAACTGGATGAAGTCCAAATCGGCATGCCGGTGGAAATGAGCTTTCGCAAGTTGCGAGTCACCAACGGGATCCACAACTATTACTGGAAGGCTATACCCCAGCGTACCGCAGTTACTTAACTCCCTGCATTACTCACCCGCCGCGGCGGACCGCGCAAGGGAGCGCGAATCCCATGCTTTCATAGCAGACCCCGATAACGGTCTCAATCCAGTAACTCGAAAAAAGAAAACCAGCGTCCCCAGAGGAACCACACCAAAACGTAGGGGCGGGTTTCAAACCCGCCCGCCCCAAGGGTGAAACGCTATTCTCCGAACCATCGCTGGCAATGGCCGAAACCAACACTCTGGGAGGTGACCGATGAACGGCATAAAAGACCGCGTAGCAATAATTGGCATGGGCTGCACTAAATTCGGGGAGCGTTGGGACGCCGGCGCCGTGGACTTGGTGGTGGAAGCGGCCTATGAGGCCTTCGAGGACGCGGGCATCGAGGGGAAGGACGTACAAGCAGCCTGGCTGGGAACGGTCAGCTCCTTTCGCACCGGCCAACCGCTAGCCGAGGCGTTGAAGCTGGACTATATCCCCATTTCGCGAGTAGAAAACGCTTGCGCCACTGCCACGGACGCTTTTCGGAATGCTTGTTACGCTGTGGCGGCCGGGATTTACGACATCGTCTTGGCGATGGGCGTAGAAAAGCTCAAGGACTCCGGCTTCTCGGGGCTGGCCGTCCCCGACGCCCCGGGGTCCGACGTGAACCCGCCCACGCCGCCGCCGGCCCAATTCGCCATGGCGGCCACCCGCTACTTCCATCACTACGATATACCTTACGACCAAGGCAAACAGACCCTGGGCCGTATCGCCAGCAAGAACCACCACAACGGCACCCTCAGCCCCAAGGCCCACTTCCAGCGGGAAGTCAGCGCCGAGCAAGTGGTCAATGCCCCCATGGTGGCCTGGCCCCTGGGCCTATTCGATTGCTGCGGGGTCAGCGACGGCGCGGCTGCCGCCATCATTACCACACCGGAGATTGCCCGCTCCTTCCGCAACGACTACGTGTTGGTGAAGGGCTTGGGCTTGGCGGTGGGCGCCTTCGGCGTAATGCGGAACGACTGGGACTTTGTCCACTTCCCGGAAAGCGTCCGGGCCGCCCAGGCTACCTACGAGGAAGCCGGCATCGCCAACCCTCGAGAAGAGTTGGACCTGGCAATGGTCCACGATTGCTTCACCATCACCGAGTTAATCATCTATGAGGACCTGGGATTCAGTCCTAGAGGAAGGGCCAGCGAGGACGTGGAGGCGGGAACTTTCAGCCTAGAGGGCGAGTTGCCGGTCAATACGGACGGCGGGTTGAAGTGCTTCGGCCACCCCATCGGCGCCAGCGGCATTCGAATGATCTACGAGGTATACAAGCAGCTTCAGGGAAAGGCCGGGGCCCGCCAGCTAAAAAATGCCGATTTGGGCCTTACCCATAATCTAGGCGGAAGGCCCGGGTCGTTCACCTGCTCCGTAGGAATCTTTGGCGCGGCGAACTAACCTTGGCCGGCTTGCCGGCCGTTTTGATCTTCTTCGACAAGAAAAGGGACGTTAGGAGCCAATCCTCCACCACGTCTGTTTTCATGTCTATTTTCCCAAACCCCCGAAACTGATTGAAACTCGCAGACCAAACCCTTGAATTCCGGCAAAAGCCGCTGCTATAACGCAAGTGGCATGAGGTGTTGTTACCCACTGCGGAGGTTGTGTGGCGGCAAAGACCGGGGTAGTCCAGGTCTCTGGGAGAGGAACCAACGTCAATTTCACCATTGATGATTCCCCGCCCTTCGATGAAGTAGCCCGGGGACTGCGTCAATACCTAGTGGATAATCGCCGTCTATGGTCCAAGGGTATCATCACCGTAGATGCGGGCCGGTGGACCCTTTCTCGAGACCGGCTAACTCACATCAAGGAAGTCATCGAGACGGAGTCCGGGCTGACCGTAAGCCGGTTTTGGTGCTCCCCCGATCGTATTGATGGAGCGCCCCCCGAAACCAATGGTTCCCTGCCGGTTAGCCCGCCTCCCGTGGAAGCAACCCCCGAGCCGGCTGTTAGACCATCCAAACCGGAGAGCACCGAGAAGGCTTGGGTGCCCCTGATATCCCGGGGCAAGCTAAGAGAACCCAAGTTAGGGGGGTCGCGGAAGGGCCTGCCGACTGAAGCCTTGTTCATAAGGACTACTTTCCGGTCCGGAGAATCCGTCAATTATCCCGGAGACGTCGTCGTACTGGCCGACGTTAACCCTGGAGCCGAAATCGTGGCTGAAGGCGATATCGTGGTATTCGGCAGCCTCCGCGGCGTGGCCCACGCCGGCGCCGCGGGCGACACGAAAGCGACCATCATTGCCTTGGACCTGGGTTCGCCCAGAATCCAGATAGGCCCCTATGTCGGCTTGGCGCCAGCGGCCGGTTCAGGTGTAAAAACAAAGAGGGTCACCCCCAGGATTGCCTACCTGCGCCGCCGTTCCATCTACGTCGCGCCGTATGCTGGCCGGTTCGCAAAATACAGCAGAGGGATACCATATGAAGGGTAGGACTATAGTCATTACCTCCGGCAAAGGCGGGGTCGGCAAGACCACCGCCACCGCGAACCTCGGCGCCGGCTTGGCAATGCGCGGGCATAGAGTGGTGGTTATCGACACTGACATAGGCCTGCGCAACCTGGACGTGATCATGGGCTTGGAGAACCGGATCGTCTACGACTTGGTCAACGTCATCGAGGGCGACTGCAAAGTACAGCAGGCCATGATCCGAGACAAGAACAAAAACGAGCTCTACTTGATCCCGGCGGCCCAGACTAGAGATAAGAACAGCGTGGACCCGGAACGGCTGCGGAATCTATGCTCAAAGCTGGAAGAAGAGTTCGATTACGTGCTGATGGACTGTCCGGCGGGCATCGAGCAGGGTTTCAAAAACGCCGTAGGTTCGGCCACGGAAGCCATTATCGTCACCACTCCCGAGGTTTCGGCCATTCGCGACGCTGACCGGGTCATCGGGCTTCTGGAAGCGTCGGAGCTTCATCGGCCTCGATTGATCATCAATCGCATCGATCCGGAGATGGTCAAGCGCGGCGATATGATGGACCAACAGGACGTCATCGGGTTGCTGGCCATCGAAGTGCTCGGCTTGGTTCCCGCCGACGGGAGGACCATCACCGCGGCCAACCGAGGAGTTCCCGTGGTGTACGACAAAAGGGCCGCGTCGGGCGCCGCGTTCTTGCGGATCGCGGCCCGCGTGGACGGGGATGACGTGCCTCTGGTCGACGTAGGGGGCAAAGACGGCATTTTTACTAAATTCAAGGGACTCGTAGGTTTGAACGGGAGCGCCTATTCTCATGCTTGAATTTTTTCGGTGGTTGCTCAAACAGCGAGACTTCGACAAAGACCGGGAACGGACCAAGGATACGGCGCGGCAACGCCTGCGCTTGGTCTTGATGCACGACCGGCTCGACCTGGCGCCGCAGAACATGGAAGCCATGAAGAGGGAGATTTGGGAAGTAGTCTCCCGGTACATGGTGGTCGAAGACGAATTCATGGAGTTCGAAATACGGCGCTTGGACGAGCTAATGGTCCTCGTGTCCAACATCCAAGTAAAAGAACTGGACCGGTTGGCGCCGGCCACCTGACCCGCCCCCTTCAAAAACGTTAACTCCTCAAACAAGAATTCTTCGTAGGGGCGCGCCCACGGGTGCGCCCTTCGTCGTCCCGGCGGACCGGCCGTTACGGCCGTCATTCCCTGATTACCCCAGGCTGGTAGGTTCCCCCGTAGATTCCTCGGATAATACCTAATACCGCTTTCATCCCTTGGGGGGCCGGTTTGAAACCGGCCCCTACAATTTTGTGCCGGGCCAAGTTGGACCCAACCTACTCCCTTTTCGGAATGCGCCGCTGTCCAATCATCCCAAGTTGGTTGAACAACCGGCCCACCGCCTTTATATTGGTCTATGGTCAATCGAACCACGGGGGCGGGGCAGTGACCGAGACAGAAATTTTGATCATAGGCGGCGGCATCGCGGGCTCCGCCACGGCCTACTACCTAGCCGGTGCCGGTCGCCGGGTAACACTCCTGGAAAGAGGCGAAGTTGCCTCCGAGGCGTCGGGAGTAAACGCCGGAGGGCTGGGAGGCCCGGGGTGGGGCGCCTTCCCAAACCTTGCTTCATACCTCACGATGGGAAGCCTGGAGCTATTCAAGAACCTCCAGCTCGACTTGGGCTACGACATCGACTTCCGCCAGTCCGGCGGGCTCCAAGCTATTCAAACCGAGGAGCAGTACCAATTCATCCGGGATAGAGTGTTGCGCCAGCGGTCTAACGGCTACACCGTGGAGCTCCTCACCTCGAAGGAAGCGAGGTCCATCGAGCCGGAAGTGAGCCCCGCCTTGCCGGGTTACGTCTACTCTCCGGGGAGAGGTCAAGCGGACCCGGTCAAGACCACCAAGGCCTTCGCGTCGGCCGCCCAGCAAGAGGGCGCCCGGGTCCTGACCGGCTGTGAAGTCACCGGCCTTGGACAACGGTCCGGCGGCTCGTGGAACGCAACGACGACCTCGGGCGATTTCATGGCGGGTACGCTGGTCATTGCCGCCGGGGCTTGGTGCAAACCTCTGGGCGTCATGCTCGGCCTGGATATTCCCGTCGCGCCGGTGCGCGGACAGATGTGGGCTACTCACAGCCTCCCGCCAACCTTGTTCCACGTAATCACCTCGGCCGAGTCGGAACTGGCTTGGTCCGAAGACCTGGGAAATAACGCCGAGGCGCCTCCCGAATTGACCCACCGCTCCGAGGTGAGAACCACCAGGCATCTGTACGGCAGCCAGAACAAGAAGGGGGAGATAGTCTTCGGAGGCGACCGGGTACTGGCCGGGTACGATAAGACCGTCGATACGGAAGGTATCGAGGTCAATCGCGGTCAAACGTCGGAGGTCCTTCCCGTGGTGAGCAAGCTTCCCATCGCGCGTACCTGGGCCGGCTTGATGCCTTTTTCCTTGGATGGCAGGCCCCTCATCGGCAAAATTCCTCAGTTCGAGGGCTTGTACGTCGTGGGAGGCCTGGCCTCTTCAGGTTTCGGACGCGGCCCCATGGCGGGTAAGCTCTTGGCAGACTATATTGACACGGGCCACCGGCCCCATGTCCTGTCCGAATCCGATCCGGCCCGGTGCGTTACAGTATTCGGCGAGGCGCGCTAGGAGGAAACCATGCGCTTAGTGCTGACCAACGGCAACCTTATCGACTGCGTCAACCCGGACCCGGTCCCAGAAGCGAGTGTGGTTGTCGAAGAGGGGCGCATCGTCGAGGTCCTGAAGGGAAACAGTCCTCCGGACACTCGGGGCGCCCGGGTCATTGACCTGGAGGGTGCCTACTTGCTTCCCGGGCTGTGGGACATTCATATTCACCCGGAGTATCCAATCCCTCCCGGTATGACCGTCGCCGAGCAAACGGCCCGGTTCGGTCAGAATCTAATGCAAGGCTTGACCGAGGCGGGAATCGTCGGCGTCCGCACCGGCGGAGCGGCCCACTACATGGACGTGGCTTGGAGGCGTACTTTCGAATCCGGGCTGGTGGCCGGGCCGCGAGTGTTCGCCGCCGGCCAGTTCCTCACCACCACCGGCGGCCACTTCATTGCCTCGGGTCACGCTCGGGAGTGTGACGGCCCCTACGGGTTCGTGCAAGCGGTCCGAGACCAGATCAAAAGCGGCGCGGACCACATCAAGCTGAACTTGAGCGGCGGCGTAGTGGGCCCTTCTTGGGACCGGCACTGGCACTCGTTCCTGATGAGCGAGGAACTGGAAGCAGCCTTCAAGATCAGCCGCCAGCGAGAATTCAAGGTCATGGCCCATGCCACCAACCCCGACGCGGTCAAGGCCGCAGCGTCCCTTGGCGCCCACTCCGTGGAGCACGGTTACATCATGGACGACGAGTGCCTCCGGATGCTGCTGGAGCGCGATACCTGGTACGTCCCCACCCTTTCTATAACCCACTTAACGCCGGACCAAGCTACCACCGAGCCGGAAAAACGCTATCTGGAGCAGAAGGGCCTTGCTCCGGACATAGTCCGGCGCGCCGAAGCGGCGGTCGAGGAGCACCGGAGTTGGTTTCAGAGGGCCTTGAACTCCGGCGTCAGAATGGCAGTGGGTTCCGACATCATGCCCCTCAAGACGGCAGCCCTCTTGGAGATGGGCGCTTGGGTCAGGGACGGGGCCACTCCGTGGCAGGTCCTATTGGCGGCTACCAGGAACGCCGCCGAGCTTTGCGGAGTCGGCAAAGACCTGGGAACGGTGGAGGAAGGCAAGCTGGCGGACCTCATAGTGGTGGGCGGGAATCCCTTGGAGGACGTTCAAAACCTACGCCAACTCAGGTTGGTAATCAAAGAAGGCAAAGTGGTGTCCGACAAACGCTGATAGACCCGTTACCGGAAAAGGCCTATAGAGGGGCTTTACATAAGGAGGGCGGCCATGCCAGGCAATAAGTTGACCATCGGCAACGTAGAGATCGTTGCGCTATCGGACGGTCTCTTGGAGTTCGATTTGTGCAATTTCTTCCCCGATATTCCCCCTGATGATTGGAGTCCTTACGCCGGCCACCTGACCGAGGAGCATAAGGTCAGATTCAACCTGGCTTGCTACTTGGTCCGCTCCGACGGCAAGACTATCGTGGTGGACACCGGCCTCGGCCCGAAGCCGGAGGGCGCTCCGGAAACCCCGTGGGGGGAGCTGCTCCACGATTTCAAAGCCCACGGCCTCGACCCGGAAGACGTAGACATGGTGGTTATGACCCACGCGCACCGGGACCACGTGGGCTGGAATGTTCTGGCCAAGAACGGCGAGTACGAGCCAACGTTCCCCAACGCCCGCTATTGGGTGAGCATGAAAGACTGGGAGGCTTGCCACGACCCGGAGTTGATAGAAGCCAGGTTTCCCAACGCGCCGCAGTGCGTCTGGCCCTTGGAAGACCTGGGCCTCATCGAGTTCATGGACGGCGAGGAGGCCCTGACCAGCGAGCTAACGACCCTTCCAACACCGGGCCACACGCCGGGCCACATGAGCATCATGATCAGTTCCCAGGGGGAGCGGGGCGTCATTCTTGGCGACGTGTTGCATAACACCGTCCAGATCGACCAAACGGATTGGGTATCCCGGGCAGACATAGACCCCTACCAGACCCGCATCACCCGGCGGGCTATGATGGAGCGTTTGGAGAGAGAGGGCATGCCGGTAGCGGCGGTCCATTTGCCCGCGCCCGGATTCGGCAAGATCGTCCGTCTCCAGGGCCGCTTGGTCTGGCAGGTCATATAAGCAACCCGGCCCGCGGGTAAGCCCCGCCGGCCGACTCGGGTCCTGGCTATCTCCGCTACTTTGCTTTGGAGCAGCAAGTGAAGAACAAGGTTTACCCGACTTTCGACGAGGCGGTCTCCGATGTCCCGGACGGGTCAACCATCATGTTCGCTGACTTCGCCGGGGTCGGCTGTCCGCAAAATCTCATCGCCGCGCTGCATCGTCAAGGCGCTCGAAATCTCACCGGAATATCCAATACCCACGGCGGGACCGACGGAAGGGTGGACGTGGGAACCCTGATAGAAAATGAGCAAATGAAGAAGATGATTTGCGCCTTTACCGCCCCCACTCACCCGTCCCAAATGACTCCCTTTGCTCGGATGTATAACGCCGGAGAGATCGAGGCCGAGTTGGTACCTCAAGGGACGCTGGCGGAACGAATCCGGTCCGCCAGCGCCGGCATCGGCGGCTTCTACACCCCAACCGGGGTCCATACTGAGTTGGCCGAGGGTAGAGAGCAACGGGAGATCGGCGGCCGCGTCTATTTGCTGGAGTTCCCCCTCTCCGCCGACTACGCTTTCATCCGGGCCTGGAAGGCCGACACTCTCGGGAACCTCCAGTTCCGCCTAACCCAACGCAACTTCAACCCCATCATGGCCGTGGCAGCCAAGACTACCATCGTCGAGGTAGAGGACCCAATCGTGCAGCCGGGGGACTTGGACCCCGACGAAATCCACACTCCGGGAGTGTACGTCGACCGCCTCGTATGGATACCACCCGGCGGCATCCGGCCGTAGCCCACCCCGCACCGCCAACAGAGCGGCCCAAAACGTAGGGGCGGGTTTCAAACCCGCCGTCCCAAAAGATGAACACCCCATTTCCTGAGGGACGACCCAAAAACGTAGGGGCGGGTTTCAAACCCGCCCTCCCAAGGATGAACACCCCATTATCTGAGGAACGGAGGTTACGATCATGCGTCTGAAAGACAAGGTAGCTCTCATTAGCGGCGGCGCCAGAGGGATGGGCGCCGTCGAAGCCAAGCTATTCACCCAGGAAGGCGCCAGGGTATTCTTCGGAGACATCTTGGACGAGGAAGGGAAGCGGGTGGAGGCGGACATCCGAGAGCAGGGAGGAGGGGCCGCTTACTTACATCTGGACGTAACCGTTGAACCGGACTGGCGGGCAGCCATGGACACCATCGCCTCCAAGTGCGGCAAGCTGGACATTCTGGTCAACAACGCGGGCATCGTTCCCAGGTACTCATTGGATGAACCCCTGGAAACCATCACGGAGGAGCAGTGGGACCGGGTGATGGAAGTTAACGCGAAGGGGGTATTCCTCGGCACCAAATACGCTATCCCCCTGATGCGGCTGGCCGGAGGAGGGTCCATCGTCAATATATCTTCGGGGGCCGGCATCACTCCCGCGCCGGAAACCCCGGCGTCATATGCGGCAAGCAAAGGGGCCGTGCGCATCTTTACCAAGTCGATCGCTATCCAATACGCCAAAGACAATATCCGGTGCAACTCCGTCCATCCGGGCCCCATCGATACTCCCATGCTCCGAACGGCCCGCACCGGACCGGCCAGCGCGGAGGAACACTTGGACCTAATACCCCTGGGCAGGGTCGGAACGTCTGAGGAAATTGCTTATGGAGTCCTGTACCTGGCGTCGGACGAAGCCTCCTTCGTTACTGGATCGGAGTTGGTGATTGACGGAGGGCGAACTGCCCACTAGCCGAGCCTATCCGGCGGCCCACTCTACGAGGCGGTGTTAGCCATCCGAGTGGGCCAGGGAGCTAAGATAGGCCCGGGCCCAGAGACAGTGCAACGGTGGGCCAACCTTTGGGTTACACCCGCACCGGCGGCAGGAATTAGCAGCCGATACTCCACGGGCCAGCGTTCAAGGACTCTCCTCATGGAAATCCGGGAGGGAAAATGGAAAACCGTACAGAAAAACGGGTCGAATGGGGTATAGCAATTCCCCAAGTATTTACCGACGGACCGGTTGATATACCCTTGCTCCACAAGTGGTCCACCCGCGCCGAAGAGCTAGGCTATCAAAGCTTGTGGGTGCAGGAAGGAGTGCTTGGGGACGTGCCGGTGCTCGAACCCTTGAGCGTCTTGTCATATGTCTCGGCCATAACCGCCAAGGTCAGGTTGGGCACCTCCGTGATGGTGGCGCCCCTGCGAAATCCGGTCCAACTGGCTAAGATCCTGGGCAGCCTGGACCACGTCAGCGCCGGCCGCCTCATTGTGGGCATTGGGCTGGGGCCCAAAATCGAGGACTATGCTCCCTTCGGCATCAGCCCCGACAAGAGGGTAGTCCGGTTCGTCGAGATCATGGAGGTATTGAAGGCCCTCTGGACTCAACCCAAGGCCCATTATGAAGGCCGGTTCTGGCAACTGGAAGGCGTTGCCATGGAGCCAAAGCCGGTCCAGAAGCCCCATCCTCCCATCTGGATTGGCGCCAGGCACCCGGCCGCGCTGCGGAGGGCGGCGCGCCGCGCCGACGGTTGGATGGGCGCCGGTTCCAGTTCCACCGCTCAGTTCACCGAGTGCGTCGGGCGTCTCCGGATGTACTTGGAGGAAGCGGGGAGGGACCCCTCGACCTTCGCTATATCCAAGCGGGTCTACGTAGCCATCGACGACGACGCGCGGCGGGCCGAGACTCGGCTTAGAGAGTGGTTCGGACACCGGTACAAGAACGCCGACATGGCTTCCGAGGTGTCGGTCTGGGGCAGCGTTTCCCAGTGTATCGACGGTATTGCCAAAGTGGTGGATGCCGGGGCCGAAATGGTGATGCTGAATCAAGTATTCGACCACACGGAGCACCTGGAAGCGTTAGCCCAAGAGGTAATACCTCAGTTTTAGGCGGCGGCCCTCCGGGTAGTTAGTCCTATCGGTCCAAATTACCTCAGTTTTCGGCGGCGAAGACGGGTAGCCGGTCCTATGAACCCAATTCCCTAGTAATGAATTCCGCGGCCTACGCCGCCCCCGGCCGCTATAGCGTCTCCGTTGATAGCTACGGACTTGGGGGAGGCTAGGAAGGCCACGACGTACGCGATCTCCCGGGCGTCGATCATCCTCCGTACCGAGTTGGCCTCCGCCATTTGCCGCTCCACCACATCGACGGACACCCCTTGGCTGCGGGCTTGCTCTTCGATCATACCCGGTATTCGCTCGGTCCAAGTCAGGCCGGGGTGGACCACCGTAACGTTGATTCCGTACGGCCCCAACTCGTCGGCCAAGTTTTTGGTCATAGCGGAGACCGCCACGTTGCGCATACTACCGACGGCCGACGCTGCTTGACGGGCAGCCATTCCGCTAATGTTGATAATCCGCCCCCAGCCCTGCTGGCTCATGTAGGGCGCCACCTCCTTGGCGCAACGAAGGTACCCCATGACCTTCACGTTCATGTCTTCCCAAAAATACTCTTCGGTAATATCGGGCAAGCCCGGGGCCGGCCCGCCTCCGGCCCGCGCCGCGCAGTTTACCAGAATGTCCAGGTGGCCCAATGCGGTCGCTGCTTGCTGCACCATGCCCTGCACCGACTCTTCGTTCCCGGTGTCGGCGGTGATGGGAATAAAACGCCCGCCCGTTTCGGCAGCCAACTCCTTGGCTGTGGTTTCCAGCGCTTCTCGCCCCCTGGCCACGATGGCCGAGTCCACTCCTTCCCGGCCCAATTCCCGGGCAATGGCTTTGCCGATACCCCGGCTTCCGCCGGTGATGATGGCTGTTTTACCCCGCAGGTCCAAGTCCATTGCTGCGCTCCTTCCGGTTGATTAGAGACCTTTGGGTAACCCCAATCGCAGCCAAGCAAAAGTTTGGCCGGGTCCCTCGAGACGAGGCGGTTGGCTTCTCGCCTAACCTGGGCTGCCGGCGGCCCAGGCTTTGATCAGATGGTGGGCTATCGCGATGGGCCCGGGCACTTGAAGGTTCTCATTCTTCCCTTCCAGGGCCGAAAGGACTTCGTTCCGGTGGAACCAACGTACGTCGGCCATCTCCCCTTCGTCCATGCAGATCTCGGTCGTTACGGCGTCGGCGTGACAACCGATCATCAGCGACGACGGAAATGGCCACGGTTGGGATGAATGATAGCGGATGTTGTCCACTTCGATGCCCGCCTCCTCCATCAACTCCCTCGTCACGGCTTCCTCTATGGACTCGCCTTGGTCCATGAATCCCGCTAGGGCCGAGTACATCTTCAGCCCATACATCCGACCTTGGGACTGCCCCAACAAACACCGGTCTTGGTCCGACGCCAGAGTAATGACCACAGGGTCGGTGCGGGGGAAGTGCTCGGAATCACAATTCGGGCATTGGCGCACCTGCCCGCCGCGTTTTACGAAGGTACTATGGCCGCATACCGAGCAGAACCCGTGGCGATTATGCCAATTAACTTGGGCCCGGGCCTGAGCAACTATTCCCGACTCCGGTCCGCTAAGATACTGAGTAGCCGTCCTAGCGTCTTCGAACCTCCACTTCCCCCCTTCCTGCAACCCTCGTACCGCAGCGTCATCCCCGGATATGTCTATAACGAAATAGGCCTGCCGGTCCATCAAACCAAGAAACACCGCGCTTGCGTCAATTCTCAGGCCCGTTAGCTGATCAATGCCCACCCAACCAAGGCATTGCTCCCCGCCGACGGAAATGAGCACGTTCAAGTCGTTCAAGGGCAGGAACTTACTGCATGGGTCCCGGGCTCGGTCGGCAATCCACTTTTCATCGCGGCGTTCCCGCTCCCCGCGGTCCAATGGGTTACCGGCATAGATGTGGGAGATTCTCGATCGCTTGTTTGTCATTACCTCGTCCGCGTAGAGACACGAATAGAGACACGGCCTGATAGGGCTTTTTGGGTATGCTCTATCCAGAAATTTGGGGCCGGCCTCTTTCAACCCCGGATATTATATCTGATTGCGCCGCCGCCGCATCGACTCAATGCTCCAATCTCCATTCGTACAAGACCACCGCCACTGCCGACGCCAGATTGAGGCTGGAAACACCCGGGCGCATGGGTATAGAGACGCGCCGGTCGGCGGCCGCTATTGATTCCGCACTGAGCCCACTCCGTTCTTCGCCAAATACCAGGACGGCGCGGCCTGGAATCGATCCTCGCCGCAGCGGTTCACCACTAGGGTCGATTACAACCAGCGGCCGGTCACCGCCGGGCAAAGTATCCATCCGCGCCACCGGAAGAGCGAACTGCAGTCCGGTAGCCGCAATCAAGGCGGCCGGGTGCCACGGGTCCTGTCTTCCGGTAATTACCAGTCCCGCCGCGCCCGCTGCAGCCGACGCCCGTACCGCCGCGCCGATGTTGAGGAGGTTCCTGGGATTCTCCAGCAAGACGACGGGCGCCGGTGAGGGGTCGCTGAAAACCTCCGCCAAGGATACCGGGGGGCGCTTGGCAATCGCGATCACTCCGGTGGGTGGAGGCGCCGGCGCCAGTTGATCGAACACACTGGCTGACACCGTTTTCATATTCTGAGCAATGGCACCGGAGAGATCGGGGGCCAAGTCCTCTTCCAAACGGGCCGTGTCCTCTGGGCTCAAGCCAACCACTTCGATCAGCTCGGCGCCGAACCGCAGGGCGTGCTTTATTGGGTGGAATCCCTCCAGCAACGCCAGGGAAGGGTCGCTTCGGGCGCTGCGAAAGCGTTCTACCAGGGTCTGACGGCTCATGGTATTTACCAACAACCCCCGCTCCGGCCCCTATCTTAACACCACGCCGTCCGCATCTGTTCTGCCTTCTCGCGGTGAATCGTGAGGGTCGCCCCGCATTGGCGTGCCTCTGGAAATGCCGGTTTCATCCTTGGGGGGCCGGTTTGAAACCGGTATGGGGGATTGCTATGAGCATGGGAGCAACAGAGCCGTGGGCCTCTTGGGCCTTGGGACTGTCTACCGCCTTGCGGCGGGGCGTTAGCTGCTACTATCATGGCGGTGGAGATGGGGTGTCGAATGAATAATTTTCTCAAGATTGGCGTAAAGATTCATGCCGCTATATTTCGGTTATCCCGCGGGCGGGTTAGCGCCAGCGTAGGAGGCGTGAGGATGTTGCTCCTGACCGCTAAAGGACGCCGGTCGGGCAAACCAAGGTCGGTGCCGCTGGGCTACATCCTTGACGATGCTTCATACTTGGTGATCGCGTCATACGGAGGCTCCAACAATCACCCGGCGTGGTACCTCAATTTGCTAAAGGAGCCGAGGGCAACCGTATTAGCGAATGGACGCCGGATTGCCGTAACCGCCCACCCGGTTGACGCGGAGGCCAGGGAACAGCTTTGGCCCCGGGTAGTCGCCAAAGCCCCGATCTACCAAAAATTCCAGGACCGCACCGAGCGGCAGATACCCCTAGTGCTGCTAACACCGGAGACCTAACGCCACGAGGGGGCCCTCCGGCGTAGGCCGCCGGGCCATCGCGTCCCTTGCCTCGATGGTACCGGATATTCTGGTATCATCTTCTCCCAAGCCGCGGCCGATCACTGTTCCAACCAAATCCAGGGAGCGCTGAAGACACAATGACCGCAACTAATGGACCCATCGAGGACCTAGTCCGGCAAGTCGAAAGTTGCTATCGCACCGGGAGGACGGCGCCGCCAATCTCCGGACTTGGCCACGCCGAGGCGTACAGCGTCCAGTACCGGTTCATCGAGGGGCTAAAGGGAAAGGGGCAACTGGTGGCCGGACACAAAGTGGCGTTGACCTCCAAGGCGGCCAGGAGCCACCTAAGAGTAGACGAGCCCTGTTTCGGCCACATTCTTGACGTAGGCGTCCATCCCAACGGCGCCAACGTGCCGGTGGCAGACCTCACCGACCCCCACGGCGAAGCTGAGATAGCCTTCCTGCTGGGTGAGGACCTGCGAGGACCCGGAATCACCCCGGTCCACGTGATTAGCGCGACTCAAGGGGTATTGCCCGCTATAGAAATCGTAGACATAAAGGTAGGGGAGGGTATTCAAGCCGCCGACGTCATAGCTCACAACGCGATACACGCCGGAGTGGTGGTCGGGTCCAGGTTAACGCCTCTGGATGACTTGGACCTCCAGTTCGAGGGCGTTACGCTGCAACTCAATGGCGACGTCCAAGCTACCGGCACCGGCTCCGAGGTGATGGGCAACCCTATCAACCCGGTCGTCTGGCTGGCCAACAAGCTGGCCGAATTCGACGACTATCTCAGAGCCGGAGAACTGATTATCTCCGGCTCCATCCTTATCCCCATCCGATTAAGCGCGGGCAGCCACATGACGGTCAACTACACGAAGCTGGGAGAGGTCAGCGCGCGGTTTGGTTAGAGAGCTATGCTGAAATCCCCCATGCTCGTTAAGACCAACCCGCCAAGTATGAAACCGGTATTCTCTGTGGAACCACCCCAAAACGTAGGAGGCGGTTTGAAACCGGCCCGCCCAAGTAGGAAACCGGCTCTTCCGGGGAACCACCTCAAAAGGAGGCACAAATGCCCAAGGTCAACGTAAACGGCGTCAACATCTACTACGAGAGCCGCGGCGACGGCTTCCCCTTGGTCTTTGCTTACGGACTGGGCGGCAACACCACTGAATGGGAACCCCAGGTTGCCGCCCTATCGCAGCACTACCGCTTCATCACGTGGGACCCCAGGGGGCACGGCAGGTCCGACGCTCCATCGGACGCCCGCGGCTATACCCAGGAAAATTTCGCCGAAGACTTGAAGGGTTTGCTCGACAGCCTCGGCATTAGCAAAGCCTACGTGGGCGGGCTTTCCATGGGCGGAGGCATATCCACCCGGTTCACAATCCTCCACCCCGAGCGGGTTGCCGCGCTGCTAATCATCGACTCGGCTTCGGCGTCGGGAAGAGAAACGCCTCATGAGACTCGGTTAATGCGGGAAAAGATCATCCGGCTGGCCGAGACCGAAGGCATGGAAGCGGTGGCCAACTACTCCATGCGGAACAACCCCAACATCAGCCGCACCGCCGGGGTGGGCAAAGAGCTGGAAGAACGCATCCGGCAGATGTACTTGACCCTCGATCCCGTGGGTTACGCCAACAGCACCCGCATGATTCTGAACGTGGTGTTTGACGCTGGCCTGCTGCAAGGAATCACTGCGCCCACCCTGGTATTGGCCGGAGACGAGGACCCGGCGCTGCCGGCCTGCCGCTTCATTCACGAAAGAATCGCCGGCTCCCGGTTGGTAGTGATTCCCGACGCGGGGCACCTCTCCAACCTAGACCAACCCGAGGCGTTCAACCAAGCCGTGTTGGAATTCCTGGCCAACGTAGACCTAACTAGAGAAGCGGAGGCGGCCCGGTCCCCGGCCCGGTCTCAATGAAGTTTCCTAGTCGGCGGACATCAGCTCGGCCCACCGCCGGTAAAAGCGCCGGTGGTTGCTTTCGCTGACTCCAAAGTCGCTGACCCAAGCCTGCAGGTCTTCGTTGAAGCGTTCGTGACCCAGGCCCATCTGCATATTCAGCGAGTACCGTTTGGACACCACGCCCCGGGCGGTCTGGGTGCACTCTTGCCAGTTGTCCATGTCGTCCTGCTCCAAGACGCCCGAGGGGCTGAAGGACTGTATCGTGGCGATACGGATAGCCTCTCGCACCTCCGGGGGCGCGTTCTTGTCGACAAAGGCCCAAGAGTAGATCTCCACCTTCTCCGGCCCCCGGGGATGCCAGACCCGGAAGGTCCGGCCGCTCCCCCGGGACATGGACAAGTTGGGGAAGACCGTGCCGACCATGGGGCTGATCAACTCAGCCCGCGCCCCCAGGCGCCGCACCGCCAAGGGCCGCATCTTAGCCTCATACTCCCTAACCTCCGGTTTAGTGCAGGTAGAGGTGTCGTCGCTGGCAATGCCTATCACGCCGTGCCCGTTGCCCGTTGAAATAGTAAGTCCGCCCGGATTGTTGCGGCCCGTCGCCGCGTTGGAGAAGCCATAGGATATGGCGGTCAAGTGGGACCAAGGCACGTGGTAGCCGTCTCCGCCGAAGTTCTCCGCCGGGAGTTTCCAGTTGGCCGGCAAGACCCACTTGTGGACGCCGGGCAGCACCTCGATGCCTCCTTCCAAACGATCGAAGAAGGCATCCAAGTACCAGGTCATTTCTCCCAAATAATCAAGAAGCGGGGGCGCCTCCGCGTCGAAGGTAGCGAAAATCAACCCCTTGTAGCTGTCCAATTGGGCCACCGGAATGAGGCCCCACTTGTTCGGGTCCAACTCGTTGTAGTAGGCGTCTTGGAGATTGGGCACCGCCCGCAGATTGCCGTCGTTGCCGTATGCCCAGCCGTGATAAGCGCAAATGAAGGCTGCGGCGTTGCCCGAATCGGCCCGGCAAAGTCTATTGCCCCGGTGTCGGCACACGTTGAGGAAGGCCCCAACCTTGCCTTGGCTGTCCCGCGCTACCAAGACCGGGTCCTCACCCATGTAGGTTGTCATAAAGTCGCCGGGCTTGGGTATCTGGCTGTCGTGGCAAATGAAGAGCCAGCACCGGGCGAAGATTTGCTCCAATTCGCGCTCGTAAATGTCCTGCTCTATGAAGATCCGCTTATCTACCAAGCCGTTGTCCGCATCCACCAGTTTCTTTACGTCCGTGACCACGTTAGCCCCCTGTGCGGTTATTGGAAATCGTGCGAATATCGTCGGATATTATACCCCAGCTTCGGAGTTGGCAAACGCCGCGGGCACTCGAGGAATTTCCATTCCAGGCCGGAGTTTGGGATAATAAATGGCAAGACATCCTGTTCGTCTCTGACCGGAGCGGCGAGCCCGGCCCAATCTGGAGTGTCCACGGATTCCAGTCGGTGAGCATTGAGTATCCGGGCGGAGGCGCCGTCGGAACCGTCGCTGCGGGAAAGCCGCCGATACTGGCGTGTGAGGCTATTTCATGTCGGTCTACCGGCCCTTGCTGCTTGTCAAAATAGTAGCGGTCGGGATGGCGCTATTCTGGCTCGCGGCCTGCTCGGATAGCGCAGGGCAGCAGCAGGCTTGCTCGGACCGCAACCTAAACGTCGGCTTCTACGCGTTTTTCCCGCCGGTCAGCTATAGCGCCGACGCTGACCCCGCTTCCGAAGGGTTCAACACCCATCTAGGCTATGAATCGGACCTGTTGACCGCCTTGGAAGCCGTGGAGGGCCGGGGGCTGTCCTTCTCCCGCCGCGGCATCGAACAGTGGAATGACATTTGGCTGCTTTCCGCCGCTCCGGAGTACGATCTTATCGGAGGCGGCATCACAATCCTCGACTCCCGCACCAAGGACTCGTCAGGGAACAAACTGATCAACTTCACGTCCGGTCACGTCACCTTTCGCCAGTCGCTTCTCGTACGGAGCGGCGACGCGGAGCGCTTGGCTAGTCACGCAGACCTGACCAGCGGCGTGCGCGTTGGCGCACTGGCCGGCACGACCGGGGAATTCCGCCTACTGGAGTTGACGGGGCTGGTCGATGATGACGGTGTCCTGGCCGCCGGGGTTCGAGTCGATACGCCGCAAGGCACGGTGGTTGCCGACGGCAGCCCCAGCTACGTCATCACCGCTGCCGGCGAGTCTGAGAATCTCAGGGGAAGACGTCACCTCCGCCCACCCTCCGAAGACATGCCCCAAGTAGTCTACCTTGGCGACGAGGCCGGCGACGTGGAACTCCTCAACGCCTTGGCCGATGGAACGATAGACGCGGTGGCAAGGGGCGAAATAGGCAACCTCGATGCCGCCAGCGCGGCCAACGGCCGGTTTGTAGTCACGGCCCTCGATCAAGCGGTCGAACATGGGGGCTTTACTCTAGCCGTGGCAGACGAGGCGCTGGCTTCCTGCCTCGATGAGACTATCAACTGGTTGACGGATGACCTCAGCATCGGATACCAGGAATGGTTGGAAGACTCCTCGGTCTTCATGCAACGCGCCCGAAGGTGGAATGACGGTACCTGAGCTAGAGGCGGTCAGAGCGGCGCCAAGCCGGCCCTTTCGCTATCGGCCGCCCCGTCGCTCCAGAGATAGCGGCCGGTGGTTAGGGCCACGACTACGAAAAGGGAGTCCATGATGGGGAAGTAGATGAGATGCGAGGTTACGGCGTCCCCGGTCTCGCTGTCGGAGTTCAAAGTCCAGAGCCACCCCCAGAAGAACAACATGGTCAGCACGATGGCCCCGTAGAAGGCCATGCCGGCCCGCAGGCGCCGGAGGGTGTCGGCGTCCGCGCTTTCCACGTCCCGCCTTCGCAGATAGCTTGCTGCCAGCGCCAAGAAGACTGCAACCGCCATGAACCAATTCAGGATGCGCCACACCGGGTATTCCGGCGACCCGTCGTGGTACACCGGCGTAAGTATGAGGTTGACCGCCACGGCGACCGCCATCGCTACCAGGAACACCGCCGTTACCCGCTTCACCACGCCTATCATCATATGACACGTCCTCTGACCCGATTCGATGGAAGTTTAGTTCACGCCCAGGTTGTCGTTCAACCTAAGTTTATTCCCCCTGGGGTCGGGGTAAACGGGAGGGCGGTCGTTGATTTCCACCGGCAACCCGCTAAGTTTGTGGCTCTCCCGCCTAGAGAGGGGGTTGGCCCCAGTCCTATAATGGGGAGTGGACGGTTGATGAATGGAGGTCCGGAGTGTGCAACCGGGCACATATTGACGCAGAATGGCACAATGCCACGGGTGCGCCCAAGATTTTGCGCCGGCATCCAGGAGTTCAAATTCCGGACGAGGAGCCCACAATGCTAACGTTGACTGAACTCATCGACCGCGCTCCCTGGCGGGAAGCAGTCACTTACCGCGACACTTGGCCCCACGAGTATGTCCTCACCGAGAAGGACAACCAACGGGAACTGTTGGACGCCATCTGCCTCAGGTTTCGCGCTGGTGAGGGCGTAGCTTGCCGTTTCTTCTGCATGAACAACACCTACCTGTTCATCGGCGATCACAAGTACTGGCTGATGATCGACTACAACAACATCGACCCCCACAACGATGAAGGCGACTACGTGATAAACCGGGCCCGCCTCTACCGGGACCGCCGCGACTTCGTAATCCAGCCCGGCGATACAGGCAAGCCGGAGGACTACCCGGTGGACCCGGCCTTTCGAATTTAGGGGCGCCAAGGGAGGTTGTCCATGCCCGACAACGATACGTTGCTGGCCTATCTGGTCTCCAGTTTCCCCGGCAATACTGAGAACATTGCGACGGAAGCTCTCCGTCACGTTTTCGATCATTCGGACGCCTCCGTGGAAGCGTTGAATGACGTGATACAGTCGGGTGTCAGAGATGTAAACCCGATTACCACCGTGAAATCGCAGGTGATTCATGCCGACGGAACAATTCCGGACCTAGTGGGCTTTGACGAGACCGGTAGCGAACGGGTGCTCGTCGAGGTGAAGTTCTGGGCTGAACTTACCCCCAACCAGCCTAACGCGTACCTGAGCCGGCTGCCGGATGACGGTCCTGCGGTACTGATGTTCCTGGCTCCGGAAGAGAGAATCAGGTTTTTGTGGCCTCAATTGAAGAGCCGCATAAATCAGAACTTCGGGGCTTCGACGGAGATTGACTCCGAGCGCAAGTGCGCGCGAGTGGGGGACACGCAACGGCACTTGATGATGGTGAGTTGGGGAGGCCTTCTGGATAGCATGGCTGCCAGGACCAGGGACTACGACGAGTCCGGTGTCGAAACTGAAATTCGACAACTGCGGAGTCTGGCCAAATATGCCGATGCGGGAGCTTTCAAGCCAATCCACCAAGGAGAGGAACTCGGCGCAGATTCGGAGGTACGCCAACGTCAATACAAGCGACTCATCGACGCCGCCACCGAAAGAGGGATCAAGCAAGAATGGGCGAGCCGGAAGGGCTTGCTGGCCGCTCGTCGCAAGTACGGCTACGGAAGGTATATCAGACTTCGGGGAACCATCGTGTGGTTCGGTGTCCACGTTAACGAGTTCGAAAGAACCGGCGATACCCCATTGTGGGTAGATTACTGCGACTCCATCCCGCGAGATAAACTCGGCGACGTGCGGGACGAATTGGGAATGAACGACCACGATTGGATTAGGGTCAACCTGAAAAGGGGCGTGGAGTACCCGGAAATGCTCGACGGCGTGGTCGATAGTTTGAAGCACATTGCCGATGTTATTCACGAAGTCCGCTTACCTTCTGCATAACTACACCCCCACCGTTTCATATGATTCCCAAGGCAGTCGCAATGGTTCGCCAGGCATTCAATAGTAGTGGGGGAATAGCTGCCACGCCTGCGCTTGCGCTTATCCCGGCATCTTGGGAGGCAGGCGCGATAGCCTCAACTACGGCAGGTCGACCAAAAGGGTCAGAACGCCCCACGGGCGACGACCATCAGAGCTATATCGTGAACAGCGAGGGGTAGAGGCGGGCGGCAGAACCTATTACAACTGAACAGCCCTACGCAGCTCCCTGCGGTCCCACGGAGTGACAGAACCCGCTGGCCAGTCGTATTTACTCTTGACATTAGTAACTCAATACATTACTATCGATATCAGTGAACCGATTTAGAAATGACGACGCTGAACGCCTATTCGCCGGACAATCGGTTCGGCGATTGCCGGCCGACATCCAGCGACGGGCGCGAATGAGAATACAGCGAGTGGCGGCGGCTGAGGCGCTCACCGACCTTCGGGTACCGCCGTCCCACCGGCTTGAAGCCCTACGGGGAGACCGGCAGGGCCAGTACAGCATCCGAGTCAACCACCAGTGGCGCGTGTGCTTTGTTTGGACAGCCCAAGGCGCTATGGAGATCGAACTCGCCGACTACCACTGAGGAGGAAGCTAATGAACGCCCCCGAACCAATACACCCGGGAGAACATCTGGCAGAGATCATGGAGGAGTTGGGCATCACCCAATACCGCTTGGCCAAGACAATTGGAGTGCCCCAGATTCGCATTCACGATATCGTCCACTGCCGAAGGTCCATTACTGCGGACACGGCGCTGAGAATTGGGCAAGCCCTGGGAATGACGCCCGATTTCTGGCTGAACCTTCAGCGTATGTATGATCTGGACGTGGCCCGGGCCAAGACCGACGTAAGTGCCATCGAACCGCTTGTCGATGCGTCCGTCTGATCCCTCCAATAATATACCTCCACCATCGCGCCTAGCGGTCCGGGGCGCAAGCCGCCAGCCTCTCGGCGAACATTAAAGCGACTGCGGAGTCGTCAGGGTCGGCAAGGAGGGCGGCCCAGTCGGTATTCGCCACCCACTCCCGCAGGCAGGACCTCTCAGTCCTCGCTCAGGTCTTCCAGTTCCACTTCCCGCCTCCTCGATCACGGAGGACAGGAACAGATCGGGAACGCAAGAAATCAGACCGGAAACTAACTCCGCGGCAACAACGGGGTTGTCGGCGTCAACGGCAGCCATCAGCAGGCTCCAGTCGACGTCGGTCGCCCACTCCCGCAGGCAGGACCTCTTGTCCTCGCTCAGGTCTTCCAGTTCCATTCCCGCCTCCTCGATCACGGAGGACAGGAACAGATCGGGAACGCAAGAAATCAGACCGGAAACTAACTCCGCGGCAACAACGGGGTTATCGGCGTCAACGGCAGCCATCAGCAGGCTCCAGTCGATGCCGGTCGCCCACTCCCGCAGGCAGGACCTCTCGTCCTCGCTCAGGTCTTCCAGTTCCACTTCCTCAATGATGCCTGCGAGGAACAGGTCCGGCACGCAGCCCACGAGGCCCGACATCAGCGCCCCAAACGCTGCAGGAACTTCAGCATCGGACCGCGAGGCAGCAACGATGGCCGCCGCGTCGGCACCGGCCATTAACTCGCTCATGCATGACAGCTCGCCCTCTCCCAATTCCACCCCCTCTTCCACTTCTATGCCTGCGATCATGCTGGAGAGTAATATGGCGCGCCCAGTTTCCGGGTCGAGACATGAGAATAGCGACACCTCCCACTGCTGCGTTTCGCTCTCACTCAAGACTGGCTGGGTCAGCACCGATGCCAACTCGCCGCCAAGTGCGTCGCGGATGCAAGACTGCTCGGAGGCGCTGAGAGCGTCGAACACCTCTTGCCAAGCGGTCTAGCTATCGACGTTAATGTCGAGTTCGGCGACGGCGACGGACGGCTCCGGCGTTGGAGTGGCGGGAATGGGCGCCGGCGTCGGTACCGGCGTTGAGGTCGCGGGAATAGGCGTCGGCGCCTGTGTTGGTGTGGGTGGCGGTGTGAGTGTGGGTGTGGGTGTCGCCGTTGGCTCCGAAGTAGGTGGGGGCGCCGGTGTAGCCGCAGCCGTGGCCGCCGCAGTAAGCGTGGCCGTGGGCATTGGGGTAGGCTCAGAATTGCTGCTACAGGCGGTTAGAACGACTACAATGAACAGAGCTCCCAGGAGCGCCAGCAACTCCTCAGATGCATATCGTGACTGCCTGATTTCTGTCTTCGGGGCCATGATCAGTCCTGCAAGTGATATCGAGCGCGCATGTAGGCCGCCCAGTCTTTCAATCCATCAACCTCACCGAGGCGACGACCTCTGAAGCGGGGAGAGATGGCGCCATGAATGGCTCGGCAAGAAGACGTTTCCAGTTCTCCCAGTGTGCGGCAATGTCAGGGCTAGCGTCGTGAGTGCAGAGTGCAAACCATGCCCGCTCAACCATGTCCTCCTGTTCGAGGCCCTGAGCGATGGCAAGGTTCCGCATGGGCTGCTGCATGTCGTATGCGAATGGACATGTTCCATTGAGGTCGGCATGGGGAAGGCATTCAGAACACTCCCGTGGCTCATGGCAAATATCTCCCAGTAGCGTCGGTTTCGCTGCTTTCTCCACGGTCTGCGCAGGTAACAGGCGTTGGGGTCATCCAAGAAGAGCTTCCCAGACTCACAGACGTCCCGGCGTCGATTTCCCCGACTGATGCGCCCGCCGCAGTGCGTGAAGTTTCCCTCGCTAAGCTTGACCTCTACCAGAACCACCGCGCGGCTGCGGTTTTCCAGCCAACTCCAGAGGGCCACGTCGACCCCCGTCGCCGGTTCGTCGTCAACAGGACGCTCCCCGTCCAACTCACCGAGCAGCCCACCGGGCGGCACCCACTCGAAGCTTACCTTGTCGATGGTCAGCCGTGTGCCAACTATCTCAGTGAAGCGCTCGGACAATCTCTCCCTACTACCTTCCAGAAACGGCAGAAACAGGTTGAACGCGAATGCCAGGGAAACTGAGCATATGAGCCGCGTACTCGTGGAGCTTAACAGAGTCGGCGCGCACAACCTGCTTTGCCAGAGCACGGTAGTCGGGGTAGATTCCGTCGGTCCACTTGGCCCATGCGAGAGGACGGCTGCCAACGTCGATACACTACTCATCCATATGCGCCCTCAGGGACTTCGCAAACGGCGTTGGCTGGTACCCGCTTCTGTCGTCGGTCATAGATTTCCTATTGCAGGCCGATGTCCTTCAAGTGCCGTTCCTAGCAGATGCCGGCCTGATTCCCCTCTATGGCTTCACAGAACGCGGCTTATCCAAATCCCGTTGCTCGTGAAATAGGGGCTGATTGGCATAGCCGGCATACTTTCCAAAATAGTCCTGAGCCCACATGACTAACTCATCGCCAGTGGGCTTTTCCTGACACGGGAAGTAATCCGCCGTGGCTCTCTCCACCCACCTGTCTACCGGAAACGCATCCATCTTGTCCAGCGCGAACAGCGAGATGCAGTCGGCCACCTTATCTCCGATTCCGTAACAGCCCTTCAGCCGCCGTTTGGCCTCGGCATAGCACACCTTTGGCTGCGACAGGTATTGCAAGTCCAGTCTCCCGTCGCGTATACGCTCGGCGGCGGCGACTATCTTGGAGTGTCGATCCATACCCAGCCCTAATTCCACCAATGGCTCCTTGCCGGCCTCCAGCACTATATCGGGCGTTGGGAACGTATGGCGCACCTCACCGTCAAGGTCTAACGGGTGTCCGAGCCTTGCGGCGACCTTCTCCACAATCTTGCTGATGCAGTTGACGTTGTTGGTGGCTGAGCAGATGTAAGCAACCATGCACTCCCAGGGATCCGGTTGGCGCAACACACGCAGGTAAGGGTACTTCTTCACCAGCTTTTCGATCTTCTTATCGCAGGCGGAAATGTCAGCACGGATAGCGTAGATATCGTCGTCCAGCCGGAAGTAGTGCCTGAGCAGAGCGTCTAGGTCGGCCTCCTCAGCTCGGTACTCCACACCACCACCGACTTGCCGGACGTGGATTAGGTTCCCGTTTAGCACTCCGGAGTACCAGTCATCTTTCCACGGGCGCCAGCGGAAATCCTGTGTTCCATCCAGGATTGCGTCCAGACCGAAGGGCTGGTCGATGATAAGTCGCCGGGTCATAGAGACTGCTCCTCCACCAGAACACCGATACGGATCGATAGCCTACGGTTACGTCCTGGCATCCTCGGCGTTGGGCTCGAATGGTTGATCGATACCCCGGATAATGGCGATAAAGGGCACACCCGCAAAATCCAGCCATTCTCCCCAACATGTCTCGTCGACAGCGCCACGGTAATGATCTTTCATGGCACACGTCCACTCAGCCTCGGATCGGAACAGTGGTCCGTCGTCGGCCATGTCCTGAGCGTTCAGGAATCCCAGATAGAGCAGAACGACGGGTATCCCAAGTGAGGCCGGCTTCCAAGACCACGCAAACCGGTTGGATAGCTGGTAGTGGTGGTCTCTAGACATGTTCCAACGTTTTCCTGTTGCTCGCTGGAACTGGGCTGCGGCTTCGGCAATCGCCAACTCAATCCGTTCGTGATTTTTGATGCTATTCGGAGGCGCATTCGAACGGAGTGGTTTGCCATCAGTGTTCAACTCGTTTGAATGAGCCTTTGCTTCAATGAGAATAAGCCCCGGCTTGCCCATAATGGTGCAGGTGCTGGCGATGTCCCAGTTCGGCGTCCTCGCACCTTTCCCCCTACCGGGGACTGCGAGCCACCACGTCTTAAGTTGCAATTGTATCTCACGACACACGAGGTCATTTGACTTGTCTAATTCAACTTCCCGCGCGGGTATATTGTCCCACGCGCCATTTCTGAGCACGAGCTTCCTGTAGGGTATCCATCTGTCGCTCGGAGATACCATCACGTCGGAAAGGTCTACCAGTCGCGTCATACGGCTGGTTACCTCTTCGCGATACCGTCCACAAGCAGCACGCAGCGCGGTCGGCTGCCTCTGTGTTTATCGAGTTGCCTGAACCAACTCATTCAGCCTCCTAGTTTCGACCGACCAATTGAACAGGCACAATCACAGGCTTGAGGAGCTATCCAATCGGGGACTCAGGATTGACTTCGTGCCGCCCTCGCACAGCAGTGAAGAACACTGTCATATCCTCAGGGGAACCGGTGCTAATCGCAGTGACGCCTCCTGACACCTCCTAATGTAGCACAGGTGGCACACTATAGCGCTAAGCGGAACCTCAACGTCAGCGAGGGGGCTAGAGTCTTTTGTACCGGTTCGAAGTTGAGAAATATTCCCGGATGAGCGATCCGGAACTTGGCGTGATCGTCACACGAGGCACTATGGCCAAGTGGTGCAAGGTTGTTGACCCGCCGGACGGGGGAGGTAGCGCGCTAGGGCGGGTCGCGCGGGTGTTTATTCCGAGCCAGGACCGCGCAGTCTCCGGCACACCGTCGCGTGGGGAACGCCAAGGCCGGTCGCCCACTCCCAGCCGCAAGCCTCCCCCGCAGCATCAGGACTGTATGAGGCCCTCCTGGGGCTGTGTCCAGGGTACGGAAGGAAGATGCGCTTGCAGCTTGGCCCGCGGCAGCCGCAGATGTCCTACAGGTACGTCAATCACCACGGGCGCCCGGCTTTCCAGTGCAAGCGGCAACAGCCTTTCAAAGTCCGACGGGTCTTCCGCCATCATTGCAGCGGCTCCGAACGACTCGACGAACTTGACCATGTCCGGATTCAACAGGTCTGTCTCGTAAGTCCCGTCGAACATGTCCTCCATGTCACGGGCGACGTTGCCGTATGCGTCGTCTCTGAAGACGATGGTAACCGCATTGATCCCGTATCGGACTGCCGTTGAAAGCTCCGTTGCGTTGAACATGAACCCTCCGTCCCCGATAACGCACACCACGGGGCGGTCCGGTCTAGCTACCTTCGTGCCCAGCGCTGTCGGAAAGGAGAAACCGACGTTGAACGAATAGCCGGAATCCATGTATGTCTTCGGGTGATTCACCGGGTAATGCGTGCGGGAGTAGTAGCCGAACTGAGTAACGTCCCAGACGGTGTAAGTCTCTTCAGGGATGCTGTTCTTGATCGTTTCCAGGATGGGGTACTGTGGCTCCTTGAGCCTGATGTCGTAGTATGCGATCAAGCGCTTGGCCGCTTTCACCGCGTTCGCCGGCGACGACCGCTCTCCCGCTCCGGCCTCTATCAGGAAGGGGATCAAGGTCTCGATAGTCGCTCTGGCGTCGCCATGCAACGGGATGGTGTTGGACTGGACCCTCGTGAGTTCGGCGTCGTCTATATTGACGTTGACGAGAGTAGACGACTCTCCCGCCGGATTCCCCAGCGAAAACCGCGAGCCGATGCCTATGACCGCGTCGGCGGACTGCATCACCTCATAGAGTTGGTTCATCTCATGCCTTTCACCTACGGGGCTCAGGCAAGACCCGTAGCATAGCGGATGGCTGTCCGGTAAGGCTCCCTTGCCGCCGCCGGACGTGACCACCGGTGTTTTGTCGCTTCGGCCAGTTGTACGAGGGCTTCTTCCGCGTCGGATAGCGCCACGCCCCCGCCGGCGAATATAAGGGGCAACTTGGCTTGAGCGATGACGTGGGAGCCCTCCGCAGGTCTTCCGGACTCGGCACTATTCGCGAGACGGGGGCCGGGTCCCGCAGATGCGCTTCCTCACGCTCTACCTCGACCTCCGGCGGCGCCTCGAGCAGAACCGGACGAGGACGGCCTGTGCGCATCTGCCTGAACGCTTCTGTCACAGCGTCGGGGACTTCCCTGGGCCTGAACACCTGCCGTCGCCACTTGGTCACCGGGCGCACGGTTTCCGGCTGGTTCTCTACCTCGTGATAGGCGCCAAGGCCCTTGCCGACCTGGTCCCGTGGGATCTGGGCGGCAATCAGAAGCACGGGCGAGGAGCGGGAGTATGCAGTGGCCAGGCCGGAAGCGGCATTGTAGACGGCCGCGCCGGGGACCGCCAACGCTACTCCGGGTTTCCCCGTCGCCCGAGCGTAGCCGTCGGCCATGTGGGTCGCGCCTGCTTCGTGGCGAGTCGTGATCAAGCGGATGCCCGGCTCGTCCCGCAGCGCCGCAATTATCCCGGACATGTGTATGCCCGGTATTCCGAATACGACCTCGACGCCTTCCCGCACGAGTGACTTGACGAGGGCTTCACCCCCACTCATCTTGACCATGTTTCACCCATCCATATGGACAGACTCGGAAGTTTCTCTTCCGGCGGCCCGGCTAAGGCGCTCCGGTCCCTCCACCGATCACGATGACCTGTCCACAGGGCTGTTCCTTCCTCAAGGCCGCGCCATGTGCTCCGTGCGTACGGCTACGCGCCAGAGGCTAGGAAGTTTGAGACAAACTATGCCAGCCGGCCTGTGGCCGTGTCACAAAAAATCGAGGGATGCACGTACGAGAACGCCGGCGACAGACGACGCCTCAAGTGTGGTCGTCGCGGGGCCGGACATGCCTTCGCCTGACGGTGCGGGACCGGCCTGCGATTACGTATCCAGAACGAACCTCAAAGTGAAGATTCTAGCTTTTGTACAGCTTGGTGGGCCTACGGCCTAACAAAAAGACCTCGGCGTTGATGATAGGCCTCTACGCTGTTAAATCGTGATCAAGAGCGGGCTTCCCCCAGATCAGCACCAGCTTCAACGGCACGTCCCCGGTGTTACGGAAGCCGTGGTCGCATCCTGGCGGGGCCAGGACCGCGTCGCCTGCGGCGACCGGGACCTCCGTGCCGTCCGCCCACATCACACCGCTACCGGCCACGAAGTAGTACACCTCCTCGAGGTCGTCGTGGGTATGGGACCCTTCGCTGACACCCGGGTCCAACTCCCATACCTGCATGTTTATCGGTAGTCGGCTCTGCTCCGAGAAAAATGGATGGTACCTTATGCTCCCGTCGCCGTCGTAGACTCTTTCGTACTCTTTGCCCTCCGTAGAATCGGTCTCTTTCCAGTACATTACGCGCCCTCCTCAAGAGCTAAGGTACTCCCCGCGGACAACATAACGAGGACCGCGGTGACGCCTTGCGGCCTTCATGCCGCCGTCTACGAAACTAACGAATCTCAAGAGCTCTGTCAAACAGCAGCTCGGGAGCGCCTCCTTATACGGCTTCCGGCGAACGAGGTATTACACCGATACATCCGGCGCCTACTGCAACGCCCCATGTGCAAGCCGCCTAAACCTGCCCTGAGCCTGGATCAGTTCTTTGTTGGGAATGGCCTCCACCAGGGGCTGGATCAGTCGCCATAGTTCATCGTCTACCAATGATTTCGCCATCAACTTCCCCTCCTCACAAGGGAAAGCTACAGCCAACCAACCCAAAATCCCAAGATAACCTCACGTCATATTGTTAGAGGTTCCAAGGAACTTGCACAGGTTCTCGGCGAGACTCCCCTTCCTCTCATACCCTTCAGGCGGACGGCGGGCAGCCTGTTGAGCGTCCGGTTGCGCGGGTCCACCTCTATGCCCACCGACTCCAGTGCGGTCACGCCGAGCAGCGGTTCCGATTCCGGTTCGCCGAAAACGATGGTTGCGCCGACGAACTCCCCCATGAACTCCACCTGCGCGGCGGTGATGCCCAATCGGGCTTGGCTTCCGTCTGCCAGTTCGTACACCCGGTAACCCGTGGGACTGAGGCCGATGGACTCCAGATGCTGCCGTGGAACAAGGCAATCCGTGGCGCCCGTGTCCACCAAGAAGAGCCCTTCCCAGACTCTTTCCGGCTCTCCCAGGTTCCGTATGCCAACGGTCACGTGTATTGCGCCCATTTCTTTGCCTCCCGGCCTATGTCACATTAGCATACCCGCATCACGGGTAAGCGTACACCCTTCCCGCCCCATGCGGTGCTTGATGTAGTAGTTGATTAGGCGCACCACGATGTCCATCGTCTGCCCCGCCTCCAACTCCGAGCTGGCAAACGCCGCCCTGTCGCCGGGCTGCACCGTTGTCGTTATGGGCAACGACTTTTACATGAATCCGGCTCTTACGGTCGGTGTGGCAAGACGTTGGCATATGGTTGTTTGTCAATAATTGAGCCTCGTATTTTTGCTTTTAGGAACTCCACGAGGCTCATGTTGCTTTCTAGCAGAAAGTGGGTTTCGAGTGGGCTGAGCGCTGCCGGTCACTTACAAACACATCAATGCCGCCTCTCCCTATGACAGGCCCGAAAGCCAATACTCAAACTGAAACCATGTCGCCGATGCGCCAACAGCCAAAAACCCCTCAATGGTCTGTCATTAGTGCCCAGCCATTAGCCGCTGGCCGCGGCCACCCCCAAAAGAGAGGCGGGAGGGCTTCAGCCCCACGACCGATTCGTTTCCCGTTCGTTTCAACGAAGAAACGAATCCGATCCCATGGCCGAGTCGCTCCTACCCAGCCAAACTGAAGTCTCCAGAGTACGGGGGTCACGCCCATATCCTTGCCGGTGCGATATTTCTTAGAAATGCCGCTTTTGGATGCCTTGACAATGGAAAGGGGATACAAGTCGTGGGAACGGGGTTAATTCTCCGCAATGTTGGGTGTGGCGCGAAAACCGTGGGAATAGGAACTATGCCTCGCAATCTTGACTTAGCGGGCACGGCCGCGTCTATGCCGACAAGCGGAGCCGGGCCGAAGAGCGGCGCCGGGTCAAAGGGCGGGGCCGGCGTGGCCCTCCCCCAACCGGACCCTTCGGTCGTCCCCAGAAGAAGATGGGGCGGCCGGAAACGCGGCACCCGGACTGGAGACTAGCCGGGCGGACTTGGCGCCCTGTAGCCAAGGGACCGGGCGAAATCCGGAAGGACCAAGGGAGAGACTCCCAGCTACCCTAGAGCGACCTAAAAAAGGAGAAATGCGCATAATGAACATTAGAGTAGGCAAATCCTTCGGCCTAGCCCTGATCGCGGCGGTGGGCATCCTCGCCTTGATGCTGGCGCTGGGCGTTTTCAACCCCCAGAAAGCAGGGGCGCAGAATGCCACCCAGGTTACCTTCCCACCGGCGAATGACTTTGCTCCGATCACGCCAGCGACTCCGGGCCCAGGGGCGGCGGTCGAAGTGAAAGTGAGTTTCGATATACCCTCCGGACAAGGGTTCGATAACTTCGACCCAGTAGCTATTGAACTGGAAGGTTTCGGTATCCCGAACAATATTGGCACTAGGGACGTGCAGATTCGCCGTTATACAACGTCAGATAGGGATACGCTTGAGACCTCTGACGGCAGCGGCTCGCCTGATTCCGTGTCCGTCGACGATGACGTAATTACTTTGGAGATCAATGCCGGCTCGGACGATGACGACGTCATCGCAATTGAGGCCGGCGACTTCATAACCATCGTCCTCCGGCGATCGGCCGGCATCACTGCTCCGGCGCTGGCTGGCAAATACGACGTCAGTGTAGGCGAGGTGGAGATTGAGGAGGCTGTCACCGTCAGCGCGACCCTGTCTCTGGATCCCACCATGGGCAATAGCGCGACCGAGGTCACCGTGACCGGCAAGGCCTTCGCCGACGGCACGGCCACGTTGTCCACCCACGGTGTGATCGAACCCGACTCCAATGAGGACGGGAACCTCGACGCACTAATCGTCGGCGACGAGGATGACGATGACACCCCGAACGTCCCGACCGCTTCTGACACAGGTGATTACACCCTTGATGTCGACGGCGACGGCATGGCGGACTACGACCTCCTCCTCGACGACAGTGGGGATACCGATGTGTACAAAGCAGTCCCGATCGGCGACAGCAACCTCGACGATGTCGTAGATTTGGGATACATCATCAGTCTGGGCCCGGACGACGGTACTCCGCCAGACGCTCCGACTCTGCCTGTCGCCGAGGACCCATCCCCCACTCCTCTCAAGGACGTGGCGGTCAGTGACGGCGCCTTCGAGACCACCGTCATGGCTGAAGACCTCGAGATGGGAGAAAACAACAAGAGCGTCCTGACGCTTATCGACGCTGCCGGCACACCCGTTGTGACGGTTTTCCAAGTCACCGGCACCATGGCCCTCGGGGCCGATTCGGTCGGCAAGGGCGGGCTGCTCAAGATTTCACTGTCCGACTGGATTGACGAATATCCGGACGAAGTAAAGATCGGTGGCGTCACCGTAGCCGATACCGTTGACACCGACGACGCCAGTACCACTAGCGTCAACGAAGACGAGACTCTCTTCCGGGACATGAACGGCGCAGCGGCCGTTGCGCCCACGGCTGATACCACCCCCGACGCCGACGGCGCGGTGTCCTTCTACGTGAAGGTGATTGGAGACGTCCGCACGGGAACCAAGACCGTTGTTATCTCGAAAGGCGGCACGACCTTGAGCACGGCCAACGTCGAAATCACCGCCTTGGGGCTGACCGTTACGCCCGGCACCGCCGTGGTCGGCCAGGTAGTTACGGTGGGGGGTACCGGATTCGGTACAGCCGACGACAACCAACTGAGCACCCTTATGGTGGGCGGCAAGTCACAAATGAAGCTGAGCAACCGGAACGACGTCAACGACTACAACGTCCTCTCAAACGGACGGATATTGATCAGCTTCGCTGTTCCGGAAGGAGTGACTAAAGGCGACAACGTCATCCGGATAGAGGATGACGCGGACTTGGTTGGAGAAGCCACGCTGACGGTTCCCGAACCGATGATCACCTTGGAGCCAACAAGCAGCCGAAGGGGCACCACCGTAACCGTAAGCGGGACGGGCTTCCCTGCCGCAGACACCATAGACGTGAACTACGGTGATGAGACGCGTATTACCACCGGCAGGACGGACAGCAACGGTAACTTCACCGCTTCCTTCGGCATTCCCAGCGACGCCGCTATCGGCGGAGAAAAGACGGTCGAAGCCACTGTCAACGCCGGCGAGGTCGACTACGCGGCCGAAGCCACTCATTACGGTACCCGATAAGCAAATCACCGTAACTCCCGATGAGCTCCGCAGCGGCGACACCGCCGTGATCGTCGGGACCGGCTTCCCGCGCTACTCCGATGTGCAGGTGGCCCTCAACGACGGAGAACTAAGGCAGACCAATTCTCGGACCAATGACATCGGCGACTTCAGCCTGTCCTACGTGATTCCCGGCGTCGACCCCGGGACCCACGTGATCAACGTTGACGCCGGTGGTGAAACCGACACCGCCGTGATCAACGTGCCGGCAGGGCCAGGTACTCCGACATCCAGGGCCGCATCCGAAGTGTTCGCTGCGGAGGCCGCCTCGGGCAACCTGGTGGCGGCTTGGCAGTTCGACAATGACAGCGGCCTGTGGTCCTTCTACGATCCCACCCTGGATGAGGCGGACAACAGCTACGGCATGGCCGCCGCCGGGGACATCGTTTGGCTCAATCTGAACGCGGCAACCACCTTCCAAGGCGCAAGCCTGAACGGCGGGTGGCAGCTCGTCACACTGCAATAAGCTAGGACCTCGACAAGGTTGACGCGGGGCCGCCGTGAGGCGGCCCCGCAACACCACAGGCAAAGGAGGAGCAATTAATGACCAAAGTCAAGAGCCTGGCCTTATTGGTTGGAATAGCGATGCTGTTCATCCTTCCGGCCACCGTGTCCGCCCAGCGGCTGCCGGCCCACGGCTTCGTGGGCTCGGTCACCTTGGACAACGCCCCGGCGCCGGACGGTACCACCGTGGCCGCTTCCGTAGACGGCGCGGAGGTAGCGTCCACCACCGTCACGAACGGCCGCTATAAGCTGTCCGTAGACCAAAAGGACGACAACTTCGACGGCAAAACCGTGAGCTTCCGGGTCGACGGCAACGCCGCTGCGGAGTCGTCAACCTGGATGTCCGGGATGGTGGAAACAGTGAACCTTACCGCCTCCACCCCGCCGCCGGCGCCCCCCCCACCGGAGTGCCCGGAGTCAAGGGCGACACCGGCGATACGGGAGACAAGGGCGATACGGGTGATGCCGGCGCAGCGGGCGATAAAGGAGACAAGGGCGATACCGGCGCCAGGGGCCTCAAAGGAAACGACGGCGATAAGGGCGACGCCGGCGGTAAGGGCGACAAGGGCGACGCCGGCGGTAAGGGCGACAAGGGCGACGCCGGCGGTAAGGGCAATAAGGGCGACGCCGGATCAGCGGGCAACAAGGGCGACGCCGGCCCCAAGGGCGATACAGGCGACACCGGAGCCGCCGGTTCCGCCGGTCCCAAGGGCGCCAGCGGGTCCAACGTTCTGGGCATCGTGGCCCTGATCCTGGCCATCGTCGCCATCGTCGGAGGCGCGGGCCTGGTATTCTGGATGGGGCGCGGCAGGGGCTAATCGCTTAGGCTCCCAGCTCCCTACTGGAGAAACTCTATCGAAGAACTGAGGGGCGCCCTGTGCAAGGTCCGGGGCGCCCCTCTTTTATTATGTATTCAAGACAAGCAAGAAAAGGATAGGAAGGAGGCGCCCATGACCAGGAAGAAGCTATTCATCATACTGAGCGCGGCGGCTTTGCTGCTGGCGCTGGCGCTGCCCCACGGGGCCGCAGCCCAAAGGCTGCCGGCCCACGCCTTCGTGGGCGCGGTTACCATCGACGGCGCCACGGCGCCGGACGGGACTGTCGTGACCGCGTGGGTGGACGGTGTCCAAGAAGACTCGGACACCGTCGAAGCCGGCCGTTATAGATTGACCGTCGACCAGAAAGACCGCAACTTCAGGGACAAAATCGTCAGCTTCCGGGTCGGCGGTCTTGGTGCGGGGGAATCCGAGGAGCCCTGGCGGACTGGGGGCATAACCAGGTTGGACCTCAACGCCAGCAGCGAGCCCGAGGCCACGGCTACTCCGGCGCCCACGGCCACGCCAACGGCGACCCCGGCGCCGCCGGAGCCGCCGGCAACCGGAGTGCCCGGCGCCACGGGTGTCCCCGGGGACAAGGGCGACAAGGGTGACAAAGGCGATACCGGGGACAAGGGCCCCTCCGGCGATACCGGGGACAAGGGTGACAAGGGCGATACCGGCGTCAAGGGCGACACTGGCGGCGCCGGGGCCAAGGGCGACACCGGCGACGCCGGTTCAACGGGAGCCAAGGGCGACGCCGGCTCCATGGGCGCCCAGGGTGAAACCGGCGGGGAAGGCCTCAAGGGCGACAAGGGGGACAAAGGCGATAAGGGCGCCGGCTCCAGCGTTCTGGGCATCGTGGCCTTGGTCCTGGCCATCGTCGCTATCGTCGGAAGCGCCGGACTAGTGTTCTGGATGGGGCGAAGGAGCAGCGTCTAAGCTCCAAGCTCCCTGTCGAAATCCACCCAAGAACCGAGGGGCGCCCCGCCGAGGGCGCCCCTCTTTTATGCCCGGGCCCGTGGGGGTCCCCGGTACTTTCGTACCCGGGCCGTGGGGGTCCCCGGAAGTCAGATCCGTTGCCTTCAGACCCTTCCCCTCATCTTAACCTTCTCCCCAGGGAGAAGGGACTCTTGAAACACCCATTAAGGAACGATCCAGGAATGTAGGGGCCGGTTTCAAACCGGCCCGCTAAAGGATGAACATGGTATGTTCTAAGAGGGTGTTGAAAAAGTGCAACCGGGGACATAGGTAACACTTAAGGAACCTCTGAACTAGCCGTCAACACAGCCATCGTCCCTATCTGACCAGCCGCAACCCATAGACTTATTCAGAGTATTCTTAAATCGTTGTACGCAACACCTTTTGGTATAGGCATCCAGTTCTCCGACCTCCAGAGATCCGAAGCAGATGCTCCAGCAGCGTCCGTCCTTGGGGTATTAGCCCCACCGGTTCACCTATCAGGGCCTCGCTCAAGTAGACCTTGCTTCCCTGCCATTTTACCTCGCCGTTGGACCGCACCCGCCCGCGCCCGCGCCGCAGCCTCATCCCCGTATTCGCGGGCCACGGAGGAGCCGTTGGACTTGGCGTAGTCTTTGAGCGCCCTCAGTTAGGCCGGCACGGACAGGTCCACGTCCTGCTGGTCGCTGGACACCCTGACGTAGAGGGCCGCGGGTGCAAGGGCTGTGGTGTTTCATTGTGTTGTCTTCCTCATGTGGTCATGTGGTCGCTGTTTTCGATTTCAACCCACCGTCACCCGGTGTTAGCGCCGATGTAAAAATGAGCAAAATCGCCGAAATAGAATTGACCCACCTGAAAGCAGGTGCATCATCTACGGAGAATCCGTGGAGGTGCATTAGAGAGATTGATAAAGGTGGGAGAAGTGAAAGAGATATACGAGATGAAGGGGGCTGGCCGTTCGACCCGACAGATAGCGGAGAGGCTGGGGATTGCTCGAAACACGGTGCGCCGGTACTTGAGCACCCCGGAGACGATATTGCCCACTCCGGGAGGCGTCGGGCTTCCAAGCTGGACGCCTATACCGCGTACATAGACCGCCGGATATCCGAGGGGCTGGAGAACTGTGTGGTGCTTCGGCGGGAGCTGCAGGATCTGGGCTACCGGGGAGGGTACTCCATTCTGAAGGCCTATGTGTCGCTGCGGCGGCAACGAGGCGGGCAGCCTCAGGCGACGGTGAGATTCGAGACAGCGCTGGGAGAGCAGGCCCAGGTAGACTGGGGCAGTTTCAGCTACGTGGGAGAGAAGGGGCACAAGCACAGAATCTGGGCCTTCGTGATGGTGATGAGTTGGTCTCGGGCGATCTACGTCGAGTTCGTAAGGCGGGCGGACACGGGCAGCTTCCTCCAGTGTCATGTCAACGCCTTTGAGCACTTTGGCGGTGTTCCCAGGCGCTGCCTCTACGACAACGCCAAGGTAGTGACCTTGGGTAGAGACGCCGAAGGGCATGTGGAGTGGAACGGGCGGATGGTGGACTTTGCCTTGCGAGTGGGCTTTGAGATGCGGCTGTGTCGGCCTTACCGAGCCCAGACGAAGGGCAAGGTAGAGAGTGGCGTGAAGTACGTGCGCGGCAACCTGTGGCCCAGCGTTCGCTTCACCGACTACGCCGACCTGAACCGGCAGGCTCTGGAGTGGTGCGACAGTGTGGCCAATCTACGGGTCCACGGCACCACCCATCGCATCCCTGGGGAGATGCTGGCCGAGGAGCGGCTGCACTTGGGGAAGCTGCCCCACCGGTCCACTCTGGCGCCGTATCTGAGGGAAGACCGAATGGTGGCCCGGGATGGCTATGTCAGCTGGGAAGGGTCACGATACGGGGTACCTTGGAAATGGGCCGGCGCTATGGTGCAGGTGGGCCAACGTCTGGGCACCGTGGAGATCTGGGCCGGAGAGGACCGCATAGCGGTCCATCCCAGGGCACAGCAACCGGGCCAACGCTTCACCCTCCCTGACCAGTGGGAGGGACTGCCCTTGGGATCTGACAGGCCCCGCAGGCATGCCTTGGCGGTGCAGGTTCCCGTGGGCCAGGTGGAACGGCGACCGCTGGAGGTCTACGAGTTGGTCGCCTCCGGAGGTGTGCGATGATCGCCATGGAACAGGCCCGCCAGCATCTGGAGACCCTGGGCCTCAAGCAGGCCGTGGAAGCTCTGGAGAACTCTCTGGACGCCGCCGCCAGCAGGCAGCTGACTTACCCGGAGATGCTGGCTGAACTGCTGGAGGTGGAAGTATCCGCTCGCAGGGAGCGCTATCTATCCACCAGGACCAAGATGGCCCACCTGCCCTTCCAGCGCACATTGGAGCAGTTCGACTTCACCTTCCAGCCCTCCATCGACGAGCGGCAGGTCAAGGAGATGGCCAGCCTGGCCTTTGTGCCCGAGGCCACCAACATCCTGCTCCTTGGCCCTCCCGGCGTGGGCAAGACCCACCTGGCAGTGGCATTGGCCCTCAAGGCCATTGAGAAGGGCTATGGAGCCTACTTCGTCCGCGCATATGACCTGATGGAGGATTTACGCAGGGCCAGGGCAGAGCACAGCCTGGACCGTCGCATGCGGGTCTACCTGGCTCCCAAAGTGCTGGTAGTGGACGAGTGTAGGTCGTCAGCGATAATGGGACAACAGAGGGGGTAGAAAAACCCGAGAGATGTGAGGTCAGCTCCCTGGATGAGGTAGGGTACTTCAGATAGAGGAGTTGATATGTCCCAGACAGAAACAGGTAAAGCAACCGCCGCCGATGAACGCACAGAGGCCGCCAGGTCCTTCGTCAGAACTGTTAAGGCCGCTACTCGCCGCAAGTACACCCCGGAAGAGAAGATTCGTATAGTGCTGGAGGGCTTCCGCCGCGAGGTCACCGTGAGTGACCTGTGTCGGCGGGAGGGCATCAAGCCTCACTCCTACTACTCCTGGACCAAGGAGTTCATGGAGGCCGGGAAGGAGAGGCTTACCCGCGACAGCGTGCGAGACGCCACCCGGGACGAGGTCCATCTGCTAAAGCGAGAGAACGGAGAGCTGAAGCAGCTGGTCGCCGATCTGTCCCTCGAGGTCTATCGTCTCAAAAAAACGTCCATACCCATGCCTCAGGGCGCCGGCGGTATCGGCGGATGAGTGGCGCAGAGAAGGCGGGGGTGCTGGACAAGGTGGCTTCCTCCAGCCTCCCTAAACGCAGGGCCCTAGGTGAGCTAGGAGTCCCCAGGAGCACCTACTACCGGTGGCTGAGACGGAAGGAGCAGCAAGGACTTGAGGACGACGTGGGAGGCGGCAATCCCCCATGGAACAAGCTGACTTCCCAGGAGATCGACTCCGTTCTGTCGGCAGCCAGGGATATGCCAGACCTGAGCTGCCGGCAGTTGGCCGCATGGACCACCGACAACATGGGTTTCTCCGTATCAGAGTCTACGGTCTACCGCATCCTGCGCAGGGAGGGGCTGGTGAAGAGGCCTGAGATGCGGCTGGCTGCGGGTAAGGAGTACCATCGCAAGACCACCGGCCCCCACCAGATGTGGGCCACCGATGCCTCCTACTTCAGGGTGGTGGGCTGGGGCTACTACTACATGGTCACCGTCATGGACGACTACTCCCGGTTCATTCTGGCCCACAAGCTTCAGAGAGACATGACCTCCGACTCCTTCATAGAAGTGGTCCAGGAGGCGGTGGACAGGACCGGCATGGACCAGGTGCCGATAGAAGACCGGACCAAGCTGCTGAGCGACAACGGCCCCGGCTATGTATCCCGGGCTTTCAGGGACTACCTGGGCATGGTGGGAATCAAGCACATACTGGCAACACCCTTCCACCCTCAGACCAACGGCAAGCTGGAGCGATACCACCAGACCGTCAAGCGTGACGTGAACCAACTGCCGTACGAGATGCCTTCCGACCTGGAGGCGGCCATCGTGGCCTTCGTCAGCTACTACAATTACCGGCGCTACCACAAGGCCCTGGGGAACGTGACGCCGTCAGACGTCTTCAAGGGAAGGCGGCCGGAGATCCTACGACGGAGGAAGGAGGTGCAAGCCCAGACAATCCAACGGCGAAGACGGCACAACAGGACACTCAGGGAGCTGGCTAGACCTTAATCAGGTCCCTGATCTCTCGGGTCCCAAGGTGTCCCATTTTTGCTGGTTGCCAACACTTTAGCACTTGGGGTCCGCTCCAACCAGCGCTAATTCCGGTATTTCATGGAACTCCGGCCTGGGTTCACCGGCCGCAGCGTAGACCAGCTTTTTTGCCATGATGCCGCGCCATTGCTGCACTCTGCGCTGCAGTGTGCGTAGTTGGGCGTCGGTGAAGCGGTCGGGGTAGTTGGACTGGAGTTGTTCCAACAACGCCTTGGCGGTAGCATCCGGGTCTTCCTGCAACCAGAGCAGCACGTCGCACCATACTCCACGTCAGCCTTCTCTCGGCTAGGGGTCAATTTTCTCAACTTTTGCTAAAAGATGGTAGTTGTTCCAACAAATACTTGCTCCAAGCCGTCATTGCGGACCTTCTCAGGGCCAGCAAATCGCTTCTCAGATAGGCTGATTCCGTAGCATCGCCCACTGCGTGAGCCAAGGCGCTTTCGGCTACTTGCCGGTCGACGTTTGCATGGGCGCACCAGTCCCGGAAGCTGGATCGGAAGCCGTGGATCACGCATTTGATCCCATTCTCTCTCAGCAACTTAGACAAGGTGTTATCGGACGGGGCCTTGTTCTGGGCCGACGGGAAGATTAGCCCGGTCCCGCCGCTAAGCGGCATAGCTTCAGCGAGGATTTCAAGCGCCCTTGGCGACAACGGGACCACGTGGGGCCGCCCGGACTTCATACGGCGCCCAGGAATCGTCCACAAACCAGCTTCCAGGTCAATTTCGCTCCAGTCCGCTAGTCGGCCCTCGCCGCTCCGGCAAGCCGTCAATATGGTGAATTCCAAGAGTAACTTGGTTCCCAACCACGCCCCGGACTGTCGGATTGTCTTAATGGCACCGGCAACTTCAGCGAAGGGAAGGGCGGCATGATGTTGCTTTCCGGTTAGCTTGGGCAGGGCCGCGTTTATGTTGGAATCAGCCGGGTTGTGGGTTATATGGCCTGCGGCGATGGCCCACTTGAAAACCTGGGCAATCAGGGCCTTTACCTTGCGCCCCGTTCCCGGCTTCTCTAGCGCTATCGGAGTAACAACTGCTATCACGTCCGCAGGGACCATGGACGGGACCAGCTTCCGTCCTAACTGGGGCAGGATATACCTGGCCAAAAGGAACCTGGTTTGACTTTCAGTCTTGGAACCCGGTTTCCATCCAGGGCGCAGAACATTGATGGTTTCCTCGGCGGCTTTAGCGAAAGTTAGGACGGCTGCGGGTTTGCGACGGGGGTCTTTCCCGTCTTCCGCGATGCGCGCATTGGCAAGCGCCCGCTTCCGGGCTTCTCCCAAAGTCACCTTGGGGAATGAGCCAAGTCCGAAATCACACGGTACGCCCTCAATCCTCAATCGCTGCGCCCAGGTCCGGGAAACCCGTCCGTTGGTGGTCGGCTTCACCAGCAAGGATAGGCCGAAGCCGCCGCGCCCGTCTCCATACCGGCCCGGTGCGGTGACGGTCTGGACAAAAGCCGCCGTTAGATGCCGTGGACGTCCCACTGCTACCACCTCAGTTACCACTTTTTCAGTGATACTAAATGATACAATGTGGAATGTCAATGGATGTTATTTGGGGCAATTTGTAGCTACATCTCCGATTCTCTGGACAATATGGGGCCTGATAGTCTCAATAGAAACGGCCAATTGTCCGGTACTCTGGGAGCCAACCGCTGTCTTCCTGTAGATGAATGGCTGAAGTTGCAGCTCTTACGTAGTACCCTGTAGCATAAGCTCGGGCCCGCCGCCAACCGGTGGTCGGCGCCGATGGATGCCCAGATGACGCCGTTTCTGTCCAAGTCCAAATTCCAGTCTGGCCTTCAGTGCCTGAAGCGCCTTTACCTTGAGTGCTATCACCGCGACCTCGCCGACCCGGTAGACGCGGCCCTGCAGGCGAGGTTCGACACCGGTACCGACGTTGGCGAGATGGCAAGGCGGCGGTTCCCCAATGGCAGGCTCGTCGAAGAGACCCACTTGGAACACGACCAAGCGGTCAGGACAACCCGCGCCCTTCTGGCCGACGCCGCCGTCCCGGCCCTGTTCGAAGCAGCTTTCACCTTTCAAGGTATCAGGACGAGGACCGACATTCTAAAGCGGAACGGTCAACAAGAATTCGATCTTGTGGAAGTCAAGTCCACCACGGGAGTCAAACCCGAACACGTCACCGATGTTGCCGTCCAGTTGTATGCCGTGGAAGGCTTCGGCATCCCCATCAAGAGGGCGTACCTGATGCGCCTCAACAACGCTTACGTGTACCAGGGCGGAGACCACGACTTGGAGCAATTGTTTACCCTGGAGGATGTTACGGAAGAAGCCCGCCGCTTCTTGGGGGAGGATTTGCCCGAGAACCTGGCCCGGATGCGGCAGGCGCTGCAAATGGACGAGGCGCCGAACATCGAAACGGGCCGGCACTGCGAAAGACCTTACCGTTGCTCTTTCTTTGGGTACTGCCACCGGGATGAGCCGGAACACCCGATTAGAGAGTTGCCCAAGCTGAGCGAAGGAAACCGGGCGCAATTGAAAGCCGCGGGAATCCGGAACATCGGCAATATCCCGCCGGACTTTCCCGGTCTAAACTCGTTGCAACGCCGCGTGCGGGACAGTGTGGTTTGCGGAGATCCCTTCATCAGTCCACAGCTTGGACCGGACCTGAGGAATATCGCCTTTCCAGCCAGCTTCTTGGACTTCGAGACCGCCAGCCCGGCTATACCGGTGTATCCCGGTACCAGGTCCTACCAGCGGATCCCGTTCCAATGGTCCCTCCACGTTCTAGACTCGTCGGGGCGGCTAAGGCATGATTCCTTCCTCAACAAAGACGCAGAGGACCCGAGGGAGCGTTTCATAGCCGGTTTGTTGGAAGCGGTCCCGCCAGAGGGCGCGATCATCGTTTACTCGTCCTATGAGCAAACTACGCTGAACCAGTTGGCGCAAGCGTTCCCGCAGTACGAGAGCCGCCTATCGGCCTTATGCGACCGGATGGTGGACCTGCTAAAGCTGATTCGAGATAACTACTATCACCCTGAATTCAACGGCAGCTATTCCATCAAGTCGGTGCTCTCCGCCTTGGTCCCCACCCTTAGCTACGCCGACCTGGAAATACCCGACGGCGCAATCGCCGCAGCATCCTACACCCGGATGGTCGCCAGCGATACCCCGGAATGGGAGAAAGCAGCAATCGGCGAGGCCCTGCTTGCCTATTGCCAACGGGATACGGAAGCGATGGTCCGCGTCTACGACGCGCTCTTGGCCGAGGCCGGGGGCTAGAGTTGACCTTTCCAGGCTATCCGCCTATTCACACCCTCCTCACGTCCCGCTTTCACTGACGGCCTACACCCGGTCTTCATCTTGCGCCGTAGACGAGGTTGGGCAACCAGAGGACTATCTCCGGCACCGCCAGCACTAACGCGGTGACGACGACCATGCAGCCCATGAAGGGCAATACGCCTATCCAAACGTCCGTAATGGTGCTTTGGGGTACCGGCTGGCTGCTCCTCTCCGCGTGTTCGCGGTCCACGTCCTGACGTACCCCGTGCAACACGTACAGGTTGATGCCCTCGGGTGGGCTGATTAGGGCGGCCTCCACCAAGAGCACCATGATGACACCGAACCAGACCAGGTCGACGCCGGCCTCCCTCAACGTCGGCAGCAGGATGGGCACGGTGGTGACCATCATGGTGAAGCTTTCCATGAAGGTGCCCAGGATGAGGTAGAACACCACCAGCACCAAGACCAATTGCCAATCGTTCAGGTTCAGGCCGGAAATGGCCCCGGCAATCTCCTGAGAGATGCCCAACCGGGTGAATGCGAAACTCAAGGTAAGGGCCGCCAGCAGGATCAGGAAGATCATGCCAGTGGTGCGGGCGGTGGAGATAATCGAGTCTTGGACGATCTGGAGGTTGCGCCGGAGCACCGCCATGGCCGTTTCGCCGGAAGGCATCCGCGCCGACCGCAGGGTCTCTTGGGTGCTTCGGGTGAAGAGGTAGATTAGACCGGTGTGCCGGAACAGGGCGCCCAGCAGGGGCGTCAGTATTTCATCCGAATTCAGCAGGACCGCCAGGACGAAGGCGCCGGACACGCCGAAGGCCGCCGCTTCGCTGGGAGTTGCTATGTCGGCGTAGATGACCCCGAGCACGACGGCGATCAAGGCCACTACGGGCAACAGTTGGAGAGTGCCCAGCAGCCTTATCCGCCAGCCCTCCCAGGTAGCGTAGCTCTCTCCTCCCTCGCGGGGGGCCATGCCGCGCCAGATCACTGCCAAGACGCCAATCATTATCATGAAAGACAAGGCCAGCAGGATGCCGGGCACGAACCCGGCCATGTAAAGGCGCCCGATGGACTCCTCCACCAGCACGCCGTAGATGATCAGGCTGATGCTGGGGGGAATCAGGATGCCCAGGGTGCCCCCGGCGGCCAAGGAGCCGATGACCATGCGCTCGGAATAGTTCCGCTGGCGGAAGGACGCCAGCGAGGCGCGGCTGATGGTGGCCGACGTAGCCACGCTGGAGCCGGAACAGGCGGCGAAGATAGCGCAGGACACGATGTTGGTGTGAATCAAGCCCCCGGGTAGGAACCATATCCACCGAGTCACAACGGTGTACATCCGCTCTCCCATGCCGGAGCGGTTCATCAACTCGCCCATCAGCACGAACAGCGGCACTGCCACCAGAATGAAGTGGGTGTTGCCCTCCCAAGCAATGTTGGCCATGATGTTCCACAAGGGAGCGTCATGGAAGAAGAACATGATGATCAGGGACAAACACCCCAAGGCGGCCGCGACGTACATGCCCGCCATGAAGAATGCCCCCATCAACCCGAATGCAACGCCAATAATCACGGCTTAACTTCTCAACCTAACCTAGGCCGCTGGATTGGATTCGCCCAAGTTGCGCGGGGCCTTTCCCCCGTATTAGGGTCATTCGATATCGCCGCCGCCCATCGCTTTGTGAATGCGGGGCAGCCAACTCTCGGCGATCTGGGACAACATCATTTGCAAAGCGGTTATTACCAAGAAGGTGAATCCGAGGGAGATTACGATTTTCGGTATGAACAACGGGGTCAACGGATAGTCGTTGGTGACTACACTCCCCTGGTAGTCGCTGATCACTTTCTCCCACATCTTCCAGGCTGTAACATAACCCAAGAAAGCAACCGCTAGAATGGCCAACCAGTCGGCCACTGCCCGGACCTTAGGGCTCATGTAAGGCAGCAGCATGTCGATCCGCACTTGGGCGCCCGACCGCAGGGAGTAGGAGAAGGTCCAGGTAACGGCCATCGCCAGAACGTAACCGCTCATCATGTCGGTGCCGGGGGCTTGGACCCAGTCCAGTGTCCGGGCTATTACCTGGTAGGTGATGAAAAATCCCAGCAGCAGCAACTCTAGGCCGCAGATGTACCCGAATATGAAGTACAACCGGTCCGCTTTCCGGGTCACCGCCCGGAAGCCCAGCAATAGGTACAGGGCCGGAGTTCTCCGCCCGGTGTAGGTTGCCAAGCTGGTAGAGGCCATCGCGCGTTTCCCTAGGCCGGTGTATAGGGTTTAGGGCGTTTTTCGCGTAGGGGCAGACAGCTCCAGAGGAGGACTTACGCGATTGTAACTATATACCCAAATCGGCGCAACGACTGGCCTGATACCGTAACAGTTCAGACTTCTTGAGGCGAATTCACTAAGAGCCGCATTCCATTTTTCGACCGGTAACCCCTCGGCGACATTCTACGGCCGAGCCGTCATTCCCGCGCAGGCGGGGAATCCAGGAATGTCAAGGGAAAGAAGCATTGCTGATTGCAAAGGCTTCCGGATTTCGGCCTTGAGCCTGAATGACGAGTAAGGGGGCCGGAATGGAGTATAAAGTCTGAACGGTTACGCCCCGGTGATGTCGGCGGCCTTGCTGGGACGGCAGCTAGCGGACACCCCGGACCGGGGTTTCCCAGTGTTCCTGCTGCCCCGCGAACTGCGCCGGCGCGGCGCTACCGGGCCCGCGGGCCCCTGGTGATTGGGGCCTGCTCGACCGAACCGTCGGGGGTTATCGTCAGCCCCAAGTAGGGGCTCATCTTCTCATTGAACAGTTCAGCGGACTTCTGCCCCTTCTCAGGGTAGCCCAGCCGGCGCAGCCAACCGGGGATGACGTATTCCGGCAGCACAACACTTTGGATGTGCCGCACTATATCAACGGAGAATGGCACCGGTTGTATGCCAAGCTGCTGGTTGAGCGTCACGGGCACGACGTTCTGGAAGGGGGCAAGGCGCAGTCCTTCCAACTCGGCCTTCGCGCCTTCCTCGATGATAATCTGCTGCAAGTCCTCGGGTATGTCGTTCCAAACGTTCTTGTTGATTACGTTGTTGGTGTACCCGAAGCCAATCACCGGGCCGGCCATGTAGTTTGCCACCTCGAACAACCGGTCGGGTATCGCCAGCAATACGCCGGTAGCGGCGGCGTCAACGAAACCGCGCTCCAAAGCAGTGTACATCTCGCCGGGGCCCACGAATACACCTTCGGCCCCCATTCCTTGGAGGAAGTCCGTCATGGCGGCCGAGTGGGACCGAATCTTCAAGCCCTGGAAGTCCTCGAGAATACTCAAAGGCTGGTTGCCAAAGAACCACTGGTCGGAGCCGGCGAACCAGTTGCGGTTCAACACCTGGCTGCCCCCGGTGGCTTCAAGGATGATCTCGTCGATGTTCGGAGCCAAGCCGGTCAACACGAGATAGGTAGTTTCCCAGTCCGGGGACATACCCCAAAGGGACTGCACCTCGAGGGCCGGCAGGGCGCCGGCCACGTAGCCGGTGTATATGTTTACCATGTCCAGCGTACCGTCGCTCACCTGTCCCAAGGTATCCGGGCCGGTCAGCCCCAGCTCGACGAAGGAGACCACCGAAAGTTTGACTTGCCCGTTGGTGCGTTTCGCCAAGTTGGGCGCCCAGTAGGCTTCAATCAACACGCACGTGGGCAGGTTGCGGACGATGCAGACATGTTGAATATCGACGCTCTCCCCGGAGGAGGTCAACTCGGTCGGGTTGATCAGGTTGGCTTTCTCGACCAGCCCCTGATAGTAGTCGCTGGTGTAGATGAAGTTATGGTCAGGGATGCCCAAATCGGGTGAGCCGGCCAACGCGGCCATGGACAATTGGGTGTACACCTCTTCGGGCAACTGAAACATCAGACCCTCGTGGGGCGGCGGGCCGATTAGCTGCAGAGGGTCGCCCACGAAAATTGCGCCCGGCCCGCCGGCGTGCTCCGCAGCGTATTGGGCCAGCAACTCCGCCTCGGAGGGCCGGGCCGGAGTCGCCGTGGGTTCCGGCATGGCGGTCGAGTCCGGCATAGCGGTTGGGCCCGGCTCGGCGGTGTCGTCCATGACCGGAGTTGAGTCCGCCGGAGCAACGGTCGGAACTTCAGTGGCCTGGGGCGCCGCTTTCGTAGCGGTAGGCTCGGAAAAGACGGGCGCGGCGGTGGCGGTAGGGGGTGGGGCCTCGGTTGCGGCAGCCGTAGGGGTGCTGGTAGTTGCTTCTTCGCCGCCGCACGCCGCCAACCCCAAGACCAACGAGAGAGACACTATAACAGCGGCTATGACAGGAAGACGCCGGAGTTTCATCATGAAGCTCCCCTTGTCTCAACTTTCGTGTCGCTAAGGTATTTCGACAAATCACCCCCATCTTAATTATTTGGTTGCGCCTTAGTCAACCAAGTTAAGGGCGGAGTAGCAGTCTCTTGCTACGTTCCGCCCTAGACGCGGGCGTTAAAATCCGGGCCGGCTAAGGACTCGGTCTTGCTTTTCATCGCCAGCCGGTAGAAAGCCAGGCTAACGGCGAAGGGCGCCATGTAGAAGACTGCCCGAAAGAGTATGGATACCAGGACCGCCTCTTCCAAAGGCACACCCAGCAGGTGGTAGGTGCCAGCCATGGACCCTTCCTGAACGGCCACTCCTCCCGGGACCATAGACATCACCCCCGCGGCGACTCCGACGGCGAACCCGGTTACGGCGACTCCCAAGTCCACGTCACTTCCCAGGGCTTGGAAGCAGAGCCAGATCACCGCCACCCGGGCGACCCGGTCGGCCAGCACCAAGGCCACCGGGAATACCAGGACCAGGGGCCGTTCCCTGACCTCCGCCAGTCCTCGCTCCAGCGTGAATTCAAAAGCTCTGACTGACGGCCCCAAGTCTCGCCGGGCGGCCAACCGGCCAAAAGCTTGCACCACCCGCAGTACTATCCCCCGGGCCGGCTTGAAGAAGAAAACCACGGCCGTAATGGCGAAAGCCACCCCCAGGATACCGGCGCCAACGCTCAGCCAAGTCGCCACGGTGGAAGACAATGAATGGGTCAGCAGTAAGTAGCCCAGCCCCGCCGGTATGAAAGCGAAAAAGGCTAAGCTCTCCAAGTAACCGTGGAATAGCGAAGGGGCCAAGACATCCCCCGTCGGCAGCCCCCACCGCGTCATGATTAGCACCCTGAGGGCGTGGCCGGCCAGACCTCCGACCGCCGCGATCATGGCGGAGGAAACAAATCCAACCGCCAAGAGGTCCTTCCATCCCAACTGAATGCGAAAAGACTGGTTGATCAGCGCGAAACTGTGGCTGGTGCACCAATAGGATGCCGCCGTCAAAGCGGCGGCCAAAGGAATCCACTGCCAGTTAGCCTGGGCTAGAACGCCGCGGACTTCCCGCCAGTCGAGAATCACCACGAGAGCGCCGGTGAGGGCCAGCAGGACCACGGCGGCAGTAATCCCGCGTTGGCGGCCCGGCTGGCTCCGGGGCGCCGGGCTAAGACCGGCAGCCTGCCCGTTTTCAGGAGGCTCCGAAACCTCGGCCGCTTCCATAGCAGTTACCCCGGAATCAACCCTGCGCATAATCAGGCCGAAGGTTAACGATGATTTGTTCCGTGCAGACCCGTCCTATCATTGTCGAGAATTCGGTTCATACTCTCCCAGCGACTGTATAGCAGCGGCAGGCCGGGACCTGCCGATGGCCCCGGGCGCCTCTGGGACGGCGGCGTCTCCGGCTCCGGAAATCGTTCCCGACGGCTCGGCTCGCCAGAATAAGTGTGTGATCAAACCAATCAGCAACGAGGCGCAGCCATTATGACCCAACGGGTGCTGCCTTTCCAGTGCGCCGAGGAGAAGGATTCTGAGGCCACCCCACCCATCGCCGAGCGAAGCCGCGTCGGTAGGTGGTGAATCTGGGCGCAATTCGCGCAATTGACAACCATCGCTGTTCATGGTAAGGTCTCAGGTACCCCCCCTATCGATTCGACGGTAGGGTCGAGACCGCCCTCACAGGCGGTCTCTGTCTTTGTAACGCGATTGATTACCAACGTCTACATCGACGGCTTCAATCTCTACTACCGGGACCTCAAGGACACCCCGTTCCGATGGCTGGACCTGCGCAAGTTGGGTGGTGAATTTGGGAAGGGTCGGCTTCATTGACACTCTTCTCCGGCCGGTGATATATTGGCCGCACGCGCTGCGGGCTTCCTTGGGCCTATCCAGCCCACTTAGATGCCTTCATAGAGAATGCCTTCTCTTCCGACCCTACAGCTTCAAGCCTTCAACTCAAATCTGTTTGCTGAGAACTGGACCGCCGTGGCGATCTCCGCGGTGGTGGCGGCTCTGGCCATCGGCGGCATGTTTGCGGCCTCCCGCTTGCTATCCTCCCGGAGGAAGTCCGAGGTCAAGCTCACCCCTTACGAGTGCGGAATTCCTGCCACCAGCTACACGTGGTCCAACATCAACGTCCGGTTCTACGTGTTCGCCATCCTCTTTCTGATATTCGACGTTGAAGCAGTCTTTCTATTCCCTTGGGCCGTGATCTTCTTGCAAGAAAAGGTCAATCAGGCCAACTCGATTCCCTTCTATGCTATGCTGCTGTTTCTTGGCGTGCTGTTCTTCGCCATAGTCTACGCTTGGAAAAAGGGTGCTCTCGAATGGCAGAAGTGATTCTGGGCACGGGGAACCGCCCTGCGGCCAGCACATTCGACCAGACCATTTCCGGCAAAGTGCCGGGCGTGATTACGACTACCACCGACCAGCTGTTCGGCATGGCGCGAAAGTCCTCCCTCTGGGCCCTTACCTTTGGCCTTGCCTGCTGCGCCATCGAAATGATCTCCACCTATATGGCCCATCACGACTTTGACCGGTTCGGGGTGGTAACTTGGCCTTCGCCACGCCAATCGGACGTAATGATCGTGGCCGGCACTGTGGTGAAGAAGATGGCCGATCCCATCCGGTTGCTCTACGAGCAGATGCCCGAGCCAAAGTGGGTAATTGCCATGGGCAGCTGCGCCACCAACGGAGGGCCCTACTACCGTTCCTACTCGGTAGTCATGGGGGTAGACCACATAGTCCCGGTGGACGTCTACGTGCCCGGTTGTCCGCCGCGGCCTGAGGCGCTGCTGTACGGGATTCTCAAGCTCCAAGAAAAAATAATGCAGGACGCCAAGGCAAGTGGCGGAAAACAGTGACCCCCATAGCAGCGGCCCCGAAAGTTCGCCTATAACTTCGGATGAGACCGAGGTTGAGTTCGAAGGCCTGAGTCAAGCCAACCGGGAGTTGCTGGCCGCTTCCCGAGAGGCGCTCAAGGAATTCAATCCCCAGCCGGGCGTCCTGTACGACCTGCCTCAAGTAACGGTGGAACCCGCCGACACCGAGCGTGTCTGCCGTATCGCCAAGGAAGACCCCAGGCTGGCCTTCGAGCAGCTATCGTGCCTGGCGTGCGTGGACTACAAAGACTCCTTCCAGCTTGTCTATATCCTTCACTCTCTGGACCCCGATAGGACGATGGTGGTCAAAACCAACGTGCCCGTCGATGACCCGAGACTCCCTTCGGTGACACCGGTCTGGCGGGCGGGAGAATGGTACGAGCGAGAGGCCCACGACCTGTTCGGAGTGGTGTTCGAGGGCCACCCGAACCCGGCGCCATTGCTGCTGTATGAAGGGTTTGAAGGGTATCCGGGCCGGAAAGAATTCCCGTTCAACGACTATCAAGAGTTCTAGGCGGAAATGGAACGGTTGGTGTTGACGGCCCAAGTGTCCGAGTGCGAGGGCAGCTTCGTGGCTAGGGTGGAGCCGCTGGCCCTGGAGGGCGTGGGAGCGACGGTCCAACAGGCCCAAGATGAACTAGTCCAAGCGATGCGGTCGTGGATCGAGGCCCACGAAGGCCGGGATGACCTGAACGAGACCCTAGACCGCGCCGGGTTCCCCGGGGTGGATGAGGACACCGAGCTCCAGTTGGAGTTTGGAGAGTGGGAAGCCGAGAAGGTGAATTGACCCCGCAGAGTATGCCGGAGTATTTCCAGCCGGAGTTTGCCACGTGGAAAGACCAAAGGGGCCGGGCCGATTCGTCTACCGGATCGAGGAGTCACGGTCGGGCAGCGTCTACGAAGCGTTTTGCCCCGAGTTGCTGATGACTGCTTTCGGGGACAGCCCGGACCAAGCCCGTGAAGCGCTGCGGTCCCAGGTGGGCGCCTACCTGGAAGACTGTGACGAGTTGGGAACTCTGGAGGAAGTGCTGATAGAGGCGGGATTCTACCATGACGGAGGGGCCTGGATCAGCAACCAAGTCGTTCCGGTAAAGGACCCAAACATTGTGATTCTCAATGACCTGTCAGACTTAACAGCCGGCCGCTAAGCCTTAGGCAATTCCTATGGCAGAGACGCAAAACCCGGCGGCCGCCAACACAGAGCCCATCGAGATGCTTCTCAACATGGGTCCTCAGCACCCGTCAACCCACGGGGTGTTTCGCTTGGTGCTGTGGGTCGACGGCGAGAAGATCGTAGACGCGGAACCCCACATCGGCTACCTCCACCGAGGGTCGGAGAAGCTCTGCGAGGGCGAGCAGTACAACCAAGTAATCACACTGTTCGACCGCATCGACTACGTCTCCAACTTCAACAACGAGTTGGCCTACTGTCAGGCGGCGGAAAAGCTGATGGGCTTGGAGGTGCCCGAGCGGGCCGAGTATGTCCGGGTTATTCTCTGCGAGCTGAACCGCATCGCCAGCCACCTGTTGTTCGTTGCCGCCATGGGCTTAGACGCCGGAGCTATGACTCCTTCCATGTTCTGCTTTCGAGGGAGGGAACGGATCCAGGGAGTATTCGAAGCCGTTTCCGGTGCCCGCATGATGCACAACTACTTCCGCATCGGTGGACTCAAAGAGGACGTGCCGGAAAACTTTGGCGAGATGATCGCCGAACTGCTGCCGTTGGTAAGAGAGGACGTGGAGGAGTCGGACAAACTCTTGACCTTCAATGAGATATTCCTGGCCAGACTCAAGGACGTGGGCGCCCTGTCCAGGGAAGAGGCCATAGACTTTGGCTTCACCGGCCCTTGCTTGAGGGCCTGTGGAGTCAACTACGACTTGCGCAAGGCCGAGCCTTATTCGGTTTACGACCGTTTCGACTTCGACGTTCCGGTGGGATTGGACGGCGATTGTTGGGACCGGCACTACGTGCGAGTGCAGGAAATGTACGAGTCGCTGCGGATCATCGAGCAGGCCCTCGCCCAGATGCCCGATGGGAGCGTGACGTCATCCCTGGGCCGCAGGCTGATCCGCCCGCCCAGGGGCGAAGTCTACGTAAGGTGCGAAAACCCCCGGGGCGAGCTTGGCGTGTACTTGGTCAGCGACGGCACCGACAAGCCCTATCGGGTAAAAATCCGTCCTCCTTCATTCTGCAACCTGTCGGCCATCAAGCATTTGCTAAAGGACGTTTGGGTAGCCGACTCGGTAGTGATATTAGGCTCTTTGGATATTGTTCTGGGCGAGGTGGACCGGTGACGTTTCCTGCCCTCGTCATTAGCGGAGCGGATTTCGGTTGGATAGTGCTTGGACTGCTAATCATGTTCACTTGTTTGGCGGCGGTAGTGCTGTCCCTGACTTGGTTGGAGCGCAAGGTGTTGGGCCGGCTCCAGCGAAGGTTGGGGCCCACCCGGACCGGTCCTATGGGGTTGATGCAGCCGATTGCCGACGCCGTCAAGCTGATATTGAAAGAGGACATCATTCCATCATCATCGGAAAAAGCCATTTTCTGGGTAGCGCCGGTGATCGTGGTTATGTCCGCTTTCATGATTTGGGTCACCATTCCGGGTACCCAGAGCGCGGTGCTAAGAAACCTGGACTTGGGCCTCTTCTACATTATTGCTTTCGCCGTGATTGGCATCCTGGGCTTGGTCCTGGCCGGCTGGGGTTCCGCCAACAAATACGGGAACCTGGGAGGGCTTCGCGCCGCGGCCCAACTGATTAGCTACGAAATTCCTATAATCATGGTGGTTATCGCCGTGGCCATGCTGGCCCAATCCTTGGACCTGCGGCAGATCGTCGCCGGGCAAAGCGATTACCCGTACCTGGCGGTCCAGCCCTTGGGATTGGTTATCTTCTTCATTGCCGGGCTAGCCGAGGTCGGCCGCACCCCCTTCGACATCTACTTTGCGGAGTCGGAAATCGTTGGAGGGCCTTTCGTCGAATACAGCGGCGCCCATTGGTCGGTGTTTTTCCTGGCCGAATACATCAACACCTTTGCCATCGCCGCCCTTATCGCCCTACTCTTCATCGGCGGCTGGGCGGGCCCGTGGCTGTCCGGCAACTGGGGCATCGTATGGTTCCTGGTAAAGACCTACGCGGTAATCTTAGTAATTTTTTGGGTCAGAGGAACATTCCCAAGGCTTCGCATCGATCAACTCATGGCTTTCGCTTGGAAGGTGATGGTGCCTCTGTCCTTCCTGACCATCGTTATCACCGGCATCTACCAGTTCTACAACTGGCCCGCTTGGTCCCTGACCTTGATGTCGCTGGCGGGCCTGCTGGTGGTCGCTTTTCTCATCTACCGCCGGATGGTGGCGCCGGCCCAACGAGTAGCCGAAGTCCGGGCCCGCCAGAAAACACTTCGGGGTCAAAGCCGGCCGCCAGGCCTTACCCAGGAATCTACAAGGCAAAGTAATAGCTAAGGGTTAGCCGATGCTGAACAGCTTGAAGGGTCTCTGGTTGACCTTCGTATCTACGGTCAACGGTTTCCGGGAACCGGTTACCCGGCAATACCCGGCAACCGGCAACTTTTGGAAAAGGGTCGACGCGCCCACTCCGGTGCAGCCCCGATTCATGGGTTTTCCGGCATTGACTTGGGACGGCCAAGTGGAGGAACCCTACTGCACGGGTTGCATGGTGTGCATCCGCAACTGCCCCACCCTGTGCATGTCCGCCACCATGAAAGACAACCCGGCCCACGAGGAGGGGCGCAGCCACCGGCGGAAGATCGTCGATAGCTTCGAAATCAACTTGAACCGGTGTATACTATGCGGGATTTGTGTCGAGGTCTGTAACTTCGACGCTATCGCTATGAGCCACGAGCACGAGTTGAGTGCTTTGCAGCGCAACGGGGCCCGCATGGACTTGCCCCAACTGTTGGAGTTGGGCAAGAGCTTTCAGGAGAATACCGGTTGGATTCCTCCTACCCAACGGGCCAAGCAAACTAAGGAAAGCGGGGCCGGCCCGCCTGCAGAGGGTTAGGCCGGGGCGGATTTCGAAACGGGGGTACCTAAAGGGGCAGGTTTGAAACCTGCCCCTACATGAGAAGGGCTATGCCAAGACGGGAAGACGAACGCCGGTTTAACCTGTCCAAGAAGCACCCCGAGGCTTGCACCTGCCGCGACTGCACGGACAGGTTCTTGAAGAAGAAGGGCATCAAACCCGGTCTTGCCCGCAAGGGCAAGCAGCGGCCGGCCGAGCCGGTGAAGCGGCATCCGCCTAATTGCTCTTGCGCCAGTTGCAGCTTGCTTGGCAGCCTGGACTTGTCGACGGTGAAGGAGGGCGGAGCGGGCGGTTTCCTAAAGAGATTGTTTGGCAAGAGGTAAACCGGTGTAACGATGGATGCTTCCCGGACATACGAAACGGCAACGGTTTCTTCTCCAAAGCGTCCCGCTGAGCGGGACTCATTATTTGTTGGCGGCCAATGACCGTGTCTTGGTTTCTGTTCATCCTGCTGGCAGTACTGACTTTGGGCGGCGGTCTGGGCGTGGTCTTAACCAGGAACGTAGTGCATGCGGCGCTGGCCCTCCTTTTGTCTTTGGTCGCGGTGGCCGGCGTATATCTAATCCTCTTTGCTGAGTTCCTAGCCTTGGTGCAGGTGCTGATCTACGGGGGTGCCGTAGTCATCGTGCTCCTTTTCGCTATCATGCTCACCCGGAGCGCGGAATACCCCCGAATATCGGACAACCGCCAGTGGCCCTTGGCCGCGGTGGCCGCGTTGGGACTGCTGGGCGTACTCATTCCGGCTTTCTTGATCCGCTCGGTGGAAAATACCCGGGCCCAGAGTCCCGCCTTCGGCGACCTGGCCAACTCCCTTTTCACCCGCTGGGCCATTCCCTTCGAAATCGCTTCCTTGGTGCTGCTGGTCGCCCTGATCGGCGCCATCATCATTGCCCGCGCCGGAAGGGGCGAGCGGTAGTCCGTGGTCGATCTGGTCTACTTCCAGGTGCTGAGCGCCGCCCTGTTTGCCATCGGGCTGTACGGCGTATTGGCCCGCCGCAGCGCCGTGTTGATCATGATGTCCATCGAGTTGATGCTCAACGCGGTGAATATCAACTTGATTGCGGCGGCCGCCCATCTCGATGGGACCGGCAGCTTTATCCGATTCGACGGCCAGATCATAGCCATCTTCGTGATTACCATAGCCGCGGCGGAGGTGGGGCTGGCCCTGGCAATAATCTTGAGGATGTTCCGCAACCGGTCCACGGTAAACGTCGACGAAATAGACATCATGCGATGGTAACCCATGCCTGGATGCCCTCATTGGGCTACCGCTACCCTCGCCTAACATCCTCCGGCGCCCTCGGTGACGAAAGGGCGGCGGAGGGTATTTTAGGCGCGACGGGCTGTTAGCCGATGGAGTGGGCCTGGCTGATACCGGTTTTTAGCTTCGCCGTCGTCCCCATCATCGTCATTGCGGGCAACCGCTTGCCGGGCAAAGGGGCCTTTCTTTCCATCCTGGCCATCAGCGCCGGCTTCGTCGTTTTCTGGGTGGCGCTGGGCGGATTCCTGGACGCCTCGGCCTCTACCAAGGACTGTTTCACCAGCGGCCACACGGAAGCGCTGACCTGTCATTACCAACGCTCTTGGTTCACCGTCGGCGATCTCCAGCTTCACTGGGGAATCCTGATCGACCCCCTCACGGTGGCGATGCTGGGACTGGTCACCTTCGTCGCCCTGATGGTCCAGATTTATTCCCTGGCGTACATGCGGGGCGATTCCCGCTTTGGCTGGTACTTCGCGGTGCATTCCTTGTTCGCGGCGGCCATGCTTACATTGGTATTGGCCGACAATTTCTTGCTGTTGTACGTGGCCTGGGAACTGGTAGGCATCTGCTCCTACTTGTTGATCGGCTTTTGGCACGAAAGGCCGGCGGCCAAGGAAGCGGCCAAGAAGGCCTTCATAGTTACTCGCATCGGCGACGTGGGCCTGCTGGTCGGGATTCTGCTGCTGTGGCGGGAAGTAGGCAGCTTTAGCATGTCCGCCGCCTTCGGCGCGGCCAGCAGCGGGGCCATGAGCGAGGGCGTAGCCACCGCGGCCGCCATTCTGCTGTTCCTGGGCGCCATGGGTAAATCGGCCCAGTTCCCCTTCCACGTCTGGCTGCCCGACGCTATGGAAGGCCCCACACCGGTCAGCGCCCTGATCCACGCCGCAACAATGGTGGTGGCCGGGGTATTCCTGGTGGCCCGGGCCTTCCCCATATTCCAAGCCTACGACGCCGACCCTCTTCTGGTGGTGGCTATCGTCGGACTCGTTACCGCCTTCTTCGCCGCCACCATAGCGTTGTTTACTACCGACCTGAAACGCATTCTGGCTTACTCCACCATCAGCCACCTTGGGCTGATGATGCTGTCCCTGGGGGCCTTTGGCTATACCGCCGCCATTTTCCACCTGTTGGCCCACGGGTTCGCCAAGGCGCTGTTGTTTCTTGGCGCCGGAAGCGTGCTCCACAGCACGGAGGAGCAGGATATCCGGAGAATGGGGGGCCTGAGGCGGGTTATGCCGCTGACCGCATTGGTCTTTGCGGCGGGGGCGCTATCTCTGGGGGGGATACCGATACTGTCCGGTTTCTGGAGCAAAGACGAAATATTGGCGGCGGTGAACGATCACCGGAACGCCGCTTTTATAACCTTCGCCCTGATTACGGCGGTATTGAGCGCACTATACATGGCCAGGGCGGTCTTCGCGCCCTTCTTTGGCCGGCTGCGGCAAGAGCTTGAACACGTTCACGACGCTCCTTGGCAAATGGCTTGGCCCATGGTGCTGCTGGCGGTCCTAGCGGTGGGTTTCGGGTTCATCAGCTTCAACTGGCCCGGCAGCTTCGACGGGTTTGGCACATTCGTCTTTTTCGAGAAAAGGCACGGCTTTGAGTTCACTTGGTGGCTGGGCGTCCTTTCCGCCGTTCTTGCCATCGGAGCTTTCGCCACAGCCGCCTTGGTGTACGTGACCGGAGCTATTTCCTTGGAGGGGGTCAAGACCCGGCTGGGGCCGGTTATTTCCCTGATAGAGAACAAGTACTACTTCGACGAGGTATACCAGTGGGTGGTAGACCGGGTAGTCCTGGTCTTCTCCGGTTTGATTGGCCTGTTCGACCGGAGAGTGGTCAATGACCTTGCGGTCAACGGCCCGGCCAACTCGGTGCGAAGGTTGGGCAACACTCTCCGCCTTCACGTCACCGGCCACGTCTACAGCTACACCCTGGCCATGGTGTTGGGCACAGTAGGGTTGGCGATTTTCTGGTGGTTGCGGTCATCCTGATGGACGGGACCGGACTAGACAAGCCGTGAACGACTTCGACCAAGTATCCCTGTTCCTGATTATCTTGGTACCGCTGCTTGGCGCGGTATCGGTAATGTTCATGCCCTCGGACCGCCCCAAGGAAATCTGGTACTTTGCGGTTTTCGTCGCCGCCGTCTCTCTGGTCCTATCCCTGGTCATTTTTGCTCGCTACGATTACAGCCACGGCGGGTTCCAGTTCAACCGGACCTTCGAATGGATAGACGCGCCGCTCAACATCGACTTTTCCATGGGCATCAACGGCATTACCGCGCCGTTGGTCCTGCTCAACGGCATCGTGCTCTTGGGCGGTGTGCTCATCTCCCGGAACATCCTCCACCGGACCCGGGACTTCTTCGTGCTGCTGCTGGCCTTGGCCGCCGGGGTCTACGGAGTATTCGTAGTCCGGGACCTCTTCTTCTTGTTCTTCTTCTACGAGTTGGCGGTCCTGCCAATGTACCTCCTCATCGGCGTCTGGGGGAGCAGCACCGACTTTGGGACCTTCGTCAGGACCAAAGAGTACGGGGCGACGAAGTTGTTCATCTATCTGGTGGCGGGCAGCGTGTTGGTGTGGATCGGGATACTGGCGGTATACGTTGAAGCGGGCAATTCCGGCTCGCCCACCTTCTCTCTGGCTACCCTGGGAACGATGGCGGCCAACGGCCAGTTCAGCGAGACCTTCCAGACCCTGGTGTTCCCCTTGTTCATGGTGGGTTTCGGAGTGCTGGCGGGGTTATGGCCTTTTCACACTTGGTCTCCCGACGGGCACGTAGCAGCTCCCACCGCGGTCAGCATGCTCCACGCCGGGGTCCTGATGAAGCTGGGCGCCTACGGCATCATCGTCGTGGGGCTGGTGCTGCTTCCCGACGGCGCGGAGAATTGGACGCCGGTGCTCATCAGCCTGGGCACGGTCAACGTCCTTTACGGCGCGGTGGCCGCCATGTCCCAAACAGACCTCAAATACATCATCGGGTACTCCAGCGTCAGCCACATGGGGTACGTGTTGATGGGCATCGCCACCTTGGACCGCATAGGTGTGGGCGGGGGGGTGCTGCAAATGTTTTCCCACGGCATCATGACGGCCCTCATGTTCCTGTTGGTGGGAGCGATCTACGACCGGGCCCACGTCCGCGACATAACCGTCTTGAACGGGCTCTTCGGCCGGATGCGGGTCACCAGCTTCTTCTTTGCTATAGCCGGATTGGCGTCGTTGGGGCTGCCGGGGTTGAGCGGGTTCATCGCCGAGTTCATGGTATTCACCGGCGCCTTCCGGACCTACCTTCCCTTGGCGGTGCTGGCGGTGGTCGGCGCGGCCCTGACCGCCGTGTACATTCTGCGGTTGCTGGCCCGTACTTTCCTGGGCGATTCGGACTCGCGTTGGGAGCACCTTACCGATTCCAGCCCGATTGAAAAGGCGGTTGGCGGCGCCTTCGTGGCCATCCTGCTGTTCGTCGGCATATGGCCGGCCCCGCTGATGCGGGTAATCAACGTCAGCGTCGACGTTCTTCCCGGGGTGTAGCTAAGATGCCTGGACTGACTGCAAATCTGGGCCTGTTGACTCCGGAGTTCGCTCTGGCCGGACTGGCTTTTCTTGTCTTCGCCGTAGACTTGGTGCTTCCGGACCACCGCAAGGACCTATTGGCTTGGCTGTCCATTGCCGGGCTGCTGGGGCTGATCGCGGTGGCCGCCGTCATGTTGTGGGGCGAGGAAGAGTCGCTCTACGGCGGACTTTTGGCAATCGACGACTACTCCCTCTTCTTCAAAATCTTCTTCATGGGCATGGGGGTCTTCATAATCCTCAGTTCCATCGATTACGTCAAGCAGTTCCTGGCTAATCCCGGGGAGTTCTACGGCCTTCTACTGTTTTCCATTCTAGGCATGAACGTCATGGCCCAATCGCGTGAACTGCTGACGGCCTACATCTCGCTGGAGTTGTTGAGCTTCTGCCTCTACGTGCTCGCTTGCTACGCCCGCAGCAGCCCCCGCTCGAACGAAGGGGGCTTGAAGTACATCATAATAGGGGCCTTCTCCTCGGCAATCCTGCTGTACGGCATCAGTATGGTGTACAGCAGCCTGGGGACGACTCGTTTCGACGATATCAGCGTGGCGCTAATGACCGCCGGAGACGTAAGTCCGGCGCTATGGGTGGGTGTGGCGATGATACTGGTGGGCTTGGGGTTCAAGGTGTCCGCGGTGCCCTTTCACATGTGGGCCCCGGACGTGTACGAAGGTTCACCCTATCCCATAACCGCCTACCTGGCCATCGGGTCCAAAGCCGCGGCCTTTGCCTTAGTGCTGAGGTTGGCGGCAGAGGGTTTCGTTCCGGCTTCCGTGAGGTGGGACCAGTGGCAGCTCATCGTGGCGGTGCTGGCCGGTGTCACCATGCTGGTGGGCAACCTGGTGGCGCTGGCCCAACGGAACATGAAGCGGCTCATGGCATATTCCAGCATTGGACACGTCGGGTTTATCCTGGCCGGAGTAGCGGCCCTGTCCCACGATTCGATCCTGGCCTCCAACGGCATCATGCTCTACCTGGTGGGTTACTCGGTCACCAGCTTGGTGGTCTTTGCCGGACTGATTGGATTCTTCAACACCACCGGCCGGGAGATGATCGCCGACTTCGCCGGGCTGGCCGACCGGCACCCCTTCATGGCGGCCTGCATAGCCATTGGGCTGTTCTCCTTGGGCGGGCTTCCCATATTCGCCGGCTTCGCCGTCAAGTTCTACTTGTTTACCGCCGTGGCCAGCGAGGGGCTGCTGTGGCTTGCCGGATTGGCCATATTCACCAGCCTCATCTCGTTGTACTACTATATTCAAGTCATCCGCCAGATGTACATTCACTCATCCCCCGAGGAGGACGCCGAAGGGACTGCGGCGCCTACCGACAGCGAGGTATCCGAAGGGACCTTGACCTCCGCGCCCTCAGCGGTGATGCTGTCGGTGCTTGGCATAGGCCTGGCCGCCGTGTTCTGGATCGGCGTCTACCCGGCTCCACTCCTGGGACCCATCGAAGCGGCCAGCAGAGCGATACTGCCCGGCGCCTAGAAGGTAACCGCCGCAAGATGCAGGGCCCGGGGTTAGGCCGGCGCCGGGAAGGAAAGACTTCCCAGCCGGTACCCGCCGTGAGCTGGTTCCAGGCTCTGCTATAATTCTTGCTCAGGCGTCGAATCTTTGATATTGCAAAGGTGCGTTCTCGGATGATGATATCGGTAATTGGAAGCAGCAAGACCGCCACGGCGAAGCACTTGGACTTGGCCGAGGCGGTGGGGAGGGAACTGGCCAGCCGGGGGGTTATGGTGGTATGCGGCGGGTTGACGGGGATCATGGAAGCCGTATGCCGCGGCGCAAAATCGGCCGGCGGCACGACCATTGGCATCCTCCCCGGACACGACGCGTCCAAGGCCAACGACTACGTAGACATACCCATCGTGACCGGAATGGGGTACTCTCGAAACGTCATCGTCGTTCATAGCGGCAGGGCCGTCATCGCGGTGGGGGGCGCTTACGGCACTCTATCGGAGATCGGGCACGCTTTGAGCGAGAATATCCCGGTGGTGAGCCTGAAGAGTTGGCCCCTTTCTCGAAACGGGGATGGTGAGTCCATCGACGGGGTTATGATCCAAGCCTCGGACCCCGTGGATGCGGTGGACAAGGCTCTGGCCGCCGCTGGGGCCCGGGACGTGGTCGAACCGGCGGAAAGAGACCATTAATCATGGCGCGCCGGGCCGGCGTCGTTACTATTGCCCAATTGCGGGGTAGGGAGGTCTTGGACTCCCGGGGAAACCCCACCGTAGAGGCCGAGGTCTTACTTTCCAACGGTAGCAGCTTCCACGCGGCGGTCCCTTCCGGCGCCAGTACCGGCAGCTACGAGGCTTTGGAACTCCGGGACAATGACCCCTCCCGCTACCAAGGTAGGGGCGTATTGCGGGCGGCGGCCAACGTGGAGGAAGTCATCGGCCCCGCATTGGTTGGCCGGACCCCTCAGGACCAACCGGACATCGACCGCCAACTCATTGAACTGGATGGCACGCCGGACAAGGGCAAGCTGGGGGCCAACGCCATCCTGGCGGTGTCGCTGGCCGCGGCCAAGGCGGGGGCGTCTATATCCGGAAGCGGCGGCGCACTTTGGCGCTACTTGTCCCAGGGCGAAAGGCCCAGCCTTCCGGTACCCATGTTCAATATCCTCAACGGCGGACGGCACGCCTCCAACTCCGCGGACATTCAAGAGTTCATGGTCGTGCCCGTCGGCGCGCCTTCTTTTTCCGAGGCCCTGCGCGCCGGGGCTGAGATATACCAGGCCCTGCGAGAGTCCCTCAAGTCCTCCGGTCACAACCTGAACGTGGGCGACGAAGGCGGATTCGCTCCTTCCTTGCCGTCCAACCGGGACGCCATCGAGTTGGTCCTCCACGCCATCGACGCCGCCGGATACAGGTCTGGCCGGGACGTGTACCTGGCCCTAGACGTAGCTGCCTCGGAGCTTTACCAAAAGAGCGACGGCGAATACCTGCTGGCCCGGGAAGGGGCCGCCATGGGTTCCCAAGAAATGGTGGACCTATACGAGGACTGGACCCGGGAATATCCCATTCTTAGCATCGAAGATGGACTGGATGAAGACGACTGGGGCGGGTGGCAGGATATGTGCCGCCGGTTAGGCTCATCGGTACAGTTGGTGGGGGACGACCTGTACGTCACCAACATCCAAAGGATTCAGCGCGGCGTCGACAGCGAGTCGAGCAACGCGGTCTTGCTCAAACCCAACCAGATCGGCACCCTGAGTGAAACCCTGGACGCTTTGAAGCTGGCCCGAAACTCCGGCTGGGGCACGATCATGAGCCACCGGTCCGGGGAGACCGAGGACACGACCATTGCGGACCTGGCGGTGGCGTGGAACGTTGGGCAGATCAAGACGGGAGCTCCGGCCCGCTCCGAGCGGGTAGCCAAGTACAACCGTTTACTGCGAATAGAGGCGGAATTGGGGTCCGACGCTCGCTACGCCGGGTACCAAGGGTTTCAACACCTCTCGGAGCGGCCGTAGGGCGCCGGCAAATCAGCCCCTCACTCTACGGTCCGCGGGTTTCCAAGAGCGGCAGGGCGACTCTCCCGATTTGGCTTTCCGGCGATTCCCCCTGAGGGCCTCTGGCCGGGTTTGCCGCGGAGCAGTGCGCTTTTCAATCCACCGGCAGGGGTTTATCATGGTACCGGTCTTCGAGGCTGACGGCGCGCGCCTCCGAAAAGCAATCATCCTGGCAATGTGGAGACAACAATGACGACGACGATCGGCATCAACGGCTTCGGCAGAATCGGGCGTTTGGTGTTCCGGGCGATGACCACGCTGCACCCGGATAAGCTCCAGGTGGCGGCGGTGAACGACCTAACGGACGCGAAAACCAACGCCCACTTGTTCAAATACGACACCAATTACGGCACTTATCCGGGGAAGGTGGAAGCCAGCAACGGCGACCTGATAGTCGACGGTCGAAGCATTCGAGTGTTTTCTGAGCGAGACCCGACCCATATCCCTTGGTCGGAGATGGGAGTGGACTTGGTAGTCGAGTCCACCGGCATCTTCACCGACGCGGAAAAGGCGGTGGGCCACCTGAAAGGAGGCGCCAAGAAAGTCGTGATTTCGGCCCCGGCAAAGGGCGAAGACCTGACTGTAGTCCTTGGAGTCAACGACCACCTTTACGATCCGTCAAAGCATACGATAGTCTCCAACGCTTCGTGTACCACGAATTGCTTCGCGCCGATGGTAAAAGTCCTTCACGATTCCTTCGGTATTGAGCACGGCCTCATGTCCACTATTCACGCTTACACCAACGACCAAGCCATCCTGGACGTCCGGCACTCGGACCTGCGCCGGGCCCGGGCCGCGGCTATGAACATCATTCCCACCAGTACCGGGGCGGCCCGGGCCGTGGGACTGGTTCTGCCTGAATTGAATGGCAAGCTCCACGGCATGGCCTTCCGGGTCCCCACGTCCACCGGTTCCATCACCGACTTCACCGCCAACGTATCCAAGGACGTGACGGTGGAAGAGGTCAACCAGGCGTTCCAAAACGCCGCTCAGGGCAAACTCAAGGGTATCCTCGAGTACGTCGACGAGCCCTTGGTTAGCTCGGACTTCCGGGGCAACAGCCACAGTTGCATCTTCGACGCTTTGTCAACCATCGTCATGGAGCAACGCATGGTAAAGATCATGGGCTGGTACGACAACGAGTGGGGATATTCCTGTAGGACCGCCGATCTATGCGCAATGATGAATGACGAAGGCATCTGATCGCCTAACCGCTCCGTATACACTTGGAAAGAGGACCACACCCCGCACAGGTCCGGATAAGTGGGAATCCCCCCGGGACCCCCTGCAGAGGGGGGATAGGGGGGATTCTTAGTAGATGGGATAATGGCATTGCAATGCGCCTGCTGACCCTCGACCGGCGCCTGCCTTGGACCTTCTTTCCTCTGCTGTTGGTCTTGGCCGTAGGTCTGGCCCTTCGCCTTTACGGTATTGATTGGGACTCCAGCTACGGCTTTCATCCCGACGCGCGGGACATCTACATGCGGTCCGGCTGCATGTACGAACTGCTCACCGAAGCGCCGGGCTACCAAGACTGCGGCTACGTCAAGGCCCAACCGGAGGCCGAGCCCGGCCTTCCCGGCTTGGGCGCGCTGTTGGACCCCGACCGCAGCCCCCTCAATCCCCACTGGTTCCCCCTCGGCAGCATTCTGATCTACGTATTGGTCTTCTTCCGCTCCATCATCGAGCTGTTTACCGACGTTAGCGCCATGGACATGCGGTTCGTGGGGCGGACCCTTTCGGCGCTGGCGGACGTGGGATCGATTGCCTTCGTGTTCCTACTGGGTCGACGGATGTTTGGCCGAGGGGTCGGGCTGCTGGCGGCAGCATTTACCGCCTTGGCGGTGATCCACATACAAAACAGCCATTTCTACCGGCCCGAGACCTTCTCCGTCCTGTTTTCCCTGGCCACCTTCTGGGCGATGCTCCGAATGGTAGAGAAAAGAAGGCTCAGGGACTCGGCATTGCTCGGGTTGATGGTCGGGCTGGCGTTGGCGCCAAAGGTCAGCCTCCTTCCTTTGGTAATTCCTTTGGCATTGGCGTACTGGTACCGGGTGTTGGATTCAGCGAGCGGAGAGTGGTCGCGGATTACTCCGAAGATAGTAAGGGGAGTCTCGGGTCACGCGGCCGCGGCGGCGCTCATAGCCGTAGCGGTGTTCTTCGTTAGCTCCCCCTATGCGTTCCTGGATATTGCCGCCTTCGTCGAAGACTTGGCGGCCCAGACCAACATGGCCCGCAACGCCGGGTTATGGCCCTTCACGGTCCAGTACATAGACACTCCGCCGTTCATCTACCAGATACAACAAAGCTCCGTGTGGGGGCTGGGCTTGCCCTTGGGTGTCATCGCCTGGCTGTCCATTCCCTTCACGGCCGTTCTGGTTTTGACGCGGTCGGGCGACTTCCGGCGGGACCTCCTACTTCTGGCCTGGGTAGTTCCCAGTTTTCTGCTATTGGAATCCTTCGAGGTACGCTTTCTCCGGTACGTGTTCCCGCTGATGCCCTTCCTCATCTTGATGGGGTCCAGGATGCTGCTGTGGCTGGTAGACCAAGCCCGAGACGTTTCTTGGCAGCCCTCCTTGGCCGTCAACGCGGTCGTCAAGCAATCAGCCGCCGCGCCTCACGGGGAGGATTCGCCGGAGAGCACGGGCGCAGGCCCTCCTCCACCCTCGTCGGGGCCCTCTCCTCCCAACGGGGAGGCCGGCGGGGGGCCTTCCTTGCGAGAAGGCGGCGACGGGAACCGTAATTCCGCCATCGGTACTGGGCCCGCATTGGCTTGGACGCAAGCAATCGGGCGGCTAAAGAGGCGTTGGGGCCTAACCGCAGGACAAATCCGGCGGCCTTCGCCGCCCGGCCCGGCGCGCCGCTGGAACTTGGCGTGGCTTCCGGTAGGGATAGTGGTCCTAGTCCTAGCGGCCACCGCGTTCTACGCATTGGCTTTCGAGCGGGTCTACACCAGGGACCACCCGGCGATTGCCGCTTCCCAGTGGCTGGCGGACACCGTTCCCCCCGGCACGTCTATAGTCAACGATAACCACTGGGATGAACACGTACCCGGTTTGTATCGATACGATGTTTGGCAATTTCCGGTTTACGAACCGGACACCCCAAGAAAGCTAGACACTTTGGCCGAGCGGTTGTCCCAGTCCCATTACATCGTGTCCTACAGCAACCGGCCCTACGGAAGCGTGTCCCGAGTGCCGGAACGTTATCCAATGAGCGCGTCCTACTACCGGGAGTTGTTCTCCGGCAGACTGGGCTACCGATTGGTGCGGGAGTTTACGTCCTACCCGGAACTGGCGGGGCTGGCCTTTCGAGACGAACCCTTGGGGCGGGCGGGGTTGCCCCGGCCCGTTCCGGTAGTCCCCGGCGACTCGGCGGCGGTAAATCTGGACCTGGGCTACGCCGACGACAACGTGGTCGGGTACGACCATCCTCGGGTGCTTTTCTTCCGCAACGTCGAAGGGCTTTCCAAAGAGGAGTTGTTGCTGCGGTTGAGCAGCGCCGCGACCCGGGACCCGAGTGGGCCGGGATTAGGCTTGATCCTGTCGGACCAGGACCGGGCCGCACAGCAAAAGGGCGGGACCTGGTCCCAAATCGTCGACCGGGACGGCTGGACCAACCGCTTGCCCATCATTGCTTGGATTTTGTTGGTGGAGTTGGCCTTCCTGGTGACACTGCCTCTGGCGATGTTCATATTCAGACCATTGCCGGACCGGGGCATTGTCTTGGCCCGCATCTTGGGCCTCCTCGGAATAAGCTACGTTGCTTGGCTGTTGGTGAGTCTAGGTTGGGTCGAGTTCTCCCGTCTCTCCATCCTCCTCGGTTTTCTGGTGCTGGGCATCTTATCGGCGATGGCGCTGCTGGCTAAATGGCAGGAAATCAAGGAGTTCGTGGTCCAGCGTTGGAGGTTGTTGGTACTGGGAGAGGTCTTGTTCCTAGCGGCATTCTTGGCTTTCGTCGCGCTGCGCTACGCCAACCCGGACCTGTGGCACCCCTGGCGGGGTGGCGAGAAACCGATGGAGTTGGCCTACTTCAACGCTGTAATACGGTCCACGACCTTGCCTCCCTTCGACCCCTGGTTCGCCGGAGGTTACTTGAACTATTACTACTGGGGGTACTTCATCTTGGGAGGTATGGTTCGAGTCACCGGAATTCTGCCCACAACGGCGTTCAATCTGGCGGTGCCCCTGTTCTTCGCCCTGACCGTCACCGGGGCCTTCTCTCTCGTATACAACCTGACCGAAGGGGTGCGCCGCTCCCGCGCCGCGGCAGCCGCTGGTGCGGATGAAGGAACGATGCAATTGTCTCCCGAAAGAAGGGGATGGCGAGGCACCTTGCGGACTCCCGCCGGGGCCGGACTCTTGGGCGGCCTGTTGATCGCGGTCATCGGCAACTTGGACGGCATCGTGCAAATAGTACAAAACGGCTGGCACAAGATTTTCGACGGCGGGGGCTTTCCGGCCTTCGACTTCTGGCGCAGCAGCCGCATGCTGGGCTTCCGGGAGAATTTCGATCCTTCCCCTCTGACTTTCTGGATACCGGAGAAGGCGGCCGGGTCTCCGGTTATATCTCCCCACATTACCGAGTTCCCTTTCTTTACCTTCCTGTTCGCTGATCTGCACGCCCACATGATGGTGATACCCTTTACCCTTCTGGTGGTCGGCTTGGGCCTGAACTTGGTCGCGGGGCTGCGGAATAACGGCCGGGTTTGGGTGGTGGTAGCCGCGGCGGCGTTGGCCTTGGCCTTGGGGTCGTTGTGGGTCATCAATAGCTGGGACTATCCGTCCTACCTCATACTGACTCTGGTCTTACTGGCTCTTGCGGTCTACTTCAAACCCTGGCCGGCCCCCGCCAGGCTATTATTGCTGGCCAGCATGGCGTCGGGCGTGGTGGCGGTGAGCCTGCTGGCCTTCTTGCCCTTCCACCAAAGCTATGAGGCGTTCAACACCGGCATCGAAGCGTCCCGGTGGCGTACTCCCATAGATCGCTTCCTGGGCATCCACGGGCTGTTCCTGTTCGTCTTAGCCACCTTTCTTATTTACTACGTTCGAAACACAGTCGGGCGCACCCTGGCGGCCGTCGGGCGGGACCTTGCGTCCTTAATAGGACGCTCCGGTGGTGCCCGCCAAGAGCCAAGCATGGCCGACCCCAAGCTCTCGCGGCTCAAGTGGGTATTAGGCGTCGGCTTGGTTGGAGCGGCGCTGCTGGCGGCGACCGGGTTCTGGACGGCCCTCGTCCTGCTGGTCTTCTTGGTTCTCACCGGCATCCTGGTGTGGGACGTGCTGACAACCCCCAGCGAAGACCGGCCATTTGCGGCGGTACCTCTGGTCCTGGCGGCTATGGCCTTGACCATCGCTATCGGTGTCGATTTCGTCCGGGTGGAGGGCGACATCGGTCGGATGAACACCCTTTTCAAGTACTACCTGGAGGTATGGGTCCTGCTTAGTATCGCCGCCGCTTATATGGTCTGGCGTCTGGCGAACGGGGGATTCCTGGGGCGGCCTTGGCATTGGGCCAAGGGGGCGTGGGTGGGAGTGCTGGCGCTGCTAATCGGCTCCAGCCTGATATATACGGCCTTGGGTACCAAGGACCGCGTCGGCGACCGTTTCACCGATGGGGCGGCAACCTTGGACGGCACGGCCTACATGAGCCGGGCGGTCCATTGGGAACGGGAGCAACTCTTCGAGTTGAAGTGGGACCTAGACGCCATTCGATGGCTCCAAGACAACGCGGACGGCTCGCCGGTAGTCCTCGAGGCCCACAACGAACAGTACCGTTGGGGGCCTCGAATCTCCAACTATACCGGCCTTCCTACGGTGCTCGGTTGGCCCTGGCACCAGAAGCAGCAGCGTTGGGACTACGATCACGCCATACGGGAACGAGCTGCGGAGATAGAAGAGATGTACAACACCATCGACGCGGACCGGGCCGAGGAACTGCTGCGAAAGTACGAGGTTAAGTACATCGTCGTTGGGGAACTGGAGCGCATCTATTACGACCAAGCCGGTCTGCAAAAATTCGCCGACCTCGCCGAGTCGGGGCGGATTAGCAAGGTCTTCCAAAACGATGGAGTTTTTATCTATGAAAGAGATTAGCTATGAAAGAAACTAGCTATCAAAGAGATTAGTTGACCCGACGGCCAAGTTTTCCAGGGTTACGGGTAGCCTCGGCCGGCTATCCGGTCTCCTCTAAAGCGGCCTCCACGGCCTTGATGTTGGCGCCCACCAGCAATTGCCCGCCCAGTTGGACCAAGGGGCGGCGGACCAGCTTGGGTTCTTGGAGCATCAGTTCCACCATCTCCGACTCGGATAGCTCCTGGTCTGCCTTGCCCATCTGCTTCAAGCTGGGGCTGCGCCGGGCAAAAAGCTGATCTACGCCGGGGCCGGCCGCCAAGCGGCGGAGTTCGGCTTCGCTAAAGGGCTCCTTGAAAAAGTCCCGCTCTTCGAGCTCCACGCCATTTTGTAAGAGCAACTCTCTTACTTTCCGGCAGGATGATCAGCGGGGCCACCAGTAGAATGTAGCTTTCGCGGCCAAGTCAGCCTCCCAATATTAGAGGTTTGGAGTCGTTAGTCCGAGATGTGTTTCCGGGGCATTCTACCCAATATTAGAAGTTTGGTGTCGTTAGTCCGAGATACGTTCCCGTGGCATTCTATAGGATGTGAGCGGGCCGAGGGAAGGGAGCAATCGGGTCATGGGTTCCTAGTCCTGGCCGTTGGCTTTCTGCTGGAGTTGGAAGAGGACGTTGATGGCCTCCAGGGGAGTCAGGTTCGGTATATCCAAGGCTCGTATCTCGTCCATAAGCGGTTGGGCCGGGTTGAATAGGGGCATTTGCTGGCTGTCGTTCTTGTTGGACCGTCGCTTCCCAGCTATTTTATCAGTTGTCTTACCCGTTGTTTTCAGGGAAGCGCCGGCGTGTTCCAAGTCGGCCAACACTTCCCACGCCCGGTTGATTACTCCCCGGGGCAGTCCCGCCAGTTGAGCCACGTGGACGCCGTAGCTTTTGTCCGCTCCCCCGGGGACGATGCGGTGCAAGAAGACCACCTTTCCGCCTTCCTCGGTGACCGCAACGCTAAAGTTGCGCACTCCGGGCAGCGTACCGGCCAACTCCGTCAACTCGTGGTAGTGGGTGGCGAAAAGGGTCTTGCAACCCAGACGGCGGTCGTTGTGGAGGTGCTCGATGACCGACCGAGCTATAGACATGCCGTCATAGGTGCTGGTGCCGCGCCCGATCTCGTCCAGGATTACCAGCGAACGAGGGGTGGCTTGGTTCAAAATAGCCGCCGTCTCCACCATCTCCACCATGAAAGTGGACTGGCCCGTGGCCAAGTCGTCTTGAAGCCCCACCCTGGTGAAGATGCGGTCCACAAGGCCGATACTGGCCTGGGAAGCGGGGACGAAGCTACCGGTTTGGGCCATCAACGTAATGAGGGCGACTTGGCGAATGAAGGTGGACTTTCCCGCCATGTTGGGCCCGGTTATCACCACGACCTTGGCATCCTCTGAAGACAGTTGGATGTCGTTTGGCACGTAGGAGCCGGGGTCCAACACTTGCTCGACCACGGGGTGGCGTCCGTCTTTTATGATGATGCTGCCGCTATCATCCAGATGGGGGCGCACGTAGCCATTACGCACCGCCACTTCAGCCAAGCTCGAAAAAACGTCTACCCGGGCCACCGCCGCGGCCCGATTACTCACCGCGGAGGAGGACGCCCTGATCTGATCGCAGAGCCGCCGGTAGATGGAGCGTTCCAGGTCGTCGATTCGCTCCTTGGCGTTCAGGACCAGGGACTCGTACTCTTTAAGCTCGGGAACGATGAATCTCTCGGCGTTGGCCAGGGTCTGCCGGCGTATATAGTCTTCCGGCACTTGGGCCAGGTTGGACTTGCTAACCTCGATATAGTAGCCAAATACCTGATTGTAGCCGACCCTTAGATTCTTGATCCCGGTACGTTCCCGTTGCTTCTGCTCCAGGCTGGCGATGAACTTTCGCGCGTCCCTGGCGGCAACCTTGAGCTCATCCAGCTCGGGGGAGAATCCTTCGCGTATCACGTTTCCCTCGCCGACGGCGCCCTCCGGGTCAAGGGCGATGGCCCTGTTGATCAGGGACACCAGGTCAGGCAGGGGGGCCAACCGGCGAAGGAGTCCGCCGACGGCGGCGTCGACTCCATCGTTACCAGTCCCGTCCTGTTCCGGACCGGAAACCTCGAGTTGTTCAGCCAGGGCGGGCAAAGTCTCCAGCCCCTGCTGTAGTGACTTTAGCTCCCGGGGGGCCGCGCTGCCGGCGTTGAGCCGCCCTTGGATGCGCTCCATGTCCGGTATCCGGCCCAGCAACTCGATGGTTTTGGCCCGGCGAAAGCCGTCCTCGACGAAGAAGCTGATAGATTCCTGGCGTTCCCTTAGGGCCGCCAAGTCCAACAAGGGTTGGCCGAGCCACTGCCGCAGCAGCCGGCCCCCCATTGGAGTCTTGGTCAAGTCCAAGGTACCCAGAAGAGAAAATTGCTTGCTCTCGGTCCGGCCGCCATGGAATAGCTCCAGATTGCGCCGGGTCTGGGCGTCCAAGGCCATATAGCCGGTAGTCGAGTAGACAGCCAGATTGGCTAGCTGAAGCCGCTCGGTCTTTCTAGTAGTTGCCAGGTATTCCAAAATCGCCCCGGCGGCGCGGACCGCCAAGGGCATCCCTTCGCAACCGAAGGCCTCCAGGCTAAGGATTCCATAGTGAGCCAAAAGGGCCTGTCGGGCCGATGGAAGATCGTAAGCCGCCGGGTCCAAGGTGGTAACGGGGCGATCCGACGATTCTTCCGGAGCAAAGGCGGTGGTTGGAATGGGGGCGTCCTCGGCTCGGGGCGCCAGGACCTCAGCGGGGGAGATACGCTCCAACTCCAAAGGCAACTGGGCCAAGTCCAATTCGGTGGCGGCGAACTCGCCGGTGGTTATGTCAACGAAGGCCAGGCCGGCAAGCTCCCCATCCTGTACGATGGACGCCAGATAGTTGTTGGTGCGCTGGTCCAGCAGACCGGATTCCAGCACCGTGCCCGGCGTAACCAGCCGGACCACGTCCCGCTCCACCAGACCTCGGGACGAGGCCGGGTCCGTCAGTTGCTCACACACCGCGACTTGGTGTCCCTTCTTGATGAGCCGCGCGAGGTAGCTTTCCAAGGCATGGGCCGGGACCCCGGCCATGGGCACCCGCAGCCCTTTGCCCATGTTCCGGGAGGTGAGGGTTATTTCCAGTTCGCGGGATGCGACTTGGGCGTCTTCATCGAAGGTCTCGTAAAAGTCGCCCAAGCGGAACAGGACAATAGCGTCGGGGTAGGAGTGTTTGATGTTGAGGTATTGACGGCGAATCGGCGTCAAGGCCCACCCACCCGCGTTGAATTACCGCGCGTTGCCGCTGGAACTAGACCGGGGGCCAGGACTCTACCAGGACTCCAACGGTACCGGCCGATAGGGCCGGTTGAGGTCGCCAAGGGTGTTAACAGTCATTCTAACCCAAGCGTCAACTTGGCAGAAGTCCGATTCCGTTGAAACCGAGCAGGCCGTGTGTTACTATTATCGGCGATTGTTACCAAATTCACGAATCCCGCCTCCGTTACTTCAATCCCGCCAAGGAGCCCAGCATATGGATGGGCTAAAACAGCGGATTACCAAGGCGGTCCACAGCCAGACCCAGCCCACGATAACTACTCTTTCCACATTGTTAGCCGTGGAAGATGAGTTGGGATACATACCCAAAGAGGCCGTAGAGGAAGTTGCCGTATTCAACGGCGTTACTATCAACGATGTGTGGGCGGTGGCCTCCTTCTACCCTAACTTTCGCTTCGAGCCTCCCTGCTCCCACCAACTGGAGGTCTGCTGGGGCGCGTCCTGCCACTTGGTGGGAGCGATGCCGGTCATAGACGCCGTCCTGAAGGCTGCTCAGATGGAGGGGGAGGGAGATACCAAGGACGCAAGGCTGTCGGTGCGCCTAAACACCTGTTTGGGCGCCTGCTCCCAGGCGCCGGTGATGTCTTTCGACCACCGATTGATTGGCCGAATTTCCCCGGACCAAGCCCGGCGCCTGGTATCCGATCTACTCGGTCCCAGGCCCTCTCCAGCGGAGGCGAGTGGCGGGCAGGTTGACCAGCCCGGTTGAAGGCGGGCCGGACCAGTCCGCCCCGGCTTTCTCCCACAGAGAACCTTGTCCATGGGACGACGAAAAGCCGCTGTATCCGACCCGCTGGAAGGGCTTGGAAGACCGGAGATCCGGTAAGAGGCTGTTTGTTACGACAAGATTCTTTTAGCGGCTTAGTTGGATGCTTTCGTGACGCCAAGGGTTCAAGAAATAAAGTTTGAAGAAATACGGGCTGAAGCCCAACGCCGGTGGCAAGAGCTAAGCTGCGGGGGCCGGCCCTGGGTCCGCGTGGGCAGCGCCATGTGCGGGAAAGCAGCGGGCTGCGACGCTGTAGTGGCCTCGCTGGAGGCCTCGCTGGAAGAAAGTGGGCTTTCCGCCCGGGTGAGCCAAGTCGGTTGCTTGGGGTTGTGCTTCGCCGAGCCGCTGGTGGACGTCCAGTTTCCCGGCGGGCCGAGGGTGTTTTACAGCAACGTTACCCCCGAATCGGCGGCGCGGATCGTGTCTACCCACATAGCCACGGAAAAGCCGGACCAGGGGCTGGCCTTTGGCTTCTTGGGCAACGGATCCGGAGAGTCGAAGGCCGACCCGGCGATTCCCGACTTGAGCCGGCACCCCATGCGGGCCTGGGAAACGAGAATCGCGTTGCGCAACGCCGGCAACATCGACCCTCTGGATATCTACCAGTATGTCGCCAACGGCGGGTATCAGGGGCTCTATAAGGCGCTGACGGAAATGACGCCGGCCGAGGCTTTGGACCAAGTGGCCGCGTCGGGGCTCCGGGGTCGAGGCGGGGCCGCCTTCTCAACCGGTACCAAATGGCGGTTCCTAGCCGGGTCCGACGCGCCGGTCAAATACATCCTGTGCAACTGCGAAGAAGGAGACCCGGGGGCATTCAACGACAAAGCAATCCTAGAGAGCGACCCCCACACTCTGATCGAAGGAATCATCCTGGCCGGATACGCCACCGGCGCCGGCTACGGCTATATTTTCATCCGCCACGGTCACGACGGCCCCATCGACCGGTGCCGCGCCGCCGTGAGTCAGGCCTACGAGCTGGGGCTGCTGGGCGATGATATTCTGGGCTCCGAATTCAGCTTCCACGTCGAGGTGGCGCTGACCGGGGACTCCTACGTAGCCGGCGAGGAAAGCGGTCTAATGGAAGCCATCGAAGGGAAGAGGGCCATGCCCCGTTACCGGCCTCCCTTCCCGGCCCAAGCGGGGCTATTTGGCAAGCCTTCCAACATCAATAACGTCAAGACCCTGGCCTATGCTCCGGAAATAATCTCTAAGGGCGGCGAATGGTTTGCGGGAATCGGGCACAACCAGAGCACCGGTACCGCTATCTTGTGTCTATCGGGTTCCTTGAACTACACCGGCATGATCGAGGTGGCCCTAGGCACCAACTTGAAGGACGTACTGTACGAAGCCGCGGGTGGCGTACCCAACGGGAAAGCCCTCAAGCTGGTCCAAACCGGCGGGCCCCTCGGCGGAGTCCTTGGAGCCGAAAGCGTTGACGTAGTTTTGGACTTTGAGGTCCTACGGGATGCCGGAGCGATACTGGGGTCCGGCGGCATAATCGCCGCCGACGAGGACACCTGCGCGGTGGACCTGACCCGGTCGTTGATTGCGTTCTGCCAGTATGAGTCATGCGGCAAGTGCTTCCCTTGCCGCATGGGTATGAGCCATCTGCTCGAAGTGCTGGAGAGGATCTGCAACCTGGAAGGCGCGCCCGAAGACCTGGAATTAATGCGCCGGGTAGGGGAGAATATGCAGGCGGGTTCCTTGTGCGGGCACGGGCAGTTGGGATTCAATCCGGTGGCATCGGCCCTGCGCCACTTCGACAGCGAATTCGAGGCTCACATCCGGGACCGAGAATGCGCCACGGGTCGATGTTTGGAGCCCCGTTACTCGCCGAGTCTGGGCCGGAGATAGCTCGGCCCCGCGGGATGAACGGGACAGGACGCCATATACCGATAAACGCGGAGTGCGAATATAGCCCGGGTCCGGCGGGCTCGCCCGGAGCGGGGTATGCCCCTGGCCCGGGGCTTGCCGAAGGACGGCGGCATATGTTCCTATTGATTAGACGGGAGGTTAGACGGCGCGGCGGGGCTCTCGCCCCGGTTTCCGGGCTCGCCCTACCCCGGAGTCAAGAATATGGCCGATGAGATAATCGTTAGCTTCGACGGCGTGGAGGTCGCGACCACGCCAGGGAAGATGGTGTTGGAGGCCGCCATTGACGCCGGGGTGTACATACCATACTTGTGCTACCACCCGGGGATGAAGCCTTTCGCCGCCTGCCGCATGTGCGTCGTCGGGGTAGAGGGAGGCCGCGGCTACCCGGCGGCCTGCGCCTTGCCGGTACAGGACGGCATGAAGATCCGCAATGAAGTGGACGACGTTCAACAGTTGCGCCGTTCCGTGATGGACATGCTGATCGCCGAGCACCCCAACGGCTGTCTTACTTGCCATCGCATCGACATTTGCGGCCCCGGCGATATTTGCTTGCGCCACGTCTCCGTGAACGACCGGTGCGTCACCTGTCCCAAGAACGAACGCTGCGAACTCAAGGATACCGTCCGGTATCTTGGCATGAGCCTGGAGTCGCCGCTGCAATACAAGTACCGGCAGATTCCCCTCGAGCTGGGCGACCCGTTCTATGACCGGGACTATAACTTGTGCATTGTTTGCGGACGGTGCGTGCGGGCCTGCGAGGAGCTTCGGGGCGACGATGCTATCGGCTTCGTGGACCGGGGAGGCACCGCCCTAGTGGGCACATCATTTGGAACGTCGCTCTTGGAATCGGGCTGTGAGTTTTGCGGCGCATGTATAGACGTTTGCCCCGTGGGGGCATTGGTGGAAAAGGAGCATAAGTGGGAAAAGCCGGCGCGCATCGAACGGACGATATGCCCCCATTGCCCGGTGGGGTGCCAATTGAACCTGGAAATCAATGCCAAGGGCCGGTTCATACGCTCCGTCCCTGAGCTGAACTCGCCGGCCAACCGGGGCCAAGCTTGCTTCCGCGGTAAGTTCGGCCTGGAGTTCATCGGGGAGAAAGCTAGGCTGCGCACTCCCTTGGTCCGCCGGGGCGGGCGGCTTGAGGAAACCACCTGGGAGGAGGCGTTGGACCACGTCGCCGCCAGATTGAGCGAACTCAAGGGTGAAAGCTTCGCCTTGCTCACTTCCGGCAACAGCACCAACGAAGAGCACTACCTGGCCCAGAAGTTTGCCCGGGTGGTTATGCAGTCCAACAATGTTGACCAAGTTTCCAATGCCCAACCTGAGTTGGTGTTGGGCTTGGAAAGGACGCTGGGGTACGCCGCCGCCACCAACCCGATCTGGGACTTGGAACAGTCGAATTGCATCCTGGTCTTCAACACCAATCTGACCGAAGAACACAACGTGGTGGGAGTGCCCATAAAGAGAGCGGCCAAGAAGGGTGTAGACTTGGTGGTCATCGACTCCAGGGAGGTGGAGTTGACCCGCTATGCCCGCAAGTGGCTCCGGCCCGTGCCCGGCACGGAGCTTCTGCTGCTGGGCGGCATCTTGAGGTCCTTGATCGACCAGGGCTTGGAACAAGACCGGTGGATGGAGGACAACTGCCAAAGTCCGGCTACGCTGCGCTATGCGTTGCGCTCCCTGGAAATGGAACAAGTATCGCAAGCCACCGGCGTGTCTCAGGAAGACATGGCGGAAGCGGCGCGCCTCTACGGTCAAGCCTCTGCCGCCGCCGTCGTTTATGCCTTGGATAACGTTCCCCACGACCTGCAACGGGACTGTGTTCGGGGGCTGGTAAACCTCGCCTTGATGACCGGCAACATCGGCCGCTCCGGCTCCGGCATTTATCCCATGAGGCAAGGGGCCAACGAGCAAGGGGCTTGGGACGTGGGTTGCGTGCCCGACCACCTCCCCGGATATAGACGCATATCCGACGATGCCGCCCGCCGGACCTTCGAGTCGGCCTGGTCCTGCAGCTTGCCCGCTGCCTCCGGGCTAGGCGCTGCCGCCGCATTGGGTGAAGCCAGGAAGGGTAACGTCCGGGCCATGTTGGTGTTGGGTGACAGTCCTAACCTGGAAAATGGCAAGCTGGGCGGCGCCCTTGAGGCCTTGGAGGCGCTGGATTTCCTAGTGGTCCACGACACTTTTTTGAGCCAAGCCGCTCAGCGGGCCTCGGTGGTGCTGCCCCGGTCCACCTTCGCCGAAAAAGACGGGACGTATACCAGCCTGGAACGGCGCATCCAGCGGCTCAAGCCGGTCCTATCGCCGACGCCTTCCGATGGCAACGGAGGCTCCCAAGCCGAAAGCTGGGTCATTTGCCAGTTGGCCAGCCGCATGAACGCCTCCGGCTTTCACCATTTGTCTGCGAGCGAGACCATGGATGAGATAGCCGGGCTGGTACCCATATACGCCGGGCTTACCTACGATCGGCTGGAATCCGAGGGTAGCTTGGTGCTGCGCACCACGTTGGAGAGCCCCCAGCCGACGCAAGTGTTGTACTCCGGTCGGGAGCACCGGGGTATCCAATGGCCTTGGGTCGATTCGGAATCTCGAGGAACGCCCATCTTGTATGTCAACGGCTTCCCGGAGGAGAAGGCCGAGGTGGAAACTCCCCAGTTCCGGGCCACCGACCCGCGGGAAGACTCCGGGTACCCTCTCTGGTACGCGCCGGGCCGGGTGTTGATGCAACACGACCGGGAGATCCAAGTGGTCCAAGGAAAACGCAACCGGATTGTTCAAGAAACCTGGTTGGAGATCAATCCCGTTGACGCGGCGGCGCGGGAGATAGAAGAGGGTGACGGCGTGGAAGTATCCGGGGAGGGCCTTCGGGTGACCGGGCGAGCGCGGGTAACCGAGTCGGTACCGGCGGGGGTCATTGCTTCAACGTCCCTTTTTGGCCAGTTGGCTTTAGACCTGCAAGCCAGCGAAGAAATGGACCCGGCGGCCCGGCTCCCCGGCCTAGAGACGCTCCCAGCCAAGATCACCAAGGTTGAAGTGTAGGCGGACCAGCGGTTTGCGGTTTGGTGGAAACTTCCACTTATCCGAGGTCGAAACGCCTTTACGCTCATTGGAACATTTACGGTAGACTAACAGCTGGCGGCGGGAATCAAAGGCCCGCGGGCGCCAGGTTGTTTTGGTGTCTTGAGGATGAGTGAAATCGAGCTGGAACAAGGGGGGCAAATGGCGGATGACGCCACCCTAATCGACTTTGAAACTCCCCGGGCCCAGCCCAATCCCGGCTGGCCCAAGGCCAAGTTGGTGGAACGCAAGGATGTAACCGGCGACCTGTGGACCATAAAGTTGGACCCCGAGGAAGGTACCTTCAAGTTCAAGGCCGGCCAGTATTGCACTTTAGGGCTCAACGGCATCGAGCGGGCCTACTCCATAGTGTCGGCTCCCCAAGAACCCTTTTTGGAAGTATTCGTCGAGTTGGTCCCCGACGGCGCTCTGACTCCCTTGATGTGGAGAATGAGGTTGGGAGACTGCATGTCCATCCGGCCCAGAGCCAAGGGCTTGTTCACCATGGACCAGCGGGTCCACCATCACTTCATGCTGGCAACGGTAACCGGGGTCGCCCCTTCGGTGAGCATGGTCCGCAGCTGCCTCTACGAGGGCGTACCGGGCCATAAGTTCTACGTCATCCTGGGCGCAAGCTACCAGGATGAGCTAACTTACGACAAGGAACTGGCCGCCATAGCGGCCAAGCACCCCAAGCTGCTGGAGTTCGTCCCCAGCGTCAGCCGGCCCAATGAAGAACGAAACGCCGGCTGGCGCGGAGCGGCGGGGCGGGTCAATAACGTGTTCGAGGAATACCTGGAGAAGTTTAACCTTCCCCAAGACGATACTATGATTTACGCCTGCGGACACCCGGGGATGATCGAAGACGTTAAGGCGAAGGTCACTCCCGCCGGGTGGATGTTCAAAGAGGAGCGGTTTTGGGCCCCGTAGCGTCGCCGGTCTAGGCCAGTTAAGGATACCCTGAACTTCTAGCCGATCGCCCAAGCCGCCGGGACAGAGTCCTCTGGGGGCGGAGAGTCACTCTTGAGGGCCGGCGTTGCTGCCCAAGAGGATGCGCTCCACCTCGGGCGCAATAAACGCTGCCATCTCTTTACATTCTTCGTCGCTCAGGCTGGACAGGGGATGCCGGGCCACTACGAACTCGTAGTCCGGTACTCCCATCATCCTAGTCATTGCCTTGGCGGTGTTCAAGAACACGTGGGTGATTATCGAGGCGGTAGGCACCCCTAGCCGCTCCATCTCGATGCCGTCGTGCACACTGCACGAGCTACAGGAACCTCAATCACCCACCCCGGTAATCAATACGTCTACTCGGTCCAAGGCCTGTTGTATCACCTCCGGCTTGGTGGGCAACGATGAGCTATGCTTGCTTAGAAATACCACGTCCTTCAGGCCGTGCTTTTCCTTGAGAATTTCAGCCAACTCCAAGAGGACTTTATCCGAGTTGGCCTTGGTATTCTCCAAGAGGCCCAGGGTCTTGCCTGCCAGGACTTGGGGGCGCGCGTTCAAATTGAATTCTCCGGGCGCAAGGCGCGTCCCCTGGGGATTCACTAGACGCATATTCCTTACCGTCGCGGTTTCAGCCATATTCTCCGCCCCCCTTTTGCGAAAATAGTTAGCCACGGGAACTAATTCATATAATACACGGGCACCGCCGTTTTGCAAGGCGCCGGCGCGCAGCCTACGTTGAACGTGAGGGGATGGGATGGCCGGCCAGCCGCCTTGACAGCCGCGCCTTACCCCAGTAGTGTGTTGGTAAGGAGGGCACCAATGATTGTCAAAATCACATCGAAGCGGCAGGTCACCTTCCCGGCCCGGGTGCTGGAAGAGCTTGGAGTGGGTCCGGGCGACCAGTTGGAACTGCTGGAAGGTCCCGACGGTTTCACTTTGCGGCCGAGGCGCATCGACTTGTCTCTTCTCGGTGGACTGCGCGGCAAGATCCCACCCGGCCATCCGCCCTTCGACATCGATAAGTTCCGGGAGGAGGGGTATGACCCGGCTCTTCGGGATTGACACGTCTGTGCTGGTGCGGCTGACTACCGGAGAGCCTCCCGACGCCTATTCGCACTGCGTGAAACAGTTGAACGACTTGGTTGTAAGCGGCGCGGAGATATTCGCGTCGAACCAAGTGATTGGGGAAACCTTCGTAGCGCTCCAGCACCACTACGGCATATCTGCGGCCGATGCCCGCTCCGAGTTGCTGAAGACGTTGCGCAGCCGTCTCGTGGTCCCCTTGAACGGGCGGGCCGTTATCGACGCTCTTGCTGCCTCCGGCAGCCCCGGCCTGTTCGACCGCCTCATCGCCGACGGATACTCACACGCCGGCATGGAAGTCCTGACCTTGGACCAGAAAATGGTCTCCCTGCCAAATGCGCGGCGCCTTTGAGGGCGGGTAAAACCGGGATGCAACCCACCCTCGCACAACTCCGCCCCTACCTCCACGCCTTCGACTTCCGCAGCCTCTTTATAGAGGGCCTGGGCAAGCCCGAACGGTTGCCGGCTTTGAGCGCATTCTGGCATCAGGATAATAATCTGCTATGATGTCCCCATGAGAACTACACTGACCCTGGACGACGACATAGCCGACTCCCTGAAAGAGCAAGCCCGGCTCCTCAACAGGCCGTTCAAGCAGGTGGTGAACGACGTGCTGCGCCGCGGGATGTCGCCCTCTATGAGGGAGGCCCCGGCGCCCGAGTACCGGGTTGTTCCCCATCGAAGCGGCCTCGCTCCCGGCGTCGACCCGCTGAAATTGAACCAACTCAACGACCAGCTTGAGGCCGAGGACTTCTCCGGGCAGAACGCCGGGTGATAGTGCCGGACCTCAACCTTCTGATCTATGCCCATAAGGGCTCAGCCAGAAACCTCCCCGCGTTTCACCGGCCATGGCGCCACCAACACCCCAACAACAAGCACACATGGGAACACCCGAACCAGTAAACCTATTCCTGGGATTCGACCCCGGGGGCGAAGGCAACTTTGGGTGGAGCATATGCACGGAGGTCGATGGCCGCTTGCAACCATGCCCTACAACCGGATTGGCAGATGACGCTTGGGACGCTATAACCCAGGTAGACGGCAAAATCAAGTCCCTTTATCCTCACTCATGCGTCCGAGCCGCGGGGATCGACGCTCCGTTGCTGTGGAACAAGAGAGGCGACAGAAAGGGCTACAGAAAGGCTGAATGCGTACTCCGCAAGGTGCTAGAAGATACCTGTGGTCCGGTGGACCGCGTTCTGACTTCCAACAGTTTGTATGGTGCGGTAGTGGTACAAGGCACGTTGTTGTCCAGGCATCTCAGTGAAAAGTGGGACCTGACGATTACGGAATCCCACCCCAAGGTATTAGAGTGTCTGGTGAACCATACAGGGCAGCGTCAAATGGTAAAATCACTGACGGCACGCCTGGTTACCACCCATAAAAAGAACCCCACGCACCATGAACGGGACGCCACGCTCTCCGCAGTTTCGGCATGGGCGGCGATATACGCAAACCCGCCCAAGTGGCAAAACCTCTACGATTGCGACCTCAGCCTATTAAACCCGTCGCAGATACCCGTCGGCTATTGGATGCCTATCCCGGCTTCGTTCCAATTTGGAGCCTGAAACATTAAAAGCCGGGGAGGCGTGGCTAAGATGGGCAAACCGTCCAACGTACCGCTCACGTGCTGCTATTCCTGCTGGCCGCCGTGGTCTTCTACGTCGGGCTGGGGGTGGGGCTGCAACATAACGCGAACCTGGGTACTGTCCTGTGGGTGGTCGCCTTCATAATCGTGGCCATCAACGTGGCTTGGATCATAAGGTCGGCAAAGACGTGATGTCTCTCATCGTTACCGGACGGGCGTCTCCGAGATAATGTCTCAGGCTCCAGACTGGAACGAAGCCCCTATCCCCTAACGCACCCCCACGGTATCCAGGCCAACCCGCCCAAGCAACCCAATCACGCGACGTCAACCGGCGCCGTATTTTACTTTCCCACTACCCACGTATCAAGACACTAAAGAGCCGGATGATGCGAAGGTATCACGACCGGTTCTCCCGTGCCAAGGGCCCCGCCGGTGAAGTCATCCCACCGGCTCAGGTAAGAGGGAAGGGCGGCTGCCACCATTTTCCAGTGTCGTTCACGTGGATGGAGTCCACCCACTTTACCCACTCGAAACCGCGTTTGCCGGGCGCCGCCAACCGCACCGGGAAGCCGTGCCCATGAGAGATTGGTTCACCGCCGACGTGGGTGGCCAACAGGTATTCGTCGGCCTCTTTCAGTGAGAACCGCCGCTGGTAGCCCGTCACGGAGCGCACGGTGACGCTGCCCGCCCCGTACTCCACCCCGGCGGCTTGCAAGACGTCCTTCAAAGGCGTTCCTTCCCATTCCTGAGTGGAATGCCAACCGCCGGTGCAGTCTAGAACGGCGGTGAGCTTTTCCCGGCTGCGGGTCAGGTCTGCCAATCCGAGTTCCAAGTCCCGGCGGACGAGTCCCGAAACCTCCAAACGCCAGACATCCTCGTTGACCGAGTTTGGGTCGTCGTTCAACCATGACGTGGTTGGAAAGGCGTTGCCGGCAAAGCTTCTCCGCTCGTATGAGCCGGTAAAGCGTCTGTCCTCCCCCGGAAGTTCCAAGACATCGGCCACAAGCTCGCCGGCGCGCCACAGGGCGAGGCCGGCAATACTGAGCCCGGCGAGTCTCATAAAGGACCGCCGTTCGACCCAGAAACGGGGCCGCAGGGTCCAGGAGTGGGTGAAGGTATGCCACACCACGAAGGGGGCAAGCAGTAGAGACAAGTAAATGTGCCAGCTGACCCCGCTGATTCCCAGGTACGCGAAATAACCGCCGTAGCTCCAACCTATTCCCAGCGCAAGAGCGGCCAGCAGCAACAAAAGTATGCCTATGGAGCTAAGAAGCAGCGCAGGTTTTCGTTTCCACCGGCCCTTGTTGGTCAGCGGCATGAGGATATTGCGGCCCTTCCAAAGGAGCAGCGCCACGAGGGCAAACCCGGAAATGCGGTGTACGTGGAGGGCAATCGCCCAGTCGGGCGAGCCTCCTATAAGCCCCAAAAAGCCGGTCAACAGGGAAAGGCCGCCCGCGATGAGGATGAAAACGTTGGCCCAAGGATGCGCCATCTCGCTGTCCTAGGGGAGGTTACAAACTGCCTTACGTTCGCCAAGCGCGAGCGGTTTTAGAGCGGCGGCCACGGCAGGGGGGCACAAGCCTCGTACCTACAAGACCAACCTTAACCTCAGGGTGAAGGTTCTTGATTTTGTCCAGTCTGGTGGGCCAAGCGTTACTGTACTACAAACTTTTGAATGGGTCGTCTCATCGTAAGCATTAGATGCCCACATTGCTATGGAATATCGGCTTTCTGGTGAACGGTCGAGTCGCCGTCGGGCGTTACCCGTAAGGGGTGATCCGGGTTTGAAGTTGAAGCCTCGGTTGGGGGTGGTCCGTTTGCTGGTTGTGCAATGGCCGATTCTTCGCCCTTGTTGCAACCAAATGCTACTAGTAGGAGTGCGAAAGCTCCCAAAGCGGTTCCGTTTGCTTTTAAGGGATAGCCTATGGTACCAGAGGAACGCCATCTCCTAAAAGCAAACGAAACCTGTTAACGGGTTGGGCGGGTTACGCCGAATCTATAACCGGTTGCGAGACCCCTGGGAACGAGACTTCTTGTGAGAGCGCCTGCCGTAGCCGGTTGATACTTCCTGGAACGAGATTTCTTCTGAGAACGCCTGCCGTAACCGGTTTTGAGACTTCCTGGAACGAGATTTCTTGTGGGAGCGCCTGCCGGAATAGCTTGGAGGGCTGCCGGAGGAAGGCGGCCCTAATTCTCGGGGTCCGAGTCCAAGCGCTCCCCCAACTCCGAGAGGAACCGCTCGATTTCAGGGGATAGGGTGGCGGTTGGGACGGACTCTTCGGCGCTAACTTCTTCGGAGTCCATTTGAGCGTCGTAGTAGGCTTCCATTTGTCGAATAAGGTCTTTGAGTTCCGAATTCTGCTCCAGGGTGGCGCTAAGCTCACGGTACTGGCGCTGCCCGCGGCGGGTTGGGGCGAGGTCAAGGGGTATGGAGTCATAGACCGACGAGAGGACCTCGATCATCCGGGAAGCGCCGGCGTAGTCTTCCTCCAACTGGACGTATTGAGGAAGATGAACCATGAAGTTGATGTTCTCGATTTCCGACTTGTCGATACCCTCGGAAAGGAGGTTCATGATGGTGGTGGGCCCCTGGTAGGTGCTGCGGCGGACCTTGAAGTGGGGGACTTCCCGGTTCTGGGGGACATCGCCGAGGCTTCCGGTGACCAGCAACGGCCTGGTGTGGGGGACGGCGTCGTACATGGCGCCGATGCGGCAGTACCGTTTGACTCCGAAGTACTTCACCAGCTCCAACAGGGAGTCGGTATAGTCTTCGCCGTTGGAATGGGGTTCCAGGAGATGGAAGAACAGGTAGTCGGGGCCGTTTTCGGTGGTGGCGTAGCGGATGATGCTGTTGGGGATCTTGACTTCCCGTTCACCCTTGGTCAGCCGCATGGTTGGGCGGTAGCGAGTGAAATCGAAGAAGGCGCCGGGGCGGACGAGCTTTCCCAACTCCTTGGACCCCAGGAAACGTTCGAGGCGGTTTAGGGTCAAAGTGCCGACGCTACCCACGTCAACCCAAGGCCGGACCATAGCGAAAGCGTGGGGATCACGGAGTTGGGGCAGAGGTTCGTGTATCTCGAACGCTCCGATTCTCATGGCCCCATGTTGCCAGAAATATTATGGGAATTCAACCCTCGGGTTGACGGGGGGAATTCAACCCTGGGGTTGACGGGGGGAATTCAACCCTGGGGTTGACGGGGGGTGCGCCCCTAAGATTCCGCGGACCGTGTTGGGGGGCGCCTAGATGTATGGTATGACTCGTTCGCCGAACAGACCGATTGCTTTCATGATCTCTTGGTGGGGCGGCCCTCCCGAGTGAGCATGACGCAAGCGGAGTAGGCAATAGTCGGTGCCGGTGGCCTGTTGCCATCGATGGAACTCCGAGACGCACTCCTCGGGCTCGCCCAGGATGAGGCGGTCCTTTGCTACTCGTTCCAGGGTAAGCTCGGCTTCGGATGCCACGCCCCGGAAATCAGGCAAACCGGCCTTCCAGTAGTACTTGTAGGCCTCCATGACCTCCGGCCCGTAGGTTCTTTCGGCTTCGCCTCGAGAGGCCGCTACCCAGGCGTCCCGCATCAGGGCTACTCGCGGCTCCCGGCCGGCTTCCCGGGCGGCTTCCCGGTAGGCATCGGCCAGGGCTGAAGTTTCCGCGATGTTGGTGCTTGGGGTGGACACGAAGCCGTCGGCCAACCTGCCGGCCCGGCGGGCGCCGGGCATGACGCTGGTGCCGATCCACAGGGGAGGCGCGGGCTTTTGAATCGGCACGGGGCGCACCCGCACGTCGTCGAGACGATAGTGGGCGCCGTCGAAGGAGAAGGTGTCCCCGGTCCAACACCGGCGGATGATTTCCACCCCTTCCTCCAACCGGCCGACCCGCTCGTGGATGGGGACGTCGAAGGCTCGAAAGTCGGCGGGTTGGTAGCCCAGACCCACTCCTAGGGTGACTCTTCCCTTGGACACTATGTCCAGGGTGGTGACGTCCTCGGCGACCCTTACCGGATGGTGGAGGGGCAGGAGAATGACTGAAGTGCCGACTCTCAGCTTGCTGGTCCGGGCGGCGACGGCGGTAGCCAGGACCAGGGGTGAGGGCAGGAACCCGTCTTTGTCTTGGTGGTGCTCACCGAAGAAGCAAGAATCGAAACCGGCCTCTTCGGCCAACCTGGCCTCAGCAATAACTTCGTCGACGCACCGGTCCAGGTTGTCCCCCCGGGGCGGGCTGGCAATGGAGCTATAGATACCCAGTTTCATGGGCCTTCTCCCGGGCCTTGTCGTAGGATCATGGGGAGGTTGGAGCAGCTGAGACGGCTCAAATTGGGAGACCCTGGGCGGGCGGCGGGCTTACGCCGATTTCTTCTTGGAAGCCCCCGGCATGTCCGCGGGTGTGACGCGCTCCATCACGAAGTTGGCGACATCCCGATACATGGGGTCGTCCAGATTGCAGCCGTGGAGAATGCCGAACTCGGGGCTCAATTCTTCCAACATCTTTTTGACCCGGGGATTTCCATGGCGGCCCGCCAAGACGTAGGCGATGCCCTTAGTATCACGATCCATGGACTCTTCCCGTGCTTCCGCATTCTCCACCTCGATGTCGTAATCGAGGCGGTCGGCGGCGACGAGAGACTCCATGGCTTCCTGGCGGCGGGCTTCTATGTCCCGGAGGGCAACGTAAAGCTCGTGAACGGCTCTGGCGGCGTTGCCCAGCAACTCGGACACGCGGGCCTGCTTGTTGACGGCGGACTCGATGGCTTGTTTGGCTTGGTTGACGGACGCTTCCCTGGTCCGCCAGCGTTCCGACTGCCGCTGGGCTATGGCGGCCTCGACGCGGAGTTGGGGGGCCTCCGAGGCCAAGGGTTGGAGCCTGGTTACCTCCGACTCGGCCTGCTCGGCAACTCTCAGCCGATCTTCAAGGTTGGCATCGACTTGGTTCAACATGGTTCTCCTCCTGTTCGGTAGTGATCAAGCAGTCGATTTGGCGTTTAGCTTCTCGGAGCGCCGGGCGGGCGCCCAACTGAATGCCGGGGCCGGTTATCTTGGGTCCCCGGGTCTTGGCCTGCTGGTGTGCCAATATACTAAATCGGCCAAGAAGTTGTATTCGTGCGGCGGCAACGAGTTTCGGCGAATTCGCCGGTCAGCCCTCCGGGCGGGAGCCGGTTTTCGTTTCGGGGGCGTTGTCCTTCTTTGGCAGCCGGGAAAGAGGTACTCCACTTCGCAGGGACCTGGGGCGCCGGGCCGGGAGTTTGAGTTGCCTTGACCCTGCTGGGGAAATTTACTAGACTCGCAAAGGCGTCGCCGCTTGGGGCGGAGTACCGGCGGTTGTACTGGCGGGACACCCATTGGACGGGCATGAGGCGGCAGCTGGACCAAGTCCGGCAAGAAGTGTATAGCCGAGGAGGGGGATGATGCGGCGGGCGGCTTTCATATACGACGACGCGCTGTCGCGCCACGAGTTGCGCAGCGACCACCCGATGCGCCCGGTGCGGCTCCGGTATACTTATGACCTGCTGCAATCATACGGGGCTTTCGACGGAGCAACCTCGAAGCTGCTTCCGCCCCGGCGGGCTACCGAAGAGGAGATAAAGTGGTTTCACAGCGAGGAGTACGTGTCGGCGGTGCGCGGCTTCAGCCTGGGCCTAAGCGGGTATGACCCGCGGCGCTTCAACTTTGCGGGACAAGGGGATAACCCCGTCTACCCGGGAATGTACGACGCGGCGCTGCTGAGCACGGGGGCCTCCCTGGCGGCTGCGGAGCTGCTGGCGAACCGGGAGGTGGACGCGGCCTTCAGCATTTCCGGTGGACTGCATCACGCGGCGGTGGGCCACGCATCAGGGTTTTGCGTTTTCAATGATCCGGCGATCGTCATCAAATACTTGCTGGCCCTTGGGCTGAGAGTAGCTTACGTGGACATCGACGCTCACCACGGCGACGGTGTCCAAGACGCTTTCTACGACGACGACCGGGTCCTGACCATCTCGGTGCACGAGTCGGGGCGGTTCCTGTTTCCGGGGACGGGCTTCGTCGGCGAGTTGGGAGCGGGCAAAGGCGCGGGCTATTCGGTGAATTTGCCGTTGTACCCCTACACCGACGACGAAATCTACTTGGAGACCTTCCACGACGTGGTCCCCCCGTTGTTGCGGGCCTTCGCCCCGGATGTTCTGGTAACCCAGTTGGGTATCGATAGCTACCACAGCGACCCCTTGACCCACCTTCAGGTGACTACCCGGGGGTACGTGGACGCAGTGGAAGAGCTATCCCGCATGGATATCCCGTGGCTGGCGTTGGGAGGGGGCGGATACGACCTTACGGCGGTGGCGCGGGCTTGGACTCTGGCCTATGGCGTGATGCTGGGCACGGAATGGCCGGACCGGGTGCCGGAGCCTTTCGCGGGGCAGCACGGTGTGGACCAGTTGCGGGACACGGAGACTCCTCGGGTGCCTGCCGACGTCCGCAGTGAGGCGCGCCGCTATGCCGAGGAAAGCGCGGCGGAGTTGAAGGAGAAAGTGTTCCCGGTGCACGGGTTGGGTTGATTTGTATTGAGGGCGGGGGGGCTGCTAGTTTACTTGGTGCTCCTTGCGCAGGATCTCTTTGGCGGCGTCGCCGATGTTGGCTTCGATGCTATCTCGCAGGGTGGAATAGATAGCTTTGTTGATGCCGGCCATCTTCCAGCTTTCAAAGTCCGGGTCGGTCTGGTAGCTGTTTTTCGTAGCTATCAGCCGTTGCAGCAGACTGAGGCAGTGGTATTGAAGGGGAGTCAGCGGTTGGTCGATGCCTTCAATTAACCCAGTGTTGACCCCAGTGTTTTCGTCTCTGGCTACCTCTTGGTCGGTCCCTTCTTGCGGTGAGCTCATTACGTCTCCAACTGCTTTAACCTTGGAGTATATCTATCCTGGGAGGGTCCGTCCGGGGAGGGTCCGTCCGGGGAGGGTCCGTCCGGCCCTATGACGGAGGTTTCTGCGGTTGTAGGATTATTGTAACAGACGGAAGCCGGTGGCCGTAATAGGAAAAGGCCAGTGTTTTATACTTCACGAAACTCGCCTTCCACAGTGGTGTCGCCGTCGGGCCGGTTCTCGGCCGAGGGGCCGCCGGCCTGAGGTTGGCCGGGGCCGCCGGCCTGGTTGTAAACCGCTTGGCCCAAACGCTGCAAGGAGTTGTTGAGGTCGGTCATGGACGCCTGCATCTCGGCCAAGTTATTGGCAGCGATGGCGGTTTTCAGGGCGGCGACCTTACTCTCCACCTCTTCTCGCAACTCTTGGGGGACTGCGTCTTTGTTGTCTTCCAGGGTCTTTTCGGTGCTGTAGACCAGGGAGTCGGCTTGGTTGCGGGTCTCCACCTCGGCGCGTCTGCGCTGGTCTTCCGCCTCGTGGGCTTTGGCCTCTTCCACCATGCGTTCGATTTCGTCCCTGGCCAGCCCGGAGCCCGATTGAATTACTATTTTTTGCTCTTTACCGGTGCCCTTGTCTTTGGCGGACACGGAAAGGATGCCGTCGCGGTTGATATCGAATTTAACTTCGATCTGAGGGACTCCCCGGGGGGCGGGCAGGATGCCGTCGAGCATGAAGCGGCCAATGGACTTGTTGTCGGCCGCCATGGGCCTCTCGCCTTGGAGGACGTGGATATCGACGCTGGTCTGGCCCTCGGCGGCCGTGGTGAACACCTCGGTCTTTTCGGTGGGGATAGCGGTGTTCCTGCCGATCAGGGTGGTGAGCACGCCGCCGAGGGTCTCGAGGCCGAGGGTAAGGGGAGTTACGTCGACCAAGACGATGTCATCCACGTCGCCGGCCAAGACGCCGGCCTGAATGGCGGCGCCCAAGGCCACGGCTTCATCGGGGTTGACGTTGCGGCTGGGCTCTTTGCCGAAAAGCTCTTTCACTTTATCTTGCACCGCGGGCATGCGGGTCATGCCGCCGACCAAGATAACGTCGTCGATGGCGTCAGGGTTCACGCCGGCGTCGGCCAAGGCTTGGCGGCAGGGTCCGGCGGTACGGTTTATCAGGCCGGCAACAAGCTGCTCCAGCCGGGCCCGGCTCAAGGCCTTTACCAGGTGTTGGGGGCCGCTGGCGTCGGCGGTAATGAAAGGGAGGTTGATTTCGGTTTCCATCACGCTGGAAAGCTCCACCTTTGCCCGCTCGGCGGCGTCCCGGAGCCGTTGCAGGGCCATGCGGTCCTTGGTGAGGTCGATACCCGTTTCCTGTCTGAACTCTTGGATCAACCAGTCCAATACCGCTTGATCGAAGTCGTCGCCCCCGAGATAAGTGTCTCCATTGGTGGACTTGACCTCGAAAACGCCGTCGCCCATTTCGAGGATAGTAATGTCGAAGGTACCGCCGCCCAAGTCGAATACGGCGACGGTGGCGTCCCTCTTGGTCTTGTCCAGCCCGTAAGCCAGGGAGCAAGCGGTGGGTTCGTTGATGATGCGCAGCACTTCCATGCCGGCGATGGTGCCCGCGTCCTTGGTGGCTTGGCGTTGAGAGTCGTTGAAGTAGGCGGGAACGGTAATGACGGCTTGAGTAATCTTGCCGCCCAGCTTGGCTTCGGCGTCCTGCTTGATCTTTTGAAGAACGAAAGATGATATTTGGGGCGGGGCGTAGCTCTCGCCGCCCATTTCGACGTAGGCGTCGCCGTCTTTGCCCTGTACGATCTTGTAGGGCAGCTTTGGGAGAGCGCCCCGGATCTCGGGGTCTTCGAATTTCCGGCCCATCAGCCTTTTGACGGAAAACAGGGTGTTTTCCGGGTTGGTGACCGCTTGGCGCTTGGCGACCTGCCCCACGTACCTTTCACCGGACTTGGTATTGACCGCCACCACCGACGGGGTCAAGCGGCCGCCTTCGGCGTTCTCGACGATAGTTGGTTCTCCGGCGTCGATTACGGCAGCTACGGAGTTAGTCGTTCCTAGATCGATGCCCAGGACTTTGGCCATGTCGCTTACTCCTTTGGTTCGCTGGATGCTTCGCTAGATGGTTAGTTAGATTCTGGGGGATGGCCGGCGCCTTCGGGTTCTCGGGCCACGATGACTTGGGCCGGTTGAATTATCCGGTCATGGAGCCGGTAGCCGGGGCGGACCGCTTCGGCGACGTACCCGGGGATGTGTTGGGCGGTTTCCACTGTTCCCAGCGCCTCGTGCTCCATGGGATTGAAGGCGGCGCCAACGGTTTCGATTTGGGTGACGCCCTCGGATTCGAGGAGGTTGGACAGTTTCCGCTGGATTAGCTTGACCCCTTCCAACCAAGAATTGTTGGCGGCGCCTTCTTCGGCGTGGGCTACCGCTAGGTCCAGTTCCTCGGCGACGGGGAGCAGCTTGGTGATGAGCTTGGTGTTGGAGTATTTTCCCAACTCGATGCGCTCTTCGTCGACGCGACGTCGATAGTTGACCAATTCGGCTTGGGCGCGCTGAGCGGCGTCCAAGCGCTGGCTGGTCTCGCGGCGGGACTCTTCCAGCTCGCCGTGGAGGGCCGCCAACTGCTCATCCAGGGGCAAGTCGGTGAAGGAGTTTTGGGCCGGCGGCTCGTGAATTTCGTTGGGTTCCGTCGTCATGCCACAATCCCTGCGCTAAGAATCGGCCGGAAGGCCTTGGGCTAGTCTTCCACGGGGAGATTCAGGCTATGGAATACTCTCCCGATCTCCTGCTTGATGGCGGCCTCGCTTTGGCCGTCCTCCGCCAGGTCGAGCAAACGGCGCTTCAAGTCGAGAAGGTTCTCGACCGCCGCTAGGGCGAACTCCACTCCGGCCAAGTTGAGTCCCATGTTACCCAGGTGACGGATCAATCTGACCTTTCGGATGTCCTCCCGGGAGTACAGGCGCAACATGCCCATGGTGCGGCCTGGGCTGATCAGGCCGAGGCGTTCGTACTTGCGCAACGTCTGGGGGTGCATGTCCAAGATGCGAGCGGCTACGCTGATAATGTAGACGCCCTCCAGCTCGAGGGTTTGTTCTTGGGCGACGCCGGTCCGGTCTTCAAGCCCCGGCGGTTTGGCGGTTTCGGTCCGGGCCAGCACGGCGCGGGCGGGCCTCGCCGGGGGCGGCTGGGAGGGAACTCCGGCCCTCTGCCCCACTTTGGAACTATCGCGTTGGTACATTCGGCGTCTCCGCACCGGGCGTTTGTGCTGCCGGGAGTGTTGATCTGACAGCGTCAATATGATAGAGGTTGATACGGTGCGTGTCAAGTCCTGTGTAACAGTTGGAGTAATACCCTAAATTGACACGTCGTGAGCTCCAAGCTATGATTTCTTCGGAAAACAGCATTATCATCCTTTCGGGCGCCGGTCTCAACCGGCAGGGGGGGACTGTTATCTACTACCGCCGGCGGCGTGGTTGCTTGCCCGGCGGTTCAGTTTGTGAGGGGAGGCGGCATTTGAAGCGGCCTGACCAGATCAAGAAAGCGCCGGACCTGGGACCGGGAAGCCGGGTACCCCCAGGGCAGTTCTTGACGGACAAGTTCCCGGTGTTGACCCACGGGAGCATCCCCAAAATAGACGAGGAAAGTTGGCGGCTCAGGATATTCGGCCTAGTCTCCCAAGAAAGGAGCTTGGACTGGCGGGAGTTCTCCCTGCTCCAGTGGGAGACGATTCAGGTGGACTTTCACTGCGTCACGCAATGGAGCGCTCTGGATCAGACCTGGGAGGGAGTCCCATTGTCACGAGCGGTGGGCTTGGCCGGACCCTTGGGTGAGGCCAACTTCGTGATGGTTCATTGCTATGGGGGTTATTCGGTCAACCTGCCTCTGGAGTTGGCTATGGCCGAGGGATTGTTGGCCCACAAGCATAACGGCCAACCCTTGGGAGAGAGCCACGGTTGGCCTCTGCGGTTGGTGGTACCCAGCCGCTACGGCTGGAAGAGCGCCAAGTGGGTCTGCGGGATTGAGTTGCTTGCTGAGGACGCCCCCGGCTTCTGGGAACAACGAGGGTACAACAATAACGGCGACCCATGGAAGGAAGAGCGTTTCTGGCCCGAGTTGACCAAGTAGCGCCGTGGGAGATTGCCATGAAAACAGGCGATTTTCATCCCCATACGCGGCCTGCCGCGGCGGGCCATTAAGGATTCTCAGGGCGAGACCCGAATTCGACCGGCGGGGCTTTCGGTTATCCGGCCGATGACCGACGCCACCGGCACGCCCGCGGTTGCCAGCTCGGACAACAGCCATTCCACTTTGGCTTCCGGGACCGACATCAACAGACCGCCGGAGGTCTGAGCGTCAGCAAGGAGCAGCCGCTGGGACTCGGTGAGGCCGTCGTCCCAGTCGACGGTACCGCCGACGCTATCCAAGTTGCGGCGGGTGCCCCCGGGCGCCACGCCCTGTTCCAATAGCTCCCAGGCCCCCGGGAGGACCGGGACCCGGTGGAACTGGACTTGGGCGGCCACGTTGCTGGCGCGGACCATGGACCTGAGGTGGCCCAGGAGTCCGAAACCGGTAACGTCGGTGCAGGCGCTAACCCCAACGTTGGTCATGGCTTCGCATGCCGCCCGGTTGAGGGTCGCCATGGTATCCACCGCATTTCGCAGCACGTCCTCCGGGGCAACGCCTTGCTTGCATCCAGTGGTAATGATGCCGGTACCGATGGGCTTGGTCAGCACCAAGCGGTCGCCGGGCCGGGCGCCGGCGTTGGTAACCTGCTTCCCCGGTTCCACCAGGCCCACGACGGATAAGCCGTACTTGGGCTCCGCGTCGTCGATGGTGTGCCCGCCTACGATCAAACAGCCGGCCTCCGCCGCTTTGGAGTAGCCGCCCCGGAGGACTTCTCCCAAAAGGTCCTTGGCCAAGTCCGCCGGGAAGGCGGCGATGTTCAGGGCCAGCAGGGGCTTTCCACCCATAGCGTAGACGTCACTGAGGGAGTTGGCGGCGGCGATAGCGCCGAACTCAAAGGGGTCGTCGGTGATGGGGGTGAAGAAGTCCACGGTCAGAATGAGGGACCGATGGTCGTCGATGCGGAATACCGCCGCGTCGTCCCCGGTCTCGCTCCCCACCAACAAATCGGGGTGGCGCATCACCGGCAGGTGACTCAGGACCTGCACCAGGTCCTCCATACCTAGCTTGCCGGCTCAACCGGCGCAGTGGGACAGCTCGGTCAGCCGGACGTTACCGGTCTGCATGTAAGACTCCCTAGGGTCTGATAGCCAGAATTATAACAGGCGGGCCCTGCGTCTTAATCGGTAGACGCTGCGGTCAGTCCTTGACCGCTACCGCCTCGATCTCGACCAGCAGGCCGGGAAAAGCTAGGGCGCTGACCTCGACGCCAGTGCTGGCCGGCGGAGGGTCCGGGAAGAAGTCGGAACGGACCGAGTGGGTTTCCGCCAACCGGCTTATGTCGGTGACGTAGACAGTAACCTTTACTACGTCGGCCATAGAGGCGCCCGCCGATTCCAACACGCTCTTGACGTTCTCCAAGGCCCGCCTGGCTTGAGCGGCCATGTCGCCCTCGCCGACGACGTTGCCGTCGGAGTCCAAGGCGACCTGTCCGGAGGTGTAGATAGCGTTTCCTATCCTGATTCCCTGGGACATACTGTAATTGTCATCCCACTTCCAACCCGGGTCGATCTGCTGGCGCTGGCTCATGCTATTCCTCCTTAGATGTTAGTGTTTTGACAGTAATGGACTGCTCGAAGCCGGGATATTTTGCGATTGGGACCGGCGATTGGTAACTGGTATCCGGGCGGCGGCGGGCTTAACATGGGTCCGCTACCCGGTAAGACCGCCACCCGTATAGGAAGGAGTACCAGGAGGCCTCGGACCATCGCCGGGTTCCCGGTGGCGAGGAATCGGGAATGGATACGGCCTCCTGAGAGGGCGGGTCCTGGAACTCCGGCGGTTCCGGCTGGGGCTGCCCGGTCGGCGGCAACGGCGGCCCGGCGTGGGCACCCCGGATGAAGGCTACGGCATCACCCGCGCGGTCCCGGAAGAAGCCGTCGGAAAACTCGCCAAGGCATTCACCGTCGTAGGAGAAAACCCTAGCGTCGAGGAAGAAGGCCCGGGCCCGGCCTGACGAGTCGTAGATAGCGTTCCCGATTAGCCAACCAATGGGCCATCCGGTGCTGTTGTAGACCGGTTCTTGATTCAATGGCACTTTACCTTCTTGGTAGGGGCCGGTTTCAAACCGGCCCCTGCGCGTTGGGCCGCCCGCGTTGCGTCGGCTAAGGGCCGCCGCCGTGGAAACGATGAAGAGGGAAGTGGTGGCAACGACTGGATTCGAACCAGTGACCTAGCGCTTATGAAGCGCCCGCTCTGCCGCTGAGCTACGTTGCCACCCGGAACGGGGCCGGCCAGCCGCCGGGCCCCGCCTCTACGCAGCTAATGGTAATCCGGGCAAATTTGGCTGTCAATTGAGTTGATTCGGGCTTTGCTCCGGATATCGTGTGACATTATTATTGAAAAGCTACCTGTTGGTCGGGGAATGCCGGGTTTCTTTCTTGGGAGCGGGCCGGTTTCAAACCGGCCCCTACGGTTTTGGGCGGTTTCTCGGGGAATGCCGGGTTTCTTTCTTGGGAGTGGGCCGGTTTCAAACCGGCGTGAGGGATTGCGATGAAGGTAGGCGATTTTCATCCGGATACGCGGCCGGCCGCGGGGGGCAGCAGCGATTCCGAAGAGGTGAGGCCGGAGGAATCTCGGGAGTCACCCGAGGCTCTGGTGGCGGAGACGGCCTCTCGGATGCTGGTGGTGGTAGCTGAGCTGGCTTGCCGGCTTCGCCCTTTCCCATCGTTTTTGAACATGGCGACGGTGCAAGCCGTAGAGCTTGATCCTGGGCCGGGGATAGGCCCGGACCGGGGCTGCGTCGTGGTGCTGCCGGGCGGGGAGATCTGCGAACTGGACTTGCTGCTTCTGCCGGGCATAGAGGGGGTCCGGGACTTCGACTCGGTGGACCGGATGAAGGAGTTGGAGCTGGAGGCGGAGGAATACATCGGCTACGCGGCGTCGGCGATACGCTTGCTGTATGAGGAGTTGCGCCGACGCGGGCCATAGGCGGCGCCGGTCTACTCCCGGTTAGCGGGGCAACAGGGAGCGGAGACGGCGCTTGACCTCGCGCCATCTTGGAGTCAGCCAGAAGTAGTTATCGAGCATTTCCTCGAGAGCGCCGGTACCCCCCGCAAGGAGGGGTCTGCCGTGGCCCACGCAAGCGACTTCGAAGGGCAAGCAGGCCAGTCGATGGACGGAGGCCCGGTAATCTTGGAAGTTGGTGCCCGGAAAGGGTACGGGCCTGCGGAACTGGTGTCCGTCGGCCAACAACATATCTCCAGTGAAAAGGACCTTTTGCTCCTCGAGGTAGAGGCACACGCTGCCTGGCGTGTGGCCGGGAGTGTGCACCACCCGCAGGCCGCCGAGCACCGGCAAGGTCTGGCCGTCTTCAATTAGCTGGTGGGCCGGGATGTGGTGCAGCAGAGGGACGTTCCAACCGAAGGCCGGGGGTTGGGCCGGGTAGTGCAGTTGGCGGGTACCGGTCTTTCGGAGACAACGGGTGTCGGCCGGGTGAACCAAGATTTCGGCCCCGGTAAGCCGGGACATCATCTTGAGGGGTCCGGTGTGGTCGGGATGGCTGTGGGTGACGATTGCGCGCCGGATTTCCGAGGGGCTGCGCCGGATGCTTTGGATGTACCGGGAGATCTTACCCCAAGCACCGGGGAAGCCGGCGTCGATGAGAGTGAGCCCCGAGTCTTCCACCAGCAGATAAGCGTTGCTCCATCTGAGGCCGGGGATACGGTGGATGCGCGGGGCGATTTCCATAGGCAAGCTGTCGATGGGCTGTTGCCGGCTATTCGTCCAAGTGGATGTCCCCGCTCCGGCCGCCCGTCTTCCGTACCAGCCGGATGCCCTCGATGCTGATGCCGGGGTCCACGGACTTGCACATGTCGTAGACGGTCAAGGCGGCCACCGAGACGGCGGTCAGGGCCTCCATCTCGACTCCGGTCTTGGCCGACGTGCCGACGGTGGCGGTGATGTCGATACGGTGCCGTTGGGGGTCCAGCCGCAACTCGACGTCAACCCGGTTCAGGGGCAAGGGATGGCATAGGGGCACCAGGTCCGGGGTCCGTTTTGCGCCCATGATTCCAGCCAACTGGGCGACGGTGAGCACGTCGCCTTTCTTCATCAGGCCCTCTTGGACCAGCCGGGCGGTTTCCGGTTGGACCGAAACGTGTCCTTTGGCGGTGGCTTCCCGGTCGGTGGCCGGCTTGGCTCCAACGTCCACCATGCGCACCCGGCCTTGGTCGTCCAAGTGAGTAAGTGGGCTTGGGGCCGGATCGCCAACCCGGTTATTGAGGGAGCGGTTCATGGCGGCGAAGGCGAGGCGGTCCGCTTCTTCATTCCAGGGGTCGCCGGCGTGTCCTTGCACCCAATTCCAGTTGACCTTCCTGGACTCCGCGAGAGAGTCCAACCGGTCCCAGAGGTCCTGATTGACCCGTCGCTTCCAGTTCCGGGTCATGGTCTTGACGAGGTACTCGCTGTCGCTGTAGAGGGCCACGGAAGCCCCGGCGGGGACGGCCTCCAAGCCTTTTATGGCTGCGGTAAGCTCCATGCGGTTGTTGGTAGTGTCGGGCTCGTGGCCGGAGAGGCGCTCGGGTTCCCCCTGCTCCGGCAAGATAACCGCCCCCCAGCCGCCGGGGCCGGGGTTGTTCAAGCACGAGCCGTCAGTGTAAACGGTTATGGAGCTACTTGGCGGCATTATTTCTCTCGGCGGAGGCGGCACATGAAATCAAATCCGAATGATTGTCAGCCGCCGATCTGGTACATTTCGATTTTCCGGGGAGCGTTTTGCAGGCCGGCCAAGGCGGTCCGCTCCTCGGAGTAGCGGTCCACCCGCTTGCCCCAAAGGCCCTCGATAATGCCGCGGAGCTGATCATCGCCGACCCCGGCGCGGAGAGGGTCGCGGAGACTGACGCCCCGGGCGGCGAACAAACAGGTGTAGACGTTCCCGTCGGTGGACAACCGGGAACGGGTGCAATCGCCGCAGAAAGGTTGGGTTACCGAGGCGATGACGCCGACTTCGCCACCGCCGTCCCGGTAGCGGTAGCGCATGGCCACCTCGCCGCGGTAGCCGCTCTCCAGGGGCTCCAGGGGCATTTCGGCGTCGATGCGGCGGATGATTTCCGCGGCGGGCACCACTTGGTCCCACTTCCAGCCGTTGCGGTTGCCCACGTCCATGTACTCGATGAAGCGGATGACGCGGCCGGAACCCTTGAAGTAGCGGGCGAGGTCCACCACGGTGTGGTCGTTTACTCCCTTTTGGACTACCGCGTTGACCTTTATGGGGGACAACCCCGAGGCCGCCGCCGCTTCGATTCCTTGGAGCACCCGGCTGGGGTCAAACCCCCGACCGTTCATCTCCTTGAAGATATTTTCGTCCAGGGTGTCCAGGCTCACCGTAATCCGTTGCAACCCGGCGTCCTTGAGCTGCCGGGCCTGTTGGGCTAGGAGATAGCCGTTGGTGGTGAGGGTCAGGTCCTGGACGCCTTCGATTTCCGAGAGCATAGCCACCAAGCGGCTCAGGTCGGTGCGCAGGAGGGGCTCTCCGCCGGTGATGCGGAGCTTGTTGACACCTAAGCTAACGAAGATGCGGGCGAGACGGGCGATTTCTTCGAAGCTGAGGATTTCCTCCTTGGGCAGGAACCGGTAGCTTTCTCCAAAGACCTCGGCGGGCATGCAGTACGGGCAGCGGAAGTTGCACCGGTCGGTAACCGATATCCGCAGGTCCCGGAGGGGTCTTCCCAATCTATCGAGGGTCATGGGTTGGATTCGATCTCCTGAGAATAACGGGAGAATAACGGGAGAATAACGGCGAGGAAATGACTGCGGGGACAGCCGTAGATAATCATAGTTTTCCTGGCATATTTTTCCTGGGTCAGCCAAGGGCTTCCAGTAACTTGACGGCATTGCCGGCCGCGTGGGCCCGGTGGCTGATACGGTTCTTTTCATCCAAGGGCAACTGAGCCATGGTCAGCCCGTAGGAGGGTAGGTAGAACACCGGGTCATAGCCGAAGCCCTCCTCTCCCGTTGGCTCATATTGTATCATTCCGGCCACCGAGCCAACCAGCAAGGTCAACCGCCCCGGCGCCTCTTCAGGACGGGGCGGGGCATCCGGTCCCGAGCTTCCCTTGGTTGGCGGCGGAACTGCCGCGTCTGGGGAAGGCGGCCCCGCGACGGCAATGACGCAGTAGAACCGGGCGGTGCGGCGCGGCCAAGGGACACCCTGGAGATTGCGCAGCAATAAAGCCACTCGGTCCGCATCCGACATCTTCCGTTTCGGCATCTTCGGTTTCAGCGACTCGGTTGAGGGAGGCTGCCCCGGTGGCCGTGAAGGGGAGCCATGGTCTGGTTCCTCTCCGTAGCGGGCCGAATATACACCGGGGGCGCCGCCCAAGGCGTCCACCTCCAAACCTGAGTCATCGGCTAGAGTTGGCAGTCCGCTGAGGCCGGCATAGGCCCTTGCCTTCAGAGCGGCGTTCTCGGCGAAGGTGCGGCCTGTCTCTTCGACTTCTTGGCCAATGCCGGCGTCTTCTAAGGAGACTAGCCGGAAAGGGACGGCAGCGAGGAGCCGGCGGTACTCCCGCATCTTTCCGGGGTTTCCGGTGGCGACCAAGAGTTTCGGTAGGGGCATTAGCAACGCCTCGGGGTCCGATGATGGTGTTTGGGTCGTCGATTTACAGGATGTCTTCCCGCTGGGGTTTGGGGGGTGTCCGCCAGACGGTTGCGGTGTTCATAGCATTCATGGTAGCAGCGGAGGGCGGCGGAGTAAAAACCCGCCCGGGTTGCCCTTGGGGGACGGTGGAAATCGGCGCGGGTTGGGGAGAGGGGAAGCAAAGGTTTGTGCAAGATTTCACTACCGGCTGCGGCCACGCCTATGTTATAATTCCACGTCGAGTTAGACTCGTGTTGAGCGGTGGCTGATGTTAGACGACTACTTTCGCCAGTATGGCTTGGTCGCTATCTTCGTCGTCATTTCCTTCATCGTGCCGGCCAGCATGCTGCTGATGTCCTGGATGTCTTCCCGCATCGGACTCCGGCCCAACAATCCCACGGCGGTCAAGGAAGAGACCTATGAGTGTGGAATGCAGGCGTTGGGCGGCCGGTGGAGCCAGTTCAACTTTCGCTACTACATGTACGCCGTGCTGTTCGTCATCTTCGACGTTGAAGTGGTGTTTCTATACCCTTGGGCCACCAAGTTCCTGAAGCTGGAGTTGTTTGCGCTAATCGAAATGGCGGCTTTCGTTTCGATCCTCCTAGTGGGGTGGGCTTACGCTTGGCGCAAAAGAGACTTGGAGTGGGGTTAGGAAGCGATGGGGCTAGAGATCGCAAAGGGTGAAGGCCCGCTCAACACTAGGACCTGGAACATTGATCTGGACGAAGGAAATACTGTCCAGAGTCTGAAAGACAGTTCGGCGGAACCCTTGGCCGAGCCCTTGATCGAGGTCCCGGAAGACTTGAAGAGCAATCTTCTGGTGACCTCGGTGGACGCGCTGGTGAACTGGAGCCGAAAGTCGGCCCTGTGGCCGGTGAGTTTCGGCCTGGCGTGCTGCGCTTTCGAGATGATGGCGGCGGCCATGGGCCGGTTCGACATTGCCCGCTTCGGGATGGAGGTGTTCCGCGCTTCCCCCAGGCAGGCCGACCTGATGATCGTGGCGGGGACGGTGACTTGGAAGATGGCCCCGGCGATTCGCCGCATCTATGATCAAATGGGCGACCCCAAGTGGGTAATCTCCATGGGGGTGTGCGCTACCAGCGGCGGGCCTTACTTCGGTTCCTATAGCGTCGTGCCCGGAGTGGACCACATCGTCCCGGTGGACGTTTACGTGCCGGGCTGTCCTCCCCGGCCCGACGCGCTGCTGTACGGCGTCATGGCGTTGCACGAGAAGATCAAGAAATACCAAAACTTGGGGAAGGGTAGCAAGTACGGGCGATCGAATCAGGCCCGAGAAGGGGCCGGCGAGATTCCGGCGGACGATAGTGTGGCCGCTTCTCAGTTTCAAGAAGAGGCCGGTGAGATTCCGGCGGACGATAGTGACTCAACTTCGATAGATTCGACCCAGGGAAGCTCGGAAAAGGCAGCCGAGGCGAACGCCTGATGGCCGTCGCGCCGGTCACCGGACAGGAGTTGGCCCAACGGTTGCAATCGGCGGTACGGGACTCGGTGGAAGAGTGGGACAACGGCGCCGTGTGGGTCAAACCGGACTGCTTGGAGGCTGCGGCCCACTTTCTGCGCGACGACCCTGACTTGGATTTCCGGTTCCTCAACGCCATCAGCGCCGTTGACTTCATCGAGCACTTCGAAGTGGTGTACCACCTGACCTCGCTGCGCCGCAAGCACACGGCGGTCATTAAGACGAAGGTATTCGGGCGTGAAGAGTTGTCCTTGCCTTCGGTGTATCAAGTCTGGCGGGGCGCGGACTTTCAGGAACGGGAGATCTGGGACTTGATGGGGATCCGCTTCGAAGGCCACCCCAACATGAAGCGCATCATGCTGTGGGAAGGTTTCGAGGGGCATCCCCTGCGTAAGGACTACTTGTGATGCCGGTCCGCACCGAACCGATGACGGTAAACATAGGGCCGCAGCACCCCAGCACCCATGGGGTGTTCCGGCTGCGGGTTACTTTCGACGGGGAAGAAATCCTGGAAGTGGAGCCGGTCTTCGGCTACTTGCACCGGGGCACCGAAAAACTGGCCGAAGAACGCACCTACGTCCAGGTAGTGACCTTGACGGACCGCTTGGACTACGTCTCGTCGATGATCAACAACCAAGCCTACTGCCTTGCGGTCGAGAAGCTGCTGGACGTGGATCCGCCGCCAAGGGGCAAGTACCTGCGCACCCTCTCCGCCGAGCTGCAAAGGATAGCCAGCCACCTGATGGGGATTGGGTTCTTCCTCCAAGACTTGGGCGCCCTGGTGACTCCGCTAATGTACTGCTTTCGGACCCGGGAGCGGATCCTGGACCTGTTCGAGATGTTGTGCGGAGCGCGGATCACGGTGAGCTACTCCCGGCCCGGAGGAGTGTTCTTCGACGCCCCGGAGGACTTCTGGCCGGCCCTGGACAGCTTCATGCAGACCCTGGGCCCGGAGATTGACGAGATCGAGCAACTGGTGCTGGAGAACGAGATCGTCATGGTGCGGACCCGGGACGTGGCGACTCTGCCGTTGGACCTGGCGATCAACGCGTCGGTCAGCGGGCCGGTGCTGCGGGCCAGCGGCCTGCCTTGGGACTGGCGCAAGATGGACCCCTATGACGCTTATGATCGAGTTGAGTTCGACGTGCCGGTGGGGACCAGGGGGGACAACTACGACCGTTTGTGGGTGCGCTTTCAGGAGGTGCGCCAGAGCGCCCGCATCGTCGAGCAATGCGTAAACCAAATAGAACCCGGCCCGGTGCGGCTGGACTTGCCCTTGGTCTTCCGGGCGGCGCCCGGGGCGGAAGCCTACGGCCGGGTGGAGGCCTCCAAGGGGGAGTTGGGGTTCTACCTGGTTAGCGACGGGGGCATAAGCCCCTATCGGTGCAAGATACGCTCTCCGTCGTTGATCAACTTGACGGTGACCGAGCACTTGCTGGTTGGTTGGAAACTAGCCGACATGATAGTGACCCTGGGGAGCATGGACATCAACCTGGGCGAGGTTGACCGTTGAACTGCGTGCTGGGGCCTGACAACATCCTTCACGACACCCGGTTGTTCAAGGTTATTTACGAGGCAGTCGGGCAGGTGCTGCCTTGCTGGCTTTCCTACGCCGTGGCCGGGCTGGTCATCATCTTGATCCTGGTAAACGCGGTGCTGTTGGGCGCGGGGATGCTGTCGTGGCTGGAGCGGCGCCTCATCGGCAGGATGCAGAACCGTATAGGCCCCAACCGGTGGGGACCCTTTGGACTTCTACAGCCTATAGCCGACTTGGTGAAACTCCTGGTAAAGGAGGACCTGACCCCCCGGAACGCCGACCGGCTCGCTTTCTTCATGGTGCCGATCTTGATGTTGATGCCGGTGGTATTGGTGCTGGCGGTGGTGCCTTTCGCCAAAGACACTGCCTTGGCCAACCTGAACGTGGGCGTGCTGTACGTTCTGGCCGTGGGCTCGTTGACCACGGTGGCAATATTCGTAGCGGGCTGGTCCTCGAACAACCGGTACGCGATGTTCGGCGCCGCCCGGGGAGTGGCGGTCCTGATAAGCTACGAGATTCCGGTGGTGCTCAGCGTTCTGGGGGTGGTGCTGGTGGCGGGGTCCATGTCGTTGGCGGACGTAGTGGCCGCGCAGACGGTACCCTTCTTGCTGGTACAGCCGGTGGCCCTGTTCGTGTTCGTGGCCGGGACGTCGGCGGAGCTCAACCGCACTCCCTTCGACGTTGCCGAGGCGGAGTCGGAGATCATCGCCGGGTTTCACATAGAGTACAGCGGCATCAAGTTCGCTTTGATTCAGGCCGCCGAATTCGGAGCGATGCTAGCCGCGGCGGCGGTAATCGTGACGCTGTTCCTGAGCGGCTGGTCGGGCCCGGCGTCCAGCTATATCGGGTGGCTCTGGTTCCTGCTGAAGCTGGGGGCCGTGGCTTTTGTTTTCATATGGGTGCGGGCTACTTATCCCCGATTGCGCATCGACCAGCTCATGGCCTTTGCGTGGAAGTTCCTGATGCCCTTGAGCATGATCGGTCTGCTGGCCACGGCGTTGGAGGTCTACTTCTTCAGGAATGACTTGGGCCAACTGAGCACCAACGACCTCTGGATCATGACGGGGATCAACCTGCCGCTGCTGCTGCTCTCGATAGCGCTTTTCGGCAACTTGATCCGGGACAAGGTCAGACCGCCGGTCCGACCGGCAGCGTCTCAAGCCGGATCGCCCCCGTATGGATGGGACCCGGCGGGGCTTGGCGAGGTGAGATAGAATGTACGGCTTGAAAATGATCAAGGGGCTGTACGTGACCCTGAAGAACCTGACCAAGAAGCCGTTCACGGTGCAATACCCGGAAGAGCGTTTGAGCCAGCATTCGAGGTTCCGGGGAGAAGAGTTCGTGTGGTACGAGGAGCGGTGCACGGGATGCGCATCCTGCGCCAAGTACTGTCCCCTGGGAATCATCAAGATCGAGACCAGCCCCAGCGAGACGGCCCCAATGGAAGGGGACAAATACCGGCTGGAGCTGTTCGACATCCAGATATTCCGGTGCATGTTCTGCGGGTTGTGCGTGGAAGCGTGCCCCTATGACGCCCTATTTATGGGCAGCGGGTTCGAGCAAGGCAATTACTCCCGTAAAGAGATGGTCATCGGGCTGGACCAACTGCGTCAAGCTGAGAAGAGGCCGAGTAGCTTCTTCCGTCCTCAACTGGAAGGGGCCGGGTACGATCCCCACGCGGGGCAGCCCCTGGGATGGAAGGAGGCGGGGCGGGAATCTTGGCGCTGGCACCGGCAGGAAAAGGCCGGAATGCGCTTGACCGCGGCTTCCGCTTCCGATGAGGATAGCTCCCCGGCCGGGAAGGAAGGAGGAGAGGACTCCACCCCGGCAACGCTGGAGGGGGAGACTAACCCGGCTTCCCTCAAAGAATCCGACTAGATGCTGTTTCAGGACGTCGTATTCTGGTTCCTGGCGATTGCCGCCATCGGCGCCGCTCTGGGAGTGGTCCTGGTAAGGGACCTGTTCCGGGCGGCCCTTTTGTTGATAGTAGTATTCATCGCGGTGGCTGGGTTCTTCGTGCTGCTCAACGCCGAATTCCTGGCGGTGGTGCAAGTGCTCATCTACGCGGGCGCCATTTCCATCCTGATTATCTTTGCGGTGATGCTCACCCGGGACGTGCAACGGGGGAACCTGCCCAACCGGATGCAAATACCCGCGGCGCTCTTCGCGGCCCTGCTGCTATCGGCGCTGGTGTTCGTAGCGATAGATACGAGTTGGAATTTGTTCTCGGATTCAGTTTCCGGTGAAGAACGGGAGCAGGTTGAACTGGTGCAGACCAGGGCGGTCAGCGACGTGGCCATTAGCGAGCTGCCCCCGGATACCTTGGAGCAAGCGGGGTTGGCCGGTGAGGAAGCCCGGGACGAGGCCGAGGAGAGGGGCCTGGAAAGGTCCAGCTTGGGAGACTTGTTGATCGGCGATTTCGTGCTGGCCTTCGAGGCGGTATCGGTACTGCTGCTGGCGGCGCTTATCGGGGCCTTGGCGCTGGTGAGGCCGCGGCCCCCCGGGTCTACGAGGTAGCGGAAGATGTCCCTTGAGACCATGTTGATAGTTGCGGCGGGCCTGTTCGCCATCGGGCTTTATGGTTCGTTGGCCCGCCGCAACGTGTTGGCCGTGTTGATGTCCATCGAACTGATGTTCAACGCGGTCAACGTGACTCTGGTGGCGTTGGCCAAGTACGTAGCGCCGGCGGGGCTGCAGGAAAACATTGGCGCGGTGCTGACGGGGCAGGTATTCGCGGTGTTCATAATCACGGTGGCCGCCGCGGAGATCGCGCTTGGCTTGGGCATTGTGTTTGCGATGTACCGCAACACCGAGTCGGTGGACCTTACCGAGGCCTCGGAGATGCGGAACTGAAAATATGTGGACTGAATTCAAACGGGCGCCCAATCTCATGATGGCGGAGATGTGGAAAGAGGCCCTGGAGGGAGAGGGGCTGCCCACCCGCATCTTGCCCGAAGGCGACATCCGGGACTGGGGGGAAAAGGTCCCCTTCCGGGTATACGTACCCCATGGCCGGGAACACGTGGCAGAAGAGATATTGAGGAAGCTGTAGATGATCAGCGAAGCCGCTATTTGGGCAATATTCTTGCTGCCCCTAGGCTCCTTCGCCGCAATAGTCCTCATTATCCGGCCATTCCTCAACCGGTTCCCCTTGCTCAGCGGCCTCACGCTCATTGGCTGCTTGAGCGGGGCCTTTGGACTGTCGGTTTGGGCCCTGTGGTCGGTGCTCCAAGGGTACAGTCCGGAGTTTCAACCCTACGAGTGGCTTGAAGTGATGGGCGGGGCGACCATCGAGATGGGGCTGTTGGTGGACGAGGTGACGGCCATCATGCTCATCGTGGTCACCTCGGTGAGCTTGCTGGTGCAGGTCTACTCCTTGGGTTACATGGACCGGGACCCGGGGTATTGCCGGTACTTCGCGTTCATGTCTTTGTTCACCGCGGCGATGTTGGGGTTGGTGCTGTCGGTTAACATAATCCAACTGTACGTATTCTGGGAGTTGGTGGGCCTTTCATCCTACTTGCTCATCGGCTTCTGGCACGAGCGGCCGGCGGCGGCTGCCGCGGCCAAGAAGGCGTTCATCGTTACCCGAATCGGTGACACCGGGTTCCTCATCGCCATTTTGTATTTGTTCCTCCAAGGGGAGGAGTTTGCCGCCGCCGGGCTGAACGCCTTCCACATTCCGGATATTTGGCAAGCCGCCCAGCCGTTGGCGACGGGCGGGGCCATCTTGGCTGGGGGAGCGCTTACCTGGGTTACCCTGGGCATTTTTGCCGGGGCGGCCGGGAAGTCGGGCCAGTTCCCGCTGCATACTTGGCTGCCCGACGCCATGGAAGGCCCGACGCCGGTCAGCGCCTTGATTCACGCCGCTACCATGGTGGCGGCCGGAGTCTTCTTGGTCGCCCGGTTCTATCCCTTGTTCCAAGGGTCTTCCGACGCCTTGACGGTGGTGGCGTTGGTGGGGGCTTCTACCGCGCTAATAGCGGCCACCATGGGCCTGGTAATGAACGACATTAAACGGGTGATGGCTTATTCGACCATCAGCCAGCTGGGCTACATGATGGCCGGCTTGGGGATCGGCGTTTACGCGGCGGCGCTGTTTCACTTGGCAACCCACGCGGCGTTCAAGGCACTGCTGTTCTTGGGGGCCGGCAGTGTGAACCACGCAACAGGGACCTTCGACATGCGGTACATGGGCGGGCTGCGGCGCTACATGCCTTTTACTTACGCCCTCACGGTTATCGGAGGGTTGAGCTTGGTGGGGATAATTCCTCTGGCCGGCTTCTGGAGTAAAGACGAAATCCTGGCCGGGGCATGGAGCGGCGGCGGCTTGGTTGACGGGTGGGTGAGCCGGGTTACTTTTGGAATGCTCTTGGCTGCGGTGGTGCTTACGGCCTTTTACACCTTCAGGATGTTGCACCTGACCTTCCACGGGCAGTTCCGCGGCGGCGCGGACCAAGAATTGGAGGACAAGGCGGCGGCAACGGGCAGCGGCGGAAGGGCGCAGGACACCCCGACGAGGAGCTCCCACGAAGGCGGGGCGCACTTGGCCGAGTCGCCGAGGGTCATGGTGCTTCCGATGGTTGTCCTCGGTGTGGGAGCCGTTGCAGCCGGCTATCTGGCCAACCCCCAGTGGGGTCAGGCGATAGGTATTCCGGGCCACTGGATCAGCGAGTTCTTGGGGTCCGGCCTTGGGGTGATAGTTCCCCACTTGGCCCATGCGTTGGAGCCTCACGACTTCAGCGGCTGGGTGGCTTTATTCTCGACATTGGCCGCCCTGGCGGGGCTGACGGCGGCCGCCGGGGTGTACGCCCGCAGGGGCGCCGCCGGGAAACGGGACCCTCTGGAGTTGGTCGGGCCGGCGCACACTTTGCTATCGAGGAAGTACTTCTTTGACGCGCTATATGAGGACGTGGTGGTGCGCCGAGGGTTCTACCGGGTATTTGCCGGGACGCTGGACTGGCTGGACCGGAACGTAATCGACGGTTTCGTGGATACCTTGGGTTGGACCTTTCGGAACATCGGCTCGGCGGTGGGCCGTCTTCAAACGGGTCAGGTACAGGCCTACGGCGCCGCGATTGCGCTGGGCGGCTTGCTGATAATCCTTGGGTTCTTGCTCTCGTGAAGCCGGCGACGGCGGGGAATGAGGGTTCCGGGTTATGGCGATTCCGGGTATTAGATGACGCGGTGAAGACGCAAGGTCGGGGAAGTGTTTGAAGGATTTTCCGGACTACTGACGGCGGCGGTGTTCTTGCCCGCGGCGGGGGCGATGGCCATCCTGCTGGTGGTGCGCGGCGAGAGGAACATTCGTTGCTTTGCGGCGGCGGTGGCCTTGGCCGACCTGGTGCTGGCCCTGTTGGTCTTTGGCTTGTTCGATCAAGGGGAGGGCGCCGACCGGTTCCAGTTGATTGACAAGTTTCCCTGGATACCCGGGGAGAACCTCCGGGCCAACTTCTTCATGGGAGTAGATGGGCTTAGCGCTCCCCTGATAGCTCTCACCGGAATCTTGGGGTTTTGCGCGGTCCTTTCGTCTTGGCGCGTCAACCTCCGGGTGAAGGAGTACTTCTTTTGGCTGCTGGTCCTACAAACGGCGGTAATGGGCGTCTTTGCCACCCTGGACCTGTTGCTCTTCTTCCTGTTCTGGGAGTTGGAGTTGGTACCCATGTACATGCTCATCTCCATCTGGGGCACGGGACGCAAAGAGTACTCGGCCATGAAGTTCCTCATCTTCACCATCCTGGGCAGCGCCTTCATGCTGGTGGCTATCGTGGCGGTGTTCGTAACCCCGGGCATCGGTACCTTCGACATGACGGAGTTGTCGACGAAAGGCACAATGCTGGCGTCGGCCAGCGTGTTGATACCTTTGACCGGGTTGTTCTGGTTGTTCTTCGTTGCTTTTGCGGTGAAGCTGCCTTCCTGGCCTCTGCACACCTGGCTGCCCGACGCGCACACCGACGCCCCCACCGCGGCTAGCGTGATGTTGGCGGGGGTGCTGCTGAAAATGGGCGGTTACGGCCTACTGCGGGTCAACGTGGGGATGTTGCCCGGCCAGACCGACAAGTTTGCTTGGGTGCTGATAGTCTTGGGGGTGATTAGCGTGCTCTACGGCGCGGTGGTGACCCTGCGCCAGACTGACCTCAAGAGGCTCATTGCTTTCTCCAGCGTGAGTCACATGGGGTTGGTGCTGGTGGGCATCGGGTCGGTGGGAGTATCCCAAGGGGAGCTAACGGCGACGGGACTGAAGGGCGCCGCCATGCAGCTGTTCACTCACGGCACTATTACCGGCCTGCTGTTCTTGGGCGTGGGGCTGGTCTATGACAAGACACACACCCGCTACATCCCCGATCTGGGGGGGTTGGCCGGCAGAATGCCCATTGTGGCAATTGCCGTCTTGGTAGCGGGGCTGGCCTCCCTGGGACTGCCCGGTCTCAGCGGGTTCGTTTCCGAGGTGCTGGTGTTCCTGGGGGCGTTCCGCGCCTTCACTTGGCCGACGGCCCTAGCTGTCCTGGGTATCATTCTTACCGCCGGCTACATTTTGTGGATGGTTGAGCGCTCCTTCTTTGGGGAGCGCCGGGAACGCTTCGCCCATCTATCCGACGCGTCTCTGGTGGAGGCGATTCCTCTGGCGATACTGGTCATCAGCATCGTGGGCGTTGGCGTGTACCCCTCGGTGTTGACCGACGTGTTCAGCTTGGGCTTGCAGCCGATGCTGGCCGTCCTTCCGGGAGGCGGCTAGACCGGCATGTCTGTCCACGACCTTTACGTTATATCGCCGTACGTAGGCGTAGCGGGCGTCGCCCTTCTGGTCATCGTGCTGGACCTCTTCCTCGAACGAAAGGGACTGCTGCCGGTACTTGCTTTTTTGGGGCTGCTTGCGCCCTTGGCCCTCAGTCTGATTCAAGCCTTCGACTTGGGGGACTCGTTGAACCTGGTCCAAGGAACGGCGCCGCTCTCCGGCGCGGAGGCCAGCGTCCTCGCGAACAGCTTGTCCGTGGACCGGTTTGCTTTGTTCTTCAACTTCCTGGTGCTGGCCGCCTCCGGGCTAGTAATCATGGCTTCCGGCGACTACGTGCGACAGCTACCACGATTCCAGGGCGAGTATTACGGGCTGATCCTCTTTTCGGCCACCGGGATGATGCTCTTGGCCGCGGCCACTGAGTTGATCACCATATACATCGCCTTGGAATTGACGACCATGCCCCTAGCGGCGCTGGCGGCTTTCATGAATAATGCCCGGTCCAGTGAAGCGGGAGTGAAATTCTTGATTATCGGGGCCATCAGCTCGGCGGTCATGCTATATGGGATGGCGTTGGTATTCGGCTTTACCGGCAGCACCGCGCTATCGGAAATCGCCTCCAGCGTGGCCAACACCTCGGGTGACTTTCCCTTCGGCTCCATAGCCCTGTTGGTGGGGGTGACGCTGATGGTGGCGGGCTTCGGGTTCAAAATCTCTTCGGCGCCGTTTCAGATGTGGGTCCCGGACGTCTATGAAGGGGCCCCTACGCCGGTAGTCGCTTTTTTGTCGGTGGCCAGTAAAGCCGCGGCCTTCGCTATTCTGCTGCGGGTGTTCTATACGGGGTTCTTCGACGTTAGCCTGGACTGGGCGGCGCTCATGGCGGCTCTGGCGGCCGTATCGATGATCGTCGGCAACTTGGTCGCTATCAGCCAAAGCAACATCCGCAGGCTATTTGGCTACAGCACCATCGCTCACGCGGGCTATATATTGGTTGGAGTGGCTGCGGGGGTAAAGGCCGGAGGCGGCGACGTGAGCTTTCCGGAGTTCGTGCCGGTGGGCTTGGACAGCGTCCTCTTCTACCTGGCGGCCTACGCCGCGGCTAACCTTACCGCCTTCTTCGCCATAATTGCCATAAGCAACCGCATCGGCAGCGACCGTATCGACGACTACGGGGGAATCGTCCGGCGTTCTCCATTGCTGGCGGTGACTCTAGCCTTGGCATTGGTGGCCCTGATTGGCGTACCGCCCACCGGTATCTTCATCGCGAAACTGTACGTTTTCTCCGCCGCGGTCAAGTCCGGGTTGACCTGGCTGGCCATCCTTGGAGTGATCAGTAGCGTCGTTTCGGCCTACTACTACGTGCGCATAATTCGCGTCATGTTCCTTCAGGCGCCCAGCTCGGAGGAAAAGCTCACGGCGCCGGCGGCGTCTTGGGCGGCCCTGGGGGTGTCCGGGGCCTTGGTGCTTTGGATGGGCATAGACCCCGGGCACTTGCTGGAGTTGTCCAAGGTTGCGGTGGGGCCGCTAATGCCTTAAGGCGGGCCTGTGGTTGCGCCCGGTTATTGGTATTGGTGCTGGGGGGATGTGGTTTTCATCTTTGGCGGGGGCAGTTTGGGACCGGCGTGTAGGATTGACACAAAATTTCGGCCGGTGCTAGACTGACCGCGCCTTGGCGACCCAGGTTGAACGGTTGATGGTGGAAGGCGGACGTATCCAGGGACATGAGAAACGTCGGCATCATATACAACGCTCGGATTCCCGAGGCCTTGGACTTGGGCACGACAATCCTGCACCAGTTGTCCTTGCCCGAGGGTAGCTGGATATCCCCGGCGGAAAACCTGGAGACTGTCCGGGCCCGGGCGGAAGACACCGAGCTTGTTACCACGGTAGGCGGCGACGGCACTATCCTGCGGGCGGCTCAGATTACGGCGCCCATGGGCATTCCCGTGGTTGGGGTGAACATGGGCCGGTTGGGCTTCATGACGGAGCTCCAGGTGCACGAAGCGCTGGAAAAGCTGCCCACGTACCTGAACGGCGGTTGCCGGGTCGAGGAGCGTAGCATGCTCCAAGCGACGGTGATCAAGGGGGGCGCCGGTACCGACGGGAAACGGTACGGGCCGTTTCACGCCCTTAACGACGCGGTGTTGGCCCGGGGGTCCATGTCCCGGGTGGTAACTATCACGGCGTACGTGGATGGCGCCGAACTGACCACTTTCCGCGCCGACGCGGTTATCGTGTCCACCGCCACGGGGGCCACCGGGTATAATCTGGCCGTTGGCGGCCCGATCCTGGACCCAACTTCGGAGTCCTTGGTGCTCAAGCCGGTGGCCGCCCACATGGGGTTGGCCGCGGCGCTGGTGTTGGCCCCGTCGGTGGAAGTGGTCCTCTCCCTGGAGGGGTACCAGGAAGCTATCCTGAGTGTAGACGGGGTGGTCGATTACCCCTTGGCTCCCGGGGACCGGGTGCAACTGCATCAGAGTCCCTATAGAGCCAAGTTCCTGCGGGCCAATCAGGCAAACCAGTTTTACGCAACCTTGACGCGGCGGCTGGGATTCAGCACCCGCGGACAATGAGACCGAAGTCCAGATGACGCCCCCTTGGCCCGAACCGACGGTAGACAGCCGGACGGCTTACGCGGGCAATATCGTCAACCTCCGGGTGGACACGGTGCGGATGCCCACGGGCCGGTTAGCTACCAGGGAGATAGCCGAACACTCCGACTGCGTGTGCGTCGTCCCGGTAGACCGAGAAGGCAACGTGCTCATGGTGCGGCAGTACCGCAAGCCGGCGGAAACGGATTTGCTGGAAGTTCCCGCGGGCGGCATAGAGGAGGGCGAGAGCCCCGAGGAAGCGGCGCTGCGGGAGCTTCAAGAAGAGATCGGGCACACTGCGGAGAAATTGGAGTTGCTTTCCGGTTTCTGGGTGGCGCCCGGCTGGAGCACCGAGTACATGTACGCTTACCTTGCCACCGGCTTGGCCCCGGCCAAGCTGGCCGGGGACGACGACGAAAACATCGATGTGGTTACGGTGCCCTTGAATGAGGCGGTTGAGTTGATCGAAGAGGGGGAAATTCGGGACGCTAAGAGTATCGCTTCGCTGCTGCTGGCGCTACGGTCCAGGCGCGGTTGAAGCCTGTTGTTGAACTCTCCCGATGAAGCCTCTGTGGGTACGGTCGAGACTGGAGCAACGGCGGTCTAGTCCGGTGCTCAGGGTTTCCGTCGGTGTTCCGGCCTGGACGGCCCCCTGGCGGCGGACTAACGGATATTGCTGCCAGCGCACGAATAACCGTTATCGAATGCCCCCGAGGCAGCGCCTTCTCCGCTAGAAGCCAAGCACCATTTTTGATATATTGGGTGGCGGCTCAGAGGCAACGTAACTTGAGAGGAAGAGGTCCCCATGCTGGAGCATGACGTCCTAGTGGTTGGGGCCGGACTGGCCGGAATGCGGGCGGCCATAGCGGCCCGGGCCAACGGCGCCAACACCGCAATCATTAGCAAGGTGCACCCGGTGCGGAGCCACTCCAACGCCGCCCAGGGTGGAGTCAACGCCGCCCTCACCGATCGAGGAGACGATTGGGAAGACCACGCCTACGATACGGTAAAGGGCAGTGATTTCTTGGGCGACCAGGACGCCATCGAGGTTATGTGCCGGGCGGCGGGCCGCTCCCTGATCGACATGGAGCACATGGGAGTCACTTTCAACCGCGACGACGAGGGAAGGCTGGGCACTAGGGCTTTCGGGGGGCAGCGGCGAGCGCGGACCTTCTTCGTGGGTGATTTTACCGGCCAAGCCATGCTGCACGTGATGTTCGAGCAGCTAATCAAGTCGGGGGTGCGCCGGTACGAGGAGTGGTTCGTAACGGGTCTGATCCAGGAAGACGGACAGGTCTGCGGCGTCACCGCCCTGGAGATTCGCTCCGGCGCGGTCTATGCCATCCGGGCCAAGTCGATAATCCTCTGCACCGGAGGGCTGGGGCGGGTATTCGAGCCCAGCACCAATGCCTTGATCGTCACCGGCGACGGCATCGCCTTGGCTTACGACGCCGGAGCGCGGCTGATGGACATGGAAATGGTCCAGTATCACCCCACGACCCTGGCGGGAAGCGGGGTGCTCATATCCGAGGCGGCCCGGGGAGAGGGGGCCTATTTGCTGGACAAGAACGGAGACCGGTTCATGGAGAGGTACGCGGCCAACATGATGGAGTTGGCCTCCCGAGACGTGGTCTCCCGAGCCGAGCAAACGGAGATCAACGCCGGCAACGGCGTTGACGGCTGCGTGTTGCTGGACTGCCGTCACTTGGGGCAGAGCCTGATCAAAGAGAAGCTGAGCCAGATTCGCGAGATCGGCATCGACTTGGCGGGCTTGGATATGGCAACCGATCCGATACCCATCAAGCCAGGGATGCACTACATCATGGGCGGCATCAAGACCGACGTGGACGGGCAGACGAACTTGCCCGGAGTCTACGCCGCTGGCGAGTGCGCCTGCGTCAGCGTCCACGGCGGAAACCGGTTGGGCGCTAATTCTTTGCTGGATACGATTGTGTTCGGCGAACGGTCGGGTAACCACGCCGCTGTTACCGTCAGGGACTCGGAGTACATGGAGTTCGACGTGGACGGGGTGGTTGGCCAAGAAGAGAAGCGGATGCAAGAGATTTTGGACCGAACCGGCAATGGGGACCGGGTAGCCTCGCTCAGGCTGGCCATGGGGCAGTCGATGAACAACAATTTGGCAGTGTACCGCCACCAGGCGGGCATGGAGGAGACCAAGCAGGAGTTGGCCGACCTGAAGGAGCGGTACTCGACGGTACCGGTGGACAATAAGGGCCGGGTCTTCAATACTGATTTGGTTTTCGCCTTGGAGTTGGGGTTCATGCTGGACTGCGCCGAGGCGGTCACGGTCAGCGCCATCGAGCGAAAGGACAGCCGCGGCGCTCAGTCTAGGACAGACTACCCGGACCGGGATGATGAGAACTGGATGAAGCACGTTGTAGTGACCAAGGGCGAAGCGGGGCCGGAGGTTTCTTACTTGCCGGTAAGTATAACCAAGTGGACCCCTGAAGAAAGGAAATACTAGCTAATGGACGTTACTCTCAGAGTACGGCGCTACGATCCCGAAGCGGAGACTCCCGTATCTTACTGGCAGGAGTTTCCTGTCTCCATAGAGGACAACGCCACCGTCTTGGACGCCTTGATCAAGGTGCGAGAGGACTCGGACGGCACTCTAAGCCTGAGGTGCTCTTGCCGCAGCTCCATATGCGGCTCCTGCGCAATGCGGATCAACGGCCAGGCTTGTTTGGCTTGCAAAACTCAAGTGGCCCAAGCCGTGGATGGGAACAACACGATAGTGGTGGAACCCGCCGGCGTCATGCCGGTGGTCAAGGACTTGGTGGTGGACTTCGACATGTTCTGGGACAAAATCATGGAGGTTGAACCCTATCTGCAACCTCAGAGGGAAGAACCGGAAGAAGAGTATATCGCTTCCAATGAATCGATGCTGCATCTATCCGGGGTCACAGCCTGCATCATGTGCGGCGCCTGCGTTTCGGACTGCACCGTGTTGGAGGTGGACCCAACCTTCCTGGGCCCGGCGGCTTTGGCCAAGGCCTACCGGTTTACGGCGGACCCCCGCGACGGCGACGCCGACGGCGTTTCTATGGGGCGGTTGGAGCGCCTTAGCGAGGCTACCGGAATCTGGGACTGCACCCGCTGTTCCGAGTGCGTCCAGGTCTGCCCCAAGGGAATCGCGCCGATGGACCGCATCATGGCCTTGCGGGAACAAGCCATGACCGCGGGGTTCACCAACAATACCGGCTCTCGCCACGCCGAAGCGTTCACCGAGAGCGTTAGGCACAGCGGTTGGCTGGATGAGCTGAAGCTGACTCTGAACACCGTTGGGCTGGCCAACTTGCCGGCATTGGCAAGCTACGTGCCGGTGGGACTCCGGGCCCTGGCCCGGGGCAAGCTTCCACCCATCGTCCACAAGAACGTCGAGGACGTGAAAGAGGTACGCCGGTTGGTCCGGGAGATCGAGGACCCCGAACCGTAAAGGGCCGGGAACTTTGGCCCCGGCGGCCCACGGGCTTTGTCCGGCCGCCTTGATAGCGCCCATCTTTAAGACATCAAAAGAAGCTCCCAAAAGAGCCCGGTATCCGCGCCGGCAGAGCCGCGGTCCGGGGAGTAGGCCCGGCGCTGAGTCTGATTTAGGAGAACTAACGTGAGATATGCTTTCTTTCCCGGCTGCGTGTCCAGAGGCGGGTGCCCGGAGCTTTACCCGGCGGCAAAGCTGATCTGCCATCGGCTGGGCATCGGGATTCAAGAGATGCCCGCGGCTTCATGCACCGGGGCCGGCGTTCTTCAAGAGAAGAACGAGCTACTGGGAGACACGCTGAACGCTAGGACCTTCGCTATGGCCGAGAAGCTGCGGCTGCCTATTCTGACAATATGCAGCACTTGCCAGGGCGTTATGGCCCAAGCCAACCACCGGATGAAGCAAAGCCCGGAGTATTTGGAGCGGATCAATACCCATCTGGCCGGTGAAGGGCTGGAGTACCGAGGGACCACTGAGATCAAACACCTGCTTTGGGTACTGATCGAGGACTACGGGTTGGACGAGTTGACCAAGGCAGTGACTAGACCGTTGCGGGGAATCCGGATGGCGCCCTTCTACGGGTGCTATATTATCCGGCCCACCGACGCTCTGGATATTGACGAACACCCGGAACGTCAAACGTCGCTGGAGCGGCTGATCGAGACTCTCGGGGCCACGGTGGTGGACTTTGCCGGGAAGACCCGGTGTTGCGGATTTCCAATCTTGACCATCAACGAAAGGAACTCCATGGCCATGGTGGCCAAGCATACGTCCGAGGTCAAGGACTTGGGGGCGGACGCTATGGTGACGCCCTGCCCTCTGTGTCATCTGAACCTCGACGGCTTTCAGCCGAAGGCGGCGGCGCAGGCGGGGCGCAAGATCGACATGCCCATCATCCACTTGCCCCAAGCTATAGGACTGGCTATGGGGATAAGTCCGAAAGAGTTGGGGCTGCAAAACCACATCATGAGTACCAAGCCGCTGGTGGCCAAGCTGACGCCGGCGGGGTGAAGGCGAGACCCGGCCGCCGTCGGGAAGTCATTGTCGGAATCAATGATTCCGGGTCCTTGCGGCGACGCTTCTTAGCGGTCTACTATCGGGGCGCTACCCAGCGGGTTTCAATGGTTGACTGGGTACAATCAACGGCTGACGCCGGTTAGCACGGTATCTTGCGGAAGCGGCGATTGGGGCTAAGAGAACAGGTCGCTGATGGGGCAAGTGAAACCGGGAATCACGGGGCCGCCGTCCAGACTATCGTGTTCCGATAGTTCTCGGACCTCTTCCAACGACCGGTAAACCGCCGCCGAACGAGTGCCGGGGTCTATGACCCACACCATTCGCGTTCCGGACTCGAGCCAGTCCGCCACTTTTTCACGGACGTTTCGGGGCCGGTCATCCGGAGAGAGTACTTCAACCGCCAAGTCGGGAGGGCCTTCAAAATATCCGGCGGACAGTCCTTCTTCGGAAACTCTGTCGCCGGAGACGAAGGATGCGTCCGGGGCGCGCACCGTGTCCGGACCGCGGCGGAGGATAAAGCCGGTTTCGGCGGCGAAGACTTGGCCCAACCGGTTAGCCACGACGTAGTTATTCAACATGGCGCCGATCCTCATGGACACGCTGCCGTGTCTAGCGCCGGCGGGCGGCATCTCGTAGAGCTTTCCCTCTACCAACTCCAAGCGACGGTCCAACGTTGGCAGGAGCAGTAGCTCCTCTGCGGTGAATAGGGTCTTGACTGCGCGCATGGGATATTATTCTATCCTTGTCGGCTACTCCCTCAGCCCGGGTATCACTTCCTCGAAGGCGTTGATGGTGCGCTCTATGTCTTCCTCGGTGTGGACCATAGACGGGTAGAACTTCTGGCCGCCCTTCAGGACCCGCCTTTCCAGGAGGCCGCCGTTGAAGCGGGTCATTAGTCCCGCGTCCGCGGCTAAAGTGTCACGGTAGTTGCTTACCGGGCGGTCGGTGAAGTAGAAGTCGAATATCGGGTCTTCGCCGCACATCTGGATTGGGATGCCGTTGCCGGCGCAAAGGTCTATCAGGGCCCGCCGCAACCGGCCTCCGGTCTCCCTCAGCCCCTCGTATTTGCCTGCTTTCCGCAGCTCGGCCAGGGTGGCCAGGCCGGCGGCGCAAGCGATGGGGTTGCCGTTGAGAGTGCCGATTTGGTTTACGAAGGTATCCGGCTCGACGGTGAACTGGTCATAGACGGACATGATATCGCTGCGGCCCGCCACCGCCGCCAAGGGATAACCGCCGCCCACTATCTTGCCCAGGGCGCACAGATCGGGGGTTACGCCGTAATACTCTTGGGCGCCGCCGTAGGCCAGCCGAAAGCCGGTGACCACTTCGTCGAAGATGAGGGGGATGTCGTGCTTGGCGGTGATATCCCGCAATCCTTGTAGAAAGCCGGGTCGGGGCGGCAGTATTCGCTGCAGGGGTTCCACGATTACGGCGGCCAACTCATCGTGATGGGCGTCGATAAGGGCGGAGGTAGTATCCAGGTCGTTGAAAGGAGCGATGAGCATGAGTTCCTGGATGGCTTTGGGAATGCCCCCGCTGCTGGGTTCGGCTTGGGGGAACTCTTCCCCCGCGGAAGGCGTAACGCTCATCAAAGCATAGTCGCTGGTGCCGTGGAAGCCCCCTTCGAACTTCATCACTTTCTGCTTGTTGCGATAGGCCCGGGCCGCCCGCATGGCTTGAAAGCAAGCGTCGGTGCCGCTGGTGGAGAAACGGACCCGTTCGGCGCAGGGGACCGCGTCGATGACCTCTTCCGCCAACATTACTACCTTTTCATTGGTGGCAAAGAAGGTGCTGCCCCGCTCCACGGCTTTGATGACGGCCTCCGTGACGCTGGGGTGGGCGTGACCCAAGACCATGGGGCCGGAGCCCATGAGCCAGTCGACGTACTCGTTGCCGCTAACGTCCCAGATGCGGGACCCCTTCCCTTCCCGCACCAAGAAACTAAGGTCTTCCCGAACCGTCAGGTTGCCGGTGTTGCCTCCGGGCAGGTACTGGGCCGCTTTTTCCAGAAGGTCTCTTTCTTCCTGGGTTCGCATAGTCATCGACTCGACTCCCTGATTGAATCGAATACCCCAACTCTCTCGGCGCTATTCCGGAAGGCTGCTCTTCAGCCCCGGTTATAGAGATGCGCGGTCAATGGCTTGACGCTACTCGGCCTCCGCCTTGGCTTGGCGCATAACTTGGACCAGTTCTTCCACGCTGGCGGCCGAGCGTTGCAGGGCGGCAGCTTCCGCCTCGGTCAAGCTGATCTCGATAACTTGCTCTATCCCGCCGGCCCCCAGCTTAACGGGGACGCCGACACAGAGGCCGTTAATGCCGTACTCGCCTTCCAGGTAGGCGCAGCAGGGCAAGACCCGCTTCTTGTCCAACAGGACGGCCTCCACCATCTGGGTGATGGCGGCGGAAGGCGCGTAGTAGGCGCTGCCCTCTTTCAGCAGGGCCACGATTTCGCCGCCGCCCTGGCGGGTGCGCAGGACCAGTTGATCGACTTTCTCCGGGGCCATCAACTCGGTGATTGGTATGCCTCCCACGGTGGTATAGCGTACCAAGGGCACCATGTCGTCTCCGTGGCCCCCCAGCACCAGGGCCTGCACGTCCTCCACGGAAACCTGCAATTCCTGGGCAATGAAGGTCCGAAAGCGGGCCGTATCGAGGACCCCGGCCATGCCGAATACCCGGCTGGGCGGGAATTTGCTGCTCTCGAACACGTTCTGGACCATAGCGTCCAGCGGATTGGTTACGGCGATGATGATGCAGTCCGGTGAGTAGTTGACCACTTCCTGGGTGACGGAGGAGGTGATCTTCATATTGGTCAAGAGGAGGTCGTCCCGGCTCATGCCGGGGCGGCGGGCAATGCCCGCGGTTATAACCACCAAATCTGAGCCGGCGGTGTCTTCGTAACCGTTGCTGCCAATGATGTTGGCGTCGGTGCCCAAGACGGGGCCGGCTTCCAGCATGTCCAGCCCTTTACCCTGGGGCAGGTCTTCGATCACGTCCACCAGAACCACGTCGGCGTAGCCCAACTGGCTGATGCGCAGGGCGGTAGTGGCCCCCACGTTTCCGGCGCCTACTACCGTTACTTTGCTTCGCATCTGGTTAGTGCTCCTTGTGTTGCTAGATTGAGTCCACGATGGCGTTCAGAGTAGCGCTGGGGCGCATGGCTTTGGCGGCCATCTCGTCGTTGGGGCGGTAATAGCCGCCGATATCGACTGGCTGTCCCTGGGCGTCGTTGATATCCTGAACAATTTTGTCTTCGTTGTCGGTCAACTGCTGGGCCACCTCGGTAAAGCGGGCTGCCAACTCGGGGTCTTGGGTCTGCCTGGCCAGCATTTCCGCCCAGTACAGCGCGAGGTAGAAATGACTGCCCCGGGTGTCCAGTTCATTCACCCGGCGCGATGGGGAGCGACGTTGTTCCATATGCTCCCCAATCGCTTGGTCCAATGTCTCAGCCAAGAGTTTAGCCTTGTAGCTCTTAAACACCTCGCTGCAATGCTCGAAGGATGCGACGAGGGCGCAGAATTCACCCAGGGAATCCCACCGCAAATGGCCCTCCTCGAGGAACTGCTGCACATGCCTGGGGGCCGACCCGCCAGCGCCTGTCTCAAACATCCCGCCGCCTTTAAGCAGGGGGACGACCGAAAGCATCTTGGCGCTGGTGCCTAACTCCAAGATGGGGAAAAGATCGGTCAAATAATCACGCAACACGTTGCCGGTAACGGAAATAGTGTCCTGGCCGGCCCGGCTCCGGGCTATCGTGAACCGCATCGCATCGATAGGGGTCATTGTGCGAATGTCCAACCCGGTCGTGTCGTGGGTGGACAAATATTGGCCCACCTTCTTGATCAGTTCTGCGTCGTGAGCCCGGGCCGGGTCCAACCAGAAGATGGCCGGGGCGCCGGTAAGCCTAGCCCGATTGACCCCAAGCTTGACCCAGTCTTTGATCGCCGCGTCCTTAGTCTGGCACATCCGGAAAATATCGCCTTCCTCGACGCTCTGTTCCATCAGGGTCGCCCCGGACGCGTCCACCACCCGAATCGTCCCGTTGCCAGGGGCTTTGAAGGTCTTGTCGTGAGACCCATACTCTTCGGCCGCTTGGGCCATCAGGCCGACGTTGGCGACACTGCCGATGGTGGACGGATCAAAGGCGCCATGCTTCTGGCAGTCTTCTATAACCGCCTGATATAGCGTCGAATAAGAGCGATCCGGAATCATCGCGATAGTGTCGTGCAACTCGTTATCGGGACCCCACGTGCGGCCGCCATCACGAATAATCACCGGCATAGATGCGTCGATGATCACATCGCTTGGCACGTGCAGATTGGTGATGCCCCGGCTAGAGTTCACCATCGATAGTTCCGGGCGCGCGCTGTAGACCGCCTGGATATCCGCCTCGATTTCCGCTCGTTTGTCCTTGGGAAGAGATTGAATCTTTGTGATGAGTTCAGCCATTCCGTTGTCAGGGTTCACCCCGATCTGATCCAGATCATTTGCGTATTTGGTCAACAGGTCGTGGTAGTAAACCGACACGCAATGGCCGAAAATAATTGGATCTGACACGCGCATCATGGTCGACTTCAGATGCAGCGAAAGCAACACGCCGTCAGCTTTGGCCTTTGCCATTTCTTCAGCGTAGAAATCGCGCAACTCCCGCACGTTCATCACGGCACAATCTATAATTTCACCAGCTAACAAGGGGATAGCGGTCTTGAGCACGGTGGCATTCCCGTCGCGGGCCACAAATTCGATCACCGCCGACCCCGCTGCCCCGATTGTCAACGCCTGTTCACTACCGTAAAAATCCCCCTTCCTCATGTGGTCGACGCGGGTTTTGGAGACTTCGGGCCAATCCTGCATCATCCGATGGGGATTACGTTTGCCGTGCTCCTTGACAGAGTTGGACGACCGGCGGTCGGAGTTCCCTTGCCGCAGGACTGGGTTCACCGCGCTGCCTAGCACCCTGGAAAAGCGCACTTGGAGTTGGCGTTCTTCCTCGGTCGCTGGATCGTCGGGGTAGTCGGGAACGTCATATCCCTTGTCCTGCAACTCCTTGATTGCCCCTTTTAGCTGGGGAATGGAGGCGCTGATGTTGGGCAGCTTGATGATGTTGGCCGCCGGGTCCTGGGATAGCTCACCCAACATGCCGAGATAATCGAGGATTCTTTGCTCGTCGGTCAGATTGTCGGGGAAATTGGCGATAATGCGGCCAGTCAATGAGATATCCCAGGCCTCCAACTCGATATCGGACCCCTTGGTAAAGGCCCGGAGAATCGGCATCAACGAGTGGGTGGCCAAGGCCGGAGCTTCATCAATTTTGGTATAAATAATCCTGGCTTTTTCCGGCACTTTCCTCTCCGTAGGAAATAGATTTCACTGGCCGCTACCAGTTGTCAAGAGATGTTTGGCCACTGACCGGACCATTCCCTTTTTATGGGGCTACCCGCGCCAAAGTCCAGCCGCCGGACTACTGTTCCGGAGTCATAACCCTGACTAGTTGCTCTTCCAGTACCTGCCCTAACTTCGCCTTGTTTGCTTCGATTTCCAGCCCTTGGGTCAATTTTATCTTTTTACTGCCTTGAAGCTTCTTCAATAAGTCCCGAGGCAGGGGGCCGTTGGGCCGCTTCGACTGAGATTGTGGATGCTCCGAAGGGATTTTCGCGGTCTGCTTTTCCCGGCCAGCATATCTGCCGAGGCTTCCCTTGGCTGACAGACGTAATTATACAGCCCAACCTATTGATGGCATAGCCCCGAAGCCTCCGGCGCCGCTGTTGCCTACTGAGGCTCCGTATCCTCAGCGGCTTGGTTGGTGTTGTGTCGGGATTTAAGCACCCAACTGCGCGGCCAGGGCCTCGGCCTCGACGACGGGCAATTGGCAGGCATAGTTTTGGCAGACGTAGGCCGTGGGTCTGCCGTCGATCATGCCGCGGTCTTGCAGCAGGGGCAATGGGCTGTCCCCGCCTCCGGTTGGAGTCCCCACCACCACCTTGTTGGGGATGAAACGACTAAATACGGTATCCAGGAGGCGTTGCGTGGCCGGGTCGTGCCGGGGGCCGATGATGGCTATTTCCTTTGGGGTCGATACGTAGAAGTCCAAGGCGGACAACCAGTGACCGGTGCCTCCGGGGGCCCGTACCATGAGATCGTGGAGGGCGCGCAAAGGTGTCGTTGCCTTTGCGGCGTAGTCTTGGTTGCCGGTGACGACCGCCAGCCGCAGCAGCAGGTCGGCGGCTACCGAGCCGCCGCACGGCTGGGCGTTGTCGAACACGTCGCGGGGCCTTATGACCAACGATTCGTGGTCGGAGCCGGTGTCGTAGAAGGAGCCGGCCGTTTCGTCCCAGAAAAGATGAATCATGGAGTCGGCCAAGGCGGAGGCCTGTTCGAGCCAGTGGGGTTCGAAGGTGGCCTCGTACAAAGCAAGGAGGCCGTCGGCGACGAAGGCGTAGTCCTCCAAATACCCCAAGAGCTTGGCCCGGCCCTGCCGGTAAGTGCGCAGCAGGCGGCCTTGGGGCATCATAGTTTCCAGCAGGAAGGCGGCGTTTTTGACGGCGGCGTCGAGATAGTCGCTGCGGTCCAAGGCCACGGCGGCCTCGGCGAAGCTGCGAAGCATCAGGCCGTTCCAGGAGGCCAATACCTTGTCGTCGAGCAAGGGGTGTACTCGCCGGTCCCGGACCTCCCGCAACGCCGTCTTGGCGGTTCGGACCATGGCCTCGAACTGTTCCCGGTCCACCCCTTGTTCCCGGCAAAAAGAGTCCGGGTCTTGGGGTACGTTGAAGATGGTCTTTCCTTCGAAGTTACCGGCGTCGGTTAGGCCGAAGTAACCGCCGATGAGATTGCCGTTTCCTTCACCCAGCACCGACTGGACTTCCAGAGGGGTCCAGACGAAGAACTTGCCTTCCTCGCCTTCGCTGTCAGCATCCTGGGCGGAGTAGAAGCCGCCAAGGGAGTCCGTCATCTCCCGGAGGACGTAGTCCAGGGTCTCTTCGGTGATACGGCGGTACAAAGGCCGCCCGGTAACCAGGTGGGCGTGTAGGTAGAGGCGGGCCAGCAATGCGTTGTCGTAGAGCATCTTTTCGAAGTGGGGGACGAGCCAGTAGGCGTCGGTGGAGTAGCGGTGGAACCCGCCGCCGATCTGGTCGTAGATGCCGCCGTAAGCCATCTTATCCAGGGTTAGCTCCACCATCTCCAAGGCCCGGGGGTTGAATCCCCGGTTGTGGTAGCGAAGGAGCAGTTCCAGGGTCATGGGTTGAGGGAACTTGGGGGCAGTGCCGATGCCGCCGTTTTGGTAGTCGAAGCCGGACGCTAGGTTGGAATATGCTTGGTGAAGCACTTCCACGGTGAGGGGGTTGCGACCGCTTTGCACTTGGCCGGAGCGGCCCATCTGGGAAGCAAGCTGTTGAGTCGCCCGGTCGATCTCGCCGCGCTGGTCTCGATAAGCCTTGGAGATGGTTTCCAGCAAACGGGGAAATCCGGGCATATTGTGGCGGTCCACCGGGGGGAAATAGGTGCCCCCGTAGAAGGGTTTTCCTTCGGGAGTGAGGAAGACGGTCATGGGCCAGCCGCCGCTGCCGGTCAGCATCTGCACCGCTTCCATGTACACCGCGTCCAAGTCGGGGCGTTCCTCCCGGTCCACCTTGATGTTGATGAAATCCCGGTTCATCAACATGGCTATGGACTCGTTTTCGAAGGACTCCCGCTCCATGACGTGGCACCAGTGGCAGGCGGAGTAGCCTATGCTGAGGAGAATGGGCTTGTCCTCGGCTTTGGCCCGCTCCAAGGCCTCATCTCCCCAAGCGTACCAGTCCACGGGGTTGTCGGCGTGCTGTAAGAGGTAGGGGCTGGTTTCGTTTATCAGGCGGTTAGGCATTGGGGCTCCCTGTAATGGTCGATAATGTCCTGTGCTATTTCTCTATGCGTGGGTTGGGATTGGTGGAAGTGGATTTCCGTCTGGTGGGCGGGCCACTGACCATATTTCTGACGAATCAGATAAACTACTTCCGCTTCGACTATCTCAATTTCCCTCTTGGTTTTGGTATCCCCTTCCACCTGCAGCCAGACATCAACATCGGAGCTTTGAAAGTTTCGTCGCCAATCGTAGCCGTAATACCCGTGCTCACCAATGGCATTGAAACCGCGGCGCAGTCGTTCTTTCACTCGTTGTTTTGTCTCGCCCACGTATAAGGGTTTTTTACCTATAGAAATTATATATATCTTTGGTACTTCCTTGGACGCCTCACCAGAAAACTTGGAGTCCCCATTGGGAGCAAGGACAGATTTGATCTTTCGAGAGTCAAAAGTAATCTTGTAAGTGAATAGGCCTGACAGTTCCATCGGTGTCCACTCCTCTACTCTTCTGCGCAAGACTTCCATGCCTCACACACTTACGGCAACTGTTGCCATGCTGGGTGCGGGTTCGCTGCCGGGGGCAAACTCGCAAGACTCAATCCCTTCCGGCACAGGATCCCCGTACTCAAGCATCACTTCCAGCATCATCTGCGCTGTGTCTTGAATAGCTTCCAAGACGTGCTCAAGCGGGTAACAGGAGAGCGCGCAGCCGGGGAGCATAGGTACTTCTGCGAACCAGGATCCGTCCTCATCCGGCTCCACGTTAATGGGCAGGAGGTACGTTTTCACTTCGCCATCTCCTGATTCAACCGTTCCAGGAAATCCTCCAAGGGTATGGCGCCCAGGTCTTCCCCATTCCGTTGGCGGACGGCCACGGCACCGGCTTGCATCTCCCGGTCGCCGACGACCAGCATGTAAGGAATTTTTTGAAGCTGGGCGTGGCGAATCTTGAGGTTCATTCTTTCTCCCCGGGCGTCCACCTCGGCCCGGAAGCCGGCGGCGTCCAACCGGCTTTGGACTGTCTCGGCATACTCTTGGTGGCGGTCGGCGATGGGTATGACGGTGGCTTGGACTGGGGCCAGCCAGAGGGGGAAGGCCCCGCCGTAGTGCTCGACCAAGACGCCGAGGAAACGCTCCATGGAGCCGAGAATCGCCCGGTGGACCATGTAAGGGCGGCTGCGTCCTCCCGCCGCGTCCTGGAAGGTCAAGTCGAACCGGTCCGGCAGGTTGAAGTCGAACTGGACGGTAGTGCACTGCCAGGCGCGGCCCAAGGCGTCGGTGATCTTGACGTCGATCTTGGGGCCGTAGAAAGCGCCGCCGCCCTCGTCGACCTCGAAGGATAGATGACGCTGTTCCAAGGCGGAACGCAGGGAGTTGGTGGCGTGCTCCCACATTTCGGGGTCGCCCACGTACTTTTCCGGCCGGTTGGACAGGGATATAGCGTAGTCGGCGAAATCGAAGGCATCGAGGAGGTCGAAGGTAAGGTCGAGGACGCCGCCGACCTCGGCTTCCACTTGATCAGGCCGGCAAAAGATGTGGGCGTCGTCTTGAGTAAAGCCGCGGACCCGCATGAGCCCGTGGAGCACGCCGCTGCGCTCGTAACGGTAGACGGTACCCAACTCGGCGAAACGGAGGGGCAACTCACGGTAGCTTCGCAGGGCCGAGCCGTATATCTTTATGTGGAAGGGACAGTTCATAGGTTTGAGGAAGTATTCTTGCTCGTCCACTTCGACGGGGGCGTACATACTCTCCCGGTAAAAGTCGAGGTGTCCGCTGGTCTGCCACAACTGCCCGCGGCCAATATGGGGCGAGTAGACGACGTCGTAGCCCCGGCGGTAGTGAATGTCCCGCCAGAAGTCTTCGATGAGGGTGCGCACCCGGCCGCCCTTGGGGTGCCACACGATCAACCCAGGGCCAATGTCGTCGTGCACGCTAAAGAGGCCCAATTGCCGGCCCAAGGCCCGGTGGTCCCGTCTTTCGGCCTCTTCTAAACGGGACAAGTGGGCGCTGAGTTCCGCTTCGCTTTCGAAGGCCGTCCCGTATATCCGCTGGAGCATAGGCCGGTTTTCGTCGCCCCGCCAGTAGGCCCCGGCGATGCTGAGCAGCTTGACCGCCGCAATGTCGGCGGTGTTCGACACGTGGGGGCCCTGGCAAAGGTCGACGAAATCGCCGTGGCGGTAGATGGACAGGGATTCGGTCTGGGCAAGACCTTGGATTATTTCCAGCTTGTACGGCTGGTCGGCAAAGAGGGCTCTCGCTTCCCCGTAGCCAATCTCTTCCCGGAGGAAGGGATGTTCATCCCGGATGGTCTGGAGCATCAGCTTTTCGACCCGCTCCAAGTCCTCGGGTGTGAAGGGGGCGGCAACGTCGAAATCGTAGTAGAAGCCGGTTTGGGTGGGCGGGCCGATGGCGATCTTGGCGTCTGGGAACAGTTTCAGCACTGCGTCGGCCATGACGTGGGACGCGGAATGGCGCAACCGGTGGCGAATGACATCAGTGGGTGTGGCGGCTTCGGACTCGAGGGCGCCGTGGTCTAGCATATTTCAACCTGTGATGAAAGCTTGATGACGGGCGGCATTTGCGGAAAGGTCCCGCCGCTCCGGGCCATTGGATAAGCGCCTGCAGGGTATAGTACACCGGCCCCGCTACCGGAAGGGCCGGGGGCCAGGCATCATTATAGCGTATACCGGCGGCCAGCAACGATTGGGGGCCGTTAAACTATTGAATAAACTACCGGGGCATCACGCCAGCTCGGTAAATAGCCCGCGCCACTGCCGCGCCCGAATGCACGCCGTCAGGCGCTCCCGAATGCTAACGAGGTAGGTAGCAGTGACCAGGACGGTTAAGGACATGCAAAGGGCGATCAAATCGGCGCTCTGCCGGGTTGCCAGCAGCAACGAGTTCAACAGTACGAACCCGAAGGCGGCGCCTAGGACCACGTTGCGGACCGCGGCCATTATCAGAAGGGTTGGGGCCAAGGCGATGAGAGTCAGCATGGGGACCAAGGCCAAGGATACGCCGAATATGGCGGCCGCTCCCTTGCCCCCGCGGAAGTTCAGGAAGGCGGGCCAGTTGTGGCCGGCCACCAGAAAAGGGGTGGTCAGGAAGATGGTCCAGCCGGGAACGCCGACCAACCCCGGCACCACCACGGCCAGCGCCCCCTTGCCGGCGTCGGCCAGTAGGACCAGAACGCCGCCCCATGGGCCTACCTGCTGATAAGTGTTGAGGGCACCCACGTTGCCGGAGCCAACATCGCGGATGTCTATTCCTCTGGCTAGGCGGGCCACGATGTAGCCGGTTGGGACCGACCCCAGCAAATAAGCTCCAAGTCCCAGCAAAATGGCTGAGGTCCAGTGCAAGGGCGCTATTCTCCTTTCGTAAGAGTCCCCCACGCCGGTTGAGACCGGCCCCGCGGAGGATGAAAATGGTATTTTCTGAGGAAATGCCCAGCGTGGGGCAAGAGTAATGAGGTTGAAGCTAAAGATTGGGTACCTTGCGTTATGATATCACTCGATGCCGCAATCATAGCTATCCTGACGTGCAATCTCTTCAGGCCGGGAATAGGTCCGGATTTCGAATTCATTTGCTATAATCGATTACACAAGATCGGCAGTATACTAATCTACTCATGAAGTCGGGAAGGGTTGAATAAGCTATGGAACAGCTAAAGCAAAAGCTTGGGGCGATATGTCAGAAGATCGAATCGGTAGTGGAGCGGCTTTGACCTCTTAGATAAAGAAAAGGCCATAACGCAGATGGAGCAGGAGGCCGCCGGGGCCGGATTCTGGGACGACCACCGGGAGGCCCAAAGAAAGATGCAGGATCTGGGCCGCCTCAAGAATACCGTGGAGCTATGGAGAGGACTTCAGTCCCGGACCGCTGACCTGCGGGAGTTGGCGGACCTAGCAACTCAAGAGGAAGATACTTCTCTGGAGGAACAACTGGAAGCCGAGGCCGATGAGGTCGCGGGCATCCTTGCCGGTGAAGAGATCAACCTGACGCTATCCGGGGTTTACGATGATAGACCGGCGATAGTGGTGATCCAGGCCGGGGCGGGAGGAACGGACTCTCAAGACTGGACGGAAATGCTGCTGCGGATGTACGCCCGCTGGGCGGAAATCCAGGCCCGCCCGGTGCAAGTGATGGACATGTCCTACGGCGAGGAGGCGGGGCTGCGCAGCGCGACGCTGGAGATCGGCGGGAACTACGCCTTCGGCTACTTGAACGCCGAGCGGGGCGTCCACCGGTTGGTGCGCCTCTCCCCTTTCGACCCCAATCACTTGCGGCACACCTCTTTCGCGGTGGTGGAAGTAATGCCGGCCTCGGAAGAGGAAGCGGAAGTCAACGTGCGGCAGGAAGATATCAAGTTCGACTTCTTCCGGGCCAGCGGTCCGGGAGGGCAGAACGTGCAGAAGGTAGCCTCGGCGGTGCGGCTGACCCACTTGCCTACTGGAATCATAGTAAGCTGCCAAAACGAGCGGTCTCAGCACCAGAACCGGGAATTCGCGCTGCGAATCCTGCGGGCCCAGCTATTGGCCAGGCAAAATGAAGAACGGGCCGAGGAATTGGCAAAGCTGCGGGGAGAGCGGGTGTCGCCGGGATGGGGGAACCAGATACGCAGCTACGTGCTGCACCCCTACAAATCGGTAAAAGACCACCGGACCAACCATCAGAGCACCAACCCGGACAAGGTGCTAGACGGGGATCTGGGAGAGTTCATCGAGGCCTATCTGCTGTCCAGGGTTGGGGTGGATAGAGCTTAGGAGCGGTAGGCGGCCGGGCGTATTATAGTATCACCGGGCTTGGCGTCACGGGAGAGACTGGGCCGGGGTCAAGTGTTTATAGAACCGCCGGGCTTCGAGTTACGAGAGGGACCGGGTCGGGGTCAACAGTTGCCGAGTATGTGCCCCATCCGGGATCTCTTGGTTTGAAGGTAAGAGCGGTTCTGGTCGGTGACCGGAGCTTCCACAGGGACCCTCTCCACAATCTCCAACTCGAAGCCGGCCAGACCGACCACCTTGCGGGGGTTGTTGGTGAGGAGGCGCAACTTGCGGACACCCAAGTCTTGGAGTATCTGGGCCCCCACCCCGTAGTGGCGCAGGTCCGGCTCGAATCCAAGGGTCTCGTTGGCTTCCACCGTGTCAAGGCCGTTGTCCTGAAGAGAATAGGCCTTGATCTTGTTGTGCAAGCCGATGCCCCGGCCCTCCTGTCGCATGTAGAGGAAGACGCCCGCTTCTTCTTTGCCAAGTATTTGCAGGGCCATCTCGATCTGTTCTCCGCAGTCGCACCTGAGGCTGCCGAGAACGTCTCCGGTGAGGCACTCGCTGTGGATGCGGACCAGGACCGGCTTGGCTTGGTCCCAATGGCCTTTGGTTAGAGCGATGTGTTCCCCGGCGTCGACGGAGCTCTTGTAGGCGATGGCGGTGAAATCGCCGTACTTGGTGGGCAAGCGGGCTTCGGCTACCCGCTCGATCAAACGCTCGTGGCGGCGCCGGTGAGCAATGATTTGGGCAATGCTGAGGATTTTCAGCCCGTGGACGTCTGCGAAGTCCTCCAAATCGGGCATCCGGGACATGGTGCCGTCGTCGTTCATGATCTCGCACACTATGCCGGCGGGGTACATGCCGGCCAACTTGCAAAGATCGACGATGGCTTCGGTATGCCCGGCCCGGGCCAACACGCCGCCGGGATGGTAGCGCAGGGGGAATAAGTGGCCGGGGCGGGAAAACTCCTCGGGCTTGGCGTCGGGGTCGATCATCGCCTGGACGGTGGCGGCCCGGTCTCCGGCTGAGATGCCGGTAGTCGTACCGTTCATGTAGTCCACCGACACGGTGAAGGCGGTCTGATTCTTATTGAGGGCGTTCTGGCCGACCATCAAGGGCATTTGCAGTTGGTCCAACCGTTCGCCGATGATGGGCATGCAAACCAAGCCGCGGGCGTGAGTGACGATGAAGTTGATAGCCTCCGGAGTCACCGCTTCGGCAGGCATTACCAGGTCGCCTTCGTTCTCCCGCTGTTCGTCGTCTACTACGACGAGACACCTGCCTGCCAGGAGTTCTTCCAGGGCCTCCTCAACGCTACAGAGAGGCATCGTTGTACCCTTCCCTTTTGTGAGGTTTCACACCGGTGCCGGCTGTTGTTTCAGCAAGCTCTCTATGTACTTCGCGACGATGTCCGCTTCCAGGTTCACGCGGTCTCCGGCGGCCATTTGCTTGAGGTTCGTGTTGTCCAGCGTATAAGGGATTAGTGACAGAGTAAAAGATGCGGTGTCCTTTTTTACCACGGTTAGACTGATGCCGTCAACAGCTATGAATCCCTTCTCGACGATATAAGGCATCAGTCTCTTGGGGCCGCGTACCCTGACGATGACGGAATCCCCTTCCGGCTTGATGGAGGTGATGCGCCCGGTGTCGTCGACGTGGCCTTGGACTATGTGGCCGCCCAGGCGGTCGGTTACCGCCAAGGGGCGTTCCAGGTTGACGCCTTGGGCCGACTTCAAGTTCCCCAACGAGGTGCGCCTGATGGTCTCCGGGGACAGCCCTACGCTGAATTCCCCTTCACCGAGGGCCACTAGGGTGAGACAAGCGCCGTTGACGGCGATACTGTCGCCCAGTTTCAGCCCGTCCATGACCCGGCGGGCCCGGATTCGCAGTTGAGAGCCGCTCAAATCGGAGACTATACCCACTTCTTCGACAATGCCGGTAAACATGCTAACCCCTCAATCACATAAAAGCCCGTACCGGATAACCTGTTATCAACCAGTCCGGGCCGACGGGTTCCAAGCGGGCCCGGTCAATCTTCCAAGCTCGGGCCATGGGGTCGGCGCCTTGGCCTTCCACTGGAGACGCCGCGGCCGCTCCGCCGATTATTACCGGGGCCAAGAAGGCATACACCTTGTCTACGAGGCCGAGATCGAACAGGGACCCCAAAATGATACCGCCGCCTTCCACCAGAAGGCTTACTACGCCGCGCCCGCCCAGACTTTCCAACAAAGAATCAAGGTTGACCCGGCCATCCTGTTCTGAAGGGAGGCGAAGCACCTCGGCGCCGGCCCGTTCCAGGTTGTCCGCCCGGTCCCGGTCAACCTGATCAGTGGCAGCGACCAGGACCGGCCCCGGCTGCTTGAAGATGAGGGCGCCGGGCGGAGTGCGGCCCCGGCTGTCCACCACGACCCTGAGGGGTTGGCGCGGCAAGGCGTTGCCTTGGCGGCCCCTTGCGGTGAGCAGCGGGTCGTCGGATAGGAGGGTGTTCACCCCCACCAGGACCGCGTCGGTTTCCCGGCGCAGCCGCTGCACCACGAGCCGGGCCTCCGGTCCGGTGACCCACTTGGAATCCCCGGTCCGGGTGGCTATTTTACCATCCAAGCTTATGGCATATTTGGCGGCGACGAAGGGTATTCCGGTCTTGATATGTTTGGCGAAGGCTTCGTATAGCTCCGCGGCGGTCTCGGCCTCCTCGCCCACGATGACTGGAATGCCGGCGGACTCCAACTCGGCGCACCCTTTACCGGATACTGCGGGATTGGGGTCGATGGCGGCAACGCGGACCTCCTTTACACCCGCTTCGATGATGGCTCTGGTGCAAGGCGGCGTGCGCCCGAAGATGCAGCAAGGCTCCAGGGTAGTGTAGAGGACGGCACCCTGGGAGGCGTCTCCCGCCTGCCGGAGGGCGCAGATCTCGGCGTGGTTTTGCCCCGGCGGCTGAGTAGCGCCGCTTCCTACCTCGACGCCGTTCTTTACCAGCACGGCGCCCACGGCCGGATTGGGGCTGGTTGTGCCCAGGGCGTCTTTAGCCAGGCTGAGGGCCCTTTGCATGTGGGTCATATTCGACAAGATAAACGATAACCCAAAACCCTTGATACGTTGAAGACAGTATCGGCTCTACGGTTAATGATGAGGAAATTCTAACAACAGCGCCGTGGTCCCGCCAGTGGCCGACCCGGATGGAGAGGTTTTTGTGGCCCCCGGACGGGGCATACAGCAGAGGCGAGCCATGGAAGACACCGGTTTCATCCTTCGCCGGGGCCGGTTTCAAACCGGCCCCTACAATTTGGTGTGGTTGTTCGGGGAATATCGGGCTTTTTGAAGCGGGGAGGTTTACATAAGGTGACGGCCGGGTTAAGTTTGGCCCGTGGGACGTGAGAATTTCCACCTCAGCGCCAGGCCCGTCAGAAACAACAGCCCCAGGACTCCGGCCAAGGCCTCTAGGACCCGCCAGTAGACGGCAGTGGATTTTTGAGAGTCTTGCGGGACGGGTTGGCGGGCCGAATCTGAAATCGGCGCTTGGGTTTCTTCCTGTGTAGGGGCCAAGGCGCCGTCCCCCTCCGGCGCCGCGCTTTGCATCTCCGGCTCCGGAGGCGATTGGGCTTCCGGCGCGTCTCGAGCGGTTTCGTCGGCTTGGCGTAGCGCCGCGGTGTCTTCTTCCAGGAAGGCCGCGGCGGCCGCTTCCTGAGAGTCTGAAGGGGGTCCAGCGTCGGCAGCCTCGGACATCGCTGCCGGCGCCTCGGTTTGTACCTCCGGCTCAGCCACCGATTGGGCTTCCGGCGCCGGGGTTGCGGCCCTAGCTGACATGACCAATTCCGGGACTGATTTCTCGGCGGCCCGGGATTCCGACGTTAGAGGCGCAAGGGCTTCTACCGCGCCAGGTTCCACCGGTTCGGCGGGGGCCAATAGACCCGCAGCGTCGGCAGAGACCAAGACCGCCAGAGCTATGGCGGCCACCGACGCCGCGCCGGCGTAGGCCCATGCGGGGACCCGGGACAGCGGAGGGGCAGCGGCTTTGACCGGCGCGGGTGGGGGGGCGGCTAAAGTAAAGCTCCGGCGCGGGGTCTCCACCGGTAGGCCGCGGAGCATGGCGGAAGCGGCCCGCAGGGATTCCAACTCGCCGCGGCAGACGGCGCAAGCGGCCAACCGCCGCTCAACGCGACCCAACGGGCCGCCTTGGAGCCGCCCGTCCGAGTACTCGCTCAGGGTTTCCGATTTTATGTGCCGGTGGCCTCTAATGGTCCACATGGCCTTACTCGCTATGACGGAACCGGGAGGGCAAGAGTTCCCCGGCCTGTCTCAAGAATACGCGAAGCCCCCTCCGTCCTCGACTTACTCGGGACTTTACGGTGCCCAAGGAACAGCCCATGGACGCAGCGGCTTCTTCGTAGCTAAATCCTTGGACGTCCACCAACACTACCGACAAACGATGTTCCGCGGGGAGGGAGTTGAGGCCTGCCTGGATGGCCCTGTTCAGTTCGCGGCGTTCGGCGAAGTCTTCCGGGGACTCGAGGCCGGAGGCCAACTCGACGGCGGAGGGGGCCTGCTCCGGTTCATCGCCGCCGGCAGGAAGAGGGTTGAGGGGGACCGTGGGGCGGGCGCGGCGGGCCCGCAGCATGTCGCGGCAGGTGTTGGCCACGATGCGCATGAGCCAGGCCCTAAGGTTTTCTCCTCTAAACTGTTGGAAAGCCCGGTACCCGGAGACCAGGCTCTCTTGCACGGCGTCTTCGGCCAGGGCCCAATCGTCGAGCATCCGGCGGGCCAAGTTGTAGGCTTGGCCCTGTACGGCCTCGATGTGGCAATTGTAGCAGCTGGTTTGGCCGGACCGGTCTTGAACGGGCAAGGGGGCATGGCCGGCGCACCCAAATCCCTGGGGAGCGGCCACTTTACCCGGTTGTGCCCGGACAACCGGGGTGTCGGTTGAGGCGTGCGGTCATCATTCCGGACGGTTATTCTATAGGCCCGGCTATCCCTCCCGCCACATGCTGGGCCGGGTTGTCCCGAACATGCCGCCGGACCGGAGACGCTATCTCTCCCGCCGCGTGTTGGGCCGGGGCAAGCTCTGCCGGCTGCCGCCGCGGAGGGTTTGGCCTCTTCGAGACGGCGGCGCGTCCCCTCGCTCGGCTAGAATAGGTTGAACTTGAGCGGTTTATCGAGGGGTGCGGAAAATGGCTTTTGATATACTGCAATGAGTATGCCGTCCCGCGGTATCCCATTCCCAACGTTGGCTGTACTGCAACGAACATGACGCGTCAAACCCCTCTCCAAATCTTGACCTTTCCCGTGGAGCCGTGAGAGACGAACCGGCATCCGGTTGCGGAGCACCGGGGGACTCTCCCGGCGCGAGCTACGGCAAGAACCGGCACGCCCAGGGGCTCTTCGACGGGGCCGCTTCCCATTACGACCTACTGGCGGAAGTTCTCTCATTTTGCCAGACCGGAGCGTGGCGGCGCTTCCTGGTTTCTCGCTTGGAGGTAGGACCCGGGGCAAAGGTGCTGGATATTTGCACCGGGACCGGGGCGATGGCGTTGAGCATTGCCAGGAGGACGGAAGCCGACGTGGTAGGGGTGGACCTCAGCGAGCGGATGCTTCGGAAGGGTAAGCAAAACCTTGGCAAGGCCGGGCTTGGGGATAAGGTGACCTTGCTCAGGGGCAGGGCGGAGAGCCTGGCCTTTAGCAACGAGTCTTTCGACGCCGTATGTTTTACCTGGCTGCTCCGCTACGTGGAAGACCCGACAGCCGCCATTGGGGAAGCGGCGCGGGTGCTCAAGCCGGGGGGCAGCCTTGCCTCGTTGGAGTTCGGCGTACCCAGGAACCCGGTTGCCCGCAACCTCTGGACCCTATACACCAGGCTGGGGTTGCCTTTGGCTACTTGGTGCATATCCCCGGGATGGCGGTACCTGGGAAAGTTCCTGGGGCCGAGCATTTCGTCTTTCGACCGCTCCTACTCTGAGGAGGATATCCGCAAGGTCTGGGAAGACCTGGGTATTTCGAGCGTCCAAGTCAAGAGGTTGTCGTTGGGCAGCGGTGTGGTGACGTGGGGGGTGAAGGGGGGCGCGGGCGTCGGCTCGAGGGGAGGAAGAGCGTAGGCCGCGGTGCAACGGAAGATGGTATCTCCGGTGTATGTTCGGCCAAGGTTGTTGGCATGAGGGTAGGCGGTTTTCATTCTTCCCGGAGCGGGCCGATTTGAAACGGGCGTTTAAGTTTTTGTATGGTCGCTGTGAGGTTCAAGGTCGGATGGGAACGTTGGAAGGCCGCAGGTGAAGGAGGAGAGAATTCCAGCGTTTTATTCGATGGCCGCGGGCGGCGGGTGGAGAGACTACGTCAACCTGCTTCATCTGCCTTACACCCTGTGGCATTTGAGCTATGTGGTTATGGGAGCGGCCATCGCGCCAACGATCCACGTGGACCGGCTGCTGATCACGCTGCTGGCGTTCTTCCTTGCGGTGGGCATAGCCTCTCACGCCCTGGACGAATTCAACGGGCGGCCGCTGGGCACCCGAATCCCGAGGCGCGTCCTGCTTGGGTTGGGGCTGGTCCCCTTGGCCGGAGCGGTGGCCTTGGGAGGGGTGGCCGGCGCGGTTGGTACGGTCTGGATCCTTCCTTTCGTGGCCTTCGGCGGCTTCATAGCGATGGCCTACAACCTCGGCCTTTGGAACGACCGCTTTCACTCGGGTTTCTGGTATGCCTTCGCTTGGGGGGCGTTCCCGGTGCTTACTTCCTATTGGGCCCAGTCTTCCGAGCTCACGGCGTCCGCGGTGTTGTTGGCCTTGGGCTGCTTCACGCTTAGCTTGGTGCAAAGAACGTTGAGCGCCCCGGTCCGCGTGATCAGACGGAGGACGGTCAGCGTGGAAGGGTCGATGGTGATGGACGATGGCAGCAGCGTGAGTCTGGACGGGCCGAAGATGGTCTCGGCCCCGGAAAAAGCCCTCGGCCTCCTCAGCTTGACGGTGGTGGCCTTCGCCGGCAGCCTTCTGGCGGTGCGGCTCTAGCCGGCCGCTTCGACGAGGCCCGACTCCCTCCGCTCCGGCGGTGGGCAGGCCCGGCTTATGGGACTTTCTTTGGGACTTTTTGGGGGACTCTCTCATCGGCAGGTGAACATGAGACCGGAAGCCCCGGGACTGAGCGTAGTAACGGGGGCCTTTGGCTACACCGGGTATTACATCGCCAGACGCTTGCTCGATGAGGGGCACGACGTCCGGACAATCACCGGCCGGCCGGAAAAACCCAACCCGTTCGGCGAAAGGGTTGGCGTCGCGCCCTTCGACTTCGGGAATCCGGAACGATTAGCGGAGCATTTGCGCGGGGCGGAGACTCTATACAACACCTACTGGGTCCGCTTCAACCGCGGCGGCGTCACGCACGACGGCGCCGCAAGCAATACGGTCACGCTGTTGAGGGCGGCGGAAGCAGCCGGCGTGTCCAGAATCGTACACGTTAGCATCACCAACGCGTCGCCGGACTCCCCCTACTCCTACTTCAGAGGGAAGGCCATGGTGGAGCAAGCAATCATCGAGTCGGGCCTGTCCCACGCCATTATTCGCCCCGCGCTAATCTTCGGGCGCGAGGACATTCTGATCAACAACATTGCTTGGTTGCTGCGGCGCTTCCCGGTGTTTGCGGTCCCGGGCCGGGGCGACTCTTTGGTCCAGCCGGTGTGGGTGGAGGATTTAGCCCGGCTGGCCGTCGACGCGGGCCGGCGGCGGGAGGACCTGATTTTCGACGCCGTAGGGCCGGAGGTATATACCTTCGACCGGTTGCTCCGGCTTATCGCCAGCTACGTCGAAAGCCGTTCCCGGCTCTTCCACCTGAGCCCGGGCCTGGCTTGGTTGGCCGCCAAGTTGCTGGGCGTCATGGTGGGGGACACTTTGTTGACTCGCGACGAGGTGTATGGACTGACTTCCAATCTTTTGGTGTCGTCCGGGCCGGCTACGGCGCCCACGAGACTAACGGACTGGCTGTCGGAAAACGCGGGCTGTTTGGGCAGGGAGTACGCCTCTGAGGTAAGCCGGCACTATCGATAGACGGCAGTTGGATTGCCGGGCGCCGGAAGCCCCTTGGTCAAGGGCAGACCGCGTCTTGTTACCGTTGGCCACGGGGCGGATACGTTGGGGTGCAAGGACTGGGGCGGGGGGCCGCCATGTTACAATGTAGCGCGTTTCGATAGCCCGTTTTGACCTCAACCGGGGCGTAATTTACCGGGCTACTTCGGGTTAAGCACATGCAGCTAGCCGACCTGCCAAGCGTGGACCGGGTATTGGGCACCGAGGCCGTCGCCGGGATGGTGGAGGCGTACAGGCGGGAGTGGGTGGTGGACATCGTGCGCCAAGAGTTGGAGGAGGCCAGGGACCTGGTGCGGCGGGGGGGGGCGGCGCTCACAGCCTTGGAGTTGGGCGAGCAGGTCTGCCGGCGGGTGGAATCAATGTTCCGGGCAGGGCCCCGGCGGGTCATCAACGCCACGGGCGTAATCCTCCACACCAACCTGGGGCGCGCGCCGCTGAGCCGGGCCGCCAATGACGCCGCCTCCGGGGCCGCGGCAGGGTACACCAACCTGGAGTTGGACCTAGCCGGCGGCGGGCGCGGTTCCCGGCAAGCCCATCTGCGGTCCTTGATAGGCCAACTGACCGGCACCGAATCGGCCTTGGCGGTAAACAATAACGCGTCGGCCCTTTTGCTGGCCCTTTACGCATTGGCCGCGGGTAAGGAAGTGGTGGTGTCCCGGGGGGAAGCGGTGGAGATCGGGGGCGGCTTTCGCATTCCCGACGTGCTGCGTCAAAGCGGAAGCATTCTGGTGGACGTTGGCACCACTAACCGGACCTACGTCCGGGATTACGAGCAGGCGATAAACGACAACACGGCCGCTTTGCTCAAGGTGCACGCCAGCAACTTTCGAGTGGAGGGTTTCACCGCGTCGGTAGAAACGAGGGAGTTGGCGGCGTTGGGGGAGCGGTACGGCATTCCGGTGCTGCATGACGTGGGCAGCGGCTGCTTGCTGGCCACGGAAAAGTACGGGTTGAGTCACGAACCGAGGCCCCAGGAAAGCGCGGCCGCCGGGACGGGCCTAGTACTGTTTTCCGGTGATAAGCTGCTGGGAGGCCCCCAGGCCGGCATAGTTGCGGGGAAAAGGGACTTGGTGGAACGGTTGGAGCGGCACCCCTTGGCCCGGGCGGTGAGAATCGACAAGCTCAACCTAGCCGCATTGACCGCCACTCTGCTGCACTACATTGCCGGAGACGCGGAGAAAGAGGTCCCGGTATGGAGGATGATTTCCACCCCCTCGGGCGAGATCAAGGAAAGAGTCCACAAGTGGCAGTCGCGACTGGGGAGCGGCGCGGAGGTGAAGCCTTCCCGGTCGGCTATAGGCGGCGGCAGCTTGCCCGGTGAGACCCTGCCTTCCTGGGTGCTGGCCCTCCCGTGCCGCGGCAATCCGGGCGGCGCCGATGAAACGGCGGCGCGGCTGCGCGGGTCGGACCGGCCGGTGGTGGCCCGGGTCGAGGGAGACTGCGTACTCCTGGACCCCAGGACCGTGCTGCCCGAGGATGAAGAAGACTTGGTCCGGTCGGTAAGACGAGTATTGGAAGGGGACGGGTCAACCTAGCGGCGTGAGGGACCGAGTTGCTTGGTTGAAATAGCAGGTCCCCGGGTGATGGATTGACGGACTATTTGCTGGTACACGGGGCGGGTCAAGGGGCGTGGAGTTGGGGGCGGGTCTGGGGCTATCTGACGGCGCCCGAAGAGCACCCGCCGCGCCTGTACGTTCCCCGGCGGGCCAACCGGGTGCACCCCTTGGACCTGCCGGGGCATGGGGCCGACGCCGGCGGTGATACGGCGGAAGTTAGGTTGGACGATTGCGTTCACGCCGTTACCCGGGCAGTTGAACGGGAAGGACTAACCGACTTGGTCCTTGTCGGCCACGATTTCGGAGGGGGTGTGCTGCTTCAAGCGATTAGACAACTGCCCCAGCCGCCCAAGCGTCTGATCCTGATTGCGGGCATCGTTCCGGTGCGGCGGCGGTCTATGCTGAGCGCTCTCTCCCATAGGACCAGAGGGGGGTTCCGGATGTTGGCGGCGCTCAGTAAGCTTTCCCGTCAGGACTTGAGGCTGCCGAGCTCGATTATCGGCAGGTACTTGTGCAACGGCATGGACGCGATGGACGTGGTCCACTCTTTGGGAAACTACGGTCCGATTCCGACCCGAGCGCTAACGGCGCGACTGTTGCTGGGTGAGGAACCGCCACCCTGTCCGGTAACCTACGTTGTCCTGACCCGGGACAAGATGCTGTCGCCGAAGACGCAAGTGCGTATGGCGCATAGGGTCCCCTATGCCGAACTGACCACCGTGGACTCGTGCCACCAAGTGATGCTCGATAGGCCCAAGGAGTTGGCGGACCTCCTACTCGAGTTTGCTTGAAAGACAGAGGGCGGCCCCTCGGTGACACTCCTTGGGTTGGCGCTTTGGTCTACCACCCGGGGCGGCGTTCTCCGCAATTCCCGCAGAAAACATCCCGCATGGGGCCGTTTTCGTGTCCGCATTTCTGGCATTTCCACTGGGCGCTCATATGTCCAGGCTCCTTTGGTCTATAGTATTCGTCGGTATTGAGAAGTATTTAACTCCGCGCGGCGGTTACTTAATGCGGGTTCAAGCGTAACGCTCGGGGGATATTGGTTTCATTCTTGGGGCGGGCGGGTTTCAAACCCGCCTCTGCGTTTGGGTGTGGTTTCTCGGGGGATACACGAAATTCCTGCGGCAACGGGCCACGCCGGATACGGAAGTACCTTCAACCGGGTAAACGTGTTCGTGTTCCGGTTCGGGCTCTTTGTCTTGGGTTGATGCCAACACGTTCTAGTGGACGTGTTCGTGTTCCGGCTCCGGTTCTTTGTCTTCGGTTATGAGGGATTCGGCGGTTAGTATCATGCCGGCCACGCTGGCCGCGTTTTCCAGGGCGGTGCGGGATACTTTGGCGGGATCGATTATCCCTTTGGCAATCATGTCCCCGAATTCGTTCCGTTGGGCGTCGAACCCGTAATTCGCCTTACCGGCGTTGCGCACGCTGTTCAGCACCACCGGACCGTCTTGCCCGGCGTTGGCGGCGATGATTCGGATGGGCTCTTCCAGGGCCCGTTGCAAAATACTCTTGGCCACGACCTCGTCGCCGACAAGGCTCACGTTGTCGAGGGCGGGGGAGGTAAGGATATAGGCCACTCCGCCTCCGGGGACCACACCTTCTTCGACGGCGGCACGGGTTGCGGAGAGAGCGTCTTGGACCCGCTGCTTCTTCTCTTTGAGTTCCGGCTCGGTGGGCGCACCGACTTTGATTACGGCAACCCCGCCGGATAGCTTGGCCAAGCGCTCCTGAAGTTTTTCTTTGTCGTACTCCGAGGTGGTCTCCTCTATCTGCACCTTTATTTGCTCTTCGCGGGCTTTGATAAGGTCAGGTGAGCCTTTGCCCTCCACGATGGTGGTCTTGTCCTTGGTGGACTCGACCCTTCTGGCTTGGCCCAGATCGGATACGGTGGCCGAGTCGAGCTTTCGGCCCTGCTCTTCGGAGATAACCTGAGCGTTCGTCAGGATGGCGATGTCCTCCAGCATGGCCTTTCGCCGGTCCCCGAACCCGGGGGCCTTGACCGCGAGACAATTCAGAGTGCCGCGCAACTTGTTGACCACCAGCACCGCCAAGGCTTCGCTGTCCACGTCCTCTCCGATGATGACCAAGTTGTTCCTGACTTGAACAGCCTTTTCCAGAACGGGGAGCAGGTCGGCGACGGCGGAGACCTTCTTGTCGGTCACCAGAATCAAGGGGTTGTCGATGTAGGCCTCCATGCGTTGAGGGTTGGTGACGAAGTAAGGGCTGATGTAGCCCCGGTCGAAGTTCATACCTTCCACGAACTCAGTCTCGGAGTTGACGCCCTTGCTCTCTTCCACGGTAATGACGCCGGAGGCGCCGATGCGGTCCATGACGTCGGCCAAGGTGTCGCCGATTTCCTTGTCGTTGGCCGATATGGAAGCCACTTGGGCCATTTGGTCGCGGCCCTCCACCGGTATTGAGACCTTCTTCAATTCGGCCACGAGAACATCCACGCACTTGTCCAACCCCCGCTTGATGGCCATGGGGTCGTGGCCGGCGGCGACGTTCTTCATTCCTTCTCGGACCATCGATTGCGCTAAGACGGTAGCGGTGGTGGTCCCGTCACCGGCGGCGTCGTTGGTCTTGTTGGCCGCTTCTTTGATAAGCTGGGCGCCCATGTTCTGGAAAGAGTCCGGCAGGTCAACCTCTTTGGATATAACGACGCCGTCGTTGGTGACCACCGGGGCGCCCCATTTCTTCTCCAGGATGACGTTGCGGCCCTTGGGCCCCAGGGTCAAACGCACCGCATCAGCCACCATGTCTATTCCGCGCAGTAAAGAGTCGCGGGCCGCCTCGTCGGTCACGATTTGCTTAGCTGGCATGACGTATCAACCTCCTACGATTGTCGTTGACTTGTTATTCAGGGAATATTGGGGGGCGCGCTGTTGACACCAAGCACCGGATGCTCGCCGTCTTCCCGGGAAATCCCCCCGGCCAAAGGCCGAACATTTCCACGAATCACACGAATCAAAGGATAATTGGGCTTGCGTCGGCGGTCAAGAGGTTGGTTTCGCTAGGCTAGACTGCAATGGGTTGCGGCCTTGCTGTGCTAGACTGACGGCATGGCCTACGCCACCGACCTGCACCTTCATTCCGCCTTCTCCTACGCCTGCAGCAAAAACCTAACCCTGGAGAACCTTGCCTCTTGGGCGAAGGTAAAGGGCATCGATCTTCTGGCCAGCGCCGATTTTACTCATCCACGTTGGCGAGAAGAGCTGGGGCGGCGCTTGGCCCCCAGCGCGCCGGGAATCTTCGAGTTCAACGGGGTGCAATTCGTATTGGGCACCGAGGTCAGCTGCGTGTACCGGCAGGGGGGAAAGGGCCGGAAGGTACATATTCTGCTCCTGGCTCCCGACTTCGATACCGTGGACCGGATCAACTTGGCGTTGGCCGGTGGCAAGAACAAACTGGAGTCGGACGGGCGGCCCACGCTTCGCATTTCGGCCCGGGACCTCACCGCGTTGGCCCTCGACGCCAGTCCGGAGTGCATCGTAATACCGGCCCACGTTTGGACTCCGTGGTTCGGCGTTTTCGGGTCCAAGTCTGGCTTCGACCACTTGGAGGAGTGCTTCCTGGACATGACTCCCCAGATTCACGCCTTGGAGACCGGGCTTTCCAGCGATCCGGCTATGATGTGGCCTCTTGGCGGCTTGGCGGACCGGACCATCGTTTCCTTTTCCGACGCCCACTCGGCGCCTAAGCTGGGCCGGGAGATGACGGTGTTCCCGGGGGCGCCAAGCTACCGGGGGCTGGCCGAAAACCTGGCGAACCAGGGAGTGGACTACACTGTGGAGTTCTACCCGCAGGAAGGAAAGTATCACTACAGCGGCCACCGAAAGTGCGGCGTTCGCCACGCCCCCGACGATACCCAGAGGGAGGGATGCCGTTGCCCGGTGTGCGGCCGCCCGTTAACGCTGGGGGTGTTACACCGGGTCCGCTATCTTTCAAGTAAGGCGAGTAAATCGCCAACGACCCAAGAGTCAGTGAAGGAAGAGCAATACGAAATGCACTCCACGGATGGGTACGTGCGTCATTCGGGCGGGAGGCCGCCCTTCATCCGCTTGGTACCCTTGGTGGAGATCATTGCGGAGAGTATGGGTCAAGGCCCGTCAACCCGCCGGGTGGAGGCCGAGTACCGGCGGTTGATAGAGGAGTTTGGCAACGAGCTACGGGTGCTGTTGGAGGTCCCGCCGTCCGAATTGGAGCGGTTGTCCGGGGAGACTATAGCCCAAGCCGTGGCCAAGGCCAGGGCGGGTGATGTCCGAATTGACCCGGGTTACGACGGGGTATACGGCAAAATCAGCGTGTCGCCGGCAGAAGGACCGCGCCAAGGACCATTGTTCTAGCCGGCCGGGCCCAAGGCCACGGCTTGACTCGTTTGGCCCACGGCCCGGGAGTCCAAGCGGTACGGGTTGATAACGGGGCAAGTATTGACGAATTGATGACGGCCGCGTAGCTGGTACTCGGGGCGGTTATGCTAAAATTGACGGGTCTGTTGCAAAATCGGGGCGACCGCGAACTCGGACCGGACCAGCCATGGATGTTGTACTTCGACGCCTGCGAGCCGATGACATCGGCCAAGTGGTGGACATTGAGCGAGAGGCGTTTTCTCCACTCTGGATCAGCACTCCTTTCAAGCGCGAACTGAACAACCGCTATGCCAGCTATCTCGTAGCCTGCGTTACGCCCGACCAGGACAGCCCGGCGCCGATGGAGAACCCGTCCGCCTGGGGCCGCTCCTCGCTCTGGGGCCGTCTCAAGCTTGGCCTGGGGAGATTGACCGGTAGGCCCAGGTCCGCTGACCCCAACACCCCTTTCGTGGCCGGGTACGTGAGCGTCTGGTACCAGGGTGAAGGGGCCCACATCACCGAGATAGCGGTCCGTGAGGGGCTGCGGGGCCGGGGGATTGGCGAGCTTCTGCTCATCGGCTCCCTGAGGGCGGCGGTGGACTACGGCTCCAACGTCATGACCCTCGAGACCCGCGTCTCCAACTTCGTGGCCCAGCGGCTCTACGAGAAGTACGGCTTCAAGTCGGTCGGAATCCGAAAGGCGTACTATTCGGACAACCGAGAAGACGCGGTCATCATGACTACCAACCCCATCCACAGCGAGGACTATCAGCAAATGTTTCAGGAATTGCAGAAAGCCTACCGGTCCCGGTGGGGGAAGATCGAGATCTGGCCCTGACCGTTCCGGTGGTCCCCGCGGTTGACCATCGGAAACGTCGTTGGTAGAATGACTCGAACGTTAGGGCAGTCCTATGGGACCTGCCTTCGTTCAGTGGGATACCCAAGGTTCGACTGGTACCGTCGGAAATTAGGGGAACGTTCCGGGAGATGATTGCGCCGGATAGGCAATGCTGGTCATCGGATTGACCGGCAGCATAGGCACCGGGAAGAGCGAGGTGGCCCGGTTGCTGGAAGGATTGGGGGCGGCAATCATCGACGCCGACCAAGTGGGGCATGAAGCCTACAAACCCGACTCCGAAATCTGGCGGGAAGTAGTCAAGGCCTTTGGAGAGGGGATACTCCAGCCTAACAAAGAAATCGACCGCCGGAAGCTGGGGGCCCTGGTTTTTTCCGACCCGGAGCAACTGACCGTACTCAATAAGATCATGCACCCTCGGATGGCGCGGAAGGTTGCGGAGGAGTTGGAACGCTTCAGGTCCGAGGGCGTTGGGGTAGCGGTGGTGGAGGCGGCCCTCCTGTTCGAAGCGGGATGGGACACGCTGACCCACGAGGTGTGGGCTACGGACTCCCCGCTGGAGGCGGTTATTGAAAGGCTTCAGGCTCGAAACGGTATGTCGGCTGAGGAAGTGCTGAAGCGGGTTGAGTCCCAGATGGACCGTTCCGAACGGCTGGCCCGGGCCGACGTGGTCGTGGATAATTCGGGCGATCAGGCAGCCCTGGAAGTAACGGTATACAAACTTTGGGATAGCAGAGTCAAGATGGAGAAGCGCGAGCATAATGGTAGAGACGGCTGATCCTCAGTTCAAAGAGTACGCAATAGAAGAGTTCCTGGTTCGCAGCGAGCCCTACTACCGGAGGGTTGGCGACGAACTCGACCTCTTTACTGCTGCATATCATCAGCACATTCCCGTATTGTTGAAAGGCCCCACGGGTTGCGGCAAGACGCGCTTTGTGGAGTACATGGCATGGAAGCTAGGCCGGCCCCTTACGGTGGTGCGAAGCAAGGAAAATGGGCAGGAACTCCGGGAAGGGGAAGTGCGGGTACCCTTGGTTACCATTGCTTGCCACGAGGACCTGACCGCCAGCGACTTGGTGGGCCGGTACCTCTTGGACGCGGAGGGTACCCGCTGGATCGACGGGCCTATGACCCGGGCGGTTAAAGCAGGGGCCATACTCTACTTGGACGAGGTTGTCGAGGCCCGTAAAGATACAACCGTGCTCATCCACCCCCTTACCGACCACCGACGCATCCTGCCCGTCGAGAAGACCGGATCGATCATCGAGGCCGACGACCGGTTCTTGCTTTGCGTTTCCTACAACCCCGGGTACCAGAGCGCCCTGAAGGACTTGAAGCACAGCACACGACAGCGGTTCATATCGATAGAGTTCTACTACCCGCCCCGGGACATCGAGGCGGAAATCGTGCAGCGGGAAAGCGGGTGTACGGCGGAACACGCGGATGCCCTGGCCAAGCTGGGTGAAAAGATACGAAACCTCGAGGAGCACGGGCTGCAAGAAGGAGCGAGCACCCGGCTGCTCATATATGCCGCCCGCCTGATATCCGAGGGCATCCCGGCCCGCCGGGCTTGCCAGGTCGCTATCGTGTGGACCTTGACCGACGAGCCGGACCTGCAGCGAAGCATCGAAGAGGTCGTGTCCTCCATTTTCGAGTAGGGGTCTGAATGGGCGCATCCCCGCCGGAGGTCATCCGCGAGGCGTTGTCTCGCCGGATAAAACGAGAAGTAACCCACTCTTCCCTCACGCCAGCGGCGGTATTGGTATTGCTCTACCCCAAGGACGGCGAATATTGCGTCCTGCTCAACAAGCGTTCCGACCAAGTGGAGTACCACAAGGGAGAGATCTCGTTCCCCGGCGGCGCTCAGGACCCGGAGGACCGGGACTCCCTGGATACCGCCCTGAGGGAAACGGAAGAGGAAATGGGGATCGGGCGAGAGCACGTAACCGTCCTGGGAGAACTGGATGAGATCGAGACCCGCAGCAATTTTCGAGTGAACGTATTCGTTGGAGAAATCCCTTCCGCCTATTGCTTCACTCCCAGCGCCTTGGAGATAGCCGAAGTGCTGGAGGTGCCGATAGCTTGGCTGAGGGACCCAGCCAACCTCAGAGTGGAAACCCGCTGGGAAGACAACGCGCCCTCGACCAGCCACTCCTATGCTTACCAGGACCACCTGGTATTTGGAGCGACTGCCAAAATCCTGCAACAGTTCTTGGAGCTATTGGGCGACGGCTTAGAGGAAAAGGAAAGCTGATTTGAGCATCGATCCGTTGGCCGAGGTCGAAACAGAACTAGCCAAGCTTCCCCCCGCCGTAGCGGAAGCCTACCGGGAAGCAACCCCGGCATTGGAATCGGCTTTCGGCCGGGAAGAGTTGGTATTGTGGGCCAAAGAGGGCGTGGCCATAGGAACGCAAACGGTGCGCTCCTGGGAATCGGCCGTCGAGTATTACCGGGTGGCCCCTCACGTAGCCCGGTTTCTTTCCTTCCCGTCGTTCATGCAGTGGGCCCGTTGCGGGACCTACCTGGCCCAAGACTCGCCGACCTTGGCGGTAGCCTTCTTCCGTTCCAGTGCCCAGATCGTTCCTAATCTGCGCCCGCAGTACATACCGCGTTGGGCGGGGCTGGGCCGCAGCTTATACAAAGGCACCTGGAAGTCCAGCACCTTGGCCGCGAAATTCTTCGAGGTCAGCCCCGACTTGGTGCGCAACCTGCCCTTCTGGGACGTGGAGGTCTTTGCGTCCCTGATAGAGTCCCTGTCCTACAAGTCCTACGACGTGGCCGGGGAGTGCCTGGTTCTTGGCCGGGACGTTCTGCCGGCCATGGGCCGAGAACGGGAACCCTTCCTGTCCATGTCCCGGGCGCTTGTAGATAGCAGCTGGCGGGAGGTTAAGACCTGCCTGGAACTGGTGCCCCGGGCCTTGCAACAGGTGGAGGATGGGCAGACGGGCCGGTTCCTCAAGCTGGGGGAACGGTTGGCCAAGGTGGGCATGAGGGATACCTCGCGCTTCCTAGCCGACGGCACCAACGCTTTGAGCCGGATACCCCAAGGGTCCCAGGGGTACATTCTGGATCTTTGCGAGACCCTGTTGACGGTTGCTCCCGAGGCGGTGCCGCCCTTCCTGAAGAGCCTGAACGACGTGCTCAACCGCATAACCGTCAACCAGCTTGAGTCTTGGTTCCAGCACGGCTTGGGGCTGCTCAAAGACAACACGGAAAGCGGCATCGCTTATTTCAAGATCGAGTCCAACACCTCCGAGTCCATGCTGGAGACGCTGTCGTCCAGCTTGGAGTTGGACCGAGTTAAAGGGGTCATAAGGCTCTACTGCCGGGCCCTGTCGGGGGCGCCGGTAGAGGTACTGACCACCAAGGAATTGGTACGGAAAAACATCGGTTGGGTCGATGAAGATTCGGCCTCTACCGATGGTTCCAAGGTGTTCCTGCCGCCGGTGGTGGACCAATACACCAACAAGCAGGACAACTTCGCTTGGTTCAAGGTTGTTTCCACGCACCAGGTAGCCCACTTGGAGTTCGGCAGCTTCGAGTTCCGGTTTGACCGGCCGGCCACTCAATTTACCGACCGCAGGTTTGCTTTGGAAGAGGAGGTTGAGGGGCGCCGCGTCGCCTTGACGAGAGTGCCGCCGGAGCAAGCGGCAAACCTTCAAGAAGCAGTGGAGGAGGACCCCCTCAGCCAGGCGCCGCTGACGGGGAGCGACGCAGCGTTGGGCCCGGACAGGTCCTTTACCGACATCGGGCGGTTCTTGCACCTCTTCGACAACCGCCGCTTGGCTTTCGATGTGTTTACCGTCTTGGAGGACTGCCGTCTGGACTTCCGGGTTGGCGTGGAGTATCCAGGGATCAGGAAACCCGCCTCCAGGGTTCAGGCCGAGTCATTGGCCGCCCGGCCGAAAATCGAGGGGCTGCCCCTTCAGCAAGCGCTATTGGAGTTGCTGGTCCACATGAGCTTGGAGCAGTTCACCGAGCTTCCGGTGCCCACGGAATACAAAGACGCCGCGGTCATGCTGGCCCGCATCCTGCACCAACTTCGCACGGCCCAAGCGAATGTGGAAGACGCTGCTGAGGCCACTCTGCGGGCCTACGAGATCATTTCTCGCATTCCCAACGAGGACGTGCCCGAGGACCAGTGGGAAGACGAGAACCTGGAGGAACCCGGTGATTTTTCGGAAGGGGACTACGAAGCCCTTCTTGAACGGCTTGAAGCGGAAATGGACGCTGGCGGCGGTCAGGGTGAAGACGAGTCCTACGAATCGCCGGAGCCGGTAGACTACCGGGGCGACTTCAAGCCGGAGATGGTCCAACTTCTGACCAAGCTCCAGATGGGCGACCAGGAAGGCGACGGCGAGCCCATCTCGAAGGAGATGTTGGAGCAGTTGCTCCAAGAAAGCGCGGAGTTGGAACTGGACGCCGAACAGGGCGACGTGAACAGCAACATGACCATGTTCGCTCAGAACTTGATGAAGGAGGCCGGTACCACCCCGCCCAATGCCAAGCCGGGCCAGGGCTATGGGCCGCTGCTCCACGACGAAGACCACGGCGGTGAGTTGGAAGCAAAGGAGCCGCAGACCTTCGCTTACGACGAGTGGGACTTCCGAGCGGCGGACTACAAGCCCCGGTGGTGCATCGTCAAGGAGAAGAACGTCGATGAAGGGGACGCTACTTTCTATAACGACGCGCTAAAGAACTATCTTACCTTGGGCAACCACATCAAGCGCCAGTTCGAGTTGATCATGCCGGAAAGCTTCAAGAAGATATTCCGGTTGGTGGACGGGGAGGACGTGGACCTGAACGCGGCGTTGGAGGCATGGGCCGATTTGAGGATGAAGGTGCCTCCGGATGACAAGATCTACTGGCACCGCAACCGGGCGCGGCGAGACGTAGCCGTGGTGTTCCTGCTGGACATGAGCGCCTCCACCGCCGAGGCCATAGACGAGGGGCGCCAGGTTGTGGATGACCGGGACGCCCCGGACGACCCGGTGGAGTACATGGTCTGGCTGCGCCGCCGCCGGGAAGGACTGGTGCGCCGCAACTACAAGCGGATTATCGACTTGGAGAAAGAAAGCACCGCTCTGTTGATCCAAGCGTTGGAGGCGATAGGCGATACCTATGGCATCTACGGTTTCTCCGGCTACGGCAGGGAGAACGTGGAGTTTTACGTAATCAAGGACATCAACGAAAACTTCGGCGATAAGATCAAGCGCCGCATCGACAAGATAACCCCGCTCCACGCCACCCGCATGGGGGCCGCCATCCGCCACGCGACCAGCAAGCTGGCCAACCAAGACGCCACCACCAAGATACTGTTCCTGATCAGCGACGGGCGGCCCCAGGACCGGGGCTACAGCCGGGAGGGTGTGGAGAAAGAGTATGCCGTCCACGACACCCACATGGCTCTCATCGAGGCCAGGCGGCACCGGATCACGCCATTCTGCTTGACGGTGGACAAGGCCGGTCACGACTATCTGAAGAGCATGTGCGGGGATATGGGCTACGAGGTGCTGGGAGACATCTGGGCGTTGCCGGAGCGGCTGCCCATGCTCTACCGGAAGCTAACCATCTAGCTAACCCCGTGTGAAAGTCTCTTATCGTCCGTCCAGACATGACGTAAGGGTTGCCCTTACCCCGGGAAGAAAGAGTGTGGTTGGCTGGCCCGATGCGGCGGGTCCGTCCCTAGCTCTACCCCGGCGGGTAAGGCGGTTGGACGGCCAAGCCGATGATGCGTTGGGCCTTGGACTTGGGCATAGCGTACAACTGGGGCTGTCCGGCCACTCGGACATACAGATAGTCCCCGGTCTCCGTGGCGGCGCCGATGTGAAATTCTATGACCTGGCCGTCGTTGCGAAGGACCCTCACTGAAGCCAGAGGCGGCTCCAGGCCGTATTGCTCGGGGTTGTCCAAGGTTTCCGAGACTAGTTGGTCAACCCTTGGACCGCTGATCACCGCCGGAATGTCTCCCCATGCCTCCGGGTGGACCGGAATTTCGGCCCCGTTGTGGATAAACCATTCCTCCGTGTCAGGCCTTTTGGCGTAGTTGGCGGAACGGCCGGCCGACGTAACCTGGAAAGCGGCGAGGATCCCGTCTTCCAGTTGAAACAGCCGCAGGTAAGGGGGATCGTTGGCCAACCGGTTGATTACGAAGGCCCATTCTATGGGCACGGTGAATAACGCCGGGTCGCCAACCAACCGGGCGTATTGGCCCACGGAATCGGGAGTAGGGTTGCCCATATGAAACTGCAAAGCGTTGCCGACTCTATCGGTTACCGTAACCATGGTCGCGGGCGGGTCCAGTCCAAAGGACGCCGGATTGTCTATTTCGTCTACCAACACCCGGGTTACCCTGGGGCCGGTGAGCAGCAAGGTCGTTCCGCCGAATAAGGGCCAGTAAACGGGGATATCGGGGTCGCCGAGAATGGTCCAGTCTTCCGTGCCGGGGCTTTTGGCGTATTCCACCGTGCGCCCGGCGTGGCTGACGGAGATGTGGAAAATGGAATGTTCGTCGATTCGAAACAGCCAGGGGTTTCTCGGCGGGGCCTCTTCGGACCCGGTAAACCGCAGCCCCAGGACAACGCCAAGGGCGATCAGCAGCCCGGACACGAGGAGGATGGTGAGGCGGAGATTCATCTAGCGGCGCACCCACCACACGAAGGCGGCCATCAACCCCAGCAGGCCGGGGATGAATAGCCACGAGGAGAAGCGCACGAAATTGTACTCGTTGCGGTCGAGCTTGAGTTCTCTGAATGCCACGGCCTTGGGGCGAATGGACACCATGGAATAATCATCGAGCAAATAGTTGGCGGAGTTGATGAACAAGTCGGCGCCGCTGCCGACGTTGACGTGGGCGTTGGTGATGAAGTCGGAATCGCCGAACAAGACTATGCGGGCAACCCGGTTGTCCGGAACGCTATCGGAGAGGGCCGGGGACCCCAAGGGGGCTACCGCTTGAACGTACCATACCGGGGAATAAATGCCCGAGGGGTCCGACTCTTCTCCGGCGCCCTTGACCGGCTCGGTCCTTGCCAAGTCATCGATGAAGTAGCTGCTATTCGAGGTGATAGCCAGGGGGACGGAAAACCGGTTGGCGTCGTCGGATACGATAATCGGAGCGGCTCCGGGCATGCGGGTGATTCCCAAGGACTCGCCTCTGGGCGAAACGACCCCTAGGAGGGTGTCCAGGATGGAGGGGTCGAGGGACCTGGAGACTTCCTCGGGCAGGTCCAAGGGGCCTACCGCCTGCAACTGCAAAGTGTGGGGTAGGTTTGGGACAGACCTAGCTTCGTCGCGAATGTACCCAGGCATCAACACGACACCCCAAGAGGCCAAGAGGTCGGCGAAGGATGGGGGGGTATCCGGCTCTCCCAGGAAGATTAGCCGGGCCGCCTCGCGCCGGTCTGCTATATTGCCGTCTTCGTCGGTTTTCTTTCCTTGCAAGAACAGGTTCAAGGCTTGGGCGTGGGCCAGCGGCAGGCTCGCGGTGGGGCCGGCGATAACCAGCAGGGCGGCTCCCGGCTGGCAGCGCGGGTCGATTGGCAGGCAGCTTTCGGCGGGGGTGTCCGGCACGGATACGGTCTCGGAGAAGGGGTCCCACCGGAGGGTGCGCACGTCGTAGTTATCTCCTTCCAAGCCGAGCCGGATGCTGTCGAACCCACCCGGGTCCGGGACCTCCCCAAAGGCGGTGGTCTGAATGTCCCGCTCTCCGTGCCCGTCCAGGAAGTAGATTGTTTTGCGTTCTTGGCCCGTAACAACCAGGATGCTGGTGAACAGGTCCTGTTCCAGCCTGGAATACCCGGCGTCCAAGGGTTGGACCACGTGAATGAGGCCCGAATCCATTCCCTCTACGACGATGGACTCGCTGATGAAGGGGGTGGGGAGGGACCCGAAGTAGCCCCGCACTATCTCGGGTTCCAGGGTAGAGTCCACAAAGCGGTGGCGGAACTTGCTGGACCGGATGGCCTCGAACTCCAGGAAGGTCTCTTCCACCTTGGTGCGGCGCAGCAGTTGGTCGGGGTCGGTGACCTCGTCTTCCGAGTAGAACGCCGTGGCCCGCACGGGCTCATCCAACTCCTTGAGCAGCTGTTTGGTGGTGCTATGCAAGCTAAACTGGTTGGTGGCGGTAACATCCGAGCGGCTGTTGTTCTGGAAAGACACGAAGTTGATTACGACGATGATGCCAATGAATGCCACGACCATGATCGAGGCGTTTATACCGTAGCGGCCGGTGCGGCTGAAGAAAGCGGCAATGACCGAACTTTCGTAGATGAGGGCTACGATCAAGATGAGGCCGCCGCCGATTCCCATGTCGACGTAGCCGTAGATCCTCATGGACTCGACGAAACCCGCTACGACGGCGCCGGCGATTAGAGCTATGATGCCGGCGATGAGGATTGGGGCGCTAAAGGAGCCAACGACGTCTACCGGCCGCTCCAAGAGCCTGAAGAAGGCCGGCGAGGCGGCAGCCGGCGGGTCTTCCTTGCTTGATTCCGGAGCGGGGGACGGCGGCGCCTCGGCCCTTGGTTGGGTACGCCTCTGCCTGCGCCGGCGGCGCCAGTCGCCGGGGCGGGTGTCTTGACCGCCGCTTCCTGGGGGCCGGCCGCTCATTCTAACGCCACCTGCGGAATTCCAGGGACCGGATGCTCAAGAACAAGCAGAAAGCGATGAAGCTGAGGAAGTAGACGACGTGCTTGGTATCTATGACGCCCCGGCTGAAATCGTCGAAGTGGCTCTTGATGCTCAACTCCCCGATGACGGTGGCAGCCGTGCCGCCGATGCTTCCCCAAGCCAGGTCGGCAAAGAACAGGGCCAGCAAGATACCGATGGCCACCACGGCCGCTACGATCTGGTTACTGGTCAATGAGGAGCACAGCAGCCCCAAGGCTAGGGCGGCCCCGCCGTACAGGACCAGACCGAGGTAACCTGCGTAGATTGGCCCCGGGTCCGGGCTGGCGTACACGAACAAGAGAATAGTGTAGTAGAGGGTTAGGGCGAGGGTGACGAGGAGAAAGGTCAGGCTCGCCAGGTACTTGCCAAGAATGACTTCCCAGTCCTTGACGGGGGAGGTCAGCAGCAGCTCGATGGTGCCCAGCTTCTGTTCCTCGGCCAGCAAACGCATGCTAAGGACCGGCGCCAGCAAGATCAAAATGATGGTAGCGCCTTGGAAGAAGCCGCTGAGGGACGCTTCCGGGAAGGGGTCGCCAAGGTCTTGGGCGAAGAAGAAGCCGGACAAAGCCAGGAATATCAAGCCTACGATATAGGCGGTTGGGGAGCTGAAGTAGACCTGTATCTCTTTCCAAGCAACGGCTTGGGCGGTGCGCATGGTTAGAGGTCCTCGCGGGTAGTCAGCCTCAGAAAGATTTCTTCCAAGCTCATGCCCATCGACTGCATGCTGAGCAGGCTCCAACCGTTGCTAATCACCGCCCGGGAGATGGTATCCCGCAGGTCCTGTCCGCTGCGGACTTGGACGAGGTAGAGGTCCCGTTGGCCGCCGTCGGAGGCCGTGGCGGCCCGATAAGTAACTTCGGTAACACCCTTGACTCGACGCAGGGCCTCCAAGACTTGGTCCACCGGGCCGCCGATCTCTATTTCAAGCCGCTCGACGCTTTGCAACCCCTCGGCCAGGTTCTTGGGGGTGTCTTCCGCCACGATTCTACCCTCGTTTATGATCAGCACCCTTTGGCAGATCATGCTGACTTCGGGGAGTATGTGGCTGCTGAGCACGACGGTCTGGGACTGGCCGAGCTCCTGGATGAGACGCCGGGTCTCGACCACCTGGATGGGGTCGATGCCGATGGTGGGCTCGTCCAACACCAGTATTTGCGGCTGGTGGATGATGGCTTGGGCTATGCCGACTCTCTGGCGAAACCCTTTCGATAGCTTGCCGATGGCGGTCTTCCGGTAGTCCCCCAGCCTACAGACGTCTATCACCTCGTCGGTCCGCCTCTTCACGGTCTTGGCCGGCATTTGCCGCAGTGTTCCCATGTATTTTAGATAATTGGTCACCGACATGTCGGTGTAGAGGGGTACGGTTTCGGGTAGATAACCGATGCGGCGGCGCGCCTCCAGGGACTTTTCGACAACGTCGTAGCCGTCCAGAGTAACTTTTCCCTTGGTTGGGGGCATGAACCCGGTGATGATGCGCATGGCGGTGGTCTTACCGGCGCCGTTGGGGCCCAGGAAACCCAGAATCTCCCCCTTCTTTACGCCGAAGCTCACGTCTTGGATTGCCGGGTAGGGGCCGTAATAGTGGGTCAGACCTTCGGCCTGAATCATCATCTGGTCTTGTTTATTGTTTGCCTCAACTACCAAGCCAACTGCACTCCGCTGTGCAAAATGCTGTAACTGTTCGCCTTCAATGGGACCGGTGTATTTGCCTTGAATTCGGCGGGTTGCCCAACCGGCGGTCTCCGCTAGATAGAGTTTTCCGCATCACCTCAAGAAGTCTGGGCAGTTACAAATCGCTCTTGAAATTGCGCCGAATCACAAGTGATGATATTCTATACCACTAGTTTTGCCAAGGCATTTGGAGGCTGCGTAAGGCGCATCTGCGTGGCAACCTTCTATGGAGGTAGGATGCACCTGGTGATCGATGGGTACCGCGGGGACATCTCGAAGATGTGGGACGTGGAACGGGTCCGGGAGTTCCTGTTGGATTGCCCGAGTAACCTGGGCATGACCCGCATCACCGAACCGAAGGTGCTGGAGTATACCGCGCCGAAAGGCGAGGACTCGGGAGTTTCCGGTTTCGTAATAATTGCTGAAAGCCACATCAGCGTGCACACATTCCCTCACCGGAACTACGTAAACATAGATATTTTCTCTTGCCGCGCCTTCGACCACCAACGGGCCTTGGAGGAGGCCAAAGACGTGTTCGAGCTGGAGGAAGCGAAGACTTGGGTCCTCGACAGGGGCTTGGAATGGTTGGACGAAGAACAGGGCTTGGCCGAAGTCAGGGAGGAACGGATGGCGCTGGAAACCGGCGCTCCGGGTCACCAGCGTGTCTGAAGACGGTGGGCATCCCTGGGTCCCTCAAAACTTCTTAGCCCTTCCCGAGGAGCAAAGCGGCCTGGATGAGGCCAGGGTGGTGCTCATCCCGGTACCTTACGACAGCACAACTTCGTTTCGTGGCGGCGCCCGCGACGGCCCCCGGGCTATCATCGAAGCATCTCACGCCTTAGAGGATTACGACGGCGAGCTGGACTTGGATGTTTCCCTGATTGGGGTACACACCACGGCCATGCTGGAGCCTCACATGGGCGGCCCGGAGTTGATGGTGGAGAGGGTCCGGCGGGCGGTAAGCAAGTACCTGGGGACGAACAAAATCGTGGGGGTATTGGGCGGGGAGCACTCGGTCTCCATAGGAGCGGCGCAAGCCCACGTCGATGCTTTCCCGGGCTTGTCTGTGCTGTACTTGGATGCCCATGCGGACCTGAGAGGGGAGTACATGGGCACGTCTTGGGGCCACGCTTCGGGAGCGCGCCGTATCCACGAAGTTTGTCCCGTGGCCTTGGTGGGGGTCCGCAGTCTCTGCCAAGAGGAGCGGGACTACATCCGGTCCCGAGGAATCCCCGCCTACTTCTGGCCTCCCGCCCTGGAAGACGGTGACCAATGGCAGGACATCGTCGACCGTCTGGGGCCGGAGGTGTACGTCAGCGTAGACCTCGACGTTTTGGACTCGGCTTTGATGGCCGCAGTGGGCACTCCGGAGCCGGGAGGAATGGGCTGGTATCAGGTAACGGGGTTGCTGCGAAAGGTGGCGGAGTCTCGGCGAGTCGTGGGATTTGACGTGTGCGAGCTTTCCCCCGGGGATGGCCCGCCGGCTTGCGCATACACGGCCGCCAAACTGGTCTACAAGCTGATAGCATATGCCGGGGCGCGTCGGCCGCCGCAGTTGCTACCGGACCGGATTCCTGGACCGGGGTCCGAAAGAACCGGATAAGGAAAACCAATGGGTGGGTCCCTTCGCTTAGGGCGGATATTCGGCATCCCCATAGAAGTCAACGCCAGTTGGGCCGTTGCTTTCGTTTTGCTGACCTTCTTGCTGTCCCAGGAGTTTAGAGAGTCCCGTTTGGGATGGCCGGAGGCGCAACGGTGGCTGGTGGCGGTTGCCGTCGTCATTCTGATCTTCTTGTCCGTGTTGACCCATGAGCTTAGCCACAGCGTGCTGGCCCGGCGGGAAGGGGTCAGAGTACGCGGGATTACGCTTTTCATCTTTGGCGGGGTTTCCCGGTTGGCCCGGGAGCCGGACCGGCCTTTGACCGAGTTCACTATCGCCGTGGTCGGTCCGTTGACCAGCTTGGTATTAGCCGGGGTCTTTGGCGGGGTCTGGTTTCTTCTGGACGCCTGGGGAGGGGGGTCGACCCCGGAAGTAATATTCTTCCTTCTAGCCTGGTCGAACTTGGCCTTGGGCCTCTTCAACATCCTACCCGGTTATCCTCTGGACGGGGGCAGGGTGCTTAGAGCCATAGTTTGGGGGATCACGGGGAGCCACCGAAAAGCCACGCGAGTAGCGGCAAGGGCGGGCCAGGTCATAGGCGGCGCGATGGTCCTTCTAGGCTTGTTCCTGGGGATTTTCGTCGACATTATCGATGGCGTGTGGGTCGCTGTCATCGGCCTCTTTCTGTTTTCCGTGGCGACAGCGGGCTATCGAGAGCAGGACTCCCAGGTTGGGCCTGTTGGTTTCGACGCCTAGCGGGGGCCGAGGCTTTACCGGGGCGCCCCCGCGGCGCCGGTTTCAAACCGGCGTCTACAGGGGCCGAGGCTGCATTGTGGCGCCGCCCCAGCCGCGCTGCGCCGGCCGTTACACCGGCTATGCTACAATACTAGCCAGCCGTACCTGAGGTTAGCTATGACGAAGAAAGGGACCGTATACCTAGACCACGCCGGGACCACGCCGATGGACCCCAGGGTGTTGGAGGCTATGCTGCCTTACTTCAGTCAGAGTTACGGGAATCCTTCCAGCATTCACATGGTGGGACAGGAGGCCAGGTACGCCTTGGACGAGTCGCGGGAACGGGTGGCGGAGGTGTTGCGCTGCCGGGCCCGGGAGGTTGTGTTTACCAGCGGCGGCACCGAATCGGACAACGCCGCGATACACGGAGCGGCGACAGCGCTGCAAGAGACGGGGAACCACATCATAACCTGCGGTACCGAGCACCACGCGGTACTGCACGCTTGCCAGTACCTGGAAGGCTTGGGGTTCGATGTGACGTACCTTCCCGTGGACGGCTGCGGCATGGTCCAACCCGGGGCAGTGTACCAAGCCATCACGGACCGGACCACCTTGGTCTCCCTCATGTACGCGAATAATGAGATAGGCACCATCAATCCTATCGCGGAGATTTCCGAGGCAGTCCACCGCCGGGCGGCGGAGCTGGAGCGGACCATCGTGATGCATACGGACGCCGTTCAAGCCGCCGGCTTTCTGGAGTTGGACGTGGGTCGGTTGGGAGTGGACATGTTGAGCCTGTCGGGCCACAAGTTCTACGGGCCGAAAGGGACCGGGGCGCTCTACGTCAAGCGGGGGACTCCCTTCTTGCCTTTCATGCTTGGCGGGGGCCAGGAACGGGAGAGGCGGGCCGGGACGGAGAACATCCCCGGCATCGTAGGACTGTCCGTGGCCCTGCAATTAGCCGACGGGCAACGGGAAGAAGCAAGTGCCCACTGTTCCAGGCTGCGGGACCGGATCATAAGAGTTGTGTCCGACAACATTCCCGATAGTCATTTGAACGGACACCCATCGCAACGGCTGCCCAATAACGTAAACTTTTCGTTCCAAGGGGTCGAGGGCGAACCGATACTTTTGGGGTTGGACATGGCCGGAATAGCGGCGTCCAGCGGCAGCGCCTGCAGCTCCGGCTCGTTGGAACTCTCCCACGTGCTGCTGGCTTTGGGCCAATCGGCCGATCTGGCCAGGGGCAGTCTCAGAATAACCCTGGGCAAGAAAAATACTTCCGAAGAAGTTGATTACGTATTGGACGAGTTGGCGGGGCTGGTGAGGCATCTACGCCAGTTGCCCGCGTTGACAACCACCGGCATCTGAAAGCCTCAAGCCGTTATAAGCATTGTTGACATGAGGCACGCCGGACTCCGCCGACCCTGGACTCGTGGAACTAATATGCTTGGGCGACATCCTTTGAGGCTTTGCGCCGCCATCGCCGCAGTATTACTGGCCGTTGCGGCTTGCTCGGGCGATTCGTCCGACTACCCGGTGATCAGGGCCGGCAGGACTTTGCACGTTACGGTCCTGGCCTTGGACCGGCTCCCCGAACTGCGCTACTCGCAGTTTTTTCAAGACCAACCCCTCGGCCATTTCCGGGTGAGACCCTCCCAAGAGGGCATGGAGATAGTGCTGGCGCGCCTGCGAGTGGAAAACCACACCGCCGTTACCTCGGTCGTGGTCGTGGACGGGCAGGCCGCTGAGTTACGGGACTTCTTCCAGGGGGCGTATTGGCCCGTTGACCTCCTGAGCCAAGGAGAGAGGTGGACGCGGTCCGATAGCGGGTGGGTTTGGGTGAACAATAGCGTTGTGCCGGAGGCGCCCGAAGACTCGCCGGAGGACCGATTGCCCGACCCACCGGATTGGGACGACGGTACCGTGAGAAAGATAGAGCTTCAGGCCGGCGGCGGCGCCGTCCCCGGACAGGGCTTCCTACTGGGCTCGGTCCAACTCGACAAGGGGTATGGCGTGGAAGGATGGATGGTGTTTGAAGCTCCGGAGGGCATCGAATTCCGAGAATTAAGATGGCGGGCCGGAGATTCGATTACCATCGAGTTTTAGAAGCCGGTTGTGGGCTAACGGGCAGCGGTCGGCGGGGGCCGCGCCGCCGGCTTGGCGGCGGCTCTTTCACTTATTCGCGGGCTCGTCGATACCGATAGCCGGGATATTCGCCCCTGAAGGGGTCATGGTCCCGGCCCTAGCGGCCCTGTCCGGCGGGGCCTTGGCCTTGGACCTGCTCCGGTTCCGCGTGGGGTGGTTGAACCGGCAGTTTCTCCGGTGGCTGGCCCCCCTGTTGAAGCACGACGAGGGCCATCGTTTCACCGGAGCGACCTACCTGGTCGTTGCGGGGTTATTCTCCGTCCTATTCTTCGGTGCGGAAGTGGCCGTGCCGGCAATGCTGTTCCTGTCGCTGGGCGATCCGGCGGCGGCGTTGGTTGGACGGAGAATGCCGGGTCCCAGGCTGCTGGGGAAATCTCCCGGGGGCACGGCCGCGTTCTTGGCGGTGTCGGCGGCGGTGGTAACCGTGCTGGTAGTCAGCGGAGCGATTGAAGACCATCATTGGGGGCTGTGGGGGCTATGGGTAGGGGCGCTGGTTGCCGGGCTGGTGGAGTTGGCCCCGGCGCCGCCCGACGATAATTTGGCGGTGCCCTTGGTTTCCGGGGCCGCCATGCACTTCTTGGGGGTGTGACGGAGATCGGGTGGCTAGGGGCCGCCGTCGAAGTGAATAACTTGGGCTTGTTCCCGCTGGAATTTTAGATAGGCTTCCTTGGTCATGGAGGGCCGGTGGGACGCGATGTTCTCCTTTGCCTTGCGAGCGTCATCCACCAGCAAGTCGATCACCACCATAGCCATGATCTTGGCCGGATTGACCACTGCCAATTCGTAGTTTTCGATCAAGTACTCGTTGCTATGCCCGGGGCCGGCGGCGCCGCCGGTGTAGGGATGGCAAGCGGGTATCAGGTGGCTCAAGTCCCCCATGTCGGTGGACCCGCCCCGGTTGCGGCGGTTGGGCATGACCAAGACGGAACGCTCGCCCATCAGTTCTACGGAATTTCTGCGGAACAGCTCTTGCAAATTACTATCGTGGCGCATGGGCAGGTAACCGGGAATGTTGGTGATCTCGACGGCGGCGCCCACCGCCAAAGCCCCGGCCTTGAAACAGCGGTCCACCGCGGCCCCGTTCTTCACCACGGCTTCGGGGGACCCGGACCGTACCCGCCACTCCAAGCGCACGTCGGCCGGAACGGCGCTGACCGCTTCGCCGCCCTTGGTCATTATTCCGTGCACGCGGACCGTGTCCTCGTCACGGTGGGTCTCCCGGTTGGCGTGGATAGCCTGGATGGCGAAGGTTGCGGCGTTGAGGGCATTGATACCTTTGTGGGGATAGCTGCCGGCGTGGGCCCCTCTCCCGATGTAGCGGACGTACTTGACCATGTGGCCGTTGCTGGTCCCGCCGACCGCGAACTTCCTGTCTCCCATGTCGCTGGCGGTGTGGCACATCATGGCGACGTCGACGTCGTCGAACTCGCCCTTACGAATGAGTTCTTGCTTCCCGCTGAGGAATTCGAGACGCCCTTGCTCCTTCAGCCGGAGCCGACGCTCCACTTCAATGAACTCCTCGGCGGGAACGGCGAAGGGGATGATCTCCCCGGAAAGCCGGCCCAAGACTTCGGGTGTCAGAAGGCCCATGACCGCGCCTAGCATCATGCCAATCTGGCAATGGTGGCCGCAGGCGTGGGCCGCTCCGGTTTCCGGGTCGGAGAAGGGGTGGTCATTAACTATGAGGGAATCAAGCTCGCCAATGATCGCTACTTTGGGCCCCGGTCCGCCGCCGCCGGTGATGCGGCCCTTTACTCCGGTGAGGGCCAGCGCCGACCGGTGCGGGATTCCCAACTCGTCGAAATTACGTTGGACCAAGCGGGAGGTCTTGACTTCGCTGAACCCGGCCTCGGGGTGTGACAGGACTTGCCGGGCAACGTCGACGATGTCCTGCTTTTTGCTATCAATAGCGGCGCAGGCTTTCCGTTTTAGCTCTTGGGTGGTTAGCACTTAAGTCACTGGCCCCGCAACGTTTCTTCAAAGGTTTCTTCGGAGGCAAGTTCTCGCATGAATTTTAGGTACTCGTCCCGGGCCATCTCGGGGCGGTGCCCGGAAATAATGCTGCCCGCCGCCGCCGCGCCGTCGGCCAGCAGGTCTATTGCCGTGCCCGCCAGGGCCTTGGCGGCGGTAACAACCGCCAAGTCGTAGTCTTCAACCACGTAGTCGGCGCCGTGGCCGATACCCACAGCGCCGCCTACGTAGGGATGTATTGCGGGCATCAGGTGGCTGATGTCGCCCATGTCGGTGGAGCCGGTGCGGTGGGAGACGTAGCCGACATTGTCTTTACCCACTAGGTCAACCGAGTTGGACTCGAAGACTTCGGCCATTCGCTTGTCTTGATTCAAGGGCAGGTATCCGGGAATGGTCTGGATGGAGACGCCGGCCCCGACGGCCATGGCGCCGGCTTTCAAGGCCCGGTCTACTTTGGCGTTGGCGTCCATGATGGCGTCCAGGCTGCGGCCCCGGACGAAGGTCTCCATGCGGACGTCGGCGGGGACGGCGCTAACGGCTTCGCCGCCCTTGGTAATTATTGGATGGACGCGGACCGTGTCCTCATCGCGGAAGGTCTCGCGGTTGAAGTGGATGGCGCTAAGGGCCAAGGTAGCGGCATTCAGTGCGTTGACTCCCAGATGGGGCGCGCCGCCGGCGTGGGCCCCCTTGCCGATGAAGCGGACCCGCTTGGCCAGGGTACCGTTGTTGGTGTCGCTGATGCAAAGACTCTTTTCCTCGCGGTTGCTGGTGGTATGGACCATCATGGCCATGTCCACGTCATCGAACTCGCCGAGTTTGACCAACTCGGGTTTTCCGCCCAGGAACTCGATCTTGCCCTCCCGTCGAAGGGAGTCCCTGTATTCGATTTCTATGTATTCCTCAGCGGGCACCGCGATAAACACTAAGCGTCCGCTAAGGGCGTCCAATACATCGGATTGAATCAAGCCCAACATAGCGCCGAACATCATTCCGATCTGGCAGTGGTGGCCGCAGGCGTGAGCCGCTCCGGTTTCCGGGTCGGCGAAGGGATGCTGGTTGACGATGAGCGAGTCCAGCTCGCCCAGGATAGCGAGGGCGGGGCCGGCGCTGCCCCCGATGAACTCGGAGCGGATGCCCGTGAGGGCCAAGCCGGCCCGGAAGGGGGCGCCTAGCTCGGCCAGTTTGCCAGCCACCAGCTTCGAGGTCTTGGCCTCCCGGAATCCCGGCTCCGGGTTTTTGAGGATGGTTTTGGCCAGGTTGACGATTTCATCGGCCCTAGCGTCTATTTCTTGGAAGGCGCGGCGCTTGAGGTCTGTCTTGGAGGGCATAGCGACTCCCTTGGACAGGTTGGATAGGATTGTAGCAGAGGGTAAGGGTGTTGGGTATACGCGATCACCGGGCCGGTTTCAAACCCGCCCCGACATTTTGGTGTGGTTACGTAGAGAATGCTATTTTCATTCTTGCGCGGGCGGGCCGGTTTCAAACCGGCCCCTACGGTTTTGTATTATTGCGCGGAGAATGGTATTTTCATTCTTCGGGGGGCCGGTCTTGGCCGGCGTGAGGGATTGCCATGAAAGTAGTTGTAGCTCCTCAAACTTTTAAGGGGACTGTTCCGGCTTTGGTGGCGGCGCGGGCAATCGAGCGGGGGGTCCTTGCGGCTTTGCCTGACGCTGAGACGGTGCTGGCGCCGGTGGCTGACGGCGGCGACGGCACGTTGGACGCGTTGGTCGATAGCACCGGCGGCGAGATGTTCCGGAGCGCCGTCACCGGTCCCTTGGGGCGGCAACTTGAAGCTATGTGGGGGGTAATGGGCGACGGGCGGACCGCGGTCGTGGAGATGGCCCGGGCCTCCGGACTGGCGTTGGTCCCGCCGCGGCGGCGCGACGCCAGAACCACTACGACCCGAGGGACGGGACAGATTATCAAGGAAGCCCTGGACCGGGGGTTCACTCGCATCATAGTCGGGTTGGGCGGAAGCGCAACCAACGACGGCGGTGCCGGGATGGCCGAGGCCCTGGGAGTGCGATTTTTGGATGCCGAAGGGAACTCGATTCCCAGAGGCGGCGCGGCTTTGGCCCGTCTAGCCGGTATTGACGTTTCCGGCCTGCACCCGGGCTTGGCCGGAGCGACGATCATCGGAGCTACCGACGTTACCAACCCGCTGTGCGGCCCGACTGGGGCATCAGCGGTTTACGGCCCTCAAAAGGGGGCTTCTCCGGAGGTGGTGGCCGAGTTGGACGCCGCCCTAGAGACCTTTGCCAGCGTCCTGCGCCGAGACTTGGGGCTGGACGTGGCGGGGCGTCCGGGCGCCGGGGCCGCCGGTGGACTGGGGGCCGGCCTCATGGCTTTCGCCGGCGCGGAGCTGCGGTCGGGCATTGACATGGTGTGCGACGTTCTGGGATTCGACGCCCACCTGGAGGGGGCCGACTTGGTGATTACCGGAGAGGGACGGGCCGACCATTCGACGATTTTCGATAAGGCTCCGGTGGGCGTGGCCCGGAGAGCTATGGCCCTGGGTGTGCCCACCGTCTTGCTGGCGGGGAGCCTGGGCCCGGGCCACGAGGAACTCTACCAGCACGGGATAACCGGCGTGATGTGCATCATCGACCGGCCCATGAGCTTTCAACAGAGCCTGCAACGGACGGAGGAACTCTTGGAGGGGGCCGCGGAAAGGACGATGCGGTTGCTGTCGAGGGGCGGGAGCTTAGGCGGCGCCTGAGGGTTGAGTTGCCGGCGTTGCTAGTGGGCCGGCCGGTCGGTCCAGGCGGTGGTTGAGGGCCTATCAGGGCCCCAGTCAGGGCATGGCAAGGCCTGGGGAGAGGGGTAGGCCGGACGCTACCGTATTATCGTAGAAGCCGGCGGTTACCGGATGCGTTCTTCGACGAAGTCGACGACCAGCTTGGATAGGTGGAGGGAGCGCTCGGCGTCGACGCTGTCAAAGGCTTCCGAAGGAATGCCGCCGGGCAAGTAGCTGGGGTAGCGGGTGATTTCGTAGTACTTGTCCAGTTGGCGGGCTTCGCTCTTGATGGTGTCGAACATCATGTCGAACAGCTTGGCGTCCTCGCACAAGTCCACTAGGGAGTGCCCCCAAACGTCTTCAACTTTCCGGTGATACAGGTAGGCTTTGACCGCTTTCTCGGCGGCTTGCTGCCCCAGGAAGCAGGCCAGGTTGAACCTACTCCCCTCGCTGGCGAAGGCGGCGTCGTCCAGGTCTTGGCGGGCTTGCCGCATCCAGCGGGCCCCCTCGGCAAGGTAATCAGGCATCGAAAATCACTCGCCCTTCCTTACAAGCTCGACTTAACGCGGGCAAACTTTCCCGGAGAAGGTCGAACTCCTCTGGGGTATAGACTTGGGTGTCGACAGCCACCGAGGTATTGAGGTGGTAGGAAAAGAAGTCTGCCCTTCGTCCGAAAGGAAGCTCGGTGTTTTGGACTACTATGAGCTCGATTCCGCTTTCCGGAGCGTAGTCCTCGGTAGCCATGTCGCCGGTCAAGACCACTTTCTCCACGCCCAAGATGGGGAGTATGTCAATGATGCTCTGCAACTCGCGTTCCAACATTTCTTTACGGTACCTGGCGAAACCGACCCTTACCGGCATTTCGCGCTCCTAGTTATTTATGGCCCCGGGCGCTTAGACCGCCTCTGATGCGGGTGAACAGGTCCTAGTCCAGCAGGACTAGGTGGACCTCTTTGGGGCCGTGGACGCCGACCACCAAAGTCTGCTCGATGTCGCCGGTGCGGCTGGGGCCGGTAATGAAGTTCAAGTAGCTCCCCATGTCGCCGCCCGACCGGTGGAACTCCAACCGCCGCAGCAGGAAAAGGTCATCCAGCGTATCCACCGCGTCTTGGGGGCGGACCAGGGCCACGTGCACCGGCGGCAACAACGAAACCAAGCGACTCAAACCCTTGCGGGGCAATATGACCACCGAGCCCGTCTCAGCGACGGCGTAGTCGGCCCCGGTTATGCCGATTTCGGCGACGATGATTTCCTGCCGTAGAGACTCCCTGGAGCGGAATTCTCCTTGGGCAACGGTGGTAACAGGTATACCCAGGTTGGCCAGGGCAGAGTCCACGGGTATGGTGTTGAAGACTTCTTGGTCGGTGCGCACCGCCGTGGCCGCTCCGTGGGAAGTCGCCAGGGAAGAAACATAATCGACGGCTTCTTCCAGGCCTGGAGACCGAAAGACGTTCCATCCGCCGACTTGGGCCTTCTCGGCCAGGTTATCCAATATTGACGCTCGGCCCAGGTCCAAGCGTTCGCGGACCGCGGCGGCTTGGGCTTCAAGTTCCGGCAAGGACTCATCGAGATGAGAATAGGGAGGCGCCGGCAGGGACTCATTCCGGCCCAAGGCCAAGCGTACCGATGCCAAAAATTCTTGCTTGGATACGCTCACAGGTCCGGCCATGCTAACGGTCCGCCTCGGGGCCGCGGCCCAGGTCCTTCTCCCAGACTTCGTGGAAGGTGTTGGCGGGCAGCGTCGGCAATTCCCTGGCCTTGGCCCACTGGGACAGCACGGGCAAAGGGACCTTGACGGTCCCGCGGCCTCCTTTGGACAAAGGGGAAAAGGGGACCTTGCTCAAGGGCGGTTGCAGGAAACGGGCCACTCTATGGCCGAATTTGACCAGCCACGGCTTGGTCATCAGCCAAGCGTAGCCCCAAGCCAAGCGGCGGTCGAGCAAGGGGCTGGCCTGCTCCGCAGGGTCTGGGCCTTCGGCAAGTTTGCGGCGCAGGTGAAGCAACATGGTTGGTATGTTGATTTTGATGGGGCAAGCTTCCCGGCAAGCCCCGCACAAGCTGGAAGCGAAGGGCAGGTCCTTGGATTGCTTCAGCCCTACCAATGAGGGGGACACGACGGCGCCGATGGGACCGGGGTATACCCAGCCGTAAGCGTGGCCGCCGACCTTCCGGTACACCGGGCAAATATTCAGGCAGGCGCCGCAACGAATGCAATAGAGGGCTTCCCTCAGTTCCGGGTCGGCCAACAGCCGGGAGCGCCCGTTGTCGACGATCACCAAGTGAAACTCCTCCGGTCCGTCCTCGTCGTCGGAACGGCGGGGACCGGTAACCATGCTCACGTAGCTGGATATTCTTTGACCGGTGGCCGAGCGGGGCAGCAGGCGGAGGAAGACCGCCAAGTCTTGCAAGGAAGGTATGACCTTTTCCATACCCGTAATCCCGACGTGGATGCGGGGCGCCGAGGTGCACAACCTTCCGTTGCCCTCGTTGGTGACGATTACCAAAGTGCCTGTCTCGGCGACCAGGAAATTAGCGCCGCTGACGCCTAGCTCGGCCTGGAGGAACTTGTCTCGGAGGATCTCCCTGGCGGACCGGGCCAACTCGTCGATGTCATCCATGTAAGGCAGTCCCAGCCGCTCGTTGAAAAGGCGGCCCACGTCTTCTTTGGTCTTGTGCAACGCCGGGGCCACCAAGTGGGAAGGCCTTTCTTTGGCCAACTGGATGATGTATTCCCCCAAGTCTGTCTCGTACACGTCGACTCCGACGGACTCCAGGACCGGGTTGAGTTCGAGTTCCTCGGATACCATGGACTTGCTCTTGGTGGCGGTGCGGACCCCCCCGGCTTGGGCGATGCCGGCGACGATAGCGTTGGCTTGGTCCGCATCCTTGGCGAAATGGACCTGGCCGCCGGCCTTGGTGACGTTGCTGTGCAGCAGGTCCAAGTAATAGTCCAGATGGTCCATGGTGTGGGCCTTGATTCTACGGGCTTCTTCTCGCCAACTCTCCCAAGCCTCCGGCGTCACATCGTCGATGGACAATCGCCGGTTGGTGTCGAAGCCCGTGCCGACCCGCCGAAGGGCCCGCTGGAGTTTCGGGTCCTGAATGGAGACGGTTGACGCCTTGAAGAAGTCCCCTGTTTTGACTTCAGCCACGAATCATGGTCCTTTCACTGGGGCGGTCGTTTTGGCTAGGATTCCGCCGGACGCCTCTTAGCGTCGATCCGACGTTTGGGCCGACGTTTGGGCCAATACCTGGGCCAAGTGGCGGACCTTGACGTTCCGGCCTTGGCGTTTGAGGGCCCCTTCGATGTGCATCAAGCAGCCCATGTCGCAGGACACGAGGGTATCCGCTCGGGTTGACATAAGGTTCTCAACTTTGTCCGCCAGCATAGCCTCGGAGATGTGGGGGAACTTTACGGAGAAGGCGCCGCCGAAGCCGCAACAGGTTTCAACCTCCGGAAGCTCTCTTAGCTCCAGGTCTCGGACCTTTTGCAGCAGTGCGGCGGGGGCGTCCTTGACCCCTAGCTCACGCAGCAAATGGCAACTGGCGTGGTAGGCAGCCACGCCGGAGTATTCAGCCCCCACCTCTTCTACGCCCAACTCCTCTACCAAGAACTCGGAGAACTCGTAGACCTTGGTGGACAATTCCAGAGCTTGGCGTTCCAGGTCAGGGTCGCCGTGGAACAAGTCTTGGTAGAAGACTCGCATCATGGCGGCGCAGGAGCCGGAGGGGACCACCACGTAGCGGCTTTCCCGGAAGGTTTCCAGCACTCTCTTGGCCAGCTTCCGACTCTGGTCGGCGAAACCCGCGTTGTACAGGGGCTGGCCACAGCAGGTCTGCTCCGGGGGGAAATCCACCTCCACCCCCAACTTGCGGAGCACCTTGACCGTGCTGACGCCGACTTGGGGGTAGAACTGGTCGATGATGCAGGTTACGAAAAGGCTGGCTTTGGTCCGGTTGTTCTCGGACACTGGTCTAGGTCCTTGCCCGAAATAGCACGGCTAGCGTAGCAGACCCATTGGAATGAGGCAACCGAGGCGAGGCGGCCCGACGGGGTCTGAATCGGCGTCTTCGCCGTCCCGGAATCCAGGGTTGTCACGCCTTCCGGTCATAGCTACAATGCTTTCAGCTTCCGCGAGTCCCCCCGCCCGCTCTCGAAGGCCCAAGCGGGACGGTTCGGGCGAGGGCGGTCGAATGCGGTTTGACCGCGGGAAAGAGATTGGGGTAATTCTGCTCCGGCGTTTGGGCCGGAGTGGAATTCCCGCCCTCGTATTAGAGGCAGTGGCACGCAAGGAGGATGGTGATGGAGTTTGCTTTGTCCGCGGACCAGAAGCGCGTTCAAAGGGTGGCCCGTGAACTAGCCGCCGACTTTGCCGCCCGCGCCGCCGAGCACGACCGCGAAGCCTCATCACCGGTGGAAAATTATGCCGCTCTCCGCGACGCCGGATTCTACGGCCTGACCGTTCCCAAGGCCCTGGGCGGTTGGGGGGCCGGCTTGGTGGGTTACACCATCGCCGCCGAGGAGTTGGCCCAAGGCTGCCCGTCTACCGCCCTCTCCTTCAACATGCACGCCGCCGTGGTCTCCTGCTTGATGGCCGGGCCGCTGCCGGAAGAAGCCAAGCATTCCATCGCCGACCTCGTGGTCAGGGAGGGAAAGCTCATTTCCGCCAGCTTGTCGGAGCCGGGCTTCACCGGCCTTCTTCCTAGGAGCTATGCCTGCTCTACCCTGGGCCGCCGGGTGCCGGGAGGGTATGAACTGACGGGCACCAAGGGTTACTGCACGATGGCGGCGGCATCGGATTATGTTTGCCTCTTTGCGCATCCCGAGGAAATTCCCGATCCGTGGACAACCATCATGGTGTTAGCCCCGACGGACTCGCCGGGCCTGAGCATCGGCCTCGTCTGGGATACCCTGGGCATGCGGGGCACTCGCAGCGACAATGTGGTGCTAGACAAGTGTTTCGTGCCGGATGAGGCGGTGTTGGGGGAACCGATCCCAAACATCGGCGAGTTCCTTCATTCCATGGAGGCGGGACTCAACATTCCCTATACCGCCGTGTACTTGGGCGTCGGGGTTGCGGCGCTGCGGGCCAGCATCGACAGCGTGACGGAGCGGCGGCCCAGGGGCTACCAGCAACCCTTCGCCTATCATCCGGACATCCGACGGCGCATCGGGATAATGAGCGCGGAGCTCGAGTCGGCCAGATGGCTGCTGAGGTATGCCGCGTGGTTGCAAGACGAGGTCCAAGCCCGCTTGGCAGACCCGAGCCAAGCCGAAGAGGACGGGCCTACGGTAGAAGCCCAAGTCGCGGAGTCCCTGGCGACCTACTTCCAAGCAAAATACGTGGTGGGCGAGGTGGTGTCCGACGCGACCCGGTCCGCCCTGGAAATGGGCGGGACTCACGCGTTATTCAAGCCGGCCACCCTGGAGAGGTTGTTCAGAGACGGAGCAACGGCGACTATCCAGCACCCTCCCAGCGATTACTGCATTTCGTCCCTCGCGGCATATACATTGCGGCTGGACCCGGAGGAATTGCAGCCTCCTTTGGTCGAGGCGCAGCCTTGACGCTGAGGAGACCGCGCCACGGTTCTTTCATTGCCGCTCTTTCTTTGCTCAACCCCGTGTGCAAGTTTCTTATTGCCCGCCCGGACATGACGCAAGGGTTGGCCCGCCGCGGCGGGCCAACCACACTCCATTTCTCTCGTGGACGACGGGCCATATCGGACGAAGACGTTGTTGTGCCGGCAATAGGACCGGCAACGCAACAAGGCAGGCGGCGGATGTCACCCGGCTCCGGCGGCGGTTGGGCGTCCCTTGCGCTGCGGCCCGGATGGACGATTAAGAAGCCGGCGCGCCGGGTTGGTCGGAAGGTTGGGCGCAACTTATCCGAGGTGAAGAGAGGGCCGGTGGAGTTGGAGGTAGCCGCCATGAGGAAGGAATGCCCAAGACGGCGGAGGTAGTAATCGTCGGCGGCGGCGTCATTGGGTGCTCCGTTGCTTACCAGTTGGCCAAGCTTGGAATCAAAAGCGTGGTCTTGGAGCGACGCCGATTGGCTTCCGGCGCCTCGGGGGCCACTGTGGGAGCGGTGGCGCCCTTGTGGCACCTTGGGGCAGCGGATAACCCGGTCTTCGACCTGGGCATGCGTAGCTTGGAGATGTTCCCCCAATTGGCCGACGAGTTGCTGGAAGCCGGAGTCGACCCCGCCTTTCGGCAAGCCGGGTTGCTCAAGCTGGCGTTTTCCTCTGACGAGGCGGCGGAGTTGAAGCGAAGCCTGGGCTGGCAAGGGGAGCTAGGGTTGGAAGTGGAATGGCTGGAGCCGTCCCAAATACTGGAGAGGGAATCGGAGGTCAGTCAGAGGGTGGTTGGGGGGGTCTACTCGCACCGGGAAGGACACGTGGAGGGCCTACAGTACACTCGGTCCTTGGCCCACGCCGCGGGCCGTTTGGGGGCGGCCATCCTGGAAGGTACGGAAGTTACCGGCCTGCGGTTTGAGGGCGACAAGGTCACCGGCGTTCACACCGGCGACGAGACTTACGCTTGCGAACATACGGTGCTGGCCGCCGGCCCTTGGACGGGCTGGAACCGCTGGCTGCCGGAGGGCTTGCCGGTGCGGGGTATCAAAGGTCAGCGGATCCTGCTCAGAAAGGCGGGCTTCCTGCCCGGGTGTCCGGTCCGCAACTCGGAGGCCTACGTGGTCCCTTGGTCGGACGGCAACCTGTTGGTGGGCGCCACCCGGGAAGAAGGAAGGTACGATGAGGAGACGACCGCCGATGGGATACGGCGGATGGTGGAGGCGGCGGAGGTAAGCTTTCCCTCTTTGGGGGACGCCGAGTTCATAGACGCCCGGGCCGGAGTCAGGCCGGGGACGCCGGACGGCCTGCCCGTCATGGGGCCGGTCCCCGGTTGGAGGGGGCTTAGCGCCGCCACCGGGCACGACGCGGTAGGTGTCATGCTCAGCCCCGGCAGCGGCGAGCTTATGGCCAACTACATCGGCAGCGGCGACCCGGGGCCTCTGGAACCCTTTTCCGCCGCCAGGTTTCAAACCGGAGTATGACCTCCGGCCCCCGAGAGGACGGAGTATTTCCTGATGTCGAGTGAACCGGACCCCCTAGAGTCGTGGTACGCGAAAGAGGTGTGGGGCAAGCGGCAAGAGGACGACGACGCCCTGTTCGAGGTGATGAGCCTGCAAGTGTTTCAGGCCGGGCTGACTTGGCGGATGATATTGGCCCGCCGGGACGCCTTTCGGCGGGCATTCAAAGACTGGAAGATCGATGCGGTGGCAGCCATGGGACCGGAGGACGTTGAGACGATGCTTCAAGACTCGTCCATCGTCCGCAACCGGAAGAAGGTCCAAGCCTGCATCGATAACGCCCGCATCATACAAGATATTCGGAAGCAGTACGGCTCATTTTCCGCTTGGTTCTACCACGAGCTGAAAGAAACCGACCTGCCTAGTCTGCAAAAACGGCTGCGGGCCACCTTCAAGTTCATGGGGCCGGAGATTGCCCGGATGTGGTTGATGGCGTCGGGCCGTCTTCAGCAAGAGGAGTCCCAAGGGGAAGGTTAGCCAGCCAAGCTCACCGGCCCAAGGCCGGCCACTGGGTACATACTACTGTCCTCAGCGCTTCAGCCAGCGGCATTCGGGCAGGTGGCCGTGGGCGCCCCCGTCGGAGCAGGTGCATGGCCCGTCGTCTCGAAAACGGTACCCAACCGAACCCAGGTATTGGTAGAAGCCGGTGTAGAAAGTATCGCCTTCGTCGATAGACCGGAAGCCGGCCCGAAAGGCCAAGCGCAACTCGTCCTCGGTGGGGGCCATGCCGTCATTTTCGGTGTTGTCGTGTTGTCCGCTCATGTGTCGGAGGGAGAAGGGGTTTTGCAAAGGTACCCGCGGCGGCGTGAGACGGCCGGCGATGCTACGGGGTTTCCAAGACGCTAACAATGTCTTGGGCGAACAGCATCTCTTCAACGCCTTCCTGGCTGGGGTCTTCGGGGTAGGTCAGGTAGCGCCCGTAAATCCAAATCCCGTCTTGGGGATTGGATACGACCTCTGCCGAGGCGCCGTTGGCGAGGGAAAGGACCATGCCCGGTTCCAAATGGCGGAGGTTAACGACCTGGCTCATTGACGGCCCCGCCAAGGGGCGAGTTGGTCCCAGTTGTCGGCATCCATGAATTGCTGCCAGCGGGTGTAGAAGTTACGCAGGTTCTGCTCGCTGGACTTGGCCTCGGTCAGGTCCATCACTACGCCGGGGAAGTCGATGCCGTGGCACCGGAAGTTGGTCTGCTCGAAACCCATGCCCTGCTCGTAGGTATAGGGGTAGCGCCGGGCTATGGTACCCCGGCTGGCGGCGTGGGCATAGTTCCAGTTCTCCATGTCGTCTTGTTCCGTCAGACCGCCGGGTCCGGAATAGCGGAGGTAATACTGGCGAAGAAAGTCTTTGACTTCCGGGGGAGCGTCCTCATCGACCAAGTACCAGCGCCAAGCTTCGGTGTGGTGGGTCCCCCGGGGGTGCCAGACGGCGATGGAGCGGGGCTGCCTGGGGTGTAGAGCGGTATTGGGAAAGATTTCTCCGGGGCTGCCGGACACTTGGCCCCACTTACCCTTGCGGCGTCTCCGCTCCTCCTCGCACACCCTAAAATATTCGGAGACCTCCGGAGAGTCTTGATAAGCCGGGGGCGCGGGCAGGCCCTGGGGCAGAACGTAAACCCCCGTTTGATGGCCTCGCTCGGGAAAGGATACCTGAAGCCGGCGGGCAAGCTCCCTCTCCTTGGTGTCCCGCCGGCCCGTGCCGCTGGGGCCGATGCCGACCATGTCCACCGACCGGTGGCTGATGTTGTGGTAGCTGTCGCCGCTGAAGTTTTCCGCCGGGAATTTCCAGTTGCAGGGTATGACCCACTTCTGTACGCCGCCGATGACTTCGGTGCCGCCCTCGCGCCCGTCCCAAGCGTCCAGGGTCAGGTCCAAGAACTGCTTGAACGGCCCCAGGTAGTCTAGGAAGGGGGGCGCCGACTCGTCCCAAGTGGCCCAGATTGTGCCCTTGTAGGCGCAAAGTTGGGCTACCTCCACCAAGCCCCACTGGGACTTGTCCAACTTCTCGCGGTAGGCGTCCTTGAAGTAAGGCACTCCAGCCAGCGTGCCGTCGGTAGCGTAGCTCCAGCCGTGGTAGGGGCAAGTAAAGACCGGGGCGTTACCCTCGTCGTAGCGGCAGACCTTCATTCCCCGGTGCCGGCATGAATTGAGGAACACGTGGAGCCGGCTGTCTCTATCCCGGCAGAGGATTACCGACTCCTCGCCCATGCAGGACACGAAGTAATCGCCCGGTTTGGGCACCTGGCTCTCGTGGCCCACGAACATCCACGCCCGGGTGAAAACTTGCTCTTGCTCTCGCTGGTAGATCTCGTCGCTCACGAAGATTTCCCGGCTGACTTGGCCGGTGGCCATGTCTACGAAGGAGTCTTGGGTCCGGTACTTTGGTGCAATCGCCATCTCGACTCTCCCCGGGGCTTTCCACCCGCTCGACTGTTGTCCGAGGTTGGATGCCGCGTTAAATTTACGACCTCAATACCGCGGAAAAGTAAGGACCGGTAAATATTTTCAAGTGCTCAACCCCATCGCAATTGAACGCCCGGTTAGCTGGATAAAGGGCGCTGTCATATGAAGAAAGTGAGGTTCTTGGCCAGCAGCACGTTCTGGTCCAAGATGATCTTGCGCTGGGCGATGTTCCACCCGCCTTCTGCCTTCCGCAGCAAGTCCTCTCTCTTTCCCACCAGGAAGTCGGTCTCGGTCTGCACCCGGTTGCGGTATACCATGAAGCGGGACTTGACCCGGGCTTCCTGGGGGTTTGAAGCGTCGGGAGTGGCTTGAAGGAGCTGAACGTTGGATACTAGGTGGCAGATGCGAGAGAGGGGCTCCTCAGCCCAGTGAATTCCGGTCAGGATCTGATTGACCCGGCGGGTGAGGGTGTCTTTGCCTTCGTCGAACCAGTTGATGTCCCGGCCTTCGCGGGTAAACTCCCGGTCCAACTCACCGAACTTGACGTTTCTTCTCATTGGCATGAAGTAGCGGACGTCATCGGCAAGCAGGTCCAACCATTCTTCGTAGCGACGCTCGTCCAGCAGCTCGGCTTCCCGGTATAGGAACTCCTCGATCTCTTCCTTGAGCAGCAGACGGGTCAACTGCCGGCTGGTACAGGTCATACTCTCAACCTTCTTACTGACTTGACGTGCACACTGACTCGACGGGCAAGTTTTTCAGGCTGCGGGTTGGACCGCCAATGCAACAAGGCCGCCTTGAGGTATGGCCCGTCTTCGGAAAGAACATAAGAAACTTGCAGTAACCTGCGCATCGGGTCAACTACTCAGCTGAGGCCGAGGCCCGCAGTTGAGCGCCGGCCATTTCCTCCAGGACTTGGACCACGGCGTGATAGCCTTCTTGCCCCCAGCCTTGAGCTTGGGCCCGGCGGTATAGACGGTCAGCGATGAGGCCCACTTGAGCGGGGGACCGGACCTCCCGGGCCAACTCGCAAGCAAGGCGGAGGTCCTTGGCGATGATGTCCAGTGTGCCGCTGGACTTGAACCCACCGTCGAACACCCCGTCGGGCAACCCGTCGAAGCTCCTGCTTGCGCCGGCGCTCACCGGGACGATCTTTGCCAAAAGGTTCAGGTCGAGTCCGGCCTTGGCCCCCATTAGCATCCCTTCCAGGGCAGTGACGTAGTTGCAGTACCCCAAATATTGAGTGACCAGTTTGGCGGCGCAGCCGGAGCCGGATTCGCCAACGTAGAACAGGTACCGGCCCATGGACTCTAGGACGGGCCGGTACTTCTCGAAGGTTGCCCGGTCTCCGCCGACCATCATGGTCATGTTGGGCGGCCGGCCGCTGACCGGGGAATCCAGCGCCTCGATTCCTAGTGTTCGGCACTCGGCGGCCACCCGGCGAAACACCGCCGGCGAGTTGGTGGTGGTGTCTACGTATGCCCCGCCGGGTTGCAGACCCGCCAGAATGCCGGTTGCCGGGTCCAACGCCGCCTTCTCGACCTCCACGGGACCCGGCAGGGAGGCGAACACCAACTCGCTGGCTTCCGCAACCTCTCGGGGCGAGTCCGACCAAGCGGCGCCGGACTGGCAAAGGTTGGCCGCGGCCTCCCGGCGGAGATCGTGGACGGTTAGTTGGTGGCCGGCGTCAAGGAGGCATTGGGACATCGGATTGCCCATGGTACCGGTGCCAATGAACCCAATCCGCATTCATAGCTCCTTCCGCAACGGGAAACTTAGCCTTTCCCCAAGCAATAGCCGTAGCTGCCGGGGTAAATCTACTACCGGGTCCTAATGCGGATAGATAAGGCTTCTAGCCGCGATTAGGGATGTTATTCTATTGGTTACTGGGGGTTACCCGGCCGCGGCAACCGCGGGAGGGCGGTGGCCCCAGATGCTGCCCTTTTCGTGGCGCTGAACCTGCCAGGTGGCGTCGTCCACTTCTCGAGCGCCCCATCCCCATTCGATGTCAAAGCCAGAGGGGCTCTTCAAGTAGAATGAGGTCATGTGGTCGTTGGTATGACGCCCCAGGCCTCGAACGATGGGGATCTCTTGGTCCTGGCACTTGTCGTAGAGAGCGCCCACGTCGTTGAGGGACTGTAGCTGCAACATGAAGTGGTTCAGGCGCTTGGGAGCTTCGGCTTCGATCAATGCCAGGGAGTGATGGCGCGGGTTGCAGTGGAAAAAGGCCAAGTTGCGAATGAAGTCGCTGATACGCATCCCTAGGACGTCGCGGTAGAAACGCATACTGCGGTCCAAGTCATTGACGTAGTAGACCACGTGTCCCAGGCCCTGGCCGCCGGTGACGAAACCGTTAATGGGCCGGGGCGAATTGAAGGGGTCGTCGAAGCAAATAGGCGGCCCGTAGAAAATCTCAGTGGCGCCGCCGTCGGGGTCGTCGAACTTGATCAACCCCTCCACCCGGCGGGCCTTGGCTTCTTCCCGGTCGGCCAAGACCACGTCGATTCCCGCCGCTTTGATCCGGTCGGCCATCTCGTGGAGTTGCGGCTCCCCGGATACCTGCCAGCCCGTGTAGGCCAGGTCGTCGTTGCCGTTGGGATGCACCGCAAAGCGGTACTGGTATTCGTCCATGCGAAGGAAGAGGGTGCCGTCGGCCTCTTTGCCGGATACTTGCAGGCCCAGGGTGCCTGTAGCAAAGCGTTCCCATTCGTCAACGTCCTTGGCGCTTATTCCCACGTAGCCAAGTTGTGTTACCGATGCCATTGTTACCTCCTTAACCCCTTCGAATATATTGTTCTCCGGCAGGGTTGGCAGCCGCTTGACACTAATCTTCGGAATTGGCTGGGACCCGCGGTCCCTAAATGGGCGGCCGTTTCCAACCGCCCATGGAGGACTCAAGATGTTGGGCTACCGCCAGCGCCACGTCCTCGCGCCAAGGCGCGGCGGCAACCTGCACTCCTATCGGCAGCCCGCCGCTGGACGTCCCTCCTCGAACTACGGCCGACGGCCAGCCGGTGAGGTTGAACACGATGGTGTAGCTGAAATTGTCGAACCGGTCAAAGAAGGTCCCGTGGGGTACTGCCGGCCCGGTATACACGGGGCAGACGATGACGTCGTAGGTTTCCATAAAGCGCAGTATTTTGCTGCGAAACTCGTCCCACCGCACCATCAGGCCGCTATACTCGAAAGCCGACAGGGGCTCGTCGGGCATCAGGCCCATCAGTTTCCCGAACTCGGGGTGGGTCTCTTTGGTGCCGGCGAAATCCACGAGGCTCCTGATGCCAGCCCCGGTGTCGGCGCCGTAGAGGTCCATGAACAAGTCGTAGTTCTGCCCGATGCCGTCGGGAACGGCCTCCTCGACACTCAGGCCGGCGTCACTTAGGGCTTTGGCGGCGGACTTGATCACCTTGGCCGTGTCTTCCGATACGGGCCGGATACCGTTATCGATGAAAAAGGCCGCGCGGAGAGCCTTGAGGTCTACGTTACCGGGGTCACCCAGGGGCATGGGGACCGCGCGTACGTCCCGCCAGTCCACTCCGGAGATGACGCCGAGGACCAACGCTAGGTCTTCCACGTACCGGGCCATGGGGCCGACGTGAAAGGTAGGGTCCAGCAGTCCGATTCCGCTGAGAGGCGGCCAGTGACCGGTCCTGGGGACTCGCCCAGCGGTTGGCTTGAGACCGGCAATGCCGCAGCAGTGGGCCGGCCAACGTATACTGCCCGCGCCATCGCTGCCGAGGCCCGCCGGCGACCCCCCGGAGGCGATGGTGGCCGCCTCGCCGCCGCTGCTGCCCCCCGGGACACAAGACAGGTCATAGGGATTGTTACTCCGTCCGTAGATTAAGTTAACGCTCTCTCCGGACATGCAGAACTCGGGCACGTTTGTATTCCCGAGCATGATGGCGCCGGCCGCCCGGAGGCGCCCTATCGACGCGGCGTCCTCTTGGGGAACGTGGGAAGCCCAACCCAGGGTACCGCCGGTGGTTATCACCCCGGCGGTCTCTATGGAGTCCTTGGTGGTCATCGGCACTCCGTGAAGCGGCCCCATGACTTCTCCCCTAGCCAGAGCCGCATCCGCCTGCAGCGCCTGAGACCGGGCTTGCTCGTTAAACTGGACGAAGCAGTTCAGCTGGGGATTAACTTCTTCGATCCGGTTTAGATATGCTTCCACCAATTCAGAGGAGGAGATTTTCTTTTCTCGGATAGACTTCGCCAGGCTCGTTGCTGAAGAAAATAGTAGCTCGTCCATAGCCGCTGTCCTTTCGCTTTATATAGCCCGATGCGCCGGTTTCTCATCAACCGTCCAAGTATGGGGCCAGGGCCGCCGCACCCAAGAAAGAAAGAGAGTGTGATTGGGCCTGCCTGGTTAACGCGGCCCGGATCCATCACATTCCACGGTCCTCAACAGGAGTGAAAGCAGGGGGATAGTGGGTAGCCGCAAGCCCAAGATTTCGCCCACTTTTCACCTCCGGGTATCGGAATGGGCGGGAAGGCAAGCCGTCAATCTGAGGTATGGGTATGGGGCATACGAGTAACCGAGGCCCCAGGGAGAAATCATACCAACTTTTGGGCGGACAGGGTAGAGGCGACAATCAATCCGGGCGTGTTTCACGACGGGTATAGAATGGCGCCGTGAGGATACCGACGGTTTCCGTTGCCACCGGCGGCCTTGAATTCGAATTAGCGCCTACGGCCCACCTGAGGCGGGTGAAGCTTAGACAGGGGCGGCGCGTTGATAGCCCTGATATACTGGTACCCGGCGGGTTGTGAGTGGATGGCGCGGAACCGGGCGGCTATCGTGACGCTATGGGCTTGGGTTCGGCAAAGCGCTTCGCTGGATTCATGGCTTGAAGGTTGATTGCCGCCAAGCTACACTTGTAACACCTTCCGGACTACCAGCCGGACCACGGAATCGAGAGTCCAACCAGATACCCCGGCGTAGAATCAAGACTCGCTCGGCCGGTGCCCGTACTTTAGGAGTTAGTAAGATGGCGCAAACACCCCTTTTCCCAGTGACTGTCGTAGGAAGTTGGCCCCGGTCCACCACGCTGATCCAAGCCTTGCGCAAGAAGCAATCGGGGGAACTGCCGGCGGCGGAGTTCGACGCCGTGGCGGACCAGGAAGTGGTGGCCGCCCTCAGGGCCCAAGAGGACGCCGGCGTGGATATCCTGACCGACGGCGAACAGCGGCGGGACAACTTCTACTCCTTCGCGGTGGACAAGCTGACGGGCATGCAACTTATGAAGGTCTCCGACTTGCTTGACTACGCCAAGGACCGGGCCCGGATGGAGGAAGTCCTCCGGGCGCTGGACGTACCCGCCTTCGCTATCAAGAGCCCCATCGTCGTCGATAAGGTGGGCAAGCGGGACGGGTTGGCTTTGGACGAGTTGGCCTTCATGAAAAAGCACACCGACCGCCAGACCAAGATACCTATCCCCGGCCCCTACATGCTGACTCGCTCCAGTTGGTTCGAGGGGTTGTCGGACAAAGTTTACGATTCACCCGAAGAGTTGGCCAAGGACGTGGTTGCCATCCTCAGGGAAGAGGTGTTGGCCCTCAAAGCCCAAGGATGCGACTTCATCCAATTCGACGAACCGATACTCAGCCAGGTGGTGTTCGGCGAGGAGTCCACGGAGACCTTCATGTGCGCCGCCCTCCCCCAGAGGCGGGACCCGACGGACGAGTTGGAGTTCGCCGTCCGGTTGATGAACGAGACCATGGACGGGGTTACGGGAGTAAGGACGGGAGTGCACGTGTGCCGGGGCAACTGGAGCCGGAAGGAAAACGTTCTCCTCACTGGAAACTATGGCCCAATGCTGCCCTACCTGGTGCAAATGAACATCGACCAGTTGGTGCTGGAGTGCGCCACTCCCCGGGCCGGGGAGATGGAGGTGTTTAAGGAGTACCGCAACGAGAAGGAGATCGGCCTCGGGGTAACCAATCCCAGGACCGACGAAATCGAAACCCCCGGAGAGATCGTCGCCCGGGTCAAGGAGATTCTCCAGTTCTTCGACCCGGACAAAGTCTACCTGAACCCGGATTGCGGTTTCGGCACCTTCGCGGAGCGCAACGTAAACACGCCGGAAACGGCGGAGAAAAAATTGCAGGCCATGGCCCAAGCGGCGGAGCAACTCCGGGCCGAGTACGGCTGAGCGACAACTTGCGGTGAGCCTGCCGGAAGGTCTAACAATAACTTTGACCCAAAAAGGAGCAAGCAATGGCGCAGGAGGAAACACTAAACGGTCTGCCCCCGGAAAAGCTGAACCAGGTATTGGAATCTTTCCGGGACCCCGAGGTATTCAACGCCGTAACCGGACCCTGGAAGTCGCGGGTGGTCTGGCAAGACGGGATGAGGGCCAGGGCCTACATGAGAAATCACACGGTTGAGATGGACGAGCCGGGAGACCTCACCGCCTCGGACATGGCCGCCAGCGCCCACGAGCAACTCCTATCGGCCGTGGGTAGCTGCATGACCGTTGGGTTCATCGTCAACGCCACCAAGCGGGGGGTGAGGGTCCACGATCTGGAAATCGCCGTTGAGGGCTATTTCGACAACATCCGAAAGTGGGCCGGCGTGGAAGACTCCGGCAACCCCGGCTACGGGTCGATCACCGCTAAGGCTTACGTTAGGGCGGACGCCGACGAGGCGACTTTGAAGGACATCTGGAGGCTGGCGGTGGAGGGTTCCCCGGTGACCCAATCCGTGGCCCACGAAACTAAAGTAACGCCCGAACTGGAAATCATCGGATAGTGGCCGCCTTCGTATCCCCGGACTGGGTGGAGGAACGGCTCGGTTCCCCCGACTTCCTGGTGATAGACACCCGGTTTTCCATGCGCCACCTGATGGGACACCTGCGATCCGCCGTCAACGTGCCTCCGCCGAAGCTGCGAGACTCTCAAGGAAGGGTGCTCCCGGTGAAAGGCCTCGCCGAGCTATTCGGGGCGGCGGGCCTTGGCGACGAAACGGTACCCATTCTCTACGACGGTTACGACGGCCGGAACTCGGCCATGGCGGCTTGGGCCTTGGAGTTCCTGGGCCGCGACGACGTCCATATCATGGACATCGTGTTCGATGAGTGGAAGGGCCAGGGACGGGAGGTATTGTACCGCCCGGTCCCCAGACAAGCCCAGAAGTTCACTCCCAAGGTCAACTCCGCCCTAAGAGCTACCCTGGATGATGTTGCGGGCGGTCCCGACCTGCAACTCGTGGACGCCCGAAGCCGGGAGGAGTACCGCGGCGAGACGGAAATAGATGAAAGGCCAGGGCATATCCCCGGGGCCGTGAACGTCGTCTGGCAAGAATTGGTAGGCGGAGAGGGCCGGCTGGTCTGTTCAGACGAGAAAGCCAAGGAAATCTTCGAGGCGGCCAACGTCAAACCCGGCGGCCCGGTGGTTACCTATTGCAAGGTGGGCGCCCGGGCGGCGGTGGCCTATCTGGCTTTCCGGAGATTGGGCTACGATGTGCGGTTATACGACGCCTCATACGCCGAGTGGGAGAAGAGCGGCCAGCCCGTGGAGAGGTAGTCCCCTCGCTCCCCGGCAGGGGCCTTTCAGCGGGTACGAACATCGCCCCGACGCCGGTCTTTGGCCTGACAAGGCGAATCTGCGGCGCTCTTGCCCCGCAACTAGGTAACGCCGCCTTGCCCCGCAACTAGGTAACGCCGCGAGAAGCAGCTATGGCCGAAGCAGCGACGAAAATACCGGTGATTTGGAAGACCAAGGAGTCCGTCGCCGACCGCCTCCTTGGGCAAGCGGGCCGCCCTCTGCTCGACGACTTGCTGGCCCGCACCCAAGCCCTCGCCGCCAAGCGCCGCTGGCCGCTGATACAAGTTAGGGTCGAGCACGAGGAGGACTGGGAGGTCGACTGGGAGTATCTGGTGATTGGCTTAGAATTTGATTGTCCGCTAATAAAGGCTAAACGGCTTTTCTGGGGTAGCTACATGAAAGTCATCGACGAAATGTACACAAGCCTCGAGGCAAAGGAGAAGGACGTTTTCGCAAAAATGGTCTGCTATGAGTTCGACAGCGGGCCGTAGCTTCGGACCGATTACCCCAGCCGCGTACCTCGCCTTGGCGATTGAACTAGGCGAAACGCAAAATGCGGCGTGGCAGCGCTCAGCCGTGGACCGAGCTTACTACGCGGCATTCTTGACTACTCGGGATGAACTAACTGAGAAACAATACGGGCTTTTTACCAGAGGCCCAAGATCCCATATCCAAGTTTTTCTGGCGTTGTATCATATCCGGCGGGACTTGGGTTTAATGCTCAGAGACCTCAGGCGGGCGCGGAACCGACTCACTTACCAGACGAGCCGCCAAGCGCTCCCTCAAGGGCTGTCCCTTACCGCCCTTCTGGAGTCCGCCCGTTCCGTGATAGACGCGGTAAAAGCATTGCCTGTAGCCCGCTGAACCACCCCTGGCGGCCGCCGCCGAGGGCCCGACCGAGGCCTGGTTATGGGCGGCCGGGGATAGACGCCGGGCTTCCCGTGTATAATGCTCAAAAATAAGCGGAGGCAGCGGTATGGATTGGGGAATGGCGAATCGCATGGCCCAGCTCATCCAACCCGATGGGCATTGCATGTTCTTGCCCATCGATCACGGCTACTTCCAAGGCCCCACCAGAAAGCTGGAACAGCCGGGCAAGACCATAGAGCCCCTTCTACCCTATTCCGACGCTCTTTTCGTTACCAGGGGAGTGCTGCGGTCGGCGGTGAGCCCGTCAAACGCGAAACCGGTCATCCTCAGAGTTTCCGGCGGTACCAGCATGGTGGGCCGGGACTTGGCCAATGAAGGCTTGACCACCTGCATGGAAGAGGCGGTCCGGCTTAACGCGGCGGCGGTTGGTATTTCCGTCTTCATAGGGAGCGACTACGAGCGCGAGTCGCTGCTGAACCTGGGCAAGCTGGTCGACGAAGGGGAGAAGTGCGGCATCCCGGTAATGGCGGTCACCGCCGTGGGTAAAGAGTTGGAAAAACGGGACTCCCGCTACCTGGCGTTGTGCTGCCGCATTGCCGCCGAGTTGGGGGCGAGGGTCGTCAAGACCTATTGGTGCGACGATGGATTCGACAAAGTAGTTACCGGCTGTCCCGTGCCGGTAGTCATGGCGGGCGGGCCTCAGGCCGAGTCGGAGCTTGAGGTGCTGGAGTTCGTGCACGACGGCATGCAAAAGGGCGCCATCGGCATCAACTTGGGTAGGAACGTATGGCAAAGCGAGTTCCCGGTGCCCATGATCCGGGCGCTGCGTCACGTCGTTCACGGGAACGGCTCTGTGAAAGAGGCTCGAGAGGTCTACGAGAGCGCCAAGGCCGGCGATGGCCGAGTCGCGTCCGTCCCGGCTTAGAGGCGCGCCCGCCATGCGCGTAGCCATGTACTACAACAACCAAGACGTGCGGCTGGAGGAGATGCCGGCGCCGGCCATCGGACCGGGAGAGGCGTTGGTCAAGGTGGAGGCCAGCGGCATCTGCGGCAGCGACGTCATGGAGTGGTACCGGACCGCCAAAGCGCCCCTAGTGTTGGGCCACGAAGTAGCAGGTACGGTAGTCCGAGTTGGCGGCGGGGCAGTCCGATGGAAGGAAGGCGACCGGGTGGTGGTGACCCATCACGTGCCTTGCAACGCCTGCCGCTACTGTTTGAGCGGGCATCACACTACCTGCGATACTTTGCGCGAGACCGGTTTCGACCCCGGTGGCTTTGCGGAGTTTCTTCGTGTTCCCGCTATGAACGTCGACCGGGGAATGTTCCGAGTGGCTGACGGCGTGTCATTCGAAGAAGCGTCCTTCGCCGAACCTCTGGGCTGCGTCCTGCGGGGGCAAAAGCGGGCTAATCTGCAACCGGGGCAAAGCGTAATCGTCTTGGGCAGCGGCTTGGCCGGGCTGCTTCACATAAACTTGGCTCGAGCCCTGGGAGCGGGGCGGGTAGCGGCCACGGATATGAGCGAGTACCGGCTGAAGGCGGCGCGGCGGTTTGGGGCCGATACGGCTTTCTTTGCCACGGAGGATGTACCGAAACGCCTCCGGGAAGTCAATGACGGCCGGTTGGCAGACCTGGTAATAGTTTGCACCGGCGCGCCGCCGGCTCTTCGCCAAGCGTTGGAGTGTGTCGAGCGCGGCGGCACCGTGCTTTTCTTTGCCCCCACAGAACCGGGAGTCAGCCTTCCCGTGTCCATCAACGACACCTTCTTTCGGAACGACGCAACCCTTACCACCACCTACGCCGCGGCCCCCGCCGACCTAACCGCCGCCTTGGAACTGATCGTAGCCCGCAGCGTGAAGGTGGAGGACATGATCAGCCACCGGTTGAGCTTGGCGGAGGCGGACTTAGGATTCAAGCTGACCGCCGAGGCCGGGTCGTCGCTGAAAGTGATCGTGCAGCCCCAGAAGTAGCAGTGAATTGATGTACCATCGAAATTCATACGTAGTTCATCGGGAGCTTTCCGGCCCGGCCAGGCAGCGGGCTAAACCGGAGGGCAGGCGCTGATGGACTTCGGACTCTTCCTCGAATTTCCTTGCCGGGAAGGGATGGCCGAGAGTCAAGCCTTCTCGGAGTGCTTGGGACTAGTGGATGAAGCGGAGTCTCAGGGCGTAGCCTCGGTGTGGCTGGCCGAATACCACTTCTCGCCCATTAGCGTATTATCCTCACCCATTACTGTCGCAAGCGCCATAGCCGCCCGCACTGAGCAAATCAGGATCGGCCTCGGCGTGCTGCTGCTGCCGTTGGGCCATCCGGTGCGGCTGGCCGAAGACTTAGCGACTCTGGACCACATTAGCCGGGGCCGGCTGGACTTCGGAGTGGGGCGCGGTACCTTTCCGGATACCCACGATGGGTTCAACTCTCCCTTCGAAGAAAGCCGGGATAGGTTCAACGAATACCTGGAAGTCATTATCAAGGCTTGGACCACGGACCAGTTCTCCTTCGAAGGCAAATACTACAATTGCCAGGACCTTTACGTTAGACCCAAGCCGGTGCAGACTCCTCACCCGCCGATATGGGTGGGCGTCACCTCGGCGGAGACTTTTCCCATTGTGGGGCGCATGGGATACCCTATCATCATCAACCCTTCCCGGGTGTTTGCTCTTACCGACTTGGCGCCCTACATCCAGAAATTCCGGGAGGCATGGACCGATGCCGGTCACGAGGGCAGGGCCAAGGTAGGCTTGCGAGTGCCGGTCTACGCGGCTGAGACTGCCGAAAAAGCCTACTCCGAGCCCAGGGAAAGCGCGATGACCTCGGTGAGGGGGTTGGGGGAGCGGGTGGCGGGGAGCGCTTCCCGCAGCGGGACTACCGGCGATTGGGCGGCGGAGGCGGACCGGATACAGGCTATGACCTACGATGACTGGCTGCGGGACAAAGTGGTGTTCGGCACACCCGGCGCGGTGGTGGAGCGCTTGCAGCGGCTGGCGGAAGACCTTCAACTCGACCAGATCATGTACGAGATTAACTTTGGGCGCCAGCTTCCTTATGGGTTGCAAGTGAAGAACCTCAGGATGATCAACCAAAAGGTTGTTCCCTGTTTTAGGTGACCCCGTGGGATTTTTGTCGCCCGTCTGGGCACACCGCGGCGGGCCAGCCCAGTCACCCTCCATTTCTATCGTAGAAGAACGGATATGCCGGAGGGCGTTGTTGCGTCACCAACTCCGGCCCCGGCCTAAGAGGGGGTTGAAGAAGTTCCCTCTCCTACTTGGGAGAGAGCAGGGTGAGGGCGATTCCAGACGCGGCCAAAACGAACCGGCGCAACCGTCCCGTAGTAGTGATTGGACGTGTAGGGGCGGGTTTGAAACCCGCCCCTACGGCATCAGGTTGTACCAATTTGCCTCGGAACATCTCGGTTGCCTTCAGACCGTTCCCCTCAACCCAACCTTCTCCCCAGAGAGAAGGGGCTTTTGACACACTCATTAAGAAACTTGAGGTTGGGGTTAGTTGACTATCTCTCCTACCCGGGCTTGGGACAGGTTGTTGGAGTAGACCTTCCCCTCTTTCATTACCATTTTGATGCGGGCCATGTCGTTCAGCACGGTGATGTCCTTTGAGGGGTCGCCGTCTACGACCACCAAATCGGCAACCTTGCCGGCCTCGACGGTGCCGATTTCCTTCTCCAAGCCGCAAGCCTCGGCCGCCCAGCCGGTGCCGGCCACCAACGCTTGCATGGGGGTCATGCCGGCGTCCACGAGGCATTCGAGTTCTTTGGCGTTGTTCCCTTGGCCCCATCCTCCGGCATCGGTCCCCGCCACCACCTTAACCCCGGCGGCCAAGGCTTGGTGCAGGCTTTCGACGTGGTGATGACGGAAGTCGTTGGCCTCGATCTGCGCTTGCGGGGTCCCCACCGTGGCATGAAACCTGAACACGTAGAAAGTAGGCACGAAGTAGATGCCTTTGTCTTCCATCATCTTGAACAGCTCGGGGTCTTGGTCCAGATATGAGCCGTGCTCTATGGTGTCTACCCCTGCCTCGATGGACACTCTGAGGCCCGGGCCTCCCACGGCGTGGCTGGCTACCCTCTTGCCATGGGTATGGGCCTCGCCTACCAGCGCGTCGAGCTCTTCACGGGTGTAGGCTATGTCTTTGGAGGGATGGGTGGACCTGCCCCAGCCGGTCTGGAAGACCTTTATCAGGTCCGCCCCGACCCGGACCATCTCACGCACTTTGCCGCGTACTTGGTCCGGCCCGTCGGCTATGCCGATGGGCAAGAGGGGGTCCCTTCCTATGGGTTGATGATGCCCGGACTCGCTGGAGCGCTCCGCATTGCCGTGGCTCGGTGAAAGGGGGCTGGTGGCTATCAGGAGGCGCGGGCCGGGTATCAGCCCCTCCTCCACGGCCTGCTTGTAACCCGCGTCGAGCCAGCCGCAGTCACGGATGGTGGTATAGCCGGTGAGCAACGTTTCTTCCAACCTCTTGGCGATGCGCACGGCCCGTAGGCTGGCCGGCTCGGAAAGCCCCCATCGGCTCATCAGGTCGTAGGTGAAGGAGGCCATGTGGTCGTGGCAGTCGATTAGGCCGGGCAGCAGGGTCATACCGCCGGTCTCCAATACCTCGGTACCGGGAGGAGCGGCCGCCGCCCCTCGGGGCCCCACTGATTCAATGCGACCGTCGTCATTGACCAATACGGCCGCATCGGCCAAGGCCGGACTTCCTGTACCGTCTATGAGGGTTGCGCCGCTGATAAGCCTCATGGGTCACCTCATCTAAAGAATCGGTCCCGTACCGGTATCGGCGTGAGTCGTCGGAGTGGTCAATTGTATCAGGAAAGCGCCGCCCGGTTAAAGCAGGCCGCGTTCTCCGGGCGCCCTTAAAAATTTTTGTGGGCCATACTGGGCCATACCGGGCCATACTTAGAAGCGCGTTCTTGCCGCGAGCGGTCCGGGGTTGGATTCGTTTTTCGTTGGAACGAATAGGGAACGAATCGGTCATGGGCTGGAATCCTCCCGGTCCCCTACGGGAGCGGCCGAGGGCCAGGCACCTGTCACCGACCATAATGGGAGTATTTGGCCGTTGGAGTGTGGGGGACATGGTTTCAGTTTGGGTATTGGCTTTCGGGTCTGTCAAGGGAGAGGCGGCCGTGGTAAGGGTTCAGACTTGATCCTTCATTCCGGCCCCGGTAGCCGTCATTCCGGTCGTACCCGCGCCGGGACGACGGTGGTGAAGTCGCCTCATCAAGTCCGAGCAGTTACCGCCCCGCCGCCTTGATAGTCGCATCCTACCGGCATAGAATGTCGGTGGATGACGGCGGAAAGAGAGAGAAGCGGCTTGACGACGGATTCCACGGCAGCCATAAAAGGCGGCTATGACCCTCGGGCTGTGTCAGCCGCCAAATTCCTGCGCGACGCCATTGACGCCGAGTGCGTCATTCTGTTCGGCTCGCGTTGCCGCTCGGACTGGAACGAACAGTCCGACGTGGACCTGATGATTATCAACCCGGAACTCCCTGACTCGGCGGCCATTACTCACGTCACTGATACCAGCAGGCGCATTGTGGCCGACGCTTACCCGGCCGAACTAGGCGTGGACCTCGTATTCATGTCCAGCGAGGACTACCAGCGCCTCAGCCGCCATACCATCAACAGCGTGGCCAGGATGGCCCGCCGCGAGGGAATCAAGATGCCGCGCAACTCCGAGGCCTACAGCAATGATGAGGACGACGGCCGCGGCGGCGACCACAGTGAGGAACACACGGAACGAGAGCGGCGCATTGCCGACGCCAACATGCACTACTTGGATATGCATACGTTACTGGACGCCGGTACCGAGAATAAGAACATCGTTTACAACGCCCACCAAACCTTGGAACACGGGATGAAAGCTCTCATCTCCGCCCTAGGGCGCGAATACCCTCATCACCATGAATTAACCTTAATGGCCGACCCCGTCAAGCATAACGACGCCCAGACGGACTGGCACTTTCAAAGCGACCTGGGGCAACTGGACCTCTTCGCCGGCCGGGACCGCTACGGCCCGCTGCTGAGACCCATAACAGACTACGCGCAAATGGCAAACGTGGTCACCGAAGACCTGTTGCGGATTCACCAGCGCATCGCCGACATCACCGGAACGGACCCCTGGGAAGTCCCGCCGGAAGGAACGACGCAGATCGTCAAGCCACGCTATCGTTAGGTGGGAAAGAGAAGAAGTAACCCCGGGCACCGGTCTTACAACGTCAAGATACCCGCCCATGTTCCCGCGCCGACTCCCATTTCTACTACCACGCTGGAGCCAGCAGAAACACCGGCATCCATTCTTGCACCGACGCCAACTCTTGTACCGGCCCCGACGCTGGCGACTGGGCCAACCCCCGTTTCTACGGGCGCCCACACGCCGGCGACTGGTTCGGGAGGCTCCGGATGCAACTCCACCACGTCTCTGCCAATGGGTGCAGCCTGGGCCAACTTGTTCGTGATGCTCGGCCCGCTGGCGATGATCGCGGGCTTGAAGTACCGCACGCAGCGCAAAGGACGGGAGTAAGCGAACCCTTCGCCACAGTCCTACGATTCGTTCCCTATTCGTTCCCTATTCGTTTCAACGAAAAACGAATCCAACCCCAAGCCGCGGCTGAAAGTCCGCCGGAGGAGGGTCGGAGTCCGGATCGGCTGGCTTGAAGGCTCAATCGCAGTTAGACTCGAGTGCCACCAGCGGAGGAACGGTGCGAATAACAAGGACCTTAGACCCCTCGCTGTCGCTCGGGGTGACAATTAAAGGGAACTATCCGCTTGACGATCCAAGAATCCCGTGATATAATGAGTATATAACGAAACGGGAGAGCGTCAATGACAGCTACGACGGCAATCTTCAAGCTAGACGACGGCGAAGACCCAGGCGAGGCCGTTGTCCGAGTCCTCAAGCAGCTTCACACCCAAGAGGCGCAGGCTATCAAGGGACTCACGGGATGCGACCTCTATCAGGTTGAAGTTCTGGAGGTTCTCAAGCGCTCCGCCTTCGCCGCCAACCCCAAGGTTGGCACCAAGAAAAAGGTGTCAGCCAAGCATCTGAGGTTCATGTAGGATGGAGTCGCTACTGGAATTCACCCGCCGTTTCTCCACGGTTGAAGCCTGCCTAAAGCACCTAGAGTCCGTTCGCTGGAAGCGCGGGGCCTTTTGCCCGCATTGTGGAAGTTCGGGGACAATTTACCACTACTCGGACGGACGCCGCCACCGCTGCGCGGATTGCAAGCACGTTTTCCGTATCATCACCGGAACCATCTTCTCGGACAGCCCTATCAAGATGCTGCCCAAGTGGTTTGCGGCCATCTACCTAGTCACGGAGCACAGCAAGGGGATATCCAGCGTTCAACTGTCCCGCGATATAGGCGTCAAGCAGGAAACGGCTTGGTACATGATTCAGCGTATCCAGAACGCCGCCGGCCTAATAGACGACGGGATGATGGGTGGAGAGGTAGAGATTGACGAAACGTACATCGGCGGCAAGGAACGGAACAAACACGCCGACAAGCGGACGCCAGGAACCCAAGGGGCGGGTTCGGCCAAGACCAAGGCCGTAGCCCTGGGCATTAAGGAACGGGGCGGCTCAGTCCGGGCCTTCCACGTACCGGCGGCCAGCGCCGAGCATATCAGCCCGCACGTTATCCGCAACGTGGCCTTGGGTTCGAGTATCAGTGTAGATGAAAGCCACGCCTATAATGCGCTGACGCCATTCTACACGGTGGGCCGTATTAACCACGGGCGGGGTGAGTACCGCCGGGGCAATGTGACCACCAACGCCATTGAGTCGGCCTGGGCGCTGGTGAAGCGGACTTACATCGGGACTCACCATTGGTGGAGTTGGAAACACACTCAACGTTACCTAGACGGTTGCGCATTCCGGCAGAACGCCGACCCCGGTTCGCACATCGGAGCTTTGCTAGACGCTGGTATGGAGCGGGCGGCTGTGCTTCCATACAGGAAGTTGATCGCATGAGAGCATCCTTTGACGATATTCTAAATTTCACCCAACGACCCTACCTTGACCGAGCCCGGGCTCGGCCCTTTCTCAAGTGGGCTGGGGGCAAACGTACACTGGTACCGGAGATCGCCAAGTTGCTGCCGGATACGATCAACACCTATTGGGAGCCGTTTCTAGGCGGCGGGGCGGTGTTCTTTGCCTTGGATAGCCGCATACGAGCCGCCAAGCTGTCGGACGTGAACGCCGAGCTTGCCTTAACCTACCAGACGGTCCGCAATAAGCTTGAGGCCCTTCTAGCCCGGCTTCAGGAACACGAAGGCGCCCACGCCGATAAGAAGTATTACTACCGGGTTCGTAAGGCCGCAACCTCACCTGATGCCGTCGAAGTCGCGGCCAGGTTCATTTACCTGAACAAGACCTGCTACAACGGTCTATACCGCGTGAACAAGCACGGTATTTTCAATGTCCCTCGGGGCGATTACAAAAACCCTGCTATCTGCGACGCCGGCAACCTCCAGTCCGTCTCCGAGGTACTTCAAAAAGCAATTCTAAGGCATGGCGATTTTGGGAAGATGGAACCCAGTCAGGGAGATTTCATCTACTGCGATCCGCCGTATGACGGGACCTTTGCAGGCTATGACGCCGGTGGCTTCGGTGAGTCGGAGCAACGCCGTCTCCGGGACGCTGTGTTGAAGTGGCAGAAGCTTGGAGCCGCGGTAATGGTTTCCAACGCCGACACGCCGCTAATTCGGTCTCTCTATCCTGAAACCTCTTTCGCCATCCATCAAGTATCCGCACCAAGGACTATCAACAGCAAGGCCAATGGTCGAGGCCCCGCCGCCGAGTTGCTGATTACCGCCTATGCCTAGTGCAAACCGGACGGGTAGCCGGCTGGAGCAGTTCGTTGCGGAATTGCTTGGCGATGCTGGTTACGAGTACATTTGGCCTTCGTCCCTGTTCTTTGCCATGCGGGACATGGACCAAGCCATTTATGCGAGCCAAGTCGAAGTGGGGCGCAACATCTATGGCCGATTACGCCGCGTGGACTTCCTGCTGTTCCACCCGCGAAAGTGGCCTAACTGCCTCGTCATTCAATGCAAGTGGCAGGCTTCCGGCGGAACGGTGGATGAGAAGTACCCATTCGAGGTGCTGTCGATCCAGCAAGGCGGCTATCCGACTATCATCGTGTTGGACGGGGATGGGTACTCGAAGGGAGCGGAACAGTGGTTGAAGGGACAAGCTGGGAAGAACCTGTTGAGGCACGTATTTGACCAGGGCGAGTTCCAGCGATTCGTGTCTAGGGGGGAACTCTAATGTGTCCTGTATGCCACCAGGCGTTACGACGGTCAGTTTACCTTGATGATGGGGCCTACAAAAGTTGCCCACAATGTTCACGGCGGCATGGTCGTCACGCTTATTATCTGACAGACAGATTTGGCGAACGGCTTATGGGAGGGGAGTTAATCCCCCAATCGTGGTGTACCGCCTGTCGCGGTGAAGCTGTTGGAACCCCGGAAATGCTTTGCGGTTAGGATCGTCTAACGGATAACTCCCCAATTAAAAGACCCTGCGGCCAAAGTTCAAGCCAATTGACAGACTAAGGAGCATACGATCAAGATGGAAGAAGCAGAAGGGGAGAAATGCTAATAGGGGTTGTGTCCGACACCCACGGCTACCTAAATCCCAAGGTGGTGGAACTACTGCAGGGTGTGGACCGCATATTGCACGCGGGAGACATCGGTAGCGCCGACATCATAGATGAGTTGGGGCTTATCGCTCCCGTTGCTGCGGTTCGCGGCAACAACGACAGACAGGGGCCGGTTTCCTTTTACCCGCTGGAAGTTAGCGGCGTGCTGGCCGGATACCGGTTCTTGCTTACCCATGAAGTAAAACTGCCCAAGGGACCCGATCACCCGGCGCTCAGGTGCTATCGCGATGCTGAGCTGGACGTGGTGGTTTTTGGCCACAGCCACATCGCACTTCAAAAGCAGCTAGGCTTCGTCTTTTTCTTCAACCCGGGTGCAGCAGGTAAACGCCGGTTTAAAGTGGTGCCGTCCATCGGATTCCTGACCTTCGCTGACGAGGGAATCGAAGGGCGGGTCGTGCCACTTTAGTATGGTGGCAGGACCTTAAGAAATATTTACCCAGAACTATTTGCTTGCGCCGCGGGCTAGAGGTCATAGCCGGCCATCAGATCATCCACCAAGCCGGTGGCATTGTCCCAATCGTAGTTGTTGAACGAGCGGCCACGGGTAACGAACTCTCCCCCGGAATAGAACAGCTCGTACTGGGCGTGTCTCGATCCGAACTCCGAGCCTACGGCGTCCCAAGCCAGCTTGAAAAGCTTGACCTTTTCCTGGGGGTCGGCTACCGGCGAACGCTGGGTCTTGTGGATGAAGCGGGCGGTTTCCGGGTTGCCGAAATCGTCCACCGACGAGGGCATCATAATCATACTGGCGCCGGAGAGGTCCCGGACGGCGTAGACCAACTCGGGATAGAACTGCTGGCCGAGCACTTGAGCGGCGTAGAGCAGCCGCCGGTCGGGCAGAAAATACTCGCCGTAGGGCCCGCCGGAGGCTTCCATTCCCTTCACCATCCCTTCCATCATAGCGGTCTTGGCGGCCAAATACCCCAGCTTCCCCGACACCTCCGGGATGGAAACGATGCCGTTAACCTCGGCGACCTTTCTGGCTACGCCCAGTAGGAACCTGGTCTTGACTGCCAGGCGGACTTGGGCCTGGTAGTTTTGAAACATGTGGGTAGGGGCGGTGTTGAACTGGTCCCAGCACATTTGCGGGTCCCGGTAAACGAACACCCGCTCCCAGGGTACGCGCACCTCGTCGAAGTAGATGACCGCGTCATTTTCGTCCAAGCGCCAAGACAAGGGGTTATCGAACCGGGATACCGCCGATGCTTCGTAAGACTTTCGGGGAAGGATTTTCAGTCCCTTGGCCGCCAAGGGCAAGGCCGCGGTGAAAGCGTATTGTTCTTCTCCGGCCTTCAAGGGTGTGCCGGTGGTCACGAGCAACTCGTCGGCCAAAACGGCGCTGGTCCCCAGCATCTTGGCGCCTTTGATAGTAATGCCTTCACTATCCTGATCGCATACGGCGGCGGCGAGGAACTCTTCCTCTTGCTGGGACACGGCCTTGGAGTGGTCGGCGCGGGGGTTGGCGATGACGTAGGTGACGAACAGGTCGCGGTCGCGCACGTAGGTGAAATAGTCCAGCAGGGCCCGGGCCCGCCGGGGGCTGTGGTCCTCGAATACTTGCTTGCCCATGACCATGCCGCTGAGGCAGGAAGCCACGTGGTCGGGGGAGCGGCCCAAGAAGCCGTAGGTGAGCTCCGCCCAAGCGGTGATGGCTTCCCGCCGCTGCACCAGCTCATGGTAGGACCGGGGGAGCTGCCAGCAGCGGTTGACCCGGCCGGCGCCAGTTGGCGACTCGAAGGTCATCAACTCCCGGTTTTCCGAGTCAGACTCGAAATCGTAGAGGCCGGCCACAGTCCGCACCGCGTTGCGGAAGGCGGGGTGGTCTACCGGGTCCTCGATCAAACAGCCGTCCAAGTAAATCGTCCGGCCGTCGCGGACGCTGCCCAGGTAATCTTTGCCGGTCCGGGGCATTAGACCCCCCGGCTAATGAAGTCTGCCACGCGCTCGCCGATCATCATGGTGCTCACGTTGGTGTTGGCCCGAACGCAATTTGGCATTATGGATGCGTCGGCAATGCGCAGGCCTTCCAATCCGTGGACCTTGCCTTGTTGGTCCACCACCGCCATGGGGTCGGAGGCTGGCCCCATCTTGCAGGTGCAAGAGATGTGCTGGGCGGTAGTGACCTCCCGCAGCAGGTATTCTTCCAAGGCTTGGTCCGAGGCCAACTCGGCGTCGGTCGGCTCGATACGCTCTTCGATGATGTTCTGGAATGCGGGGTGCTCACCCAGTTTGACGCATAGGCGCACCACCTCGCGCATACGCCGGCGGTCGAACTCCTCTTCTAGGTAGCGGTAGTCGAGGGAGGGTTGCACCGCCGGGTCGGGGGAAGTCAGCCGCAACTCGCCGGAGCCGACGGCTAGGTCCAAAACGGCGAGCATACGTATGCCCAGGGGTTCCATGCGGTCGCCGCCCCGGTTGACCCTTTCGGTGGCGAAGGACTGCATCAGTACTTGAAGGTCGTTGCGCAGGTCGGAACCCTCGGCAGTGCAACGCAGGGCCATTTGGACCCTGGGAGCAAAGCCGTCCAGCGGGTAGTCCTTCTTGGTCCGCCAAGTAACGTAGGCAATGGGATGGTCCCGCATATTTTGACCGACGCCGGGCAGTTCGTGCACCACCGTGATGCCCGCGTTCTCCAACTGGCTGCGGGGGCCTACTCCGGATAGCATCAGGATGTGGGGTGAGCCGATGGCACCGGCGCTAAGGACTACCTCGTTGCCCTCAGCGAAGAAACTTTCGCCGCCGCTTTCCACTTCCACCCCGGTGACGCGCTTGCCGTCGAAAATCAGCCGCTGCGCCGTGCAGTTGGGCCGGATGGTGAGATTCAGCCGGTGGCGGGCCATGTCCAGGTACCCTAAGGCGGTGCTCCAGCGGATGCCGTTGGGGTTGTTGACGGGGCAAGGTCCGACGCCCGAGGCGTCGGGGGCGTTGTGGTCCGGGCTGTCGGCGTACCCGGCGTCGCGGCAAGCGTCGTAGAAGGCCTTCTGGTCGGGGAGCATCTCTTCAGGCTTGAACCGACGAACGATGATGGGGCCGTCAGAGTTGTGGAAGTCCCCGCCGCCGAAATCGGTATCCGCTTCGATCATGCGGAAATACTGCAAGAGGTCTTGAAACCCCCACCGGTCGTTGCCCGCGGCAGCCCAAGAGTCGTAGTCCTCTGGGACACCTCGAAGGAAGACTTGGCCGTTGATGGCGCTGGAGCCTCCGGTGACCTTACCCCGGGGCACCATCATTGGCTCGGCCTTGTCGGTGGCCTTGCCGGTGAACTGCCAGTTGTGGTCGCTGAACATGATGTCGGTGGCGGTGGCGTAGCCGAACTTGACCTCGTCGGGGAGGTGCTCGATGTCGGGGTAGTCTGGGCCAGCCTCAATCAGTAGAACGGATTTCCGGGGGTCTTCGCTAAGCCGGGTCGCTACGATCGCTCCCGCCGAACCGGCGCCGAGAACCACGTAATCGTACTTCATGCTTCCTCCGGCGTTCTGAGGGGGAATCCGGGTAGGAACCCGCAGGGTCCCGATAGCCAAGGATAATATACGTGCTGGTATTGGCCGTCAATATGTCATACTATCAACCGTCCGGCAGCGTCCGGCAGCGTCCGGCAGTGGCATCTATTAGCTGTTGCCGTGGAAAGTAGGGCCGGCTAGGAGGAGTGATGGCCGCTTCGGAGTCTCAAGTTGAAACGGTAATCCGGAACGCCAATGTGATTACGATGGACCCGGGCCTCCCTAAGGCCCAAGCCTTGGCCATCCGCCACGGCAGGTTCGCCGCCGTCGGTAGCAATGACGACGTAACCCGTCTGGCAAGCCCCCGCACTAAAATTCTGGACTTCGAGGGCAACACCGTGTTGCCCGGCTTCATAGACGCTCACATCCATGTGCTGAGCAGCGGCATCCGGCACGTTATGGCCGCCGACTGCGACCTGCGGTCGGTGGGCGCTATTCAGGATGCACTGCGGCAGTGGACGGAGGCTACACCGCCCGGGCAATGGGTCCAAGGCTTCAAGTTCGATGATACCAAGACCAGTGAGAAACGGTTCCTATCGCGGCAAGACTTGGACGCGGTAAGTACCGAGCACCCCATCATGGTGTCCCATCGGGCCGGCCACGTTTTTTCGCTGAACAGCCGGGCCTTGGAGGCAGCCGGTTTCAGCAACGAGACTCCCGACCCGCCCGGCGGGCGATTGGGACGGGAACACGGGACCGGGGAGTTGAACGGAGTGGTTTACGAGCGGGCCATCGAACAGGTCCGCTCCGACTTGATACCGCCGGATACCCCGGAGGTACGCCGCCAAGGGCTGAACCTGATATGCCAAATGCTGACCCGGGCCGGCTTGACCAGTGTCCACGACGCCCGGGTAACCGGCGACGAACTGACGACTTACCAGGAGGGGAGGGATAGCGGTGAATTGAGCCTCCGGGTCTACGCATTGATGCATCATCTTCACTTCCCGGCCCTGAGGGACGCCGGAATCAAGACGGGTCTTGGCGACGACCGGCTGCGCTTGGGGGGAATCAAGATGGTGGCCGACGGGGCCGTTGCGACTCGTACCGCCTACTTGTCGCAGCCCTATGCGGGAACCAAGGACGACTATGGCATCCTTGCTATGCAGGCCGGAGAGATAGAGGAGCAGGTGATGGACATGCACCGGGCCGGGTTCCAGGTGTGCATCCACGCCAACGGAGACCTGACCATCGATATGGTGCTGACCGCCTACGAGAAGTCCCAAGCAGCCTTCCCCCGGCCCGACGCGAGGCACCGGATCGAGCATTGCACTCTGGTCAACCCGGACTTGCTTCGCAGGATGCGGGCGTTGGGCTGCGTCGCCACTCCGTTCTGTACCTACGTATACCACCACGGGGAAAAGATGCCCTTCTACGGGGAAGAGCGTCTCCAGTGGATGTTCGCACAGCGGTCGTTCCTCGATTACGGCGTGAGGGCTACGGGGGCCACGGATTACCCCCCCGGACCATTCGAACCGCTTCTGGGCATCCAGAGTTGCGTCACCCGGACCGACAGCAACGGCAAGGAGTGGGGACCCAATCAGAAGGTTTCGGTAGAAGAAGCTTTGAAGATTTATACCATCAACGGCGCCTATGCGTCGTTTGAGGAGAAGACCAAGGGGTCCATAGAAGTCGGCAAACTCGCCGACTTGGTGGTGTTGGGGGATGACCCCGCGCGGGTGGACCCCTTGGGGATCAAGGACATTCCGGTGGTGCGAACGATTGTGGGAGGAAAGACGGTGTTCGAGGGTTAGGATTGCGGGGACGCCGGCTTGACATAAGATGTGCTGGGAGGGAAGACGGTGTTCGAGAGCTAGGATTGGGAGGACGCCGGGTTAACATAATAAAGGAGGACTATCATGCGGCTGGAAGGCAAGGTTGCGCTGATCACCGGGGCCGCCGCCGGTGTGGAGGGAGAGTTGATGGGATTTGGCGGGGCCGCGGCCCGGATGTTTGCCCAAGAAGGGGCCAAGGTGGTCATTACCGACATCAAAGAAGAAATGGGCCAAAGAACGTGTGCCGAGATTAGAGAGAATGGCGGGGACGTCCTCTTCTTACGGCAAGACGTGACCAGTGAACCGGAGTGGGTGGAGACCATCCAAACGGTAGTCAACACTTACGGAAAGCTGGACGTTCTGGTCAACAATGCCGGGACCCCAGGGGGACCGGACACCGTCGAAGACACCACGGCCCAGGCGTGGGATGGACAGATGGAAGTCCACGCCAAGGGGGTGTTCCTGGGCACCAAGCACGCCATCCCCGAGATGCGCAAAGTCGGGGGCGGCTCTATCATCAATATTTCTTCCATCTATGGGCTGGTGGGGAGTCCTGGCGCAACGGCCTACCACGCCGCGAAGGGCGCAATCCGGTTGTTTACCAAGTCGGCGGCAATTCAGTACGCCAAGGACAACATCCGGGTCAACTCGGTGCATCCGGGTTATGCTCATACGCCGCTGACGGACGGGTTGTACGGAAGCGACCCCAACCGCCGGGAGTGGGCGCTGTCCAGGATACCCTTGCGCAGGCTGGGGAAAGCCGATGACATCGCTTTCGGTATCCTCTACCTGGCGTCGGACGAGTCGTCCTTCGTTACCGGAGCGGAGTTGGTAATAGACGGCGGCACTACCGCGGAGTAGGCGGTGAGTGGCCCCCGGTTCCTTAAAGGCAAACCAAGGATTCTTTTCCGCCGAACTGGAATGACTCTCGTTGCAGGCGCCCTACCGGGGCGGGAACCGGGCGGCTAGGACGTCGATGATCAACCGGGCCGCCATCAGCGCGGTGATTTCCGAGGAGTCATAGGGCGGAGACACCTCTACCAAGTCGAAGCCCACCAGATTATCCCTTCTAACCAGGGACACCAGGCAGTCTCGTAACTCCTCATAGTGAAGCCCTCCGACCTCGGGCGTACCGGTCCCCGGGGCGACGGCCGGGTCCATTACGTCGATATCGAAAGTTACGTACAGGTTGTCGGCCTTGGGGATGAGGTCTACTACTCCTTGGGGGCCGAGGCGCCGGAACCCGTTGGTGGTAACGATCAGACTGCCGTGCTTCAGAGCGTCTTCGTAGGGCGTTCGCCGGGCGCTGCGTATGCCGATGGAAGTAATGCGGTCCACAAAGGGAAGCTCCCGGCACCGGCGAATGGGACTGCCGTGGCTGTATAGCACCCCGCCGTAGTCATGGGCGTAGTCCATGTGAGCGTCGAAGTGCACAATGTTCAACGCCGGGTAGCGGCCGAGTCCCCGGACCGCCGGATAGGTGATGGCGTGGTCGCCCCCAACCACAACCGGGAAAGAGCCGCGCTCCACTACTTTTTCCACCACGCGGGTCAGCATGTCGAAGTTACGGGACACCTCCTAGGGCAAAACGGCGATATTCCCACAATCGGCCATGGTGACGCCTCGCAGCAGCTCGCCGCCGGTGTCGATGTCGAAGAAACCCTCGGCTTGCTGGCGTTGTCCAAAGGGGTCGAGGTAGGAGTAGGCGCGAGGCGCATCTCTGATAGCGTCGGGTCCGAAGCGGGCCCCGGGCCTTCCCAGGGTGCCTTGGTCGAAGGGAACGCCAATGAAAGCAACGTCGGCTTCCAGCAGTTCCAGGTCGGTACACAACGGCGCTTTGAAGAAGCTCCTGGGTTGTGCTCGGACAGCGGGCCAGTCTCGTTCCGGGTCTCCCCCGGACCCGCCGCCGGCGCCTTGTTGGGACATCGCTCCCTCGCGTTTCAGGTTCGAACTTTCGGGATTCAGAATTTTATACTACCAGGTTTCGCCGGGGTGAGCTTAGAGAGTCCTGGAATGCTAAGGAAAGGAGCATTGCTGATTGCACAGGCTTCTGGATTCCGGCTCTAGGTTCGCCGCGGCGAACCTAGCGGAGATACGACCGGAATGACGAGTAATGGGGCTGGAATGGAGTATCAAGTCTGAACGGTTACCCCTTTGCCGGACGGATGCGTTGGATGCCCGCGTTGGGGTACAATTCAACAATTCAGTAGCACTTGGGCCGGGTGTTCGGCCCTCTGAAGTTTCGATTAGGCGAGGTTGTAATGAGTAACGGACCGGTGATTTCTTCGGATTCCCACGTTTTCGAACCCCCTGATCTGTGGACCAAGCGCATAGACGCCGCTTTCCGGGACCGGGCCCCGCGGATGGAGCGGGTGGGAGACGCGGACTATCTGATAGCCGACGGCCAGCAAATAGGGGCCGGAATCGGGTTGATTTCCAACGCGGGAGTCAGGTTCGAGGCGCCGGAGAGTATCTCCGTTCACGGCCGGTTCGAGGACGTCCACGTCGGCGGCTATGACCCGAACCAGCACATCAAGGATATGAAAATCGACGGCGTATCCGGCGAAATCCTCTACCCGTCTCAGGGCTTGTTCTACTTCAAAATCGCGGACTCGGCGCTGATGTCGGCGGTGTTCAGGACCTACAACGACTGGTTGGCCGAGTTTTGCCAGACTAACCCCAAGCAATTGAAAGGCATAGCCATGATAAACCTGGATGACGTTAGCGACGGCGTCCGGGAGTTGGAAAGGTGCGCCAAGAAGGGGTTGGCCGGGGCGATGATCGCCGAGTACCCGCATGAGGAGCAGCGCTACGACAGCCCGGAATACGAAAGCTTTTGGGCGGCGGCCCAAGACCTCAATATGCCCTTGAGTTTGCACACGGCTACGCGGCGGGAGGGAAGGGGCCGCGGCGCCGAAGCGGATGACATAAAAGACGCCAGCAGCCGCGCCACCAAGGTATTCTATCCGGCCCTGTCCTTGTGCGACATGATCTTTTCAGGGGTATTCGAGCGCTACCCGGCCCTCAAGGTGGCCATCGTAGAGTTCGAACTCTCGTGGGCCCCCTACCTGCTGACCTCGATGGACTACACCTACCTCGAGCGAAACGAAGAAGCGTCCCACCGGTTCAAGAACGACCTTCTTCCCAGCGACTTCTTCCACCGTAACGTCTACTTGAGCTTTCAAGAGGATGAGATCGGCATCAGGCTGCGGGACGTTATCGGGGTGGACAACATGATGTGGGGATCGGACTATCCCCACGCCGAGTCCACCTTCCCCAAGTCCCGGGAGATCTTGGACCAGATTCTGGAGGGGGTCCCCGAGGATGAGCGGGACAAGATCGTGGGCGGAAACGCGGCCAAGCTCTACGATTTCGACATGGCCCGTGTGTAGATGCCCCGCCGCGCCGGGAGGGCTCTACGGGTCTTTCCACTCAGCTAGACCGGGGATTTAGTTCAGATTGAACACAGCGGCCGCGTTTTGGCCGACCACCTTTTCTTGGTCTTCCCTGGGAAGGGAGTCGATCAATCGGAACACGGCTGAATCGGCGTCCAAACCGATGGACCGGATGTGAGGAAAGTCCGACCCCCACAGGACCTGGCTCGAGCCGACGTAGGGGATAGCGAACCCGGCCGCGGTGTCATCGATGAAACCGTGCCAGATGCGAGTCTTCATGTAGTCCCGGGCCGGCATACGCAGCCTGGGCGTGTGCATCCGCGGGGCAACGTCCTCGATCTGGTCCAAGCGGGCCATGAAGCCGGGTATCCAGGACATTTCAAACTCGCTGCAAATTACGGTCAGCTTGGGAAATCGCTCCAATATGCCGCCAAAGATGAAGTCGTTGGCCAGCACCCCCTGAATTTCGTTCATCATTTCCACCCATAAGCCCGGGTTCTCCCCGTATTCCTCGGACGTTTGGGTCGAAGCCAAGATCAGCGGGTCCAGGGTCCTGCCGGTAAGAATGTGCAGGGTGATGGAAACCCCGGCGTCGCTGGCGGCGGCCCAAAACCGGTCGTACACCGGGTCCCGGTAAGGGGGGCAACCGTGGGGCGCCTGGCAGTTGATCATGGTACCCATCAGGCCCTTCTTTGCCGTCCGCTCCAACTCTTTAACCGCCCAGTCCACGTCGTTCATCTGGATGGTGCTGACGCCGATCAAGCGTCGGGGATCGTGGGACACGAACTCGGCAAGCCAGTCGTTATAAACCTCGGAGCAAGCCAGCACCGCTTCGGCGTCGGGGTTCCGCATGATGCCGAGCAAACGGGTGGGGTTGAGGACTTCGGCTTCGATGCCGGCCTCTTGTTGGAACCGCACTCTGACGGCGGGATCGTAGCCGCAGGCCTCCATGCCCTTTTCTTCGGCCTCGACCATAGCCGCCTCGGTCTCCGGGTTGTTCTGCCTCAGGGCGCTCACCGGGGCGCCCTGGTAGCCGGAGTAGAAGTAGTCTCCCTTCTCCCCTTGGTACTCGTCCAAACGCCTTGGGGTGCGGTCGCCAAGCTTGGATTCCAAGGCGTTCCACCACAGGTCCAAGGGTTCCATGACGTGGGAGTCCGCGGAAATGATCCTTTGAAAATTCTCTAGGGCAGCCATCGCTCTCTTCTCCCTTCGACGACGTATGTAAGTCCTGGGATCATGAGGCCAGTGTGAATTTCTATCACTGTAATCCCGGCAAGGCCCCCGGTCAACTGTTCGCCGGCAAAATACCTAACCCCATTGGCAAGTTTCTTGCGGCCTGTCCAAGCGCAACGCGAGGGTTGCCCCAGCCCGGAAAGACGGAGGGTGATTGGCCCGCCGCGGCGGGCCAATCACCCTCTTACTCTCTCATTGAAGCCGGAACACATCGAGAGACGACGTCATTGCGCTGGCAGTGCTATTTCCAAGCTGAAAGACTTGCACAGGGGTTAACTATGCAACCAGAACCCTTCGACGAAAATCCGGCATGGCTTGCGCTCTTCCCAGAGCGAGGCAAGGGCCGGCTCCACGCCGCGTGGAAATCGCGCTGACCTGCGGGTTTGCGCCTATGGAGAGGCGTTCCCCCAGCGTTCGTAGGAGCAAACTTCGGACAGGGGCTTACGTTGGACCGGGCCAAAACTGCCCCGGGGATAGCCCAAGGGCAGGCAGTAGACCATTTGAGCGGAATCGGGAATGCCCAGCAACCGGTGCACTCGCTCCTCTACCTGGGGGTGAAGTGTGGTGATGGTGCCGCCGACGCCCAGAGCCCGGGCGGCGAGGAGGAGGTTTTGGGCCGCAGGAATGACCGAGGCGATGGAGGCGGCCCCCCTGCCGGTGGCGCATAGAAGGACGATGACCGGGGCTTGGCCGATTTGTTCGGCCAAGCGCATGGCAGACCGGCGGGTGTTCTTGCCCGGGGGAATGTCCTCCGGGCCGTTGATGCCCTCGTCCCGCCGCTTGGCCCACCAAGCCTCCCGGTACAGGGGGGCGAACTGGGCCCGCAGCTCCGGGTCTCGGATTACCAGAAAGCGCCAGGGTTGGAAGTTGCCGCCGTTGGGGGCGCGGATGGCCGCCTCCAGAAGGTCTTGGAGAACGGAATCGGGTATGGGCTCCGGCCTGAAGCGGCGGATGGCCCGCTGGCTGAAGACGGCCTCTCCCAAGGGCATGGACAAACGGCTTTCCGTGGTCATTCTGATTCCTCCACTGTCTGGTCGAAAGCTATGATCGAAAGCACCGTAACTCGGTCTTGCCTACTCCGGCATGTTGCGAAGAATGTCCTCCAAGGTCTGGTCCAAAGACGGGTCCAAGTCCACAGGGTCTTCGAAAGGGGTGTAGGTGTAGTCGGCGCGAGCGCCGTCGATTAGCTGCTTGGCTTCCGGGTTGGCGGAACTGATCTTATCCAGGCGCTCCTGCAGTTCCTTGGATTCGGTGTCTCCCAGGGTCCGGAGCTCGCTCAGGTCAACCTCCAGCTTGAATATAGCGTTCACCCTTCGCATGATGTCGTAGAAAGACCGGTGGTCCCTGGTGATCCCGACTTGCTCGTTGTTGGAGGTAACGAAGGGGAACATCGGGGCCATGGCCCCGATGCGGAACATCTGGACCTCGGGATGGTCGAAGTGGGCCATGGTTACCAGGGCCATAGCGATAGTGGGGCCTCTCCTTCCTTCGCTGCCGTAGCTGGAGAACTGCATAGCATACCGGGCCAGGGTATCCCGCATTTCCGGCCTGCTGTAGACGCAAGTGATCCTTCTTTCCATGTCGGGCGGGACCGGCCCGTTGACGCCCTCCACCGCGGCGGTCTGCTTGACGCCCAACTCGGCGATTGCTTGGAAGAAGGCGTCGGCGAATACATCCAGGCGGAACCAGGGTTCTTGGCCCCGGAATATGATCAGGCCGTTACCGGCGTCGTAGAAGTAGTTTTCCCGGTGCATCGGTTTGACGGGCAGCCCCTCTTCGTAGGCTGCCAGAGGCCGAAAGGTGTCGTGGGTGCCCGCAACTTGAAAGGGGTAGCACAGGTCGGAGACCGTGTCTCCCATGGCGCCGATCCTCTTCGCGCCCAGCTTATCGATCAAGTACCGGGGCAAGCCGCCGGAAATCCCGCCGCCGTCGGACCACTGCCGCCGCCATCCGGCGATCAAGTATTGGGCCGGGGGCTTTTCCTCGAAGGTCACCAACTCGTCAGCCATGTGAGGGTCTCTCCTACTTAATATTAGTTTACCGTCATCACGCCCCACTGCCAACATCGGTTCCGGCGCGCCCCCTAATTCTAACAGTTCCGGCCCAAGGTCAAGCCTAGGGACGAGGTTCACAGCGCCGGCCCAGGCATAACGCGGGGGACAGTCTCGCAATCTTGCCGCCGGACACTCGTCTCCGTAGGCGAGAGGATTAAGGCGAGAGCGACGGTTTCGTTAACCATCGGCCGGATGGGGTAGTGTATAATGAACGCTGAACAATCTTTTGAGAAGGGGTGTGTCATGCCGTTGGGGAGTTTTGGCAAAGGAATCAAAGAGGCTTTGTTGGCCTCCATAAAGGGAGCGGGAGACGTGGCCGGCGCGACTTTGGAGACCACGCGCCAGACTACGACCAAGGCCCTAGAAGGCATTAGGGATGTCAGCAAAGAAGCTTCGAGCATCGCGGTGGATGGGGTCACCGGGGCGGTGCAAGCAGCCAGCGAAGTCGGGTCCAGCGTAGGCGGCGCGGCCAAGGGGGCCGTCATCGGCGTGGTGCTGGGAATCGGTGAAGTCACCACCGTAACCGTTGGTACGCTGAGCGATACGGTCCGCGCGGCGATCAAGGGCACCCAAGAGGTGGGTGGTGACGTTGCCGACGCCGGAATGGGCGCCGTCGAGGGGGCCTTGGTATCGGGGAAAAGCGTCGGCCTGACCCTTCAGGACTCGGTTACCAGCGTGGCCCGGGGCGCCATCGAGGGGACCAGTGAAATTGGAGGCGACCTAGCGGCTACGGCCAAGTCCGTCGTCCGAGGGGCGATTCACGGCACCCAAGAAATAGGAGAGGATACCTTGGTTGCTGTCCGCGGCAGCGCCGGGGAGCTGATCAAGAGCACGGCGGACGTCGGCGGCGACGTGGCCTCGGTAGCTCGGAATGCGGTGGAGGGAGCTATCGAAGGCGCCAAAGACATTGGCGTCTCGGCGGAGGATGCGGCGTCGGCTGCCGCAACCGGCGCCGTTGAGGCGGCAAGTCAAATCAGCGAATCGGCGGGAAGCGCCGCTCGAGACGCGGTTTCCGGCGTTATTTCGGGGGTTCGGGTGGTGGTCCAAGCCCCCTTTGGCGGTGAAGAAAAGAAAAGCTGACCGGACCGCCGGCCCGTGACTAGCCTAGAGGCGGCGAAAGCTGTAAGCTTCGCCGCCTTGCGCGTTGTAACCGCCCTGGGTCCTGGCGCATTGCCCCTTCGGTTGTCGGGACTCGCGGCCGCGGTCCGCCCAACCCGGCCCCCTTCCAGGACTTCCTTCTAAACCGATGCCTATCTCTCGATTTACATCCAGGCTGAGCCATGCCTCGGCGGTTTTTGGCCGGGGCGGCCGCAGACTTGGCGCGGAATTGCGGCAAACTCGCTTGGGCCGGAGCACCCCGATAAGGCTGGTCTATAGAGTAGTGCGGGAAATGGGAGAAGATGACGCTACTCATATGGCAGCCAGCGTGAGCTATTACGCCGTCCTTTCTTTGTTCCCTTTGATCCTGGCCCTGACGGCGATCGTGGGGTGGGTTGCCGGCTCTTCCGACCGGCAGGATGGACTGGTGGAATTCATAGTGGAGTACCTGCCCGGCTCGGAGCAGTTCGTGCGGGACAGCGTCCAAGGCGTCTACAGGTTTCGCGAGACCGTTGGGATCGTCGCGGTGCTTGGACTGATCTGGTCGGCCAGCGCGGTGTTCGGCTCCATAACCCGGGTGGTGAACCGGGCGTGGGACGTTGAACGGGACCCGCCGTTTTACAAGAACAAGCCGAGGCAACTGGCCATGGCCGCCGGGGTGGGCATCCTCTTTGCGCTTTCGGTTGGGGCTACCAGCTTGCTACAATGGGCGACTACGCTGGACCTCGGCAACCGGACGGTGAGCGACGTCCTGGGAGGGGAGGCATTCGCGGTGCTTCTCCGGCTGCCGAGCCTGCTCATAAGCTTCTCTATCTTCTTGGTCATATACAAATACTTGCCCAACACGAAAACTTACTGGCGTTACGTCTGGCCGGGGGCGGCCCTAGCGGCGGTACTATTCGAGGCGGGGAAGAGCGTCTTCCTGTGGTACCTGGGGAGCTACGCCCAGTTCGACCAGATCTACGGCAACGTCGCCTCGGTGATCATTTTGATGGTCTGGGCGTATTACTGCGCCTTTGTCCTGATCCTGGGCGCCGAGTTCGCGTGCGAGTACGGACGGATCAAGCTCGGTTTGCGGCGGGGAGGGAGGAGTCATGGATCGGGAGATGCTGCTGATGACACCGACTCGTGACACCGGTCAATCCGGCTTGGCCGCCTCCTCCCTTGGCGGGCGGCTAGTGGGGCGAAGAACTGCTAATATACAAGAACCGCAAATATAACCTTGGAGGATAGGGAATGATCCGGCGAATGATTGGAGCGGCGGGGCTAAAGTCCGATATATTCGAAGAGGTCGAAGCCGACAAGTCGGCCACTCTCCAAGCCGCGTTGGTCGTGGTCATAGTCGCCTTGGCGACGGGGATCGGAAGTATCGAGTCCGGGAGCACCGTGAAGGTATTGATCGCCGTCCTGGCCGCGGTGGGCGGGGCGCTGCTTAGCTGGGTGATTTGGGCCTGGATTACCTACTTCATAGGCACTACCATTTTCCGGACTGAGCAAACCGAGGCGGACTGGGGCCAGTTGGCTAGAACCCTGGCCTTTGCCCAATCGCCTGGGGTCTTCAAGGTTTTCGGGGCCATACCCTACGTTGGGCCGGTGATCTTCTTCGTCGCGGCGGTCTGGCAGTTGGTGGCGATGGTCATCGCGATCCGGCAAGCCTTGGACTACACGTCAACCCTTCGCGCCGTGGGAGTAGCCCTCGTTGGATTCGCGGTTATGATTGCTATCAACGCTCTTTTGTATTGGCTGCTCTGATTCGTCCAGGGGCATTTCCGGGGCAGCCGTATGACGGAAGAAGGCAAAGGACGCGGCGCTGTAATCGAGTATGAACAGGGGGCCGGATAGGAAGTTTGGACAGGGGCCGGACCCCGGGAAGCCGGTATTCGGCGGCGGGGGCTAACCCGCCACCCTGTTTACAAACTCTCGCAGCGCCTCGTTGAACTCCAAGGGTTGTTCAAGCTGGTACAGGTGCCCAACTTGGGGAATGATCCGCAACTCGGCGCCGGGAATGCCCTCCGCCAACTCCTTGTTTGCCGCCACCGGCGTAGCCCGGTCCTCCTCACCGGCGATGATCAAGGTTGGGTTGCTAATTTCATTGAGGCGGTGGGTAATGTTCCAGTGGAAGACGCCTTCGGGGTCTTTTATGGAGGACATGTAGGCATGGCGGGGCAGATTATCTTCCACCATGACGTGAGCCTTGCCGGTGTCCAAGAGTTCCCGGCGGTCCCGCATGCTCTTGCCGGAGAGGCAGAAGTCGATTAGCTGGCCGAAGTGCTCCTGGTAATCGGCGCCCTCCAGCTCGGCCATCATTTCCGGGGGTATGTTCCTGGATTGGCCGGTGGCGCTGCTGAGGATTAGGTTGCCCAGGGACCTGTCCGGGTAGTCGAGGCTGAATTGCATAGCAATCATACCGCCGATGGAGTTGCCCACCAAGACGGCCCGGTCTATTCCGAGATGGTCCAGCACCGCGGCCAGGTCCTTCGCCATCTGGGGGATGGAGTAGCCCTGCTGCGGCTTTTCCGAGCGCCCGTGCCCCCGGTCGTCGATGACGACGCACTGATTAGTGCGGGCAAAAGAAAAGATTTGGAAGTACCAGATGTACCCGTTGAAGGAAAATGGGTGAAGGAAAACGATGGGCGTTCCTTGCCCGTAGGTCTCGTAGTAGATATTGACCCCGTCGCTATTGACGTACGGCATAGTCTTTCCCCTTTATGATGTGCGGCGCTCCAAATGGTCTTTCGCTGTTGATGCTAAGCAGTTGATGATAAGCAGCGGCCCGAGGGCCGATTACGCCTCGAGCTTTTGGGCCGCGAGCCATTCCGCTTGGGTGGGAGTATTTCCCGGGTCCTTGGGGCGCAGTTCGTAGTAGTAGGGCGCCATAGGCCGGTACACTTCGTACACCCGCCGCAACTCCCCCACGGGCTCACCATGGGCGTCCACCCTCAAGTCCATCCAAGGGTAGGACTCTTGGTGATAGACGATCAAGGCTGAGGAGCGCTGCCCTTCCAGTTGTCCGCCGGCGTCGCGCCCGGCTTCTATGCACCGCAGCAACCGCTCCTCCAACTCTTCCGATGCCGACGACTCGAAATCTTGGGCCATAGCGTCGATGACTTGGCCACCGGAAAGCTTGTTGCCCATGGCGATGTACTGGGGGCCGGTCCGGTGGCCCGCCCAGTCCCAGGTCTTGGGCCCGGTGTGCACGGCGATTTCGCCCTTGGCGTCTACTATCCCAATTTGCCGGTAGTCGATGTATTGGTCGTAGTCCTGTATTCCTTTCAGGGCCTCACCCGCCGAAGCGCCGCCCTCCAGAATGCGCATTCCCACGGGCCGGAGCCTCGGGTCTGCCAGGGCCTGGCTGGAGAGGACACCCACTCCCGCGGCGATGGAGGGGCAATAGCCGCCCACTCCCAGAGAATAGGTGGCGATGCCAATGCCAATGGCGCCGCTGCGGGGGCACCTGGCCAAAATCGTGAAGGTGTTTCGCTGTACGCCAATGCGGGGGCCCATGAATTTCTCCTCCTTCGGTCTGATGACGGCAACATTCTATCAGAAGCAAGTCCGGCAGAAGCAAGTCCGGCCCGCCGGGGAGAGGGAAGAAGGGGTATTTGGATTCTCGCGGTATTCCCCGGGGGATATTGGTTTCATCTTGGGGGCGGACCGGTTTGGAACCGGCCCCTACAATTTGGTGTGGTTGCTGAGGGGATGCTGGTTTCGTGTTTGGGGGGGCGGTAGTAGAATATATGCTTGAAGAACTAATGGGGTGGTGACAGACTAGGCGGCGTCGAGGCTAGCGATGTATAGATTCTCCCGCAAGGAAAGGGCGTTTCTGGAGCTTCAAAGGGTGGGGCGTATGGCGATGGTAGGAAGGAACGGCGCGCCTCGTGTAACTCCTTTGTGCCACGTATTCAGCAACGGCGTCCTGTATATTGAAGCCGACGAAGAGTCGTGGAAGGTGCGGAACCTGACCAGGCGCAACCAAGCGGCCTACGTGGTTGACGAGTATACGGAAAACTGGGGGAACCTGCGAGGAATTCGATTGCAAGGTCCGGTCGAGATGCTTCTCGGCGGTCCCGAGTACTCGTCCGCCAAGAGGAGGCTTTTTCGCAAGTACCCCCAGTTCAAGGAATTGTGGAAGACGGGCAGCCACGTGGTGATGAAGCTTACGCCGATCAAGGCAACCGCTTGGGGCATTTAACCTCGGACCATCTTATGGATAACCCGGCGGGCGGACAATCCGGCTTGTGGGTACCCCGGCGTGCAACTTTTGAGGCTGGAGACAAGAGCGCTCACGCAAGGCGGTCCGACGCGGGCCGTCTTCGACGCGAGGAATGGCGGGAAGGATGTTTGAAGGATTTGAACGGCGGCGGATCGAAACCGGTGAAACCGCCATCAACTTGGTGAAGGGAGGCAGCGGACCTCCCCTATTGTTGCTTCACGGCTATCCCCAGACCCATGCCATGTGGCACAAAGTCGCGCCCCTGTTGGCAAAGGACTTTACCGTGGTGGCGCCGGACCTCCGTGGCTACGGCGATAGCGGCAAACCTCCGGGCGGTCCGGAGCACGTGAACTACTCCAAGCGGGCGATGGCCCGGGACCAAGTGGAAGTCATGGAGCAGTTGGGTTTCGAGTCGTTCCTGCTGGTGGGGCACGACCGGGGCGCCCGGGTGTCCCACCGCTTGACCAAGGACCATCCTCAGAGAGTCCAAAAGCTGGCCCTGCTTGACATAATCCCCACGCGGGAAATGTTCCGGATCGTCAGCAAGGAGATGGCCGCCAACACTTATCACTGGTTCTTTCTGATTCAACCCCACGACTTTCCGGAGCGCATGATTGGAGCAGCGGCGGACTACTACCTTCGCCGGCCCTTCGAGGGGCGCAAGGACTCGGCGGAGATTTTCCCTCCCGAGGTGGTGGACGAGTATGCCCGCTGCTTCTCCGACCCGGCGGCCATCCACGCCACCTGCGAGGACTACCGGGCCGGGGCCGGCATCGACTTGGAGCACGACGAAGCTGACTTCGATAACAAAGTCGATTGCCCTCTCTTGGTCATATGGAGCGCCACCGGCTACGTGGGCCGAACTCAAGAAGTGCTCCGGATTTGGCGGAAGTACGCCACCGACGTGCGCGGCCATCCTCTGCCTTGCGGGCATTACCTAGCCGAGGAGAGGCCGCATGAGACATACAAGTCCCTGAGAAGCTTCTTGCGGGACGACGATTAGTCTTTGAACTTGGGGAACACCTGGGACCCCAGCATATCCAGGGCGCGCATGATGTCGTCGTGAGGGGTATTGCCGGCCTGGACCATAAACATTAGCTGGTCCAAGCCCAGGTCCACCCAGCGTTGGATTCCACGGCAGACCGAGTCCGCGTCACCCCCGATGACCAAGCCGTCTTGGATTAGCTCCTCGTTGCTGCGCTTGAGGACGGACTCTTGGACGCCCGGCTTACGGCTTGGGAGCGGCTCCCGCCGGTAGTAGTCTCCCGAGTGGCTGCCGAAGCGGAGCTGCTGCAAGGGCGCGTCGTTGTCCCCGGCATACCACCTGGCCGCGGCGCAGGCTTTGTCTCGGCCAATTGTGTAGTCGGCGTCGATGTTGCAAACGGTGAAACACGCCACTTGGTGATTGGCGTAGCCGCCCACGGGACGGCATTCGGGCATGGCCTCCCGGTAGGCCCGGATGGAAGGCACTATCTCGTCGGGCTCCATGGCGTTGAAGCCCAGGACTCCCAAGCCCCGGCGGGCCGCGTCGGCATAGGTGGCGGGCTGCGTAGCGGCCACCCAAAGGGGCGGATGGGGCTTCTGCACCGGCTTGGGGACTAGGTCCCGCCGGAGTAGGTTGGGGTAGTACTTGCCTTCCCATCCGGGGAAAGGGTCGTTGACGAACATGGAACAGATGACCTGCAGAGACTCATCCCATAGTTCTTTGGACTCGTCTGAGCTAACGCCAAAGGCTTCGATATGGTATACGGACGCGCCTCTGCCGGTGCCGAACTCCACTCTGCCGTCGGAGAGAAGGTCCAAGGTCGAAATATACTCGGCGACCCGGTAGGGATGGTTGCAGGGCAACACCACCACGCCGGTGCCAAGCCGGATGGTCGATGTGCGTTGGGCAAGGGCCGCCAAGAACAACTCTGGTGCGGAGCTGTGGCCTATCTCGGTGTAGAAATGGTGCTCCGTCTGCCAGTAGTAATCGAAGCCGACGGCTTCGGCGTATACCGCCTGCTCCATGGCCTCTTTGTACAACAGGACTTCGGCGTTATCCCGCCACGGTTTGGGCATCTGGAGTTGGCTGAAGTAGCCGAATTTCATTGAAGACCCCTTGAAACATGACTGGGTGGGGCGTCTTACCGCTCCAGCGGTGGGTTCACCGTCAGCTAATGGCAGCGCCCCCCGTCTCTTAGATCGGCCTTGCCCGGTATTGGGCCGGCAACAGCAATTGTTTTACCGGGTCGACGGTCAAGTTGAAAATCTCCAGGGTCGTTGCGCCCAAGAGATACTCTTCATCGGGGCCAAAGATAGCCGGGCAAGGAAACTCCCGGCCGTCGATGGCAAACCGGGCTATCCCGTAGCCGTACTCCACTTCCCGCCCGTCGGCAAGGGAGTATATCAATCGCTCTTGGGCCGCAACACCAAGTCGAGCCAGCAAGGACTCGGGGACCATCGAGTGGATAGACCCAGTGTCCACCATGGCTGACACAGGCGCCAAGTCACCCCCGGTGGGATGCCCGATTCCAATCTCAACCGTAAACGTTCCCATGTTGCGTTCCCTAACCTGCAGGTAGGCTGTACGCCCCGTCCCAATCATTGTAACAGGGCGGCTAGACCAACCCCCGGTCCCTTTCCCAGGCGCCCTCGGCGAAGCGGCTAAGGCGGAAGGGACTGATGTCCAGGGATGTCTTGCCATCGAGAATCAGCTCCGAAACGAGGCGGCCGATGATTGGCCCCATGGCGAAACCGTGGCCGCTGAAACCCGTCGCGAATATGAGTCCCTTGGGTTTCTCGACCTCGCCCAGGATGGGCAAGAGGTCCGGGGTAACGTCGATCCGGCCCGCCCAGACCCGTTGCAAACCGAGGGAGGACTGGGACGGGAACAGCTCGCGGAATCTGCGCAGGGCCCGGTCAACCGCCTTCGGGTTGGGCGTGGGCTCCACGCCGACGCCGACGGGGAAGGAGCGTTGCCTACCCAACGGACCGCGCAGGGAGCGGGCCGCATCCTTGACGAGGTCCCGGCCCAAGTTGACCTGAAAGAAGCCCCGGTTCCTGAGGTAGTTGGGCAGAAACATGCGGAGGTGGCGGAAGGAATCCAGGGTAACGTCATAGTCGGCGACGGGGCCGGCGGCGATGTAGCAACTCCCGCCGGGACGCTGGCGGAGACCCAAGTCCGGGACCCAGAGACCCATGCTGGTAATGGGCGGCGCCGGCAGGGTCTCGGCTACGGTGGCCCGGACCACCTGTTGAGGCAATGACAAGCCCACCCCCTTGGCGAGCCTGAAGGACCAAGCACCGGCGGCGCAGACCACGACCGGCGCCCGGATGGTGCCGCGGTCGGTCACCACGCCGGACACCCGGCCTTCGGTAACCTCCAACTCCTGTACGGGGCTGGAGGTAAGAAGGTCGGCGCCGTGCTCTTGAGCGGCCCTGGCGAAGGCGGTGGTGGCTTTTGTTGGTTCGGCGTGGCCGTCGCTGGGAGTATACATGCCGCCGGCCCACTCCCCGGCTAGGGCCGGGACTAACTCTTTGACCTCCCTGCCGGTGACCAGCCTGGTGTCCACACCGTAGTCCTGACCCACTTGGAGCCAGCGGCGGAAACTCTCCATCATATTGTCGTCCGGGGCCAGGGCCAGCAGGCCTTCTTGGACCCACTCGACGTCTGCGTTGAGTTCCTGAGAGAGGGCCTGCCACATCCGGTTGGAGGCCACCATCAGAGGAATCTCCGCCGGACTTCTCCCCTGCTGCCGTACGAAACCCCAAGCCCTACTGGACTGCTCGTCAGCGATCTCCCCCTTCTCCAGCAGGACCACCTTCGTGTTACGCTTGGCCAGGTAATGGGCCGTGGCGCAACCGGCGATACCGCCGCCGATGACGATTACGTCGGCTTGTTGCTCAGCCATGGGCACTCCTTCATAGACACTTATTCATAGGCGCTCATTCAGTATTTATTTTAACCCGAATTCAGGCCGGGGATTGAGGTTGAGCCATTAACCAAGATTGCTATAACATCAGTAGCGCCCTTCGCAGTGCGACCCCTGGTCCAAGAGCGGGTTAGAGGATCGTGTCGGCGGCGTGGGGCGCATGACCCTTGAACCGGCAACCAATCGACAGCAATCAGGCGATAACCAATCGTCATAAAAAAGGAGGACAGCCATGTGGACATCCGGGAAGGTTGACACCGACGACGGGGCCATCGCCTACCGGTTCATGGACATTGGAGAGCCGTGGCTGGAACGCCGGACTTTTCCCATTGTGTTCCAGCACGGCTTGGGGCTGAACAGCGATATGTGGCTGCCCTGGTTAAAGTCATTGGCGGCCCGTCACCCGATTGTAATGATAGACTTGCGCGGCCACGGCGGGTCCGCGGGGGCTTGGACGAAACCGGACTACTCTCTGGACGAGTTTGGTAAGGATATCACAAGGGTCCTGGACCACTTGGGGATTCAGGTATGCCACTACATAGGGGAGTCGTTTGGGGGCACGGTGGGACTGCGCTTGGCAGCCCGGCAACCCCAACGGCTAGCGTCGGTCGTCGCTTGTTCCACGGGGATTTACGGCCGGTGGCTCACCAACATTGAAGACTGGCCGGACTTCGTGGCCCGGGAAGGGGTGGACGCTTGGTCGCGGGATTTCATGGATGGGCGGTTCGTACCCGGCTCGGTGGACCCTTCACTGGTGGATTGGGTGGACGAAAACCAACGGACTCTGGCCCCCCGGGTCATTGCCGGGCTGGTACGTTGCCTTCTGACGACTGACCTGAGGCAGGAACTGAGGGAGCTGGCTACTCCCTTGTTGGTCATTTCACCGGGAGGCAGCCCCTATGTGGACCTGAGGTCCGCCCATGCCATCCGGGAGCTTGTCCCCTCGGCGGAAGCCGTCTTCTTCCCCGATGCGCGGCATGGCGTTGTGATGTCCCACTGGGGCCCGTGCTCCGCGGCCGCCGCCCAGTTTCTTGCCCGCGTGGAAGCCCGGTGCCGCGATGGGAGCTAGGCTTACGGGCCCGGGGTACGCGGTTAGGATTGAAGATGGGCTGTAGATGTGCCCCTCCGTCTCGGGTGTCGTTCCCGCACGGAACAACACCCGAGACGGAGGGGCACATTGCTATGAACCAATTAAGCCTACGGAATGGACGCACTTGGGGCAACGGGCCGGTGTCATCGGGCCGTCAAGCCTCCGTCTATTACCAATTCGCTGCCGGTCATGAACGAGGACTCGTCGGAGGCCAAGAATAGGACCCCATATGCGATGTCCTCGGGCTGGCCGATGCGGCCCATTGGATGTCGAGCCACGTTCTCCCGGCGGCCCTCTTCGGTATTCAGCATGATGGGAAGGGTCATTGGCGATTCGACCACTCCGGGATGCACCGAGTTGCAACGGATGCCGTGGCCCGCGTACTGGACTGCCGTGGACTTGGTGAGCAGGCGCACGGCGCCCTTGCTGGCGGCGTAAGCCGTGGTTATGCCGCCGACCAGACCCGCAATGGAAGAGATGTTCACGATGGACCCGCCGCCGGACTTGCGCATCTCCGGGATAGCAGCTTTGGTGCCAAGGAAGACCCCCTTGGCGTTGACGTCCATCACCAGGTCCCATTCCTCCTCCGTTGTGTCTTCTACGATGGACCGTCGGGCTATTCCGGCGTTGTTCACGAGAATGTCCAGTCTGCCGAACTTGCCGACCGCCGCGGCCACGGCATGCTCCCAACTAGCTTCACTGACCACGTCGAGGCGCACGAACAAGCAGTCGCCTCCCCCTTCGATTATCTTCGCCTCAATCTGACGGCCCTCCTCCTCCAACACGTCGCCGATCACCACCTTGGCGCCTTCCCGGGCAAAGAGCTCGGCCTCCGTTGCGCCCATTCCCCGAGCGCCGCCGCTAATCAAGGCTACTTTGTTTTTCAATCGCATTATTCCCCTCCGACGGGAGATATAGGACGATTCCTCCGGAGATGCTGTGTTGGTTTTTGGGCGGGTCGGTTTCAAACCAGCCCCTACATGCGGTGTGATTCTTCTGGGGAATACCGTTTTCGTCGTTTGGTAGGCCCTGTTTGAAACCGGCCCCTACGTTATTGTGTGGTTCTTTGGCCCCTACGTTATTGTGTGGTTCTTTGGGGAATACCGTTTTCGTCGTTTGGTGGGCCCGGTTTCAAACCGGCATGGGAGATTGTAATGGTCTCGTTGAGGGAGTCAAGGGGACCCTTTGTTGGAATGAGCCGCGCCGCAGTGGGCTATCAAGGCCAAACGTGGTAGTAACCGGTTTACACAAGGCGTTCTAGTCTGAGGGGGCAGGGCTTGAGGTGGAGGCAGGGGCCGGGGTCCTTGTTTTTGAAGTCTTGCAGGGGAGCTAGGGTAAGAGGTTAGGGCCCCGGTGTCTCCGTGGGCCGCTCCAAGGGCTCTATTTCAACCAAAGCCGGGCTATATTAGGGAACCTCTGAACTAGCCGTCAACACAGCCATCTTCCCTATCTGACTAACCGCAGCCTATGGACTTATTCAGCGTATTCTCAGATGGCGGGAGTGCGAGGGAGTCGAACCCACCTACCCCGCTCGTCACGAGGCATAACGGATTTGAAGTCCGCAAGGGCCACCGGGCCCCATCCACTCCCCCGGACCGCAGGCGGGCGGTTAGCCGGCCAACACTTTGTCGATCTCTTTCTTCAGGGCGCCTTTGGGCCGAGCCCCTACTACGGTGTGGACCGCCTGCCCGTCTTTGAAGAAGATGAGGGCGGGGATGCTGCGAACGCCGTACTTCATGGCGATGTCGGGGTTGCTATCGACGTCCAGCTTGCCGACGCTCAAGCTCCCGTCGTATTCCAGCGCCAACTCATGGACCGCCGGAGCAATCATCTTGCACGGGCCGCACCACTCAGCCCAGAAGTCGACCAGTACGGGCACCTCCGAGTTGAGAACTTGTTCGTCCCAAGTGGCCTCGGAAACTTCAATGGGTTCCGGCATTTTTCGCCTCCAGAGAAACTGCGTCTGCTATGAAACTATGGGTGCGCCGACTATACGATTGGGTGAGGAACTGAACAAGTTTATACTCCCAGGCATACGAGGGTCAACAAGAGCTTCGCTCGCCTTGGATTCATTAACCCCTTCCAGTATAGTGTTTATCTATAGGCTGCCTATGGAGATGGGCTTGGAGATGGGCTTGGTCCAACAGGATGTCGCTAACGGAGAGAGGCTGACCCTGCAATTGGCTTCTTGGGGCCGGCTGGGTGAAGCAATGGCCCGACACGAGGGCCGCGACGTGTTCGTATTTGGCGGGATTCCCGGCGAAAAAGTGGTGGCTGAGGTGCTGCGGGTGCGCCGCAAGTATCTCGCCGCCCGGGTCGTGGAACTGCTGGAACGGTCGCCGCAACGAGTGGACCCGCCCTGCCGTTACTTTGGCGATTGCACCGGGTGTCAATGGCAGCACCTGGACTACCCGGCCCAGTTGGAAGCTAAACGGGAAAGAGTCGTTGACGCCTTTCAACGGGTAGGCCGGTTTGCCGACCCGCCGGTGGACGCGGCGGTACCTTCGCCGCAGCAGTACGGCTACCGGAATCACGCAAGGTTTACCGTGGGTCCGGGGGGTGCCCTTGGATTCGTCAACCGGGAGACCCGCCGGTTCGTGGGCGTCGACCATTGCCAACTGATGAACCCGGAAATCAACCGGAACTTGGCCCTTCTGCAAGGAAGATGCGAAGAAACAACCCAACTTTCGATTCGCGCCGGCGCGGCGGACGACGGGAAGGAAAGGGCGGACTTCACGGACTTCTTGGTGCAACCCCGGTTGACCGGCCCCGATGCACCGGTACCCACCGGGCAAACAAGCTATACGGACCGGGTCGACGGCAGGTCATTTCGGGTCTCTTCGCCTTCTTTCTTCCAGGTGAACGCCGCCCAAGCGGCCGAAACGGCGCGGACGGTGCGCCGCTTCTTGGATCTGGGCCCCGATGACGTGCTGTTGGACGCTTATACGGGAGTGGGTACCTTCGCGATTCTGCTGGCCGCATACGTGAAGAAAGTGATCGCGGTGGAGGAGTCATCGGCGGCGGTGGCCGATGCCAGGGCCAACGCTTCCGACGCGCCCAACATCGAGTTTGCCTTGGGGAAGACCGAGGACGTCCTGGGCCGCTTGACCGAAAGGCCCGACGCGGTGGTGTTGGACCCTCCCCGGACCGGTTGTCGGCGGGAAGCTTTGGATAGCTTGGTCCGTTTAGCGCCGCCCCGGGTCGCCTACGTGTCTTGCGACCCTGAGACTCTGGCCAGGGACTTGAAGGTCCTCTGCCAAGGAGGGTACGCCCTGAGGCGGGTGGTCCCATTGGACATGTTCCCTCAGACGCATCACGTCGAGTGCGCCGCGTTTCTGGATAGGAGCGTTGATTCTTCGCCGGTCATACTTGCCTCAGGGTCTCCCAGAAGGCGGGAACTGCTGACAACCTTGGGAATGGATATCCAGGTGGTGGCTTCCAACGCTCCGGAGGAGCCGCTCCCCGGAGAGCCTGCCGAAGAAATCGTAGCCCGGCTTTCCTTGGCCAAAGCCCAGACCGTGGCGGCCAGTCGAAGCGAGGGGTGGGTAATCGGTGCCGACAGCATGGTCGTGCTGGATGACAAACCCATGGGGAAACCGGCGGACGCCGCCCAAGCCCGCGTAATGCTCCGGGAGTTGCGGGGCACACGGCACCAAGTCATGACGGGAGTAACCGTCATCGATACGGTTTCGGGACGGCGATTGACCGATTGCGTGACCAGCGGGGTCGAGTTGCGCAAGTTCACCGACGAAGAGATTGACGCCTCGGTCGCTTCGGGAACGCCGTTGGACAAGGCCGGCGCCTATGCGGTGCAGGACGAAACCCTGCGCCCGGCCCTATCCTGGGAAGGTTGCTATGCTAATATCGTCGGATTGCCGGTGTGCCGGGTGCTGGAGATGCTGTGGGAGTTGGGGTGTAAGCTGCCGGCCTCAGCAACGGCAGCCTCTTTCGAAGCTTGCGGGCCGGTCTGTCCTAACCAAGGGATGAAGAAATCATGAATCTCATGGGCGTTGGCTTGATGGAACTGGCGGTGATCCTTCTGGTTGCGTTCTTGGTCTTGGGGCCCAAACGGTCGATAAGCATGGCCCGTGCGGCGGGCCAGATGTTCAGCAATCTGAGGCGCACCTTTAACGAAGTAGCGGCGGCCGCCAGCCAAGAGGAGATGGATGATAGCGGCTCGGGCCGGGACTCGGGGACTGGGGGGCGGAAGAGGGAGCCGCCCACCGACGACGGGAGATGAGTGACAGGGAGCTAACCCTGATCCAGCACTTGTCCGAGTTGCGGCGCCGAGTGATGATATCGGTAGTCGCGGTCCTGGCGGGCGGGGCGGTTTCTTTCGCGTTCTTCGAGCGGATCATTGAGTGGCTGGTGCGCCCCGCCCGGGACTTGGAAATCGGGGCCGAGGGTCAACTCATTTTCACCGAAGTCACTGAGTTGCTCACCACCAGCATCAAAGTGTCTTTCGTTGCCGGGCTCATCATCGCCTTGCCCATCGTCTTGTACCAGGCCATCATGTTCGTGGCGCCGGGCCTGACGCCGAAAGAACGGCGCTATCTTCTGAGCTTTCTGCCCGGGGCGATGCTTGCTTTCGCGGCCGGGGTGGCTTTCGGCTACTTCGTCTTGACGCCGCCGGCTCTCCATTTCTTGCTGACCTTCTCCGACGATATAGCCGTGCCCATGATTAGGGTAAGCAATATCGTCAACCTGATGATCCGGTTGCTCTTCTGGATGGGGCTGGCCTTCGAGACACCTCTGGTGATGTACCTGTTGGCCCAACTGGGAATCGTCAATGCGCGTAAACTAGCCCGCTTCCGGCGTTACTGGGTGGTGGTGGCGTTCATTCTTGGGGCTATTATCACGCCGACCTTCGACCCGTTTAACCAGGCCTTGGTTGCTGTGCCCTTATTGGCGTTGTATGAGTTGGGGATTTTGCTGGCTCGACTGGCCGACCGGAGCCGCCGGTCTTCGGAAGCAATTACGCCCGTGGGTCCGGCGGACTAATTACTTCCAGCAGCGGCCGCTCATGGGCCAGTTAAAATGCCCAATGAAAAAGACCAGTCGATGGGACTGGTCTTTTTCATTGGGCGCTCCGATCACTCTCCGGTTGGACCGCTGCGGCCAACCGGACCTTGGTCCCATGGTACCGGTTACTCAGCCGGCCTTTTGCTCTCCGTCATCACTCTTTTCGTCCTCGCCGGTGATGGCGGTCTTGAAGGTCCTGATGCCGCGCCCAAGAGAGGAGCCGATTTCCGGAAGCCTTCTGGCCCCGAAAATGAGCATGATGATAGCCACGATAATAAGTAGTTCGGTTATTCCAAATGGCCCGACCCTCATAGCTGTCCTCTACTCCAGGAACGATTTCAAGAACATATTATCAGAATCTGCCAGTGGGCACAATCTGCTTACTGAATCGCTTATAGAGGGCCGGCCAACTACACCGTATTTACATAAAACAATTCTTGTATCGTCGTTAGGCCTACTTGTATAATGCGCCCTTGAGTCCAGCCGTGGGCAAAACTCGGCGGAATGGGCCGGGGGGCCGGCGCAAGCGGCTAAGAAGGTGAGATGGGCCAAGATTACGACCTAGCGATTATCGGCACCGGGCCCGGGGGCTACGTGGCGGCTATTCGAGCCGGCCAACTGGGTATGAAGACGGCCGTGATCGAAAAAGAAGCCTTGGGCGGCGTTTGCCTCAACTGGGGCTGCATTCCCAGCAAAGCGCTGCTGAAGAACGCCGAGATACTTTCCTACATCCGGCGGGCCGACGAGTTCGGACTGAAATTCGATAACTTTCACGCCGATTACTCCGCCGCGGTAAAGCGCAGCCGCAAGGTGGTCGATCGCAACACCCGGGGCGTAGCCTACTTATTGCGCAAGAACAACGTCGATCGCATCGACGGTACCGGCCAGATCGCCGGTGAGGGCGCGGTGGAAATATCCCCGGAAGGCCGCCGGATCACCGCAAAGAACATCATCGTCGCCGCGGGGGCCCGGCCTCGCAGCATTCCGCCCCTACCAATCGACGGGGAAAGAGTAATCACCAGCCGGGAGTCGATAGTCCTGGACGAGTTGCCCGCGTCTATAGTCATCGTCGGCGGGGGCGCCGTGGGCGTGGAGTTTGCTTACATATACCGGATGTACGGCGTGGAAGTGACTGTGGTGGAGCTCCTTCCCCGTTTGGTCCCCAATGAAGATGAAGACATTAGCGCGATTCTGGAGCGCAGCTTTTCCCGCCAAGGCATCAGTGTAATGACCGGCGCGGGGGTCAAGGGGCTGGAGGTCGAGCCATCCGGTCTAAGGGTCAAGGTGGAGAAAGACGGCGTGGAAGAGGTCTTGGACTGCGATAAGGCCCTGGTGGCGGTGGGAGTCCAAGGGAACATCGAAGACTTGGGCTTGGAGCGTCTAGCCGTGGAGACCCGGAATGGCTACATCCAAGTGGATGAGTGCATGTCGACCAATGTGCCCGGCATTTACGCGGTAGGCGACGTAACGGGGAAGGTTGCTCTCGCCCACGTGGCGTCGGCCCAAGGCGTGCTGGCGGTGGAACACATTGCCGGAATGGAGACCCAGACCTTGGACTACACGATGATGCCGCGAGCGACCTATTGCCAGCCGCAAGTCGCCAGCTTCGGGCTAACCGAGTCCCAAGCGAGGGACCAAGGGTACCAAGTGCGGACCGGGACTTTCAACGCGCGGGCCAACGGCAAGGCGCTGGCCATGGGTGAACCTGAGGGCATGGTAAAGCTGGTGGTAGATGACCGCTACGGCGAGTTGCTTGGCGGCCACATGGTTGGGCCGGAAGTCACCGAGCTGCTGGGCGAGTTGGCCCTGACGAAAATGTTGGAAGGGACCACCCTGGAGATGGGGTGGGCGGTACATCCTCACCCGTCTATCTCGGAGATGCTGAAGGAGGCCGCCCTGGCCGCCCGGGGCCAAGCTATTCACGCGTAAAAACTCTGGGCGCTAGTTGGTGGAAACGGGACTCGGATTAGCCGAAAGCCGCCATGCTCCGATATACGTCATTCCATAGCGGCTATTGATTGTTTGGATTCATCGAAAGCGGTATACTGCTGGCATGACATAAAGGACAATTCCCGCCGGCCCGCGCTCGAGCAAGGCGAAACAAGAGCGGGTGTAGACGGGACATAAGCTTCAAGGGGGCCTTGATGGGGAAGGGCGCCCTTGTTGCGCTAAGACGGGTCGGCGGAATCTTGTCTTAACAAGGCGATTGGAGCGGCCTTATGCCATCGGGAAATTACGATTTTGCGCTTGCCATCGGGGGGGAAGCCGGTCAGGGGATCGCAACCCCCGGCGATGTGCTGGCGCGGATTTTCGTGCGGCGCGGCCTCCACCTCAATGCGTACAACGCCTATCAATCCATCATCAGGGGCGGCCACATCTTCCTGACCCTCCGGGTCAGCGACCGAGAGATAAACACCCACGGAGACAAGCTGGACCTTTTGGTGTGCTTGAACCAAGACACCATGGACCGGCACTTGGGTTTGATGGGCCCGGGCGGCCGGGTCGTTTTCAACAGCGACACGGTCTCACCGGGAGGTGGCGGCAACGGTACCGAGCTTTGTCCGGTGCCGGTAGGGTCGTTGACCAATAGCCGAAACAAGCTGATGCAAAATACTGTGGGCGTCGGCGTAATAATGGCCTTGCTAGGCTTGGACTTTCAGGTGCTGGAAGATAGCCTGGTGTTGCGGTTCCAGAGGCAGGGCCAAGGGGTGGTGGATGAGAACGTGGGGGTGGCCCGGGCGGGGTACGATTACGCGGTCGCCAATTTCAAGGCGTTTCCGGAGCCGCTGCCCACCGGTCCCAAGCCTCTGGCGGTCTGGTCCGGAAATGAGGCCTTGGCCATGGGCGCGGCGGCGGCCGGGATGACTTTCTACGCGGCCTACCCCATGAGCCCGGCCAGCGGCATCCTACACTGGATGGCCCAGAACGCGCGCAACCTGGGGATAATAGTCCGGCAGGTGGAAGACGAAATAGGCGTGGCCAATATGGTCATAGGGGCGGCCCACGCTGGCTGCCGGGCCATGTGCGCCACCTCCGGCGGTGGCTTCGCTCTGATGAGTGAAGCCGTCGGCAGCGCCGCCATGATGGAGATTCCCGCCGTGTTCGTAAACGTCCAGCGCGCCGGGCCGTCGACCGGGGTGCCCACGAAGACCGAGCAGGGGGACCTATGGCAAGTGTTGGGCGCCAGCCAGGGCGACTTCGAGCGGTTGATCGTAGCCCCGTTGAACGCCTTGGACGCCTTTCATACCGTCCCCGAGCTGTTCAATCTGGCCGATATGCGCCAGTGCCCCGGCATCATAATATCGGACTTGTTGATTTCCGAGGGGAGGTTTAGCGTAGACCCCGACCTGATCGACCTGCATCCGGCCATCGATAGAGGAGAGTTGATTGTCGAGCCTTCCGCCACCGATGGCTACATGCGTTACAAGGATACCGAAAGCGGGGTCTCTCCCCGGGCCCTGCCGGGCCTCGAGGGTTACGTCCACGTCGTCGCCACCGACGAGCACGACGAGGACTCGACGTTAATCAGCGATGAGTTTACCAATCCCCATAAACGGCGGAAGATGGTGGAAAAACGGGCCCGCAAGTTTAGGAACATCGTCGGGCTGATAGACCCACCTAGACTGGAAGGGCCGGAGGACGCCGAGGTTACGTTGGTGGGCTGGGGTTCCAGCTATAGCGTAATTCAGGACGCGATGGAATTGTTAAAGGAGCGAGGCGTAGCCGTCAACCACCTGCCGATAAAGTGGATCGTTCCTCTCCACGCCGATGCGGTCAATTCCATTCTCTCCCGAGCCAAGCGGACCATCATGGTAGAGAACAATTACTCCGGCCAGTTCTTCCGATTCTTGCGCAGCGAGACCGGATTCAGTCCAGACGGGCATATCCGGAAGTATGACGGGGAGCCGTTCGTGCCCCATCACATCGTGGACGGCGTGCTGGAACAGTTGGCCGGTAAGACGGATCTATACGTGCCTTATCAAGAGGTGGTGACCTAAGCGGCGGCACCGCGAGGAAAGGTACCAACGAGCAGGGGAGGCGACCTAATGGCAACGACCCTCGACGTAGCTGACAAGGAACCGATTGTCAAACTGACTGCCAAGGACTTCAAGGGGCCCGTGGAGCCGGACTGGTGCGCCGGCTGCGGCGACTTTGGAGTGCTGAACGCCCTGCAAAGGGCCTGCGCCCAACTGGGCCTTCGACCTCACGAGATTCTAACCGTCAGCGGCATCGGCTGTTCTTCCAATTTACCCGGCTATTTCAACTCCTACGGCATGCACACCCTTCACGGGCGGTCGCTGCCTGTGGCTACCGGGGCCAAGTTGGGGAATGATGAGCTTACCGTAATCGTGACCGGCGGCGACGGCGACGGCTACGGCATCGGGGGCAACCACTTCCTTCATACGGCCCGTCGAAACATCGACCTCACTTACATCGTCATGAACAACCAAATCTACGGGTTGACCACGGGCCAGGTTTCCCCCACCAGTTCCATGGGAATGAGGACCAAAAGCACACCCCATGGGAGCGTGGAGATGCCGGTAAACCCGATAACCTCGGCGATAATGGCCGGGGCTACCTTCGTTGCCCGGGGGTACAGCGGCGACGTTAGGCACCTGTCGGACCTCATGCAAAAAGCAATCCGCCACCAAGGGTTCGCCTTGGTGGACATCTTCAGCCCGTGCGTCACTTTCAACCACGACAACGGCCATCCCTTCTTCAAGGAGCGGGTGAAGAAGCTGGAGGATGAAGCCCACGACACCGCCGACTGGCAAACGGCTTGCGAAAAAGCGATGCTTTGGGGAGACGCTATCTACACCGGCCTCTTCTTCGCGGCGGAGGAAACACCGACACTGGGCCAGCGGGAGCCGGTGCTGAGTGAGAGCGGTCCGCTGGCCCGCAGGCCATTGGGCCTCAGCAGGGAACAAGCCGAGTCGATGATCAACAGAATGTTGTAGATTCAAGCCGCGTCCATAAATAGCCGAGCTTGCCCCGCCTGTTCCGGTGCTTTAATATCTATGCGGACAGGCGGGGCATTGTCTTTATATTAGCTCCCTTGGTTGAGGCGGCGGCGATGCTACAACCCGGCGCCGCAATCGCGCGGCCTCGGAACGGACGCCCCTGGCAGGTGTGGGGATATCAACGTAGCGGAACAGCCTTAGGACCGGCTTGTATTCGACAGCGGAAGGGGAACGCGGGTTGGGGGATTCTTTTGAATGGGGCCTCTTGGGGTATGCTCGGACATGTAATGAGTGACCCATCACCGCGATGGTTTCGGATAGGCCCCTTCTAGGTATCCCCGGTCATGTAATCAGTAACCTTGGCGCAGGGGTTGATTAGGGGATGACATAAGCCGGACCGTCGGGAGGAAGTTTTGGCGACATCGATAGTCATGCCTCAGATGGGGTATGACATGCAGGAAGGTACCGTAACGCGCTGGCGCAAGAACGAGGGTGATGCGGTGTCCCGCGGCGACGTTATCGCGGACATCGAAACCGACAAAGCGACGGTGGAGTTCGAGGCGTTCACCGCGGGGGTCTTGCGTAAGATAGTGGCCCAAGAGGGCGTCGTAATACCCGTGGGAGAGCTTATAGCCGTAATTACCGCCCCCGACGAGCCGCTGCCCGAAGGCCTGCTGGACGGGCCGGCGCCGCCTCCGGGGGACGGGCCTGAAGCCGCCATCGGGGGGGCGAAGCAAGGCGAGGCGCTCGCTGCAGTGGAGGCTGCGGCTTCCGGCGCGCCGGCGCCGGATGGGGAAGTCCCGAGTGAAGTCCGGGCTTCTCCCATTGCCCGTCGTCTGGCCCGGGAGCAGGGGTTGGACTTGGCCCGGATAACCGGCACCGGCCCCGGCGGAAGGATCGTCGAGGCGGACGTGCTGGCTTATCGAGAGACTTCTGACCCCGCGGTACCGGCTGGTGAAATCAGGGCTTCTCCCATTGCGAAACGCTTGGCCCGGGAGCGGGGCTTGGACTTGGCCCGAATACCCGGCACCGGCCCCGGCGGAAGGATCGTCGAGGCGGACGTGCTGGCTTATCGAGAGACTCCTGACGCCGCGGCCGCCGAAGCCCCGGAAACGGAAGCCTTCGATGAGCGGGTGGAACTTTCCCGGATGCGGCAAACAATTGCTCGGGTGACCAGTGACAGCAAGCGGGAGGCGCCCCACTTCTACGTCACCGCCGAGATAGACATGACCAAGGCTATGGAGCTGCGCCGAGACATCAACGACGGCGCCGTCAGGGAGCAGCGGGTCAGCGTAAATGACCTGATGATCAAGGCGTGCGCCGTGGCCTTGGGCCGCCACCCCAAGTTCAACGCTTCCTTCCGGGGCGATCACTTGCAAATGAACGCTTCGATGAATATTGGCATTGCTATTGCGTTGGAGGCGGGCCTGATGGTGCCCGGCATCAGCGGTTGCGAAAGCAAAGACTTGCTGGAGATTGCGTCCGCCAGCGCCGACCTAATTTCCCGGGCCAACAGCGGCACCTTGCGCAACGAGGAGTACAGCGGCACGACTTTCAGCGTCAGCAACCTGGGAATGTTCGACGTGGAAAGCTTCTCCGCCATCATCTACCCTCCGCACGCGGCGGTGCTGGCGGTGGGAGCGGTAAAGGAGCAGCCGGTAGTGCGGGGCGGGCAGTTGGCGGTTGCTCAGATCATGAAAGCGACTCTTTCCGTCGATCACCGGGTGGCCGACGGCGCCGAGGCCGCCCAGTTCCTCATGGAAGTAAAACGGCTGCTGGAATCCCCGGTCAATCTGGTATTGTAGCCGACGAGGCAGGCCAATCACTTCCATCTTTCCGGGGCGGGCAATCTTGGCGTTATGCCTCGACGGGCGGTAAGAAACGTGGGCACGGGGTCAGCTAGCCGCCGGCGGGGGCAATCAGCCCGGCAGACGACGGCTGACAGCTTATGAATCGGGAGGAAGCATCGTGGCCGTAATGACCGGAGGGCAGGCTGTAGTAGAGTCCTTGAAGCGCCAGGGAGTGGATACGGTGTTCGGCATCATATCCGTCCATACGCTGGACCTCTACGACGCCCTATTCGACCACCAGGACAGCCTCAGGTTCATCGGCGCCCGCAACGAACTGGGTTGCGGGTTCATGGCGGACGGGTACGCCCGAGCAACCGGCAACCCCGGGGTGCTATTTACCAGTACCGGTCCGGGGGCCGCCGATTCAGTCGGGGCCATCGGAGAAGCCTACTTCTCAAGCTCGCCGGTGCTGGAAATAACTACCAACGTGGAGTTGGACTTCCTGGGCCAAGGCCGCTTGACTACCCACGAGACCAAGGACCAACCGGGCATGTTGCGGTCTGTTACCGACTGGACAGCTACGATTAGCGAGGTCGAGTCCATACCTGACCATCTGGTGGAAATCTTTCAGCGGTTTCAGAGCCGGCGGCCCCGGCCTATTGCCCTGGAGATTCCCACCGACCTGCTGGGCCGGCAAGCGGAAGTGGAGGCGCTGGGTCCCAGAGACCCGGAAGTACCCCAGGGTGACCCTGGAATGGTGGAGCTGGGTCTGCAAACACTGTTAAAAGCGAAGCGTCCAGTGATATTCGCGGGTGAAGAGGCCCAGTCGTCCGGGGCCACCGAGGAATTGGTCCGCCTGGCGGAAATGCTGGGCGCTCCGGTGGTTACCGGCGACGGCGCGAAGGGGACCTTCCCCGAGGACCATCCCTTGTCGTTGGGTCAGGCCTTGGGCAAGCGCATCTGGGGCGAAAACCCTTTGTTGGAATGGCTGGGCACTTGCGACGCCGCGGTCGTGTTGGGATCGGCCCTAACCTTCCGGACCACCAAGGGCGTGGGGCTGAAGCTCCCGGATACAATCATTCACGTGTTACTGGACGGCGATAGCATCGGTAAGAACTATACTGCGGCGGTGCCGATAGAAGCCAACTCTCGGGCCGTGCTGCGCCAGTGGCTGACGGCCATAGGCGGCCGCGACGTGTACCTGGGTAATGACTTCCGGACCGAGATAGAGTCCGTCCGCGCCCAGGTCTATGGAAACCTGAAGGAGCAGTGGGAAGCCGAACTGTACGCCTTCGAGTCGATTCGCGCCGTAACTCCCAGGGATACCATCTTCACCTTCGATCCAACCATCGCCGCCAGCCGGGCCAGCCGATGCTTGCCCATCTACAGCCCCCGCACTTTCATGCACCCCCACGGCTGGGCCGGACTGGGCTTCGCTTTTCCGGCGGCTCTCGGAGCTAAGGCTGGGAAGCCCGACCGGCCTGTGGTCTGCGTTACCGGCGACGGCGGCTTCCAGTATAACTTTCAAGAGCTGGCGACAGCGGCCCAATACGGTATCCCCACGGTTGTGTTGATGTTCAATGACAGCGCGTGGGGTGTGCTAAAGAAGTACCAGCAAGACCGTTACGACGGACGATTCATGGCCACCGACTTGGTCAATCCGGACTTCGTTAAGCTGTTCGATTCATACGGGTTCGACGGGACCAGAGTAACGACGGTGAAAGAGTTGACCAGCGCATTGGAGACCGCCCTTGCGGAGGGTGACACCAGGTTGATCGAAGTCCAGATTCCCGACGGGATCGGCGCGTTGCGGTAGCGGCTGCGCTGTATGGCTGAGGAGAGGGAAGGGCCGGGATCTTACGCCCTAAGAATTTATCCGCTGGACGCTCACGATCTGACCGAAGAGCAGATTGCGGTTGCCTTCGCTATGACCTCGCGGCGTCCGGAGGCTTTCGACAATATCGCTCGGCAGGTCAGCCGGGAAAAAGCGGCCGATTTTCACGAACGGTGGGTGCTGGGATACGGCCATGCGTCGGTGGCCGAGCACGCGGTGGTACACCTAGCCGTGGAAAACGTTTCCCGGTTGGCGTGCGATTCCTTGGAAGACAACCGACTGGCGTCCTACACGGAGAAGTCATCCCGGTACCAGGTAATGCCCCCGGACTATTTCCATTTCCCCGATGAGTTGGAGAGGGACCCGCAACTGGGCAAGCGGTACCAAGAAGCCTGTCAACGGCTTTTTCAAGGCTACCGGCAACTCATCGACGGGAGCATGGACTTCCTGCGCGGCAGCAATCCGCCCGGGGAATCGGAAAGAGAGTCCGCCTACAATCTGCGGCTGCGGCGAATAGCTACTGACAGCTGCCGGGCAGTGCTGCCGGCGGCTACGCTGACTAACGTCGGTGTCACCGCCAATGCCCGGGTCCTAGAGCACGCTATTACCAAGCTGATGTCCTCGGGCTTGGCTGAAGAGCGGGGCTTGGGACTACACCTCCGGCAGCAGGGTCAAATCATTGCGCCGACGTTGATCAAGTACGCCAACGAGAACGATTATCTATCGAAAGTCCCCCTCGTTCAGCGTGAGTTGAGCAAGAAGTACCTTGACGAAGCCCCGGTGAGGCCGTCTTGCGCGCCGGTCGGCGCCGGCTATTCAACCGGAGGAGAACCCTCCGGGGCCGGATACGCCGAGGCCGTAAATTCCCAAGTGCGGTTGGTTCACTGGGACCAACAGGCTGAGGAAAAGGTGGTGGCGGCACTGCTCTACCGGGAAGCAAACGCCGGTTACGACGATGTTTGGCGCAAGGTGTTGGACATGCCGCCGGAAGAGCGCCGTGGAGTTATTGCCCGGTGCCTTTCCGGCTTGGGGCCCCACGACGCTCCGGTACGGGAGTTGGAGCTGGTGGACTATACCTTCGAGTTCGTTTTGGACTACGGCGCTTACCGGGAGTTCAAGCGCCACCGCATGATGTCCTACATTCCCCAACCGTTAACCGCGGACCACGGCTATCAAGTCCCGGACTTGGTGATGGAGGCCGGATTGAAATCCTTGTTCCAGGACACGGCGGCGGAGGCGGAGGCGGCGTACCGCGAGGTCCGGCAGGGGTGCCCACGGGCGGCCCAGTACCTGGTCACTCATTCTCACTATCAACGGGTGCTGGCCAAAATGAACCTGCGGCAGTGTTACCACTTGTTCAAACTGCGTACCTCGGAACTGGCCCACTTCGCAATCCGCGGCCCGGCGCAACAAGCCATGAAGCTGGCGGTGGATATTCACCCCGGTTTGTTCGAATCTCTGGTACTCCGGGACTACCCCGATTGGTGGCCGTTCCGGCGGGCGGAGTAGCCGGGGCCGAGCAACGACCGGTTCCGGCCCGCGCTTACTCTTGCCGGGATTGGGAGACCCTAGGGGTCGGCTCGGCGCCGGTAAAGGGCTGCCCGGCGATTGGCCGCGAGGAACACCGCGGATTGGAGCGTCTAGCAGCCTTCCAGCCTCGCTTTCAAGCTCTTTAGCTCTTTCCGCAGCTTGAGCATTATCGACAACCTGGCGATGGGCCCCAAGCCCAGGAAGACCATGCCGACAGAGGCGCTGCTAACACCGAAGTCGAGAGTGTGGCTGATCTTGGTGGAGCTTCCAGCAGCCGCCTTGAGGGTGATGAGTGTGGCGGCGGGATGGGGGCCGTCGGTTACTCTGAAAGCCAGTCGGTGGGGCGGGTCGAATTCGTCCACCACGTAGGAGACCCGGTGAAGCTTGCCGTCGTAAAGGTAGTTGCCGACGAAGGTAGACCCGGGCGCCAAGTCCCCGTCGGACGTTCGCTGAGTGTCGGACAGTCCCTGTATCCAGTGATCAATATTCTCGATACGGGAGATGAAGTCCCAGACCTCTTGGACCGGTCTGTGGACGTCAATGCGAAGACTGGCTTGCATGGTTGACGCTACTCACCCTGCCGGCGGGACGCGGGGCCGGGCGGGTAGGGAGTACCAGGAAAGGGAAGGCCCCGGACGGGTGTCTAACGAAATTCATGCAAGGTCAGCATGGGCGATTGTTGCGAGGAAGGAATTTTGGCTTGGAGCACCATGTCATCGGGACCGGGCAGGGCGCCGGGCGCCATTTCGGAGGTGAGTTCCACCTTGTCGAACCCGAACACGGATTCTCCCGGCACCAGCACCGCGGTGCCCCAACCGCCCTCATCCACCTCTACCTCTCCGGCCCGGGACCGGTGGCCGGGGCGCATTAGCCATACCTCATAAGAAGACGGCGATGCTTCAGGCATGCCTGACACCAGCAGCATCGCTTGGCGTCCGTCGGAGGAGACCATCAGGACACCCCGTGAGGCGCCGCTTCCCCCGGGGGGCTCTAGGGCTAGCGAATGGTTCGTGGGGTTGGCCAGCCAGTAGTTGGTGGCTCGCAGCTGCTGCATCGTCTCAGCCACTTGCTCGGCGGCCTGGGATTCCAGTTGCGCCGACTGGGCTACTTGGGCGGTTAGCGCGGCGTTCTCCCGTTCCAGGCTTTCCATGCGATCGGAGATTCGGATATTGAAGACCACGCTTACGCTGAATAGAGCCACGACAACGACGGTCGCTACGGGGGCTAGGATGTTGATTGCTCTGGGCCAGGACCAAAAGGAGGCCCAGCGGCTATCCTTGATAGGCCTGGGAGGGGGCGCCGCCGGTTCCAGCGCCCTCATCACCTTCGTCAACAGCCCGCCGGGGGCCTCTCGCCAGGCAACCGACATCCCCAGCCTGGTGGTAGCCCGCTGCAATTCGGCCACTGTCTCGCGGCATTGAATACAGTCTTCCAGGTGGCCTTCCGCTAAGGCCGCTTCTTCCCCATCGAGGGCGTTCAGGGCGTGGGCGCCCAGCAGGTCCTCAGGGTGGTATTGGTTGTTAGGATAGCTCGTACTCATCTTGATCCAAGACCGTTCGCAGTTTTTGCATTGCCAGCCTCACCCGGGTCTTGATGGTCCCCAGGGGCTGCTGTAGCCTTGTTGCCATTTCCGATTGGGAGTACCCCTCGAAGTAGGCCAGAATAATGACTTCCCGCTGGGCCTCGGGCAATAGCGACAGGGCTTTCAGTATCCGTTCCCGCTCCAGGTTTCGCTCGACTTCCTCTTCGGTGGATATTTGGCCCGAAGGCAAAAAGTCCAACGTTTCGTAGTCGGCCGGGTCCGCCGCGGCCACGGTCCTACGCCTAGAGCGAATCAAGTCCACGACCTTGTGGTGGGCTACGCTCATGATCCAGGAACGGGGTTCGCCGCGCTCGGCCCTGAAGCTGGAAGCCTTGAGCCAAATGTTGAGGAAAATCTCCTGGGTGGCTTCTTCGGCTAATGCTTCCTGCTTCAGCATGAACATGGCCAGCGAGTACACCGGAGTGACGTACTTCCCATAAAGGGCTTCCAGAGCATCCTTGTCTTGGAGGGCAATCCGGTGAATTAGTTGACGGTCCTCCAGCTCCCGGTAGTCCCCCACTTTAGCGGTCCTCATAGTTGGAGCAAATGGGCCGTTCATCAATACATACGTAGATATATACGTGGACGGCCATTTTCCGGATTTGTGTCATGTCCTCAAGCCGCCAGACTGTCGAACAGTGGATTCATGTTGGGTTCGTCGTCCAAGGACCAAAGAATTTTCAATATTCTATCCCATTGGGCCTCGCCGATGTGGTTGAAGGCCAGACTTCTAAATTTAGCTTCGACCTCGGCATCGTTCAGCGGGTTTTGCTTATGGCCTTTGGGGAAAGAAGTGCGGGCGGTGAGCTTTTCTCCGGACCGGCAGGTTATTTCGAGGCGGCAATTGTATTCCGTAGGATATCTCCGGGTGAATTCCGCGTCCTCTTGAATCGTCATCTTGCTAATGAGGGTGCGGATAGCCGGGTCTTGAATCCGCTGTTGGGTGAAGCTATGGGGCGTGACCGAGCCGTCCCTCAGAGCCGCCGCCACCAGGTAGGGTATGCTGTGATCGGCGGTTTCCCTGGTCTTCGGCGCCCATTTTTCCGGCTCGGTGGCCGCGGAACTGACCGCAGCTTTGTAGGCGCGGATGTCAATTGACTCGATATCTTGGGGAGCGACTTGGGCGCGCAGCTCCAAGGCCAGACCGATGGGGCCTTGAGTATGTATTTGGGACGGAAAAGACTTGAAAGTTGTTTCGCGTATCCGGAAAGACTGGTCTCCGCCGCCCAAGTCCGGCAGCTCTACCGGCTTACCCACCGCTTGTTCCCACAGCCCCCGGCGGCCCTCGAAGGGGCGGTCGGGGCCGGACATACCCCGGGCCGCCAACTGGGCGGCGAATACACCCGCTCTGGAGGCGCCGGCCGCGGCGCAGCCTTTCCACATGGATAGCTCGCCGGTCCGGGTTACTCCCAAGGGCAGATTCGGCGCCACGGCCAACGAGATCGCGTGGCCCATTTGCTCTTGGTTCAAGTCCAGCAGTTTGCCGGCGGCGCAAGCCGCGCCTATAACGCTGAAGACTCCTTGGTCCCAGCCTAAGTCGCTCACGACCACTTGGTCGGACAACCGGCAGAACACCTCGTAGGCGAGGACTATGGATAATATTAACGACCTGCTGTCGCTGCCCGAGGGTCCGGCAATAGCCAGGGCCGCCGGTATCATGTCGCTGGGGTGGCCGCCTCCAGGAGAAAAGTAAGAGTCGTTGCAGTCCAGGTAACGCAGGGCGACGCCGTTGGCGAAGGCCGCTGTGTCCGGCGGGCCGCATTGGCGTGTACCCAAGATTCGGGAGACGCCGCCGGCGTTGGACGCCAGGTCCCGGGCGATCCTGGCCGGAGCCGAAGAGAACCCTCCCAGGGCGCAACCTAATGAGTCGATCAAGGTGCGCTTGACTTGGTGGACTACCTCCGGGCCCAAGTCCTGGAAGCTCAAACCGCATGCGTAGGAACTGAGTAGGTCGGTGGTCCGGTCCATTCGCACCTCCCCAATCATTCATTCATCCTGGTGTACAAGTTCTTCAGGATAGGGATAAGATTGCCGGAGCAACGCCGTCTTTCTGCATGACCCAACCTCGACCGCAGAAGCGGGGCGGCCATCGGTTATGCTGGGACGGGCGGTGAGAAACTTGCGAATCGGGTTATCGAGGGATGAAGCCCATTGCCTAGCGGATTACTGCCTCAGCAATGCGCTCTAATTGCCGGCCCATCTCCGCTTCCGTTTCGCAGTGCTCGGGCCGCACCACGACCCGGTTGGCGCCGGCGTTCAAGAAGGACTGGATAAGCTCCCGGTCGGGCGGCTGCCCATACACGGAAATAGTAATCGAGGACGGGTCCCGGCCCCTCTCTTCCGCCAACATATCCAGCAGCTTGCGGCTCTCCTCTATTTCCGCCGGGCTCGCCCGATTGGGCAGCCAGCCGTCGGCCATGTGCGCGACCCGTTGCAGCACCTTTGGGGCGTGGCCGCCTACTATTACGGGCGGATGAGGCTTTTGGGCCGGCTTTGGGTAGCAGTAGACCGGGGGGAAACTATAGTATTGGCCGTGAAACTCAGCTTGGTCCTGGGTCCAAAGGGCTTTCAACGCCTCGATGGCTTCCTGGGTTTGAGACCACCGGTGGTTGAAGTCTCCGCCCATGATGGTGGTCTCTTCCCGGTTCCAACCGGTGCCGATGCCGAAAAGGAACCTGCCGCCGCTGTAGAGGTCCAAGGCGGCGATTTCTTTGGCCAGCACCAGCGGGTTCCGCTCCGGGACTAGGGTAATTCCCGTTCCAAGCTTGATCTTGCTGGTCACGCTGGATGCCCGGGCCAAAGCAATGAAGGGGTCGGTGAAGTGACGGTAAGTTTCCGGGATGGGACCGCCGGTACCGGGAAAGGGGCTTTCGCTGTGCACCGGAAGTATTGGATGCTCGGCGTACCACAACGAATCGAAGCCCAACTCCTCGGCTTTGCGGGCAATGAAGGCGGCGTCGACGGTATACGCGGGAAGGGGTACTGAAGTACCAATTGTCATGGTGTGTTCATCCTTCAGGCGGCCGGTTTCAAACCGGCCCCTACGTTTTGGTGTGGTTACTTGGAGAATGCTGGTTTCGTTCTTGGCGGGCGGGTTTGAAACCGGCCCCTAGCCGGTGTCCTCCTCTAGGTCGGCGGGGGGGTTGCCAGCCATGGATTCCCGCCACCAAAGGGTGAACCGGTCCGCGCCGTACTTGTCGCGGAGCCTCCTCAGATGGGCCTTGACTTGGGCCAGCATCGGCAGGTCGTGGTCTAGGGTGAGCCGGTAAGTCCGGGACACCCACTCCAATGCCCCCGGCAGGTCGCCCCGTTCCTCGGCTGCCATACCCAGCTGACCGTAGGTCCGGGCCGCGCGCTGGACGTCCCGGAGCTCTTCGAAGATCCCGCAGGCGCGGTGGTACCAAGATTCCGCTTCTTCCAACCGTTTCTGCTCGTGGAACAATACCCCCAACTGGCGGCACTCGTCGCCGGCCCGTACCCGGTCTCCCAGGCTTTCATATTTATCGAGGGCCAGCAAATACCACTCCTCCGCGTCATCGTGGAATAGTTCCCGCCCTTGGGCCAGCAGCCCCAAGTGGTGGAACTCAACAGCCATTTGGCTTTCTTTCCCCAGACGGTCGCTAAGCGTCAGGGCCTGCCGGTACCAGCTTTCCGCCGCATCGTATTGGTACCGGGCGTGGCATAACGTGCCCAACTCGTGGTAGACCAGGAGGGCGGTTTCCTCATCCCGGTTTTCTTCTACGATTTCCCTGGCCCGTTGGTACCAACTCTCGGCTTGGTCGTACTCGAACTTGAGTTGAGAAGACAGTCCCAGAGCGCGGTAGTCTTTTACCATTTCTTCGGGGTCGTCGAGGCGCTGATGAATATCAAGGGCTTTGCGGAACCAGTCTTGGGCTTCGGTATAGCGGCGCAGGTGCTGCGCGACTTGGCCCAAGGAGAAATAATCGTCGGCTACGAATGATTTGTCCTCGCCCGCCTCGATGATGCTCAGGGACTTCATGAACCATTCTTCGGCCTCGGCCAAGCGCCGCCGCTTCTGGGCCACCAGCCCCAACTGGTGGTATACCGCCCCGGTACGGGGGTCGGCGTCACCCTCCGGCCGGGAGGCGAGATGGCCCAAAAGCTCACGGTTCAAGTTTTCGGCCCGGTCCAACTCTCCAAGCTCCGCAGCCTCGCCGGCCGCGGTGCCTGTCAGATACAACCACAATTCAATAGCGCCAACTTGTTCGGCTTCGCTGGCGCCGCCGCCAGCCGGTGTTACTTCTTGCATCACCCGGCGGCGCAGGCGGCGCAGCTCTGGGTAGCGCTTTTGCATCCGGTAAACTTGCGCCAAGGGCTGGACCAGCAGTTGGGCCCTGTCCCACTGCTTGGCCTCCAAGGCGAGGGCCAAGGCTTGGGTCAGATTGCCTTCCTCGGCCAGTACCGCGGTAGCGCCCGAGTCTTGGTTCTCGTACAGGGTTTCCATAAAGTAGTCGGCGGTGTCGGCGTACACGCGGAGGAACTCTTGCTCCAAGCGGCTTATGCCAGAGGCGGCTACTTGGCGGTGCAGACGGCGGCCGTAGAACCAAGAGAAGCTGGGAAGGACCCGGTACACGCTGGGAGTCACCGCCTCCAGGAAGCCGGCGTCCCGGGCCGAGCGCAGAACGGTACGGCAGGCGCCCCAGCCCAGTTCTTCCCCCATTACTCTCCGGTAGGGCTGCTCCTGAGTAATGTGGCTGAGGATGTCCATCATCACCCGCTGCTGAAACAGGGCCAAGAAGGGAAGGTGGACCCGGCTGCGGCGCGGCATCCGGGAAAAGGCGTAGTCCATCGAGGCAGTCAAGTATGGGGCGCGGTAGTCATCCCAGTCCTCCGGGGACAGCCGGGCGATGCTCGACTTGATTTCATCGACCAACACGGCGGGGGGTAATTCCTTGAGCAAGGGGAGAGCTATTTGCAATGCCAGAGGGTGCCCCTCTAACAATTCCAGAAGCTCTTGTAATTGAGGAAATTCCGGGTAGTTTGCGCCCGATTCAGACCCGTCGCTTCTTTCGCGGGCGGGCCCCTTAACTCCGGCGTTCTCCAGGACCTTGCCGCCAAGCGTCAAGGCGTCCCGCTGGTCCAACCCCGTCAACTCGCGGACTTGGTGGGGGGTAGTGAGCCAAGTCTCTGATCCGCGGCGGCTTACCAGCAGCACCCAGCTTTGACCCCCGGAAGTCACTTCCCGCAAGAGGGAGTCCAACTCCGACAGCTCTTCTTGGTCCAGCAAGCCGGTGCTTTGATTTGGAAACCCGGCGGCGCGTTCGAGTCCGTCCCAAATGAGCAATGAGGGCTGATTGTTAAGGTAATCCACCAGCCACCGGCGTTGTTCCCCGGCCGCCATGTCGGCAAACTCCAGGCCGGCGATGGTGGCGCCGGCCTCGTGAACAACCCGCTCCAGACCGGCGCCGAAGTCGAAGCTGGTGTAGAAAACGCCTCCGGTCCGGGACTGGGTCTTGCGTAGCCACCGGCCAAGGGCCAAGGCCAGCTCGGTCTTACCGACGCCGGCGCCGCCATGAAGCAGGACCACTGGCCCCTGCCCAAAGAGACGCTCCAAGTGGAACAGCTCAGAGCGGCGGCCCACCAGTCCGAAACGACCTCCCTGAGGTAAGGGGTCGGCCTCTTGAGGAGTCTCCGCCTGCAACGGCTGGAGGGGCGGCGAGGCTGGTTCCTGGATGACAGGCGCCGGCGTGTAATCCCCGTGCTGATAGATAACAGGCCCAATCAAGTCGCCCAGCCCGGCCTTTCCCGGGGGCTGCAGCTTGGGGGGGTGGCCCCTCAGGGCTTTCCTGGCTTGAGCCACTGCCCACGGTAAGTCTCCCCCTCGAGCAACAGCTTGGAAAATGGGCCGCAGGAACGACTCCCGAGACCCTTCGGCCAGAGGGACGGGAAGGGATACGACTTGGGGAACGCCTCCGGCGACCAGTTTTGCGCCGGCGTCCGCCCAGTGCCGCCAATGGTTGGACGGGCTTAACGGACCGGTCCTTGCCGCGCTGATCAGAGCAAGAGGTACCCGGGCCTCGGCCAGCAGTTCCGCAACCTCGGCCGCTTCTACTTGGTCGCCAGCGCGATCTTCGGCTTCGAATAGCAAGGCGCCGGTGGTTGACATAATCATGTTGTCAAAGTAGACCAAGCGGTAGCGGCCAGGGTTACGGCTGAGGCGGTCCGATAAAGTGGAAAACGTTGGAGGGCGCAGGTAGTCCAGTTCGACCTCTACGTTTATCGAGTCGAGTACCTCCAGGCTCTCTATAGCCAGGCTGCCCGACCCTCCGGGCCACCCGCCGTCGAGGGAGGAGTTAGAGAGCGTTTCGCTTGGCGGCGCCGGGTATTCGTCAACGAGAGGCATTGGCGAGACCCATAGCACGTTGAACTGCCGGTTGATTGGACTAAAGCCGGCGTGAATCGCCGTGCCGGTGCGGCGCAGCACCGATGCGACGCGGTCGCAGAAGTAACCGCCGTCGGGCCCTCTTAGAAGCTCCCAAGGCAACGCCAGAAACGCGGAATTCCGGGAGGAAATGACAAGGCGGTAATCGCTCAAACCGTCGGCGATTGCCGCCTCGCAACAACTCCAACTCTCGCTGTTGCCTCGGAATACGGTCTCAAAGAGCCGCCGCCCCAGATCCAGGAGACCGGACTCTACCGCTTCTGCCCTGGAGTTGGATGGGCCGGAAGGCTCCTCCGGATAACTCTGGATGTACCAAGCGATTTCCCGGTATTGCTCGTCGTCGAGGTAATGAGAAAAGGGTACCGGCGGGGCGGTCCGGCGTCCGCCCCGGTTTTCCAAGCATAGCTGAACTTGATTATGATCGGGGAGACCAATGATCTTCAAAACCTTGTTCACAAGCACTCCCGACCCTGTCTATGGCCTCAGGCGATTCCTTCCATGACTTTGTCGATTTCCCGTTGGGTAAGGCCTTTGGTGTTGCGGAAACTGGGCATGTTCCACCAGTTACCCATAATGGTTTCATCGACGCCGGGCCGGTCGACATCGGGCCATTCATCGGGATGAGACAGCCCGAGACCGTGCAGGGCGGCGTGGATGAGGGCGCCGGTCTGGCCGGTCAAGCTATAGGCGTCCGGATGCCAAAGGGGCTGTTCCAGCAGGACTGACCCGGCCGTCGGCTCGGCGTACTCGCAGATTGCTTCCAGGCAGACGTCGCCGACCATGGCGCAGCTGGCGTTGCCGTCCCGGCCGGCGGCCCCGCCGGTGCGCCCGCCCATACCGCGGACGAAGGCCAAGTAAACGTTATCGTCGGTCCAAGGCTGGCCCTGCAGCTCCACCTCTTCTTTGATCAACCGAATGCCTCGAGAGCGCCACTCCTCCAGACTGTGGTGCGAGTCTATGGTCCGGGTCCCCTCCCAAGAAATGCGGACGCCAAGGGCCTCGGCCATCCAGTGCTCGGCGTTGACGATTGCTTGATTGACCTCGTCGCCGTCCACCGTCCAAGGGGAGGAAACAAAGTACCGGTCGGTACCGACTTGGGCAATCTCGCCGAAAATCATGCTGTCGTCGATCCGGGGATAGACCAGCAGAGTGACGATGGTCTTCGGTTTCTTGTAGGCGCCGCCGTCGATGGAAGTTGGCCCGTCTCTGGGGAGCGGGCCGAGGGAGGCCGGACGGAGCAGTCGGTGAAGGAGGCGAATCATTTCGGGACCGCCGGGGCGTGGGCAACGAGTATCCGCCCACCATATTGCGGGCGCGGCACAGCGCCGGCCGCCGGGATGGACCGGGGGTTCAGAGCCTTATAAATGGACGCGAGTTTAGCGCCTGTCCGGAGTTCCATGGCACCGACGCAGCCGACCCTGCTTGGCCACAATTGACGGATCTGGTCCTGCCAGGTCGAATTGCGGCTGTAGTGGATGAACATAGCCTTTGGTCCAGGGTGAAACCGGAAAGGGGTCGGCGTTACGGGGAACCGTTGGGGTTGTCGATGATGAACTTCCAAGTCCCGTCGGCTTGTCGGCGTACAACTTCGACGCCTTTGCCTTCCATGCTGATGGGTTGCCCGTCGTCGCCGGTCCCGTTCAGGGTCCAAGCGGAGTGCAAAAGGGCTATGTCGCCGGACTCTAGCACGAAAGGCACTTCGACAGTCAACTTGGGGCTCCCGGCGGTGAATCCCTTCAAGACCTCTCGTATGGCGGCGAGGCCCGAGACGGATTTGCCAATCTCGGGGGCGAAGGTTGCGCTCGGTTCGTACAGAGCGAGAGCGGCGTCGATGTCTCCCGAACTGAGAGCTTCGCAAACCAAGGTGTCGCATTCTGCTGGTGTACGTGCGGGCATGATAGCTCCTCCTCTTATATTGGGTATGCTTTTGGGCGCCGCCCGGTCGTGGAGTACCTTCGATAAGGCCATGACTCCAATACGGGAAAGGCCTTGACTAGCCTTTGGCTAAAATGGGCGGCCGGCGCTGACGTTGGGTCAGCGGAGCTTAGGGAGCGCCAAAGGGGTTATCGATGATGAATTTCCAGGTGCCGTCGGCCTGACGCCGCACAATTTCGACGCCCTTTCCCTCGGTGCTGACCGGGTTTCCATCAGCCCCCGTACTGTTGACCACGTACTGGGAATGCAGCAGGGCGGTGTCGCCGGACTCGACGACCAAGGGTACTTCGACGGTGATGCTGACGTTCATGGCGATCATTCCCGCCAAGGCCTCCCGGATAGCGTCGGTACCGGTCACGGTTTTGCCGACCTCGGAAATAAAGGCAGCGTTGGGTTCATAGAGGGCCAGGGCTTCATCCAGGTTCCCGGCGTTGATTGCCGCGCACATCATGAGGTCGCACTGCTCCGGTCTGGTTGCTGGCATTTCCATACCTCCTCAAGTTATTGACGCTCAGGTTACTGGCGCCGTAAAGACAAACCCCTTTATTAATGCCGTAAAGATAAGCTCTCGTTATTGACGCTGGGAAAACAAACCCCTCGTCGATGCGGCCGCTACTGGGCGGTCATGCCGCCGTCGACGGACAGGGCGTGGCCGGTAACGAAAGACGCGGCGTCTGAGCAAAGCCACACCACGGCTTCGGCAATCTGGTGGGGTTTTCCCAGAGGCGCCGGCGGCTCGGTCGAGATGAGCTCGCTATCGTACTCTTCTCTGCTGACGAACAAGCGCTGCATCATGGGCGTGTCGGTGGGGCCGGGGCATACGGCGTTGACGCGGATGCCGTCCCTGGCGTATTCCAAGGCAGCGGCTTTGGTCAAGCCCACCACGCCGTGCTTGCTGGCGGTGTAAGCCGATAGGAGGCGGGACCCAACCAGGCCCGCTCCCGAGGCTGTGTTGACGATGGCTCCGCCGCCCCCTTCTATCATGGCCGGGATTTCGTATTTCAGGGAGAGCCAGACTCCTTTCAAGTTGATGTCCATGAGGCGGTCCCAATATTCCTCGGGATACTCGTGCAGCCGGACGGTGCTGCCTCCTTCGATGCCCGCGTTGTTGTAGGCGCAGTCCAACCGGCCGTGCACCTGCAAGACCTTTTGGACCATGGCTTCAACATCAGCGGCCCGGGACACGTCGGCATGAATGAAAGAGCATTCTCCGCCCCGTTCCTTGACAGCGGCTGCCGTTTCTTCGCCACCCTCCGCGTTGACGTCGGAAATCACCACTTGGGCGCCTTCTCTGGCGGCGGCCAAGGCGGTCTCTCTTCCTATGCCGGAGCCTCCGCCGGTTATGAGGGTCACTTTACTTTCCAATCGGCCTGCCATTAGGGGACCTCTTTTCTATCCAATCCAAGATTAGGTCTGTCCAAGATTCGGCTCTCGCAAGTCATTTACTTGGTCTTATCCCTAGTCCAGGGCTTTGACTACTGACTCACCAAGCCTTGGTACGGGGCCGGAATTTACCTCGAGGCCTCGTCCTGAAGTACGCGGCGCCGCGTTGAATTAGTGCGGCCGCATGACATAATCCTACTCGAAGAGCTCGGCCACAGGAAGTGATAGGCCTGGGAAAACCCGGGATTGGGCCCGGTCGCCTAATCCGCATAAGGCGATCCTGACCCAGCCTCTATCGACAAGCTCTAGGACCTCCACGCTCCGGGCTTCCGGAGACAGCAGCCAACATTCGCGGACTCCCATGCTCGCATAATCGGCCAGCTTAGACTCCACGCCGGCCCGGGAATTGCCGGGTGACAGGATTTCCGACACCATATCCGGGGCGCCTTCCAGGGTATGGCCCAGAATGTCAGCTCTCTCCCGGCTGACGAACAATAAGTCCGGTTGTCTAGTGCGCAGGGGTTCTCTTTGGACCAGTATGTCCAGAGGAGCGAACAAGACTTCGCCCAGCTGATCCCGGGTCACAATTGCGTCCAGCACCCTGAATAGCTGCCGAAGAATTTTCTGGTGGTCCAGAGTTGGCGCTGGCGCCATAATCATCACGCCGTCCACTATTTCGTAGCGGTCCCTGGTCTCCGGTCCCTCGAGGTACTCTTCGTAGGTCAAGGGTTGAGTCTGCAAGGTCACGGCTCGTCCTCCAAGAGCGCTGGCCTAGGTCTCTCCGGACCGCCGGGCGTCGGCCCGCCAATGGTCGGGGCTGGGTTCCCGGTCGATAATCACGTCGATGACGGCGGGAAGTCCGGAGTCTTGGGCTTGACGGATAGCGTCGGGCAGGTCCCGTGAGTCTTGGACCTGCACCCCGAAGGCGCCGAATCCCCGGGCCACGGCGGCGTTATCGGTCTCCACGAATTCGGAGGCCATGAGCTTTCCCGGAGGTTGGTGGTCCAAGACCATGCCCAGGGCGTTGTCGTTGAAGACCACGCATAATATGGGCAGTTGGTACTGCATGGCGGTGGACAGGGCGTGGACCGTCATCATGTATCCGCCGTCGCCGGTGACGCAGACTACCGGGCGCTGCCGGTGCACCAGCTTCAGGGCCACGGCTGCCGGCAGGCCCCAGCCCATGCCGGCGGTACCTCCGGGGCAAAAGAAGGTGTTGGCTTGCATGGCCTTGTATAAGTGGGCCATCCAGGTACGGTTATTCCCGGCGTCCAGGGTGAAAATAGTAGCCGGGTCCAGGCTCTCTTGCAGCAAGGCCACCAGACGCTGCGGCGTTACCGGGGAGCTGTCCCGGCGCATTTCCGGTTGGTCGTAGAATGCCGAGGCTTGCTTTCGCTGCGGCAAGCCTTCGGTCCACTCCCGGCGTTTCGACGCTGAGTTGGAAGCCGATGGGTTGGACGCTTCGATCAACTGGTCCAGAATGCGTCCGGCGTCGCCGATTAGCCCCAACTCCACCGGGAAAGTCCAACCGGCGTTGCGGTCGTCGATGTCGATTTGGATGATTCGCTGGCGGCGGGGGTCGAAGATACTGGGCCGCTCTCGCACGGTATCTTGGGGGGTCAGCTTGGCGCCCACCACCAAGACAGTGTCGGCGTCGCCGACGCTCCCGTTGGCCAAGTCTTGGCCGTAGACGCCCACCATTCCCAGGGAAAGAGGGTGGGTCTCGGCTATCGCGCTCTTACCTTTATAAGTGGTGGCCACGGGCATACCCCAGGCCTCGGCCAGTTCCCGCAGCTGGTCGTGGGAGCGGGAGACGTGGACCCCGTTGCCCGCAACAAGCACGGGCCGCCGGGACTGGGACAGGATATCCACCGCCCGCCGGATGTCTTGGGGCGCGCTTTGAGGCTTGGCGGTGTTCAAGTATCCCGCCGCGTGGTGAAGGAAAGGAGGAGACTCCACGTCCACCTCGCCGCCGATTGCCGCCGACCTCATGACGACACTGGCCGGTCCCGGCCTGCCGCTGGTGGCATGCTTGATCGCTAGTTGGGTGCTCAGCACCGCCTCCTTGGGGCTGGCAGCCACCGCGGTGTACTTGGTCATGGACTTGAATATGTTGGGCAGGTCGATGCTCCCGTACTCGCCGGTACCCGACTGGTTGGCCGCGTGCATGCCGATGTCCCCGTCGGAGGTATCGGTGAGGACCAGCATGGGCGAACTGCTAAGCATCGCTTCCATGATGCCGAAGGAGGCGTTGGAGCCTATGAACAAACCCTGGCCCATGACCACCGCGGGCTTGCCCGTGGCGCGGCCGTAGGCGTCGGCCATTATCCCCGCCGTCTGCTCGTGCCGCACCAAGATGGTCTTGATCCGGTCCTCTTTGCCGTGGAGCAACTGGAAGATCTGCCCGGTACCGCCGCCGGGAATGCCGAAAACGTACTCCACCCCCGCCTCTTCTAGGGTCTGGACTATTAGCTCGCTTGCTGTCGGCATTGGGTCTCCGGCCTAACTTCTTTCAGGACGAGGTCAGAAGGGTCCGGCAAAGCGGGAGGCGCCGGAGCTTGGCCGCCGGACTCTGGAGGGATGATAACCGCCGCCTCCAGCCCGGTCAAGCTGGCGTGAATTTACTTATTAGGAAAGGCTTTAACCGACCATTTCGTAGCTGCGAAGGAGCTTGCCGGGCAGAGCGCCGGTGCAGTCGGCGCCTTCGAAGGTCACAGTACCGTTGACCAGGGTATAGCGCAAGCCGGTGGCCTTCTGGACCAACCGACGCTCGCCACCGGGGAAATCGGTATCGAACACCGGTTTATCGTATAGCATCCCCAGCTTTTCCAAGTCATAGACCATGATATCCGCCCAATTGCCTACGCGGAGAGTTCCCCGGTTCTTGAAGTCGGCGAACCATGCCGGCAGAGCACTGATTTTCTGGTGGGCCTGCTCCAGCGTCATGATTTCCCGGTCCCGAACCAAGTGACTCAAGAAGTAGATAGGCCAGATGCTGTTGGACAGGAACCTGGTGTGGGCGCCGCCGTCGGAGACGGAGATGTGGGTGTAGGGGTGGGCGATCAAGTCTTCCCGGTCTAGACCGGGGTTGTCCGCCGGGTGAGTGAATTCCGTCTCGAGGTCTTCGTCCAAGGCAAGGTCCAAGAAAGCGTCGAGAGGATGCTTACCTTCGGCGCGGGCAATTTCCTCGATAGTCCTGCCGTCGTACTTCCGGTTCCGGTCGTGGGCCGTTTCCGCCACGATCATCCGGCTCCAGTCGGTCCTGGGGTGAGGGCGCTCTTCCACGTCGCGTTTCATCCCGACCCGGACCCCGTCCTCGGACAGCTTGGCTATGCGTTCTTCCCCGGTACCCACCAGAGGCTGCACCCAGTTGGGCATGTAGTCGAACAAGTTGTACTCCGACAGCTTGAACTCGGCGACTGTAGGGACCGACCCTTGTTGAGCAACCACCGGCAGCCCTTCAGCCCGGACTTGGTCCAACCATTCGTAGCCTTCGGCGTCTCCCAAGACTACATGAAGGGGCCTGCCGCTGATTCTTACCATGTCGGCCAGCATGGCCCGCTGGGCCGCCCGATCATCGGAAATACCGATAGTCCAGCCTATATGCCCAACGCCGTACTGGCCTAGAACTTCCGCCAGCGCCAGGTATTCTTCCTCCGAGGCCACGTGGCTGGGAAGCCAACTGCCATCCTCGGGGCGGTCCTCCAGGTTCTTGTCCGCGGAGATTCCGAAGGCCCCGGCCCGCATTGCCTCGTGGAATATCTTCTTCATTTGGTCCAGCTCGGCCTCGGTCACCGAGGTCCTCTCCCGGGCCGGGATCATTCCCAATACGTATCCGCGCAAAGGAGAGAAGGGGAGCAAGGCGCCGACATTGACGCCCAAGCCTTGGCGGTCCAAGCTGTCCAAGTATTCGGGAAAAGTTTCCCAGTCCCAGCGCATTCCCAAGCGCATGGCCTCCAAGGGGATAGCCTCGATGCGGTTCATCATCCGCATGTTCAAGTCCCGGTCCTCCGGTTTAGTGGGCGCGAAGCCAAAGCCGCACTGGCCGATGGTCAAGGAGGTTACTCCAAACCAACCGGATAGAGAAGCGTAGGGATCCCAGTTCAGTTGAGCGTCGTAATGGGTGTGGAGGTCGATGGCGCCGGGGGCCACAATGCAACCGCCGGCGTCGATTTCTTTGCTTCTGGCGGCGTTTATGCTGCCGCTGATCATGGCGACCCTGCCGTCTTTTACTCCCAGGTCGGCGCGGTACCTGGGAATGCCGGTGCCGTCGATGATTGTGCCGCCGCGAATGACTAGGTCAAATTCCGGCATGGGGTGGCCTCCTTGTTGCCGATTTTGCACGTAGGCGGGACTAGGAGCAGTATTGATGACGCCGCCAGTGTATTCTTGGGCCAATGCGGTGTCAATTGACGGCGCCGCGGCCAGAAAGTTAGGCCGGACCCAAGGGCGCATCGCCGCCAACGCAGAGGATTTCGGAGTAACGGAGCAGGCGGGCCGCCTCCCGGCACTTGCTGGACGTGGGAGCGGTCCCTGTTGGTTGACCCTACCAGTCCTTCAAGGTATTATCGCGGCACCCGGTCGAGAGCCCCTGGCGAAAGCAACTATCAAACCTATGGGAATGCCCCAATTGGCCGAAGGCCGGGGCTTGCAGGAGAAGTACGGGAATGCAAAGCATTGAAATAGACCGCAGCAAGCGCCTCAAGGAGGAACCCCACAAGGGGCACAACCGGTGGCACCCGGACATCCCGCCCATACTGGAGGTGGACCCCGGAGAGGAAGTGGTCCTGGAGACTCGGGACGCTTCAGACGTTCAGATCAAGCGCGGGATGACGGCCGGGGACTTGGAGGGCCTCGACGGCAAGGTGGGCCATCCGCTGACTGGCCCGGTTTACATAAAGGGGGCCCGGCCGGGGGACATGCTGGAAATCGAATACCTGGACATAGCGGCCCAACCCTACGGTTGGACCCGAAACCGGCCCGGCGCCGGCTTCTTGCGCGACCTCTTTAAGGACCCTTACTTGGTCCACTGGGACATGAAGGATGGCTGGGCCACCTCGGAGCAGATTCCCGGGGTTCGGATCCCCGACGGTTCGTTCATGGGCACTGCCGGAATCGCTCCATCCCGGGCCCAAATGGAAGCGTGGACGCAGCGAGAGGCCGATTTGGCGCGGCGGGGCGGCATCACCTTTCCCCCCGACTCGGAGGACGCGGTCCCTGGGGAGGGTTCTATCGCCACTGAAGGCCTGCGGACCGTGCCGCCAAGAGAGAACTGCGGCAACGTGGACGCCAAGCAGCTAACCACGGGGTCTCGGCTGCTGATACCGGTAAACGTCGAGGGCGCTCTCTACTCGGTAGGCGACGGGCACTACGCCCAAGGCGACGGCGAGTGCTGCATCACCGCTATAGAGATGGGCGCGACTGCGGCGGTGCGTTTTACTATCCACGAGGGCGAGGCCGATAGGAACAATATTCGCTGGCCCCGGTTTGCTCATCCGGGCTACTTTGCCCGACCGGAGTGGGCGGCGCCGAAGAATTTCATTGCTACCATGGGGATGCCCCTTCGAGATGACGGCACCCAAGAGGGCGAGGACTTGACACTGGCCGCCCGCAACGCGCTGATTAACATGATCGAGCTGCTACAGGAAAGAGGGTGGACGCGAGAGCAGGCTTACATAATATGCAGCGTGGCGGTGGACTTGAAAATTAGCAACGTCGTTGACCTGCCCAACGTTACTGTCTCTGCTTTCCTGCCGGAGGATATATTCCAAGGTTAGCGGGGCCGCCCCGAGGATAACTGAAGATAACTAAAGAGGCCCCGCCCCAAATGGACAGGACCTCTTGGCGTTTCCGACTTACCGAATTAGCTTGGCGGCGGGCCGACCCTCGCCGTGTAGCCCCTAATGTCCCGCTGTGCCCGTCTCCGTGTTGCTTCCTGGGGAGTGGCGTGAGAAGCGATTAGCGGCAGTGGCCGGCGCCCGAAACTCGGCGGAGGGGTCAGCTAATTCGCTTGACTTCCAGAGTTTCCCCCGGCGCCAGGGCTACTCGTCGTACATTTATACTGAGCTTCAGCAACCAGTAGCCCAGAGTGGCTTTGCTTACACCCAACTCCTCGGCGGTACTGGACAGGCCGATCTCGTTGACCATTTCGGGGAGGAGACGCTCCAAAGGCCGCTGGTGTTCCTTTTCGACCCGCTGCATGAGTTTAGTCTTTCGTGCCAAAGTGTACCCCCTCTGGTTGCCTCTGAATCATAGTCTTCCGAGTTGGCGTCAGAATATCACGATATTCCGGACCTTGTCAAGGCCTAATACTAGTTTATACTTAAATTAATTTAAGAAATGTTTAGAACATGTAGCTAAAACACTCGTTTTGAAGGTGAACTTTGCTCCACATTTATCTCGAAAATTATTGTCAAACACGCCATAAGACCGGTGCTCCCGGCCATTATAGACTAAATTTATGGCACAGCGAGCGAGGCGATTGAGGTGTTTGGGGAGTATCTTAGGTGAAAAGTTCGCGGGACGCCGGCCCTGTCCCCGAGAGTGGCCGCGGCAACTATAAACAGAGTGATCACCGGCAAGCGTCGTTACCGGTACTCTTTGCCGGTATCTTTAGATTACCTGCATGTTTACATTTATCGGCATGTGCCTTGGGGTCTTGGTCCGGTCCAAAGCTATTTTTCTCGAACGATTGATGAGGCTAGGGACTACTCGGCGTTGACACTCGTAATCTCCTAACTTAAGCTGAGGGTTAGCTGACGAATACGAGGCAGGCCGATGAACATGCCGACCCTACGCGACGTCTACCGTGCAAAGAAGACCATAGCTCCCTATCTTGCCCGCACCCCGCTGCATTACTCGGCGGGACTCAGCCAGGTACTGGACGCGGAAGTCTACGTCAAGCACGACGAGTACCTGCCCCTAGGGGCTTTCAAAGCCAGAGGCGGAATCAACCTCCTGGCGAACCTCAGCCAGGAGGAAAGGGACCGGGGGGTGATAACCGCTTCCACCGGGAACCACGGCCAGTCCATTGCCAGCGCTTGCCGGATGTTCGGCGCCAGGGCCCTCATCGCACTTCCGGAGGGCGCTAACCCGCTGAAGGTGGCGGCTATGCGCTCCTTGGGGGCCGAGTTGATTTTCCATGGTACCAAATATGACGAAGCCCGGGCCCATTGCGAGCGTTTGGCCAGAGAGGAAGGGTACTACTACGCTCACAGCTCCAACGAGCCGCTGCTCATAGCGGGCGTTGCTACGCAAACCTTGGAGGTCATTGAGGACCTGCCCGACGTGGAAGTGATCATGATGCCGGTGGGCGGCGGAAGCGGCGCCGCCGGGGCCTGCGTGGCGGCCAAGGGCGTCGACCGGGGCATCAAGGTGGTGGGGGTCCAGTCGGAGGCTGCGCCGGCCGGGTACTTATATTGGAAGCACGGGGAAGCGATGGAGGCCCTGGTTGACACCTTTGCCGAGGGCATTGCCACCAGCACCGGCTACGAAGTGCCCCAGGCCATTCTCAGAGAGCACTTGGACGACTTCCTATTGGTCAGCGAAGATGAAATTCGCTGCGCCATCGGCCTGCTCTTGGAGAAAGCCCACACGACGGCGGAAGGGGCCGGGGCGGCGGCAATGGCTGGGGCGGTAAAGAAACCGGAGCTGATCAAGGGTAGAAAGGTATCAATTACGGTCAGTGGCGCGAATATTACTCTGCCCCAGTTGCAGAAAGCGATAGAAGTGTACCAAAGCCACTCGTGAACCTATAGCGATCCCTTGCCTTAGACCCTTTCTATCAGTGCTGCCGACGGCTCGTTCAGGAGACCTACTCTTCTATGCTGCTGTCCCCCTCCAGGCCCTGTCCCTCCAGCGAGGTCAGACACCGGGCCAGTTCGTCCCGGGAAAACTCGGGCAGCGGCCCTTCGCCCTCGCGGCCGATGAGTACCAGGCCCTCGTCGGCCGCCAGCATCTGGCCGATTTCATACCCGATAATATTCTCCCGCTCCCACGCTGACAGCAACGCCGGTACCTGACCGGCCTCTAAGGTTACCAGAAGGGCCCCGGAGGCCAGCAGCCCCAAGGGGTCCAACCCCAACGCTTGGCATACCGCTTGGCTTTCGGGGAGTACCGGGACACTCGTCTCCTCTACGGCCAGCCCCAGTCCCGACGCGAGAGCTATCTCCCGCAGTCCGGTGATCAGCCCGCCCTCGGTGACGTCGTGCATCGAGTGTACCTGTACGCTGCCGCAAGCGATTCGAGCGTCGTTAAGTACACTTATACCTGGGACATTCAGCAAGGCGGCGGCCTTCTCGATGGCGTCGGAAGCCACTCCCCGGTGCCGCAGGGCCCAGGCATGTTCCCGGGCCAGGATGGCGGTCCCTTCGATGGCGATGCCTTTAGACAGCACGATGCTGTCGCCTTCCTTGGCCCCTCCACTCCGGATTAGCTTGCCGTCCTCCACCTCTCCCAGCATGGTACCGAGCACTATGGGTCGGTCTATGCCATAGGTTACTTCGCTATGGCCGCCGACCAGGACCGCCCCCACTGCGCCGCAGGCTTGCAAGACTTGGTCGAATATCCCTTCTGCCTCGGCCTCCGAGAATCCCTCCGGAACCAGCAGGGTGGCCAGGAACCATCGAGGGGCGGCACCGGAGCAGGCGACGTCGTTGGCGTTGACTTGGACCGCATACCAGCCGATGCGGTCCGCGGCGAAAGTCACCGGGTCGCTGGCGGCCACTAGGAGCCGGTCTCCCACCCGCACCGCTGCCGCGTCCTCCCCGATCGAAGGTCCCAGGACAACGCCGGGGTCGTGGACCCGGCTCTTGGCCAGTAGTTTCTCCAGGAGATAGGCGGGGAATTTGCCGACTTCCAAAATGCCCCCAATAGACACCGGATAGGGATATCATAATTAAAGATAGGGCCGCGTCCAATGATGATTGACACCCGATTTTGATTGTGATAAAAATAACAAACCTTAATAGACAATTGAAGCCTTGGGGAGGAGTCGTGAAACGAGCTGCCTTGCTGATGATCGGGCTTCTAACTACGTTGATGTTGGCGGTAGCTGCGTGCGGCGGGGGATCCGACGCTACGCCCCTGCCCAAGCCCCGGGCAACCAACACGCCGGCGCCCACCTCGGCGGCGGGGCCGACCACGCCGCCCACCGAAGCCCCAACGGTAGCTCTAAGCGGCCCGGTGGAGCGTTTGGAGATATCCGTAAACGGCGACGTGTCGGAGTTCGATAGGAGCAGCCTTAGCGTTGCCGCCGGCTCTCAAGTGCGCTTGACCTTTTCCAACGTTTCTACAATCAACCAGCACAACTGGGTCCTGGTCCGCTCCGGCGCCGAAACCGGCGTGGCGGAGCGGGGCGCCCTGAGTCCGACCACCGGTTGGCTCGAGCCCGGGGACCCGGAGATAATCGCCAACACCGATCTACTGGCCACTGGGGCCGCCGGAGAAGTCCGCTTCATGGCGCCGCCGGCGGGCAGCTACCAGTTCATTTGCACCTTCCCTGGGCATAACGTGACCATGTTCGGGGCCTTCGAGGTCACGGGCTAGCACAGTCCTCCCCGGGTCGTTGAAAAGCCAATGCAGGCCAATCCCAAACAGATCGGCCCGGAACGTTCCGGGCCGAGGTCTTTTTCAGGACCGCTTCGGGTCGATGACGACGCTTGCATCGTCATTCCCGTCCTCTGACGGAGTGGGACCGGAGCACCCATACGCCTTGGCCCCAGTCTATCCACTCGCTGCCCGGATGAGGATCACGCCACCGAAAGTGACATCCTTCATCTATGAATACCGAAAAAGCCTCTCTCACGCTACCTCGATCAACGTACTATCGTATACGTTGTACGTCCTTCTCAACGCTGCCCTCTCCGGTCCAAAATACTACTGAAGGGTCAAGCTTGGATGGCCAAATGTCTCCACCACGATCAGCCCTACGGGCATGAGAAGGCTCGTACTTTAACTCAACGGCTACCTCTGCGGAATCCCCGTCGAGGATTGCCAGGTCGGTGCGGGTTCCCCGGAAGATCGTATGGTCATTGAATACGCGGTACGGTAGGCCCCCTCCTTCTATCTCCAGTGAGATTCGTAACTGCAAAGTCCAAACTATGTCGCGCTCCGCGAAGAATCGGAAGTCTGTGTACCGCTCTTGCATCCACTGCAGCGCGCTCTCGAATAGGTCAGCAGCTTTCATATAGCTTCAGCCAACATGGTTTCAACCCCCCGGCGGGCGTGCGGCGGAGGGCGCGTCTTCCAAATCGAAGCTGAATTCTTCTATGACAGGGTTGGCCAGCAGCTTCCGGCACATGTCCGAGACTAGTCCCTCGGCTCTGGCCCGGTCGGCCTCATCGACCCTGACTTCCAAGTACTTGCCGATTCGCACGTCGGAGACTGTCTCGAACCCCAGTTGCTTGAGGCTGGACATAACAGTCAGCCCTTGGGGGTCGTTGACTACCGGCTTCAGAGTTACTCGAATCTTTGCCAGGTACACGGCTTACCCCATGCTGCCAAGATTGCCAAAGCCGCACGGGATTACTTCCGGGCCCAGATTGCCGGCGTAGGTGCTGAAGAACTTGTCCATCCGGTCCGGGTCGATTCCCTCGATGGTATCCGACACGCCCCAAGTGGCCAAGGCTACGGTGCCCTCCGGTATCTTGTCGTAGAAACGAGTCAACCCCCAATCCTGGTACAAGTCGATGCCCTCCACCGCGGAGCGCAGTTGGGCGACCTCTTCTTCGGAGCTCAGGTTGTAGCTCACTACGATGACGCCGTGTTCTAGGTTGTGGGTGGTGCGCTCATCGGGCAGCCCTTCCGTGTAGAACCCGCATTCGGCCCAATCGTTCCAGTGCTGTCCCGAGGTAGGAGGCGCGGTGCTGTAGCTGACTGTTTCGGAATCCAGCACGTGGGGCCGGGAATAATATTCGCGCATTATTTCATGCCGGACTCCGACCCCTTCCACGTATTGGTCGCTGCTCCCGATGGGCAAAGAGTCACTTGTCCCGCCGCCACCTCCGATAAAGGTCGGTATCATGAACCCGGCAATGACCAGCACGGCGATAACCGCCGACGCGATGAAGTACAGCTTGTTGGTCTTCTTTTTCTTGGGTGTGGACGCAGCTAGGGTGCCGGCGGAACGGGAGGCTCTGGGCAGGGCCCGGCCCCGCCGCCGGCGGTGTCTTGATTCGGGCAACTCTTCGTCCTCCGATTACAGGCGTTCCCCGACGATACGGTAGTAGGCTTCCAGATAACGTTCCGAGGTCTTGGATACCACGTCCCCGGGCAACTTGGGGGCCGGCGGCTCCCGGTCCCAGTCTTGGTCGGTAAGCCAATCGCGAACGAACTGCTTGTCGAAATTGGGTTGAGACCGGCCCGGCCGGTAGCCGTCCAGGTCCCAGAACCGGCTTGAGTCGGGGGTCAGCAGTTCGTCGATGAGGATGAGTCGGCCGTCCAGAAGGCCGAACTCCATCTTGGTATCCGCCAGAATGATGCCCCTCTCCAGGGCGTAGTCGCGGGCATATTGATATACCGCCAGGCTCTGCTCCGCCAACCGCTTCGCCATGTCGGCCCCGACCATGTCGACGACTTCCTGGTCCGTCATATTCTCGTCGTGACCCTCTTCCGCCTTGGTGGTTGGGGTAAACATTGGTTCGGGAAAAGCTTGGCCTTCCAGCAGCCCCGGGGGCATGGACTTGCCGGAGACCGTCCCGTGCTTCCGGTATTCGGCCCATGCCGAGCCGGTGATGTAGCCCCTCACGATACACTCGATGTCGATTCGTTCGGCCCGCTTGACCACCATGGCTTGCTTGGCCACGTGGGGAGGCAAGGGCGACAAGGAACCGTTGGCGTTGATCAACGGCGCCGCTTCGTCCGCGCCGGCCAAGGCGATGAAATGGTTGGGGACCAAGGATTGGGTCAGCCCGAACCAAAACGCCGACATGCGGTTCAGCACTTGGCCCTTGTCGGGAATGCCGTTGGGCAAGACCACGTCGAAGGCCGATACCCGGTCGGTGGCGACCATCAAGAGGCGCTGATCGTCGATGAGATAAGTGTCCCGCACTTTCCCCCGGTGCAGGATACCGGGCAGGCCGGTCTCGATAATCATTCGCATTTCCTTGGCGCATTGAGCGGGAGCCCAATGAGCGGGGGATAGATTTTGCTATAAGTTAACCGGATCGGACATGGTAAAGACCGGCATCATACGGAAACGTTGGCAGGCAAAAGCCCCAGCCTTCGATAGATGTCGTCCACGTAACGCACATAGTAGCTGTAGTTGAATATTTGGTCCAACTCTTCCCCGGATAAATGCTCGCGGACAGTCTCGTCGGCCTCCACCAGTTCCCGGAAGTCACCGTTACGGTCCCAGGTCACGGCAGCGTTCTTTTGAACGGTCTCGTAGGCTTCCTCCCGGGGAAGCCCGCGGTCTATCAAGGCCAACAACAACCGCTGGCTGAAGATAAGCCCTCGGCTGCTCTCCACGTTGCTCATCATACGGTCCGGAAGCACCCTCAGGCCCTGAATGATCCGGTTGAATATGCTCAACATGTAGTCTAGGGCCAAGCAGGAGTCGGGCAGGATGATCCGTTCGGCGGAGGAATGGCTGATGTCCCGCTCTCCCCAGAGGGTGACGTTCTCCAGGGCGGTAACGCTGTGGCCTCGGACCAAGCGGGCTAGGCCGCAGATGCGCTCCGCCAACTCCGGATTGCGCTTATGGGGCATGGACGATGAGCCGGTCTGCCCGTGGCCGAAGGGTTCTTCCAACTCGCGCAACTCGGTGCGCTGAAGAGAGCGGACCTCGGTGGCGAACTTTTCCAAGGACGCCGCAATCAACGCCAAGGTCAATACGAAGTGGGCGTAACGGTCCCGTTGAACGATTTGGTTGGACACCGGCTCAGCCCGGAGGCCGAGGCTCAAGCAGACCCTTTCCTCCACCGACGGAGGGACGGTGGCGTGGGTCCCCACGGCGCCGGACACCTTGCCCACTCTAACGCTTCCCAAGGCCTCCACCAGCCTGGCCCTTTGCCGTTTCAATTCCTCCCACCACAACGCCAGCTTGAGGCCGAAGGTCATTGGCTCGGCGTGGACGCCGTGGGTGCGGCCCATCATCATGGTGTCCTTATGATTGACGGCCTGCTCTCGAAGGAGCCGAATAGCCTCGTCCAAGCCTTGGAGCAGCAAATCGCCGGCCTCGGACAACTGAAGGGCTTGGGCCGTGTCCAGCATGTCCGACGAAGTGAGTCCCAGATGCAGCCACCTGCCCTCGGGCCCCATGTCTTCGGTGATGGACGTTAGGAAAGCCGTAACGTCGTGGCGGGTGGTCTCGAATATTTCCGTCATGCGGCGGTGATTGTATTCGGCCAAGCGGAGGCGCTCCATGTCTTCCCGGGGAATTACTCCTTCCTCGGTCCAAGATTCGCAGACCGCCAACTCCACTTGCAGCCACTTGCGGTACTTGTTTTCGTCGGACCAGACTTTCTTCATGGCGGGCCGGGAGTACCGGTCAATCATTCGTCGCCCTCCCGGTGGACGCCGATATTCCTGGGCGGCGCGCCCGGACCGGATTGGTCAGGGCCGGGACGATACCCGTTCCGTTGATACTCCTGCACTGCTTTGAGGATGTCATCGAAGCCACCGAAGGGGCGGTAAGGAATATTCTCGCTGCCGCACTTCTCGGCCAGGGTGCGGTGAGCGAAGAGCACGTCTACCCGGGGCGCCGCCTCGAAGTCGGAGATACCGTCCCCGGCGTAGAACACGAAGTGCCCGTCCCGGCGGTACTTGTCCACCACCAAGGCTTTGGAGTTGCCTTGCCGCTCTTGACCGGGCCGGGCGTGGTGGTACTCGTAGGATATGCCTTGAGCGTCGAAGCGGGTTTCCACCGCGTAAACCGGTACTTCCAGCAGCCCTTCCTTTTCGAGCAACGCTTCGATGTAGAAGTCTAGGCCCTGGCTCACGATAGCTATGGGTATGCCCTCGGCCCGGCAATAGTCGGACAGCTCTTTGAAGTGGGGGCGAAGATTGGCTTGTTGCTTGACATAATCCTGCATGCCGGACCGGCCGGTCCGCATATCGCGAAAAGTGATCTCTTGGTACTCTTTCAGGGTGATTTCGCCGGCGCGGAACTGCCGGCGCACGTCCTCCCACGCCGGGCCGCCGAAGCGCCGCAACAGCAGTTCGGCCACGTTTTGCTCCGCGGCGGTATCGTCGAAATCGCTCAGTACCGCGGGAGGTCTTCTAGCGTTCCCGGAGCTGTCGCCGGTAGTCCTCATATGCCTGCCTGATTGAATCGTGCTTGAGACCCAGTATCTCGGCGGCAAGGTAGGCCGCGTTGCGGGCGCCCCACGCCCCCACCGCCACGCAGGCGACGGGGATACCCGGAGGCATCTGGGCGGTGGCTAGAAGGGCGTCCATTCCCTTGAGCTCGCTGGAGGCCAGGGGCACGCCGATTACGGGGATAGTAGTCCAGGAGGCCAACACCCCTCCCAGGGCCGCCGAGCCGCCGGCGGCCGCTATCAGGACCTCGATGCCCCGGTCCCGGGCCTGGACGGCGTATTCCTGTACCCGCTCCGGGGTGCGGTGCGCCGACATGACCCTTACCTCGTAGTCGATGCTGAGTTGCTCAAGGGTGTTCATTGTTTCTAGGACGACCGGTTCGTCGGAGGCGCTTCCCATGACAACACCGACTAAGGGCATAGGGGGCTCCTTTCGCTGGTCAAAGCCGGGACCAGCGGCTAAACTTCCAACTCGTCTCGGAATGCTTCCACCAAGGCTTGCTCCAGAGCGTCCCGGTCCGGCCTTATATCCACCCCGTTGACGTGAAGGGCGGGGCCGTTCTCGGTCAGCACCACTTCGACGGCTATTTCCCGCTCCCCGTCTTCATCCCACGACAGGACCGTGGTGATTAGCTCGTCATAATCGTCTTCGTCGTCGTCCAAGACTTGCTCATAGTCGCGGCCGTCTTCATCCGGCCCGGTATCGTCGTCCGCGTCCCACGAAACGATTGTTTCGACTTCTCCCGCGCCGTTCAAGAGGGTGGCGTTCATCTCCGACAGCATCCCCGAGACGCCGAGGGATTCCGACAAACGAGACATTCCATCCCGGGCCTTCATCAACTCCGCTTGTTCTTCGTCGGCCCGCCGCCGCCGGTCGGCCCGCACTTGGGCCAACTCTTCCCGGAGTCCAACGAGAGTATCACGCCAGGCCATCACTTCACTTCCTGTAGAGGGGTCCGGGCCCGCTCTATGAAAAGGGCGGGCAACTCCGCTTCTTCAATCCACCCGGCAAACTTCGCCGAATGCCGCCAGCGTTTCATGCAGTATTTTGGCAGTATTTTTAGCGGCATTCTTGGATGGACGGCTGCGCCCGTTCAAGTGCTTCCCGCGAACCTATCCAGCCGCCGCTTGGGGGTCCGTTGACCATGGCGCAACTGCATCTTTAGCTTCTGCGATGTCGGTCCGGTACTGGGCCCCGTGGAATCGAATTCTACGGACTCTATCATACGCCCTGGACCGCGCCTGTACCAGGGATTCGCCGCGGCCCACCACCGTAAGGACCCGTCCGCCGGCGGTAATCAGCCTCCCGTCAGGGCTATCGTCCTCTCGTTGAGTCGCCGCGTGGAATATTATCGTACTTTCTTCCGTATTGTCTTCAGCGCTTTCTTCGGCAGCCGCCGGACCGGCGTCGTCCAGTCCGATTATTTCGAACCCCGTTTCGTATGACGCCGGGTATCCGGCTGAGGCCATTACTACCCCGACGCAGGATAAGGCGTTCCACTCCACGGGGACTTGGCTCAGCCGGCCTTCGGCGCAGGCGAGCATTACTTCCAGGGGGTCGGCGGCCATTCGGGGCAACATTACTTGGGCTTCGGGGTCACCCATGCGGCAGTTGAACTCCAACACCTTGGGTCCCTGCTCAGTTAACATAAGGCCAGCATAGAGTATACCCCGGTAAGGAGTGCCGCGCTTGGCCATAGCTTGGACTACCGGACGCATCACCGTGTCCTCCACTTGCTGGGCCAGCGGCTCGCTCCAAAAGTGCGGAGGGGCAAAGGCCCCCATACCCCCGGTGTTAGGTCCCCGGTCTCCCGTCTCCAACCGCTTGTAATCGCACGCGGCAGTCAGGGCAGAGATCGAATCTCCGTCGCTGAAAGCGAACACGCTGACCTCGGGGCCGCATAGCAGTTCCTCTATTAGAACAGTTTCTCCCGCCGCGCCGAAAACACCGCCGCTCATACACGCCCGGACCGCGGCGGCGGCCTCTTGCGCCGACGCACAAAGAGCTACCCCTTTTCCGGCGGCGAGGCCGTCGGCTTTGACTACGCAGGGTCCGGAATGCTTTTCCAAGAACGCCAAGGCATCCCGCTGCTCCCGGAAGACGCGAAAGTCGGGGCCTGGGACTCCGGCCTCCCGCATTACCTCGCGGGCAAAGCTCTTGCTGGTTTCGATCCGGGCCGCCGCCTTAGCGGGGCCGAAGACCGGAACGCCCCGGGCGGTAAGTTGGTCGGCTAAACCCAGGGCCAAGGGAAGCTCCGGTCCCACTACCACCAAGTCGATGCTCAGGCGCCGGGCGGCTTGGAGGACCCCCGAAAGGTCATCGGGTCTTACGTCCAAGTTGACGGCGGCCGCCGCCGTCCCGGCATTGCCGTTGGTCACCCAAACTCCCTCGGCCTGGGGGCTCTGATTTATCCTCCAGACCAAGGCGTGCTCCCGGGCACCTGAGCCTACGACAAGAACTTTCACAAGCTGATCCCCCGGACTGTCAACGGTGGATATGACGCCGGCGCGACGAGCGGACGGCCCCGTTCAGCCGGCGGCCACCGGTATTCTGGCGTCCAATTGCCGGGCAAAGGCCGAGACTGCGGCCGGGTCTCTGGTCAGGGTCTCGGAAAGGCCGCGGATGCGCAGCAACCCGGTAGCAATAGCTACCTCCCGGGCCAAATGATAATCGTGAAAGCTGGACTTCATTTCCAGGTCAACCCGGGCATTCGGCGTTGGCGCGACTTGGCCGTCTTTGGCCAGGGTGTAGAGCCACAGGGTCCCTTGTCCTTGCCCAAGGCTCTTAAGAGTGGACAGCCAGCTATGCAACTCTTCGAACTTGGAGAAGGTGAAGCCGCCGCTGGCGTAGCCGGGCCGGCGGCAAACGACTACGATTTTCGTTCCGTTATTCATCCACTCACTTTTGGTGACTTCCAGGGGGTTGTTTTGTAGCGGCCAACGGCGGCCTACTCCCATGTTGGCGGCTACTGGCGGCCTACTCCCACTCGATGGTGCCCGGCGGTTTGCTGGTGATGTCGTACACTACCCGGGTGACGCCGGGTACTTCATTTACGATGCGGTTGGAGATGCGCGCCAAGACCTCGTAGGGGAGGCGGACCCAGTCGGCGGTCATGGCGTCCTCGCTGCTTACCGCCCGGATAGCGCAAACGTAACCGTAGGTCCGGTAGTCTCCCATCACGCCCACGGTGCGAGTATCGCTAAGCACGGCAAAACTCTGCCAGAGCTGGTCATACAGGTTGGCGCCCTTCACCTCGTCAATCACTATCCAATCGCAGGCCCGGAGCATTTCCAGACGCTCTTGAGTGACTTCTCCAATGACTCTGATAGCCAGGCCGGGGCCGGGGAAGGGCTGGCGGTACACCATTTCCGGGGGCAATCCCAGTTCCAAGCCCACTTCCCTTACCTCGTCCTTGAAGAGGTAGCGCAACGGCTCCACTAGGTTGAGCTTCATGTGTTGGGGCAGCCCACCGACGTTGTGGTGGGTCTTGATGCGGGCCGAGGCCCGGTTATCCGGAGTGTCGCTCTCGATCACGTCAGGGTAGAGAGTGCCTTGGGCCAGGAAATCGATCTGCCCCAACTCCGACGCCGCGGACTCGAACACCCGGATGAACTCCTCCCCAATAACCTTTCGCTTGGCTTCCGGGTCGGTGATTCCGGCTAGGCGGGCCAAGAACCGGTCCGAGGCTTGGGAGTAGACCAAGTTCAAGCCCAAGTTGCGATTGAAGGTAGCTTGGACCCGTTCCGCCTCTTCCCGCCTCAGCAAGCCGTTGTTAACGAATATGCAGGTCAGTTGGTCCCCGATGGCGCGGTGGAGCAGGACGGCGGTCACCGCCGAGTCAACCCCTCCGGAGAGGGCGCAGATGACCCGGCCTTCTCCCACTTGCTCGCGGACCCGGCGTATAGAATCGACTACGAAATTCCGGGGCGTCCAGTCACGGGAGCAATCACAACTTTTGGAGAGGAAATTTTCCAGTATCGAGGCGCCCAAAGGGGTGTGCTGCACTTCCGGGTGAAACTGTAGCCCGAAAACGTCCTTACCGTTGCCGATGGCCGCGACGGGCGAGTTTTCGGTATAAGCCGCGGAAGCAAAGCCGGGCGGAAGCTCCTCCACCCGGTCGCCGTGACTCATCCATACCTGGAAAGTGGGCGGCATGCCCTCGAACAAAGGGACTTGGGCCGCGTCTTGGTGCAGCACCGCCGAGCCGTATTCCTGCTTCGCGCCGCGGGCTACCCTGCCGCCCAGTTGGTGAACAAGGGCCTGCATGCCGTAGCAAATGCCCAGCACGGGCAGCCGCCGCTCGAATACCCAGTCCGGTACCAACGGGGCGCCCGGTTCGTGGACGCTGGCGGGACCGCCGGAAAGAATCACTCCTTTGGGCTTGACGTGCCGGATGGATTCCCACGAGGAGGAAGGGGAAACAATCTCGGAATACACTTTTAGATCGCGGACGCGGCGGGCTATCAGGTGGCTGTATTGGGAGCCAAAGTCGACGATTACGACGCATTCTTTGACGGATTGAGGACCGGCTTCCTCCTCGGCCCCCGCTCCTTCCAAGCCCTTGGCAATCTGTAGGTAGGCCGACACTTCCAGGTCGTCGCTGGCAGCAACTCGCCGGCCCTTGGGCAACTTTTCCGCAGTCGTGGCTGGGCCTCCCTAGCGCGAATTCGGGAAGACGTTTAGAAGGTGCGGCCCCTGGCTTGCCGGTATTATACCCGGCGCCTCCAGAGGAGTATAGAAGGCGTATAGGCCCTCCGGTCTAAATCCCTCTTTCCGGTCAGGGGCTATGTTATACTCGGCCGCGGAGGCATACGAAGGTGGAAGGGCCGGTTTTGCGACCGTACCGCGCTGATTGGTCCCGCTGACAGATTGTGCTAATCGCAAGGCGCCAACAGGAAATTGAAGAGGCAGTCCGGTTGCTCAAGACCGGCGGAGTCATCGTGTTCCCCACGGACACGCTGTACGGGTTGGGCGCCGACCCCTTCTCAAGTCCAGCCTTGGAGCGGGTGTGCTCCATCAAGGGTAGACCCCCGGGAATGGCATTGCCCCTGCTGGTAAGCGGCTGGGAACAAGCAAGCTTGGTAGCCCGGCGGCTGCCGGAGGCCGGGGCCGCGCTGGCCGGTAAGTTTTGGCCCGGCGCGTTGACTCTGGTCCTGCCCAAGTGCCCCCAAGTGCCCGACCTGATTACCGGCGGCGGGGATACCGTGGCGGTCCGGATGCCCGACCATGAGGTACCTCTGGCCTTGGCCTGCGAGCTGGGCGGTCCTATTACCGGGACCAGCGCCAACCGGAGCGGCGGCCCGGACCTGCTTACTGTACAGGCGTTGGAAGCGGAACTGGGCGGCCAAGTGGATTACATAATATCATCTCCGGCGGCCCTCGGTGGCATCCCTTCTACGGTGGTCGACATTACCGGCAAGGCGCCTCGGTTGGTGCGGGAAGGCGCTTTGCCCTTCCGCGACGTGTTATCTGCGTGGAGCGGCGTCTGACCACTGGGCGGGACCTAAACGCCCTGATCCCCTTATGAGTGAACCGGTGGTTATCGCGTGAGGAATAGCAACATCGCCGTGCTTGCCGATTACGAGCATTACCGCAGCGCCCTGGAAGAGGAACTCAAGGCAGTCTTTTCCTCCAGGGAGGGCATCCTATACGACGTGCTCCGGTACCACTTTGGGTGGACTGACGAGCGGGGTACACCGGAGGACAACCCAACTCCCTGCCACTTCCCGTCCCTGCTGGCCCTAGCGTGCTGTGAGGCGGTCAGCGGGGATTTCCGCCCGGCGCTGCCGGCCGCGGCGGGGATAGAGTTGGTGCACAACTTCACCTTGGTGCACGGGGACGTGCAGTCGGGCCGGCCGGAAACTCAAGACCGTCCCAGCATCTGGTGGGTGTGGGGTCCGGCCCAGGCTATCAACGCGGGAGACGGTTTGCACGCCTTGGGGCGTACTACTATAATGCGCCTCGCCCAGCGGGGAGTCCCTGCGGAATTGGTGCTCCGAGCCGTCGAATCCTTGGACCGCGCCTGCCTAACCCTTTGCGAGGGCCAGTACATGGACCTGGAATTCCAGGAGCAACTCCTGGTAACCGAAGCGGCCTACTTCGACATGATTGGCCGGAAGACCGGGTCCCTCACCGGGTGCGCGGCGGAGACGGGCAGCCTGGCCGCCGGCGGCAGCTTGACCGCCAGCTTCTTCGAAATGGGCAAGCAAATGGGACTGGCCTGGCAAATCAGCCGCGACGTCTCCGACCTGTGGGGCGACCGGGGCGACGGGATGACTGCCAGCAACGTGCTCAACAAGAAGAAAAGCTTGCCTCTGATCCACACCCTGGAGAAGGCCGACTTGGCCGTCAAACGGGACCTGGGGAGCCTGTACTCTAAGCGAGTCTTGGAGCCGGAAGACGCGGCCCGGTTGGTTGACATTTTGGAGCAGGCTAATGCCCGCCGGTTCGCCCAAGAAAAAGCGGCCCAATTGCTGGACCAAGGCTTGGAATCTCTCCGGGAAGCGGGCTTATCCGCCGGGGCGATGGATAATCTAGGGCGTCTGGGGAAGTGGGCGTTGCAGGGCGCCGGCTAGCCCCCAATACGCCAGCTTGACGAATACGGCCCCGGCTGAGCCGACCGCCGCGAAAAAGCCAAAGAACGTAAGAAAGACATGTCCAAGCGAACCATCGCCGACTTGCCGCTGGCCGGCAGCCGAGTCCTCGTTAGGGTTGATTTCAACCTTCCCATCGAGCAAGGGCTGGTGGAGATTTCTTCCTACGACCAACGCCTTCGCGCCGCGCTGCCGACCATTCAATACCTTCTGGACAAGGAATGCCGGGTAGTCCTGTGCTCGCATCTTGGCCGTCCTAGAGGCCGGGTGGTCGAGTCGTTGCGGATGGCCCCGGTGGGAGAGCGGCTGGCGGAACTGCTGGGGCGTCCGGTCAAGAACGTGCGGGACAGCGTGGGCCGGGAAGCCGAAGCCGCCGTTGGGGAAATGAAACAAGGGCAAGTAGCACTGCTGGAAAATCTCCGGTTCTACCCCGGTGAAGAGGGGAACGACCCTGAGTTTGCCAAGCAACTGGCTTCTTCGTGCGATGTTTTCGTGATGGACGCCTTTGCCGCGGCCCACCGGGCCCACGCGTCCACGGTTGGGGTTCCGACTCTGATGCCTTCGGCCATGGGCCTCTTGGTGCAGAGAGAAGTCGAGGCGCTGGGCCGGGCCTTGGAGGCGCCTGACGACGGCAGGCCGCTGGCCGCGTTGATGGGGGGAGCAAAAGTCAGCGATAAGATCCTGGTATTGGAAAACCTGTTGGATAGGCTGGACCACTTGTTCATCGGCGGGGGAATGTCCGTCACCTTTCTGCGGGCGGCGGGTTACGGTACCGGCGGCTCGGCTATCGAAGAGGATAGGTTGGACTTCGCCGGGGAACTGCTGGCCCGCGGCAGGGAAGGGGGCACTGAAATTCACCTCCCTTCGGACGTGGTGGCGGCCAGCCGGTTTAGCAACGACGCCCCGGAAGTCAAAGTTGTGCCCGTAGACCGGGTGCCGGAGGGGTGGTTCATCATGGACGTGGGCGAAGTTACGGCCCGCCGGTTTTCGGAAGGCTTGGGGCGCTGTAAGACCATCGTCTGGAACGGCCCCATGGGGGTGTTCGAAATGCCGAGGTTCAGCCGCGGCACCAAGGTTGTTGCAGAGGCCATTGCGGGGCTGGACCAAGTTACCAGCGTGGTCGGCGGCGGCTCCACCGCCGAGGCTGTGGAGGAGTTGGGGTTGATGGGCCGCTTTACCCACGTTTCCACGGGAGGCGGAGCGTCGTTGGAGTTCCTTGAAGGAAAGCAGTTGCCGGGGATAGCGGCGTTGCCGGATGCTTGACATAAGATTAGGCTCCGCCGCCCTCTTGGACGAGGACTGATTGATGATAGACTTGGAAGCCGTTCGAGACTGCTGCCTGTCCACTCCCTCCAAGATAGTGATGCTGGTGGTAGACGGCCTTGGGGGATTGCCCCATCCGGACACCGGGCTATCGGAGCTGGAGCAAGCCAACATCCCAAACCTGGACGCGTTGGCCCGGCAAAGCGCCTGCGGACTGACTACCCCGGTGTTGCCCGGAATCACTCCCGGCAGCGGCCCCGGCCACTTGGCGCTCTTTGGCTATGATCCTCTAAAGCACATGATTGGCCGGGGCGTCCTGGAGGCCTTGGGTATCGACGTGGAGCTGCGCCCGGGAGACGTTGCGGCCCGAGGTAACTTTTGCACCGTAGACGCCGGAGGAGTTTTGCTGGACCGCCGGGCCGGGCGCATTACTACCGAGTTGAGCGCCCCTTTGTGCCGGTGGCTGGACCGCATCGAACTCGAAGGGGTGCGATTGGACGTATACCCGGTACAGGACTACCGGTTCGTCTTGCGCTTGAGGGGTGACCGCCTTTCGGAAGCCCTCTCCGAGACCGACCCTCAACAAGTTGGGGTCCCTCCGCTGCCCGTGTCGCCTCTGGCGCCGGAAGCGGAACTGACCGCCGGGTTGGCCAACGAGTTCGTGGCCCAAGCGAGGCGGCTGCTGGCGGAGGAAGACCGGGCGAACATGGTCCTGCTGAGGGGTTTCGCCCAGCTGCCCACCCTCCCACCCATGGGAGATGCTTACCGGCTGGACCCGGCGGGGATAGCCGCTTACCCGATGTATAGAGGGTTGGCCACCGTCGCCGGCATGAAAGTAATTCCCACGGGGCCATCCTTTGCCGACGAGGTGGAAACCCTTCGCCGGAACTTTGACCGGCACGACTACTTCTTTATTCATTACAAGCCGGCTGACGCCGCCGGGGAGGACGGCGATTTCGAGGCCAAGGTCAAGCGATTGGAGGAACTGGACGCCTTCATACCGCAAATCAGAGAGATAGGACCCGACGTCATGGTCGTGGCTGGCGACCACGCAACACCGGCAATCATGGCCGGCCATAGCTGGCATCCGGTGCCGCTGATGGTCCATTCGGCCCTGACCCAGGGAGAAGGGGTACCGGCGTTCAGCGAGAGGGCTTGCGGCCAAGGGTCTGTTGGACGCATTCCGGCGACCCAGATCATGCTGCTGGCGCTGGCCCACGCCGGGAAACTTACTAAATATGGCCCGTAGGGGCACCGATTAACTAACTCCGTGTGCAAGTTTTTCCAAGCTGCGGATTGGATCGCCGGCACAACAGCGTCTGCGTCCGATATGACCTGTCTTCAACGAGAGAAATAGAGTGTGATTGGCCCGCAGCTGCGGGCCAATCACACTCTTTCTTTCCGTGGTGGGGCAACCGCCGCGTTATGCCAAGACGGACGATGAGGTACTTGCGCACGGGGTTAGCTGCTCCGCCGCCTAACTTGTGTTTAACCTGGGGAGGATAGGCTGATGCCCAAGGCTGTAGTCGCGGGAAACTGGAAGATGAACACTAGTCTAGCCGAGGCGATGGAGTTGGCCGCCGGCGTCCGGGACGAGGCCGGGCCTCTTTCCGGCGTGGAGATGATTATTTGCCCGCCCTTCGTCTCGTTGGCCGCGGTCCGGGATTCGCTGCGGGGGAGCCCGGTGAAAGTGGGGGCGCAGAACATGCACTATGAGGACTCGGGCGCGTTTACCGGGGAAATCGCTCCGCCAATGCTCCAAGGCTTGTGCGAATACGTGATTCTGGGGCATTCCGAACGACGGCAGCTTTTCGGCGAAGACGACGGCCTGGTCAACCGTAAAGTCAAAGCCGCCGTTCAACACGGCTTGAAGCCCATCTTGTGCGTGGGTGAGACCTTGGAGCAGCGAGAGAGAGGACAAGCGGGCCCGGTGGTTGGCGGGCAATTGACCGCGGGTCTGGCTGACGTGGTTGACATAAATGACCTGGTAGTAGCGTATGAGCCGGTGTGGGCCATCGGTACCGGGCGGGCCGCCACCCCGGAAATCGTAGCCGAGGTCATGGCCGGCGTGATACGGGATACCCTTCTCGGCATCTATGGCAATCAGGCCGACCAAGTACCGCTGCTCTACGGAGGCAGCGTCAACGCCGAGAACATTGCCGGATTTGCCCGCGAACCCAGCGTTCACGGCGCATTGGTGGGCGGCGCCAGTCTCCGCGCCGACCGGTTCTTGGAAATAGCGCGGCTCACGGCGGAGGCGAAAGGGCAGCTTTGAGCAGGTTTCCTAGTGCCCATTAGTCGCGAGGAGTTGGAGGGAGGTCGTATTGATCTCTCTTTCCCTATCATCCGAATACTGACCGCCCACCCCGACCTGGGGTTTAGCCCCGAGGAAGTCCAACAGTTGCTCGCGGAAACCGAAGGTCGAAGCACCACACTTGCTGAAGTGGAGCAGACCCTGGCAACTCTAGTCCTTCAAGGGCGGGTTCGAATGAAGGAGGTGGAGGGTCAGCGATGGTATACTATTACGCAGCGAAGGTTGGGTTTTCGAACGGAGTAATAGCAATGCCATTGACCAAGCGCCAATTCGAATTGGGAATTGACGATGAAGCCGAGCATTTGATGCGTCAAGCCTATCAAATGCTGACCGAATACCGCGACCTGGCTTATTCAGCCCGGGAACTCCAAGAAGCTATTCTGCGAGACGACGCAACGGATGACATGTCCAGAAAGCTCAATCATGCCTTGGACGTATTGGCTGAGATAGGCGCAGCCGATAAGGGTGTAGTGGAAGGCGCCGAGTACTACGCATTCCTCGCAGAGTTCGATACAAACACTTGGGACCGCGATTTGAGCGTCAGGATTTAAGCGTCAGATAGTAATTTAGGAACGCTACTGCACCGCAAACCCCCTTGCCCTAGTGATACTTCCGATACCAGACCCGCCCCTCCTCTTCATCGTCGGCCCGACGGCTGTCGGCAAGTCTCGTTTGGCAGCGGCCTTGGCGCAGCAGTTCGACGGCGAGGTAATCAACGCCGACAGCCGCCAAGTCTACCGTCGCATGGATATCGGCACGGCCAAGCCCTCGCCGGAGCAGCGCGGGCAAGCGGTCCATCATTTGCTTGACATTCTAGACCCGGACCAAGACTTCGGACTGGCTAGCTTCCTGTCCTTGGCCCGGGACCTTGTCCGGGATATTCACCGGCAAGGCCGGCTGCCTATCGTTGCCGGGGGCACCGGCCAATACCTTTGGGCTTTGGCCGAGGGCTGGCGGGTCCCTGAGGCGCCTCCCGACCACGCTTTCCGGGAGGAGCGGCAGCGGGAGGCCGAAGAACACGGCCCGGCGTTCGTTTACCGGCAGTTGCAGGCGGCGGACCCGCAAAGGGCGGCCCAAGTGGACCCGGCCAACCTGCGCCGGGTGATCCGCGCCCTGGAAGTGGGCCGCCAAGTCCGGCCTGATTCCCTGGGGCGGGCCCTAAAAACACCGCCGGTCAATCCTATCCTCATCATCGGTTTGACCATGGAACGCCAGGAGCTGTACCAGCGCATAGACGCCCGGGTAGACCGGATGATGGCCGCGGGCCTGCTGGCGGAGGTCCAAGCCTTGGCCGGCCAAGGGTACCCCTTGGGCCAGGGACCTCTGGGCAGCCCGGGGTACCGGGAGTTGGGACGGTACCTGGCCGGGGAAATCACTGTCGATGAAGCGGTGCTGCGGACCAAGTATCAGACCCACCGTTTGGCGAGGCGGCAATATACCTGGTTCAAGCTGACCGACCCGCGAATTCGATGGCTGGACGCCGCCGACTCGGACTTGGAGAGCCGGGCCGGGCAGATGCTCCGGGAGTTCCTTCAATCCCTGCCTGCTGTGGTACAATAGGCTCGAATTTCTCCAGAGGGCCCACCTATGAAATTCACCAAGATGCAAGGCGCCGGCAACGACTATATTTACATCGACGCCAGGGGCCTGGATGAGGACTGGCCCAGCTTGTCGCGCCGGATGAGCGACCGTCATTTCGGCGTGGGCGGCGACGGCGTCATTCTCGTTCTCGAGTCCGAGTCCGCCGACTTGAAGATGCGAATGTTCAACGCCGACGGTTCGGAAGGAGAAATGTGCGGCAACGGCATCCGTTGCTTCGCCAAGTACGCGGTGGAGCGGGGCTTGGTACCAAATTCGCGGGAATCGCTGAACGTGGAAACCCTGTCCGGCATTCGCGCCGTGGCACCGGTCTGGAACGGGGACAAGGTCACCGGCGCCAGGGTATCAATGGGCGCACCGGGACTCAACCCCAAGGACCTGCCGGTGGTTCTTCCGGAGGAACCGGACGATTCGGCGGGGCCGGTGATAAATTACTCCTCCCAAGTGGACGGGTTGAGCCTGCCTTTGACCTTCGTGTCCATGGGCAATCCCCACGCGGTGACTTTCTTGGCCCGGCCGGTGGAGGAATTTGACCTGAGATCCATCGGCCCCAGGGTGGAGCATCACCCCATGTTTCCGCGCCGGGTCAACTTCGAAATAGTGAATGACAACGGCGGCGGGCGGCTGACGGCTAGGGTGTGGGAACGAGGGTCGGGTGAAACGATGGCCTGCGGCACCGGGGCCTGCGCCATTGCGGTGGCAGCCCGGTTGCAAGGCTTGTGCGGCAACGTTGTTGACATAACCTTGCCGGGAGGCGCCCTGAGTATCGACTGGGATGGAGAGGGGGAAGTGTTTATGGAGGGGCCGGCGGAGGAAGTGTTCAGCGGGGAGTGGAAGGCTTCGTGAGCACTGTAACAAAAAAGCTGACCTTTGAAGAGTGGCTGAGTCTCCCCGAAACCAAGCAACGCTACGAAATTGTCGACGGGGTGATGATAGTGCCTCCCGGCCCAAACGTGGACCACCAAGGCATCATGCTGAACGTGTTTACCCAACTACGCGGCTTCGTTCTAGACCAAGGCCTTGGCCTCGTGTTTACGGCCCCCTTGGACGTGCTGGTTCAGCGTGACCCCCTGCGCACTCGCCAGCCCGACGTTTTGTACCTGAACGCCGAGAGGACCGGTATCAAGGAGCGGTCCGATTACAAAGGGATGAACTTCCTGGAAACGCCTCCTGACTTGGTGGTGGAGGTGCTTTCCCTCAGTAACACCAGAAGTGACATACGGAACAAGCTGCGGGACTACCAGCAAATTGGAGTCTATGAGTGCTGGCTGGTCAGCCCGGAGGCCGAGACCGTCGAAATTATCAACCTGACCGGCAAGGAACCCCAATCCGCTGCCGTATTCGGCGTAGACGAGATGTTCCACTCCGACCTCCTGGAAGGCTTCGCCATGGACCTGGGGGCGGTGTTCGGGTAGACCTTCGGAGCGGGGGCGGCAGCGTTCGTGTACCAGAGGTTTGACATAACCTTCGACAAGGTTGCTAGGGCAGCCGAGATTTACTTCGTAGACAAAGTCGAGAAATACAGGCGATATTGGAGCGCCTATCAACTCGTGAATTGCCAGGCCTTCAGGCATAGGCTGTTATACCCCTTCACCCAATCGGAGACCATAGAATGAAGCTCTACAAGCTGCCGATAGTGCTTTACGAACCCTCGGAGGATACTGAGGGCAAGTTTATGGCAGAAGTCCCAGCTCTGCCGGGATGTCGCGCCTGGGGAGATACGGTGGGCGAAACATTGACGTACGTCCAGGGCGTAGCAGAAGCGTTTATCGACTCCTACTTGGATCGAGAGATTCCACTCCCGAAGGAAGTCGAGTCGTCAGTCTACGAACCGGGGGGGGTGGCTATTCATGGCGAGATCATCGTCGCGGCGTGAACTACCGTCAGCTTACACAGAAGTTAAGACTAAGGAGCGGGGTCTCACGAAATATGGATTAACGTGAGGACAGATGCAACTGCTTCTATCCCCAACTGGCGAGCCAGAGACCTGAAACCTGGCACAATTGCCGCGATATTGCGCGACCTCGGAATATCTCGAGAGGAGTTTGGGCGAGCATGAGAGGGGCGCCGAGGCCACATACTGCAACGAGGTGGGACCACCTAGATGAAGCTCTCTGACCGGCTCAGCAAGCTGTCCCCCTATCCCTTCGTGGAGATATCTCGCATCATCGCGGAGAAGCGGGCCGCCGGGGTGGACGTTGTTACCTTCGGCATCGGCGACCCGGACATTCCGACGCCTCAGCCCGTTATCGACCGTTTGTTGGCTGCCTCGGAGGAACCGCCCAACCATCGGTACCCGGAGACCGACGGCTTGCCCGAGCTGCGGCGGGCCATCGCTTATTGGTACCAGCAGCGGTTTGGCGTGGATCTCGACCCGGATAAAGAAGTGCTGCCCCTGATTGGGGCCAAGGAAGGCATCGGCCACGCCGCCTTCTGCTTCCTTGACCCGGGCGACGTGGCGCTGGTACCCGACCCGGCCTATCCCGTCTACGCGGTGGGCACCATGTTCGCCGGCGCCGAAAGCCGCATCATGCCCCTTCGGGAAGGGAACGGCTGGCTGCCGGAACTGGACGCTATACCCTCCGACGCGGCCCGTTCGGCCAAGCTCATGTGGCTCAATTACCCCAACAACCCCACCAGCGCGGTGGCCTCTATCGAGGACTTGGCCGCCGCCGCCGCCTTTTGCAGGGAGCACGACATTGCTCTACTTCACGACGCCGCCTACAGTGAAGTTGGCTACGACGGCTATCGGGCCGCGAGCTTCCTGCAGGTTGACGGCGCCAAGGAGCTGGGGTTGGAGTTCCACTCTCTGTCCAAGACGTACAACATGACTGGCTGGCGCATCGGCATGGCCGTGGGCAACGCCGACATGATAAAGGCGCTGTTCCAGATCAAAGCCAACCTGGACTCGGGTATCCCGCAAGCAGTCCAAGAGATGGCCATGGAAGCCCTGACCGGCCCCCAAGACTCCGTGGCGGACAACGTTGCGGTCTACCAACGCCGCCGGGACCGGGTTGTCGCCGCCCTGTCCAAGCTGGGCCTGCGGGCGCCGGCGCCCCGGGCCAGCCTATACGTTTGGGCCGGTGTTCCCGAAGGGTATACCTCGGCCGAATTCGCTGCCCGGCTATTGGAAGAAATCGACATTGTGGTGACTCCCGGTTCCAGCTACGGCAGCTACGGTGAAGGGTACATACGCCTTTCCTTGACCACCCCGGACGAAAGAGTGGAAACCGGGTGCCGGCGCTTGGAGAACTGGCGGATGCCTTCTCCCGAGGAGGGCTGAGGCTATCGCCAAGACAGCCTTTCCTACCGATCCCGGCCCTGAACGCGCCGTCTTGGTTGCGGTGGAACTGAAAGACGCCGGCCACCCGTGGAGCTTGGGCGATACCTTGGACGAGTTGGACTACCTGGCGCGCACCGCCGGGGCCGCCGTCGCCGCACGGGTCTCCCAGAAGTCTAATCGATTAACCCCGACTTACTTGGGCAAGGGGAAGCTCCAAGAACTGCAGGAAATCGTAGCTCGACACCGGGCCGACGTCGTCATATTCGACGATGAGCTAACGCCCACCCAGCAAAGGAACCTGGAAAACGCTCTCAACCTCAAGGTCATTGACCGCACGGCGCTGATCCTGGACGTGTTCGCCCGCCACGCTAGGACCTATGAAGGTAAGCTTCAAGTGGAGTTGGCCCAGCACCGGTACCTTCTGCCGCGGCTGGCCGGTCAATGGTCCCACTTGGAGCGATTGGGCGGCGGTATCGGCACCAGGGGGCCGGGAGAGACCCAGATCGAGACCGACCGCAGGTTGGTGCGGCGGCGCATCCAGCGGATCGAGCAGGAATTGGAGGGAGTCAGCCGCCGCCGTACCCTCTACATGGGCCGGCGAAAGAAGTCCAGTGTTCCCATCGCCTCCCTGGTAGGCTATACCAATGCTGGCAAAAGCACCCTGTTCAATGCCTTGAGCGGGGCCGCCGTAGACGCTCAGGACCAGCTTTTTTCCACCTTGGACCCGGTTACCCGGCGGGTCCGCTTGCCTTCGGGGGCGCCGCTGCTGCTGAGCGACACCGTGGGGTTCATACAAAAGCTATCGCCCACCGTGGTCGCGGCATTTCGGGCCACCCTGGAAGAGTTGTCCGAGGCGGATATTCTGCTTCACGTTGTTGACATTACTCACCCCAAGGTGGTCGAGCAGACCCGGGTTGTCGACGGAGTGCTGGAGGACTTGGGCCTCGGCGACCGGCTCCGCTTGTTGGTGGCCAACAAGACCGACTTGCTTCCTCTGACCGGTTCTTACGCGGCAAATTTCTGTGCGGTAAACCCCCACGGCTTGGACGGGCGGCGGCAAGTCAGCGTCTCGGCGGCCAAGGGATGGAACTTGGACGGGCTGTTGCAACAGATAGAGTCCGAGTTGATGAACGCCGACGGGCCTTTGATGGTGGTTTCATCTTCGTGACAGGTTGGTTCGCACAAGATACGTTATGTAACTCCGGAAGCCATTTGGACCGGCTCTTTACATAATCAGGCGTGTTTTTCGAGGGGCGGCGCCCGAACTCTTTGGCCAAGGGTTCTCCGATTTCGAAAACCGGGAGGAGCTCAAGACGATGCGAGTTGCAGGTAAAGTTGCTTTGATCAGCGGGGGCGCCCGGGGAATCGGCGCCGCCGCGGCGCGGCTGATGGCCCGGGAAGGCGCTGCCGTGGTTATTGCCGACGTACTGGAAGAGGAAGGCCGCCGGACGGAAGCGGAGATCGCCGAGGCCGGCGGCCAAGCCTTGTTCATCCGATTGGACGTTACCAGCGAAGAGAATTGGCGCGCCGCGGTCCAAGCAACCGCGGCGCGTTACGGCAAGCTCGACGTTCTGGTGAATAACGCCGGTATCAGCCATAGGACCAAGGTAGAGGACACCACCGCGGATTCCTGGGACCACGTGATGGAAGTAAACGCCGGAGGAGTCTTCCTGGGTACCAAAGCAGCGATTCCGGAGATGCGAAAAGCCGGGGGAGGCTCCATTATCAATATCTCCTCGATCTACGGCATCGTGGGCAGCGCAACTTCGGCCGCCTATCATGCGTCAAAGGGCGCGGTGCGGATCTTTACCAAGTCGGCGGCTATCCAGTACGCGGGAGACGGGATCAGGGTCAACTCGGTCCATCCCGGCTTTGTGGACAGCCCGATGACCGAACAGTTCCATGCCGACCCCCAGGTGCGGCGGGACAGATTGGACCGTACCCCCATCGGCCGGTTGGGTACTCCGGAAGACATTGCTTCCGGGGTCCTCTACCTGGCCTCGGACGAGTCATCCTTCGTTACCGGCAGCGAGTTGGTTATCGACGGCGGCACGACCGCGACTTAAGAGGGCCGAGAGGGGCCCTCGAAAAGCCCGGTCCGGGTTGAAGCGGCGCCTTGTTCCTAACTCCATTTCTCTAGTCGAAAACGGGACATGGGCAAGACGCCGCGGCCCACGCAAACCGCCCGCGTTGCTACGCCGGCCCGCGTCAGGCACCTACCCTTAGGTAGTGGGCCCAGTAGCCCTGCCAGGGATGATACCTTCGGGCTATGCGCAGGACTTCCTCGCCGCTCAACGTTGAGCCTTGTCCGTAGAGCCGTGACGCAGCCTCTACTATGTTCCGGTCGGGCAGCGGCACGTTTTGGCTGCGCCCCAATCCCCGCAAGAGTATGAAGCCGGCGGACCAAGGGCCGATGCCGTTGATGCCTAGAAGCCAAGCTCGTATCTCGGCATATTCTCCGGCGGCCAAGAAGTCCGTCGGGACCAGGGCAAAAGCCCGGGCCGCGTCTATCAGGAACTCTCCCCGCCGCAGGTTTCTGGCCACGAAGGCCAGGTCGCCTTCGCTTTGTACGGCGATGTCCTGAGGCTCCGGGAATGCCAGGTAGGTAACCCCGTCCAACTCGGCCTCGTGCCCGAACCGGCGCACCAGACGTTGGTACATGCTTCTGGCCGCGGCCATGCGGTTTCTCTGGCTGAGGACCGCCCAAACCGCCGCTTCGAAGGGGCTCTGGAAGCGAACCGGATGGTACCCGAATAGTTCTTCTACGATTGGTTGAAACTGGGGGTCTTCCTTTGCCAAAGAGTAAAACCCGCTCAAATTGTCGTCCAAGCTGAGGAAGGACCGCAGCCGTTCCCGGAAGACCGACTCCAAGCCGCCGGAAACCTCCCTATCCGAGAACAAGGTGTACTTCACGGCGGACTTGCTGCGGCCCCCACCGCCGGACACGGAACACAGTAGGGTCTGCCCCTGTAGCCGGAACGCTTTGACGAAGGAATCGGCGGCCACTGCTTGGTCTAAGGCGGGCGGCGGGAACCGCCGGAGGTAGTCCAGGGATTTAGCAAAGTCGAAGGGCGGTAAAGCCGGGACCTGGCCGCTCTTTCTTTTCTTGTTTCTTTCAGTGAGCATCTTTACCGTCGAGGCTTGCTTTGAGGGGTTGGTCTCAACCTTTCACCGGAGAGCAATCGCATCAGATACTAAGGCCTCGTCTCTCCGGCGAAAGCCGGAGTCCAGAGACCACCCGCCACGAGATACGGCCGATTCTCCCAACTATGCTGCTGAACTGAGATTCTGGATTCCGGCTCAGGACCGGAATGACGGGTTGCGCCCTAAATGGCGCCTGCCTATAATTGAACCTGCTTATTTGAATCGAATCAAGTGAATCGAGTCAGGTGAGTCGAATCGGGGAGCAAGGGCGGTTAGCTCAGCGGTTAGAGCGCCTCGTTCACACCGAGGAGGCCGGAGGTTCAAATCCTCCATCGCCCACCATAAGGCCCGAGGTAGCCGGGCCCGGTCTGGAACGCGCCGAGGTGGCGAAATGGCAGACGCGCTGCGTTCAGGGCGCAGTGTCCTTACGGATGTGTGGGTTCAAATCCCTCCCTCGGCACCAGAGCTTTACAAATTTCGCTGTCAGGTCCTTCGGCTGTCGGATACTTGGATAGTCAATTCGCTGGAATCAACCCGCTAAGGAATACCCGCTGACAGCCGGCAGCCAACGAACGCGCTTGTAGCTCAGTGGATAGAGCGCTGCCCTGCGGAGGCAGAGGCCGTGGGTTCAAGTCCCGCCAAGCGCGCCATCTTTTCCCCGCTTATGACCCGTCCTTGCCACGGTCATTGCCCCACATCCGCGGCGCCCGCCCGGTCTAGCAGAGGAATATCTTGGACAAGATGAAGGGACTGGTTGCTATCATTACCGGGGGCAGCAGAGGCTTGGGTCGGGCCATCGCCGCCGAGTATGCCCGGGAAGGCGCCAGGGTCGCGGTGTGCGCCCGCGCTGAGTCTCCCACGTCGTTGTCCGGTACCGCCCATGAAACGGCCCGCCAAATCCAAGACCGGGGCGGCGACGCCTTGGCGGTACCTTGCGACGTGTCCAACGAAGAGCAGGTAAGGAGCATGGTCCGGCAGGTCATGGAGTGCTATGGGCGAATAGACGTGCTAGTCAATAACGCCGGGATAATGGTCCTGGGTGAGTCTTTCCTGAACATCGATACCGCCCGATGGGACCAACTGATGGGGGTAAACCTACGGGGCGCTTACCTGACTTGCCGGTACGTTCTTCCCATAATGATTGAGCAGGGAAGGGGCAGTGTCATAAACGTAGGTTCCGGGGCGGGAACGGCTTCCCGTATAGACAGCACCGCATATTGCACCAGCAAGGCCGCGCTGCACATGTTTAGCCAATGCCTAGCGGAGGACGTGCGGCAGCACAACGTGGCCGTCAACATCCTGGACCCCGGCCCCATGAAGAGCGAAGGCTCATCAATCATCCCTTGGGCCCAGCACGATTGGCACGAACGGGTCGAACCGGAGGTAGTCGGCCCTTGCGCGCTGTACTTGGCCCTGCAGAGGGCTGAATCCCTTACCGGAAGGTTGCTCCTGCATAGAGAGTTTGGCAAGACTTGGGGCTTTTAGACCGCTTTGCCGGCACCCGGGGGCCGCAAGATCGAATAGTACGAGAATGCAGCGATGAAGCCCTCGGAGCGTTTGACGCCCATGATGGGCGGTGATAATCTCTAACCCCGTTGGCCGCGCCCTGGGATTGGCCAAGCGAGGGGAAGCAAGACCCGACCAAGACGCACAGGAGGCAGCTAAAGTGACACAGACCAAAGAGCGGACAGTCTACGTGAACGGGAAGATGGTACCGGAGAGCCAGGCCGTCATTTCGGCCCTCGACCGGGGATTCCGGTGGGGCGACGCCGTATATGAGGTGGAACGCACTTTCGGCGGCGATCCCTACAAGATGCGGCCCCATCTGGACCGCCTCTACCGCTCCCTTCGCTACACGCGCATCGACCCGCGGATTTCCGAGGACGAGATGGAACGGGTCTCCATGGAGGTTGTCGAGGCCAACCGCGGCTTGCTGGGCCCCAATGACGATTACACCGTCAACCAGGTCGTAAGCAGGGGCTTGGTGGACGAGACCGTCGCCGACGGGCCCAACGTGGCCGTCTACTGCCTCCCCGTCCGCTTCTTGGACTTCGCCAGGGAGTACGCCGCCGGAGCGCGGCTGATTACGCCCGCCACTCGAAGGAACCCGCCGACCAGCCTCTCTCCCAAAGCCAAGATAAGCAACAAGATGAACCACTTCATTGCCCAGTTCGAGGCCCAGAGCGCGGACCCGGGCGCCTTGGCCCTTATGCTGGACCTAGACGGCAACATCACCGAGGCCGCCGGCGGGAATTTCATGTTCGTGTCGGACGGCAGCATCAAGGTGCCCAACCGGCGCCACGTGCTGCCCGGCATTAGCATGGAATCGGTTATCGAACTGGCGGAAAACCAGGGCATCCCGGTGGAGGAGGGTGACTACACCACCTTCGACGTGTACCAGTCGGATGAGGCCTTCCTTGCCAGCACCAGCTACTGTGTGTTACCCGTTACCAGCCTCAACGGTTGGGTCATCGGTAACGGCGCTCCCGGCCCCATTGCCAGGGGCTTCCTTGCCTCTTGGAGCGACATGGTCGGGGTTAACGTGGTCGACCAAGCAATGAGCCATCTTCCCCAAGAAGAGCGGGAAGCCCTCTTGGCAAATTCCTAGAGTAGAGGCCGGTTTAATCCTCCCCGAAGTACCGGCGGCGCGCCGTTTCATCGAGGGACGGCCCGGGTCCGCTGAACATGACGTCCAAGCTTCGGGACCGGTCCTCCCTCCAAGCCGCAAAGGCCCGCTCCCGGCGGGCGTCCGCTTCCGGGCCGGTTTCCAGCAGAAGTTGCGTCTGCCACAGCTCGGCGGTGTGGATGACACCGTAATACTGGGCATGTTCGGCGGCATAGGCTTGGCCTGATAGCTCCCAATCATCATTGGCCAGCAGGTGGTCCCGCAACACCCGGGCGTCGCGCAGGCTGACGGACATTCCTTGGCCCCAGGTGGGGTCCGGGTCTGCCGCCGCGGCGCCGATCAACGCGACACCATTGCGGTAGGGATGCTCCACCCACCGGGCCGCGCCGCCGAAGGTTGCCAGAGGCCCCGCCGCTTTGACCCCGGCATAGTGCTCCGCCGGCATTCCGGCGCGAATGGAATCGGCGGTGAATCGAGGAAAGTCAGTATGTCCACTAAGGCGACGGCCATTGACCCTGGGGTAGCACACGTAGCCCCGGGCCCTCTCCTTTCCCTGGGGAAATGTCAGGACCCACAACCCCAAGTCGGTGTTTAGCCCGGCGTGGGAGGCTTGGTCCTCGACTTTGATATCGTCGATCAAGATTCCTGCGATCAGGTTACGGTCAGGGTCACGTAGGACATCAAAGCCGGCCCAAGTCCGCACCTTGGAGTCTTTTCCGTCGCTACCTACGATCAATCGCCCGGGTATCACCGTCTCTAGGCCGTCAATTTCCACCAACACTTCCGGCATTGCGCTCGGATTCACTCCCTTTACCTCGGCCCCTCTGCGCACCTCTGCGCCGGCGCCGGCGGCCGCTTGGATCAGGGCTTCTTGGGCCTGCGGGTGATAGAAGGCGGTCACCCCCTCCTTTGGCGTTGTCGTGGCGGTTAGGTCCCTTTGACTGCGCCGCCCGCCGTTCACGTAGCCGTTCCACAGAGGGAGATCGCGTCCCCCCGCATCCATGATATGGCCGTAAATACCCAGAGCCTTCGCTTCCGCGGTACCCCAAGGCATTATTGCCTCGCCGCGCACCCGGTCTTTGAACGCCCGTTCCCGCTCCAGCACCAATACTTTGACGCCCCGTTCCGCCAAGGACTTGGCCAAAGCGGCGCCGGCGATGCCCCCTCCGATGGTTATTACGTCATAGAGGGCTGAGGCCAAAGATACTCTCCCGGAGCGGCGGCTTCGTAATAGGCCGTGGATTCCTGGCCGACAGAAGCCCGAAAAACTTGGCCCTCTCCCACTTGGGAGGAGGAACTAATTCAACACCCTCTAAAAAAGGGGGACTCAGACGATCTTGGCGCCCAGTATGCTTTGAATATGCCGCAATGCCCAATCGTGGGCGTCGCCGTCAAAGCTGGCGACGCAGTCGGCGGGGACTTCCACGGTATAGTCCCGATTGCGGGCATCCGAGGTGGTGTGAAGGACGCAAACATTGGTGGCAACGCCGCACACCACCAGCTTATCGGGCGCCAGCCTTTCCAGCCGCTGCGCCAAGTCTGTGTTGAAGAAGCCGCTATAACGGTTCTTCGGTACGACGTTGGAGTCGGTGACGAACTCCGCCAGCTCCGGTACCACGCGGGTCTCGTGGGTCCCTTTCACGCAGTGGACCGGGAACATTTGGAACTCTAAGTCATCCGGGTCGTGATGGTCGGAGACGAACAGAATCTCAGCGCCCGCCTGCCGCTCCCGGGCCAGCAACTCTCGGACCTTGGGAATGATCCCTCTGGCTTCGTCGCCGCAGTAGAGGTTGTGCCCCGGCTCCATGAATCCTCTGAGCATATCCACTACCAATACTACGTTTGCCACGTCACCTCCGGTCCTTGTTGGATGTCTGTTGGCAACCGGCCACCAAGCAACCCGGCGCCCGAGTTTCTTACCACCCTTTACGGCATGACGGGAGGGTTGCCCCACCCCGGAGAGTTACGATTATCTGGTTGAAGGCGGGCCGTATCGGGCGAGGCGTTGCTGCCTTGGCAATCGAACACGCGGGCTGATGACCTTGCACATCTTTTTAGCCGGCGGGCTGAGGCTCCGCGGCATAAGATGCGTCTCTGGAGAGCATTTCGTCCAGGCCCATGATGTTGAAGCACTCTTCCAAGCCGACCATGTTGTCTAGGAGCCGGACGGTGGTACCCTGCTCCTTCAACTCCTTCATGAGGCCGGCAACCACCCGGCAAACCGTGAGCAGCGCACTAACGGGGAAGATGACTACTTTGAAGCCTAGTTGCTCCAACCCGGCAGCGGGGATGAGGGGAGACTTTCCCCGCTCTACGAAGTTGTATAGCAAAGGCGCGTTGATACTGGCGGCCGCCCGTTCCGCCTCTTCGGGTGACCGCAAGGCCTCGACGAAGAGTAGGTCGGCGCCGGCGCGGACGTAGTCCTCACAGCGCCGCATGGTATCGTCCCACCCCGTGACCGCAAGGGCGTCGGTGCGCACGATGATAGTAAAGTCCGGGTCGGAGCGGGCATCCACTGCAGCCCGTATTTTACTAACCATGTCCCGGGCCGGGATAACCCGTTTATTGTCCAAATGGCCGCACCGCTTGGGAAACTCTTGGTCTTCTATGTGAATAGCAGCCGCGCCGGCACGTTCAAACTGGCGCACGGTGCGTTGGACGTTCAGGATGCCTCCGTACCCGGTGTCGGCGTCGGCAATTACCGGAAGGTCCACCGCGCGGGTGATGTCCGAAACGTTTGACAACATCTCGGTAAACGTCGCTAGGGCCAAGTCCGGGTAGCCCAAGCGGGCCACGGAAGTTCCGGCGCCGGTTATGTAAACCGCGGGAAACCCCGCCCGTTGGATGATGGCGGCGGTCAAGCAGTCGTAGGCCCCGGGCGCCATGATAATGCCCGGCGCCTCCAGCATCCGGCGAAAACGGCTGGCCGAGTTGGCTGTCGTCCCCATTGCTGCCTCCGGCGCCGCGATTACCCCGCCCGCTTGGCCGCGGGCGGTACCGATTCACCGGTCAGACGGCGCCCATGCCAGCCTCTAGTATAAACGAATTTGGGCGGTTTCTAACGAAAACCGGGCGTCTACCGGAAGAGTCGGCCCCCCGCCCTTCATCCGGGGCAAAGGACGCTGGTCGAGGTTATGAGGACGGTAGGCGGCTGGGGTATCTAAGCGATCATGCCGCCGTCGACGGTGAGCACCTGCCCGGTAATATATCCGGCGCCGTCGCTGCAAAGAAATTGGACCGCCTCGGCTACGTCACAGGCGGTACCGAACCGGCCCATGGGTATCCGGCTGAGGATTTGTTGGCGGGTGTCTTCCGATAGGTCTTCCACCATGCCGGTGGAGACGTAGCCGGGGGCCACGGCGTTGACCGTGACACTGCGCGAGGCTACTTCCCGGGCGGTGGCCTTGGTGAAACCGATAAGTCCGGCCTTGGCTGCGGCGTAATTCGCTTGGCCTGGGTTTCCGCTCACTCCCACGACGGAAGAGATGCTTACGACCCTGCCGCTTCGTTGCTTTATCATGAAGGGCATAGCAAACTTGGTGCAAAGAAAGGCCCCCCGCAGGTTCACGTCCAACACTTGGTCCCAGTCTTCGGCGCTCATGCGGAGCAGCAAGCGGTCCCGGTTTATGCCGGCGTTATTGACCAGTATGTCTATCCTTTCCCACTCGCTCACTACTTTTTTTACCGCGGCGCCGGCCTCGGCCTCGCTGGAAACGTCCCCCTCCACCAGCAGCGCCTCGCCTCCGTCCCGCCGAATGTCGTCCACCACGGACAGGGCGGCATCACGGCTGGCGTGGAAGTTGACTCCAACCTTGGCACCGGAGCGGGCCAAGCGGAGGGCTATAGCGGCCCCGATACCCCGAGAGGCACCGGTTACCAGGGCAACCCGCTGGTCCAACACCTGGTCCCGCATCAGGACCCGGGACCCTCGGCCTTCAACGGGGTGTCTGACTGCTGATGGTTGAGGGCTGCCAGTTCTTCCCGCATGCTGTCCAACAGGCCCAAGCCGACATATCTGGCGGCGGTGTTAATCGCGCCGGCGACGCCGTCCGCCTTGCAAGAGCCGTGGCCCAACACCACGGGCCCGTTGACCCCAAAGAGAGGCCCTCCCACAGTTCGCGGCATGTTGGTCTGCTGCCACAGGGTGGAAGCTACCGCCCGTAGGTCATCCGGCTTTAGAAGCCCCACCAACTGCTCTTCCAGAAAGGGCAGCAGGGCGCTGCCCAGGCCCTCGGTAAACTTCAACAGAATGTTGCCAACGAACCCGTCGCAAACAATAACGTCGGCCCGCTGGGTAAAAAAGTCCATCCCCTCGACATTGCCGATGAAGTTGAGGTGGCTTTCTTGGAACAGTTGGTAGCTTTCTTGAACTTGCCGGTTTCCCTTGGCGGTCTCGGCCCCCACGCTCAGAAGGCCGACTCTGGGGTTTTGGATGTCCAAGAAGCTGCGGGCGAACACCACGCCCAGAGCGGCAAAGTTCAGCAGCATAGCCGGCCGGCAATCGATGTTGCTGCCCATATCCAGCAGGATGGTGCGCGGCGCCAGACCCAAGAATGGGCCGCCGATGCAAGGCCGGTCCAATCCGTCCATCAGCCCCAACACCAACACCGCGCTGGCCATGGAGGCCCCGGTGGAACCCATGGATACCAGGGCGTCGGCCTTGCCGCTTTTGAGGACTTTGTTGGCGACTACTATCGACGCTTCCGGCTTGCGGCGGATGGCTTGCAACGGGTGCTCATCATCCCCGATCTTTCCTTCCGAGGGGACGACGGCAACAGCATTGGAGGGAAGGCCGCACTGGGCCAACTGGACCTTCAACTGCTCCGGGTCTCCAACCAGAATGAGTTCGATGTTGTTCGAACTCAGCGCCTGGACGGCGCCCTTGACCGTCTCGGCAGGGGCGTGATCACCCCCCATGGCGTCGACCACCACCCGGATCGGGCGGCCTCCATGTTGCTCGTCGTTGGGCATTTAGTCGCTTCCTCTAGAATTCATTGGCCCGAGTGAGGGCGGGCCGTCCGGCGCCGCTATATGCTTTGTAGTTGCATGGAAAGGGCGCCTGAATGTCCAAGGCATAAAGCCAGCTTCGTCTATGGCGCCCATGTCGTGACGCCGGCGGTACCGCTGACAAGCGCTTGCCCCGATAGCCGGTTGACCACGGCCACGGCGCACTCGAGCTTGTTCCCCGTGGGATGGGGGCCTTCCTTCTCAACCCGGCCCCGGGCCTCCACCCGGTCTCCCAAATATGCCGCGCCTTTGAAGCGGACTCTCAACGACCCGGCCTCCAGCCAGGCCCTGTCAAAGGCAACGGTCATCATCTCTGAAATGAAGGCCAAGGTGAGCATGCCATGGGCAATGATACCACCGAACTTGGTCGAGGCGGCAAACTCCGCGTCCAGATGCAATGGGTTCCAGTCCCCCGACGCTTGGGAGTAAGCTCGGAGTTGTTCTTGATCGATAGTTTTGCTGACTTTCGGCAGCGTCTTTGCCTCGTTGGCCGCGTTTTCGACGGGGGACTCAGTGGCCGCGTCTACCCGGGTTCGACCTTCCCTTGAACGCGAGCCATCGTCCGGTCCCGAAGAAGGAGCCGGGTCGATAACCAGGACGCCACTTCTTCCCCGGAGGACTTCCCGGCCTCCTTCGTCTTCAAGGGTGAACCCGGCGTTGATAAATTCCATGCCCCCCCTGCGTTTGGGAGGGCCAACCGTTGCCGTTCCGCTGACGGTTTGGTGGACCGGGACCGGCGCTAGGGCCTCTATTTCTTGGAGGCTGTGTATCGCTCCGGGAGGCAGGTCCATACGCTCCAGCAATAACCCAAGAGCGCGGGCGGCTAGGGCAACCGGGGGGGCTAGGCCGTGGCGAAAGTATGCCGGTGTGTCGTCTCCCACCGCTTTCAGGTATTCATGGAGGAACTCTTCAGTAACCGCCCACCCGCCCAGGTCCACTTGATTCCCTACTTGCTGCTCCGGCGTTACCATCAAGAGGCCTCTACCGGGATCTGCCGGAGAGGACGATGACAGCGTCCCAACGGACCTACGCCGCTGCTATCAAGAATAAATGGTCCCAAGTCCGCCATACGCAACACTATATAGGGGGTGGCTGAATCCCGGTCGATTATACTCACGGCGCTATCGAGGCCGCAACATCCCCAGGCGCGGGCCGCCGCCAATTTGGGCGTGGGTTGCGGCTAGGCCGGCGGCTGCCCGCCCGGTGGCGCTCCACTCGTGGGAGGAAGGGTCCGCGCTACGGGGCGCCGAAGGCCTCGGCGGCCATGTCCGCGACGTGGGCGCCAATAGCCAGAGACGAGGTGGCTCCCGGCGATGGAGCGTTCAAAACGTGGACCGCGTCTTTGCCCTGAATGATATGAAAGTCGTCCAGCAATGCCCCCGCGGGGGAAACAGCCTGGGCCCTCACTCCGGCCCCGCCCGGTTCCAAGTCGATTGCTTGTATTTCCGGCAGCAAACGTTTCAGGTCGCGCACGAACAGCCTCTTGCTGTAGGACCGCCGGACCTCGTTCAGTCCTACTTTCCAGTGCTTTGCGGTCATTTTCCAAAACCCGGGAAAGCTAAAAGTGCCCCAAGAATCTCCAAGGCTCCAGTCGGACTTCCGGTAGCCTTCCCTGCGCATCGCTAGGACGGCGTTGGGGCCGGCTTCTACCCCGCCGTGAATGGTGCGAGTGTAGTGGACCCCCAGGAAGGGAAACCTGGGGTCGGGCACCGGATAGATCAGGCCCTTGACCAAGTGATGACTCTCGGGCCGGAGCATGAAATACTCTCCCCGGAAAGGGATGATGCGCACTTCCGCCCGCTGGCCCAGCATCTCCGCGACCCGGTCGGCAAAGAGGCCGGCGCAGTTGATCACGCGCTTTGCCCTTAGGTCTCCCGAGGCGGTTTCCAACACCAGACCGTCGGAATACCGGGACGCTTTTCGCACCGGAGCGCCGGTAAATATGTCGCCGCCCGACTCCCGGAAGCGCCCGGCGTATGCAAGGGCCACCTTCCGGTAGTCGATGATACCGGTGTGGGGCGACCACAGCCCCCGAATCCCCGCCGCGTGAGGCTCGATCTCCTTGAGCCGCTCCGGGCCGACCATCTCCAGACCGGGCACGCCGTTGGCGATTCCCCGCTGGCGCAAGTCCTCCAGCCTGCCCAATTCTTCCTCATGGGTGGCGATAATCACCTTACCGCACTGGTGGTACTCTATCCTGTTCTCGAGGCAGAACCGGACCAAAGACCGGAAGCCGCTAACGCAGAACCGGGCTTTCCGAGAGTCGGGGCGGTAGTAGATTCCGGAGTGCATTACTCCGCTGTTGTGGCCGGTCTGGTGGCTGGCCAACTCGGCCTCTTTTTCCACGACCGCCACTTTCCAGCGAGGAAACCTGCCGGCCTTCAGCTGCATGGCCGTAGAAAGGCCGACGATGCCGCCGCCGATGATTGCAACGTCGTAGTTTCTAGTATCCACTCACGGTATCTTCATGGCAACGACACAAAAATGTAGGGGCCGGTTTCAAACCGGCCAACTCCCCAAGGGTGGAAACGGTATCTTCATGGCTCCAGAATCGTCAGGCGCAGCAGATTCAGGGCGTAGACGGCGGTGCGGGTGCGGTCGGGCAGCCCCGGCCCGCCGAAGTTATACTGGCGGCGGCTGGTCCCTTGGCCGGAGCACACCGAAACGTAGGTAAAGCCCGCATTCAGGTTCTCGGTAACCCGCGTGGGGTCGGAGACCACGTGGACCGCCAGCCCGTAGTCGGCGCCGGCTTGGGCCCGGACCGCGCCGGCCAAGTCGTCGGCAAGTTTGGCCCCATCCTCCATTAGCTCGTCGTACCCGTCCCCGCCGGTTGGCGCCAAGAGCCGGCGCAACAGTCCTTCCTCCCGGCCGATGGTACCTTGGACGAACAAAGGGCCGGCGGCCTCTTGCAGGAACTGGGCCACTAGGCCCGCGGTGAGTCCTTCGTATGAGGCTACCGTCCGGTTGCCGGACTCCCGGAGTAAAGCGCCCACCACGTCTTGCAAGCTGTCGCCGTCTTTGGCAAACACGTGACGGCCCAAGAGGCTTCGGACTTGACGTTCCAGAGGCTGAATGAGGACCTCCGCCTCCTCCTCGCTGGTGGATTTTGCGGTGATTCGCACGTCTACTTGCCCCGGATGGGACAAGACTCCGACGGTTGGATTGGTAGAGTTGACGATCAGGTGGCCGACCAACTCGTCCACCGAGCTCTCTCCCAAGTCAGCCACTTTCAGCACCCTGGAGTAGATGGCCTCGGAAAGGTCGAATTTGCGGCGCAGGTACGGCACGACCTCGTTGTCGAACAGCCACTTGAGCTCAAAGGGCACCCCGGGCAGGCAGACCACGACCGACCTGGGGTCTTCCACAATGAAGGACGGGGCCGTTCCATTGGGGTTTTCCACGGGGATGGACCCTTGCGGAATGTAGGCTTGACGGTTGTTGTTCTCCGTCATGATCAGGCCCCGGCGGCGGAAGCGGTCCTCTATCTGGGCCAACAGGGCGGGGTCGAGAACCAACTCCTTCCCCGCAGCTTGGGCGACGATGTCCCTGGTAATGTCATCCTGAGTTGGACCCAAGCCCCCGGAAATAATCACTAGGTCGGACCGTTCCATGGCTTGGGAGATTATTTCCAGCATCCGGCCCGGATTATCTCCGACCACCGTTTTGTAGAACAGGTTCACTCCCTGGTCGGCCAAACGCCGCGCCATCCAGGCCGAGTTGGTGTCGACGATCTGACCCAGCAAAAGCTCTGAGCCGACGGCCACGATCTCCGCGTTCATTCAAGGACTCCTCTGGATTCCAAATCGGCGCAATATGCCGGAGTGACTCGACCACGGTAAGGGTATTCCCGCAGGGGGCCAGGGTCAATAGACACCCTGTGGGACCCTAGTCGTCGCCGGGGTCTATTCGTAGCGGAGGGCCTCGGCGGGGTAGATGCGCGAGGCCTGACTGGCGGGCAAGAAGGTGGTAAGCAGGGAGAACAAGTAAGCGATGGCAACAATAATTATGATCTGCACCCAGGGGATGGAGAACCGGACCGTTTCCACGTTGTCCCGGATGTCGTTGACGATGTTGTAGGAAATGATCGTGCCCAAGATCACTCCTATGGCTATGCCCAGTAGAACGACGAAAGAAGATTCGAGCAAAAAGCTAAACTGGATCAAGCGGCGCCGGTAACCGATGGCCCGTTGCACCCCGATTTGCTGCCGCCGCTCCACCACGGCGCGTAAGCTGATCACCCCCAACGCCGCAATCCCCACCAGCAAGCCCAAGCCCATGAAGCCGGTAAACAAGTAATTGAACGCCCGGTTGGCCGCCGCCGCCTCCTCGACCAACTCGGCCATTACTTCGGTTTCCATACCGTGTTCTTGAAAGGAAATCTCGATGGCCCGGGCGGCCCCCGCCGCGTCCACGCCCGGGGCGGTATTGAACCGGTAGGTGGTGGTGGGTATCGGAAAAGGTATCGCTCCATCGAGTTCTCTCCGGGAAACGAACATACCCAGTCCGATGTTGCCAAAGGCGTCGGTCAGTTGGTCCAAGACTCCGATCACGGTGAGCCGGACTATTTGTCCGCTGCGGGGCTCCCGTATTTCCAGGTCAACCGGCGCCATTACGTCATCTTCGTAGTAAAGGCCCTCCATCTCGAAAGGGACTTCGTCGTCGTCGAAACCGGAGCGGCTGGGCACGACCAGAGAATCGACCACGGCCAGACGGGGGTTCCGGCGCAAGGCCTGCCATACCTCTTGGTCCGTACTTCCGTAGCCCTCGGCGATGAGTTTCAGCTTGGCGCCGGTGGAGTTGAGATATTCGTCATCGGCGGCCCGCACCGCGTACCACTCCCAGCGCTGGTTCTCCGCCCCCGGTTGGCGCGCGGCGACGGGGATTGTGGTGTAGCCGCCGATGGACTCGAAGTCTTCCAGGTCCAACTGGGGATGGCCGTCGATAGCCTGCCGTATGTCTTTAATGGGAGTATTGAAGTTCACCGTGCCTTGAATGTCCCAACCGCCGGACACGGTTTCCACGTCGGCCACCGCGGTGCTGAAGGCCTTGGTAAGGATGGACATGACTATCAAGGTGAATATGACCAAGGCGAACATGGCCAGCGTCAAGCCGGTCCTAAACTTGGCGCTCATGGGGTATGCAACCGCCGTTACCAGCACGGGTCGTAGTTTGCCAACAGGTCTGGTAATGAAAGTCAGCACGCGCAAGAGAAGGTCGGCGTTGTACATCACGGTCCACACCGCCGCCGCTACCATGGCGATGCCGGAGATGAAGAACATTTCGATGCCGCCTTCCAAGTCTCCCGCCAAGGCCCGCAGCGAGTCGAAGGGGATAACCCAAAAGACCAGGGTCACCACGCCGATGAAGCTGTAGGCGAGGCGGTCCCGCAGCTCGGGGCGGACCGGTCCATTTCGCAACGCCGATCGGACCAGCAGGCCCAACCCCAGGATAGCCAACGACACGCCGATCCTGAAGGGGGCCACGTCTTCGGCCGCGACGCCGCGCCAGGTTACCAATAGGCCGATAGCCAAGGCCAGCCAGCCGTGCTTGAAAGACCGCCATACGATCTGGAAGGCGCTTGCCGCGACGTTCGCGGGAGCCAATGAGAACGCCCAAATCGATTGAAGAAGGTACTCCACCGATCGGATCGGGTGGAAGGTGGTTAGGGCCAGGAGGCTGCGGCCCGCCAAGCCGGACGCTTTGGCCAGCGAGCGCCAAGGCGGCAAGAGGACCTCGCGCCACCCGGAATCATCGGCGGTGATGGGAGCGGGCAGCCTTCGCACCGCGGCGACGATGTTCATTCGGCTCACCTGGTGGGCCGACACCGCTACCGTAGCCAAAGTTATTATCATGCCCAAGCAATATGCGACGACGGCGCTGCGGACCTCGAAGTGGCGGGTAAGTTGGAAGTCCTCCGGCACGTCGCCGCCTCCCCCCGCGAAAATCCGGTTGGCAATAACGACGATCAGGGCGCTGGCCCCCAACCCCAATAAGACTCCCACCGCCCCCGATACCACGGCGTAGGCGGTACCCTCGAAAACGAACATTTGCACCAAGTGGCTTCGCTTGGCGCCCACAGCCCGGGCCATGCCCATCTCGGTCCTCCGGGACGCCGCCAGCATCACGAAGATCAAGAAAATCAGCAGTACGCCGACCATGATGGAAAACAGCCCCATGAGGACGAAGAAAGTGGTAACCCGGCTGCCCACGGCGTCCGCTACTTCCAAGACACGCCGTTTGACGTCGAGCACACGAAGCTCGCCCAGGTTGGCAAAATGGGTTACGGCTTGCCTTTCAATCTCGACCAAGCGAGCCCGGTCCAAGGACTCTATAACTTCGTCGGAAACATCTTCGTCAGCTAGAAGTCCGATCAGCGGCTCGCTTACTTTATCGCGCTGTATTTCGGACCGGAGCGACGCTAGGTCTGCCTTCAGCGCATCGCCGAGGCTTTGTTCCCTCAGTTTTAGGGCCTCGATTACTTGGTCCTGGTCCAAGAGGTCTTTGAGAGAGGCCGCAACCCGGCGGTCGGCAAAGAGGACTCTCAGGTCCCGCGTAACCTCTTTGCTAAGGTCGGTCCCGGAGAATGCGCCCCCGCGGTTGGATACCGCGATGGAGTTGATCTGGCCTTCCCGGCCGAAAATGGCTTGGACGCGCTCCAAGGGCATTAACACGGCGGGGTCTGGCCCAGCCAGTCCACCCTTTTCCACCACGCCGGCGACTTCTAACAAGAGGCCTTCGCCGGACCTGAACAGCCGGATGCGGTCTCCCGGCGCCGCGTCCAATTCCTCGGCTGCTTCGTCGTTGAGGTAGGCTTGGTCCCGGCCCAGGGTCTCCACCCGTGCCTCTTGCCCCGACGTCAACCGCAGCCCGTCGAAGCCGTCCAGGAAATCCGAGGCGACGCCGACGACGCGCAACCTCCCTTCGCTCAAGGAAGTCCTGGTGTTTACCGCCGGCGCCCACTCCGCGATCCCGGGAGCCAGTCCGTCGATGTTCTTCATGCCGGCCACTTGGCCGCGGACTTGGAGGAACCGCTCATAGGGGAAGTAGGAAGGGCTGGCAAACAAATCGTCTTCGGAAGCGGTGTCGGAGTAGACAATAACCTCGTCGATGGTCCCCAGGGTCTTTACTGCGTCGCTGCGTATGGAGAAGCTGATGGTGTCGCCGGTGCCGAAGGCGGCGGCCATGATCAGGGTGCTGATCATGATGCCGACTATGATGAGGGCGGTTTGGGCCCGGCGGCGCGGAATGTTGCGCAGGCCCAGCTTTAGCATCACCCGGTTGCGCCAAGCCATGACCGCCACCCACGCTACCGATGGAATGAAAACCACGAGGAGCGCGATCATGATGGTGTTCATGGGCACGCCGAAGAGCTCTTGCATTACTCTCCGGCCGCCGTTTCGCGGCTGGCGCGGTCCATGGACGGGACGCCGTCGCTCGCGATTTGCCCATCCCGCATCCGCACGATGCGGTGGGCTATAGCGCCCACTTCAACCGAGTGGGTCACCAGAACGAAGGTCTGGCCATTGGTGCGGTTGAGGTCGGTCATAAGGTCTATGATCTCGCCGGCAGTCTCGCTGTCCAAGTCCCCGGTGGGCTCGTCGGCCCAAATGATGGACGGTTGGTTCACCAGGGCCCGGGCGATGGTTACGCGTTGCCGCTGGCCGCCGGAAAGTTCGCCGGGAAGGTGGCGCGCACGGTCGGTGAGGCCGACCAAGTCCAATATGTCCATGGACCGCCGGCGGGCCTCGCTGGGACCGACGCCGGATACCAACAACGGCATCTCCACATTTTCGACGGCGCTGAGCACGGGAAGCAGGTTGTACAACTGGAACACGAACCCCATGCTGCGGGCCCGGTAGTCGCTGCGTTGGTCGTCGGGCAGATCGTGGAGCACGACGCCGTCAATGAGCACTGTCCCGGAATCGATTTCGTCGAGCCCGGAGAGGCAATTGAGCAGAGTGGTCTTGCCGCACCCGCTGGGGCCCATGATGGCAACCATCTCACCCGCGGGTACCATCAGGTCTACGCCCCTTAGAGCGCGAACCTTCACCGTGCCGGTGTCATAGGTCTTTTGTATCCCGGTGGCTTGGACGATGAGTTCCCCCATCAGCCCTCCTTAATTCAACTCCGGCGCCGGTGGGGCCGGGCCGGTTGCTATCCCTGCCAACTCGGGCGCCTCTGGATATTCAATCCCTCGGGAAATGCCGGTTTCATCCTTGGGCGGGCCGGTTTCAAACCGGCCACTACGTTTTGGTGTGGGTTCCCAAAAATACCGTTTTGATGCTTGGCGGGCCGGTTTGAAACCTGCATGGGGGGTTGCCTTGAAAATAAGCCCATGTGCTTATGTAAAGTGGCCTCGGGCAAGCCCGGGACCCGCGCAGCAAGAAACCCTTGGCCCGGGGGGAGGTCCCAAACGACATCAGCAAACCGGAGGTCGAGAATCTTGACGGGGGCGGACTTGCCGGTCCGCACCCGGAGACCGTTTTCGGGGAGCGGGTCAACCGCCGCCCACGGGACGGACTATCTCCAACACGTCGCCATCCCGGAGCCTTACCTTGGGGAAGTGCTCTTTTCCAACCACTTCGCCATTGTAGCCTACTGCTACGTGTTCCAGGTTGACGCCAAATGAAGCCAGATAAGTTTCCAGGTCGACGCTGCTTTCCAGTACCCGTTCCTTTCCGTTGACCAGAAGATTGATCATGCTCTGACCCGCCCCCTTGGTCGGTACCCCCTTCGACTTCCCGGCCTCATTGGCGCGGTCTGCTTTGCCAAGCGTCCACAAGGGCCAGCTTCAGCTTCCGGGCTTCTTGCCGCGGGTCCGGCGACGCCAGAATGCTGGTGATCACCGCGATGCCGGAAGCCCCCGCGCGGATAACCTCGCCCGAGTTCTCGGCGGTAATTCCGCCGATTCCCAGCAGGGGCGGGTGAAAGGATTGAAACTCCGGGAGTCGGGCAATCCTTGCCAACAGCTCAGGGCCGGAGGGAAGGGTTTGGGAATGAGACCCCGTGGCGTAGATGGTCCCGACTACAAGGTAGTCGGCGCCCTCGGCCCGCGCTTCCATAGCGCCTTCGGGGGAGTGTACCGACCGGCCAATTAGCGTCCGGGGCCCCACTATCGTCCTAGCCGCCCCCACCGGCAGGGCCTGCTCCCCCAACTGGAGGCCGTCTGCCCCCGCCGCGGCGGCGACGTCGGCCCGCTCGTTGATAACCAGCAGGGCCCGGCCTTCGATCTCCCGTTTGATATTCAACGCCAGCTCCAGCAGACGCCGGCCTGGCAGGTCCTTCTCTCTGAGCTGGACCATGTTGACGCCGCCGGCCACCGCCTCGCCGACTCGCTCGATCAACGCTCCTCCATCGCACAGGTTGCGGTCGGTAACCAAGCAAAGGCACGGCTCCGGGAAAGATGGCGGCAAACTAGACAGCTCCCCATGAGGGTTGTTTAGGGCAGGGCACGGGTCCCCGCCGCTGCGACGGCCGGTACGTCATCATGGTTATATTCTACAACGGGAGGGCTTGGGGATGTTGGGCCGGAACGCCGCGGCGTTCCGGCCCAACATCCCCTTTCACGTCAGAAGAGGCGCAGCCGGTGCAATTGGCGGGCTTGAGCGGCACAGCAAAGGGCCTAGACTAACCGCGGGCGACGGGTTGAGGAACGTCGGTGGGCGGGCTGCTGGCCGCCGCATAGGGGCGGGCCGCGATTCGCCCCGCTAGGAAAGCTTTACGACCGGCCTCGACTCCCTGCTTGAAGGCTTCCGCCATTAGTCCCGGGTCTGCGGCCTGAGCGATTGCCGTGTTGACCAACACGGCGTCCGCGCCCATCTCCAATGCTTGAGCGGCGTCTGAGGGGACCGCCAGACCTGCGTCTACGACTACCGGGACGCCGGCTTGCTCGATGATAATCCGTAGCTCCTCTATGGTGTGGATACCTTGTCCGGAGCCAATGGCCGACCCTAAGGGCATCACGGTAGCGCACCCGGCTTCTTCGAGAAGCCGGGCCAGCACCGGGTCGGCGTGGATGTAAGGAAGGACCACGAATCCCTCCTCGATGAGCTGCTTGGCCGCATCCAAGGTAGCCGCCGCGTCGGGGAAGAGGTACTTGGGGTCGGGTATGACCTCCAGCTTGACGAAATTGGTATTGCCCACTTCTCGCCCGAGGCGGGCCACGAATATGGCTTCTTCGGCGGTGGCGCAACCGGCGGTATTGGGCAGCATCCGGTAACGCCCCCAATCGATGTAGTCTAGGAGGGTCTCTTTTCCCGGGTCGTCCAAGTCCAAGCGGCGGATGGCCACGGTAATCATCTCAGCGCCGGAGGACTCGACGGCTTGGACCATTTCCTCCATGGTGCGGTACCTGCCGGTGCCCAATATGAGGCGGGAGCTAAAGCTCTCCCCTCCGATCATCAGTTCGTCGGACATCTTCGACATTTCTCCTCGCATGCCGAATAAAAAGTCAAACCGCCAGGTATTCGGCCTGGCGGCTGCGGTGTGCGTCGACTTGAACGCCTTGTCCCTGCGCCGGCATTACCCGGGTCAGGTACAGACGGTCGGCGGCGATCCCAGGCCGCCCTCTCAGCCTGGCTTACCCAAGCTCCCGCCAAACAGAATTCAGCTTTTTAGGTCTTCGATTATGTTGCCGGAAGCTTATCATGGCGACGGCAGCTAGTCAACGAATTACTAACCCCTCGTGCAAGTTTCTTGCCGCCCGCCCAGATATAAGGCAAGGGTTACCCCCACCCCGAAAAGATGGAGTGTGGTTGGCCCGCCGCGGTGGGCCAACCACACTCCATTTCGCTGATTGAAGACGGGTCATGTCGAGCGAGCACGTTGTTGTGCCGGCAATCCAATTCGCAGCCTGAAAAAGTTGCACATCGGGTTAGCTAACACACACAGGAATGACGAGTAAGGGGTTGAGAATAACGAGTAAAGGGGCCCGGAGTGAAGTATCTAGTGGGAACGGTTACAGTTCATACTCTTTGAGGTCGGGCGCGATCTTTAGCTCCGCTCCGGTTAGCTGCTGCACTTCTTCGGGCGTCCAGCCGGGAGCCAACTCTTTCAACACCAACCCGGGTTTCGTGCACTCGATCACCGCCAAGTCTGTAACGATGAGTGACACGCAGCCTTTGCCGGTGACGGGAAAAGTGCATTCTTGTACTATCTTGGGCCGGTTCTGATTGTCGGTGTGTTCCATGGCCACGATGACGGTACCGGCGCCGACCGCCAGGTCCATGGCGCCGCCCACGTTGCCCACCCCCCGGCCGGGAAGCAGCCAGTTGGCCAAGTCCCCGTTGGCGGAGACTTGATGCGACCCCAATACGGTGACGTCCACGTGGCCGCCCCTGATCATGGCGAAAGCTTCGGCGCTGCTAAAGAAGGACATGCCCGGCACGGGTTTCAGGAATTGACCGCCGGCGTTGATCAGGTCGATGTCTTCCTCGCCTTCATCAGCCAGCGGGCCGCAGTTCAGTATCCCGCTTTCGCTGTGGTAGAAGACCGGGCTGCCTTCCGGCATGAAACTGGATACCAAAGTGGGGATGCCCAAGCCCAAGTTCACGTACCCGCCATCGGGCAGTTCCTTGGCAACCCGCATAGCGATTACTTCCCGGCCAAGACGCTCTTTATCAATTGCGGCGCTCATTCCCCACATCTTCTCCAATAGGTTTTGGTTGAGTCGGTCCGGCTTCCAGCCACAGACGCAGCTCACCAGACTGTAGCCGGTCAGACATCCACCCGCGGTTGGTACGCCGAAAATCCGGCGGGGCGCTGGATAATGCGGTGGACGTAGACCCCGGGGGTGATTATCTCATCAGGGGTCAGCTCCCCCGCTTCCACGATCTCGTCCACCTCCACCACGGTGGTCCTAGCGGCAGCAGCCATGACCGCGTTGAAGTTTCGAGAAGTCCCCTTATATACCAGGTTGCCCAGGGTATCGGCCTTGTGGGCCCGGATTAGACAGAAGTCGGCCGCTAGGCCCGTTTCCAGCACGTACTCTTTACCGTCCAAGACCCGGGTCTCTTTGCCTTCGGCGAGCAGGGTGCCGACGCCGGTGGGGGTATAGAAGGCGGCAACGCCGGCGGCGCCCGCCCTCAGGCGCTCCGCCAGAGTGCCTTGGGGTACAACCTCCAACTCCAACTCTCCGCGTTGAAAGGCCAACTCGAAAGCGTTGGGCCGGGAGGCCCTGGGCGACGTTGGGTAGGAGGCTATGACCTTTTTCATCTGCTTGGCTTCCACCAAGATGGAATGGTCTATAGCCTCCTGCCCCGGCGGTGTGCCGAAACCCATGACCCGGGCGATGCCGGCGGTATTGCTGATGATTGTCAAGTCCTTGGCCCCGAGGTCTCGCAGGGTCACCAACAGATACTGGGCCATCCCTCCGGGGCCGCCGAACCCATCTATGTTCACGACGGCGCCGCTTGGCAGGTCCCGGATTGCTTCGGCCCCGCTGGAGTAGACCTTGCCGGCGGGCGGCAGGCTGGGGACTTGGAAAGTCATTTCTTTCAAGTCCGGAGCAACCAGGAGAGGCGCTCCGGTGGCTGCTACAACGTCATCCACGGTCCAACCGGGGGCTAGTTCGGCCAACACCAATCCGCCGGGCTTGACTTGGATAACCGCCGCGTCGGAAACAATCAGGGCCGCGCTCTTGCTGCCGTCGATGGGCAGCGAGGACCGGGCGACAATATTGGGCGAGTTATCTGAGCCATTGTGGGCCATCATTGCGATGACCCGCTTGGCGCCCGCGGCCCAATCGACCGCCGACGCCGGAGGGAAGAGGCCGGGGATAGCAGCGGTCGTCCAGTGAGTAAAGTCTCCATTAGCCGCAACCTGGGCCGGTTGGAGGACCGCGGTACCCACGTGTCCCCCGCGGACCATGGCCGCCGCTTCGACCACGCTCAAGGCGGCGCCTCCGCCCAGGAACTCTACGGCACGCCCGTCGGAGTCAACGGGCCGGCCGGGACTATCTGAGGGGGATGGATGAACCGGGTCGCTTGACCCGGCAGCCCGGTAGCCTAGGGCGCCGCTGTCGGCCAAGAAGGTCACACGGGCGTCTTGAGAGACCGCGCCGGGCAGCAACGAGGGCAGTCCCGGCCCCAGTCCGATCAATTCCCCTGGGTAAAATTCCTGGGCCACCCGTTGGGCCATCGATTTGCTGTCAACTCTGTTCTTATTGAGCATGTGACCGACGGACATATGACCGGGCGCGTTATCCAAGAGCCGTTCTTACCGGGAGCCGTTCTTACCGGGAGCCGTTCTTACCGGGAGCCGGGCCGCGGGGGTGGGACCATTCGCGGCGGTAAAGCCGGGACCGGAGCTAAACCGCCCTCACCATCCGATTGACGAAGATGCCGGGCGTGGTTACCAATTCCGGGTCGAGTCCCCCAGCTTCGAAGACTTCGTCGACTTCGGCAATGCTTAACCGGGCGGCCATGGCCATGACTGGATTCCAGTTGCGTTGGGTACCCTGGTAAACCAGGTTTCCCAAGGTGTCGGCGGCGTAGGCTCGAAGGAAAGCGAAGTCCGCCCGCAGCTCGGCCTCGAAGACACAGCGTTGGCCATTGATGCTGCGCAGCTCCTTGCCCTCCGCGAACCGGGAATCCACGCCGGTCGGCACAAATACGCCGCCCAACCCGGCGCCCCCGGCGCGAAGTCGCTCCGCCAAGACTCCTTGGGGGATTACTTCTACTTCCAGGCTGCCGTTTCTCCAGCCTTCTTCTGCGGCGGCGCCGTGCCCCGGATAGAACCCGTCCGGGGAAATGAGCTTGGCTACCCGTCCGGCGGCAATCAGGCCGTCGACCCCGGCAGGGCCTCCTTTAGCTGGTGATTCGGGCCAAGAACCCTGGCATATGACGGTGAGATTGCTTACTTCCCGGTCCTTTAGGGCTTGCAGCAACCCCTCGGGCCGGCCGCATCCGGCAAAACCGGCGACAAGCACAACGGCGCCGTCGAAAACATCGGCCACCGCCGCTTCGGGAGATTCGTATAGCTTGCTCCGCATAATTTAGGACGGCCTTATCGCGTCAGGCGGGTATCAGAGGAGCACCCTCGGCGGGTTCCCCCTTCGCCCAACCGCCTTAAGAGCGCATTCTAGCAGTTATAAACGCTGCCTTGAAAGTACGAACGATTGCCGAAGGGGGCTGGCCCGGCGAGAGAGATTGAAGTCACGGAGTCGGCTATGAAATCCCGTCTGGTAACGGGCCGGTGCTGATATGAAATCACCGCCAAGCGCATAACTCCTAAAATTAAGAGGGAGCGGGCCCGAGCCCGCCCCCTCAAGGAATCACCGAATCACCGGCGCGAGCCTAGAAGTCCATTCCGCCGCCCGGGGGCATGGCGGGCATCGAGGGTTTTTCTTGGGGAATCTCGGTGATCATGGACTCGGTGGTTAGCACCATGGAGGCAACGCTGGCCGCGTTCTGCAACGCGGAACGGGTAACCTTGGTGGGGTCTACGATCCCGCGCTCCAGCATCTGGCAGCTCTCGCCAACGTCGGCGTCGTAGCCGTAGTCGTCGGCGTGCTGTTTCACGTCATTCAGGACCACGGACCCCTCGAACCCGGAATTCTCCACGATGAGCCGCAGGGGTTGCTCCACCGAGCGTCCGATTATGTCCACGCCCACTTTCTCATCATGAGGCAGGCCGGAAACGTTGTCGAGGGCCCGCCTGGCGCGTACCAGGGCCACGCCGCCGCCGGGTACGATACCTTCCTCCACGGCGGAACGGGTAGCGGAAAGAGCGTCCTCCACCCGGGCCTTCCGTTCTTTTAGCTCAACTTCGGTCGCGGCCCCAACCTTGATGACAGCTACTCCGCCGGAGAGTTTCGCCATCCGCTCTTGGAGCTTCTCTCGATCGAACTCGGAGGTCGTCTCCTCGATCTGGGCCTTGATCTGGCCGATCCGGGCCTGGATGGCGTCTTCGGAGCCTCGTCCTTCGACGATGGTGGTCTCGTCCTTGGAGGCGCTCACCCGCCTGGCTTGGCCGAAGTCCTCCAAGGTGGCCGAGTCCAGCTTCTTGCCCATGTCTTCGCTAATGACCGTCCCGCCGGTGAGGATGGCAATGTCCTCCAGCATAGCCTTCCGTCGATCGCCAAAGCCGGGAGCCTTGACCGCGAGGGCGCTGAGGGTGCCCCGGAGCTTGTTGACGACCAGGGTGGCCAGGGCCTCGCCGTCCACGTCCTCGGCGATGATGACCACGTTCTTCTTGCCGACCTGCAACAGCTTTTCCAAGGCGGGAAGCATGTCGGACACGGCGGAGATCTTCTTGTCGGTGATAACGACCGTGGCGTCCTCCAACGTCGATTCCATGCGGTCCGAGTTGGTGATGAAGTAGGGAGAGATGTACCCCCGGTCGATCTGCATGCCTTCGACGTATTCGATTTCATCAGACATGCCCTTGGACTCTTCGACGGTGATTACGCCGTCTTTGCCCACTTTTTCCATGGCGTCGGCGATGGTGCCGCCGATTTCCTCTTCGTGAGCGGAGAGGCTGGCTACTTGGGCGATTCGTTCCCGGGTTTCCACCGACTGGGCCATACCTTGCAACTCATCCACCACGGCGGCGACCGCTTTTTCTATGCCGCGCTTGATGGCCATGGGGTTGGCGCCCGCAGTGACGTTCTTGAACCCGTCGTTGATGATGGCTTGAGCCAGGACCACCGACGTAGTGGTGCCGTCACCTGCGGCGTCGTTGGTCTTGGTGGCCGCTTCCTTCAGCAGTTGGGCGCCCATATTCTCGAAACTGTCGGGCAGTTCGATTTCCTTGGCAATGGTGACGCCGTCACTGCAAACTTGGGGCGGGCCAAAGGACTTGTCCAAGACCACGTTCCGTCCCTTGGGGCCTAGGGTAACCTTGACGGACTCTGCCAGAGTGTCGATGCCGGCCCGGAGGGACTTTCGCGCGTCCTCCGAGTAGGTCAATTTCTTCGGGGGCATCCTTTTCCTCCTTATTTAATCTTCGTTGGCGGCTAGGATATCTTGGCGAGAATGTCGCTCTCCCTGAGAATCAGGTACTCGTCATCCCCGTCCTTGTATTCGGTGCCGGCGAACTTGGAGTAGATAACCCGGTCACCCATGGAGAGTTCCATGGGGATCCGCTTTCCGTCGTCGGCGACTCTACCGGGTCCAACCGCTATCACTTTACCTTCCTGGGGCTTTTCCTTGGCCGTATCCGGAAGGAAGATACCGCCTTTAGTCTGTTGATCTAGCTCAATAGGCTGAACGATTACCCGCTCGCCTAGGGGAACAAAATTAGCCACCGTTGCCTCCTTTCTACATATCCCCAATCAGATGGGGAATTTACAGAGCGTGCCTGTTTGCTCGCGTTCTGGGAGCTATAAATCATGGTAAATAAGACTGTCAACCTTGTCAAGATACCGCGCGCATGCCTACCATACGCAGAGCCATAGACGGCGCGGTGGAGCCTTGGGTTAACCCGGCCCAATTCTATCATGTACAGCGTCAAAGACGGCCTGGTGGAGACTTATGTCAACCCAATCTAGTGGCGGCGGTCCTGTCAAGCATAGGCGGCGCCGGTGCGGGGCCTTCCTGTTGTTGCCGATTGCCGGCTTTGGGGGCGGCTGAGATTCGATACAACTCCGTGAATCTTCAGGTGGACGGCCCGGTAGCGTGGGTAACACTGGCGCGCCCGGAATCGGGCAACCGCATCGACCGGGAAATGGCGGGCGAGTTGCGGGAAGTCTGCCGCCTTATCGGGGAAGACGAGGAGGTGCGGGTCCTGGTTATAACGGGCCGGGACCGGCAATTTTCCGTAGGCCGGGAGGCGCCGCCGGAGAGCCCTGCTCACGAAAGCAGCGAAGCGTTCCTCGAATGGCTGGCCTGCGTTCAGGTAGCGTCCTCGGTGGCCGGGCTTGCGGTCCCGGTCATCGCCTCGATAAACGGCGACGCCTTGGACCACGGTCTGGAGTTAGCCTTGGGGGCGGACATCCGGCTGGCCGCCCGGGAGGCCCGGCTCGGCTTGACGGACTTGGGCCGCGGGGAATTTCCGTGGGACGGAGGCACCCAGCGGCTACCCCGCTTGGTCGGTCCGTCTTGGGCCCGGGACATGATTTTCACCGGCCGGATAGTCGAGGCGCCTCAAGCCTTGGACATCGGTCTGGTCAACCGGGTTACGGAAGGGGACCGGCTGCCGGCCGAGACGCGCCAACTGGCGGCAAGCGTCGCCGCCGGGGCGCCCATCGCCGCCCGGTATGCTAAAGAAGCGGTCCGGACAGGCATGGACCTGAGCTTGGAGCAAGGGTTACGGCTGGAGGCCGACCTGAACATACTGCTGCATGGCACGGCGGACCGGTCCGAGGGTCTGCGTTCTTTTCTGGAGCGGCGGCGGCCGGAGTTCCGCGGCGAGTAACATGAGCAACTTGGGTTATCCGGTGTGAAGGTAAAACTGGACCTGCATACCCATATGTGGGAGGCGTTCAATTTCCAAAGTCCCACCGAAAGCATGGCGGAAACCGTGGTAGCTCAGATCAAGGCCCGCGGGATTGACGGTATTGCTATCACCGACCATCGCAATAAGGAGTGGGCCTTCGAGTTTCAAGAGGTGGTGGAACGGCTCTATCCGGGCCAAGCAATAATCATTCCCGGTTGGGAAATCGAGGTGCGGCCTCAGCAAAACCCGTTTGCCGAGTACCAGGTTGCGGAGCTTTTCCTTCCCGGAGGCGGTACCTTTCGCTCCTATTGCCACCCGGGTTACTATTCCCCGGAAATCATTATCGAGGACAACGTTCACGCCATAGAGATCGACAACTACATACACAATTGGCACATACGCAAGCGGCAGGTGGAGGAGATCGCTAAGGCCCACGGCCTCCTGTTGCTCGAAGTGAGCGACGCTCACACCGTGGAGAACATCGGACTCCGTTATACCGAGTTGGACCTCGAAGAGCTTTATGCGAGAGCTTCGCAATAGAACACGCAGAGGGCGCTCGAGTCCAAGGACTCAACGCCCGGAATCCGGCCCGGCCGGTTTTCAACCTGACTATCGAAGGTCCCGCCCAAGGCTGGCCATTGGCAGTTGAAAGCCGCAATGACCAATTTCGACACTTTGTTGTACACGAAAGAGGAAGGCGTGGAAGGCGCCGTGGCCCATATCTCGTTGAACCGCCCCCAAGTGCTCAACGCCTACAACATACAGATGCGAGACGATTTTTCCGAGGCGTTGGCGGCGGCGGACGACCCCGAGGTCCGGTCTTTGTTGGTGAGCGGGCAAGGCCGGGCCTTTTGCGCCGGCGCCGACTTAACCGAGTTCGGGACGGCGCCATCCCAAACGGCGGCTAGGCGGGTGCGATGGGAGCGGGACGTTTGGGGCCGGCTATCGACGTTGCCAATTCCCATCGTCACCGCCGTGCATGGGTACTGCATCGGCTCCGGCCTGGAAATCACGCTGCTCAGCGATATACGCCTCGGTGCCGCCGGAACGGTGTTTTCCATGCCTGAGGCCCATCTGGGGATGATTCCGGCAGCCGGCGGTACTCAAACTTTGCCTAGGAACATCGGGGCGTCGAGGGCCATGGAACTGCTATTGACCGGGCAACGGTTCGACGCCCAAGAAGCGCTGCGGCTGGGACTCTTGACCCGGGTAACGCCCGAAAGCAGGTTAATGGAGGAAGCTTGGGGCATAGCTAGACAACTGGCAGCCTTGGAGCGTAACCTAGCAGCCGCAGCAAAGGAATGCTTGCTCCAAGGCGGAAACCTTCCCCTGGCTCGAGGGCTGGAAATGGAAACGAGACTGGCGGCCCGGGCGTTGAGCTAGTCTTGGGAAGAGAGGGGGCGGGGTATCAACCCGACTTGGGAAGTCCTCCGGAGTTTTCCGGGGTAACCGGGAACATTCGTAAACCGGAAATCAGCCCTTCGCAACGCCGGCAGAAGACCGGAGAAGATGCCACAGTGCGGCGATTCCGCAGCCGGAGGTTTGTATGCGGACCAGCGAGTTTCTGACGATAGCGGGCGCCATCGTGCCCGATCGGACCGCCGTGCATTTCGACGGCGAATCAGTTACTTTCGAGGGCCTTCAGCAGCGGTCCAATCGGCTGGCCAACGCTATGGCGGACCGGGGCGTCGGACGGGGCGACCGGGTGGCGATGATGCAGGTCAATTGCATCCAGGCCATCGAGGCCTACTTTGCCGCCGCCCAGTTGGACGCTATATACGTACCCATCAACTTTCGCGCCAAGACGGAAGAGCTGCAACAGATGCTGGCCATCGCTCGACCCAGCATTCTGTTCATCGGCGAGCGCTATTCGCCGCTGATAGACTCGATGGACAATAGCGAAAGGTTGATTCCCAACGACCGGGTAGTGGTGCTCGACGGCCAAGCTTCCGGCGGCAGGCTCACTTACGCTGGGCTTCTAGCCGGCGCACCGGAAGATGAGTACCTCTTCCCGGAGGCGGAAGACACCGACACCAACGTTATTATGTTCACTGCCGGGACCACCGGGGCCCCCAAAGGGGTCATGCTCTCCCACGACAGCTTTTCGTCGTTCATGTTGGCCACCGTAGCCCACGCGGATTCGGAGTCGGAGGAGACCAACCTGCTCACGGTGCCCCTCTACCACATCGCCGGCCTTCAAGCGGCCCTAGCGTCGGTATATGGGGGGCGGACCTTGGTGGTCATGCGCCAGTTCGAGCCAGTGGAGTGGATGGACCTAGTGCAGCGGCATGGTGTGAACCGGGCGATGGTGGTCCCTACTATGTTGAAGCAACTTATGGACCATCCCAGGTTCCGCGAGTTCGACCTTTCTTCTTTGGACGTGATCACCTACGGCGCCGCCTCGATGCCCTTGGAGGTCATCAAGCAAGCCATTCAAGAGTTCCCCGGCGCCCGCTTCATCAATGCCTTCGGGCAGACTGAGACCGCCTCCACCATCACCATGCTGCCCCCTGATGACCACGTCTTGGAGGGTCCTCCGGAGGAGATCGAAAAGAAGCTGAAGAGGCTGACGTCCATCGGCATACCGTTGGATGACGTGGAGGTACGGATCGTCGACGAAGACGGCCACCCGGCCAAGACCGGTGAGGTGGGAGAAATCGTTGCCCGGGGAGAGCGGATGATGACCGGCTACTGGCAGGAGGAATCGGCCACCCGGGACGCTATACGCTCGGGTTGGATTTACACCGGAGACTTGGGGTATCAGGACGAGGACAGCTACATCTACTTGGCGGGCCGGGCCAAGGACTTCATCAAAAGGGGCGGCGAAATGGTATCTCCGGAGGAGGTGGAGCAAGTCCTGATGTCTCATCCCTTGGTGGACGACGCGGCAGTCATTGGCGTACCGGACCCGGAGTGGGGCGAAGAAGTCCGGGCCGTCGTGGTTTCCCGATCCGGCGGCGCGCCCGAGGAGGAGTTGATCCGGTACTGTCAAGAACGGCTGGCCGGATTCAAACGCCCCCGTTCGGTGGTGTTCGTTGACGAGCTCCCCCGGAACGTCATGGGGAAGGTGCTGAAGCGAGACTTGCGGGAGCGGCACGGGAATTGACCGGCGCGAATAACCTATTGTTGGCGAGTAACCTGGAGGTGGAGGCTGTCTGGAAATGAAGGTTGCAGTGATGGGTACGGGGGGAGTTGGCGGTTACTTTGGCGGCTTGTTGGCCCGGGCCGGCCACGAGGTAACTTTCGTGGCCCGGGGCGCCCACTTGGCTGCCATCCAGCGTAAGGGATACTTGATCGTGGAAAGCAGCCTGGACGGCGTCTTCAACGCTCCCGGACGGGCGTTGGAGGATACCGCCGGCGCGGGGGCACAAGAGCTTGTATTGTTTACGGTAAAGATGCACCACAACAGCCAAGCTATCGACGCGGTGGCGCCGATGGTGGGGCCGGAGACGGTGGTCCTGACCCTGCAGAACGGCATCGACAACGGCGACCAATTGGCCCGATCATTGACGCCGTCATCGGTAATGATTGGGTCCGTCTACATGGAAGGGCGAATCAGGTCCCCCGGCGTGGTCAGCCAGGGCGGACCGGGCGCCGCTGCCTTCGGCGAGACGCGGCCTGGGCTGACTGAGAGGGGACGGCGCCTTTTGGGATTGTTCGAGGAGGCCGGTTGGCGGGTGGAGCTGCAAGAAAACATGCCGGGAATGTTGTGGAAGAAGTTCGCTTACATCGCGGGGTCGGCGGCGGTGAATGCAGCCACCAACTCGGTCTACGAGGAGATGCGGTCCATTCCTGAAACCCGGTTATTGATTCAAAGGGCCGTGGAGGAAGTCTTGGCAGTGGGCCGGGCCAGGGGCGCGCCCATTATGGATGATAGTCTGGAATGGGCAATGAACTCCCTGGACCGCTTTCCGGCCCAAGGCAGAGCGTCCTTGGCCAAGGACTTCCTGGAAAGCAGGCCTGTGGAGTTGGAAGGACTGACCGGGACCGTGGTCCGCATGGGGCGAGAGGCCGGAATCCCCACGCCGGTAAACGACGCCCTCTACGCTATTCTAAAACCCGCCGCCCTACGCATCGAATCCCAGGCGGGAAGTCCCTGAGCATTGCCGAGGCGGCTTGGCTCGCGGGCACGCCTGCTGCCGGCCATTGAAGCGCCCCAGTGATATACTCCCTTTGCCCGGTGACCGGCGAGGTCGAGCTTGGCTCCGGATTAGGGGCCTCAATTACCTTCGTCAGATATAAACCCGTAGGAGGGCTATATCATGAATACCATCGACGCGATAACTGAGATACTAAAACGCGAGGGTGTCGAGTATCTCAGTTGTTTCCCTACCACCCCGGTGCTCGAGTCCTGCGCCCAAGCCGGCATCCGCCCCATAATCTGCCGCCAAGAACGGGTAGGCATCGGCATCGCCGACGGGTTCAGCCGGGTGACCAACGGCCGGCGGATTGGGGTCGCGGCGGTGCAGTACGGCCCCGGGGCGGAAAACGCTTTCGCCGGGGTGGCCACCGCCTACTCAGACTCGGTACCCATCTTAGTAATACCCACCGGCCATCCCCGGGAAAGGTCCGGCATTCAACCCCATTTCAGCTCTGTGACCAACTTCCGCGGCGTCACGAAGTCCGTCGAGCAAATCAATGCCGCCGGCCGCACTTGCGAGATCATGCGCCGGGCCTTCGCGGCACTCAGGCAAGGCCGGCCCGGACCCGTCGTCGTGGAGGTGCCGGTGGACGTAGCTAAGGAGCAAGTGGCTGAGGAGGACTTCTATTACCAACCGTCCCGGAGAATCGTCTCCCCGGGAGACCCCCGCGACGTGGAAGCCGCAGCTCAGGCCCTCTGCCAAGCCAGACGTCCGGTGATTCACGCGGGGCAGGGAGTAATGTACGCCGAAGCCGGCGATGAGCTAATAGAGTTGGCCGAGCTTTTGCAGGCGCCGGTAATGACCACTCTGCTAGGCAAAAGCGCCTTCCCGGAAACTCATCCGTTGGCTCTGGGTTGCGGGGCCTTGACCATGTCCGGGGTCGTGTACCATTTCGTGGGCCAATCCGACGTGCTATTCGGGGTCGGGACCAGCTTCACCAAACACGGCATGTGCATGAACATTCCCACCGGGAAAACGCTGATTCAGGCCACCAACGAACCCGGAGACGTCAACAAAGACTACAACATCGACTATCCCATCATAGGCGACGCCAAGCTGGTGCTGCGGCAGATGATCGATGCCTGCCGGGACATCGTAGGCAAGACGCGGGAATCGGACCAAGGGACGGCAAAGGAGATCAACTCCGAGCGGGACGGCTGGCTTAGTCAATGGCGGACCAAGCTTTCCGACGCCAAAGCGCCAATAAATCCTTACCGGGTGCTTTCGGACTTCATGCGCGCGGTACCGCCGGAGGACGCCATCGTAACCCACGATTCCGGAGGGCCCCGGGACCAGATCATCCCCTTCTACCGTTCCAACGGTCCTAGGACCTACTTAGGATGGGGCAAGTCCCACGGCCTGGGGACTGGCTTGGGGCTGGCCATAGGAGCCAAGCTGGCCAAGCCGGAAAAGGTGTGCGTGAATTTTATGGGCGACGCCGCGTTCGGCATGACCGGGCTGGATTTCGAGACCGCGGTGCGGTCGCGGCTGCCCATCATCACCGTCGTCCTGAATAACTCGACCATGGCGGCGGAGACCGAGTTGATGGCCGCCTCGCACCAACTGTTCAACACTCGCGACCTTGGCGGCAACTACGCCGACATGGGTAGGGCCATGGGCGGCTACGCGGAGCGGATCGAAGACCCGGTGGAAGTTATTCCCGCTTTCCAGCGCGCCAGGCGGGTTACCGAGGAGGACGGTACTGCCGTGTTGCTGGAGTTCATAACTTCATCGGAGACGGAGGCTTCTCACCGGCGGGCCTTCTGACCGGTATTTTCGAAGACGTTGGCTTGGGGCCTCCTCCTCCCAGGCGAGACCCTTGCGTAACTCTCCGGTCTTTTCCCACCGGCGGCGAAGGCACTTTCGAAACGTCCTCTGACGGGGCGAGTCGCGCGGGTTCCGTAGGCTTAGCCCCACTGCACTAACTAACAAAATTAAGGAGTTAGAAAATGGGTCGGTCAAAATATTTGTTCATTGCCAGTATGGACGTCGATGCCGACAAAGAAGCCCTATTCAATGAAGTCTATGACATCGAGCACTGCCCGGAGTTGGCCGGGGTGGACGGCGTGGGTCCCATCACCCGGTTCGAAAAGCAGGACTTCTCGGTGCTCATCGGAGGCGAACTCCGTAACGTCGCGGCGGAAAGCGAGCCCAAGTATCACGCTATGTATGAGATAGAAAGCCCCGAAGTTTTGACCACCACGGCTTGGGGCGACGCCGTGGAGCGAGGCCGATGGCCCGGGCAGGTGCGCCCCTACACTCGAAACCGGCGGCATATGCTGCTCCGGCTCACCTATCCTGGATAATCGCCGGTAATTCCTGGGTCAGGGCTGCCGGCGGCGCGGGGTAGATATTTTGGCCAGTGTCTGAAAGAGCGCCAGTGTCTGAAAGAGCGCCAGTGTCTGAAAGAGCGTTGGAAGGGGTGAAGGTGCTGGACCTCACCCACTACGTTGCCGGGCCTTACTGCGCCAAGTTGTTGGCGGACTTCGGCGCCGACGTGGTCAAGGTGGAACGGCCTTGCGGCGATCCGGCCCGGCGGTTGCCGCCCTTTTTTCACGATGAACCGGGCTTGGGAAAGAGCCTGCTCTTCCTCTACTTGAACACGAACAAGCGCGGTGTGACCTTGAACTTGCGGTCGCGCCGGGGCCGGCAGGCGCTTAAAGACTTGGCCCGGGGTACCGACGTTCTGGTGGAAAACTTTTCACCCCGGGTCATGCCGTCCTTGGGCTTGGACTACCGGGTCCTGCGAGACGTTAATCCCTCGCTGGTCATGGTGTCCATTTCCAACTTCGGGCAAACCGGGCCGTACCGGGACTATCAGGCCGCCGACATTGTGGAGTACGCGTTGGGCGGCTTGATGTACATCTTCGGGAGTTACGACCGGGGGCCGCTAAAGCACGCCCTTAGCCAAGCCCAATTCAAGGCGGGAACCAACGCGGCTTCGGCAGCCCTTATGGCACTGTACCACCAGCGGCTTACCGGAGAAGGGCAGCACGTGGACGTTTCCATCCAGGAGTCCGTAGCCTCGGGGCTGAGGGATGTGGTGAGCAACTACACCTACACCGGCGCGGTGCGGCGCCGCCAGCCAAACCACAGCGGCGACCTGACGCGGCTGAGAGAAACCTCCGACGGCTACATCTTGCCGAATCCCGGTCTCTCAACCGGCTTCGACTGGAATAAAGTAGTGGAGTTTCTGGGAAACCCCGAACTGGACGACGAGCGGTTTAGCACCCCCTCGGCCCGGCTGGCCAACGCCGAGGCGCTGGGGGAGATCCTAGACCGCTATTTCCGGTCGGCAAAGAAATTGGAAATGTTTCATGCCGCTCATCAACGGCGCTTCATCTACGGCTTGGTCCAGTCGCCGGAAGAGGTCCACGCCGACCTCCAACTTCAACACAGGGGCTATTTCGTTGACGTGGACCACCCGGAGATGGGAACGGTCCGGTTCCCAGGAGCGCCCTTCTTGATGAGCCGGACGCCCTGGGAAGCCCGGCGGGCGGCCCCGACCCTCGGCCAGCATAACCGGGAAGTGTACGGGCAGCGGCTGGGCTACTCCGACTCCGACTTGGCTTCCCTGCGGTCCATGGAGGTTATGTAAAGGTGGCCGGTCCGCTCCGGGGCATTCGGGTAATCGAAATGGGGCAACTTATTGCCATACCGTGGGCCGCCAAGATGTTGGCCGACATGGGCGCCCAAGTAATTCGCTTGGAATCGTGCCAGCGGGTGGACAGCTATCGGAACGACTCCATTTACGAAAACGATACTCGAGGGGACTTCTGGAACCGCGGGGCTAACTTCTACGAGCAAAACAGAAACAAGCTGGGCGTAACCTTGGACTTAAGCCAAGGTGAGGGACTCTCCCTACTGGGGGAGTTGGTGGCGGTCAGCGACGTCTTTGCCGAAAATTTTACGCCGCGGGTGATCAAGAACTTCCGCTTGGAGTATGACGACCTGCGGCAAATAAGGCCCGACATCATCATGGTTTCTTCCACCGGCTATGGCTACACAGGCCCTTGGTCTGAGTTCGGCGCCACCGGGCCGGCCACTGAGGGAGCTTCGGGACTGGCTTACATGACCGGCTATGCCGGCGGCCCTCCGGCGTTGCCCGAGATACCCCATACCGACTACACCGCGGCAGAGCATACGGTCTACGCGGTGATGGCGGCGCTGCTGCACCGGCTGCGCACGGGCCGCGGGCAATTCATCGACGTCTCCCAGGCCCAGACTGCCAGCGCAACGGTACCGGAGGCGTTGCTGGACTTCGCCGTCAACGGCAGAATCGAACCCCGGTCGGGCAATGAGCATCCCGCCATGGCGCCTCACGGCTGCTACCCTTGCCGGGGCGATGACCGTTGGATTGCCGTCGCTGTTGCCAATGATGCGCAATGGCGGGCTTTTTGCGGCGTGTTGGACCGGGCGGCGTGGGTTGACGACCGCCGTTTCGCCGACGAAAACGTCCGCTGGCGTTACCGGGAGGAACTGGACCGTTTGGTGTCCGAAGGGACCCTAGAGTGGCAGGCCCGGGAGTTGATGGACCGGTTGCAAGCCGTGGGAGTGGCAGCGGGTGCGGTCCTAGACAGCAAGGACCTGTTATTCGACCCTCACCTGAAAGCGCGGCGGTTCTTCGAAGTTACGCGGCACCATGCCAGCACCGGGATCCCTCCGCTGCCCTACGCCGGCCGGCCGTGGAAACTGTCGGCTACCCCGGCGGTGGAGGGCAAAGCGGCCCCAATCATGGGGGAACACAACCGGACGGTTCTAGGCGAGTTGTTGGGCCGGACGGAAAAGGAGTTGACCCACCTGGAAGAGCAGGGAGTCATCGGCTATCGCCCGGTCAACCTTAGACCGATAGAAAGGCCGCCGCTGGAAGAGCAGGTCCGGCAAGGCCGGCTGCAACGCCACGAAGCGGACTTCAGAGAGCAAGTAACGGAATTCTTTAGAATAGATTGGTCCCCACCACTTCGGTCGGCCGAGGACGATTGATAGCTAAGCCTTCACTGCCGGCGGGACGCTTCGTATGCCGCGATCTTGTCTTCGAATTGCAAAGTCAGGCCGATGTCGTCCAAGCCGTGGAGCAGGGCGTGCCGGCGGGCAGGGTCTACATCGAAAGATATTGAGATTGCTTCATCATCCGACCATATTCGTTGCGCTTCCAAGTCCACGTTCAACCTGCTCCCGGGGTTGGCCAAGGCATGGCCCATCACTAGGCGGGCCTCCTCCTCCGGGAGCCTTACCGGCAACAGACCGTTCTTGAAGCAGTTGCTGTAGAAGATGTCGGCGAAGCTCGGGGCGATGACGCACCGGATGCCGTAGTCGTGAAGGGCCCACGGAGCGTGCTCCCGGGAAGAGCCGCAGCCGAAGTTGCTGCCTCCGACCAAGATATTGGCATTCCGGTACTCGGGGTCATTCAGAACGAAGCCGGGGTTTGGACTGCCGTCGAGGTTGTAACGCCAAGGGGCGAACAAAAAATCGCCGAAGCCGGTACGTTCGATACTCTTCAGGTAAACGGCGGGAATAATTTGGTCTGTGTCCACGTTCGCCCGGTCCAGGGGGGCGGCAACACCATCCAGTTTTCGAAACGGTTCCATTTTGGACTCCTACCACTCCCTAATATCTACGAAGTGCCCCGCTACGCCGGCGGCCGCGGCCATGGCGGGGCTTACCAGATGGGTGCGCCCGCCTTTGCCTTGACGGTTTTCGAAGTTCCGGTTGGAAGTGGAGGCGCACCGTTGCCCCGGGTCCAGGGTATCCGGGTTCATGCCCAGGCACATGGAGCAGCCGGCGACCCTCCAGTCAAAACCGGCGTCTTTGAAAATCCGGTCCAATCCTTCCTCCTCGGCTTGCTCCTTTATTCGGGCGGACCCGGGCACCACCATCGCATAGACCTCCGGATGGACCGAGCGCCCTTTGACTACTTCCGCAGCGGCTCGGAGGTCTTCCAACCGGGCGTTGGTGCAGGCGCCAATGAAGACCCGGTCGATTTTTACGTCTTGAATGGGAGTATCCGGCTCCAAGTCCATGTAACGCAAGGCCCTCTCGGCAACCTCACGGTCGTTGGCGTCGCTGAACGACGCCGGGTCGGGTATGCGGGCGGTGACCGGGACCACCATCCCGGGATTGATCCCCCAAGTGACGTAGGGCTCCAGGCCGGCGGCGTCCACCTCGATCAACCGGTCATAAATTGCGCCGTCGTCCGTGGGGAGGGCGTTCCACCGCTCCACGGCAGTCTCGAAGTCGCGGCCCCGGGGAGCGAAGGGGCGGCCTCGCAAATACTCGAAAGTCGTTTCGTCGGGCGCGATCATGCCGGCTCGAGCGCCCCCTTCGATGCTCATGTTGCAAACCGTCATCCGGCCGTCCATGGACAAGGACCGAATAGCCTCGCCGGTGTACTCGATGACGTGACCCACGCCGCCGTTTACCCCAATGCGGCCGATGATGCCCAATATCACGTCCTTGGCGGTAACTCCGGCAGGCAACTTGCCATCGACCCGCACCTCCATAGTCTTGGGTTTGAACTGGCGCAAGGTTTGAGTGGCCAGCACGTGCTCCACTTCAGAAGTGCCGATGCCCACGGCCAAGGCGCCCAAGGCGCCGTGGGTGGAGGTGTGGCTATCGCCGCAGACCACCGTCTTACCCGGCTGGGTGTACCCCAAGTCCGGCCCGATTATGTGAACAATGCCCTGCATCGGGCTGAACCGGTCGTAAAGGGTCACGCCAAACTCCTGGCAGTTCTTGGAGAGGGCTTCCAGTTGTTTCCTGGATATCTCATCGGTCACCGGGCGGGACAACTCCCAAGTGGGGGTGTTGTGGTCGGCAGTCGCCACGGTCAAGTCGGTCCGCCGGACCCGGCGTCCGGCTAGTCGCAACCCGTCGAAGGCTTGGGGCGACGTTACTTCGTGCACCAGGTGAAGGTCAATATAGATGATGGTGGGTTGCTCCGGCTCTTGGTGCACCACGTGGTCGTCCCAAATCTTTTCGAACATCGTCTTCGGCGGCATGTAGTCAGACCTCTCTTGAGGAGAATCCGTTAGAGCGGTGCGCCCCGGCGCCCCTTGAATGGGCCGCGCCGGGGGCTGATGGTGAAGCGCGGCTAGGAAAGCGTAGCGCATTATAACATTGCTTTTTCACCCACGAATAGCGAAGGTATAGACTGTCGGCCAACCGCCTCCAAGCTCCGTCTAAGCGTGGGGGGCGCCTAGGAAAGTGGCCGGCCCCACCACCGGGTGGTCGCGGTGTTAAACTAGCGAAGGCCCCTTTCGTCCGGCGGCGCGGGCCAGCCGGGGGCATCAACCTGAAAAGTTTGGCCGCGGCCGGGCCGCTTCCCGCACCGCTTCTATAGGACCACTTCTAAAAGGAGGAACGATAACATGCCCGCATCTGAGGCGTTCGCGCTGCCGACGTCGGTGCGCCCCACCAGGTACGCGATCAAGCTGCAACCGGACTTCGAGAAGTTCTCATATAGCGGCGAAGAAAGCGTCGCTATCGAAATCACGGACCCGGTTTCTGAAATCGTACTGAATGCCGTTGACCTGCAGGTGAATTCAGCCGCCTTCTCCAGAGACGGTTCAACGGTCGCGGCCAAGAGTATCCGGTTGGACGAGTCTCGAGAAACCCTTACGTTGGAGTTGGGCGAGACCGTTACTCCGGGTCCGGCTACCCTGAGGCTGGAATTTACCGGGGAGCTCAATGACAAGCTGCACGGTTTCTACCGGAGCCGGTACACGGGCCCCGGCGGGCAGGAGCGCCACTTGGCGGCGACCCAGTTCGAAGCCACCGACGCCCGCCGGGCCTTCCCTTGCTGGGACGAGCCGGCCCGGAAGGCCGTGTTCGAGGTTACTCTAGTAGTTCCCTCCGAGCTTGCGGCCGTGTCCAACACACCGGTCGTCGATGAGAAGGATGCCGGGCCGGGACTCAAAACCATCCGCTTCGCGGAGACTCCGGTGATGTCCACCTACATCTTAGCCTTCATCGTTGGGGACTTGGTCTCGGTCGAGTCCCAATATGAGAGCGAAGACGCCGCAACCAAGGTCGCCGTCTGGACCACTCGCGGCAAGGAGGACCAAGGGCGCTTCGCTCTGGATACTTCAGTGCGGCTGCTCTCCTTTTTCAACGAATATTTTGGTATCCCGTACCCCCTGGCAAAGCTGGACCACATTGCTATTCCCGACTTTGCCGCCGGCGCCATGGAAAACTGGGGGGCTATTACCTACCGGGAAACGGCCCTCCTGGTCGATGCGGCGAATTCTTCAGCGGGCACCCGCCAGCGGGTGGCTGAAGTAGTAGCCCACGAGATGGCCCACATGTGGTTCGGCGACTTGGTGACCATGGAATGGTGGGATGACCTGTGGCTTAACGAGAGTTTTGCTTCATGGATGGGGACCAAGGCGGTGGACTGGCTTTTCCCCGATTGGGAAATGTGGACCCAGTTCGTGAACATGGACACCAACCGCGCGTTGAGCTTGGATGGCCTCAAGAACTCCCATCCCATCGAGCAAGAGGTCCGAAACCCGGCGGAGGTCAACCAACTATTCGACGCGATCAGCTACTCCAAGGGCGCGTCGGTAATCCGTATGCTGGAGCAGTTCCTGGGACCGGAAACTTTCCGGCGGGGCCTCCAGAGGTATCTCACTTCCCATCAGTACGGAAACGCCCGAACCGAAGACCTTTGGTCGGCGTTGGAAGAGGCTTCAGGCCAGCCGGTGACCTCGATCATGGACTCTTGGACCAAGCAAATGGGGTACCCGGTGCTTCAAGTTGAAACCGTCGGCGCCCCCGGCGGGGAGGAACTGGTTCTTTCCCAGGAACGCTTCGTTTATGACCGGCTGCTGGATAGTCGGGATGAGAATGGGGATGACGGCGGAGCGGGGCCGGAGGTTTGGCAGGCGCCGGTTAGGGTCAGTCACGCCGGCGGAGAGTCTACGTCCCTGTTGATGGCCGGCCGCCAGGCCCGGATGCCCTTGCGGCGCCAAGATGACGCCCCAAGGTCTTGGTTCAAAGTCAATCTCAACCAGACGGGCTTCTTCAGGGTCAACTACCGCCCCGAGGACTGGGACAAATTGGTACCCGCCATCCACGGCTTGGAGTTGCCGGCCTCCGACCGCTTGGGCATCCAGAACGACGCCTATTCCCTGTCTAGGGCCGGGATGTTGCCGGTTACCCAATTCCTCACTCTGGCCAAAGCTTATGTCAACGAGACGGACGCTTCGGTATGGGGCGACCTCTCCAGCAACCTAAGAGACGTGGACGTGTTGTTGGCGGAGGAACGGTCGAAAGACGATTACCAGTCCTTCGCCCAAGCAATTTTCCGCCCCGCGGTGGAACGCGTGGGCTGGGAAGTCACGCCGGAAGAAGGCCACTTGGACGCCTTGGTGAGGAGTACAGTTCTGAGCCAAGCGGGAAGCTATGGAGACCCTGGCGTCCTCGAACAAGCTAAAGCGCGGTTCGAAGGCTACGTTCAAGACCCGTCCGCCGTGCACCCGGACCTGCGGGGCGTTGTGCTCAGCTTGACCGCACAGACCGGCGGCAGAGGGACTTACGACCAACTGTGGAGAATGGAGAAGGAAACGGCCCTGCAAGAGGAAAAAATTCGGTTGTTGTTGGCGCTCACTAGGTTCTCCGACCTAGAGCTATTGCGGGAAACCCTAGAGCGGTCTCTATCGTCGGAAGTGCGCCTTCAGGATACGATCAGCGTGGTCGCCGGGGTCGCCTCCAACCACCGCGGAAGGGACCTAGCGTGGCAGTTCATCAAGGATAATTGGGCAGAGTTCGACCGGCGCTACGGCGCCGGAGGGTTCGGGCTGATGCGGTTGGTGTCCGTTTGCGGCGCCTTTACCAGCCAAGACCGGCTGAACGACGTGGAAAACTTCTTCCAAGAGAACCCAACGCCGGCCGCCGAGCGGACTATACGGCAAGCCTTGGAGCGGATCAAGCTAAACGTGAAGTGGTTGGAGCGAAACCGGGAAGAAGTGGCGGCGTGGCTCGCCGACGCCTGAAGAAGCACAAGGACCCGGCTAGTGCTACAATGGCGATTGATTTAGTTCAATGCTTGATGAGTTTATGGACAACACGCACCGAATCGACGCCCTGAAATCGTCGCTGAAGGAACGCATTCTGATCATCGATGGGGCCATGGGCACGTCTATACAGGACCGCGGCCTTGGGCCGGACGACTTTGGTGGCCTCGCCTATGAAGGATGCAATGAGTACCTGGTAGTCACCCGCCCTGACGTAATCGAAGGGATTCACCAGGAATTTTTGGACGCTGGGGCCGACATCATAGAAACCAACACCTTCGGGGCGACCTCGGTGGTGCTGGAGGAGTACGGGCTGGCCCACGAGGCCAAGCGGCTAAACCGAGAAGCGGCCCAATTGGCCCGTCGAGCGGCCGACGAGGCCGGCAGAGCGGGGAAGCTCCGCTTTGTGGCCGGGTCTATGGGGCCGACCACAAAGACCATTTCGGTTACCGGCGGCGTCACTTTCGAAGCGCTGGCCGGCGCATATCGGCAGCAAGCGGCCGGCCTGATGGAGGGCGGCGCCGACCTGCTACTCCTAGAGACCGGCCAAGACACTCTGAATATCAAAGCTGGGCTGGAGGGCATCGACCTGGCCTTCAGCGAGTTGGGCCGGTCCATTCCGGTGGCCGTTCAAGGCACTATCGAACCGATGGGGACCCTTTTGGCCGGGCAGGACGCGGAAGCCTTTTACACTTCCCTGGCCCACCGGGACTTGTTATGGATCGGCTTGAACTGCGCCACCGGGCCGGAGTTCATGACCGACCACATACGCACCCTCGCGGGGCTGTCCCGTTTTCCAGTGGCCTGCGTTCCCAACGCCGGGCTGCCCGACGAAGACGGGAGGTACAACGAGACCCCGGAGATGCTGGCGAATACTTTGGCGCGCTTCATGGATTCCCGCTGGCTAAACGTAGTTGGCGGGTGCTGCGGCACCGGACCGGACCACGTCAGCTTGCTGGCAAGGCGGGCCGAAGGGCGCGCCCCGCGTGAGACGGTCCGGTCCTCGGCGACGCGAATCTCGGGAATAGAGGCGTTGGTAGTTGACCAAGACACCCGCCCCGCTATTGTGGGCGAGCGCACCAACGTGCTGGGGAGCCGCCGTTTCCGTAGGCTCATCGCCGAGGGGGCCTTCGAGGAAGCGTCGGAAATAGGCCGCCGCCAAGTGCGCAACGGCGCCCATCTGCTGGACGTCTGTCTTCAAGACCCGGACCGGAACGAGACGGCCGACCTGACGACCTTCCTCGAACTGCTGACCAAGAAGATCAAGACGCCGGTGATGATCGACTCGACCGACACGGAAGCCGTAGAACAAGCCTTGAAACTCTTGCAGGGGAAGTCGGTCATCAATTCCATAAACCTGGAGGACGGAGAGGCCCGCTTTCAAGCTATAGTCCCCTTGGCGCGGCGGTACGGGGCGGCCCTGGTGGTGGGCTGCATCGACGAAGACAAACAGCAGGCGCAAGCCGTTACCCGGCAGCGAAAGCTGGAAGTCGCCAAGCGTTCCTTCCGGATTCTAACGGAAAAGTACGGCGTGCGCCCCGAAGACATCATATTCGACCCGCTGGTATTCCCGGCGGGCACCGGCGACGTGAACTATGTTGGGTCAGCCGCCGAAACGATAGAAGGGGTGCGCTTGATTAAGGAAGCCATCCCCGAAGCCAAAACGGTCCTGGGCATATCCAACGTATCCTTCGGGCTGCCCGGCGCAGGGCGGGAGGTGCTCAACTCAGTGTTCTTGTATCACTGCGTTCAGGCTGGGTTGGACATGGCTATCGTCAACTCGGAGCTGATGCAGCGTTATACTTCCATCCCTGAGCAGGAGAGGGAGCTGGCCGAAGACCTGATTTGGCACCGGGGTGAAGACCCGGTAGCGGCTTTCGCCGCCCACTTCCGAGACCGCCCCCCCCAAGCCACCGATGAAGAGCGGCGAGGCCTTCCGTTAGACCAACGCTTGGCCCTGGCAATAATCGAAGGCACCAAGGAGGGACTGGCTGAGGATCTAGAGGAAGCCCTAACCGAGAGAGAGCCCTTGGAAATCATCAACGGGCCCTTGATGGAGGGAATGACCGAAGTCGGGCGGCAATTCAACCTCAACCAGTTGATCGTGGCCGAGGTCCTCCAGTCTGCCGAGTCGATGAAATTCGCCGTGGCCCACTTGGAACCCCACATGGACCGGGTGGACAGCGCCATCCGGGGCAAGATCGTATTGGCTACGGTAAAAGGCGACGTTCACGACATCGGCAAGAACCTCGTGGACATCATTCTTTCCAACAACGGCTACCGGATCATCAACCTGGGAATCAAGGTGCCTCCCCAGGAGTTGATCGACGCCTACCAAGAGCACCGGCCAGACATCATCGGTTTGTCCGGCCTTCTGGTGAAGTCGGCTCAGATGATGGTGGAAACCGCCCAGGACTTCCAGCAGGCCGGAGTCAACTGCCCCATGCTGGTGGGGGGCGCCGCTCTATCCAACCGGTTCACCCGCCTTCGCATCGCGCCGGAGTACGACGGCCTCGTTGCTTACGCCCCGGATGCTATGTCCGGACTGGCCTTGGCCAACACGGTCATGGACGCGGACGAGCGGCAAAAGCTGGCCGCTCACCTTGACGCGGAAACCGATGAGCTGCTGAGGACACGCCCGCGAACGGCAGGACCGGCCCATCGACGAGTCTCCGGCCCCGCCATCTCCGGCCCGGGTCCGGCGCGACTTTCCTATACCCAACCCCCCCGACCTGAAGCTTCACGTGCTTCGGGACTTCGACTTGGAGCGGATTTTCCCCATGATAAATCCGCAGATGCTCTACGGGCGCCACCTGGGATTCAAGGGCCGGTTCGCTGAAGCGATAGCCGCCGGGGACCCCGCGGCCCAGGAGCTGCGCGAATCGGTCCGCAAGGTCGAGGAGTTGGTGCTGGCCAGCCGTCAAGTCAACTCCAACGCCGTGTTCAAATTCTTCCCTTGCCAAGGGGACGGCCAGAAGCTGTTGGTCTATAGCCCGGACGGCCAATCGGTGCTGGAGACCTTCTATTTCGGCCGCCAGTCCCAGCGGGACGGGTTGTGCCTGGCCGACTACGTTAGGCCCAAGGACAACCCGGACGGGCCTGACGACGTGGACTACGTCGCAATGTTCATTACCTCCGTGGGACCGGGAACCCTGGAACTGTCGGAGCGTCTGAAGGCCGAGGGGCGGTTCTTAGACTCTCATATCCTTCAAGCGCTGGCCTTGGAGAGCGCGGAAGCATTTGCGGAACTGCTCCACCAGCAAATAAGGCAGATGTGGGGCTTCGGCGACCCGCCCGGCGTCTCCCATCAAGACCTGTTCCGGACCCAGTACCGGGGCCGGCGTTATTCCTTCGGCTATCCGGCCTGCCCCCGGCTGGAGGACCAAGACAAGCTGTTCCGGCTGCTGGACGTCACCGCCAACATAGGTGTGGAGTTGACCGAAGGGTTTATGATGGACCCTGAGTCGTCGGTGTCCGCTCTGGTCTTTCATCATCCCGACGCCAAGTACTTCAACCTCAACGAGCAAGACGTAGACCGCTTGGAGAGAGAGGCCGCCGAGAGGTCGTGAAGGGGCTTCCCCTCTACTCCGGTGGAATTTCTCGAGAAGCCGGCAGACTCGAGTTTGGCAAAAGGGTCCGGATTCTAATCATGCCGCCGCGGGGCCTTTCGGCCAGCCCGCAGCCGGAGATGTTATGGAACCTATCGTCGACGTAGCGGCCCGACTGGGACTCGATGAGGAGCATCTAATCCCCTACGGGCGATATAAAGCTAAGATTTCTCTTGACGCCATGGCCGCCGAGAGCGCTACTTCGAGCGGACGGCGGCGGGGCAAGCTGGTGGTGGTGACGGGCATCACCCCCACGCCGGCGGGGGAAGGCAAAACGACGACGGCCATCGGCCTCACCCAGGGTCTAGGCAAACTGGGACGCAATGCGGTGGTTACCCTCAGAGAGCCGACGTTGGGGCCGATCTACGGTATCAAAGGCGGCGGCACCGGCGGGGGCAACGCCCGGGTGTTGCCTGAAGACGAAATCAACATCCACTTTACCGGCGACGCTCACGCGGTGGCGTCGGCCCACAACCTGCTGGCCGCTCTGGTGGACAATGCGGTGTACCGCAACGCGGTACCGGGTCTGGAAGCCTCCGGTATTAGCTGGTCCCGGGTAACCGACGCTTCAGACCGGGCCCTGCGCCAAGTCGTAACCGGGATAGGCGGCGACGCCAATAGCCCGCTGCGGGAGACCCGGTTCGACATAGTTTCCGCCTCGGAGATCATGGCTATCCTGGCCTTGGCGGCCGGACCGGAGGACCTGCGGGCGCGGATTTCCCGCTTGGTGGTGGGGACCACTAGGGGCAACGAACCGGTCTCGGTTGACTCCTTGGGAGTTACTGGACCCGTGATGACGCTGCTGCGCCAAGCTATCTTGCCCAACTTGGTCCAAACCTTGGAAGGCCAACCGGCGATAATCCACGCCGGTCCCTTCGGCAACATAGCCCATGGCTGCAACTCTATCATCGCCGACCGCTTGGCCCTGGAGTATACCGACTTCGTCATAACGGAAGCGGGGTTCGCCTCGGACCTGGGGTTCGAGAAGTTCATGCACATCAAAGCGAGACAAAGCGGTTTGCTGCCCAACGCCGCGGTCTTGGTGGCCTCGGTGCGGGCGCTGAAGTGGCACGGCGGCACTCCCAGGAGGGACCTGGAATCTCCCAATCCTAAAGCGGTGCGGGACGGCGCTGCGAACCTGGAGCACCACATCGATGCCGTGAGCAGCTTCGGCGTGCCGGTGGTGGTGTGCGTCAATCGTTTCGATAGCGACAGCCCGGAGGAACTGCGAGAAGTCGCGGCCATCGCTTCCGAAGCCGGCGTCCAAGCCACCGCTGAGTGCTCGGGTTTTGCCAACGGCGGCGCCGGAGGGACGGAGTTGGCCGAAGCGGTGGTGAGGGCGGCCGGGGAAACGCCCGAGGTCAACTATGCTTACTCCTTGGACGCCGACGTGGAGGAAAAAGTGCTGGCATTGGCCCGGAGGATATATGGGGCCGACGACGTGAGTTGGTCGCCCGAGGCGCGCCGCCGGGTCCGCTACTTCCAAGACCAAGGTTGGGGTAACCTGCCCATCTGCATGGCCAAGACTCATTTGTCCACCTCCCACGACCCATCCCGGAGGGGCAGCCCGCGAGGGTATACCTTCCCAATCTCCGACATCCGAGCTTCCGTGGGGGCGGGTTTCCTCTACCCGCTGGCCGGTACGATAGCGACGCTGCCGGGACTGCCTTCGAAGCCCCGGGCCTTGGACATGGACGTGGATTCCTCGGGAGAGATCGTCGGGCTTTAGGGACCCTCGCCCGAAGCCTTCACTTGAAGCTCACACTCGGGTGGACGAGGGGGCAAGAAACTTGGTACGGGGGGGGGGGGCTGCCCGACGGATATAGCCTGTATACGGCGCAAATTTGAGTAGGAGCAGGAGGAAAGGATGATCTACGACTTTCGAGTTTACACGTTGAAGCCGGGGGCCACCCCCGATTACATGGCGGCGGTCAAGGAATTGGCTCTGCCCATCCGGGAGAAGTACGGGATCAAGTTGGCCGGTTGGTACTACAGCGACATAGGGGTGTTGAACCAGGTGGTCCACATTTGGGGGTACCGAGACGAGGAACACTTGAGCGAAGCTAAAGCCCAAGTCTACGCCGACCCCGATTGGATCGAGAAGTACGTCCCTAGGGTGAAAGACCTGTTGGTGGAGCAGAAGACCTACTTGATGAAGTCACCCGACTTCGCGCCGTCGCCGGCCTAAGGGTCGCTCAAGCCCCCGGCCCCGGGTCGGCCGTGCCTCGCTCAGCTATGGCATCCCCTCGCTTGGATGTCCCAGACCGCCTCTACCTTTCCGTCCCGAACGCCGATGAACCGGTCCCAGCGGCTTACCATAGCGTCCTGCTGGGCGGGCAGCAGAGTTATCTGGTCTCCGACGCGGAGTTCCACGCCGTCGTCGACGCGGAAAACGGCGTGGTAGGAATCCATTGACTCCACGGTTACGCCCCGGCGGTTTTCCACCTTGGGCAGCCCTTTCACCATAGACAGGGCCTTAACGCCGGCGTCGCCTACGGCCACACCGGGGCGCGGCGTGCTGATGACGGTGGCCAAGACCTTTCCGGCATGGCTGAAGTCAGGCATGTAATCGTAGCCGGTGTCCATAACCAGGTAGCTGCCCCCCTGTACCTCGGTTACGCCGGGGATCTCTCCGGCCACGTCGAAGCTCCAAGTTTCGCCGGTGGAAACAATCTCCACGGGAATTCCCGCGGCCTCTATGCCGTCTTTAAGGTCGATGACGTTCTGGATAACGCGGCGGGCTTCGGTTGCCCGGTCCTCCCGGTCCGGCATGGGAGTGATTACCTGGTGGCTCATGATCCCCCGGAAGGTAAGTCCGGGCAAGGAATGGATGGTCCGGGCCAGAGCCACTCCCTGCTCGGTATCCTGGACGCCGCAGCGTACGATACCGGTTTCCAGCTCGATGACGACGCCTAGATTCACCCAATGCTCCGTGGCCGCCCGGGAAAGGTCCCGGGCGTTCTGCGGGTCGTCGCAAGCCACTATCATTTCCGCTTGTTGGGCCAAGGCGCACAGCCGCTCGATCTTTAGAGGCGCGACGATCTCGCTGGTAATGAGCACGCTGGGTATGCCGCCGTGGACCATCACTTCGGCTTCCGAGACCTTGGCGGCGCATACCCCGCCGACGGTGCCCCCTCGCCGAATCTGACGGTGAGCCAACGCGGGAGTCTTGTGGTTCTTGCTATGGCCGCGCAGCTTGGTGGGCAGGCCGGCGTAGCAGGCGGATATGGCGTCCATATTACGGTCGAGAGCGTCCATGTCTAGAATCAGGCACGGCGTATCCAACTCTTCAACCGGCGTGCCCGGCGGGGGACGGTAGTTCTGGTCCATAGCGAGCCTCCTAGCCTGATATTATCCTGTTTATGTAATTTTCATGTGATTCTGGGGGGTCAGCCGAAGCGGCCGCGCCCGGCCAGCGGCCAAAACCCTTGCAGCTTCCCGTCCCGCACCGCCCGGATGTAGTCATACTGGTTGAGGGCAAGGCCGAGGGAGTAGGGGAGCAGCCAGACCTTTTCGCCGGGTCGAAATTGTTGGCGGGCCGCGCCTTCCAACTCCAGGACGCCGTGCTCGGCGCTAAAGCGGGCGGCCCGGGCGCCGGGGAACCCCTCCAATACCGGCAAGCCCAAGTCGGGTCCGGTGGCTTTGTGGCCAGCATCCGTTACCGCTCGACGGTCCACCGGATGGCTGATCACCTCGGTAAGTATCTTGGCGGCTTGGCCGAACTCGGGGCGCAGTTGGCAGTAGCCGTAGTCCATCAGGGGATAGGAGCCGGCTCGGACCTCGGTAATGCCGGATGCGTCAGCGGCAATGTCATAGTTATGGGTGCCGCTTACGCTAACGACGTCCACCGGCATCCCCGCCGCCTCGATTAGCTCCCTGGTGTCAACCACGGTCTGTAGCTGGCGCCTCGCGTCGGCTTCCAGCGCCGCTGGGTCCGGGAACGCCGGCGCCTCTTGCTCTTGATCACCCTTCGCCGGAGTGGGAACCGGGAAAGTCGCCATCAATCCGGAGAAGCTCAGACCGGGGCGGCCGTCGGCGTGCCGGGCAAGGTCCAACGCCGGTCTTCCCGGGTCCACGCCGCAGCGGCCCAAGCCCGCGTCCAACTCCACCAGCGCTTGCAGAGTTACGCCGGAGGCCGCGGCCGCTTCCGACAGGGCGTCCACGTTCCGGGGGTCGTCTACGGCGACGGTAATCCGGCCTCGCTTGGCCAAGGCGCACAACCGGCCGATCTTGCCGCGAGTCACCACTTGGTTGGCGATTAGAATGTCGTTGAACCCGCTTGCGCTGAAGGCCTCCGCCTCTCCCAGGGTGGTTACGCTGACTCCCCCCACGGTACCGCCGGCCTCTAGCTGCAGGTGAGCGATTTGAGGGCACTGGTGGCCACCGGCGTGGGGGCGGAGCTTGGCGGTGGACTGCCGGAACTTCCCGTGCAGAACGTCGATGTTGCGTTCCATCACGGCCAAGTCCACGACCAGCGCGGGAGTGTCCAACTCCTCCACAGCGGCGCCTACGGGCTGAAATACTGGGCGTTCCATACCATCGTTCCTTTACGTTGTTCCTTTACTCAGTCGTATTAGGAGAGTACGAGAGCTACCGGTCCCTTGGCAAGCCGTATAGAAGAATATCACAAAAATAGTTAGCGTTCCGCATCGATATTACCCGGCCCATGACGCTGTGCAAATACTGACAAGAAAAGGTTGATTGGCCCCGGCCGTTGCACTAGCATAGCCCCGTGCTTGAGCGCCTGAAAGCCCACTTCGGGTTCGACCGATTCCTGCCATTGCAAGAAGAGGTCGTGAATCACGTCTTCGCCCGGGAAGACGCTTTGGTCGTGATGCCCACCGGCGGTGGAAAATCCTTGTGCTACCAACTGCCGGCCGTATGCTTCCCTGGGCTTACCGTCGTGATTTCCCCGTTGATTGCTCTGATGAAGGACCAAGTGGACAACCTCAACGCCAACGGTATTGCCGCGGCCTTCATCAACAGCACGCTAACCTCGGCCGAAATCGCTCGGACCCAGGCTCGGGCGCGAGATGGTTCCCTCAAGATTCTATACCTTGCCCCCGAGCGGCTGGCGCTGCCCGGATTCCGGGACTTTTTGAGGACCCTGGACATTAGTCTCTTTGCCATCGATGAGGCCCACTGTATTTCGGAATGGGGTCACGACTTTCGCCCGGACTATCTGAACCTCAAGACGCTGCGGGCCGACTTCCCGACCGTACCGGTTGTCGCCTTGACCTCCACCGCCACCGAAAGGGTGCGCCGCGACATAGCCGGCCAACTGGAGCTCAGGCAGCCCAAGGTGTTCAGCTCGGGCCTCAACCGGGCCAACCTCACCTATGCGGTGCGGCCCAAACGAGATTCCCGAGATTCCTTTCAGGACCTCCTAACCCTGTTGGAGAAGCGCAAGGGCGACTCGGCGATCATATACCGGTCTTCCCGGAGCGACACGGAATCAATGGCGGCGGAGCTGTCGGAATACGGTTACAAGTCGGCCCCCTACCACGCCGGGCTGGACCGCTCAACCCGGCGCGACACTCAAGAGAGCTTCATTAGGGACGAGGTCCAGATGATAGTCGCTACCATCGCCTTCGGTATGGGGATAGACAAGCCCAACATTCGCTTGGTGGTGCACTACGATTTGCCAAAGTCCCTTGAAGGCTACTACCAAGAGACGGGGCGCGCCGGGCGAGACGGCCTGCCCGGCGAGTGCGTCCTCTATTATTCATACGGCGACAAGGTAAAGCACGACTTCTTCATAGAAAAGGTCCAGGACGCGGTGGAGCGGGATAACGCATGGCGAAAGCTGGCGCAGGTGATTGATTTCTGCACCCTCCGGACCTGCCGTCGCAAGTACTTGCTGACCTACTTCGGCGATACGTGGGACGGGGATAACTGCGACGGGTGCGACGTCTGTTTGACTCCTAGAGAGGAGTTCGACGCTACCGAAGTAGCTCAACAAATTCTCTCGACAGTGATACGCACCAAAGAGCGGTTCGGGGCCAAGCACATCGTAAACGTGCTCCGGGGCGGGGAAGTCAAGCAAGTGCGCCGGTGGGCCCATGACCGGTTGACCGTTTTTGGAATCGCCAAGGATTGGTCCGACGATGGTCTGACGAGCGCCATCGACGGGTTGTTGGGAGCGGGGCTGCTGGCAAAGGATAGCGGCGGCTACCCAACCCTGGCCGTCACCAAGGAAGGCCGGGGCTTTCTGAAGAACCGGGAGACATTGACCCTCACCCGGCCGGCGCCCTCCGCCGCGGACGCCGGTCCCGGAGTTGGGGAGGGAGCGGAATGCGACCCGGGCTTGATCGAGAAGCTGCGGGTCCTGCGCAAGCAAATCGCTGACGAACGCGGGGTCCCCGCCTACGTCATTTTTGGCGACGCGACGCTGCGTCAAATGGCCTCCTACTTTCCCCTGACCCGGGAGAGCTTCGGGCGCATTTCCGGCGTGGGGGCCGTGAAGTTGGAAGAATTCAGCCGTCCGTTCCTGGAGGTAATTAGCGAATATTCCAGGGCCAACGGCCTCGTGGAGATGCGGGCGCCGCTGGGACGAAGAGAGGCCAAGAACGGCGCCAAACAGGCCGGACCGACCCTGAAGGCCACCAAGGACTTGGTATCTCAGAAGCGGACAGTCCGGGACATCGCGGCAACCCGCGGGTTGGCCGAGAGCACCATCATCAATCACCTGCGCCGGTTGATTGAAGCGGGTGAAGAGTTGGACTTGGAATATCTTATGCCGCAGCCGGACCGGATGGCCAACATAGAAAGAGCCTTCCGCCAAACCGGGGATACTCGTTTAGCCCCGGTACGGGAATTACTGGGTGATGAATACCCTTACGACGAGCTCTCCCTGGCTAAGATGGGGCTGCAGCAAAAAGGGTTCTTCGCCGCAAACGGGGATGGTCCGGAAACCGCCTGGGAGCCGCCCTCTTTCTTGTCGGGGTGGGACAACCCTTGCGTTATGCTTGGACAAGCGATAAGAAACCCGCGCGCGGGGTTAACCAACCCGCGGAATTAACTACAAGGCCAACGCCGCTGCCAGCTTGCGGCGGTGGTGTCTTGGGTCGCCCAAGTAGTGGTACAGGGTGCGTGAAGCACGGGTGTGCAGGACCAGCCCATACTCGATCATGCTGCCGACTCCGCCGTGGACCTCGTGAGCGAAATTGGCGGCCTGGTAGTAGGCCTCCGAGCCCACGGCTTTGGCCAAGTGCAGGCTGTCGTCGGCCCGGCGTCCGGTGTCCAGCTTCCACAGGGCCTCGTAGGTGGTCCACCGGGCAGCGTCCAACTGGTTGACCAGGTTGACGACGTGGTCTTGGACCCGCTGGAACCGGCCTATCGGTGTGCCGAACTGGATCCTGGTCCGGCTGTATTCCACGGACATTTCGTACATGGCCTGGCACCCGCCCACCTGATAAGCACTCAGAATCGGGATGGTCCGGGCAATTCCTTGCTGAAGAGCGTCCCATCCTCCTTGGAAAGATAGCCCCAGGAGGTCCGACTCCTCCACAGCCGCGTCCTCCATCGTGACCTCCGCCAGGTTCCAAGCGAATCCGGGAAGAGAGCGGACTTGCACGCCGGGAGCGTCAGCCGGTACCGCCGCTAGTCCCACCTCGGTGCCGTAGCGGACCGCACACAAGAAATGGGTAGCGGAGGCGGCGTCGAGGACATAGGCTTTGGCCCCGCTCAATCGAAAGCCGGTGCCGTCGCGCCGGGCAGCGAGTTGCACGTCTTCCGCGTCCCATCCGTAGTCGGCCTCAGTCACCGCCGGGACTAGGATGCGCTCCCCGGCAGCTAGGCGGGGCAGCCACTCCCGCTTTTGCTCCTCGGTACCTCCGGCCAGTATCGTGAATACGCTCAGCACCGCGGAGCTCAGGTGGGGGCCAGGCACCGGCCCCCGGCCCAGTTCTTCGAAAAGAACGCCGGCGTCGGTGAATGAGCCGCCCTCTCCCTGGTACTCTTGGGGCACCAGTATGCCCAGCCAGCCGGTGGCCGCCAGCTTGCTCCAAGGGTCCGAAGGTGCGGCTCGGCCCGACGTGGACATCTCCAACAGGGTGTCTCTGGGGTACTCCTGTTGAACGAAGCGGCCGACCGCCGACTTGAGCATTTCTTGGTCGGGTGTTAATGAAAGGTCCATCAGTCACGTCTCTTGTTGGGATAGCAGCGTCCGGCGCGGGACCTTTTGGCGCCGTCGGAGTGCCGCGCCTCTAGGCCATGGCTCCGGCTTTCTCTTTGACCTCGCGGCCGATGCCGATGCGCCGGGCCATGATGACTTTTTGAATATCGGCGGTGCCGCCAGGGTGAATCGCAACGATGGCCGACCGGTGATGGGCCTCTACGTGACCCTCGGCCGCGCCCAACTGAGGGTCTTTGGTGAGAGCCGCCGGCCCCAGGATGTCCAGGATGCTTCCGGCCATGCGCAGCCCCGACATCTTCTTGTAATACGATACTTGGGGCCCTTCGTAGGTCATGCCGGCCCCGCTGTGGCGCATCCAGTAATTGCGAAGGTTGAATAAACGGCAAATCTCCGCCTCTACGTAGATGTCCACCAAGCGGTCCCGCACGTCCGGGTCTTGGGTCAAGGGCCGGCCCCGGCGTTGCGTATTCCGGCAGTGCTCGAAGAGCCGGCCCACCAGCCGGTTTCGAGCGATTCGGCCCCCGCTGCCGTGCTCCAACTCCAAATGAGTAGTAGCTACTTTCCAGCCCTCGTTCTCGCCACCCACCAAATGGAAGCCGGGGACCCGCACGTTATCGAAGTACACTATGTTCTTGATCCCGGATCCGGCGCCCGATTCACCCCCAGCTATCAAGAGGTCCATGGGGGCCACGGTGATTCCGGGCAGGTCCGCCGGGATCAAGAACCAACCCAGGTTCTGATGCCTGGGGGCTTCGGGGTCGGTCCGGGTCAGGGTCCACATATAATCGCATCCAAAGGCGCTGCCTACGAAGACCTTTTGGCCGTTGATGAGATAGTCGCCGCCGTCGGCCTGCGCCGTCGTCTTTACGTTGGCCACGTCGGAACCGGCCTCGGGTTCGGTCAGCAACTGCCAGGTGCGGACCTCGCCCCGGAACATCTGGGGAAGGAAGGTTTTCTTTTGCTCCTCGGAACCCCAAACCAGGATTGACTCTCCCCCCAAGTGACCGCCGGTGTCGTAGTAAGGAGGGATGGTCAGCCCGTAGGAGTCCACCTCTTCCTCCAACACCACCGAGTGGTCCAGCGAAAGGCCGCCGCCGCCGTACTCCACCGGGGCGGTGGGCCACAGCCAGCCCTTGGCCCCCAGGCGCCGCCCCAAGTCACGGCGAAGTTGGTATTGCTCGTAGGTCAACTCGGCCCCGTCCGGCGGATGAACGACGCCTGAGGGCACGTTCTGCTTCAGCCACTCCCGCACCTCCAAGCGGAACTGTTCTTGCTCTATGGTATACGTGGGCTCGAAGTCCATGTGAACCTCCGCGGGCGTCGGCCCCCAGCTTTTTGAGCGTACCTTGGGCCTGGTTTTATTTTATGCGCGGCGATGGATTATTTTTCATAGCGTTGAGTGGAAGCAACCCTCGTACCGGGACCCCTCTCTACTGTGACCTCAAGGCCCGTCCCGGCAGCGCTCCCGTATGGGTGCCATTATCTATCACCAACCGGCCGTTAACCATAACGTAATCTATGGCGGCGGGGTATTGCTTGGGGTCTTCGAAGGTGGCTTTGGCCTCCACCCGGTCCGGGTCGAACATGACCAGGTCCGCCTTCATGCCGTCCCGGAGGATGCCCCGGTCCTTCAGCCCCAGTCTTTGGGCCGGGATGGCCGACATCTTTCGCACCGCCTCCTCCAGCCGCAGCAGCCCCTCTTCGCGGACGAACTGGCCCAGCACGTAGGGGAAGGTGCCGTAGGTCCTGGGGTTGGGCATCTGACCGGTGAGAATAGCGTCCGAGCCAACCATCTGGGCCGGGTGGCGCACGATGGTCCGGATGTTGTCCGGGTTGCCGGTCCGGGCCACGAAAGCGACTTCCAGGTTTTCTTCGATCAACAGGTCGCAGACCGCGTCGATCATCTTCTTGCCTTGGGCCCGGGCCAAGTCGGTCAGGGAACGGCCCTCCCACTCTTTATTCTTGGCCGACCCTACGTGGCTAAAAATGTACTGGTCCAGAGACAAGCCCCACATCGGGTTAATCGAGTCGTCAAGCTCGTCCCTTACACGCCGGTCCTGAATTCTTTGGAGCAGAGCGGTTGGCCCGCCGGAGTGCACCCAGTAAGGGAGCAGCGAGTGCAACACGGTACTGGCGGCGGCGTAAGGGTACTGGTCGAAGGTCACGTCTATACCGCCGCTCCGGGCTTGGTCTACCAGGCCCACCATTTGCTGGCCCATGCCGTCCACCGGGCTGTGATAGTGGGAAATGTGTACCGGCACCCCGCTGCGGCGGCCGATGTCCACCGCCTCCCGGAAGGGGTCCAACAACCGGTCCCCCAGGCTGTACCGGGCGTGGGTCATGTAGAACCCTCCCAGGTCCTTGATAGCGTCGCACACCGCCACCAATTCGTTGGTGTCGCTGTATGCCCCCGGCGGGTAAGTCAGCCCGGTAGCGAAGCCAAAAGCGCCGTCCCGCATTCCCTGGCGGGCCAGTTCCCGCATCCGGCCCAGCTCAGCCTCGGTGGGCAAACGGTCATCCCATCCCATGGCTTCTACCCGGAGGGCGGCGTGAGGGACCATGTAGACCGCGTTACAAGCGGCCCGGCCATCGAACAAGTCCAGGAACTCTTTAACGCTACTCCATCCCACACCGGCCGGGGGTCTGCCGTTGACGGCGGCCAAGTGGGTCAGGAGGTGGTCCAGATTGCCCGGAGAAATCGGGGCGTAGGAAAGGCCGTCCATGCCCAGGGCTTCGGTGGTGACGCCCTGCCGTACTTTGGCTTCATGCCTCGGCTCCGCCAGCATTAGCAGGTCCGAATGGGAGTGCATGTCGATGAAACCCGGGCATACCACGTAGTTGGAGGCATCGATCACTCTTCCGGCTTGCAACGAGGAAACGTCGCCCCGCAAGATCGTAACCTCATCTCCGGTTATGCCCACGCCAGCCCGGAACCAGGGCCCTCCAGTACCGTCGATAACCCGGCCGTCCTTAATCAGCAGGTCGAACATTATGTCTTCCCCCGGCGGCCTATTCGCCGTTAGTATCAGGAACGGAATGGCGTAAATGGGACCGCAGAATATAGAATCGAAGTATTATGTTACAACATTTTGCTTGTAGACAGGGCCACGAACCGAGCCGGCCGCTCCCTTGCCAGCGGCTGCCGCGGCGACTAATATTGTCGCAGCCGTTAGACGCCTGAAGCAGCGCCGGCCGGTGGCGACGCATTTACGCTTTCTCCGAAAGCTTGCTAGCTAACTCGATGTGCAAGTTCTTCAGGCTCCCGATTGGATTGCCGGCGCCACAGCGTCTTCGTTGGATATGACACTTCTTCCGGGGGTGTGGCAACCCTTGCCTTATGCCTGGACGGCCGATAAGAAGCTTGCAGACGGGGTTAATTACCCCACTTCAACGAGAAGGAGGGCTGGGATGGGGACGGTAAGCATCGATCACATAGCGATGCCCACCGCCAACGCGGAGCGTACCATCGAGTTCTACAAGCGGCTGGGATTCCACATTAACGATGAAGACGATTGGCGCGCCGGTAAAGCAAAAATCTTTTCCATCCAAGTCGGCGACTCCAAAATCAATGTTCACCCCGAGGGTTTCACCGCCGATCTGAGAGGGCCGACTGCGGTACCCGGCTGCGCCGACATCTGCTTCGTGTGGGAGGGAACGGCGGAGGAGTGCAAGCAGTGGCTCGAAGACGCCGGGGTGGCGGTAATCCGGGGGCCGGGACCCCGCAAGGGCGCCCGGTCCGGCGGCGGCCTGCCGGCAGTCAGCTTATACGCTAGGGACCCGGACGAGAACTTGCTGGAATGGATGGTCTATATCTAAACGCTGGAAATCTTGAGCTGAGGAAGAGTAACGCATGCCAACGATGACAGGTAAACAAGTCTTGGCTCAGATGCTGATTGCTGAAGGGTTGGAGTACATCTTCGGCAACCCTGGCACCAGCGAGACCCCCCTGTTGGACGCCCTTCAGGACTACCCCAGGCTGAAGTACGTGCAATCACTTCAAGAAGGGACCGCCGTGGGCATGGCCGACGGCTACGCCCGGGCAACCGGCCAGCCAGCCTTCGCTAACATCCACATTGCCGGGGGGTTAGCCAACGGTATAAGCGCCCTGTACAACGCCTACAGAGGCGGGACCCCAATGGTGCTGACGGCGGGCAATTCGGACACCCGGATGTTCATGCACGACCCGGTCCTGTCCGGCGACCTAGTGGAGATGACCAAGCAGTACACCAAGTGGAGCGCCGAGGTCCTTCACGCCTCGGACATACCCGTAGCGGTGCGCCGGGCCTTCAAGGAAGCAAAAACGCCGCCCACCGGTCCGGTATTCCTTTCCTTTCCTTGGGACACCATGGATGACTTGGCCGACTTGGCGGTCAACCCGTCTTCACCGGGCTTCTTTCGGACGAGGCCGGACAGCGGCGCCGTGGCCAAGGCTTCCCGCCTGCTGTCCCAGGCGGAGAATCCGCTGATCGTGGTGGGGGACCGGGTGGCCCAATCGGGCGCCGTCAGTCAGGTGGTACGCGTTGCCGAGCAGTTGGGCGCCAAGGTGTACGCCTCTTCCTATTCGGAGGTCAACTTCCCTACCAGCCACGGCCTGTACGGCGGGATGCTGAACCTGAACAACCCGGCCACTAGCGAGTATTTCACCGGCGCCGACGTGGTGCTGGCCGTCGGGTCCAACGTCTTCAATTCCTTCTTGTACGTACCGGACCCGTTCCTGGAACCAACCACCAAATTGGTCCACTTGGACAACGACGCTACGGAACTGGAAAGAATATACCCCACCGAAATCGGCATGTTGGCCGATCCGGCGGCCGGATTAGAGGAACTGTCCGACGCGCTGGAGCAGGACATGAACGCCGCCGCTCGGGAAGCGGCCGCAACCAGGAGCGCCACGTGGGCCGAGAGAAAGCGCCAAGCCGCGGTGCAAGACCGGCAGCGCCTCAGCAGCATTTGGAACCGGCGGCCGATGCCGGCGGAGCGAATGATGCACGAGTTGGCCCAAGCCTCACCCCCCGACACTATCGTGGCCGATGAAGCCATAACCTCCAAGTCCGCCCTGATGCAAGCCTTCGATTTCGACGAGCCGGGCAGTTTCTATGGCATCCGGGGCGGCGCCCTGGGTTGGGCGATGCCGGGTGCCTTGGGGATCAAGCTGGCTAATCCGGACCGTCCGGTGCTGGCGGTGGTCGGGGACGGCTCTTCCCTGTATACAATCCAGGCGTTATGGACGGCGTCCCGCTATGACATTCCGGTGGTCTACGCCATATGCAACAACAGGTCGTACCGCATTCTCAAAGTCAACATGGAAATCTACCTCCGGAGCATGTTGAACGACAAGCAGCGGCAAAGCGAGTACGTGGGGATGGAGTTCGCCAATCCGTTGGACTTGGCGGCCATCGCTCCGGGAATGGGGGTCTCCGGTGAGAAAGTGGAGGACCCGGAGGCGCTGGGACCGGCTCTGCGCCGGGCCTTCGACAGCGGCAAGCCCGCCGTCATAGACGTTAGCATCGACGGCTCGTTGTAGTCACCCCTCAAGGGTTTCGTCCACCGGCCCGGCGATAATTTCCGCCCCGCCGGTCTTCGCCGCTAACGCCGACCGCCAAAACCGCCACAGTGAATTTCGGCGAAACCCGCAGTGACTAGCGCCTTATGTCAACTGCAACTGCCCCAACCACCAGTCTTCCAGGCGCGGCAAAGGGGACTTTCACGGCGGAGGAATAACGTGGAGCAAAAGAGGTACCGGCTGGAAAATAAAGTCGCCATCGTTACGGGGGCCGGGTCAAGCGGGCCCGGGATGGGGACCGGGAAAGCCGCCGCTATATTGTTCGCCCGGGAGGGTGCCAAGGTGCTGCTGGTGGACCGGGACGGACGGCGCGCCGAAGAGACCCAAGCGGCTATCCGGGAGGAAGGCGGAGAGGCGGCGGTATTCGATGGGGACGTTACTCGAGAGCGGGACTGCAAAGCCTTGGCGGATGCGGCGGTTGAACGCTACGGCCCCATAAGCATCCTCTTCAACAACGTCGGCATTCTGGGCAGGGGCAGCGTCGTGGAAGTGACGGAAGAAGCATGGGACCAAGTGATGGCGGTCAACTTGAAGAGCATGATGTTGACCAGCAAGTTCGTCGTGCCGATTATGGCCCAAGGCGGGGGCGGCTCGATCATCAATGTGTCGTCTATTGCTGGGCTGAGGGCCGGCAGCGGAGGCCCCAGCATGTCGTATTCGGCCTCCAAGGGCGGCGTCATAGCTTTGACGGCCTCCATGGCGGTGCATCACGGCAGGGACAACGTCCGAGTGAATTGCATCGCTCCCGGCCACATATACACGCCGATGGTGTCGGCCATGAGCGAAGAGTCCCGGGACCTGCGGCGGCGGGCCGGGCCACTGGGGACGGAAGGCACGGCTTGGGACATCGCTTGGGCGGCAGTGTTTCTGGCCAGCGACGAGGCGAGGTGGATATCCGGCGTGGTGCTGCCCGTGGACGCCGGGTTACTGGCCGCAACGCCCATGTCAATGTTGGAGCATCTCAGGTAGTTCACCCGGCGCCCAAGCCCGCCTCCGGCCGGACCTGAAATACAAGAAATACCAAAGGAATCGCTATGGTCCGCCGCGGCGGACCGCCCCGATCATTCTGTTTCTTTCCGGGCGGCCCTCGCGTTTGCTTGGACCTGCGGCGAGAAACTTGCCTTCGGGGTTGGCCGTCAGCCGTCCGGGTGGGTTGTAATGAACCGGGCCGCTTTGTCCGGGTCCACGTGGGGGGAGCGGACCTCCACACCCGCCTGCTCCTCTTGTAGCAAGAAGGTCACGTTGTTGTCTAGATCACCCCAACCCCGGTTGATTCCCTGGATGGCGATCTGCTCCACAAGGTTGGCCACCGGCATGGGAACGTTGAACTCTTTGCCCAACTCGGTGGCCAGCCCGACGTCCTTCCTGGCCAGGGACAAAGCAAAGCTGGGCGGGTCGAACTCCCCGCGAAACACGGTTCTTGGGATGGCCTCGTGGAGCCCGCTCATCCGCCCTACCGCGCCGCGGCGCACGCACTCCCATAGGGCCTCGGGATCGACTCCGGCCTTGACTCCCAGGGTCAGGCCTTCGGCGATGGCTTGGCGGACTCCGTGGCCTATCATGTTGTGGACCAGCTTGGCCACGCTGCCGGCGCCAATGCTCCCGGCATAGAACACCTTGTCACCAAAAGCGTCGAGCAAGGGCTTGACGCGGTCATAAATCTCCCGCTCTCCACCCACCATCACCGCCAGGTTACCGCTTGCGGCGCCGCTCTTGCCGCCGCTGACCGGAGCATCCAACACGTGGGCGCCCTTCTGCCGGAACCGGGGTTCGATTTCACGGATCAGCGTGGGACGGCTGGTGGACAATTCCACAAGTACGCCTCCGGGCCTGATGCCCTCGAGCACTCCTTCGGCGCCCAGGGAGACCTCCTCCACCTCCGCCGGCCCGGGCAACGACGTTAGGACAACGTCGGCTTGCCTAGCCACGTCGGCTGGGGAGTTGGCCAAGCGGGCGCCCTCCTCCAGAAAGGGCCTGACGGCAGCCTCGCGTATGTCGAACACCACCATCGGGTACCCGGCTTTTTGAATGTTGCCGGCCATCCCGGCGCCCATGTTCCCAAGGCCGATAAATCCTGCCGTCTCCATTGCGTCCACTCTCCTATCTTGGCCGTTTTTTCTTTTCTCCGCTTTTTCTGTTCTGTGGCGACCGTGTCGCTTGCGGCGTTGGACCGGACTACCCTAACAGCGGCGTTCCTCATTTAGAAGACCGAATTGGAGGGCCGCTTCAGGGGCCGGGCCGCCTCCCCCGGTTGAGGTGAGAGAGCTAGGGAGGCGCCGGGGCCTTTCCGCAAGTCCGGCGCAAGGGATTATAGCCGGTCGGGTGACCCATCTCCACTGTGGGCGGAAGTCCCGGTTGACGACGCCAAGTTCCGTGGTTACACTCCCCTCACCCCGCCCTCTTCCTCAATTGAGAGGGAGGATGAAAAGGTTCTGGGTTCCGCCCTTGATTTCTTGAGGAGAAAGCTATGATCAAGTCTTTTGCTACGCTTTACACCGGGCACGTGCTCGAAGGCGAGGGAATAGGTTTCGGAGGTACGCCTCACGACGACCGTTGGTTCTCCAACGAGCGTTTGATCACCGCTTTTGACATCGCCAAAGATACAGCGCAAAAGTTGGAGGAGTTGGGTTATGACGTGCTGTGGATGGCGGAGCACCATTTCCAGCGGGAAGGCTATGAATGTATACCCAACTTGCTCATTCTTAGCCAGTGGTTGAGCCAGCATACCAAGAGGATCAAATTCGGTTGCGGGTTCAACATTCTACCCATGTGGCACCCGCTGCGCTTGGCCGAAGATTTCGCAATGGTGGACATTCTTACCGGAGGCCGAGTGATTTTTGGCATCGGTCGAGGCTATCACACCCGAGAAGTTGAGACCTTTGGCGCGCCGATGCTTGACGCCGACGCCAACCGGGACCTGTTCGAAGAGCAGTTCGAAATCGTCATGAAAGCCTTCAACGAAGAGTCTTTTTCTTACCGGGGTAAGCACTATACGGTGCCGCCGGAAGTCCCCTACCGCGGATACCAACTCAAGGAGATTACCCTGGTGCCGCGCCCGATAAACCTGCCGGTGGAGACTTGGCAGCCCATAGTAAGCGGCAACGCCAAGGGCATGGAATTCATGGCCAAGCATGGAATAAAGGGCATGATCCTGGGAACGGCTATGGAGTACGCCGACGAATGGATACACCGGTTCCGAGAGACCAACGCCCAACACGGTCGAGAGCTCCCGCTCGGCGGCAACTTGGCTATGGGATTTTGGAGCTTCATGGATGACAGCCGTGAGAAAGCCGAGCAAGCTTTGCAGCCAATCTTCGAGGAGCACGTCAAGTTCGCTGCGCCGCTGGGCATGCTGAGGTACACCGAGGAACAGATGAAAGAGATCGGACCCGGCGGGGTGGCCCGCCACATTGCGGCCGGCACCAACTACCGGGAAGTCTTGGAGAAGGGGGCTTGGTTCGCCGGCACGCCCGAGGACACTATCGCTTACCTGAAGGACATCGAACAGAAGTACCCGGGACTGGAGCAAGTGTTGATTGGGTTCCCGATGGGAGTGGCCAAAGCCCAGTTCATGGAACAGTTGACCCGCTTTGCCAAAGAGGTGATGCCGGCCTTCAAGACCAGTCCGGTAGGCGCCTAGCGGCGAGTATCCCGGCGACGGGACCGGCCCGCCCGCGTAGCCAGGCGCCCAGGATTACCAACAAATCGAAGATAGATTTGAGAGGAGCCAAGAATGACGGACCACACATACAAAGTTGTTGAACTGGTCGGATCGTCCAATGAAGGAGTGCAACAAGCCATCGACGGGGCCATCGCTAGGGCCTCGCAAACGCTGCAGCATCTGGACTGGTTCGAGGTAAAGGAAATCCGCGGCAACATCCAAGAGGGAAAAGCAGCCTGGTACCAGGTCAAACTAGCTATCGGCTTTCGCGTTTTGGAACCGGAGGACCTGACCAAGGACTGACCTTTCCGGGGCCGTAACAACGACTGCGGTCGCGGCGATTACCAGCGTTGGGGTTCGGAAGGACCGCTTGCGCCCCGGGCCAGGGAGTCCAAGACCACTCCTACCCTAGACCGGAAGGGCCTGACCCGGTTCTTTGCGTCGGGCGCGCCGACAGCGACCAGGAACATGAGACTCTTGCCTTTCGCGTGGGGCGAAAAGAACTCAATGGCCTCGTCGTCGTAGAAAGTCATGCCGGTAGCCCCCAAGTCCAAGGAGTGGGCGCAGAGGTACACGTTTCCAACCAGGATGCCCGCTTGTAGTTGGGCCGCCCGGTAACCCCGGCCTCCGTATCTGGCAAAAACTCCGTCCAACGCCGCCGTGAAGAACACCACCGCTGCCGCGTCGGCCCCTAAGGCTTGCTCGAAACACAGGTGGCCGGCCTCTTCTCGAAAATCCCCCGGCTTCAACAATTCCAGTCTCCGCTGGACGGAAGAGTAGTAGTACGCTCCCGCCCTCGCGCCTTCCACGGCGTTGGCAATAACGTAAGCGTCGACCAACAGGCCGCCGGCCCCTTCCCTGGAAAAATCGGCGGAAAAATCGGCGGAGACTCCCCGGATTGAGGTATCCAGGATGTCCCGTAACTTGGCCAAGGGAATTGGTACCCGGGAAAAGCGGCGGGTGGAGCCCCGGCGCAAGATGGTCTCTCCCAGGGGCCTGCCTTGGCGGTCTCCAACGCCGCGCCCGCGGCCAGGGGCGGGCGATTGAACATGGCCTTCGTTCGCCACGGGAAGCCGGCCTGGGGCCGCCTTTCGCCACACCAAGACTTCATCTTCGTCTTTCAAACAGGAGGCGGCATGGGTAGCGGCAATTACCGGGTAAGCGGTCTCTCCGGGGAAACGGTCGTCCGACCGGGCCGTTACCGGGGCCAAGCGGGGCAGGACCGGCCCTTCCGGAACACCGGCGCCGGCCCCTAGAGCAACCAGGCACAGGCTGGCCTCGCGCTCCCCTTGTATCCCCAGAAGCCGGTCCACTCTTTGGTCGACGAAGCCGGTTACCAACCTCGCCGGAAGAGCCGCCTCGCCACTGGCGGCCAGCAAGTTGGCCAGCATGGCGCCGGCGTCCCAGAAGCAGTAGCGGTACCCCCGTTCGCGGTACTTCCAGGCGCTGCGCCAAAACAGCGCCGAGAATATCATGGTCACGGGAGCGTCGGCGACGGCCTCATCGCCCGCGGCGGCCCGTACCAATTCGCCCCGGTGGTCACCCTCTCGAAGCAGCCTGACGGTAAAGTCCAGCGGAGAGAAGTGATAGACGCCGGCCGCCAAGCCGGGAATGTCCCCGGTGACAAGGTACACCTCGACGGGGTACAAGGCCCCGGCGGAGGCCGCGGCCCGGTAATGCACCTCGCCCGCCACCGGGAGGACTCGTTTGTTGATCAACCCGGCCGAGTAGAACAGCAACCGGGCCAACTCGGTGAGATCCAACGGCCCGGACCCGGGCCGCTCTGGCGCGGCGGCCCCGGAGACCGCTCCCAAGGTCGACGCCGCCGGCTGGGAAAAATTGACGGGCAAAGTGATGACCTTGCCGCCCCGGTAGGACTTGTACAGGGGCGGTTTATTGGCCAGGTTGATGTAGGTTAGCTTGGTGGCCTCGTGGTAGCTTCGGGAAGCCTCGACGTTCCGATTGTCCACTTTCCCCCTCACCCGCGCTCAGCCGGTTGAGGTCCCTGCGTCGTAACGACGGCGGCGCTCCGGCTGACAGCTAGATTGTCCCTTTGACTAGATGGTTCCTTTGAATTTTGGGGGCCGCTTTTCTACGAAGGCCCGGGCCGCCTCTTGGTGGTCCGGATGCCTGGCGCTCCTCTCCTCGATCGCGAGACCCAAGTCCAAGGCTTGGTTGAGATCGTTCCAGACCTTCTTGTTCAGGGTATGCTTGGTGCCGCGTATAGCCAACGCGGGGCCGTCGGCCAAGCGCCGGGCCAGTTCCATTACTGTCTCCATGAGTTCGTCGTGGGGTACCACTTTGTTGACCAAGCCGATGCGTTCCGCTTCCCGGGCGTCGATGATGTCCCCGGTCATCAACAACTCTTTGGCCTTGGCCACGCCGACCAGCAGGGGCCAAATGACGCTTCCGCCGTCCCCGGCGACAAGTCCGGCGCGAACATGGGTATCGCCTATGCGAGCTTGGTTCGACGCGTAGATGATGTCGCAAAACAGGGCTAACGTGGCCCCAAGCCCGGCCGCCACGCCGTTGAGCGCGCAGAGCAACGGCTGCTCCAACCACAGGATGTTATGTAAAATGCGCCGCCCGTCCTGGGTAACGGCGCCTAACGGCCGACTCTGGAGGGCAATGGCGCCGCCCCTTTCGGACATCGCCCTGAGATCGCCGCCGGAGCAGAAAGCCCGTCCGGCGCCGGTAAGCACCACGGCGCTCACATCCGCGTCCATCCCGGCCTCTTCGAACACGTCGCCGATTTCCTTGTGCATCACTTCATCCACCGCGTTCAGACGCTCCGGACGGTTCAAGGTGATGGTTAGAATGTTGTCTTTCTTATCGACCAGCAGCGTATCGTACTTGTAAACAGCCATTTCCCGGTTCCTCCGATACTCGACTCAGAAGAGGGTTTTCAAGGGCGGCGCCTCAGGGCCTCCCCTCAAGACAGCGGCACTCGCTAGGCCCGGCCTCCCAGGCTCAGGATTTCGTCCCACTCTTCTTTGGCGACGGGAGTAATGGACAAGCGCATGCCCCGCCGCGCCACCATCATGTGCTGCAAGGTCGGGTGGGACTTTATTTCCGCCAGCGTAACGGGCCGGGCAAACTCCCGTTCAGCCTGTATGTCCACCATCAACCAGACAGGGTTCTCCGGGGTGCTCTTGGGGTCGAAGTGCTTGTCGCCGGGGTCCCAGGCGGTATGGTCAGGGTAGGCCTCTCCCACGATCCGGGCGGTCCCCACCACGGCCATAGGCGTCGTAGAGCTGTGGTAGAAGAGCACGCCGTCGCCCACCTTCATCTCGTCCCGCATCAAGTTGCGGACCTGGTAGTTGCGGACGCCGTCCCATTCGGCGGTCCGGTCCTCCTCCCCTTGCAGGTCGGAATAGGAATAGGTGGTTGGCTCCGATTTGAAGAGCCAATATTTTCGCTCTGCCATCTCCAACTCCCAACGCATGACCCGGCCCTCATCCCGGGCAACCCTTGGCGTCTTCCGGTGGTATCTTGGGGCGAAGAGTAGACCCTTGAACTGGGCCTGTCTTAGCGCAAGCTGATCCCGGCGGCTTCACGGTCGAAGCAGCCGTGGATTGGGTCCTCCCGCTCTTGGCGAAGCAGGTCTTTGCGCACTCGAAGGCTGGGCGTTCGGGGCAAATCCTCCCGCATTTCGATATAGCGAGGGACCTTGAAGTAAGCCAAGCGCTCGGCGCACCAATACACTACCTCCGCCGGCTCAACCGCGACCCCGGGCCGGGGCACCACGTATGCTTTTATTTCGTCTTCACCCAATTCAGAGGGGACGGCCATCACAGCGCAGTCCAGCAGTTGAGGGTGACGCTTGATGACGTTCTCCACTTCTTGGGAGGAGATGTTCTCGCCCCTGCGCCGGATGATGTCCTTCTTGCGGTCCACGAAGTAAAGGTAACCGTCTTGGTCCAACCAACCCAGGTCTCCGGTGTAGAGCCAACCGTCCCGCAGGGACTGGGCGGTCTGCTCCTCGTTACGCCAGTAGCCGGGCATGACCGCCGGGTTCTTGACGGTGATTTCGCCCACCTGTTCAGGGCCGGCGGGTAGGCCCGACTCCGGGTCCGAGATGCGGACTTGGTTCACGAAGCGCGGGTCCGGGTGTTGCCGGGCTTGGCCGGAAGAACCGGCGCGTCTGGGCTGGCTGATTCTTTCGATGGTCCCATAGCAAGTCTCGGTCATTCCGAAGCCGACGATGATATTCGTGCCGAACCTATCTTGGAAGGACCGGAGGAACTCGGGCGGGAAGGCCGGAGAGCCGTAGAAAAGACGGACAGTGTTTTGACTATCCGTTGCCGCCTGCGGTTGTTTGGCCAATACGGGCATCATCATGCCGATGAAGTTGACAACCGTCGCCCCGGCCTCGCGGACTTGGCCCCAAAACCGGGAGGCGCTGAACCGGTCAACCACCACGAGAGCGGCCCCGGCGGCTAGAGCGCCCATGGTCGAGTAGTATTGAATGTTGGCGTGGTAGAAGGGAAGACAGGTAAAGAAGCGGTCTTGGTCCGAGGCTTGAGTCCAGTGAGCAAACCCCTGCCCGGCCGCCACGTACATCCGGTGGGTTACCATCACTCCCTTGGGATTGCCGGTAGTCCCCGACGTGTAGACCAGCAGGGAAACGTCATCGGGCGCCACTGATGGAAGCGCTTCCAGCTCCACGGACGCGGCAAGGGCGCCGGTGAAGCTCGTCCAAGCAGGCCGCTTATCATTATCCTCCCCGGGTGAAGAGGGACGGGGTGACGGCCCTTCCGGTACCTCTGGACCGCCGGGACGCTGTTCCACCAAGAGTTTGTGGCTGACCGTTGGGGCTAGGGCCGCCGCTTCCTCGGCTACCTCCAGCAACGACTCGTGGGCCACCAAGGCCTTGGCGCCGGCGTCGTTCAGGATGAAGGCGGTCTCGTCCCGTTTGTAGGCGGTGTTGATGGGAACGCCGATGGATCCTAGGGCCGACAAGCCGAACCAACAAAAAAGGTACTCGGCGCAGTTGGGCATGAACAAGCCCACCCGGTCCCCTTTGGCCACGCCCAAGGCCTGAAACAGCCCCGCCGTTTGCAGCACCGATGCTTGAAACTGCCGGTAAGTCAGTTTCCGGCCGGATATTTCCACGAAGACTTTGTCCGGACTGCGAGCGGCGGCCTCTTCCAGGAAGTCCGCGAGGGACATATCCCAAGGAAGCCGGTCTTGTGAAGCGCTCTTATCAGGGGCGTTGTTCAATGCTGGTCCCGGCCGGTCAGAATCGCCCGCAAGGGCGGCGGCGCGGCTTGGAGATGAGGCGCCTCTAGGTTTCGGCGGCCTGCCGTGCTTGGGCTATTCCCAAACCTATCATTTACCGGATGCCGGGTCAACCACGAGGTTGATACCGTTGACACCCCAAGATGGCAGGTTTAAGCTGATTTTTGCTTGTGGGTAGGAGCGTGAGTTGCTAATGGCCGTCTCGGTTGATTCGCGGCGCTTGAAGTTATCCAACGACGAGGGTACAGAAGGGGTCCTTCTCGGCGCCCGGTGCCGGGACTGTGGAGTTCACGCCTTCGGGCCGGCTGTCTTCTGCCAGGCGTGCACCTCCAGCAATCTTGGGCCGGTGGAGCTTAGCCGGCAGGGCGTCTTGTACAGCTACACTGTGGTCCGGGTCCCGCCGGCGGGTTGGCCCGGCCCGGCCCCCTACGTCTTGGGGCAGGTTGAGCTTCGAGAAGGCCCCCAAGTCTTGGCCGAGATCATCGAATGCCAGCACAGCGACTTGAAAATCGGCATGCCATTGGATTTGGCGCTTCTGCCGGTGAAAGAGTCGGAGGGCGGTCCGGAAGTAGTGGTCTACAAATGGAAACCGGCTTCGTCCGGAGAGGAGGAAGGGCGGTGACCCAGTCGAAACCCGGCAGGAAGGTGGTGGTTGCGGGGGTAGGGTTGCACCCATTCGGCAGGTTCCCCGACAAGGACCTGTCCACCCTGGCCTTGGAGTCCGTAGTGCCTGCCCTGCAAGACGCCGGCGTCGGTTGGAAGGATATTTCGGTAGCCTACTTCGGCCACGTCTACTATCACGGCATGTCCGTGGGGGAGACGGCGATGGCCAAGCTGGGGTTGACCGGAATACCAATAATCAACGTGGAAAACGCTTGCTCCAGCGGGTCCACGGCCTTTTGGCAAGCCTACTGGGGCGTGACCACCGGACTCTACGATCTTGCGCTGGCCTTCGGCGCGGAGAAAGTGCCCAGGGGGCCGGTGACCGTGACCGCCGAGGAGAGTCCCGACCGCTACATCGGCGGCGACCACATGATGGCGGGGTATGCCCTGCGGATGCGCCGCTACATGGAGGAGACGGGGGCCCCGGCCGCCGCCTTTGCCCAAGTGTCGGTAAAAGCCCGCCGGAACGCCGCGCTGAATCCCTACGCCCACCGGAAGGATACCTATAACTTGGACGAGGTATTGGAGTCCAGGCTAATCGCGGACCCCTTGACCCTGTACCAATGCTGTCCCACCAGCGAAGGCGCGGCTGCCGCCGTCCTCTGCGCCGACGACGCCCTGGACCATTACGGCATCGACAAGAGCCGGTCGGTGCGAGTGGCCGGGGCGGTATTGAGTTCCGGCAGCTACAATGGACGGGGCAGCGACCACTCGGCGTTCAGTCCCTACCGGACTGAGCCGGCCGCCCTGGCGGCCTACGAGATGAGCGGGATTGGGCCGGAGGACGTGGACTTGGCCCAAGTCCACGATGCCGCAACCATCGGGGAGCTGCAGCAACTGGAGTCCCTGCGCTTGGTCCCGTGGGGGGAGGCGTGGCAAGCAACCCTGGATGGCCGGACCGCCTTGAATGGCAGCATCCCTACCAATACCGACGGCGGGCTGCTGGCCATGGGCCACCCCTTCGGCGCCACCGGAATACGCATGATTCACGAAACCGTTACCCAGTTGCGGAAGGAAGCCGGGCCTCGTCAGGTGGCCAATCCCAAGGTGGGGCTGGCTCAATGCTCCGGGGCCGGTGACGTTACGACGGTGCATATCCTGACCCGGTAGGCGCCGTTCCCGGCCCCCGACGGGCCCTCCCCGTCCACGGCGCCACACCGATAAAGCAAGCAAAAGCGAGGCGGGCTAGAGGTCCTTGGCGAATTCCCGTAGGCGGCTGAAGTCGGCCCGGAATCCCTCGATCAGCGCCCGCCGGTCGGTGCCGTGGAGGACGAACCGGGCCCCTTGAGAGATCCAGAAGGTGGACAGCTCTGGGGTCTGGTGGTGGACCAATACCGGAATTCCGCGTCTCTCGGAGGTTTCAATGATGTGCTTGACCGCGTTCTGGTACTCCTGCCGATCGTACTCATCGGGGACCCCTAGCGATATGCTCAAGTCGTTGGGGCCGACGAATATGCCGTCGATTCCCGGCACCTGAAGGATGTTTCCCAAGGCGCTGACGCCGGCCTCGCTTTCGATGCCGATTATGGCTATGCTGTTGCGGTTCCGGTCTTCCAGGTAGGCCCGCGTGGCTTCACTGGCGTGCTCCCCAGTATCCACCACGCGCCGCACCGCTTCTCCTTTGAGGGGCCGCCACTTGGCGGCGGCCACCACCTCCTTGACTTCCTCCGGGGTCTCACAGTACGGGGCCAGCACTCCCTGGGCGCCGGCGTCCATGGCCATGGTCACGTAGTGGGAGTCCGGAACGGGAACGCGGACGATGGGTACCACGCCGGTAGTGTTCAGCATGGCCAGGTAGTCGCCCAGTTCCGCCCTGCTGCGGGGATTGTGCTCGGTGTCGATGATGACGTAATCCAAGCCCACCCCGGCAAAGGAGGGTATCCACCGGGGGCTGCGGCCGATCGTTATCATGGTGCCGAAGACCAAGCCGCCCGACTGTAAAGTAGCTTTAAGTTCCGCGCCGTTCATGTTTCTTCAGACGCTTTCTTTTTTAGATGCTTTGCCATCAAGCGGACCCCCTCTAGCGGGCTTCCAGGACTCTTTCACAAAAACGGGCCGTGTTCATTAGGTCGGGTATGAGTACGTGCTCTTTTACTGTGTGCATACCGTAGGTGGACATTCCCACGACCACGCAATCGATGCCGTTTAGGCGCATGGCGTTGGCGTCGGTACCGCCGCCTGAGGGCTGAATGTCCGGCTTGAGGTCCATCTCCCCCATGATCCTGGACACCATGCGGACCACCGGGTCGCTGGGGTCGAGTTCGTACATGTGAAACAGGACTTCTAGGTCATCTTTGATTATCGCGTCTGAGTAGCGCTTCCGGGCCTGCTCCATGGTAGCTTGGACTTGCATTCGAAGGCTGTCCACCATCTCGATGTTGTGGCTGCGGAACTCGCCGCTGAACGTAACTTCCGCCGGGACCGCGTTTCTCACCGAGCCGCCGGAAATCAACCCCACGTTGAAAGTGCTCTCTTCGTCCAACCGGCCTTGGGGCAGATCGGCAATGATATCCGACGCGATGCGGATGGCGGAGAGCCCTTTCTCCGGTTCCACACCGGCGTGGGCGGCCCGTCCCGTGACGGTCACGTCGAAAGCGACGTAGGTGGGGCTGGAGCCTGTAATCCGGTTTACCGGGCCGTTGCCGTCGAAAACCACCGACTCCCTGGCGCGTATCATCGAGTAGTCCAAGTTGGTGGCGCCCACCAGCCCGATCTCTTCACCTCGAGTGAATACCACCTGCACCGGGCGTCTGGAGCGGCTTTCTCGGTCTATCGACTCCAAGGCCTCCATGATGGACACGACCCCCGCTTTGCAATCGCCGCCAAGAATCGTGGTCCCGTCGGACTCGATCCGGTCTCCGACCACCTGGGGTTTGATACCCCGCCCCGGCTCCACCGTGTCCATGTGGGCCGACAAGAGGAGGGGGTCTTCACCCGCCTCGGAGGCGATGACGTTGCCGTAAGAATCGCGTTCTACCTGGAATCCGAGGCGGCCAAGCCAGGTTTCCAGGTGCTTGGAAACGTCTTCCTCTTCGTTAGAGGGGCTGTCGATGCGGACCAAATCGCAAAACGAGTTGACCAACCTTTCCTGATCGACCATTTCTACCTTCCTGACGCTATGATCGCTTTTGCTCCGGCCTTACGCCCTTTCAGTCCCGGTCCCCGGGGTCGAGGCCGTCCATATTATACATCACGCCCCGCGGATTGCCGCCGCGGGGCATGCTTGGGTGGCTGTAGCTGTATCGGACGCGGCGTCCGGTTCATTCGGCGCGGTCCAGGGCGGCTAGGACCGGAGCGAAGGCTTCAACCGCAGCCGGGGAGTTTGGCAAGATACAGACCTGCAGATGGGAGAAGCCGGCCCGGGCAAAGTCGCGGAATACCTCGGCCACTTCCTCCGGGCTGCCGTTGAGGGGCTGGCCGAATAGCTTGGACCCGGCCCAAGGCGCCGGTGCCTGGTTCTGGGGCTGCCAAGTCACCAAAGCGGTGCGCAGCAGCGTAGACGGGTCGCGGCCGAGATCGTTGCAGGCACCGTCTAGGATTGCCATTTCCGCTTCGAGGCCTTCGGGGCGGCTTTGCCCCGGCGGTTTCTCGAACGACGCCGCATTCCACAGGTCGGCGTAACGGGTGGTGAGGCGGAGCATCTTTTGGCCGGTGGTCCCAATCATGATGGGAGGCCCCTCCGGTCGAGGCCCCCGGGGGCGCAGTTCGCACTCTCGCGCCCGGTAGTAGGCCCCCTCAAAATCGACGCTGCCGTTCCGCAGCAGACCATGAATGATTCGGACCGCCTCCTCGAACCTGCTATAGCGCCTATCCGTAGGGTAGCCGAAGGCTCGGTATTCCGGGTCATGCCAACCCGCGCCAATCCCAAGCACGAGGCGCCCGCCGCTGATTTCGTCGATGGTATCCGCCATCTTGGCCAGCAACGCCGGATTGCGAAAGCCGGTGCAAATTACCGCGGTGCCCAACTCGACCCGCTTGGTGGAGGAAGCCAGGGCGGCCAGCATTGATCCGCACTCCCAGACCCCTATCGGGCTCTCTTCTAGCCTGAAAATCAGATGGTCCGAAAGCCAGATGGAATCGAAGCCGACGTCCTCGGCCATCTGGGCCATTGCCAGGATATCAGTCCATCGGGCGGTCTCTCCATCCATGCACCCTTCGACCGGACAAATAGCTAACCCAATTTTAGGAAGGCGCCGCTGATGGTCAGGCATCTAGTCACACCCCTGTGTAAGTTTATTGTCGCCTGTCCGGGCACAACGGGAGGGTTGCTCCACCACCTATGAGACGGGACGTGATTGGCCCGCCTTGGGCGGCCCGATCACGTCCCAATTTTCTCGTTGAAGCCGGGGGTATAAGACGATGACGCTGTTGCGCGGGCAGTCCTATTTCCAGCCTGGAGAACTTGCACGTCGGGTTAGCTACTCATAAGAGGTTCTTCCCTTACCTCCGGTATCCGGTGGGGCGGCAGGTACCGGAACGGGCGGCTCAGAAGAAGTTGCTCACGTTCTTGGCCAAGAGCACGTTTTGGTCGAGCACGATTTTGCGGTAAGCGATCTTCCACTGGCCGTCCACCTTCCTCAAGGTGTCTTGGCGGCTTCCCACGTAGAAGTCCTGCTCAGTCTCCGCCCTGGTCCGGTACATCAAGAAGTTGGAGTAAACGGTTAGCTCGTTCTCCGAGGCGCCTGGCTCAATCTCGACGTTGGAGATCATGTGACGGGTGCGGGAAGGGGGGTCTTCGGCCCAAGCCATCCCTGTATCCAACCGGTCGATTCTCCGGGTAAGAGAGTCTTTGTCCTCGTCCATGATGGCCAATTCTCCCTCCTTGGACACTTCCTCTTCCTCGTAGCGGGCGCCGTCTAGGATGGAGATGGCCTTGCTCGACACCGGATAGCGGTTGGACCGCACCGGCATCCAGTAGTGTATATCGTCGGTAAGCAGGTCCAGCCACCGGTGAAATTGCCGGTTGTCCAGCATTCTGGCTTCGCGGTACAGGAACTGCTCCACCTCGCGAATAAGCTCGTCGCGCATGATGATTAGCCTCCTCCGGTTGAGCTAAGTGGCTCTACATTTCCTTCCGAATGAGCGAGTTACCCTGTTTGAGGCGGGGATGCCCCGGGCCACGATGCCGGGGCGACAGCGGCTTGATTCTCAAGTCCGGCGAATTCGCCCCTGGGGCCGGCCGGCGGCGCTCAGGTCTTGGTGTTGCAGCAATTGTAGTGATGCCCTGGGAGACCGTCAACAAAAGCGCCGGCTTGAGGGTTCGCTGGGCGGGCCAACACGCCGAGTTTACTTGTGGTGCTACAAATTGTATATTTGACTCGGACACTTCATGCCTGAATACCTGAATAGTCGTATCATCGCCGTTTTGGAATTGAGCATGGCGCCATGATTAGAACGCAAACGAGCATACACGACTTGTTCAAAGCTCAAGCCGCCCGGACCCCGGACGCCATCGCCTTGGTATCCGGCAACGAACAAATATCATACTCGGAGCTTGACCGGGTAACGGATTCCCTGGGGGCCTATCTTCGCCGCCGCGGGGTATCGCCCGACGACCGGGTAGGTGTCCTGATGGAGACCTCCTGGGAGTACGTCGTCGCTTGCATCGGGGCCCTCAAAGCCGGGGGCGCCTTCATGCCCTTGGACTTGGACTCACCCGATCATTTGCTGAAGGGCATCGTAGCGGAAGCAACACCGAGGGTAATAATAACCAAGAAGCAGCATGCCTCCCGTTCCAACCTGGATCCCGGCGCCCACGTATTAGTCTTGGACGCCGCTGAGTCTTGGAGCGAACTCGAAGCCGATCCGGACGGCCCCGTCGTCACCGGCGAGAACCTGGCCTTCGTGCCGTATACCTCGGGTACCACCGGCGACCCAAAGGGAGTAATGCAGACCCACGGCGCCGTCACGTCGTCCTACTTCGCGCGGTACGAATTTAGTTCTTATCGAACCGGAGACCGGGTCGCTTGCAACATATTCTTAATATGGGAGTTTCTCCGGCCGTTGCTCAAGGGAGGGACGGTCTACGTAATTCCTGACGAGGTGATGTTCCTGCCCCGGGCCCTGACGGAGTTCATCTCCGAACACCGAATATCCGAGGTCTTGTTTACCCCCTCTCTGCTGCAAGGGGTTTTCAACTCGGCGAGCGTCGAGGACTTGCGGGCCCGGCTTGAGTCCTTGCGGGTTGTTTGGTTGAACGGCGAGGTCGTGTCTTCCAGCCTCATAGACCAAGCGTTGAAAGTATTTTCCAAGGCCGCTCGAGTGCTGAATACTTACAGCATTTGCGAGACCCACGATGTTTGCACCGTGGAGTTGAAGAAAGGGGATTGGGACGGGCGGGACGTTTGCCCGGTGGGGCTTCCCATGGAAGGGGTGACGGTGCGGGTGCTGCCCGAGGGAGAGTCCTCGTTGGCCGCCGTGGGGATGGGCGAGATGTATATAGGGGGGCTGGGCTTGGCGAGGGGCTATCTGGGGAGGGAGGACTTGGACCAGCAGAAGTTCCTTCCGGTGGGCGGCGATAGGTATTACGCTACCGGCGACCTGGCCGAGATTGATTTCCAAGGAATGGTAACCGTCACCGGCCGTAACGATTCGATGGTCAAGGTTAGAGGGTATAGCGTCTACCTCAGCGGTATAGAAGAGACTCTTAGGAAACACTGCGATGTCCTCGACGCCGTGGTTACGGCGGAAGCGGAAGACGAGGCCAATAAGCGCCTGATGGCTTACGTTGTCCGCAAACCCGGCGCCGCTTGGCGGATCGATGCCGGGAGCGGGACTAGCAGGGAGCTGCAGAACCTATTGGACCGGTACCTCCCCCATTTCATGGTGCCCAGCCGGTACATGGAACTGGGCGAACTTCCCATCAACCAACAGACGGGCAAACTTAACCGCAAGGCCCTCCCCAAGCTTCAGAAGATCAAGGCCCGCGCCAAGAACCGGGTGGTGAATCCCGAACAAGCGACTATGGAGGAGCGGCGTTCGGTGTTGCGGGAGCTATGGGGCGAAGTTCTGGACATGGAGAAGGACTCGTTGGACGACGATTGGAATTTCTTGGAGCTTGGCGGCCATTCGCTGTCCGGTCTGGAGTTGACGCTGGGCATGGAGCGGGCGTTCGGAATTAAGCTCCAAGGGACGGAAGTCTACGATTACCAGACCATCAACAAGCTGGCGGCTTATTTGGGAGATAGAGGTTCGCATATGGACTCCAAGATTTCCCTTGCCGAAGAAGCGCGCTTGGACCCGGAAATCGTGCCGGCCGGCGGGGCGGCTTGTACCCGCTTGAGTGAAGCGGGTTCGGTATTCATAACCGGCGCTACGGGTTTTCTGGGCGCCTTCCTTCTTGACGAGCTATTACGCTCGACGAGCCGGGACACCAAGTTCTATTGCTTGGTCCGGCACCGGGGTGACCGGGGAGGGCCAGAGAGCAACCGGGTGTTAGACACTCTGAGGTTCTACGATCTGCCGGGCCAAACGCTCCGTGACCGCGTCGTCCTAGTGAACGGCGATTTGACTCAACCCCAATTCGGATTGGACGATGGGGACTTCAACAGGCTCGCCAAAGACATGGACTTGATCTTTCACTGCGCGGCTTCCGTTAACTACGTCTACACCTATCCGGCGATCAAGCCCCATACCGTCGGCGGCACCGAAGAGGTGCTCAAGTTCGCCTGCCGGGCCAAGACCAAGCCGCTTCAGTACGTTTCATCCAATGGAGTTTTTCCCGGCGGAGACGCTACGCCCTACCTGGAAAACAAGGAGATAGCCGGTTGGGCCCATCGAATGGAGGGCGGCTACAACCAAGCCAAGTGGGTTGCGGAAATGCTGGTGTGGTCGGCCGTATCCCGCGGGCTGCCCGCCTGTATCTTTAGACCTGGGAACATTGGCCACCACAGCGTCACCGGCGTGGTCAACCCCAACGACTTCCAAACGTTGATAATCAAGTCCTGTTTGCGGGTTGGGTGCGCTCCCCGGACGCCGGACTGGTTGTTCGAGATGACCCCGGTGGACTTCCTGGTTGAAGCCGTGGCCAGGATAGCCGACGATCCGGTTCATCTGGGCAGGGTCTACAACGTCGTTCAGGGCGATCCGGTCCCAGCCGACCAAGTCTTCGGCTATATGAAAAGCAACGGGTACATAACGGAGCGCGTACCGTTGGCGGAGTGGAAGTCAAGATTGGAAGCTTTGGCAGATAAGGAGAACGATCTGGAGCTAAAGATGCTGGTCCAATCTCTGGACTCCGTTGAAGGGTACTTGACCGACACCAGCGTCTACGACATCAGCAGGTTCAGCGAGGCTATATCAGCTATGGGCCTGACGCCGCCAACGGTGGACGTGGCCTACGTGACCAAATTCCTGAGCGGCTCGTAGCCTCCCTCCGGCCAATCAAGTCTCTCCCGTAATGCGCCCGTTCCAGGCTAGAAGAGCCGGCGTTAGGCCGGTGACTACAGTGTCGTTCTCGAGTATAGGGGACGCCATACCGGCCCCCGGTCCGAGTCTTCAGTACACCAGTGCGCCGATGCGTTCTGAGGAGCCGCAAATGCAGGAATCACGAAACATTGCTTCAACCGTGGCCGTCACCAAAGAGTATTACGACGGCCCGGCCGATGAGATATACAAGCTGGTTTGGGGTGAAAACATACACCTTGGGATTCCCTGCAACGCCGATTGCCCGCATCCGAAAGCCATGGAACACACCAATGAGGTCATGGCCCGGATCGCCGGCTTGAAAAAGGGCTGGCGGGTGCTGGACTTGGGGTGCGGCTACGGGGCCGCCGCCCGTTATCTGGCTCGAAAGTACGGATGCGCGGTTGTGGGCGTCAACCTGAGTGAAAAGGAGTTGGCGGCGGCAAACCGGAGCGCCCGCGATGCCGGGCTACAGGGGCCGGTCTCCTTCGAGCTGGGGGACTTTCACTCTCTCAGGTTCGACAGCGAGTCCTTCGACGTAGTGTGGAGCCAGGAAGCCTTCCTCCACGGCGCGGACAAGTCCCAAGTGATTTCGGAGTGCAAGCGAGTGTTGGTACCCGGTGGCACTTTGATCTTTTCGGACCTCGTGGTGCGGTCCGGCACCCCCCAGGCCGACCGGGAGCGGATATACGACAGGATAAAATCGCCGGACATGTGGGACGCCGACGACTATCACCGCTGTTTGATTGAGCAAGGATTTCGGGTGATTCAAGCGGAAGACTGGTCGGGCCACGTGGCCAGGTCATACTCTTGGGTCCGGGATAAGGTGATAGAAAACCGAGGCGAACTGCTGGCTAGGACGGACTCGGAGACCATCGATCGAACGATCGATTCACTAAGGTTTTGGGTGGATTCGGCCAACGCCGGTAAGATCGGTTGGGCGTTGTTTGCGGCAGCAAAGGGGGCCGTGAATTAACAACCCGATGCGAAAGTTTTCCGGGCCGTGGATAGAATCGTCAATGTAACAACCCTGTCCTACAGCCCTTCTTAGGCGAGACGTTTAGGCTCCTACCCAACTTATTACTAATATTCTTTATTACAATTTATGATGGTAGGAGCGTCAATACTCAAAACGGGCCGTATCATGCCGGTATTGTTCGAAATACGCTCTTGTTTCCGCGATACGCCCGCGGAGACCGTAACAATACCAACTAGCGGGGCCTGCATACGGCCATTTGACATACCCAAGTCAATTGGGTATAGGTAAGTCTACCCCCTTCTTTTTTGCATTACGTTAACGTTTTGTTAGGGGAATGTTAACGTCATGTCAAGGCAATGTTATTGATTTCAGGAGAGCGACCATGCGTACGTCTGAGAAACCGAGTTCCAAACTATTTCTCGAGCAATATACCCCTGCCTTTGTGAGCCGGTGGGATGAATTGATCGACTGGAAGAGCCGCCGCCGCTCCGAAGACGGGTTCTTCGAGAGGCTCCTGTCTAACACCGGCGCCCGGAAAGTGCTGGATATTGCTTGCGGCACGGGCTATCACACGATAAACCTCAGGCTGACGGGCTTCGAAGTGACAGGCGCGGACGGGTCCGCCAACATGCTCTCCAAAGCCCAAGAAAACGCCAACCGGTACGGGTTGGGAAACATCCGTTTCGTGGAAACTGAGTGGGCCTCTTTGAGCGAATCGTTTCCCGGCGGCAATCAGTTCGATGCCATAGTTTGCTTGGGGAACGCTTTCACCCACTTGTTTGAAGAACACGACCGGGTCGCAGCCCTCAGGGAAATCTACTCCCTCTTGAACCCCGGCGGAATCGCAATCATAGACCACCGCAACTACGACTCCATACTCGAAGAGGGATTCAGCAGCAAGCACCAGTACTATTACCTTGGCGACACCGTAGATGTCCGACCGGCTATCGTCCACCCAAACACCCTCGAGTTGGAATACAACTACGAAGACGGGGAAACTCACTTCCTTACCCTATTTCCGCTGCGCCAAGAGTACCTGACCGGGTTATTGCGGCGGACAGGCTTCGCCTCGGTGGTCCGCTACGGGGATTTCGAGGAAGACTACGACGCCTTGGCCCCCGACTTCATAGTTCAAGTGGCGACGAAGACCTAGCTCCCCCAAAGGCGCCAATCACCGTTTTATCCAATCGGCGGGCAAGGGCCCCTGAGACCTACCGAAAGAACGGCGATTGGCCCAGGACCAAGCTCCTCACCGCTTAGCGTCCGCTCCCGTCTGTTAGCCACCCCCGCACCCGCAACGAAGCGACCTAGCCTCCGGCGGAGTTGCCGCACTGCCCCGCGTCACGTGATAGCCGGTTAACCCTATGGGCAAGTTATCCAGGCCGGAGATAATATTATCGACGCGACAACGCAATCGTCCGACATGGGCCGGCTTCTACCAGGGAGACGGGTTGGGGAACCGTCGAGTTGCCCTTGGCCAAGCGATAAGAAACTTGGGCACGGGGTTAGCTGAGGCAGTTAGAAGAAAAGCAGTCCATACCGGTTGAGGGAGTCATGGCGCCAGAGATGGATTCGCGGGAATGGCGGGAGTTCTTGAATGCTAGGAATGAGCTCGAGGCTGCTAATGAGTACCACATTAGCCTCATCGACAAATACACTTCGGACACCGCCAGGCCCGGCCAGCCTATGACAATCGTGACGCAAGCCGCGAAGGCGGAAATGGAAGAGGCGGCGAATCGACTGGAGTTTGCCCGCGAACGTCTCCGCTTGGCCCAGAGACGGTTGCAATAGTCCTGATGTCATCGGGGGCGCGGCGGTTGGGTTTCCCCGGATTCCGGCTCAAAGGTTCGCCGCGGCGAGTCTACCGGAGGTAGGACCGGAACGACAGGCGATTCCCTGGCGTCTCCGCCCCACGCGAATACTCGGGGTGACTTATATTGAGGTGCTTCTGAGGTTTGGTAGCGCGTGCGGGATTCGAACCCGCGATCTCCGCCTTGAGAGGGCGGTGTCCTTGGCCTCTAGACGAACGCGCCACTAGCAGCTGGGGCGAGGCAGGCCCGGAATGAGCACTCCGCCTGTTCCATCGTAGCAAACCCCCATTGCATTGTAAACCGGACTTGCCAGGCCAAAACCGCCATTCAAAAGACGGAAGCGCCTCCTTGAGTCCCGCTACACCCGGCTATGACAATAATCGCCGGCCAAGAGTCATCATCCTACGATGGGAGGCGCAAAAGGCATCAACCGGGGAGCGCCGCCGCCGCGGGTTATCGCCGGTTACATTGGCCGTCACCGGCAGACCGGCGCAGGCCTAGCCCAACGGTCCTCGCCCGGCGACGAAGGAATCCCGCGCCCGGACCACTGCCTTGAGCTTGGCCTCCGCAACGCCGGCGGAAGCTACTGGGTTGTCGGCGAAGGTGGCGAATCCGCAGTCGGGAGTGAACAAGACGCGCTCCCGTCCGAAGAGATGGACGGCTTGGTTTATTCGCCGGCGTATGTCCTCGTTCGGCTCCACGGCGTCCACCTTTTGGTTGACGACACCGACGCCGACCCGCTTGTCGTCAGGGATGCCCCGGAGCACCTCAGCCTCGCCGGCGCGCTCGGTGCAAAGCTCCAGGAACAAGACGCCGACCTCCGCCCGCTTCAGAAGGTCCAAGAGCGGCCGGTAATCGCCGGCCAAGGCGGCGGACTCGTCGCCGGTCCAGTTGCCCCGGCAGATGTGCAGGCCCAAGCGCTCCTTGGGCAGGCCCAGGACCACTTGGTTCAGCAGCCCGACGGCGAAGTCCAGCTCTGGGCCCGGGGCCAGCTTTTCGCTCAGGGCGCCGCACATGAAGCTGCGGGTCCGGCTGGCGGCGCCGAAGACGACCTCGGTCAGCACCGGCTCGTCGAACTGCACCAAGGCCGCGCCGGAGGCCAGCAGGAAATGCAGTTCCTCACGGACTACCCGGACGATGTCTCGGGCCAGTTCCTCCCGGGTCCGGTAAGGGCGGTCAGTGAGGCAGTCCAGCCACATGGTGCGCGTGAGCAAGTAGGGGCCGGGCAACGCCACTTTCACCGGCAGGTCGGCGCAAGTCTTGGCAAAGTCGAATTCGTGGACGGCTAGAGGCCTGCTCCGGCCCAGACTGCCGTAGACCACCGGGTGCCGGACCTCCGCCGCGGGAACGTCGAGGGCGCGAAGCTCCAACTCGAACTCTTCCGGGTCGTCCACCATGGCGGTGAGGTCGCTGAGGGGGATGAGCTGGCAGTTGTCCAGCAGCCCGCCAACGAAGCTGGCGTAGCTGTCCCGCCGTTGTTCGCCGTCGGTCAGAACGTCAACCCCCGCCCTAAGCTGGGCGTCAAGGCAGAGACGCACCGCGTCGTCCGCCGTGGCCTGGTAGTCGGCCTCGTCCAGCCGGCCCTCCAAGCGGTCGTGTATGGCTTGGAGCATCCATCGGGGCCGGGGCCAACTCCCGATGCCCATGACGGACAACGGACCAATCTTTGGGGCCCGGACCGGCGGCGGCAGCGATCCGGGGATGGCCACCGGGACCCGTAGCTGCTCGCCTATTCCCGCGGCGGACGCTTGGGTGCCGTGCGGGGCGTCATCGATGTCACGCTCAATACCGCGCTCAACATCACGGTCAATATATGGGCCCTTGCTGACCAGAAAGCTTCGCCGGCGGCCCTCCTTGGTCCAAGAGACCAGTTCGTTTTTGGTCAACCGGCACCAAGCCGGGAGTTCGACCTCAACCGTTGAATCGGTGGACAGGATTTCCAGCAGGCCGCCGGGGTTCAAGGGGTCGATGTGCCGGCGGATAAGCAGCAGCAATCCGCCGCCGCAGTCTAGGTCTCCGCCGTCGAAGCTAACGTCAGGTTGGCGGGCGTGTTGTGGGACCGGTTCCATCAGGGGGCCTCGGATGTGGGTATGGAACAACCGCTTAGTAGGTGATGCAGGGTGTGCCGTTGCTGAGAAACTCCACCAGTACGGCCCCGCCGACGATTCTCGCGCCATCGACCAGATTACTTTCATCCAGCCCGCGTTTCCTAAAACACGGGGCGCAGACGTAGATGCTCCCCTCTGCGGTGGCGAAGTTGTCCATCAGTTCCTTGAGGGGCAGGTACCCCTCCTCGTGGACGTCGTCTGGGTATCCCTTTTGGGACAGCCGGACGCCTTCGGTGCTAAGGAAGACGACGGTGTCCTTTTCCGAGCCGAGGGCCGCGTTGGCTAGGACGAAAGCCACGGTCGCCTTGTCGGTGTCGTCCTTAGCGCAGGTGAGGCTAACGCAGAATTTATCCGCCATTTTGGTCCGTATTCCCTCCGGTGCGTAATTTGTTACTAGTTGCTTTTTGCTTCGATCCAGTAGTGAGGATGCTCGGCGCGGAGCAGCCGGCGGCCGGTCATCCGGCACCAAGCCGGCAGGTCTTCGGGAGCGCCCAGGTCCTGGGAGGTCAGCTTAAGCACGTCTCCCGGGTTGAGCTTTCTCATTCGGAGCCGGAGCAAGATGATGACCTCGCCGCAACCCATGTGGCCCGCGTCCCATTCGTCGGCGACGGGCATATCGGCCTCTTGGAACCGGGGAGCGCCCGGCTCAAAGTTGGTCACCGGCGCAACTCTCCTACCCTATGCAGCGCCGGTTCATCGAGAGCCGTCGTCACCATGTTTTATGTCTTGCCCCCAAGTTGCCTGGAGTCCTGTTCTTCATGCTCGCGAAGGAGCGCATCAGCAGACTTGCCCCCACGTTGCCCGGAGTCCTGACCATGCGCTGCGGCTCAACCGGATGGTGGAGGTGAGGGGAGTATAAGACCTCGTATATTAAAGCTAAATAACGTTAGTACTGGCTCTGTACCCTTGGGTTTCCCACAAGTGTTCCCACATAAACGGTTGGACGTTGTGGGACTTCTCGGGCACAACCCATAATCAGGTCCCTGAAGGCACTGTCCCAGGACTGAATACCGGATTTCCGCTAGGACGCCCTGATGGCATCAAAGTGTTGGGTCATGGCAGCCAGCCAAAGCGATGCAGCCTGAGGCCTGGCAAGGTTAACCGTTATGGAGCACTCAGCTAATTCCACATTGATCCTACCGAGATAACTCATCCCGCGTCGGGAAAGCGGATTGTTGATTCACCCGCAGCCTTTGATACAAGATATCTTATCATGTTTCAAATCATGGCCACCGGCGATTCTTTTTGGCCTTGAGAGAGGGGCAACACTTCCGAAAAGGGCTCCATAACCCCTAATCGTCCAAACAGCTGGGCTGGATGGAAAAACAAGCTTGCTTAACGGTCGGTTCGAACCCTCTTAGGTGGGCTTACTCCTACGGTTCTTCCACAAGTTGTAGGTTGCACGCTGCCGCAGCGCTGAAGAATGCCATCGGTGGGCCTGCATCGTCGGGTTGCAGCGCTGCGGCCACTCCTTCAGGTCCACCCAACTCGTCCATCACGCATTCCAGGCCTTCCCGGTCGTCAGGACCAAAGCCCAACGAGGGACCGGCAGCCTGCCACTCCTCTTCGTTCAGGCAGGATAGCGTCACCAGGAAGCCGGCCATACTGCCTACCATGGCCGCTGCCTCGTCGGACTCCCCGGACGTGGCAAGCATAATGGCGCGAAGGTCGAAGTCCTCGAATCCACTGCGAACGCACGCCGAGGTCTCCCCGCTCAGCGGCCCGGTCTGACCGGTCAGTCCGGTCAGGAACAGCCTCAGCAACGTCTCTTGCTCCAGGCATTGGAATAATTCCGCAGCCTCCTCGGGCGAGACAAGGTCTGGGCCGTCCTCCGGCGCCATGAGCCGCTGGAGGTCAACGTTCTCCGGGAGGCAGGACTGCTCGACGGCCGATAGCTCGGACAGGAACACCTGCGGGTCCTCTAGGTTAAGGGGAAGGATCGCTCCGGACCCTGGAGCGGGTTTCGGTGCTGCCTCTGTCGGCAGGGGAGTGGTCGTGGGGGCCGGCGTTGGGGTTGGAGCGGGTGTGGGAGTAGGCGCCGGGGTAGAGGTCGGAACTGGTACAGTGGTTGAAGTCGGTGTCGGTGTCGGGCTGGAACAGGCTAACACCGAGGCCAGTACCAGAAAGATTGCGCAAGACAGGACTTTCAACATCAAAGCATCACCACCCCTGAGACTAGGCAACCTCCACCTAGTTGGGCGTGGCCGCCACTCCACCGATTGTATCTCAGAGCACCAGGACCAGACCCTCGAAACGCGGGCGAGATTCCAACAGTTCCAGCAAGGCTCGAGCCTTTCCAGGAATGCGGAGCAGCAAGAATAACCGGCCTGAGTTAGTCCTGCTGATTGACGACAATAAGGGATGCCGGTAGCGTCGACTATTTTTGCCGGTTTAGATGAGGTAAACCCTCCGGCACGGAGGTGCCGGATTGATCAAAGACCGACAAGTCAGGCTACTGAGGCAGAAACTTATGAAAGGAAAGACACAGGAGACGGCGGCGGCCATGGCTGGGATGAGCGTGCGATCGGCGCGCAAGTGGCAGAGCGGCCCGTTGCCGTCGGAGACCAGGCAGGATCGCTGGTGGCGCACCCGGCCCGACCCCTTCGACGGGATTTGGGAGGAGGAGATTGAGCCCCTGTTGCAAGGTGATCCAGCGGGCAGGCTGAAAGCAACGACAATTATCGAATGGTTGGAGGAGCGGCATCCCGGCCGGTTCAGCGCCTCGCAACTGCGTACCCTGCAACGACGACTACAGGACTGGCGAGCGCTGAACGGTCCCGATCAGGAGGTGTACTTCCCCCAGGAGCATCCGCCGGGCCGGGAAGCCCAGTTCGACTTCACTCACTGCAATGCCCTGGGCGTGACCGTCGCCGGCCAGCTCTATCCCCACCTGCTGTTCCAAATGATTCTCAGCCACTCGGGGTGGCGTTACGCCGAGGTCGCCACCGGCGAGACCTTCCTGGCATTGCAGCAGGGACTGCAGTCCGCCCTCTGGGCTTTGGGCGGTGTACCGGAGGTGGTGCGCAGCGACAATACGTCTGCCGCCACCCACGAAATGCGCCGCAGCCGCGGCCGCGCACTAAACGACAATTACGCCGCCCTCCTGGACCACTACGGCCTGCGCTCCACCCGCATCAATCGTGGCCAGAGCCATGAAAACGGCATAGCCGAGCAGGGACATTATCGCCTCAAGGATGCCGTGGACCAGGCCCTCATCCTGCGCGGCAGCCGCGATTTCCACACCGCCGACGATTACGCCGGTTTCGTCCAGCAGATGGTCGAGAAGCGCAATCGCCTGGTGAAGGGGAAGCTGGAGCAGGAAATGGCTTGCCTACGGCCCCTGCCGCCAGCTCCCATGCCGGAATACGTCAACTACCAGTCCAGGGTGCGCAAGTGGAGCACCATCCAGGTAGCGGGACATAGCTACAGCGTCCCATCCCGTCTCATCGGCAAGGAAGTGCAGATCCGTCTGTACTCCGACTGGGTGGAAGTGTACTACAAGAGCCACCTGGTGGAGGGCATGTCGCGGGTGCGTGGCGAAGGGGAGTCCAACGTCAATTACCGCCACGTCATCGGCTCGCTGGTGCGCAAGCCCGGGGCCTTCGCTCGCTACCGCTTCCGGGAGCAGCTGTTTCCCACCATGCCCTTCCGGCTGGCCTACGACGCACTAAAGGAGTGGCGTGGCGAGCGTGCCGACGTGGAGTACGTGCGTATCCTGCAGCTGGCGGCCACGACCATGGAAGCCACGGTGGACAGCGCGCTGTCGTTGCTGCTGGAGGCGGGTGAGCCCTTCGACTACACCCAGGTCCGGGACCTGGCCGAGCCGAAGCCTCCCGAGGCCCCGGCGCTGGCCTGGTCCGGGCAGCCGGACCTGAAAATCTACGACGGCCTGCTCACGAGCAGTCTGTCAGTGGCGGCGGTGGGTGGATGATGAACACCGACACCCGCGTCGTGCAGGAACGCATCGGCCAGCTGTGCCACCAATTCAAGCTGCCCACGGTGGCGGCGGAAACCACTTCGCGTTTCACCGAGGCAGGCCACGGCGACGCCCTGCCCACCCTGCTTGAGGTGTTGGAGCAGGAAGCCGAGGATCGCCGCCAGCGACGCATCATCCGGCTGCTTCGGGAATCCAGGCTGCCTTTGGGCAAGACCTGGGAGACCTTCGAGCACCACCGGATGCCCTTGGCGCTGCGCCAGCAACTGGACCATCTGGCCCAGGGCAGTTTCGTGGAGCACGGCGTCAACGTCCTGGCCTTCGGATTGCCCGGCACCGGCAAGACCCATGCCCTGTGCGCCCTGGGCCACCGGCTGGTGGAAGCCGGCCACTCCGTCCTCTTTGCCCCAGCCTACCGCTTGGTGCAGGAACTCCTCGCCGCCAAGCGAGACCTGGACCTGCCCCGCCGGCTCCGCAGGCTGGACAACTTCGACTTCCTGCTCCTGGACGACCTGGGCTATCTGCCCCAGGGGGCCGAGGAGTCCGAGGTGCTCTTCACCCTCATCGCCGAGCGCTACGAACGGAGGTCCCTGGGCATAACGTCAAACCTGGTCTTCTCCGAGTGGGAGCGCATCTTTGCCAACCCCATGGCCACCGCCGCGGCCATCGACCGGGTGGTGCACCACTCCGTCATCCTCGAGTTTGACGTCCCCAGCTACCGGACTGATGCAGCCCAGCAACGGGGACAACCACAGGAGGTGAACCGGCAAAACTAATCGACGACTATTCGGCACAAATAGTTGACGCGGGACACCTGCGGAGGGCGAAGTCGCGGACATAAAGCTTTATCCTCCGGGAAGTTTGGTAAAGGGGACTTGGAGGTGAAAGATAATAAGACCGGGGAAACCGGAGGAGTGAGGTGGACCCAGTCAGTTGGACAGAATTAAGGCGGAGTTAAGTGAGGGTCCCGCCGCTCCCGCATAAGATACCACGTCTGCTTCCGGCGACCACCTCCCAACTGTTGACTCTTCATTTTGGGGCTCCCGGCCCTCAGAGAACACTTCCCCCGGCGTCCTATATCCCAAGGCCTGATGAGGCCTCTGGTCATTATAGAACCGGAAGTAAGCTCCCAGTTCCCTCCGGGCCTCCCCCGCGCTGGCGTAGGCTTTCAGGTACACCTCCTCGTACTTCACCGTGCGCCACAGCCGCTCGACGAAGATGTTGTCCGCGTACCTCCCCTTCCCGTCCATGCTGATCTTCACACCGCGGTCCTGAAGGACCTGGGTGAATTCCTGGCTGGTGAACTGGCTCCCTTGGTCGGTGTTGAACACCTCCGGCCTTCCCCTCTCCATCGCCTCGATCAGAGCCTCGGCGCAGAAGCCGGCCTCCAGGGTGTTGGACAGACGCCAGGACAGGACATACCGGCTGTGCCAGTCCATGACGGCCACCAGGTAGAGGAATCCCCGGGCCATGGGCAGGTAGGTGATATCGGCGGCCCACACCTGGTTGGGTCTGGTGATTGCGGCCTTCCCCAACAGATAGGGATAGACCCGCACTCCCGGCGCCGGTCGGCTGGTTCTGGGTCGCCGGTAGATGGCCCTCAGTCCCATGACCCGCATCAGCCGCTGCACCCGCTTCCGGCTCACCTGCTTGCCCTGCCGCTCCAGCCAGACCTTCATCCGCCTAGACCCATAGAAGGGGGTCTCCAGGTACTGCCGGTCCATCTCCCGCATCAGCGGCCCGCTTCCGAAGCCCCCTGGGGACGGTAGTAGATGCTGGAGCGGCTCACCCCCAGCAGGGCGCATTGCCCCACTATCGGCAACGAGGGATGCTCCCGGTCCACCATCTCCCGCCGCCGGGCCGGGTTCATGGACCGGACCTCTCCGCCAAGAAATCCCGCTCCACCTTCAACTGGCCGATCTCCTGGTACAGGCGGGCGACCAGGGCAGCGTCGCTCTTGGCCTTCTGGTCCTGACCGTTGCCGAACACACCGGCGGCACCCCCGGTCAGGACCTTCTTCCAGGCTTGAATCTGCCCCGGGTGGACTTCGTGCCGGGCCGCCAGTTGGGCCACTGTCTCCTCTCCCTTCACCGCATCCAGGGCCACCCTGGCTTTGAAGGCCGGGCTGTGTTTCCTTCTTCCTTGCGCCATGTCCTTCTCCTTCCAGACAGCAACAGCTGCCCTTAGTTTAGGAGCGGGACTCCCCACTAACCAATGTCGTCACGCGGCAATTGGCGCGCCAGAGGGTGCATAGGTTGTGTGTTCCGGAGCATCGGGCATGGGCACCAGCTGATAGCCCAGTTGCGCCGCCCGACGCTTTGCCGCGCGCAACGCCCGCTGCTGATATCGACGTTCGTAGTATTCGGCCCCGGCGTCCACGTACTCTTGGCCGTATCGCAGCATGGAATAGATGATGCGAGCCAGCTTGTGAGCGGTGGCAGTGATGGCCTTGGGCGCGCCCATCTGTGCCTTCTTCCGGCGCAGGAAGGCGCCCAGGGCGCTGTCGGAGTGGTGCAGCGCGTTGGCCGCCAGACGTAAGGCCGCCGACGCCCGGTTGGCGCTGGGCTTGGTCTTGGAGCTCATGACCTTGCCGCCGGTGATGCGGTTGTTTGGGCTCAACCCCAACCAGGACGCAAAGTGCTTCGCACTCGTCCATTTCGTCATGTCGGTGCCAATCTCACTCACCACCTTGAACGCGGTGTAGGCATCCACACCGTCGATCTGGGTCAGGTCAACCCCCGTCATACAGTACAGGTGCGTCCAAACGTCGAAGCGTGGCGCGTTTCCCTTGCTGCGTCTCCGGCCGGACTTCGCCGCTGGAAGATCACCATTGCTGTGACCCTCAAACCGCTCCAGCTGGGCTTCAATCTCCCGGTCGCACTCGGCAATCTTATCCTGATAGAACCGGTACAGCTCCAGGGCCTGGGTCAGCTCGAAGATGTGCTCTTCCCGCCAGTGGCCTTGCAGCGACTTGGCGATGGTTGCCTCGTCGGCCTTGATCCTGGGGTCGCGCAATAGCGCCAGTTGTCGCGGGTCCCGTTGGCCGCCCACGATGGCTTCGATGATGTCCAGGCCGGTCTTGCCCGTGATGTCGCTGATGACGTGGTGGAGCTTCACGTTCATCTGGGTCAGCGCCTTCTGCATGTGCTGGACGTGATGAGAGGCGTACTGCACCAGCATGGCCCGCTGCCGCAGGTAGCTGCGCAGGCGGCGTATATCCTCGTTCGGCCGAAAGGCCCCGGAGAGCAGCCCGTAGGTGTGCAGCTGTTGCAGCCACTGGCAGTCCAGAACGTCGGTCTTGCGGCCGGGCACGTTCTTGATGCGCCGGGGGTCCACCAGCATCACCTGGAAGCCCCGTTCTTCCAGCACTCCGAACAACGGTATCCAGTACACGCCGGTGGACTCCATAACCACGATCTCCACACCACACTCGGCCAGCCAGTCCGCCAAACGGTACAGGTCCGCCGTGAAAGCCTCAAACTCTTGCACCGGCTGTTCCGAGCGATTAACGGGAACCGCCACGAAATGGCTGGTGGCGCCCACGTCGATGCCCGCCGCGTTCAGGTTCAACTGGGATAGCTCCGCCGGATTCGTGCTGATCTTGCCTCTCTTCATCGCCCCTCCGCCATTGCCGTGTAGGCCCATCGCCGGAGGGAGTCGCGAACTGTAGACAATCTCCCCAACGGGATCGCCCTGACCGGGGCGTCACCAATGATGCCGTCGCAAGTCTCCCAGACCATGCTCTCACCCGGGCAATGCGCACCAGTGTCCACTCGGCCTCAATCCGGACGACAGGCCTCATCGGGAGCCTACACCACTGGCGGGACTATCTGGTTAGTCGCCTCTGCACGGCCCGGATACGGGCATAACATTGCTCTCTCACTTAGCCACCTGTCCAGTTTTCCGGGTCCACCTCACCCCCCGGAAGCCTTGGTCCTCCTTGGTCTACCCATGCCAAACAATTGAATGACCCTGTCCTCGTCCAGCCACCCGTTAATGTCCAGACCGGTGTGTCGGCAGGCGCATAGCACGATCTCCGCCGCTGCCCTAGCATCCTCCGCCGCATCGTGATGCCGAAAGGAGATACCCAGGTCTCCTGCGACCCTGGCCAACTTCCAACCCCTGCGCCGGTATTTTTCCGGCCAGGCGCGGCGGGCAATCAACGCGCTGTCGAGCCAGATTGTGCGGATCGGCCCAAGGCTGTATTTGCTCATGGCTCCATCAAGCGCCGCTCGGTCAAACGAAGTGTGGCTGACCAAGGTCATCCCTTCCAGTAAGCGGCGCAGTCTTGCGTCAACCTGAGGCAGCGTATAGCAGTCCTGAACCATGTCCGCGTCAATTCCGTGGATTCCGACGTTGAACGGGTTAAACTCTGCTTCCGGGTTGATCAGGACCGATAATTGTTTCTTGATTTTGCCGGCTCGGACCTGGATTATGCCTATCTGGCAGATGCTGGAAGGGTCCGAGTTCGCCGTTTCAACATCAATCGCGTTAAACGTCAGGTTCCCCATCACGCTCCTTAGCACTTGCGACAGTGCCCGGTTGATTCACATCGTCCAGTGTCCTGTAAAATCTCCGATGGACGCAAGGATTTCCCATTGTGAAAGCCAGTGACAGCAAGGATGCTGGCGTGAGGATTCAGTGATGAGGGATGATGAGACCGCGCCGGCTTATACTCGGCGCCACTGGGCAAAATCGGACCGGCAGGACCACTGGCGGATACACCTGCTTGAGCACCACCTAGCCGACGTCAGTGCGTGTTTCGAGGCGCTGCTAAAACAACCCACGATCTACCAACGACTGGCCCGCACCGCCGGGCGCGACGACTTGGATCCAACGACCGTGGCGCGCCTGTGCGTGTTCGCCGCCCTCCACGACATCGGCAAGGTGAACGTCGGCTTCCAGGCGCAGATATGGCGGCGCGAAGATTTTCCGGGAGGCCATCGGCCTGCATCCTTTCGACGGGTCGGCCACACGTTGGATATTACGCCGGTGTTGAACGGCGATGACCAGGCCACCGGAGACTGGTTTTTCGATTCGCTCGGCTGGTGGGAAGACGCTATTTCCTGGGACAACGATGAGGGCAAAACAGTCTGCGCTCTGCTCATCGCGGCGTTATCGCACCACGGGCGGCCCCTGCAACTGTATGGAAGCCGGTCGCGCAACTCCGAAATCTGGCAGTCCTTTAACAGCCTGAGTCCCAAAGGCTGCGTCCAGCGCGTTGGTCGGCTGATACGTGAGTGGTTCCCACAAGCCTTCATACCTGATTCGGCTCCCATCCCTGACGCCGCCGCCTTCCAACACATGTTCCTAGGACTGTGCAACCTGGCCGACTGGATTGGCTCCAACGAGAACTGGTTTAAATTTGTTGACGCGCCCCAGGATGATTACATTGCCACTGCTCGCGACAAGGCCAATCAATCCATCAAAGCAGTTGGGCTGGACCTCACAGAACAACGTTGGCGGTTCGCCGGAGCGCCGGGTTTCGATGTTTTGTTTCCTCACGTCGACGGCCAAGATAACGCCATTCAGCGGGCCGCGGCCCAAGATACACCGTTGGACCAGCGGTTGGTCATCATCGAATCGGAGACCGGTTCCGGCAAGACCGAAGCGTCTCTCTGGCGTTTCGCCAGGATGTACGAAGCCGAGTTGGTCGATGGCATTTACTTCGCGCTACCCACCCGGGCCTCCGCAGTGCAGATACACGAGCGAGTCCGGCAATTCATCGGGAATCTGTTCCCGGAGCTTCCCCGCCCTCCGGTTGTGCTCGCTGTTCCCGGTTACGAGTCGGACCAGGACTGCATCGAATCGGGGTTACAAGATTACGACGCCTCGTGGAACGGCGATAACCACCGGGAAACGCCCTGGGCTTCGGAGAGTCCTAAACGATTTCTCGCGGCGCAGATTGCCGTGGGAACTGTGGATCAGGCGATGTTGGGAGCGCTCAAAGTCAAGAACGCCCACCTGCGGACCGCTTGCCTGGCTCGCAACCTTCTGGTGGTTGACGAGGTCCACGCCTCCGACACCTACATGCGCCGCGTGCTGAAGTCACTGCTCGATGTCCACCTCGGCGCCGGGGGTTACGCTTTGCTGATGTCGGCCACTCTGGGCTCGAGGGCTCGGCGGCAATGGCTGTCCAACCGCCGCCTCAGCCCCGACGATGGCCTGAGCCTCAATGACGCGATCAAGGCGCCCTATCCCGCCGTCAGCGTCATGGCATCCAGTTCCGCGGCCTTTGGAGGAGAAATCATCACTGCCGCGGGTGAGAATGACCGGGAGAAAACCGTCAATATCACCGCCAGGCCCGATATGCAGGACTTCGGCCAGGTGGCACAACTGGGCCTGGCGGCCGCCCGCGCCGGCGCCAAGGTACTGGTGGTCCGCAACACGGTCGGGCACGCTCTCGCCACAATGGAGGCGATGGAACTGGCCGCTAGTGATGGCGAACTCGGCTTGTTGTTCGCCTGCCAGGACAAGCCAACGCTGCACCACAGCCGCTTCGCCCCCGGCGACCGCCGCCTGCTGGACCGGGAGGTGGAAGCTCGGCTAGGTAAGGAGCGCAGACCTGGCGGCGTTGTTGTGGTCGGCACACAGACCCTGGAACAGTCATTGGACATCGACGCCGACCTGCTGATTACCGACCTGTGCCCCGTGGACGTGCTGCTGCAACGGATCGGCCGCCTCCATCGCCACCGGGAACATGACCGCCCCGACGGTTACGTCGCGCCCGCCTGTATCGTACTGACGCCACAAGACGAGAACCTGTCGCTACTGCTAAAATCGCCGGTGAACGGACTGGGCCGCTACGTCTACGAAGACCTGCGAGTCCTCGAAGCCACCCGACGGTTAATTATTGAGCATCGTCAATGGAGCATCCCTCGGATGAACCGCGAGTTGGTGGAGCGCGCTACCCACCCGGACGCGCTGGACACCATCACTCAAGAATTGGGTGAAGCCTGGCAAGAACACGCCGTCCGAGTCACCGGGGATAAATTTGCCGAAGGTCTGACCGCCGGCACGGCCATTATCAACTGGGACCTGTCTTTTTTTGCCGACAACCGCGATGTGCTCTTCGGCTCGGCGGAAGAAAAGATACGTACCCGTCTTGGCGACGAGGGCATCGAATTGAAGTTTGACCCGCCGCCGCCCAGCCCTTTCGTCCCGGGTCGGACCATCGACCGGATGACGGTCCCCTTCCGTTGGCTTGCCGAGACCGCTGTCGACAGCCCCGTGGTCCCCGCCCTGATCGAAGAAGGCTTCACATTCAGCATCGGCGCCCGGTCGTTCCGCTACGATCGCCTGGGCTTGCACCCAATGTGAATGCCCTTACTGGGTCAGAGTTGCGAAGTGGTAGCGGCAGGTTTGACAAGGCATACCGGTGGGATTACGATAAACCCGATAAATGTCATTAACATCGTTAAAATTCAACTGGCATCAGGGAGGCTCTCCGATGACTCAAATCACCGCGCGTGTGCCGGACCAACTGGTGGAAGCGTTGGACGGGGCCGCTGCACAGCTCAAACGCAGCCGCGCCGACGTTATTCGCCACGCGTTGGAGCATTATTTGGAGGACTTCGACGACCTCACCGTAGCAGTGGAACGGCTGCGGGACCCGTCCGACCCTGTCTTGGACTGGGATGAGGTCCGGAGTGACCTACTCGGTTCGGATTAAGCGCACAGCCGCCAAGGAGTTGGCCGGGATTCCGCAACCGGCAAGGACTCGCATGGTCCATGCCATTGACTCGCTCATTGAGCAGCCCTTGGCCGGGATCCCGCTCAAGGGAGGTCTCCGCGGGTTGCGGCGCCTGCGCGTTGGCGACTACCGGATTGTGTACGAACTGCTGGACGACGAACTTGTCGTCCTGGTGGTCCGGGTAGCTCACCGCCGCCACGCCTACCGCCCGGCGTAACCTACGGCCAACACTCAGAACTATCTACATTCAACCCTGGCAAGCCGTGAATGTTGGGTGCGTAGCTCTCGCGGCGGGTTTGAGACCCACCGTTTTGCCGACCGAAGCGACGACTCGCCGTCCCAAAGCTGAGCCCCAGGTCAACGGGAGTCGGACTACCAATCCGCCCCAATTTCTATCCCCGCGCCTACGGGGGAACATACGTTAACTTGGCTGAACATGGTCTATTCCCACTTTCTGTGGGGAACTCCGGATTGGCCCGGCCCTTGTCCCGACCATCCGGATGCCATAAAGTACCATTTAATCGTTCCGCTAACTAAACTTACTCATTGCATTAAGAGCGCATGATGAAAGCACTTCCCTATTCCAAACTTGAGGAAATATTGCGTGATAAAGAAGCCCCGTTGTCTGAAGCTGAATCCAGATGTTACGAACTCAGACTTGAATGCAAATCGATCCGGACCACCGTAGACATTATCGACGGTTCTAAGGATGCTCAACCGGAGGATGACAAACCGGGCTAGATTGAGTTATGGGAAAACTTTAACATAGCGCAGGTGTTCATAATTTCGATTCTGGCCTAGTGGGAAAGTCTATGCACAATATCTTAACATGCCGCCTGATTCGGATAGACAAATCCAAGGCGCCCCGTGTAGAAGCGTCCTTGCCGGAAATCTATGTCGCGCTAATGGCCGACAAGGTTATATCCTTCCCTTCCCTGCGGCCCCACCAGCGCCACGCCTGGCACGCCTTCCTGGTGCAGTTGGGGGCTATGGCGATGCACAGGGCCGGATTAACTGAATTGCCGGTTGGTCCCGAAGAGTGGGCCACGTTGATTCGCGGCCTAACCGCTGACTACAACGACGACGAACCTTGGCAACTCGTCGTGAAAGACATCACCAAACCCGCTTTCATGCAGCCACCGGCCCGTTCCAAAGAGCGGGCACAGGAATACACGAGCATTGTCGATACGCCCGACGAGTTGGACATGCTAGTCACGTCCAAGAATCACGATCTCAAGTCGGCGGTGGCGGTCCAGGCCAACGTTGATGATTGGATTTTCGCTCTGATTTCCCTTCAGACGATGGAGGGTTTCGGCGGCGCAGGAAACTACGGTATCTCGAGGATGAACGGCGGCTTGGGTAACCGGCCCGCTTTCGCCCTGGCTCCTGCCGACGGCGGCCTCGGGGCCCATGTCAAGCGCGATATTCTAGCCTTGCTGGAACGTCGTCGGGGGTTGGATACAGATGCCCCAAGGGTCGACAACCCTACAACCCTGTTATGGACTATGCCGTGGGACGGAACTACTAATGAGGCATTGCCGTTGGACTGCCTTGACCCATTTTACGTCGAGGTTTGCCGCCGAGTCCGACTGTACGACGCGGACGGGCTATTGCGCGGCATCCGCACAAGCTCTAAAGCAGCGAGGATAAGAGGCCAAGAATTAAAAGGCAGGACCGGGGATCCTTGGACTCCTACCAACCAAGAAAGAGAAGGTTTGCCGCTCACCCTTTCTGCCGGCGGATTTACCTACAAGAGAATTACCGAGTACCTGCTGTCGGGGGCTTGGGAGCGGCCAACCTTGCTCCGCCCCACGGAATCCGAACAACACTCCGCTGAACCAATGCGGCTGGTAGCCCGCGCTATGGTGCGAGGTCAAGGCAAGACTGAGGGTTACCACGAGCGTAGCATCCCCGTGAGACACAAGGTCGTGTCGGCAATGCTACGCCGCGATGCTACGCAGGAACTGGGCCAGATCGCTGATTCCCGTATTGGAGACGTTGGCAAAATCCAACGCATACTCAGTCACGCCATACAGGTTTTCCTGGCCCGAGGCGACGGGGACAAAGTTAGCCCTGAACACCGCAACCTCGCGCGGCCCTGGTTAAACCGCCTTGATCAAATTGTGGATGGGCGCTTCTTCGAGGACTTGCAGATGGAGTTCGACGCCGACGGAAACGAACGCCCGAGCATCCGTAACGAATGGTTGCGGAACGGAGATGATGGCGTGATAGACCACGCCCACAACTTGCTCAATGAAGCTATGGACTCCCTGCCTTGCCCCGCCATCCACCGCTATAAGGCGCGAGCTAATGCCGAAGGCCTGTTTGAAGGGCGGCTTCGGGGGAACTCAGGGTTGCCCGACGCCTTCTCAAGTACTAATAGGGAGATTGACCAATGACCACCATCCGATCCGTTGACGCTGCCGGTGAACCGGTGCCGGAAGGCCAGACCCGGTTCTGGGGTGAAATTGCCTTCTACTTCGCGAGGAAAATTGCCCGCGCCGACTTTCAACGAGGTGACTTGGCAGGGCTCCGGCGTATGGACCCCGATGCGCCGGACACGGCGCCCTTTTGGAGGCTGTTGGCGGAGCAAGATCTCTTGGGGATTCCCATCGTCGAAAACAAATGGGCTTTAATCCTCCACGGCATTGCTCTGATGACCCCTACCCACAGCGGTGAAGGAAGTCCCCAGAGCGCTCACGACGGTTCCGTGCATGTGGGGCGAGCGCTGTTTTTGGGGGCGGAATCCCAGCGACGGGATAGCCCATTTTACAGCGAAACGCGCCTGAACCGGCTGCTAACAGCCCAAGGACCAATGCTCCGAACCCTGTTGGCTCGGATGTTCCGGATGCTGGGGGCCTCGGACGTGTCATTCAACTGGCGGGAAATGGCTTCGTTCATTCTGAACGAAGGCTACGACGATGAAGCCACCGAGCGGTCCCGCCGCCGCATTGCCAAAGAGTATTATCAGGCCGAGCGGCGCAGTTCCCGGGTATCTGAAGAGTAGCAAATAACTTTACTAAGGAGTCTCCCCATGACTATCCCTAGATTTCTTCAAGTCCACACCCTGCACTCGTACCCGGCTGCCCTGTTGAACCGGGACGATAGCGGCTTGGCTAAGCGTATGCCCTTCGGCGGCGCGGTTCGCACCCGCATTTCCTCTCAATGTCTGAAGCGGCATTGGCGGGTTGCCCAGGACGAGTTCGCCATCCACAACATCGCCGGCAGCATGTCGGCAATTCGGTCGCGGAACACGGTGGAACGGAAGGTAATACAGCCGTTGCGCGATGGCGGTAACATTGCCGATGAAATTCTCACCGCGGTGGAAAACGCTTTCAACGTCGGCGTATACGGCAGCAGCGGCACGTCGGAAAGAGGCAGACAACCCCTATTGTTGGGCCTGCCGGAAGTGGCACACCTGCACGAAAGAGCAGCCGCCATTTGCGCCGAACACTCCGGCGACGCCAAGGCTGCCGGCGAGGCTGCCACTGCGCTTTTCACCGCACGTCGGGGCGAAGGCAACAACTTCCGGGCGTTGCTCGATACTGCCCGCCTGCCCGCGGGGTTGGAGGGCGCGCTGTTTGGTCGCATGGTGACCTCCGACCCAGGGGCCAACATCGATGCCGCTATCCATGTTGCCCACGCTTTCACCGTGCACGGCGAGGAGAGCGAGAGCGACTATTTCTCGGTGGTGGATGACTTGCAACGCGACGATGAGGACGCCGGGGCCGCCCACATTGGCGATATGGAACTGACCGCCGGCCTGTTCTACGGCTACGTGGTGGTGGACGTGCCGGGGCTGGTTTCCAACCTGGAAGGCTGCCGTGCCGAGGACTGGCAGACCGCCGACCGGGATCTGGCCGCCAACGTGGTGGAGCACCTGTTGCATCTGATCGCCACCGTCAGCCCTGGCGCCAAGCTGGGTTCCACCGCGCCCTACGGCCGGGCTAGGTTCATGCTCATTGAAGCGGGGTCCCGCCAGCCCTACAGTCTCGCCGACGCCTTTCGCAAGCCCGTCCGTCCCCGGGTCGAAGATGCGCTGGACGCCCTGACTGCCGAGATCAAAGGTCAGGATGCCGCCTACGGAATGCGGTCCACCCGCCGGTTCATGTCGATAGAGGACTGCGACGTCCCCGGCTCTGAGCGGTTTTGCCTGGACGACCTGGCGTCCTGGGCGGCGCAGACCGTCCGGGAAGGCTAGGCGGTATAGCTAATGAAACACTTGATTCTAAACCTGGAATCCCCGCTGGTGGCCTTCGGCGGCGAGACCATCGACAACCTGGGCGTCATCCGCTGGTTCCCGTCCGCATCGATGCTAACCGGCCTGCTGGCCAACGCCCTGGGCTGGCGGCGCATGGAACGCGGGCGGCACCAACAATTGCAGGACCGGCTTGTCTTCGCCGCCCGTATCGACCGAGAGCCGGCAGGCGGGGTGCGTCTGACCGACTTTCAGACAGCGCAGTTAGCTGCTAACGACAAAGGCTGGACTACCCGGGGAGCACCTGATGATCGGGCCGGCGGAGCCAATACCTACAACGCCCCCCACCTGCGTTACCGCGACTATTTCGCCGACATGTGCGTAACCGTTGCCCTGCGGCTGGGACCGGACGCTGACGACCCCACGCTGGACGACCTGGCCGATGCGCTGCAAGAACCGGCGCGCCCTTTGTTTATCGGGCGCAAACCATGCTTGCCTTCGGCCCCGCTGGTCCCAAATAAAGAGTGTATAGATCGGGATTCCGCGCTGGCCGCCGTCCTCCATGCGCCGATGCAAGAGGAAGACAGAAAAGCCGCAGGTAATGTACGGGTCCTGTGGCCGGAGAACGAAGATCACGGTGTGAATGTGCGGTGGCCCGAAGACGACGGCCCGTCTGAGCCGGACGTAGCCGCGAACAACACCTACATGCTCACCGACCAACGCAATTGGGTATCGGGGTTGCACGGCGGCGGTCGGCCAGTTTGGGAGGGAGTCGTAGGGAGGGAGTCGTTCACCACTCTCGGGGGAACACCAGAACAACCCGGAAAGGAGCAACAGCAATGACGACGGCAACAAACCCGGCCACCGAAACGAGCGTCTTGCAAATGCTGCGCGCCGAGGTCAACGTGCGGGAGTTCCAGCGATGGGCCGGTATGCGTCGTTTGCAGGATACCGACCACGCCATGCACTGCCTGCTCAAGGAAACCTTCGGCGAATTAGCGCCGAAATCCTTCCGTCTGATTGTCCCCCGGGGCGGCAGCCGGGGGTGTCTGTACGGTTATGGTCTGGCATCCGCTGCCGATTTGCAGGACGCGGCACACACATTCGCCGACCCGCAGCAATTGCGGGCCCTGCCCGCGTCCAGCATCGACAGCAAGGCGATGCCGTCGGAATGGCAGTCCGGCAAGAAACTGGGCTTCGAGGTGCGGGTACGGCCCATTGTAAGGCTCCTCCGGGACCCGGCGCGAATATCCTCCAGTGTGCCTCTTCACTTCAGGGAGGGCGGCCGGCGTCCGGGCGCAGAATGCGATGCTTTCCAATGGCAGGCAGTTCAGGATCCCGAAAAAGGGACTATGGAACTCAGCCGGGAAGAGGTTTACTCGGAATGGCTGTCCAAGCAACTTGAAAGGATTGGCGGGGCCAGTCTGTATGGTGAAGGTGCTAAGCTGGTGTTCTTCCAACGGACGCGCTCGTTTCGTAAACTACACGCCCGCTACGTCGAAGGCCCCGATGCGGTCATGCGGGGCATCCTGAGCGTCTCTGACTCAGCCTTGTTCGCCAATCTCCTGGCTCGCGGCGTTGGCCGTCACCGGGCCCACGGGTTTGGGATGTTGCTGCTGCGGCCGCCGGGCAAACCTATTGGTCCATAGACCGGCCGGCCTTGGGCAGCGCACCTTAACAATTGAAAGCCCCACATTCAGGATTCCACGCAATACGGCCCGCCTTAACCGAAAGGCGTTCGTTCAGGGCGGGCCGCCGCCAACTCGTATGGGAGATGATGATTATGCTAAGGGGACGACTTGGACTGGAGACGGCAAGAATTCCCCACGCTGACCGTCACGGGTTGCTGTGGCTGTCTCGAGGCCAATTGACGGTGCGGGACGGCACGCTAAGGTTCAAGCGTCAAAGCGGACCGGATGCCGACAGTGCGTTGGATAGCGGCGAGTATGGGATACCTTTCCAATCTCTATCGATGATTTTGCTGGGACCTGGTTCGACGGTGAGCCACGACGCGCTGCGCCTCATGGCCCGCCACGGAACGGCTTTGGTCGCCGTGGGAGAGGACGGTGTCCGCTGCTACACTGCCCCGCCGTTAATGCCCGACACGTCGGACATCGCCCGGCGGCAGATGCGAGCTTGGGGAGACCCTGCCGGAGGACGCATAGTCATCGCCCGCAAGATGTATGCGTTGCGGTTAGGTGAAGTGCTGCCACAGCAGGACATATCGGCCCTGCGGGGCGTAGAGGGCGCCCGTATGAGGCGGACCTACCGACTGGTGGCTCAACGGTACGGCATTGACTGGCAGCGCCGACGTTACGACCGCGCCGACCCGGAGTGGGCCGACATTCCCAATCAGGCCATCAACCATGCTTCGGTGGCGGTGACCTCAGCGGCTGTGGTGGCTGTCACGTCCACCGGTGCTATTCCCCAGTTGGGATTCATCCATGAACACAGCGGGGAAGCCTTCGCTCTGGACATTGCTGACCTGTTTCGAGATACCGTCTTGCTGCCAGCGGCTTTTCAATCGGCTAGAGAAGTCATGGACCAACCGCAGCTGAATATAGAGCGGCACACCCGGAGGATTACCGGGGAATTACTGCGAAAGGAACGAGTTATCGCCAAAATGATTGACCGAATCAAGGTGCTGTTTCAGGACGTGCTGCCGCTGGAAACGGGGTCCGATGAGCCGGAGGACGGCATTTTGTACGGCTCACCGGACCCAGCTGAAGGAGAGCCGGATGAAGACGGCATGGATGAAAGAAGTTCAGGGGAGGGAGATGCAGGATGATGGTGATAGTGACGACAAACGTGGAAGCCCGTTACCGTGGGTTCTTGGCCTCGGCGATGCTGGAAATTGCGCCGGGAGTATACACCAGTCCCAACATGACCAGCGGTATCCGGGAACGGATATGGGACGTGCTGAGCGAATGGTATTACCATTTGGGTCAAGGCTCGGTAGTGATGACATGGCGGGACCCGACGGCGGTAAGCGAGCAGGAAATCAGGACGCTGGGAGAGTCCCCAAAGCAGATTGTAGACGCCGACGGAGTGTATCTAGTCAAATATCGGTAATCAGCCCAGCAGATAAGTCACACTTACCAATATTCTCCAAATAGGGGTTTCCCCGTAGGCGCGGGGATCCCTTGGCCATAGCCGATAGGGGTTTCCCCGTAGGCGCGGGGATAGACCGTCCCGCGTGGCGTGCCAGGCCGTGAAGAATGGGGTTTCCCCGTAGGCGCGGGGATAGACCGGCGACCACGTAGGGGAGATTCACCGCTGGAAGGGTTTCCCCGTAGGCGCGGGGATAGACCTTGCCCTGCTAATCGGGACCGGCATCGGCGGACGGTTTCCCCGTAGGCGCGGGGATAGACCCGGCACACCGTCCTTGTCCACTACCGGGTGTGAGGTTTCCCCGTAGGCGCGGGGATAGACCTTGGCGCCGTCTCTTGGAAGATGCGTCTCTTACGGTTTCCCCGTAGGCGCGGGGATAGACCCAAGAACGACAAGACGATTGTCCGTTGTATCGAGGTTTCCCCGTAGGCGCGGGGATAGACCATAACCTACCACTTCTAATTGCGGTTGAGGATTGGTTTCCCCGTAGGCGCGGGGATAGACCCAATCGAATAGACCACGGCAACCCTGCTACGTTGGTTTCCCCGTAGGCGCGGGGATAGACCGTTGTTGTCCCCGGCGTCCAGGTCGCCCATGAGGGTTTCCCCGTAGGCGCGGGGATAGACCCACTAGCGTTGATGGTGTTAAACATTTCGATTGGGTTTCCCCGTAGGCGCGGGGATAGACCCACGGTGTGGGCGTCGGATATGCCTTCTTGAAGGGTTTCCCCGTAGGCGCGGGGATAGACCGCTGATAGACGACTGTCGCTTATTGAGGTTCAAGGTTTCCCCGTAGGCGCGGGGATAGACCGGGATTACAGTATTTAGAGACGGCTCTAAGTCCGGTTTCCCCGTAGGCGCGGGGATAGACCTACTAGTACAAACCATTTTTCACTACAGAATGAGGTTTCCCCGTAGGCGCGGGGATAGACCCGCCATACTCTCGGCGGTGATCACGGTGATCATGGTTTCCCCGTAGGCGCGGGGATAGACCGTCGCCAAGGGTCCCGTGGGCCAGTGGGCGTCGGGTTTCCCCGTAGGCGCGGGGATAGACCGTCTCCGCTTTCGAGGGCCTCATTGATGGCCGCGGTTTCCCCGTAGGCGCGGGGATAGACCCACGCAGACCCCGGCGATGGCGTAGTTGAACGCGGTTTCCCCGTAGGCGCGGGGATAGACCGTAAGACCGCTTTTAGAAAAAGCTTGGCAAAAGGGTTTCCCCGTAGGCGCGGGGATAGACCGCCTATCGACGGCGGCCTTGAGGTGTAGGCCGCGGTTTCCCCGTAGGCGCGGGGATAGACCCGGGGACCAAGAGCGCTGCGTCCGCGGCGCTTGGGTTTCCCCGTAGGCGCGGGGATAGACCCACGCCCGGTATGGTGTCCGTAAAGAACTTCGTGGTTTCCCCGTAGGCGCGGGGATAGACCCAATAGGCCGCCGTTCCTATTGATGCAGGATAAGGTTTCCCCGTAGGCGCGGGGATAGACCCTGCCTTGGGATTGCTGAGTCGGAGGCGGAGGCGGTTTCCCCGTAGGCGCGGGGATAGACCGACATGGGTTGACATGATACCCGCAACCAACGCGGTTTCCCCGTAGGCGCGGGGATAGACCTCTAGCAGCGGCAGCGCTTCGGGTTGGTCTTTGGGTTTCCCCGTAGGCGCGGGGATAGACCGAGCATCACGTCGGTGGAGTCCTCGCCGGCTTGGGTTTCCCCGTAGGCGCGGGGATAGACCTCGAACCCTCATTGACTGCGTGCAAGGCAGTTGGGTTTCCCCGTAGGCGCGGGGATAGACCGTCTCCTGAGTTTGCGGAGAGGTTGAAGCAGTCGGTTTCCCCGTAGGCGCGGGGATAGACCCGCCCCGGACAATATCGGCTATCCTTTCCTCTAGGTTTCCCCGTAGGCGCGGGGATAGACCTCAGCCTGGAGAAATTCTAATCAAGGGTTATCAGGGTTTCCCCGTAGGCGCGGGGATAGACCCCAAGCCGCCGCCGGCGGCGCCGATGTAGCCGAGGTTTCCCCGTAGGCGCGGGGATAGACCGTCTCCCTGGAGACTTCCACATTTTGCTTGCGGGGTTTCCCCGTAGGCGCGGGGATAGACCCATAATCGACGCGGTGTTCCGGCCAGGTAGAGCGGTTTCCCCGTAGGCGCGGGGATAGACCGGACTCGTTGTAACGGCTGGTGCAGGAATAGCCGGTTTCCCCGTAGGCGCGGGGATAGACCGAAGGCAATGACGACTGACTGCATTCACCACTGGGTTTCCCCGTAGGCGCGGGGATAGACCGGTCCTCGATGAACCCGCCCAGGATGAAGGACCGGTTTCCCCGTAGGCGCGGGGATAGACCCCTGTATCTGCAAGGCGTGGACGCCCCGGCGGCGGTTTCCCCGTAGGCGCGGGGATAGACCCCTCTACGGGCGTGTCGCCGAAATGGTGACGGAGGTTTCCCCGTAGGCGCGGGGATAGACCGTCCTCGTCCACATTGCGACGTACAAACTGGCTCAACGGTTTCCCCGTAGGCGCGGGGATAATGGGCAAACGGGACAAGCCCAATGGTTTCCCCGTAGGCGCGGGGATAGACCCCCAACCCAGGCATTCCCTATCAAGGGTTTCCCCGTAGGCGCGGGGATAGACCGTTACCAGACCCCGCGCAGGGCCGGTCATGCAGGTTTCCCCGTAGGCGCGGGGATAGACCCGAACCCAGGAGCTATCGTATTCGTGCCAGAGCAATGGTTTCCCCGTAGGCGCGGGGATAGACCCGCGGTCTCATGGTGCTTAGCGGGGGCTATCAGGGTTTCCCCGTAGGCGCGGGGATAGACCCAGAGACGCAGCGGTGTCTGTTCGTGCTGGCGAGGTTTCCCCGTAGGCGCGGGGATAGACCCCTTCACTTGGTACCTGGGGAGCGGTACAACTAGGTTTCCCCGTAGGCGCGGGGATAGACCAGCGCCAGTCTTTCCTCGTATACCTCGTATACCGGTTTCCCCGTAGGCGCGGGGATAGACCCTGTTCAATCCACATTTAGCGTTGTCCTATCGCAGGTTTCCCCGTAGGCGCGGGGATAGACCCGAACGGCTGGGCGGCTGGCGTCACGGTCTTGGGGTTTCCCCGTAGGCGCGGGGATAGACCTCTCCGGGGCTGGCGGCGTCGGCGTGGACGCCAGGTTTCCCCGTAGGCGCGGGGATAGACCTCGACGGCTACTATCTCCAATGGGACCTGACCAGGTTTCCCCGTAGGCGCGGGGATAGACCATATCTTGAGGTTGTGGCCGGGGACACGCCAAGAAGGTTTCCCCGTAGGCGCGGGGATAGACCCGACACCAGCATAGCGACCACGGCCTTTGTCACGGTTTCCCCGTAGGCGCGGGGATAGACCCGACTTGGAGACTGATCAGGATGTCTTCTACATGGTTTCCCCGTAGGCGCGGGGATAGACCGGTAGCCACCGTCCCCTCCTTGGCGTCCGGTATGGTTTCCCCGTAGGCGCGGGGATAGACCGGCGTGCAGAGTTCATTACCAGTTCTACACGAGGGTTTCCCCGTAGGCGCGGGGATAGACCGCTACGGCATGGACATCCGGTTTGCCAGCAACCGGTTTCCCCGTAGGCGCGGGGATAGACCCAGAAGACGCCGCAAATGGCACCTACAGGAGATGGTTTCCCCGTAGGCGCGGGGATAGACCGACAGAGACGGAGGATTGAATGTCAAGGGCGGAGAGAAATTAGGCCAAGTGGCGGAGGAAAAGTGTCCCACTAGTGTGACGGGAAGAGCATCCTTGGGGAGGGTGGGACGGCGAACGAGGGGAGGGGAAAGAGTACCGTAGTGAGCTAGGAGTGGTCCGGTTCATCCGGGGCCTGGGATGGGGCGTTCTCGCGGCTACGCTTGAGGCGATAGCTGTCGCCGTTCATCTCCAGGATGTTGACGTGGTGAGTCAGGCGATCCAGCAACGCGCCGGTGAGACGCTCCGAGCCAAAGACCTCGGTCCACTCGTCGAAGGGGAGGTTGGTGGTGACCAGGATGGAGCCCCGCTCGTAGCGCTGGCTGAAGACTTCGAAGAGGAGTTCCGCACCGGTGGGGGATAGGGGCACGAAGCCCAGTTCGTCGATGATCAGCAGGCTGAAGCGGGACAGTTGCCGCTGCAGGTTGAGCAGGCGCCTCTCGTCCCTGGCCTCCATCAGTTCGTGGACCAAGGCGGCGGCGGTGGTGAAGCCCACCGACATACCTCTCTGGCAGGCGGCCAAGCCCAGCCCCAGAGCGACGTGGGTCTTGCCGGTACCGCTGTTGCCAATGGCGATGACGTTCTCCCAGCGCTGGATGTACTCGCAGCGGGCCAACTGCATCACCAGGGCCTTGTTCACCGAGGGGATGGCCGTGAAGTCGAAGGCGTCCAAGCTCTTGACGGCGGGGAAGCGGGCGGCGCGGATCCGGCGCTCCACCATGCGCTGGTGGCGGTCGATGAGTTCCAGTTCGGCCAGACGCAGCAGGTACCTCGGGTGGTCCACACCTTCGGCGGCGCACTGGGCGGCCATCTTTCCGTATTCTCTGAGGAAGCTGGGTAGTTTGAGCTCCTTCAGGTGATGCTCCAAGAGCAGTGTGGAGCGGTCGCTCATGCCGCCCTCCCGGACAGCAACGTCAGGTAGTCCCCGGCGGAGGTGGCGCCGACCCGCACCCGGGGCAGGTAGGGATACAACTCCAGGTCCAGCCGGGGAGGCCGTCCCTCCAGCCGGCAGAGCACCAGATGCTTCACCGCGTCGAAGCTCAAAGCCCCTAAACGGATGGCGTCTTTCACGGCCCGATGTACCTCTTCCAGCCTGAAGCTCTCCAACAGCCGCAATACCTGCACCAACTCCCGTTTGCCCCGCCGGCCCATCCTTGATTCCAGCAGACGCTGCAGCGTTCCAAATTCCTCGGGCAGATTCCATCCCTGCAGGGGAGCGGCTTGGTCCAGGGCGCCCGTCTTCTTTTCCAGGAGCGGCAGGTAGTGGATGGGGTCGAAGACGAAGTCGTCCCGCTGGTAGGACCGGGGGTGCCGGGCGATGACCTCGGACCCGCAGCTGATGACCACCCGGTCCACGTAGCCCCTTACCAGCACATCCCGATACCCGTAGACCACCGGCGCCGAGTAGTCGTTGGTCTTGTACCGGACCAGGGACAGGGAACTCACCCGGCCCGCCTGCTGGTCGCAGGCGTCGTAGGGCGCGGCCGGCAGGAGCAGCAGGGCCTCCAGGTCCCTTTCCATGCGCTGGCCGATGCTCTCTGTGTGGCCCCTCAATCTGGCGTCCATGCGTTGCAGGCAGCGCCGCTCCAGGCGGGCGTTCAGCGCATCAAAGCTATCGAAGGACGGGACCGGCACCAGGAAGTTGCGCCGGACGTACCCCACCATCCCTTCCACCTTCCCCTTGTCGTTGCCCTTGCCGGGACGGCCGAACCGGTCCTGGAAGAGGTAGTGGGACTGGAGTTCGGTGAAGGCCCGGGTGCGCTGACGCCGGCCATCTCCCAGTATCCTGGCCACCGCCAGCCTGGTGTTGTCGTAGAGGATGCTCCGGGGCACCCCGCCCAGGAAGGCAAAGGCGGAGACGTGTCCGTCCAAGAAGGCCTCGGTAGTCTCCGCCGGGTAGGCCTTCACGAAGCAGCCGTCGCTGTGGGGCAGGTCCAACACGAAGTAGTGGGCCTTCCGCTCCACCCCGCCGATCACCCACCCGCGCCTCGCCGAAGTCGCACTGGGCGTGCCCTGGCGAATGAGACAAAGGCACGAACATCTCCCTTGTCTGTCTCCGCCGCTCCCTTACGTAGTCCTTGACTATCGTGTACTGGCCCTGAAACCCGTACTCGTCCCGCAGCCGCTCGAAGATGCGCTGGGCCGTGTGGCGCTGCTTCTTGAGGACCCTCAGGTCCTCTTCCAGAATCCGGTCTATCACGCCGGTAAACGGCTCCAGCTTGGGCCTACGGGGCGGGCTATGTCTCCGGTAGCCCGGCGGCACGGAGTAGGCCAGCATCTTGCGCACCGTGTCCCGGTGCAACCCGAACACCTGGGACGCCTCCCGGATGCTCATCCCCTCCACCATTATCGCCCGGCGAACCCGCAAGTATACGTCCACTCGAAACATCCATCCCACCGTCCATAGACTCGACTTCAAGCCTAGGAATGGCGGCGGACGGTACACTTTTCAACCGCCATAAGTCAGCGGCCATTCCGCCCACGTGGTCCACTTTACCTCCGCCTTTTACATGAGGAACTACAACGCTGACAGTGGGCTACTGTACGTGAACAAAAAGGGCGACTTGGTAGACCTTTTTGCGGCTACTCAATACGCCACTGAGCAAATCGTCCTGTATATTGCCGAATACGGCGAACAGAAGCAACTCCCGGCAGACGAGGGATAAGCATGACTGAATTTACTACAACCACGACCTACTCCGTCGCATGTCCTGCTTGCGAGACCTCTGACCGCATCGTGAAGGTTGGTGTTCGCAACGGCCAGCAACGCTATCGGTGTCGAGGATGCAGCAAGGACTTTCGGGCCAACGGCAAGGCCCAGGGCCGGAAGATGGACGCCGAGCTTATGGGCTCGGCCATCCGGGACTTCTACACCGGCAAAAGCTACAAGCAGATCGCCGAGGGCCTGAAAGAGGAATACGACCTTGAGAAAGAGCCTAGCAAGGCCACCATCTACGAATGGGTGCGGGACTACACCGACGAAGCTATCTCGCAGATGGAAGGCCACAAGGCCAAGACGGGCGGGCATTGGGTTGCCGATGAACTACAGGTGGACGTGGGCGGCAAGAAGGTTTGGCTGTGGAATGTCATGGACGGCGAAACCCGCTACATCCTGGCATCCCACCTAACCCCCAGGCGGGACGCGCAAGCGGCGCGGGTTGTCTTGAGAAAGGCGGCGCTGGCCGCCGACAAGCCGCCCAAGACCATCACCACGGACAAGCTCCGGTCCTACATGCCAGCCGTCAAAGACGTATTGCCGGAGGCCCGGCATGTGCAATCCGAGGGGATGCGGGCCGACATCAACAACAATCTGTCGGAGCGCCTACAGGGGACGTTTAGGGACCGCATCAAGACGCTTCGAGGACTGGACAGCCGGACGACCGGCCAACGTTACCTTGACGGCTGGGTACTGACCTACAACCTCTTTCGGGGCCACGAAAGCCTGCGGAACAAGAGGCCCGGAGAGCGGGCCAAGGTCAACCCACCATTCAAGGAATGGGCCGACGTGGTAAAAGCCGAGGCCGCGCTTCCAATGCCAGTGTTGAAGGCGGAGGCGCGGCCAATCTCACAATCGCCACGGAGATCGCCACAGCGTCCAGCCGCCCCGTTAAAGCTAAAGCTGCCCAAGGCGCGCCAAAGTCCTAAGCGGCCGGTACGCCGCAAGCGGGCCAGGAACGCGCACCCTATGGCAGCCCTTCGGCGGGAAGTCCAGAGAGCACAGAGACGGAGCGGGAGGGCAGGAGCGCGGCGATGATGGGCCATGCGGGTATCGTTATGGGACTGATATGTAGTCCAGTTCCACACCCCGTGGGAGCGCAGAATGCGAGAGTCGCACCGCGAATCTACACCTGACTACGAAATCGTGTCAATATCGGCGGGCTTCGGGCACCCAGCGCCATTACGTTCTCGGGGTCTTCTACGCTCTCGGTGTCCCATTACCGCTGACGAACTGTAATATGGTGACGTGGGTGAGCAAGGGCATCACCCATTTATCAAGAGCGTCACCATACATTAGGAGGCTGCTCACGGAGTCACGTTCGCCGTGCTCGACCGAATTCCGTCGACTATTTCCTGCACCGCATGGCATAGCCTTCTAAACGACCGCGAGCGGCCGGCCGCAAGGTCAAAATCAATCCGGGCGGTCAAAGGCGCTTGGTCTTGGGTTGGCTTATAAGATTTACCTTCTAACATGCGGTCGCTGAGCCAGCCTTTCGCATCCCGGATGCCTTCAACGTCTTTAGGGCAACTTGTGGTCGAATCAAAGAGTGCCTTCCTATGGCCTATCGAATGTCCTCGTATGGCATCAATACTAGCTATGAACCATGCCTCATACTCAGCATTTGGGCAAACCATGGCTACTGGCAAAGTGATGTTTTGTTGCGAAGCAATCCAAGACATTCTTGCGGCCAATTCCTGAGCACAGTCATCATCTGCATCCAGCATGACTATGATGGCCTCGCAGTCCTTCTCGTTCGCCGCATGCTTAAGTGCGCTCGGGAGTTTAGATTCGATTGTGTGACGCTTCAATTTCTTGGGCGCAGCGATTTGGATTGCATTCTCTTTCAGATGATCGAGAACCCGACGGAGCAATAGGGGAACCGCCTGTAGCTCCCCGTCCCCTTCTACAATCGGAACTATTAGCGGAGGCATATACTTCTCTAATCTGGTGTATCTAAGGAAAGCCCTTCCATCCTGTGCAGTTCGCCAGCTGTAAAAAGAGCTTGCCTGAGCGCCTCTACCTGGGGCTTTCTCAGCCCCCCCGCTCTCGTTCTTCCTTTCTCAATAACCACAGCTCTAATTGCATCCTCCTGAAAGTAGTCCAACAAATCAGTACTATGGGTCGTCATTATTACTTGGGACCGATTGCCAACTTCCTTGAGAGTGTCTGCGAGAACCTCAAGGGCACCCACGTGAACATTGAGTTCCGGCTCCTCAATACAAATCAACGATGGTAGCGGATCTTGATACAAGGCGACCAACAAAGCTAGGGTCCTTACAGTGCCATCGGATTCACTTGATATGTCGAGCCACCCCCTTTCCCCTGCCCTAGTAGTAAGCGAACGGTGCTTCAACAGAATATATTGGTAGCCTCCGAATTGCCGGACGAGAACATCCTCTATGTCCGGGATTACCCTTTGTAATGCTCCGATCAACTGCCAATATGCATCGCCCTTTTGCCGCACCATTCTGCGTAGAACACTGGCCAAGTTCGTTCCATCCTCAACCAGCCTATGGCCTGGTCTAGGCGGCGTTGGCTCCCTCATCGTATTCGGAAACAGGCGATAGAAGCTCATCTCGCCAATGAAGTTAGCCATATCTACTATGGCTTCACCGACCGATGTTGACAATTCGGTCGGACCATTATCGTCCAGAAGGGAAGAAGCGAGGCTTTGGGCAACTGCTAGAGAGTCTCCCATGACTGAGAGCATCAGGTAATCAGAAGGTAATTTTTTTCCAGTCAACTCGTGTGAGAGGTTGATGGAGGCAGGCTTGTGGAAATCACCATCTCTCAAACTGATGTCAAAGCGTTTTCCTCGGAGGTGTTTGATCTGACCAGATATTCGCTCTGACGCAATTGAGACCTCTCCTGGACGAGTGATGCCAATTCTAAACTGGTGTTGGGCTACAAAAGTTGAAGATTCCAAACCTAGCCCGATAGTGAATCCCTGGGAGCTATGGCCACCGTGCCTGTGCAACATTGCGCTCGTCCCTCGGTCTCCTATGGCCTCCTCAACCCCATGGTAAATAGCGTCATAGACGAAGTTCATCGCATCGATAATATTGCTCTTGCCTGAGGCGTTAGGGCCTGCTAACACGGTCACGCTGGATCCAATGTCCAGCCGAACCTCACGCAGGCTACGGAGATTGCCAGCCATCAAGTAGGTTAGCTTTACTTGATCTTTCCCAGCTTTAGTGGCCATGTCTGATGTCAAGGCAATGAGGAAATCTCTCGGGCTTCCAAGGCCACCGAAGATGGACGGCGTGAGCCGTTAGTAATCAGCTCCCGTAATGGCCTTCTCACCGACGCAGGATCCAAACCGGCTCGAAGAGCGGCAAGCAATCCCGCAGCTTCCAGGTAGTTATCTACTCGCATAAATTGCCCAGGCCGCCATGGCAAAGTGTCTAAATTGTTACGCATGATGTTGTGATTCTCACGCACTGCGATTACAGTTATCCCTTGCTCGAGAGCGGCGATGGTTGGGATGCCGAGGCAGCCATCCGGGATTACAAGACAGGAAATATTCTCTGCGGTTAACATCGGTGCAGTCCTGAGGTTAGGATCAGTGCTGATCCGAGGGCTGTACTGAAGTCCCCTTAGTACACTTTGGAGGAACGTCGTCGAAATCACCTCTGCGGCCATGCGTGGGTCAACCACTCCCAAATCCATTTCAGCAACCTCGCGCGATTCGAACATGGGGGAGTGAGCGGCAGGAACCCCGTAGCGTGACGACACGGTATGGGTTAACATCGCCTCCACGCCCCCCCAGGGGTTCACCATGGCGCCTCGTTGCTCATAGTAATCTCGGTGGAAGTGGATCGGCACCTCAATAACTGAGTTAATCGCAATCGCGTCGTACTCGCCTTGGCGGTCATCCAAGATACGCCACAAGGTATCTAAGCCATACACCCGCCCAGCTGCTGTCCCTACAGTCGTGTGTTCAGCGACCATCCTGAACCCTGTATCAATTTCCACTACGTCGCACACCCTCAAACCGTAGGTCGTCCTAGCAGCATTCACGGCATTGTACGCCGCGTTTTTGAACAGTTCATCTGTATGATCCTGTATGATTACTAGCAGCCGATTGGACCGGGTTCGCCCGAGACCGACAGTCCCCATAAGCAGCCTGGAAATAACGCTCCCTTCAACATAGAGAGTGTTAGGAGGCACCTGGATGATATCTGATGCGTTTAAGACATTTGGATGAGTCACCAAGGTATCACACATATTAGCTAGGAGCGTTGCTGCTGGCGTAGCGTCACCAGCGTGGCCTCCGATTTCCGCTCCGATGCCGGTGGGGACAAGCATTACTACATTGAATAAGTTGGTATCGTCGCCAATTCTCCTATTAAAGCGGAAAATCGGTTCTAGCGGTTCGCGCCCAACCAAAAGCCCAACTTCACAAGACCATCGACCACCACGCGACTCTGTGATCGCCAATCTGACGGGAGACTCATTTACGGGAAGAGAATTGTACAACTGGTTAGCCATTTGCCCGGACAAGTCCGGCGACTTTAAGTCTACGGTTATTTGGACGTTTCGTTCTGTCAAGTAATCAAGCATCCGGTAACCACTGTCCTTTGTAATGCTGATAGGTATACTGTTTCCGCATGTGCAACGTCCCGTCGACATCGAGAGCCCAGATCGACGGCAAATTCACGCCGTTAAAGCGATGCGCTTTGACCAAGGTGTATGCGCCGCATTCCGAGAACACCACCCTTGAACCGATGTCGAGTTCCGAACGCAGTAAGTAGCTACCGAAAACGTCTCCGGCTAAACATGTGCTCCCCGCTAATATGTATTCGTATTCGCCGTCTTCTGATTGTTCTAACACGTCGGGTTGGTAGTCAAATTCCAAGACCTCAGGCATGTGGTTAACCGTGCTATCAAGTACGGCAACCATCTTGCCGTCGACCTTGAATAGGTCCGTTACCTGCGAGACGAGCACGACTGTCCGCCGAACCAGAGCGGCACCGGGTTCGAGGAAGACTTCGGCGTCGAACCTCTCTCTTACGGAGTCTATGATCTCCACAAGTGGATCAATCGATGGCATCTCGTCAAACAGGTAGCCTCCACCCAGATTGATCCATTCCACTCCTAGGTCTTCCGGGACACCGTCGCAGAGCTCATCGACATTAGCTCTCAACTCATCCAAGTCTGTGGAGTCGGCGTTGGTGTGAATATGCAGGCCTCGGACCCCCGCAAGGGTGCCGGCTGTAACGTGGTCTTTCAGTTGAGATAGCGGAATTCCAAGCTTGGAATAAGGGCGACAGGGGTTGTATCTCATATCCCTTACGTATGGTAGTCCGGTATTCAGGCGGACCCCTAGACTGACATTGCCTCTCAGCTGTGGAGCGAACACACGCACGTGGTTAATTGAGTTCAGAGATACGAAGTCGCAGACCTCGGATATCTCCCTAATTTCCGAGGACCGGAGGCCCGGCGTGGTGAGGTGGACTTGCTTTTGAGGTAGTAATTCGTGTGCTAGTCGGGCTTCGAACAGTGAGCTCACTGCTATGCCGTCAGCCGGTAGGCCGATGAAGCGAAGTATGTCTGCGAACGGCATAGCTTTGGCAGCATAAAGAATCCGGCTGCCGGTGGCTTCTCTGATATATTGTACGAGGTCGCGTGACTGTCTCAGGCGTGTTTCGCTGTACACGAAAGCAGGGGTAGGGACTCCCCGCAAGGCGTGTTCCTCAAAGGCCCGACTCATTGGCAGGATTGAGGGCTTCACCAAAGGAATTCTCCCGAGGCCCGACATACCCCGCGAGGATGACATCGGGTACCAATCATATCATATGGCATTAGCTGATTAAAGAAATGGAGCCCGCAGTTAATTGCAAAACACTCTCTCTAGCTAGACTTAGGTCAGATGGACAGCTTCGGGTGCTGCTCAGTGGTCTCGTCTATGCAAAACTCCATTCTTGAAGCTGCGGGCTGAAAGGAGAGAGAATATGCCGAGTAAGAAGGTCAACCGGACCCCGGACTTCGTTAGAGGGCTCTTGAGAGCGGCGGATAACCTACCGTCGTTGCTGAACCCCAAACATGAGTCTCCGCGTGTTAGGTTGGAGCAGCTGAAGCACCTCGTGGAACAGAACGAGATAACAGACGTGGAATGGCGGGAGTTAGGCATCTACCAGGGCAGGGTCGTTCTAGTAGTGCTAGCGGCGGAGTTGGCTCTGAAATACCTCTGGGAGCAGCTGCCGAGGAATCATGGCAAATCGGCGGGCAATGGCCATAACCTGCACGAGTTGTTCGAGAAGCTGCCAAAATGCGTTAGGGCCGAGATAGAAAACAGGTTCAAGGAATGGGAGCACTCGATGAATCAGGGATGGGAGACTGCCGATAAGGTCTTTGAGACTTGCAAGAACGCTTCGGTGCAGTGGAGGTATCTCGTGGAAGAAGGCAATTACCCCAACTACACCATGCGCGCCACGACGCTGCAATGCCTGACCCGGATCGTCTTGGATGTCGTCTCGACCCCGCCCGACGAATTAGTGCCTGGGGAGTTTTGACCCTGCCTTCTATGTTGGGAGTAGTTGCGCACTATTTGGACTGAATGTAGTATTACGACCCATGGCACTTACACCAGAACACCAACAGCTCATTATCGACGCCATCAATAAGCGTGTGGGGCCTCTTGGGTTGAGGTGTCCCTTATCTGGGGGCAGCGATTGGAATTTGGAGGGCAAGGTCGTAAATTTGCCCCTGGCGGAGTCCTGGGGTGACGCTGTCATAAAGAGTACATCTGCCTTACCACTGGCTGTGCTGACATGCAAGACCTGCGGGTATACCACCCTCATCAATCTCCTTAGGCTTGGGCTTGACAGCGACCTTGGAATTCGGAGTTCTAGGGATGGTTGACGACGGACAGCAAGAGCCTGCCCACATTCAGCCTGCAAGCACTGGTACCGCGACTGCGATTATTATCGAGCATCCTACCGAGGTTCACCTATATCAAGTAGCTGAACTCGCTCTTGACCGGATTGTTGAAGCTGGATTAGGGCGCAGCCTAAGCTTAGTCTTCGCCGCGGCCTTATTCGGTGCTGTGGTTTCTCTTTTTGCCGTGTGGTTAACCGTAGACCTCGACGGTCCGTACGAAGCGGCAACCCTGAACGTTGCCTTGGTGGTACTGTTTGTGATGTTCGTCTACTTTGGCATTCAGGCGTACAGGGACTCAAAGGGAATACGACGAGAATTGCAGAGAATCAAAGGCCGGTAAGTCTAAATCTCGCTCTATTCCCTGCCTTCCAGAATCATCCCCTAATGCTAAACGGCACCCCGATGACTGAATTCACAACAACAACCATTTCCGGGGCCATCACAGCCTCCGAAACCAGACTCCGGGATACCGGGCCGAGGTCAATCCGCCTTTCAAGGAATGGGCCGACGTGGTAAAAGGCGAGGCCGCGCCTCCAATGCCGAAGGTGAAGGCGGAGACGTGGCCAGTAGTCCCGCAGATTAGGCGGCCCAAGAAGCGGGTAGGGCCAAGACCCGACATGCCGCGCAAGCGGGCGCCGAAACTACACCCGATGGCCAAGTTACGCTGGAATCTTAGGAAAGCCCATACGCGGTCCGGTCAACGGAGGCGGCGATGATGGGCCGGAAATCGAATTTCCCCTGGGGGGCGCGCCAGGGGAAATTGACCATACGCCAAAAGCAAACGGAACCCTTCAGTACATTGACCCGCCCGATTGGAGGAAATGGTTTCCCAGTAGGCGCGGGGATAGACCGAATTAATAAGTCTAGCTTTGTTCTTATACTTTGGTTTCCCCGTAGGCGCGGGGATAGACCCACGAAGGGCGCGGCCATCGAGAATGCCAAGATGGTTTCCCCGTAGGTGCGGGGATAGACCCTACATCCTTGCCCACGGCTTTGAAATGGCCTTGGTTTCCCCGTAGGCGCGGGGATAGACCCCACAGCAGATGCAACAGGGCTTTGCGCATGACGGTTTCCCCGTAGGCGCGGGGATAGACCCCATATCGCAGTGCGGGCAGTAGCAGACTTCATGGTTTCCCCGTAGGCGCGGGGATAGACCCGGTTCCGGTACGTGGATTTCCACCCAGTCACAGGTTTCCCCGTAGGCGCGGGGATAGACCACCGTCCGGTCTATCTTCAGGACCCTAGCAACGGGTTTCCCCGTAGGCGCGGGGATAGACCCTTGACCCTTGGCCCGTTGGACGCCATACCCAAGGTTTCCCCGTAGGCGCGGGGATAGACCCCTGATACTCGCGCTCCGGCGACGGCTGCCGATGGTTTCCCCGTAGGCGCGGGGATAGAGTCTGGTTCTCAAAGTCATGCCCATGCGATGACATGGTTTCCCCGTAGGCGCGGGGATAGACCCTTCAAGTGTTCCTAATCCTTCCATGCCCGGTGGGTTTCCCCGTAGGCGCGGGGATAGACCTCCTCCTTGATGCGCGCCCGCCGCTCTGCCATGGTTTCCCCGTAGGCGCGGGGATAGACCCTTCAAGTGTTCCTAATCCTTCCATGCCCGGTGGGTTTCCCCGTAGGCGCGGGGATAGACCGGACCGGTCTTGAGTCTTCCGTAGCTGCGGCGAGGTTTCCCCGTAGGCGCGGGGATAGACCCAGGGCATTGAGTCCACACTGGATGCCTTCGAGGGTTTCCCCGTAGGCGCGGGGATAGACCCGCCGAGGGCTACAAGGTGCAGTGGCGGCTGGAGGTTTCCCCGTAGGCGCGGGGATAGACCAGTAACCAGGTTGACTAAGGCCCTATATCGGGAGGTTTCCCCGTAGGCGCGGGGATAGACCCTTCGACACACCCACAGAGGGGGATCACAGCACGGTTTCCCCGTAGGCGCGGGGATAGACCAAAACACGTCTTTTCTAAAGATACTACCATGACGGTTTCCCCGTAGGCGCGGGGATAGACCCTAACGCGCCCAGCAGCAGCAGGGTTAACAAGCGGTTTCCCCGTAGGCGCGGGGATAGACCGCCGTCAAGCGAGGCCTGGGCCTCATACAGGGTGGTTTCCCCGTAGGCGCGGGGATAGACCCGCCATCGGGACGGGTGCCTACCTCGAGGACAGGGTTTCCCCGTAGGCGCGGGGATAGACCGCAGCGAGGGCAGTAGGAGTATTAGGGTTGGTAGGTTTCCCCGTAGGCGCGGGGATAGACCTTGATATTCGGGAGGGGGAACAAGGACGAGGGAGGTTTCCCCGTAGGCGCGGGGATAGACCCTCACAAGCTACTAGTACTTTCATAGCTGAAAGGGTTTCCCCGTAGGCGCGGGGATAGACCGTCCCAAGGTTCTTGGAGCAACCAACGCCCATCGGTTTCCCCGTAGGCGCGGGGATAGACCTGCCTCTAGCAGAGCATCAGCCCTAGTAGCCATGGTTTCCCCGTAGGCGCGGGGATAGACCTCTTTCCTTCCATCAAAACGGCGTGGCCGGCTTGGTTTCCCCGTAGGCGCGGGGATAGTGAGGTGGACCCGGTTAGTTGAACAGAATTGGGTTGAAGCTAATGTTAGCCGGCGCCGATCACCCGGACCGGCGGATCGCAGGGCGGGGGCGCTGTGATCCGGAGTTGAGGTCCAGTACCTGGGCTTGCCGGCTGCTTGGACTTCCACTCTTCCAGCAAGCGGTCCCGTTCCGCGGCGTCGTCCTCGATGGCGGCCACGTCGGGCGCTACAGGCCGGCCGGCCCACCGGGCATCCTTTAAGAACTTATACAGGTCGTTGTTCGTCCTTCGGTAACGGTGGTCAACGGGAGCGATCTGGTCAAGAACGGCCGCCAGGAAAGGATAGGGCTGCCGCCCACGCTCTTTCGTCAAGGCCAACCCTGTTAGATTCCCCTGGACCAACCGGGCCACGGAATCAACCGTGTGAGTCCCCCCGGGCCGCAGGAGGCCCAGGTCCAGCAACAGCGAAAGGGCATGGCCCAATCTCTCGGCCTCGGTCAAAAGCGCCGGGGCTTGGGGGCCATTGGCGGGCCTATGCGGGTCATTTGAGGGAGGGCTAAGATTACTACTCATTAACGTATGTATTTAATCGTGGCGCGATGGGGTGGTTACTGTCTATATCTGACACATATATTGTACGACATCACCCGTCAACAAATTGCGGCGGGCGACGCCCTTGGCCCTGATTTCACACCCCCGGCCTTGGCCGGTCCGGGCTTTAGGTTGATGGGCACGGGCCGCCTCGATGTCCTGGTGGGCTACAGCGCAGGGCGGGCAGGGCGTTGAGACCGAGACGGTGACGGCTCTTGGTCGCCGGTGCCTTCGACACGTTGCGGGCGGCGACAGGGACGCTGGCAGACGGTGCGACCTGGCCTTCTGTGGGAGAGGGGGCATTGCCAAAGGGCCTGACAGAGGTGTATCTGCGACACAATCAGCTGGTGAAGTAGGCGGCGAGAGTGTCCAGGTCAACAGTGCCGCCGGGCCGATAATCAACCCAACGGCTCAAGGTCTCGGCGATAGCGGCCTCATCAATGTTGAAGCCAGCCAACGCAACCCTAGTCAACAGGAAGGGCAGCCCGCGCTTACCGGTTATCTCCACACTGGCGTATCGCAATGCCTTGTAGAATTCTGAGATTATCTTTTTGTCGGCGTCAATTGTGGCTTGCCAGTCTTGACTTGCGGCTGCATTGGATTCCGCCCCGTCCACGTCTTCCGTGTCGAAATCGATAACGTCAATTTCGTTCAGGGCGGACCTCATATCTTTGGCCATGATATGTTGGCCGGCCGCCTTGCCCTGGGGCAGCGCCGCAAAAGAAAACTGGAGTGCGGCCGCCTCGTAGATGTTGGCCGGGGTGATGCCCCTCACAGTTTTCCGCTTGGCTCTGGTGCGGTTGACGCCGATGCCATAGGCCTCCCCCACAGTCTTGCCCCTGAGCGGGTGGGGGCCGACCGCCTCAATCCGTAGATGGCACCATTCCGGGTAGTGCTTTTGGCCTTGGCCCATCTGGGGATATCGCTTACGCCGAGCTGGGTAGAAGATCCAGTCGCACTCCCTGAGGAAGTTGTTGGCGACTTCCGGCTCCTGCGAGGTCCCGCCCAGCAGGTGGATGCGTTGTTTCCGCAGCCCTGCGATCCCCCCGACGAACTCCATCTGGCCGGTGTTGCCCTGCCGGTACCGGGACAGCAGGGCTTGAATCTCGTCAAGCACCAGGATGCAGCGGCCGGGCAGCACCTTGGAGAAGGCGAAAATATCGACCGCCCCTTCGATGTGCCATCCGAACAGCAAAGATAGGTTGGAGATGATCTCAAAACCCGCCTGCCGGTACGGGATACAGAACAGGGACATGAGATTGGTCTTGCCCACCCCCTTTGGCCCCGACACCAACTGGCAGCTAAAGCCCGGATCGCCGCCGGTGTCCCTGTTCTGTGCGAACTTCGCCTCGATCTCCCGGTGGAGAGCCAGCCGGAGGTCCTTGCCGATGGTGTCCCGCGCGTCGGGAAACGCCGGGAGGTTCTCAATGTCCTCTTCGGTAATCTTACGCAGTCTGATATTTGGCATGGGTTCTACCCTCCTTTTAACGGGATGCTGTCTGCGTCACGCAGCAACTCACGGCGCCGGTACGCGAAGATTATGGCGTGGGCCGTGCGACAGTCCTCGCAAAGAATGCCCTCGGGATGTTGGTGGGCGTCAGGTTCCCACTCGCGCAGCCCCAGGTGTACCGCCGTTTCACCATGCCGCCTTCCCGTTTCGTACCAGTCCATCTCGGCATCGACGGGAGACATAGTGAAGTTGATGGGTCTCAAACCTTGCTTTGCCATCGGTCCTCCCTATGGTTGATCCGGCACCCGGCCGGCCGCGGTCCAGCCGGCCCTGAATGCCTTGGCATTAGATCGCACGCTGCGGCCTTGGGACTTCAGCGGCCTCACGGCCCCCACCCGCTCACCGGTGTAGCTCGGCGGCCGCCCGGTCCGCTTTTCCGGCGCCCTGGGCCCGGTCAAGGCTGGCTAAGTGGCTCTTGGGGGCGGTGTGTCGCCGGTGGCCCTGGGGCGGGTTGCCAGCCACTCCTCGATCTCGGACTCCGGCCAGCGGACGGCGCGGGCTCCGATCTTCAGCGGCTCAGGGAAGGACCCTTCGCGCATCTTGCGGTAGATGGTGGTGCGCCCTAGCCCGGTACGGGCCGCTACTTCGTCAAGGCGCAGGAGCCGGTCGGCGGTTGAGGCGGACATGACAACACCCCTCCAAACACTATTTGAAAGAATGGTACCGCTTGGCTTGGGGGTTGTCAGGGTGAAAAAATATCCCGAATGGTTACCGGCGGCGGCGGCGTAGGGCTCTTCTATGTTTGTGAATGATGGACCGGATGGTTTCCGGCGAGTAGTTGATACAGTCTGCGATAATATCGATAGCTTCGTTACGAGTGTGTCTTTCATCCCGCAGCATTTCGAACACCGTCAAAACGCGGTGGTCTCGCTCTGACTCTTTCGGCCGGCCGGGTCTGGGAGCAGGGAGGCCCACTGTGTCCCGGTAAAAGGCCCAATCCTTCAAGCGCTTGGGGACCGGTTCGCCAGTCTCCGATAAATAGTCTAGAAGATTATTCAGTCCTTTTTTGGCCGACGGGTGTGTATCGGCCATGATAATGCATGCCTCCACCAAACTCTCCCGGGTGCGCAATCCCGGGTGGTCGGGGTCGAGTTCTTCCGGAGGAGTCGCTCTCCAGAAGACCGGTAAGTCAGAAAGTTTCGGGAACGCCTGATTATTGCCGTGCAGTAGGTCGCAGATCCACTTTTCATGGTTCTGGTGAGCCATTGTTCTCCTCCTTATACCGGTCCCGCCCGCCGGTAACGTAAGCCGCCCAAGCGTCCATCAGCGCCCGCCTCTGGTCGAACAGGTCGCTCCGCATGTATGCCGCCTCGGTGCTGTTGCCGATGTTGTGGGCCAGAGCCGCTTCACCGACCGACCAGGGCGCGGCGGTGCACTCGGCAACCCAGTTCCTGAAGGAAGTCCGAAATCCATGGGGTACGGCGGGGATTTCCAGCCGCCGCAGCAGGGCGGTGAAGGTCATGGAGGACGCCGCATCCCCGCTGCGCGCGGCGGGGAATACCAGGCCCTGCCCGTCGGTTAGCTCCAATGCTTGGCCCAGTATCTCGATGGCCCTATCGGACAGCGGCACCCGGTGGGGACGCCTGGCCTTCATCCGGGATGCGGGGATCTCCCAGGTTGCCGAATCCCAGTCGACCTCGCTCCACTCTGCCGCCCGCACCTCCCCGGAGCGCCCGGCGGTCAGTACAAGAAACTCAAAGGCCAGCTTGGTCGAAATGCCGGCGGTGGACTCCCTGACCTGCCGCACCGCTCCCGGCACCCGGGCGTAGGGCAATGCCTGATGGTGTTCTTTCAGCCGCTGCGTCTTGGGCAGGACTTTGAGGAGGGAGCGCCCCGCCGGGTTGTCCAGCCGGTACCCCTGGGCGATCACCCAGTCCATGACGGTCTCCATTCGCTGGCGGACCCGGCTGGCGGTTTCCGGCTTGCTGGTCCAGATGGGCGTCAGCGCCTCCAGGGCATCGGCGGCGGTGATGGCGTCAACCGCCTTGCGCCCGATCAGCGGGAAAGCGTAGGCCTGGAGCGTCGATTGCCACTGGTATGCGTGTTTCGCGTTGCTCCAGGTGGGCCGGCGCAGCTCGATCACCCGGGCGGCGGCTTCAGCGAAGGTGGGGGTGGACGGAGTAGGCTTGCGGGCGGCCTCCCGCGCCTCCCGCTTCTCCGCTGCCGGGTCCCGGCCTTCGGCAACGGCGGAGCGATTGGTTTGGGCGATGGTCCGGGCTACGGCAAGGCTGACCGCGGGATAAGGCCCCAGCCCCAGGTCACGGCGGCGTCCATGGATTACGATTCGCTGGACCCACGATTTGCTGCCCGAAGGGGCGACGTTCAGGTAGAGGCTGTCGCCGTCGCCGTGCCTGCCGGGTTTGCTCAGGTTCTTTGCCGAGATTGCGGTGAGCCTGCCCACGCTCCCTTCCGTACCACATTATTTCCCACACATTGTGTGGGATACAGTGGTATTTTACGGGAGTTCATGGGAGTGTTCAAGGCCTCGGTGTCAGCAATTTAGCCACAAACTTAGGGTTTTGGGGACGTTTGGGGACGGCAAGAGAGGTTAATATGGTGGAGGTGAGGGGAATCGAACCCCTGGCCCCCTGCGTGCAAAGCAGGTGCTCTCCCGCTGAGCTACACCCCCAAGCTTTAGCGGCCCCTTACCGAGGCAGCATGTCCACTCGGCATTATAGCAGGCAACCATCGCACCGTTAATTGGGTTTCCTTGGGGGATCAGGGCTATCGCATTAGAAAAATTGATGGTTATATTGCTGTCGATGGCCCGCGTCTTACCATACCGTAGGGGCGGGTTTCAAACCCACCCATCTTTGGTTGGAGGGTTGTATTCCGTTAACAAAATCCAAATGCGATAGCCCTGCTTGGGGGATGCCGGCAGGTGGCTGCCAGCCGCAAGGGAGTTAGAATTACCCGCCCCTGTGCTGAATCGCGAAAAGGCGCCGGCGGGCTCTCAGCTTAACGCGAGGAAAGCGCCTTGTTCGTTCTGATAAAAGGCCAGCAGGTCATTGTACCGGTTGTGTAGGACCGACTCGATCTCTGATGTTGAGCAGTTCCCACGCCGGATCCAAACGACTTTTGGCGGGTGCCCTAACGCAAAACTCAACTGCCGAAAGTCGGAGTCTTTGGAAGCTATCATCAACCCGCGATCCTTGGCATATGCCCAGACCACGATATCATCTGGAGACCCAAGCCCGGCTTCTCTGATGTGGAGGGATTCTGGATAGAAGCCCCGCAACGTCTCTACGAGGCGGGGAGAAAGGTTCTGATCGAACAACAGCCTCATAGGGGAGGGAGCGACACTAATCGCCGCTCCCGGTCAGCAGCGAACGCCAGGGACGCTCGGATGTCTTCCCGCTCCAAGTCTGGGAAATCGGCCAGGATTTCATCCTCGGACATCCCAGACGCCAGATACTCCAGCACGTCATATACAGTAATGCGCAGGCCGCGGATGCAGGGCTTCCCGCCGCGCTTTCCCGGATCTACGGTGATAATCTTCGTGTAGTCCGGTGGCATGTCCAATCCTTCTTTGGCCGTCTTTGGATCGTACCGCTATTTTACCATGCCCTTGGTTAACCCTAGGTGAGAGTTTTTTAGCGCCGGTCCAATCACCCTTATCTTGCCGAAGAAGGGCCGTACCGGTATTGGGATTTAGATAGGCGTGGCGGCACGTCCACTCGGCATTATAGCAGGCAACCATCGGACCGTTAATTGGGTTTCCTTGGGGGATCAGGGCTATTGCATTAGAAAAATTGACGGTTATTTGCTATCTATGGCCCGCGTCTTACCATACCGGAGGGGCGGGTTTCAAACCCGCCCACCTTTGGTTGGAGGGTTGTTTTCCGTTAACAAAATCCAAATGCGATAGCCCTGCTGACAAGGGGCCTTTTGCGGGTATAATGCTGCCGGCTATAGGGTGAAACGGCGCCTGTCCCAGCGGAAGGGAGAAGTATGAGACTATCGGATGAGTTGGCCTATACCTCGGCAGCGGAGTTGGCGATGCAAATACGGGCCCGCCGGCTTTCACCCGTGGAAGTCGTGGATGCCTTCATAGAGCGCATTGAGGAGCGAAACAAGAGTCTCACCGCCTTCGTCTATTTCGGCTTTGACGACGCCCGGAAGGCAGCCAAGGAGGCCGAGGCGGCCCTTACCTCGGGGCAAGGGCTGGGCCCTCTCCACGGGGTACCCACCGCATTGAAAGACGCTTTCGACTCCAAACCGGGGTGGGTCAGCACCTTTGGCGGTATCAGAGCCCTGAAGGACAATGTTACCGACTACTACTGCAACTTCGCCGAGCGCATGGAGGCGGCGGGGGCCGTCCTCTTGGGCAAGACCAACAGCCCGGTGATGGGGTTCCGGGCAACGTGCGATAACTTGCTCTTCGGCCCTTCACGCAACCCCTTCGACACCGCCAAGAATAGCGGCGGCTCATCGGGAGGGAGCGCGGCCGCCGTGGCCGACGGCCTCGTTCCCTTCGCTGAAGGAAACGACGGCGGAGGCTCCATCCGCATCCCGGCGTCGTGGTGCGGGGATTTTGGATACAAGCCTTCCTTCGGCCGCGTTCCTTTCTTGATGAGACCCAACGCTTTTGGCCACGATACACCCTTCCTCTTTGAGGGCCCCATAACCAGGACCGTTGAGGACGCTGCCTTGGTAATGACGGCTCTGGCCGGCTACGACTCTCGAGACCCCTACAGCTTGGATGAAGAGGTTGACTTCATGGCGGCAACCCGCCAGTCCATCAAGGGCTTGAAGATTGCGTACAGTCCGAACTTTGACGTTTATCCTGTGGATGGACAAGTAGCGGAGATAGTCGGAAAAGCGGTAAGAGCTTTCGAGGAGGCCGGCGCCCGCGTTGAGGAGGTATCCATGGGAATTCAACGCTCGCACCAAGAATTGAGCGACCTTTGGATTCGATTGGCCATGCCAATCAGCGTAGCCGTCTGCGAGACTTTCAAGCATCAAGGGATTGACCTACTCCAAGACCACCGGGACGACCTGCCCCCCCAGTACGTCGAATTCGTGGAACGGGCCTACCAGATGTCCGCTCTTGACTTCTTCCGGGACCAAGAAACGCGGACGGAGGTCTACGATAACATCCGGAGCGTCTTGGACAACTATGACCTGCTGGTGACTCCCACTGTGGCCGGACTGCCCGTGGACAATCAGGACCACGGGAATACGATGGGCCCGGACCGCATCGATGGAGAAAGAGTGGACCCCTTCCTGGGTTGGTGCCTGACCCACCTGATCAACTTTACCGGCAATCCAGCCGCCTCTATTCCTGCGGGACTCAGCGAAAGCAAATTGCCGGTGGGGATGCAGATTGTTGGCCGCCGGTACGCGGATACGGACGTTCTTGCGGCAAGCGCAGCTTTCGAACGGCTGCGGCCCTGGCAGGATACTTACGACATATGCGCGGGCAGACCCCTCTGACCCACGGCCGGACCGGTGCTCTATTGCCGGGAATCCTGGGCTGAAATTCCCGCGGCTCCGCCGCCAAGGCTACACTATCTGCACTGTAGAGACTTGCTCTCCGGCGTTACAGGCCGGCCCAACCGTCGCTGTTCATAAGTTGACGCCAGCGCCGGTAGAATGACCGTTGGTTGCTCTCGCTAATCCGAAAATCGCTGGCCCACCCCATCAGGTCTTGGTCGAACCGGGTGTGACCCAATCCCTGCTGATAGTTCAAAGGATAGCGGCGGGCCACCACGCCCCGGGCGGTGACCGTGCATTCCTGCCAGTTGTCCATGTCGTCCTGTTCGAAGGTTCCCGACGGGCCGAAGTTCCGCAGCGACATCAGACGAAGGGCTTCCTTTACGTCGGGCGGGGCCTCCCGGTCCACGTACACCCAGGCCCAAATCTCCGTCTCCTCGGGACCCCGAGGCAGCCAGACACGGATGGTCCTCGAGACGCCCTTGATCATCGAAAAATTAGGGAATACGGTGCCAACTTGGGGGTTCACCAAATTAACCCGGTCCCCCATTCGCTTGCTTATCTCGTCCTGTATGGAGTCCTCGTAGGCTAGAATCTCGGGAATGGAAGGCTCGGCAACGTCGTTTGGTCCGATGCAGTTTGCGCAATGGCCGTTTCCCGGCGAGACCATCTTGCCCCCGCCCGATGGCTTGGTGCGGAAGTCTCCGCCGAAGCCCGTCTTTACCGCCGACAGGTGGCTCCACGACGTGTGGTAGCCGTCGCCGCAAAAATTTTCTGCGGAGAACTTCCAATTGCTGGGCATACGCCATTTATGGACACCGCCCACCACTTCAACGCCGCCCTCCCGCCTATCGAAGTATATGTCCAAATACCAGGTCATGTCCCCCAGATATTCCAGCAGCGGCGGCGCCGCCGGGTCGAAGGTAGCGAAGATCAGGCCCTTGTAGCTGTCCAGTTGGGCCACCGGAACGAGACCCCACTTCCGGGTGTCCAGCTCGTTATAGTAGGCGTCCTGAAGGTTGGGGACCGCTTGCAAGCCGCCGTCGGCGCCGTAGGCCCAACCGTGGTAAGCGCAAATGAATGCGGCGGCGTTGCCGCTGTCAGCTCGGCATAAGCGGTTTCCCCGGTGGCGGCACACGTTCAGGAACGCATTTACCTTGCCCGACCGGTCCCGCACGACCAATACCGGGTCCTCTCCCATGTAAGCGGTTATGAAATCCCCCGGACTGGGTATCTGGCTTTCGTGTCCCAGGTACAGCCAGCAACGGGCAAAAATGCGCTCCAGTTCCTGTTGGTATATTTCCGGGTCACTGAAGATTCTCCTGCTGATCAGGCCGCTCTCGGCATCCACTAGACCCTTGGCATCCACGGCCATGTTGCTCCTCCTAACGGTCGTCGCGAATCTCCCCTAAGTTTAAGCCGGAATACCCGAATTCTTCAAATGTTCATGATTAGCCTGATGTGCGAGTTTTTGGGCTGGGGTAGGATTGCGAGTGCCACCACGTCGTAACCCGACATGCCCCGTCCTCAACGAGAGAAGTAGAGTGTGGTTGGCCCGCCGCGGCGGGCCAACCACACTCTTTCTTCCCGGGGTGGGGCAACCCTCCAGGGCTATCGCATAAAAAATTGACGGCTATTTTGCTATCTATGGCCCGCGTCTTACCATACCGTAGGGGCGGGTTTGAAACCCGCCCCTACACGTCCAATTACCACTACGGGACGGTTGCGCCGGTTCGTTTTAGCCGCGCTGGGAATCACCCTGCCCTCCGCCAAGTGGGAGAGGGAACTTCTTCAACACCCTCTAGGCCGGGACTGAGTCACCCCCTCAACTCTGAACGGCTGCTTTGCTCTTAACCGTTCGACAGGGTTGGCGCAAGAAGGTATCATAGCCCTTGCCGGAGAGGGTCATCACGGCGGGTCTCATGAATAGCCCCCACTAAACGAAGGAGACTCCGATGCGGGAAGTCGCAATTGTTTCACCGGTACGGACGGCTGTGGGTAGCTTCGGAGGCAGTCTTCGCGACGTGTCGGCAGCCGACCTGGGGTCCATCGTAATTAAAGAAACCCTGGGGCGGGGCGGCGTCGACGCTGCCCAAGTGGACGACGTAATCCTGGGTCACGGTTACCCCAGCGGCGAAAATCCGGCCGTCGGGCGGCTATCCGCCCTGAAAGCGGGGCTGCCCATTGAGGTGCCGGGCTACCAGTTGGACCGCCGCTGCTCCTCCGGTCTGCAAGCTATTCTCAATGCCGCCATGATGGTCCAGACCGGGAACGCCGACGTGGTGATTGCCGGGGGCGTTGAGAGCATGAGCAACGCCGAGTTTTATGTCAATGAGTCCCGGTGGGGCGCTCGGTTCGGCTCGGTGACCCTTCACGATCGGTTGGCCCGGGCCCGGGAGACTATCTCTCCCGAGGACCGGTTCGGTTACATTTCCGGCATGATCGAGACGGCGGAGAATCTGGCCAAGCAGTACGAGATTTCCCGTGAGGAGCAGGACGAGTACGCTCTGCGGAGCCACCAGCGGGCCGTCGCCGCTTCCCAGGGAGGGTTCTTCAAGAAGGAGGTGGCGCCCGTTCCGGTGCCCCAGCGCCGGGGAGACCCCATTGAGTTCGAAAGCGACGAGGGGCCGCGGGGTGATACTTCCCTTGATGCCCTGGGCCGCCTGCGCCCGGTAATGAAGGACGGCACCGTAACGCCGGGGAACGCCAGCAGCCAGAACGACGCCGCGTCGGTGTGCTTGGTGGTGGCCGGGGATAAGGTGGAAGAGCTTGGCTTGAAACCCATGGGCTACCTGAAGGGTTGGGCCGTCACCGGGTGTCACCCGGCATACATGGGTATCGGTCCGGTGTCCGCCGTGGCCAAGGTTATGAGTAAGGCGGGCATGTCGCTGGAGGACATGGACTTGATCGAGTTGAACGAGGCCTTTGCCGCTCAGGTCCTGGTGGTGTTGCGGGAGTGGAAACTAGCCAATGAAGACAAGCTCAACGTGAACGGCTCCGGCATCTCCCTCGGGCACCCCATCGCCGCGACCGGCGCCCGAATATTGACCACGTTGCTGCATGAAATGGAGCGCCGGGATGTGCAGTTCGGCTTGGAAACCATGTGCGTCGGCGGCGGGCAGGGCGTTGCCGCGGTGTTCGAGCGGCGGTAATTCTTGCCGAGAGCCGGACACGGCCTGAAATTGAATCCAGGGCCGAGCGGCCCTCGATCTCATCTAATCGCCTATAAGCATTGGGGGAAATAATGCCCGACACATTCGGAACAAGCGAGTTCCAATACGAGTATGTAGACGGATGGGCCAAATTGCCCGAAGGGATAAGCTTCCACGAATGCCCCGGGGTCGGGGTGGACTCCCAGGACAACGTCTACGCGCTTACCAGGGGCGAACACCCGGTAATCGTGCTGGACCAATCCGGGAATTTCCTTCGCACCTTCGGCGAGGGGCTGTTCAGCGACCGCACCCACGGAATGTATATTGCCCACGATGATTCGATACTGATAGCCGACGATGGGATACACACCATCCAAAAGTTCAACCCTGAGGGGGACAAGCTTCTGGAGATTGGCCAGCGGGACCACCCGGCGCCCAAGTGGAGCGGCCAACCTTTCAACCGCCCCACCTCGGCGGCCATCATGCCCAGCAACGGCGACGTTTATGTTTCCGACGGCTACGGCAACTCCCGAATTCACGTCTACTCCGGCTCGGGTGATTACAAATTCTCTTGGGGAAGCCCCGGTATCGACGCCGGCCAGTTCATACGACCCCACAACATCGCTATAGATGCTGATGATAAGGTTTACGTGGTTGACCGGGAGTGCCACCGGATACAGATCTTCGACGCCAAGGGTAACTTCATTACCATGTGGAACAACATTCACCGGCCCGACGCCATGGTCCTGTGGCGGGACCACATATACGTGGGTGAGCTAAACGGCATGACCGGCGTTGACGACGCTCCCGGACTGGGGCACCGGGTCTCAATTTATGACCTCGAAGGCAACCGCGTATGCCTACTGGGCGCCCCGGAAGAAGGGGAAGGCCCGGGGCAGTTCATTGCTCCCCACGGCATCGCCGTCGACTCGAAGGGCGACGTCTACGTAGCCGAGGTGTCATTCACCATTCGGGGCCGCCTCATGGACCCGCCCAAGACGCTGCGGAGTATGTCGAAGTACGCCCGGCGGAGCTAGGAGACCTGACCCGTTGCGAGACCTAGGCGACACCACCACCGTGCAATGGGACAGCCCGTCGGCTGCTATCGAGCGCTGCTACGAAATGGGTTGGACCGACGGCCTGCCGGTGGTACCGCCGACCGTGGAACTAGTGGAACAATTCTTGGAGCACGCCGGCCGGCCGGCGTCAAGTAGAGTAGGCGAAATCCCGGAGCGGCGGCGGGAGATTACGGTGGGCAAAGTGGCTGCCAACGCGGTAATGGCGGGCTGCCTGCCCGAATATCTTCCGGTGGTACTAGCGGCCACCGAGGCCATGTTGGACCCGGTCTTCAACCTGGTGGGCCCCTCTTCCAGCATGGGCGGTTCCGCGGTGCTGGTCATCGTGAACGGCCCGGTCAGCCGGTGGCTGAACGTCAATGCCAGAAACAACCTCTTCGGCCCGGGCAACCGGGCCAACGCCACCATCGGCCGGGCTGTAAGGCTGGTACTAATGAACGCCTGCGCCGCGGTGCCCGGCTTGTTCGACCGCAGCGTAATCGGCCACCCCGGAAAGTACACCTTCTGCATTGCCGAGGCGGAAGCCGAGACCCACTGGACGCCCCTTCACGTCACGCGCGGGTTCGCCAAGGAGCAAAGCGCGGTCACTGTGTTCGCCGGTGAGAGTCCTCGACAGGTCCGGGCCCCGGGAAATCCGGAAGCCATCCTCTATTCCATCGCCGACGCCGCCTCGACTCTCGGAACCAACATGTCCACCTCCGGATCGGTCGGCGACTCCGGCGCGGGTGTGCGTCAGGGGCAGGTCGTGATTACTATCGCCGGCAACGCGGGCCTCTGGCGGGAGTGGACCAAGGAGCAGGTGCGCGATTACTTGTATGCCAGGATGCGCCGCTCGGTTGCGGACTTGAAACACGCTAAAGCCCTTCCGGGAGACGTGGAACCGGGGGACGATGGGCGGTTCATGAACCTGGTGCCGGAGTCGGAAGACGTCATGGTGGTTTTTGCCGGCGGCGAGGAGGCCAACATGTCGTCGGTAATTCCTAGCTGGGGTCCCAAGGTGGCTTGCACGGCGGTGACTCGAGAGGTCAAATAACCGCCGGTCCAAGCCCGTAGAATCAAAACGGCGGAGCGAAAGCGAACATGAGTAAGAATAACCAATACGTGCTGGTGGACCCGACTACCAAGCCGATAATAGCGCCCTTCAACGGCGCTCCCCGGCTGCCTTCGCTGGCCGGTACCCGGCTGGGCATTATCGATGACAGCAAGAAGAACGCCGACGTGCTGCTGGAGGAGTTGGTGGAGCTGCTCCGCACCCGCTACGAGATTTCGGACGTCAAGTGGCACCGCAAGCCCAGCGCTTCCCGGCCTGCGGACCCCGCGGCGATACGGGACTTGGCGGAAAGCTGCGACTCGGTGATCGTAGCCGTGGGTGATTGAGGGTCTTGCAGCGCGTGCAGTGTGCACGACGGAATCCACGTGGAGAACGCCGGGCTGCCCTCGGCTACTATTTGCACCGATCGGTTCATCCCCACCGCAGCGGGAATGGCCAAGATGTGGGGGGCGCCCGATTACCCGACCATCTACACCGAGCACCCCATCGAGAACCTGACTAGGGAGCAACTCCGCCACCGCGCTGAGGAGTTGGCGCCTCAAGTGGTCAGCGTCCTGATCTCCGGCCGCCCAAGCCCCGCCGGATAAGTCCAGTTGGATGACCTGCCGGCCCAATTAGACGCGGCGCCGGGGCCTACGTAAAGAAGGCTGGAGCGTGGAGCACGGCTCCGTCAACGGCGGCGGCCCGGCTAACTCCGCATCTGGGGCGGCAACAGATTAGGGATAGCGTCGTCTATAGGGTAGGTCTCGGCGCAACGGCCGCAGGCCAGCTTCCCGGTTATGATCTCATCCCCTTCTTCGGCTTCCACCGTCAGTTCCAGTTCCCCCTTGCATACCGGGCAAGCCAGGATTTCCATAAGGTCCTTCTTCAACGTCTCCCCCTGTGGACTATGGTTTGCTCATTGTCAAAGTATGATAGTGCGCTGATAGCTAACCTACTATCGTTGATTCAACCCCGAAGTCCTTGCTCGAACAGGGCGCTTAGAACGTCGGCCAAACCGAAGACTATCAGGCCGATTACCAGCACGGCCGTGGTGCCGGTGAATCCGGCTCTGGCCTTTTCCCACCAGCTATTGCCGGCCTCCTCCTCGTCGGGGTAGGTGGTAGGGCGCAGGAACCGGACGACGTAGAACATGTACATTGCCAGGACTATCTTCACCGCCAGCACCGCCACGTAAGGAATGGTCACGGAGTCTTCGGTAAGCCGGGCTACCGACGCGACGACGCCGGTCAACAGCAGCGCCAAAATGGCAGTGTTGATCAATGACCGGAACTCGACGCCCATCAAAAGGCGCGCTTCCCGGGGCAGCGGAGACCGCTTAGCGCTGGGCCTCAGGACCATGATGTAGAAGATGCTGCCGCCCACCCAGGCTACGGCGGCCACGGCGTGGACCCAGCGGATTACGACCAGTATCCAGTCGAGGGCATTCATAGCGGAGGTTCATGGTCAATGTACATGTTGGCGGCTGGAATCGATGCCGACTCGGTCCCGCTGAGGTACCGGCGTCTAGCTCTTGGTCATTTGGCCCACGAATCGAAGGATCATATCCCGGTCCAGGATGCTAAGGTGGGTCCGACTAATGCGCCCCGATTTGTCGATGAAGTAGGTCGTGGGGAAGGCCTCCAGCTCGAAGGACTGGGCGATGCTGGCCCCTTTGTCGGTGGCCAAGCCGTAGGTCAGCCCTAGGGAAGAGGCAAAATCCCTGGCGTCCTGTTCGCTGTCGAACCCCTGGGGAACGAAAATTCCCAAGAACTGCACGTCGTCGTTCCGGAGTTGCTGCCAGGCTTGCTCGAAGGCCGGCATTTCGGCCCGGCACGGCGGACAACTGGGATACCAAAAATTGACCACCACGGCGCTCTTGCCGATGTTGTCGGAAAGCCTGAACTCGGTCCCGTCGAACCGGGTTACTTGGAAGTCCGGGGCCGGTTCGCCGCCTGATCCCCCGCATGACGCCAGAAGTACCACAGTAAATACAAAGGCCAGTACAGTAAATACAGCAACAACACCCCGGCGTCTCTTGGGCGGAAAGAGAAGGCTTGGCCGAGGACCTGCCTTGACGGACATCATCGGCTGCCGGAGGTTACTAACGCCATTATAGCTTTCCAGTCGACATTCTATAGTTACCCGTTTGCGTGGTCAATTGAAGAACAAACGTGTCCCTGGGCCTTTTCATTCTCGGAAGAAATCCTCTCGCCCTCGAAGAAATCCCCTTTCCCTCTGGGAGAGAGTTAGGGTGAGGGCGTTCCCGATCTTGGGGGTGCCCGAAGCCGTGTCCAAGCTTGACTTCGGCCCCCCAGGTAATAGAATCGGTCATACCGATTGGAAAGGGAGGGATAACGATGCGCTTGGAAAACAAGGTGGCTTTCATCAGCGGCGGCGCCAGGGGAATCGGGGGAGCCCAGGCCAAGCTCTTTGCTAGAGAAGGAGCGAAGGTGGTCATCGGCGACCTGCTGGAAGAAGAAGGGCGAAAGACCGAGGCGGAGATAAATGAAACGGGCGGCGAGTGCCTATTCGTCAAGCTGGACGTTACCAGCGAGTCCGAGTGGCGGCAGGCCGTCACCGCCGCCGTCGCGCGCTTCGGCAAGCTGGACGTCCTGGTCAACAACGCCGGCATTTATCCGGTCAACACGGTGGAGCACACCTCCAGCGAAGAATGGGACAAAGTCATGGAGGTCAATGGCAAAGGGGTGTTCCTGGGGACCAAAGTAGCTATCCCCGAGCTGCGCAAAGCGGGAGGCGGGTCCATTATCAACCTGTCCTCGGTGGCTGGCATAGTGGGCAATAAAGAGTCTTCTTCCTACAACGCCTCGAAAGGCGCGGTACGCCTGCTCACCAAGACCACCGCAGTCCAATACGCCAAGGAAGGCATCCGCGCCAACTCAATCCATCCGGGCACCATCGAGACTATGATGACTGCCCCTTACCTGGCGGATGAGGCCCACCGGCAGGACCGGTTGACCAGGACACCCATCGGCCGGTTGGGCACCGCCGAAGATATAGCCTACGGCGCCCTGTACCTGGCTTCAGATGAATCGTCCTTCATCACCGGCAGCGAGTTGGTCATCGACGGTGGGCGCACCGCGGAGTAGGGCCCCGGGTTTAGCTTGCGGCTACCGGCCCATGGCGTACCCGTCTCGGCGGGGGTCGGCCCCGGCGCTGAGACCGCCCCTGGCCCGGTCCACCTCGATGGCGCACAAGCATCCCATCTTCAAAGTAAAATCGTCCCATATGTCCAAGTCGTGGCCGCGGCGCTGTAACTCCGCCAAAGTGTGGGCGTTGATGCGTCCTTCCACTCCTACCAGCCCGGGGGAGTAGGCGTGGGGCCAGAAGGAGTTGGGAAAGCTCCAAGTGGAAATTCTTGGCGCTTCTATGGCTTGCTGAACGTCCATGCCGAACTCCGCCGCGTTCAAGAACATCTGCACCATGGACTGGCACTGAACGTCTCCTCCGGGAGTGCCGAAGGGCATCCAAACCTCGCCGTCTTTGAGAGCCAAGGCCGGGTTGGGGGTAAGGCGGGGCCGCTTGCCCGGGGCCAAGGCGCAGGGGTGCTCCGGGTCCAACCAGGTCTGGTTGCCCCGAGAAGAGATTATGAAACCCAGGCCGGGTACTATTGGCGAGGTTCCCAGGCTGTCGCTTGGAGTAGCGGAGAAGGCGTTGCCCCATCGGTCCACCACGCAAACGTAGCTGGTGTCGGCCTGCAACCGGCCCGCAATGGGCTCGGGATGGGCCACCCGCGGGCCGCCGGGGCCGCCGCTTTCCTGGTAAGGCCAAGGGTCGCCGGCCGCGGGCATCTCCGGGCACGCCTGCTGAGGGTCGATGGCTTCCCGGCGCTCCGCGGCGTATTCTTTGGACAGCAGGCCGTCCAACGGCACGTCCACGAAGTCCGGGTCCCCGTAGTAGCTGTGCCGGTCGGCGAAGGACAACTTCAGTGCTTCAAGCAATGTGTGGAGATATTCGGGGCTGTTGTGGCCCATGCTCTTTAGGTCGAACCCTTCCAGGATGTGCAGAGCCTCGATGCTGACCGGCCCCTGGCACCAAGGGCCGCAAGTCATTACTTCAATGCCCTTGTAGGTCCCCTTGGCGGGCGGTTCCAGCTTTACATGGAACTCGGCCAAGTCCTCCATGGTGAGGAGGCCGCCCTGTTCCTGGTTGAAGCGGGTCATTTCCTCGGCTATGTCACCCCGGTAGAAGAAGTCCCGGGCTGCTTGCAGCGCCTCTTCCCTCCCCCGTGAGGCGGAGTCCCGTTCAACTTGAATGAGCCTCCGGAAGGTGCGAGCCAAGTCTTGCTGCACGATTAGGTCGCCGGTGGACGGGACCTTTCCACCAGGGTAGAAGGCCTCCAAGGTACTGGGCCAACCGGTTACTCTTTCTCGCTCCACCAGGCTGGCCAAGGCCGCGTGCAGGCTCGCCGGGGCCGGGAACCCGTTTTCGGCCAGTTCCAGCGCCGGGGTCACCGCCTGTTCGAAGGTCATGGTCCCGAACAGTTTCAGGGCGGTGGTCCAAGCATCGACGGCGGAAGGCGTGACGGTGCGGGGTATACCGGCCGGCAAATCGCCGTCGAATCGCTTTTGGAAGTACTCGATACTGGCGGCTTTTGGCCAGCGGCCCAACCCGCTTATGGTGGCGGTTTCCTTCCGCGCGGCGTCGTGAAGGATTATTGGGGCCACCCCGCCGAAGCTGGTGTAATGAGGCAGCGTCACGTTGATGGCAATCCCGGCCGCTACCCCGGCGTCGGTGGCGTTTCCACCCTGTTCCAGGATGCGGTAGCCCGAGGCGGTGGCCAGGTAATGGCCAGACGATACCATGTGGGTGGTACCGGTAATGAGGGGCCGGTAAGTCCTGATGCCTATCGGCACGGTTCACCTCTCTGGGAGTGTTTTGCCGGGAGTGTTTTGAAGGAGAGTGATTTGGGGGTTCGGCCTTTGCTGCCGGTTCACAACCGTAGAAAGTTGTACATCGGGCCAACCACGCGAAATGATACCGGCGGCCCTATACTCTGTCAACGCCGGCCTTTGGGCGGGAATCGTCCGCACCCTGCCCTCTCTCAAGCGAGAGAGTGAACCTTTTCAACACCCTCTTAAGAACGACGGTGACGCCGCCCGTGGGTATTGGTCATCGTTCGTCGCTCCCGTTGGAGAAAGCGGGCATTACTCCTTGGGCGAAGAGCGTCAGTTGCTCTCTAAACTCGAACCACGGCATACCTTCCGGCCAGTGCAGTATTATGTCTTCCAAGCCGGGGTACTTTTCCTCGAACTCTTTGAGCATTCCCACCACCGTTTCCGGCGGCCCGCAGGCCCAAACCTTCTGCTCCACGCCGTCTTCGATGGAGGGCACCCTGGAGGGGGCGCCAGGGGACCCCCAAGCCCGCCCTTGAGAATCGGTGTAGCGGACGAACCCAAAGGGGGCGAACCACTTGTACCGCTCGTCGTGATAGGGGCGCACCTTATCTATGGCGGCTTGGGGCGAGTCCGCGATGCAGAAGCCGATTCCCAGCCCCATGTCCTGGCCCAAGGTCAGCCGGCGCCCCGCCCCGGCGGCCGCTTCCCGGTACCCTCGAAGCATTTGGTCCACCAGACGTTCCCCGGTCAGGGCCACCATGCCCTTGACGCCCTTGCGGGCTATATAGTCCAGGGTGCGGCCGCTGGCGATGGGCTGCCAGATTTCCACCGGGAGGTTGACCGGTCTGGGCACCAGGGTAATCTCTTTGAGCTGGTATCCCCGGTAGGGCACGTCCGGCGGTATGGTGAAGTACTTGCCGCGGTGACTGAAGGACTCTTCATTGAAGGCTTTGAAGATGATTTCCATTTGCTCTTCGAAATACTCTTTGTTGGCGTCGTTGTCGATTACCGGCGCCCCGAAAGTCTCCACCTCCCGGGAATGATAGCCCCGTCCCACCCCAAAGATGAGCCGGCCCCCGGTCAGGATGTCGGCCATGGCGAAATCTTCGGCCAATCGAAGGGGGTGCCACATGGGAACGATGTTGAAAGCGGAGCCGAACTTCAGCCTATTGGTCAGGCCGGCCAAGTGGACGCCTAGAAGAATGAGATTAGGCAGGCATTCATAGCCTTCGTGTTGAAAGTGGTGCTCAGCGGTCCACATGCAGTAATAGCCCAAGTCGTCCAGGTGCTGGGCCAAAGCAACCGAGTGATCGTAGGCTTGGACCAACCGTTCGTTTGGGTACCTTCGATCGTCGGCGGGGGTCCCGGCGGCGCCCACGTTTTCCAGGTCGATTTGCCCAACGTACAGTACCGAAAATCTCTTGATCATCCCGTTGCAACCTCCCGCCGCAAAAAGTCATCGATCCGGTCCTGGGAGTATCCCAGGGCGCTAAGCACTTCAACGGTGTGCCGGCCGGTAACCGAGCCAACGCGGCGGACCGAGCCCGGCGTATCCGACAAGCGGATGGGGATACCCACCTGGGATACCCTTCCCTCCGGTAGGTCCGGCGCTTCTACCTCCACGACCATTCCCCGGTGGGCCGCGTGGGGGTCGGTCAAGGCCTCCTCAAGGCTGTAGACCTTGCCCACGGAAATATTCCGGTCCTTCAGCAGTTCGAACCACTCGTCCCGGGTCCGAGTCTTAAAGGTCTCTTCCAAGAATGCGAAAATCTCCCGGCGTTCCTCTCCTTTCGCCTCCTGGCTAGCCGCCAAGTCCTCCCTTCCCAACGCCCGGCATAGATTAACCCAGAACCAAGGCTCCATGGCGGCGATGGAAAGGTACCTGTTGTCCTTGGTTCGGTAGACATTGTACTGGGGAGCGCCGCCGTTGAGCAGACCGGCGCCCCGCTTTGGGACGCCGCCCCCTTGGAAGAAAGCTGATATCACGGCGGCCATCATGTACATGACCCCTTCGGTCATAGCAATGTCGACGAATTGGCCGCGCCCCGTGGAGTTGCGGGACAAAAGGGCCGCCATAACCCCAACCGCTCCGCAGAGGCCGCCGCCGGCGTAGTCGGCCAGCAGGTTTAGCGGGATGGCCGGCGGTCCCTCCTCGGAGCCGCCGATGATGCCCAAGGCGCCGGCGAAAGAGATGTAGTTGATGTCGTGGCCCGCCATGTCGGCGTAAGGGCCGTCCTGGCCGTAGCCGGATACGGAGCAATAGACTATCCGGGGGTTAAGCTCCTTGACTTTCGGATAGCCCGCCCCCAGCCGGTCCATGACTCCGGGCCGGAAGCCCTCCACGATCACGTCGGCGTCCTCGGCCAGCCGGTAGAAAATCTCTTGGGCTTCCTTCTCCTTCATGTTCAGGGCGATACTTCGCTTGTTTCGTTGCAGGGCGTTGTAGGAAGCATGCCGGCGTTCGTCTTCCGGGCTGGTGATACCGCTGATTACCCGCTCGTATTCGGCCCGGTCGCCGGTCATGGGGCGTTCCACCATGAGCACTTCCGCCCCCAAGTCCGCCAGAATCATGGTACAAAACATTCCCGGCGCGTTGCGGCAGAAGTCCAGGACCTTGATTCCTTCCAAGGCTAACATGGTTGGGCTCCTTTTCGCGTTAGTTAACCCCAAGTGCAAGTTTCTCAAATTAGCAGCCGGTTTGCTATCACTGCCGCATTCCCGCCAGGGTCTTTCCAAAGTTCGTAAATACACGCATCGTCATGCCAGGGAATCCAGGTTGCGCAAGCATTGCTCATCCGCGGAAGTGGGCGCGGAGGTGAGCAACTTTGGAAAGGCCTCGGCGAAAGGTGAGCCAGGATTTTTCGATTCCCCTCTCATTTTCGCTCATTTCCCCCCATTCCAGCCCGTTGGCCGGGTTGGGGCGGATGCCGGGGGGGGGAGCAGCAGGTTGAGAGCGGTCAGGCTTGGAGTAGTTCCCGGTCATCGAGGCCCCATGACGCCCCGGCAGCGGCTTGGATTTGGTCTGAGTCCCGGTGGAACGTTTGGGCCTGACATTTATCAAGATAGGGGGGCGCATCCGGAGGTGGGAAGGGAGGAGTGTCAGTCGCAGGGTCTTGCTAAGTTCATGAGAGAATATTCCCGGGTTAGGACTTTAGGCCCTTCGCTACCGCTCAGGGTGATATTGAAAAGGCCCTGGGAAAAGGCCCTGGCATTCCCGCCAGGACCGGGTGTAGCACAAGATTTTGCTAATCCGATTTGGTAGGGGCGAATCCGCCGTGGCGGATTCGCCCCTACCCCTATGCGGGCGCAAGAATTTAAGTCGCACCCAAACTGCCGCCTCTCGCTTCACAGACTCGAAAATCGCCCTCGCCCTCGCCCACTCCCTGGACCACCCCAACTCTGAACACTTACAAGTTCATGGCCGGAGGTGCAACGAACCTGCCTGGCGGCTATAATCTCCTTGGCCTGTGAAGCCGCCGCGGGCCGCCAATCTCGACGGACGATTATCTTGGCCGGAACGAGCAACCCGCAAACGTTGGCCGGAACGAGTAACCCGCGAATGTTAGGAGGGGCCCATGGACCTCGGTTTGACCGGTAAAGTAGCAATGATAACAGGGGGCAGCCACGGCTTGGGGAAGCAGGCCGCCGAGGCCTTGGCCCGGGAAGGCTGCAAAGTGTCTATTTGCGCCAGGGGCGCCGAGCAACTGGAAGAGGCCGTTGCCGAGTTCAGGAAGCAAGGCTACCGGGCCCACGGCACGCAGGCGGACGTGACCTCGGAGGAGGACGCTACCCGCTTTTACGATGAGACCGTAGCTAATCTGGGCCGGCCGGACATCTTGGTCAACAACGTGGGAGGCCGGCGCGGCTCGGTGGATTTCATGGAAACCACCATGGAGCAGTTTCGCGACGGGTTGGAAGTCAACCTGTTCAGCGCGGTCCGCTTGGTAGCGATGGCGCTTCCTCACATGGTAGAGCAACGTTGGGGGCGCATAATCAACATCTCGTCCATCTACGGGCGGGAGTACGGCGGCTCCGTGGATTACATGACGGCAAAGGCGGGCCTGATTGCGTTCTCCAAGCACTTGGCCCTGCAACTGGCGCCCATTAACGTCCGGGTCAATTGCGTCGCCCCCGGGTCCATAGACTTTCCGGGCAGCACTTGGGACCGCTTCCAACGGAACAACACGCCGGAGGTGGTGGCGGAGTTCATCTCCCGGAACCTGCCGGCGGGACGCTTCGGATGGCCGGAACCCATCGGCGAGACAGTGGCGTTTTTGGCGTCGGACCGGGCCGACCTCATAACCGGCGCCTGCATCAACGTAGACGGCGGCCAGTCCCGTTCTTTGTTCTAGCGGGCCGGCTGACGACCGGGCGCCCTCAACCCTCATTCGGCGGGCAGCCGAGCCTTTCCGGTAGCGCAAATGTCCGCCAAGCAACATTCGGAGCACCGGGGCAGCTTGCGGCAGGCCGCTTTGGCGTGGTGGTCCAGCAGGGCGTGGTATTCGTTGAACAATGCCGCGTCTCGGGGCAGGTTGTCCTGGAAAAGGGCCTGATAGTCGCCGTAGGCGGAACCCCGGCCCGGCAGAGTGAAACCGACCCGGTCCACTATTCTCCTAGTGTAAGCGTCGATGACGAAAGACGGTCTATTGGCCGCGTACACCAGGATGTCGTCGGCGGTTTCCGGGCCGATGCCGTGGATTGCCAGCAACTCCTCCCGCAGCGGTGCCAGGTCCTTCCGGAGGAAGTCGTCCAGGCTCCCGCCGTAATCTTCGACGACGCGGCGCGCGAAGGCCTTCAGCTTCCGGGCCTTGGCGTTGAAATACCCGCTGGGGCGGATGATCGCCGCCAACTCGTCGACAGGCATCCGGTGGATGGCTTGAAGAGACCAGCAATCCGCCTCCTTTAACCTCGCCAATGCCTTTTCGACGTTGGTCCAAGCCGCCGACTGGGTGAGGATGGCGCCGATAATCACGTCCAGAGGGCCTTCCCCGGGCCACCAACCCTGGGGCCCATAGCGGCGAAAAAGCCTGCGGTATACCTCCTCCAGCAAGGGGCCAGGGTCTTCGGATCTCCCCGGGCGGCGGGGAGGGATGCGGTCACCGGGATCATTCGCACTGGGGCGGCGGTCCGGCACCTTATGTCAACTCCCTAGAGGCGTATGGGCAGGGCCCGGTCCAGGGTTACTTCCTTCTCGGTAACCCGGCAGCTATAAGCGAGGGCCTCCACCCCTGCGTCCATCGCTTGCCTGAAGGCCGCGTCGAACTCCGGGTCCGCCTCGGTATGAGGCGCGAAAGCCGCCGCGTCCTCCCGCTGCACCACGAAAACCACCACGGCCCGATGACCGGCCTCCACCACGCGCACCAGGCTTTGCATGTGCTTGGTGCCGCGGACGGTGGGGGCGTCGGGGAATAGCCCCACTCCGTCGATTACCAGGGTTACCGACTTTGCTTCTACGTAGCAAAGCCCCGCCGGGCCTTCCAAAAGCAGGTCCAGACGGCTCTCTCCAAAGGTTACTTCTCGCCGGACTACCGGGTAGTCGTCGAACTGGGGCAACCTTCCCCGGGCGTGCGCTTCGGCCACCAAGGAGTTGGGGAGCCTGGCGTCGGCTGAAGCCAGGACGCTCCCCAAGTCGACGAGGGCAAGATCGAACCGGGTCTTCCGGTGCGCCGCCGGCCGCGGGGCCACGAGCACTCGGAATCCCGGTACCAGCAACTCGCGCATGCGGCCTGAGTTGGCCACGTGGACTCCAAGCTCCCGGCCGTCTACTTCCACCAACGCGAGGAACCGGTTCAAACGTACTTTGAACCGCCCCTCCACCATGTCGCCCGGAAGCCGCAAGGCTTCACCCCCTAGAGCGATTGCTTTCATATTAGCAACGCACTACGGCCGGGGCAACCAAGAGCGGGGCTACCGCATGTGGACGTGCCGGACGCCGGATTACGCCGGGGCCCGGCATACCTCAACTTTCTCGCCGAAGCCGGGCCGCATAACACGACGCTGTTGCGTTGGCAGCCCCTTTTCCAACCCGGCAAACTTGCGCGTCGGGTTGATGTCTATTGCCGCGTTCCGCCCGGGACGGCGGCCCAAAAATCCGGAGTGCGCCTCCAAAGGGGAATCCGATAGCGGCGACTGGGGCGCAAAGGATATAATAGCCGCAAAGGAGCTGCCCGGCAGTCGTATGGCTGAAGCTTTCTTGACCCGTCTCGACCGGGCTTGCGCGGGCAATCGGAGTCTGGTCTGCGTGGGCCTCGACCCGGACCCGGAAAGAATGCCGGTGTCCGGCGTCTTCGAGTTCAACCAAGCAATCATCGAGGCCACCGCCGACTTGGTGTGCGCCTACAAGCCGAACGCCGCCTTTTACGAGGCGTTGGGAATAGCCGGACTGACGGCTTTGGAGCGCACCGTCCAATACGTCCACGACGCCGCGCCCCACGTAATTGTCATCGGAGACGCAAAAAGGGGCGACGTAGGCCCGTCGGGCCAAGCCTATGCAAGGGCCATGTTCCAAGTGTGGGATTTCGACGCCGTTACCGTCAACGCTTGGGGCGGGCTGGACTCCATCTCCCCCTTTCTTACCGACGAAACCCGCGGCGTTTTCATTTGGTGCCGGGGGTCCAACCAGGGTTCTTCCGACCTGCAAGACCTGCCGGTGGATTCCCCTGAGGGTCCCGGTCCTCTGTATCAACGGTTGGCCGAGACCGCCCGGCAATGGAACAAGGGGGGCAACATCGGCTTGGTGGTGGGCGCTACGGCCCCATCCCAACTGGAAGCCGTGCGTAAGATTTGCCCCGACATGCCGTTGCTGATACCGGGGGTGGGGGCCCAGGGAGGGGACTTGGAAAGGGCTATCCGCGGGGGCATTGACCAGCGGGGAAGGCGGGCCATTGTTAGCTCGTCCCGGGGCATTATCTACGCCTCGGCAGGGGCGGACTACGCCGAAGCGGCGAGAAACGAGGCGCAATCCCTTCGACGGAGCATCAACTTGGCGCTGTCGGATGAAGGCAAAGGATGGCCGCAAACCTAAGAATCGGCGACGTAGTCCGAATGAAGAAAACTCACCCGTGCGGGGGCTACCTTTGGGAGGTACGGCGTTTGGGAGCGGACATCGGAATCGAGTGCCAAAAGTGCGGGCGGTACCAGATGTTGCCCCGGTCCTATTTGGCGAGACGAGTAAAGACGGTCATCCCAAGGGAATCTGCCCGCGGCTGAGATACCTGCGCCCGGGTCCCGGTCGATGGGGTCGCCTAGAGCATCTTAACCGGCGGTCCGGGCCGCCTCGAACGTCAGGCGCCGCCGGAACCCACCGGGGTCAATTGCGCCGCACCGGTTTCGGCGCCCCGCCGTTTCCAGGGTTCCGGGTGAAAGGCCCTCAAGTCCTGGGACATGGAGTCCATGAAATTCCGCACCGCGAATCTCCATGCGTTAGGTCTCCCAAAGCTCACCGGATAGTTCGTGGCAATATATCACATACCATAGCTTGACAAAACACCGGGTCAAATTTGAGAATTGGAAGGCGCCCTCGAATTAGCTCGTTTTCGCATAAGCTGCGGCGGACTCCCCGCCGGATCTAGGCCTTCGTGAACCGTACCAAATGACGTACGTGATTACGGAACCCTGTATCGGGGTCAAAGACGCAACCTGCGTCAAAGTATGCCCCGTGGACTGCATAGAGACCACCGACGAAGACAATATGTTCTACATCGACCCGGGCACGTGCATCGACTGCGCTTACTGCGTGTCGGTCTGCCCGGTCAACGCTATCTTCGACGAGTTCACCGTGCCGTCCCAATGGCGGGAGTATATCCGCAAGAACCGCGATTACTTCGCCAACCGGTGAATCCGGCATAACGAGCGCCGCCGGAACCGCCGCCCCTTGCGGTGAAGAACCAAAAAAGCTGAGGCGGCAAACCGGCGCAAAGAACGCGAGCTTCAGGCCGTTCGCCCTCCCTCAGTGCGCCGGTGAAACCCGCCCCGGCCGTTCCCCGGGTGCGCCAGAGATTTTTGCGCTGGCGTCCAGGGTAGAACGCAGCAATAAAATCTTAAGGGGCACCCCCGTTCCCTTCGTTTGTTGCGCCCGCCAACGCCCCCGCGTACACTAACACGGCCCAGACCCGAAAGGGGTGGGCGAAATGTTAGGGGGCCGTAACAAATGACACTATTTCTGAGGGACGAGGACGTCCGGCAATGCGTGTCGATGGACGACATGCTGGAAACCATCGAGAACATGCAGCGGCATTTCGGCTTCGGCGAAGCCTACAACCTGCCCCGCCGCCACGTTAACCCCAAGGGCGGAGTCCTCGCCCTCATGGGCGGAGGACTGTTCTACGAAGGGCTGATGGGCGCAAAGACCTATACCGTGGTCAAGGGCAAGTTCTCCTTTCAAGTGAGCCTTTACGACGCCAACACCGGCAAACTTCTTTGCTATACCCAAGCGAACCGCTTGGGCCAGCTGAGGACCGGGGCGACCACGGGGATTGCCGTGAAACACATGGCTAACGCCGGTGCGGCCGCGGTGGGCATTATAGGAACGGGTTACCAGGCGCCAACCCAGCTTCAAGCAGTGGCCAAGGTCCGCAACATAGAAAAGGTCAAAGCCTATAGCCGGAACCAAGAGCGGAGGGAAGCTTTCGCCCAAGCCATGGCCGGTGAGTTGGGCATCGACGTAACGGCTGCGGCCAGCAACCGGGAAGCGGTGGAAGGGAGCGACATTGTAATCGGCATAGCGTCCGCGGCGGCGCCTGTCGTCAAGGGTGAATGGCTGAAGGAGGGTTCGACGGTTATCGGCGCCGGGGTGACCACGTGGCGCGTCCCGGAAATAGACGACGACGCGGTGGCCAGGGTAAGCAAGTTCTTCGTCGACTCGTTGGAGCAAGCCCGGGAAGAAGCCGGAGAGCTTGCCGGCGCGGTGGACCGGGGCCTCCTACAGTGGAGCCAGGTATGGGAGCTTCGTCACGCCGTTGCCGGAGTAGTGCCCGGACGGGACAGCGGCGGTCAAATCGTCTTCGCCAAGCTGATGGGCACCGGCGTGGCCGACGTGGCCGCGGCTAAGCTGGCCTACGACCGGGCCAAAGCCCAAGGTCTCGGCATGGAGATGGACTGGTAGGCTTGCGGGCGCCATACTTTGACATATTCATGTCATAGATTTGATGCATGAGAACTACTATTCGATTGGACGATGAGTTGCTCACCGCAGCCAAGGAAATTGCCGCCCGGACCTACTTCGCCGTGAGGCCTCCGTCCAAGTAGTTGATTTGCCCGGTCATGTAGTCCGACGCCGGGCTCGCCAGGTACACCGCGAGAATGCCCAGTTCGCGCGTATCGCTCTCCCGGTGCATGGGGATGCCGTCCAAGTGCCGCTGACGTTCGACCGGGTCGGTCCAAGTGGGCTCGGTCATGCTGGTGTTGTAGTCTCCCGGCCCGATGGCGTTTACGCAAATGTTGTAATCGGCCCACTCCAAGGCCAGCACCCGGGTAAGCATATTCACGGCGGCTTTGGAAGCGTTGTACGCCGACATGAGAGGAAAACCTTGAGTGGCGTTGTTGGAGCTGATGTTGATGATCTTGCCGTACCTCCGTTCCAGCATGTGAGGCGCCACGGCGCGGCAGCAATAGAAGATGCTGTTGAGATTGGCGTCCATTATTGCTTGCCATTCCTCGTCGCTCATGGGCACGTCGGCCTCCCGCGTCACCCTAGGCAGTTTCAATTCGACGCCGGGCAACGGGACTACCGGGGCCCTGATTATCTGGGCGGCGTTGTTTACCAGAATATCCACCTTTCCAAAGTGATCGATCGCCTCTTTCACCATCGCGTCTACGCTGGAGGACTGTGACACATCAGCGGGAACCGCCAAAGCCCGGAGGCCCAAGACCCTGACTTCCTCGGCCACAGACTCTATTTCCGCTGCGGTGCGGGCGGCGGCTACGATGTCGGCGCCGGCCTCGGCCAAGACCAAGGCGATGGACCGTCCGATACCCCGCCCCGCCCCGGTGACGATGGCTGTCCTGCCTGCCAGGCTCAACTCGGGTAGCACTGTCAATCCCCTAAAGCTGGACTTGCCGGACCCGGGCCCCGCCATTCTAACGAGGCAACTTCCAAGACCGAAGAGACCGGGTGCGGCCCCCTTGTAACCCGTTCAAGAAGTCGGTGTTGGCTCATGATTCGCCGGCTAAGATACTCATTTAAGATGTTCCACTAAGATATTCCCCTAAGATATTCCTCAGTGCACCGGACGCTATAGCCGCTGGGGTCCATGAGCAGGCTTTCCACAGCCGCCCGGGCCGTATCCAGGGACGTGAAGCAGGGCACCTGCTTCTCGGCGGCGGCCCGCCGGATGAAATACCCGTCCTGCAGCACCGAGCTTACCTCGGTGACCGTGTTGACTACGGCGCCCACGCTGCCGTCTTCGATCACGTCGACGACGTTGGGATGGCCCTGGCTAAGCTTCTTGGTGGTCATGGTTACCGGCGTTCCCATGGCGGCGATCATGGCGGCGGTGCCTTCGGTGGCATACAAGCGGCAGCTCGCCAGCTCCAACTCGCGGATCAGCTCCACGGCTTCCGCTTTGTGTTGGTCGGCGATGCTAAGGAGCACGCCCATGCCCTTCTCCAAGCTCAGGTTGGCCGCCAAGAGAGCCTTGGACAAAGCGTTTGGGAAGTCTTTGTCGATACCCATAACCTCGCCGGTGGACTTCATTTCCGGCCCCAAGTGCCAGTCTACTCCGACCAGCTTGGCCATGGAGAACACCGGCGCCTTTATGCCAACGAGGTCTTGGGCCGGCCATAGACCGCCCTTGTAACCTTGTTCCGCCAAGCTTTGGCCCAACATCACCCGGGTAGCGATCGCCGCCACCGGCACTCCGGTAACCTTGGATATGAAGGGAATGGTACGGCTTCCCCGAGGGTTGACTTCGAGGACGTACGCCGACGTGTTCTCGCCTCCGTTGGAGGGTTGGTGGGGACTGCGGTAGGCGGACCCGCCAAAGATGACGAATTGCACGTTCATCAACCCCCGGACCCCCAAAGCAAGCCCGATCCGGGTGGTGTAATCGACGATGGTAGCCACCTCCCCTTGGGTCAGGTTCAACCCCGGATAGATGGCCATGGAATCGCCGCTGTGGACCCCGGCCCGCTCGATGTGCTCCATGATCCCCGGAATCAGCACCTGCTCGCCATCGCAAATTGCGTCAACCTCGCACTCTTTGCCTTCCATGTACCGGTCGATGAGGACCTGCTTTTCCGGCGCTACGTCGGTGGCCTCGGTCAGATACCTGATCAGCTCGGTGGCGTTTTGCACGATTTCCATGGCCCTGCCGCCCAGAACGTAGCTGGGCCTCACCACCGCGGGATACCCAATATCTTGGGTAACCCGGAGCGCTTCGGCCACCGACGTTACTGCCGCGCCGGGGGGTTGAGGCACTCCCAAGCGTGACAGGAACTCCTCGAACCTGTGGCGGTCCGAGGCGATGTCTATGGCCTCCGCGCTGGACCCCAGGATGGGCATACCGGCCAGAGCGAGACTCTGAGACAGGTCTATTGCGGTCTGCCCACCGAATTGCACCACGGTGGGCGGCGGCAGGTCGTCGATGGTCTCGTTGTCCAGAATATCCCGGACCGCCTCCTCGTCAAGGGGTTCGAAGTAGAGCCGGTCGCTGGCATCGAAATCGGTAGAAACAGTCTCCGGGTTGGAATTGATCATAATGCTGGACACACCCTCTTCCGAGAGGGTCCACGCCGCGTGGACGCTGCAGTAGTCGAACTCTATGCCTTGCCCGATGCGTATGGGGCCGCTGCCGATGACCACCGCCCTCTTACCGGGCAGCGGCGGGGCCTCGTTCTCCAAGTCGTAGGTACTATAGTAGTAAGGCGTCGCCGCCTCGAACTCGGCGGCGCAGGTGTCCACCATCTTATAAACGGGGCGCAGGTCCCACTGCCGCCGCAGGTTGCGGACTTGCTCGGGCAGCATATCGGCCAGGGTCCCCACCTGCTCGTCCGAGAATCCCAGGCGCTTGGCCCGCAGGAGGAGATCAGGCGTCAACCGCTCGGAGAGCAGGCGTCTTTCCATGCCAACAATGCGGCTTAGGGCGCTGATGAACCACGGGTCGACGTGGGTGCGCTGTACCAGCGTTTCGCAAGCCATGTCCCGCCGTAGGGCGGCCATGATGGCCCAGAGACGAAGGTCATTGGGGCCCAGCGGCAGCGCGTCGGTGGAGAAGGCGCCGTTTTCACGCCAGTCCGCGCTCTCCCAGAGCAAGGAGCGCCCCCCTATCTCCAGGGAGCGGGCCGCCTTTTGCAGGGCGGCCTCGAATGACCGGTCGATGACCATCACCTCGCCGGTAGCTTTCATCTGCGTGGTGGTGCGACGGTCGCCGTGAGGGAACTTGTCGAAAGGCCAACGAGGGATTTTTACAACGCAGTAGTCCAAGGCGGGTTCGAAGGCCGCTTTGGTCACTTGGGTAACCTCGTTGGGGATCTCATCCAACCGTTTACCCACGGCTATCTTGGCCGCTACCCGGGCTATGGGGTACCCGGTGGCTTTGCTGGCCAAAGCGGAGCTCCGGCTAACTCTAGGGTTTACTTCGATAACGTAGTAGGGCGACTCGGGCCGGCTCGTGAGGTCCAAAGCCTCCGCCACTTGGGGGTGGGGCTGCAACGCGAATTGGACGTTGCACCCTCCCTCTATTCCAAGGCCTCGGATGATATTCAAGGCGGCTGACCGCAGGGTCTGGTGCTCTTTGTCGGTCAGGGTTTGACTCGGGGCGACCACGATGCTGTCGCCGGTATGAACCCCCATAGGGTCCAGGTTCTCCATGTTGCACACGGTGATGCAGTTGTCCGCCCCGTCTCGCATCACCTCGTACTCTATTTCCTTCCACCCGACCAGGGACTGCTCCAGCAGCACTTGAGATATGGGGCTCCTGGCCAGTCCGCTGCGGACGATGGCTTCCAACTCGTCCATGGTATTGGCAATGCCGCCGCCGGTGCCGCCGAGGGTGTAAGCCGGGCGTACCACCAGAGGCAATTGGAGTTCACCGAGGGAGCGGAGGGCCTCTTCCCACGAAGAGACTGTTATGTTGCGTGGCTCGGGTTCTCCGAGTTCATGAAGAAAGTGACGGAAGAACTCCCGGTCTTCCGACTTACGGATTGTTTCCAAGGGGGTGCCCAACAACCGGAGCGCGTACTTCTCCAGGATTCCCGCGTCGGCCAGCGCCACCGCCAGGTTCAGGCCGGTCTGGCCGCCCAAGGTTGGCAGCAGTCCATCGGGGCGCTCCCGCTGGATGACCCGCTCCAGCACTTCCACGGTTAGCGGTTCGATGTAAACGCGGTCGGCGATGCCTTGGTCGGTCATGATGGTTGCCGGGTTCGAGTTGACCAAGACGGTGGCGACGCCCTCCTCCCGGAGGGCTTTGCAAGCCTGGGTGCCCGCGTAATCGAACTCCGCCGCTTGCCCGATGACAATGGGACCGGAGCCGATGACCAGCACTTTCGCCGGCTTACTTGAAATACCAGCCTCCTTAACGCCGCCCACACGCCGCTGGAAGATGGGGGCATCGAAAGACAATGAAATACCGGGAAATACCGGGAAACAACGCCCCTAAGATGATACCGGCGCGGCGCCCCGGAGGAAACCCCCCAGCGCGGCGTTCGTAATGCAACCGCAGCCTGAGCGGCGTCCCGGCGCAGCCGAAACGCTGCTCAGCGCCTCCCTTTATCGTCGATACAAAGTACGGTTGCCCGTCCCGGCTGGGACGCGGGAAGGGTTGCCGGCGGCTATGCGGCAGCTATTTTGCTTCGGGCTGGTATCGCTAAGGTCTAGGCTACGGGAATGACTCCGGGCAATTCAATGAGCTTATAGCGCTGTAGTGCGTTGAGAGTATGGTACATGAAGGAAGAGAAGAGGCGGCCGTCGGGATCGTAGTCAACTGCGTCGGGGACTTCCTGCTCGTCTCTGGGCGGAATCCTGAGTCGAACGTTGTGACTGTCAATCGTCTCCAACTCCAGTCGACCCAATGAGGTGGGAAAGTCCTGGTTGGCGCCCTTAGCGGATTTGACCATCAACTCCCAGCTTTTCCCCAGTACCGCTTTTCCGGAAGTCACGGTGTAGCAGTAGCCATCGCAAGAGAAATAGGGTACCTCCTTGTCGAGTATCTCGATAACCTCGGTTAGGTCCGTTGGCAACTCCACCTCCACTCCCTCCTCCAGCATCACCATGGCGAAGGAAGACATCGAAAAACCTCCAAATATTGCAAAAGCAGACTAAGCTAGATCAATGGCGCTCCCGCCAGGTAGGGAATTCGAACAACCGGGTGAGCCAGCCGCGATGGCGGCTAGGCGAACAATACCAGATAGGATACCACGGGGCCCGCGTCTGATTACGTGTGGAAGATTGTCAATAGTCTCGACTTTTCCTCAGAAAACCCCGGTTTCATGCTTGAGGGGCCGGTTTGAAACAGGCCCCTACGTTTTGGTGCGGGTCGTTGGGGAATGCTGGTTTCATGCTTGGGGGCGGGCCTGTTTGAGACCAGGGCGGGGGGTTGCTATGGGGAGAAGTCTTTCATCATCTGCAAGAACCGGTCGAAGAGGTACACGTTGTCCATGGGGCCCGGCGAGGCTTCGGAGTGGTACTGGATTGTGAACACGGGCAGGTCCCGGTGCCTCAGCCCTTCTATCGTATCATCGTTGAGGTTGACGTGGGAAACTTCGAGGCCGGGGGGCAGCGAAGAGCCGCTTACGGCGTAGCCGTGGTTTTGCGCCGTTATGTAGACCCTGCCGGTGCTCAATTCCTTCACCGGATGGTTGCCGCCCCGGTGGCCGAACTTCAGCTTGTAAGTGTCGGCGTGCAGGGCCCGGGCCACAATCTGGTGCCCCAAGCAGATTCCCATGACGGGGACCCGCCCCAGCAGTCCGGCCACGTTGCGCACCAAGTAGTCCAGCAACTGGGGGTCGCCGGGCCCGGGGGACACCAAGACCCCGGAGGGGGCCATCGCCAGCACGTCTTCCACCGGTGTAGCCGCCGGCAGGGCAATCACTTCGCAGCCGCGGCGCCGCAAGTGCCGCAGAATGTTGTATTTCAGCCCGCAGTCGATAACCAGCACCCGGTACTTACCCGGCGCGCCGGGTTCATCGGGCATTGGGTTATCCCAACGGTAGCTCTCCTCCGTACTGACGGCCTTAACGAAGTCTACGTCGTCGTAGCGCGTCATCGTCGACAACCGCTCCAAGGCCCTTTCAGGCTGTTCCCGGGTAATGGCCCCCATCATAACGCCCCGGCTGCGGAGACGGCGGGTGATGGCTCTGCTGTCTACGCCGCTAAGGCCCGGGATACCCTGGGACGATAGGAACTCGTGCAGCGTGCGTTCGGATAACCCGTGGCTGGGCAAATCGCAATGTTCCCGCACGATCAAGCCCGCTACCTGAATGCGGCGTGATTCGAAGTCTTCCCGGTTTATTCCGTAGTTCCCCACCAAGGGGTAGGTGAGGGTAACCAGTTGTCCGGCGTAAGAGGGGTCGGTCAGCACCTCTTGGTACCCGGTCATGCTGGTATTGAATACGACTTCGCCGTGGCCTTCCACGCCGGCCCCAAAGGCCTCACCCGGATGGACCGAGCCGTCTTCCAAGACCAGGTAGGCGCGCCCGCCGGCTTCCGCCATCAGCTTCCGGCCTGGGAATAGACTATCTTGCCGGCAACCATGGTCAGCGTCACCCGGCCCTTGAGGACCGCGCCCTGTAGGGGGGTGTTTTTGCCCTTTGACTCAAACTCCTCGGGCTTGACGACCCATTCCCGTTGGGGATCGAACAGCACGACGTCGGCGGGGGTGCCCGGCTCCAAGGTGGCGTATTGGGCAAAAGCGGGGCCCAAGACCCGGGCCGGGCCCACGGTCATCCGGTCTACCAGCGTGTTGAGAGTCATCAACCCAGAGTCTACCAACTGCATCGCGGACCCGAAAGCCGTTTCCAGCACGCTAATGCCGAAAGAAGCTTCCTGGTAAGTTACTCGCTTGCTGACCAACTCGTGAGGAGCGTGGTCCGTAGCAAGGCAGTCGATCAATCCGTCGGCTAGGGCTTGGGAAAGGGCGTCCAGGTCCGCCCGGGCGCGCAGCGGCGGATAGACTTTCGTCGAGGTATCGAAGGCCGCAATGCCGGCGCCCCCTCGGTCCCTTCCCCGGTTACCCAGGACCCATTGGTCGGTGATGGTTAGATGGTGGGGGCACACTTCGGCGGTTATGTTAACCCCCCGATCTCTTGCGCCGGCCAGCAGGGACACGGCGCCGCCGGTGGACAGGTGGGCCAGATGCAACCGCCCGCCGGTGAGATCGGCCAAGGCGATATCCCGGGCCATCATCGCTTCTTCGGCGGCGGCCGGAATGCCGTGGAGACCCAGCCTGGTAGCAACCCAGCCCTCGGCCATAACTCCGTTGCGGGACAGTGACAGGTCCTGGCAATGGTTGACCACCGGAACGCCCAGGTCCGCGCTATAGGTCAGCGCCAACCGCATGACGTTGGGGTCGTACACCGGGTCGCCGTCGTCGCTGAAGGCCACCGCTCCTGCCCCGGCCAGTTCCTCCATTTCGGCAAGTTCCTTACCCTTGCGGCCCTTGGTGACGCAGCCTATGGGCGCCACCCTTACCACAGCGTCTTCAAGGGACCGGCGGCGAATCAAGTCAACCACGGCGGCGTTGTCGATGGGCGGTTCGGTGTTGGGCATGCAGCAGAGGGTAGTAAATCCGCCCCTGGCCGCCGCCCGCGTGCCGGTGGCAATGGTCTCCTTGTACTCATAACCGGGTTCCCGCAAGTGGCAATGTACGTCGATGAACCCGGGGCTGGCCACCAATCCGGCGGCGTCGATGACCCTGGCGCCCACGGGGACCTGTTCCGGGGCGACCTTGCCTACCGAGGCTATCAGGCCGCCTTGGGTCAGGATGTCGGTTACTTCATCCACGCCCCTAGCCGAATCGATGACCCGGGGCCCTCTTATCAATACAGTGGATGCGACGGGGCTAGCGGACATGCGGTTTTCGTCCGGCGCAGAGTTGGTAGAGAAGGGCCATGCGTATTGCCACCCCGTTGGTCACTTGCTCTTCAATGGCAGAGTGGCCGCCGTGAGCGATGCCGGAGCTTATTTCTATGCCTTCGTTCATGGGGCCCGGGTGCATAACCAGGACGCCGGGCTTGGCTCGGGCCAGCCTTTCGTCATTGACCTGCCAGCGTCGGATATACTCGCGGAGAGTAGGCAAGAAGCCGGCGTCTTGGCGCTCCGCCTGCAACCGCAAGGCCATGACCACGTCTGCGTCCTTGACGGCTTGGTCGAGGTCAGTTTCCACCTCAACACCCTTTAGGAGTTGGCGCCAGTCGTCTTCCCCCTCCCGGCGCAGCAGGTCCAAAGGCAGCAGGGTGGCCGGCCCGCAAAGGACCACCCGGGCGCCCATCTTGGTGAACCCCCAAAGGTTGGAGCGGGCCACTCTACTATGAAGAAGGTCCCCAACTATAACAACCTTCAAGCCTTCCAGTCTTCCCAACTTGTCTTGGGCGGTGTACAGGTCCAGCAGCGCTTGGGTTGGATGGGCGTGAATACCGTCGCCGGCGTTGATCACTCCTACTCGCTCCAAGTGCTTGGCCAAGAGGTACGGCGCGCCGGAGTAGGGGTGCCGCACCACTATGACGTCCACGCCCATGGCTTGCAGCGTCAGGCCGGTGTTCAACAAGGACTCCCCTTTTTCGACGCTGCTGGCCGAGGCCGACATATTGATCACGTCGGCGCTCAGCACCTTGCCGGCTTCCTCGAAGGAGATCCTGGTGCGAGTGCTGGACTCGTAGAACAGAGTCACTACCACTCTACCCCGGAGGGTGGGAACCTTCTTGATGTCCCGGCTGAGGACCTCGGCCATGCCCCCGGCGGTGTCCAGCACGGCCGAAATCTCCGCGGGAGAAAAATCGTCCAAGTCCAACACGTGCCGCCTCGGCGGAAGCTCCACGACCCCGTCCACCAGCGCCAGGGACGCGGCCGGCACCGCTTGAGATAGACTCATAGTAGTCAGTCCTCCCGCCGGGTTATGGCGACTTCATCCACGCCGTCGGTTTCTTCCAAGCGGACTCTTACCTGCTCGTCGGAGGCCGTGGGAATATTCTGGCCCACGAAGTCGGCCCGGATGGGCAACTCCCGGTGCCCCCGGTCCAAGAGGATGGCCAACTGGACTTGCTGGGGCCTGCCGAAGTCATTGAGGGCGTCCATGGCGGCCCGGATGGTGCGCCCGGTATAGAGCACGTCGTCTACCAAAACCACGGTTTTGGCATGGATGCCCACGGGGATGTCGGTGGGGCGGACTATGGGGCGGGCCCGGTCTCTCAGGTCGTCCCGGTATAGGTTGATGTCCAAGGCTGCTACCGGGGTCTTGCTGCCCTCGAACTCCTCGATATTCCCGGCCAAGCGGTGAGCCAGCAGGACGCCGCGAGTGTAGATTCCTACCAAGACGAGTCCTCTTGCGCCCCGGTTGCGCTCCAATATCTCGTGGGCCACCCGGGCCAAGGCGCGGCGGATGTCTTCGTGGTTCATAATTTGGCGTTCGGCGACGGCCACTCTCACCAGCTCTTTGGAGGGGCTACTCCCGTGGGCGCCGGCGGCGTGAACTGCCGGGACCCGGAAAAGAAATACCCCTCGCCCGAGGCTGGCAAGGGGTTCGAGAGTTGGCGACCGGCGGTTGCGGCCAATCCAAGTCCCAGCCTAGGGTTCTGCACTTTGCCAGCCTCACGGGACTGCCTTAAAAGCCCGGCCGTCCGGCCCCGGACGGCCTGATAACCCTGATTTTCCAATATATTGATGTTGCTCCGAGGTATGTTACCAGGTTTTGGGGAGGCAGGGAAGAGCAAAAGGTAGCAAGTCAGGGCTATCGCGTTTGCGTGGAGTGGATGATGCCGCTGCCTACGCGCTTTCGACTCGGCGTTCGGAATGCGGCTTCCGGTTGGCTTGGCCGGTCCGCGGTCTCAAGCACTTGGAGTTAACCAGCGGAAACCGGGATCACGCCGCGACCCGTTTCTTGCGGTTGTTGACGTAGTCCACCAGCAAGTATTGCCCCAGGTTGGCGGCGCTGCTATAGAAAGCGCGGCCCTTGTTGATCCGGGTCAGCCGGTCGACGAAGTTCACTAGTTGGTAGGAGTTTTCCAGCATGAAGGTGTTGATGATGATGTCTTCTTGGGTGCACCGCTTGACTTCCTTCAGCGTCTCTTGCCCGGTGCGGTAACTGGGCGGGTAACTAAAGAAGGCCCGGTCTCCTTCCAGATGGGCGGTCGGCTCGCCGTCGGTGATAAGCAGGACTTGGCGAGTCCCGCCCTTTTCCTTGGCCAAGAGCTTGCGGGCCAGCATCAAGGCGTGGTGGAGATTGGTACCCGACACCCATGAGTTCCAACTGGACTGAGGTAGTTCTTCTTCTTTGATCTCCCTGGCGTAATCCGAGAATCCGATAATGTATAGGGTATCCCGGGGGTACTGGGTACGGATCAACGCCATCAACGCAAGGGTAACCTTCTTGGCGGCCTGAAAGTTGTTGAACAACCCCATTGACCTGCTTTGGTCCAGCAATACGGCGGTTGCGGTACGGGTCATGTGCTCGGTGCGGAAGACCTGGAAGTCTTGAGGTTCCAGGCGGACCGGCACTTGCGGACCGGAGCGTAGCACCGCATTCTTGACGGTTGCTTGGAGGTCGATCTGGAAGGGGTCTCCAAACTCGTACTGCTTGGTGTCGCCCAACAAGTCTCCGTTGGTACCCCGGGTGTCCATCAGGTGGTTACCCATGCGGTCTTTCTTCAGGTGGGCGAATACTTCCCGGAGGGCCTTCTGCCCGATGCGGCGGATGCCCCGGGCGGTGAGGCCCATTCTATCGTCGGCGGTAACGTAGCCCGCCTCCTGCAATAGCTTCCGGAGCCGGTCCAATTCTTCCCAGGCGCGGCGCGCGTCCTCTCCCAGCAACTCGGCCAGCTTGTCCGGGTCCACGTCCTCCAGGTTTCCGGTGCGCATTGCTTGTTTGAGGGTCTCCTCCAACTGGTCCTGCTCTTGAAGCCGGCGCATCATCTCCATCGCTTGGTCCATGGTCAGGCTGTCGTCGCCCAAGAAAGGGTACTGGCGGCGCAGGTCGTCCATGGGCATCAACTGCTCCATGAGAGAGGCGAATTGGGCCATCTCCCGCTGAAGATAGGGGTCCAGCGCCGCATTTAGGGTGTCTTCCAACTCCCGGCGCGCCTCGGGGGACATGCTTTCCATCATGGACTGCATCTGGGAAAGCTGCCGTTGCAGAAGCTCCATGAGTTCCTCGAAGCTCTCCGGCGGGTTGGGGCCAAACATTGGGCCAAACTGTTGCATGAATCCTTCGAAGTCCGGCTGCCTGCCCTCCGCGTGGTCCCGCATCATTTGGTTGAGCCGCCGCATCATCTCCCCCATGGCGGCCATATCTTCGGGAGACATGCCTTGGACCTGTTGCTGCATCTGCTGGGACATGTTCTGCGCGGCCTGACTTTTGAGCATGTCCAGCAATTCCTGGAACTTTTGTTGGGCCTCAGGGTCGATGAAGTCGTACTCCATTAATTCCTTGATCCGCCCCCCCACACCTTCTGGCAGGTTGTCCAACCGCTCCCGGTTCCGGTCCGCTCTCTGCTGCAACAGTCCATAGAGGCTTTCCTGTTGGGAGCGCTCATCATCCGGCGATTCCTCGACCTGCTGGCGGGCCTCATCCAAGCGCCGGTCGATGCCGGCCCGCTCGGTCTGGATGATGTCATCCAACCGCTCCTTGAGGTCGTCCACCACCGAGTCCATGTTGTATTGCTGTAGCTGTTGGCGGCGGCGTTCCTTTAGTTGTTCCATCAAGTCGCGGAGGCCGGGCATCCGCTGGCCGTCCCGGTTTTGAAAGCCCTGCCTGAAGAGTTCCCGCAAGGCCCGCATGACGTCCCCTTGCCGGAGCATTTCCTCCGAGAGGTGGTCCATCAACTCGTCGGCGTCAACGTCGAATATACGCTGGGTGCCGTCCCATTGGGAGTAGCGATAGGTGCGGTAGAGCATTTGGCCTCGCAACGCTGTCGGTTGGGGACCGGGCGCTAGACTCATCATAACCCTCTCCTTCCGGCAACATCAAGGAGGGTAGACGGCTCCATTTTTAGACCCGGTGGCTCCGGCTCAAAGGCCGGAAGGGCGTCATATTGAAAGTAGCTGTGCTATAATCCCGCCACTTTCCCCGGGAAACTGTCCCGCAGCCGACGGTGTAAGCCCCGCGCCATCCGGCGGTCTCAGTGCAATGGACTCAGTAAAATTGGGGAAGACACCGTTGACATTGAGCTTGCCGGGCCGCCTTATCAAATAGCCAGCAAGATCAAGGTGCTAACAAGGCCGGTGGATTCATGCTTAGCCCCTATGTAGTGATCGACCTTGCCGACCATCGAGGAGACTTGGCCGGCATGGTGTTGGGGGACTTGGGGGCTGACGTCATCAAGGTGGAGCCTCCCCAGGGCTCAGACAGCCGCCGAATGGCGCCCTTCCTTGAAGATGCCCCCGAGCCGGAGCAAAGCCTGGGATACTTCGCCTTCAACCGCAACAAGCGGGGGGTGACGCTGGACCTATCGAGGAATGAGGGCCGGCAGGCTTTGCTTTCCTTGGTCGAAAGGGCCGATTTCGTTATCGAGTCGGCGCGCCCCGGTGAGATGGCCGCGCAGGGACTGGGCTACGATACGCTGCGTCGGGTCAACAATCGAATCGTGTACGTGGCCATCACCGCCTACGGGCAGGACGGCCCCCATGCCCAATTCCCGGCCAGCGACCTCACGCTGGCCGCCATGGGCGGGCCGATGAGTCTTCAGGGGCACCCGGAGCGCCCCCCGGTGAGGCTTTCGGTCCCGCAGGCCTGGCTTCACGCTTCGGTGGAGGCGGCGGTGGGCGCCCTGACCGCCCACGCCAGGATGGTGCGCACCGGCGAAGCCCAGTTCGTCGATGTTTCGGTTCAGACGGCCATGACCTGGACCATGCTGCAAGGGATGGTGGCGTACGCCGTCCGAGGGTCCGATTTCAACAGAAACGGCGCCAACCTCCAACTGGGCAATATAACGGTTAGGTTGGTATACCGGTGCTCCGACGGTTACGTGGTGCTGTTTCCGATAGGAGCGGCCTTGGCCACGATGGTCGCTTGGTGTGTCGAGGAGGACCTCGTACCAAGGGCTTGGTTGGACGATGAAGAGTGGCCCATGTTCCACCTGAAGGTGCTGCAGGGTCAACCGGTGACCCACACCATCGAAGAGGTCATGGATATTATCAGCCGGTATACCCGGGAAAAGACCAAGAACCAGTTGTTGGAACAGGGTTTGGAGTGGGGGGTCTCCATAGCGCCGGTGAGTGACATGGAGGACCTGGCCCGTTTTCGGCACTTGGAGGAACGCGGCTACTGGATGACCGCGCCGCTGCCTGGCGGGCGGCATGCGCAGGTACCGGGCGTTTTCGCCCGGTTGACCGAGACGCCCATGACGGTGCGCCGGTGGGCGCCCAAGTTGGGTGAGCACAATCAAGAAGTGCTTGGAGGCCTCTTGGGACTTTCGCCCGAGGGTATCGACGCGGCCTCCAGGAACTCTCGCGCGTAGGGGTTGGCCATGCCGGGGCCGCTGCCCTTCGAAGGGATAAAAGTCGCCGACTTCTCCTGGGTGGTCGTGGGACCCACCACCGCGAAATACTTGGCGGACCACGGCGCCACGACGGTTAGGGTCGAATCCAACGACCCCTTGGACATCCTGAGAGTTGCCGGGCCGTTCAAAGACAACGTTCCCGGCCCGGACCGCACCCAGTTCTTTGCCGAATATAATACATCCAAGCTTGGCTTGACCCTTGACCTGAAAAACCCGGCCGGCGCCGCGGTGGCCCTCCGGCTCATCGAGTGGGCCGACGTGTACCTGGAAAGCTTCACGCCGGGCACCGTCGACAGCCTGGGAATCGGGTACGGTGCCGCAAAAGGGGTAAATCCCGCTATAATCATGGCCAGCACCTGCTTGATGGGCCAGACCGGCCCCGCCGCCGGGTTCGCCGGTTTTGGCTTTCACGCCGGGGCTATCTCGGGCTACTATGAAATAACGGGTTGGCCGGACCTGCCGCCGGACGGCCCTTGGACGGCCTATACGGACACCCTCGCCCCCCGGTTCCTGGCGGCAACGATTATGGCCGCCTTGGACCATCGCCGCAGGACCGGTCAAGGCCAACACATCGATGGCGCTCAGATAGAGATGGGCCTCCATTTTCTGGCACCTCAGATAATCGACTACCGCGTCAACGGCCGGTCGGCGTCCAGAAGCGGGAACCGGTTGGAATCTGCTGCTCCCCAAGGAGCTTACCCGTGCCAGGGTGACGACCAGTGGTGCGCCATCGCCGTGGACAACGACCGGCAGTGGGCGGCTTTGCGGGAGGCTCTGGGAGATCCGCCATGGGCCGCGGACAGCCGCTTCGAAACCGCCGCGGGCCGGTTGGAACATCAGGATGACATCGACCGTCACTTGAGCTTCTGGACGAAGGGCAAGAGCGCCCGACAGGTTATGGAGATTCTAGCGGCGGCGGGTGTGCCGACCGGCGTCGTCCAGAGAAGCAGCGATTTGCTTGAAGACCCTCAGTTGGTCCACCGGGAGTTCTTCCGGCCCTTGAACCATCAAGAGATGGGCACCATTCCCTACGGGGGGCACCAGTTCCGGGTCGGCGGCTATGACAGCGGCCCCCGTTCTCCGGCCCCGGTCCTAGGCCAGCACAATGATCAAGTGCTGCGAGAGGTGTTGGGCATGACCGACGAAGAAATCAGCCAAGCGATTATTGACGGCGCCTTGGGCTGAGTGTCGGGCGGCCCGGCAGGGATAGGAGAAAGGGAAGAATGGCTATCAACGAGATTTGCTTGATGGACGCCACCGAGCTTGCCGGTAAGATCAGCCGCAAGGAACTTTCCCCTGTGGAGGTAGTCGACGCGTTCCTCGGCCAGATAGATAAGACCCAACCGATTCTCAACGCCTTCTGCTTGCTCTTGGGGGACCAAGCGAGGGAGGAGGCGCGGGCCGCCGAAGAGGCCGTAGCCAAAGGGCGTCCTCTGGGACCTCTACACGGAGTACCTATCGCCATCAAGGACCTGACGCCGACCAAGGGCGTAAGGACCACTTTGGGGTCGGTGATATTCCGGGATAACGTGCCAGATGCCGACGCCATCGTCGTGGAACGAGTGAAGAACGCCGGCGCCGTCATGGTTGGGAAGACCCTAACCCCGGAATTCGGATGTTCCGGCTTCGCTCGAAACCTGCTTTCGGGCTACACGCCCAACCCTTGGAATTTCGAGCACACTCCGGGCGGCTCGTCGGGAGGCTCGACGACGGCAGTGGCGGCGGGGATGGTACCCTTGGCTGAGGGCACGGATGGAGCGGGGTCGGTGAGGATTCCCGCGTCTTGTACCGGGGTATACGGCCTCAAGCCCCACTTCGGGCGCATACCGCTGGCCATCGTAGAGACTCATTTCGAGTCCTTGCTGAGTTTCGGCCCCATTACCTGGACGGTCCGAGACGCGGCCCGTCTGTTGTCGGTATGGGCGGGGCCCGATGACCGCGACCCCCTTTCGTTGCCGGATATGGGCGAGGATTACGTGGCGGCATTGGAAGGCGGGGTGGGGGGAATGAGAGTCGCTTATTCGGACCTCGGATTCGAGATAGACCCCAAGGTGTCGGCGGTGGTGGACCGGGCGGCGGCGAAGCTGGAAGACCTGGGCTGCGGCGTGGAGCGGGTAGAAATCGACGGCCGGGAAGAAGCGTGGGAGGCCCAAGTAGGCATCTGGCAGTCACTGATCGCTTCGGTATTTGGTGAGTACGTGACGGAACACCGCCATCAGATGACCGACTACGTCCCCGAGCTCATCAGAAGGGGCCAAGGGATGACGGCGGTGGACTACCATAAAGCCCAAGCCGCCCGCAGTAGGTACTACGATAAGATCAACGGCATTTTCCAAGAGTACGATTTTATCGTGTCGCCGACCATTGCGGTCCCGCCGCCGTCGGTCCACAGCTTCACCTTCGGCCCGCAAGAGGTTAATGGGAAGCAAATCGACCCGTACATCGGCTGGTTGTGCACTTGGCCCTTCAACCTCACGATGCACCCGGCGGCGTCGATCCCGGCGGGATTCACCCCCGAAGGACTGCCGGTGGGTTTGCAGATAGCCGGCAGACGGTTCGCCGAAGGGGACGTGCTGCGATTGTCGGCCCGCTTCGAAGAGGCCGCTCCCTGGGCGAATGAACGTCCGCCGGTGGCGTTGGACCAAGCCAAGTTCGCTTGACGGGCTTGGCCAACCCCTGTGCAAGTTTCTTAATGGGTGTTTCAAAAGTCCCCTCTCCCCGGGGAGAAGCTTGGGATGAGGGGAAAGGTCTGGAGGCAATCGAGATGATCCGCCAAAGGCAACGGCGGCGGAATAGGAGCGCCCGCGGCAGCTCAGTCTATCGAAAACAGTTCCGACCAGCGGCTCATGTTGGTCAACGGTTTGAAGCCGGTTTCCGTGACCTGCACCAAGTCCTCAACGTGATAGCCTTCGACGCCGTTTTCCACGTGAGCAGGCTCGACGTTGAGGACCATTCCGGGCAGCAACTCTTGGTCGACATAGGGGTTGATCATGGGGTACTCGTGAAGGCCCAAGCCGATGCCGTGGCCCACGTGGGGCATCCAGAAAGGAAGCCCCATCTCGGCATAGGCGTTTTCGCAGATGCGGTAAAGGTCGGAAGCGCGCAACCCGGGCTTGATGGCCTCGACGGTCTTGAGTTGGACTTGGAATAGCCTGTCGAACAGGTCGCGCTGCTTGGGGGTCGGTGGACCTACGATGACGGTGCGGGCCACGTCGGACCAATAGCCGCCGAAGCTGCCGCCGACGTCGGTGGTAATGACTTTCCCAAGCTCCAGCTTGTCGGCCCCCGGCCAAGCGTGCCACTCGACGGAGCGGAAACCGCAGCCCAGGAAATTGAAATTCATAACGTCGGCGCCGTTCGCCATAATCTTCGACGCTATGTTCGTTCCCACCGACTTTTCGGAGTCGCTGCCCGTGGCTTCTTGGAAGCCGTCCACGATTGCTTGCTCCGTAATGTTCGCCGCCCAAGACAGGACTTCGATCTCTTCATCCGTCTTTACCATGCGGACCCGTTCCATCACCGCGGCGCCGTCGTCGAACTGAGCGGCGGGCAGCAGCTTGCGCAGTTGCTCGAAGTGAGCTACCGACATCGACCGCCACTCGATCCCCAGCCGGCCCGAGCTCAACCCCTTTTCCGCTATCGCGTCGGCCAGCATTTCCACCGGGGAAGTCTTGAACTCGAAGTAAGTGCGCGCGTCGGCTATGGTGCAGCGGTCCTTGATTGGCGCCACCTCTAGGTCGGAGAGAATAAATACCGGCTCTCCCTGCCGCGGCCACAGCACTATCGCCAGCCGGTCGGGGATTATTCGCTGGGTAAGAATCCAGGCTCCGGAAAGGTAAGTCACGTTGTCGAGGGACAAAGCGACGATGGCGTCCAACCCGGACTGGTCCAACAGTTGGTTCATGCGTTGCGTATTCACGGGAGTTCGGCCTCTCTGACGCCGGGTATGCGGCATTGAATTTACGGGCAACGGTATCACCGGCGTCTGACGCGGTCAACTTCCATCCCCGTACACGGGTGCTGGCGTCTAGGGCAAGCGGCCCTCGATCCTCCTTTCACAAAAGGAAGGAGGATCGAGAGGAAATTCCAAACTCAACCGGGTCGCTGAAGACACGATTGGCCTGACCGACGATGACCCGCGTAGCTGACTAGGACTAGGTCCGCGGACGCAATCGCTACTTTCCGGCTAGGGCAAAACCCCGGTGTCTCGAAGAAGAGCCTGTGTCCCTTGCAGGTCGGCCAGGTCCTTCAGCGGTATGTTCGGCTGATTGATCTCTCCCAAGGGAACAAGAACGTGGGGCGTCCTGATCCCTTCCACTACCGGGTACTCGAAGGTCTGCCCCGCAAAATACTGCTGGCCCACTCTTGAGAGCATGAACTCCAGGAACCGCTCGGCAACCGCCTTGTTGTCCGACGATTTCAGGATGCCCGCACCGGCCACCATCACCGTAGCCCCCGGCCCGCCGGCCCTGGGGTGATAGTTGCGGGCGGAGAAGTCCTCGCCTTCCTCAGCGAGGAAGCGGAACAAGTAGTAATGGTTCACGAGGCCCACGTCGATCTCACCGGCAGCGACGGCAGCCACTTGTGGGGTGTTCTTGGGGTACACCTGGGGTTCGTTGGCTTGCACTCCCTCAAGCCACTGCCTCGTCTTCTCTTCGCCCCACAGGACCCGCATGGCGGTAACCATGGTTTGGAATGAGGCGTTGGTGGGGGCCCACCCGATGCGGCCATGCCATTGGGGCCCGACGAAATCAAAGATATCGTCGGGCAGGTCAGCTTCAGTCAGGACGTCTGGATTATAGACTACGGCGCGGGCCCGCCCCGAAAGGCCAACCCACTTCCCCTGGGAGGAGCGGGCCCACTCCGGCACACGAGTAAGAATGCTGTCCGGGAGGGTGGACAACATCCCCTCGACGGCCCCCAACCCCCCAGGGTCCTGAGCAAAAAAGACATCGGCGGGGGTATTGGCGCCTTCTTCTAACAGGGTGGCAGCCAGTTGGGGTGTGCCGGCGTACTTGACGCCTACTTCTATCCCGGTAGCTTCTCGGAATTGTTGGATGATGGCATCCACAAGGGATTCACTACGACCGGAGTAGATAACAAGCTCCTTCGCCGCCCTCTCCTCAGACAAGGCGGCGTCAATGGCCTGCCGAACTTCTTCGCGGGAGACGCCGGGGGTGATAGCGTCTTCCAAGGCGTCGTCAATGGCCTGCCGAACTTCTTCGCGGGAGACGCCGGGGGTGATAGCGTCTTCCAAAGCAGCGGCAATGGCTTGTTCAACGTCAGCGCGGCTAACACCCGGCGTTACGGCTACGGCAACGGCGGACTCGACCAAAGGAGTGATCTCGGCCGCGGTTAGGCCTTCAGGGGCCGAGTTTGCGATGGCCTCTTGAATGAGGGTCTGCAGGTCTTCTCCAGAGTCGGCCGGTACTGCTTCCTGTACTGCCTGTTTGACCAATGAGCGCAGTTCCTCAGGATCGATCGTCGGGGCGGGCGTGGCAGCAGCCGGCGCCGCACCGCCCCCACAAGCAGCCAAGAAGAGAGGAACCACCATCAAGGCAACCATCACCGAGCATATCCGAAACAATCGGCTTCGCGTCATTAAAACCTCCATATCAATGCCAGAGTATGATTTATGAGCACGTGTTTTCAAATACGTAATCACATAAAATCTTAGTGAGTATACATATATTTACTAACGTGTCAATAGTTATTTATGGCAGATTCTCATACTAAGCAAAAAATGGGATCCAATCTTTTTGACGCTTGTATGAGATGCCTTACAGCCGGTTTCTACCCCGTATCTAGGAGATGCCGGCGTCGGGCAAAGGGGTTGCCGGCGTTGCCCAAGAGCGTCGTCATGGCCGGGATCGCCCATGCCTTTACCTGGCGGTGGGAGCTATCTATTCATCGCCAACGTAGACGAAGTGGGAGCCGGGCATGGCCAATGCGAAGAGGAAACGGCCCTTCACGTTGGGCTTCATCAGGAGGCAGCTTGAGATGGGGTAAACCCTCGCACCACGGGTAGACCCCAGAGCAAGATATGGAAACATCAGGTAAACTGGTAGCAGGCTATAGCCAGGTTCAAAGTTCAGGAGGAGATTAATGGAGAAAACCGCCGACGCAGTTGTAATCGGTGGCGGCATATTTGGCGCCAGCGCCGCCCACTTCTTGGCCAAGCGGGGGTTTGGCAAGGTTGTGCTGCTGGAGAAAACCTCGTTGGCCGGGGTGAGCACCGGACACTCGGCGGCCAACGTTCGCACCTATTACTCCAATCCGGTGACGGTACAACTTGCTTGGCGAGCCGTCCAGATGTTCGAGAACGACCGGGAAGAGATGGGAGGAGACTCGGGCTTCGAGCAGGTTGGTTTCTTGTTGCTGCTGGAGGAGGAGGGCATGGGTCCCGGCGAGCATATCCTGGATATGCAGAGACGCCACGGCGTGGAAATGAGAGACATGTCTCCCGAGGACATAAAGGACATGGCGCCCCAGTTCGAGTTGGGGCGCGTGGTGAGGGGCCACTTGGAGGTCCGCTCGGGTTACGCCGACCCGGTACGGACAACTCGGAGCCTGTGCAAAAAAGGGAAAGAGTGGGGGCTGGCGGTCCACGAAGGGGTTGGAGCCACCGGCATCCGTCTCCAGGGCGACCGGGTGACGGCGGTGGAAACCGAGGAGGGGGCCATCGAGACCCCGGTGGTGGTGAACGCGGCGGGGCCTTGGGGCCGCCGCGTGGGCCAGTGGCTGGGCCTCAATTATTCCATCCGCTGGAGCCGCGAGACGGACATGGTGCTCCGTCTGCCCCCCGGTTTTGGCGGGTTCCCCGTAGTCTCGGACCCGGGGCTCCGCTTCTACTTCCGGCCCCAGGGGAGCACGGAAATCGTGGCCGGTCTGGGCTTTCCCAAGGAGATCGAGCCCTTGGACATTGACAACTATGACGGCACTCTAGACCCCCAAAGCCGCGGGCGGATCGAGTCCGGCTTGTTTCAGCGGATCCCGTCGCTCCGCGGGGCTGACTTCCTGCGGGGTTGGGCATCCATTTACACGGTTACAGACGATTGGCACCCGCTGGTAGGCCCGGAGCCCGGCCTCGAGGGGTATTACGCGTGCTTCGCGGGGAATGGGCATTGCTTCAAGCTGGCGCCGCCCATCGGCGAGGCGCTGGCCGACGTTATCGCCGGGGACGTGCCGGAAATCGACATCCACCAGTTCCGGCCCAACCGCTTCGCGGAGGGCGAACCCCTCTCGTCGGCTTGGGGCGGCGGCAACCGGGCCTGACCGGGCCGATGGCGAACCGGCCCAACCACTCTCTTTCCTTACGGGGCGGGGCAACCGCCGCGCTATGCCCGGATGGGCGATAAGAAATTTGCACTTGGGGTAAAATAGCTGAGCCGGAGGTGGGTCAATATGGCCGTATTCACATTCTTCTACAAGGTGCGGGTCGACCTGCAAAAATTCTCGTCGAGCGAGGGCCTGATGGACCAATGGAACAAGGAAGCCCAAGCCGCCACCGCCGCCATGGACGCGGGAGCAGTGCAAATTTGGAAGGACGCGGCGGAACCGGTGGTCTACGTGGTCGCTCAGGTGGAGGCTGACGATCAAGCCCAAGCCCACGGCAAATACTTGCAAATGCTTTGCGCTCTTCCCATGGGCGCCGACGGTCAGCTAATCATCGAAGAAGGCCACGCCGTGATACCATATCGGGACTGGGCGGAATACCTGGCCGGCAGATAAGACTCCCGGTAAGGCCCCGCCTTTGCTGCTATGACTGAAGAGAACCGAATCCTGGTGGTAGACCGGCATCAGGACTTCGTGGACAGCGTCACCCGAGTTTTGGAGGGCGTGGGCTGCATCGTCGCGGGCACGTTGAGCGACGCCACGGCAATCGACATGGCCCTCTCGTCGGAATTCAATGCCCTGCTGATTGGCGACGTAGTACCCAACTCCGACGCGGCCCATATCGCCGCGAGGGCCAGAAACGGTAGTCCGGGGATGGCCATCGTCAAGATTCACAACCCCGATTCGGTGCTGACACAACTCAGGGTGGCGGGACTGGACCTATGATCTCCCGCCTACTTCATCTTTTCCACGGCCTCGACGGCGGCGATCACGTCCTCCGGCACCGGTAGCTTGCCGGGGGGATAGGTCTCGCGGAACCGGATAACCCCCTGCTTGTCGACGACGATCACCGCCCTGTTGCCGGCGCCCCGTTCTTCGTTCCACAGGCCGTAGGCGGTGGTTACCTTGCCCTTGGGGTGAAAGTCCGATAGCTCTGGGTAGGGGAGTCCGCCCAAGGCGGTGGACCACGCCCGGTGGGAGTGGACGGAGTCGCAACTGATGCCCAGGACCTGGGCATTGTTCTCCTCTAGCCGGCTGTAGTGCTGCCGGAAGAGGGCGGCTTGGGTGGTTCAACCGGAGGTGAAGTCGAAAACGTGGAAGGACAGGACCACGTTCTTGGTTCCCCGGAACTGACTCAGGCCAATATCTCCTTGGTCTACCGATGGCAACGTAAAGTCGGGGGCCTGTTCTCCTATTTCTGCTGGCATATCTCCTGCCTCCTAATTCATAGACTATCGATCCCTGTTAGAAGGGCGCTATCCGCTCCAAGACGTTGAATTTCACGCCGGTGGTAACGGCGTGGACCCTTTTGGCCCAGTCGGTTTCATTGGCTGCTTTGACCGCCGGGTCCCGGACCACCCCGGCGCTTTCCAATTCGTAGATGGATATCCACTCCGGTTCGCGGCATGGCGTCGTAGGGTGGCGCGCGGTCAACCGGCACAAGCGGGCGTTCATCATTCCGGGGACCTCCACCATGAGGGGAATGTGCTCCTCCGCATGCCATCGCACCAGTTCCGTCGCGTCCGCCTCCGGGACATCCATGCGCACCGTAGCCGCGTGGGTTGGGCCGCCGCCGGCCGCCGGCCCGCCGTCGTGGTTCCCGGAAGCCCCGCCGGGCTGGACCGCCAGTTGCTGTTGGTACAAAGCCGCCGAGTGGTTCAAGATGCCCCGGCTCAAACGGACGGGCGTGTCATCGTTTCTAGCTACAGCCTGGTATTTCTCCGTGTTCAATAACTCGACGCTGGGAAGCTGGTAAAGGTGCATGTACTGGGGATCGCCGTGTATCGACCGGAACCTCATCGCGCTCAAGAACCCCGCCGCCAGCAGGTCGTCAATGTGCTTTCCCGCAGCCCATAGCTCGAACTCGTCCCGCACGTCGTCGGTCAAGTCCAGTCTCACGGTGTAGATGATGGGTAGCTCGGCCATAACCTATCTCCCGTATAAAGAGTCTCAACGTGGTTCATCGTTGGTGGTTCATCGCTGATGGAAGGGGCTGCTCCTCTATCCCGGCTTGCCATGGCCCGGAAATACGGCTAGGAATCCGGCCCTGCCTTGGGACTCGTTTTTATGAAGTCCGCCGCGCGCTCCGCAATCATGATGGTGGTGCAGTTGGTGTTGGCCCGGATGACATTGGGCATGACGGAGGCGTCCACGACTCGGAGCCCCTCCAGGCCGTGGACCCGGCAGTACTGGTCCACCACCGCCATTGGGTCGGAAGCCGGGCCCATCTTGCACGTGCCGGCGGAGTGAAACTGGGTTGTAGTGTTTTGCAAGAGCCAGCGGTCCAACGCCTCGTCGGAAGCCAGGTCCTGGTCGGTGGGATCAATCCGGTCGATGATGACGCCCCCGAACTCGGGCCGCTGGGACAATCGGACGGCGAGCTGCACCGCGTCGCGCATGCGTTTAATGTCCCACTCGTCGGACAAGTAACGGTAGTCCAGGCTTGGAGGCGCGCTGGGGTCCTTGGAGGTGAGGCGTAACTCCCCGATGCTGAGGGAATTCTGGATGCTGACATAGATGGTGAAACAATGCTCGTCCTTAGCGACGGGAGAATCCGCCGGCAGGTAAGCGGGGTCCAAGGGGATAACGCTGATATACATGTCGTTCCGGGTTTTGGAACCGTCAATGGTGTATCGAAGCATCACTGGGATCATCGCTTCCGTGTCGGGGGGCATGGGGCTCGTCTCGCGGAACAGCAGCATAGCCATGGGGTGGTCCCGCAAGTTTTGCCCAACCCCGGGAAGGCCGTGGACTACCTCTATCCCCAGGCTCTCCAGATGGTCCGCCGGCCCAACCCCGGAAAGCATTAGCAGTTGGGGGGACACGATGCCGCCGGCGCTCAGCACGATGTTGTCTCCGGCGACGGTGAAGCCCTCTCCGCCGCTGTCCGCCTCGACGCCGACCGCGCGCTTGCCCCGGAACAAGACCCGCTTGACGGAAACGTTGGCCCGGAGGGTCAGGTTGACCCGGTGGCGGGCTTGTTCCAGATAGGTCAGGGCGGTGCTCATCCGAATACCGTTACTGTGATTGAGAGGCGCGGGGCCGATGCCGGTGGCCTCGGGGTGGTTGTGGTCCGGGGTTTCGGGAAAGCCCTCCGCCAGGCATGCCCCATAGAAGGCCTGAGCGTGGGGCGTCAAGTCCACCCGGTTGTAGCGGCGGACCGGGATGGGGCCGTCGGTACCGTGGAAGTCCCCCCGGAAATCCTGGTCGGTTTCCATCTTGCGAAAGTAGGGGAGGACTTTGGTGAAACTCCACTCGTCGTTACCTCTGGCCGCCCAATCGTCGAAGTCCTCGGGTAAACCCCGGAGAAAGATCTGGCCGTTGATGGCGCTGGACCCGCCCACGACCCTGCCGCGGTACACGGGGACCGGAGCGGCCTGATGGGGCGTCATGGTGGCGCCGTATTCCCAGTGGTGGGGGCCGTACATGGACCTCATGAAGTTGTTGCCCCACTTTATGTCATCGGGCAAACGATGGAAATCAGGGTAGTCCGGCCCGGCCTCCAGCAGCAGCACCGAGCGTTGCGGATCCTCCGATAGCCGGGCAGCCAGAGCGGTCCCGGCGGACCCGGCCCCGATGATGATTACGTCGTATTGCATATGCTTCTCTTTATATTGAGACGGGGCGGGTTTGAAACCCGCCCCTACGAATCCAGCAAGGAAGCAACCTAATCGACAGCGCCCAAGTGCCGAAACGACTTCCCCCGGAAGCGCCGACATATGGCCCGGAAGCGCCGGCACGACAGCTCGGAAGCGCCGGGCTTGGCTCAGTTCCTGATGAAGTCGAACTGTTCGAACCGGCCGTTGACGATGGGGTCCGGGTCCAGGCCGAGCCATCTATCCAAGATGGTGGAGTAGGTGCAACGGAAGTCGTTGCTGAAGTGGAGGTCACCCTCGATCTGGTCCTTTTCCTCTAGGGAAGGGTACTCACCGTAAAGCCCGCCGTTCACTTGGCCGCCAGCTACGAAGGCCACGCTGCCGGAACCGTGGTCGGTGCCCGTCCCGTTGTCCTTGATCCGCCTCCCGAACTCGGAAAAGACCAGGACTAGGGCGTCCTGCCACAAGCCGTGCTCCTTGAGGTCTTGGCTGAAGTCGCTCACCGCGCTTGACACGTCCTGCCACAGCTTGGAGTGGACCAGCAATTCGGCGCTGTGGGTGTCGAAGCTTCCGAACTGGGTGCAGAAGACCCTGGAACCCAGGCCCGCAGACATCACTTGCGCAATGTTTCTCATGCTTTGGGCTATGAGGCTGTCCCCGTACTCCACGCTGGAGGAGTATGTCTCCGGCGCGGTCCTCAATATGTCGGCGCCTTGCAAAGCCTGGGCGCCCGTCTCCGCCAAGACTTGGGCCACGGTGTCGGTCGCCGGACCCGGGCCGTAAATACGACTGAAGGCTTCCAGGGCGTGCTGGCGCGTCAACTCGTCCTGGATGTCCGGCAGTAGCCCGTAGGTCTCCAGGTTCGCCACCGAGGCCACCGGCACCCCTTTGCAAACCAAGGCTCTGGGAAGTCCCCGGCCGATGTTTACCCCGGTCAGCACGTTCTCACCCTGGGGGTCCAAGTCCCTTATGGCGGCCCCCAGCCAGCCCACGGTGCCCAACTCCTCCGGCTGGGCGGTGTACCACACGTCCCTTGACCGGAAGTGGGAACGGTTGGGGTTGGGATAGCCGATGCCGTTGATGATGGCTAGCTTTCCATCGTCCCAAAGGTCCTTCATGGGTTGCAGGTTTGGGTTGAGACCCAGTTCATCGTCTATCCTGAGCACGTCCTCTTGGGGTATGCCGATGCTGGAGCGGAAATCGCGGTAGAGCCCGTTATTGTAGGGAATCACTGTGTTGAGGCCGTCGTTGCCGCCCACCAACTCTATTACCACCACCGCTCGGTCCCGTTTAGTCGAAGTCATATAGGCTCTCCTTACTAAATCCTCGGCTTTGATATTTGCTAAGCGCTTCGCTTGAACACCTGGATCCGGTGACGATTGCTTTCCGTCACCAAGACCGCGCCCGTATTGTCCAGCTTGACGGATACCGGCGACCAGAAGTACTTCTCGATGTGCGACGACACCTCGTGGGGTTCGTCCACGAACCAGTCGTGCTCCAACTCCAGGTCTGCTCTGGACCTGGCCCCCGCCTCTTCGAGATTTATGTTCAAGAAGTCCTGGGCCCAACCGGACGTGGTGGCTTGGCCCCGCCGCTTGGTCACAAATCCACCGGAAGGGTCCAGGACTTGCAACCTCTCGTTGCCCCAGTCGGCAACGTACATGTAGCCGTCATCATCGACGGCTACGCTGGAAGGCCGGTGGAACTCCCCGTCGTTCCGTCCCGAAGCGCCGTAGCTGGCCAGGTACTCGCCCCGGGGCGAGTACTTCTGGATGCGGTCATTGCCCCAGTCGGCCACGTATACCGCCCCCACGGCGTCGACGGTCACACCCCAGGGGAGGTTAAGCTGCCCGGGACCGCCCTCTGCGGCGCCGAAGCCGAGCAAGAAGTTACCTTGGGAAGTGAATTTCTGGATGCGGTGGTTATAGGTGTCCGCCACGTAGAGGTTATCCTCGCTGTCGAAAGCCAGGCCGGAGGGGGTATCGAAGTCCCCATCGCCGGCGCCGCGGCGGCCGAATTTATACCGGAACAAGCCGTCACGGTCGAAGGCCGACACCCGGTGTAGGTGCTCGTCGCTCACGAAGACCCGGCCTTGGCTGTCCACGGCGCAGCCCGACGGCCAAATGAACTGGCCGTCGCCCTCGCCAAAGGAACCGAAATTACCAAAGTAGTCGCCGTCTATCGTGCACATGGTGACCCGAACGCCCCTGTTATCGTTTTCCAGCGACTTGTTCACCACGTACAGGCGCCCATCTGAGGCCACGGCCGTATCCACGGGGTAGTAGAACCCCCGGCCCTCCATGGTGGTGATCCCGAAAGTGAAGCCGTATTCCAGGAAGTCCGGTTTCGTTGTCGTCTGGGTGGCGCTCATTACCCGCCTTTCATTATTCCTAGGCTATATTCCCAGACTTGATCCGCGGGCCTGCTCATGCCCGCTGGAACTCCTTGGTGGAAGCAACCATGCGCAAGACTCCGGCAATTCGCTGGCGGGCCTCCGCTTCGCCGTCGTTGGAGGCTGCCGGCGTAACGCCGGCCTTGGAAGCGAAGTCTACCAACACCCTCCGGGTATCTTCGGAGACGGAAATCGCTCCCACTTGGTCCAAGCATTCGTCCACCAGCGTATCCGGGGATATGCTGCCGCCATTCTTGGAAACTACCAGGTCGATCATGGCTTGGACACCCGGTTTGGCGGCGTCCCCGATTTGCTGGGTAGCAAAGTTGACTCGTTCCACCAAGTTGCCGGTATCTAGCCAATCGACCCCTTGGTGCCAACCCTCGACACTGGGAGGACTGTTCAGGTGCTGCCCCATGTAGAGAGCTTGGAAGAAACGCTCCAGTATTTCCCGCCGGGGCCTGTCGAATTCTCCGGTCAACCGGGCCACGCCGGCCACCAACTCCACGGGGCTTTTTACCTTGGTGTACCAGGAGCTTCGAGACTTGAAGAACTCGGAATTGAACACCGTCCGCAGCATGGAAAGGATGTCGTAATTGCTGTCCAGATAGGCCTTCGACAGTTGGTCGATGGCGTCGGGGTCGATGGGCGGCGTGTGGGGCCACTCGGGCACGGGGGGCTCGTCGGCCACGAAGAAGCTGTACATGTGCCTGGAGATGAACTGCGCCGCAGCCTCTTGCCGGCAAATGATGTCGATTACGTCTTCGCCATTGAAGCGGCCCCGCTGCCCCAAGAACTCCTTCTCCCCGTCGTCATGGTCTTCGGGATGATACTCGAAGTGCCAGGATATGCGCCCGTAGGGCCAGTTGGAGTCCCGCTGGGAACGCAACTCCATGTACTCCCGGTTGGCGATGGTCCAGCCGGTAAAGGCCCTAGCGCACTCCTTGATGTCCTCTTCGGTATAGCTGCCCACGCCCATCGAGAACAATTCCAGCAACTCCCTGCCGTAGTTCTCGTTTATGGCGTCCTTGTGATTGTCCTGATTGTCCAACCAGATGATCATGGCCGGGTTCTTGGACAATTCCACCAAGAGGGTGCGGAAGCTGCCCATACCGTAGCGCCGGAACATCCTGGTCTGGTCGGACAGGGCCTTGCCGTGGATGACCTTGGGGTAAGCGGTAGCGAAAATACCGTGCCAGAAAAGAGCCATCTTTTCTCGTAACGGAGTGGAAGTGGTTGCCATGCGGTAGATCCAGTTCTCGCCGGCGCCATAGGGACCCATCATTCCGGAAAGCTCTGGATGGAATCGCCGGATCAACTCGTCGGGTATCCGCTCCTCGTCCTTGGCAGCGAGCAACTCCTCTACCGTTGCTTCGTACCCCTTAGCGGCGTAATGGTCGAGTTGGTCCCTGGGAGCGCCGAACCCGGCCCTCCGCATAAGGTGGGCTATCAACTGAACGTCAGCGTTTCCCATGCGACTCTCCTTGAGCGTGGATGGGTCTTATTTACACACGAAAATAGGGCGCTGGTTAACCAGAATATTAAGCCTTCCCGCGGGCTGGCGTCAAGTAGCCGCCGCTTGACGGGTGCCCGAGGGAAGGCGCCCTTGGACTCCGGCGCTTGATCCGGGACTACGCCGCGGCCTAGCCCCCGGGATAGACGGACTGCTTGCCCAACTGGGGCCAAGCCGCCGGCGCTCCAGCACGCTCCAACCGCTCCTCCAGAGGTAAGCTCTCATCCCAGTAATACCCGATGAACCGGCGCCCGTTCACCTCATTGGAGGCTTCGGAAGCAAGCCAGACCACCGGCGCTTGCATAACTTCCGGTTGGAGCAGGGTGCCGCGGTTGAACCCGGCGTCGTCAGGGATGATGTTGGTATTGGTCGGCCCGCCGGGCACCAGGACGTTGGCCGTTACCCCGGTGCCTTCCAGCTCCCGGGCCATTAGAGCCACGAGGGCCTCGTGACCGGCTTTGGAGGGACCGTAAGGGGTTACCCCTTTCCGGTACATGGTGTCGACGCTGGTGGTCACGCCGATGATACGGCCCCAGTTCTGGTCCAGCATACGGCTTACGGCGGCCCGGGCCATGTAGAAAGCTCCGCTGAAGTTGACCGCTATCACTTGGTCCCATGATTCGGGAGAAATCTCCCAGAATCGTTTCCGATCGGTACCGAAGTTGACCACGCTAATACCGGCGTTGTTAATTAAGATGTGCAGACCACCCAGTTCCGCCTCGGCCCTTGCGACCACCGCTTCGGCGCTGCCGGGGTCGGCAACGTCGGAAACGATGGGTAGAACGCAGTCATCGCCGCCGGTCTCGCGAATATCACTAGAGGTTTGCTCCAGCCAGTCTTCGTTGACGTCCACCATAGCGACCCGGGCCCCGGCCAGCACCAGGGCTTCGGTCATTGCCCGTCCCAGGCCTCTGGGGCTGCCCGCTCCGGTAACTATAGCTACCTTGCCTTGCAGCGGTCTTTCCATCATAGCTAGATTCCCTCAAACTAGGTCTCTTAGGGCCGCTTCCCCGGGCGTCTGCGGCGGGCGCGGAGAAGGGTTAGCCCCGCCGCGCAAGGGGGCGGAAGCGTCTAAGATCTCACCCAAGGACTCAATTGTACTTAGGGTCTCGCTATGAGACAAGCGGCGGCATTGAGTATAATCACTCACCAAACCGATTCGGTGGGTCCGGCGATGGACGAATTTCCAAAACTCCGTCCTTTGAACCTGGGGTGGTCCGCGTGGGAAGGACAGCCGGTGCTGGTGCTGCAGGACCCGCTGCGCCTAAGCGGAGGGGCCTTGATGGTGCCCAGGGCCGTCGCTCCGGTGCTGCCGCTTCTGGATGGAACCCGGGACTTGGCCGGCGTGCGGCTGGGGTTGCTGCTTCGTGGCGGGGTGGACCTTACCCCGGCGCAGATCGAGACTTTCGTGCAGACCTTGGATGATGCGTTACTTCTGGCCAACGACCGCTTCCGGGCCGCCGAAGCGGAACTTCTGCTGGACTACCGGTCCGCCCCCTTCCGCAAGTCGGCCTTCGCGGGGGCGGGTTACCCCGAAGACCGTCAAGAGCTGCGGAAGTCTTTCGACGACTATGCTCTTCAGGCCGAGCCGTTGAGCCAAGGCGGCGATGGACGAGTCGCGGGCGTCATAAGCCCCCACATCGACTACGCCAGGGGTTGGCGAACCTACGTTGACACTTGGATGAGGGCCAGGGCCGCGGTGGAAGCGGCGGACTTGATCATCCTATTAGGAACGGACCACGTAGGAACTCCCGGGAGCTTGACCCCGACCAAGCAGGAGTATGCCACTCCTTGGGGGGTGCTGCCCACCGACGGCGAACTGGTTGACCGGTTGGTGGACATCCTCGGAGAGGAACGGGCTTTGGGAGAAGAGGTACATCACATCAGCGAGCACTCCATCGAGTTGGCGTCCGTCTGGCTGCACTACGTTGCGGGGGGTAAGCCCAAGCGCCTTTTGCCGCTGCTCTGCGGGGCTGATCCAATGTTGGCAAGCCCGGTGGACGGAGACGTGGGTCGATTGCATGAAGCCCTCGAATACCTGGCCGGCGTGGCGGCCCAACCGGGAGTGCTTGTGGTTGCCGCCGGGGACGTAAGCCACGTGGGGCCGGCCTTCGGCGACCCCCGGCCTTTCGACGAATCGGACAAAGCGCGGGTCCGTTCTTCTGACGACCGGTGGTTGGAGTGTGCTTGCAAGGGCAGCAGCGAGCTGTTGGCGGAACACATGCGGGAGTACGGGGACTCGACGAGAATCTGCGGCGCCTCACCCATCCGCTGCATGCTGGCCATTCTTGACGGCGCTCAAGGGCGGGTGGTGGCTTACGACCAGTGCCCCGCCGACGATAATTTTGGCTCCCTGGTGTCGGTGGCCGGGGTCATCTTCGATGCCTAGACCGGTAAGTGGGCCTTGAAACGCCCCGAAGAGGGTGTTGAAAAAGTTCCCTCTCTCACTTGGGAGAGGGCAGGGTGAGGGCAAGACCTGGCGGCGGGTTGAACCGGGCGAGGTGGGATTCAAGGCGGCCGCTTCGAGTACGGGCCGCTTCTTCTCGCCCTTTTATTGTCCCGTATAGTATCCCCGGTTATTATGAATTTGCGTTCTAAAATGTACGTTCGAAAGGGAAGGAGGACCACAAAATGAGACTTGACGGCAAGGTAGCGTTCATCAGCGGCGGCGCTAGGGGCATGGGCGCGGCCGAAGCGGCCCTATTCGCTCGGGAAGGGGCCGGCGTGGCCATCGGCGACATATTGGAAGCGGAGGGCCGCAAGGTGGTGGAGGAAATAAGCGAAGTGGGCGGCCGGGCGATTTTCGTTCCTTTGGACGTGACCAACGAGGCCCAGTGGGCTGAAGCCGTCGCCGCAACCGTGGCCGAGTTCGGAAAGCTGGACGTTCTGGTGAACAACGCGGGCGTTCCCAGTTGGGGACGGGTGGAAGACACCTCGGTGGAAAGTTGGGACCGCGTGATGGACATAAACGCCAAGGGTGTGTTCCTGGGGACCAAGGCCGCTATTCCCGAGATGCGCCGGGCCGGGGGAGGCTCCATCATCAACATATCTTCCCAGTTGGGGTTGGTCGGGACCGACTTCGCCAGCGGCCCGGAGTACCAAGCGTCCAAGGGCGCGGTGCGGATATTGACCAAGGCCACTGCCATCCAATACGCCGAGGACGGAATACGGGCCAACTCGGTGCATCCAGGGCCCATCAACACGAGTATGACTGAAACAACCCAGGCTGACGCGGCCCTCTACGTGTCCCGTATTCCTTTGGGCAGGTACGGCGAACCCAACGAGGTTGCCTACGGCGTCCTCTTCCTGGCCTCGGATGAAGCGTCCTTCATGACCGGCAGCGAGCTGGTCATCGACGGCGGCTGGACGGCCCAGTAGCCCGGGCCGAGTATACGCCCCCGGTTGAGATGTCCCGGCCAATTCATCTCTGGTATTATTCAGGTGGATTCGGCGCTCCGATACCGTAGTTTGGAGAAGCGAAAATGCGGCTTGAAAATAAGGTTGCAATCATTAGCGGGGGCGCTAGGGGAATGGGCGCCGCGGAGGCCCGCATCTTTGCTCAAGAGGGCGCGAAGGTTGTCATCGGCGACGTTTTAGAAGCGGAAGGGCGCCAGGTTGAAGCCGAAATCAATGAAAGCGGCGGCGAGTGCCTGTTCCTGCGCCTCGACGTGACTCAGGCGGCGGACTGGGAAAAAGCCGTGGAGACCACCGTGGACCGCTTCGGCAAGCTGGACATCTTGGTCAACAACGCCGGAGTGGTGGCAAGGGGCACCCTTGACGATACCACGGTGGAGGTGTGGGACTGGGTTATGGATGTCAACGCCAAGGGTGTGTTCCTGGGCACCAAGGCGGCAATTCCGGAAATGAGGAAAGGGGGCGGCGGCTCCATCGTCAACATCTCTTCCATGTCGGGCAACGTGGGCCAAGACAGCATCCAGCCGGTGTACAATGCTTCCAAGGGCGCCGTCAGGATATTTACCAAGTCCGCGGCCGTTCAGTACGCCAAGGACAAGATCAGGGTCAACTCGGTCCACCCCGGCGCCATAGATACTCCCATGGCGGAGTATAGGTTAGGGAGTCCCGAGCGCCAACAACGGGCCGTTGCGGGCATTCCCTTGGGAAGAAGCGCCGGGCCTGAGGAAGTGGCTTACGGCGTCCTGTACCTGGCCTCGGACGAAGCATCGTTTGTAACCGGCAGCGAGTTGATAATCGACGGAGGAGCGACGGCGCAGTAGATAGGGGACCCCGAATTAGGAGGACGGTAAGTGCCGGCAAACCTGCCTCCCCACTACTACGTAGCCGAGGAGAAGTACCGGGCCGCTCGGGGTCCGGCGCAGAAGGCCGCCGCTCTTCAGGATATGCTGTCGGCCACCCCGAAACACAAGGGGACCGATCACCTCCGCGCCGACCTCCGGGCCAAAGTAGCCCGGGCTATGGAGGAACTGGAGCACCCCAAGCGGGAGTCCGGCCAACCGCAGCCCTACGCCGTTCGCAAAGAGGGGGCCGGCCAAGCGGTCCTCATCGGCTTGCCCAACTCGGGAAAGTCCAGTCTATTGGCCTCTTTGACCGGGGCGGCGGCGAAAGTAGCGGAGTACCCCTTCACCACCCGTCTTCCTTTGCCCGGAATGCTCCGCTATGAGAACATCCTGATTCAGTTGGTAGACACACCGGCCATCAACGACCGGGAAGTACAAGCCCGTTTATTCAGTATGCTGAGAAACACGGACTTACTGCTTGTGGTGGTGGACTTGTCTGGGGACCCATTGACGGAAGTCGACGAGGTGATGTCGGAGTTGGACCACTACGGCTTCCGCCTCTTGGGTGAAGGACAAGAGCCGGACCCTGAGGACCACGGGGCGCAAAAGAAGGCGCTGCTGGTTGCAAACAAGTCCGATTCTCCGGATGCCGACGCGGCTTTCGAGTTGCTGGAAGAGCTTTACCGCGGGCGGTTCCCGTTGGTGAAGGTGTCCGCGGCTGCCGGGGTGGGCTTGGAGGTCCTGGCCCGGGCCGTCTTCGACGCTCTGAGCAAGGTCAGGGTTTACCTGAAGTCCCGGGGCTCCCAGCCGGACTACGACCAACCCTTGATCTTGGCCCGGGGCAGCATGGTGGAGGACGCGGCCCAGTTGGTGCACAAGGACTGGACGCGGCGGGTAAAGTACGCGCTACTCTGGGGATCGGGAAAGTTCGAGGGCCAGCGGGTTGGGCGCGACTACGTTTTAGTCGACGGCGACGCCATTGAACTGCGCGCCTAACGAGCCCCCGCAGCCGGGACCCTCGAATTATGGCCGGGTAATGAAGTGCCTAACGAGCCCCTGCAGCAGACGCCCTCGAATAATGACCGGGTAATGATTGGGACATGATATGACAGAAGAAGAAGGCCTCAAACGGTGTCCCTGGGTTGACCTCACCAAAGCGGACTACGTCGATTATCACGACCGGGAATGGGGCGTACCGGTGTACGACGACCGGTTGTTGTTCGAATTCATTCTGCTTGAGGGCGCTCAAGCCGGGCTGAGTTGGTACACCGTGTTGCAAAAGCGGGAGAACTACCGTCGCGCTTTCGACGGCTTCGACCCGGAATTGGTCGCCGGGTACGATGAGGCTCGGATATCGGCCCTTTTGGAAGATCCGGGGATCATCCGCAATCGGTTGAAGGTCCTATCCGCGGTCAGCAACGCTCAGCGGTTTTTGGACGTCCAGCAAGAGCTTGGCAGCTTTAGCGCCTACATTTGGCAGTTCGTGGATGGCCGGCCGAAGGTGAACGAGTTCCGGGACCTGAGCGAATACCCCGCCACCAGCCCGGAGTCGGACGCCATGAGCAAGGACCTGCGGAGGCGGGGGTTCAAGTTCGTAGGCTCCACCATCTGCTACGCCCACATGCAGGCCACCGGGATGGTCAATGATCATACCCTGGATTGCTTCCGAAGGCGGGAAATCATAAGCGCCTATGGGATGGGCTAGTGCTTGACCTCGACGATCATCTCGATCTCTACAGGCATTCCGAAGGGGAGACTGCCCATGCCCACGGCAGAGCGGGCGTGCCGTCCGGCTTCGCCGTAGAGGCTGACCAGCAGGTCGGAAGCGCCGTTGGCGACCTTGGGTGGGTCCCCAAAGTCGGGGGCGCAGTTGATCATGCAAAGGAGCTTGATCACCCTCTTCACGTTGTCTAGATCGTCAATCTCCTGCTTCAACGTGGCCAGCAGGTTCAACATGGTCTGCCTGGCGCAATCATAACCCTGCTCGATGGTCAGGTCGGCGCCAAGCTTCCCCAAGTGCAGGAACCCTCCTTCGGGCAGTCCGGGGCCGTGGCCCGCGGTGTATACCAAGTTCCCCGTCCGCACCGAGGACACGAAGTTACCCGCCGCCGACGGGCGGTACGGCGGCAGTGCGAGCCCCATTTCATTGAGCTTCCGTTCGATCTCCACTTGGACCTCCTTTCATTCTTACGGTTTCGGATTGATAAAGCGGTTGTAAAGCTTCTTCTCCTTCTTGCCGGGGCGGGCCAACTCTCGCGTTGCCCTTGGACGGGACATATGAAACTCGCTCGCCAGTCTAGGCGGCCACGCCGCGGCGCAGGGCTTGGCCCGGCAGCGCTCCCGTATGCTGGCCGTGGTCCATGACCACGGTCCCGTTGACGATTACGTAGTCTATTCCGCTGGGAAACTGCTTCGGGTTTTGCTTGGTAGCGTTGGCGGTTATCGTGCCGGCGTCGAAGACGACGACGTCCGCTTTCATGCCGTCCCGGAGCACTCCCCGGTCGATTAGGCCCAACCGTTGCGCCGGGAAGGAGGTCATTTTTCTGACGGCGTCCTGCAACAGAATCTTTCGCTCCTCCCGGACTATCGTGGATAGAATATGAGGAAAGGTGCCGTATGCCATTGGCGGAGGATAATCGCCCAGTAGAAGAGCGTCGGTACCCACCATATACAGGGGGTGAGCGATGAAGTCCGGGAGGCTCGACTCGTCCGCGATGTCGGCGTAGTAGGAAACCCTCAGGTCCTCGTCCAAGAGCAGGTCGCAGATGGCGTCTACCGGGTTCTTGCCCACCATGTCGGCGACTTCGGCCACCGACCGGCCTTCAAACCGGCGGTTATGGGGCTGCTTGAAGTAGGTCACCCACATCTCGTCCCATCCGCGGCCCCGGGGGGTTACTTCCCGGCGGAGCCGCTCCCGGCCTTCCTCGGAGCGGATGACCTCCTTTAGCTTGTCTGGCCCGCCGTCTTGGGCCCAGTGAGGGAAAGTGATTATGATGCGGGTGCCGCCGTAGCGGTAGGGGAACATGTCGAAGGTGATGTCCATGCTGTCTTCCCGGGCTTCATCCACGAGGTCCAAGATAGGCCGAGCGCCGCCGGGGTGGGTCTTTCGCCGGAAGAGGTGGGTAATGTGAATCGGCACGCCGCTGCGCCGGCCGATGTCAACGGCCTCGCGGCAGGGGTCCAGGTAGCGGTCCCCCAGCCAGTTGCGCACGTGGGTATGATAGATGCCTCCCAGCCGGGCCACCTCGGTGGACAGGGTTACCAACTCGTCGGTATCGGCAAAGCTTCCCGGAGGGTAGTCCAGACCGGTGGACATGCCGCAGGCCCCGTCGCCCATGCTCTCCCGGACCAAGGCCTTCATGTCCTCCATCTCCGCCGGAGTTGTGGGCCGGTCGTTCCAGCCGACGGCATTAATCCGTATGGGGGCGTTGCCCACTATGTAGGCTATGTTGACCGCTACTTTGCGGTCGAACATGGCCAGGTATTCCGCCACGCTGGACCAGATTCCGGGAAGGGGAGGGTCGCCGTCCAAGCCCGAGTTAAGCTGGATGAAACGGTACAAGTCTTCTTCGGACCGGAAGGGGGCATAGGAGTTGCCGTCTATGCCCACCAACTCGGTAGTGATTCCTTGAGAGACCTTGGCCTCGTGCTTCGGCTCCGCTAGGATGACCAGCCCCGAGTGGGCGTGGACGTCGATGAATCCGGGGCATACCACCTTTCCCGCGGCGTCCAAGGTCCGTTGCCCTTCCAATCGGGAGTCGTCGCCCCGGATAATCGTTACTTTATCGCCCGCGATACCCAGAGTCCCGTCAAATCCGGGATTTCCGGTGCCGTCCAGAATTCGGCCGCCCTTGATTAGCAAGTCGAACATGCGCCTTCTCCTTTGGGAAGATTAGCCTAACTTCAGTTGGGCCAATGCTAGTGACATAGAAGCGCCCAGTCAACCAAGATGAGGCGCTATCGACCGGAATCCCTTGATCACCTCCAACGCGCCCTCCACCAAGTCCTCCATTATCCGGGCGGCGGGCCTTGGCTCGGTGAGCATCCCCCCGATTTGCCCGGCCGGGTTGTTGAGCAGGTCATGCCGCTCGGCGGCGTTGGCGGCCTCGGCGAAGTCTTCCATCAGCACTTGCTGCAAGGGCATGGGCAACGGGTCCAAGCCCGACTTGTCCCAAGCCTCGATGACCACGTTCTTGTAGTCTCTGGCCGTCTTGCCAGTGTAGGCCCGAGTAATAATGAAGTCCGACGTATCTCCGCCAAGGATATCTTGCTTGTGACGCTCCGGTATCCGGCACTCCTCGGCTACCAGGAAGGCGGTGCCCACCCACACCCCAACCGCCCCCAGAGCCAGGGCGGCGGCGACGCCCCTCCCGTCGGCGATGCCGCCAGCGCCAATCACCGGCAGTGGCCTCACCGCGTCCACTACCTGGGGAATCAGCGGGAAGTTGGCGATACGACCGGTGTGGCCTCCCGACTCATAGCCTTGAGCAACGACGATATCCACCCCGGCTTGGGCCTGACGGCGGGCGTGGCGCACGGCCCCGGCAAGGCCGATGGTAGCAATACCCCGGGACCGGGCTTCCGGGACCACCCAGGAAGGATCACCCAACGCCGCCGCAAACACCGGGACCTTCTCGTCCAACACCACCTGTACTTGCTCTCGAATCTTTCCGGGAGACAGGACCGTATCTTCCGTCGCTTGGGCTTCCGGTAGGTCGAACTCACGGGCCAAGCTGCGCACGAACTCCACGTGCTTAGGATGGTCGCGCTGTAGCTGTTGGCGGACCATTTCTCGGGTGTCGCCCACCTCGGCCATGCTGGCGGGAAGGAGCAAGTCTACTCCGAAGGGCCTGTCGGTCAAAGAGCGGACCTCTTGGATACGGGCGCGAATTTCTCCCGGGGCCAGTCCCGTTGCGCCCATAACGCCCAGCCCCCCTGCGTTGGAAACCGCCGCAACCAACCGGGGAGGAGTTGCGTCGCCTCTGCCGCCCATGCCAGCCAGGCAAATGGGGTATTCGATGCCGAGAAAGTCGCACAGGGGAGTACGCAATACGGGAGGCGCCATGCTTCATCTCCTCAGTGGTCGCTTCACTTATAGGAAAGGGCCGCAATTTCGGCCCGGCTAGCCTTGGCCAGGTTCTTTGGGGTAATCATGATTTCATTGCCCCACACACCAGCCCCGACACCCAATATCTCTTCTTGCATCAGCGCCGCGTCGATGAAAGACCTGAAGCCGGATGGTTGCCAGTGAAAAGGCGGGATGGACCCGATCTCGTAGCCGGTTACTTGCTTGACGGTGGCAGGCCCCGCCAGGCTGACGTTCCGGGAGCCGACGGCCCGCTTGAGTTGCCCGGAGACAGCGTTTTTGTCTCCGCCCAGCATCACCAGGACCCGCTCACCGGAACCGGTCTCGAATATCAGGGTCTTGACCATCTGGCCCGGTCTATATCCCAGGGCCTCGGCCACGCTGACCGCTCCCTTTTCCGTTGCGGCGGGGAAGGACAGCTTCTCGTAAGGTATATCCAATCCGCTCAAATAATCGTGGGCGGGAAGGTTCATCGTTGGGACTCGCTGCTGAGGGCTTACCGTCGCTTGGTTACCAAAGCCCTTCGAACCTATCGGCAAGTTCTGAAGGGAACCCGCCCTCGGTAATCAGGCGTCGATCATCAACCGCCGATTCCAAGGAAAGACGGCGGGTCACCAGGAGAACGAAGTCACTTACACTGCATTGAAACACCGCGTCCGGCGATTTGGGATTTTCAATCTCTACACCGGCAGGCTCCAGCCTGGCCTGGCCACCGTCGAAGACAAGGTCGTAAGCGCCCAAGCCGGCGCCGGTTAGCTGAAAGCGGTAGCGGCCGCCGGCGGCTCCAATATCGGCAGGCCCGCTGGCGGCAGGCTTGAAGAAATAGTGGCAGACCGCTGTGACTATGTCCATAGACATGGCCAGGCTTTCCGCCGGCAGCGCGGCGTCAGGCTGGAACCTTGATCTAATATCCCAGCCATGCACCGCCAGCTCGAACATGCGCAAAGAGAGGACCATCCACGCCGGCATAACACTTACGGGGTGATAGCAGGGCGTCTCCCAATCGTTAATGCTGAGCCGGGCGAAGGTTTGGTTCATTAGTTCGTCGGCGGCCCGGAACTTCTCCAGCAATCCGTCTTCTACGTCTTTGCGGTAAGCCACAGCCGCTTCGGCGTTGGCGGCGCTCATCACCTCCGGAGCGGCGCCAAATAGAAAGGCAAACCCGTCCGGCGGCGTTGCCTGTCCTTCCAACCCCCGGGAAATGATCCCCGTGTAGAATTGGGCGCCGCCGGTGAGATGGGCCGCCACGTCCGCGATAGTCCAACCGTCGCACGCGCTCGGCCGCGCCCAGTCATCTGGGGAGAGGCTTTGCAGGTACTCGGTTAGCTGCTCCGATTCCCCCCTGACCAACTGCGCCCGGTCGGGATACGAAAGTGCTTCCAACTGCGTAGCTCCTGCTTCCAGCGTCTCCGTCGTCTTTCTCTCGTCGACACGCGCCATATCGACGGCCAATCCGGCAATCGGACCCCCGGCTGGAAAAGCTTGTTTGCCGGGTTAGCTGGGTACCAAGTACTTCTTGGGAATCTCGGCGCCGACAGTATATTGCAACCTGCCCAAACGCACCATCTGATAGACGTTCACTCGAAACTCGGGGTTGATGCAGGTGTGCATATAGGCCTCTCGTTCCGAGACCCCGTACTCGGTGACCATCCACTCCATCAAGTTGACCACGGCGCTTTCCACCGCGTTTTCCAGGGGCCTGAAGGAGTAGAGGGAGACGATGGTTTCCGGCTTTTCCAAGCGAACGAAGGGAATAGATTTATTCTTGATTACCTTGCAACTGAGGGTCAACTCGGCCCTGGTCTCGTCGGCGGTGCCGTAGAACTCGGTATCCCCCTGGCTGCCGTGGACGTCCCCCACGTAGAGCAACCCGCCGGGGTGGTAGCAGTTCAGATAGCACTTGGTACCTACTTTGATGTCCCGAACGTCCAAGTTGCCGCCCCAAGGCCCCTGACCCACGACGCTGGTTTCCACTTCCCGTTCGGGGGCGACGCCGATGGTGCCGATGAAGGGCTGAAGGTCCCAGGTGATCTTGTCGGTAAACACTCCCTTGCCGTCTTTCGTGGTGCCGCTGGGGCCCGGCAAGTGCTTGATAATGTGGACGTAGGGGCCGTGCACCGCCCGCCACTTGGCCGAGTCGCCAAGGGGGCCGAAGCCCGGCCTGAAGACGGTGCAACCCTGATCATCCACGACAATCTGCTCGATAGTGACTTCCAGCAGGTCCCCCTTCTCCGCGCCTTCGACGTACACCGGACCTCCTATGGGGTTGGCCTTGGGAGGTTCGAATTTCCTGGTGGGCAGATCATTCAAACGCGGCGCAACGTCGGCGGAGCGCACCAACCCCGCAAAGGCGTCCTCAGTGTCCACGGCGAAGCTCTCGCCTTGCCGGACTCGCAGCTTGGGCGGATGCCGGTGGTCGAACTCGAACTCCATGGCTTGCTCTCTGGATATCCTTTGCATATTTCACCCCTCGCGTTTAACCCATGTCGGGCCAATTCTAGGCCAGAGTGGGTCGGCGGGTCTACCGATTGCGGCAAATTTGGGGCGCACTCTTGGCCGGGTCTTTTAAGAATGCTCTGAGCTGCTCGGTGGATGGTGGGTAGGCGGATAGGGAAGGCGGTTGTGTTGGAGGCTTGTTCAGAGGCCGCCTGATTGTTCTTGCGGTGAGAGCGCCGAAGTCTTGGAGCATGTGATTGACTTCGTGGGGAGGCGGCCCTATGGTATCCTTTGCTCCGCCGGTAGTACTGATGGACAGGGTTACTCCGGCTAATCTTGCTGAGCGAGCGGCTCGCCAGCCCCTTGGCACGGAGCCGCGCCGCCGAATCTCCACCGGGCTCGGCCGCTCCGGACAACCGGGATAGACTCCAACGCTTCGAGGGCAACTGAAGGAGGACGGAATGCAAGGGAAGAACGAAGGGTATAAGTTGGTCCGGGCGGGCCTTCTCATCGACGGCAAGGGCGGCCCTCCGGCCCAAGAAGGAGCGGTGCTGACCAAGGGGAGCAAGATCGTCGCGGTCGGCCCGGCCCGGGAGGTGGCGGCCCCCGAGAACGCTCCCGTGGAGACCTTCGACTACCCGGGCATGACCGTGATGCCGGGAATGATCGACTGCCATACCCACCATAACGGATTCGGCGACGGGCGGTTGGGGGACGAGCTTGCCAAGTTGCCGGACGAAATCCTGTCCCTCCAGTCGGCCCGCAACGCTAGGGCAAGTCTCTATTCCGGGGTGACCACCATTCGGGACAACGGGGCCAAGAATAATACGATGTTCCGGGTGCGGGACGCCATCTTGCAAGGGATTACTCCGGGTCCCCGCATGGTGCTGACCGGCCGGCCCATCACCACCGTCGGGGGTCACATGTGGTACTTCGGAACGGAGGTCACCGGCCCGGTGGAGGCGGTGGCCGCCACCAGGCAGTTGATCAAAGAGGGCGCCGACTACATCAAGATAGCGGCCACCGGAGGCAGTACCCTGACCTCCAATCCGCTGCTTCCCTCCTTCAACGTTGACGAGTTGACGGCCATCATCAACGAGGCCCACAAGTTTGACAAGCTCACGGCCACCCACTGTACCTCAACTCAAGGGATTATCAACAGCTTGGACGCCGGTGTGGACATGATCATCCACTGCTTCTTCAAAGAGGCCGACGGGTCGTCATTGTTTAGGGAGGATGTTTGCGAGCGCATCGCCCGGCAGGAAGCTTATGTAAATCCGACGGTCCACGTGTCCCGGGCCAGAATCTGGGCGCTGCAACATATGAAAGAGGAGAAGGGTCTGTCCCCGGAGCAGCAAGCCGGGTTGGATGAGTTGCTCGAAGACTACGAAGCGCGTCTGGGATACCTGAGCCGGATGATGGACATGGGGTTGAAGATAATCACCGGCTCGGACTCTTCCTGGGGGGACTACCAGCTTGGGAACGCGGTGTACGAAATAGAGTGCTTGACCATGGCGGGCTTCTCGCCCATGCAGGGGGTCGTTTCGGTTACCAGCGAGGCGGCCAAGTCCTTGGGGGTTGACGCTGTCACGGGCACCCTGGAACCGGGAAAAGAGGCCGACGTTATCGTGGTGGACGGGAATCCCAGCGAGAACATCTTGGACTTGTGGAAAGTGCAAGATGTGTTCCTTGCCGGAAACAGGGTGGACCGGGGTCCCGGCGATTTCCTGGCGGAGATCCGGCAGCACCCGCCGGCCTCCCGGCCGGAGGAATCACCGCTTTTGACGGCTGCCGCCGGATGACGGAGGGCGTCAGGTTCCAAAGCATCCAGGGGGGGATCGGCAAAAGGTTCAAGGACGGGCGTCCAGGGTAGGGTCGTGGTTGAGGGCCTATGGGCCGCGGCTCTAGTTATCGGAAGCCGGTTTCAGGTCGATGACGCCCTCGGACACCGGGGCCACGTCTACTCCCAGTTTCTTGCTGATTGTCAGCGCCAGAGAAGCGGCCAACTCCTTCATCTCGTTCCGCGCCAGGTAGGGAAGCCAGTCCAGCGCTTGGGCCAGTTCCACCCGGTAACGCTGGGGATACTTGGGAGTGAGTGAGCCGATGCACCGGAACCTGACCTGCCTCGGTGGATTGACACCAAAGTGGTTCGGCGCGTTCGAGGAACGGCTTTCGTCCGATACCCACCAATAGACCGTGGCCTCCACGGGCACCGGGGTTGAGTGTTGCCGGCCTCGATGGCTAATCTTGAGTCCCGATTGCATGATATTGGGTTCTGCGCCGGTGCGTCTTGGCGGGTCGAGTGTTTTCACCGCGCCGGCGGGAGCGTGATCACTGACAGGCATTCTCATGTTTCAGCCTCGAGGTAGGCCGCGGAAGTTTGTTGGGGAACCTTACCCAGTTACTTTAGTTGACAGAATGTTACGGAAGCGTTACCGCCCCCGGCCGGCCCTTGGCGCCGGGGCATTTCATTCGGCGACGGCAACGGGTTTGCCGGGGGATACCGATTTCATTCTTTGGGGGGCCGGTTTGAAAGCGGCGTGGGGGATTGCTCCAGGGACGTCCAAAGCTGATGCCATACCAACCGGCGCTCTTGATCGGAGAGGGACCGGCCCAAATGCCCCCGGCAAGCAGTGATTGCTTTGCCCGCCAGATAGCCCCAGCAGCCAGGTTCGCCCGCTTTCCAGCCAATCACTTGGCGGCGGTTGTCTTGGATTACGCCGGCCAGTATCCGGGCCAGCGACTCTTGCTCCAAGATCATTTCAACGGGGCCGGTTTGGTCGTTCATCGAAGAGAGTTGGCCTCCCCTTGATCTCGTCGGCGGGCTTTACTCGCGGGTTTCATCTGCTCACCGAATCGCCACAAGTTGACTTTCGAAAGGCCCTGAAGATCAGGGCTCATCAAGTGACAGCGGGCATTTTATGAGTATAATACCGGCAGCTTACGAGAAATAACACCCGCGCTGGGCGGGTCTTGCCCAACTATACGGACCGGAGAGATGAAAATGAAACTGTCTGATGAGTTGGCTTATACCTCGGGGGCGGAGTTGGCGGCGCAGGTCCGCAGCCGCCGGCTTTCGCCAGTGGAAGTGGTGGACGCTTTCATAGAGCGAATCGAGGATCGGAACAAGAGCCTGACCGCTTTCGTCTACTATGGTTTTGAAGACGCTCGAAAGGCGGCCAAAGAGGCGGAGCGGGCCGTTACCTCGGGAGAAGCTCTCGGCCCTCTCCACGGAGTGCCCACCGCGCTGAAGGACCTCTTCGACTCCAAACCGGGATGGGTTACTACCTTTGGCGGCATCAGAGCGTTCAGGGACTACGTGGCTGACTTCTATTGCGCTTATGCGGAGCGCATGGAGAAAGCGGGCGCTATTCTCGTAGGCAAGACCAACAGCCCGGTGATGGGGTTCCGGGGAGCTTGCGACAACTTCTTGTTCGGCCCTTCCCGCAACCCCTTCAACACCGCCAAGAACACCGGCGGTTCGTCGGGAGGGAGCGCGGCGGCGGTGGCCGACGGGCTTGTACCCTTCGCCGAGGGGACCGACGGCGGAGGGTCTATCCGGATTCCGTCGTCGTGGTGCGGAGTGTATGGGTATAAGGCTTCCTTCGGCCGCGTCCCGTTCTTGATGAGACCCAACGCTTTCGGGGGCGATATGCCCTTCCTGGCAGAGGGGCCGATAACCAGGACCGTCGAGGATGCCGCCTTGGCAATGACGGTCCTGTCCGGCTACGACTTCCGGGACCCCTTCAGCTTGGACCAAGAGGTCGATTACATGGGGGCGACCCGGCGGTCCATCAAGGGATTGAAGATTGCTTACAGCCCGAATTTCGATGTCTATCCGGTGGATAGCCGGGTGACCGACGTGGTGGGGAAAGCGGTAAAAGCGTTTGAAGAAGCCGGCGCCCACGTCGAGGAAGTATCAATCGGGATCAAGCGGTCCCAGCAAGAGTTGAGCGACCTCTGGTGTCGTTTGATCATGCCGCTCAGCGTAGCTAGTTGCGAGAACTTCAAGGCCCAAGGCATCGACCTACTCAAGGATCACCGGGATGACCTGCCCCCGGAGTACCTCGATTGGGTGGAAAGGTCCTATCAAGCGTCGGCCCTCGACATTACCCGGGCCCAAGAGATGCGGACGGAGGTATACGACCCAATCCAAAGATTGATGAATGACTATGACCTGCTAGTAACCCCGACTCTGGCTTGTTTGCCCGTAGACAATACCGATGACGGGAATACGAAAGGCCCTACCCAAATCAACGGGGAGACAGTGGACCCGTTGATCGGGTGGTGCATGACTTACTTTCTCAACTACACCGGCAACCCGGCGGCTTCCATCCCCGCCGGGCTCAGCAACGACAATTTGCCGGTGGGGATGCAAATCATTGGCCGGCGCTATGCGGACACGGACGTCTTGGCAGCAAGCGCCGCTTTCGAGCGGCTCCGGCCTTGGCGGGATACCTATGAGATATGCGCGGGTAGACCCCTGTAAGACCGTTTCATCTAAGGCCGTCTAAGTTTTCAAGAGGATCATCCGGGGCCGGTCAAGACGCGCCCTGATTTGATTACCTGGGCTATCTTCTGAGTGTTGCGGATGTCTTGGATCGGATCGGCGTCGAGGACTACCATGTCGGCTAGCTTTCCCTTCTCCACGGTTCCGAGAATGTTTTGCTGGCCGATCAACTCGGCTGCTTGGCCGGTTGCCGCCACCAGGGCCTCCATGGGGGTCAGCCCGCTTTCCACCAGCAGGCGCAGCTCCTCGTGGAGCCCGGCGCCGGGGACTACGTAGGGCATGATAACGTCGGTGCCGGCGGTGATCTTGATGCCGGCCCGCCGGGCCCGGCCTATGAACTCCATTTGCCGGGCCAACTCGACCTTACCCTGGCGGAAATCATCCTCGGTGTAGTCGAAGGGGACCGCGGTGCGGGCCCACTCTTCTCGCAACCACTCAGACTGAGGTAACTTGTCGAGTCCCGGAGGGTCCAAGACCTCCGGCTCGTCAGCCCGCAGGATGCTTTGGGAAAGAACCAGCGTGGGAGTAATGATTACCCCCCGCTCCGCCATCAGATCAATCAAGCGGCCCGCTTGCTCCGACGCCGGATCGACGAATCTCCAGGAAGCCCAAGACACCACCGCGTCCCAATGCCTCTCGGGCAACCCTTGGAAGGCCTTGCGGTCGGCCTCGGGCACCAACTCCGGACCTACCCGGACGTGTTCCAGGGAGTCCACTCCCATCCGCACCGCCTCTTCCACGGTAACCCGGTGGCCGACGTGGGCGGTCACCCATGCGCCCCTGGCGTGGGCCTCATCGACTATTACCCGGAGCACTTCCGGTTTTAGCTCGATATATACCTTGAGGAAGTCCGCCCCTTCATCGATGAGCCGGGGGACGGCCTCCCGGGCCGCCGCCGCGTCGGCCACCGGCTGTAGCAAAGCGATGGTGCGCCAAGGGTCTCCGTCCAAGACCCGCCCCGCGCCAAACCAGCGGGGCCACTCCGGACGGCCCCTTCTGAAAAGCTCCCGCATCTTGGGGTCCGTGCCGCCGGTATCCCGCACCGTGGTGACGCCGTATTCGATGAACTGGCGCATGTACCTGTCGGTGGCCTCCATTGGGTCCTCCACCGGCAGCACCTTGCCGTCCACCAATATGCCCACGTGGACGTGGCAATCGATTAGCCCGGGTATCACCGTCTTCCCGGAGATGTCCACGACTCGGGAGTTCTCAGGAACGCCGAATTCTCCCCGTCGGAACACGTTGACGATGCGGTCGTTGGAGATGAGGACTACGGCGTCGGGAATTGGGTCCCGCCCGGTCCCGCTGATTACTGTTCCGCCGACGTAAGCCGTGGCCGTCATTTCTTTCGTGCCTCTATTCTATAGTTGAATCAGGTGCTGAAGGTGCGAATCAGTCGCCGTCGGCCCGGTGAGGTCAAGCCGCCCGAGCCCCTCGTCCGGGCCTTGGTTCCGCCGGAAATGGGCTACGGGAAATCGGTGGGAGTCTATCAGCCTGGTTTCGCCGCCGTCAATTCTCGGGGCGCTCCCCTTTTTTCTTCCCAGGGCCGACTCCATTGGCGCACCCGCGCCCGATTACTGAGAAAGTCTCCGGATGGAGTTTGTTAATTCTTCATGGTATTATCGCAATCCGGGTCCACGGCTTGCGGGCAGAGGTTGCAGGGCGCCGGGTTGTTCGCCGGCTAAGTCATGCCCGGACTCAACGGCGTGAGGGAGGATGGACCGGGGAACTATCGACAGTCAGAGCGGTTGGCGGGCGGTCCGGCTTCCGCCGCGGTGTTAAGCCGGGCCAAGAGGGCGGCGCTTTCGCCAAGCGCGGGTTGGTTGATCTGCCACCGCGGCCCTGAGGAGGAAGCATGGTTACGGTACAGGAACGGAGTCTCAACGTCTGGCAAGGCCGGGTGGAGGCGCGGGTAAAAATCGCCGGCAGAGGTCCGCCTCTGGTCTTTCTTCACGCAGCCACGGGTCTACACTGGGACCCCTTCCTTGACAACCTGGCCGGCGACTTCACGGTTTATGCCCCGGAGCACCCGGGGACCAGCCCCGGAGACCCGGACGCAATCAGGCATCTTGACGACCTTTGGGACTTGGTAATCTACTACTACGAAGTCTTCGACCAACTGGGACTCAGCGCGCCCGCGGTCGTGGGCGCTTCCTTCGGGGGCATGGTAGCGGCGGAATTGGCCGCGACGAACCCGGAGCGGATTAGCAAGCTGGTGTTGATATCCCCCATCGGTCTCTGGCGGGACGACGAGCCTGTTCAGAATTGGATGGTGGGACCCCAGGTGACGGACCTAGGGAAGCTCCTTTTCTACGATCCGACGGGGCCGGTGGCCACGGCGGCCTTGACCCTGCCGGAAGACCCGGAGGCCAGAATTGCCGCGCAGATTCAGATTGCTTGGGCATTGGCCTGCACCGGCCGGTTCGTTTGGCCCATTCCGGATAAAGGATTGAAGAAGCGGATACATCGCATTTCGGCGCCAACCTTGGTTGTTTGGGGAAATCAGGACCGGTTGGTCCCGGCCGTGTACGCCGAGGAATTTAGGAAGGGGATTCCGCAAGCCCGGGTGGAGATGGTCGATTCGGCGGGGCACGTTCCCCAGTTGGAGCAATTGCAAAGGGTCTCGGGCCTGGTCTTGGACTTCTTGAAGCAATAGCGCGGTCCGGGCAGTTGACACAAGTCGTTAATCACTGACCTTAACCACATGAAAAGAAAGGAACAGCAATGATCATCGATATTCACGCTCACTTGTTCAGCAAGGACATGCCGTTTGCGGGCTGGTGGGATATTGTTGCCGAGTGGTCTTCGGAGACTTCGGGCCGGTCTATAGAAGACGTCAAGGAAAAGATACCCGGGATGTGGGATACCACCGGCGACCTTCTGGTGCAGGACATGGATGAAGCCGGCGTTGACATGACCATTATGAATGTCCTCGATCCGGTGCAGTTCGTGGGCACCGGGGAGTCCCTTTCCCTTGAGGCGAAGCACCGGATACACGCGGAAGCGGTTGGGCGGCACCCGGACCGTCTGCGATGTTTTGCCGGAGTGGACCCCGGCAGGCCGACTGCGGTGGAATTCATCGAGGCTGCGGTTGAGGAATGGGGCATGATCGGACTAAAGCTGCACCCGTGCTTCGGTCAGTTCTACGCCAACGACAGAAAGTGCTACCGGCTCTACGAGAAGTGCGTAGACTTGGGCATACCGGTGATGATCCACGTGGGTCTCGAGCATTCGCCGTTCCCCCTCAAGTACGGCGACCCGGTGTACGTGGATGACGTGGCCCTTGACTTTCCCGAGCTAAAGATAATCATGGCTCACGGCGCGCTTACACCTTTCTGGTGGCCGCTGGCGGCAACCATCGCCAGCGTCAGGCAAAACGTCTTCTTGGATCTGGGGTTTTGCCAACTGAACCTCTTGGGCAATCAGGTGGAAGAGTTCTATAAGCCGCTGCGAACGGCCATTAACCAAGTGGGGCCTTCCAAGGTGCTCTTCGGCACCGACTGGCCCGCCCTGAGACTGATCCGCCGCTTGCGCCCGGGCGTTTACGTAAAGGCCTTTTCGGAACCCCCCGATGAAGTGCGGGAAGCTGGGATAGAGTTCTCGGACCGAGAGATCAAGGGTATCTTGGGGGACAACGCGGCCCGAGTATTGGGGTTGGCAAAGGTACCGGCGTGACGGCGGCCATCGGGACGATATAACCCTTTGGCCGGGACTTCCGGCTTGACCGGCGCGATTTTAGGGAACCCCTGAACTACCCGTCAACACGGCCATCGTCCCTATCCGACTAGCCGCAACCCACGGACTTATTCAGAGTATTCTTAGAATGCGGGCCTTTGCAGCGGTCCCGGATCGATCTTTCGCGGGATCAATTGGCCGACGCCCGGACCGCCTACCAGTCGGCCCTCGTCTACCATCATATTGCCCCGCAGCATGACGGTAGTGGGCCATCCTTCCACATCCCACCCTTCCCACGGGCAGTAGTCGCGTAGATGAAGGTCCGCCATGGACAACCGCTTCTTCACCGAGGGATCGATGATGGTTAGGTCGGCGTCGCTGCCCGCGGAAATGACCCCCTTCCGGGGGTAGAGGCCAAGAAGCTTGGCGGCGTTGGTGGAAGTAACGTCGGCGTAGCGTTCCAAGGACATACCCCGCTTCATCACTCCCTCGGTGTAGTTGACGCCCATCCGTATCTCGATGCCGATGTTGCCGCCTCGGATGTCTACCACGTTACGCCCGGCAATCTTGTCCAAGTAGGTCGTGAAGCTGCTGTCGGTGGCGGTAAAGGTCAAGTCTTCCCTCATCAGCCCCTTCCATAGCGCCAAGCGGTCTTCCTCGTACTTTAGGGAAGGAAAGGTGTGGTACTTCATGCCGTCTTCTTCTTTGTACCTATCGCAGTTGAATGAGAGGGCCAAGGTCAAGACCTCGCCGTAAACCGGCAAGCCCCGGCTGCGGGCCTCGGCGATAGCATCCAGGCCGTCCTTGGCCGTCACGTGCACGAAGTAGAGTCCCGCCCCGGTGCGCTCAGCCAATCGCAACACGCTGCGGAAGGCCAGGTCCTCCACGGTCTTGGAGTGGATGAGGTGGACGTTGTGCCAGTCCCACTGTCCCCGTTGCTGGGCCAGCAGGTAGTTATACATGACCAACTCGTCGTCTTCGCCATGGACTGCCAGCACGCCCCCGTGCCTGGCGATCTGGCCCATCACGTCCCCCAACCGCCCCGCGTCGATCTTGCCGATGGGGGTCAGGGAGAATTGCCTTCCCTCGTCGGGGCGTATGTCGGTAGTGAATATCTTGACGCTGGGGAAGCCCGCGTCGATTAGCTCTTTGTAGCGGGAGATAGCGTCGGGCGTGTTACCGTTGCGGTAAATGCAGTGGGTGGAGTAGTCGGTGTAGGCGTTGCCCTTCCAGGGAGCGATGAATTCGTGTATGCCGGCCGCCAAGTCCCCTTCGTTGGGCACGGGAGCAAAGTCGATCACGGTAGTGGTTCCGCCCCAAATGGCGCCCAAGGAATGGTCGGCGGGCCCGGCGTTGGGGGTCCCTGAGACCAATTGCCGAGCCCCCGGCTGGACGTTGGCCGCGGCGTGAGCGTGGGCTTCGATACCGCCGGGCACCACAATCTTGCCCGCCGCGTCAACTACTCTTGCGCCCTCCTCCGGCAATACTCCTGGCAAAGCGACTGCCGCTATCTTCTCGCCCTGAATCGCCACGTCCCACTGCCCCGCCCCTTCGGGCCGTACTACCGTTCCCCCCTTGATGATAGTGTCCAACATACTGCGCCTCACTTTCGTTTTACTTTTGTAATCGCCTGCAGCCCGCGGCGGCGGGCCCCGTAAGGGAATGAAAATCAGCCTATCTTGACAGCAATGGCACACTATGGGTCCCCGGAGTTGCGCCCCGCCTCCGGGATTCAGACCGCCTACGCTAAGTTCGACGGGGCCTGGAACGTCACCGGGCCGCGATGTCGGAATGTTAGCGCCGCGGAAAGGACTTGTCCAGTTGGAAGGTGTGTTATCAGGCCGCGGTCCGGTAGCGCAGAGTGTATTCTAGCGGCGGATTACCGCGCCCGTTATGTCAAGCCCGGGAAGAGCCGAAAAACGGGTCTGATACGGCCACTCCCGCCATTGGTGATTCCTTTACTCCGGGGGTGTTTCCCTTGCGCGGCCCAACGGCCCGAAGCTAGAATAGCCATGCAAACTCGCCCCTTTAGCCGGCATGCCATAAGCTTGCTGACTGGGGCCGGCCACTGAACTGGGCGGGGGCGGTTAGCTCAGTTGGTTAGAGCGCCTGCTTTACACGCAGGAGGTCGCAGGTTCGAGTCCTGCACCGCCCACCAAACTGGACAAAATCAAGTACCTTTGTGACAAGGTTCACTCTGGCGCTGTAACCAGTCATCCGTACTGCTAAGTTTCCGAAGGTGTTGTCGCCTGATGGAGTAGTCCCAACGAGTAAGGATGGACTTGCCGAGAGACCCCTGTTTTGGATGCGGGGGCCTTTCCTCTTGTTGGTCCGCCTCGCTGGTGAACTTGACGGAGTGGAGTTGGATTCAGCTTGTCGTGGGAGTTCACGGACAGGATCATCATTGCGGGTTTCCATGTACGTTTTCGGCAAGAGTGTTTGAACAAGAACTGGTTTCTGTCCTTGGAGGAAACTTAAGAGAAGATGGAATCCAGGCGCAGGCGTTTTAACTGCGAGAGACCCAGCAGCGCACTGAGAAGCCTGTTCGCCAGGGAGATTGCTACGATGGCACCAACGGCGAATTGGTCCACAAAACTCGCACTAAGACTGGTACAAGAAGTGAGGCAAGACCATACGCTTGTCGGATTAGTATAGAAGATGGTATAAGCACTAGGGGCAAGTCAGAGACGACAAAGCGTTTGGGCCGCGTCGGTGGCCGAAGTCGTGAACTGGTACCGGACTCATTCCCCGTTGGCGTGAGAAAAGGTACCAAGCCGGACCAATGTGGACCGATACCGCCGAAGGCTCCGACCGATAACCGCCTCTCCGCCCTGCGGGCGGTAATGGCAAACCACGCTGGCTGGAAGTATATGGATGACTACGCCCTGGCAATCGACGTGGGGGGAACCTTCACCGACATTGTCCTTCTAAACCTGACCACTGGCGATTTCCAACTGCTTAAGACCCCCTCCACTCCAGACGACCCGTCCCGGGGCTTCATCGCCGGCATCTCCCAGATACTCAATACGAGGAGCGTGGCCTATTCTCAAGTTCGTCGCATCTTCCACGGCACCACCATAGCCACCAACGCTATTCTGGAGGGCAAGGGCACACCCGTTGGAGTGCTGGTATCCGAGGGATTCAAATATGTTCTGGAAATCGGTCGACACAACATGGCCAGGATGGCCAACCCCCATGTCTGGGTCAAACCGGAACGCCCGGTACCGCCGGAGCGCGTCCTTGAGATTCCGGAACGCACCGCCTTCGACGGCACTATCATAACCGCCCTCGACGAAGATATGGTGCGATCAGCGGCAGCGCATTTTAGTGACGAAGGGATCGAGTCCATTGCCATCTCCCTGACCCATTCTTACGCGAACCCCACGCACGAGATCCGGGCTCGGAAACTGGTTCTGGAGAGGTTCACCGACGCGCACCTGTCCTTGTCGTCTGAAGTGCTCCCAGTCTTCCGGGAGTACGAGAGGACGATAACCACCGTTCTAAACGCCTACGTCATGCCGCGGGTTAGCTACTACATCGAGAACCTGAACCGGGAACTGCGGGAACTTGGAGTGGAGGCCCCCCTGTTGATTATGAAGTCCAACGGGGGCGTGATCGGCGCGGAAACCGCCATCCGTCAGCCGGTCTTCACCGCCCTTTCCGGCCCAGCAGCAGGAGTCATGTCCGCCATTGATGTGGCCAGCAACACCGGGATAGAGGACTGCATCTCCTTAGACATGGGGGGAACCAGCACCGACGTATCCCTGGTCAACCGACGCACCCCCACTATTACCCTGAAGGGAGAGCTGGGCGACTGGCCGGTACAACTGCCGATGCTGGACATCGCCACCATAGGCGCGGGCGGCGGCAGTATCGCCTGGCTGACGGCGGCGGGCAACCTGAACGTAGGGCCGCGCAGCGCCGGGGCCGTACCCGGCCCGGCCTGCTACGGCCTGGGAGGAACCGAGCCAACAGTTACAGACGCCAATCTGGTGCTGGGCCGTATCAATGAGACCATTGCCGGGGGTGCCCTGACCCTGGACGCGGCGGCAGCTAGATCGGCCATACAGGAGAAAATCGCCTCTCCCCTGGGCTTGGACTTGTACCGGGTGGCCCACGGCATCTTGCAAATAGTCAACTACAATATGATGGGCGCCATTCGCAACGTCAGCGTGGAGCGCGGTCACGACCCGCGCCATTTCGCGCTGGTCGCCTTCGGGGGCGCGGGGCCGATGCACTCCATCAGTGTGGCCCGCCTCCTTGATATGGCCACTGTCATCGCCCCGCCTAGCCCGGGCGTCGCCTCGGCCTATGGGCTGCTGGTAGCCGATTTCAAGAACGACTACGCCAGGACTTCGATCCAGAAGGCTCCCAACTACGATTCCTGCGCCATGGAGAATATCTACAGGGAGCTGGAGAGTGAAGCTGCCAATTGGCTTGACTCCGAGTCGGTTCCTGCTGACCGGCGGGAGTTGGCGCGGTCGGCGGACCTGCGGTACGCCCACCAGGGCTCCGAAGTGACGGTGGAGTTGGCAGGCAAGGCGGTCGAGCCAGCCAGCCTGGATGCCATGATTCAGCATTTCCACAGGGAGCACCATCGTCTATTCGAGTTCTCCCTGGACCAACCGGTGGAGATCGTCACCCTGCGCGTCACCGCCTTGGGGCACCTGGAATCGGTCAGAATGGCCCCGCTTTCCCGCGACTTGAGTACCCCGGCTGAGGCCCTGCTGGGGCGGCGCCCGGTCTACTTCGAAGACACCGAAGGCTTCGTCTCCTGCGACATCTACGGCCGGGCGAGGCTGGCACCGGGTTCCACCATAGACGGCCCGGCTATTCTTGAAAACGCCGATTCCACGGTGGTCATCGACCCGGGTTGGCAGGCCCGGGTTGACGACTATGGCAACTGCATCATGCAGCCAGTTTAGCTAAGGAGAGAACACGGTATGTCAACGAACCCGGCCAAAGGCGAGGGCATTGTTCAAAAGATCTCCGTAGACCCGATTACACTCCAACTTTTTCACGGCTCTCTGCGTTCGGCGCGGCTGGAGTGCGAGCTGATAATCGAACGGACGGCCATGTCGGCTTTCATACGGGAAAAGAAGGACTACACCGTCAGCTTCCTGGACCGTCGGGGGCAAGAAATATATGGCGAGACCATGGGCAGCGACATATTAGGCTGTGTGTGGGAATGCTACCCCCCGGAGACCATGCACCCCGGGGATGTGTACTGGTATAACGATCCATACATCTCACGGGGCAGCATCAGCCACACCCCTGATATGGTGTTCATAACGCCCGTTTTCTTTGAAGAGGAACTGGTGGCCTACTGTCACTCCTTCGCCCACTTCTGGGACCTGGGGGGCTCCCGCCCCGGCAGCATTGGGCCGGCCAACACCGAGATATTTCACGACGGCACCCTGGTGCCACCCATCAGGATAGTTGATCAGGGAAAGCTGAACGACGAAGCTTACCGGATCATCCTGCGCAACTCCCGCTACCCCGACCTGCTGGAAGGTGACAGCCGGGCTTTGATGGCGGCGGCGCAGCGGGCCGAAGAACGGGTCCTGGAAATCTTTCGCCGCTTCGGCAAAGAGACCACCCTGGCAGCCATCCGCCAGGACCGGGAGGAAACGGCAGAATTCATCCACCAGAAGACGCTGGAAATGATACCGCCTGGGAACTACACCACTCGTGACTACATGGACAACGACGGAGTGGGCGCTGAGTGGCACTCCTTCCATCTGGAACTGAGCCGCAAAGGAGACCACATTACCCTGGATGCCACCGAAAGCGACGACCAAGCCCCCGGCTCCATCAACTTCATGGCCAGCGACGGCACCATTGGGGCCTATTTCGGCCAGCACTTTCACCAGTACGACCCGTCCCTCACCATGAATCAGGGACTGTTGGCGGCAGTGGCCGAAGTGAAGCTACGTCCGGGCAGTATCCTACAACCCCAGTGGCCTGCGGCGCTGGGTTGCCGCGCCCACACCTTCACCAAGCTGAAAAATGCCGTTCGTGCCGTCATCGCCAGGGCCAGTGGCGGAAACACCATGGCGGCAATGGCAGTGTACGTGATCGCTTACTGGCGCATGAAGGATGCCGAGTCGGGAGAGTGGATGCTGTGCACGGACGGCATTGCGGTTGGGCATGGCGCCCGTCCCAGCGCCGACGGCATCGACGCCGTTTACAGCAGCCACAACGAAAACTACCCGGCAGAGTTCATGGACATGGAGTACCCCCTGAGAATGGAGCGGTACGCCATCAACCCCGACTCCGGCGGACCAGGCAAGTACCGCGGCGGCTGCGGAATCATCCGGGATGTCCGGCTGCTGGCTCCCGAAGGGACATTCGGGCTGCGGGTAGAGAACAACCGGTTCCCGGCCTGGGGCGTCGCCGGAGGCAAGGCCGGAGGCACGTCCAAAGTGATTCTGAATCCCGGGTGTGAGGGCGAAAGAAATATCCGTCCTTTTTCCGACGACAATCCTTGGCAGGCCGGCGATCTGGTGAGAATCTACACCGCCGGCGGAGGCGGCTGGGGCGATCCCCTGGAACGGGAAATTCACCTGGTCGAAAAGGATGTGCGGGGCGGCTTCGTCTCTCTGAAATCGGCGCGTTCAGAATACGGGGTTATAATTGACCCGGAAACGCTGAAAATAGACGGCCCCGGCAGCCTGGCCCTTCGGAAAGACCTCCGGCAGGGGCGGGAGCGACCCAAGCTGTTCCACCGTTTCATCTACTTCGACGAGGAGGAGGAGGAGCGGCGCTGGATTGAGCACCACCTACCGCGGTAGGCGAACCGAGCGCTATCTTTTCGCCCGGAGGAGGCTGGTAAGGGACTGTGGAATGATGGGTGGAAGGCTTCGTTTTGATGCGGGCCCTCGGAGGGGATGCGCTAGTCCGCCCGGGTTGCGGCACGGTTTCGTTGGTTCTGGCACGCTTGGGTATCTTGTTACGCAGCATTAGGCCCACCTTCCAATAAAGCCGGTTGGACGCTTTGTGATCCACCGTCCAACCCTCCCGCTGCAGGAGTACATGAAGACGCCGGTAGCCGTAGCTCACCCTGACCTGGGCCAAGTATTTGGGCATAATTCTTGCAGCCGCCTGCTCGTCCGCCACACTCCGATGCCAGTGGGAGGCTCTGGGCAGGATCAGAACCTCGCAGGCCCTCCGCTCGTTCGCGCGGTAGGCGACCTGCTCCGGGCTGTACCTGGAATTCTTCGTTGGACGATCATCCTTCTCCATTCAGTTTAGATGATCCCACAAAACTCGCTTTGTGGCTGGCTCAGTTTTGGGGAGGCAGATTACCTGGACAACGACACTTCCCTTTGCTCAGAGTGATGTGGGAAAATGATTTGGGGTGCATAGGAGGTCTCCAGGGTGGCGTGCTGAAGGGAGGAGGCGTAAGCACCCACCCCGATTGACACTCCTGCGGCCCACGGCGATAATCCCAAGAACTCCTATGGAGGGCAAGGGTATGCCTAAAAGTGCGGACGTAGTTGTGATTGGCGTCGGTGTGGTATGTCAAGGGCGGAGAGAAATTAGGCCGCTGGGGTGTCGACGCTCAGGGATTCTGTCCGCCTAAGTGTCAAGGGGAAATGTCCTCTATGTAGATAGCCATGCTAGCAGATCACGGTACTTCCGACGTTGCGCGAGCGCGCGACATGGGTGGGCTTTCAGCGTGCATGTACTTCCTCACGGTGTCTCTGTGTATGCCCAGTTCCCGGGCGATCCCACGAATGGACAGCCCCTTGCGCTTCGCCTTCTGCACCGCCTTCCATCTCGCCGTCTGAAGTGGGGTGGGCTTTCCGGATCGCGGAGTCGCAGTCCTGCGAACTCTTGCGGCGCCGTTGCGGTCAGCATCGTCACGGAGTTTGTCCACTTCGAGGATTGTGCCCATTGACGCCACTTCGTCCTCCGACCTCCTGATGACACCGTTGGTGTGGCGGCTGGGAACAGTCGTGTGTACGGTCCTCGTGTCGAAGCTGCGCAGGATACTTGGACGGGGAGGCGCTTCCTGGGAGGCGACTACACGCCCTTCGTGTTGCACTGCGAGTCGTCCGTCCAGCCCTTCGAGCACATCCACCACCGACCCGGCATAGCTCGGTCGACCCCTATCGGGAAGCAGCTGCAGGGTACGCCAGCGGTACTTCACAGTGTTGTCCCGGCCAACCCTGCGCCTGTACTTCAGGCATAGGACTGTGTCCAGGCACATCCCCGGCTCCAGGACCCGATACGCGGTCTCTGCGTGCCGCGACGGCACACCAAAACGTTCATTGAAGCGGGGAAGGAAGTCATCGAGCACGCGGTTAGCGTCATCGATGGTGGTTGCACGTGCGAGTCTCAGCTCCGTGACCAGCCTGTCCTGGAGGGTGCCCGCGGTGCGTTCCACCCGGCCTTTGGCTTGCGGCGATCGTGCGAATATCAGTTCTACGCCAAGCTCACCCATCGCGCGAGAGAACTGGGTGGGAGCGGCGGCAGTCTCCGACGGTGGCGTGTGCTTGAAGACGCCATGGCGGTCTGCATAGAGTGCGAGCGGTATGCCGTAGCTCTGTATCAAGTCCCGCAACAGCAGTAAGTAGCTGCGTGTGTTCTCGTACTCACAGAACAGGGCATTGACGACACAACCCGTAGCATCGTCGACCGCCAGCAGCAACGTGAACTGGGGGCCATCTTCTCCCAGCCATCTGTGGTAGCTGCCGTCGATCTGCATCAGCATTCCCTCCAGGGCCATCCGCTGCCGTCGAACACGATGCTTCGGCGGCCTGGGCCGGCGAGGGCTGTTCACACCGACGTCAGTCAGTATCTTGCGCAACGTGTTACGACCGATGTCTATGCCCTCTCGCTCCCTCAGCAGCTCACTCAGGTGCGTGTGGTTGACTCCCGCGTATCGGGTCCGCGCCGGAAGCACCACGTCGGTCGCCAACGGGTCCGGTGTAGCGTTGGCTGGTCTGCGACCTCGGTTGCCGTGAGCGAGTGCGGCTGCGCCGTCCCTTTTGTAAGCCGCCAGAATGCGCCTGGTGTGGCGCGCGCTCACTCCCATCAATGTCGCTGCCTGCTCTAAGGTCATATGGTCCGCCATCAAACTGTTGAGAACCTGAAGCCTCGTCTGCTCTTTCTGCGTCAATGTCACATTCTCCATGATGTGGACATTTTCCCTTGACAGTTAGTGAGGACGGAATCGCTGGCCTTCGACACAAGTGGCGGAGGAAAAGTGTCCCACCATAGTTACGGGAAGAGCATCCTTGGCGAGGGTGGGACGGCAGAAGAGGGGAGGGGAAAGAGTACCGTAGTGAGCTAGGAGTGGTCCGGTTCATCCGGGGTCTGGGATGGGGCGTTCTCGCGGCTACGCTTGAGGCGATAGCTATCGCCGTTCATCTCCAGGATGTGGACGTGGTGAGTCAGGCGGTCCAGCAGCGCCCCGGTCAGCCGCTCCGAGCCGAAGACCTCGGTCCACTCGTCGAAGGGGAGGTTGGTGGTCACCAGGATGGAGCCCCGCTCGTAGCGCTGGCTGAACACTTCGAAGAGGAGTTCCGCTCCGGTGGGGGACAGGGGGAAGAAGCCCAGCGGTTCCGTTTGCTTTTGGTGTCTTCGCAGTTTAACATGGTCGGATGCGCTGGCCCCGGAATGTGTTTACTCCCAGGCGAACCGGGGTCGGAGTGCTTTGGACGGCCTTCGAGGTTTGGACTGATGTTCTTCCGTGGGATAGTGCGGAGGAAAAATTGAGTGCCATTTCCTCGATAGGAGCGGTTATTGCCCCACCGTTGGCTATGTTCACCACCATTGTTGTTGGTGGGTGGCTACTCGGGGAGTTGGCTGAGCGAGTTAGATTTCTCCTAAGTGATGGGCCAAGCAGGTTGAAATTTAAGGCGTTGGCTCCGGCTATTCGCTCTTGCAAAGACAATCTTGTTGTGCATTATGAAGCCAATCGCTCGGTTGTTAGCCCTTTCCGTAGCGCAGGGGAGGCGGGGAGCTTCACCGTGGAGATAAATCTATTGTGTAGGTCGTCAGCGATAATGGGACAACAGAGGGGGTAGAAAAACCCGAGGGATTTGAGGTCAGCTCCCTGTATGAGGTAGGGTACTTCAGATAGAGGAGTTGATATGTCCCAGACAGAAACAGGTAAAGCAACCGCCGCCGATGAACGCACAGAGGCGGCCAGGTCCTTCGTCAGAACTGTTAAGGCCGCTACTAGGCGCAAGTACACCCCGGAAGAGAAGATTCGTATAGTGCTGGAGGGCTTCCGCCGCGAGGCCACCGTGAGTGACCTGTGTCGGCGGGAGGGCATCAAGCCTCACTCCTACTACTCCTGGACCAAGGAGTTCATGGAGGCGGGGAAGGAGAGGCTTACCCGCGACAGCGTGCGAGACGCCACCCGGGACGAGGTCCATCTGCTAAAGCGAGAGAACGGAGAGCTGAAGCAGCTGGTCGCCGATCTGTCCCTCGAGGTCTATCGTCTCAAAAAAACGGCCATACCCATGCCTCAGGGCGCCGGCGGTATCGGCGGATGAGTGGCGCAGAGAAGGCGGAGGTGCTGGACAAGGTGGCTTCCTCCAGCCTCCCTAAACGCAGGACCCTGGGTGAGCTGGGAGTCCCCAGGAGCACCTACTACCGGTGGCTGAGGCGGAAGGAGCAGCAAGGACTTGAGGACGACGTGGGAGGCGGCAATCCCCCATGGAACAAGCTGACTTCCCAGGAGATCGACTCCGTTCTGTCGGCAGCCAGGGATATGCCAGACCTGAGCTGCCGGCAGTTGGCCGCATGGACCACCGACAACATGGGTTTCTCCGTATCAGAGTCTACGGTCTACCGCATCCTGCGCAGGGAGGGGCTGGTGAAGAGGCCTGAGATGCGGCTGGCTGCGGGTAAGGAGTACCATCGCAAGACCACCGGCCCCCACCAGATGTGGGCCACCGATGCCTCCTACTTCAGGGTGGTGGGCTGGGGCTACTACTACATGGTCACCGTCATGGACGACTACTCCCGGTTCATTCTGGCCCACAAGCTTCAGAGAGACATGACCTCCGACTCCTTCATAGAAGTGGTCCAGGAGGCCGTGGACAGGACTGGCATGGACCAGGTGCCGATAGAAGACCGGACCAGGCTGCTGAGCGACAACGGCCCCGGCTATGTATCCCGGGCTTTCAGGGACTACCTGGGCATGGTGGGAATCAAGCACATACTGGCAACACCCTTCCACCCTCAGACCAACGGCAAGCTGGAGCGATACCACCAGACCCTCAAGCGTGACGTGAACCAACTGCCGTACGAGATGCCTTCCGACCTGGAGGCGGCCATCGTGGCCTTCGTCAGCTACTACAATTACCGGCGCTACCACAAGGCCCTGGGCAACGTGACACCTTCGGATGTGCTACGGGGCAGAAGAGAGGAGATTCTACGACGGAGGAAGGAGGTGCAAGCCCAGACAATCCAACGGCGAAGACGGCACAACAGGACCCTAAGGGAGCTGGCTAGACCTCAATCAGGTCCCTGATCTCTCGGGTCCCAAGGTGTCCCATTTTTGCTGGTTGCCAACAGTGGCTACAAAAGGGAGTGCTGGCTCCCCGAGTAAACGCCATGCCTTTGTTTTAATCCGTCTCAAAAAACCACAAACAGTATCAATTACCTTGAGATTCACCACGATCATAGTATCAAATAGGACATTGTAATCTCTTGGCGTATCATTTATTATCTTAGAAAAGGTGATAACGGAAATGATAATATGGATAGGCCAAAGCGGTTGTCAGCAGCATTTGTCAAGACCGTCAACACGCCGGGACGGTACGGCGACGGGCGCGGCGGATTCGGCCTAAGCCTGCTGGTAAAGGCATCCAGCACGGGGAGGCTTGCTAAGTCCTGGGCGCAGCGTCTGAGGATCAACGGTCAGCCTTTCAACATCGGCCTGGGCTCTTTCCCCATCGTAACACTTGCCCGAGCCCGTGAGCTAGCACTCGCTAATGCCCGGGCTGTCGAAAGCGGCGCCGATCCGCGCGTTAAGGCATCCGCCATTCCGACGTTTGCTGACTGCTTGGAGCGGACCATCACGGTACTGCGGCCCGGCTGGCGGAATCCCAAGACTGAGAAGAATCTGCGGGCAGTAATGGCCGAGTACGTGCTGCCCGTCGTCGCGCGGAAGCCTATCGACGGAATCACCCCGGCCGACGTACTGCGATTCCTGGCACCGCTTGCCCTAAACAAGCCGGCTATCGCCAAGAAAGCCAAGATGGGGCTGTCACAGACCTTCAAATGGGCGATAGCCCAGGGCCTACGGGCCGACAATCCGGCGAACCAGAACATCGCCGCGGGCTTACCAAAGCTCAGTACGAAAGAACATCACCGGGCCTTGTCATTCGGGGAAGTCGGCGGAGCACTTCAGACGGTGCGAAATTCCGGCGCATGGCTAGGTACTAAGCTGGCGTTTCAATTCCTGGTACTGACGGCCGCCCGTAGCGGTGAGGTCCGGCTGTCTACCTGGAGCGAGATTGATCTAAAGGTGGCTCTATGGACGATTCCGGCGGACCGTATGAAGTCTGGGCGTGAGCATCGCGTACCGCTGAGCGCCGACGCTATGTCTGTCCTAGAGCGCGCCCGCGAGCTGTCCGATGGTACGGGGCTGATATTCCCAAGCAGCAGGGGCAAGACGTTGACAGATTCGACGATCTCAAAACTGCTGAGAGAGAACAGGATTGATGCTGTTCCGCACGGATTCCGTAGCAGCTTTCGGAACTGGTGCGCCGAACAGAACATCGACCGCCAGGTAGCGGAATCGGCCCTTGCTCATACGGTAGGAGATGCTACTGAGGCGGCTTATCTGCGTTCCGATATGCTGGCGCTGAGGCGCGCAGCTATGGACGCGTGGGCGGCCTATCTATTACGACTTCCTTTATAATTAGCTTTGATTATATTATTGATTCCACTTCTGTTATAACACGGACTTCCGGTTTCGTCAACCTATTGACACCAGATGGATGTATCCGGTACCTTCTTCATCGAGATGCGACTAAAGGAGGCAGAATGCTAGCCATCGATCAGCTACTGCGAGTAGATGAAGTTTGTGCGATCCTAGCGATCTCACGAGCAAGCCTCTACAGGATGATCAAGGACGGTAGGTTTCCGCGTGGTGTCCCAGTCGGGGCGGGTGCAGTTCGCTGGAGGAGATCCACTGTTGATGCTTGGCTCGAAAATCTGCCCAGTAGGTAATAGATCGAGCAAAAATATGGCCGTCGTCTTTTAGGTGCGTCCGATCTGGAAGAACAAGCCCCGGCGGGGAAGCAGAGCGCGGACCCCGGCGGCTAGGAGCCTTCACCGAGGACTCCCCTGGGTTCCGTTTGCTTTTAGAGGATGGGGTTCCTCCGGCATGGTAGCTCATCCCTCATAAGCAAACGAAAGCTCCCGAATTAAACACCAGCGCTGGGTGAGTTAAGGGGGTACTCCTCCGCCTTGCCGGTATCTCCAGGCAGGATAATGAAGTCTCGCCGATCCCGGCACAGCGGTGCTTGGTTGATGACGTAGTCGCCACCGGGGGTTCCGTTTGCTTCTAGGGTATGGACTATCTAGCCGTAGGCACGTTACACGCTAGAAGCAAACGGAACCCTATGACAGACTGTAGGATTTCCCGCAACACTGAAGCGTCAATTGTTGCCGCCTCGTGAAGTGCCGCGTTATAATCAAGGCGCGGTGGATGTCTGGTGAGAACATGACCCAACCTGCCGGTATGATGGACGCATTCGCTGCTGGTGAACTGGAATCGCTGTCGGTTGCGTTCCACATGAGTAGTGGCGAGGCGGCGCAGTTGGAGTCCTGGCTCCAAGAGTTCGACACCGGCTGGCCTGACAGAAGTTTCTTCCTGTTCGACGCTGACCCTATTGGCGCGGACGAACTGATCACCACGCAGCTCTGGCTCAGCTCTTGCGACCTCGATGATGTAGACGACTACGTGCTGGTTATGGTCGATTGGGCCACAGAGGCAGTCTTGCGGAATGGATTGAGTGAAATCCAACAGGCGGAAGTCGATGGATTGGGGAAGGTCACAAACATCCTGGGAACGGTGGCTAAACTGGTCGGAAGTGGCACGTTCCGATGCACAAGCTCGTACCTGCTGGACCGGTCGAACTGGGAGCCTGTCATAGCCTTGCCCCTGATGCGGATCAACATACCCGGGACCTCGTTGCAACAAATATCAGGTGTGCGATTCAGCGCCGGTCGCCCGGCTGTGCACCATTCTGCTACTTTAGAAATAATGGACAACGACACCCTGAAGGTAATACTGGAGTTTGTCTCCAAGGGGGGCGGCCCGCCCGAGGGGTTCTTTGATGCAGTGCTCCCAGACTCTGACAGGATGAGGAATTGCATTGTCACTCACGAAGATTAAGGCACCATCTGGCATATACCACCGTCGGCTGGTTGGGCGGGGCTTGTCGTTGCGCCATCTGGAAAAAGCCAAATACGCCATGACATTCACATTGTCCCCCAATGAGGAGGACCTGACCGACGCCCTGTACGAGCTCCCGACTCCCCTCATGGTGAAGCGACTCATTGAGTTGATGCCACCCAAGGAACTGCGGGAGTTCACCGAGGGGATGGTGAACGACACGACCGAGGCGGTAAAGACCCTCAGGCCCATTGAAGTCGCGAACACCATCAACGACTGGGTCGCGACAGCCGAGGAAATGGTCACGAACCGCAGAAGCCATCGGCACATCCGCGCTGCTAGGGAGCGTGCGGATGCAGTGGTTGGGGTTACGGAATAGCCTTGCCCGACGACCCTCCTCAGTTTGAGGTTTCGATAGACCCGCGGGCTAACAGGTTCATCAGGAAGAATGACCGACTCCGAGAGGCAGTTCCCAACATCGTGGAGCGTTTGGCCCAAGACCCATTCAAAGGCTCTAATCTCAGGCACTTGAAAGGTCGTGACAACTGCGCTAGGAGATTGCGGTTGGGGCCGTATCGCATCCTCTACAGGGCGTCACGGCAAAGCCGCAAAGTCGTCATCTATGACGCCGGACTCAGGTCCAGCGACATCTACAAGTAAGCCCCTTCGGTTCCGTTTGCTTTGAGCGCATGGCGCGTCTTAGGGCAGCAGGCTAGACACCTAAAAGCAAACGGAACCGGAAGCCACCTTGTCCAGCACCTCCGCCTTCTCTGCGCCACTCATCCGCTGATACTGCCGGCGCCCTGAGGCATTGGTGTGGAAGTTTTTTTGAGACGATAGACCTCAAGGGACAGATCGGCGACCAGCTGCTTTAGCTCTCCGTTCTCCCGCTTGAGCTGATGGACCTCTTCCCTAGTCGCATCTTGCACGCTGTCGCGGGTAAGCCTCTCCTTCCCTGCCTCCATGAACTCCTTGGTCCAGGAGTAGTAGGAGTGAGGCTTGATTCCCTCCCGCCTACACAGGTCACTCACGGTGACTTCGCGGCCGAAGCTGATCAACGACAATTAGAACTGCCTGCGTGTTGCCTCGACGCGGCCGTGACCGGCGATGATCCGGTCGTTCTCGTCGATAAGGACCGGGATGGTCCAGCCGAATTCCCTGATCGAGACTACCAGGCGTTCGATCTGGTCTGGCGGATGTACGCGGGGGTTGTCCGACGGAGTTAAGTTCGCTATCATCTTCCCTATGATCTCCATGACACTCCTTTGCTGTTCTTTGCTGTTCTTTGGTGTTCTTTGGTGTGGTGAGCCTATCATGCCACCCGCCGCAACAAAGCGAAATCATAGAACGCCGAAGCGGGAGTCACATCAGGCGATGCATGCGAAGTCCCACTACGTTGGGATGGGCATCTACCGGTCGCTTCGGAACGCGTAAGAAGAGTATGTAGAACAGTGTCTGCACGGCATAGCGCCGCCATCGGCACAGCAACAGAGGCCCCCCCCCCGCAGTGGGGCGAGTAGTCCCGCGTTTGGAGGTGGGTAGAGGTCGCGTCCAAGCACGACCGCCAGATAGAGTTCGAGCGTATCGAGTGCAACAAGAAGGAGATAGAGGCCTCGCTGGAGCGCCACAAGGGCACCGCCCAGGTGCTGCAGAGCGCGGTCATCGACCGCATCACTAAGATTGTGGGGCGAGGAGATACCCATGCACCTCATCCCCTCGGTCCTCCGCGCCACCATCGAGATCGAGTTGGACTCCGGCGGACACACCGCAGCCAGGGAGGTGCTGGACTGGAAGGACGTCGACACCCTCCTCGTCGATGACCTGAGGCTCGTTCTGTCTGGACGAGACCGGCGCATTCTCAATCTCCCGTGTCCCACAGTTCTCGCATTGCCTTGGAAAATGCACGCGGTCTATCGACGGTCCCTTGTTCCCGCTGTCACCCGAACAAGGGCGCTTGTCCGTTCTGGCACTGGAAGCCCTCGATCTTTGCTGTCTCCAGCCAGTCGAGGATGCCGACGTAGGTCGGCGCTAGCTTCCGCGCGAATAGATGGTCGGGGACGTTGTGGAGCAGACACTCGATGAAGTAGGAGGGAGCACCGTCTTTAGAGCCTGATGCTCCTATAGATGTCAAGGAGTGCTTTGGGATGGGGCTGAGTTCCGCAGGACGGCGAAGACTTCGCGAGCGACATAGCGTTTGAGGCAACGGATCACCTCAGCCTTGCTCATTCCCTCGGTGATGCGGCGACGCATGTATGCCTGGGTCCGTTCATCATAACGAAGTCTGACGACAACAATGCGATGGAGAGCCGCATTGGCGTGGCGGTGGCCGCCTCGGTTGAGGCGATGCCTGTTGGTCTTGCCGGAGGAAGCAGGTATGGGATTGACGCCACACAGGGAGGCGAAGGCAGCCTCGGAGTGGAGACGGTCCGGGTTACTCCCAGCAGCAATGAGGAGGGTCGCCGCCGTGTCTGGTCCTATGCCAAAGCCATCTACCAGGGCTGGGGCTGCCGTCCGTGTGAGTCGTCGGATCTCGGCCTCCAGGTCCTGCATCTCATTACCGAGTTGACGGTAGCGCCGGGCAAGGGAGCGAAGAGCATACTTGGCCGCCGCGGCGGGACCCTCCAGACGACCAGGCCGGAAGCTCTTGCACCGGGTGACAAGGGCAGCAGTGGTGAGGCCAGTGAGGTGCTCACGAAGCTGGGCCGGGGCCGTGACGACCAGGGCCTTCATCTGGTTGAGAGCCTGGGTGCGAGCCTTGACAGCCGAGTCCTTGGCGCTCTTGAGCATACGGATCATTTCGACTTCACCCTCACCTGACTTGGGAGTGGCGTCGGCTACTCCGGCAAGCACGGCACGCGCTGCCATCTCGGCATCAGCGGGATCGCTCTTCCCCTTTCGGTAGCGGGTTGACCTGTCGGGCCGGTTGACCTCCGCCACGGTATAGCCCCTACGGGTCAGGAAGCGGGCGACTCCGGCACCGTAGGAACCTGTGCCTTCGATCCCGAAGGCTTGAATCTCTCCCAGGCTCCGGGACCACCGTTCGAGCTCCCCATACCCCTTGATGGTCGCCACCGTGTGAAGCTCCCCTAAGCGGACCCCCTGACGGTCAATGACCACCGCCACATGCTCATCCTGGTGGGTGTCGACTCCAACGACCAGCTCATCACCACGACTACCTTCATGACCGACGACTCCTGTCATTTCCACCTCCTGGAGGGATAGCGCACCGGCCAGGTGAGCGGACAGGACTGCGATGGGGCGTGAGGCCAGGCTCCTATAAGGTCACTGCTCGCCTTGCCGAAGGCACTTCGGGTGCCACCTCGGGTCGAGTCGACAGATCAGGCTGAAGGCATGATGCCAGTCTCAGAAAGGGTCAGGCCCGAGCCGAGGGTGGCCCGGGATTCATCATCGCAGTCCCAGAAGTCAGAAGGCTGGTGGATGGAAGCGTCGTAATGGACCTGCGGGGCGACGTTAATGAAAGAAAGGCTGAGCAGACGGGCGTAGTCATTGCCTTCATCCACCACGTCCACGGAAGTGATCAACATGCCGGTCACTCCCTCTCCGGTTGCCAGGAGGGAAACCATGGCCTGCGCGTTGTAGGCGGGTGCAACCCCCTGAGCAGTCTTCATCGGTCTGGCGTCTCTATCGGTCAGATTGATGCGTCGGAGGTACTTGTACCGACCGTGGCGGTCCCACTCTGGCAGTTCCTCCAGCGCCTGCCGCACCCGCTACCGCAATACCTTACGGTCAGACGACTTCTCCGGAAGATGCACCGGACAGCCGTCCTCTCCCCCTTCGTTCTGGGTCTCCAGTTCCTCGATAGCCTTCTCCACCCAGTCCAACAGTTAGCCCAATTGCTCTCCAGTGTAGGTCCGGTCCGCCGCCGCGTTGCCGGCCACCTTCGTTCCATCCACGGCCTGCACCGCCAGATCAACCAGTTCCAGAGACACAGCCGTCCGCACCGTGCGCTTGAACAGCTACCTCATGCCTTGCCGGTGTCTCTGGTAGAACCTCTACAGGGTGTTGTGGTCGGGATGCTGCCACCCGGTCAGCCACAGGAAGGGTATCTGGTCCCGGCAGGCAGCCTCCAACTTCCGTCATGACCGAATACTAGTGACATTTATGCTGGCCACTTAGCCGGACATTTATCCTGGCCTGCGACAGCCGTTTGTCAGCGATCTATCCGCCCGCGTGGGACACTTTAACTCCGCCGATTACACACCACCCTGAAGTAGGAGGCATCGGTGGCCCACATCTGGTGGGGATTGGTAGTCTTCCGGTGGTACTCCTTACCCGCAGCCAGCCGCATCTCAGGCCTCTTCACCAGACCCTCCCGGCGCAGGATGCAGTAGACCGTAGATTCTGATACGGAGAAGCCCATGGGGTCGGTGGTCTATGCAGCCAACTGCCGGCAGCTCAACTCCGGCACATCCCTGGCTGCCGACAGGACAGAGTCTACTTCCTTGGAAGCTAGCTTGTTCCATGGTGGCTTGGGTGGCTTGCCGCCTCCCGTATTGTCCTCAAGTCCTTGCTGCTCCTTCCGCCTCAGCCACCGGTAGTAGCTGCTCCTGGGGACTCCCAGTTCACCCAGGACTTTACGTTTTGGCAGAGCATAGGAAGCCATCTTGGCCAGTACGTCTATATTGTGAAGTTAGTGGGGAACTCTACATCAAGGTAGAAGCCGTCTATATCGGCGCAGACCCGGGTTTCTCCCTTTTCTGGTGGCCCATGCTTGCTGGTTCCTAACACTTTAGAAGACAGCCGTTGTAGTCTCCTCCAGACTACTATCCACGCGTTCAGGGCAATCAACCAACGTGATTGAGCAAAATCTGCACTCCCAGTAACTGGGAACTCTTGCGGCGGGGGTTGGCGACGCCAATCGCCTGATGAGTGCCACGACCCTGGAGATGAAATGATCATCGACCGCTGCTGCAGGAATCCCTATTTCGTGGTCTCGGTAGACCACTATCCCGTCGAATACCAAGCTCCGGTACTGCGGGAAAGCCAACGGAACCGCCCACATATACAACATGACCTGAATCTTATCGGACTCTTTGGGTTGACCAGTTTTGACGTCAATGACTGTGTTCAACCCGTCTTTTAAAGCAACTAGGTCCGGCCTCCCACCTAGTGTGGCTACCTTCCCCGAAAGTTGCAGGGAATTCTGGTACTCAAGAAATACCCGGTGCCCTTGGTCTCCCCAGCGCTTACTAACTTTACGCAGCAACTCCGCATGGTCCATTTGCCAGGCAACGGAATCGAACGTACTTGGCACCCTCGCCCAACTGTTGCTCTCACGTTGTGCCCTGAACCAGCTAGACCACTCACAAGAGTTCTCTCCCGCGAGTAACTTGGATAATGAGGTGACCCAAATATATGGGCTACGTTTTCTAAGCTTCGCCATTTCCTGCCTCCTACTGCTGATTTTCTCTGAAACCAAAAAGACCCGCCTCCCTGTCGGGAGCGGGTCTGCAAGTAGTACAATGCTACTGCATCACCTGCTTCCATCAGGTGGCGCCATAGCCCGGGGTGCTTCCAGCACCGCCGGGCTAACTTGTGCGCATATGATACCGCGAGTGTCGATACGGCGTCAAAAACCGGCTACTGAGGTGGACCCGGTTAGTTGGACAGAATTGGGGCGGGGTTAAGTGAGGGTCCCGCCTGCCAAGGCACGCGGGCGACAGGGATAGACCGGGGAGAGCCCGCCGCTATTGGAGTTGGTGGTAAAACAGCAGTTGACCAGCGTAACCCGCGTGGGGGCCGAAATAGTCCCGCGCCCACTCCAACATCTTCGCGTTCTTTGCACCGGACGTGTATTTCTTTCCGTAGTGCTCCCGCAAAGCGGCAGCTATATGCCTGTCTACGGGGAAGGCCTCGGGCTTGTCTAAAGAAAACAGGCACACGTAGTCCGCGATTTTCGGACCGATGCCATCGTAGCTCATCAGTCGGTCCTTGGCTTGCGTGTAGGGCAAACGGGATAGCCCACTCAAGTCTAGATTGCCTGCGGTTACCTCCTTGGCTATTTGGTAAATGCGGCTTCCGCGGCTCAACCCTAGATTCAAGCGGTCAAGCTCGACCCGACCAGCCTCGGCCAGACGTTGGGGCGACGGGAAGGAATTGAGCCTCATGCCGTCCAATGCCAGGGGGTCGCCGTAATTATGGGCTAGGAGGTCAACAATTGCGGCGATGCGGTCAATGTTGTTGTTTTGGGAACAGATGTAGGAAACCAGGCACTCCCAGGGGTCTTGGCGCAGAATGCGCATGGCGCCGTACTGTTCCACCAGCCGGGCCATGTTGGAGTCCACCCGGCGCAGCCCATCGTGGATTGCCCCGACGTCTTGGTCCAGGCCGAAGTAGGCTTCAACGAGCGACTTGAGAGATTCTTCGGGTGCGTTGCTTCGAAACTCTACCTCGTCGGCAAATTGCCGGACTTTGATCAAGCCCCCTTTGATCACACCGTAGTGCCAACCATCCTGCCAGGTCCAGCGGAAGGCTTGGGAGCGCAGCCAGGCGAGTTCCAATCTGAAGGGTTGGCGAGCGGGTAAGTGCAAAATCTTAGTCCTTACTTCGGCTGATTGGGCGTCTCCCCGTCTGAAAATCTGGGCTTTCCGGCACCTTGCGTCAATCACCCCAATCCACCGAAGGGATGATCGTCGCGGCGTGGTGAAGGGGTAAGAAAGTGCCCCTGTGCTTCTGGGATAATGGTTTTCGAGAGAGGAAACCGACCAGAAACAAGGAGCACCCAACAGATGCTACCACTTGAGGACCCCGACCGCATCCAAATAGCCTTCGACGACCACCGCCTGGTCAACAATGCCGGGCTGCTCCTTCCGGCCACTCTGGCCCAGCACGTGGGCCTGCGTGAACTCGTTCACCGTCACCTCGACCTCGGGGATGCGCCTGGGCGGGCGAACGCGGGAGACAAGATGCTGACGCTGGTGGCCTCGGCGCTGGCGGGCGGCGACTGCATTGACGACGCCGATGCGCTGCGTGCGGGGGGGACCTCCTCGGTGCTGGGGTGCACGGTCAAAGCGCCCTCCACCCTGGGGACGTTCCTGCGCAGCTTCCGGTGGGGCCATGTCCGCCAGCTGGACCGGGTGAGCCGGGAGCTGCTGGCCCGGGCCTGGGCCGCCGGTGGTGGACCCAGCGACGGGCCGCTGACCATCGACCTGGACTCCACCATCTGCGAGACCTACGGGTTGGCCAAGGAGGGGGCGCGACACCATGGCTACACCGGCAAGCGAGGCTATCACCCGCTGCTGGCCGTGGCCGCTGGAACCGGCGACGTGCTGATGTCCCGGCTGCGCGAGGGCCGCGCCAACACCGCTCGCGGCGCCGCCCACTTCCTGCGGGAGACCGTGGGACGGGTGCGCCATGCTGGGGCCAAGGGGCAACTCACGGTGCGGGCCGACAGCGGTTTCTACACCCACGCCGTGGTCGCCGTCTGTCGCAAGACGAAGGTCCGCTTCTCCATCACCATCCGCCAGCGTGCCAGCCTGCGCAATCTCATTGAAGCCATACCCGAGGCGGACTGGACGCCCATCCCTTACTGGATGGACGGCGCCGCCGACGTGGCCGAGACCGCTTACACTCCCTTCGGGAGCAAGCCCGATGCCGCGCCGGTGCGGCTCATCGTCCGGAGGGTGAAGCCCGCGCCCGGTTCCCAGCTGGCCCTATTCGCCAGCTACAGCTATCACGGCTTCATCACCGACCGGGACGGGGATACCCTGCAACTGGAGGCCGACCACCGCCGCCACGCCGAGGTCGAGAATGCCATCCGAGACCTCAAGTACGGCGTGGGACTCAATCATCTCCCGTCAGGCCGTTTCGCCGCCAACGCCGCCTGGCTGGCCGTCCAGGTGCTGGCGCATAACCTGGCCCGTTGGGCAGCGCGCATCGGTCTGGGCGAGCAACTGGTGACCACCAAGACCCTGCGGCGACGCTTCTTCTCTATGGCCGGACGGCTTACCCGCTCGGCGCGCAGACTCACTTTGCATCTTCCCCGGGGCTGGCCCTGGGCTGAGCAGGCCACTCTCGCCCTGGCCCGACTGCGAGCCATCCCACTCCCAGCCTGACGGCGCTATCCGCAACCGACCCAACGCCTCCAAACTCGCATCCGCCCGGTCCGCGAGTGCATCCTGCTGCGTCCGATCTCACTATCACGCGATTCCCAGCCTCCATAGACCGCTCTCCAGGCCCGGTCCGGCTACTGAAAACCCTCTGCCGTGTCACATCGGTCCCAATGGAGCCCAGGCTTTCTCCCTTGTAGGCTCCCTCATCCCAATTTGCCCAGCCTTCACGCCTCCCATCGGTGGATTCGGGCAATCAGCTAAGGATTGGTCATGGAGTTCCCCAGCCCGCCCAGAGTGCGTCCGGTACGATCTGGTCTCCGACATTCCAAGTTTGGGACGGGGTTACGCGAAGTCGTAGCTCGGTTCCAGAGACTCCGGGTTGAGCCAGGCTGTGCCCAGGGGGCTGCCCCTTGCCAGGCTTTCTCTATGGGACACCCATAGGAGCCCGTTGACGCAGGAGCGGGACGTCTCCCGGTGGATCACTCCCACCAAACTGGACAAAATCGAGAAACTTCCATTCGACGGACACAATAGACACGGAAAACTCAGGTACTCGTGGGCGGCCGATTTGGGTCCATTCAAGCCAGGCCGGTGAAGCGGACTCAAAATGGGTGTGTCACGTCGTTCCCGCGTACCCGAACGTATCACCAAGCCCGATGAGCGGTTCGATTCTTCTCAGGTGGGCTGGACTTGACGAAATCAAGAACCGAGGCCGATTCCGACATCACACCGTCGCTCGGCATGGGGACCGTGTACGTCAGCGTCGCCTCGTCTCCGTCCACCTCGATGCCCTCAACGAAGTTGCGGATGAGCGCCTTCCGCTCGGGGATCGTCCCGTCCTTCAGGAAGTCCCGGAAGTCCGCAACGTACCGTGCTATCTCCTCGGTGTTGGGAAGCTCCACTCTCCTCTGCTCAAGCTGGGTCTCGGCGTCCTCTCTCGCAGCCTCCAGCTGCTCCTCACGGTGCCTCAGAGACATGATGCGGGGCGACAGGACCTCCAGGGTCAACTCGCTCGTCTCAATGGCCTCGTAGAGCTTCTCAAGACGCTTCCTCACGTCGGATAGCTCCGCCTCAACGACCTCCAGCCTGCCGGAAAGCTCTCCGGCCATCGCGTCGATCTCCTCGGCCACCAGCGTCACGAGGGCCACGATGGTCTCCTCGTTCAGTATCCTCTCCCTGATCTTCTCCACCACGAACGTCTCCAGCCTCGGGGCGTTCAGGTAGCGGGCGCTGCACGTCCCCGCTCCCTCTCTGAACAGGGTGCCGCAGATGTAGTAGGCGAACTGGCCGCTCTTGGCTCCCTGGGCCGAGTACGGCCTGCCGCATACCCCGCACCTGAGCAGACCGCTCAGCAGGAACTTGCTCCCCACTCTACCGGGCCTCTGCACCTTCGGGGCGCGCTCACTCATCGCCTGCTGCACATCCTCGAACAGCTCCCTCGACACCAGGGCGGGCCACGCTCCCTCTACCCTTACAGGGTCCTGGGCCTTCTCGCCCTTGCTGTTCTTGCCCCATACGGCGGTTCCGGTGTACGCCTCGTTTCTCAGCACGGTTCCGTTTGCTTGTAGTGTCTGCCACTTTTACCGCTTGGGACGGGCTTCTAGAAGCCCGTCCCAAAATCTAGTTCTTGCCGGGCATCCGTGGCCGGAGCCGCGCCCACGGCGGCGATAGCGTCCGCGCCCCCGCTCTCTTGCCCACCTTCGGATAAACCGGCTTGGGTGCCTTGAATCCCTTTTGCCTCTTTGCCTTTGGCGGGGCGACTTTGGGCTGTGGCGATTTCGGTTTCGGTTGAGAGTCTGGCCGCACTCTCGCCACTTCCCGGCGAGGTGCGGCCTCGGCTTTTACCACGTCGGCCCACTCCTTGAACGGCGGTTCTACCTTGGCCCTGTGCCCCGGCGTTTGGTTCCTCAAACTCTCATGGTTGCGAAACAGGTTGTAATTGAGTACCCAGCCGTCAAGGTAGTGTTGGCCGGTCTTGCGGCTGTCCATCCCCCGCAAGGTCTTGGTGCGGTCCCTGAACGTGCCTTGCAACCGTTCCGACAGGTTGTTATTGTTGTCGGCCCGTATCCCCTCGGATTGCACATGGCGGGATTCGGGCAACACGTTCTTGACCGCCGGCATATAGGATTTCAGCTTATCCGTGGTGATGGTCTTGGGTGGCGTGTCGGCGGCCAAAGCTGCCTTTCTCAAAACAACCCGCGCTGCGTTGGCGTCCCGCCTGGGCGTAAGGTGGGAAGCCAGGATGTAGCGGGTCTTGGAGTCCATCACGTTCCAAAGCCACATCTTTTGACCGCCCACGTCCACCATCATTTCATCGGCTACCCAATGCCCGCCGGTCTTGGCCTTGCGGCCGTCCATCTGCTTTAGCGCGTTGGCGGTGTAGTCCCTCACCCATTCGTAGATGGTGGCCTTGCTCGGCTCATTGGGTAGGTCGTATTCCGTTTTCAGTGCTTCGGCAATTTTCTTGTAGCTCTTGCCGTCGAAATAGTCCCTGATCGCAGAACCCATAAGCTCCGCGTCCATCCGCCGCCCTTCGGCCTTGCCGCCAGCCCGAAACGCCTTCTTGCAGGTCTTACAGAAATAGCGTTGCTCGCCCTTTTGGAAGCCGTGCTTCTTAACCTTGTCACCGTGGCAGTCCGGGCAATTGACGCTGTAGGTTGTAGTCGTGGTTTCCGTAAATTCAGCCATGCCTACCTCACCGCCCAATGGCGAGAACGATTGCGATTGTGCTAAACTTGGTCATTCGGTGTTCCTGAATGGTGGGCTGATGGTGCTATCTGAGAATACGGCGGTTCTTCTCGCGGTGATTCTTCTTCTATTGGCTGTGTTGCAGGTTGTGATTCACCAACAACTCTATAAGCAAATAGCAGGACTAAAATCACAATTACAACAGCCACAACAGCCGACGCAGGCTTTGGCCATGGGACCTCGAACTTTTGGAGCACCGCTTGAAGCACCCCCAGGGCCACCCCCGCTATCAACAAAGCAATAATCAGCGCTACCCCAAGAAAGACTAGACCTTCCATCTGCCCTCATTAGTTGTAGACGCCCCGGAGAGAGTTGACAGCGCTCCGGGGCGTCTCTATTTAGCCAAACCTCCCCGTCCGCTCGTACCACGCCTTGTTCGGTTCCGTTTGCTTATAGGGCTTGGCCTTGCCTCCGGCCCGGAATTTCTTTCCGCAGCCGTTACAGCGATAGCGTTGCTCCCCCTTCTGCGTTCCGGCCTTGTGGACGCGCTGGGAGTCACACTCGGGGCAAGCGACGACGTAGGTGGTGGTCGTGGTTTCGGTGAATTTCGTCATGTTGGCCCCGCCTATCTGGCCGCTTGGCGGCGGTATCCAAACCTGCGCGGGCGGTAGGGGCTCTTGTCGGCGTTATTGCCTGCTTGGGGACCTGAGTTGCTGGGGTTTGATTCCAGATGGACGAGGCTGACTAGGTCCTGGAACTCGTTGACCATCCGGCGGACTTCGCGCTCGTTCGTATCAATGAGCTTTTTTAGGTAGGCTTCGCCTTCGGCGGCTTCTTCACGGGTGTCAACGGGTTCGAACCATACGAGGAGGGGGTTCTTGTCGGCTGTGCTCCTGGCTTTACCGTCGCGGTGCTCGCCCATCCGTTCTCTAAGTTCGCGGGTGTGTCCTGCGTAGAACTTGCCGTCGTCCAGTTTGAGGATATAGATGAAGAAGACGTCGCCCTCCTGGTCCGCGGCGTCCCACTTAGGATTGGACTCGGGTTCGTACCTGGAGGGGCGAGTAGCGGGCGCGGTTTGGCCGCGGCCGGTGGGATTGCAGCTGCGGCAAAAGCGGTACTTGGCGTCCTTGTATTTTCCGCAACTGGAGCACTGGTCGACCTCGCCTTTCTGCTTGGCGGTGTTGTGGGGAGCGCAGAGCTCGAACCACCGAGGAATGGTCTCGTCGCAGTCTTGGTATCCGCAGGTTTTGCCCGATTGCCTGGTAGTCATGTTGGCTGCCTCTTGGTCAGAGTTTTGTTAGTGTACGAACTGTCTAGCTGTAGATACCACATACGCCAAAAGCAAACGGAACCGGTCCACGCTCTCGCTGTCCAGTGCCTTGAGAAACGTCAGGTTGTCCCTGATGAATACCGTCCGGTTCAGGCTATCGGTGTTGACCATCGTGGTATGCTATCATAGGTCAGACACTACAAGCAAACGGAACCCTCAGCACGTAGTGGAGCGTTCCCTTGTACCAGCGCTTGCCCCGGTTGGTGACGCCCCGGTCATTAAGCTCTTTGCATAACTCCTTGAGGCCGCTGCCCCGCAGGGACTTCTCGAATAGCTCCCTCACCACCGGGGCTGTGGCCGGGTCAACCTCCAGCGTGGGACGCTCCTTCGCCCCGTCGCTGACCTTGATCTTCCTGTAGCCGAAGGGGGCGTTCGAGCCTAGGAAGAAGCCTCTAGAAGCGGCCTCCCTCATTCCCCGTACGACCTCCTGCGCCAAATTTTCGCTGTAATATTCGTCCACGCTCTCGATGATGCCCTCAAGCAGCCTGCCGGTGGCGTTATCCTCGGCCTGCTCGGTGATGGACACCACTCTGATGCCCTTGCGCCGCAACTGGGACTTGAAGGCGACGGCGTGCTCCCGTTTCCTGGTGAAGCGGCTGAATTTCCAGACCAAGATTTGTTAGACGCAACTGCGACGTAATCAGGCTCAGGGGAATCGGGTTCAGGAGAATCAGGGTCTGAGGAATCATCGTCGATGGGTATAGCCAGCGTGATGTCCACGTTGTTGTCCCTGTCGATGACGACCTGCTCCACGACCATCTGGAGAAGCTCCTTGCGCTGCTCATCGGTCAGCTCGTCGATGCCCTGGCCGACGTTCCTCGCCCACGTCAGGACAGTCTCCATCAGCCGCCGCTTCTCAGTTCCGCTCGCCTCCCGTGCCCGGTAATCGTCCAGCTTCGCTCTGGCGCTCTCAAGCCGCTCGGTGATGAACTTGCGCTGATGGTCGAGCTGGGCTTCGGTGATCTTCCCTGATACGAACAGCCTTATGGCCCGGTCCTCTTCCATCTGGATGCTCCGCAGGTCTCGCTCGGCCTGGGCTATCTCCTCCTCCAATCCGCCGCCCTCCTGGGCATCGAGGGTGTCGATACCGGCGACGATCAGGTCGGGATTCTGAAGCACCCGCTTGACCTCGCTCCATATCGGCTCCTCCAACCGCTCGGCCCTGATGTAGTGACGCTCCCGGCAGCGCAGGCGCAGGCTCTGCATCCCGTTGCACTTGTAGTATCGGCGGGGGACGGGCAGGTCGTAGCGGTACTTCTTGCCGTTGCGAACGTTGGTGGTCCTCCAGGTGGACTTGGCATGGAAGTTGTGGCCGCACTCGCTGCATTTCAGCAGGTGCTGCAACAGGTAGAGCACCTTCGTGTTCCTCCCGGCCGTCCTGCTCCGCTGCTTCTTCAGCTTCTGCGCCCGTCCCCAGGTCTCCTCGTCCACCAGCGGCGGGACCGGGATCTCTATCCAGGTGTCCCTCGGCTGGTCGTAGGACTTCGTCCCGTCCTCGGTGGAGATGTGACGCTCCTTTCCGTAAACCCACGTGCCCGTGTAGGTGGCATTCGCCAGAACGTAATGGATGTAGGACTGACGCCACAGCAGCTTGCCGGTCTGGGTGGGGATTCCCTCGTCGGTCAGCCGCACGGCAATCGAGGGGGACCCCATCCCCTCATTGACGTACATGTCGAAGATGCGGCGGACGACCTCCGCCTGCTCCTCAACCACCTCGGGCCTGCCGTCGTCTCCGATGCGGTATCCGTAGGGGAGGCCGCCGGTGGGCACCCGTCCCTGCTTGGCCGTCCCCCGCTTGCCCATGGTGGATCGCTCCCGGAAGTTGTCCAGCTCTATCTTGCCGATGGCCGCCATGAGTCCGAAGGTCTTCATGTCGATGGCGTCCATGACGGCTTCGAGCCGTATCTGGTGAGCCTCGACGACCTCCATGAGGGCGGCGGCGGGGTACATGCCCCGGCTGAGGCGGTCAGACTTCCAGCACACGATGGTGTCGAAACGTCCGCGTCTGGCGTCGGCCAGCATCCGCTGGAACTCGGGGCGCTTCTTGGACCAGCCCCTGCCCACCTCCTGGTAGCGGGCGGTGATGGTCAGCCCTTTGCCCTCGCAGTAGGCTTCCATCTCGCCCGTCTGCTCGGAGATGGAGGTCTTGTCCTCCCCGTCCTGGCTCTTGTCCGACACGCGGGCGTAGATGGCCGCCCGGTTCCCCTCCGTCTTTCTATAGGTGGTCTTAGCCATCACTCCTCCTTACGTACGAACCCGTCTCCCACATGCCCGGAGCCGCTGAGCAGGTAGTCCCGTTTGGTCTCAGGCTACCTCGACATCAGTGAGGTCGAAGTCTCCACCCTTGAACAGGAGAGGCTCCCGGGTGGCTTCGGCAAGGGCGTAGGCGAAGCAGTCGCCGAAGTTCAGTCCCGCCGGGTGGTTGCCCTTGCCGAACCTTCGCCAGGCCCTGCGCGCCGCCTGTGCCTGGTCAGGGGTGACCGGCTCCAGTTCGATCTCGGCCTCTTGCAGGAAGGAATCAAGCTCGTATCCGGCAGCGGCGCCGCTGCGACTTTCGAGGACGATGGTCGTTTCCAGGAGAGTGGCGGCGGACATGCGGCGGGAAGATGCCGTCGTGATGGCCGATGCGAAGCGTTCCGCGTCCGGCTCGTGGAAAAGGATGGCAAGGACCGCCGACGTGTCTACAATCACTTTGGCAACCCCCGTTCGTCGTACAGGAAATCGCCGTGCTCGACGGCGGAAGGGCCGTCGCGCAACATGCTTGCGCAGCGTTTTCCGATGGCGAGAAGTCGCTGAACGCGGGCCTCGGCGCTGCGCTCGCTCCTCTCGCGCTCCAGTCGCTCCCTGAGAGCCACCGTGATCGCGCCGGTCATGGTATCACCGGTGAGTTGCGCCAGCTCGCTGGCGAGCCGGCACGTCTCCTCGTTCTTTATGTTGATGCTCACCGCGGCCTCCTCATACGGGTAGACTCTTCATATATAAGTCTACCATACACCCTATCATCGCTTTGTGCAATGTCTTCTTGGCGTGGCTTTGAGAGGGGAGACTTGGCGGTCAGGGAATGGGCGGCCTGCATCAGTCATCTGCTTCCGGGACGTCCTGAGAAGATGAGCTTTTCTTCTCAGTTGGACCAGTCTCGCCCTCCCCCGGGTTGAGGTCGAAGTCGGCGCTTGTCGAAGCAACCCCGTTGCCGGTGGCGTACTTGATCATCAGAGTCATGAGGCGGCGCAGCCGTTCCTCGGCGTCGGGTCCGGGGTTGGAGAATACCCTGATCACGCCGATCTCCTCGGGGTCCGCCTCCGGCTTCCCCTGTCTCTTCTGTTTCTTGTCGTCTTTCATATCGCTACAGGTCTGGTGAATGGGCCGGGTCTAGCGCTCCTCTTCCTCCTGGTCCTCGTCGTCCTCCGTCTCCTCCTGGTCGTCCGTCTCCCAGAGGTTCATCTGGAAGCCGACGCCCATGAGGATGTCCAGGCCGCCGGGGAAGCGGCCCGCGAAGCGGTAGAGGGACTCCATCGCTCCCCCGGAGGGCTCGACGCCCTTCCTGCGTCAGCGGCGCACCTGCTTGCGGTCCACGCCGATGGTCTGGGAGAAGGCGCTCCAGGTGAGGCCGCTGGCCTCCTTGAGGCTCTCCAGGCAGTCCTTGAAGTCTGAGGACAGCACGCCGCTCTGGTAGGGCAGCATCCGTCCGTGTGCGGTGGTCCGGTCGGTCCCGTCGAAACGGGGTTCAGCGTTGTGGTTCGTCATCTGTTACCTCCAATCTGAATATCTGGTGAAAGTCGTTCACGCCGAGGGCCTTCTGCATCCGTTCGCGGATGCGTCCCGAGGGCGCTCGTCCTTCGTTGACCAGCTTGGAGACGTAACCGGGGCTGACCCCGATCTCCCTGGCGAGCCAGTTCTGGGAGCGGTTGAGCAGAGCCAGCTGTCCCGAAAGAGTGTGGACAACCGGGACGCCCGGCATAACTACTTGAAGGGGCGCTCATATGAGGGCCCCTATAGGCCCTTGGTTTGGACGCCCCTCTCTTGATGTCATTGGGGTGTACAGAGAAAGGACTTTGGCGACAATTTGTCGTGAGTCGTGGTTTCGTAGCTGAAACAGGGGGAAATCCCCCCCTACAGGACGTAAAAAGTGAACACTTTGTCGTAAGGGCATGTTCCGGCCCCGGGGTGCAAAACGGGCCATAGTGGTGAACAAAACGCAACCCGGGAAAACGGCGAAATCGAGCAAAACCACCCCCACTGGTTGACAAGACGCAGCCCGTGGAAATTGGGGCCGGCGTCGAGGACCGGGCCGGGGCCGAAAGTCTGGAATGGAGGCGTCTCGAATGGAAGCGAGGAAGCCGGTCTTCGGCAAGAGCAACAGCGTGGAGGACATGCAGCACGTGCGGCTGATGGCGCTGCTGCAAGAGCTGGAGCGGGAGCACGGGCGCAAGGGAGCGGCTGCTGACGGTGGAGCTGGCGCTGCTGGAGGAGCACGGAATGACGCTGCCCCCGGAGACGTACCCGCTGCGGGGCTTCGCCCGCGACGGCCAGACCGGTTGGCGCAGGACCGCACTCTACGACACGCGGAGAGCGCGGGCAAGGTGGGAGCTACTCAGGCGCGTGCTCACCCTGTGGCTGTGGCGGAAGTAGCAGGCTCCCGGCGCGGGGAGTCGCCGTCAACTTTTGTGAACACTTTGGCGGCAATCTGCGGAAGGGGGCCTGCAGGCCCTCTCATCAAGGCGCCGGGCCGTTGATAATGAGTGTGCTGTTTGGCTTTCTCCAAGGTTTCCGACCATAGAAACCTGGGTGCGTGGTCCCTGTTGCACGGGCATGACCGGAGGATGATTCGCTCTCCCCCGGTCGCCCACGAGGGAATGCTGCCGAAGCGGAGTTGACGCTAGTCCTTCGCAGGCAGCGCGGGCCGAAACGACGGAGTTGACTTAGCCCTTCGTCCTCGGTCCAGTCCGGCGGTTGGAGTGATAAGCCCTTCGCCCGTTGGACACCCGTTCAGCGATTGAAGTTGATCGCTTCCGTCGCTGGACACCGGTCTGGCGAATCGGAGTCGATCGCTCTCGCCGTTGGACACCAGGGACGGACCGCTGCCTGCGCTTCGTTCTCAACCAGTCGGTCGGAGTGCGCCTGCCTGTTGCAGACAGGTCTGTCGCCCCGGCTGGCTCCTCATGCCCGCGGCATGGCTGACTGACAGCTAGGCCGCAGCTTTGACATGCGCCGGTCTGCCGTTCCGAGCAGACTAGCCGCTTCACGTCTCGCAGCTTTCCCACTGACGTATTCACCCTGGGCGAGCTGCGTCTTTCTCCCATGCGCTGGCCTCCGATGAAGTCGTAGGCCGGCCGCTCCCCCATAGCAACTCCCCCGGAGTCGGTTCCCCGTCGAATCACCCCGGCCGGGCTGCGTCTTCTTCACCCCCCGCTCCGTCTCCCGCGTCCGGCATCCGACCGTGGGCGGAGTGCGTCCAGCGTCAACCCCATCACGAAATACCCGCGCCACGGATGCCCGGCACGGGTCAACACCTGAAAGGAGGCGGCTATGCACGTCAACGAGGTCCATCGCCGCTGACGGCGGGGCCTCCAGCTCTCACCACACATCCCAATCCACAAGGGTCGTTCCCATCCGGGGACGGCCCTTCTTCTTTGCCCGCAAGCGGGCGCAGGCCAAAGGCAACACAACACAGAAGGAGGACGGACCGATGACGACGGCAACGATGGCAACCGGAACGAGGACGGCGGAGAGCGAGCTCAGGGCTGCTGCCAGGCGGCGGGGGGTCACCATGAAGGAGCTCGCGGCCCTGATGGGCGTGTCGGCGGGATACCTGTCGCAGTTTGCGAACGGGGGCAGGCAGTGGACTCCCAAGATGCGCCAGAAGGTCGCGGCGGTCCTGGGAGAGGTCCCCGGCCAGGGAATCGTCTACCGCCAGGGCGGCGTCGTGACCGGCGAGAGCAGCTTCATCAGGGAGCGCGCCCGCGAGATGGGAATGACCATGCGGGACCTGGCCGACCGCGCCGGGGTGTCCTACGGATACATGTCGGAGGTGGCCCGTGGCCGCAAGCACATGGGCGTCAAGGTCCAGACCCGGGTCGAGTCGGCGCTCAAGGCCCCGGCGAAGATCGCTCCCGCACAGTGCGCCAACCGCCCGGCGAGCGTGGTGAACGGGCAGAGCAGCTACGTCCGGGAGCGCGCCCGCGCCCTGGGCATGACCATGCGGGACCTGGCCGAGCGGGTCGGCGTGTCCGCCAGCTACATGTCGGAGGTCTCCCGCGGCCGCAGGAGCATGGGCGTGAGGGTCCAGGCGCTGGTCGAGGCGGCGCTGGAGGCCGAGGCGACGGTCGCGTCCGCGCAGCTTGCCTGCGTCGACACGAAGGCCGTGTGGGACCGCATGGACGCTCACGGCTTCAGCCAGAACGAGGTCGCACGGCGAGCGAGCATCAGCTCCTCGTACCTCTCCCAGATCATGAACGGCAGGTCCACTCCGTCGGCAGGCGTGCTGAAGAGGCTGCACGCCGTGCTGTTCCGGCGCGCGAAGTCGGAGGAGCGGGTCATGCCCGCCGAGGTGAAGGTGCTTGGCTGGCGGAAGGGCGAGCGGAGCGGCATGGTGGTGCACGGCGCGGGCGGGCCGGGGCGCCGCGGCAGGTCCGGCGGCCCCGCCGTCCGGGTCGGCGGTCGGGTGCCCTGGGGCGCGAAGGCGGAGTACGCCTACCGCGCCGGGTACGACGGCGCGGGCCGGTTGTCGATGACGCCCGTCCTGATGCCCGGCTACTCTGCCATGCTCAAGCAGCCGGAGATGGCCGCCGCCTAGAGACTCGGGGGAAGGACACCGCGATTCGGTGTCCTTCCCCCGGCACGCCAATGTATGCCGCCTTTTTTGCGTTTCAGCCCCTGCGGTCGCGGGCGCCCCGCCGATGCGCCGCCTTTCGCTTTGGGCTCTTGCATCGCGGCGGCGCCGCCGGTCTGAGGACCCTCGCGGCGCTGCGCTCGCCCCCGGCGGAGCCGGGCGTCCCATTCCCCGTTTCGCGCCGGATGCTCCAGTCGGTGAACAGATGGCCCAGGCCCAGGTCGTCGGCCAGGTCCAGGAGCGCCATCTGGTGCCGGAAATGGGGCCGCACCCCTTCCTTCCACCACCGCTTCACGGTGTGGGGATAGGTCCCCAGGCGGCGGGCGATCTCCGCCCACGGCAGGTCCGACTCCTCCTTGAAGCGCACCAGGCGCTCCGGGAAGTCGTCGGGGAAGACGTAGGTTCTTCTGCTGTGATGTGTGCGCTGTCTCGGCATCGAGCCGGTCCTCCCGCAGGAGCTCACCTGGACCCTCTCCGGCGGGAGCGTCCGGTACGTGCGGCGGTGGGCGCAGCACGATGGCGGGAGGCGCGAGATGACGCCGCCTCAGCCGCTCCCGCGTAGGGTGAGCGCCCGTCCGGGCGTGGCGGTGAGCCCGCCCGGACGTCCATGTATGCGGCCTGCAATGCTGTCCGCAGCCCGCCGCTCCTAGCCTCCCGGCCCCGATACGGTGACGCTCAGCGAGTTGGAGAGTTTCCTGCCGTCCCCGGTGCAGATGGCGCCGTCGGCTCCGCAGTCCGTGGTGACGGGCAGGACGATGGTCACGTCCCCGGTGCCTTGCGGCTTTACCGTGATGAGCCAGGGAATGTTGCTGGGCTTGTCCGTTCTTTGCGCCCTCTCCACGGACCCGCCCGTTACATTGAAGGCGTGGTCCCGCAGGGTCGCGTAGCTGATTCCGAACTCCTCGCTGAACTCGATCTCGAAGGTGAACTCGGACGAGCCGTCGTGGGTCGCCGGGGCAGAAACCGTCACGCTGACGGTGAGGGGAACCGGCGCCGCCGCAACTTCGGCAGTAGCAATGCTGGTCAGGGACTCCTCGTTATCGGCGTCGTCGGTGAAGGTCACCCGGACCCGGATGGTCTGTCCCTGCTCGCTGGCGGTCAGGGTGTGGGTGGAGCCGGTGGCCCCGCCGATGTCCGACCCTCCGGCGATCCACTGGTAGCTGTAGGACACGTCGTCCAGCCCGTCCTGGTCGACGATGTTTGCCGTATCCGCCGTCAGCGTCTGGCCCACCCGGGGCGTACCGCTGATGGTGGGCTGGCCCGTGGCCCCGCGGTTGGCAACTGCAGTAACGGCCACAGTCGCCGCACTGGTCAGAGTTTCCTCATTGTCGCGGTCGTCGGTGAAAGTCACCCGGACCTGGATGGTCTGCCCCTGCTCGCTGGACGTGAGCTCGTAGCTGGAGCCGGTGGCCCCATCGATGTCCGTACCGCCGGAAACCCACTGGTAGCCGTAGGACACGTCGTCCAGCCCGTCCTCATCGGCGATGTTTGCCGTATCCGCCGTCAGCGTCTGGCCCACCTGGGGCGTGCCGCTGATGGTGGGCTGGCCCGTGGCCCCGCGGTTGGCAGCTGCAGTAACGGCCACAGTCGCCGCACTGGTCAGAGTTTCCTCATTGTCGCGGTCGTCGGTGAAGGACACCTTCACCTTGATGGTCTTGCCCTGGTCGGGGAATACGAGCTTGTAGGTGGAGCTGGTCGCGTTCTGAATGTCCACGCCGTCAGCCATCCACTGGTAGCTGTACGAAACGTTGGTCAGCCCGTCGTCGTCCGATATGCCGGAGGTGTCCGCCGTCAGCGTCTCGCCCACTTGGGGCGTGCCAGTGATGGTGGGCTGGCTCGTGGCTGGGGTGTTGGGCCTGGCTTCCACCTGGGCGGTCGCAGCGCTGGCCAGCGATTCTGCATTGCCAGCGTCGTCGGTGAAAGTCACCCGCACCCTGATGGTCTGTCCCTGCTCGCTGGAGGTGAGGGTGTAGGTGGAACCGGTGGCCCCGCCGACGTCCGAACCTCCCGCAATCCACTGGTAGCCGTAGGAAACGTCGTCCAGGCCGTCCTGGTCGGCGATGCCCGACGTTGAGGCGGTGAGGGTCTCGCCCACCTGCAGCGTACCGCCGATGGCCGGGGCGCCCGTGGCCGGGCTGTTGCCCTCCGGGGCCGCAGCCACCACTGCCGTCGCAGAGCTGGTCAGGGATTCCCTGTTACCGGAATCGTCGGTGAAGGACACCCGCACCCTGATGGTCTTGCCCACGTCGTCCTCCGACAGGGTGTATGTTGAGCCGTTGGCCCCGTCGATGTCCGACCCGCCGGCGATTCCACCGGTAGCCGTAGGAAACGTTCGACAGCCCGTCCTGGTCGGCGATGTTAGACGTGTCCGCCGTCAGAGTCTGTCCCACCTGGGGCATTCCGGTGATGGTGGGAGCTCCCGTGGCATCACGGTTGGGTGCCGCCGCCACCTCTTCGGTCGCATCGCTGGCCCGCGATTCGATGTTGTTCCGGTCGTCGACGAATCTCACCCTTACCGTGACGGTCTTGCCCTGCTCGTTGGCGGTGAGGGTGTAGGTGGAGCGGGTGGCCCCGCTTATGGTCAGGCCCCCGGCCCTCCACTGGTAGAAAAAGGTGGCGTTGGTTATCCCGTCGAGGTCGGAGATGTTCGAGGTGTCCGCCGTCAGCGTCTGGCCCACGCGGGCCGTCCCGTCGATGGTGGGCTTGCTAGTGGCCTGACGGTTGGGCGCCGCAATCACCGGGCCCGTCGCATCGCTGGTCAGGGACTCCTGGTTGTCAGCATCGTCGGTGAATGTCACCCGTACCTTGATCGTCTTGCCAACATCATCATCCGTCACCGTGTAGGCCGAGTCCGTTGCATCCTCTATCTCCGTGTCGGATACCCCGTCGTTCCGGACCCACTGGTAGCTGTAGGAAGCATTGGCCAGCCCGTCCGCGTCCTCAATGCCGGAGGTGTCCGCAGTCAGCATATCGTCCTCCTGCGCAGTACCGATGATGGTGGGCGCGCCCAGGGCCGGGGTGTTCTCGGCTGGCTCAGTTACTCTGACGGCGACCTCTTTCCCCTCCGGCAAGTTTAGTCCCGGGTCGTTCCACTGGAACTGGATGATGGAGATGGAGTCTCCCTCCAGGGTCGATGCGTCGGTAGAGGCGAATTCGTCCGTCCCAACCACCAGGACAAAGTCGGCAGTCAGTTTTGGCATCACTGAGAGAATCAGCTTACCGTTCAGGACCCCCAGAGCCCTGACGGTGTAGCTGGTATTGTCCAACGTGATGGTGTTGGACGAGAGAGCGCCCAGGGTGTTGGTTTCCGGCGAAGACAGGAATGTCGTATAGCCGGCAAAATTCTCTCCGATCCCTACCGTCAAGGTCGCCGACCATATCGGTTCTTCCTGTGGAGTTCCCGAGGCTTCGGCCGAGGTGGGAACGCCAAACACCCAGGGGCGGGCCTGTTTGATGGACAGAACATCGTCGCTGGTGATCTTGAACTCGATCTCCATTGCGAAGGGTTCGTCGGGTCCGGGGTCGTACAGACCTTCGAAATGGTCATGGATAGCCTGGAGATGCCGGCGCAACTGGCCAATTTGAGCGTCGCTCAGGAGGAGTTGTCCTCCTGGCACCTGGTTGGAGGTCGCCAGGGTGGTGTATGAACCGGACAGGTCCAACAGGATTTCCTCGGGCACCGAGTGTGCGTCGGGATTGGTGACCAGGTCCTCGCCGAGTTGCGTGTTGACGTAGTAGCTCCCCTCCGTTCCGTAGATAGGGTCGAAGCTGACGGCCACGCCGTTGGCCAGCTCATCCGAGTAGTTGGGATGCACCAGCACCCCCATGGCCGTCGCCAGGTGGTCGATGCGGTGGAACTCGCGTTCAGTGAATGCCCGGAAGTTCCACAGGCTGGCCCACACCCCTTTGATGGACTTGTCGATGCCGTCCTCTTCCGTCTCCTCCGGGTCCTGGGTCTTGGAGTCGTACAGCCCGGCGCCGCTGAAGCCCGGCAGGTCTTCGTTGTTTGTGCTCGACCGATATCGCAGCGATTGCCCTTCGGGGTAGGTGGCCTGCATCTCCTCCAGCGCGTCGATGATCCAGTCGGGCGTCTCCCCCTGTTTGATCTTCTTGCGGAGTTTCTTGAGTTCTTTCTCCTGGGTGCCATAGTCCGACTGGAAGTCCGGGTCTTCCAGCATCTCTTCGATATCGTCATAGAACCCGTTATGCTTCATGAACTCGTCGTAGAAGTAGAAGGGCGCCGCGAATCCGTCGGGGACGGTTCCGTCGGGAAAACCCAGCGTCCGCAGCACGGCCACGTTGGCCGCCTTGACGCCGAACGCATTCCAGTCGTCGAAGCCGATGTCGTCCAGGTCGGTGATCTGGGTGACTGTGAGATCCCGTTCCGGCGTCTGGGTTCCGGGAGGGCGCGAAGCGGCGAAGTAGGCCTCGACTTCGGCGGGAGTGGCGGCGCGGATGGAGTAGCCGTCCGCCGTGACGCTGTAGTGGACGTATGTGCCGATGAGATCGTCGATGTCGCCGTCGTCGAGGGCGTCGCGAATGAAGGCGTTGGGGACACCGTCCTGGACGGCCCGCAGGTTGACGTGGGAAAGCGGTGTCTGGGGTACGGTGGTGATGAGGCCGGCGACCCGGGAAAGCTCGTTGGGGATGGTCTCGTAGATCACCACGTCGCGCGGGTCGGGGCGTTCCTCCATCGACATGAGCCTAAGGAAACCGTACCCATCCCCAACGTTGAGGGGGCTGAACGGAACATCTGGCAGGATGTCCTCTCTCAACACCACATTGATCCGGGAATCATCGTAGAGGGCGCGTTCTCTGTGATAGAGCGGCAGGGCTCTCCTCAGCATCGGGTAGTAGGCAAGGTTGTCATCAAGCAACGGCATGATGGCCGCCAAAACCTCATACGAACGGGCCACATCGCCGAAGGGGTATACATCCATAGGCTGGAACTGGTAGAGGTAGACGCCCAGGGAACCATCGGGAGCAACCACATTTGGGTGGTATATGATCTCGCCGCCCATGTACCCCTGTCCCCAGAGTGGGTCCTCCCAGAGACCAATTGCATCCCCGAAATCGGGATGTATTCTGTGGGTCTCGGTGTTCATGAAATAGATGCCCATGTTGTCGGTAGCCACGCCGATAATGTAGAACTTGACAAACTCCAGGTCCTGGAGATGGCGGTGATAGGGAACATCTCTGCCCTTGTAGGAAAGCGCCTCGAATGTCTCACGGTCTGGAATGGCAACAGCGCCATCATGAAAGGGGACCGCCCTAGCGGGGTTCAGCGGGTTCATCCGCACCGGGTACCCCAGTTCGGTGATGTCGTCGATGCAGTCGTTGTCGATGTCGGCCGGGTCGGCGATGAGAAACTTTTCCACCCGGTAATGCTCCTTGGGGAGCGGGGACAGCTGCTCGGTCAGCGTTGTAGTGCCGTCTTCGCCCAGGGTCACCGAGACCGGGAACTCTCGTTCGGAATCCAGGTCGGGCCGCACGTAGAGCACGAAGTATTCCTCGGTGGTGGACTCGACGATAGCGGGGACGGCTTCGATCTCTACCGCCGTTGCCGCCGGGGCCTGCTCGCCAGCCGTGCACGCCACGACTGATACCTTAACGGTCCTCGGGCTGGCCAGCGTCTCCTGGGTGCCCCAGTCGTCATAGAACGACACCCGCACGCTAATGGTCTTGCCAAGGTCAGCCATAACCAGGGTGTAGGTCGAAGCCGTGGCTCCTTCGATGTCGGAGAAGTTGTTCCCGGAGTGGCTGCGGACCCACTGGAAACTGAACGCGGCATCGTCGAGCCCGTCGGGGTCGGCGATCCCGGACACGTCCGCCGTCAGCGATTCGCCGACTTCGACGGTGCCGCTGATGACGGGCGCGCCGGTCGCGGCACGGTTGGCGGCCACCCTGAGAATCCTGTCGACGCCGGGTTTGTTTGAGGTGGCGATGTACAGCGCCCCGTCGGGGCCGAGCACCGGGGTCCGCAGCCGGCCCTGGCTGCCGTCGAGCTCCGGAACGACGATCTGACTCACGAAATCGCCCTGTTCGGTGAACTCGAAGACACGAAGCGACTTCGTCTTGAGCGTGGCCACCGCGAGTCGCCCTTCCCACTCCCCCCATTGGGAGCCATCCAGGAAAACGGCCCCGCTGGTTGCCAGAGTGGGGAATCCCGAGGACCATCTGGCCTGGCGCGCAGATGGGAACTTCGCCAGGTCCGTCATGGGGACGCCGGCCTCGTCGGAATAGTCGTAGAAGACCAACGTGCCGTCGTCCGGGATCGGGTCCCAGCCGTAGTTACCCCCCGGCGCCAGCAGATTGATCTCGTCGTCGTGTTTCGGGCCGTGCTCCACCAGCCACATCTGGTCCGTGCCCGGGCGCAGCGCCAGGCCCTGGGGGTTGCGGAAGCCGTAGGCGTACACCGGCGAGGAGGCGCCGAACGGATTGCCCGGCGCCCCGGCGCCCGTCCGTGGGTCTACGCGGAGGACCTTGCCGCCAAGGGACGTCATATCCTGCGCGCCCGTTACCACCCGCCCGTCGCCGGTCACGATCCAGAGATATCCCTCCGGGCCGAACACAAGCCGGCCTCCCGAGTGCCAAGGGCCCGGACCGACCGGTATGCCCTCCACCAGGGGATCGACGACTCGTGTGGCCTCGTCGTAGTCCGCGTCGATCGTCCAGGCGATCACCTGCATCTCGCGTCCGGCGTGCCCCTGGAGCGTGTAGAACCGCCGGTTGGTCGAAAAGTCCGGGTCCACGGCCAGCGCCTGCAGACCGGCGAACCCGTCGACGAGCAGGTCGCTCAGATCCGCGGCGACCCGCTTGACGGTGCCGTCGGCCAGCCTCGCGTTCAGCACGCCGGCGCGCTGGGTGAACAGCATCGTCCCGTCGGGGGTGAAATCGATGCCCCAGGGGTGGGACAGGCCCGTGACTATCTCCGTCACCTTCAGTTCCGGACCCGGTCCGCGGGCGCCCACGACGGCGGACGAAACAGCCTGAGCGGACTTGCCTGAGCCTTGCCCGTCGGTGTACGACGCCTCAGCCTTGAGCAGCATCCCTTCGTCTTCTTCGGTTGGAATGTAGCTGTCTCCTTCGCCGTAGGCCTCGATGCGGGTCCAGACGTTTCCGTCGGAAGACCTGGCCCAGCTCCACGAAACTGCGCCCAGGGACGCCGCGGGACCCGAGCCGCCGCCCTCGAGGCCGTCGGGATCGCTCAGCCTGGCGCTGACCACCGTCCCGACCCTCGGCCGTGCCGGAAAGAGCGAAACAGTTCCGGGCCGATCCGCCGCCTTGACCGACGGCGTGGCCTCGCTGGTCAGCGTTTCATAATTGCCTCGGTCGTCGACGAATGCCACCCGCACCTTGATCCGCTTGCCCTGCTCGTTGGACGTGAGCGTGTAGCTGGAGCCGGTGGCTCCGGCGATGTCCAACCCTCCCGCAATCCACTGGTAGCTGTACGAAACGTTGGACAGCCCGTCGTCATCCGATATGCCGGAGGTGTCCGCCGTCAGCGTCTCGTCTACCTGCGCCGTGCCCGTGACCGTCGCCTCGCCGGCGGCCGGGTTGTTGATGAAGGAGCCGCGCACCTCGATGTTGTAAGAAAACGCGTCCGAGGCCCATCCCTGAGCGGCGGCCTGAGAAGAATATGTCGCGCTTCCGTCCGCGATGGACCACCCCTCCGCGGCTCCTGTGTCTTCGGAGCCGCTCGCCGTTCCACTGACGGCGATGGCGCCAGAACCGGTGACGCGGGCCCTTTCGACGACCACGAAGTAGGTCGTCTCTTTCTCGAGAACCGGGCAGGTCGTCCCAGAGGCCGGAGCGGCGAAGGTGTTCACGCTCCGCTCGGACAAGCTCGCCGGGGCGATCAGCGTGCAGAGCGGGTCGCCCGGGTCGCCGCCGCCGTCCGCGTTGAGCGTCACCTCGAGGTCGGACGGCGCGAGCGGCGGATCCGAAACGTCGCCGAACTCTATCCCGACGGACGCCAGCGCGTACCCGGCTTTGCTGGTCCCGGTGGTGAACGCCTGGGCCCTCTTCGCGCCGGCCGAGCCCAGGTCATGGCCGGCGTCGCCGGACTGCCCTGTGTTGCCGACCAGCGCGGCGGCGGTCTCCGCGTCTTCGACGACCGGCGGAACGACGCCGCTGACGCCATGATAGGTGTAGATCATGTCGTCGTCAGCGTCGACGACGTAGAAGGTCTCCCCGTCCGACCAGATGCCGGAGGCGTGGTCGTTGTCCTCGTGGAGCGGAAAGTCGTACCCCGCATCGGTTCCGTCGGACAGTTTCACGCTCCGAGCCGAGGCGTCGTTCGAGGCGAACCTGACGCCCCACATCGTCCGCCCGTCGGTGAAGAGGCCCCTCAGCTGGCCCCTGCCGGGGATCGTCAACTTCTGGAAGGTGTCCGGCCTCCCGTATTCGTCCCCCGGCGTCTCCGGGTCGTCGAACAGACGGAAGGCGTGCGCGTGCGACGTGGTATTTGTGATCCACAGGTGACGGCCGTCCGTCGCCGTGCCGCGCACGATGAACACTCCCCCGGCGACGTTCAAGCCCCCGTAGACGAAGTCCCGGTCCTCCGCCCGCGTGAAACCCGTCAGGTCGTAGCCGAAGACGTCCCGGCTGGCGCCTTCAAGGGACTCTTCGGCGACGTACAGGCGGGGGCCGTGGCCAGTGACGTAGAAGTCCTCATCGCCGAGGCTCGGAAGGTCCCAGCCGGGGTCCCGGGTGCCGTACTCGCTGACCGCGGTGCCGGGGTCGTCCCACAGCTTGTAGGCGAAGACCCTCCGGGCGCTTTCGTCGCCCACCCAAAGCGTTTCGCCGTCGGACCAGATGCTCTTCGGGTCCGCGTTCTCCGGATGCAGAGCAAAGGGTCCATCCTGGATCCATTCCCTTTGAACCAATGGTCTGCCGACCCACATAAGCATGGCGCTGCCGCGGTCGGCGCGGATGCCCGACGCTGAACCCCCGGAAGGCAACAGAAAACCAGCGGAGTCGATCTCTACCGTGACGGGAAGATGCCCGTGCGCACGAACCTCGATAACGTCCGAATATGAACTGCCTGATGCGATGGTGACGGTCTCGGCGGACAGGTCTCCGTTACGGGCCGACAGTTCGATCTGAAGATCGAACGGTGTCGCGCCTTCGGCCAATCGGACCATGACCGTATCGTCTCCCCGACGCTCCAGCTCTGCGGTGAACGTGAAAGGTGCGCCCGGATTGTCGCCCGCGTCGAGGTCCGTCAGTCCCGAAAGACCTTCGAAGAGGCCGACCGGCAGGTCTTTGAGCTTGTTTCCCGAAAGGTCCAACTCAGCGAGACTCCCGAGGTCGGCGAACACGTCCTCCGGCAGCTCGTTTATCGAGTTGGCGGACAGGTCCAGAACTTCGAGGCTGGCGAGGTCGTCGAAAAGGCCGGCCGGTAGGCCCGAGAGCCCGTTGCCCGCGAGGGACAGCGAGACGAGTGCGTCCAGGTTTCCTAACACGCCGTCCGACAGCCGCTCCAGGCGGTTCGCCGACAGGTCCAGAACGCTCAGATTCGCGGTCTGGCCGGCGAACGTCCCGTCAGGCAGTTCGTCAATGAAGTTTCCCGACAGATCGATCTCCTCCACCGCGCGGAGGTCTTCGAAGAGTCCTTCCGGGACCGTCTCGAGGAAGTTCCTGTTCAGGTCCAGGGCGCGCAGCGCGTGCAGGTCCCGGAAATCACCGGCCTGCAGGGTCGACAGTCCTCTCCCCTGAAGGTGCAGCCCGGGCGTGACGTCGGGGCCGGAGCGCTGGGAGCCGGTCCAAGTCCTGAGCCTCGTCTCGGAAACCTCCGAGCAGTCGCCGACGCCGGGCATCCCGGCGACGATGGCCGCCATCACCGAAGGCGTCCGGTCGCAGATGCCCGAGGCCCCGATCCGGCCCGTCGGCTCGCTGGTCAGCGACTCATCGTTGCCGGCGCCGTCGGTGAAGGACACCCTGACCTTGATCGTCCTGCCCCGGTCGCCGGGGACGATGCTGTAGCTCGAATCGGTCGCGCCAGCGATGTCCGTGTCCGCGTTCCCGTCGTTCGATACCCATTGATATTCGAAGATGACGGCGTCCAGCCCGTCCGCGTCGGCGA
>CBDANO010000004.1:0-515837 GCA_965197665.1 Dehalococcoidia bacterium
GTCCGGCCACCACCGCGCTATTCCGGAGGCCGGTTAACCGATGTGACCCAGTGCGGAGTGCCTGCTCCAGATTCAAGAACGCCTGCGGCCGTAGCTCAGTGGTAGAGCACTGCCCTCCCAAGGCAGATACGTGGGTCCGATTCCCATCGGCCGCTCCAACAGTTGAGCTGCACAACTCGGGCCGTCGTTGATCCCGCTACTGTTCTTGGCGGCGGGGGCGTTAGGCTGGTACAATAAACGACGAACCGAGAAGCAACGAATCGAGGAAACGGACCGGCAGTTTAGCAGTCCAATTCAATCGTCTGCCCGTCAGGTGAAGAGTTCCGGGCAACAACCCCTCCGGTAACGGCGAGACTAGGAAATATTGGCTCAGGAGTACTGGATGGCTTACGTAACCCCACGCGAGGGCGAAAACCCTGAAAGCCTGGTAAACCGTTTTCGCGCCTCGGTACAACACTCAGGAATACTCCGCGAATTGAAAGACCGGCGTTTCTTCCGGTCCAAGGCTCAAAAAGCCCGGCTCGCGGCCCAACGGGCGGCCCGGCGGCGGCGGCGGCAAAACCGGCGCTAGGCCTTTCCCCAATCCGCGGACTTCACCCCGTCTTACCGAGCGCCCCCTGGAACTGGCCGGTACGGGCGTCAAGGCAGGCCAACCGGCGCGGCCCCGCGGACGGTGGCCGCTTTGTCCAACCCGGGCATTAGGCCGGCCCGCGACGCCCGGACTTCATGACCAACCTCCGCCCCGCCCTATTGAGGCCGAGAACCCCTCGAAGCTTTGACCCTTCCCGGTTCACCCGGTCCCCGATAGTTACAAGCCCCCGGTTTGCGGCGTGTGGGGCACACTTGTTCAAAACGCTGCTGCGCCATACAGTCCATGGCGATGAAAGGCGCCCCTCGCCGGCAGCACCCGTCGTTCCTAGCCCGGCCAACGGCCGCTGTTGTTTCACTTGAAAAGCTGCCTTGGGCTGGGATAATCTGAGTAGAGGAGAGATGGCTGAGCGGACGAAAGCGCCGGTCTCGAAAACCGGTATACCCCCGTGGTATCGTGGGTTCGAATCCCACTCTCTCCGCCAATATCTTCTTCCGGTGCCTTCCGTTACCGTCCGTATTGTTCTAATTGTCCACTTTCCCAACTACACTTTCATAGAACAAAGCTGTCCATTGAGGTATTGTCCCATCCGCCGCCGTCTGCTACAATCCATGTAAATACTTGGTATAATTCTTGGGTTATCCCAAGAGGGATAAGGGTTGGTGTAAGCATGGCGGCCGGCAGACTTAGCGACAGGAAGGTCAAGGCCCTCCGGGAACCGGGGCGTTACGGCGATGGGGCTACGCTGTACTTGATAGTGGCTCCCGGAGGCTCCAAGCAGTGGGTCCAGCGATTGACCCTCCGGGGCAAACAGACCGACATCGGGTTGGGCGGCTATCCGGTAGTGGGACTCAGGGAGGCGCGGGAGAAGGCCCAGGCCAACCGGGCTCAGGCCCGGTCCGGGGCCGACCCCCTGTTGAAGAAGCGCAGAGCGGCGGTACCGGCTTTTCGCAGCCTGGCCGCTCAGCACATCGAGGCCCTGCGCCCGTCATGGCGCAACGCCAAGCATGCGGCCCAGTGGGGGTCCACGCTGGCGGCCTACGCCTACCCGTTCATCGGGGATAGGCCGGTGGACCAGATAACCCGGGCCGATGTCATAGGCCTGCTATCGCCCATCTGGACGGAGAAGCCGGAGACGGCGCGGCGGGTGCGCCAGCGGGTGCGGGCGGTGATGGCCAGGGCCATAGCGTTGGAGTACATAGAGCACAATCCCGCCAGCGAGGGCATCGATGCGGCCCTAGCGAGGCTGCCCCGGGTCAAGGCGCACCATCCGGCGTTGCCCTACACCCAGGTTCCCGACGCCCTGAGGGCCGTGAGAGAATCGGCGGCCACGCCCACCGTGAAACTGGGCTTCGAGTTCCTGGCCCTGACCGCCTGCCGCTCCGGGGAGGTCCGGGGCGCAAGGTGGGACGAGGTTGACCCGGACGCCGCCGCATGGACCGTGCCGGCGGCGCGGATGAAGGGGGGCCGGCCCCACCGGGTCCCTTTGTCCGAGCAAGCAACTGCGGTGCTGGTTGAGGCCCGGGGGCTGGATAACGGGTCCGGGCTGGTGTTCCCGGCGCCGCGCTCCGGGTTGGAGCTATCCAACATGGCTTTCGCCCAGCTGCTGCGGCGGCTGGGGCTGGACTTCGTACCCCACGGGCTGCGTTCCAGCTTCCGGGACTGGGCCGCGGAACAGACGGACGCGCCCCACACGGTCATGGAGGCGGCCCTGGCCCACAGTGTCAAGAACTCGACCGAAGCCGCTTACTTCCGCTCCGACCTGTTCGAGCTGCGGCGCGGCTTGATGGCGGAGTGGGGGAAGTTTCTGGGAGGGTGATATGAAGAACCCTTGGGGAATTGTAGGAGAAAAAGCCGCCGGAGAGCATGTCCGCGAAAACCTGCGGTATTGGAAGGACGGCTTGAACTTCACACCGGAAGACCTTCTCTGGATGGCTTGGTCTGGCATACAACCCTGGGAGGTCAAGCTGGAAGGGGAGGTCCTGCAGGGCCTGGTGAGACTGGCTCCTTTGGAGGAATGGCAAGTCGAGGAATCCAAAGCAGTGCGGAAGTCAATGAGCCCTGGCGCCGATTTGAAGCTGCGCAAGCTGGAGTTCGAGGGACGGTGGCACCAGGCCATCGAGATAATCCGGCATCCGGAGACCTACGGCCCCTTGGGCGATGTGCTGGACCTCGGCTGGACTCGGGAGGGCGAGCTTTGGGAATGGATTGAAGCGTCGGACCGCAGCTGGGGCGCTTATGAAGGGGTCAAACGGCTGCTGAAGCGCCTGATGGATTCCAATCGGCCCATACCGCCCGCACTGACCGCATGGTCGACGGAGGTGGCGGCGGGCGACCGCAGTCAGCCAACCCTAGGCCATCGGCCGGCTTCGGAAATCCATCGAAACAGGGCCATATTGAAGACCATAAGGGACTTGACCGAAACCCCCGAACAGAGCAAAGCGGGAATCAAGAAGGTGACCAATGAGAAGGTTTATCAGTTGGTGGCTGAGGAACTAAACCTGGCACTTGAGACTGTCAGGACGATCTGGCGGAGGAGCAAGGTTCCCTTCGATGAGCAGTACATAGCTCCCTCTAAACGTCCGTTTTAGGGGGGATAAGGCCCGACCTTCTGCCTCTATTAACGGGGCCGGCTTGTCCCTAGAATTGTAGCCATCAGGCACGAAGAGGCCCGTTGATGGCTATAGCAAGCCCATCCGACACCCGCATACTGAGGCTCCCCGAAGTCCTGGCCAGGGTGGGCCTGAGCCGCTCCACCGTGTACCAGCGGATGGCCGCCGGCGACTTCCCCGCATCCGTCCAGTTGACCCCCAACTCCGTGGGCTGGCGCAGCGACGACATAGACGCTTGGATAGCCAGCCGAGCCCGGACGGCCTGAGGGTGTCCCGTGGAGTTGTTGACGCCGCACGGAGGCAAGCATACCCTCGGTCGAAATACCGTCCCTCCCCGGCCGGGTTGGGCACTAGCTGGGGGCCAATGAAGGCAACTCGCCATGGTGACTGTTACCGAAGTTGGGATGTGGTGGTCAACGCCGACTTAACGGGCTTGTTGAAAAAGCCGTCGCCGGGTGGTGAGGATGGATATTCAACGTTCTACCAAGCTGGCGCGATGGCTCCGTTTGCTCATAGAGGAAGGGGTTCCCCTGGTACCAGAGGCCATACCCTAATAAGGAAAAGGAACCTCCTCCGTGGCGCCACCTGCGGATAGAAGCCGTGGGGCCTAAGCCGCTGCGGGGAAAGACGGTGGGAGAACAGTACGGCAGCGGCGTGGCCCGGACCAAGCCCAAACGGAAGATTGTCAGGGGGATCACTCCCGCCAACATCTAGCAGGCGGCTGCCCTGCAGTTTTCCTTTGCCGTTCTGCCCCAGGGCAAGGCCGCCGGCCAGAACGTCATGGCCAAGGACATGGGGGAGGCGCTGAATGAAATAGATATCATTGACTTCGACACGGAGGAAGTCGATGAGGTCAAGATGGACAACGACACTCCGGCCCAGGAAGCCTTCCAGGAATCATTGGAGCAGAACAAGGTGCTGCCCGGCCCTCTGTGGACGCGGCTGAAAAGCGACGACGCCACGCTGCGCAAAGGGCAGTTGCGGATGGCGGGGTTTCCGTACAGCCAAACCCGAGTGGAACAGACGCACGGGCGGTGGCTCAACTACCGACCGGGCCGCGATGGGAATGTGCCGGACATCAGGGGCCAATTTGAAGCGTAGTACCCCGAGGGAGGACACCATGATGTATGCCCAGTGCCGCCGATGTCGTCAACAGCCCTGCTGCGGTGGCCCTGTCGGACGTAGTTTATTACTCCACCCAACGGATTAGAGGGGCTTTATACTTTGCGCAAAGTTTAAGATTAGTATAAATCACGTGACTATACAGCTTCGAGCAAGGAGGGCAGGCTTATGAACATCAAGATGACACTGGGAGAAGCGATCATGGTTCAGGACATGGACAGAGCCATTCGGGAGGGGTGGATCAACACCGCCACCCCGACCTTTACCGCTAGGGCGCTGGCGATGGCGGTTGAAAACACCGTAAGCCAGGGCGTGAATGTCGAGCGAAAGCTAACGGCGCTGCTGGACCGCATGGGTGTTTTTATGGACAGGCGGACATACCGCCGAGAAACCAAGGCATTGTTGGAGATTTTGCCGGAGTGGTGTCGAGAAGCGTCGCGTGAAAGAGAGAGAGTGAGAGAAGAATCAGCCATCGCGCCACGATTTTATTCTACGTGTTAATGGCTAAATCTATAGTCCTCTTCCTATATTTCGGAGTATTTCGGACTGCTGGGAGCTATTGATGTTCGTTTTATCGATGCCATCCAGACCGGCTCCGCCGTAACCCTCATCCCCAGCCTCACATCCAGAGCAGATTTCGACGCCGGGGCCGACCTCCGGCATTCCGATGCTGCCCAGACCGATGCCACCGGAGCTGACGACACCAACGCCGACCTCACCGTCGGGGTTGGCCATGCCAACGGAGCCGGAACCTGATCCCAACACTGCCCCAGGACGCAGCAGGACCGTCTCTAACGCCAACACCAACCCCCGACCAGCGGCCAAGCATCACCACATCTGTGGACACAGAGACTTCTGCGGGGCACCCTGTGGCAATTCAGACAACGATTCCCGCGCCGACCGTGCGGTTCTACGAGTCAAAGATCGATGCAGCTATGGACCCAGATCCGCGAACCGACGTAGCCTTGTTCAACAACCTGATTCTTTCGGGCTATGAGGACTCGGCGACTCGGGTGATCACCAACCGCGCCGTTGCTACGGGCCATGTAAAAGGCGCGAGGTAAGGGCTTGTTGAAAAAGTCCGCTGCCGAGGGATGTGCTGTTCAAGTAGAATGGGGCCACCACAGGCACGGAGGGGAGGAAGACGATGCTGGAGCCGCTGGACCGCTGCCGAAGAGACTCTACCCTGTTTCAGTTCACTGCCAAGCAGTTGCGGGATTTTATCGATCCCAATCACCTGTTGATCCAGATTGACGAGCAACTGGACTTCGCCAAACTTGTCGCTCCCTTGGAAGGGAGGTATTGCCCCGACTTTGGCCGGCCCGCAATTCATCCCGAGGTGATCGTGCGGGCGCTTCTCGTCTGCTCGCTCTACAACATTGCTTCCTTCAGGCGACTTTGTTCAGCCATCTCCGAGAGTATTGCCTATCGGTGGTTTTGTTTCCTCACCATCGACGACCCGGTGTTTGACCATTCCACCATCACCCACTTCATCAATCGCATCGGACGGGAGGGATTCTCCGAGGTCTTTGACCGCCTGAATCAGGAGTTGCTGCGGATGGGGCTGCTGTCGCCAGAGCTGTACGTTGATTCCAGCATGGTCAAGGCCAACGTCAACAGTTGTGGCCTCTCCCGCAGCGGCATGACCGCGGAGGAGTTCCAACAACAGGCTATTGAAGAGAATGGGCTCTTTGTGATTGCTCACGCAACCGTTGACCACAGAGGGGTTGAGCACGAGGAGCTCAGGTATTTCCAAGATGCCAAAGGCCGGCTGCCGCTGAGCCCGGTTGATACCGACGCGCGTTGGCGCACCACCAGACCCGGTAAACCCTCGGGCTTAAATTACCAAGAGAATGTGATATCAGACCGAGGCGGTTTTATCCTGGCCCGAGGGATCACCCATGCCTCCATAGGAGAATGGAAAGCGGTTCCGCAGTTGCTGGAGCGACTGCCCCTCCAGCCCGTGTCACTGACGGGAGACACCGGCTACAGCGCAGGTAAGCTGCGGCAACTCCTCGAGCAGCGGAATATAACGGCTTACATTCCTATACACCCCATACAGGAATCCAACATAGTGTCCACCCGGGACTTCGACTATCAAGGCCATCATCTGGTGTGTCCGCAGAGCAAAATCCTGAACCGGGGCAGGTTTCACAACCGGGACGGCGTTTATCAATACGTGGCCCGCCAGAAGGACTGTCAAGCATGCCCGATAAAGGCCGATTGCCTCTCTCCAGGACAAAAACGCCGACACATCGGCCTCACCATGTATCACCCGCTGTACCTGAAGGCCAGGGAGCGGAACGGGACTGCCGCCTATCACCGGGAGCGGATAAGCCGCCGTATCGTCGCGGCAGGGACCTTTGCATCCCTGGACAGACTGGGCTGGGCCAAGTCCCGGCTGCGCGGATTGTGGAAAGTCGACTGCGAAGGATATATGGCCGCTCTGGCCCACAACGTACTGAAAATGGTGCGCAGGCTGAGCTTGGGCGTCGGCCCTCCCGGCCCGGCATCACCGGGACCGGACGCCTCTGAGTCGTCTGGTTGGGGGCCGGACGCTGTGATGCCGGATCGTCCTGGGCTTATCACAAGGACTCTACGTACGAGGAGGCTTGCCGCTATCGCCTGACTGGTTTTCTGCAATGACCACTGCCCTCCCTCTTACTTTTTCAACAAGCCATTACCTCCGCCTTTTACATCAGGGTTAGGTGGTTAGACGAATTCGGCTCAGCACACGGTCGGATAGGCTTCCCCTTCAAAGATGCCGTTGGCCTTCTGCATCTCACGGACGTAGCAGATGATCTTCTCCACATCATCCGATGAGACGCCGGCGACTGGAGCCATGTCGCCAAATACCCAGTGGTGTTCCCGCACACCCTGACGGACGGCATTGCGAATGCTGAAGTCCGGGTGATGGCCCGGCTCGTAGATTTTGTGAATCAGAGGCGGACCCTGACCAGTACCAGAGGCATTGGCACCGTGACAGACCGAGCAGTTCGCATTGAACAGTTCTTCGCCTGCACGAGCCGTGTCGGACAAGGAGGGTCCCGTCACCGCAACCTGTCCAACACCGTTCGATTCCGTAGGTTCACGCTGTGGATCTCTCTCTCCGCCACATCCAATCGCCATCAGCAGGATGCAGACCCCGATTACGGGATATACGAAGAGTCGACCGATCGAATATCCGCCTCTGATCATAGCGGGGATTCCCTCCGTATCATTTCCACCCCGACCTACGGTGAAGGCTGGTGGCAAGTGGTGAACTACCCTATTTTCTACACAGGTCCGAGTGCGAGTTTTGCGGGTCAATCCGCTGTTGTAGACAATGCGGCAAACCCCCTTGGGAGCACGTTGCCCAGTGCACCATGGGGTCTATCCACATTGTAGTGTCTCCGCTGTTGACAGAAAACGTATTTTCCATTCCTCAGGTAGATATCAATGTACTTATTGCATAGGTATACTATGGCCTATTCGATGTTTGATCTTTGCCGGTACCTTATAGGCAACCCCGAGCAAGGAGACAAATGATTGGCAGGACACGCGCCGCCCTTGACACATGGTGGGGTACGTGCGGCGCAACTTCCTGGTGCCGGTCCCGTCCTTCGATAGCTTCGAGGCGCTGAACGACCACCTGGAGCGGCGGTGTCTGGCGCGGATGGATGTCAAACTGAGGGGCTACACAGAGACCATCGGCCAGCGGATGGAGCGGGACCTGGAGGCCCTGCTGCCGCTGCCGGCCGAGCCCTACGACGCCTGCGAGAAGCAGGCGGGCCGGGTCAGCTTCCTGTCTCTGGTCCGGTACCGCACCACCGACTACTCGGTCCCGGTGGCCTACGGGTATCGGGATGTGCTGGTAAGGGGCTACGTGGACCAGGTGGTCATCAGCTGCGGGTCCGAGGTCATCGCCCGCCATCACCGCTCCTACCAGCGGGACGACTTCGTGTTCGACCCCATCCACTACCTGCCGCTCCTGGAAAAGAAGACGGGCGCCCTGGACCAGGCCGCTCCCCTGCAGGGATGGGACCTGCCCAAGGAGTTTGCCACGCTGCGGTGCCTGCTGGAGTCCCGGATGGGACGAAGGGGCAAGGGGGAGTTCGTCCAGGTATTCCGGCTGTTGGAGAGCTTCTGTTATTTACGGGTTAGAAATGAGCCAAAAATTACGGGTTGGAATTGAGCCACCCTGGTAGGGCAGGCATCATAGCCGAAGCTTCGGTGGAGGTGCCTGCAAGAATTGCTGAGAGGTGGCCAAGTGAAAGAGATTTACGAGTTGAAAGGGCAAGGCTACTCCGCCCGGGAGATTGCCCGAGAGTTGAGCCTTGCCCGGAACACGGTGCTGCGGTACCTGAAGGATCCGGAGACAATAGCGCCCAAAGCGCGGCGTCGCCGAGGATCCAAACTTGACCCCTATGCCGAGTTCATAGACCAGAGGATGGGCGAGGGGCTGAGCAACTGCGTGGTGCTGCTGCGGGAATTGAGGTCCCAGGGGTACGAAGGTAGCTACACCATTCTGTCAGATTACGTCCGGCTGCGGCGTCGGCCCAGGCAACCCCGAGCCACGGTGAGATTTGAGACGGAGCCCGGGGAGCAGGCGCAGGTGGACTGGGGCAGCTTCGCCTACGTGGATGAAAAGGGGCGTAAGCGAAGGGTCTGGGCTTTCGTCATGGTGCTGAGCTGGTCCCGAACCATCTACGTGGAATTCGTCCGGAGGGCAGATACGGCCAGCTTCATCCAGTGCCACGTCAACGCCTTCGAGTACTTTGGCGGCGTGCCCCGGCGCGGCCTGTACGACAATGCCAAGGTGGTGACCCTGGGAAGGGACGAGGAGGGCCGAACCGAGTGGAACCGGCGGATGCTGGACTTTGCCCTGCGGCTGGGCTTTGAGCTCAAGTTGTGCCGACCGTACCGAGCCCAGACCAAGGGAAAAGTGGAGAGCGGGGTGAAGTACGTGCGAGGCAACCTGTGGCCCAGCATCCGCTTCACCGACGACGCCGATCTCAACCGGCAGGCCCTGCAGTGGTGTGATGGTGTGGCCAACCGGCGATTACACGGCACCACTCACCAGGTTCCCCTGGAGCTGCTGGCCGCGGAGCAATCACGCTTGGGGAAGCTGCCGGAGCGAGCTGCGCTGGCTCCCTACCTGCGCGAGGACCGGTTAGTAGCAAGGGATGGCTATGTAAGTTGGGAGGGCTCTCGCTACGGAGTCCACTGGCAGTGGGCCGGTTCCACCGTCCAGGTGGGGCAGCGAATGGGCACGGTGGAGATCTGGTCCGGTGACCAGCTCCTCGCGGTGCATCCCCGGGGCCAGAGCGCTGGGCAGCGCTTCACTCTGCCCGGCCAGTGGGAGGGCCTTCCCAACGCCGATGGTTGTCCGCAGAAGGAGGCCCTGGCGGTGCAGGTCCCGGTGGGAGAGGTGGAACGGCGCTCCCTGGAAGTCTATGACCTGGCTGCCGCGGGAGGTGCGCGATGACGATTATTGCCCTGGAGCAAGCCCGTCAGCATCTGGAGACCCTGGGCCTCCAGCAGGCTGTCGAAGCCCTGGACAACTCTCTGGACCTAGCCGCTAACAAGCAACTGACTTATGCCGACATGCTGGCCGAGTTGCTGGGGGTGGAAGTGGCCGCCCGCCGGGAGCGCTACCTGTCCACCAGAACCAAGTTGGCCCACCTGCCCTTCCAGCGCACCCTGGAGCAGTTCGACTTTGACTTCCAGCCCTCCATCGACGAAAGGCAGGTCAAGGAACTAGCCAACCTGGCCTTCGTCGCCGAGGCTACCAACATCCTGCTGCTGGGTCCGCCCGGCGTGGGCAAGACCCATCTGGCTGTAGCCCTGGCCCTCAAGGCCATAGATCATGGCCAGGGAGCCTACTTTGTCCGAGCCTACGATCTGATGGAGGACCTGAGGAAGGCCCGGGCCGAGCACAACCTGGACCGGAGGATGAGGGTCTACCTGGCGCCCAAGGTCCTCATCGTGGATGAGTTCGGCATCTGGCCCTACGACCGTGAGTCGGCCACCGCCTTCTTCACCCTAGTGTCGGCCCGGTATGAACGTGGCTCCATCATCCTGACTTCTAACAAAGGCTTCGGCGAGTGGGGGGAGTTGCTCGGGGACACCGTCATCGCGTCGGCCATCCTCGACCGGTTGCTGCACCACAGCCATGTCCTTAACATCCGGGGCGAGAGCTACCGGCTAAGGGAGAAAAGGCAAGCCGGATTGTTCCCGTCTTTACACCACCTGCGTCCTGCTCCAGAAGAAACCGACGGACAATCCCAAGACTAACATCTTCACCGACCAAGGGCTGACCGATGAAAGAGTGGCTCAATTCCAACCCGTAATTTTTGGCTCATTTCTAACCCGTGATTGACACGTGTGGCCCCTCAGTTTGACATCCATCCGCGCCAGACACCGCTGTTCCAGGTGGGCGTTCAGCGCATCAAAGCTATCGAAGGACGGGACCGGCACCAGGAAGTTGCGCCGGACGTACCCCACCATCCCCTCCAGCTTCCCCTTGCCGGGACGGCCGAACCGGTCCTCAAACAGGTAGTGGGACTGGAGCTCGGTGAATGCCCGGGTGCGCTTTCGCCGGCCGTCCCCCAGTATCTTCGCCACCGCCAGCCTGGTGTTGTCGTAGAGGATGCTCCGGGGTACTCCGCCCAGGAAGGCGAAGGCCGAGACGTGACCGTCCAGAAACGCCTCGGTGGTCTCCGCCGGGTAGGGCTTCACGAAGCAGCTGTCGCTGTGGGGCAGGTCCAACACGAAGTAGTGGGCCTTCCGCTCCACCCCGCCGATCACCACCCGCGCCTCGCCGAAGTCGCACTGGGCGTGCCCTGGCGACTGAGACAAAGGCACGAACATCTCCCGCGACTGAGACAAAGGCACGAACATCTCCCGCGACTGGCGGCGGTGCTCCCTTACGTAGTCCTTGACTATCGTGTACTGGCCCTGAAACCCGTACTCGTCCCGCAGCCGCTCAAAGATGCGCTGGGCGGTGTGGCGCTGCTTCTTAAGGACTCTCAGGTCCTCTTCCAGAATCCGGTCGATGATGCCGGTAAACGGCTCCAGCTTGGGCCTATGCGGCGGGCTATGTTTCCGATAGCCCGGCGGCACGGAGTAGGCCAGCATCTTGCGTACCGTGTCCCGGTGCAACCCGAACACCTGGGAGGTCTCCCGGATGCTCATGCCTTCCACCATTACCGCCCGGCGAACCCGCAGGTATACGTCCACTCGAAACATCCATCCCACCGTCCATAGACTCGACTTCAAGCCTATGAATGGCGGCGGACGGTACACTTTTCAACCGCCATAAGTCAGCGGCCATTCCGCCCACGTGGTCCACTTTACCTCCGCCTTTTACAATTGCGCCGACACTCAAGGACCCACCGCCTCTTTCGGAAGACCAGTTGAACACGCCGCAGGGTCGGCGGGTGCATCAGGTGGAGGCGGACTCAACGCACGGAGGCGGCCATTGGCATCCACTTCTATTAGGACACGCAGGTCTGTTGCATCTCGGCATACTGTGATGAGCCAGCCGCCCAGATTGTGGATGGCAATCCTGGACCCGTCCGGCGACCAAGAGGCCTGGCCGACCCAGGCAGACGTTGTGGGAACGCCCTCCACCAAACGGCGCAGGTCACCGCCGTCCGAACCTACGACGTATGTCTGGTCGGAAATAAAGAGAAGTTCTGACCCGTCGGGCGACCACGACACCTGGGAGATCGGTGGATTGGTCCCGTCAGGCCCGCTGCTCCAGACTCGGCGCAGGCCGGCGCCGTCGGGCTCAACTATGTAAATCATTGCCTCTTCATCATCGACCGCAGCGAAGGCCAACTCCTCGCTATCGGGGGACCACGTAGGCAGAGCCGTCGTCTCTCCTATCCTGTTCATTTCTGACCCGTCTGACCCAATGGTGTAGAGGATACGCTTATGTGGACGATTCTCTCCTTCGTTGGTGATAAACGCCAAGCGTTGACTGTCAAGCGACCACACCGGAGGATATAGAGCGACCCTCTTCGTAGACCAGAGCCATCTTATTTCTTCCTCCTCTACAGACTGCGCATCTGAAGACATTATGGCTATTTTCATAGCGTCCTGATGTTCGTGGTGTGTCGGATAGTGAGAGGAATCTAGACCCCTACCTGAGTAGGCGACAAAGGCAATTTGTGTCCCATCGGGTGACCACGCCGGATAGTTGTCGAAATGCTCGGTCTTTGTCAGTCTCCTCTGCGCTGTGCCGTCGACATTGACCGCCGCGAGCTCGTAACCCTCACTATAAATGGTGCTCGCTTCCATAGTGTCGGTAAACGGCTTATCGAGCATGTACTCGCAACTGGCATAGACGATACGGGAACCGTCCGGTGATACGTCGGCGTGGAACCCGTACAGGAACCTATAATATCCCTCGCCTCTAACGTGCGACCGATAGTCGGAATCTACATCAGCGACCTCTTGCAACCGGGCGCCTTCGATGTCCAAGGTCCAGATGGTGTCGTCGAGGTCGAACACCAGATGAGCGCCGTCTCTGGTCCAATGGAGGAAATGCTCGTGTAATTCTCCAGAGTAGCGCTTTAACGAAGGACCGCATGGGTCGAAGGCCTCAGGTATCGTTATGACCCGCGGTGACGAAGTTGGCGTCGTCATGACCCGTGGTGATGGAGTTGGCGTCTGGAGCATGTTGTCCATCCCTGAACCGGCGGATCGGCCATTGACAGTGGGCTTCGGGCTTTTTTGGAATCCCGGACTACTAACGGGATCATCCTGGCAGCCGGAAACTCCCAAAGCCAACAACAGCGCAAGCATTCCAAGGCTCAGCAGATTGAATCGCCTCACATTAAAGGCCATTGCTCAATCCACCGTCTGATACAGCGCGTAGATGGCCATATATGTCAAAAGGGTGCGGCGAACAAGCGTAACCTGGGTCATCGATGGCGCCCATGACGGCGTCTTTTATAGTAGGGTGATGTATTATTTGCTCTATTCCATCATTTGCTTCTCTGATCCCCTTTGCTTCTCTGATCCCCAATGCGTGGCCAGCCTCATGCACCAAGACACCATACTCGTTTGCTACTCCGCCAGAGCGGCATGAATTAAAGGGGACCTCGCCTTCGTCTGCAGTATCATCAGGCCCAGGTACGCTAGGGAAATGCCTTCAAACTCGCTGCGTCTCAGCTTGATATCAGTTGTAATTACTTGACTCCCATCAAGCCGGAACTGCACTGTCGCAGGCGCGCACGCATAGCGGCACCATCCATGGCCTACCTTTTCTGACACTTCCGGAAATACTCCGACTCTCACCAAAACATTAGGAGAATCATCGATCATAAAGACTTCGCTCAACATCGCATCCTCCGTCATGGTGGAAAGGACATCGGATTGGTCGATGCCGGCTTCGTGGAGGTTGCTCAAAAGGTGCAGTGCATGTGCTGCAATCTGTTCATCCGTAGGAGGTCTTCCTCCAGGAAGTGAGGTGGACCCGGTTAGTTGGACAGAATAGAAGTGAAATTAAGTGAGGGCCTCGTCGTTCCCGTATAAGATAACACGTCTGCTTCTGGCGACCACCTCTGTGCTGTTGGCCCTTAATCCTGAGCCGCCGAGCGGTTCCGTTTGCTTATAGAGGATGGGGTTCATCCGGTACCGTAGGCCATACCCTAAAAGCAAACGGAGCCGTCGGAGTCGATGCCCAGGATAGCAAAGGGCAGATGTTTGGCGATCACCTCCAGCCCAGCCACCACCAGGGACTGCTCCCGAGCCAGCATCGGCACCGCCTCGGTCCAGCCGGTGCAGACGTCGGTGGCCACCAGGCTGTAAATGAATGAACCTCCCATGTTGTCCCCACAGTGTGCCACTAAGTCGATTTCCAGGAAGCCCGGCGGAGGGCGGTCCCAGTCGGCAAAGGTCCGCACCGAGATGTGGCGGCCACGGGTCAGATTCCGTCGCCGTTTCCGCCGGCTGACTACGGTGGCCCTGATGGGCTTGAGCAGCCGGTCCAGGGTGGCCGCGCTGGCAGACAGCAACCGGTCTCGCACTTCGAGGTCCAGACCCAGATGTCCGTGTCGCTCCATAGACTTCACCAGATGGGGCAACGCCGCCTTCAACCTCTTCCCGCAGATGCGGTCCGAAGCTTCCCAGATCATGATCACCGCCTCTCGGACCGCCTCGTCGTAGATGCGCCGACCCTTGACCACAGGCGCCTTGTCCTTCGCGTCCCCGGCCTGTCCCAGCAGCCTGATGCCGTGTTTCCGGTGGTGACCGGTGACTGCGATGAACTCGTCGAGAATAAGGCTCTTGTCCTTTCGGGACGATGTCCGGTAACGGTCTCGAATCGCAGCCAGAAGTTCTTGCTTCGCCATCCTGCTGATGCCTCCCGTCAAGTGACCGCCTCCCGATTTTTCGGTAGCATTCTATTTGAGGCAATCACTTCCTAAAAGTAACGTTTTTAGTGAGGCAATGCGGACAATAGTGTTTCCGGGCCTCGCGCCACATCCTAATACTACACGTTAGTAGAGTATTCTACATAGAGTCTGGTAGGTTTCGGACTGCCGGAGACCTATTCCGATATGGATTTCGGAGCATCAGGGGGTAATCATGACTATACGGAACTGGTTGCAGAACCGACCCAGGTCGGAACCGGAGCCGCCAGCGCCGGACCCAACTCCGGTGACAGTACCTGAGGGGCCGACTATGGGAATTCCGTGGACCCCGCCCAGTCCGGAGCCGCCAGCACCAGACCCAACCCCGGCGGGAACGGTTACGCCGCCGGACTCCAACTCCGGATCGGGCCCCGGCTCTGGATCGGGATCTGGGTCCGGGTCGAGTTACGGTTCAGGATCTGGTCCTTCCGCAACGGTTACGCCAGAGGTACCAGCTGACACGGAACCGGAACCGGAACCGGTGTCCTATGTGCCAACTTACTTCTTCCAAACGCCCTCTTACCGAGAGGACCCCGACCGGTGGGAGCGGCACTGGCAGTTGGTGTACCAGCAATCCTTAGCGCAGAACGATGCAGACGCGGCCAACCGGCAGGCCCTGGACGACTACCTGCGGGATAATCCACAGGCCGACCGCGCCACCATTCTCCAGGATGCCCTGGTGGGTGCGACACAATAACAACGGAAAATTGCGGTACTCGTGGGCGGTCGATTTGGATACAACCAGGTAAGGTCAGGCGGATCGACATATGGGTTGTGCCACGTAGGCCTTAATCACCGGTTCGATCCTTCTCAGATGGCCCCATGAGTAAGCGTTCGGGTTAGGCGCCCGGGCGAGGCAGTGTAGCTCAGGACCGTGGCGGCTCCGCCAGCGATCATCCCTCGGGACCAGCGACTCTCGATCTCTCTGAGACCCGCCGTTCACCGAGGAACACATCCAACCCAGCCGGTGACGCCTTGCGATAGACCTCTTCCAGCGCAGGGATGAAGCTCTCCTTCCCCCGCCAGAAGGGGAAACTACCCAGCCGTTTGGGCAGCGCCGCAGAGATCGCCGGGATGCGCGCTACCCCGTGGGGGTCTTCCTCATCCGCGTTCACTTGTCCCCAGAACTCGTCGGGCTCCGCGGGAAGCGGCTCCGGCGGCAAACGACCTGGCGTCTGCTCGGAGAAAGACCCGACAGTCGCTACATAACTCCTCTCCGCTGTCTGGCGTCCACCCAGGCCGACAAGCTCCCCTCGCTCTACTCCCCTCAGTTTGAAAATAAGGAACGGGTCGCGATCGAACTCCTCGCCCAAGAGGAGGTAGACCGCCGCGACGTGCTTGCAAGGATTCGACCAGTCGGGGCATGAGCAGTCGGTCTCAAGGTCAGCACCCTTGTCAGGGAAGAGCGAAAGTCCTGCGTCCCTGAAGACATCCTCGATATTCTCGGGCATCTGGCCCGCCAGCAGTTTTGCGGCGAAGGCAGGCCGCCCGAAAAGCGCCGTGGTCAGTTTTTTCCAGTCCGATCTGCCAAGGGTCTTGACCCTGATCTCGACCCGGTAAGGCCTGGCGCGGGAGCCCTGCACTCTGGCTCTTACGGCGCCCCTTTCGACATCTATCGACAGCACCTGGCCCCGGCGAGCATAGGACCTGCCGCGTCCGAGCCTCGCTCCGAGGTCGAAGCCTTCCAGAACCTCAATCCAGCGCCTTGCCCACCAGCTCCGGCCGAACCCACCCCGTCCGGACTGCGCCTTGATGCCGCCTTTCGCCTCGCGAGGCCGGGAAGGCTCGAAGTATTCATGTTTACGATATGCCATCCTATGCTCCTACGGCTTCCTTGCTCAGAGCCAAGACTTCCCTCAGGTCGTCGTTGGAGAGTTCCGTCAGCCAGCCCTCCCCGGCGCCGACGACTTTCTCGGCGACCTCCTTCTTGCGCTCGATCATCTCGTCGATCTTCTCTTCCAGCGTTCCCGGGCAGATGAACTTGTGGACCTGCACGTTTCGCGCTTGGCCGATGCGGAAGACCCGGTCGGTTGCCTGGTTCTCGACGGCGGGGTTCCACCACCGGTCGAAGTGGAAGACGTGGTTGGCCGAGGTGAGGTTCAATCCTGTACCGCCGGCCTTGAGAGACAGAATGAAGACCTGCGGCCCGTCGCCCTCATCCTGGAAGCGCTCCACCATCCGGTCGCGCTGGCGCTTCGGCACGCCGCCGTGAAGGAACAGCGCCTCCCGGCCAAACATCTCCTGCACGTGGCGTCGAAGAATGTGGCCCATCTCCGCAAACTGGCTGAAGACCAACGCCCGGTCGCCGACCTCGACAACCTCCTCCAGCATCTCCATCAACCTCGACAGCTTGCCGGACCGGGCGGCAATGCCTGAGTTGTCGCCCAGAAACTGCGCCGGGTGGTTGCAGACCTGCTTGAGCTTGGAGAGCGTGCCCAGGACCAGCCCTCTCCGCTGGATACCCTCCGCCGACTCCAGCGTCTCTTCCGTCTCCTTGAGGACGGCGGCGTACAGAGAGGCCTGCTCCTTCGTCAGTGAACAGAAGACTTTCATCTCCAGCTTCTCCGGCAGATCGGAGATGACGGACCTGTCCGTCTTGAGCCTCCGTAGGATAAAAGGGCCGGTAACGCGCTTGAGGCGCTCCGCCGCGCTCGGGTCCCGCTCTGCCTGAATAGGCACGAAGAAGTTGCGCTTGAACTCACTCTGGGACCCCAGGAAACCAGGGTTCAAGAACTCCATGATCGACCACAGGTCGCCCACATTGTTCTCGACCGGCGTTCCGGTCAGGGCGATGCGGTAGTCGGCTTCCAGCAACCGTACGGCCCGCGCCTGCCTGGTCTCTGGGTTCTTGATGTTTTGGGCCTCGTCGAGCACGACGCCGCTCCACGCCACCTCCCTGAAGAACTTGACGTCCCGCTGCAACAGTCCGTAGCTGGAGACGACGATGGCGTGCCTTCCTGCCTCCTTCTCGAAAGCCGCACCTCGTTTCCTGCCGGCGCCGTGATGCACCAGCACGGGAAGTCCAGGAGTGAAGCGGGCCGCCTCCTTCTGCCAGTTGTTCACCACAGAGGTTGGACAGACGAAAAGGACCGGCCGCTTGCCATTGGTCTGCCAATCGCGCTGGATTAGCGCCAGGGTCTGAATCGTCTTACCCAGGCCCATGTCATCGGCCAAGCATGCCCCCAGGCCCCATTGCCGCAGGAACGAAAGCCACGAATAGCCGCGGACCTGGTACGGCCGAAGCGTGCCCGAGAAGGCTTTCGGGGGCGCAAGCTCCTTGTACGCCGCCTGTCCATCCAGCTGCTTTAGCAGCTTTCCGATCCAGCCGGTGGCCTTGACGCCGTTGAAGTCGAATCCCTGCGGTGCGTCCTTGGCGCCGAGTGCCATCTGAATGATGTCTCGGAAGGTCGCCTTCTCAGCGCCCTTCTTCTTCCAGAAATCGATCGCCGCCTGAATCTCCGCGGCGTTCATCTCAACCCAATGACCGCGGACCTTGACCAGCGGCGCCTTCATCCGCGCAAGCGCCTCCAGCTCGCGGAGGGTGAGCTTCCGGTCTCCGAGGGCCACTTCCCAATCGAACTGTACGATTGTCTCCAGCGACAGACCGCTCCCCCCCTGCATCTTCGGGCTCTTGACGTTGGCCTGGACGGCAAGCCGGACCTTGGTACCTTTGCGGGTCCACCAAGCCGGAAGCATGACGCCATAGCCCGCCTGCTCAAGAGCAATGGACTCTTCGGTCAGGAACTCATGAGCCTTGGCGGCGTCAAGTGGGTACCCGGCGGGCTTTGCGTTCTCGAGACTGGCCGTGATGCGAGGGCAGATGCCGGAAGCCTGCCCCAGCGAGGAGAGCAAGAACTCCCGCACATTCGAGCCATTTCGCTTTAGCGCGGAGATTTTGCGGCCTCCAGTTTTCCACGCCTCGTCAACCGGGATGAGAAGGCTCGGATCGTCGTGGGGTTGGAGCAGATAACGAACGTACCATGCGTCACCGGAGGCTTTCTCACCTTCCTTCTCGGTTCTTGCGGTATCTTCCGGTTCTTCCAGGCGGAAGCAAAGGCGAAACGGGGAACCCTCTGAAACCGCAATCGACCGTCGCCATTCCCGGACCTCAGCGGCAAGCTGCGCGAGATCTGCCGCATCTCCCTCGACGACCCCGTCTATCGACCTCAAGGCGTGAAGCCAGGAGTCGTGCACGCTGTCAAAGGGAAGCTTGTTCTTGCGACGGCGGGCTGCCGGCGGAGATGCGTCAGAGGTTGCGGTGCGTACCAAGTGGTCTACCAGTGTGGCCACAAACTGCCTGAGCACTGCCGTGGAGGGCCGATGAGGGGGTGCAGTTACGCCGGGATCTGAGAGCGCCCGCGCGGCCGCAGGCATGCGCCTGGCGAGTCCAGTAAGGCTTTCCGCGTCCGTCCCCATAAAGACAGGATCCCATGTCGCCCGGGAATCGTCCGCGTCGGTCGTAAAGCCCGGGAGAAACTTCTGCCGCGCCACCATCGATCCGGCAAAGCGGAGCACCTGCGCCCAGTACACCAGGTCTACACCGACGATCACTCCCGCCGCGAGCGTCCGCCTGCCTACGGACGCACACAGAAGCTCCACCGCCTCCGCCGTCGAAAGTCGATAGGCTGCGACGGCCCATGGCGCCAGTTTCGCCTTAGCACGCGATCCGGGCGGTTCGGCGATGAGAGCGCTGGAAGGGACGGGGCTGTCACCCCTGGTTGGCAGCCAGGCCGTCACATGGCAAGCTCGCCTTGCCGCCGGTTTGAGACCAAGCGCCGTGTCCCTTAGCGCCTCGGCTAGGGTATCGGCGCTGGCGCCAAACGGATACGGACTTGCATAGAGGGCCTTCGTCCTTCGCCGACGCCGCAAAGTAAGGCGAACACCGTCGTCCCTTGATTCTTCTCCCCAGAGAACCAGGGCTCCGTGAGACTCTCCTGCGTGAAGGGTTATCATGTCCCGGCTCCTAGAACCAATTCTCCGCCAATCACGTTCGTCGTTCAAGTACAGGGCACAACGCCTCCACCCGGTGGGCAAGGCGCTGATGGCGTTCCGTGGTTCGATGGGCCTAAGGAGACTGTATTACGAAGCCTCGCTGCCGAGGAGGGCGACGCGGTGGGTCTTTCTTTCCCCTGGCCCCCTCCTCCTATACCATGTCATGCTGGCTCCTGAGGCCCGCTTCCCAGACCCCGGCGGGCGCGGCTTGGGCCTGGAGTGTACCCATTCTCTTCCTGGTGACAATCTATGATGGTGTCGTGTCAAGGCGAGTGGGAGTATATAATCAGGCCCTAGGATGGCCGGCCAGGAACAGCTAGAGGGCGAAGTAGAGAGGCTCGTCTACAGCTCCGAAGAGTCGGGGTTCACCATCTGCCGCCTGCGGGTTCCCGGTCAGGACGACCTTGTGCCGGTGGTCGGACCGATGCCAGGAATTCAGCCTGGTGAAAGGTTGCTTCTCCGGGGCAGGTGGGTTAATCATTCCCGACACGGCTACCAGTTTCAGGTCAGCAGCTATCACTCCCTGCTTCCTGCAAACGCCAATGCCATACGCCGGTACCTGGCATCGCGTCTTGTCAAAGGGATCGGTCCGGTGCTGGCCGGGCGGCTGGTGGACTGCTTTGGCGAAGAAACCCTGAGGATCATCGAAGAGCAGCCCGAGCGCCTTACCGAAGCATCCGGCGTAGGGCCCCGCCGTGTATCGAGCATCCAGCAGGCGTGGGCGGAGCAGCGAGAGATACGCAACGTCATGCTGTTCCTCCAGGGCCACGGGGTCAGTGCCGCCTATGCCACCCGCATCTACAGGACGTACGGCCAGGATGCGGTGGGGATAGTCCAAGAGAACCCTTACCGTCTGGCGCAGGATGTCCGGGGGATCGGGTTCATCACCGCGGACAAGATCGCCCGGGAGATGGGGATCGACGAGCATTCACCCTACCGTGCCCAAGCAGCCCTCGAGCACCTGCTTCACGAGGAGGCCGACGAGGGCCATGTTTTTGCCTGGATAGACGGGTTGACAGATTCATGCCGGCAGCAATTCGACCTGCCCCAGGAACTGCTTCTAGAAGCGGTAGACCGGTTGGAGGAAGCCGGTCGGATCATGCGGGAGGGCGAGGCAGTTCTTCCTCCGCGGCCTCTATGTCGCCGAGCGGGGGCGCCGCCGACGCCATCAAGGTCCTGCTGGCCAACCCAATGGGCCGGCGTGCCTTCGACCCGCCGGCGGCGGTCGCCTGGGCTAGCCGCTGGATAGGGGTCGCGCTAACCGATGACCAGAAGCAGGCTGTCCACGGTGCGGTGACCCGGAAGGTCTTCGTGGTGACGGGCGGACCGGGGACCGGCAAGACGACCATCCTGCGTGCTGTGCTGCTGGTCCTGACAGCCCTCGGTCAACGGGTTGTGCTGGCGGCGCCCACCGGGCGGGCAGCCAAACGGCTCAGTGAAGCCGCGGGACACGAAGCTCAGACCCTGCACCGGCTGCTGGAGTTCAAGCCGGGAGAAGGCTCTTTTGGCCGGAACGCAGAGCACCCCCTTGACGCCGATGCTGTGGTGGTCGACGAAACGTCGATGCTCGACATAGTGCTGTGCTACCGCCTCTTGCAGGCTGTGCCCCGCCATGCTTCTGTGCTCTTCGTGGGAGATGCTGACCAGCTGCCGTCCGTCGGGCCGGGGAAGGTCCTGGGGGACGTCCTCAAATCCGGGGCGGTGCCCTCCGTTCGCCTTGAGCGGATCTTCCGGCAGGGGGACCGTAGCGGCATCTCCGATGCCGCCCACCGCATCAACCGGGGTCTGCTCCCCTCTCCGACAGCAGCCCGCTCGCCAGCGGACTTCTACATCGTGGATGTCGATGAACCCGAGGCTGCCGCCGACACCATCGTCAAGCTCTGCGGGGAACGGATCCCCGCCCGCTTCGGGTTGGACCCCATGAGGGATGTCCAGGTGCTGTGCCCAATGAACCGGGGGGCTGTGGGGGCCCACCAGCTCAATGACCGGCTCAGGGAAGCTTTGAACCCCCACGGTGTCGAGGTCACGCGGTTCGGACGCACCTTTCGGACGGGCGACCCGGTGCTGCAGACGACCAACAACTACGGCAAGGGGGTGTTCAACGGAGACCAAGGCAGGATCGAGGAGGTCGATGTCGAGGCAGAGCGGGTCAGGACGGTCTTCGACGGTACCCGATTGGACTACGATTTCTCCGAGCTCGATGAGCTGCAACCCTCCTACTCGATGACCGTCCACCGGGCACAGGGAAATGAGTTTCCCGCAGTGGTGGTCCCAGTCTTGATGCAACATTACCCGATGCTCCAGCGGAACCTGCTCTACACAGCGATTACCCGGGGGAGGAAGCTGGTAGTCCTGGTGGGAAGCCGACGGGCCCTAGCCATCGCGACAAAGAATGACAGCCCCGGGGGGCGAAACACCATGCTGCAAGCCCGGCTGTAATGCATTGGCCCACGGAAAGGCCTTCACAAGGGAGCATGTAAGCCCACCTTCGTCCGTTCCATTGCCTGTAACTCTGTTCTGCTCATGCAGGATCGAACTACAGAGGCCTCATGAACTGTCCTCGTAGTCAGCAGGCTTCAAGTCCCACCACCCATGTGTACCTGAGTTTTTTGGTGTCGATTGGATAACTGATATCTCCCTGTCGGTTAGGCAATAGCGACGAAACGCTACGGTACTCTTGGGCAGTGGATTTGGATGGAACCGAGGTTCAATAGCGTTCACCTACTGCTAGGGTTCTATAACCACTCGTCAATACAAACAAGTCAGTTAGATAGAAAAACAGGCTTGCTTAACGCGTCGTATGAAGGTTCTTGATTTTGTCCAGTTTGGTGGGCCAGAGTGTACCGAATGCGAACTTTTCGGTGGGAGGTCCCAATATAGGGAGTCGGTCAGCCCGCCCCAGATAGGCCCCACAAGCCTCCGATCCACCGGATTGGAGGCTCCTCCATCCTTATCATAGGCGCCATAGCACTCCCCATCAAGCTGCATCGGACGCCCGATCGCCGCCGATAAGCCTACGGATACCGCGCTCGCTGAGGCCCCACCAAACTGGACAAATCGAGAGTCTTAGTGTTGCGGTTTCGAGTGGTGGTGTAGAAAGCGGCGCCTTTCGTGCATCTGCCTACCTTCCCGTCAGGCACCCCAATTGCTTTGGGGCCCCTTGAAGACCGCTAATTATACACGTATACTTAGCTATAATATCGGTATACCAGATAGGGAGTGCCAAGCTACGATGAAACAAAAACTTACCATCACCGTGGATGCCGAACTACTCCCGGTGGCCAAGCGGTATGCCCGCTCCCGCGGCGTGTCGCTTTCGTCGCTGGTCGAGCAGTCTCTCAAGGAAATGGCGGGGGAGAACACGCCATCTTTCGCCTCACGTTGGAGAGGCAAGTTTCGTGGTGCGGAGCATGAAGACGACCCGCGTTACGACGCACTGGCCAAGAAGTACCTCCAGTGATACTTCTGGACACCGACGTGCTCATAGACGTCGCCCTTGACAGGCGTCCGTACTCCGACTCGGCTTCGGAACTATTGGACCGGATCGAGCATGGCGCTGAGGCCGCATACATTGCATGGCACTCCGTCTCCAACCTCTACTACGTGGTAGCTCCAGCCCTTGGAGGTGTGAGCGCTCGCGACTTCATCGTCGAGTTAAGTAGCTTTGTGGCGGTGGCTACGACCGACACGGAGGGCATCCGCTATGCCGCCGAGTTGCCGATGGCGGACTTCGAAGACGCCATGCAAGTTGCAGCCGCCCGTGCATGCGGGGCCCGGCACATAGTCACCAGGAACGTCAAGGACTACGAACGCTCTCCAATTCGCGCGGTCGATCCTCAAGAGGCGCTCAGTGGATTGTTCTGATGCTTGGCGGCTCAATCCCGATCACACGGCGCATCCTATCAAGCCCATAGGTGGCGGATGGCTATGACATCACCTGCTGCCAGTCAAACACCCGCACGCTTTGAAGCCACATTCGGTCAAGGCCCCAGTTGGACGTCTCGGGCAGGTTCTTCAGCGACGGTATGGGAAACGTCGTTCTACCATCTAATGTGGGCTGACGGCGCAGCAAGCGATGTAAGGCCGCCAGGCCTATCCAGTCATCCTGCTGGCCCCTTCAGACGACGAATCTAAAGTCCGGGTCGCAGGGCCACAGGGTGCCCGGCCCGGAGTGCCCCCTAACCCCTAACACGAGCGCCCTTCCGGGCCCAGCCCTATTGGAACAGATGGAAATCCTCATCGAAAAGAGCTGACGTGAAAGAGCGATTCTTCCTGGCAATGGTCATCGTTCTGGCGTTCGCGGCCTTCGCCGCCTGCGGGGACGACTCCGAAACGACGGAGCAGACGTCCGTCGTCACGGAGCCCGCTCCGGCAGTCGAACCAGCGCCATCCACCGCTCCATCCGGCACGGCGGTGACTTCAACGGACCCCACAACCAGCATCGATCCCGGCGTCACCGATTCCGGCGGCATCATCCTTGCCGACGGTTGTACGGCAGGCGGCACGTTGGACGGCGCTAAAACGGTCATTGCGTGCAACACCCAGGCCATGCAGCAGTATCAGAGCTTCTCCTTTGACGCAGCGTTCGATTTGCTGGCCGTCTTTTCTGTGGAAGGCGCGCCGGAGGGAGATGGGGAGGGCCTCATACGGCTGAGCGGCGGGGTTCTTCTGCCGGACAAGCTCCAGTACACCGTATCCCTGGGGCCCGCGGGGCAGACAATCGACACCAATGGCGTGACCATCGGAGCGGACAGCTACTTCCAAGACCCGGCATCCATGCAGTGGGTCAGGGACGCTCCTCCCGATGATGCGCTGTTGAGCGTTACGCAGATGGTCGGGCTGCTGTACCTGCCGAACGACGTCCCAACCACGCTGGGGGAGACGGTGACCTTGGACGACGGGACCAAGGGCTACGTGCTCGTCACTGAACCTCCCGTCGAACAGAGCGGCGGCATGGACCTTCTGTCAGCCGGCAACCTCACCCGTGTCGTGGGCGCCGATGACTTTCTGACCAGGGAGGTCCGGGTCTCCGTGGTGGGCCTAGGCGGTGAGGCAGGCGATGTCGTCACCATCCGCTACCACGGTTTCGGGGAGCCGCTTTCGATAGAACCGCCTGAGAACTACATAGAGCTTCCGCCGGAGGCGCTCTCCAGCGGCGTCCAAGGGCCGGCCATGGTCTTGGGTCTCGCCCGCAACGGTGATGGCAACGTGGAGGTCACCTTCAGCAGGCCCGTGTTTGTTCAGGGCGAGATTGTGTTGTACGTCTTGGAGCCATCCACCGGAGGGTGGGAACTGCCACTGCTGAGTGGAAGCGGCACGGATACGCTCATCTTCAGCGCTGCCCCAGAGGGCAAGCCCGTGTTGATTGTTGGAGAGAGCCAGATCGCCTGGATTGGCTTTGGCTCGGACGCGCAGCTAGCTGACGCAAACGGCGTTCGGGCGAACGACCTTTTCGACGCCTGGACGTATCAGTAGGAGCTTAGCATGTTGAACAGGCTACCTCCAAGCTAAGTTGGCGGACGGACTGTTGGTCGCCCAATCTGCAACCGATAGGGGCGATTTAGGCCAAAACGTTGGCAATTGTACTATCCGAGGAAGCGACGGAGATGGGCAGCCTCTTCAACGTAGTGCGGAACGTTCACGGTTGTGTTGTCATGGTTGATGCTGGCCCATATTGCGCTGGTCAGCCCTTCGTGTACTCGGTCAAGCTCGTCGGTGAACTGTGCCAATAAGCGCAAGTACGGTTCGCCCAGCAGTTCCTTCACGTGACGTTCATTGGCGAAGCGCAGGCTTGCGCGGAGGTCATCGTCTAGGCTGGGGTAGACCTCCCGAACTAAAGCAAGGTCAGTTTTGGTGAGGGAGGCTAGCCCTAAGAGTTCCGGCGGAACGCCAACAGAGTAAAGCGAAGCGGCGAAGCCTATAGCGCGAGGGAGCGTCACCCCACCGACGCCACCCAGAGTGCGGCCATAGCCAAAAAGGCCGACATGGAGCTTACGCTCACGTCGCTTGGGCACGTGGGCCGACACAGTTCTGATGACACTGGTCAACTGCTGTACGTGCGCTTGGTATTCGGCAGTGGTCCTGTCTATTATCGCGCGGGCGCTCTCTTGGTCAATGGGTATGGGATCGCCGCGCTGGTGAGCCCGTATCTTCGCGATGCCTTCGCGGACAGTTTTCTTATCGTAATCGTACTTGAATGCGGATTGAACCGTGAAGGTCTGGGCACTGGGATACTCGCTCAGGACACGTTCGACATTGACGGGGTTCAGGTGGCCCCGAAAGGGTACGGAACCGGCTCCGATGATGGGAAACAAGGACAGCCCCAATCTTCCTTCGAGATCATGGAGACGGAGCAGAGCCACTTTCAGGATTAGTTCAGCGGCCACTATACCGTAGTTGAGAGCCGTATCACTCCTGGCAAGAAACACTCGCTGGAATGGCAGGTCCCTGTTCTGTACATACTTCTCGACAATCTGGTCGCAATAGAGCAGGTGCTCCATGTCCTCAATGAGAGGAATCACTCGGACACGCTTTGGGAAGAACTCCCCCACCCAGTCCTTGACAGATTTGCCGTCGAGCAGCGTGTGGTCTTCCTGGCCGACGACCACCTTTCGGTAATAGGCCTCGATCAGGGAAAGTTCTTCAGCCGAGGTTGTGAGGGGAAGAATTACCTCCTGAATGGGAGAGATGTTTTCCTCACCGTAGAAGCTTAGCGCCATATCCCAGGCCGAGGGTATGCTCTGGAGCGCCTCGACCATGGACTTGCGCATGTCACGCTCGACGCGTGGATTAGGCACACGCAGCGTCAATGCTACGTTACGCCCAAGTTGGAACTCCTTTTGGAAGAGGTGGGGGTAACCTGTAAGAAGCTTCCGCACGACTTGGTTGTCGGCTTCCTTTCCTTCGGAGTCCCACATTTGCTCATCACAGCCTAAGGCGAACACATGGACAGCCTCGTCTACTTCGCCGTCACCCCTCAGGACTCCTGCATCGTCGGCAAAAGGGGCCGGCGTAGCGTTATCCGGGTGTTGGGTACTCATCACTCTGGGGACTAGTACTCAGTCAACCGTAAAATCGGAAGGGTAAAGGCGGTGAAGTTTGGTTCGTGCGTTCCGGGTGTTGAACCGCCAGTTGATGGTGGTTTTGGCGGCGTTGCGCTCTGTGACCAGAGCATCGACTTCCCTCCTGAGGGCCTCCTCGCCGGAGAGCCGCTGCTTCAGGCAGGCTCGGGACAGGATGCTGAACTCGATTTCCGCCATATTCAGCCAACTGCCGTGCTTGGGGGTGTAGTGAAACTCCAGCCGCCTGGGCAATCCTCCGGGCTTCCTCCGCCGGGAAAGTCTCGTACAGCGACGTCGTTCGATGGGTGTTCAGATTGTCCAAGACAACCCTTACCACCTCGGCTTCCGGGTAGGCTTCATCCGCCAGCCAGCGCATCCGGCGGGCGAAGTCTTGCATCGTGCGCCGCTCCGTGACCGCCACCTCTCGCCAACCGGCCAAGGGCTCACAGGCCAAGAACAGGTTGCGGGTACCCTCCCGCCGGTATTCGTAGTCCTGCCGCAGCGGAAGTCCCGGCCGGGGCGGCAGAGCGAGCTGGGTCTCCGCCAACAACTGGGTGGAGGTCTCATCAAAGCAGACCACCGGACGTTGGGGGTCATAGGGTTCGGCGTAGAGGTCCAGGACATCCTCCATGTGGGCCACGAAGTCGGCGCTCACCTTGGGAATGCACCACTCCTTCTTCTGCCACGGCTTGAGGGCGTTTTTTTCAGGTGCAGCCGCACCCCCTCGTGGGACATGGAGAGCGCCAGCCCCAACTCCACCACCTTGCCCGCCAGCAGACGCAGGGTCCAGTGGTCATGCCCTTCCGGCGGCGGGCTGCAGGCCAAGGCTATCAGGTGGGCTTCGCCCCGATCGTCCAACTTCCGGGGCCGGTTGGCTTGGGGATGGTCCTGTAAGACCCCCTCCAACCCTTCTTCGGCAAAGCGCTGCTTGACCCGGTATACGGTGCTCAGGGCCACATCCAAGGCTTCCGCCACCTGGGGCGCCGCCCAACCGTCGTCGCTCTTTAGGAGAATCCGCGCTCTAGCGGTCACTCGGGCTGAGTTTTTGCCCACCCGGACCAGTCGCTGGAGCCCTTCCCGTTGTTCCGGCGCCAGCCCCACGGCGTATTTGTCCCTGACCATCACTGCCACCCCCGCCATCAACACTTCTCACCAGACAGGATAGCTCAATTGGCCTCTTTCTTAAACAAATCCCAAAACCAAGTTGACTGAGTACTAGGGGCCAAACATCCAGACGCGAAAATCGAACGGCAACATCCCGCACCGTTCTCTTTCACTGACATCAGTCGCCTCGTTAAGTTCTTCACGAAACGCGGCCAGGTCGTTCTCGACCCGTTCGTTGGGATAGGTTCAACCCTGAAGGCGTGTGCTCTTGAGGGGCGCAAGGGCATCGGGATTGAACTCAACCCGCACTTTGCCGGGCTGACCAGGGAGCGCATCCACACGGAAGTGCGGGATATGTTTTCCACTTCTGACGACCAGCAAGTCCTGGAGGGCGACGCCCGAGATCTCCTGCCCGTCATCGCAGACGAGTGCGTCGATTTCATTGTCACCAGTCCCCCCTACTGGGCGATTCTAAAAAAAGAGGACCATAAAGTCCGCCAAGAGCGAATTGCCAATGGACTCTCCACAGACTACGGAAACGACCCAAGAGACTTAGGACAGATATCGAGCTACGAAGAGTTTCTGCAAGAGCTTACGGGTATCTTCTCGGAGTGCAGACGTGTCCTCAAACGCGGCAAGTTCATGGCCATCGTCGTCAGCGACTTCCGCGACAAGTCGCGCTACGTGATGTTTCACTCGGACCTCGCACAGGCTCTGGAAACAATCGGGCTAGAAATGCGCGGTCTCAAAGTGCTGTATCAGCGCCATAAGAAAGTCTATCCCTACGGCTACCCTTACTCCTACGTTCCAAACATCCACCATCAGTACATCCTGATCCTACAGAGACCAAAGGCGGAAGTATGAGCCAACAAATCGTACTAGGTGATTGCATCGAAGGAATGAAGAAGCTCGGAGACGGAGCATTCAACCTCATCATTGCCGACCCACCTTACAATCTCGATAAGGACTTCGGGCTTTGGAAGGAGGCCGAACGACGGGTAGAGTGGAAGAACTGGATGGAAGAGTGGCTTAGCGAAGCCCTGCGCGTCCTCTCGGATCGGGGGAACATTTTCGTCTATGGTATCCACCGCCACCAATGCTGGGTTCAATGCATGATGTATGAACTCGGATTTTTGTATCGTCGCCAAATCATCTGGCACTACGAGAATGGCTTCGCAGGTTACGGCGAGCGCTCGCTCAACGCCTGCTACGAGTCGCTCCTCTGGTTCTCGAAGACAGACGACTACATTTATCATCCGATTCGTGAACCCTACAAGAGCAAGGATCGCTTGAAGTACAAGGTCACCAAGAACGGAAAGGTCTGGTCCCCGCATCCTGAGGGCCGCTTGGCGGGGGACGTATGGTCGTTTCCAACCCTGGCAGGCCGACGATTCCGGGATGAAAAGGTTGACCACCCCACTCAGAAGCCGCTATCCATATCTACCCGGCTCGTCAGACACTTCTCCGGCTCTGGCGAGACGGTCCTTGTCCCCTTTGCCGGCAGCGGCACCGAGTGCGTTGCGGCTGTAGAGGAGGGACGGGGGTATCTGGGTTTTGAACTCAATCCGGTCTATATCGAGCTGGCGCAACAGCGTCTTGCGAACGTCGGCGAGCAAATGAGGGCAGCGCTCATTTAGAGGGGCGGTAGGCACCTGCATACGGCTCCCACGCCGGAATTGAGTCCGACAGGTGATGCCTCATCGCAGGCAGCAAGTCAGTGTAATCCGGCGACGTGACGAACAGGTCTCCCGTCAACCCTTCTATTGTCTCGAACTCCCACAGTACAGCCAGCAGAGCGCCGACCGTCACTGTGCGGCAACGCAGGTTCAGAACCTTCTCTATGTCACTCATCACCCGGAAGTATTCGGACCGGGCGTTGGGTAGGCTGGTTATTATGCTCACCGGGTCGATACTCGCTACCTCGATACCGTAGCGCCCGTGAAGAACGGCGACGTCTTCCAGGAGTTCCCTGGGTGACTCCAGCACGGCGTTGCCGAGCTCAATTTCGAGCACGCCCAAACGCCCTTCGGCTGTAGCTAGTACCGTGTCCGGCTATTTTTGATAAATATAAGAAAGTATATAATTGAGCTTGTCTCAGAAGTAGTGACGAAGGCTTTGACCTCGTTCGTTCAAAACGACATAGGGTCTTAACAGCGTCCCTTACAGTCGTATATCGCAGTACTTTCAGGTATTGTTACGCCTATAGCCGCACCATTTTGCCGCAGACAGGAGCGCGGAGACTTCTGAGACAAGCTCAATTGAGGCATTCTTTGATTGTGGGGGGTGGGGGGAATGCCTGCCAAGTTATATCGAGTGAACTTGACCCGAGAAGAGCGGGAACATCTGTTGGGTATTACCCGGCGCGGCAAATCCTCGGGACGTAAAGTGAAGCGGTCTTTGATTTTGTGTAAAGCCGATGAAGGCCTTACCGACCAGCAGGTGGCGGAAGCTCTGATGGTGGGTCCCGCCACGGTGGGCCGGGTGCGGCAGCGTTTCGTGGAAGGCGGGTTGAAGCGCGCCCTTGATGACCTGCCGCGGCCGGGGCAACGGCGCAAACTGGATGGAAAGCAGGAAGCCCACCTGGTGGCCGTGGCCTGCAGCGCGCCCCCGGAAGGCCACGTCCGCTGGACGTTGCGATTGCTTGCCGACCAGGCGGTGGAACTGGAGTTGACCGGCTCCATCTCCCGGGAGACGGTCAGGCAGGTGTTGAAAAAAACGAACTCAAGCCGTGGCGGAAGAAGGAGTGGTGCATCCCCAAGGTGAGCGCCGAGTTCGTAGCCTGCATGGAGGACGTGCTGGACCTCTACGCGGAACCCTATGACCCCAAGCGGCCCGTAGCCTGTTTCGACGAGACCTCCAAGCAGTTGGTGTCGGAGAAGCGGGAGCCCATCCCGGCCAAGGCGGGACGGCGGGAGCGGTTTGATTACGAGTACCAGCGCAACGGGACCCGGAACTTGTTCATGATTTGTGAGCCGTTGGCGGGCTGGAGGCATGTGGCAGTGACCGGGCGTCGCACCATGGAAGACTTCGCCCATCAGATGCGCTGGCTGGCGGATGCCGCCTACCCAGAAGTAGAGAAGGTCCGGGTGGTGCTGGACAACCTGAACACTCATAGAGCCGCCTCCCTGTACGAGACCTTTGAGCCAAAGGAGGCCAGACGGGTGATCCAACGGCTGGAGTTTCACTATACTCCCAAGCATGGGAGTTGGCTCAACATGGCAGAGATTGAGTTCAGCGTCTTCAGCAACCAATGTTTGAATCGCCGCATTGAAGATGAGGGATCGCTCAAACGGGAAATCGCAGCCTTGGAGACCGAACGAAATCAGGCTGGGGCAACCATCGACTGGAGATTCTCTACCACCAATGCCCGGAACAAGCTTCGGCATATCTATCCATCGGTTTCACACTGACACGGTACTAGGCCCCAGGTATCCACGAGGCTGTGCATCATCTGGCTGACCCGTCCCTCGGAGACGCCGAGCCAGCAGGCCAGGTGCTCACGGGGGATCACCGGGTGGTCGGTGATTAGGTCGAGCGTCCGCTTCTCCGACGGGCTGACGCCGAAGGCCGGCGCAGACTGCGCCATGCGCTCGGGGTCGGGAATGGACGCACGCTTCCGCTCCGGCGACTGGGCTCCAGGCCCTCCGCCGCGGCTGGCGTAGGCGCTCACCGTCTCCAGCGTGTAGTACGTGAGTCCGAACAGCCCCGTGGGTTCGCACCAGAGGCGCAGGTCCCGTCTTTCGAGGGCGTCCCTGGACTCCACGGCAACGTAGCAGTCACGGAGGTCGTTGTTGATGCAGAACCTCGCCGTCCGCCGAAGCTCCCATGCGCTCGGCACAAGGATCAGGACGGTGCCGGGACGCCGCCCGTGGCTGTACTGCGCTATGGCCCTCAACCGGTCGTAGAGCGACCGGCGACGCAGGGCGAGGCCCTGGCGCACCACGCCAAAGCTGCGGCCGTCGTGGAGCGCGATGGTGGCGTCGAAGCGGCCCCTGCGGTGGAATTCCACGTGGGACCGGAGCCCGTCGATGCCGGGGGAGAGTGACGCGGCGAGACGGTAGACGCTGGCCACCGCGTCCATCCTGCGGATGAGCAGCGTCAGCCACTCCCTGGACACCGGGTAGGCCCGCACGAAGTCCGAGGGGGTCTCGAAGCCGAGAAACCCGGCAGTCTCGCGAATGCCGTTGGCGGTCAGGTGGTATCTCTGGCTTGAAGGCAGGTGCCCGGTGCCGTGGCTCACCCGCCCGGTGATGCCGTCGGCCAGCAGGTCGGCCAGGGCTCGGTGAACGGTCGCGTGCGGCTCGCCGAGAATGCCCGCCAGCTCCGTCGAGTCGACGAAGGGCGTCCGGCTGAGGGCGTCGAGCAGCTGTCGGTCGGAGATTGCCATGTTTGAAAACTCACTCCTTGGCACCTCGCATTTGTACATCTGATGGACTCTCAGGATTTGCTCAACTACCCATTGTCGCCGGGAAAAGGCGTCGTTTGTAATGCCTTGCAGGCCAGTGTGCCCAAGTCGACTTTGTAGTAAGGAGTCGAGCGTAGTGCTGAGTTAGACCCTGCTTGACTGGCGAACGGCATTGACTTGAGCCAGCCTTGGGCCGTATCCTTGGACAGTATCCAAGGCTATCCAGAATAGCTTGTTGGGAGGGAGATGACAATGGCTTCAACTGATCGCCTGCTGCCGACGGGCGAATGTTGGTGCGGGTGCGGCAGCGATACGGCCATTGGCTCGTTTTTCCTGCCGGGCCACGACAAGACCGCCGAGTCAGCGGTGATCTCCGTCGAGTACGGCGGAGTCCCGGAGTTTCTGGACCGTCACGGCTATGGACCCGGTGGCAAGAATGCTAGGGAGGAAGTTGCGGAGTGGCGAGCCAAAGGAAAGCGAGTGAGGTAAGGACAATGGCTACTACTCAGGCAGCAAGGCAAAAGAACGACACCATCAACACGGGCCACGAGGCCGAATACTGGCGCATGGCCGACGCATTGCGGGGCAGCATGGACGCCGCCGAGTATAAGCACGTCGTCCTCGGCCTAGTCTTTCTCAAGTACATCTCCGACGCCTTTGAGGAACGCCATGCCGAAGTGCTCGCCGAATTCGGCAAAGACGCCGCCGAAGACCGGGACGAGTACGTCGCTGAGAACATCTTCTGGGTGCCTCCCGAGGCACGCTGGCAGTATCTCAAGAACCAGACTCGCCAGCCCAACATCGGGCGATTGGTCGACGACGCCATGGCTGCCATCGAGCGTGACAACCCGGCGCTCAAGGACGTGCTGCCCAAGGACTATGCGCGGCCCGCTCTGGACAAGACCCGTTTGGGGCAGGTAGTTGACATGGTGAGCAACATCAAGGTCGGCGGCGCCGAAGCCCGTGCCACGGACGTGCTGGGCAATGTCTACGAGTATTTCTTAGAGCAGTTCGCCCTGGCCGAGGGCAGGAAGGGTGGCGAGTTCTACACCCCGCGCTCGGTCGTGCGGCTCCTCGTGGAGATGCTGGAGCCGTACCAGGGCCGCGTGTACGACCCGTGCTGCGGCTCCTCCGGCATGTTCGTCCAGTCGGTGGAGTTCATCCGCGCCCACGCCAGCGGCAACGGCAACGCGGGCAGAGCCAGGGGCGACATCTCCATCTACGGCCAGGAGTCCAACTACACCACTTGGCGCATGGCCAGGATGAACCTAGCGATCCGGGGCATCGAGGGCCGCATCGAGCACGGAGACAGCTTCCGCAACGACCGTCACCCGGACCTGCGGGCCGACTACATCCTGGCCAATCCGCCCTTCAACGTCTCCGATTGGGGAGGCGAGCAGCTCAGGGATGATAAGCGGTGGGAGCACGGCGTCCCGCCGGTGGGCAACGCCAACTTCGCCTGGGTCCAGCACTTCCTGTATCACCTGGCCCCACGAGGCATCGCGGGCTTCGTCCTTGCCAACGGCTCCATGTCGTCGAACCAGTCCGGTGAGGGTGAGATACGCAAGAATATCATCGAGGCTGGCCTCGTGGACTGCATCATCGCCCTGCCGGGCCAGCTCTTCCGCTCCACCCAGATACCCGCCTGCCTCTGGTTCCTGCGTCGGGGGCGGCAGGAAGGAGACCGTCTGGGCGAAACGCTCTTCATAGACGCCCGCAAGCTAGGGCACATGCTCGACCGCACGCGGCGCGACCTGTCCACGGAGGACATCACCCACGTCACCGACACCTACCACGCCTGGCGCGGCAAGGACGCTGGCGAATACGAGGACGTCCCCGGCTTCTGCAAGAGCGCGACGCTGGAGGAAGTCTGGAAACATGGTCACGTCCTCACCCCAGGCCGGTACGTCGGCGCAGCGCCGCAGGAGGACGACGGAGAGCCGTTTGAGGAGAAGATGGCCCGTCTCTCCGCCCAGTGGCGGGAGCAGCAGGCCGAGGCGCAACGGCTGGACGCGGAGATCGAGGCGAACCTGGAGCGCTTGGGGTTCGGAGGGCATCGGTGACTACCATTGAATCCTTGTTCGTTACCCGATTGCAGGAGGATGGTAGCCATTGGGCACTGACGCTTCCGATAGGTGTCAGCCGGTTCTTGGCCGATATCGAGCACCTCTTTGGGCCAAGAGATCACTCGTTCACTCTGGTTGGCATCGAAATCGACTCGACGCCAGGCGCATGTCCACGTCTCTGGTATCCAGATAGTGGAATTGCGCCTGACGATTCCGAGCGGCGGTCTCGGCATGTCGCTATCCGTCTGACCTCAAATGCACTCACTGACTCGGTAAGGGCACGGTGGCAACTGGCGCATGAGTGCCTCCACTTGCTCGATCCTTGGAACAAGCAGGTTGACGGACACCCCGCCAACTGGCTGGAAGAGGGACTTGCCGCGTGGTTCCAAAACAGTCGAGTACCGGAAGCGGAGTGCCATGAAGGGCAGTACGCCCTAGCAGAGGACCTCGTTTCACCTCTAATGGATGAACTGCCATATGCTATCAAACGCATTCGCCGAGAGCGGGGCCTACGCATTAGTGAGATCACCCCGGACGTCCTACAGGACTACTGCCTCGGCATGAGGGAAGACATCTCGGGGAAGCTATGCCAGCCTTTCGACAATTAGATCGGATTCAACATAATGGACACGGCCAACAAAACGCACATCAAGAGCCTGTGGTTTGGAAGATAGAGGACACCCGATGAAGCTGGACTTAACACCACTGGAAGACGCCGTTGCCCAGTTGGAGGAGGCTCTGGACATCTACAACTCCGACTTGGCCTTGGACCACCCTCGCCTCAAGAGGCATCTGAGGGCTGCGGTCATCCAGGCGTTCGAGTTCACCTACGAACTCTCCTTCAGGATGCTGCGGCGCTATTTGGAGCTTGCCTCTGCCAATCCGGCGGAGATCGACGAGCTCGTCTTCAACGACGTAATCCGCGAAGCCTACAGGCAAGCCCTTCTCAGGTCCGAACTCCCGGAGTGGCTTGAGTTCCGCAGGAACCGTGGCACCACCAGTCACACCTACAACGAAGAGAAGGCGCAGGAGGTGTTTGAGAGCGCTCCCGACTTTCTGCAAGAGGCCCGTTATCTCCTGAATCGACTCCATGAGAGGAACGAGTCCCTTGCCTAGCCCGGTGGACATCAGGCCCGACCACCTCGAAATCGTGCAGAGCATCCTGCACGAGCATCTGCCTGCGGGTGTCAAGGTCTGGGTCTTCGGGAGCCGCGCTAATTGGACCACGAAAGACTCCTCGGACTTGGATCTGGCTCTGGAGGGCGAAAGCAAGCTCAGCCACAAAGTGCTCGGTGCGTTGAAGGACGCCTTCGAGGACTCGGCACTCCCCTACACGGTTGACGTTGTAGACCTGAACCGGATCGGCGACTCCTTCAAGCAGATCGTGAAGTCGCAGAGAGCACCTCTGCCTATAGATGGAGATGGGACTACGGCGGGCGACTGGATTCAGTGCACTGTGGCAGAGGCGTGCGGTTCGATCAACTACGGACTGACTGCGTCTGCGTCAAGCCGTTCGGATGGACCAAAATTCCTTCGCATTACTGACATCGTATCTGGACAGATCGATTGGAATACGGTCCCGCACGTTGAAGCTGATGATGATACGGTAGCGAAATACCGGCTTCACGACGGTGACATCGTCATAGCAAGGACTGGGGCATCAACGGGTACGAGTGCCTATGTGAGTGATCCCCCACCATCCGTGTTTGCATCGTATTTGGTTCGCTTACAGGCAAAGCCTGAGTTTGACGCACGGTTCCTTGCCTACTATCTCAAGTCAAGGGAATTTTGGGATTTTATACGCGGTGTCCTGGGCGATAAGTCCGCTCAGCCAAATGCAAGTGCTTCCACAATGACTGCAGCACCCTTCAGAGCCCCGAGGGATGAAGCCGAGCAGCGGGCCATTGCCCACGTCCTCGGCACGCTGGACGACAAGATCGAGCTGAACCGGCGGATGAACGAGACGCTAGAGACAATGGCCCGGGCGCTGTTCAAGTCATGGTTCGTGGACTTCGAGCCGGTCCGCGCCAAGATCGAGGGCCGCTGGCGTCGCGGCGAGTCGCTCCCCGGCCTCCCCGCCGAGCACTACGACCTGTTCCCGAACCGCCTGGTGGACTCGGAGCTAGGCGAGATCCCGGAGGGGTGGGAGGTGAAGGCACTGGGGGAGGTGGTGCAGTTGAATCCCCGAGAACCAATGAAGCGGGGCACCTTGGCTCCGTACCTCGACATGGCTGCCCTGCCTACCTCTGGCTCCAGTCCGGATTCCCCGGTTTTGAGAGAGTACAAATCAGGTACACGCTTCCGCAACGGCGATACTCTGCTGGCCCGGATAACTCCCTGCTTGGAAAACGGCAAGACGGCCTTTGTCCAATCCCTAGCTACAGGCACGGTGGGCTGGGGTTCGACAGAGTTCATAGTGTTGCGAGCCGTTCCGCCTGTTCCGCCCGAATACACATACCTCCTAGCCCGCGACGCCGGCTTTCGGGAACACGCCATCCAGAGCATGACGGGAACGTCGGGGCGGCAACGCGTCCAGGTTGACGCATTGCTTCCCTATTCTCTACCCAATCCGCCCGCTGAAGTTTGGACTGAGTTCAGCGCATTGATCAGCCCCATATACGCCCAGATTGAGGTCAACCGCCAAGAATCACTTGCCCTCGCTGCCCAGCGGGATACGCTGCTGCCGGGGCTGGTGTCGCGGGAGGTAGGGGTAGCAGAGTTATCTACACTGGTATGAGGAAATCTTGATGGTTGATTTGGAAATGGCAGACTTGGAACGGCTTTGGGGGCAAGGCACGGTTCGGGCGTTCATCAGCCACATAGCTGAGGACAAGAAACTGGCGACTGATATGAAAAATGAACTCGCCAATTACGGTATAGCTTCTTTCGTAGCTCACGAGGACATTGAACCAATGGAGGAATGGGAAACAGAGATTAAGCGAGCGCTTCTTAGTATGGACCTATTGATTGCATTGCTTACCGAGAAATTCAGTGACAGCAAGTGGACTGATCAGGAAATCGGGGCAGCCTTTGGGCGTGGGATACCAGTTATACCGATCCGCATTGGAAAGGACCCATATGGACTCATAGGCAGATACCAAGCCATCTCTGTGTCTGGCGTTAACGGCATACAAGTTGGCAAGGGCATTGTAGAATTCCTCTTCAAGTATCAAGGAAATGACGACAGGTTGAGAGAACTTGGCAAGGATATTTATATCGAAGCTATGAGGCAAGCAGATAGTTTCTCTCAAGCAAACTATCTCGCTCAATTCCTGTCTAGATTCGACACACTATCCACCACGCAGGCGAATTTGTTCATGGAATCATTTAATGGGAATCCCCAAGTCTATCGCGCATTTGAGTTTCACCCAATCGCTGCCGGAGAATTGAGTCGTTTGACTGGCGATGAATACGCGCTTAGGCGGGATAAGTTTGACCAAAGCACCCGGTGGCTTGAGCGAGCGACCGTGGTGGATTTAGATAAACTGCCCTTTTGACTATGTGGAAACACCATTCTAGGACAGTTAGAGATGTGGCTGAAGGGGAGACGCGCTTGAATTAGGGATTCCACTTGAATGTGAGGCAATTATGGCTACCAAGAGCGTATTCATCAGCTTTGACTACGACAACGACAAGGACCTGAGGGGCGATTTAGTCGCCCAAGCTGAGAGGTCAGATTCGCCATTCAGCATAAAGGATGAGTCTGTGTACGGACGAATCAATGAAAAATGGCGAGATGAGGTGCGGTCTCGGATACGCAGGTGCGATCTCGTCATTGTTATCTGCGGCCACCGTACGCACAAGGCCAGCGGAGTAGCAGGCGAGGTTGCTATTACTCGGGAAGAGAAGAAACCGTACTTCTTGTTGAAGGGCCGCAGGCAAGGGCAATGTTCTCGGCCAAACACAGCGCCCAAGAAGAAGGTGATGCATCCTTGGACTTGGCCTACCCTGAAAGAACTCATCGCTCGTCCGAGGTAGGTATGGATGCCCAGAACTGCGAATCATTGATTCCTAAGACCGAAGAGTCCTACGGCGAGTCGTTCAAGTCAGACCTGCTTGAGCAGTACAAGCTCTACGTGCAGTCTGCTGAGAACGTCAGCACGCGCCGCGTCAACTCAAACCGCTACCTGCTGACTATTAACGCCGCGTTGGTTGCGCTGTACGGCCTACAGTCTGCAAACTTTGGCCAGGGCTACTGGACGCTGCTTATTCCCGTTATAGGCATTCCCGTATCCTTGCTCTGGTATCTGATCATAAAGTCACACGCTGACCTGAATCGCATCAAGTTCGATGTGATTCACGAGTTCGAGCAGCATCTGCCAGCGGCGATGTACAGGCATGAGTGGCGATTGGCTGAGGAGGGACAAGGCACGGCGTATCGTGCTGTGACGAAGATCGAACGGTGGATACCTATTCTCTTTGCTGGGCTTCATGTGGGGCTGACGGTTATGGTTATCCTAGCAATCGTTGGCGTCGTGGACTGGACGAAATGACCACTATCACTGAGGCTGAAGTCGAACAGGCCGCCCTTGACTGGCTGAAGGGTCTTGGCTGGCAGGTGGCGCACGGACCGGACATCGCGCCAGGCACGCCCAACGCTGAGCGTGACGATTACGGGCAGGTGGTCCTGGAGCGTCGGCTGCGGGATGCCTTAGCCACACTCAACCCTGCGCTGCCTGCGTCGGCGCTGGATGATTCCTATCGCAAGCTGACTCGGCCTGAGGGGTCAACCCTAGAGGCCCGCAACCGCGCCTTTCACCGGATGCTGGTCAACGGCGTGGAGATCGAGTACCGGGATTCTGAGGGACAAGTGCGCGGAGACCAGGTTCGGGTAATCGACTTCGACAACCCCGCCAACAACGACTGGCTGGCCGTCAACCAGTTCACCGTCACCGAAGACCAAAGCAACCGCAGGCCGGACGTGGCGCTGTTCGTCAACGGCCTGCCCCTGGGCATCATCGAACTGAAGAACCCCGCCGACGAAGACGCCACTATCTGGACGGCGTGGCAGCAACTCCAGACTTACAAGGCTGAGCTGCCCACCTTGTTCTCCATGAACGAGGCGTTGGTGGTCTCGGACGGTACAGAGGCTCGAATAGGTACGTTGACAGCGGGCAGGGAGTGGTTCAAGCCCTGGCGAACCGTCACCGGAGAGACGCTGGCCGCTCCCACCATGACCGAGCTACAAGTAATGCTGGAGGGCGTGTTCGAACCAGGTCGCTTCCTTGCGCTTCTACGCGACTTCATCGTATTCGAGGACGACGGCAGCGGCGCCCTCGCCAAGAAGATGGCGGGCTATCACCAGTTCCACGCCGTTCGCGTGGCTGTGGACGAGACCCTGCGGGCTGCGATGCTGCAACGCGCGGAGGCGCGGGTAGCCGAGAAACAGGGACACTACGAAGCGGGACGCAAGCCTGGAGGAGAACCCGGCGACCGCCGCATCGGAGTAGTCTGGCACACCCAAGGGTCGGGCAAGAGCCTGACGATGGCTTTCTACTCCGGGTCCGTTATCCGTGAACCGGCGATGGAGAACCCGACCGTTGTGGTCCTCACGGACCGCAACGACCTGGACGACCAGCTTTTCGGCACCTTCTCCCGTTGCCAGGACCTGCTGCGCCAGCCGCCAACCCAGGCCGAGAGTCGCGCCGACTTGCGCCGCAAGCTCTCGGTGAACGCCGGAGGCGTGGTCTTCACCACCATCCAGAAGTTCTTCCCGGAAGAGAAAGGCGACACTCATCCCACACTATCGGACAGGCGCAACATCGTCGTCATTGCCGACGAGGCCCACCGCAGCCAGTACGACTTCATCGACGGGTTCGCCCGGCACATGCGGGACGCGTTGCCCAACGCCTCGTTTGTCGGCTTCACGGGAACGCCCATCGAGCTACAGGACGCAAACACCCGCGCCGTGTTCGGCGACTACATCAGCATCTACGACATCCAACGCTCCGTCGAGGACGGGGCTACGGTGCCTATCTACTACGAGAGCCGCCTGGCCAAGCTCGCCTTGGACGAGGGCGAGAGGCCGAAGATAGACCCGGAATTTGAGGAGGCCACCGAGGGCGAAGAGGTGGAGCGCAGGGAGAGGCTCAAGACCAAGTGGGCGCAGCTGGAGGCGGTGGTCGGCGCGGAGAAGCGGGTGAATCAGATCGCCGAGGACATCGTTACCCACTTCGAGCAGCGGCTGGAGGCGCTCGAAGGCAAGGCGATGGTCGTCTGCATGAGCCGGCGCATCTGCATTGACCTCTACCGGGAGCTGACGCGCCTGCGCCCCGACTGGCACGATGATGATGACGGCAAGGGTGCGATCAAAGTGGTGATGACCGGCTCCGCATCCGACCCTTTGGAGTGGCAGCCGCACATCAGGAACAAGGCGCGGCGGGAGGCGCTGGCTCAGCGATTCAGAGACCCCGACGACCCGCTGAAAGTCGTGCTGGTGCGGGACATGTGGCTGACGGGCTTCGACGCCCCGAGCCTGCACACCATGTACGTGGACAAACCAATGCGCGGTCACGGCCTGATGCAGGCCATCGCCCGTGTAAACCGGGTGTTCAAGGACAAGCCAGGCGGCCTCGTCGTGGACTATCTGGGGCTAGCGCAGGATCTGAAGAAGGCACTGGCGACTTACACCGAGAGTGGCGGCAAGGGGCGAACGGCACTGGACCAAGACGAAGCGGTGGCCGTCATGCTGGAGAAGTATGAGGTGTGCTGCGCCCTGTTCCACGGCCTCGACTGGTCGAAGTGGACGACGGGCACACCACAGGAGCGCCTGAACCTGCTGCCAGCCGCGCAAGAGCACGTGCTGGCGCAGGAGGACGGCAAGGATCGCTGCATGAACTCCGTGAGGGAACTGTCGCAGGCGTTCGCGCTGGCCGTGCCCAACCCGGAGACCACGCGCATCCGCGACGACGTGGGATTCTTCCAGGCGGTGCGGGCAGCGCTGTCGAAGCGAACGGCTACAGAGGCGCGCCCGGAGGAGGAGTTGGACCTAGCCGTGCGTCAGATCATCTCCCGCGCCGTGGCATCCGAAGGTGTGATGGACATCTTCGCCGCCGCAGGTCTGGACAAACCGGACATCTCCGTGCTCTCCGATGAGTTCCTGGCCGAGGTCCAGGGGATGCCTCATCGGAACCTCGCCGTGGAGTTGCTTCAGAAGCTGCTCAGTGGCGAAGTATCCACCCGGCGGCGGAAGAACGTGGTGCAGGCCCGCTCCTTCGCAGAGATGCTGGAGCAGACCTTGCGTCGCTACCAGAACCGGGCGATAGAGGCAGCGCAGGTCATCGAGGAGCTGATTGAGCTTGCCAGGGACATGCGGGAAGCCAACGCACGCGGCGAACGACTGGGACTGTCCGACGACGAACTGGCCTTCTACGACGCACTGGAGACCAACGACAGCGCGGTGCAGGTGCTGGGCGACGAGACGCTCCGGGACATCGCCCGCCAGCTTGTCGAAACGGTCCACAACAACGTCACAATAGACTGGACCATGAGGGAAAACGTGCGGGCCAACCTCCGTCGTTTGGTCCGCCGCATCTTGCGCAAGCACGGCTACCCACCCGACAAACAGGAAAAAGCGACGCAGACCGTACTGGAGCAAGCGGAGGTCCTGTCGGGAGGATGGGTAGTTACCTAAGACATGACGGTACTCCCCCGCAGGCGACCCCAGGCGTACCTGAGCGTGAATTACTATAAGAAGCGTGTCGATGACATTTGACTTGAGCCTCCTAGAGAATCTGCTCCACCAGGAGGAAGGACCCGCTCTGGATTTCAAAGAGGAACAGTACCTCTTTGAAAGCGCCGATGTAGGGTCCAAGGCAGAATTGCTGAAAGACATCTTGGCACTGGCTAATTCGTGGCGACTAACGACCGCGTACATATTGATAGGAGTGAGAGAAGTCAAAGGGGGACGCAGCGAAATCATCGGAGTAGAAAGCCATCTGGACGATGCCAACCTCCATCAATTCGTCAATGGGAAGACCCAGAGACCTATAGAATTCTCGTACCTCCCGTTCCGTACAGGTGATGGCGAAATTGGCGTGATACAGATTCCTCTGCAAGAACGGCCAGTACACCTCAAGAGGCGGTTTGGCGGCATAGACCAGAACGAGGTATTGATAAGGGATGGTAGTTCTACTAGGGTTGCCAGCCCGGACGAGATCGCAAGGATGGGCGCGGAAAGAGCATTCAGTGGCACACCACAGTTCATTCTAGAGTGGGCTGACGTTGATCTGCACAAGATTCTTCATTCGCCACACACCGTGCACTCGTTAGTCCTTGATCCGATGCTCCCGAGGGGCACATTTGTACGACGGCGTTCCTATGGACTTGGCATTGATCCCTTCGCCAATCGGTCCTACTCCAAGGAATTGATAGTTTACACGGCGGAACGGAACTTCTTGACCCCTTTGGGCTTCCGGCTTCATAACAAGAGCGGCACCGTTGGTAAGCGGATTCGCTTCACAGGGCATGTGACCAAGTTCGACGGGCTCGTTCTGCGAGAGTGGATTAACGACGTACCCTCTCCCAATTCCAACCTCTTTTCCCCACGACTACCGGAAATTGAGTTACGTGGCGATGACAACCCGAGTTTGTCTGTAGTGGACTTCGACGAATATTGGGAGGTTGTTATCGACTTCGGAGACGTACGCCCGCAAGACGAAGTCTGGACAGACAGTTGTTTATTTGTTGGCTCAACCGTTCCAGGCGTCGTACTCTTGCAAGGAGCGCTTAGAGGGGACAATCTGCCTGACCCGATAAAGTGTGACCTGGAGGTTCAAGTAGGTGTCGAGTGTAGACCAATGGTGATTGACGATGTGACTCCTTACTTGGGCGAAGAATGATTTCAAGACTCCGAGCGTTTCCGTGGAATCTTCGAACTTATCGAGGTGATGCTGGACTCTGGGCGCCGACGATTCAGCCGCTGAATTTGGTGGAGCTCCGCTTGGTGAAGCGTGACGCCTCGGTGGCTCGCCTGTCTGAGATGACGACGTGATCAATCTTGGCGACGACGTAACCATATTCCATTTGTGGACTGTGGCTGCTGTTGTGCTCGGCTTTCAGATGGCGGCCTTAGCTTGGCGAATGAATCGTGAGCTCTACGCCGAAAATAGGCGAGCGCGGACCTGGATTCCATGGGCGGACCGTATGATTTACGTCTCTATGGTCATACTTATCGGAGGTGTTTTCATCGCGCCACTCGTCGGAGACGTTTCCCTGCGCTGGGCGGTATGGCTCTTTGGATTGGCCCTCGTTATCTTCGCTGCGACTCCTCCTGTGATCGCCGGGCACTACAACTTGTTCCGGTATGACCCGGATCGTATTGGTAGACCTCCGACAACTACTCAAGAGAAATGGGCCTTGGGGGTTGTGTCGGTGGCTATCGGGGCTTACTTTGTCATTGGCCTAGTATTGCTCCTCTGATGCCTCCCAATCAACCGAGGCATAATGCGGGTGGCCGGGTCTTAGACCTGCCCCGTCAAAGCCGATCGAGAAGAGATGGCCATAAGGTGAGGATGCACAACGTGCACGTGACTATCTGATCTCTATCGAGTCGTCAGTATACCCCCCACGGCCACTTGATGCTCAGCGACTGCGACAGCGCCTCTGCATGGACTAGAACGCCCACCTGGCGTGTGAAGCCGCTTGGATTGACCGACAGATGAGACCCGCCTCACCCATGCCGGAGGCTTGGCTGCGCAAACGAAAGGCCCCCGCTCTGGAGAACAGAAACCTCGTTTCCGTGGGATGGGAAGCTGGCTCAGCCTACAGGTCCAACACGAGGGTCAATGTGAAAGTTCTTGATTTTGTCAAGCGTGGTGGGCCGTGTAAGACTGAATAACGAGCTTTTCGCTGGGAGGTCCTGATATAGGGGGTCGGTCAGAGGTTCCCGATATCTCCCTACGAGCCTCTCGCCTCTTTGGGTTGGAGGCTCGTTTCACGCTCTGGACTGAGGGACACCGCTTCCGGCCCTAGCCGACATTATCATCTCCTCGCGCCTCTGGAAGCAAGCGGAACGCGATTCTCCATACGTTCCGAACCCTGGGCATGTGCCTGTCAGGCCCACAGGTGACGTATTTCTGCCACATTTCACCTCTATCGTGAGCAGTGTCATAGATACCTCACGAAGGAAGGGAAAGGATGATGGTCAAGAAACTGATGACGAGAGCGTTCCTGATTGGGCCGGTCCTGGCGACCATGCTCGGTGTGGGGATACTGATCAGCTGTACGAGCGACAACGGAGCGGGAGAAGGCCGCGATTCCGGCGGCGCAACGGCAGGCCAAGAGGTCTCCGAGAGGGGCGGCGGTGAGTCGGGCGGTGAGCATGGCGCCGCGGGAGAGGGCACCGAGGGCGGCGGTGCTGAAGAAGCCGGCGGCGAAGAGGGCAGTGAGGCCACACTGGCGCCGGATGAGACCTTCGACATGGTCCGGAGCGGCGCACGGCTGATCCTGAGCTATGACGCTTCCAGCAACTCCTTCACGGGCACCGTGGAGAACACGACCAACAACGTCCTGACACGGGTCAGGATCGAGGTACACCTCTCGAACGGAACGGAGCTCGGCCCGACGACTCCGATAGACCTGGCGCCAGACGAAATGGCGACAGTCACCCTGCCTTCGACGCAGTCAGCGTTCACTGGATGGATAGCCCATGCCGAGGTTGGCAGCGGGGGCGAAGGAAGCAGCGGGGAGTCCGGTGGCGAGGGTGGAGGAACAGGTGCTGAGGGCGGGTGGCTTCAGCAGAATGGCAGACCGCTGTAGTAGTCGTCGTCGCTATTCAGTACCCCTCGCAACCCTCCTGGTATGCACCCGGTCAACTGGCTAAAATCTAAGCCCAGAACTTCCAGGTTCGAGAGTCTGCCCAGCTCGGGCGGTATCTCCCCACCCAAGTCGTTACCATATAGCTCCAGACGCTTCAGGCTGGAGAGGCCGCCCAGCTCGAGCGGTATCTCCCCACTCAAGTCGTTACCATATAGCTCCAGAATTTCCAGGTTGGAGAGGCTGCCCAGCTCGGGCGGTATCTCCCCACTCAAGTTGTTACCGCCTAGCCTCAGACGTTTCAGGCTGGAGAGGCTGCCCAACTCGGACGGTATCTCCCCAGTCAACTGGTTACCATCTAAGTGCAGAAATTCCAGGGTGGAGAGGCTGCCCAGCTCGGACGGTATCTCACCACTGAACTGGTTGTCCTCAAGACGCACACTGCCTAGTCTGGGAAGGCTGCCCAACTCAGGCGGTATCTCGCCGCTTAACTGATTGCCGTGGAGTTCCAGGGCTGCCAGGTAATTGAGGTTGGCAAGTTCCACTGGAATTTCCCCGCTCACCTGGTTATCCTTGGTTCCCAGTATTATCAGGTAAGTAAGGCTGCCCAGTTCGGACGGCAGCTCCCCGCTCAGCTGGTTGTCGGTAAGGCGCACATTAAAAACACGCCCGTCGCTGTTAGTGTGGACCCCGTGCCATTCTGCAAGGGGAGCCTCGCTCAGCCAGTTTGTGTTGTTCGTCCAGTTGTCCCCGTCCATAGCATTATAGAACGCAACCAGGACTTCCCTATCCGTGGCAACGGATCCCTGGGGAGGCCCAGACTCGCTCTCGGCCCCCTCAGTTGCCGGCGCAGCGACGGTCCCGGACGTGGACGAGGTCGAAGGCGCGTCGGAGCCGCAGGCCGCGAGCGCCACCGTAAGGGCCAGCGCAGGGACAACGCTCAACAGGGTTATGTATCTTGTCGTGCGTGTGCTGGTCGTTTTCTTTCCCTCCCGGTCTTGACCGGCACCATATATCCATAGATTCATACGTATCGTATAGCGGAGTCGCTATGGGTGTCAATGCTGAGACACCCGTTTCGCCCCGTTTCGCCACTCCCAAATATGTGTTGGTATGTCGGCTTCCGCGGGGATGAGCGGGCGCCCGATGTGCCATAGCCAACACGCGCTCGGAGCGCCTTCCGGACGATATGCTGTCAGCCCCCGCCTGAGGGCGCGTCGCTTACGCAGAAGCCACGATAGGTGTCGGTAGCAACGTTGGAGCCCAACTGGTCTCGCAGGCTGCTTGGTATGCACCCGCTCAAGTCGTTCTGGCGGAGGTACAGATGTGTCAGGTTGGAGAGGCTGCCCAACCACGCCGGTATCTCCCCGGTCAAGGCGTTCTCGGTGAGCCACAGCTGTGTCAGGTTGGCGAGGCTGCCAAGCTCCGCCGGTATCTCCCCGCTCAAGTCGTTGTAGGAGAGTTCCAGAACTGTCAGGTTGGAGAGGCTGCCGAACTCCGGCGGTATCTCCCCGGTCAACCAGTTCACGCTGAGGTTCAGATATTCCAGGTTGGCGAGGCTGCCCAGCTCCGCCGGAATCTCCCCGCTCAAGTGGGTGCCGCCGAGGTTCAAATATATCAGGTTGGCGAGGCTTCCCAGCTCCGCCGGTATCTCCCCGAAGTCGTTGCCGCCGACGTTAAAGTTGCCGCTGAGGTCCAGTATCTCCAAGTTGGAGAGGCTGCCCAGCTCTGCCGGTATCTCCCCGCTCAACTCGTTCTTGTTGAGGTACAGCTCTGTCAGGTTGGAGAGGCTGCCCAGCTCTGCCGGTATCTCCCCGCTCAACTCGTTGTTGCCGAGGTACAGCTCTGTCAGGTTGGAGAGGCTGCCCAGCTCCGCCGGTATCTCCCCGCTCAACCCGTTCTTGTTGAGGTACAGCTCTGTCAGGTTGGAGAGGCTGCCCAGCTCCGCCGGTATCTCCCCGGCTAAGCCGTTCTGGTTGAGGTCCAGTATCTCCAGCCTGGAGAGACTGCCCAGCTCCGCAGGTATCTCCTGGAGCAAGCGGTAGCCGCTGAGGCTCAGCCCTATAACGCGCCCATCGTCGTCAGTGGTGACGCCCCCCCATTCGCCGAGGGGTGCGTCGCTCAGCCATTTGGCATTGTCTCCGCCGTAGATCTCAGACGAAAGCCATTGCCAACCTGCCGTTGCGTTGTGGAGGGCAACCAGCGCCTCCCGGTCTGCTTCGACGGAGTCGGAGGCCGCGGGCGGCTCTGTCGCAGGCGTATCGGTGGCAGTGGGCGCGTCCCCTGCCCCTGGCGTGGAAGGCGTCCGTGCGGGGGTGGCCGGCGTCTCCGTTGGGGTGGACGCGGTCCGATCGGGGCCTGTCCCGCCGGACGGCTCATCAGAGCCGCAGGCCGCGAGCGCCGCCGCAAGGGCCAGCGCAAGGACAACGCTCAACAGGGTCACGTATCTTGTCGTGTGTGTACTGGTAATTTTCTTTCCCTCCCGTTCTTACCGGCCCCATCAGGCCGGTCTGAACCAACCCGGGATAGGTGTGGCGGCCGGAGCGGTAGCCGGGGCCGTTGGAAGCGTGGTGGCAGGCTAGGAAGGCACGTTACTGCAGGCTTCGTCGCGGCTCGCCTTCAGGTCTTCGATCGGAGCGACGGAACTCACATAGATGAACTGCGCCTTGGCCTCATCCATATTGTTGGCGGTGGGGAACGTCATGAGCATGCTTGCCTCGAAGACTTCAGTGTTCCCCTGAGTCCAGCAGTCCCAGGTCTGATTGAGGATGTCCTCCTTGCTCTCGCCGCCTCCGCAGGCGGCCAGGAGTAGGATGGACGCCAAGATACACATAAGTGGAATGGCGATAAACAGAAAGGGTTGGGAGTGGATTCTCAACGTTCGTTCCTAGTAGTAGTTGGCCTGCCGCCGGAAGGTCCTGCCACGGGCTTCGGCCTGCGCCCATCGATGTCACGGAAGGATGTGGAGGGAGCCGGAAGCGGCTGTGGGGCTAGGCCAGAAGGACAATCAGGGGGCGGCGTTTGCACTAGACCGCCGTGGACGGCGGCCCCAAGCGCCGCCGGTGCGGTCGCCGTCTCTATTCCATCTACTGGCTTGTCGAACGCCAAGCGGACATCTCCAAACTTCATTAGCCAAAGAACCTGATTCATTATACACCCCGTGCCATATGAGGTGTATGATAATCAACCCCTTTGTGTATATGAATTCTGGTACAACGTTGCTCCCGGACGGTAAAATGGCGCGCGGACGGCCCGGCGAGGTCAAATCCGGCCATGAATCAGCCGGCCCTATGGCTGCTTACAGTGCCAGATTGAAGGTAATGGTGAAGGTTCTTGATTTTGTCAAGTCTGGTGGGCCTACACGTACCGAATTGAGCCTGTCTCAGAAGTCTGTGAGAAAGCTAGGGTGTAGACTGTGGTGCAACACCGTGACAGGAGCGAATCGGATGCCTCTTCGAGATATGGACCGAGAGCAGATGTGGCTGTTGCCGCCGTCCCTCGACGAGCTGTTGTCCCAGGATCATCCGGCGAGGTTTGTGGCGGAGTTCGTCGACGCCTTGAACAAGGAGGACTGGTCAGAGCTTGGCGTGGACATAGAAGGCGATTCGATGGGAGCGCCGGCTTACCATCCCCGTGCGTTATTGAGCGTATGGCTGTACGGATTCATGACGGGGGTGCGCTCCTGTCGGAAGCTGGAGGTGGCCTGCAGGGACCAGATACCGTACCTGTGGCTGACCGGGTGGCAGCACCCCGACCACAACACCCTATGGAGGTTCTACAAAGAGCACCGGCAGTCCATGAGGAGGCTGTTCGAGCGGACGGTGCAGACTGCGGTGGTCATGGAGTTGGTGGATCTGGCGGTCCAGGCGGTAGATGGCACGAAGGTGGCCTCCAACGCCTCCGTGAACAGCAGCTACGATCAGGAGGGACTACGAAGGCTGTTGGACCGGTTGGAGAATGCGATAGCTGACCTTGATGTAAAAGGCGGGGGTAAAGTGGACCACGTGGGCGAAATGACAGCTGACTTAAGGCTGTCGAAGTCCAGGATAAATGTCCTTTACTCAGTCCGCGATGGTAACAGATGCTGGCGCCGGAGGAGTTGCTGGGGTTCGCCGCGTCGGCGGACTCTCGGCGTCGATGTATCTCCTTACCGTCTCTCTGTGGATTCCCAACTCCCTCGCCATCCGTCCAATGGACATCCCCCGAAGCTTGGCCTGCCGCACAGCCTTCCATTTCTCTTGCTGGAGAAACGTCGGCTTCCGCGGCGATGCGATGACCCGTAGCCAGGCTACGTCCGGATCGTCGATTGCCGCAGCGTAAGCATCTACTTCTTGATCCGGCCTTGCGCCCGGCAGTGCGAGAGCTGCAACAGAAGGTTTTGACGCGAGTTCGGGACCGGAGGGCGGGATGGTGACAACTGGAGAAGTCTCGTTGCGGCTTCGGGGAGATGCCGGACTGGGCGGCGCTTCCTGGGAAGCAATGATGCGTCCCTCATGCTGTAGCGACAGCCAGCCGTCCAGCCCCTCCAGCACCACCACAGCTGCTCCGGCGTAGTTGCGGCGTTGCTGAGAGTGGGCAGCAGTCTCAGCACCTAAGACTATACAACGTAGACAGCCACCACCGAAGAGAAAAGTGCGGTGGCCACAACTTGGAGGGTGTGAAAGACCTCGTGGTAGCCGAAGATCCGCGGGAACGGATCGGGACGCCTGGTAGCGTAGGTAGCGCCCCCGATGGAAAAGAGTACCCCTCCTAGGACTACCAGCGCCAGGGCCTCGGCCGGGAGCGCCCCTACCAGCTCGGTTATGCCTATGATTCCGAGCCAGCCCAGGATGAGATATATCGCCACCCGGACCCATCTCGGGGCCGGGGGCCCGACCAGGGTTGTTACGAAGCCGATGAACGCCAGGCCGCCCACTGCCGACAGGATGGGTATCCCCCACGCGTTGCTCATTAGCTGGAGGGCGAAGGGCGTATAGGCCCCGGCAATGAATATGAAGATCACCGAGCGGTCCAGCCTGCTCATGAATCCCCGGAGGCGCCGCCTCGCCAGCAGGTGATAGCTTGCGCTGGTCCAGTAGAGGACCACGAGACTGGCTCCGAAGATCGAAGCGCCAACGATCGCCCTGGTAGAGTCTGCCACCAACACCAGCAGAACAAGTGCGCCGGGGGCGACCAACGCGCTGACCAGATGCAAATAGCCTCTGAGAATAGGACGGTCGCCGTCTGCCCTCATATCGGGACCTATTTTACATCAGGCTTGGATTGAGTAGGGACACCGGCGTGTCGGCACCCAACAATAGTGGGTCATGTCAAGGGGGGAGGGGCTTTTATGCAGGGCTATCGCATGGAAAGGTTGGCGAATTAAGTTAGCATGGTGACCAGGAATGCGTTGTCCCATCCAGCCCGTTTGAGCTTGCCCCGCATTGACTCTTTGGAGGGTTCCAGCCGGGCTTGATCAACGACAATTAGAACTGCCTGCGTGTTGCCTCACTGAGAAATGTTACCGAAACTTTAGCACTTGGAGTCCGCTCCAACCAGCGCTAATTCCGGTATTTCATGAAACTCCGGCCTGGGTTCACCGGCCGCAGCGTAGACCAGCTTTTTTGCCATGATGCCGCGCCATTGCTGCACTCTGCGCTGCAGTGTGCGTAGTTGGGCGTCGGTGAAGCGGTCGGGGTAGTTGGACTGGAGTTGTTCCAGCAACGCCTTGGCGGTAGCGTCCGGGTCTTCCTGCAACCAGAGCAGCACGTCGCACCATACTCCATCAAAGGGATCCTCTCGAGTTCGCCAATGGCGTGGAGCGCGTACCCTCGCCGTATGAGTAGGGCGCGCCTCACCCTGACGCCACAGACTGGGTAGCCCGGCGAGGAACCGGTCCAGGCTCTCCCCGTGGGGAGTCTCACCGAAGTCCGGAGAGGTGACAGCCACCAGCGCCGCCTGAGCTTCCCTGATGGTGTGCAGCAATGCCACTGGGTCCAGTCCGGCCCGGAATTCGCTCAGCTTTGCCATCAACTTGGCACTGACTGTGTCGTGCTGCATCAGCCGGTCGCAGGGCGTGGCCGGCGGGCTGTAGCGCTTGACCACGCTGGCGCCGTCCCGGGTCTTTTCCACCAGCTTGAACGAGGGCTGGAAGTAGTTCACATACAGGCGCACCGCACCGTACAGATGGGCCATAGTTTGGCCAGCCACCGGGCCGGAGTAGCGGTCATAGCCGACGAAGCGGCGCACGACGGCTCCGTTCTTCTGCTCAATCCAGGCCTGGTCGTTCTTGCGGTACGCTCGGGAGCGGGTGAACTCGATCCCCCGTTCGTTGCACCAACCTATCAGCGTCTCGTTGATGAAGGCGCTGTCGTTGTCCGAATCGATCCCGAGAACCGGGAAAGGCAACTGCCGGGCAATGGCCTCCAGGCCCTCGATCACCAGGGACTGCTCGCGGGCCAGCAGCGGAACGGCTTCGGTCCAACCGGTGCAGACGTCGGTTGCCACCAGGCTGTGGATGAAGGACCCCGATAGCGGCCCGCCACAGTGCGCCACGAAGTCAATCTCCAGGAACCCCGGCGGTGGCTTATTCCAATCTGCGAAGGTACGCACCGGCACCTGGCCTCCCATCGACGGTCTCTTCCGGCGTTTACGGCGGCTGCCCGCAGTGGCCCTGATGGGTTTGAGCAGACGGTCCAAGGTGGACGCGCTGGCGGCGAGGAGACGTTCCCTCACGGCAGGATCGAGACCTCAGATGCCCATACCGCTCCATGGAGTCCACCAGGTTGGGCAGCGCCGCCTTCAGCCGTTTGCCGCAGATCCGGTCGGCAGCCTCCCAGACCACGATCACCGCCTCGCGGACGGCCTCGTCGTAGATGCGTCGGCCCTTCACTACCGGTGATTTCCCTGCGTCGTAGCCGGTTTGCGCCAGCAACCTGATGCCATACTTGCGGTGGTGGCCGGTCACTGCCATGAACTCGTCGAGAATACGGCCTTTCTCTTTCTTGGACGACTCTTGGTAACGGTCCCGGATCGTCGCCAGCAATTCCTGCTTCGCCATCCTGCTGATGCCTCCTCCCACGCGGTAGCCTCCCTGATTTTCGGTAACATGTTACTTGAGGCAACCACTTGTTGTGGGTAACGCTTTTATTGAGGCAACGCGCCTCGACGAGCTGTTGTCGCAGGGTCATCCGGCGAGGTTTGTGGCGGAGTTCGTCGACGCCTTGAACAAGGAGGACTGGTCAGAGCTTGGCGTGGACATAGAAGGCGATTCGATGGGAGCGCCGGCTTACCATCCCCGTGCGTTATTGAGCGTATGGCTGTACGGGTTCATGACGGGGGTGCGCTCCTGTCGGAAGCTGGAGGTGGCCTGCAGGGACCAGATACCGTACCTGTGGCTGACCGGGTGGCAGCACCCCGACCACAACACCCTATGGAGGTTCTACAAAGGGCATCGGCAGTCCATGAGGAGGCTGTTCGAGCGGACGGTGCAGACTGCGGTGGTCATGGAGTTGGTGGATCTGGCGGTCCAGGCGGTAGATGGCACGAAGGTGGCCTCCAACGCCTCCGTGAACAGCAGCTACGATCAGGAGGGACTACGAAGGCTGTTGGACCGGTTGGAGAATGCGATAGCTGACCTTGAGGCACAGAACGAGTCGGGAGAAGAGGCTGCCATTGCCAGCCAGCCTGAGGAATTGGCCGACAAGGAGGTTCTGAGAGAGCAGGTGCGGCAGGCGATGGCCGACCTCGCCAGTCAGAAACGCCATAGTCGCATCAACCTGACCGATCCAGAGGCCCGGGTGATGAAGGGTAGGCATGGTGGAATCGTGGCTGGATACAATGCCCAGGCGATGGTCTCGGCTACGAAGACGGAAGAGGGTACATCCGGCATGTTGGTCACTGCAGTGGACGTGGTAGATGAGGCCAATGACAACGCCCTGTTGACGCCGATGATGGAGCAGGCCGAAGACACTACGGGGACGAAGTCGCAGATGACCTTGGCCGACGCCGGATACTTCGCCGCCAGCCACCTGGCGGAGTGCGACCGACGCGGTCAGCAAGTGGTGGTCTCAGAGGCACGCCAACGGTTCCTCAAAGACCCATATCACAAGGACAGGTTCACCTATGACGAGCACAGCTACAGCTTCAAGTGTCCCCAGGGGCAGACGCTCACGTTCGTCCGCATACAACATGTGAACGGAGTCCCTTTGCGACTGTACCGGGCTGCAGGTGCTATCTGTCAGGCATGCCCAGCCCTCAGAGCCTGTACCAAAGCCAAGGAGATCGGGCGAAGCCTCGCCATAGGGCCGCACGATGAAGTGCTACGTCGCCATCGCGCCTGGATGTCCACCGCGGCTGCCAAAGAAGCTCAGAGGTTGAGAAAGCAGCTGGTCGAGCCAGTGTTCGGAATCATCAAGGAGCAACAGGGCGCACGGAGATTCCTGTTGCGGGGCCTCTCCAACGTGACGGCCGAGTGGACCCTCTTGGTAACAGCCTTCAACTTGCGCACACTTTGGAGGGTGTGGAGCGGCTCACCCTCGTACAGCCATCCATTTCACGGTCCGAAGCCCTGTCCCGTATCGTGAACCGTGGCGATGGCAGCGATCAGGCTCCACCTGTCATCTTACATCAGATCTCTGTGTCAGAGCGAACCCGCCTGCAAGTGTCCTTCTGAGACAGCCTCAGTACGGTACGCTTAGGCCCGCCAGTATAGCTTACAAGAAATCGGAAGATGGTCAACAAACCAAAGCCAGAGAGGAAGAGTTCGGTCATTCGAGCACTGGTTAGTATTTAAGACACGGCAAAATAACGCTATCATACTCGGAAAGCGATGTAAGAAGCTTTCTGCGTAGAAGGAGGTGTACTGTGCGGCTGTTATCTTTGACGCCGATTGTCTTGCTGGGTCTGCTGGCTATTGTTGCGTCGGCGGCCATGGCTTGCGGAGGAGACGGGGACGACGATCCCTTTGTGATAGGAGTAATGGAATCGGTCACAGGGCTAGGCCAGACCTACGGAAACGTAGCCGTTCAAGCCAAGCAGATGGCCGTTGACGAGATTAACGCGGCGGGCGGCATCAACGGGCGGATGCTGGAGATCATCGTTGAGGACTCGAAATGCGCCGCTCAGGACTCGATCACCGCTTACAGAAAGCTGACCGATGTGGACGGGGTCAAGATCATCCTCGGCACATCCTGTAGCGGAGCGATGCTGGGCGCCGCTCCCCTGGCCGAGGAAGACGGAGTGATTATGTTCTCTGGCCTGGCCACCAACCCGGACATCGCCGACGCTGGGGACTACATCTTCCGGACCGCGCTGAGCGACCTCAAGTTGGGCATCGATACCGGCAACGTCATGTGGGCGGACGGCGTCCGCAGGTTGGCCACTATCACCGAGGCGACCGATTACGCCGAGGGTGTCAGGCGGACGACTGTCGAGCAGTTCCAGGAGCGGGGCGGCGAATTGGCCGCGGAGGAACGCTACGCTTCAGATGTCACCGACTTCAGGACCCAACTAACCAAACTGCTCAATGAGAACCCGGATGCGCTCCACATAGCAGCCCAGTCCGAATCCTCCGGCGGCACGATTGTCAAGCAGGCTCGGGAGTTAGGCTACGATGGGCCGATGTACTCCGAAGTAGTCCCTGTCGGGACGACCGCATTGGAGATCGCCGGCGACGCCGCCACCGGCCTCAAGGCCATCCAGACCGACCTCGACCCGTCGAATACCAAGGCCCAGGAAGTCCTTGCCAATTTCCGGGAACGCTACGACTACGTCACTCTGGCCTGGTACCTGGGATCGGCCTACGATGACGTGTACATCGCCGCCGAGTGCCTGAAGGAGACCGACGACGACCAGGACGCAGACGGTTTCAGGGACTGCATGTACGACATCACCTGGAGCGGGACCATAGGGGACAACTACAGCTTCGACGACCAGGGCGAGGTTGTCGGCCTATCCAACGTCGTTGTCCAGGTACTGCCTCTGGCTGAGAGGAACGAGGAGAACCAGGGTTACAAAGTGTTGGGACCCGCGCCGACCCAGTAGAATCGAGAGATAGCCGATGGGCCGGCTCTTCCGGCCCATCGGCGTATTCCAAAACCTTCCGATTGAAATGCCTTTAAGGGTCCGCTTGATTGTACGCAGCGCCGGTTCAGGCAGGCTCTTGGCCGTCGCACTGGCAACGATGGCGGCGGCATACGTCGTCTGGAAGATAACCCAGTCCCCCGAGCAGGCCACCCAGTTCGCCTTCAACGGGCTGTCCGTCGGAGCGATTTACGCTCTGCTTGCCATAGGGTTCACGCTGGTGTACAGCACCGTCTGGTTCTTCGACCTGTACTACGGCGCCGCTGCTGCAATAGGCGCCTACGGCGTCTTCTACCTGAGGTCTCACGATACCTTGGGCGGCCAGTACGAGGTTAACGAAGTCTACGTCAACGTGTTGTTCGCCGCGACGGTGGCCGGAGTAGCGGTTTGGGCCCTCAACGTCGTCCTGCCATCCCGCCTCCGGAAGCGCTTCAAGTCGGCGGTGCGTCCGGCCATGGGAGCACTGGCGGCGGGCGTAGGGGTCTACACGGGTTTCGTGCTCTCTTACCCAGGTGAACTGAACCTATTGCTCGCCCCCGCGATTGGCGCGGTGACGGCGATTGTTTTGGTCTGGGCGCTGCGCCAAGGCTTTCCGCGCATATTCACAGGCAGCCGCTCATGGGGGTTCCTGGCTGTTGGTGGGGTTGGGGCGGCGGTACTTGGAGGGTACTGCGGATTCCTGGTGGCCAACGCTCCCGGGTCTCAGCTCTACTTGGCTTGGGGAGTATCCTGTCTGCTGGCAGGAACTGTCGGCCTCACCCTTTACCGGGGCATGTACGTATACATGCGGGCGCGGGCGCGGTCACCCCTAATCATGTTGGTGGCGTCCTTGGGCATCCTGCTGGCGATGACCGCCGCAATCACCATTGTATTCCAGACCGCCGCACGCCCTCTGCCGGAGGCGTTCGGGAGCGACCCCTGGACCGTCGGAGGAGCCAGCATCAAGGGGTTCAACGTCTTCACCATAGGAGTGGCCCTGGCTGGCTTTGTAGCGTTGTTGCTGGTCCTCAAGATGACGGCGTTCGGAAAGGCGGTGCGGGCCATCGGCGACGATGAGGAGGTGTCGAAGGTGGTGGGGATAAACACCACCATGATAATCGCCGCTGTGTTCTTCATAGGCGCCGTATATGCGGCGATGGCCGGAATTCTAACCGGTCACGACACGGCCATACAGCCAAGGATGGGCCTGCTGCTGTTGCTGAAGGGTTGGATAGCCTCGGTAGTGGGAGGCATCGGGAACCTCTACGGCGCCATCGTTGGCGGATTCACTCTGGGAATGATAGAGCAGTTCGGCATCTGGGACCTGGCGGGGGAATGGAAGGACGTCGTCGCCTTTATCGTGCTTATACTGTTCTTGTCGTTCTGGCCCAAGGGCCTGGTGCCAAGGAAGTGACAGCATCGCTATGAACATATTCATCGACCTTCTCCGGCTTCCGTGAGGCTGTAGTGATTTCGACGGAATTGGGAGAGTTGGTGTGCTGACCAGGTTTCGGGGCGGCCCTCAGGAGCTTCTGGCGTCCGTCAGGGGCAACATAGAGCTGTGGGCGAACCTGCTCATCATCTCGTGGGCCATCGCGTTTATGTTGTGGCAGGGGGTCGGATTCGCCATAGCCCTGGGAACCGTGTTCGGCATTTGGGCGATACTGGCGGTCAGTCTGAACCTAGTGGTGGGCTTCACTGGGCTGCTGTCGGTGGGGCACATCGGCTTCTTCGGCGTTGGCGCCTACACTACAGCAATTCTCACCTCGGAGGCCTCATATGACCAACTGCGCACCGGGGCCATCCCCACATTCGATTGGCCGTTCTTCGCAGCTCTGCCCGTTGGTGTAGTCCTGGCGGGCTTGGTGGCTATTGTGGTGGGTATTGTGTTCAATCGGTTCAGGGACGACATCTTCGTCCTCGTCTCCTTTGGCTTTGCCATAATCAGCTTCAACGTCTTCCTGAATTGGCGGGGCCTTACCCGGGGTGCATTCGGGATCCATGAGGTGCCCCGTCCAGTGATAGGCGGGTGGACGTTCGACGGAGAGCTGGAATTCCTGATACTAGTGCTGGTGTTCCTGGCGGTCATAGTTCTCATCTCCTGGTTCATAGTCACCTCGTCGTTCGGGAGAGTGCTCACCGCCATACGAGAGGACGAGCAAGCCATTGGGGTGTTCGGCTATCAGGCGACCCACTACAAGCTGGCTGTATGGACCATCTCAGCCATGATGGCTGGCTTGGCCGGAGGGCTTTTCGGCGGCTGGACCAGCTTCGTGGATCCCAACTCCTTCATTCTATTGGAGTCCATGCTGCTGGTTGCCATAGTGATACTCGGCGGCCTAGCCACGATATGGGGGTCGCTCCTGGGGGCAATGACCTTCGTGCTACTGGAAGAGGGCATGCGCTTTATCCCCTTCCTGCCCACCGAGTATATTGGCCAAGCCCGCCTGGTCATCCTGGGCGTTCTGCTGGCACTGCTTATGCTGTTCAGGCCCCAGGGCCTCGCTGGGAGGTACAGGCTATGAGCGAAGGACCTGTTCAATCGGGTGAGCCGTTCGCCCTGGAGACCGTCGATATCTCCAAGCACTTCGGCGCTGTTCGAGCGGTGGACGAGCTTACAGTGTCAATTCCCAAGAAGGGAATGACCAGCATAGTCGGACCCAACGGCTCCGGGAAGTCCACGCTGATAAACCTGCTCACTGGTACACTGCCCCTGGATGGCGGAATGGTCATTATCGACGGAGCCGTCCTCAAAGAGGTGAAAGCCCATGAAAACCCCGTCCATGGCATCACCCGTACGTTTCAGGAGGTGCGGCTCTTCGATCAGATGACCGTGTGGAACAACGTCATGGTGCTGCTGACCAAACGCAGCCTCTTTCCCGCTCTGTTCGAACGGACAAAGCCCGCCTACCGTGAGAAGACTGCGGCCGTCCTGGAGGACGTGGGCTTGTGGGAAAAGCGGAACGACCTCGCCATGAACCTGTCCTACGGACAGCGGAAGCTGCTGGACATTGGACGCGCCATGGCGATGGGTGTAAGGACCATGATGTTCGACGAGCCCTTCGCAGGACTCTTCCCCCAGATGCTAGAGAAGATGAAGGGCTTGATGAACCAGATGCGGGAGGACGGGAACACCATAATACTCATCTCCCATAACATGGACATAGTCCGGGAGTTGCCCGACCACCTGATTGTGTTGGACAGCGGCAAGCTCCTTGCACAGGGAGACGTGCACGAGGTCTTGAGTCGCCCAGAGGTCATCGAAGCCTATCTGGGCGTCTAGCCCAACGGCCAAGAATCACTGTGAGACACAAGAATGAACACACGGGAAGAATCGACCCTACACCAGAATCTTGACAACTCTGCTTTTGACACCGACGCCCAACCCGCCGACGCTGGGATGCTGCTTGAGTTGTCGGGCATATCCGTCCACTATGGCGTCGTCACGGCTCTGGACGACGTGTCTCTGGGGATCCGGAAGGGGGAGGTCGTGGCGGTGGTGGGTCCCAATGGGGCCGGAAAGTCCACTGTTCTCAAAGCCGTGATGGGATTGGCCCCTGTAATTGCCGGGGAGGTCTATTGGCGCAACCGGTTGTTGGCATCCGCCACCCACGATATAGTGAAAGAGGGCATCTCATTTGTGCCTCAGGGCAGGCGTGTCTTCACCCACCTCACCATCCAGGAGAACCTGGAAATGGGCTGCCTGCACCTGAACGACAAGGCGGAAAAAGAGCGGCGGTTGGACTCGGTCATGGAGCTGTTCCCGGTCCTGCAGGACAAGAGGCGCGACCTGGCCAGCGCCATGTCAGGCGGGCAGCAACAGATGCTCGCCTTGGGCCGCGGACTCATGGCCGATCCCGAGGCGTTGCTGCTGGACGAGCCCACGCTGGGCCTAGCTCCCATCATAGTCAAAGATGTGTTCGAAAAAGTCGCCGAGATAAGCGAGCGGCTGCATACCACCATCATAGTAGTGGAGCACAACATCAAGGGCGTCCTGAACATCGTGGACCGGGCTTACGTGCTGGACAAGGGCCGCGTCGCGTTCCACGGAGACCCTCAATCCATCCGTGAGACCGACATCTTGACCCAAGTATTTCTGGGCCGGACCGACAGGGAAGAATGATCCGGGCGCCGCGTCAGGTTCCTGCCCCCTTGGTCCCCGCTTTTTCGCCGGAACGACGGCAGCGACGCCCGGCTTATCGTGGCCCACGTGGCGACGCGGGAGCCGGAGCGGGCAGCGAAGATGGCGCATGACACGACGTTCGTGTGAATCAGGCCGCCTAAGAGGGTTCGAACCGACCGTTAAGCAAGCTTGTTTTTCTATCCAACCCACCTGTTTGGAACGTCGGGGGTTATGGAGCCCTTTTCGGAAGTGTTGTCCCTCTCTCAACGCCAAAAAGAATCGCTGGTGGCCATGGTTTGAAACATGATAAGATATGTTGTATCAAAGGCTGCGGGTGAATCAACAATCCACTTTCCCGAAGCGGGATGAGTTATCTTGGTAGGATCAATGTGGAATTAGCTGAGTGCTCCATAACGGTTAACCTTGCCGAGCCTCAGGCTGCATCACTTTGGCTGGCTGCCAAGACCCAATACTTGGACGCCACCAGGGCGTTGTAGCGGAAATCCGGTATTCAGTCTTGGGATGCTGCTTTCAAGGACCTGATTATGGGTTATGCCCGAGAAGTCCCACAACGTCCAACCGTTTATGTGGGAGCACTTGTGGGAAACCCAGGGGTACAGAGCCAGTACTAACGTTATATAGCTTTAATATACGAGGTGTTATACTCCCACTCCCGACATGGGGTAGGCCCGCACGAAGTCCGAGGGCGTGGCAAACCCAAGGAACCCGGCAACCTCACGGATGCCGTTGGCCATCAGGTGGTATCTCTGGCTCGGCGGCAGGTGGGTGGTGCCGTGACTCACCCTCCCCACGATGCCGTCGCCCAGCAGGTCGGCCAGGGCGCGGTGGACGGTCGCGTGAGGCTCGCCCAGAATGCGTGCCAGCTCTGCCGAGTCGGCAAATGGCATCCGGCTGAGGGCGTCGAGCAACTGTCGTTCGGAGAGAGCCATACATCGAGCGTAGCGATTTACCGGCGCGGTGGGCAACCATCACATGACAGCGCTAGTGCGCGGGAGAGCGCCAAGTCCGGGTCCACTTAGCAGAGTCCAGGACTAGACTACAAGCTGGGCGGACTTTGGACGTGCCTTGCCGCCATGCACCGACGGCTCAGCGCACCATTTGGCAGCCAGGCGGCGCACGGCTGCGTAGGTCTTCTCATCGAAGCCCAGGAGATCACGGACCACTCTTCGGTCTAGAAGAGCACGGTTGGGGTCGGCGTCCGCAAGGTAGGCGGGCTTCAACTCTATGTCCCTGAGTTCGTTGAAAATGGTCTCAGAAGTGCGCCGCTGCTTGTCGCTGAGGGCGCGGAGGTCTAGGACAGGCAGTGATTCAACGCTTCTGATAGTAGTGGTACCTCGACCACTGTGCTGCCGGTTGGAGTGCCACCAATACAGCAGCAGGCCAAGCGTAGAGTTAGACCACAGCGTGAAGGCGTAATCGAACCGGCTGTCTGGCAATCTTACGTTGGGCCACGCTCTGCCACCCATGCTCTCCCTCTCGGTGAACGCCGCGGTCAGCGGCTGAGAGTTGAACCGGAAATCAAGGTTGATATGAGCGCGGCTGGCCGTAGTCCAGGCAACGGCAGCTTTCTCCTCCATTGCCGACCTGACACGGAGCTGGGAGTCTGGCTGGCAGACCATCCGGGTCTCGTTCTTCGCATCGTGGTTCCACAAGGACGGATAAGTGGCTGTCGGGCTTGGAGCGACCTTGTCGAAGGGGCCACGAGGTCGTGGTCCCGTGAGATCGCGGTGAACCATGCCCAGTGTGGCGATTTTGTCCAATGGAGCCACCTCCACGGCCAACGCCTCGTGGTTGCCGGGAAGCCATAGTTTGGATTGGGCCAATGCAAACGCCGTCTGAGCCAGCGACAAGTCGGACAGACGGACCGCACCCCAGGATTCTCCGTCCCTCTGGACCGGGGCGGTCATGCTTTCACCGGCAAGCTCGTCACCGATCATCAAAGCGGTGCCGCCATAAGGCCCATCCTCAATCCGTCTCGCCAGTTCGGGGTTGGAGACGTTCATTGCCAGCGAACCGGCATGGGCAAATCCCTGGGCGCGGCGGCCCAGCGATATGAAGTGCCCGCGCCCTGTTTCTGTCGTTGCCTCGGACTGCTTGAGCTTACGGGCTATGACCAGACACTCAGCCATGCCCGTATCGGCCGAGAACGAAAGGTGGTCGTTGTCCGAAGCCGCTATGCTCAACACGGTGAGGTCGGTATAGTTCTTGGCCAGCGTCTCCCTGAACCCTTGCCAGGATAGGCCCGCAGCTGCCGACAGGGGCAAGACCAGGGCAAGGACTCCACCGGCCTTGAGCTTCTTGTGGGCGAGGGCAGCGAATGCCGAAGCGATTCCAGCGTTGCCGTGGTAGCAGGAGTCCTTCCCTAATTGGTTGGTCCGGTCTCCCATCTTCGTTTGGTCAGCGGGCGTGGCGTCGAAGGCAGCGAAGGCGGGGTTGGTGATGTCGGCGTGTGCGCCTTCATGGTTGGTTGCCCTGGTGAATGGCGGGTTCATGATCACGAGGTCAAAGCTCGCGTCCGGGATGTCCACGTTGATCTGGGTGGCAGTCTCCTCGCCCGCGCTGCCGGTGCGCAAGACGGGGTCGCTGGTGTTGAACAAGGTGAGGGCTGTGGAGGCTTGGAGCAACTCCAGGGAACCTATCTTCACCGTGCTGTCCTTCTGCATTCCGTAGGGCATGGTGTAGAGGCGAGACTGCTTGAATCCCACGTTGGGCCGCATACCGGACAGGGTGGAGCCGGTGATGTGAATGGCCGAGGGCATGACATCGCAGCCGTACAGGACCTCCTCCATCATCACGGGATGCAGCGAAGTGGAGTCGCCCCCGGCGCGCTCGTGGTGTGTAGCGACCTGCTCGTACACTGCCGACAACAGAGCTCCGGTGCCGCAGGCGAAATCCCCGATGCGCAGCCTGCCGATGGTCTCGGCGTCGGCCCAGTCCACACCGTACATCTTGGCCACGGCTAGCCGGGCCAACAGCGCGGCGGAGGCTGGTAACGTGTAGAAGGTAGCCAGATACTTCCGGTCGGCGATAAGCCGTTGAAAGATGCGGCCTGTCAGGTCGTGGGCGTTGTCGACGCCGGTGGCTTCCACTTCCTGGGCAGTTTCCAACAACTCTCGCAAGATGCTAGTGGCAGCGTCTCCGGGAAGCTGCTCCAAGATGTCCTTGGCTATTGCAAAGATAGGCCAGTAGTTGATCTTCAGGATGTCTTCCCAGGCCGCCAGCGCCTCACTCTGGGGATTTGCAACGTTGGGGCCGCACACCAAGCGCAGAGGTTTCACCCCTTGGTGCATCCCAGCGATGCGCTGGTGAAAGACCATCGCGTTGGCGATGATGGCACAGGCCATGCGACGGGTCTGGGGAACGTCGCTCATTCCCAGCAACCGGGCAATAACAGGGGTGACATTGGGGCGCAGCTTCGCCATGTCCTCCAAACGTGTGGCGGCCTGCCCAATGCCTTGCTCAAGCGTATCAGCCGCCTGCTCCACTGTTTTATGTGGGACCGACACTAAGCGGGCTATATCAGCCAGATCGCTCACTGAGCCGCCTAGCCATCCCGATTCGGGAAATCGGCTGCCGTCCTGATGAAGGACGCAGTAGGTTAGGCGTGTCTCGACTAGAGCCAAACGCAGATCATAGGCGTCTTCCACAGTCTTGGGATAGCGCAGGGCTATGGCAGCCTCGACGGTGCGCGGGGCACCCTTCACGCGAAGCCCTAGTCGTTCTGAGGCATCCTTCTCCACTTCGACAGCCGGCTCATACTCAGCCTCGACGACCACCGGGGAGCGGCCCGGCGCGACGATCAGCACGTCGGCATGGCGGCCCGGATGGTCGATGAAGGTCTGGGTGTTCTCAGAGCGGACTTCACAGCCCGGCATCATGCCTCGCAGCATCTCGCCCAGTGCGTTGTTCGCGTTCGGTTCTGTCTGTCGCGGCATTCTACCTAGCTAGCCCACTTACTCTTACCGGATGGAAGGCTCACAACCCCACTTGACCGGCAAGGTCTTCGATACGACTCCGGAGGGTGTTACGCCGCTCCTCAATGAACTTCTCGAAGTCGCTTGGTGAAAACGGGTACTTCATCAGGATGTCAATGGCGCGAGTTGAGATGAAGTGCGACTTCAGTATCCTGACCACCTCATCTTTCCCATTGGTGGCGATAAGTTCCGGCAGGTACTCGTTGAGAAGACGATCCCTGATGACCTCGCGGTTGGTTTCACTGGTTAGGGGGGTCCGGTTGAGAATGGTGTCAATAGAGGTGCTCAGCGCGTATTCGCTCCCAAGGCTCTTAGGCACGATGTGATGGTCATCAAGGTCGCCGTGCTGAGGAGCGTTTCCAGATATCCAGTCGCGAGCACCGTTGAGGACCAATAGGTTGAATATCCCGTTGTAGACAGACGTGCCTCGCCTCGTCTCACGCCTGAGATCGAGATTCCCAATGTCTCTTTGGAACTCGGAAATCAACCCGGGTTCGGCGCTGTCGTCTACATACCAAGTCTTGATTTCCCTGTAATCTTGAGCGGCTGTGGATTCAACTGCTCCTGAATAGCGGTTGGTGAAGACGCTGGCCCAATACCAGAGACGTAACTTTCGCTGAGCATCGAGTCTCTGTTCGGCGGGAAGCCGACCGGCTTCGACCTGCAGGGCAGCGAAGGCTGGCAGAATAGCCGCGTAGGGCAAGTATTGAGAAGAGATTGCGCCAAATTCTTGCGGGTGGCGCAGTAGATTGAGCGCTCGTTCTAGTGCCTCGACCGCTTCATGCCAGAGATTCTTGAATTCGATAGGGTCAGCAACGAGCACCTCCGACCGGAGTGTGCCGTCCGGCCCACGTACCTGCCTTGTGCTACCAGGAATCAGGTTGTATAGGTATTTTGGGGAACAGTACGCCTGGCGAAGTATAGACATCACCTGAAGCACGTACACGTTCATCCGTCCCGCGTCGGCAAACTCCAGACGAGGAGATGCATCTCTCCACAAATCCTGCCTGAGTCGAATTTCCTTTGGCCTTAAGAGGGCGTTGAGGAGGTCGAAGATATCGAGTCTAACGCCACGGCTGTTGATCTGTGTGAAGATATCGCAGACCTTATCGAGTTCAAGGTTTCGGTCCAACTCGATATAAGAGATCTGGTACTGTTCCGTGATATCTTTCAGATGTTCGCCAAACTTCTTGGCGTTCTCCGCATGGAACGCGGCAGATTAGGCCTCAGGTCCTTCGAGTGTCTCCGCCGCTTCACGCCAGTGTTTCTCATAACCCTGTACCCAGTTAGGTAGTTCCCAGCCCCCTGCCCCGACTACAGAGAGCGGGAACATGTGCTCCTCGAACTGGCGTGTCCGATCACTCAGCAGATTCAGCCCTCTGGGAGTCCAGTAGTATATGAAGGCGTCATCGTATGCCTCATCCATGAAGCGATCGACCCTAATGAAGTAAAGGAATCGATTGCGGCGGCTGGGCGCGGGCTTGTTGGGTGCCATGAAAGCGTAATACATGGCGGTGAGACGCTGCTGGCCGTCCAAGACGATATCGGTTCGGCCATCGGCACCCTCAAAGCCGTAGATCGCCTCACAGGAGAGTGCCTCAAAGTTCTCGTCTTTGCCCTTCCAAAGGAGAAGGCTACCGATGTAGTAGTCGCGGAATATGGAACTCATTAGCTCTTTGATGTCCCATGGCTGCCATTCAAAGTCACGCTGGAAATCGGGGATCACGTACCGTCCCTCGCGCAAACGACCGACCATGTTGGCGAGACTTACGTGGTCGGGTTTTTGTGAGTCCTTCATGACGACGTACCTCCGGGATTCTCCACCAAGATTGCTCCCTGCATCCTGGCAAGTCTGCGGTCAAAGGTGTAAAGGGGCGTCGCTCCCGCCCGTTCGGCCGCTGTAAGGATCATCAAGTCCGAAAACCCGGCGCCTCCTTGCCGATAGCGATGTGCAGCTGCGGCGACGTCATCAGAATTCTCGACGACGAGACTGTCCGAAGCTGTTAGGTCCATCAATGCCTCCGCGACTCGGGGGCGCGTGAAGTGGTAGCTCCGCTCCAGTACCCAGGCAACCTCTATCATGACCTCGCGGCAGATGAAGCCAGGATCGCCGGGCGTCAACCCGCCCAGCAACGCACGGGCAGCCTTGGCGTGTTCAGCGTCGTCGCCCACGAGGTAGCGCACAATCACATTGGTGTCAAGCGCAGTCATCTTTCGATTGCCCCCTCTGCGATGGCACGGTCCATGTCTTCCAAGCTCACCGGCGGGCCGTCATACTTGAGGCTACCGAACAGTCGGCTGGTGGACCGCACGGGCATTATTAGCACCCCCTCGTCCAGAATGACATAGCGGACCCTATCCCCTGCCTTCACTGCCAGCGAATCCCTGACGGCTTTGGGCAATGTGGTCTGGCCCTTCACGGTTATGCTGGATTCAAACATTGAAAATGCTCCTTTACCTCAAAGAGTGGCCATTGGCCTTACATTATGGCGGTCGGTAATTCCTTTTGCAATAGTGCTAGCTTGTTTTGGTTTGAGTAGGCCGTTTCTGAGTCATGGCGATCCATCCACCCAATACCACCCCCTCCACCCAATACCACCCCCTCCCCCCAATGCATTCGTCATTGTCTACGGGCTTTTGACCGAGCCCTCAGGCACGAGTGGTTGAGCGGCTTGTGTCGTTTGGGAAGTGGAGTGATAAAGTGAAGGCAGCGAGGGATCGGCACGTCCTGAGGAGGGTCGCGTCGCTGGGAATGCACTCGGGACCACCTCTCCTGTGCCAGAGGCTTGGCTGCACGAACGAATGGCCCCTGCTCTAGAGAACAGGGGCCTCGTTTCCATGGGATGGGAAGCTGGCTCAGCCTACAGGTTCAAGGTGAGCGTCAATGTGAAAGTTCTTGATTTGTCAAGCGTGGCGGCAGAGTTGAAACTGCGGGCAGCAGCACTAGGAGAGGCGACCCGAGGTCATCTGCTGTCTTCCATCCCATCGGGACTCACTTTGCTGGGGAGCCTGAGTAGCAAACCGGCGGGGTGGCAGGTCTAATCCGCGTCCGCGGTGGGAGGCGCGGCCAGATGTTGCCGGACGCAATCTACAAGACGCCGGGCTTGACCTTTGACGCCAGCTTTGTTGTTGTGGTCAAAGTAGAAACTATAAGGTTCGATTGTACTGCCTTCGAACTTGACGCCGGAGGTGATCATCCCATCGTTGTATCCGACGTCATCGATGCGGTCGTAGGGCAGTTCTATTTCCCTGGAGCCGAGCGCACCACTTCGCAACAGGAGAACCCGGCGGTCTGTAGCGACTGCGATACCCTCGTGGCCTGTCTTGCCCCCCCCACGGAAGGTGGAGACCTCGAAATCGTTGGGCAAACCCCAGCGGCCTCCCAGCCAGTACTCGATGTTCTCGTCGCCATCAAGGATCTCGTGGAGCTTCTTGCGTTCACCCTCGTACTTCTTGAGATTGGCGCCCGAGAGATTGGTAAGAAGGCGGCTAAGAAGTCCGGGATTCATTCGGCCGGCCATTGCGGAACGGTCCTGCCACTGGGCGTCAATGCGTTCAGTTTTGCTCATTCCGAAGTGTTGACCGGCGGAGGTGGGAGCGACAGTTGAGCGAGGCGCGGTCTGGAGCTGCTGCACCAGTTGGGCGAAGCGGTGGCCCGCTTCGCCGTGGATATCCCGGACTTGGAAAGGGTCGTCCTGCCCCTCCCCCATCCAGGCCCAATTATGGATACCGTTGCCGGCCACGGTCACTACTCCGACTGCGTGTTCCACTGCCGTGATGCTGGGCAATGGCATCTGAGTCACAAGTTTGTTGAGGCCCTTGTGGGCGACGAAGTGGACGCTGAGGTCGGTGACGACGGCGGCGCCCTTGAGCCTTTGCTGCCGGCTTATAAGTCCGGCGCCCTCGGCGAATGCCGACTCGGGGCCCCAAGTACAGCCCACCAGCCCCATGATGTTTTCATCTTGGTCCAGGTAGTCGTAAATCAGCTTGCGCTCGCGGTCGTGCTTTTCCTGACCCCATGAGAAAGCCTGCTGTCCCCACTGGGCATCAACGCGGTCGCGCAGTTCTTTCGTCGCCATGGTTTAACCTCCTTGCTGGTTGCTCCGTGCGCCGGAATCTCTCCCAGGCAAACCACGTGCAATCCCCGCAGACTCGAGAGAAGTGGCACACCTGGGACTCAACAGTTGGCCCGTTGTTCGATATATAGGTGGCGCAACCCACCCGTTAGACACGGGAAATCATTGCCATGGATCTCAATCTCGACTTCTCGCTCAAGCATATTCCACACCTCGGAAGGTATCTCCCCGCCTAGCTGGTTTTCGTGTAGAGTCAGACTCTTCAGGTTATCGAGGTTACCCAACTCGGAAGGTATCGCACCGCTTAGCTGGTTTTCGTGTAGATTCAGACTTTCCAGGGTATCGATGTCGCCCAACCCGGAAGGTATCTCCCCGCTCAACTGGTTTCCGGCGAGGCTCAGCGATTCCAGTCTGTAGAAGCTTCCCCACTCGGCTGGTATCTCCCCGCTCAGCTGGTTTTCGCTGAGGCTCAGACCTATTAGGGATGAGAGGTTGCCCAGCCACGGCGGTATCTCGCCGCTCAATTCGTTACCCGAAAGGCGTAACTCCTCCAGTTGGAGCAAGTTGCCCAACTCTGGTGGTATCGCCCCGCCCAACTGGGTGCCAGAGATTTCTAGGCCATACAGAAGCTTGAAGTTGCCTAGTTCAGGCGGTATCCCCCCACTAAGCCCCTCACCACGGAGCAGCAGGTCGGAAAGGCTGGCCATATTGCCCAGCTCCGAGGGAATCCCCCCGGTCAACCCGTTCCCCTCGATCCACAAATTCGTCAGGTTGGAAAGGTTGCCCAGCTCCGGTGGAATCTCCCCGGTGAACCCGTTCCCATGGATTTGCAAATAAAGCAGGTTGGAAAGGTTGCTCAGCTCCGGTGGAATCTCCCCCCTTAAATCGACGCCATGGAAGCCGCCGGAGAGGTCCAGTATTTCCAGGGCTCCGAGGTCGCCCACCTCAGAGGGAATCTCCCCGCTCAACTCCTGTCCAGACCCTGACCCCCCTATCCGCAACCAAATCACGCGGCCGTTGTCGTCGGTCGTGACTCCAGACCATTCGCCCAACGGCGCGTCGCTCAGCCAGTTTTCGCTGTCCTCCCAGTTTGGCCCGTCCAGCGCATTGTAGACGGTGACCAGGATTTCCCTGTCCGTTGCAGGCGAGCCCGGTGCAGGCGCACGCTCCCTCTCTGTCGCCTCGGTGGCAGGCGCAGCAGTGGTAGCATCTTCTCCAGGCGCTGCATCCCCGCCGCAGGCGGCGAGCAGGGCAACCAGAATCAGCGCAAGAGCGCAAAGGCATAGGGGAGTGCGCCGAGTCGTCCCATGGAACATGTTGTCACCTCCGATTACTTAACGAGGACAGACAGGCCTGCCACTATAGCTGGTTAAGGCACATTCTCAAAACTCCGCCTTGGGTATTCTCCGGGCCTGTCCAGAATCAGCGTGTATGTGGAACGAGGAAACGTTAGGTGCTAATGGCCCTCGTCTAACGGAGCAAGCTACAGCGCCTGCTACAAAGCCAAGGTGAATCGGGTCGTGAAGGCTCTTGATTTTGTCAAGTGTGGTGGCATGTGTTGAAAGGTACGTGAAACTGACCGAAGACGAGCAGGTGAGGTTCAAAGTGGTCAGCCAATACGTTTGCCAGGATCTAAGTGTCCCTGTCCCAGATACTCCCGTATTCCAACGTTAGCTGGGGAAAGCTCTCCATTTTCCTGAACTTCCTGATCCAGAAGCTCCCGGCGCCTGAGGAAGAGGACCTATCCAAGGGCATACTGGAAGCCGTGGACATGGACACCTACTGGATCGCCGCCTGTGGAACAGAACGGTAGCCGACGCCTTGGGTTGGGATACCGACGAGGTATCTCCTGACGGCGAGGACACCGAGGGCGAACAAGTAGCCGCCGAAACCGAGGGATAAACACTTCATGCCAGAACGGCCGCGTTGTCACGCCCAACCACCGCTTTACAAAGCACGCCCCCAAAGGCAAATCGGCCACCAGCCCAGCTCTAGCTTTCAGGCTCCGTCGGTGGCTAGAATGGAGTAGTAGAGTTTTCTCTTCTCGTCTGCCAGAGATCGCGGCTTGGGAACACCTAGAGATCAGAAACCGTCTCATATCATCGGAGAGCAAAGATGACTTCGAAAGGCCAACGATCAAACTATGGAACTCTACGCAACCACATCATTCCTATGTTTGTCAAGGGCGGCGAGAAGGTGTGCCACTGCGGCGGCGGAATCGTGTACCACCGGCACGAAGAGACAGCCTCAATTGGGAGCCGGGCAGGGTTAGGTCAGGAGCAGGGGTCCGCAGGACCGAAGTGAATCAGGAGTGGTCCGGTTCTTCCGAAGCCTGGGAGGCGGCGTTTTCCCTGCTGCGCTTGAGGCGGTAGCTGTCGCCGTTCATCTCCAGGATGTGGACGTGGTGGGTCAGGCGGTCCAGCAGCGCGCCGGTGAGACGCTCCGAGCCGAAGACCGCGGTCCACTCGTCGAAGGGCAGGTTGGTGGTGACCAGGATGGAACCCCGCTCGTAGCGCTGGCTGAACACCTCGAAGAGGAGTTCTGCCCCGGTGGGGGACAGGGGGACGAAGCCCAGCGCAGCTTTTCTTCACCCTGGGTCGAGCCGGAGGGACAGGTGCAAGTGACGGTCCGGGCCAGCAACTTCGGCGCTCTGGGCGCCGGTGCCGGCGTTATTGAACGGGAACAGCAACTGCTGGAGGAGATTGCCCGCCAGTGATACGTCTTCATCATCGACGAGGATGGCTACACCATGGTCCACCATAATCCGACTTTCCGAGGTCGGGAACCCAGCCTCCGTGCCGACGCCACGGGATATTTCTCCAGCGACGACTTGATGGGTGCCAACGAGTCGGGACGCTGGGTCGACTACGTACTGGTGAATCTCCCGAAACGGGTGATGATCGGCAGAAGCACACCTTGGCGGTGCGCCATTACGGGTTGCTCTTCGCGTCTGGCTGGTACGAATAGCTACCAACCGCCTTGGCACCGTTCGTCTGGACGTTGATGAGGCTGTACGGGTTTTTGTGGAGGAGGTTCGTTCTTGGTCCTATCACTGGCGGGAGCTGGTCACGGCCTCGGGTCAGTCAAGCTGGTTGCCGAACTCCTGCCAAGTTGCGACCCCGTCGCCATCGAAATCGACTTTCAGCACCGGGTACCCGCGGGATGTGCCGAACTCCCAGAAGTCGTCAATCCCGGTCATAGAGTTGCCGTCTCCATCAGCGTTGTCCAAGTCGATGTCCCAGCCGCGGTAGACACCGGTATATCCGGTTGCCGACCGGAACTCGCTGATACTCCCGGTCCGCACTTCCTCGAGGTCCCCCGTGCCGGCCGGGCTGTCCTGGCCGGACGCGACCGGGTCCCAGTAAGCGTCGAGTACGATCCCGGTATCCAGGCCGATCAGCCCCCCTGCGCCGTCGACTCCCGAAACCCGACCCGCGCTGTAACTCATGATGAGTTCGCCGTTGTTCGTCCCCACGAGGCCGCCGATGACGTCGGCTCCCGAAACCCGGCCGGTGCTGTAGCTGGCGACGATTCTACTGCCGCTGGGGACATTGCGGCCCAAGAGACCGCCGACCGATTCGTCTCCCGAGACGTCGCCGGTAGCGTAGCTGGCGGCGACCCTCACGTTCCCGCCGTAAGGAGAACCAACCAGCCCGCCCACCCACTTCTTGCCGGAGACGTCGCCGGTGGCGTAGCTGGCGGTGATCGGTCCAAACTGTACCCCAATCAGCCCGCCGACGGCGTCCCCCGAAGCCGACACGCTGCCGGTAGCGTAGCTGGCGGTTACGGGGCCCGCGTTGAATCCGGCCAACCCGCCGACGCTGTCGCGGCCCGAGACGCTGCCTTCGGCGCGGCTGGCGCTGATAACGCCCCGGCCCTCGCCGATCAGCCCCCCGACGATGATACCGGACACATCTCCGGTGGCGTAGCTATAACCGACATCGCCCCGGTTGTCGCCGACCAGCCCGCCGGCAATACGGCCGGACACGCTGCCGGTGGCATAGCTGTCGCAAATCTCGCCGGTGTTGTTGTCCGCAGCGAGTCCTCCCGCTCGCTCACCGCCCGAAACGCTACCGGTGGCGTAGCTGTGGTAGATGACCCCTGTGTTCCAGGCGACGAGCCCGCCAGCCATTCGGTAGCCGTCCGGACCTTCCTCGCCGGTGACCACGCCCGTCGCGTAGCTTCCGGTAATGCTGCCGGAATTGTTCCCGACCAGACCACCGGCATATTCTGTCCCCACCTTGGCGTTGGAATGGCTGTCGATGATCGTTCCCGAATTTACGCCCACCAGCCCGCCGGTTGGGTTACGGGATGACACGCTGCCAGTCGAATAGCTGAGGGCGATGGTCCCGCGATTCCACCCGGCCAATGCGCCACCCCCATAGAGGTAGAAATCTCCGCCGACAATCGCGTTCACCAACCCGATATCGCGGATGACGCTGGACTCGCCGGTAATCCCGAAGAGACCCGCCGGGCGTCTGTTGGCTCGATCGCCGGGATGGTGTATGAACAAGTTGGAGATGGTGTGTCCGTTGCCCTCGAATACGGCGTTGAACCAGAAGCTCTCGAAGTCTCGGCCCTTGTCGGCTATGGGCACCCAGCCCCTGCCGGTGGTCCAATCGGTGTTGACCGCATTGTCGCGGTAGCTTCGCGAATCCTGGAAGTCGAGGGAGCGGGTCAACTCGTATCCGTTGCAGTTGGAGCCGCAGTCCGGGCGGCCGGGGAAGGCGCTGGCGTAGGCCGCATCGTCGGCACTGTCGTCCGCTACCCCGTCGCCGTTGGGGTCATAACGGATGGCGTACAATTGCTCTAGGTCAGACACCTTGATGAGGCCGCTGCCGCTTGACGCACGGTTTGGCGGAGGCGGGGTAAGCCGGGCCGACTCCTGGCATATCGTGACGCCTTCGGCAACCTTCAGGGCCGGGTATTGTCGGATGGCGCCGAAGCGCCAGTAGTCATCGGTCCCGGTGCCGCGAATGCCATCAACGTCGGCGTTATCCAGGTCAGTGTTCCAGTCGTCGTAAATGCCAGTGTACCCGGTGGGCGACTGCAACTCGGCGGTGGTCTTGCCCGCTACCCCTTCGGAGGGCCCACGTCCAACTCCGCTCAGCAGGCCGGAAGCTTGGGTGTCCCAATAGCTGTCGGTGATACCTCCGTCAAACGCCGAAAGCTCCCCGACCAGCCCGCCGAGCCCATCGTCGCCCCCGACGCTGGCGGCCGCGTAGCTGGCAATGATCGTGCCGTCGGTCCAGCCGGCCAACCCCCCCACGTTTTCGACCCCCGAGACATCGCCGATCGCGTGGCTGGCAATGACCCTGCCGCGACTGACCCCGGCCAGACCGCCGACGGCAACCTGGCCCGAGATCCTGCCGGTGACGTAGCTGGCGATGACGGTGCCGCGATTGACCCCAACCAACCCGCCGACGTTATCGGTCCCGGCGACGTCGACATCAATCAAGCCTACCTGACGGATGACCGCCCCCACACTGTTGGAACCGAAAAGGCCGACCGCGTTTCTGCTCAGGTCAATGTGCAGATTGCTGATGGTGTGCCCGTTGCCCTCGAATGTGGCGGTGAACTCCCGGTCAGGGTCGCCGATGGGCAGCCAGCCGTCGCCGCTCGTCCACAAGGAGTTGACTGCGCCCGAGGCATAGCTATCCGCATCTTCGAAGTCCAGGGAGTCGGCGAGTTCGTAGCCGTCGCAGCCGCGGCAGGTCTCCGCGTCGGGATACGCGGCGGTGTAGGCTTCCGCGTTGGACCTGATGTCCACTCGTCCGTCTCCGTCGAGATCGTAGCGGATGGCGTACAACTGCTCTAGGTTGAAGACCCCGATGAGGCCGTCGTTATCGGTGTCGTAATGCCCGGCCGGAGACCGGAGATTGGCGGTCCCTGGCCGTACGGTGAGGGTGGGCGTCTCGGCCGGAGCGGGGACAAGGGTTGCGGCTGCTGTTGGCGCCGGTGTCGACGCGGAACCGGTACCGGGTGTCGATGTAGCCGCGGCGACCGCTGCCCCGCCGCCACAGAAGGGCAGGCCGAGGTCCTCGAAGGCGGTGGGTACGACTCGGAGGCCGTCGGGTATGCACCCGGCCAACAGGTTCCCCTGAAGGTCCAGCCCGGTCAGACTTCCGGAGAGCCCGGCCAGTTCCCTCGGTATCTGCCCGCTCAACCGATTGTTGGAGAGCTCGAGCGATGCCAGCCTGGGGAGGCTGCCAAGTTCCGCCGGGATCTCTCCGGTCAACCGGTTGTCAGAGAGGGACAGTTGTCGCAGGTTGGAGAGGCGGCCAAGCTCCTCAGGGATCATCCCGCTCAGCCCATTGCCGCGGAGCCGCAACGACTGAACGCGTCCACTGGCGTCGATGGCTACGCCGTACCACTGGTCAATGGGGGCATCGCTCAACCAGTTCGTGTTGTCCGTCCAATCGTCTCCGTTGGTGGCATTGTAGAAGGCGACCAGAATAGCCCGGTCGGCGGTGGATCCCCTCGTAGACCCGGAGGGTTGCCCGGTGGACGCCGCCGCGCCGGCCTCTGCGGTGGCATTGGGGTCCCGCTCGGCCAGGGTGCTATCCGGGTCGTCGCGCTCACCGTTGTCGGAGCCGCCGGTGAAGGGTATTCGGTCCTCTATGACTTCCGGTAAGAAGCCTTGCCAGTAGCCCACCGCGCCAACGATCACCACCGCGAGGAGCGCGAGGAGAAGGATGGCAAACCAGCAGCCACAGCCGCCACCTGCCGGCTCCGGGTCGGGCCCTTCGATCCGCTGTCCCGGAACGGTGGTCCGCAGCAGGTCCAACTCGCGGAGCATCCGTTGCCCTTCCGCGTCAACCCCGCCCCGCGCGGCTTCGCATACCGCGCAATCGCAATCAGGCGGGTGAGTGCGGTTATCGATTGCCATTGACCTGCTTCCTTCCTACGCGGTACTAGCCGTCACGTATACTAACCGACTCAATCCAAAAGTTCCAACTTGGCCCAAACACCGAGTGACCATCGAATTCCAAAGTCCAAGAAGAACCTCAGGAACAGAGGCTGCGCCAAGGACCTGCGGCGCTCACGGCACCGCAGAGCTGGTGTTCACATACCGCGTCGGCTCCGACGACGGCCCGGACAACGACGCTAACGGCTCTGGATCGGCGACCACGCCCGAACCCTTAAGCTGGACGCCGGGGACGCGATCCAGGGCGTGGCCACCGGCAGGTACGCCCGCCTCAACCACGATGCGTTGGGCGCCTTGTCCGGCCACAAGGCGGACACCGGTTGAGAGCGATGATGTGCTCTTCCATTCTGGTGCGGTGCAGGTTCGGGTCTCTGCCGCCTTTCAGGGCGTAGAGACGGCGGAGGGCCATTTCTCCTGCCCCAACCAACGTCCCCGTGCCGCAGGCGGCATCCATCAGATTTACCCCAGCGATTTCTTCAGCGTCCAATTCGTGGAACCGTTGGGCCGACAGGGTGGCAAGCAGCTCCGCAATTTCTGGGACCGACGGGTACCGGATCCACCATCAGGCGACCTGAAGGAAAGCCGTGGCCGACCTACGGGCATCACTGGATGAGGAGAACGAGGTGAAACCCGCCATCCGCAGGCCGGTGGAACGGGAGTTCAACCGGGGGACAGGGATCCAGAAGGTCTACTTCCCTGAAGACGGGAATACGGTCTCGGATGACCCCCAGATGACCTTGGTGGTGATGAGCCCCAGGGAGGAGTGGCGAGAACAACCACACCCCAGATCGGGTTGCCCCATGGACCGAGAAGAGAGGCACGGCTTCCAGACTCTACCCGGCAGCATTTGTCTGGTGTACCCGGAAGCCTGGCCGGGACCTTCAGGACAGCGTGGAGGCCTGGCTCGCCTGGCTGAAGGTAAAGGCCGAGGTGGACGGGGGAACCCTGGGGCCTGAATTCGAGAAACGGGAACTGGACTCCCTGGGAGAACAGATCAAGAAGGCGGGAGAGGACGCGAAAGAGGAAGCTCAGGGAAGTTACCGGTTTGTGAGCCTGTATGACCCGCAGGCCGAGAGCAGGCTGAAAACCATAGACATGGGAGCAGGATACGCCAACGGGAACGAATCACTGACCGGACGAGTGATCTCAGCCCTCAAGCAGAACGGGCTGCTCAGCGAGTCCGTGGAACCCGGCTACATCGAGAGAAACTGGCCACCGACGTTCAAGGATACAGGGCATGGCCACTGAGAGGACTGCGACAGAATTTCCTGTCCGGGTCCCTGACAAGACTGCTGGACCCGGACAGTGTCCTCAAGCAAAAGCTTGTTGAGTTCGTCGAGACCGGAGAATTCGGGCTCGCTTCAGGGCAGGAAGGCCAAGGAAACTTCACCAGGGTTTGGCACCAACGGAGGCTGCCCGCGGACGACGTGACGTTTGACTCAGGCACCTTCCTCCTCACCAAGGCCAAGGCTGAGCAGTTACGCGCTCTAAAGGTCGAACCGACACCGGAACCTGACCCGATATGGGATGAGCCGTCTCCGCCGCAGCCTGAGGGTCGATTAGCTTGCTAGTCGGTAGCCGGGACGACGAAGGGACGGCCTCCCCTGAGCGTCCATATGGGAGCGCTTTTTCATTTCCGGTCCGGTACGCGGCTATTCGGCTGTGCTGAGGTATTGACCTCCCTGATTGAGGTGACAATAATATCCTGGGATATGGTAAAGGATTTTTCACCTAGCAACGCCATGCTGATAAAGGAGGTACCCCATGGAGATAAAGGCAAACGTAGATGCTGTGTTGGTTGGCAGGATATTGGCAGGGGTCATAATCGTGATTACCTTTGTCTACGGCATCTATGCAGCAACGGAATTCAATGGGTTCTGGTCTTTCCTATCTGCTATCATACTTCCGCTGGCAGTGGGTTTCCTGATTATAATGGTGACAGAAGTTGTAAAGGAGATGCAACAACACGGGAAACAGCATAGCTCGCAAGACTGAACGCCATCAAGATGCCGGATGAAAGCAGGGTGTAGGTAAAGGCTGCTTCTTCTATGCAGGGAGGCGGTCCTTACCGGGGTTGATCTACTCGTGATGTCTGGGGTGTCCCCCTCTTGATTGCAATCCCGACCTGTTTCCCGAATGGTTACCTTGGCAGTTATACTGGCGCACCCGCTTGTATCGCTGCCTACCACCCAATAGCGAGCGGTCTGGTTCCGGAAGGCTGTAAAAGGCGGAGGTAAAGTGGACCACGTGGGCAGAGTGACCGGCTGACAATGGGCTGTCGAAGTTCAGGATAAATGTCCGGCTAAGTGTTCAGCATAAATGTCACTCGATTACGCCGCGATGGTATCAGATAATGACGTCGTAGGGGCCGTCTGGGACTGTCGGGTTGGCGGACCCTAGTACATGGTCAAAGCTGAAGAGTCAGGATAGAGACGGCGAAGTTTGGCTCTGGCGTCCTGGGCAGTGAACCGCCAGTTGATGTTGGCTCCCGACGCGTTGCGCTCCGCCGCATAGGCGCCGATGCTCCTTTGCAGGGCATCTTCATCGGCGTTCCGTCCCCTGAGGCAGGCTCGGGCCAACACGCTGAACTCAATCTCCGCCATGTTGCAGTCAGCTGCCATGCTTGGGGGTGTGGTGGAACTCCAGCCTCTTGACGATGCGCCTGGCCTCTACCGCTGGAAAGGTCTCGTACAACGACGCCATCCTATGGGTGTTCAAATGGTCCAAAACCACTCGGACCACAGGTATGTCGGGATAGGCCTCGTCCACCAGCCAGCGCATCTGGTGGGCAAAGTCCCGCATGGTCCGCCGCTCAGTTACTGCCACGTGCCGCCAGCCCCGGCGGGGCTCGCAGCTGAGAAACAGGTTACGGGTGCCTGCACGCTGATACTCGTAGTCCTGACGCCTGGGCCTCCCAGGCTTTGCCGGTGTCAACGCCGGTTTAATTCTGACCCACCATCTCTGTCGCTGTCCAGCGAAAACGTCCGCCTAAGTGCTCAGGGAAAATGTCCGTTGGTGTGGTGCTGAGTTACTGAAAGGGTAGACCGTCTGGGAGTCCGGTTGATGGGCGGAGCCGACAACTCAACGTACTTCCTGACCGTGTTTCTGGAAATACCCAGTTGCTTGGCGATGCTCCTCAGGGAGACACCCTGTAGCTTGGCGTGGTGGACAGCTTTCCACAAGGCCTGCTTGCGCGGCGTTGCCTGCCTGGGCGGCGGAGTGTAAGAGGTGGGGCCGTTCTCATCATCCATCGGTTGGTCGACAGGCGCTCCCAAGGCGGCCAGGCGCTGCAGCTGTGACTTGGTGAGACCATGCTGGCTCAGGTTCCTGACCACCTGGGCCAGTTCGGGAGTAGGAGCCAGAGCCCCCTGGGCGGCCCGCAGCGCTCCCGCCTTGGGCGGAGCCTCCTGGTGGGCAATCACTTTCCCCTCGTGCTGGACCATTAGCTGCCCGTCGCTCCGCTCCAGCACCTCCACCTTGACGCCGGCATAGCTGGACCGATCCGGATCGGGGAGCAGCTGCAGGGTGCGCAATTGGTACTTGACGGTGTTGTCCCTGGCTACTTGGCGCCCGTGCTTGAAGCATAGGACTCGTTCCAGATGCAGGGAGGAGTCCAGGGAACGATAGGCTGCCTGGACCTGCTGGGCAGGCACACGGAAATGGTTGTTGAAGTGGGGTAGGAAGTCCCGCAGCACGGCGTTGGCCTGGTCGATGGCGGCGGCTCCCGCCAGCCTGAGTTCGCTGACCAGCCGGTCCTGGAATGTGCCGGCCATGCGTTCCACCCGTCCCTTGGCCTGTGGCGAACGGGCAAAGATCTGTTCAATACCCAATTCCCCCATGGCCCGGGTGAACTGGGTTGGGCCTACGGGCTGGGTAATGTGCCAGGGCTTGCCGTTGAACTTGAAGACACCGTGGCGATCGCCGTAGATGGCCAGGGGGATTCCATATCTATGGATGATGTCCTCCATCAGCAGGAAGTAGCCCCGGGTGTCCTCCTCCGGTCGGAAGAGAGCATTGGCCACCGTCCCGGTGGCATCGTCCACCGCCAGCAGCAGGACGAATCTGGGTCCTCTATCCTCCAGCCAGCGGTGATGGCTGCCGTCGATCTGCAGCAGCATGCCCTCCTGGGGCATCCGTTCCCGTCGGACCCTGTGCTTGGGAGGACGATGCTGCCTGGCGCTGGTCAGGCCATGGCGGTTGAGAAGGCGGCTTACCGTCTGACGGCTCAGGTGAATACCCTCCCGATCCGCCAGCACTTCGGTGAAGTGGCTGTGGTTGAATCCGGCGTACTTCTCGCTGGCCAGAATCACCGCGGCGGCAGCGACATCCTCGGGGACCGCATTGCAGGGCTTGCGGCCCCGGTTGCCGTGAACCAGTGCGGCGGCCCCGTCCCTCCGGTAGGCCGCTAAGACTCGCCGAAGCTGGCGTTCACTGATCCCCAGAAGTTCGGCCGCCTGGGCCTTGGGCAGTTGAAGTTCCATCACGCTGTTGAGTACTTGGAGTCTTGCCTGCTCTCGTTGGTTCAATGTCACGTCCTTCATAGACGGACATTTCCCCTGAGCAATTTACGGGGACGTTATCGTAGAGCAATGACACCTTCGTCACCCTGGTTCTGACCCACGCAGACCAGGCCACCCGCCGGGCCGTCCGTTCACTGGGCGACCCCTCGAAGCACCGCAGTACCTTCGTTGTGACTGAGGGCGAGTTGTTGGCGGGAGACCACACGGGAATCGTCTGGCAGCATTGCGGTAGCGGCCCGGGTGACGACCCGCACGGGCGGGTCGACGCCGACGCATCCCTGGTAAGCATCCTGGCCTTGACGGAGCGCCTGCTGGACACGTCCTACTCCTTCCTTCGGGAAAGACCCAAGCCGAGACCCAGCACTCTGTACCCCGCCGGCCATCAGTCCTCCTTCCATGTCCTATTTTACCCGGAGGACTCTCTTTGCTACTGATACTGTTCTCGGGGGTAAGGTCAAAGTACAGCAGGCAAAGCGCAAAGGGCTGTCCATTCGAGAAATGGCGAGGGAGTTGGGAATCCACAGAGACACCGTGAGGAGATACATTGACACCGAGAGTCCGCCCACGCGTCGAACCCCGGAAACTCCACCGGTATCAACATCTGATACCGTAGCCGACTAAGCTAGTGACATTTATGCTGGCCACTTAGCCGGACATTTATCCTGGACTTCGACAAAGTGGCGGAGGAAAAGTGTCCCACCATAGTTACGGGAAGAGCATCCTTGGCGAGGGTGGGACGGCGAACGAGGGGAGGGGAAAGAGTACCGTAGTGAGCTGGGAGTCTTCTGGTTCATCCGGGGCCTGGGATGGGGCGTTCTCGCGGCTGCGCTTGAGGCGATAGCTATCGCCGTTCATCTCCAGGATGTGCACGTGGTGGGTGAGACGGTCCGGCAACTTTCGCAACCTCTCTCCATCGAGGGTCCGCTGCAGGGTGGCGTTGGCGGGTACTTTGGTTCCGTCCATCGGCTGCACCGCTAGGTCCACCCCAGCGTCACCGCCGTCCGCACCGTACGCCTGAACAGCTCCCTCACGCTCTGCCGGTGCCTCTGGTAGAACCACCACAGGGTGTTGCGATCCGGATGCTGCCACCCGGTCACCCACAGGTAGGGTATCTGATCCCGGCAGGCCGCCTCCAGCTTGCGACAGGAGCGCACGTTGGTCATGAATCCGTAAAGCCACACGCTCAACAGAGCGCGGGGATGGTAGGCCGGTGCTCCCAGCGGATCTCTATCCGGCGCAGCGCCCAATTCCGTCCAGTCTTCGCGGTCCAGTGCATCCACGAATTCAGCCACGAACCGGGCAGGATGGTCTTGGGGCACCAACTCGTCGAGAGTCGGCGGCAACAACCACATCCGCTCCCGGTTCATCTCTCACAGGGGCATCCCAGTCCTCCCAATCCAGTGTCTTCCCAACAGTTTACACCTTGGCGAACTCCCTGCATTCTGAGACAGCTTCAATTCTCAACCGCCATAAGCCAGCGGTCAATCCGCCCACCTGGTCCACTTTACCTCCGCCGATTACAAAGTGCGGATATGACCTTCCATTTGGTACCCAGGGTGGCCTAAAGAGCTTGGCGATTTCTCAATCTACCGGTCTATAGACCGCGCTCATCTACAGCTAGGCTTGGCCCACGCCTGCGGGAACTGGTTCAGGACCTACTGCGGTTCGCCGATAGGCAGGACCGGGGGGTCGCAGGGGGCACGCTGCTGCGGCATGAGTATCAACGCGCGCCCATCGTCAGGCGCTGGAGGCAAAGTCGCCTCCCACTCTTGCCGCAAGCGTTTGCGTTCTAGGAGGTCCGCCTTGATAGCCTCCGGCGACGGAACCAGCGGCCTGCCGGCCCATCGGGCGTCGCGCAGACGACGGTATATATCATTGTTTGTCCGTCTGTAACGCTGGTCCACCGGGGCTATCAGGTCGAGGATGTCGGCCAACAGGGGATACGGCTGTCGGCCACTTCTTTTCTCTAGGACCAGGCCCGTAGTGTTTGCTCCGATCGTTCGGACGACGCTGTCCACTGTACAGGTTCCGCCGTGAGGGAGTAATTCTTGGGACACCAGTATATCCAGGGTCTGGCCTATTCTTTCAGCATCGGACAAGAGGGGGGTGGACATACAGTATCAACCTTCCAAGAGACAGAGATGATTAAGTTTCCATTAACACGTAATATTACAATGTGGCGTGAGGGCCGAGTTTATGTATATATGTGCGACATAAATATTCTACCACATCGAGCTTGCCGAGGGCGAAAACATCCAGTGATCGGACCGCATCCTTCGCCGACAAACCCTCCAGCATTTTGGCAGTTGAGCGATAGCGCCGGACCGGATGGGGGTATATGTCCATCCGGGTTAGTGGCGGGTCGAGTTCTCGTTCCGACACCTTTCGGGCGATGGGACTATGGGTAACCCCGGCGATTGCTCTGCCCATAGCGCGGATCATGAGCATAGGAGCTTTGAGGTAGAATACGTACCACCTGATCGCACAATCCATCATCCGCACCGGACGGCCTCCATGTCTTGCCAGTTCCGTCCTCAACTCGTGGGTGTCATAAACTTTATACAATTCTTAAAAAGTAACCATTAGTAAAATCTCACCCCTAATGAAAAGCCGTAGGATTTCTTTTCATGCTGATGGAAGTGTAAAAGGTCCTGGCTAAGGCTGATACTTCACGTTAGCCATCATGCGGTGGGCCTAACCCCATACAGAGGACTTGTAGAGTCCGTCCTGTTGGCAACCAGCGAAACTGGGACTCTTCCGGCCTCGAGAGATCAAGGGTCGGATTGGAGTTTCGTAAGCTCCCTGAGGGTCCTGTTGTGTCGTCTTCGCAGTTCGATTGTTTGATACTGCACCCCGTTTCTGCGTTGTAGGGTCTCCTGCTGCCTTCCCTTGAGGACATCCGAGAGCGTTACGTTGCCTAGCCTTGTGATAGCGAAGGTGGGGCGACAGTTTGTGGGCCCATAGGCCGCCAGCTCAGTTTTCGCTTCGGGCTCCCAGCACCAACGTGGGACAAGCTCCTTTCACGCCGGCACTAATGATTTTCATGCTTCGTGGCGCCAGTGTGACTTGGCATGCAAAGTTTTCGCTGACGGTCTACACGGGACCTAACAGGGTATAAATATTGGTATAGATAGCGAATAGCCTGCAATTTCGTAGTTAATATTGACTTAGTCCGCATCCCACTCTCTCCGCCAGACTTGAAGCTGACGCCGCCAATCTCGTATCTGTCCGATGACTTGCCCGGGCGCCGAATTACTCCAATTGCTCCCTGTTGCCTGTATCTTCGGAAACGTTCGACTCTCTGTTATCCATGCCTCGGTTTTCCGCCGGTTGGCCGTAGCCTTGGGCCGGGCGGATAGCGCGGCGTTTCTTTTTGGTCTATCATCATTTGGTCTATCATCATTAGGACCGGATCAACCCAACTGCAAGTGACCGGATCAACCCAACCGCAACGGGTTCGGCGTTTTTGCGCGCCCAGCCGTTTAACCTTGACTCCGGAGGCGGACCATGACGGGCGGGCCCTCAGATACCATCATCACTGCGGAAGATATCTACAAGACCTACGACAGCGGTAGGGTAAAGGTACCCGCTCTCCAAGGCGTGGACATGCGGGTGGAACGAGGCGAAATGGTAGCCATCATGGGCCCCAGCGGGTGCGGTAAGACCACCCTGCTCAACTGCCTTTCGGGGCTGGACGACATCGACTCGGGGGTTATCAAGATACGGGACAACGACCTGACCCGAATGAATGATAACGACAAGACCCGGTACCGGGCCACCCAGATGGGCTACGTTTTCCAGTACTACAACCTTCTGCCGGTGCTGACGGTATTGGAGAACGTGGAACTGCCGCTCCTCGTATCACGGACCAAGGCCAGCGAGGCGCGGAGCAAAGCTAAGGACGCCATCGAGGTGGTTGGCCTATCGGAATGGGAGCGGCACTATCCTAGCGAGCTTTCCGGGGGGCAGCAGCAAAGGGTTACTATCGCAAGGGCCTTGGTCAACCGGCCGGAGATCGTTTGGGCCGACGAGCCCACCGGCAACCTCGACAGCGAAAACTCCGACGCGATCATGAACCTGCTCTGCGAGCTAAACCAACAGAACCGCCAGACCTTCGTCATCGTAACCCACTCCGACACTGTGGCGGCCCGGGCCCACCGGGTAATCAGAATGCAGGATGGACAAATCGTCACCGACGGCCGCGTCGATTCGAGTAACGGTCCGGCGGGCGCTACCCGGACGGGTTAGCTATGGATGAGCTTTTCGGCGTTTCCGTCGGCGGCTTGGCCCAAGTGTTTGGCGTAATATTCGCCGTCATAGCCGCCGGGCTGGTGTTCATCGTTGTTAGAGACAACATCCTCGTTCGCATGGCTCTCCGCAACGTTTTGAGGCGCCCGGCCCGCAGCGTTTTGATCATCGTCGGCCTGATGCTGGCCACGGCAATCATCTCCAGCGCCTTTACCACCGGTGATTCCGTAACCTTTAGCATCAAGCGCAGCGCCACCAACGAGCTTCGTTCCGTAGACGAGATCATTCGGATAGATGATGACTCGGAGGTGTGGGCAGGCAAAGCCCTGCCCAATGAGTTCTCCGAGGACGTCTTCCACCAAGTGGGGCCGCAACTGGAGTCCGCCGAGGACATCATCGACGGAGTTTTGCCGGCGTTGGTGGAGTCCACCTCCGTTATCAACTTCCGCACCCGCCAATTCGACGTGGAAGCCATTTTCACCGGGCTGGACCCGGCAAGGGCGGCCGGCTTCGACACTCTGACGGACCGCCAAGGCCGCGCGGTCGACTTGGCTTCCCTTGGGCCTGACGAAGTTTACATCAACGAGGAGGGCGCCGAGGAGATTGAGGCCCAAGCCGGGGACGTTTTGGGTGTCGCGTTGGGGCCCGGCGACCTAAGCCGGCTGACCATCAAGTCGGTAGTCGATGGGTGGTATTTCCGGCCTTCCGGCACCAAAGTGGTGCTCATGGTACCCCTCACCAGGGCCCAGGAACTCCTGGGCCGGCCGGGCCTGATTTCAGTCATCGCCATCTCCAACCGGGGAGATACCTTCAGCGGCGTCGATCTTACGCCGCAAGTCCTCCAGCGGTTCGGCGACCTGCCCGAGCTGGAAGAGGCAGGTCTGGAGGTGTTCGGCCTCAAGCAGGACATCGTAGACATCGCCAACGACGTGGGTAGCGTGTTCGTCTCCTTCTTCACTACCTTCGGCCTTTTCTCCATCGGGGTAGGGCTGTTGCTCATCTTCCTAATATTCACCATGTTGGCGGCGGAGCGCAAGAGCGAAATGGGCATCTCGCGAGCCGTTGGGATGGAGCGTCGCCACTTGGTGCGGCTGTTCATGGCCGAGGGCGCCATCTACAGTCTAGGCTCGGCGGCCGTCGGGGCCCTGATCGGCATCGGCTTGGGCTACCTACTGGTGCTGGGGATAGGAGAGATATTCAATCAGGAATCCACCGAAGACTTTGGCATAACGGCCCACGTCCAGCTCCGCAGCGTCTTGTTGTCCTTCTTCTTCGGCAGTGTCATCACCTTCGTTACCGTGATTATTGCGTCGTGGCGGATCAGCAAGCTGAATATCGTGCGGGCGATACGGGATATTCCCGAACCGCGCGTGGCCCGGGCGGGCAAAGCCACCCTATTCTGGGGGGTCTTGATCACGTTGGTGGGCGTGATAGTCCTATTTACAGGGCTGAATTCGGCCCACCTGACGGCCTTCGGCCTGGGCGTCTCTTTCATTCCCGTGGGTATCTCCTTGATCCTCCGATGGAAAGGAGTGGCCCAACGGTGGGTGCTAACCGGCACCGGGGTGATACTGCTGGCTTGGTGGCTGCTCCCGCCGAGCGTCTACAACCGGATCAAAGACGACTGGAACCAAGACTTCTCCATATTCTTCGTGTCCGGCGCCCTGGTGGTAGCCGGCGCCGTGCTGCTGATCGTGAACAACTCCCCGTTCATTTCGTGGCTCGCCACCGGAAGCCTGACCAAGGTGAGGAGCATCGCGCCCATCGTCAAATCGGCCGTCTCCTACCCGTTGCGGTTCGGCTTTCGAACGGGCCTGTCGATAGCGATGTTTGCTGTCGTTATCTTCTCCGTTGTGGTCATGTCCACGATACTGGAGGGGTTCAACAAACTATGGGAGGACCAAGAGAGGTTGGCCGGGGGCTACGACGTTATGGCCTTTGCCCAAGGCGACCTGAATCCGGTGCTGGACCTCTCGGAATCAGTGGAATCCAACCCCGAGTTAGCCTTCGTCTCCCGGGTTGAAGGCAAGCCCGCCGTCGGTACCTTCAGGGCTTTCGGAGAGGCCGAGGCCAAGCTCTCCAGCGATGAAGATGAGGAACTCTTGGATACCGTCGTTACCGGCGTCGATGACGACTTCATTGCTTCCAACCGCTTCCAGATGAAGCTGGCGGCGCCGGAGTACACCACTGAGTCCGGCGTGGACCACCCGGCGGTATGGCGGGACCTCGTGGAGAAGCCCGGGCTGGCGGTGGTCAATGCCCTCCTCGTTCCGACCCGGAATACCTTCAACTTCGGAGTAGGCTCAGAGGACTTCAGCCTGCAGGGCGTAGAAGGGTTGTTCCTAGAGAACGAGACCATGGACCCGGTGGACGTTACGGTGCTGGACCTGAAGAGCGGTTCCACCTTCGAGTTGACGGTGATCGGAGTACTGGACGACTTCGCCTCCAACGGCACCTTACCCTTCGGCATATTCACTTCGACCAATACCCTCAGGGCCAGCCTGCCGAGGGAGATCGACGCTACCCAGTTCTTCTTCAAAGTCAACCCTGAGACCCAGGACCCGGCGGAAAAGGTGGAGGCGGCCCTGTTCCAACACGGACTGCAGGCCATCGACGCCGCCGAAACCATCGATGACCTGCAGGGTGCGCAGCGGTCGTTCTTCAACTTGGTCATTGCTTTCATGACACTGGGGCTGGTGGTGGGCATCGCCGCCCTTGGGGTAATCAGCGCCAGGGCGGTGGTGGAGCGGCGTCACGAGATTGGCGTGATGAGAGCAATTGGGTACTCTCGGACCATGGTCCAGATGACCTTCTTGGCGGAGTCCTCTTTCATTGCCGTACTGGGCATCGGGCTTGGCTTGGCCCTGGGATTGGCAACCTCGGCCAACATAGCCAGCGACATCAGCACGGATGAGGCGAACTTCGAGCTCGTTATCCCCTGGGCCAAGGTGCTCCTCATCGGGCTGGGCGCCTACTTGATCTCCGTCCTGGCGACCTACCTGCCGTCCCGCCAAGCCGCCGCCGTAGCCCCCGCCGAAGCCCTCCGCTACGAGTAGGGGGGCAAGGAAATTCACCGCGCCGCCGGGCAATGACCCCGTCGAAGTTTTCTTGACTCGATTAGGTACCTATGCTATACACCCCAGTATCGAGGGCGGAGGAAGCCGCCTTGCGTCTGGGGTTCGGCTCCTGGTACTCAACCACTGCGAAACTCTCATAGAATCCGCGCCGCCGACCCGCGCGGGGTAGACGCCCACTCAGGGTCCCCACTGAGAGCTAAGGAGGCCTTCATGAGGCTTACGCCCAAGGAGATGGACAGGCTCACGCTGTTTTCCGCGGCGGAGTTGGCCCGGCGGCGGCGGGCCAAGGGCCTGAAGCTAAACTATCCGGAGGCGGTGGCCCTCATTTGTGACGAGCTCTTGGAGGACGCCCGGGAAGGCAAGAGCTATCAGGAAGTCATGGACCACGCCGTCCGGATTCTCGATAAGGACGATGTGTTGGACGGTGTGGCTGATTTGGCGGCGCCCATCCGGTTGGAAGCAACCTTCAACGACGGCAACAAGCTAATTCACGTTGAAAGACCCATTCCTTAGCAAATAGAGCAGGCGCAGTTGTGGAATGCGGTGAGACCACCCTAGCCGACGGAAGTATTTTTCGGGACCTATCCGGTAGCAAATAGAGCAGGTGTGACCATGAAACCCGGTGAGATCATCTTAGCCGAGGAGAATATCCCGGTTAATCAAGGACTGGACACTGTCACCATCACCGTGGAAAACACCTCAGACCACGCCGTCCAAGTTACTTCCCATTATCACTTCTTCGAAGCCAATAAGCGCCTCCGTTTTGACCGGGCAACCGCTTACGGCAAACGGCTGGACATTCCGGCCGGCACCGGAGTCCGCTGGCAGCCCGGTGAAACAAAGGAGGTGACGCTGGTCGGGATCCGGGGGAATCGCCGGGTCTTCGGATTTCAGGGGCTGGTCAACGGGCAGTTGACCGGAGAACAAAAGGGTGAAGCCTTGACCCGCGCCAGGGAACGCGGATTCTTGGACTCGGGGAGTTAGTTATGCCGTTCGAGCTTGACCGTTCGCGCTACAACGCTCTATACGGTCCCACCGCCGGAGACCGTATCCGGCTGGGGGATACCAATCTGGTAGCCAAGATAGAAGCGGATTGCACGTCATACGGCGATGAGGTCCTCTTCGGCTGGGGAAAGAACGTGAGAGTGGGTATGATGGTTGCCCACCGTGCTCCCCGGGACAGCGAACTGGACGGACTAATCGCCGGCGCCATCATCATGGACCCGATATTGGGTATATTCAAGGGCGACATCGGCATAAAGGACGGCCTGATCGCCGGCATCGGCCGGGCGGGCAACCCTGACGTCACCGACGGCATCGACTTGGCGATCGGCCCCAATACATATGTTCTGTACGGCGGCTCCAACCTCATCGCTACTCCGGGGGGCGTGGACAGCCACGTACACATCTACCACTGGCCGAAGCTCATGGACGTGGCCATCAGCGCGGGGCTGACCACCTTCATTGGAGGCGGCCTCAACACCAATGACTATTTCATAATTGAAAAATACTTCGAAGCCTTCGAGGAGATTCCCATCAACCTGGGAGTCCAAGCGAAAGGCGCGGCCAGCCATCCGGCGCCAATAGTCCGAAGCATAGAAGCCGGGGCCTGCGGGATGAAGATTCACGAAGACGACGGCGCCTATCCCTACGTCATCGATCTTTGCCTGCGAGTCGCCGACCAGTACGATGTCTCAGTGGCGCTGCACACCGACGGCTTGCAGGAATCGATGCAGGTGACGGATACCATCGACGCCATCGGCGGCCGGGCCCTCCACGCCTACCACGTCGAGGGAGTGGGCGGCGGGCACGCTCCCGACCTGCTCAAGCTGGTTGGTGTGGAAAACATCATGACGTCGTCGACCACCCCGACCATTCCCTACACCGCCGGCACCTATCCGGAGCACTTCCCCATGACATCTTTGATACACGGCCTGAACCTGGGGATTCCTTCCGACGTAGCGGCCCTCGAGTCCCGGGTGCGAAGGGAGACCATGGCCGCCGAGGATGTCCTCCACGACATGGGCGCTATTCCTATAATCAACTCCGACTCACAAGGGATGGGCCGCATAGGAGAGGTGATCACTCGTACCTGGCAGTTGGCCCACAAGATGAAACAGGAACGGGGCGCCTCGAATCCCGAGCACGACAACGACCGGATTCTGCAATACTTGGCCAAGTACACCATCAACCCGGCTAGGACCCACGGAGTGTCCGACTACGTGGGGTCTATGGAGAAGGGCAAGATGGCCGACATCGTGCTATGGCGTCCGCAGTTTTTCGGGGTCAAGCCCGAAACGGTGATCAAGGGCGGGTTCGTTACTTGGGTCACCACGGGCGAAGGCAACGCTTCCATTCCCCTATGCGAGCCGGTCACCTACGGCCCATCCTTCGGAGCGATGGGGAACGCCGCCGCGAAGCTCAGCGCCTTCTTCGTGTCGCAAGCCTCTTTAGAAAAGGGAATCGAAAAGCGGCTCGGCAGCCGCCGACAGTTTCTCCCGGTGAACAACGTCCGCAGCGCGGCCAAGAGGAATATGCACCGGAACAGCCTCAATCCGGAGATCGAGGTGGACCCGAAATCGTCTCGCGTCACGGTAGACGGTACCGAGGTGACTTCCGAGGCGGTAACCGAGGTGCCACTGAACCGTTTGTATACCCTTGCTTGAGCCGCCGTAACCGGGTCGCTGGGAGGGTCATCGCCCGGGAGAAGGCAACCAAAGGCTGGAAAGGGGATTGGACGTAAACCGGCGGCTCTCTAGTATACTGAGAAAGTACCTACCCCCATTTTCGTCGAAAGCTGTGGACGCAGCGGCCGAGAGTCGGGAGAAGCTCGCATGGCACAGGAGCTAGGCCGAATATCCCGGCCCACCAGCGCCCAATACGAAGGGCGCCGGAAGCTGCTGCTGGTCCCCCTTGTTTTCAGCCCGCCGGTGGACGCGCCGGAAGGCGACGCCGTCCTCCAGAAGTATTGGGAACAATTGCAGTTGCAAGTGCAGTCTTTGGAATCAGCTTTGGGCGGTATGCACCACGTCTACCACGAACACTTGTCCGAAGGCGGAGAGGCCGGCTTGGAGCAGTTGGAGCAAGGGGACCAACGAAGCTATCAGTTCGTGAAAGCCAAGTGCCGGTCCGGGGCGGCTTTGGAAGCCACCGAGGACGCCGGTATCTTGATGGAGACCATGGACTTGCAACGGTGCCTCATGCTGCCCTTGGCCAGCGAGTCCGTGGCGTTGAAGCTCAACGAGTGGTTCGCTGAGACCAACAAGAAACGTTACGACTACATCGCCAACCGGATCGACGCAACCCTGGACGAGAACCAAGTCGGTCTAATACTGGTCAGCGAACGGCACCACATACAGTTCCCCGATGACATAGAAGTGTTCTACGTGTCGCCGCCGGCCCTGGACGAATTCCGGCGTTGGCTGCAAAACTGGGTGGCCAATCAGCAAAAGCGCCCGGAACCGCCTCAAGCCGAAGCAGCGACGTCCGACTCCGAGGACCCGGACGCCGCTACCGTCGAAGAAGAGTCCCAAGCCGCCGGGGAGGAGAGGGTTGAAGGGGGGGCCGGGCCGGAAGAGTAGTCCTGAGGGGCTTTCTCAGCGTAAAGGCGATAGGACAAGGGCGGTTTGCCCCGACGGGACTAGGCGCTTTCGGCCAATCGCCGGGACCGCCGCTGGAGTTATGCAGGGATTGGGCGTCAATCACACGATGGCCACGGCGGTGACTTCGATCAGCAACTCCGGGCGAAGTATCTGGTGGACCATTACTCCCGTGGCTGACGGAAAGCTATTTCCGAAATGCTTCCGCCGCACCTCTTGGACGCCCCGGTATCCCATCAGGCCGTTGGGAGCTATCCACTCGACGGTGTTGACCACGTTGTCCATGGAACAGCCGGCGGCGGCGAGCACACGGGAGATGTTATCGTAGGCTTTGTCCGCTTGGCTCGCCATGTCGTACCCACCGACGCTCTGAGCGGTAGGATGGTCGACGGCGGCTTGTCCTGAGAGGTGGACCATCCGCCCCTTCTTCACGGCCGGATGGTAGGTCAATCTCTGGTAGCGGCGGTCCCACTCGGGGATCCGGACCTCTTCCCGCTCACCTCCCTTCACCGCTACGGTTTCCACCTCAACGTGCCCGTCCGGATGAAGCAAGCGGTTGATCAGGACGCCGGTGGCGGCGGGGTACCGGCCCTCGTAGAAGCTCCGGCGGGTCGCCCCGGTGTCCCGGTACTGAAGCAAGGCTTGGGGGGAAATGTAGTCGAGACTCTTTACTACGTCGCCGGGTTGAGACCCCGCCTCTTTCAGCACTTCGCCGATCACGTCATAGGCTAGGCCGACCTGACGGTCGGTCTGCTTGGGATAGTACCGCTGCTCGTTCCCTTCCTGGTCCTTTCCTTCTTCATAGCCGATGAAGCCGGACAGCCAAACTACGTCATCGACCTCCACGCCGGGAACGAAGGTCAACTGGTCATAGCGGTCCCAGCCGGGGTTTATGACCTTCTTTTCCCCTTTCATCGCCACGACGCTGACTTCCATGAGAGCGTCGGACCGGAGAAGGCGTTCTACGCAGATCCCGGTGGCGGCTACCGGACTGCCGGCAAGGTATTGGCGGCGTATGTCTCCGGTAAGGCGGTATTGGGGCAAAGCCACCGGGTCGACGTAGTCCACGGTTTGCACCACGTGTTGGAACCCTAAGCCGGCCGCCTCCAATACGACTCCCAGCTTTTCGTAGATTACCTTGGTCTGCTCAACCAAGTCTCCTTTGCAAACTACTTTACCTTCCCGGGGGTCGTATTCGCTGGCCGTCTGACCGGAAAGGTAGTAAATGCCGGCGTTTTCGGCACCCATGCAAAAGGTGTAACGGTTCAAGTCCAGCCAAGGGAACTTTTGCGGGTCGATTTCAATAACGTTTCTGGTCATTCGTCCTCCGCTGAGATCGCCGGTAAACCCGGCGCGCAAGTTTTTCGTATGACCCGCCGACGGCGGGAGAAATGGCGGGCGATTGGGCCATCGCCGCTACTGGACCACCCCGGTTTCGATCAGCTCTTCAAGCTCTTCCTCCGGCAAGCCCAAGAGCCGGCAAACCACATGCTGGTTGTGCTCACCCAATAGGGGCGAGGGTTGGTACTCGGTACGCCGCTCCCCGTTGATCTTCCAAGAAACGGTACCCATGGGCCGGCGGCCCGTCTCCGGATGGTCCGACCAAGCCACGAACCCCCTTTCGTTCAGATGCGGGTCTTGCAACACCTCGGCGGAATCGAGGACCGGGGAGGCGGCGACTCCCGCCGCTTGCAGGGCTTCTGTTACCTCCCAGGGGTCTCGTTCCAGGGTCCAAGACTCGATAATGGCATTGAGAGCTTCCCGGTTCTTGCGCCGGGCATCGGCGGTTGCAAACCGGGCGTCCCGGGCCAGCCCCGAATAGCCCAAGACGGCTCCCAGGGCCGCCCGCTCTGCGTCCCCCTCCACCGAAATGGCCACCCATTTTTGCTCTCCCCTGCACCGGTACACGTCGTGAGGGGCCTTGGTCCGGTCCTGGTTGCCTACACGTTCCGCCTCGCGGCCATTCAACGTGTAGTCCATAACCGCCTCGGGCAGCAGAGTAACCACCGCCTCAGTCATGGCCACGTCGATGTACTGGCCTTCGCCGGTCTTGGACCGATGGTACAGGGCTTCCAAGAGGGCCAGGATACAGTAGCACCCGCTGAAAGCATCCGGGAAGATGCCCCCTAGAATTCGAGGGTGCGCCCCTGGGTGCCCGGTGATTGCCGCCAAGCCGCTGAACAGATTGACCACGCTGTGGAAGCCGGCCAGGTCCTTCATGGGTCCGGTGCGGCCGAAAGCGGATAGGGAAAGGTATATAACGTCGGGACGGAGGCGGCGGGCCGAGGCGTAGTCCAATCCAAATTGCTCCATGGTCCCCGTGGAGAAGTTCTCTACTACCACGTCGCTAACGGATATCAGCCGCCCGGCCAACTCCGCTCCCTTGGGATGACGCAAGTTGAGGGTGCAGCCCAGCTTCCCGTTGTTTACGCTGTTGAAACCGCCGCTCCGGTTGACTCCGGGCACCGCCTCGGCGAAAGGCGGCCAAGCCCGGGTAGTCAACCGTTGCTGCGTTTCCACCAAGACGACTTCCGCGCCCAGCCAGCCTAGGACCTGCGTCGTGAAAGGCAAAGCGACTATCTGCCCGAAGTCGGCTACGCGAATGTCTTTCAATGGCTGGTCAGTCACGTCCACGTCATCCGTTTGTCAAACGTTATAAATGCAATTGCCGGCGTCCGGCTGATGGGCTAACGTCTGGGGCGTTGCCCCAGCCAGTCCCTGGTAATTTCATCGTTGTGTTCGCCGAGTTTTGGCGCTTTCCGGCGCAGGCGCCAAGGCGTAGCCTCCATGCGCACCGGATGTCCGGGCAACTGGAAAGTCTGCCCGGCCGGGCCATTCAGGTCCAGCATAAAGCCCCGGGCCGCCATTTGTTCCGACTCCACCATCTCGCCAACCGAGTAGGCGGGAAAGCAAGGGATACCCTTACCCTGGGCCAGTTCGGCAATCTCGGCCCCGGTGTGGCTCATCGTCCACTCCAGTAGAAGCGGCTCTAGGGCGTCCCAATTCCGGGCCCGCTCCGGAGCGGTAGCGAACATCTCCAAGTCTCCCAACCCGGAGTGGCCCGTAAGCTCCACGAGAGCCCGCCAATGAGCATCAATAATGGCCATGATCACCACGTAACCGTCGCGGCAGGGCAAATAGGCGTTGGGCATGGCGCCGAATATGCTGGGCTCTCGCTTTTTGGCTTCGTGGTAGGAGGCGTGAGCCAAGTCGAAGGGCAACACCGTCGCCACCGCCTCCTGCCGGCTAACGTCAACCTCGCCGCCTTGGCCCGTAAGATTGCGGGTGAGGACTGCTATCATGGCGGCTACCGCGCCTTGTATTCCAGCCAGGAAGTCGCCCACGTAGGTATTGGCCCGGAGGGGCGGTTCCTTGTCGGGGTCGTGGACCATGTCCGGGATACCCGGCGTCGCGTGGGCCAAGCCGCCGGCGCTAACGGCTATCAGGTCATCCCCGGCGTAGTCCCGGTACGGACCCGTCAGGCCAAAGGGCGTGATGGCGGTGAGCACCAACCGCGGGTTGGATTGTTTCAAGTCGCTCCACCTTAGTCTCCGCCGGTCGATTTCTGGCGGAGACAGGTCCAGGACCAACACGTCGGCCATGTCGGCAAGCTCCCGAAAGAAGGCCGCGCCGCCGGTCTGGTCCAAGTCCAAGGTAACTCCTCGCTTGTTGGCGTTGAGATAGAGGAACAGACCGCTCCAGTCCGGGTCTTCAATTCCATCAGGAAAAGGGCCGCGCCGCCGGGAGGAGTCCCCTTCAGGGGGCTCGACTTTCACCACGTCGGCGCCCGCGTCGGCCAACAGCCGGGCGCAGTACGCGCCCGGGACCATGTCGCCGTACTCCAGTACCTTTAGGTCGGCCAACGCCGAGGCGCGAGTCATTCAATTATTCCTGGCTAATCCGACGTGCAAATTTCTTATCGCCTGTCTAGGCGTAACTTCAAGAGTCGCCCAATGGCTCTCTTTCTCTGGCAGTCTTATGCCCCGGCTGGGAAACTTGCGCATCGGGTCAAGGGTTTCGATTAACCGGACCTGATTAACTGGGTTTAAGAGGCAGCCGTACCAAGGCGCTGGCCGGCTGGACCACTCTTTCCCCGCGCTGATTCTCTATCCAGAGGTCGCATTCGACCAAGGCTTCGCCGTCATCTTGGCGGAGGCCGGTTACGACGCCGCGGCAAGTAATAGTGTCCTCCGGGTAGACCATAGCACTGTTGCGGAACCCCAGTTTGCGCAGAAACCCCTTGGGCCCGGCCCAGTCTTGGACTTGCTGAGCCAAGAACCCGCCGAGCATCTGCCCGTCCACGAAGGGCGCTTTGAATCCCAGAGCGCGAACGTAGTCGGCGTCATAGTGGACCCGGATGAAGTCCCAAGTAGCGGCCCCGTAGGCCATCATCCGGGCGAGATTGATCTTCTTGACGAGGGGAGGTAATTGCTCACCCGCCGTCACGTCTTCAAAATAGCGAATCGCCGTCTCCAAGAGCATCCCCCCGCGATGAGGCCAATAATGATGTCAATAATAAGCAAATTAGGTTGGCGCCGTCTTGGTTCACAACCTGTGGAAAAGGGTCTCGATATTCTTCGACAGCAGTTCATCCCGCTGGTTGTAGAAGGATACCTCGATCTCCTGAAAGGCCAACGGCCCTGACCTTCCCGTCTTTTCGTAAACGCCCTTGACCTTCCAGCGGGCGGTAACAACGTCGTCGGGGTGAATAGGTTGGAAGAACTCGTAATCGTTGCCGGCCCGGAGGCCGCCTAATTCCCGGGCCTCGCCGCGGCCTAGCAAGTCTCCCACCTCGTCCATGTCGCTGTCCACGTACTGCCAGGTATCGCAGATCAGAGTGGGGGGCGCCATGACGTCGCGAAGGCCGTGGGCTTCGGCGGACTCCCTGCTGCTGTACAGTGGGTTGAAGTCGCCGATGGCCAGAGCATACTGACGGAAAGAGGACCGTCCCATCTCATCCGGTGCTTGGAAGACCATCTCCTTGCCAACGGTGCTCTTCAGCTTGGCAAGAAGTTCGTTTTCCGGCTGTTCGACCACGGCTGCCTCCTGCTGGCGGGTCCCCCGGAGGGGTACGGCGGCCCGCCCCTGAAAAAGTTGCCCCCGAAGCTCCATTGGCGATTCGGTTACTGCCCCTTGAAATGACGCCCTAATGCCGGGCGGTTACTGCCCCTTGAAATCCGGCTTGCGCTTTTCCAGAAACGCGCTGAGGGCCTCCCGGTGGTCCTGGCTGCTTAGAGTAAGGACCTCCACTTGGGCCGCGTCGACCAAGTGCTCTTCCAGCGACTGAGTCAAGCCCCGGTAGACCATTCCCTTCACCAAACGGTTGGGTATCGGCGGCCTGGCGGCGATGCGGAGGGCCAAGGCCATGACCTCCTCCTCGAGGCGGTCCGCCGGTACCAAGCGGTTCAACACTCCGAGACGTAGGGCTTCCTCCGCCTCCAGCCAGTCTCCGGTGTACAGAAGCTCCAACGCTTTGTTGATACCCATAGCCCGATTGTAAAGCCAAGTCGAGCCGGTGTTGGACACTAGGCCCATTTGGAGAAAGGCGTTCATGAAGCGGGCGTGCTCCGACCCGATGCGAATGTCGCAGGCCAATACCCAGTCGAAGCCGTCGCCGATAGCCAGGCCGTTGACCATCGCTATGGTGGGTTTCTCCATCTTGTGCAGCCCCAGGGTCACTCCCTGGGGCCCGGCCCGGATGAATTTCCAGGTGTCGTAGGGTTCTTTGTGGCCCAGCAGCCGGTCGCCGCCTTGGCGCTCTTCCTTTATGTCAGCGGAGGCGCAAAAGGCCCGTCCGGCGCCGGTTAGCACCAGCACCCTGACCTCCGCATCCTCCGCGGCGTCGCGCAGGGCCAAGTTTAGCTCGGCGAACATCCGCTCGTTCAGAGCGTTCAACCGCTCGGGCCGGTTCAGGGTGAGCTTGGCGATGTGTTCCCGCTTTTCCAGCAGTATGGTCTGGAAGTCCATTCCGGGCTCCTCAACGGGTTTGGCCTTAACTTCGACTAGCAGGCTGGCCGGTTGAGTATGTCCCGGCCGATTTTCCTCGATAAGAGCCGGCCCGACCCCGGCGCGCCGAAGAACCGGCCGTTTTCCACCACCACCTTGCCCCGGAAGATAGTGGTCACCGGCCACCCGCTGATGGGCCAGCCCTCCCAAATGCTGTAGTCGCTGATGTGAAGGTCGCTCATCTCCAGGTTCTTGCGAATGCTCGGGTCGATGAGGACTATGTCGGCGTCGCTCCCCGGAGCTATGGCGCCCTTCCGGGGATAGTAGCCCATGATCTTGGCCGCGTTGGCCGAGGTCACGTCCACAAACCGCTGGAGAGACATGCCCAGGTCACCGACCCCTACACTGTAGGTGATGCCCATCCTGGCCTCGGTGCCGTTCTGCCCGCCGGTAATGTCGTTGATAGTCCGGCCCTGGGTCTTGATCGAGTAGCTCGAGCAGAACTCGTCCGTGGCCATGCTGTTGAGACCGCCCCGGACCAAGCCGTCCCACAGGGCTTGCCGGTCCGCTTCGGACTTCAGCGACGGGTAGGTGTGGTACTTCATGCCGTCGGGTTCCTTGTAGTTTTCCGCGTTGAAGCAAGCGTAGTTGTGCAGGGTTTCCCCGTATACGGGCATACCCCTGCTCCGGGCCTCCCGGATGGCGTTGACCCCCTCCTTGGCGCTGACGTGGACGAAGTAGACCGCGGCCTCGGTCCATTCAGCCACCCTGATGATGCGCCGGAAGGAGACGTCTTCCACCATGTTGGTGTGGACTTCGTGGATGTTGAACCACTCGGTCCGTTCCTCCCGGGCCAGCTTGCTGTAGTTGAACTGGACCATGTCGTCATCCTCCGAGTGAACGAACATGAGCCCGTCGTTGGCCGCCGCCAACTCCATCACCGCCGACACGTGTCCCATCCGCATCTGCCACCCGGCCCCGGGAGGGACGCGAGACGCCGGGAACAAGTCGGTGGTGAAGATCTTGAAGGTAGGAAACCCGGCCTGGATAGCCTCTGGCACCTGCTCTATGACGTTGGGCGGCAGGTCCCCTAACATCATGCAGTGGAAGGAATAGTCGCAGTAGGTGTTCCCTTGCCAGCGGAAGTTCTTCTCATCGATGGCGCGCTGGATGTCGATGCCCCCTTGCACGGAAGCAAAGTCCGTTATGGTGGTGGTGCCCCCAAAGAGGGCGGAACGGCTGGCTTCATCGGGAGGCGCGGTTTCCGCCGGGGGCGTCATCGGCCCTTCCGGGGGAACGTGGGCATGGCCCGTCACCGGGACCCAAATGGGAGAGGCCAGGTGGGCGTGGGGCTCGATGCCGCCGGGCACCACGATCTTCCCGGCGGCGTCGACGACCCTCCCAACGTCACTGGTCAATGTTCCGGGGGCGGCCACCGCCGCAATCTTTTCCCCTTCCACCGCCACGTCCCAGTCCCCGACGCCCCAGGGCGTAACCACCTGTCCACCGGTAACTAACAGGTCTATCATCTTTCACCTCCGCTTGATAACGGCAACCTTTAGCAACTCTGTGATTGTAACAACGATTGGCGACGGGGTCACTTTCGGCTCCGGCGCCCGCCCGGGCGCGGACCTTAGAGAAGATGATAGTAGGGACAGTCAATGTCAGTGTCAATCACCCGGGGAGTTGCGCATCGAACACATAAGTCCGTTTTCGTTCGCGCTGAGAGATTCCAAAGTAATGCGGAAAAACTCCTTGTGGTACAATTCGCGTTGCCACAGCAGTATAGACCTACTCCTTCGCGACATATGGGCGTCCAGAAAGGTACTGGATGGGGGCCATGTGCCCCCTTGTTGGACGCCCGTAGGGTCTGACTGCTGTGGCAGGTAGTCACCATCCTGTGCCGCAAGGGGGTTCCAACCATGGCCACGCCATTCACCTTCACTTACTTCCACCCGAAGACATTATTGCTCCTAACGGCTCTGATCTTCGCATTGTTGTCCGCCTGCGCTTCTGAAGCGGAGATTGAAAATCTACCGTCCGGTGATCCGACAAACGGTGCCAACCCAACTACGCTACCCACCTCCCGGCCGACGGCGGCGCCAACGTCCACTCCTCGGCCCACAACGAGTCCAATACCCAGCCCCCAGCCTACTCTTAATCCGACTCCGCATATTACCGCAGATCCAACGCCGATACCCACGCCTACAGCAGTGTCTGCACCCACACCCACACCCACGGCCGCGCCGATACCCACGCCTACAGCAGTGCCTGCACCCGCACCCACACCCACGGCCGCGCCGATACCCACGCCTACAGCAGTGCCTGCACCCGCACCCGCACCCACACCCACGGCCGCGCCGATACCCTTGCCGAAGTCAGGCTTTAGTCCGGGGACATATCGGGTCGGCTCTGACATTCAACCAGGAATGTATGCGGGGAAAGTCGGTACTAGCGTGTTAGATTCCTGTTATTGGGAACGATTGAGTGGGGTATCAGGTGAGTTTTCCGACATTATCGCTAATGATAACGCCGTCGGGCAGTTCTACATAAAAGTACTGTCCACAGATACATACCTGAAGATCGGCTGCGACATCGCTCCCCTCGATGAATGGCCTGCGCCAGCAGAACTGCTTTCGGACATTGACTCTGGGACTTATTTGATAGGCCGAGATATTGTCCCTGGCACATACCGGGGAGAAGCTGGCGCTGGTGCGTTGGATTCCTGCTACTGGGCACGGTTGAGCGGGGTATCAGGCACGTTCTCTGACATTATTGCCAATGACAACGCAAACGGCGTGTTCTACGTCAGCGTCAAAGCCACTGACATCGCTTTGTCCACCGCGTGTGCCCTGAAACTAGTCGAATGATGTCTACGGCGGGAAAGGCCCTCCTGCTCGCCGGAGACCTTTGCCTAACTCCCGGCCCGGAACGGCATTGAGGGGAGGAGTCCATTGCGTACGTCGTCTTGCCCGCGAAGGCGGGTATCCAGGGGTGTGGGGACTGGGCCGCGTCCCAGTGAGTAGGCAAACGCGTGGACTCCCGCCTGCGCGAGAGTGCCTGGAGTCGGCAGGTTATGCAACGGTCTCTTCGGGGTGCCAATGAAAAGGTCGCACCCAATCTGCGCCCGGCGCTTGACGTTGCTGAGGCGGCGTGCTATACACCGCCCTAGCTTGAGGTCGGCTTGCTTGCGCAGAGAACCGATGCTCGCGCCCGCGGCTCCGACCGACCCGCCCTAGCCCATTCGACACTCCGACGAGGTGTTTATGGCCGAATTGCTCTTCCACAACGTTAGCTTGATTGACGGCACCGGGGCCGATCCTAAGCCCCGGACCGGCGTTCTCGTCGAAGACGGCATCATCCGTCGGGTAGCCCCCGCCGATAGCATCGTTCCGCCGAAGGACGGCCGGGTGGTCGATCTGGACGGCATGACGCTGATGCCGGGGCTCACCGACGCCCACGTCCATCTGGGGGCGGTGGGAATGAACTCCTTCACCGCCGTTGAGGCCATCGGGGAAAACCTGACCACCTATGCGTTGAGCGCCATAGAAAATATCCGGATTGCTCTCCAGGAGGGGTTCACCACGGTCCGGGACGCCGGCGGTCTGGACCCCGCCTTCGTCACCGCTACGGACCAAGACTTGATCAAGGGGCCGAGGATTCTTCCTTCCGGGTCGATAATCTCCCAGACCGGAGGTCACGGCGACCGCCGGGACCGCTACGACGAAGGGCCGCTCCAGTCAATCCCCGGACTGCTGGCGGCGCCGGTCCTGGTCGATGGAGTAGATTCGGTGCGCGCCGCCGCCCGACAGCAACTCCGGAGAGGGGCGACCCAACTCAAGATAATGGCCTGCGGCGGCGTTATGTCACCCACGGACGAGTTGGAAAGCCTTCAATTTACGGTGGAGGAGCTCCACGCCGCAGTGCACGAAACCGACGTGGTGGGCAAGTACGTCTTGGCCCATTGCCATACGTCCCCGTCGATACACAACGCCTTGGCGGCCGGGGTCCGGTCCATCGAACACGCCAGCATTCTGGACGAGGCCACCGCTAGGCGCATGTTGGAGCATCAAGCCTTTATGGTCCCCACGTTGCTCGTCGTGGACCGTTTGGCGGCGATGGCGGACGCCGGAGAGATTCCCCCGGATATCCAAGTGAAGCTAAGGCAGGTGGAAACCGAGATGCCCCAAGCCGTGGAGTTGGCGGCCCGGACCGGGGTAGCCGTAGCCTCCGGGTCGGACATTCTTGGGTCCCGCCAATCGGGGCGGGCTGGAGAGCTTGCCCTGAAGGCCAAGGTGCTGGGCCCGATGAAGGCCATAGTGAGCGCCACCCGCACCAACGCCCGTTTGTTCGGAATGGAGGAGCGAATCGGCCAGGTAGTCGAGGGCATGGAAGCTGACCTTATCGCCGTGTCCGGCGACCCGCTAAACGACATCGGCCTGTTGGCGGATCCCGAAAACGTGCGGTTGGTGGTCAAGGCCGGCCGGATCTACAAGGAAACGACCTAAAGGGCCGGGCCGGCGGCCAACGGCGCATCACGCCGCCTTGCTCCACTCTTCGAACAACTGCCGGCTCCCCCAAGTCCCAGCCCAAGACGGCCATGCCGGACCGGGGCGTGGAGGCTAAGTGTCCGGTGTTGCGCCGCATAGAGGACGCCTACGACACCGCCCGGTCCAACCCTGGGAATATTACTTCCTCGAAAGCCTTGACCTCCGCGCGGGGCATGTCGTACCCGCCTTCTCTGGTGTGGGAAGGGAAAACGAAAACGTGGTCTAGGGCCGATTCGCGCACCGCTTGGTTGAGCCGGGACAAACACTCCCCTGCGGTGCCAAAGAGACCGAAGGCGTCGCAAATCTCCGCCGACAAGCTATCGTTGATCTCTTCGGGCCGGACCCCCTCTTTCAGGTTGATCCCAGCCTCGCGGAGCCAGAAGAGGTTGGAATTGCTTGGGTAGTCAATCCAAGGCTGGCCGGGGCGGAACCATCGTTGAGGCCAGACCCGGGCTTCGCGCCCGTCGTCAGCCGCCGCCATGGGAACAATGAAGATCGTGTGGAAGTCATTGGGGTCCCGCCCGGCGCGGCGGGCGCCCGCCGCCAACCTGGCCCGCGCGGACTCGACGGCCTTTGGGTGCAGGCCAACCAACAGCAGGGCGCCGTCGGCTGCTTCCCCGGCCAATTCAACCATCCTTGGACCTGCGGCGGTCACGTACACCGGGGTGGGCGGGTCGCTTACGTTCCTCAAGCGGGTCTCGGTACCGTTGAAGACTACGCTCTTGCCCCGCAGCAACCTCCGTATGGCAAGAATAGCCTCTCGCATGGTTTCCACCGAGGCTCTGGGCCGACCGATGCTTCCCACGGAGAGAAAGCCGGGTCCGACGGTCAAGCGAATTCGGCCCGGAGCGATTTCTTCCAAGGTGTGGGCCAGGGAGGCGAGGACCATGGGATGGCGGGTCACCGGGTTGGAGGTGGCCGGATAAAGGGTCAGCTTCGAGGTCCGTTCCGAGGCTAGGGCCAAGGTCAAGAAGACGTCCCGGCCGCTGTGCTGGTGGTCGTGGACGCCGACCCCGGAGAATCCGGCAGCTTCGCACCCGACGATGAACTCCGCCGTTTCCTTTACGGGCAACCCCACCGGCACCCGGATGTCCACTTTCAGAGCCATCAGAGGAAGTTCTCCCCTAGTACCCTAAAGGGCAGGCGGCTGGGAGGTCAAGGCCCTGAACGCGCGGTCTGAGAGCAACCCATGGCCGGCTTCACCTTAAGGCTGGAGGAACGCCGGCCGGCTGTTTCTACCCGCGGTCAGGGCGAGAAGTAGTGGACGACGGGCAACTCGGCAACGTCGGTGGCGCTGGAATCGGTGTGGTGGGATATCTTAAGGCGGCCGGTGCCGCAGTCGCCGAACTCGTCACAGGATATGGCCCCAATGATGCCGCTGAAGCCGGTGGTACCGGTCAACGCCTCCCGGAGCTTGGCCCGGTCGATGAAGAGAGTATCCCCGTCGGCAACCGCGACATCCTCGATGGCTCGGAGGAGAATCGTGGTTGCGTCATAGGCGTGGGCTAAGTAGGCCGACGTAGATACCTCGTCGTACTTCTCTCGATAGGCGGCGGCCAGATCGTCGCCGCTCTTGCCGGTCGCCTGGTTGGTGTTGCTGCCGAAGCTGGATTCCGGGCCCGGGAAGTATATGCCCTCCGACTCCGGAATGGAGAGGAATTCGGAGACCAGCAAGGCTGCGCCGCCGATGAGCGTCACGTCCTCAAGCCCGGCGACTTGGCCGATCTGCCGGATTATGTATGCGCCTTCGTCGGGGAAGAGTGGAAAGAAAAGGCTGTCGGGGCGGCCGGCCGCAATCTGGGTGAGGGTGGGAACCATGTCCGTGTCGCCCTTGCTGACGGCGGCGATGTCGACCGAACCGTCAAGCTCCTCGAAAGCGGCGGCGAAGGCGCTGGTGAGACCGGAAGTGTAAGGGTCGCCGTCGTGGATGGCCGCCATCCGACGCAAGCCCAGTTCGTTGTAAGCGAAGCGGGCCACTGCCTGGGCCTGGTAGAGATCGTTGTTGGCGGTCCGGTAGTAGCCGGGATAGTAGTTGGACCCCGGGTTGCCCCGGAGGTCCGAGGTCAGCGACGGTGACGTAGTGGAGGGCGCGATCATCACCAGACCGGCCTCGCTGACGATTGGTGAAGCGGCCGTTGCGGCGACGGAGCATGAGGTGCCAATGACGCCGACGACTCGAGAGTCGCCCGTCACCGTATCGGCGGCGGCGCGGCCGCCTTCCGCGGCGCAGAGGGAGTCGAGGCCGGCGCCCATCGAAACGTTGTGCCCCTTGATCGGTCCGTAGTCCGCCACCGCCAGAGCAACACCGCGCTGGCTGGGAGCGCCCAACTCTCCAATCCCCGTGAGCACCGTCATGGAGCGTATCTGGATATCGCCGCCGGGCGGGACTTCCACGGCTCCGAGGGGCCCCGCTTCGAAATCCTGCCCGCCGCAGGAGGCCGCGAACAGGGCCACTAGGGAAATCAGACCGAACCGGAGTAGCGATTTGAGACGGGGCCGGCATCCTATCGGCATATCAGGCTTCTTGCTCCTTGCTCTGCCGGAACCAATGAATGTTCTGACAACCGGTCCGGGGTCTGGCAACCGGCGCGGCGCTTATTGTACTGGACAGCCGACTGACCATCAACGAAAAGGGTTCTATCTTTTGTGTATTTTGGCTGGCCTGAGGTATGTCTCTTGAGCTAGGTCCGGGGCGCTGACATCTTCACGTCATCCAACAGCCCCATCGGGCTCGGGGCAGCCGGCCCGGAACTCCCCACTGTCGGTCGCTCCGGTCTATGAGGTATGCTTGGCGTGTCACGGGCCAATGCCCCTTCAAGGCTCCGTAGACACTCTCTAAGACTCAAGGGGTTGGATGTCCTTATTGCGGCTGGCTTACGTCGTAGCCTGGCGGCGGACCATCTTCAACTGGAAGTTGGAGATGGTCTTGTTCCTCGGCATCGTACTTGCCGTGGCTTTGATGTCCAGCGGCGTCATCTTTTCCGACCTGGTGACCGAGGCGGCCCTAGGCCACGCCATGGGCCAAGCCGCGCCCGATGAAGCAAACTTTCAGGTCAGGACCTTCATTGGCCGGGAGGCGCCGGCCACGGTCGACGGCCGGACCTCGGCCTATCGAAGGAGAACGGCTGTCGTCGACCAGCAAGTGGGCGCCCGGTTCGAGCCTTACTTGCTGAACCAGGCCCGCCTTCTCGAAAGCCCAACCTTCTTCTTCGAAGGACACCCGCAGTTGGAACTGGCGGATGAAATCCGGCCCCGGGGCGACATACAGTACCTTCAGGGCCTATGGCCGGACCGGGTCGAGTTGGTGGAGGGCCGGTGGCCTTACTCCGACGGGGCACGGGACGGCCAACTCGCCGGAGGCGAGTTGGAGGTAGCGGTTGACGTGACGGGGTCGGAGCTGCTCCAGCTCGGTACCGGGGACGAGATAGACATGTTTCCGGCCGCCTCATTCACTGACCCGCCCTCATTGACCGCGGAGATCGTCGGCGTCTTTAGGAAGAAGGACCCGGACGCGGAGTTTTGGTACCCGACTACCAGGGACTTCAGCTACAAAAACGAACGCTGGACCATTACCCCTTTGTTTACTACCGAAGGCGCTCTCTTGGAGCGAGTGGTAGGACAATACCCTTCGCTGTTCTTGGACATCTCTTGGTCGTTCTACGGGGACCGGCAGGGCATTCGCTCGGGGGACGTGAACGACATTCAACAGGCCGTGCAAGACGTGAAGCAGGCGGTGCGGGCCCGCTTGGTTAACGGCAGCCTCCGCATCAAGCTGGACCGGGTCTTGAACGAGTACGAAGACCGGCTGCTGCCGACGCGGGTCCCTTTATTCCTCATCTTGTTCCTGGTTACCGCCATCCTCATCTACTACTTGGGACTGCTCTGTGGGTTGACCGTCAAGTCCCGCAGCAACGAACTGGCTATGCTAAAGAGCCGGGGGGCCACGACTCCCCAGCTTGGCCTGCTGGCGCTGGTAGAGAGTTTGGTCCTTGCCGCGCCGGCGGTGGCGGTTGGGGTATTTCTAGCCCAGGGGGTGGTCCAACTACTGGGCAAGGTTTTCTTCGATATAGGCGGAGAGTTGGCGGGAGTGCCCGTTCCCCTCTCCTCCCAGGCCTTTTTGCTGGGCTTAGCCGGTGGAGCGTTGGCCGTGGCCGGGCTAACCGGCTTCACGCTGATGTCGTCCAGGCAAGGAATCGTCGAGTTCCGCCAAGCGGGCGCCAGACCCCCGCAAGTGCCCTTCATCCACCGGTACTACTTGGACATATTGCTGATAGTCTTAATCGGACTGCTTTGGTGGCAAACCGAGCAGCAGGACTCTTTCCTGGTGAGGTCGTTGAGCGGCGGCGAGCTCAAAATCGACTACAGCCTGCTACTGGGGAAAATTCTGGCCCTGGTGGGCATTGGGCTGTTGGCGCTGCGCTTCTTCCCCATGGTGTTGGCGTTGGTGGCCAGGCTGTCCGAGCCGGTGGGGCCTTCCTGGTTGGTCCATGGCTTGAGGCACGTTTCCAGGGACCCGATTGTGCCTGCCGTCCTGGTTGTCATGTTGATGTTGACCACGGCCTTGGGGGTAATCGGCAGCACCTTCAGTGCTACGCTGGAGGAAAGTCAGCGGCACCAAGCCCTATATTCCGTGGGCGCCGATTTTACTATTGGGCACGTTGGCGGCGAAACTACCGCTCCCCTTCTCGGCCTATCGGAACTAGCGGAGCAAGATAGGTTAGGGCCGGTTATCGCCGGCGCCGCGGAGGTGAGACGGACCAGCGGCTCCCTGTTGACTAAAGGCGTCAGCACGGCCAGCGTGTCCATTCTGGGTGTGGACGCCAATAATTTCGACCAAGTCGCTTGGTACCGCTCCGACTTCTCTGACGGGAAGCCCCTAAGGGAAGTAACCGCCGCCCTGACACCCGACGCCGCGCCGGCGCCTGACGGTATTCTTTTGCCCCGGGACACTACTTCCCTGCGGCTTTGGTTGCAGCCCAGCAGACCGGACCGTTTCGCAAACTTGCGGGCTAGGCTCAAGGACGCCGGCGGACGCTACTTCGACATATTCGTGGCGGAGTTGGGTTTCCAAGGATGGCAAAGAATTGACGCTAAGCTAGAGCCATTGCCGCCTACCGGCCAAAGAATCGGCCCGGACTGGCGCAGAAGCCGGGAGGTCGGCGGGTCTCGGTCTGAATTGCTTGGCCTTTCTCCTCCCTACACCTTCCTCTTCTTCTATCTATCCAGGAACCTCAACGTGATCGAACCGGGAGCCCTTTTCTTAGGCGGGCTGACGGCGGATACGCCCGGCGGCGAGGTCCTGATCGACGATTTCCAGGACTTGGACCGCTGGCACGTACTTGAAGATTATTCCCGGCCGGACTTTAGCTCCTACGCCATCGAGGGCAGTGAAGTAGCCGCGCCGGGAGGTGAGGGGAGGTCGGCGGTCTTTAGCTGGGCCTCGGGCAGCGTTGGACTGTGGGGTGTACGAACAGGCGCACCGGAAGGGCCGGTACCCGCGGTGGTGAGCCGCTCCCTTCTGGAAACCGCCGACGCCGGCATCGGTGATACTCTAAACATAAGCTTTTCCTCCTACACGCTGGCTTTTCAGGTGGCGGCGGCGGTCGACTATTTCCCGTCGCTGGACCCCAGCGACCAAGCCTTCGCCGTAGTAGACCTGGAAACGTTCAATCGGACCGTGAACCTCCACAGCCCCAGAGCGTCGGGCGGCTCAGACGAGTTATGGGTCAAATTGGGGGACCAACCCGGCGGCCCGGAAGCCGTAACCTCCGCCTTGGCCGATCAAGGATTTCGGTTTAGGAATGCCCGCTTGGCCTCAGACCTGGTGTCCGACAAGGTCGACCAACCTCTAGTCAATGCCGGTTGGGGCGGGTTGCTGGTGATGGTGTTTCTCGTCCTGGTCTTGGCCAGCGTTTCCGGCGTGATGCTGTTTTCCTACATCGAGACCCGGGAGCGGCGCACCGAGTTTGCTCTTCTTCGCACGCTGGGTTCAACCACCAAACAGCTAAACGGTGTAGTATGGTTTAGTATGCTCCTGGTTGCGGCCTGCGGAATCGGGTTGGGGACTTGGGTCGGCTTCCAAACCGCTGAGCGCCTGTTGCCCTTGATGGACGTAGCCGAAGAGGGCGCCCGGGTGGTCCCTCCCTTGGTCGTGCGGACCGATTGGACCACTTTGTTGGTATCCTACCTGGTTTTGGCGGGAGGCACTGTCCTAACCGTAGTCTGGTTGGCTTGGCTCTCCGCAAGAATGGAAATTCAACGGGCGCTGCGGATCGGCGACGCGTAATGGGCCGTGAGCCAAGGCGCCGGCATACGAGGTGCTTATCGTGAACCAACCCGGCGGCCAAAGCGTTGGGATGGATGCTGATAGCGTGTACGTCCACTGCCAGGACCTGTTCAAGATCTACAAGCGGGCCGACTTGGAGGTAGTGGCGCTGCGGGGAGTCGACCTGGAAGTCCGGTTAGGCGAGATCGTTGCAATCATCGGGGCCAGCGGATCGGGAAAAAGCACCTTGCTGAACATTCTGGCCGGCTTGGACCGGCCTTCGGCGGGCCAGGTGCACGTGGGGGCCAGAGACTTGCTGAACATATCCGACCGGGAGTTGGTCGCCTACCGGCGTCGGGACGTGGGCTTTGTGTGGCAATCCACTTCCCGAAATCTGGTTTCGTACCTATCGGTCCGAGAAAACGTGGAATTGCCCATGGCCATGGCCGGTACCAAGAGCAACGGTCGTCAGGACTGGACTATGGAGTTGCTGGCATCCCTTGACTTGACGGACAAAGCGCGTCGGCTGCCCCACCAACTCTCCGGCGGGGAGCAGCAACGCGCCGCCATCGGGGTGGCCCTTGCCAACCAACCGCCGCTCATCCTAGCGGACGAACCCACGGGTGAGCTAGACACCGAAAGCGCGGCCCGGGTCTTCGAGCTGCTCCAAGAGCTAAACCGCGCTTATCAGGTGACCGTGGTCATCGTTACCCACTATCCCGGGGTCAGCCGGTACGTGGACCGGGTGGTCCACATACGAGACGGCAGAATAAGCTCCGAGACCCACGCCCGGCCCAGTTTTCAGCACTCCGGCCGGACGGTTGAAGAAGAGTACCTGGTGGTGGACCAAGCGGGCCGGCTCCAGTTGCCCCAGGAGTACGCGGATGCGTTTCGCTGCGGCGGACTGGCCAGAGTGGACATGGAGGGCGATGAAGTTACTATCAAGCCGGCGGACGACAGCCCTCCATCCTCCCGCCAAAGTGAATCTGAGTGAGTTCCAGTGTGAATTCCGGTCGCGCCGCGGCTTCCGGCGGCGGCGGTAGGGCTTCGGATGCCGTGATTTCGGCCCGCGGCTTGACCCGGGTGTTCGGCGCGGGAGACACCGGCGTCACCGCGGTCAACCAAGTAACCTTGGACGTTCTTCCGGGAGAGGTCCTGGCGCTGACCGGACGCTCCGGCTCCGGTAAGACAACCCTGTTGAACCTCTTGTCGGGCCTCGACCGGCCGACCGCGGGCCGGGCCTTGTTTCAAGGCCGCGACTTGGCCGAACTGTCGGACCAAGAGTTGGTGGAGTTGCGCCGTCACCAGATCGGGTTCGTGTTCCAGTCCTTTGGCCTGATGCCCCTGTTGTCGGCGCAAGAAAACGTGGAACTGCCGCTTCATCTGGGGGGTCTGTCGTGGCGGGAACGCCGGCATCGCGCCTTGGAAGCCTTGGACCTGGTCGGCTTGAAATCGAGGGCCCGACACCGCCCCTACGAGCTCTCCGGCGGCGAGCAGCAGCGGGCGTCCATTGCCAGAGCCTTGGTCACGGGGGCGGGGGTGGTTTTCGCTGACGAGCCGACGGGAGAACTGGATTCTACCACCGCCAGCTCCATAGCGGAGATTCTCCGGGACATTTCGGCGCGGCAGAGGACCACCGTTCTGGTAGCCACCCATGACCAGCTGCTGGCCGCGGTCTGCGGCCGAACCCTGGAACTGGTGGACGGGGCCCTGTCCGAAGAGCCGGCAGCTGACGGCGGCGCGGCCGCGCCCGGTTAGGAGTATGCCGCCTACTATTACGACAGAAGGGCCGGCAAACCTGAGGGGAAGGGTATCTTAATGGGTGTTTCAAAAGTCCCTTCTCCCTGGGGAGAAGGTTAGGATGGTGGGAGGGGTCTGAAGGCAACGAGGTGATCCACGCCGGGAATCACCCTTACCCTGCCCTCTACCAGAGGGAGAGGGGATTTCCTCCGAGAATGAAAAGGCCCTGAGCGGCCCATCTACGCCTACTTCTCTGGGGGACCGTCCCGGCCTTTAAGTGCCTTTAGTAGTACCGGAGTTCCACGACGTTCTCGTCGGGGTCGTATACGTAGAGGGACGTGCCGTCGCCGTGGGCGCCCCAACGGCCCACCGGACCGCCGGTCTCCTCGGGCCGGAAGGCGCTGGTGGGCGCCATCTTGACGTCCAAGTCCAGCAGTTTTTCTTTCACTTGCTCCAAGTCGGTGGGTTCGATGACAATGCAGTAGTGGTCAAGGTTGCGGGGCTCGACGCTCCGGCCCGTCATGCCGTCGAAAGCGAAAAAGTCGATTATAGTGTCGGCGTTTATTCTAACCGACGGGAAGGGGACTTTTCCGGCCCGGAACTCGTCCAACCGCTCCGTGGGGAGTCCCAAAATCTGGTGGTAAAAACGCAGGGAGGCGTCGATGTCCTTGACTCTCATGGCTATGTGGTCCATTTCGGTGACTTTGACCACCGGCTGAAGGTCAACCTCTGTCTTTGTTTGCGCGCTTGTCGCCATTCGCCTCACCTCCGGCTGTTGGTAACCGGAGCATACCAGGGCCGGGCGGCTAGGTCAATGACGGGCCCCCTGCCGGACAATACGATAGGCCCCTAATTCTACTCTCGAGGTGGAGGAAGCATGGGAATCCCCATATCTCAGGTGGACGCATTTGCTGACAGGCCTTTCGCAGGAAATCCGGCGGCGGTCTGCATATCGAGCGCCCCTCGCGATGAAGGGTGGATGCAGCGCGTGGCCCAAGAAATGAACCTTTCGGAGACGGCCTTCCTTCAACCCCGGGAAGACGGGTTCAGCTTGAGGTGGTTCACTCCCACCGTGGAAGTGGAGCTATGCGGCCACGGTACGCTGGCCAGCGCCCACCTGCTTTGGGAAATGGGCTACTTGGGACCGGATTCCCAAGCTCGATTTCACACTGCCAGCGGGCTGCTGACCGCCCGGCGCGAGGAGGGTTGGATCGAGTTGGACTTCCCCGCGGAGCCGGAGCAGCCGGCGGACCTTCCGCCGGGTCTAGCGGAGGCCTTGGGGGTTTCGCCCACTTACGTCGGCAAGAACCGCTTCGACTACTTGGTTGAAATCGAGTCGGAGGAACTCCTGAGGGGGATAAAACCCGACTGGGCGCTGCTTGCCGAGGTACCCTGCCGGGGAGTCATTGTGACCTGCCAAACCGCCGCCGGAGAGTATGACTTTGTGTCCCGTTTCTTTGCGCCTAGGTCGGGAATCCCGGAGGACCCGGTCACAGGTTCGGCCCACTGCTGCCTGGGACCTTTCTGGGCCGCCCGTTTGGGCAAGAGCGGCTTAGTTGCGTATCAAGCTTCCCCTCGCGGCGGCGTCGTAAGGGTCAGGGTGGGCGAAAGCCGGGTCTATCTTTCGGGGCAGGCGGTGACCGTCATGCGCGGCGAGATGGATTGAGACGTTCCCGTTGGAAGACAGGCCCCTTCACCCGGTTTGTTTGGCGAAGGCACTACGGCTAATCCTTAGGTGTAATCGGGAGGCTCGGGCAACTCTATCGTGTTCTTGGTCGGGAGGTCTTTCAAATAATATACGGTTACTGTCGATCCCGGCCTCAGCGCCGGAGGTTCCCGGACCCAGACCGTGTTTCTCTGCCGCTTATCCCCGGCGCCCTTGAACCCATAGGTGATCCCGTAGACCATGATGCCTTGGAAGCGCTTTCCGTAGATGTGAACGACTTTTCCTTCGGATTTCCGCCCCCTTTCGCGGACCACTCTAGGCGTGGCCTTGAGGTCGGCTGTATCACCCTCCCCGTTGACTGACAACGAGTCGATATAGCTGGACGGCGGTAGTTCCTCCGGGTTGTAATGGACTAGGACGGTGTCGCCGGGCCTTTTAGACCCGATGTTGTCGAAACTGCTGACGCCCCAACAAATCCACCCGTCGAGAGCAAACTCGTAGGTAACGTCTTCCACAATGCGGGTGCGTTTACCCTCGCTAATCTCCCTCGTCTCGGTGAAGGCGATGGTGCCGGCCGTGGGAAGCCACAATTCGGCCTCGGACCGGCGCAGGAACCGTTTCCACGGAGCGATCACGACCTTGTTAATAATCCCTGTGAGGGTTGGGCCGCGGTCCTTTTAGCTCTCTATCTAATCGAAGCCGTAGAGCTTGGCCGTGTTCTCCCCGGCTATCTTGGCTTGTTCATCTTCCGGGACTCCCGCCAGGATTTGGCCGAGGATTTCCCGGGACTTGGGGAAGGTGGACTCGGCATGGGGATAGTCGGAACCCCAAAGCAAGGTATTTACTCCGATGTGATGCCTCAGTTGGATTCCAAGATCGTCCTCTTGGAACCCGATGAAGATGTTGTTCCGGAAGAAGTCGCTGGGCAGCATGTCGTTCTTGAACCGGGGGAGTTGGACGCCCGTGGGCCGCTGTTTGTAAAACTCGTCCATCCGGTTTATGAAGTAGGGCGCCCAAGCGACCTCGAATTCGACCACGCCAACCTTCAACTCCGGATAGCGCTCGAAAATGCCCGCAAACACCATGCTGTTGACGCACTCCCGGGGGTTGTGCTCCCGGTTGGAGAAATCGAAAGCGCTCTGCATCACCACGGCGGAAGTATCCATTCCCGTCTTCCAACGCATGGTGCCCGTATGGAGACTCAGCGGCAAGTTCAGGGCCTCGGCGGTGGCCCAAAACCGGTCATAGGCCGGGTGATGGTACGGCAGCACCGGGTCGATGGATATCATTGCCCCGGCCAGTCCTATCTTCGCCGCCCGCTCCAATTCGGCCACCCCGTCTTCCATGTCGTCCACGTTGACCATGGCAATGCCCTTGAGCCGGTCCGGATATGGGCTGCAGAACTCGGCCAAGTAGTCGTTATAGGCCCGGAATGACGCCGACAGCACGTCGCTGGCAGGAATCCGGAACAGGGTCAGCCCTTGGGACGGGTACAATACGCCGGCGGCAACGCCGTCCAAGTCCATGTCCTCCACGTGGGCCGTAGGGTCCACGCCACCCAGCCGAACGGTTTCCATGCTGCCTTCGATGGTCAACTGGGACGGGTCCTCGAACCGCACCCCGGCCTGTTGGTTGGCCCCGATGACGCCGAACCTCATGCCGTCGCAGACCCACTGGTCCGTTTCCCCCTCGTGGAAGAGTCGGGGCGCTCTGTCTCGAAACCTTTTGTCTATTCGCTTCTCCCACAGGTCTTCCGGCTCAATAACGTGAGAGTCCGATGATATGATCTTATACTCCGACATAGTTCCAGACCTTTCTTTTGAGGATGTGCTCTGAGCTAGACTGGTCCCGGCCAACGGATTCATAAACTCCGGGGTGTGCCAACTCTCCGGGGGATTCTATAGCTGCCGCCAACCCGGGTCAAGCATTGGACCGCGCGGATAATCATCATGACTTGGAGGGAGTGCCATGACTGAATCACGACCGACGTTCGACGACCATCTAAACGCTTTTTGCAAGGACTCCGACGCCTATCTCCAAGGGTCTCCCGGCGGCCCCCTTTCGGGTCTGACCTTTGCGGCCAAGGACATTCTCGACGTTGCCGGCCACGTTACCGGCGGCGGCAACCCGGACTGGAAAGCTACTCACGGCACCGCCCAAGCCACTGCCTGGGCGGTGCGGACGTTGGCGGACGCCGGGGCGTCTATGGTCGGCAAGACCATAACCGACGAGCTTACCCGGGGTATCTTCGGCGAGAACGCTCATTACGGTACCCCGGTAAATCCCAGGGCGCCGGACCGGGTCCCCGGCGGGTCTTCCAGCGGGTCGGTGTCGGCCGTGGCCGGGGGCTTGGTGGATTTTGCCCTTGGCTCCGATACCGGGGGTTCGGTGCGGGTACCGGCCAGCTACTGCGGCGTGTTTGGCCTGCGCCCCACCCATGGCCGGATTCCCCTCGACGGAGTTTTGCTCCAAGCTCCCAGCTTCGATATCATAGGGTGGTTTGCCCGGGACATCGGAGTGTTCGCCCGGGTTGGCGAAGTCCTGCTCCAGTCGGAAATCAAGGCGCCGCCGCCGCGCCGCTTGCTGATAGCCCGGGATGCTTTCGAGGTGGCCGACCCGGCCGTGACCGAAGCGTTACGGCCCGCCGTGGACGATATCGCCTCCTTGGTGGGAGATTCGACGACGGAACCCTTGGCTCCGACGGGTTTGGCAGACCGGTCGGCCAAACAGCAGACGCTTCAGGGGCGCGAGGCCTGGGACACCGCAAGGGACTGGATCGACCAAGTCAACCCCCGGTTCAGCTTTCTTGTGGCCGGCAGGTACGCCGAGGCCAGGGAGATCTCCGACGAAGACGTGGAAGCGGCGAAATCGGCCAGGGCTGAGACCATCGCTCGAATGAATGAGGTCTTAGCGGGCGGTACGATTGTTTGTCTACCCACGGCGCCAACACCGGCGCCGCCCCGGGACGAGAGGTTATCTTCTCGCCAACCGTTGCAGGCGAGAATCATCATGTTGACCTGCACCGCCGGGTTTGCCGGCCTTCCTCAGATCAGCCTGCCTTTGGCCGAAGTGAATGGGCTGCCGGTGGGCCTGTCATTGCTGGGGGCCGCCGGGTCCGACGAGTTGCTGATTTCCTTCGCCCGGGAAGTTATGGCCCGTTGGGGCCCGAAGGGCAGCGCGGCGGTTTGACACCCCGGGGCACGGGTAGTAATCTGCTGTCGTCCCAGTACCGTGCCCGTGTAGACGGTCTGCCGTGGAGTTCAAAAACCGGTGTGACGCTGTCCCCGGCGCCTTGATAGTGCGGCCGGTACCTGCCCCCAATCTAGGCTCATGACTTTCCAGGGAGGGTGAACCACTATGGAATACGCTGTGAAATACGATGGTATGTTGGCGGAGACTGTGGTTATTCGAGGACACAACGGGGACAAGATCGACGCTTACCTAGCCCGTCCCTTGGGGCCCGGTCCCCATCCCAGCGTCGTCCTGATTCATCACATGCCCGGGTGGGACGAGGCTTCCAAGGAAATAGCCCGGAAGCTGGCCTATCACGGGTTTGCGACTATTTCGCCCAACCTCCATTTCCGGGAAGGCAAGGCTACCCCCGAGGAGAACAGCGCCAGCGTGCGGGAAGCCGGGGGCATGCCCGACGACCGGACCTTGGGAGACGTTGAAGGCTCGATAGATTTCCTGCGGTCGCTGCCCACCAGCAATGGCAAGGTGGGGGTTATCGGTTTCTGCTCAGGGGGCCGGCAGACCTATTTGGCGGCCTGCCGGCTGGCCGGTTTGGACGCAGCCGTTGATTGCTATGGCGGCGGCGTAACCGCCCTTCCCGAGGAACTGACCGAACGCCAGCCCGCGGCGCCCATCGACTACACCGCCGACCTTGGCTGCCCCCTGTTGGGGCTCTTTGGCGAGGAAGACGCCAGGCCTTCTCCGGAAGACGTGGCCAAAACCGAGGCGGAGCTAAGACGTTTCGGCAAGACCTATGAGTTCCACATATACCCGGACGCGGGCCACGCCTTTTTTGCTGTTGACCGGCCGGCCTACCGTCAACACGCGGCCGTCGACGCATGGGAGAAGGTCCTGGCCTGGTTCGATAAGTATCTTAGGCCCGGCGTTGGCGCTGACGGTACCGGAGCCGGGAGGGTGGCAGCCGCCGTGACCGCCGGCGACGCCTAATACCCCCGGCGGGTTCGCATTCCTTGGGGAATACCGTTTCTACCCTTGGCGGGGGCCGGTTTCAAACCGGCCCCCTACGTTTTTGTGTCGTTGCCTTGCGGATAGGGGATTTTCATCCACTTATGCGGCGCGGCGGGCCATTAGCAATTCCGGACTTTCACCCTGAGGGCGTCCCTAGATTTGGGGCCTTGGCGGCGGCGACAGCTTCTCATAGGCGTCGGCCACCCTGAGCACCGTTTCTTCGTCGAAAGCCCGCCCCGCGATCTGGAGGCCGACGGGCAACCCCTCGGAGTTCAGGCCGCAAGGCACCGAAATCGCCGGGTTCCCGGTTAGGTTGAAAGCGGCGGTAGTAAAAGCCAGATTGGTCAGGGCTTCCACCACGGTGCTGCCCAACTCGTGCATACCCCCCGCCGGCCAAGCAACCATCGGGACCGCCGGCGTCAGAATCACGTCCACTTTTTGAAGCACCTTGTTCATCCCTCGAGTAATCGCCCTCCTGGCTTGCTGCCCCTTGAAAACGACGGCGCTGCTCAGGAAAGCGCCCGGGGCTACCGTATTCAATACCCCGTGAGCGTAGTCGGCCCCGTTTTGCTGAATCAGCGGCGCATGGATCGCCGCGGACTCGGAGGAGAACACCGTCCACCACGCGGGCATGATGCTGTCACCGTGGGGAATGGTGACCTCTTCGATACTCATCCCCGCTCCTTCCAGCACCTTGATGGCTTGCCTGACCGACTGCTCGACTTCAGGTTGGACCCTATCGAAGAAGTAGTTGGTTGGGACTCCGGCCCGCAGACCCCGCACCTCGCCCGTGAGCGCGCGGCGGTAGTCGGGCACCGGGACGTCCACCGTAGAGGGGTCCAAGGGATCGTGGCCCGCGATTGCTTGCAGAATGATGGCGCAGTCCTCGACGGACCTAGCCATGGGTCCGGCATGGTCCAGAGACCAAGACAAGGGAAACACGCCCCACCGGCTGGCCCGGCCGTAGGTCTGCTTCAGCCCAACGATTCCGCACACTCCCGACGGGTTGCGTATGGACCCTCCGGTATCCGTGCCTATCCCGCCGTAGCACATGTAGGCGGCGATGGCGGCGCCGGTGCCGGAGCTGGAACCGCCGGTGTCCCGGGTGGTGTCGAAGGGGTTCCGCGAGGGGCCGTAGATGGGATTGGGCGGCGAGCAAGCGTACTCGTAACAGCCGTGTTTACCCACAATAACGGCGCCGGCGGCGGCGAGGCGCCGCGTTACCGTGGCATCATGGTCCGGCACGAATTCGGCGTGGACTTTCGAACCGTTGGTGGTCAAAACGTCCTTGGTGTTGATGATGTCCTTCAGGCCGATGGGCACACCGTGCAGCGGCCCCAAGTACTCCCCGGCCTTGATGCGCCGCTCCGCTTCCTGGGCGGCTTGGCGGGCCTGATCGCCCATCACGGTTATGTAGGAGTTGATGACGCCGTCCAACTCGTCTATCCGGGCTACCGTAGCGTCGACCAGGTCCACCGGCGATACTTGGGACGTCTTGACTAAGTCAGCAACCTCGGCAAGGGACAGCTTGGTCAAGTCTTGAGTTGCCATCACGTTAACCTCCCCGGTTGGCGAACACGTTGGCCGGCTCTTCGTTGCTAAGATCCAAGCCGTCCAGCTTCCGGCCCATGTCCACCAATGCGCTCAATTCCTTGGAGAACCTATCCAGCCAGGCTTCATTCAATTGGGCCACCCCCAAACGGGCCATGGCGATGCGCAGGGTTTCTGCATCCACTGAGGACTGTGAAGATTCTGCCACGGTGTAATCCCCCCTTTGGTGAATAGGGAATCCGGGTCGGTCAATAAGGTCTCCCGGTGAGGTTCCCCAGTATAGTCCAAAACTTGCGATTCTTGAAACCGAGACTTCAGAAGCGGTGGTCGGACGCTGACCGAGACATGGTATATGTGTGCTTAGCCGGGGGTCAGCCTCCCGGCCCGGAGTCGCCGCCCTTCACCCACCGGCCTGATTGCATGACCATGGAAATGTTGCCCTCGCGTTGCAGTATGGCAATGTCTTCGACCGGGTTGCCGTCCACTACTATCAGGTCGGCTAGCTTTCCGGGCTCCAACGTGCCGATGTCGTTGGCCATCCCAATAAGCTCGGAGTTGGTCTTGGTAGCGGAAACCAAGCTGCGGTCGGCCCCCATGATTGCGGCCTTGAGCTCCAACTCCATGGATTTCTTGTTGCTGTTGGAACCGAACACGTCGGCGCCGGAACCTATGGCGACGCCGGCGGCCATGGCGATCTCAACGCTTTGCGGGCCCCGGCCCCTGGCAAAGTTGATCTTGTCGATAGTGACCTCGGAGACTCCTTGTTCCCGGCCGTGGCGGGAGATCAACTCGTAGGTGGTCAGGGTTGGCACCAGAAACACCCCGTTTTCCTTCATCAGGAAAGCCGCCTCTTCGTCCAAGAAGTTGCCGTGCTCGATGCTGTGGATACCCGCCGCCACGCAGTTCTTGATGCCCTCGGGCACGTAGCAATGGGCCATCACCTTCTTCTTGACCGCTCGGGCTTCGTAGACGGCGGCCGCCAACTCCTCAACGGTAAACTGGGCCGAGTCCAGCGGGTCGGTGGGCGAGGCGGCGCCGCCCCCGGCCATGACTTTTATCTGGTCCGCCCCGGTGCGAAGCTGTTCCCTGGCCGCCGCTCTAACCTGGGGGACCCCGTCGGCGATGGCCGGGCGGGGTGACAAGCGATGATTCGGCCTGGGGTCCATCCGGTCGTGCCGTTCCCGCATGTCTCCGTGGCCGCCGGTCTGGGATATGAAGCTTTGGCTGGTCAGGATTCTGGGCCCCGGAATCATCCCTCTGTCCACCGCCAGCTTGAAGCTGTAATCGCAGCCTCCCGCGTCGCGGACGGTGGTGAACCCCATCATCAAGGTATCCCGGATGTTGCTTGCTACCGAATAGGCATAGACGGCGCCCGGGTGGTTGTTCTCGAAGGTGCCCCCAAAGCTGTTCTCAATAGCCGAGAGATGAGAATGGGCGTCGATCAGGCCCGGCATGACCGTTTTGCCGGTCAGGTCGATTACCCGGGAATCCCTGGGCGCGGCCGCTTGGCGTCCAACCGCCTCTATGCGCGGGCCGGCTACCACCACCGTGCCCGGCCCGTAGGGGTCGCGCCCGGTGCCGTCGAAGATAGTGACGTTTTGAAGTACGACGCTCTCGGCCATGCCGCAGGCCTCCTTAATAAGCGCTTAGCCCGGTCGGACTCGAATGAAATGATTGGTCCGCCAAAAGGCCGAGTATACCAGTTGTTCAAGTTGGGCGGAACATACCGTGTCAACGTCCGGGAGTTGCCCAACGTCGAGTCCGGGTCTCTCCAGCTATCCCGGCGCGCATAGCTATAGCTATGATTGGATATTGACAATGGGCCTATCTCAAATTAAACTCCCCCCGCACGGCCAATTTGAAGGCCTAGACGGATACGATTACACGCACAGGGAAACCGGAAATCAGGGACTACATTCACTACTAGGCGCGTGCGGCGGGCGCCGCCGGACGATTTCGGTAAGGAATTCAGGAGGTTTGGAGATGGACCGATTCCACTCGGCGTTAAAGAGGTACCGTGGTTACTGGCTGGCGCTAATAGTGGCTGTGGCGGCGGTTCTAGTCGCTTGCGGCAGCAGCGCCACCGCTACTCCGCCGCCGCCGGCCACGACGGCCCCAGCCACTGCCATGCCGGAGGAGACTGCGGCCCCAGCCACTGCCATGCCGGAGGAGACTGCGGCCCCAGCCACTGCCATGCCGGAGGAGACTGTGGCCCCCGAAGCCACCGTGGCCCCGACCGCCGTGCCCACTGAGGCGCCGGTGTTGTCCGGGTTCCCCAAAGCCGGGGTCGGCGGTATTCCCGAGAACGTGGGCAAGTTCACCGTCTCGGTGGACGGCTGGGGTTGGGATAGCCTCAACCCGGTCCAAATGGAAGGCGTGGCCTTCCTGCAAGATTATATTAACGTGTTCCTGCTGACCCGGGACGAGAACCACAACATAGTATCCGGGCTAATCACCGAGTGGACCTTCGATGACACCGGCTTTGAGTTCACCATCCACCCCGACGCCACTTGGCACACGGGCCGGCCGATAACCGCGGCCGACTTGGCCTGGGACGTTAAAGCCAAGCGAGGGGAACTCGAGGGCTTTACCGGCCACCTGTCGGCCAACCGGTTCATCGAGCAAATCGCTGACGTAGAGGTATACGACGAGAAGCGGGGGAAGTTCGTCACCGTTGCGCCAACCCCCGACTTCGTGGCCTTCTACTCCGGCTCCGGTTACCATCAAGTCCACTGGGGCGACTCGGAGTACCTGCAACAGTACGGAGTGGACTACTTCGAGGACAACCCTTCGGGCGGCGGCCCCTACACCGTTGAGTTGTGGAAACCCAGCGAGCGAATCGTATTCAATCGATGGGACGACTTCTGGGGCAACACGGACTGGTACCATAAGCCCCAACATGAAACGATGGAAATCCTCCTGACCACCGACGAGGCGGCTCGCTTTGCTCTGCTGTCCAGTAAGCAGGTGGACGCCGTGGTCAACATTCCTTACATCGTGGCCCAGGACCTGCCCCGGTCGGAGCACTTCACCGGGCGCGGCATCAACCCGGAGCAGGGTGACTTCTGGACTCAGGCCATCACCAGCACCGGCAACATGCACATCACTTTCCCGAACCTGCATACTGACGCCATCGATCCCCCGAAACCCGAGGACATACCGCCCTTCGACGACGTCCGGGTGAGGGAGGCCTTGGAACTGGCAGTGGATAAGGTGGCCATTAGCGAAAACGCTCACTACGGTTTCACCAAGCCCTTGGCCCAGCTCTACTTCACCGGGTCCTTCGGCCACCGGCCGGAAAGGGAAGTATCCGAGTACAATCCGGAAAAGGCCAAGGAGCTCTTGGAGGCAGCCGGTTACCCGGATGGGTTCTCCACCGAAGTCTACTACGGCCCCTTCAGCAACTCCCCTGGAATCAAGGAGTGGCTGGAAGCGGCGGCCTCCTACTGGAAACAGGTCGGCATCAATATGAATATCTTCGAGATACCGGCCAGCGAGTTCTACGGCCGGTGCTGCTTCGGCGCTCCCGACAACCTCGAGCGGGCCTTCCGGCCGTTGGCCGTAATGACTTGGGGAAGGCAAGAGCATGGGTCCGTACTGGCAAATTACGGGTACCACCGCACCGGCAGCTACAACTGCTGTTGGGATGAATACACCGAGGAACAATGGGAGATCACGCAGACCACTACCGACGTAGACCAGCAGTTGGCGGCTTTGTACGCCATCAACGACTACGTCATCCATGAGAAGCACTGGGCGCTGCCCATGGACGAGGTGTCCGTGGTGCAGGGGTACACCGACCGGGTCTTGGCCCATCCCACTCCCCCCCACGCCAGCGTGTTCGAGCAGCTATGGAGGGTAGTGCTGAGAGACTGAGTAGTTCCCGCCGAGGTGAAGAAGAGGCGGATTATCTATCCGCTTCATACCAGGTGGTAGGCGTAAGTAGAGTTTTCTGTGGTCACTCTAGAGACTGTCTGAGGGGTCATGGAACGGATAGGGGGCTTAGTCCCGCCCCGGAATACAGATTAGGGATAGGTTGGGCTGCTCCGCCTTTGGTGAAGCAGCCCAACCTGATTTACATACGCCCGTTGCATTTAAGAGGGCGTTCCACTCAAAATACCCGAAGGCCGAAATAGTTGAAGGAAAGAATCACCTCCCTATGCCTGCTCTAGAAAATCTCCCCTTGCAGATGACTCCGGTTAGACCGGAACTCCCTGTTTCGAAGCGGTGAGGCGCTGCTAAATGGGCGCCTATGCATTAAAACGAGTCCTCCGCGGTCTAGTAACCATTTGGCTGGTGACCTTAGTCGTCTTTGGCTTGCTGCGGTTCACGGGCAACCCAATCGACTACCTGGCCAACCCCAGCATTACCATGGAAGACCGGGAGCGGATGGTAAAGAAGTTCGGCTTGGATAAGCCTTTTTGGGTCCAGTACGGTCTGTTCAACAAAGGCATATTCACCGGCAACTTCGGAGTCTCCGTCAAAGAGCGGGGAGACCCCGCTTTCGAAGTCTTCAAGCGGCGAATCATGGCCACCGTCCAGTTGGTTGGAGCGGGGCTGGCTTTCTCCATGATTTTGGGCCTTCTTCTGGGAGTGATTTCGGCAACCTACCCCGACTCGATTTTCGACCGGTTCGGAAAGTTGCTGGCTATCACGGGCCAAGCTATGCCCGCTTTCTGGCTTGGCCTGTTATTTATACTGTTATTCAGTGTGAAACTGAACTGGCTGCCCAGCGCCGGGGGGTTGGACCGGTTAGGCTGGAAAGGAATCATCATGCCCGCAATTTCTCTGGGGTGGTTCCTAGTTGCCGCCAACATGCGGTTGGTCCGCTCCTCCATGCTGGAGGTGCTTGATTCGGACTACATCAAGATGCTCCGCGCCAAGGGACTGCCTTCAAGCATGATCATTTGGAAGCATGCCTTGAGGAACTCCGCTTTGCCGGTGATAACCCTCTTCGGAGTCAACTTGGCCCTGCTGGTGGGCGGCGCGCTGGTCACCGAGCAAATCTTTTCCTGGCCCGGCATCGGCTTGCTGCTGGTGGAAACCATTTTGTTGCGTGATTACGCTGTCGTCCAAACGGTGGTGTTCTTCTCTGCCCTTATCATCGTGGGCGTCAACATCCTGGTAGACCTAACCTACGCGTGGCTTGACCCCCGGGTCAGGTTCACGTCATAGGCATCACGTTGGCCGCGCGACAAGGCGTCCTCGTCTCCTCCCCCCCGGGCCCGCTGTCGCTGTTTCTTTCGATTGTCCGGTGGCTGGGGGAAGTATTCAGGGGAGCGCCTAAACTTTCCCTCTTGTTCTTGGTTTTCTGCATAGTCTGTGCGGCTTTCGCACCGTGGATCACCGGCTTTGACCCAACGATTGCGGACTTGGAAAATAGACTGGCTCTCCCCGGCTGGAACTCCCACTTTCTAGGCACCGATCACTTGGGCCGGGACATGTGGACCCGCTTGGTCTACGGCTGCCAGACCTCGGTGCAAGTGGGCGTGTTGGCAGTGTTCGTGTCCGGCGCCTTGGGCACACTGATTGCCGTGGTGGCCGGGGTGTTCAAGGGTTGGATCGACGGCCTGCTGATGCAAATCACCGACGCTTTCCAGGCCCTGCCCTTCTTGATGGTAGCGGTGACGGTCGTGGCGCTGTTGGGACCCAGCACCACCAACGTGATCTTGGTCCTGGGCCTGCTCCGGTGGATGAGCTACGCGCGGATATTGAGGAGCGAGGTCTTCCGGGTCACGGAAACGGACTACGTGCGCTTGGCCATCGTCGCCGGCGCCAGCAGACCTCGCATAATCGCACGCCACGTGTTCCCGAACTTGATCAACTCCCTGGTAGTGATTGCTACCCTGGAACTGGGCACCGTAGTGATCTTCGAGTCCGCTCTCAGCTTCCTGGGGTTGGGGGTCCCGGCGCCGGGCGCTTCCTGGGGCACCATGCTCGCCGACTCCCAGAGCTATCTCTATAACCAGTGGTGGCTGCCGGTGTGGCCCGGCGTCGCCATCTCCTTGTTGGTCATGTCGGCCAACCTCACCGGCGATTGGCTGAGAGACCGGACCGATCCCACCCGGCGCCAGCTTTAGAGCGGCGGCCCACTCCAGGAAACAGGAGGAAGAAAATGGTGCGCATTCACGAACCATCCAACAAGTTTGCCGGAGTCTTCAAAGGCCTGCCGGAGTTCGACCTCTCTCCGGAGGACACCGCCTTCGTCATCATCGACATGCAGTATCTGGACGCTCATCGTGACTACGGCATCGGCGCTGAAGCAAAACTTTCGGGGACGGTGGAGGAGTACGACTACTTCTTCACTCGTATCGAAAACTTGCTGATACCCAATATTCAGAAAGTCCAGAAAGTGTGCCGGGAACGGGGAATAGAAGTAATCTTCGTGAAGATTGCGTCCCTGGTAAACGACTGTAGGGACATTAGCGCCGAGCACAAACGAATGAGAATATTTGCCCCGGCCAACTCCAAAGAGGCGGAAATCCTGGAAGAGATCAAACCCTTGGACAACGAAGTGGTCGTCACCAAGGGCTGCTCCGGCGCTTTCAACGGCAGCAACTTGGACCAAATATTGGCCAACTTGGGGCTGAAGAACCTCATCTTTTGCGGTGTGGCCACCAACTATTGCGTTGAAACCACGGTGCGGGACGCCGGCGACAGAGACTACAATGCCATGCTAATCAGCGACGCCTCGGCTACCTTCAGCCCCGAGCAGGATGAATGGGCTTGCAAGGTCATGGACAACGTCTACGCCAAAGTCAAAACAACGGATGAAATTCTGGCCCAAATCGGCGAACTCCCCGCCAAGGCGACCACGGCAGGAGTCTAGACCGACCAAAGACTCGGCTGACAAGCTCTGGAAGATAACCGAAGAGGGCGCCTAGATGGTGCGGGACGGCTGGGTGTAGCCCTTTAGCTTCTTGTAAATCTGAAGGCGCTGGCGTTGGGAGTCGGTAACCAAGAGCCGGCCCAGGCGAGGATCGAAGACCAGCCCCGTGGGGAACTGGAAGCGCCATTCTTGCTCCAGACTGCGGACTTCACGGCGGCGTTTCACCATGTCCGGGCTGGCTTCGACAATCATTTTGGCCCATTTGGAGAGCTCCTGAGCGTCACCTAATAGGCTGGTAATAAACCGCCCGTCGGGCCCGAATACTTGGACCCGGTGATTGGCCCAATCGCACACGTACACGTCGCCGTCGGGGTCCACGGCTACGTCCGAGGGGCGGTTCAGTTCGCCCCTGCCGTCTCCATAGCTGCCAAAGCCGCCTACCAACTCGCCTGAAGCGGTGAACTTCCGGACCCGGTGGTTCTTGTGATCGGCTACGTACACGAACCCTTCCCCATCCAGGGCAGTGCCCCATGGGGCGTTAAAGCCGGACTCGCCGTCTCCGAAGCCGCCCCAACCGGCCAAGAATCTCCCATCTTTGGTGAACTTCTGCACCCGGTGATTTCGGCTGTCAACGATCAGCGGGTTGTCCTCGTGATCAATGACGATTCCCGAGGGGCCGCTTAGCTGACCTGGGCCTTGGCCCGGCGACCCCCCCCAGAGACGCTGAAAATCACCTTGCTTGTCGAACACTGAAACCCGGTCCAGCCACTCGTCGGTAACGTAAACATTTTCGTCGCTGTCGAGGGCCAACCCGGCGGGCCAGATTAGCTGGCCGGGGCCGTCTCCCGCCTCGCCGAACTCGAAGAGGTATTCCTCGTCTCCGGGTCCGGCGCCAATGGAAAGTACGCTGATTCGAGTGCCTCTATAGGTGCGGTTCCAAGGAACGGCCCCAATCTGCTCCCAACCCCGGTTTACCACGTAAACGGTATCATCTTTGCCGGCGGCTAGAGCCACCGGGTGGGTAAAGCCCATGCCGGATACCGCAGAGCGGCCTACGGCGTGGCTGAAATCATAGACCCGTCCGGCCACAATTTGCGTCAGCATCCCTTGACCTCTTAAATGGGTGTTTCCTAGGCGCCGCCCATGAGAACACTTTCTAAAGGAACCCGGGCTTTTCGAAGGCCCCTTTGACTATGGGCTTAGCGTCCAAGCCGAGCCAATCTTCCAGCACTGTGGAATATAGACTGCGGAAGTCCAGGTTTGGTACCAAGTCGCCTTGCTCCAAGTCGACGGTCTTCCGCGACGGGTACTCCCCGTACTGCCCGCCCTTGACTGTCTCGCCGACGGCGAAGGCGACCCCGGCCGCTCCGTGGTCGGTACCGGAGCCGTTATCGTGAACGCGCCGGCCGAACTCGGAAAACAAGAGCATTAGGACATTATCGGCGGCGCCGTGGCCCCGTAAGTCCAAGAAGAAGTCGTCGATGGCCCGGCACACCTCTATCCACAAGCCGGCGTGGGTACCCGGTTGATTGGCGTGGGTGTCGAAGATGCCGTGGTCGCAGTAGAAGATCCTGGTCCCAAGGTTAGCCAGGTGGACTTGGGCGATGCCCTTCAATTTGCGGGCTATCGTGGTGCCGGCGTATTCCGTGTCTGAAGTGTACTCTTGAGGGGCCGCTTTCAGTATATCGGCCCCTTGCATCGCCTCGAGCCCCGTCTGCCCCAGGTAGTCCATTATGGCGCCAGCGCCGGCTACCGGCGCATAGATGCGGGCGAAAGTCTCCAGAGCTTGGCGGCGTTGCTGCTCGGTGGCGATTCCGGTCAACAGGCCGTAAGTTTCGAGGTCGTCGACGCAAGCGACGGGCACCCCCGGCGATACCAATGCTCGAAACAGACTGGGGCCGAAGCTAACTGTCGTAACAATATTGTCCTTCCGCGGGTCTAGGTCGCGGGTGGCCAGTCCAAGCCAACCTTCGGTACCCATGGTGTCAGGCTCGCAGGTGTGCCATATGTCCATCGAGCGGAAGTGGGACCGGGGCGAGTTGGGGTAGCCGACCCCGTGAACGATAGCGATCTTGCCTTGATCGTAAAGCTCCTTCATCAGGATCATGCCGGGGTGGAGCCCCACTTGATCGTCGAGGACCAGTATTTCGTCTTCGGGTATCCCCACCGCCGGCCGGTTGTCCCGGTACAGAGGGTCGGCGTAAGGAATGACCGTGTTCAGATAATCGTTGCCTCCGGATAGCTGGAGCACCACTAGCACCGGGTCTTTTCGATTTACGGTCATTTCTGCCCCTCCCCGAGCATTAGCAGTATTGATACTCTCGTACCGACGCGATCAATTGCAACATCTCTCCCGTCCGTTGCGTGGACGCGGCCTCCTCGGCCGCACCCCAACCGACGGTACCGCCTTCCCCGGCCCGGGACACCAACTGTTGGCGGGTCTCCGAGGCCACGTCCAGAGGCCCTACGAGGTCGAGGCAACCATCCACAAAGTCTTCCGGCGTCAAGTCTCCCCGGGACTTCAACCGCTCCACAATATCGCGGATACCGGGGCGTTTAACGTCCCCCAATATGTCGGCGGCGAAGTTTATTCGCTTCATCAGAGAGCCGCTGTTGATCCACTCTACACCGGTGTGCCATCCTTCCACGCTGGGCGGGTTCAACAGGTCCTGGCCCATGTAACCCGGTTGCCTGGCCAATTCGCCGATGCCGGGGGCTGGAAATTCGGCCCCGCCGACCAACCGGAGGGTACCGGCCACCACCTCGGCGGGACTCTTGATCTTGGTGTACCTGGCGTTTTTGAAGAACTCCGACAAGAACAGCGTCCGCAGGACCGTCCTGATATCGCCGCCGGACTCGGTAAAAGCGGCGGCCAGAGTCTCAACGGCCCCCGGGTCCCGGGGCGGCGTCACCGACCATGCCGGGACCTGGGTTTCGTCCGCCACGAAGAAGCTGTAAAGGTAGCGGGCAATGAACCGGGACGTGGCCGGATGCCGGCTAACGATGTCGATGATGTCTTCGCCGTTGAAGCGCCCGGTTTGGCCCAAGAAAGTCTTCTCCGCGTCATCGTGGTCTTCTTCCCGGTACTCGAACTCCCACTTGAACCGGCTGTAGTAGTTCCGGGGAGGGGCCGCCGCGATAGTCCAACCGGTAAAAGCCCGGGAGCATTCCCTAACGTCGTCCTCGGTGTAGTTGCCCACGCCCATGCTGAACAGTTCCAATAGCTCCCGGCCCCAGTTTTCGTTGACGGCGTGGGCGTGGTTATCGCAGTTATCCAGCCAATAGATCATGGCGGGGTCTTGGGCCAAGGCTACCAACAAGTCCCGATAGGCGCCCATCCCTTTCTCTCGGAACATGTCGGCTTGAGCAATCAACTCGTGATAGTGGTCCACTTTGGATTGGCCGGTGGCGAAAACATGATGCCAGAACAGCGTCATCTTTTCTTCCAAGGGGCGGCGGGTGTTGATCAGATGGTGCAGCCACGCCGCGCTGCCCATTCCCGGTGAAGTGATGGGTTTGAAGAATCCGGGGATATACCGCAAGAATTCGTAGCGGTCCACGGGCTTCTCTTGGGGGTCCAGCAACTCTTTGACAGTCGCTTCGTACCCCTTTTCCGCTCTGGCTTCCAGCTCGCCCCGGCCTGCTCCGAATCCGGCCCGCCGCATCAGATGGGCCATCAACGCTATTTCTTCGCTGGCCAATACATCGCCTCCTAGTGCGTGGTCATGGACCGAGAGGTCCCGCCTACCGGCTGAGAGGAGGTAGCTGTTCGCGTTTAGTGGGACCTATAAGCTTTCTGAGCGTTGAAGGCCGGCCCGTCGAATACTGGTCACCCGGCGGGAATCGAGCTCATCTCTTCAAGTCCGAATAGCTGCGAAAAGGCTCGCGGCATTATTTCCCTATCCCGGGGGCGGCAGCCGCCGGCGAGTGGCCCGCGCCTTGCCGCATGGCTGCTCCCATGTGCGCGGAATAACGGGCTGCCAAATCATAGCATTCTCTTGGGGCGAGCCGCCACCTTCGAAATCGGCCGAGGGCCGGTCCACAAGAAAGGCGGCCCCCTGACATTCGAAGGCCCGGATGCTGAACGACCCTGGATATGGCATAATATCGCGGGTTGGGACTGCCGGTCTCGCCGCTCACGCCCGATTGCAGACCGCATTGGAGACCACAGGGGCAGTCTGCATAAGGCCTAATTTCGGCTGCCGCTGCTAAGGAGGGCCGTCTTGGCAAACAGAGCACCGTTTCTCAACAGGACCTACGGCGCCTATTATCATCGGGAAGTCCCCGAAGAGGACGCGGAGCTAACCCACGTAGGGCCTGGGACGCCGGGAGGCGAGTACCTTCGCCGGTTCTGGCAGCCGGTAATCTATTCCGACGAGCTTACCGACGTTCCGGTAGCGGTGCGCCTTCTTGGTGAAGACTTGGTCGTCTTTCGCGATTTCAGCGGCAGAGTGGGCCTTCTGGAAGCCCATTGCCCGCACCGGGGGACGTCGCTGGAGTTTGGCTTGGTGTCGGAGCGCGGAATCCGTTGCTGCTACCACGGTTGGCTTATGGACGTCGACGGCGCGATATTGGAAACTCCCGGAGAACCTGAAGATAGCACCCTGAAGGACCGCCTGTGCCACGGGGCCTACCCCATTCATGAGGCCGGCGGCGCGGTGTTCACTTACATGGGGCCTCCGGAAGAACAGCCGCCTTTTCCGGTGTTCGATAGCTGGGTGCGCCCCGGCTACCACCTCGTGGCCGGCCCCCGGTACGACTACCCTTGCAACTGGCTTCAGATCGCTGAAAACGCCTTGGACCCGTCCCACACGGCGTTCCTCCACACCATCGTTAGCGGCGCCCAGTTTACCGAAGAGTTCGGCGCGCTGCCCAACGCCGATTACATCAAGACGCCCCTGGGATTGGCCTACGTGGCGACGCGCCGGGTGGAGGGAAACATGTGGCTCCGCATGGTGGAGACCATCCTGCCCAATCTAATCCAGGTATCCCCGGTATGGGAGGACGGACGGACCGAGCACGGATTCAGCGGGCCGATGATGTCCCGGTGGCTGGTGCCCCGGGACGATCGCAGCACCACGCAAGTGGAATTCCGGCACGTGAGCGACCGGGAGGGGGAGACCCCCAAGTGGTGGTCGGACCGGGTGATGATGCCGGGTCAGATGCCCGGCGACGCGACCTATGAGCAGCGCCAACGGGAGCCCGGCGATTTCGACGCCCAAGTCAGCCAACGCTCCATCGCCGTCCACGGATTGGAGCATCTGGGTACTACCGACCGGGGAGTAATCCTCTTCCGGCGGGAGATTCGCCGGGGAATACAGGCCGTCCGAGAGGGACGGCCTGCTGAGGGCCTGCTGCAACAGCCGGGGCAGGTCATAGGCACCTACACCACCAATACAGTGGTCCGGCTGCCCGAAGCCGCAACGCCGGAAGAGGACGAGCAACTCATCAAGGAGTCCGGGTTGGGACTTGCCAGGGAGTATCTTAAGAATCCTCCTCTTCTAGCAACCTAGAGTGCTCCCCCGCCCTGGAAGTCCCAGGGGGCGGCAATCCAGTCCGGGACCGTAGGCCTAACCCATTAGCCGCGCTGTCGACCAGCGCATACCGAAAGAGGAGGGAAGATCAATGATCCGGGTAACAGTACTTTATCCCGACACCCCAGGTAAGAAGTTTGACTTGGACTACTACGCCAAGAAGCACATGGAATTGGTGCGCCAGCGGCTTAGCGACGCCGGTTTGGTTCGGATTGAAGTGGACAAGGGCGTTGCCAGTATTGAGCAGGGCAAGTCCGCGCCGTTCCTTGCGATAGGATTCCTGTACTTCAACTCTCTGACCGAGTACCAAAGGGCCTTCGCTGCTCACAGTGAAGAACTGATGGGCGACATTCCCAACTACACAAACATCGAGCCCTACATTCAAATAAGCGAAATCCTGGAGTAAACAGTCCGCATACGGCCCTTCGCACCCGGCCCGCTCTCAAGCAGGACCGCGCCCCATGAGACTGTCCCCGGGAATTTGCGGGACGGACTTGGCTAAAAGAGGTCTCTTACTCGGCGAGAGTACCTCGCCTAGCTCATCGCTCACGCCGGGGCGTCGGATGGGGCATGCAAGAATGCTTGGAAAGCAACATCCAGTCATCGCGCCATCCGGTGAGGCAAAATGTGCGCAAACTATGGGCCGCCGCGCCGCCGGCGCTTGGGCCGCCTAACGGGTAGAAAAGGTCCTCGATGAGACGCGGCCGCCGCTTAGGGCCGGATCGACTTTCCCAGCCATTCAGGACTACCCTATGCCGCCAGTTGCCGCAACCCTTGGACCATAAACACCACCCCGGCGGCCCCCGCCGACCATGCCTATAGTGCCAGACCTCCGGAATCTTCCGGCATGGCTGCCAAGAGAGCCGAGGACCTTTCACCCTCGCCGAGAGGACGCATTGGTCCGGACTCGGGCCGAGTATCTTCGCAGATGGCCCCAAGGGAGTAACACCGGTATGCACCGAGGAACGACAAAAATGTAGGGGCCGATTTCAAACCGGCCCGCCACAGGATGACAACCGGTATTACCAGAGGAACGACAAAATGTAGGGGCCGGTTTCAAACCGGCCCGCCCCGGGATGAAAACCGTATATTCCGGGAAAGAACCGCCGGAAAGGAAATACTATCGGCCCCCGGGAGCGTAGTAACCTTTGCCGGTCCCTAAAACACAAGACTCAAGGGAGGTAAAACTCCATGTCTACGTTTGGTGATATCGAAAGAACCTTCGCCGACCTATACGCTTACCGTTGGGGAATCCTTGCCGGAGTCCTAGTGTTCATCGCTGTCGTCGCCGCCTTTGGCTACTGGAAGGACTGGCACCTGGTAATCTGGCGTCACCGTCTGCTGGTGTCCGTAATCACCGTTCCGTTGTTGGCGGTGACCGTGTGGCTGGGATGGTCTTTGGGGTCGCCCTTGTTTACCAACGTAACCGTGGAAGAGGAGTTCCCCTTTGCGCTGAACGCGGTACTCCCTCCCGAAGTGGAGCGGGAAGAAGTTGAGGAGATCATGTCGGGCATAGCCAAGGTAGACCAGGAAGTGATGGAACCGATGCCCGACGAGGCCGACTTTCTTCTGCCAGGCGGCGCGATTCCCGGTTGGTCTCCGGGCCAAGTCCTTGTAATGGATGAAGAGGAACAGGCCGTATTGCAAGAGGGAATAGAGATGGTGGAGGCGGCCGCCGAGGACATGGACCAAGCCATGCTGGAAAAGGGCCTCGACATGATGGCGACGGCCATCGACAAGCCCGCCGACGGCGCGGATAATCAAGCCCAAGCCATGGCCTTGAAAGAAGGGAGCTTCAAGGATGCCGACAGCTTTCACAAGGGGAGCGGCCAAGCGACTATCTACAGGGCCCCTGACGGCGGCTATTTGCTCCGACTGGAGAACTTGGACGTTACCAATGGGCCGGCGCTCCACGTTTTCCTCTCGCCTCACGAGGACCCGGACCGGGGCGACGAGGTGAAACAGGCCGGATACGTAAACCTTGGCAGGCTCAAGGGCAACCGGGGCAACCAAAACTACCCAATCCCGGCTGATTTGGACCTGGATGTCATAAACAGCGTAGTCATATACTGCAAGCCTTTTAGCGTAGTCTTCAGCGTAGCGACGCTGAATGACCTCGGGTAGCGGGGCTTCGGTTAGCGGCTTCGACGGCCTGTGGCCATTGTCCATGCCCAAACCTTTGGGTAGGATGTTCGGAGCAGTAGCAGGTTATCGACGGAGCTCCAGTCTCATAAGGAGGGTCCCGTGGGGTACCAGCCGATTGAAAACTACGGCGTCATTGGCAACATGCGGACTGCGGTCCTCGTCGGCATGAACGGCTCCATCGACTGGTATTGCAGCCCAAATTTCGATTCCCCCAGTATCTTCGCCGCGATACTGGACGACAATAAAGGGGGCCACTTCCGCATCTCTCCCACCGGAGGCGGGGTTACCCACAAACAGATGTACTGGCCGGGCACCAATGTTTTGGTCACTCGTTTTCTCTCCGACGAAGGCGTTGGCGAGGTCACCGACTTCATGCCCGTGGGCCTGGGAAAAGACCAAGGTTCCCATCACCAACTCGTACGGCAGGTGCACGCGGTCCGGGGCGCCATGCGCTTCCGGATGGAGTGCTTTCCGGCCTTCAACTACGCCCGGGACGAGCACGAGACTACCATCAATTCCCAGGGCGCGGTTTTTCGTTCCCCTCAAACCGGCCTTCAGCTATCCACGTCCCTAGAACTGAGGCAATCGGGGAAAGGCCTGACAACCGAATTCGTGCTGAACGAGGGGCAGTCCGAGACTTTTGCTTTGACCGAGCTTGCCCCGGGCGCGGCGGGAGCCGGCGCAATCACGGATGCGGAGGCCGACCGACTCTTCGTGCACACCGTCGAGTACTGGCGGGGCTGGCTGTCCAAGTGCAGTTACAAAGGGCGGTGGCGTGAGATGGTGGAACGCTCGGCCCTAGTGCTGAAGCTCCTCACCTTCGAGCCTACGGGGGCAATCATTGCCGCGCCTACTTGCAGTCTTCCCGAGGAGTTGGGCGGCGAGCGGAACTGGGACTACCGCTATACCTGGATCCGTGACGCCGCCTTTACTCTCTACGCCCTGATCCACGGGGTCGGGTCAACGGCCGAAGCCACTAGCTTCATGCGATGGGTAGAGGAACGCTGCCATGAGTTGAACCCCGATGGCTCGCTGCAAATCATGTACGGCGTCGACGGCCGCCACGAATTAACCGAAGAGATTCTGGACCACTTGGAGGGTTACAAGTCATCTCGCCCGGTCCGTATAGGAAACGGCGCATACGATCAGGTGCAACTGGACATATATGGCGAGTTAATGGACGCGGTGTACCTATACAACAAGTACGGGTCGCCGATATCCTACGATTTTTGGACCCACCTCCGTGAGCTTATCAACTGGGTATGCGATAACTGGCAGAGGGCCGACGAAGGTATTTGGGAGGTTAGAGGAGGGCAACAGCACTTCGTCTACTCGAAAGTAATGTGCTGGGTGGCGGTGGACCGGGGATTGCGCTTGGCCGAAAAGCGCTCCTTCCCGGCCGATCGCGACCGTTGGCAGAAGGTGAGGGACCAGATCTACGAAGAAATCATGGAGAAGGGTTGGAGCCCCACCCGGCGAGCCTTCGTCCAGTCCTATGGCAGCGAACACCTGGATGCCGCGAACTTGATAATGCCCTTGGTCTTCTTTGTTTCGCCGACCGACCCGAGGATGCTTAGTACCTTGGATGCCATCAACCGATCGCCGGAGCAAGGGGGACTGGTCTCAAACAGTCTGGTACACCGGTACGACCTCAGCCGGACCGCCGACGGCCTGTCCGGCGAAGAAGGCACCTTCAACATATGCTCCTTCTGGCTGGTTGAGGCATTGACGCGGGCGGGCCGTTACGACCGGCCCCGCTTGGACCAAGCCCGTTTGATGTTCGAAAAGATGCTGAGTTACTCGAACCACTTGGGCCTGTACGCGGAGGAAACCGGCCCTAAAGGGGAAGGGCTTGGTAATTTCCCCCAAGCCTTCACGCACCTGGCCTTAATCAGCGCGGCATTTAATCTCGACAGGGCCCTTGGCAACCCGAACTAACTCCATGATCGAAACGCGCCGGTGCTTACTCCATCGCGGGAAATCAAGCCGTGCTCTATGCTTCGTCTTTTCCAGAGACGGTTTAACCCTTGGGCATGTTCACTTATTTAATCCTAGTACTCAGTCATGTTAGGAATCAAAGGGATAGAGGCGATGGAGTTTGGTTCGGGCGTCCTGGGTGTTGAACCGCCAGTGGATGGTGGCCCCGGCGGCGTTGCGCTCGGTGACCAAGGCTTGGACTTCCCGCCGGAGGGCGGGTTCGTCGGGGACGCGCTGCTTGAGGCAGGCTCGGGACAGGATGCTGAACTCGATTTCCGCCATATTCAGCCAACTGCCGTGCTTGGGCGTATAGTGGAACTCCAGCCGTTTGGCAATCCGCCTGGCCTCGGCTGCTGGGAAGGTCTCGTACAGGGACGCTGTCCGATGAGTGTTCAGATTGTCCAGAACCACCCGTACCACCGGGATTTCCGGGTAGGCTTCATCTACCAGCCAGCGCATCTGGTGGGCGAAGTCCTGCATGGTGCGCCGCTCGGTGACCGCCACCTGCCGCCAGCCGGCCAGGGGCTCACAGGCCAGAAACAAGTTTCGGGTGCCCTCCCTGCGATACTCGTAGTCCTGCCGCGCTGGTCTCCCCGGCTGGGCTCGCAGCGGGGGCCGGGTGTCAGCCAGCAACTGGGTGGAGGTCTCGTCAAAGCAGACCAGCGGCCGCTGCGGGTCATAGGGTTCGGCGTACAAATCCAGCACGTCCTCCATGTGGGCCACGAACTCGGCGCTCACCTTGGGAATGCACCACTCCTTCTTCTGCCACGGCTTGAGGGCGTTTTTTTCAGGTGCAGCCGCACCGTCTCGTGGGATAGGGATGGCGCCAACCCCAACTCCACCACCTTGCCCGCCAAAAGGCGCAGGGTCCAGTGTTCATGCCCTTCCGGCGGTTCGGAGCAGGCCAAGGCGATGAGGTGGGCTTCGCCCCGGTCGTCCAGCTTCCGGTACCGATGGGCTTGGGGCCGGTCTTTCAGCACCCCTTCCAGCCCCGCTTCGGCGAAGCGCCGCTTGACCCGAAATACCGTGCCCTCGGCCACATCCAAGGCTTCCGCCACCTGGGGAGCGGTCCATCCCTCATCGGTCTTGAGCAGAATCCGTGCCCGGATGATCACCCGGGCTGAGCCTTTCCCTGCACGAATCAGATGCTGGAGTTGGTTCCGCTGTTCCGGCGTCAGCCCGACTCCATACTTTTCCCTGACCATACCACCACCTCCCATCAATACTTTCCAGAGTCAGGGTAGCTCCTTCGGCCATTCTTTCACATTGCCATCTAAATCAAGTTTGACTCACTACTAGTAACAGGATAAACTGTGCATCGAGGGCGGTTAGCGCAGCCGTGAAAGACCTGGGAGCCGGAATATGAAGGCGGTCAGCGTCACGCCAAAGGTGGGCGGTTCCGCGGCGCTTTTGGACCTGCCTATGCCTCAGATAAAAGAGCAAGAGGCGCTGGTGAAGGTGGTCCGGACCGGCGTATGCGGCACCGATAGAGAGATCTCGGAAGGGGCGTATGGGGAAGCGCCGCCGGGAAGCGACTACTTGGTTATTGGGCATGAGGCCTTGGGCCGAGTCGTCGAGCTCGGACCTGGAACCACCGGCTTGGCGGTGGGCGATTACGTCGTAGCATCGGTCCGGCGCCCTTGTAATCAACGGAACTGCCAGCCATGCCGCGACGGCCATAACGACATGTGCAATACCGGCCTTTATCAAGAACGCGGTATTAAGGGACAGCATGGGTATTGGGCTGAGTACTACGGTGAGCACCAGCAGTGGCTCACCAAGATTCCAGAGGAGATTGAAGGCGCCGCGGTGTTCTTGGAGCCTCTCTCAATTGTCGAAAAAGCTATGCGGCAGGCTTACCAGATTCAGTCGCGCCTTTCTTGGCAGATCGACAGCGCCCTCGTACTCGGATCAGGCGCTATAGGGCTGCTGGCCGCGATGCTCCTCCGGCTGCGGGGGGTCAACACCTACGTGGTCGACCGGTCTGAAGACGATGGGTTGAAATCCAGGCTCATGTCCCGTATAGGGGCGCACCACGTAAACAGCCGAGAAACGCCATTGGCGGAGTTTGCCGCCGGGTCCGGCCCCATAGACCTGGTGATGGAAGCGACGGGATACGCGCCCCTTGTTTTTGACGCTGCTCCACACTTGGCCATGAACGGTGTGGTTTGCTTGCTGGGGGTCTCCGGGCCCCGCCAGACCATCTCCCTCGACGCCGGGGAATTCAACAACCGGATGGTGTTGGGCAACCAGCTAATGTTCGGTTCAGTGAATGCCAATCTAATTGATTTCAAGTCGGGAGTCACCCATCTGGGCGATATTGAACGGCAATGGCCGGGCGCCTTGGAGTCTATGTTGAGCCGGCGTATCTCATTCGCTCAATACCGGCAAGCCTTCGAGCGGCGGCCCGACGATATTAAAGTAGTAATAGAAGTCGACGTTTGACGCTGGTTGCTTCATAGGTTGTCTCCAACAGCGGCGCCACCAAACAAGGGTGGGGCCGGCCTATGTAACGGCGCCCGATTTCCGCGTCCGACCTATCCACCGTGAACACCGTTCATTCACCGATCCAGATGCGGCATTCGTAAACTAGATGCGGAAGGCTTTTAACTTCTTTTCGAGTGGACTGCGCCGGGACCTGCTAGCCGGCGGCGCGGCGGGCTTGGCGGGCGGCTTGGTATTTTGGGGGGGACTCCAAGGCCAAAATATGACCTCGTCGGCCCCCGGCCTCCTGGGCATTCCCTTGTCTCCTGCGGGCACGGCGTATCACTTGCTGGCGTCCATATTTCTGGGTGCCGTCTTTGGGGGAGTGGTACGTTATCAGCCTCGGGGTTACGCCTCCAACATCGGCGGGGCAACCCTGTATGGCCTGCTCTGGTGGATTGCCGGGCCGATCACCTTCGGAGCTTTGATAGATGGTCGAGGCCCAGGGTGGTCGGTAGCGGAAGCAAGCGAGGTCTTTCCAAGTTTGGTCGGGCACCTGCTCTATGGGGGGATCACCGGACTGGGCTTCTACTTGATAGTGCTGGCATATTCGGCGGTCCGTCCGCAAGCCGAGCCTGCCGCCCCGGCGGAGGAGGTCCCAAAGAAGCGCGTGGTCATCCTGGGAGGGGGCTTCGGCGGTGTTAGCGTCGCCAAGCGCTTGGAGGGGCTCTATTCCCGAAATGCCGGCGTGGAAATCACCCTCATAAGCGAAAGCAACTATCTTCTGTTCACTCCGATGCTGGCCGAGGTCGCCTCCAGCGGCTTGGAGGCCCAGCACATAAGCGCGCCAATCAGGGCGTCCTGTCCCAATACCAGGTTTATTCGGGCCGAGGTGATGAAGGTTGATCAAGAGGCGCAACAGGTTTGGACCCGCAGCGGCGGCACCGGCCCCACCGAGGCCATTCCGTACGATCATCTGGTATTGGCGTTGGGCTCCGTTCCCAATTACTTCGACCTTCCCGGTCTAGAGGACCATTCCTTTTCCCTAAAGTCCCTGGAAGATGCGATTCAGCTTCGAAATCACGTCATCGCATTGCTGGAGCACGCCGATTCGGAACCGGACGCGGCGGAGCGGGCCCGCCAACTGACCTTTGTGGTTGCCGGGGGCGGCTTTGCCGGTACGGAGACCATCGCGGAGTTGTTCGACTTGGTGCGGAGCGTTCTACGGTTCTACCCCAGTATTCAACCCGAAGAGCTCCGCTTCGTGTTGGTGCACTCGCGGGACAGTATTCTACCCGAGCTTAGCGTCGAACTGGCCGGTTATGCCCTGCGCAAATTGCAAGCCCGGGGCATTGAATTCGCTCTGAATACCCGCGTCATCGGGGCCAGAGCCGGCGCAGTCCTATTTGGCGAGGGAAAATCCCTGGCCACCAGTACTTTGATCTGGACGGCGGGCAACCAACCGAACCCGCTGCTGCGGGCCCTGCCCTGCGACAGAAACAGGGCCGGCGCGGTTATAGTTGATGAGTCGCTGAGAGTGAAGGGTCTCACCAACGTGTGGGGGGTGGGGGATTGCGCCGAAATTCCCGACCCCGACCGGCAGGGCCAAGCCTATCCGCCAACGGCTCAGCACGCATTGCGGGAGGGTAAGGTACTTGCGGAGAACATCGCGGCGGTTATTAGTGGCAAACCGCCCAAACCCTTTCGGTTCCGGGCGATGGGCGTGTTGGTGGGCTTGGGGCACCGGACGGCAGCCGCGGAGATACGCGGGTTGAGATTCTCCGGGCTGCTCGCTTGGCTGATGTGGCGGTCCATATACTTAAGCAAACTTCCCGGCATGGAAAAGAAAGTTCGAGTGAGCCTGGACTGGGCTATTGATCTGTTCTTTCCTCGTGACATAGTGCTCACCTTGGGTCGCGTGCGGGCGCCGCCCCCTACGCCGCCCCAAGATACGCAACTCGCCGCTGAGAGCCGTCAGGACTCGGGTCCAACCCGGGACCAAGCCCCATGACGTTATCGGAGGTCACCAGAACGGGCCTCTTATCCGGCTCATTGGCTGGGCTGGTGGGTGGACTGGTCTTTGGGGTCACGCTGTGGGACGCCGGCAGCCTGGCGGAAGTTGGCCGGCTATTTCGAGCAGACTCTTCGGAGGCCGGTTTAGCCGTTGCCATAGTGGTTGGCTCAGTTCTTGGCGCCGGCTTTGGCGTGCTGGTATGTTACCAACGACCCGGCGCCGGTGAGACGCTGGTCTGGGGCTTGGTGTACGGGGTATTTTGGTGGTACGTAGGATCACTTACCCTTAAACCCCTGTTCCAAGGCGATGGGGTGACCTGGGATATAAACTCGGCGCGGGCGGTGTTCCCCCAACTGCTGGGGCTGGTGTTGTATGGCGCGGCTACCGGCTTGTCCCTCCTGCTCATTCAGTGGGGCATTCATGCCCGGGTCCGCGAATTGCGAGTGAGCGTCGGCGGTCTGGTCCGAGGCCTTGTGGCCGGAGTGCTGGCGGCGCTCTTGCTCGCCTGGGCCCTGGACTCTCAGGATGAACTGATAGTGTTTGCTCCTATGGCCGCCGACGATCCACGAGTCGCCGCTTGGTTGATTACTCTTCTGATCGGACTGTTGGCCGGCGTGGGATACGGGTTTCTATATCCCGCTCCTTCCGCCGGCGCCGGCGCCGGACTCATCCGAGGCGCCGTATACGGCTTCCTTTGGTGGGTCGCCGGCGGGCTTACGGTGGTGCCTTTGATCAGCGGCGCGGGTCTGAGTTGGACGCTGGCGGAGGTCCGGTCTGTGTCGGCGACTCTGCCGGGGTACGTCCTATTCGGCGCGGCCGTGGCCCTGATTTACCAGTGGTTTGGAGGCCTGGTAAGGGTACTGTTTTCCGACCACATCGGGTTGACCTCAGATGAAGGAATCGGCACCCAGGGGCTGAGAATCGCTGGGCGAAGTGTACTAGCCGGACTTGCCGGAGGCTTGCTATTTAGCTTGGTAATGTACCAGGTGGATTTTCTTCCCAACGTAGCCGACCTGGTTGGCGCAACCTCGTCGGTCGCCGGCTTCTTCGTGCACCTGGGAATTTCCGTCATCATTGGCGTGAGCTACGGCGTGCTCTTTCGCCGCCAAAGCTACGACGTTAACTCGGCGTTAGGCTGGGGCTTATCCTACGGATTTTTCTGGGCGCTGCTGGGCCCATTGACTCTGATGCCTATTTTTCTTGGATCGACTCCCCAATGGACGGCAGAGGCTTGGGTAGCAACGTTTCCCCACATGATTGGGCACCTGGCTTATGGCGCCGGATTGGGAGTCATGTTCTACTGGTTGGAGGCGCGGTACAGCCCTTGGTGGGTCACGCGCACCCAGGCCGGCGCCGCAATGGTGGCTTACCGTAAGGAGCAGCTAATGACCTCCGCGCCGGCGTTGTGGGCGTTGTTGGTTGCTGTCGCCCTGACGCTGCCGGTCATTGTAGCGGGATAGGTTCACGGCCTGGGGACCCTGCGGCGGGGTCTAATCAAAAACTTTCGCTGGACGCTGGGAATGAGTAGCAGTATCATTGACGCCCTCAAGCTCTTCAATGCGCCCCGGAGTCGAGAATGATGTTGCAAACCCGGGACCAGCTTTCAACTCTGGAAGATATCCTGCGGGAAATGGACTCGGTAGTCGTAGCCTATTCCGGCGGTGTGGATAGCACTCTCGTCGCCGCGGCGGCCTACCGGGTGTTGGGCGCAAGTACCCTAGCGGTGACCGCGGTATCGCCCGCTTTGGCAGCCAGGGAGTTGACCGGCGCAAAGAGTTTGGCCAAGAGGATCGGTTTCAATCACCGGGTAATAAACACCAACGAGTTGGGGCGCGAAGGGTACACGGCCAACTCTTCCCGGCGCTGCTATTTCTGCAAGACCGAGTTGTACAGCCACTTGGCCCAGCTGGCGGCGGCGGAGGGGTTCCGGTGGGTCGTCAACGGCGCCAACACCGACGATTTGGGGGACCACCGGCCGGGGATACAAGCCGCGACGGAGAATAAGGTCCGCAGTCCCATGGTGGAGGCCGGGCTGGACAAAGCCGCTGTACGCCGGATCGCCCGGGAGTTGGAAATTCCAATTTGGGACAAGCCGGCCCAACCCTGCCTGTCCTCTCGCATACCCTACGGCACGCCGGTAACTATCGAGAACCTCTCGAAGATCGAACGGGCCGAGGACTTCCTCCGAAGCTTGGGCCTCAGGGAGTTTCGCGCCCGCCATCACGACAAGCTGTGCCGCGTGGAAGTATCGGAAAAAGAGATGGAGACGGCTTTTCGGCGCCGGAAGGAAATAGCCGAGAACCTGAAGAAGATCGGTTACTTGTGGGTGTCACTGGACCTATCCGGACTGCGCTCCGGCAGTCTGAACGACCAGTTCAAGCCGCCTCCGCAGGCCCGGACGGACTAAAGAATCCCGGAAATAGCGCGGTGCGGACGGGCTTCGAGTCTAAATCCTGACGGACCAAGGAATCCTGGGAATAGGGCGATGCGAGTAGCCTACATCCAGTCTATCGGCGGCGCCAGCGGGGATATGTTGCTCGGGGCCCTCGTTGACGGCGGTGTGCCCCTGGAAGTCCTGAGCCGGGGCCTCGCTGAGTTGAAGGTAGACGGTTTTCGCATCGAGGCCAAAGAAGAGACCCGCTGTGAAGTGCGGGGGACCTATTTGAAGGTGGTAATCGAGAAGCACCGCCGCTACACCCCCGGGTCCCTCCTGGAAACCGTAGAGCGGAGCGCCCTAGCCCCCGAGGTCAAAGACCCGGCATGCCGGGTGCTGCGGGCCTTGTGGCGGGCGGAGAGTAGGGTCCACGGCGAGCCTGAGGACAACCTCGAATTGAACGAGTTGGGCGGCGTGGATACGCTGGTGGACGTAGTTGGAACGTCCCTAGGCCTGCGTCATCTAGGTATAGACGGCATCTACGCCTCTCCCTTGGTGCTGGGATCGGCCGCGCCGCCCCACGGGCCCGGCGCCTACTCCAATCCGGCGCCCGCCACCTTGGAACTCGTAGCAGCGGCGGCGGCCCCGGTAGCCGCCGATAACTCCATGTACCGAGGCGCGGGCGAGCTTACAACCCCTACGGGGGCCGCTCTGATAACGGCTCTTGCCGCCTTCGACCGCCCGGCATTCACGGTGGACCGCATAGGCGTCGGGCTGGGGACCAAAAACCCGGCGGCGTTCCCCAATGCTCTCAGAGTCTGGCTGGGCGACGCCGCGGACCGGCCTTCCACTCCCAAGCAGGGCGGCGTCGTGCTTCTGGAGACCAACCTTGACGATGCGCCGGGAATAGTGCTCGGTTATACCCAGGAGCGCCTATTCGACTTGGGCGCCCTCGACGTGTGGTGCGCCCCGGTCCAAATGAAGAAGAACCGGCCCGGTACCATTCTCTCGGCTCTGGTTCCCGCGGAATTGGAGGGGGCCGCGTGCGAATTGGTCCTGCGCGAAACTCCAACCCTGGGTGTCCGGACCCGGCCGGTGGAGCGCTACGTGGCCGACCGGGAGAAGGTTACTATAGAAACTGAGTTGGGCCCTGTGGGGGTAAAGGTCAAGTCTTTAGAGGGAACGCCGGTGAGCGTTGCCCCGGAACCGGATGACTGCCGGCGGATCGCTCAAGATACTGGAACGCCATTCCAGGAAGTTTACCGGCGCGCTTTAGAGGAAGCCCGGCGCAAGCTCATTGGCTAAGCCCATTTGCGGGCGATAGGGGGATTAGCCAATCCCTCAACGGGGAACGGGGCGGGTCTTGGGACCAGCGCCGGCCGCCGGCCGGGAGGAGGATAACCATCGAAGAGAGCCTCTTGAGGGATTTCCTCAGGGATTTCAAAGAAGAAGGCATGAGCGTCAAAGAGGCCCTGCTCAGACTGCGGGACCTTCCTTATCAGGACATCGGGCTCGCCAAGATCGACCACCACCGGCCCTTGCGTACCGGATCACCCGAGGTGGTCTTGGGGAAGGGCAAGACCCCGGAACAAGTAAGCCGGATTGTTGCGGCCCTAAAGGGGCGGGGCCACCCGGTGTTGGTTACCAAGACAGACCGGCCTACCTACGACGTGGTATGCCGAGATACCCCCGAGGCGGCCTTCAATGCTGTCGCGAATTCCATAGTCGTGCCCAAGCCCGAGCCGGATCCAAAGCTGGAAGGGGTCCTGATAGCCACGGCGGGCACCGCGGACATTCAGGTGGCTGAAGAGGCGGCCGTAGCCTGCGACTTGATGGGCAGCACGGCGGAGCAGGTACATGACGTGGGCGTGGCCGGGCTGCACCGGTTGTTGGACCATCTCCCCATCATCCGGCGGGCCAACGTAGTCATAGTGATTGCGGGCATGGACGGCGCCTTGGCGGGAGTCACCGCCGGCCTGGTTTCCGTTCCGGTAATCGCTGTGCCCACCAGCGCGGGCTACGGGGCCAGCTTCGAAGGGTTGGCCGCCCTGCTGAGCATGCTGAATAGCTGCGCTCCCGGGGTGGCCGTAGTCAATATCGACAATGGGTTCGGCGCCGGGTACCTGGCGGCACAAATCAATCGGCAGACCAATCAAACGAACCAGCCCAGCCCTTGAATCCGTGTTACATCCGGTTTAATTGGCTCGCCTAATCTTTCAATAGTTAAGGCGATGTGCAAGTTTTTCAGGCTGGAAATAGGATTGCTAATGTAACAACGTCGCTGTCCGATATGCCCCACCCCGGAAAGATGGAGCGTGATTGGCCCGCCGCGGCGGGCCAATCACGCTCCATCTTTCCGGGGTGGGGCAACCCTCGCGTTGTGCCTGGACGGGAGAAATATACCTGGCTGCCTTACTCCCGGTACGCCTCCTCTCCATGCTGCGACAGGTCCAGTCCTTGCTCTTCCTCCTCCTTGGATACCCGCAGGCCAATGGTGAACTTGAGTATGAGGAGTATGACCGAGGTCATGATGAATGCCCAGGCCCAACTGACCCCTATGGTTGCCAGCTGGCGCAGGATCTGCCCGCCCCGGTCGACGTCAACCAAGTCTTGAATGGTCAAGTAGCCGACGCCGACGAATAGTCCCGCCGCCAGAATCCCCCAGGTCCCCCCGATGCCGTGGACTGCCACGACGTCCAGGGAATCGTCCAACCTGAACTTTTCCTTTAGCACCCGGACCAACAGGTAGCAGACAACCCCGGTAACCGCGCCAATGATGATGGCGGGCATCGGCCCCACGAATCCCGCGGCGGGTGTGATGGTGGCCAGCCCCGCCACCGCGCCGGTGGCGGCGCCAACGACCGTTGGTTTCTTGTTGAACACGTAGTCGCAGGCGACCCAAGCCAGGGCGGCTACCGCCGCCGCGGTGTTGGTTACTACGAAGGCCGACGTGGCGCTGCCGCCCGACATCAAGGCGCTCCCGGCATTGAACCCGAACCAGCCAAACCACAGTAGCGCCGCTCCCAGGACTACGAAGGGAACATTATGGGCTTCCATGGGCTCCACGCCAAAGCCCAGGCGCCTTCCCAGGATAATCGCCGCGGCCAAGGCCGCGGCCCCGGCGTTGATGTGGACCACCGCGCCGCCGGCAAAGTCCAGGGCGCCCCATCCACCCAGTCCCAACCATCCGTCGACTCCCCATATCCAGTGGGCCATGGGAGCGTAGACGACGGTGGACCAGATGACGATGAAGATGACCAAGGCGCTAAACTTGATTCGCTCGGCGACGGCTCCGATGATCAGAGCCGGCGTAATGATTGCGAACATCGCTTGGAATATCATGAAAGTCTGGTGAGGGATGGTATCGGAATAGGGTCCCGCCGCAATCGCGGAAACATTCTTCAAGGCAACATAGTCCAGGTTGCCGATGAAGCCGCCGACGTCAGGCCCGAAGGCGAGGCTATACCCCCAGAGGACCCAAACGACCCCGACGATCGCTATGGCGATGAAGCTTTGCATGATCGTCCCTGCGGCGTTTTTCCGGCGGACCAAGCCGCCGTAGAAGAATGCCAGCCCAGGCACCATCAAGAAAACCAACGCCGACGAAATTAATATCCATGCTGTGTCCCCGCTGTCCATGCTCTACCTCCTGTCTACCCGGTTGACATCAAAAAGTGGCAATCACGTACTACAGCGTTTCGGCGGCAGCATATGCCTGAGGCATCTGGATGTCAAGTGACCGATAGCCCGTGATAGCGCCGGTTTAGGCCCTGAAGGGCTGCCTGCTTTAGTTTCGCGGGCCAAGCTGTGGGCGGGTTTCTCCGGGCAGGGGTTGGATATTCATCCCGCCAGCGGCCTTCGAAAGCTGTTCATCCAAGAGGGGCTAGAATAGTTCAGGGCCGTCCCGGTTGAGGTGGGACGGCCCTGAGTACTGCCGCAAGGTGGGGCGATAGCCCGGTACGGCTAGGCGGTAGCGCGGGAAAACCGGCGCCAAGGGACTAGGAGGCCTAGACCGTCTCTCCCGCTACCAATTCCCGTTTACCCGAGATTGGAAGGGGACGAGAGCCCGGCTCCCGTTCGTAGGGCCCCGGCAAGCCCAACTCTTCCGCCATCGAGTGCATGGCGGGCAGTATTTCGTCTCCCATGAGCCTTATGCTGGTCATCCGGTCTTCGGGGCTGATCGGCCCATGGGTGTGCCACATAGCAAAAATGCCCGGCCTTATGGTTTCGAGGATATGCCGGATCTTGGGGATGATGGTATCCGGTGTGCCGACGATGATCTGCCGGTTATCTTGCTCGCCTTGGTACCTGCCGTAGATTTTGGCCCTGGTTTCCTCAATATCCGCGGCCGACTCGGTGGGCGTGAAAGCAATGAGTTCTTCGCCGCTTTCAGGGTCGGTAAACACCTTGGCAAGGCGCTTGGTGGCCGCCTTGGAGTTGTATCCCGGCGGGAACATCCATTCCGGCCTGGCGAAGGCGTTGATCCCACCACCAAACATGTGCCCCTTGCCCAACTCTTGCGCCTTCTCCTCGGTTTCCGCCACGATGATGCGTTGAAGGTAGCCGAAGTTTTCCGGGCCGAACTGATAGCCTTCTTGCTCGGCCACGTCGGCGTACAGTTTGACCATTTCCAGCGTCGGCTCCAAGAAAGTAGCCAGCGCGATGTACGGGTACCGGTGCTTGGCGCACCAAGTGACGGTCTCCGGGCTGACCAAGCCCGGGATCCAGATGGGCGGGCGGGGCTTTTGCAATGGCAACGCCCAAGGGTTCACGTACCGGTAGTGGAAGTGCTTCCCCTCGTAGCGGAAGGGTCCTGGGGTGGTCCAAGCCTTTATGACAAAGTCGTGGGCCTCGTTGAACAGCTCCCGGTTGTAGGCAGGGTTGGCGTTGTTGAATAGGGACTCGCTGCCGGCCCCGCGCACCCAGCCGGGCACCAACCGGCCGCCGGAGATCATGTCGATCATCGCCAACTCCTCAGCCATCCGCAGAGGGTCGGCCACCGGCAGGGGATTGCCCAGCAAGACAATCTTTATCTTCTTGGTGATACGGGCCAGAACGGCGGCCTCAATGTTCATCACCGAGCCCATGCAAAAGGGCGTTCCATGGTGCTCGTTGAGCATGATCCCGTCAAACCCCTTCTCTTCGGCGTAAACCGCCTCGTCGAAGTGGGCGTTGTAGAGGTCGCCGCCCTTGGCTGGATCGAAGTGGGCGTTGGGTATACCAAAGTAGCTCGCATTCCGGATTATTTCATCTTCCGGAACATGGTAGTAGGAACGCTCCGAGAAACACATGATATGCATGGCGGTCCTTCCTTTGGTCCGAATTGTTGGCGAGCCGGTTTACTTGGCTGATTCTATGCCAAGAACTTTTGGACCCTTTCTACGAACTCTCCCGTCTTCTCGATCTCCGGTCTATGCCCGCATCCCTCGAGGGCGGCCAACTCGGAACCCGAGATAGCCCGGTTATAGATGCGCCCGGCGTTGATGGGGACAATCTTGTCTTCAACGCCCCACACTAAGAGGGTAGGCAAGCCGCTAACACCCTCCAGCATCGGCCCGAGGCTGGGGTTGTGCATGTAAGGCTTCCAGGCCAGCTTGGCCGCCTCAGTCCGGGCGTCCTCCCACGCCTCGAACTGCTCGGCGGTCGCTTCTCCGCCGTAAAGGGAGGCGAACTCGGGCGTGCTCGCGGCGTCATGGACGCTCGCGTCAAGGTAAGCCCGGGCGGTCATCATGAACAGGTCCCTGATTTCCCCCTCCGCGGGCCGGACGCCGGTTGGCGCCACCAACACCATGCGCCGGAACTGGTGCGAGCAACCGGCGGCCATCTCCGCCGCGATCCAGCCTCCCAGGGAAAAGCCGATGACATCGACGGGGCCAAGGTCCAACTCACTGAGCATTCTGGAATAGAAGCTGGCTAGGTCCCGCACTCCCATGACCCACTCCACCCGCGGCGCATCCCCGAATCCTGGGTGTATCGGGATGTGCAACTCATGGGTCTGGGACATCGCGGTATGCCACTTAAGCCAGCCCGCGTAACCCAACTCATCGTGAAGTACTAGGAGCGGTCTGCCGGTACCGCCCTTTACGACGGCGATCTCGTTTCCGGCGACGCTCAGCGTTGCCAAGGCACCTGTATTCGAGTTTTCTGCCATACAGCCGGAGGCCTCTCCTTATTTTGTTAGACTCACCGTCAATCCCACGCCCAATCCACGGTGCTATTCTGAACTCAACCGGAGTCATATGTCAATCGCAGCCTTGCGGCAAAACGGTGCGGAGGAGGGGACTTTCGCCTCTTGCCTGCCGCCCAAAGCGTCGAATAGAGCGTCGAATAATAGGCGCCGCCCAAGGCGGGCGGCTTCACTCCCCGAAGGGGCCGCATGTTAAAATACCGGCTGCGGGAACCGGGGACCGACCGGGCAATTCATCCGGCCTTTGGGTCTCGCTGAAGGAATGCGCCGAACCAATGTAATTGCGGGAGTGTATTATGTCGCGCATAAGCGCCATCCACCACGTCAACCTGGAAATCACCGACCTCCAGCGAAGCCAAGAGTGGTACCAGAAAGTCTTCGGAGTGGAGCGCAAGGATATCGGCGCCGAGTACGCCGACCGGATGCTGGAGCTATATACCGGCACCGGCGAGTTTCACTTGATGAAGGTGGACCAACCGACCTACTTGCGCACCAACCACGTGGCCGTCGAGATCACTAACTGGGAAGAGATGATGGACCACTTGGCCCAACTGGGCATACCCTTCGACGGCGTCAATGACCCGGAAAGCGAGGGTGGGCCCAAAGTTCGACACCATGACGGCTCCAATACGGCATACATCCGCGACCCCGACGGCAACTTGATCGAGTTGGTCCATCACCCAAGGGGGTTGGTCTGGGCCAGTCCGGCCCGTTAGCCTACTGAAGCCTGGCCGGCGGGCGCCGCATCTCTGATCAGCTTGACCAACCGGTCGGGGCTAAGGGGCAGGTCGCGGACCTGTACCCCCAAGGGCGAGAGAGCTTGCGACACCGCGTTGGCCAGGGCGGCGCCGGTAGCTACGATGCCAATCTCGCCCGCCCCCTTGACTCCCAGGGGGTTGAGGGGAGACGGCGCAAGGTCCAACACCGCCGTCTCGAAATTGGGTACGTCCATGCTGGTGGGCAACAGGTAGTCCAAGAAAGTGCCCGCCAAGGGCTGCCCGTCGCTATCGTAGACCAATTCCTCCAAGATGGTGGCCCCGACACCCTGGGCGGCGGCGCCCACAACCTGTCCTTGCAGCAGCAAAGGGTTGATCACGCGGCCCACGTCTTCCGCAATCACGTATTTGAGTATCTCGATCTTGCCCGTGTCCGGGTCCACCGCCAAGTGGACCGCATGGGCGCCGCAAGGGTAACACTCTCGGGCAGACTGGAAATAGTAAGTGCTCTCCAGCCCCATCTCCCCTTGATTGTAGCGGCTGACCGGATTGGCCAACTCCAGCGCTTGACCCAAGTCCAGCAGCGGACCGCTCTCCAAGGCGCCTTTCCGGTAGATACGCCCCGTGGAAAACTCCAACTCGCCGGGGTCCACGTCCAGGTAACCCGCGCCAATGCGAAGGATCTTTTCCTGCAACCGCTGGGCGGCCCCGAAAACAGCGTTCCCTGCCAGGGTCGTGCCGCGGCTGGCGTAAGTGCCGCCCCCGAAGGGCATTTGGTCCGTGTTGCCGTGGTACACGCTGACGTATTCCATGGGCACGCCCAAGCCGTCGGCGCAAATTTGCGCCATCACGGTCTCGTGGCCTTGACCCAAGGTCGCGATGCCCAGGTAGACGGCCACTTGGCCGGGGCCGGTTACCACCACCCGGGCCCCTTCGTAGGGGTCCCCGGTGCCGGTACTTTTGACAAAGCAAGCGAGACCGGTACCGTGATACTTGCCGTCGGTGCCCCGTGGCTCTACGGATTGACGGCTCTCGTAATCGAGCAGTTCCAATGCCTTTCGGAGGATGGCGGGATAGTCCCCGCTATCGTAAATCAAAGAGTAGTCTTCTGGGCGGGTGCGCCCCAACTCGTAGGGCATTGCGGAAGGAGGAATTAGGTTCTTGAATCGTAGCTCCGCCGGATCGATGCCCAGGTCCGCCGCCGTCATGTCCAGCAGTCGCTCACGGAAGAAACAAGACTCGTAGCGGCCCGGAGCGCTGAAGGTGCCCATGCCCACCTTGTTTGTAAGCAGGCACTTGACCTCCCATTGGTAGTTGGGAATGTAGTAGGGACCGGTGAGCATGGCCGCCGTGGAGGTCGGCACGGCGGCGCCGTGAGTGCGCACGTATCCGCCCAAGGCGCCGTACACTTTGGCCCGCATGCCTAGAATGGTACCGTCGGACTTGGCGGCGATCTCAAGCTCGCATACGTGCTCCCGGGAGTGGTTCGCTGAGATCAAGTGCTCCATCCGGTCTTCGGTCCACTTCACCGGGCGGCCCAATTTCACGGAGGCAAAGGGGATGAGGAAGTTCTCCGGATAGAACTCGCCGCGAACGCCGAAGCCGCCGCCGACGTCGGGCTCTAGGAAGTGGATCCGGTGTTCCGGCATTTGCAGCATGGAAGCCAGTACGCCGCGGTTGAAGTGGGGTACCTTTGTCTCCCCCCAAACCGTGAGTTCCTCCCTTCCCGGAGAATAGGAAGCGACCAGCCCGCGGGTCTCCATAGGGTTGGCCGTATGGCGGTGGCAACGGAACTCCTCTCTGCGGGTGTAATCGGCTTCCCGAAAGGCCCTCTCCGGGTCGCCGATGGACGAAGCGAACTCGTAAGCTAGGTTGGTGCCGTGTTCTTCGAACAGGAGGGTGTCCCCCTTCTGGGACTGCCGGACGTCGACGACGGGAGGCAGGGGTTCGAATTCCACTTCCAGGCCTTCCAGGGCGTCCTCAGCCAGGTAGCGGGACTCCGCCACGACCACGGCAACCGGCTCGCCAACGTAGCGCACCTTGTCTCTTGCCAAGGGGTATTGCAGGAACCGCAGGAGCTCCGGGTATGGCCTCATTCTGATGGGAATGGGACGAGGTTCAACCGCCTCCTCGATGTCTTGGAACGTGAGGATAGCCACCACCCCTTCCATGGCACGGGCCTTGCCGGTGTCGATGGCTAGTATCCGGGCGTGAGGATGGGGGCTCCTGAAGATGGCGGCGTGCAGCATGTTGGGCAACTTTACGTCATCGGTAAATTGCCCCTTGCCGGTCAAGAACCGCTGGTCCTCTTTACGGAGAATGGGAGCGCCGATGTAGGTTTGGGCCATGTCCGCGTCCTACCTAAAGAAGCGCTTTAAGGATTACTCCGCCGGATGTCCTTGATCAGACTCCAGACCCGGTGCGGGCCCACGGGGGGTTCGGTTACTTCTACGGCCCAGGGAATCAAAGCGTCAGCAACCGCATTGGCCACGGCGGTATAAGCGCCGATGGTACCCGCTTCCCCGACTCCCTTGACGCCTCCGGGCGTAAAGGGCGAAGGAGTCTCGGTGTGTTCGACTTCAACCGGCGGTATATCCACCGCCAGGGGCACTAGGTAATCCGCCAACGAGCCGGTGAGCAACTCGCCGCCCTCATCATATTTAATCTCTTCCAGCAGGGCGTTTCCGATGCCTTGGGCTACACCGCCAAGGACCTGTCCATCGACAATCAAAGGGTCTAGGATCGTGCCGCAGTCCTCCACAGCGAAGTATTTCTTCAAAGTGACCAGTCCGGTATCGGGATCGACCCGGACCACCGCCAAGTGGGCGCCGTTGCTGAACGCTTGATGGGGAGGGTCGAAGGAGCGGGTTGATTGCAGCCCCCGCTCGAAGTTCTCGGGGAGTATGACCTCCCTGGAAGCGTTGTAAGCCGCCGCCGCCACGCTGGAAAAGGGTACCCGGCGCGAGGGGTCGGACTTGCAAAAGACCTCGCCGCCGGCAATATCGAGTTCCTCGTCTTCAGTGTCTAGCAGGAATCTAGCTATTTCCAGGGCCTTGCGCCTAACGTCTTGTACGGCGAGGCGGATCGCTCCGCCGGTGCTGACGGCGCTTCTGCTGACGCCGGTGCCCATGCCAAAGGGCGTAGCGTCGGTATCTCCCTCCAAAATCTTGACCGACTCGTAGGGCACTCCCAGTTCACGGGCCGCCAGGTTGGCGAACACGCTGCCGTGGCTTTGTCCGGTGGAACGGGCACTGACTCCGACTTGGACGGCGCCTCGGGAGTCCACGCGCACCGTTGCCGAATCGAATCCCGCAATACCCACCACCCCCCGCTTCCGATAGTCTTGAGAGCCGGTGCCGGTGTGCTCGACGAAGCAAGCGATACCGATCCCCAGATGCTCGCCATTGCGCCTGGCTTTTTCCTGCTCCCGCCGCAGGTCTTCGTACCCGGACAACTCCAATACTCTTTCCAGCGAGCCGGGGTAATCGCCGCTGTCGTACAGCCTTCCGGCCGCGGTGTGGTAGGGTAGTTCCTTTGGCTGAATGAAGTTCCTCCGCCGAACCTCGGCGGGGTCTAGGCCCAAGGCATGGGCGATCATGTCCATGCTCCGCTCTATAGCGAATACCCCGTGCAGGATCCCCACACCTCGGTAAGCGCCTCCGGGGCACTTGTTGGTTAGCACCGCGTAGGACCGGCAGTTGAAGTTCTCTATCCGATAAGGCCCCACGATGGACTGGCCCGTGGTCATGGGTTCCAGCCCGGCCCCTACCGGACCCAAACAGTGGCCCCCTTGATCGACCATTACCTTGGCCCGCACCCCCAACACCTTGCCCTCCGAGCTGACCGCCGTAGACAACTCCACAACCTGCTCGTGGGCGTGGGCGCAGGCCAGCAGGTTTTCCATCCGGTCTTCCACCCATTTCATCGGGCGGTCCATTTTCCGGGACAAGAAGGCTAGAAAGATAGCCTCGGGATAGCCAATGCCTTTGATGCCGAAGTCGCCGCCAATGTCCGGCGAAATGACTTGCACGGCATGTTCGGGCAGCCTCAGGACCGAAGAGAAGATAGTACGGGCCAAGTGGGGCGCTTGGCACGAAGACCAGATGGTCAACCGCTCGCGGATCCGGTCGAAGCTGGCTATGACGCCTCTTCCTTCCATCGGTATGGCTGTCTGCCTGGGAAAACGGAAGGTCCGGTTGAGCACCAAGTCGGCGTTCTCGAAGGCCGCGTCAACGTCGCCTCCGCCGAACTCGCGAAAGAACAGTATATTGTCCGACATCTCCTCATGGACTCTAGGGGCGCTTTCCGCCAAGCTCTGCTCCGCGTCGGTTAACGCCGGCAGCGGCTCATACTCGATAGTTACGGCATCGACCATGTCTTCGGCGGCGTAGGGAGTTTCCGCGGCGACGGCTACAACCGGTTCTCCGCTGAACACCACCTTGCCAGGAGGCGCCGGGTACCGGTCATAGTGACGGGCGTAGTCGCTCACCCCGGGCATGGCGGGCCTTACAGGGTCTACGAAGGGCAGGACTTCTTCCGGGGTCAAGACGGCAACCGCGCCTGGTACCGTCAAGGCAGGGGCGGCGTCGATGCTCTTGATCTTCGCGTGGGCGTGCCGGCTGCGCACAAAAGCAACATGGCAGGCCCCGGGCAAATCGATATCGTCCAGAAACCTGCCGCCGCCTTGAACGAGCCGCCACTCCTCCGGTCGAAATATGTTGTCGTTCCGGTCAGCCATCGGCTGTTTCAATCGCAAAGGGTGAATCTAGGAGTTGGCTACCCGCGCCAAGGCGTGCACCTGTCTTTTCGCTTCGACATCCCCACGCCTGATTGGGTGAGAGTGTAGCAACGCCCCGATGCAGCGTCAACGATGGTTCAGTCTGGGTCATACCTGCCCGAGAAGTCCGCCGCTTCCTAAATCAATACCCCAGCTCCGGGTTCCCCCCGGGCCTTTGGGGGACAGGCCCCCGCCGTTGCCCTTAAACGCGGGGCGGGCGTCTTGCTCTAACGGCAGGACCCCGGGGTGAAGCCGGCGTTATGCCCTGGTGGCCCGGCCTTTCAGAGCGGCCAAAGCCAAGCCGATGCTGACGATGCCCACCCCCAGGATGGCGCCGAGGCCTTTGAGCAGGGTGAGGGGTTCCCAGCCGTTGGAAATCAAAGAACGCAAGGCGGCCAGCAGGTACGTCACCGGGTTGTAGTCGGCCGCGGTGCCCAACCAGCCGGTCATCGACTCTTGAGGAACGAACAGCGTGGTCATAAACAAGAATGGGAAGAATAGCAGGAAGCTGATATTCACCGCGGCGGGATTCCCGGTCTTTAGAGCGATGGCGTAAGGGAACCCGGAGAAAACCAGCCCCCACAGTCCGCTGAGAAACATGAACGTGAGGATGCCGGGGACGCCGGTCACGAAGCCGACCCCGGCAATGAACCCCATGATGATTACCGGTACCGTAAGGGCTACGACCAACGCGAAGTCGGCGGCCATGAGCCCGATTAGCAGCGCCAAACGGTTCACCGGGCTTATCACCAAGCGATCGAAATAGCCGGTCTGAATATCGGTCACCACCGTGATGGCCCGCGATATCCCGGTGACGGCGAACAGCACGGCCACCGGAATCTGAAAAGCCCGGTAGTTCAGACCGGGAATGTCTTCGGCAATGTCGTTCAGGGCCCCCACGGTCATGACGTACATGAACACGGGGATGAATAATGCCGGTATGGTGGACTCAGGGTCGCGGGAGATGGACCGCAATGCCCGTCCAGCTATGCTGACGGTATCCCGGATGAATCCTCCCTCGCGGGCGAAGATTGCCGGTGGGGTGGTAGCCAGGGCCATGATCTTCAACCTCGTTGACAGCCGGACGTTGGGCGGACCCGTCGGTGCGGCTATTAGTCGTTAGCTTGAACCGCCGCGTCAGGGGCTGTTTCTTCCTGAAGCCGGCCGCCGGTCGCTTGCAGGAACACGTCGTCTAGGGTAGGCGTCCGCAGCGTCAACTCCTGCACTTCAACCCCGTGCTGGTCCAACGCCAAGGCCACCGTGCTGATCAACGCCGCTCCATTGGCCACGCTGACCATCACTTCCTGTCTGTGGGATTCCACGTTCTCCACTTGGTGGATGCCTTTGAGGGCTTCCACCGCAACGTCGACTTCTCCATCCAGCCGCACCACTATCAGGTCAGAGCCCCGGGCCCGCTTGAGGTCTGAGGGCGCGCCCTCGGTGACCAGTTTCCCCCGGTCTATTATTCCTACCCGGTTGGCCAGGGCGTCGGCCTCTTCAAGGTACTGGGTGGTGAGAAAGATAGTTACGCCCAGCTCGTCGTTGATGCTACTGACCTCTTCCCAGATGCGGGAACGGCTAATCGGGTCCAAGCCGGTGGTGGGTTCGTCGAGAAATAGGACCTGCGGATTGTGGATCAGGGCCGCGGCCAAGTCCAGACGGCGTTTCATGCCGCCCGAATAGGTACCGATCATCCGGCCCATGGCCTCGCCGATGTTCACTAGGCCGGAGAGCTCGTCGACGCGGCGGTCTACCTGCCGCTGGGACAGGCCATAGAGCTTTCCTTGGAGTCGCAGCAGCTCCCGCCCGGTCTGCTTGTTGTCCAAGGCGGCCTCCTGCTGGGCCGCGCCGATGCGCAGCCGCACTTCGTTGGGTTGGCGCACCACGTCGTACCCGGCCACCTCGATTTCGCCGGAAGTGGGGGCCAGCAGGGTGATCAGAATTCGAATAACCGTGGTCTTGCCGGCGCCGTTGGGGCCAAGAAATCCGTACACCTCCCCCCGGCGGACGGCCAAGTCGATGCCATCGACGGCGCGGACCTCTCCAAAGTTTCGCACCAAGTCCTTGGTGGAAATAGCATGGTTCTCGTTGGTCACGTTCGTCACTTCAGTCCCGGAAAATAGCCGTACCCAAGAGGTCTACGACGAAAGCAGTCCGCGATCTCTGGCGCAGAGGTCCCCCTGGCTTCTTCCGGAAAGCGTGCCGGGAGGGACAAGCCTTGGCGCGCAGCGACCGCCGGTATCATCTGGCGTACATTTCGAATTTTATAGAATTTTATATTGGGATAGCGGTCGGCGAAAGTGCTCGAATTCACTAATCTCAACCACCGGCGCTACGGTCTCCGACTCAAAGCCGAGCCGCGTGACTCCGGCTCAGCGCCTTGGGCAGGGAAGGAGAGGCGGAGGGGTGTCACTGCCGGGGGAGGGCTTATGTGCGCCTCCCGAACATCCGGGCAATCCGGATTGCCCGGGCCTGCCGTAGATAAGATAGGCGGCGATGCTCCGGGTTTCACCGGGTTTCCCAAGGACGCAACGACGATGCAGCCTCGCCCCAAGACGACGAAGGGCCGGTTCAGGTGTAACTTATGACCACCGCCGAGCGCCGTTCCCTTGCCATAACAGGATATAGTAAACTAACGTCATGCTGAAAGCTTTGTTGGCGGGGGCCTTCGTCCTTACGGTAGCCGCGGCGTGCGGCCAGACGCCCAACGCCGCCCCGGAGACGCCGTCGCCCGTCCCGCCGACAAACGCTGAAACTACAACCGGGCTGCCGTCCCCGACGCCTACTCAGGCTGAATCGCCTACGAGATTGCCGCCAGCAACACCCTCCTCGGCCGAGCTGCCGTCCCCGGTGCCTACTCTGACCCCGTTTGCAACCGAGCCGCCGTCCCCGATGCCTACTCCAACCCCGTCTGCAACCGAGCCGCCGCCCCCGACGCCTACTCCAACCCCGTCTGCAACGGCCCTGCCGTCACCTACATCTACCCGGACCGGAACGCCGTCCACGGCAACTCCGGTTGGGGACCATGAGCCGCCGGCGGGGGAGCCCATGGTCGGCGCTGGCGTGGGAGACTTGGCGCCGGCATTCGAGCTCGCCTCCGCCTCCGGGGCGAGTCGATCGATTGAGGCCTACAGAGGAGACAAGAACCTGGTGGTGGTGTTCTACCGGGCCTTCTGGTGAACCTTCTGCCGAAAGCAGCTGGTCGAGCTGACAAGGGAATACGAGAGCATCCGGGAGCGAAACGCGGAGGTGCTGGCAATCAGCGTCGACGACCTTAGCGGGGCAGCGCTGGTCGTCCAAGAACTGGGTATCCCATTCCCCGTCTTGTATGACCCTTCACTAGCGGTGCCGAAGGCTTACATGGTGTACGACCTCTTGGGGGACGGGCTGGCGACCCCTTCGATGTTCCTCGTGGACCGGAAGGGGATCATCCGGTGGAAGTACGTCGGCCGCTCTATAGGTGACCGGGCTGACTTTCCCGAAGTCTTGGCTCAGCTAGCCCAACTGGACGGGTGAGCCGCCGGGTTATCCGCACGGTTCCCATCCAGCCGGCCGCTTGCCACGAAAATATGCGATTTTCATCCCCATGCGTGCCCCGCCGCGGCGGGGCACTAGCAATTCTGAGGATACCCCCTGTCATTCCGAAACCCACCATATGTCACTCCGAAAAGGGGAGCGGCAAGGAATCTTGGGCGCCTCGCGGCCAATACGACTCCGGGGGAAGGACTTTAGATCCTTGCCGCCGCTCGGGGTAGCAATCAGAAGACTCCGTGCAGCCGAGGGCGAAGGCTTTTCCATCGGGAGAAAATGTGGCATCATATCCGGTAACGAGACCCGGCGGGTCAAGCCTGCCCCAAGCTGGCCCTTAAGGAGGCGGTCATGCAAGATCAGATAGTGATTTCATCCGACTCCCATGTTTTCGAGCCGCCCGATCTTTGGACTAACCGAATAGACGAAAAGTTCAAACACCGCGCCCCCTACATGAAGCGGGTGGGGGACGTCGACCACTTGATCATCGAGGGCGACCAGACCTTCTCCGGGATTGGCCTAATTTCAGGAGCGGGCCTCAGGTTCGAAAACCCCGAAAAGCTCACGGCCCACGCCAGCTTCGACGACGTTCACGTCGGCGGGTACGACCCCGACCAACACATCAGGGACATGAACATAGACGGGGTTTCCGCCGAGGTGCTCTATCCGTCCCAGGGGCTGTTCTACTACAAAATCCCCGACCCCGAGTTGCTCTCGGCGGTTTTTAGGGGCTACAACGACTGGTTGACCGACTTCTGCAAGTCCGATCCCGACCGGCTCAAGGGCATCGCCATGATAAACATGGACGACGTTCGGGACGCGGTAAGCGAGTTGGAGCGCAGCGCCAAGATGGGCTTGATCGGGGCCATGATTACCGAGTTCCCTCCCGAGGACAAACGGTACGACATGCCCGAGTATGAGGACTTCTGGGCCGCGGCCCAAGACCTCAACATGCCTCTGAGCCTGCATACCGCCACCAAGCGGGAGGGTTCGCTAATCGACCGAGACGACGGGTCCATCCACAGCGCCACCGAAAGGGCCAACAAGATCTTCTTGCCCTCCACCTCCCTTTGCGACATGATCTTTTCCGGGGTGTTCGAAAGATACCCCCGCCTGAAGGTGGCCATAGTCGAGTTCGAGATTACTTGGGCCGCCCACCTTCTGGGCACCATGGACTACACTTACATGGAGCGCCACGAGGAGGCCGTATACCGTTTCAAAGAGGGCGCTCTCCCCAGTGATTTCTTCCACAACAACGTATACATCAGCTTCCAGGAAGACGAGATAGGCATAAGGCTGCGGGACGTTATCGGGGTCGATAAGCTGATGTGGGGGAGTGATTATCCTCACGCCGAGTCCACCTTCCCCAAGTCTCGAGAGATTCTCAACCAGATCCTCGAAGGGGTCCCTGAAGACGAGCAGGCCAAGATCGTGGGAGAGAACGTAGCCAGGCTCTACGACTTCGAGTTGAGCAAGGTAGCCCAACCCCTCGGCTGACCCAGTCCTGAAGGGGCCGCTTTACCTCGGCCCCTTCAAACGGCGCCATCGCAAGTCTGCCGGGGCCGCCTTTTTCCGGGCAAGGGCGAACTACGCCGGGTAGCAACGAATTGGGGTACCAACAGGGCGCCGGGTCAAGCCGCGGACGCCGAAACCGGGTCGCCGTGTGGTTCTATGATTGGGCCGCCAACTCTGTAACGGAGGCATGACCATGCCCTTTGGAGGCACGGATTGGCTCGCTTTGACCCAGGAACCTACCCTGGAGCCGGAAATCCCTATTTGCGATCCCCATCATCACTTTTGGGACTTTCGGACCGAGCGTATTCCTTATCAGCGGTACCTTCTCCACGAACTGGCCGACGACATCAACAGCGGTCACAACGTGCGCTCCACCGTGTTCGTCGAGGCTAGGGCGATGTACCGCGCCGGCGGACCCGAGGAACTGCGTTCGGTGGGAGAGGTCGAATTCGTCCAAGGCTTGGCTGCGGCCAGCGCCAGCGGCCTGTACGGACCCGGCCGGGCCGCCGCCGCCATCGTTGGCAACGCCAACCTGAACCTGGGGGACAAAGTCCAGCCGGTCTTGGAGGCCTTGCAGGCGGCCAGCCCCAACCGCTTTCGAGGTATCCGTCACTCGGTTACTTGGGACCCTCACCCCGAGGTCGAAAACACTGCCCCTCACAAAATGGAGGGACAGTTGGGCAGCAATAATTTCCGGGCGGGCGCGCGAGTGCTGGCGAGTATGGGCCTTTCCCTCGAGGGCTGGATGTTCTTTCACCAGATGCCGGAGCTTGCGGACTTCGCTAGGGCCGTGCCCGGCCTAACCATCATCCTGAACCACATTGGCGGCCTGCTTCGCACCGGCCCTTACGCCAACCGGGACGAGGAGGTGCTGGCGGCTTGGCGGAGCGGCGTCGCCGCCGTCGCTGCTTGCCCAAACGTCTACATGAAGCTGGGCGGCATCGGTATGCCCCGCACCGGGTTCGACTGGCATGCCCGGGACCTGCCCATCGGCTCGGAAGAGTTGGCCGAGTCTATGGCCCCCTTGATGAACTACTGCATTGAGCGGTTCGGCCCCGAAAGGTGCATGTTCGAAAGCAACTTCCCAGTGGATAAGGTGTCCTTTTCCTACCACGTCATGTATAACGCCTTCAAGCGATTGTCTAAAGGCTACTCGGCCGCCGAACGGGCCGCTATGTTCCACGACACCGCCGCTCGGGTATACCGGATAGAAACATAAAGCTCAGGCACGGGGCCGGTATCTATGAGACTAGGGCCCGTGACACCATCGCTCCGGTAACAGGTCAACGGCGCTGAACGCTGGTTGCGGCCCCGGTTTCCCGTGAACCCCTCGAATGTTACAATTCCCGCGGGTATTGCAGCCGGGCATCTCAAAATTACCAAACGGTGTCCGATCTATTTGGTCGCTGAAATGCCCGGAAGTCCTCGCCTGGTCCGCCGGCGGAATATTCATAATCGGCTAGGGTGAGGATCGCAGCTTGGTATGAGCTTATCCTAAGGGAGGACGGACGCAGCAATGGCTAAGCAAGGGTTCAAGGTAATGGATAGCGACATGCACGTGCTGGAGCCGGTGGACTTGTGGGAACGCTACATTGACCCGGAGTTCAAGGACCGGGCGCCAAAGGGGTTGACCCGCGTGCCGCTGGACGTCGCGGTAGACGTGGAAGGCAAGATCGGCGGGCTGCAAGGCGCCGGCTGGGAGAGCCTCCGGCAGGTGTACGACGACACGGTGAGCCAGTATGCGGAGGACATAGAAAACGGCTTCGACTCCATGGTCCAACTAAAAGCTATGGACAAAGAAGGAATCGACATAGCGGTGCTCTTCCCTTCCAGGGGGCTGTTTGCCAACAGCCATCACGACATGGAACCGGAATTCTCCTTGGCCATCGCCCAAGCGTATAACAACTGGATGGCGGACTTTTGCAAAGCCGGAGACCCCTCCCGAATGTTCGGCGCGGGAATGTTAGCCATCCAAGACGTTGACATGGCGGTCAAAGAAGCGCGCCGGGCAGTGGAAGAACTGGGCATGCGGGCAATATTCCTCCGGGCGGCATCGCCCAAAGAAGGCGTCTACTATCACCAGCGCCGGTTCGACCCCCTGTGGGCCGAGGTGGAACGGCTAGGGGTGCCGGTGGTGTTTCACGAGGGTGTCCCCTCCCACATGCCCAACACTTTGGCCGGACGCTTCGGCCACGACGAAATGAGCCTCTCCAAGACCGCCTTCATTCTGGAGCAGTTGGTGGCGGTGGAAGCAATGACCCTGGGAGGCGTGTTGGAGCGGTTCCCGGACCTTCAAGTAGCCTTCTTGGAGGGCAACGGCTCGTGGCTCCCCTTCTGGCTTTGGCGCTTGGATGAGATCTACGAGTACACCGGAAAGTACGAATACCCCGAACTGAAGCTCAAACCCAGCGAGTACTTCTACCGTCAGGGATTCGTTTCCTGCGATTGTGACGAGACGCCGGCAGCCCAGGCTATAGAGGCCGTTGGCAACAACCACTTCGTTTTCTCCACCGACTATCCTCACGCCGATTCCAGCTATCCCCACGCTACCGAAATATTCTTGGACATGCCTTTCACCGACGAGAGCAAGCGCAAGATACTCTGGGACAATTGCGCCCGGCTCTATAGCTTCTAGGGGCGGCCCTTTCCTTCGACCGAAGAGGCTTGACCTTGGCGGTCTATGGGCGCCGGGTCTACGCCCCGAGCGCCGAGGGTTTCTCAAGGGGAGAGCGCTTCAACCGCCGGTTGCCGGCGTAAAGATCGAGGAACGAACAGGAGGCCATTATGACGACTCTGGTCACCGGGGGGACCGGTTTCGTTGCAAGCAACATAGTCAAGGCCCTAGCGCAACGGGGGCACATGGTGATTTGCCTGGATATAGCCGCGCCCGACGACTTGGTGAAGAGTCACTGGGAGTCGTGGGCGGACCGGGTAAGCTTCGTCCAAGGTGACATCCTCAACCCGGAAGACGTAGATAGGGCGGCGGGAGACGGCGTCGATAAGATCGTCCACGCCGCGGTTTTCACCGGCATCCTCCCGCATATCGAGAGGGACCGGAGCCGGTCCATTGCGGATATCAACCTCATGGGAACGACCAACCTTCTTGACTTGGCGCGCCGCCGGTCCGTGGACCGCTTCGTCTACGTCAGCTCGGGTTCGGTCTACGGGGAAGACTTGGACCCCGGCCTGGTATTGCGGGAAGACACTCCACCGAACCCCCATACCCTCTACGCCATCGGGAAATACACCAGCGAGTTGTTGACCCGCAGGTTCGGTGAGTTGCACGACTTTCAGACCGCCAGCGTACGCCTTGGCGGCCCCTACGGCCCCATGGAGCGGATCACCGGCCACCGGGAAAACCAGTCCTTGATGAAAGAGTGGTCCGGGAACGTTGTCCGGGGCGAGCCCATTGAAGTGGGCGACCGTTCCATGGAGCGGGCCTTCACTTACGTGGCCGATATCGCCGCCGGAGTCTGCGCCGTGCTGGACGCTCCCAAACTTTCCTACGACGTCTACAACAACTCTTGGGCGGGCTCGGCCACGTTGGAAGAGATTGTCACCGTTTTGCAGGAATTGCGCCCCGGCCTCCAAGTAAAGGACGTGGGCCGGAAAGACGACGTGACGGGCAGGGCCAATATTATGGACGTGACCAGAATGCGGGAGGACGTCGGGTTCGCCGCCGAGTACGACCTAGCGACTGGCCTTCGAGATTACCTGGCATGGCGGGAGGCTACCGGGTTTACCGAGTAAGAGAGTGAAGCATGGGATACGATGTAATTGTTGTCGGTGGAGGATCGGCGGGCAGTGCCTTGGCTGCGAGGTTGTCCGAAGACCCGGAACGCTCGGTCCTCCTCTTGGAGGCGGGACCGGACTATCCGGAGTTCCAGAGCTTGCCGGACGACCTCAAGTGGGGCGGGAACTTGCTGATGACCGCCTACGGCCCCCATGACTGGGGTTACGTCGGCAAAGGCACCGCGGAACAGTCCGAGCCGATACCCGTACCCCGGGGCAAAGCCACCGGCGGTACCAGCGCCATCAACGCCCAGACTATCCTTCGCGGCGTGCCCGAGGACTATGACGGCTGGGCTTCTTGGGGAAACGACGAATGGGCCTTCACCAAGGTCCTGCCGTATTTCCGGAAGTTGGAGACTGACCTGGAGTTCCGCGGCGATTTCCACGGTACCGACGGCCCCTTACCCATACGCCGCTTGTCCCGGGGACAGATGGCGCCCCACGCTCGAGCCTTGGTTGACGCCTGCCTGGCCCAGGGTTTTCCCAGCACCCCGGATCACAACCACCCGGACGCCGCGGGGATTGGCCCCAAGCCAATGAACAACCGCGACGGGGTGCGCATGAGCACGGCCCTGACTTACTTGGACCCGGCCCGGCACCGCCTTAATTTCACCATAAAGGGCAACGTTACCGTCACCCGCATTCTGTTCCAAGGCAATCGGGCCGTTGGGGTCGAAGCGGAGAGCGACGGAGAGAGATTTTCCGTCCAAGGCGATCAGATCGTATTGAGCGCCGGCGCCCTGGCTTCACCCCACTTGCTGTTGCTTTCCGGTGTCGGCCTCGCCGAGCACTTGACGAGCGTAGGCGTCGACGTGGTCCATGAATTGCCCGGAGTCGGCCAAAACCTGCGGGACCATCCCTACGTGCTGGTCCTATTCCAAGAAAAGGGGGAAGCCCCCAACTACTCCCGGGAGCCTTGCGTCAACGTCGTGCTTAGGTTCACCGCCGAGGGTTCTAAAGACCGGAATGACCTGCAGGTTGGGCACATGCCATTGGATAGCTCCTACATGCCCGATGAGGTCCCTATCCCCAAAGGCGCCGCCTGCTTTTGCTTGTTCGGGGCCCTCATGCTGGCCCGCAGCTCCGGCGAACTGAAGCTTGCGTCCCGGGACCCCCACGTACAACCTTCCTTGGACTACCGCTACTTCTCGGACCGTTGGGACTTGGAACGGATGCGCCAAGCGGTGCGCCTCGCTGTCCGCTTGTCCGAACACCCGTCGTTCAACGGCGTCATCGCCAAGCGGGTCTCCCTAACTGAAGAAGAACTGGCTACCGACGCGGCGTTGGACGCCTGGATACTGCGGAACGTGGGCCAAGGATACCACTCCTCGGGGACTTGCAAGATGGGACCGGCCCTGGACTCCATGGCCGTGGTGGACCAGTACTGCCGGGTACACGGCCTGGAGGGTTTGCGGGTCGTCGACGCCTCGGTAATGCCCGACGTGATCCGGGCCAACACTAATACCACCACCATTATGATAGCCGAGAAGGTGGCGGACTGGATCAAACAGGGTAAGTGACGGCCTGAAGCGCCGGGCCGGACCGGAAGAAGGAATGGGCTCCCCCGAAAGGGGTTGACTCAAAACAACGGAAGTTGCAGACCGTCGGGTATGGAGCGGTGCTGGCTGACGAGAGCTGCGTTGAATGCCTGCGAGTCGGGGTCACCCCACATAGCCACCTGAAGGACCGCCCAGTCCGCTTGCTTGTCAATCGGGCCCCCGAACCCCCACTTGCTTGCCAGACGGCTGTTCCGTCCCAATTTTTCAATCAAGACCGCCAGCTCGGCGGGTCCGGGTTCCCCGGCCCAACCCGGTTTCAGGATCCGCTTGTCCATTGGAGCGGGTTTCAATCTTGGCATCGCAACGCCTGCAACGAGGAACTCCGGAATAGACTCTGGATAAGATTCCCGTGTGCCGCTATAGTCGGCGGTCCGCCGATAGGATTAATAAGATATTACCCGCCGACAAGGGTGACGGCAAGAGCCGCGGGCCAATGCTTCGCAACTCGCCGACAAGTTGACGCAGCCGCGGACTTGTAATAAGTTCACTCCGATATACGGGGCTGGCCGGGACTGAAGCAACGGGGCCCCCTTTGCGGTACTACGGGCGGCCTGACCACGCTGTAAGGAGGACATTGCCATGATAGTAGTAACCGGGGCGGCGGGGCGTCTGGGCAAGCAGGTAGCGCAGCTTCTCTTGGACCGCGGCTACGAGGTCTTGGCCACAGACAAAGCGCCGGCAGAGGGCCTTTCGACGGACTTCGTCGTGGCCGACCTGGTTGAACCGGAGGCGGTGGAAAAGCTGCTGGAAAAGGCCGAAAGCGTCGTACACCTAGGCGCCATACCAGGCCCCTTATCCGACGATAGCCGGGTGATCTTCGAGAACAACGTGCAAAGCACCTTCAACGTTATGAAAGCCGCGGCGGAGAAGGGACTGCGACGGGTGGTTTTCTCGTCGAGCGCCTTTGGGATGGGTTGGGCCCATGACGGGGCGGCCTTCGTACCTCTCTATCTACCCTTGGATGAGGAACACCCGATGATGCCCTTCGAGCCCTACGGCTTGTCCAAGCAGGTCGGTGAAGTCATCGGGCAAATGATCGCACGGAACTCGTCAACCTCGGTGGTCAGTCTCCGCTTCACCAACGTGGTGTACCCGGAGAAGCAAGCGGAATTTCCTTGGCCGGCGCCTACTCCGGAAAAGCCCCTGACCCTGGTTATGTGGGCCTACGCCGACCCTAGAGACGTGGTAGAAGCCCACCTGCTGGCCTTGGAAGCCGACCTACAGGGCCACGAAGCCTTCTTGATTGCTCAGCCCTCGACCCGCCTTCCGGGGCCAACGATTGACTTGATCAAGAGCAACTTCGGAGACCGCGTGGAGATACGGGGACCACTGGAGGATAGGGCCAGCGTGATCAGCACCGAAAAGGCGCAACGAATGTTGGGGTGGAAACCCAGGTACGACTGGCTGTCCCATCCCTAGTTCATTTTGCTACTTCACTCTTCCCAAACGAGGCCGTGCTCTTTGGCCCATTGGTCTTGAAAGGGAGTGTTTACCGGGTCTTCGGCCCGGAGCCTAACGTAATCGACGTACGGGGCGTACAAGCCGTGAACCCGCCGCAGCTCTTCGACTGCCGTCGCGTGAGCATCCACTCGAAGGTCAATCCGGGGGACGTCATAGGAGTCGTACGTAATCAACGCCGCGGACCTCTCGGCCAGACGCCTACCGTCGGGATGTTGTTGACCCCCTGCGTCCCTTCCCGCTTCCAGCCCCCGCAGCAGCTGTTCGTCCAGCCCTTGCCCCTTCGCCTCAGCGAATCCCGCGGCAATCGCTTCCACCACGTGCTCTCCGGCCAATACGTTGCCCATGGCCACGTACCCGTCTCCTATCAGGTGGCCCGCCCAAGGTCTGGTATCGGTGCCTGTGTGGCACCCGGACTTCCCGTTGTGGTCGATGATTCCAATCTGCCTGTAGCTGAGATAAGGGTCTTGCTCCTCAAGCTCTTTGAAAATCTTCTCCGGCCGGTAGCCAAGCTCGAGCAGGCGCATGGATAGAACGCCCAGGCCGGGGTTTGCGTAGGCCTGGGAAGAAACAACGCCTATGTTGGGTTTCACGACGGGACAATATGCGCCGACAGCCAGGGAATAGGTAGCGATCCCGATACCCAATTGCCCGGTTGAAGCGCACCGCCCCAGTATGGTGAAGGTATGTAAATAAGCGCCTAATTCAAATGTCATCTCATAGCCTCTTATCATCGGTTAAGCCCCTGGCCCGCCCGTGCACAACACAGAGGTTAACCCATCCCGGAGGCCGCCGTTGTCGCATTGTCAATCCTACTTCCAGCTTGAAAAACCTGCGCGTCGGGTTAGCCAACCTCGCTTATACTGATCGGCTGCCCTGATCGGGGAGTCCGGCGACGAGGGTCTCTAGACGAGGCCTTCCAGGAGTAGGCGCTTAACTTGGGGCGCCAGTTGGTTGGCCCGTTCCTCAAGATCGGCTGGGCCTACGCTGGTGATTGGATGGGGGCATACCAGGTAAGGAAAGTCGGGCACTCCCATGAGGCGGGTGTAAGCCTCCGCCGTTCTCTTGAACACGTGGGTGATGATGGAGGCGGTGGGAAGCCCCTGCTGCTCCAAGGTGATTCCGTCGTGCAGACTGCCCGACGAGCAACTCCCTCAATCGCCAATGCCGGCAATGACCACGTCGGCGCGCCGGTGAAGGTCTTCCAGCACCTCCGGATGGGGCGGCAGCGACGGCGAGTGCTTCTTGGCATAGAATACCTCGGCGAACTCGAATTCCTCGGTAAGGATTCGAGCGATGGCCCGTAGGATAACGTCCGAGTTGGCTTTGGAGTTGTCCAGCAAGCCCAACCGTTTGCCGCGCAAATCGACGGGGCGGGGGGCCAAGGCCAGCGGGCTGGGGCCGGGGTCCACCCCGGTGGGGTCCACCAACCGGAACGTAGAGCGCAACTCACTGGTCATGTCATTTTCTCCGTTTAGTCACTGTCATGGCTCCATAATCGGGACCGTGATAGCCGGGACTCCGTAGTAGTTCATAATAAGCTCGCTGTAAATACCGCTATCGCCCCCAGCCTTCACGATGAAGATGTCCTCCGGGGCCGGCGCCGCAGGCATCTGCTCGTCTTCGTCCTCGGGGGCGGCTTCCCCGATAAGGGCGCCCAGCCTCTTCAGATGGGCCTTGCTGCGGCGGGCCCTCTCCCAAACGTACTGTTGTATGCCGCTCCGGTCCCAACCCTCACGTTTGAGCATCTCCGCATGCCAGTGGCCCACGACCCAGAACCAGGGAGTGCCCCGGTTGAAATAGGTTGCCAGGCCGTGGGAGGCCATAGCGTCGGCGGTGGCGTCCATGACGCTTTCGGAGGTCAGGCCGTAGCGATTGCCCAGAATTTCCGGGTCCTGGATGGTAGCGACCGTAACGGTGGAATCATCGACCTTGAAGCCTCTAGTTACGTGGAAGGGAGGCCAAGGACTGCGCTCTTCGTCCTCGCCAAAGCACACTCCGAATTTGGTTAGCGAGCCCATGCACCCTCGGTCCAAAACGCCCGGACGCTGTTCGAAGACGTTTATCAGAATGAGGCGCACGGCCCGGCTTATGGTGGAATTTGCTCGATTGCCGGGACTCAGGAGGTTGTCGGCGCAGTTCAAGCCGATGCGAGTGCGAACCGGGCCGTTGACCAAGATCAATATTCCGGGCGAGTTTGTGGCCGAGGAAGCCTCGTGGATGCAGTTGGGGTCGTGCTGGAACATGGCCTCCATGGCGGCTAGGACCACCGGAAAGTAGCCTGGGAGGCAACCGGCCATCACCGCGTTGGCGGCGGCTTGCTCCGCCGTCAGCTGTCGCCGCCGTACCGGGACTTCCCCCAAAATATGGTTCGGCGGCAAGCCAACGTAGTCCAGCATTTCGTTGACCCGGTCGAGGGTGGGAGGTACCACCGGGAGGCCGTCGGTCCAGCCACGGCGGTAGCACTCTTCGATGGCGTCCGGCGAGCCGGAGATTTCGTGGACTTGGGCCCGGTTATTTCCGGCCGCGGCCCTCACCGTGGAGTCCCATGTTCGTCCCGCCATTTTTGCCACACTTGGAAGCACTCTTGAGACAGAACGCCGCCCAGGACCTCGATCCGGTCCGACCATCCGGTCCATTCGACGAAGGCCTCCATAGTATAGGGGCCGAATTGCCGCACGGCCGGGTCCGGCCTGGCACCGACGACCACCCGGTCGATGCCGCTGACCATGATGGCGCCGCAGCACATTGGGCATGGTTGGAAGGTTGTATAGAGGACGCAACCCCCGAGGTCTGCTTGCCCCAACTCCGCCCCGGCCATCCGCAGGGCCACGGTTTCGGCGTGAGCGGTAGGATCATTGTTACTGCTGACCAAGTTGCGCCCCGCCGCCGCGATAGAGCCGTCCCGCACTATGACCGTGCCTACGGCTTGATTGCCTTCCCGGCCGCCCTTTTCCGCTTCGTCGATGGCCAGCCTCATGTAGTATTCGTGGCTTTGGGCCATGGCGTCTGCTCCCGTTTGAGGATGAAGGGGCCTCAATGCTCCATGCCATCAGGCTCCCTTCCTGGACCCTGATAATCGTAAGGCCTCGCGTAGCCGCGTAACGCTGGCGAAAAAGAGATTATCGAAAGAGGAGGCTAGGGCGGGTCCTGCCCAACCATTGCCGCCTGGCGGTGCTAAGCGTCCAAGCCGTACATCTCTCGAGAGTTATCCCGGAGAATGGCCTTCTTTTGCTCCTCCGTCAGGTCTTCCCGCTCCCAAATGTACTGGATGTTCTCGGGGTACTCGTTGTCCCAGTGGGGCCAGTCCGAGGCGTAGAAGAGCCTGTTTATACCCATGACTCTGATGACCTCGGGAATCAACTGCTCGCCGGGCTCGGCGTGGATGTATACGTTCCCGCCGCTGATATACTCGCTGGGCTTCTTCTTGCAGTTGGGCGTCTCGAACCAGCCGCGTTTCTCCCACTCCTCGTCCATGCGGTCGAGCATCATCGGCACCCAAGTACAGCCGCCTTCCAGGTAGCCCACCCTCAAGTCAGGAAACTTCTCGAAAACGCCCTCGTAGGTCATGTGCATCATTTGCATCATGTTGGAAACAGGGAAGCCGATGGTATGGCGTTGGATGAATTTGGTGTAACGCTGAGACTCGGCGGTGGCGTGACCGCCGTGAACCGCTACGAAGGTGTTTAGCTTTTGGGCCTCCGCGTAGAACGGGTCGAAGCGCTTCTCGCCCAGTAGTCCGAAGCCGACGGCCGCCAGGAAGACACCCGAGTACCCCAACTCGGTAACGCAGCGCCGCATCTCTTTGATGGACTCATCCACTTCCATCATGGGCATCAAGGCTACGGACTTGAATCGCGGGGAATACTTCAACCACTCTTCGTAAATGTAGTTGTTGTACGCTTTGGTCAACGCTATCAGGTAGTCGGGATCGATGATCTGGGAGTATGCCAGAAGTGTGGTGGGGAAGAGAAAAATCGTTTCCATTCCACCCCGGTCCGCAGTTTCGAGCCACTCCTCCGGGGTTGGGAAATCGGGGCCGCCGTGGGCGCCCAGCCGGCCGCCAAGGGTCGAGTCCATGTACATTCGCCCGGCAAGCAGGCTTCCGCCGACCCGGCCTTGGTCGTCGGGGATGTAGTGATGAAACTTCTTTTGTTCCGCGTAGGGGCCCTCGAGGTATTCTCGCAGCCTGTGCTCGGGCTCGTTGATGTGTCCGTCAGCGTCGATTACTCCAAATGGCAATTGCGGCATATTTACGGCTCCTTTATCTCGAAAGTACCAGGTGGTCTAGCGCCCACCGAGCCGGCGCGAACCCGGCCAACGTCTCGGTCCAGGTCCGCTGTACTTCCTAAGTAATCAAGACTCGATGGAGCGGAAGAAGGGATTCGAACCCTCGACCCCCTCCTTGGCAAGGAGGTGCTCTACCACTGAGCCACTTCCGCGTCCGGTGTTTGGCCCCGATTCCTTGGTATCTTCTAACTGTCGGGGTGTCGTCTAGTATACATGAGGACAGCCGTTTTGTGTCTATCCCCCGGGCTTCGCCCTAGGAAAGCCGGAGCTTGAACCGGGGCGTCCTTCTCACTAAAGCATTGCTTACGGCGCCGGTCCCGAGGCGGTGTTCCGGCCGGGGCCATCCACCGGTCAACGGGCGGCGAGGGGCGGCGGCCCCATGAGGTCCTTGTTCCCCGCCAACAACTCCTGCATGGCGATGACCGCGCTGGTGAGGTTCTCGAGGGCGGCGACGGCTTCGGGGTCAGCCAGGCACCCATCTTGAAACTGGCGCGACTGGAGGTAGACCATTCCGGGTACCAGATGAGCGCCAAACCAAGCGAGCACCGGCCGGAGTTGGCTGTCAACCGCCAAATAATGGTGGTCCGACGCGCCCATGGCTACCAGTCCGCAGACCTTACCCATCAGACCTTCCACGGGTACCAAGTCAAGCAAATTCTTCAGGGAACCGGTGAAAGTCCCGCGGAAGATGGGAGTAGCTATCAGGTACATGTCCGCGGCCATTACCTGCTGGACTACCTTTTCGGTGTCATCGGAGTAGTCGGACAAGGGGCGTCCGTCGGCAAAGGAAATCCGGTGACCGCCCAAGTGAAGCAGGCCGGTGGATAGGGATTTTCGGCGATCGCCGGCCGATTCCAGGGCCGATTCCAATGCTTGATACAGCCGGCCGGGCCGGGTCACCGAACCGTGAATGCCAAGCAACGCGGGCAACGGGCCACCTCCAAGGGCCTTCGAACAATTATGAACGACTCGTTTATTATTAGGCCGGTCATCCCGGCTCGGTACCCGATGGGCCCGGGGTTGGTCTACCGGCGGGGCACCGCGCCAACCGCCCTCAGGCAGACCGGCGTACGTCGGCGGCCCGAAGACCGGTTATATCCGGCTAAACTTTGACCCGCGGCGTCTTTCCGGCCGCGGTGTAACGGTTCTCAGGTATTGGCAGACCCAAGTTCCCGTGCAGGGTATCGGCTTCGTACTGCGTGCGGAACAACCCTCGCTCTTTTAATATGGGCACTACGCCGCTGGCAAAATCGGTGAACCCGAAGGGTAGTATTGCCGGGTTGACCATGAACCCATCCGCCCCGCCTCCCTCGAACCATACTTGCATCGTGTCAGCCACTTGGGCCGGCGTTCCCATGAAGGCGGTCTTTGGCGTGGTTTCCTGGACCGCTATCTGGCGCAGCGTCAGACCCTCTTCTCTTGCCGTCCGCTTTATCCGGTCCGTGGCGCTCTCCCATCCGTTGCGGGCGAAGTCTCCCAGATCTGGAAACGGCCCGTCCAAGGCGAACCGGGTAAAATCCATGTCGTTGAAATACCGGCCCAGGTAATTCAGAGCGTCCTCGATGTCCACGAGGTTGGCCATCTCTTGGTACTTCTGCTCCGCTTCTTCCCACGTACTTCCAATGACGGGAGCGCAGCCGGGGAGAACCAGTATCTCGTCGGGCCGCCGCCCGTAGCCGGCGCCTCTCTCCTTGATCTCTCGATAGAACTCCGCCGCCCCCTCCAGCGACCCTTGGCCGGTGAACACCGCGTCGGCATGCCGGGCCGCGAAGTCCATGCCGGCTTCCGACTGTCCCGCCTGAATGAGCACCGGCCTCCCCTGCCGGGACCGGTGAATGTTTAGCGGGCCTTGGACCGAGTAAAACTCCCCTTTGTGGTCCAACCGGTGCATCTTCGCCGGGTCGAAGAATTCACCCGTTTCTTTGTTGCGGATGAAGGCGTCATCTTCCCACGAGTCCCATAAGCCCTTGGCCACTTCCATGAATTCGTGGGCCATCCGGTACCGCACGTCATGCTCCGGATGTTTTGCCTTGCCGTAGTTGAGGGCGGACCCTTCCAGCGGCGACGTAACGATGTTCCAACCCGCCCGCCCGTTGCTGATCTGGTCGATGGAGGCGAACTGCCGGGCAACCGTGTAGGGGTCACTGTAGGTGGTAGACAAAGTTGCGGCCACGCCGATGTGGGTCGTATCCATCGCCAAGGCCGCCAGCAAGGTCAGGGGTTCAAAACGGGTAAGGAAAATCGGGTGGGACTTTTCGCTGATGTACAGACCGTCGCCGAAGAACACGAAGTCCATCTTGGCCGCTTCGGCTTGCCGGGTCAGGGCCCGGTAATAGTCCAAGTTGATGGCGCCGTCGGCCACGGCCTCGGGGTGCCTCCATGAAGCCATGTTGCTGCCCATTCCGGAAAAGAATGCTCCCAACCGCATTTTACGTTGATTCGTCATCGCTATTCCCGCTCTTAGCAAGTGTCCGCTATCAAGCCGCGGCCTTGCGGCAACGCGTCACTCAGCAATTTGTAGGAGTGGAGCCGTTTCTCGAAGTCCTTGACGGCGGTTATGACAAAAACTTCGTCTACCTGGTAGCGGCGCTGGATATCCCGCAGCTTTCGGCCCACGGTTTCCTTCGAGCCGTGGATAATGTTGGCCTTCTGGACCTCGACGGCGCATTCCTCTTTCGCTTGCCTGATGTACTCCTCCGCCGCTTCCACGGCAAATACGGTCAGGGTCCTGCCGCTGTTCAAGTGAATTTTCACCACAACCAGGTCGGAGGCGTACCCTTCCGCTTCATCGTCGGAATCGGCTACGATCACCGGCAGGGCCAGCATCACCTGGGGCCGGGTAGACTGGCTCGAGTCATAGTGGCTGCGGTAGGTCCGGACCGCCTCGCACATCACCGATTCGTCGTTATTGAGAAACAGGGCGAAAACGTAGGGCATCGCGTATTTGGCGGCCAACTCCGCGCTGGCGGGCGTGGTACCCAGCAAGAACAAGTCGGCGGGTTGAGGCGGCGACGGGCTGGCCTTCAACCCGTGGAGGGGATGGCCTTCTTCCAGCTGGCCGTGGAGGAACCGTCTTAGCTCCAGCAGCTTCTCCGAGAGAGGCTTTTCCCCGTACCCCGTTTCCTGTTGCAACGCCCGGGTCGAGTGGGGCAGGCCGCCCGGCCCCCCGCCGATCCCCAGGTCCACCCGTCCCGGGGCCAAAGAAGCCAACACATTGAAATTCTCCGCCACTTTGTAGGGGCTGTAATGCTGTAGCAGCACTCCCCCGGACCCAAGCCTGATGCGGCTGGTTTTGGCCAGCAGGTAAGACACCAACACCTCCGGCGAAGACCCCAAGACTCCGTTGGACCCGTGGTGCTCGGTGACCCAAAACCGGTGATAGCCCCATTTCTCCGCCTGCTTCGCCAGCTCGACGGTGTGTCGGAACCCCTCGGCGGCGGTCTCGGTTTCTTGCACCGGGCTTTGGTCTAGTATGCTCAGCTTCAGAGTGGAGGCGCTCATGTGAATTTACGTAGGAGCTAGACGTTGGGCCGCAGGTCATGCCACTCGGTAGCCGATTCGTAAGCGTGGCCTACCCGGCACAGCAGCGGCTCGGATAGGTGTTTGCCAACGAATTGGATGCTCAACGGCAACCCTTCGTTACTCAGGCCGGAGGGCAAGGAGATCGTGGGAGCGCCGTTGAAGTCGAAGGGCATGGTGAAGTTCAACCAACTCAGGTCTTCGGTGACCATGGGGCCGTACAACTCCTCCGGCGTTACGGGGAAGGCGGGGGTAGGCATGGAAGGGGACACCAGCACGTCTATGTTGGAAAATACGCCGGCAATAATGCCGTTGCAGGCAGCTCTCTCGTTGTTGGCGTTGGCGTAATCGACGCCGGTGACCCCCGTGCCCTTGTCCAAAAAGCCCCGGAACCAAGGTCCGTACTCGTCCCGCCGGGAAGTGGAAATTGCTTTGGTGGGCCGCCAGCGCCTCGGCAGCGCAAAGCACCGACCAAGCCGGGCAGTACTCCCTGGTATCGGGCATGCTCACTTGCACTATTTCCGCCCCCAGCCCCTCCATCACCCGGGCCCCGGCTAGGACGGCCTCGGTGACTTGCGGGTCTGCCCCTTGAGTAATCCAATGCTCGTCCAAGCCGATGCGGATGCCTTCCACTCCCCGTCCCACCCCTTCCAGCATATTGGGCACCGACGCGCCCAACGTCGTTGGGTCGTTGGGGTCGCGCCCCGCGATTGCTTGGAGCATGATCCCGGCGTCGACGGCGCTGCGGGTCATTGGGCCCACGTGGTCCAACGACTCGGCCAAAGCCAGCACCCCGTAGCGGCTGACCCGGCCCCAAGTGGGTTTGATTCCGACGATTCCGCAGGAGGCGGAAGGAAACCTGATGGAGCCTCCGGTGTCGCTGCCCAGGGAGCCAAAGCACAACCCGGCCGCCGTCGCCGCGCCGGAGCCGCTGGAGGAAGCCCCCGCCCAGCATTTGGTGTTCCAAGGGTTGAGGGGGATGTCGAACTCCGGATTGTAGCCGGCCATCGCGCCTTCGGTGAGGTTCAACTTGCCCAACAGCACCGAGCCGGCCGACGCCAGCTTTCTGACCACCGTGCCATCGAAGTCCGGCGCGAAGTCCCGCAGGACCTTCAAGCCGCCCATGGTGCGGACGCCCTTGGTATAGCAAAGGTCCTTGACGGCGATGGGCACCCCGTGGAGTTGCCCCAAGTACCGTCCGGCCGCTATCTCCCTTTCCGCGGCCCGGGCCGCCTCCATGGCGCTGTCCCCCATCACTGTGGCATAGCTCTTGTATTGGCCGTCTACCGACTCGATACGTCTAAGCATCGCCTCGGTGACCTCGACGGGGGATAGTTGCTTCGATTCGATCAATCCGGCTATTTCCGAGATAGTCTTGAAGTGCAAAGGAGTTTCAGACATTTCCAGGCTCCTTTCGGCCGTGAGTCTTCACCCGGCCCGTTACGTGATTCTGGGTATTGCTAATATTGGGTACCGCTTCGCCTGTAGAGTCCTTGCATACATTACCACATTAACCTAGACAATTTCCGGCGAAGATCTATCTCGCGGCTAATACCGCCGGACGGCCGGTCAATACGGTGAACGACAACACAGCGCCGTCTCCCGGCGAGCGCGCGGCGGATGATCGGGTCTCACCGCCGGCCCAGCGCTTCCCCCAAGTTCTTCAGCATGTCGTCCACCATCGAGTCTAGGTCGTACTCCGGTTCCCATCCCCATTCCTCCATGGCAACGGAATCGTCAAGGGAGTCGGGCCAAGAGTCGGCAATGGCTTGGCGGACCGGATCGACTTCATAGTCGATGGTAAAGTCCGGGACCCTCTTTCTTATGGCGTCGGCCAGTTGGGCGGGAGTGAAGCTCATGGACCCCACGTTGAAGTCGGCGTGATGCCGGAGCTTGAACCCGTCGGCCTCGGCCAAGTCGATCATCGACTTGATGCAGTCGGGCATGTACATCATGGGCAAGTAGGTATCCGGGGACAAATAGCAGGTGTAATGCCGCTCCCGAATCGCTCCGTAGAATATTGCCACCGAGTAGTCGGTCGTGCCGGCGGTGGGCGGAGTCTTCCAGCTAATGATTCCCGGCAGCCTCGCGCCCCTGACGTCCAAGCCCAGCTTGGCAGAGTAGTAGTTCCCCAGCAACTCTCCGAACACCTTGGAGATGCCGTACAGCGCGTTGGGCTTCTGGACCGTGTCGTTGGGCGTGTTTTGCATGGGGGTTTCCGGCCCAAAGGCGGCGATGGAACTGGGAACGAATACTCGTTCCAGTTTGTGTTTCACGCCGGCCTCGAAGACGTTGTACAGCCCGTTGACGTTCACTTGGTGAGCATCTTGACGCTTGGCCTCGGCCAAGGCGGACAGTATCGAGCTCAGGTGATAGACCGTGTCTATTCCATAGCGCCCGATGGCGGCGTCGACCTGCTGGTAGTCGGTAACGTCGATGGTAGTGCAGGGCCCCGAACTCGTTACGTCGTCGTGCAGGGCCGTCCTGTGTCCGGCGGCTACGACGTTGTCGGCCCCGTAGCGGTGCCTGAGGGCGGGCACAAGCTCGGTCCCGATTTGCCCGGCGGCGCCGGTTACCAAGATTCTATTCATTGCTCGTCTCGCGTCACCGATGGTCTTGCTCATGGGCAGGGTTTGCTTGGACAGGAAGCAGTGCCCCCAAACACGGTGGAGATTAGGGGGATTATACGTTAGTCGAGGGGCTTGGCTAGTCCGCCAAGAATCTAATACCGCCGCATTTCAGCGCGGAAGGATTACCGAACCGGGGGCGCAGCGTGTTGGCGTATGATTCCAACCGATACTTCGATTGGAGGAGAGAGGCCAGGGGTTTTTTATTTCAGGGCCATTGTGCGCCATTTAGAGCCATGGGCCTGGGTGGTGGTCGATAGGTTTGGCAAGGCGGTAATAGCTGCCTATTGATAGGATAGGGAGCGGCCACCGGGCGTGGCAAGGGGGAAGTGGCGGTAGTTTGGGGAAGGCTAAGGAGCCGACAAAAGATTCCAAGGCGGGTTGATGCGGCCTATATAGGCATCATATTGCGGCCCGGTGGGTCCGCCCTACTAAGCTTGTCGTCAGAGTAGTGCACCTGCAAGGCGTCCGGCTCCTTGGGTGCCAGCTTTTCCGAGTTGCCGGACTGCCGATGCATGAAGATGTCTACGCACCTAAGGCCACTCAAGCGGCGCAGCTTGTCTTCGGCGCGGGGGTTAGTGGTCTTGAAAATCACGTCGTCGGTGTGGCCGCTGTCGATCAATCTTAGGATCAGGGCATCCAGGAACGATGCCGGCATTATCTCAATGCCGTCCAGGTCCAGGACTACCGGGCCGTCTTGCAGCAGCGGCAAGAGCCTGTCATAAGCCTCTGCGCCTCTCCTCCGGGTAGAAAAGGATGGGGAAAGCTCGGAAAGAGCAACAGTACGAACCCCGGCCATTGTCATGGAGTAGCAATTATACCGTTCCCACGTGTGGACGCGCAAAGAAGCGAATAGGCCTAGACGGGGCCGAGGGGACTTTCTGGTATACTCTGAGGCTGTGTTGGAGTATTACCCCTGAGCGAGGGGACCATGAAGTTCGGCTTCACCGCCCCGGGCCTTGGCCCTCTGGCGACCCCGGACAATTTGAGCGCCTTGGCCCGCCGCGGCGAGGAGATGGGCTTCGGCCTCATCTGCGTCACCGACCACATCGTCATACCCAAGACCATCCAGCCGGTCTATCCCTACAGCGACTCCGGAGATTACTACGGCGGAGACGCCCGCGATTATCTGGAGATGCTCATCACGCTGACTTTCCTCATCAGCCACACGTCGTCGGCCCGGCTGCTCACCTCGGTCATGGTCATGCCCCATCGCAGCCCGGTCCTGACCGCCAAGATGCTCACCACCATCGACGTGCTGTCCAAGGGCCGCTTGGACGTGGGGTGCGGCATTGGGTGGATGCGGGAGGAGTTCGCAGCAACGGGCGCTCCTCCCTTCGAGGAGCGGGGAGCGGTCAGCGACGAGTACATCCGGGCCTTCAAGGAGTTGTGGACCAGCGACAGCCCAACTTTCGAGGGGAGGTACTGCCGGTTTTCGGATATCGACTTCTTGCCGAAAACGGTGCAGCAACCCCATCCGCCGATATGGATAGGCGGTGAGAGCCCCCCGGCACTGCGGCGGGCCGGCCGCTTGGCCGACGTATGGTACCCAATAAGCAGCAACCCCCGCTACCCCATGGCAACGCCGGAGCAGGTGTCCGCCGGCTTGGCGCGGGTGCGCCGTCACGCCGAGGAAGCGGGCAGAGACCCTTCCCATGTTGGGTTGGCTTACAATACCTTGCTTTACAGCGAACCCGAGCCTCACTTACTTCCAAGCGGCGAGCGCCGGCCCTTTACCGGCCGCCCGGAGCAAATCGCCGAAGACGTCAGGGCATGGGAAGCCCTGGGTACCAGCTATTTGATGCTTGGTTTCCATCGTAACTTGGAGACGGACTCTCTGGATGAAGTATTGGAGCGGATGGAACGCTTCGCCGCCAAGGTGATGCCCCTAGTACAAGGCTGATCCATCCGGCCCGCACGCAATCAACCTTGGAACTGCTCTTGGCCCGCCGTTGTTTTGACAACCACGAGAACGAATACGCGGGCAAGTACCGGGACGAACAAGAGGTGAAAGCATGAATCCCTTGGTCAAGCTTACGGCCCGGCAAGCCGTTGACATGTTGAAGGAAGGCAGCGTTACCCCCTTGGAGCTCATCGACGCCGCGGTAGAACGCATCGAAGAGACCGACGGGACTCTCAACGCTCTGCCGACCCTCTGCGTGGAGCGGGCGCGAAGACACGCCGAGAAGCTTATGTCGGAAAGAGTAACGGACCCGCCCCCGGGTTACCTCCACGGCTTGCCCTTGGCGGTGAAAGACCTGAAGGACGTAGCGGGAGTCCGCTCCACCAAAGGGTCCCCCATATTCGCCGATTACGTGCCGGAGCGCTCCGACTACTTGGTGGAAACTATCGAAGGGAAGGGCGGCATCGTGCTGGCCAAGTCCAACACCCCTGAGTTTGGGGCGGGAGGCAACACCTTCAACGAGGTCTTTGGCAAGACCCGCAACCCTTGGAATACTGCCATGACTTGCGGCGGGTCCTCCGGGGGGTCGGCGGCGGCCCTGGCCACGGGCCAAGTATGGCTGGCTACGGGCAGCGACTTGGGCGGCAGCCTGCGCCTTCCGGCCAGTTTCTGCTCGGTGGTGGGCTACCGGCCATCCCCGGGCCGGGTTCCCCACGGACCGGAAGCCCTCCCCTTCAGCACCCTGACGGTTGACGGCCCCATGGGCCGCAACGTCGGCGACGTGGCCCTGTTCTTGGACGCTCAATCGGGGCGGCACCCGGGCGACCCCCTAACTTTCCCCGCTCCCGAGAGTTCGTATGCGTCGGCGGTGGAGGCCCCCAAGCCGCCGCGCCGGGTAGCCTTCAGCCCCGACTTGGGCATCGCCAACGTCGACTCGGAAGTCAAGGAAGTGTGCGCCAAGGCCGCGAGACTGTTCGAGAGCATGGGGGCCGTGGTGGAGGAGGCGGCCATAGACCTGCACGACGCCGAGGAGACGTTCCAGACCCTGCGCGCCGCCGAATTCGTAGGTTCCTACCTGCCCATCCTCGACGGCTACAGGGACCAACTCAAGCCGGAGATCATCTGGAACATCGAAAAGGGGCTTCAGTTGACCGCCAGCGAGATCGAGCGGGCGGAGTTGGCCCGGGGCGCCCTATTCCACCGCACCGCCGAGTTCTTCAGCCGCTACGATCTGCTGCTGTGCCCGGCGGCGGCGGTGCCCCCCTTCGACGTGGATATACGCTACGTAACCGAGATCAACGGCGTCGAATTGGACAACTACATATCTTGGGCTTTGATAACCTTCGCCATAACGCTGACAGCGTCTCCGGCAATGTCGGTCCCCTGCGGATTCACCCGGTCGGGCTTGCCGGTGGGCCTACAGATGGTGGGGCCATGGGGTAAAGACGCGGCTTTGCTGTCGGCGGCCGCCCTATTCGAGCAAGAGACCGGACTAGCCGCCCGGTTGCCGATGGACCCTCTAGGTTGACAAAATCAAGAACTTTTGCCCTCAGGTTCAGGCTGGCGGTGTAGCCCTCGATCTGCGACGGCCGGAGATAGAGCGTAGGTGAACGTGACAATGGAGATGAAGTACTTCAGGCGATCGTGGTTTCGCAGGCTGGTGTCGCGCTTGGTGTTGCGCAGGCGGGGCTCCGGCATGCGCAGCCTTGCGATGATGGCCACCTGAGGAGGCGTTCCCATCCGGCAGACCGAGCTCGCGCCTGATGGCGTGGAGTTCTCCGAGGACGTGTCGGCGGCCAGGTGAGTGGAGGAAAGCCTGTCGGCCTTGAACTTCTCGACGGTGCGAGCTCTGCTCCCAAACGGGTTTCCGGCATGCGCCCGCGTGTTTCATCCCGCATATCTGAACGACGACAAGGAACAGTCGGTCCTATGGTCTACGGTGGCTTCGTGGACGGGGCGGATCGTCCATCCCCTGATGCAGTTTCAGCGTGTCGCAGGTCTGCCCGAAGGCCCTCACATCAATTACCCCGACCCGCCGTGAAGTTCGCATCCGACGGTCGGGTCGATCCCGGAAGGGGAGTGCAGTACCCTGGTCGAAACGCTCAGGGGCTTCACCACAACCCCCGACATCTGCTACTTCTGCCTATGGGAAGGCTGGGGAAACATCGACATCCGCCTCTACAAGGCCGGTTCTCGTGTGAGAGCGCCGCACCGAGACCATCTGTTGTTCCGCGGTCCTATCGACGCCATCATGGCTTTTCTCGCAACAGGTTGGCCTCTCGCGAACGCCTGGAGCAACTCGCCGAACATCTGGTGGCCGGAGGACCGGTCCTGGTGCGTGGCAACCGACATCGACCTGTACGATACCTACGTTGGCGGCAGTCGGGAGTGCATCGAGGCGGTCCTGAGCCACCCGGACCTGGAGGCGCTGCCCACGACCCTCGACGCGTCAACGTACCTGATCAGCGACACCATCAACGCACCGGAAAAGTTCCAGGGCGGCAGCGACTGAGCATGTCGTGTCTCTCGCCCGTAAACAACAAGCGTTCACACCAGTGACGGGGGCGGCAATGTAGAGGCCAATAGATGCTTGAGCGCATGAATATCACGGTCGTATCGGCGTGTGCAGCCCACCTTTTGACCTGGTGCGTCGGACTTTGGCTCGCATTCGGCCCCGTTTATCAAGGTGTCTCTGTAACTCCGACGGTGCCCGGCGGGGTTGAAAGCAGCGCCACGCGACACACCGCCACGCTGGTGGAACGGAACGGTCTGTCGGTTATCTGGCTGCTGATACTGCCCGTTCTGATAACAGGTCTGGTACTACTAGCCATCCGCTTGACCGATGCTGGCCAGCTAAGGCGCAAATTCCTCCTGTGGACGCCCGCGTTGAGTTCCTGGTGTTCTGCGCCGTGGGGATATTCTCGATAGGCTTGTTTTATCTCCCGTCAGGGCTCGCCTTGATGTGCGCCGCCATCACCGGCTCAGTGGGACGGCCTGGAAAAGGCGGGAGCTGCCGGCTAAAAGGAGGGAATTGAAATGCTCGGTCAAGTCCATGATCATATCGTTAGGGAACTTGGGGAGAGCAGTCGCACGGACACCATCTTCGTGCTGACCGCCATCATATTCAACCTCATTGTCCTTGCCGTCAACTTCGGCGTGGCCACGGAGGCCGCGACAGAGGGAGATGCCGCCACATACGACATCATATTGGCCGTGTTCATCGCTATGACGTTATTGCTCAACATTGTCGCAGTGGCAGCGTTAGTCCTGGGCAGGCGGACCCGTCGAATACTGCTCGGTGGCTTAGTCGCCATGTACCGTGACAACAATGTCGACAAGTATTACGAGCCGACCCTCATGTCGAATTACGGCGTCCGCTATCTTCTCTTCGCCGGGGTGATCGCGACCCTCGCCATCACGGCAATCATAGTCCCTATAATCATCCGATTCACCGATTCGGCGTGATATCGTTCCAACGTTTACACTACAGAAGAGCGATAGCAAGCACGGAGGTCAAGGAGGTGTGCGCCAAGGCCGCGAGACTGTTCGAGGGCATGGGGGCCGTCGTGGAGGAGGCGGCCATAGACCTGCACGACGCCGAGGAGACGTTCCAGACCCTGCGCGCCGCCGAATTCGTAGGTTCCTACCTGCCCATCCTCGACGCCCACAGGGACCAACTCAAACCGGAGATCATCTGGAACATCGAAAAGGGGCTTCAGTTGACCGCCAGCGAGATCGAGCGAGCGGAGCTGGCCCGGGGCGCCCTATTCCACCGCACCGCCGAGTTCTTCAGCCGCTACGATCTGCTGCTGTGCCCGGCGGCGACGGTGCCCCCCCTTCGACGTGGATATACGCTACGTAACCGAGATCAACGGCATCGAATTGGACAACTACATATCTTGGGCTTTGATAATCTTCGCCATAACGCTGACGGCGTCTCCGGCAATGTCGGTCCCCTGCGGATTCACCCGGTCGGGCTTACCGGTGGGCCTACAGATGGTGGGGCCACGGGGTAAAGACGCGGCTTTGCTGTCGGCGGCCGCCCTATTCGAGCAAGAGACCGGGCTAGCCGCCCGGTTGCCGATGGACCCCCTGGGTTGACCGCCCGGCCGGTTTCAAACCGGCCCCTACATTCTTGGATCGTTTCGAAACTTTCCCCCTGTCCCTTCTCATTTCATCCCGCAGCTTTGCGGTGGCGGGATGGTCTACCGCGAAAAGCTCCGGCCCTAGGTCCAAGACCACGCCGTAGGTACCCCGGGCCTTTTCCGCGGTCACCCAGCCTTTGCGAACGTCGCGCCTGACTCTCTCCGGGTCCCGGTCCAAGGGGTCGCCGTAGCCGCCGCCTCCGGCGATCAGCCCCTCCAACGAATGCCCGGGAGGGATTTCGAAGAGGCCCACCATGGGCAGGTCCCGTATCCTCCGGCCCTCCTCGTCCAAGATGTAGGCCAGGTTGGGGGCCCCGCTTTCTCCTCCCAAGACTCCCGCCGGCGGGAACACTTTGCCGTCGCCAAAGGCGGAAACCGTGGTAGGGTTATCCCTGGACCTGGTCACTACTCGACCGCCGGGGCCGCCGATGAACTCCCCGGCGCCCTCGGAATCAGGGACTATCTGGGCCCCGCAGTCCACCACTTGGGGATATTTCTTCTCCCATAGCTCGACGGAGGTAGTCCACATGTTGCCCATGCAGGCCCCGATCATCCAGGTCAGCCAGCCGTCATACCCTTTCACTCCCGGCCCGCCGCCGGCCAAGGCGCCCGGTATTATCATCTGGTCGACGTACGGAGCGTCGTTGCGGCGGGGGTCCTTTCCCGAGAACACCGGCTCGGTCAAGCTCACGTAGCCGCCCTCTCCGCCTCCTTTGTCCGGGTCCACTTTCGCCATCAAAGCAATGGCGCAGCAGGCCATGCGGTCCGCCGTGAAGTCGGTCGCTACCGACGTGCCCACGGGAAAGCGGGGCACCCCGGCAATGCTGCCCTCCCTAAGCTTGAACTTCACCCGGTCGAAGGCCCCGCTGTTGTGGGGCAGGGTCGGGTCCAAGCACCAGAAGATGCCCTCCATTACCGACGCCTTGGACGTGGCCTCAGTAAGATTGATGCCGGCCTCGAACTGGTCCGGGTTGCCGGTCAGGTCCACCACCATCTCCTCGTTTTCGTGGTCGATGGTCAGCTTTATTCCTATGGTGATCCCCTCCGGCGCGAAGGGCAGGGGGTCCAAAGTGGTCTCGTTCTCCCAAGTACCCTGGGGCAGGGTCTTGATCTCCTCGGCCATCCTGCGGCTGCCGTATTCCAGCCACTCCTCGATGAACTGCTCGGTGGTGTCGACGCCGTACCTCTCCACCAGGGCAACCAATCTTTTCTCGGCCGTCCTGGTGGACCCCACGGCCGAGGCGAAGTCGCCGAACCATTGCTCCGGCACTCGAATGTTGGACAGGCCGATGCGGAGCACGTCCGTCAGGTTTTTATAGTCTCGCTGCACCCTAACGCAGGGCCAGTGCAGCCCTTCCTCGTATATGTCCTTGGCCAGGGGCAGGTAGACCGTCGGTTCCGGCGCGCCGGTATCGGCTTGGTGCACCCTCAGCAGCACCCAGAACACCAGCCGGCCGTGGAAGAAGACCGGCGTGCAAAAGGTGTAGTCGGCATGGTGGCCGGCGCCGTGGAAGGGGCTGTTGTTCAGGAAGCAGTCGCCGGGAGCAATATCGTCGAAGAGCTTGGGGATGGGTTCGACGGCCATGTTGGAGGTAAGGACGTGGATGGGCAGCCCTTGGGCTATGCTCACCAGCCGGCCTTGGCGGTCGCAGACCGAGGCGGATAGGTCCCTGGCCTGAATAACCGCCGACCGGGAAGTCTGGATACAGGTTTGCATCGCCTCCCGCACCACCGAGTCCAGCCGGTTCGCCAGTGTTGCGAATATGATGGGGTCTAATTTTTGCTTCATCTGCCCCCGATCAACTCCTCGATCAATTTCTGAGCCAATTCAGTCTGTGAATATTCTGATGCGCGAAGGTCCCCTTCCCAATGACTCAAGAAAGGTCTAAACAACTCTCTAAATCGTCGCAAAGTCAGATACGAACAGCGGCTAATTCAGCCACTTATGCAGGTCTTTCTCAACTGAATCAACGCCCGGCCCAGCCCCTCGTTTTATCGCGCCGGCTCCAGCAGGAGGTTCCCCAGCCCGGTCACCGTGGCCTGGCAGCCCTCCGGTAGAACCACCGTGGTCTGCGCCTCTTCCACAATCGCCGGTCCGGCTATTCTATCGCCGGGGCGCAAGCGCTCACCGGCATAGATCACCGTGCTTACGAAGTCTCTGGCGTCGATGAAGTAGGCGGGCCGCCGGCCTTTGGCCCTGTCCTTGGCGTCTTTTCCTGTCCCTTCCCCTTGGGCCGGTTTGACCCGGGGGCGTGTTCCCAAGGCTTTCACCATCAGGCTGACGCACTCCACGGGGTGGTCGACGCGGAAGCTATACCTGGTGTCGTGGGTCCGGTGGAAAAGCTCCACCAGCTGGGGCAACCGGCCGGGGGTGACCCGGTCCCAAGGCAGAGGCACCTCGATCTCCCATGCTTGATACGGGTACCGGGCCGCCATGCTAAACTCCAGCCTCCGCATTTCAGGGGCGATGCCCGCCCTGGTCAGAAAGCTTTGCCCCTCTTCCTCCAACTCCGCGAGGGCGCCGTTGACCAAGTCGAAATCAAAGCCGTCGCTGCCAGTTATTACGCCCCGGGCCCGCTGGAATACCGTGTCCACGAACAACGTTCCGTAGGCGCACAGACCGGCGGCCATGCTGGGTATCAACGCCTTGTGTATGCCCAACTCCTGAGCAATAGGGACTACGTGGGCGGCGCAAGCGCCTCCACCAGCCACCAGCAGGTACTCCCGAGGGTCGATTCCCCGCCGGATGCTGACCTCTTCCAACCCCTTGACCATAGACTGGTTGACCACCGTGTAGACCAAGCTAGCCGCTTGCACCAGGCTCATTCCCAGGGGGCCGGCCAGCTTGTCTCTGATTACTTGCTCCGACAGACCGGCGTCTATGGTCATCGCGCCGCCGAGGAAGTAATCGGGGTTGATATAGCCCAGCACGACATTGGCGTCGGTGACCGTTGGCTCCTGTCCTCCCAATCCGTAGCAGGCCGGTCCGGGGGCAGCGCCCGCGCTGGCCGGACCCACGTGGAGCAGCCCCCCCGAGTCCACCCGGGCGATGCTGCCCCCGCCGGCGCCGATGCTATTGACCTCTACGCACGATATATTGTAGTGGTAGTCGCCGACCTTGTTATCCGTCGTCGAGGCGACCCTTCCCTCGGTGACCAGGGACGCGTCGAAGCTGGTCCCTCCCATGTCGCAGACTATGACGTTGCTTCCCAGTTCCTCCTCTTGAGCCAGGGCTAGACCTGCCGATGGGCCTATACTTGGGCCGCTCTTTATGGCGTAGACCGGAAGTTTCGCCAACTCGTCGGCTTTCATGACGCCGCCGTTGGAATTGATCATCAGCAGGTCGCCTTGGTACCCGTTTCCGGCGAGGCTCTCGTCCAACTCCAGCGCGTACCTGGAAAAATAGGGCTTGAGAGCGGCGTCTATGGCCGCCGTCGAGGTCCGCTCGTATTCCCGGATGACGGGGTTGACCTCGCTGCCCAGGGAGTAGGCCAGTTCGGGGGCCTCGTCCTCGAGGATTCGGCCAACTCTTTGCTCGTGGGCGGGATTCACCGGAGACCAGAGGAGGCTGATACCCACGGCCTCCACCTTCCAGTCCAGAAGCCGCCGCACCGCCTCCCGCACGTCTTCCTCGTCCAGCGGGGCTTCGACGCCCCCTTCGGCGTTGATCCTGCCTTTTACCCCCACGGTCAGATAGCGGGGAATGAAAGGCTCCGGATATGCCATGTGGGACCGGAACATGTCTTCGGCGGCCTTTCCCTTTGATCCCAACCCAATTGTTAGCAGGTCTTCATAGCCTTGGTTGATGATAAGGCCGGTCTTCGCCACCTTGCCGGTGAGCACCGCGTTGGTGGCCACCGTGGTACCGTGGATCAGGGCTTCGGTCTTTTCCAAGAACTCCCACAGGGGCAGGCCGTAGTGCCGGGCGGCAAGCTCCAAGGCGCCCAGCACGCCCTCGACGGGAGACTCCGGCACGGTAGGCGCTTTGAACAGTCTTATCGACCGCTCCTCGTCGGCCACTACCAAGTCGGTGAATGTTCCGCCCACGTCTATGCCGACTGTGAACAACTTATCATCCTGTCTGCCGTTCTTGGGATGTCCGTACTTAAGCCGCGTTCGAGCCGGGGCCCGGACTCTTATGGCACACTTCGGTGAAGAAACAGCCTGAGCTTTCGTCATCCAGCGACGCTGTACGGCTTGGCGGACGTTGGAAAGGCTTTGCCGCTCAGATACAAACCCCGGCGCAATTTTTGGTAGAATGATACCATGCCGGCGGCCTAGCCATTGGGAGGCAAGTATGCTCGCTCTCGTCGCGCGCATTTGGGTCCCCGCAGTGATTCTCATAGGCGCATGCATTGGCATCATATCCTGCGGGGGATCGGACGGCCCCGAGCCCCCGGATACTGCCGCAGTTGCGGTAATGGACTATCTGAGGCAGGTGGATTACCAAGGGTCAACGGAACGGGTTTCTAGGACGGCTGGGGCCGTGAGCTTGGCGGGGTAGGTTTGGGAGTCTATTGCATGAGCTGGCCCATCCAAGACCTTGGTCTTTGGCTTCCTCGAGTGGCGCTCGTAGCATTGTGAAGATCACGTAATGGAAGGACGATTGAACGTGGATGACTCGAAGTATAACCCTCTGTCGGTGGAGGAACGGCGCATCATGGAGGGAAAGGGCACGGAACGGCCCTTCTCCGGGGAGTACGACGACTTCTACCAGCCGGGAGCCTACCTCTGCCGGCGGTGCAACGCCGAACTATACCGGTCCGTTGACAAGTTCGACGCTCACTGCGGTTGGCCGGCCTTCGACAAAGAGGTGCCGGGGGCCGTAACCCGTTTGTCCGATCCCGACGGTCGCCGCACCGAGATAGAGTGCGCCAATTGCGGAGGGCATTTGGGCCACGTCTTCTTCGGAGAACGCCTTACCCAAACGAACACCCGCCATTGCGTCAACTCTCTTTCCATGAAATTCGCGGCGGAGGAATAACACTAACGACGGCACCCGCATCCACCGCGGCGCACAAAAGTGACCCTTCAGTCAAATTCGCGGCGGAGGAATAACACCCGCAACTGGGAGAAGCTGATGGCTGTTGAATTTTGGACCATGGGCGCCCCCGGCCCGGTCGCCGCCGGCTCGCAGTCTCTGGACGCCGCGGGCCTCGCGGTGCGGGCGGAAGAGGTGGGGTACGACGGTATCGTTTACTACGACTCGCAAAACATCGCCGGCGATTGCTACATCGCCTTGGCGTTGGCCGCTCAAGCAACCTCCACTATCAAGCTGGGCACCGGAGTCACGAATTCCTTCACCCGCGACGCGGCGGTTACCGCGTCCGCCATCGCGACGGTCCAGTCCCAGAGCGGCGGCCGAGCCTACTTGGGCATCGGCAGGGGAGACTCGGCCTTGGCCCATCTGGGTAAAGCGCCGGATGGCGTCCCGGCGTTCGAGAAGTACCTGGAGCGGTTGCAGCGTTACCTCAAGGGCGAGGAGGTCCCCTTCGAAAGGGGGGGCGACGTGGATTCGCTGGAGTTGGCGGACCGGCCGAGTTCCAGCCGGATCACCTGGCTGCCCGGGGACCTAGCCAAGGTCCCGGTCGATGTCGCCGCCACCGGCCCCCGGGTCATCGCCGCCGCCGCCAGGCATGCGGAGAGCGTGAGCTTCTCCGTGGGCGCGGATGCGGAGCGGATCCGCTGGGGTATCGAGGCCGCCCGGACCGCCCGCAAAGAGGTTGGCCTGCCGCCGGAGATTGCTTTTGGCGCTTACGTGACCGTAGCCGTCCACGACGACCCCGAAGAAGCTAGGCGGATCGGCCAAGGGGACCTTTCGTTGTACGCCCGTTTTTCCGTCATGTACGGGAGCGTCGTGGGGCCGGCCTCTGAAGGCCAGCGCAAGGTCTTGCACGGTATCCACGGCCTGTACGACATCAACCAGCACGCCGGGGCGGGCAGCCCCCAGACGCGGGCTATCACGGAGGAGTTCGCCGACAACTTCGGGATTTTCGGGCCGCCTTCCTACTGTGCGGAGCGTTTGGCGGAGCTTATAAAACTAGGCATAAATCGATTCATCATTGTCGGGAGCCGCCTCGACCCCAGCGACCCGGATTCGGCCCGCGCCGCCGAGCGTCTCGTCGAGGAGGTTGCTCCCCTGTTGCGGAGCTAACTCCCGTAACGAGGCCCAGCTACCCCGAGGGAAGCCCTTTGTCCGGGCGGATAAGCATCCTCTATTTCTCTCGTCAAGACTGGCCATACCGGACGGCGTTGTTGCGTCGGCGGTCCTATCCCCAGTCTGAGAAACTCGTACATCGGGCAAGTTAGGCTGGGGGCGCGTCTTTGAGGCCGGACCCGGTAATGGCCACGAGGACCCTTTCGGCGGGCCGCACTTCCCCCTTTTCCACCAGACGTGCGAGGCCCGCAAAGGCGGCGGCCGAAGTCGGCTCCCCGTAGATGCCTTCCTTCCGGGCCGCCAGCTTCTGCCACTCGAGAATCTCCTCCTCTTCCACTGCGACGGCCGCGCCGCCCGTGGCGCTAAGAACCTTCAACACCTGTTGCCCTCGAGGCGGGGCCGCCGAGGCGATCCCTCCCGCTACGGTCTTGGCCCCCGGCTGGGGCGACCATTCCTCGCCATGGTAGGCGGCAACTATGGGGGAGACGGCTCTGGCTTGGACGCAGTGGAGCCTTGGCATCTTTGAAATATGACCTCCATCCAGCAATTCCCGGAACCCCCGCCAAGCGCCGATGAACAGGGACCCGTTGCCGACGGGCATCACCAGATGTTCGGGAGGGTCGTTGTTCCACTGGCGCGCCACTTCGTAGGCGAAGGACTTGGTACCCTCGATGAAGTAAGGACTCAAGTTGTGGGATGCGTAGACGAGACCGCGCTCGGTGTAGTAGGAAGCGGCGGCCTCGGCGGCGGCCTCTCGAGGACCGTCGACGGAGTGGGTCCGGGCCCCATAGACCTCGATTTGTCGAATTTTGGCGGCGGGGGCGCTGGCCGGGGCGAATACGTGGGCCTTGATGCCGGCCCGGGCGGCGTAAGCGGATACCGACGCGCCGGCGTTACCCGACGAGTCCTCCACGATCTCGGCTATGCCCTGCTCTCTAGCGACGGATATCATGACGGCGGCCCCCCGGTCCTTGAAGGACCCCGTCGGGTTGAGAAATTCCAACTTGCCGTGCAGGCGGCTGAGGCCAAGAAGCTCTCCCGTCGCCGCCATCTCCACGCAGGGGGTGTTCCCCTCGCCCAAGGATACGAGTCCGTTGGGGTGGTGAAGGGGCAGGGGGATGGGCGGGCCGGTCCAACCCGGCGGCTGCGGGCCTACCGACGGGCCGCGGTACTCCACGTCCAGAGGAGAACCGCAAGCCCGGCATTGAAGGACTGACATGCCGTGGCCGTGGGCCGCTCCGCACTGGGAGCATATCAAGACGGCGTGGGACACCGGTCTCACCTCCTAATAGCCGGTTGAAAGGCTAAATGCTTGGACACAGTGAGGATCTGCCCACGTCCGGCGCAGCGGATACCCACGGGCCATAAGACCCTCTCTCCCCGCCGGCCGGCCGTGCCAAGGCAACACTTGGCGCAAGATTGGCTTGGCGGTTATTCTAACGTTTATTCTATACGGTAACCGCGGACCTTTGGACAGCCGGCGGGCTAAATAACATCCATACCTGGCGTAAACCTCCCATAGACCGAAAACGGAAGGGGGTTCGAACTATGTCCAGCTATCTAGACCGTCTTGAGTGCACCACCTGCGGCGAAGCTTACTCCGCGGACCGGCTGTGGAACGTTAGCCCTTGCTGCGGGAAGGTGCTCTTTGCCCGGTACGACCTGGCAAGCTTGAGAAGAGACCTGGACCGCGATTCCTTGCGGAGCCGACCGGCCGATATGTGGAGGTTCGAGGAACTGCTTCCCGTCCGGGACCCGGAGTCCCGGATTGCTCTTGGCGAGGGCGGCACGCCCCTGCTCCCCGCCGGAGGACTGGGCGGGGCCCTGGGTCTCAATCATCTGTTCGTCAAGGAAGAGGGGTTGAATCCCACCGGATCATTCAAGGCCCGGGGAATCGCCGCCGCCGTATCCAAGGCCGTTGAACTCGGCGCCGGCGGGTTTACTATGCCTTCGGCGGGGAACGCGGCCGGCGCCGCCGCGGTCTACTGCGCCCGGGCCGGAGCGCCGCTCCAAGTATTCATGCCCAAAGACGCGCCGGAAGCCAACAAGAAGGAGTGCCTGGCGGCGGGGGCCCAGGTGACGTTGGTGGACGGCCTGATAAGCGACGCCGGACGCATTTCGGCCGCCGTCGCCAAGGAGCAAGGCTTGTTCGACCTTTCGACTTTGAAGGAACCCTACCGCGCCGAAGGCAAGAAGACGATGGGTCTGGAAATAGCCATGCAACTCGGCTGGCGGATGCCCGGCGTAATCGTGTACCCAACCGGCGGAGGCACCGGCATCATCGGTATGTACAAAGGGTTCCAAGAACTGCTGGAACTGGGTTGGGTTGAAGGCAAGCTGCCCAAGTTCGTCGCGGTCCAGCCCACCGGGTGCCAGCCCATCGTGAAGGCTTTCGGGGAAGGGGCGCCCCAAGCCGAACCTTGGATTGACGCCGCAACGATTGCCGACGGCCTGCGGGTCCCATCCCCCTTTGCGGACTACTTGATTCTCAAGGCGATTCTGGAGACCGGCGGCACCGCGCTGGCGGTGGAAGACTCGGCCATGATCGACGGGGTGTACGAACTGGGGGCCTCCGAGGGAATCATCGCTTGTCCGGAAGGCGCCGCCACCTTGGCCGGGTTGAAGCGACTGGTGGTAGAGGGCTTCGTCGACTCCGACGAGACCATCGTCCTGATGAATACCGGTTCCGGCTACAAGTACATGCACCTGCTGGAGGAGGGCATCACCAACGTGGTAGCCCGTCCTTCCGGCTAGCGCCCGGCCGAGGCGTCTAGGCCGACCTCAGCGGTAGCCCTTGAGGGCAGCCAACTCTTTGCCTTAGCCCACGCTACCTCAGGCTCCACGCCTCCGTGCCAACACCAGAACCGGCCCCCGGCGGTTCGTAGGTAGTCCGGCCCTTCTTCTTCCAGACCCGACCGGATAATTGCCGCAATTAATTGGGTATATTCCGAAGCGCCTTCCCGGATGCTTGGGGGCAGACGCTCGGGATATAAGTCCCTTGAGTGAGGCCGGACTCTCCGGACTCTATTGAGGGTTAGGGTAGATTCTGGACCGCGGCTTGTTTGTACCATTATTCTCGACCCTCAGGTATTCTCGACCCTCAGGCTGCTATTAGCTCCCGCCCCCCTTAGCTGAAGAAGTCTGATGGAAGCTAACATGCGTCCCAACCCGAAGTACAGGCGGCTTATCCACACGTGCGGGTTAGTGGCATAATATGCGCATGATCAGGTATAATTGCACATTAGTGCATGACCTCTCACCCCGGGAGCGAGCGCCGGATGACGAACGACCGCGGCCGCCGGCAAATGCCCGACGTTGAGTTGGCCCTCCGGTACCATGAGTTGGGCCAAAGCGTCGACGATTTGGCCGCAACCCTGGGGGTCGATCAATCGACCGTCAGGAGGCGGCTGAGCCAAGCTAAGAAAGAGGGCCTGGTCCGGACCTTGGTGGTGCCGCCCCTGGACTATGCGGAGCTAACGAGGCTGGAGCAGGACGTGCGGTACAAATATGACCTTGAAGACGTAACGGTCGTGGTGGGCAGAGAAGACATCCTGGACATGGAAAAAGAGAACGCGCCAAAGGAGGCGCTGGTCCTGATGATAGCCCAAGCCGCCGCCAGGTACTTGGAAGAGCGCCTCACCAATCGCGATATCCTGCTGGTCCCTTGGGGGCGGATGTCAAACTACATAGCCCGGCAGTTGCGGCCTTCCCGACAGTTGCCCGGTGTGACGGTGATGCCGATGGTCGGCGTGTTGGCGTTGGAGTATAACCCCTTCGACGCCAATATCTTGGCCGCTTCTATCGCTGCGAAACTCGGCGGGCGCTCACTTCTGTTGCCGGCGCCCGCCATCGTAGACCGGAAGCTGGGCAGCACCATTGAGGCCCTGCCTTTGGTCCGGCGGGTCAAAGCTCTGTACGAAGAAGCCACTGCGGCCATCGTCCCGTTGGCGTCCTTGGATCCGGAGGGTTCCAGTGTCGTCCGCATGGGCTTGCGAAGCGGCGATGTTGTGCGGGGGTTGGCGGAGCGCGGGGCCGTGGGGGAAATCGCGTCCCATTGGTGGTTCGACCGGTACGGCCGGATTGTGGAGGAAGCGGAGCATCACGCCATTGGCTTGGGCCTAGATGGACTGTCCCGCATGGCGGCCCGCCGGGCCAAGGTAATAGCGGTGGTCGGGGCCAGCAGAGACCGGATTCCGCCCCTCAAAGTGGCCCTGGAGCGGGGCCTCGTCAACACTTTGATAACGGACCACGTCACCGCAAAGGAGTTGGCCAGCGGGTACTAGCCGCTTCCCTTGACCCTGGTTCCAGCCGCCCCGGGCTTGGCCTCCGCGTCGTGTACTTCATGCGCCCGGACCCCAGGGCTATCGCATTAGAAAAATTGGCGGTTATTTTGCTATCTATGGCCCGCGTCTTACCATACCGTAGGGGCGGGTTTGAAACCCGCCCACCTTTGGTTGGAAGGTTGTTTTCCGTTAACTTCCCGGGTCCCGCCTACAGCTTGCCGATGAGACTCTTTAGCAGCGCATGAGTGCGTTCGACGGACGCGGACCCCTCGTCAACCGAGAAAACAGACGCAAGCAGGTCGGTTGCGCCCGCGTCGGCCAACCGGCGGAGCTGCCCCTCGACTGCCGCTTCGTTGCCGACGATTGCCAGGTCCGCCGGCCCGCCGACGCCCTCGATCTCCAGCATCCGTTGATAGCTTGGCAAAACGTCGTAGCTCCGAAACAGCCGCCCGGCCCGGTCTCGCGCCCCATCCGGGTTGTCGGTAACGGCGACGGCGACGCCAACGCACACCCGGGGCTTGGGGCGACCCGCGGCATCGGCGGCGCTGTTGAGGTGCGGTCCCACGTGAGTCTCCACGGTCCTGGGGCCGGTCATCCATACGATGACCCCGTCTCCCAATTCTCCGGCTATGGCGAGCATCCTAGGACCGAGGGCGGACACCAGCACCGGGCAAGGCATTGCGTCAGGCACTTGAAGGGCCGTGTTTACTCGGAACTCCTTACCAACGAAGTTTACCCCCTCATCGTTCAAGAGGGGACGCAGCACCGAGAGATACTCCCTCATGTGGCTGGCGGGTTTATCGTAAGAAAGCCCCAGCCAGTCCTCGGTGGTGGACTTATGGGAAACGCCAACCCCCAGGGTCAGCCTGCCGCCGGTCGCCGCCTGGGTAGTCAAGGCTTGCTGGGCCAGCACCACGGGATGGCGAGGGAAAGTTGGCACCACGGCGGTCCCTAACTCAATGCGCCTCGTCCTTTCCCCCGCGATGGCGATGACGGTCAACACGTCCGCCCCGAAGACTTGAGGAAACCAAAAACTGTCAAAGCCGTCGGCTTCGGCGTCTTCCGCCCTCCGCACGTGATCGGAGAGCCTCGGCAAAATATCCCTCAAGCCCAAGAATATGCCTATACGCATCTTGCCTCTACTACCTTTTTCATCGTCGTCGCCGGGCCGGGTATCCGGCCAAGGGCCCGGTTGGTGTCGACCGCCGGGCGCAGTTCCACATAGATACTACCTCAATTTGCGAAGAAGGAGGAAGGGTACCGGTTGCCGCCCGCCGCCGGCAGCGGCTTCCGTCTACGTGATCAGGCTTAAGAATCGGTCCCTTTGTTTGCAAATCGAGCATTATCGAAGGATAAACCCGACGTGGGATGCTAATTCAAATGGACCTGCGTTTCCAAGGCCTTAGCTAACGCGCCCAAGGACTTGATCTCCTCTTGACAGTCCTCCAAGGAGTTGCAATTCCCCAGGAAGCACGCCACAGTGTCACCAACTCTGAACAAAGAGTAAACACCGTCGCATAGATAGACTTTGGCTGACACCGGACCTACTCTTTCCGTGTATATCGGGACCTCCGTCAGTTCCACCCACATCTGCTCTCCTCCCGTTGGGCAATACTAGCCCGGCGCTAATGAAGCTGTTTTTCAGCGCTGCGGAGCATCCTCAGTGCCTGATGGCGTCTCCCGAACTTAAAGGCAAACGCAGGTCGCCGTGTTGGTGATCCCGTGGATGGGGCGGATTTTATGGCGCAGTATGCCTGTAAGGTCTTCGTGGGTGTCCGCCTCCAGGTCGACAACCAAGTCGTACGACCCCAGTACCTCGTGGACTGCCGCTCCGGAGATGCTTTGCAGTTGCTCAACAACCGCCCTGGTCCTCGCCGGATCGACGTTTATCAATATATAAGCGTTGACTGCCATCTTCGTAACCTTTCCTGCTTAGTTAACCTCGTGTTCAGGTTCATTGAACCGCTAGTTTCCGGGAACCGCTAGTTTCCGGCGATGGCGGGCCGGCCAAGTCCGAGTATTGGCATGTCATGCGGCCAACCCCGCCGTTAACCTCGGCTTGAGGCAACTCCGCTCCGGGGCGCCTCCCAAGGGTGTCAAGGCGCTGTCATAGCGCCCGCCCGGAATACTCGCGATAGCTTGATAGACTATCACATGCCGGACCGCCGCCTTGCATTGACGCGGCGCCGGCAACGAAGGCAAACATCACGTCGATGGTCGCCGGGAGGATAAGTGAGAATGGATGCTCGGCGACCCGCCCTTTGATAACTTGCATAACAATTTGAGGTTAAGTCATGTGACTATATTTGTCAATATAGTGCGATGTATCACATATTTTCGTAATGAATTCGTTATTGTGATGCACTTCACAATTTATAGAGACGATATGAATATGATTATCGTCAATGCCAGCCGCCTGGAAATAGGACTGCCAGCACAACAACGTCTTCGTCCGACGTGTCCCGTCTTTAATGAGAGAAATCGAGGGTGGGGCAACCCTTGCCTTATGTCTGGACAGGCGAAAAGGAACTTGCACACAGGGTTAGTTACCTGTTGGTAAATAAGAAGTAAGCTTGGAGAATCGGCGTCCTACTTCGATTTTCTTGACAGATTCGGAGAAGGCCAACAAAATTACAGGACTAATCAGTTCACTTGATGTATTGTCTCACCGGAGACCAGCGATGGAGCACTCACGGAGTACTCAATGAAGGACGAAGACAAAACAAGCGAGCAACTGATTCGTGAACTGTCCTCGTTGCGCCGCCGTATACATGCGTTGGAAGGCGGTCCGTCCGGTACCGGCGGCCTAGCGGAGCAAGCCGCCCGCCTCCGGCCCATGTTGGATGACCTGCCCATCGGATTCGCCGTATTCAGCCGGGACATGACCGTGCTGTGGATAAACCAAGCTCTGGCGGCAATGTTCCACACTTCGCCCGAGCAAGTGATAGGCAGAGAGGTTTTCGACGTATGGCCCCAAGCTCACGAACTGACCCACATATACGACAGCGTGCTCCAGGGAGAAGCAATCGATTTTCCTAGTCTAAGAAGGCAATACCCTGGTGAAGAGCGCTATTTTCAGCTCCATTACCGGCCCCTCAGCGACAATTCCGGGGGCGTAGCCGGGTTGCTGCTGGTTGCTAACGACATCACCCAACGAAAGCGGGCGGAAGACACGGTGCAGGAGCGCTCGGAGGAACTGGCGCGCTCCAACGCCGAGCTGGAGCAGTTTGCTTACGTAGCTTCCCATGACTTGCAAGAGCCCCTGCGCATGGTCTCCAGCTTCGTGGAGTTCCTGGCTGCTGACTACAAAGGGAAATTGGATGAACAATCGGACCGATACATCGACTATATCCTAGACGGCACCAGCCGAATGAAGGCGTTAATCGACGATCTCCTCAGGTACTCGCGAGTGGGCGCCGAAATGAAGGAACCGGTACCCACGGATTGCAACAACGTGGTCGACGTGGTGGTTGGCGACCTGAAGAACGTTATCAAAGAAAACGGGGCCAAAGTGACCCGTGGCTCCCTACCCGTGGTATACGGAGACGATAGCCAGTTCGCCCAGCTATTCCAAAACCTGGTCAGCAACGGTATCAAGTTCTGCGGGGAGAAGCCGCCGCTGGTGCACGTGGGGGCCCGAGAAGAGGGAGGGACACTGGATATTCCAAGTCCGGGACCATGGTATTGGCATTGAGCCCAGGCACTTCGACAGCATCTTTCAAATGTTCCAACGGCTCCACCACAGGACGGACTACCCCGGGACCGGCATCGGGCTTGCTATGTGCAAGAAAATCGTGGAGGGCCATGGCGGCCGCCTTTGGGTGGAGTCGGAGTTGGGCAAAGGCTCGACGTTCTTCTTCAGTTTGCCCAAGGTCCCTGCAAGAAACGATCCATACTAACTCCGGCCTGATTCCGGACGCGGCGCCGCAACCCGAATAGTCGATCAACCAAATATCTTGTAAATGAGGAGGTAAACCTGATGACGCTCGAGTCCGCGACACCGATGGAAATCCTTTTAGTCGAAGACAACCCCGGAGACGCCGAAATTACCAAGAGGGTGGTGCAAGACTCGAAGTTGGCCGCGAACATCGCTCTCGCCGAGGACGGAGAAGTCGCCATGGCTTATCTCCGCAAGGATGGAGAGCACTCCGATGCGCCTCGGCCCGATTTGATTATCCTCGACCTGAAAATGCCCAATAAAGATGGCTACGAAGTCCTGGCGGACATGCGACAGGATAACGATCTTAAGGGCATCTCCGTTATGATCCTCACCTCGGCCCAGTCCGACCGCGACCGTCTCTTCGATCTGGGCCTCCCCCCGGGTAACTTCTCGGCTAAGCCCCTCGAGCCCGCGGTCCTCGCCAGGGTGGTGGAGCGATTGAAATCCGCGCCTCCCCAGGCCCAAGAGACACCGGCCCAACCGGCTCCCGAACCGGCCCAGCCCGCGGCGCGGGCCAAGAAGTGGTGGTGGCCGTTCGGGAATCGGTGAGCTTCCGCCTACTCCATAACCTCATCACCTTCTAAGCGTGGTCTAAGTTGGCCAACACTGCGGCAATCGACCGAGTATTGAACCAAGCCAAAGACGCCAAGGAGTTGCCCGGGGCGGTCGCTATGGCGGCCGTCGGTGGGGCAGTGGTCCACCAAGCCGCTTTCGGCCAGCGTGAACTGGGCAAAGACGCGGCGATGACTCTCGACACCGTCGTATGGTTGGCTTCGATGACCAAACCGCTGACCACCGCGGCGGTCATGCAGCTTGTCGAGCGGGGCAAACTGGAGTTGGACTCTCCGGCCGCCAAGGTCCTCCCGGAACTGGCCCAAGTCCAAGTGCTGGAGGGGTTCGAGACCACTGGTAAACCCAGGCTGCGGCGGCCCAAGCAAGCAATTACACTCCGGCGCTTGCTGACCCACACCGCCGGTTTCAGCTATGAGATTTGGAACGCCGATATCGCCAAGTACCTGGAAGCTACCGGCACGCCCGGTATTCGCAGCCGCGAGACCTCGGCGCTAACCACTCCGCTCCTTTTCGACCCGGGCCGGCGCTGGGAATACGGCATGAATTTGGACTGGGCCGGCAAGATGGTCGAGGCGGTGAGCGGGCTGACCCTCGGAGATTATCTACAAGAAAACCTTTTTGCGCCCCTGGGAATGAATAGCACCTCCTTCAGGGTATCCGCGGACCGGCGCACGCGGTTGGCAAGTAAACATGCCCGGGCGCCGGACGGCTCCCTCAGCGTGATTCCCTTCGACCTCCCCGAAGAGCCCCAATTCCACTCGGGTGGCGGCGGTCTATACGGTACTGCGCCCGACTACATCCGCTTCAATCGGATGGTCCTGAACCGGGGCAGCCTCGATGGTATCCAGGTGTTGAAGCCCGAGACTATAGAAATGATGTCCCGGAACCAGATCGGCGGCATTGATTGCGTAGAAATGAAGTCGGTGGCGCCGTCCCTGTCCAAGGACGCCAACTTCTTCCCCGGAATGAAACAAAAATGGAGCTTTGGGTTCCTAATCAATACCGCTCGAACTTCCCAGGGACGCTCTCCCGGAAGCCTGGCGTGGGCGGGACTGGCCAACACCTTTTTTTGGATTGACCCGGCAAAGGGGGTGACCGGCGTGGTTCTTACCCAGGTCCTGCCCTTCTTCGACGACAAGGCGGTCAAGCTGTTCCGGGACTACGAAACGGCCGTATACCGGTCCCTTTGACCCGGTTCCGGTTTGAAGGCGACGGCCTTTCCTCCGCAAGTGGAATCCGCTTTACGATTTGAAGGCGATGGCCTTTCCTCGGCGGGTGGAATCTGCCTTAATGGGTGTGCCAAAAGTCCCTTTTCCCTGGGGAGAAAGTTAGGATGAGGGGAAAAGTCTGAAGGCAACCAAGATGGTCCGCGTCGGGAATCACCCTCACCCTGCCCTCTCCCTAGAACAGGGCCACCGGGTTGACGGGAGAGCCGGTCCCGCCGGCGACCCGCAGCGGGTTGACGGTGAGCATGAACTCGTAGCGGCCTTCTTCGGCGCAGGCTTCCGACAAGGGTTGAAGCAGGGCGCTGTCCAAAATGCCGATGCCGTACGCAAAAATCGAGCCGTGTACCGTCCAGTCCAGCCCGTAGCCGTTGGGTTCGAAGTCCACCATGTCCCACACCAACAAAGAGCAGTCCGACTCCCGAATGAACTTTAGGCAAGACGCGTGCAGCCCCGGGAGGCGGTCCAAGTCGCTACCGAAGGGAGGATTGCCGTCTTCGTCCCATTTCTCGCGGCCGCTGTAAACCACGAGAGCGTCCCCGGGATCCATGTCCACACCCTCTTCTTTGGCGATGTCTTCCAGTTCCCAACCGTGGACCGGCTTGTCAAAGGTAACGTAGGGCTCGCCCCGGTGTTTGGGCACGTCCAGCAGCACCCCACGGGTGATGATGCCCTCCTTCCATTGGTCCACGCCCCCCCAATCGGCGCCGTCCATGGTGACCGATTCGTCGGGGTCGCGGCCATTCCACAATCCGTCTTCGTTCCAGACGTGGCATAGAGCGTCCAAGTGGGTGCAGCCTCCGCTGTGGAAATAAATGCCGTAATAGTCGGCAAAGAAGCCGGAGCGCTCTCCCTTGGCTATCCGCTTCATGTAATGGCCGGCGGGCAGCGGATTGGCGGGGCCCGGCGTCTTGGGGAATTCGCGGCTCAGGGACACTGCGCGGCCCGACCGGACGAGCCGGGCGGCAGCCACCCGCTTGCGGGGAGTAACCATGTTCACGGCGCCTATCTGGTCGTCATTGCCCCAGCGTCCCCAGTTGCGGTCTTCCTTCAGGTAAGCTAGGACTTCCTCCTTGGTGGGCATTCTGCGTTCCATAGCAATTCCTCCAGCGATTCATACCTTTTGGCGGTAATGGCCAAAGCCCCGGACTATTTTACGCCCAGCGGTCGGAAGTAACCCGGGCAAAGGGTAGCACCTGCCCCGACGTGCTAGTTTTTCAGGCCGCGGATTGCATTGCCGGCACAACAACGTCATCCTCTGATATGGCCCGTGATATGACCCGTCCTCAACGAGAGAAATGGAGTGTGGCCGGCCCGCCGCGGCAGGCCGGCGTCCGGTGGATTGGGGATGTCCTCGTGGCGCCGGGTATGCAAATGACACGCTATCGTTAATCGTCATCAACCGGAAGAAGAATCCACTATTCCGTTGCTTTATTTACTGAATCCGTCAGTGTAGATAACGATTTGCTACGATGCCCTTGACAAATTGGACGATTGATGGGACTCTATCACAGGTTTTTGGAATCCCTATTCCGGTCTCATAAACCTAAGGGAGGGACAAGTGGGAATTAAGAAATCGTTGCTAAGTGTTCTGGTGTTGGCGTTGGCCTTGAGCTTGATGGCCGTTGCTTGCGGCGGCGACGCCGAACCGCAGGTAATAGAAAGGGAAGTAGTGGTCACCGAGCAAGTCGAAGTGACCAAAGAGGTCGAGGTGATCCAACAAGTGGAGGTCACCAAAGAGGTCGAGGTGATCCAGCAAGTCGAGGTCACCAAAGAGGTAGAGGTGATCCAGCAAGTCGAGGTCATCAAAGAGGTAGAGGTCATCAAAGAGGTAGAGGTCGAGGTCGCGCCCAAAGGCCCCGAGATCACCGGGGAGCCCAAGCGCGGCGGTACGTTGATCTACGGCTCCTCTTCTTTCTCCGACAGCCTCCATCCCCACGTGACTTTGTCCTCCTCGACCATCAATAGGCACTCGGGAATGTACGAGAACTTGATCGAGTTGGATAGGTCTCAGGCCTCACCGGAGTTGAAGTCGGCGACACCGCCCCGGGGGCCAGTAGGCCGCCTTGCCGAGTCCTGGTCCCTGTCCGACGATAAGCTCACTTGGACTTTCAACCTTCGGAGGGGCATCAAGTTCCACGACGGAGAGCCCTTCAACGCCCAAGCAGTGGAGGTGACTTTCCTCAGCCTGATCGATGAGGACAACCCGTACTTCAACCCCGAGGCGGCGGCGGTCGCCTCCTTTACAACGTCCTTCATCGACCGGGTAAGCGTCGTAGATGACTACACGTTCCAGATTCACTTGGAGCGGCCCTTCTACGGCTTCATCGGCAAAATGGCGTCGGTCCCATGTTGCGCCATAATCAGCCCCAAAGCCCTTACGACCATGACCCGGGAGCAGATAGCGGAGAACCCGGTGGGGACCGGACCCTTCAAGTTCGTCGAGTGGACTAGGGGCGAGAAACTGGTCATGGAACGCAACGAGGATTATTGGGACCCGGAGCGGACGCCTTGGGTTGACCGGCTCATTATCGTCCCCATTGTCGACGAGGCGGCCCGGACCGCCGCCCTTCTCAACGGCGAGATCGATGTTGCCGAGTGGCTCTCGCCGGACAACTTGCAGATCATTAGAAACACCGAGGGCTTGAACGGCTACGCCCGCGGCGTCCCGGCCTTCTACGCCTTGCAACCCAACCACAGGGAGGCGCCGTGGAATGACCAGCGAGTACGCCGGGCGGCTAGCTTGTGCCTTGACCGGACGACCCTGTCCGAAGACCTGATGAAAGGGATACACGAGCCCGGCGCTCAGATCTGGGGGCCGTCCCACGTGGGAAAGGACCCCGAGGGGCGTAGCATCACCGACGACTATAACCCGGAGCTAGCCAAGCAACTGCTGGCCGATGCCGGGTATGCCGACGGTTTCAGGACCAAGATGTACTCGGCCACAGAGGGGATGGGGCTCCCCGAGTTGGTGGTCAACAACTTCGTCGTCATCCAGTTGAGGGAATGCGGCATCACCGTGGACCTGATCAACCTGGAGTGGATCACCTACTTGAGCTACTGGAGCGAGGGCATCAACCAGGGTGAGGACATCGGCATTTTCACCATGGGCATGGGGCCCGGCGACGTGGCCGGTTTCGACCAGTACCTCCACTCGACGGCTTGGCCGCCTACCGGCTGGAGCATTGGCTGGTACGCCAACTCCGACGTGGATGCTCTGATAGAACAGTCCTGGGAAGCCACTTCCGACGAGGAGTACCTAAGGTTGGAGCGGCAGGCCCACGACGTGGCGTTGGATGATTACGCTTATATACCTGTGCTGGACATGTTCCTGACCTATGGAGTTAGCGACCGGGTCGGGGGATGGACCGGCGCCCCCGGCTGGATGGTCAAGTTCCAAGAGGCCTGGATCGAGTACGGCCCATAACGCCCGTCCATCCAAGCACGGCATCTAACGAGTAATCGTGAGGCCGGGGAGACGAGGGACACCGCCCTTGGCAGACGCCGCAGCCGCCAAGAAAAGGGAGGGCGCGTGGACCCGCCGCCCCGGCCTTGCTTTTCGCGAGAAGGGGCCGTGAGTTGAAACCCCATGGGGCAGGCCGGCGGCGCCGAACGGACAGGTGAGGTACGCCCGGTGTCTGAGCTTACTTCCGAATCCGAGCCGTTGACCAAATATGGGCGGGTATGTAGAATTTTGAACATGGGGCGAAACTAAGGGAGCCAATAGCAAAAACATAGAGTGCGAGGCGGGCCATGTCGGACCTTAGAATAATTTCGTCGGACAATCACGTAATGGAGCCATCGGACCTGTGGACCGGTAGAATCGAGTCCAAATTCAGGGGCCGCGAGCCAAGCGTGACCGCCTTGGCTGACGGCTCGGAATGGTGGTTCTGCGACGGTGTCAAGGGTCAATTCGTGGCCGCCGGCAGCCAGGCGGGGGTGAGGTTCGAGGAACCGGAGAAGCTGACCAGCAGCGGGGTCTCGGAAGACATTCCGCCCGGTGGCTACATTCCAGAAGCCCACGTCAAAGACATGGACATCGACGGCCTGGACGTGAGCATCGTTTATCCCACCGTCGGTCTACAGCTGTACGCTACCGTGCGGGACAGCGAGTTGCTGTCCGCCTGCTTCAGGGCTTACAACGACTGGGTTGCCGAGTTCTGCGCGCCCTTCCCCAACCGGATCAAGGGTATCGCCATGATCAACGTGGACGATGTGCAGGACGGCATAAGGGAGATGACCCGGGGCGCCAAGATGGGGCTTGCCGGGGCCATGATTACTCTGTTCCCCCCTGAGGACAAGGGCTACGACTCCCCGATTTACGAGCCTTTGTGGGCCGCGGCTCAAGACCTGGATATGCCCCTCAGTCTTCACATCAGCACGAACCGCCCGGGTCCCGGCCAGCAGTGGGAGAACGTAGACACTCTGAAGACGTCGTTCATATGCAACGTCGACCACTGGGTCCGGGTGTCATTGGCGGATATTATCTACAGCGGCGTGTTCGAGCGATACCCCAAGCTGATGATCGGATCCGTAGAGCAAGAGCTGTCCTGGGTACCTCACTTCCTGGACCGGCTGGACTACAATTACACTCAACGGGCCGTGGGGGACGCGGCTTACCGGTTCAAGGGGCAGGCCCTGCCCACCGAATTTTTCCACAGCAACGTGTTCTTGGGGTTCCAGGAGGATGCTCTGGGCATACGGGACCGGGACATCATCGGCGTGGACTGCATCATGTGGGGGTCAGATTATCCTCACATAGAGGGCACCTTCCCCAGGAGCAGAGAGATCATCGAAGAGATTCTGATGGACTGCTCCGAGGAAGAGAAAACCAAGATCGTGGGCGCGAACGCCGCTAGGGTATACCACCTCTAGGAGTTGGGACCCTTCTCCGCCGGGTTGCTCCGCCGGACTCTTCGCGCCCAGTAATCCGGCGGCTTCGGCGTCAGCCTTCAGGCTCCTCGATCACAAGCGTCCGGTCCACTTCGACGTCCTTCAACGTTTGCTGCCGGCCACTGGGCCAGAACACGCGGATTTCTTCCACCCGGTCGGCTTGGCCCAAACCAAACTCCAAGTCTATGCTATCCATGGACAAGTAGCTGGAGCCGCCTAGCACTTCCCGGACCTGCACCAGAGAGCTGCCGGTGTCCGCCGGCTTGGTAGTAAGGTATACTCGCGCCCCGATGCCGTCGGCGTTGCTCCCCGTGCCGTCGATGGCCATGCGGCCCCGCAACCGCAGGGTAATCCAATGGTTCTCGCCCCCGCCGTTCATCCACACGAAGATTGGCCCCGGCAAGTTGACCATCATTGGCGGCTGGTGGACCATCCCGCTGCTGTTGGTCCCGATTAGGTCCACGTAACCGTCGCCGTTAAGGTCGCCGTGGGCCACCCCTTTGCCGTTCTCATGAAACCGGGGGTCGATGCGGGCCGCCTCGAGCAACGGCGTGGGGTCTTCCCGCTCCAGGATCGAGTAGTCCACCCGGTCGATGTCCAGCAGCCGGGCCTGGACCGTGATATCCCGGAAGGCGCCCCGCCCGTCGCTCTCCAGCATTCGTCCGGCGGCGGGGAACATCTCGCCGCCGGGGCCCGCGCCTCGCGCCACCGTCGACCCCAGCCAGTACAGGTCCTGGTCTCCGTCGTTGTCGTAGTCGAAGAAGGTGGTCCCGAAACCAAAATCGTAGGCGGCCAGGCCGGTGGGCACGGCCCGGCCCGGCGCAATCAGGGAGGGGTCCAACGATTCCGGCGGCATCAGCGGGCTGGGGACCACCTGGATTGCGGGAGCGACGTCAACGAACCGGCCCAAGGGGCCCACGCCCGAAACTTTTTGTGGGCCGTCGTTGCGCAGCAGGGCGTTTAGGCAACTGCCCCACTCGAATTGGTCGTGATAATTGCACATGCCCCTGGGTGTATCGTGAGTCTCCCTCAAGCGGAAATGGAAGCCCATGTTAGTAACGAACACGTCAAGGTCCGTGTCACCGTCATAGTCGCCGACAGCAAAGCCCATCCAAGCGCCCACTTGGTCCAAGCCCATCTCTTCGGCCACCGGGGTGAAACGGATATTCCCCGGGGTGGAATCGTTCCGGTAGACATGCAACCGGTCGCCGTCGTTGGCTACCCACAGGTCGGGGTCGCCGTCGTCGTCCTTGTCGAAGAATAGGACGGCATGAGTCTGTCCCGTAGGCTCTCCCACCGGATTCCCCGCATTATCGGTGATGGTCGGGTCGTACCCTTCGAATTCCTCTCCGGTCTCGGGGTCCGGGAACAGCACGGGTTTTCCATTGGGGTACCGCATCAGAATCTGAGGCCCCTTCACTCCCGCGGGCTCGGAGACGTCGGTGAAAGTAAGATCGCCGTTGTTCCGGTACAGCACGTTGTAGTGTCCGGGATGACTCGACCGGTTCATGTTCCGAAAGTCGTCGTCGAACAAATTGCCCACGTAAATGTCCAGCCACTGGTCGCCGTCCACGTCGGCGCAAGCTATCGACATCGCCGAGCGGAGGTTTGCCGCCTCACCGAAGGCGGAATCCGTAATGTCCGTGAAGGTCCCGTCGCCGTTGTTCAGGTACAGGAGGTCCTTGTTCCCTTGCCCTTCAGGAGGCGACCGGAAACCCAAGCCGTCGCCAGCGGCGCCCTTAGACCCCACGTACAAGTCCTGGAAACCGTCGTTGTTGAAGTCGCAGGCCGCCACGCCGGTGTTGTTCCAAGGGATGGCTTCCACTCCGGCTTGTTCGGCCACGTCCTCAAAATTGCCCAGGCCGTCGTTTTGGTACAGGATGTTGGAGTTCCCTTGGGCGGACGTGACGTAGAAGTCCGGGTCTCCATCCCGGTCGTAGTCGAAGACCGCCACTCCGGGACGCTCGTTCCAGATGGATGTTGAAGCCTGCGCCGGTGAGATATGGAGCTTGGTAAAGGGGGTAACCGGGGTAATGGGTGAAGAAAAGGGTTGCCCCATGACCACGGGCGCCGTGTTCCTGACGGCGGCCTCAACCCTCAGGTTGTCCTCGCTCTCCCAGATGAATTCTCCGATGCCCAGCACCGCCAGGCCCCCCAACGCCCCCAGTATCCAGGTGCCGGCGGCGAAGGCCGACAGCGCCCGCTTCGGCATCGCCTTGGCCAACCCCCAGAAGGTAAACGGCCCTCCCGCCGCCGCCGTGAACAGCAGCGTCGCCGCCGGCGCCGTTCCCATGCCGAACAGCAGCAACAGCGCCACCAAGGGTATTTCGAACAGCAGCGGTACGTTGATTAGCAACCCGAAGGTGGCCGCTATCGCTATCCCGGTGATGTTGTTCCCCAGGTAGGTCGATACCGTCTCCGGGCTCAGCCACTGGATTACCAACCCGCTAACGAAGGCCGCCGCCACCATTATCGGCCCCAGCCGCACCAGGTACCCCACACTGGCTTTGGCCCAGTCCCGGCCCGCCTCCAGCAGCGCCGGCACCCACGCCGCCTCTTCCTCCCCGGCGGCAAGCTCTACTAGTTCCCTTGGCCCTTCCTGCGCCTCGTGCCCGCCCCGGCTCCGCCGCACCGCCAACGCTACCAGGGGCCCCAGCAGCAACGCCCCTATTATCGCCAGGAAGAGCCGGCTGAACCCCAGCATGGGCGTGAACACGAAGAACACCATGGCCAGGGCCGGTATGTTCATGGTGGCCGAACTCTGCACCATGGCGATGGTACCTTCGATTCCCGCGCCGCGCCGCTGAAAGGCCGTCGACACCGGCACGATGCACGCCGAGCACAGGTTCATCACCGGACCCACCGCTAGGCCCTTCACCGTTCGCTTGAACGCTCCCCCGGAGGCCAACCCGCCGCCGCTTCCCGGCGGGAACAGGAAGGCTTCCGCCAGCCCGGCCACCACGAAGGCGAATACCATGCCTATGGCCACCAAGCGCAGGTAGGTAACGGAGAAGCGCCACCACTGCTCCAGCAGTCCCGTACCGGCTTCCCGCTCGATGCAGAACCCTTGGAAGCACTGCTCGGTGGCCGACGATACCGAGTCCAAGTCGACCCCAACGGCGTCCAGCTTGGGGAAGCGGTTCAAGGCGAAGAACAGCCCTACTATCGCCGCCAGCAGGATGATTCCGGCCAGCCGTTTCTTGCTAAGGGCTGATGTAAACAATCCGGGTCCTTCCGGTGGACGGGCTAGAGAGAAGAAGGCCCCACCGGGCCGGAGGGTGGAAAGAATGTAAGGCGTGAAGAGGAAGCCGGTGGATTGCCCCGCTTTTCTTCCGCCGGGGCTACCCCAGGAGACCGCCTTGGTAAATGCCGGACTGCTTGCGGAAGACTTGGATGCGATGGCGGGTGCACTCTACCACGAAAACGCGGCCCTCATCATCTACTTCCACCGCGATGGGGCCTTGGAAGGCCTTCTCGCGTTCCCTCAGGCCCTGGGCTATCTCTCTTCCTTTCACTGCAAACGGGTCCAACTCCACCCGCTCCCTTCCCCATTGGGACAACGTTGCCTCGCCGATCAGCTTGGTGATGAAGGCGCCGTCCCGGTCGAACACTTGAAGCCGGTCGTTCTTGAAGTCGGTAACGTAGATAGTCCCTTCTTGGTCAACGGCGACTCCCGTGGGCCGGTTGAACTCCCCGTCACCCTCCCCCGACGCGCCGAACTTCATCAGGAACCGGCCATCGGGAGCGAACTTTTGAATGCGGTCGTTCCGCCAGTCGGCCACGTAAACGTCCCCGTTCCCGTCGATCTCTATGCCCCAGGGAATGTTAAATTCACCGTCGCCGCTGCCGCCGGTTCCCCATTGGGACAGGAACTTCCCTTCCTTGGTCAACACCTGTACCCGGTTATTCAGGCTGTCCACCAAATAGAGGTTGTCATTCTCGTCGAAAGCCAGCCCCGAGGGGCGGTTGATTTCGCCGGGGCCGGCACCAACCTTGCCCCACTTGCCGACCCACTCGCCGTCCTTCGTGAATATGGAAATTCTGTTGAGCCACTCATCAGCAACATAGACGTTGCTCTGGGAGTCGAGAGCGACGGAGGTGGGCCACATGAAGCTGCCGTCCGGGGTGGAGGTGTCGGCGTCTTCCGGGGTAATTTTTTGGCCGAAGTCTCTCACAAATTCTTCGTCCACCGTGCAAACCGTGACCCGCTTGCCGGGGAAGAAGGCCGGGGTCTCGGTGCTGCGGCTCAGCACGTAGAGAAGGTTTCCTTCGCCCCGGGCTATCGCCACCGGATGTAAGAACCCGTCCCCACTCCGGACTTCTTGCCGCCCGATAGTATGGCTGTACTGGAACGTTACAGGCGCTATCTCAGTAACCATTTTTCCTCACAATGGCGTCCTACTTCCCAAGTGCTGCTTCCCAAGGCGCCGGACCTGGAAACCGGAAGGGGGTGGCTCCCGTCGTTACGCCCGGTATCACTTGATGAAGTCGAACTGCTCGAATGCTCCCCCAAGGATGGGTTGGGAGTCTAGGCTCATCCATTTCTCCAACAGGGTGGCGTAGGCGCCTCGAAAGTCGTTGTTCCACCGGAGGTCGCCTTCATCCAGGTCACCCGGCTCCAGGGAAGGGTACTCTCCGTAGGCGCCGCCCTTCACCGCGTCGCCGATTACGAAGGCCACGCTGCCCGAGCCGTGGTCGGTCCCCGACCCGTTTTCCTGCACCCGCCGCCCGAACTCGGTGAACATCAGGATCACCACTTCTTCGTTGGCGTGGTGCTCCTTTAGGTCTTCGTAAAGGTCGCTGACGGCGTTGGAAACCTCGGACCAGAGTTTGGGGAAGAGGGTAGCCTGATTGGCGTGGGTATCGAAGGCCCCGGGGTCGAGGCTGGTGTAGAGAATCCTAGTCCCAAAGTCCGAGAGATGCACTTGGGCGATGTTCTTCACCCACTGGGAAAAGGGGTCGCCGTTGTACTCCACGGTTGAGGAGTACCTTTGCGGGGCCGTGTTGAGAATGTCGGCCCCTTTTAGCGCGTCCAAGCCGGTCTGGGACAGGTAGTCGTTGGCCGGGCCACTGCCGATCAACGGGGAGTACATCCGGGCGAAAATGTCCAAGGCCTCGGCCCTCTGGTCTTCGCCGTCGATTCCGGTAAGTACGCCGTAGGTGTCCAGGTTGCCCACCGAAGCCACCGACACTCCGGGAGCGGCGAGGGCCCTGGGGAGACCGCGGCCAAAGTTTACCGCGGTGAGCACGTTCTCTTTGTGAGGGTCCAAGTCCCGGATGGCCCGGCCCAGCCACCCATCAGTGACCATCTTCTCCGGTTCGGCAGTGTGCCAAATGTCCATCGATCGGAAGTGAGAGCGAATGGGGTTCGGATAGCCGATGCCTTGTATGACAGCAACCTTCCCTTGGTCGTAGAACTCCTTTATCGGCGCCATGGCCGGGTGGAACCCAACCTTGTCATCGATGGGCAGGACCCGTTCCGGCTCCACCTTCAACACGGGCCTGTAGTCCATGTACAGAGGGTCGTTGTAGGGAATGACGGTATTCAGGGCGTCGAAGGCCCCGGACATTTGAAGCACCACCAGGACCGGGTCTTTCTTGTTGGATGTCATGATTTTCTCCTTGCCAAAATGGGATTTTGTTTCTTGGTCTAATTATTGGTCTATATGAAGGCCGGGCCCCGATACCCTGAGCCATCTAGGCATAAAGGTATTCCTTGGTAGCAACTATCATCTGAAGCACTTGGCCGACTTGCTGAGGGAAGTCCGCGGAATCGGTGGGTACCTCGCCCCACTTCCAGGCGTGGCTCACCAGCATCCGGCGGGTCTCCTCGTCCAGTTCGTAATGCCCCAGCATCTGGAGGCAACCGTCCACCAAGTCCTCCGGGGAAATCGTAGAGCTTTCAGAAGCCATCCTGGCGACCATCTCCTGGATCCCGGGATACTTTAGATCGCCTACGAAGTCGGCAGTGAAGTTGATACGGTGTACCAGGGTCCCGCCGTCGATCCACTCCTTGCCCGTGTGCCAGCCTTCCACCGAAGGCGGGTTCAATGGCTCTTGGCCCATGAATTTCATTTCGTCGAAGATGAACTCGAAGCCCGGCTTGGGGGACGTCCAATCGCCGATCAACCGCAAAGTGCCGACCACCGTCTCCACCGGACTCTTTATCCTGGAGAAGCGGGCGTTCTTGAAAGCATCGGAGTTGAACAACACCCGCAGCATGGAACGTATGTCGTACCCGGACCGGAAGTACTCGTCTTCCAGCATCTTTATGGTTTCCGGGTCTTGCGGCGGAGTGTTCATCCAGGCCGGCACCTGGGCCTCGTCGGCCACGAAGTATTTATACAGGTGTCGGGAGAGGAACCGGGCCGTGGCGGGTTGCTTGACGATAATATCGATGACGTCCTCGCCGTTGAAGCGGCCGGTCTCCCCGAGGAAAGTCTTGACCCCGTCATCGTGGTCGTAGGGGTTGTAGAGGAACTGGGCGTTGTAACGGCCGTAGGGCTGCCCGGGGATTGGGTTGGCGATGGTCCAGCCGGTAAAGGCCCGGGAGCACTCCTTCACGTCGTCCTCGGTGTAGTTGAACCGGCCGTCCATGCCCACACCCATAGAGAACAGCTCCAAGAGCTCCCGCCCGTAGTTCTCGTTGATGGCGCCCTTGTGGCTCAAGCAATTGTCCAGAAAGTACACCATGGCCGGGTCTCTGGAGATCTCGACCAAGATGTCTTTGAAGCTGCCCATTCCGTAGTTGCGGAACATCTCCAATTCCACGTAGGACGTGCCGTAGTTCTGCGTCTTGCTGTCGGCGGTGCACAAGACGCCGTGCCAAAAGAGGACCATCTTCTCTTCCAACTGGGCCTTGGAGTTAATCATTCTCCACATGAAGTATTCCGGCACTCCCCTGGTGAAGTGGTTCCATTCGATGAAGTACCGCTCCACCAGGTCCAACTCCAGCCCATTCGGATGGTCATCGGGATGCAAGAGTTCCTCCACCGTGGCCTCATACCCCTTCGCCGCCCGGGCTTCCAACTCATGGTACTGGGCCCCGAACCCGGCGCGCCGCATCAGATGGGCCATCAACGCAATGTCATTATTTGCCATCTCTTCTTCTCCTCGATCTAACCACGCCAGTAATCGAAACATATAGTAGCATTTTGGCTTCTCCCCATTCAAGCGGGCGCGGCATTATGGGCGTCCCTAAAAAACTTTTCGAGCCATACTGGGCCATACTGGGCCATACTTAGAAGCGCGTTCTTGCTACCGGCCATCCGGGGTCTGATGGAAAGAATCCAGTCGAAATCCGGTTACTGAAAGGCCCTAGAAGTCTCGCGGACACTAACTAACCCCTGCGCTAGTTTCTCATGGCCTTTCCAGGCACAACGCAAAGGTTGTCCCACCCCCTGAGGTCGAGGTGTGTTGGGGCTTGGGGGCTGGATTCGTTTTTCGTTGGAACGAATAGGGAACGAATCGGTCATGGGCTGAAAACCTCCCGGCCCCCTATGAGAGTGGCCGACGGCCAGTTGCCGGTCACAGACCATCAAGGGGGGGTTGGCCGTTGGCGTGTGGGGGATATGGTTTCAGTTTGGGTATTGGCTTTCGGGTGTGTCAAGGGAGAGGCGGCAGTTGTAACTGTTCACAGTTGAGGGCTTACTCGGGCCCTCCTAGCCCGTCATTGCGGCTTTCGCGGGAGAGACGAGGACTTGGCGTCTAATGCGATTGCCCTGTTTCCGGCCTCAAGACGCCTGTCGCGCAAGTCAAAAATAGAGTATGATATCGTGCCACACAGGATAGCTCGGAATGCTTTCATTCCGGCGGTTCAGGGAGGCCCGGTCTTGGAAGTAATGCTTAGCTCCCCCCGCGGCTTTTGCGCCGGGGTGGTCCGGTCCATCGAGGTAGTGGATATTTGCTTGGAGAGGTTCGGGCCTCCCGTCTACGTCAAGCACCAAATCGTTCACAACCCCCACGTGGTGACAGACCTGGAGCGGAAAGGCGCAATAACCGTCGAGACCATCGAAGAGATACCGTCGGGCTCCTTGGTGGTGTTTTCGGCCCACGGATCTCCCCCCGAGGACTTCGAAGAAGCCGAGCGGCGCAACCTGCGGGTAATAGACGCGGTTTGCCCCCTGGTTACCCGGGTGCACAACGAGGCCAAGAAGTACCACAAAGAGGGGAAGAAGGTGCTTTTGGTGGGGCACCTCGGCCATCAAGAAGTGCGGGGCACCATGGGCCAGGTGGAAATGACCTTGATAGCTGATGAGTTGGATTCGGAACTGCCTAATTGGAACGCCGATGAGCAGGTGGCGGTCCTGACCCAAACGACACTGTCGGTTAGGGACACCGCCCGGGCCATCGACGCCATACAGCAACGCTTCTACAACGCGGTAGTGCGCAACGACATTTGCTACGCGACGACCAACCGGCAGATGGCTGTAACCAAGATGGCGGGAATGGTGGACTTGGTCCTGGTAATCGGCGCTGAAAACAGCTCGAATTGCAACCGCCTCCGCGAGGTGGCCGAGGCCCAGGGAGTCCCGTCCTACTTGATCAACGGCCCCGAGGAGATCGATCCTTCCTGGATAAGCGGCAAGCAGAAAATAGGCATCACCTCGGGGGCTTCCACCCCGGAAGTGCTGGTCGAAAGCGTCATCGAGGCCTTGGCGCCGGAACAAGTAACGATGCTGTCCGGCGTGGAAGAAGACGTGACATTCACCCTACCGAAAGAGTTGCGCTAACCGTGGCCCGGTCCCACCGGCCGACTCTCGTCGATAGACCGCTCTCCAGTGCTAATGGTTCGCCAGTGCTAATGGTTCGCCAGTAATGGTCCGGTCCGGCCCCCAAGCCCCCGGCTCGACGGATATCAAGCGCCGGGCATTGTCCCTCCCCACCCTTATCTCCCTGGCCCTAGCCGCCGCGTTCCTGGTTTTCCTGATTACCCGCTTCGACGTAGACTTGGGCGATACCTGGAACAAGGTCAAAGGCAGTGATCCCTGGCTGTTGGCGGCGGCCGTCTTGGTGCACTACACCACCTTCGTCTTTCGCGGGGCCCGGTGGCGGGTGCTGCTGCAAAACGCCCAAGAGGACGGCGCGCCGGTACCGGGAGTCCTGTACTGCGCTCAACTGGTCCTACTGGGATGGTTCGCCAACGCCATAGCCTGGCTGCGTTTGGGCGACGCCTACCGCGCCTTCCTGTACCGGGAGGAACAGGGCGTTTCCTTCTCGCGCACCATTGGCACCGTCCTGGCCGAACGGGTGCTGGACGGCGTGCTGATAGTGCTGCTGCTGGCGGCAGCGGTACCCTTCCTGGTTGCTTCCAACGGTGACGCCGCTTGGTACGTGTTGGCGGTGGCGGCGGCCCTGGTGGGCTTGCTGGCCGGAGTCGTGGCCGTCATGATATGGGCCCGGGACTGGGTGTTAAGGAGACTGCCCGAGTGGTTGGCCGAGCGTTACCGGCAGTTCCATCAAGGGACGGTGGGCAGCTTTCAACACGTGCCGCAGGTCACGGTTTGGGGCCTCCTGGCCTGGATGTCCGAGGTGGGGCGGCTTTTTCTGGTGGCCCAAGCCTTGGACTTGGACATCGGCTTCCCCGTGGTGATTGCTTTGGTGGTAGCCAACTCGTTGTTGAGCCTGGTACCCACTCCGGGGGGCTTCGGCGCCGTGGAGCCCGGCGTTGCCGGGCTGGCGGTCCGCTTGTCCAACCTGACCAGCGGAATGAGCTTTGCTTTGGTGTTGGTGGACCGCGGAATTACGTACGTCAGCGTCATCATCGTGGGGGGACTGCTCTTCGTGGGCCGCCAGGCGGTCCGCCGCCGACCGGCTTCTATAGAGTCCTCTACAGAGTCCTCTCCGGTCGCGCCGGTAGAGCACCACTAACTTTTCATGCTGCACACCGCAAGCTTCTATGACCCTCAAGATTGGAAAGGCCGGTGCTTCCGAGTATCCCGGGCTCACCCTAGAGGTAGGCGGCCCCAGTGGGAAACCGCGCCGGCCTTCTATCCCCAGCGAGAGTTGCTCAAGGACTATCGCAGCGGAACGTTGGACTTTACTGCCTTGGAGCGGGCGTACCGTCTCGGTCTTGATGCGGCGTACGCGGAACAAGCCCAATTCCGGGAATGGCTCCACGAGTTGCCCGCGCTGGGGGATTTTACGCTCCTTTGCTTCGAAAGGGGAGAAAAACCGTGTCACCGGCGAATAGCGGCAAGGTGGCTCTTGGAATGCCTGCCTGGGTTGTACTGCGGCGAGCTCAAATAGCCCCACACGCAGGTTTCCCATCGCCTGTCCGGATGTTCTAAGCCGGTATTTCAAGTTTGTTATACTTTGGTGGCCGAAAAGGGGTGGCCGAAAAGGGGTGGCCGAAATCGCATCGGGGTTGACATAGGGGTGGCCTGGCCGAAAAGGGGTGCCGAAAAGGGGTGGCCGAAAGGGGTGGCCGAAAAGGGGTGGCCGAAAAGGGGTGGCCGAAAAGGGGTGGCCGAAAAGGGGTGGCCGGGGGTTGCATGACAGGCTTCGCATCGGGGTTGACATAGGGGGGACCTTCACCGACGTAACAGGTATCGACGAAGGTACCGGTGAGTTGTTTCATCTGAAGGTGCTGACCACCAACCGGGACCCGGCTCTCGGAGTGGTGGAATCTCTGGACGACGCTGGCATCCCGTTGGAAAGGGTCTCCTTTCTATCTCACGGGACCACCATAGCCATCAACGCGCTGCTGGAAGGAAAAGGGGCCAAGACGGCCATCGTCTCGACGGAGGGGTTCCGCGACGTTTTGGAGCTCCGCCGGGGCGCTCGTACGCATTTGCTTGACCCCCAGATGGACAAGCCTCCCATGTTCGTGCCCAGGCGCTGGCGGGTGGAGGTCAAGGAGCGGACCCTTTGGGACGGTAGCGTGCACGAAGCCCTCGACGAGGACCAGCTTCGTCAAGCGCTTCGGGGCTTGGCCGACCAAGGGATAGAGTCGGTGGCGGTGAGCTTCTTGCACTCCTACGCCAATCCGGAACACGAGGAAAGGGCGGCGGAGATTCTTCGCAGCGAGTTCCCCGCCATGTATTACACTCTCTCCTCGGCCATCGTCCCCGAAATCAAAGAGTACGAGCGCACCAGCACGGCCGCCCTCAACGCCTACGTTCAGCCGGTGGTGCAACGTTACATGACCCACTTGGAAACCGAGCTGCGGGAGCGCGGTCTGGGTACCGGGGTCCACGTGATGCAGTCCAACGGCGGCGTTATGACCGGGGAGGAGGCCGGGTACCGGCCCATCAACATGATGGAGTCGGGCCCGGCGGCCGGCTCCATCGGCGCCGCCGAGATCGGCAGGCTCATGGACCTGGAGAACATGATCACCTTCGACATGGGCGGTACCACCACCAAGGCCTCGGTCATCGAGGCGGGGCGGCCCCTTTCCACCGTGGAGTTCGAGATATTCGAGGCCCCCAACAAGCCCGGCAGCGGTTGGCCCATCCGGGTGCCCATGATCGATATCTTCGAGGCCGGAGCGGGCGGAGGCAGCATCGCTTGGGTCGATCAGGGAAGGACTCTCCAAGTGGGACCCGAGAGCGCCGGGGCCGAGCCGGGCCCGGTGTGCTACGGCAAGGGCGGGACCCTGCCCACCATCACCGACGCCAATGCGATCCTTGGCCGCTTGGTGGCCCTTCTGGACGGAGACCTGCCCCTCGACTTGGTCGGGGCTAGGAGAGCGATGGAGGAGCACGTGGCGCGGCCCCTGGGACTCACGGTGGAAGAGGCCGCGGCCGGGGTGCTCGAGATCGCCGACGCCAAGACCGCCGACGTGATACGGGAGGTCACCATTGCCCGGGGGCGCGACCCCAGGGACTTCAGCCTGGTAGCCTTCGGCGGCGCCGGCCCCATGGAAGCGGCCTATACCATCGCCGAATTGAACATGTCTCAAGCCATCGTTCCTCCGGTGCCCGGCAATTTCTCCGCCTTGGGCCTCCTCTCTACCGACATCATCCATGACGCCGTGCGTACCAGTGTGAGCCCCGGCCGGCGGGACGACTTCGCGAGGAGCAACGCTCTTTTCGAGGATATGGAAGCCGAGCTAACGCGCACCCTGCGGCAAGAAGGCATATCCGGCGAGGCCCTGAGCCTGACCCGCAGCTTCGACATGCGCTACAAAGGGCAATTCCACATTATCAACGTGACGGCCCCCTCCGGACCGGTCACTGAAGCCACCCATCAACTGGCGGAGGAAGCCTTCCACGCGGAGCACCAGCGGCTGTACACCTACGCCAGCCGCGGCGACCCCACGGAGATAGTGAACCTGAGGGTCCGCGGTATGGGGAAGGTGTCCCGGCCCGGGCTCAAGAAGCTGGACGCCGGCGAGGCCAAGGACGCCTACAAAGGAGCGCGGCCCGTTTACTTCCGGGAGGCCCGCGGGTTCCTCGATACTGGAATATACGACCGGGAACGCTTGGGCGCCGGCAGCTCCCTGGAGGGGCCCGCCATCATAGAGGAGCGCACGTCCACGACTCTGGTGCCGAAGGGGTTCAGCGCCAGGGTGGACGGCTACGGAAACCTGGTCCTCAGGAGGTTGCCATGACCACTACCCGCCCGGATATCGATCCGGTCACCCTGGAAGTTGTCCGCAACCGCTTGGACTCCATCGTGCGGGAGATGGCGGACATCACCCTACGCACCGCTCGGTCCGCCGTGGTCTACGCCGGAAGGGACTTCTCGTGCGGCATTCTCGACAGCAAGGCCCAGCTTTTGGCCGTGGGCACGAGCGTGCCGGTGCACATCTTCCCTATAGTCTGGCAAGTCCGCAACACCATCGAGAGGTTTGCGGGGGACATCCACGAGGGGGACATCTTCATCGGCAACGATCCCTACGACGGCGGCACCCACTTGAACGACGTGCTAATCTTCGTGCCCATCTTCCACGAGGGAGAGATTGTGGGCTACGCCGCCAACCGGGCCCACTGGTATGACGTGGGCGGCATGGTGCCGGGCAGCCTTTCCGGCAGTTCCCGGGAGATATACCAGGAAGGGCTTCGAATCCCCCCCATTCGCCTGGGCCGTGAGGACCAGATAAACCGGGACATTCTGGACATGATCCTACTCAACGTTAGGGTCCCGGCGGAGACCAGGGGCGACATACTGGCCCAGACCGCCAGTTGCCGGGTGGCCGGGCAGCACATGATTGGGCTGATACGCCGTTACGGCAAGGAGAACCTGTTGCGGCACTTCGACGAGGTCTTGGACTCTTCGGAGAGGCGTATGAGGTCCATAATCAAGGCCCTGCCTCAAACGAAAGTGACCCACGAGGGGTATATGGACAACGACGGCGTCGTCGCCGAGCGGAGGCGCATCCGGGTGCAGGTCACCGCGAAAGAGGAAGGTCTGCACGTGGACTATACGGGCACGGCCTTGGAGTCCCAGGGGCCCCTCAACGTGGGCCTGGCTTTGGCCCACTGCTTCGCGTTCATGGGGGTCAAAGCCGCTTTAGACCCCTCGGGGCCCATCAACTCCGGCTGCTTCCGGCCCATCGAGGTGACGGCGCCCCGGGGCACCATGCTAAACGCCAGCGCTCCGTCGCCGGCCGGCGGCATGGCCGAGATGGGTCAGGCGGCCATATACACTATGGTGGCGCTAAGCAAACTGGCGCCCCAGCACGTGAGCGCCGAGGAGGGCGCCGGGGCCAACCATCAAAACCTGGGCGGCACCGACCTGAGGTTCGACGACCCTCACCGTTTCATATACTACGATTACCCTTCCGGGGGTGGGGGCGGACGCTCCACCAAGGACGGGCTGGACTTCGTCCGCACTCTGCGGTCGGGCAACGTCAGCATCCAGTCGGTGGAGGTGTTGGAGAACCTCTTTCCCGTCTTCTTCCACCGCCACGAATTGCGTCAGGATTCCGGCGGCCCGGGCCGGTTCCGCGGCGGGATGGGTGTGGTCCGGGAGTACCAGACCCCTTCCGAAGGGGTGTTCTCCATGTTGAGCGACCATGCCGTGGTGCCGACGGCGGGCCTGCATGGGGCCCAACCGGGCGCTTTGGGCAAATGGGAGGTGGTCCGGCAAGGGGAGATCATCACGATCTCACCGGAGCTAGGCAGCAAGTCCACTGCCTTCCCGTTGCAAGCGAGAGATACTCTGCGCCTTTCCACCTTCGGCGGCGGGGGCTACGGCGACCCTCTGGAACGGGAACCCTCCCGCGTGCGGGAAGACGCGGTGGATGGAAAGGTGTCCTTGGAGCAGGCCCAAGAAGCCTACGGCGTCGTACTCGACCCCGACAGCTTGGAGGTCGACGAAGCGGCCACCGAGGAGCAGCGCCGGCGGCTCGCCGGTCAACGCATCTACCTTGACGCCCAACGAGGCGGCGAGCCGGTAATGGAACAGGGCATGCGGGTGGCCTGGGTCAGCCCGTCCCTGGAAGCCAAGGGCGTGTCCGATGGGGACATGGCCGAGGCTTTCACCCCTTCACTGCCCAACCCCTTGCGCATGCGGGTGCGGTTCCGCCCCAACCTGCCGACCGACGGTTTGCTGTTGGACGGCGAGGCTTGGGAGGCGTTGGACCTAACGGAGGCGGAGCGGTTGCTCTGGAGGAAGATCGGCTAGGACGGCCCGACTTGCCGGCACCGGCCCGGCCGGTCGTTGGATGAAATTTCATAGCCGGCCCCTTAAGTCCGAAGTCAATGTATTTGCCGTAAGTGGGGTGTCACTTGTCAGGTGAGAACATACTGGTAGTCGAAGACGAAGAAAACCTGGTGGAGGCCCTCCGCTATAACCTGGTAAAAGAGGGCTACCAAGTCTCCGTTGCTCATGACGGCGAGCGGGGCCTGACCCTCGCCAGGGAGATACGGCCCGACTTGGTGCTGCTGGACATCATCCTGCCCAAGATCGACGGGATGGAGGTGTGCCGACTCCTCAGGCGGGATACCCAGGTCCCCATCCTGATGCTCACCGCAAAGGCTGAGGAGATCGACCGGGTGGTGGGCCTGGAGGTTGGGGCCGACGACTACGTTACCAAGCCCTTCAGCATGCGGGAGTTGCTGGCCCGAATTCGCAGTTTGCTGCGCCGGGCCCGTATCACGTCACCCCAGAGCGCGCCGCCGGAGGTCCTGAGAATCGGCACCCTGGAGATGGACTTGAGCAGTCACGTCGCCAGGTTGGACGAGGAAGAACTGGAGTTGCGCCCCCGGGAGTTCGAGTTGCTAGCCCTACTGGCAACCAACAAGAGCAGGGCCTTTACCAGGGACCAAATACTGGAGCGGGTCTGGGGCCAAGACTACGTCGGTGACGCCCGCACCGTCGACGTACACGTTCGGTGGCTGCGGGAGAAGCTGCATCAGGGGGTTGGGGGAGCTCCCCGTATCATCACCATAAGGGGACTGGGTTACCGGCTGGAAGGATGAGACTCCCCAGGTCGCTGCAATGGCGCGTTGCCCTAGCCTATACCGCCCTCATTATCGTATCCCTCGGGGCCGTCAGCGTCTACCTGGTAAATTTCATTCACGACAGCTACGTTGACGACCTGGAAGAACGATTGATCCAGGAAACGGGCCTCTTGGCCGAGTCCTTCTCCCGTTATCTGAAAGAACCTGTTGACCTGGAGGGGCTCCGGTCCTCCGGAGCGCGGGCCGGGCAATTGGTGGATGGCCGCGTCACCACAATCGGCCTAAACGGTGAAGTGCTGGCTGATAATTGGGAATTGCCGGCCGCTATGGAAAGCCGCGGCGCCCGCCCGGAAATCGCGGACGCGCTGTCGGCCGGCGTGGGAACAAGCAAGCGGCGCAGCGCGACGGTGGGAACAGAGCTATGGTATACCGCCGTGCCGGTGATAGACCAAGGCCAAGTGCTCGGCGTCGTTCGTGTAGCCGTGCCCACCGCCCAGCTCCAAGCCAATCTGAACCGGGTGATACTGACGGTTTCCCTGTCCGGCTTGGTGGCGGCCGTCTTGGCCATAGGGCTGGGCTTCCTCGTTGCCCGCCGCACGTCCCACTCCGTTCGGGAGGTTACCGCCGGCGCCCGGCGTTTGGCCGGCGGCGACTTGGACCACCGGGTACGTTCGCCGGCCTATGACGAGACCCAAGAGCTCGCCGAGTCTTTCAACAGGATGGCCGGGACTCTAAAAGAAGTTATACAAAACCTGGCCGATGAAGGGACCAAACTATCGGCGGTGCTGGACACCATGGCCGACGGTGTGGTGGTCATCGGGCCGGACCTGCGCCCCACCCTGCTCAATCGATCGGCCAAGGACTTATTGAACACCGGTCCTCCAGGCGGCAACGGCGTCGAGTTGCCTTCGGCGCCACGGAGCAACTGGGCGTCCGAAGGCGACGGCGTCACGGCGCAATGGGGGTGGCTCTACCCCGACCTTCACCGGTTGGTGTCCGCTTGCTGGGAAACCGGGACCCAGCAGCAAGAAGACTTGCGCTTGTTCCGGCCGCAGCGGGTGCTAAGCGCCATTGCCACTCCACTGGGCGGCGACGGTTCGGGCGGCGTGTTGCTGACCCTGCACGATCTTACGAGAATCCGTCAGATGGAGGAAAGTCACAAGGAGTTTGTTAGCGACGTCTCCCACGAAATGCGCAACCCCCTAGCGGCCATGAAGGCCCTGCTGGAGACCTTGGAGGAGAGCGACTTGCAGAACCGTTCGTTGACCCGGGACTTTCTGGGCCGAATTCACCGGGAAACGGACCGCATGTCCAACTTGGGCAACGACTTGTTGGAACTGGCCCGGCTGGAAAGCGGTCAAGTGGCCCTGACGACGACGCCCCAGGACCTGGCGCTGTTGTTGGACGAATCCCTCTCTCGTGTCGCTCCCTTGGCTTGGGGCAAGACCGTCGGATTGAACGCAGCGGTACCGCCGAGCGAGTACGTGGTGGATGTGGACCAAAACCGGGTGTGTCAAATAATGGTGAACCTGCTTGAAAACGCGGTGAAGTTCACCCCCAAAGGGGGAGGCGTCACGGTGTCCGCCCAAAACGTGGACAACGCGGTCAGGGTGGAGGTGGCCGACTCCGGCGAGGGTATTGCGGAACAAGACCTAGCGCATATCTTCCAGCGGTTCTACAAAGCCGACCCCAGCCGCGGCGACGGCGGCACCGGCTTGGGGTTGGCCATTGTCAAGCAATTGGTGGAGGCCCACGGCGGCCGGGTCTGGGCCGAAAGCCGCTTGGGGGAGGGCAGCCGGTTCTACTTCACCGTTCCCAAAGCGCCCCAGCCCCCGGATTAACCCCTTCATAACCCACCGTTAATCTCATCTTAACACGGCCCTAATTGCATCTTCACACAGGGGAGTTAGGCTTGAGTTGTCCCAAAGCCGGCGCCAGCCGGACTCAGCCTAACCACCGGAGGAGAAATGAGTCGTGCCTCGCTTGTATTCCCGGCCCCAAAGCTGTCAGCCGGCATTCTTGTCCTGACGGCCCTAGTCCTTTCGATACTTCTGGCGGCGTGCGGAAGCGACGCCCCAGCCACGCTTACCGCCGCGCCAACGACGGCGCCAACCGAGGCGGCTGTCGAACTGAGCGGCACTATAGCGATAGCCGGGTCAAGCACAGTCTTTCCCATCAGCGAGGCCGTGGCCGAGGAGTTCAGCAAGATGCACTCGGGAGTCCGCGTCAACGTGGCTTCCACCGGCACCGGCGCGGGCTTCCGGGCCATTTGCGCCGGAGAGACCGAGGTCGCCGACGCCTCCCGTCCCGTGAATCAGAAAGAAATAGACGCCTGCGCCGAGAATGGTATAGAGTTGATTGAACTACCGGTCGCATTCGATGCCCTCTCCGTGGTCGTCAACAAGGAGAATGACTGGGCCGGTTGCTTGTCGGTGGAGGAACTGGCCGCCATCTTCGGGCCCGAGGCCCAAGGCAACATCACCAACTGGAGCCAGGTCAGGGAAGGCTTCCCGGACCAGAAACTGCGGCTCCATGGCCCCACCACCGCTTCCGGCACCTTCGACTACTTCACCGAAGCGGTCATGGGCGAGTCGGGGGCCCACCGGGGCGACATGGACCTGGCGACGGAGGATGACCCTCTAATAGCTCAAGGGGTGAACGGCACCCAGGGCGGCATCGGCTACTTTGGCTTGGCCTACCTGGCCCAATACCGGGACTTGGTGAAGGGCATACCGATTCGGAACCCCTCTACTGGGGAGTGCGTGGAACCGTCCGGGGAGTCGGTGGAGGCGGGGGTCTATCAACCCTTGGCGCGCCCCATCTTCATCTACGTGCGGGCCGACATACTTGACGATAGGCCCGAGGTGGTAGCGTTTGTGGAGTATTACCTGGGAGGCGGCACTCCGTTGGTGTCGGAGGTAAGCTACGTGGCCCTCCCCCAGAGCGCCTACCAGTGGGCGTTGGACCGGCTGAACACCCGCGCCACGGGGTCGGTATTCAAGGATGTCGCGCCGGGCACTCCCTTGGACCAAGCCCTCGGTAAGCTGGAGTAACGGTGGCTCTGGCGCAAGTCCTAACCTTAGGTAGAACCGGTAGGCGCCTCCGGCGGCGAGCCCGGGAGGCGCCTATCATATTGATTCTCTTCCTCTGCGCCGCCTTGTCTATCGTCACGACAGTGGGGATAGTCCTCATACTTCTAACCGAGGCGGTACCGTTCTTCAATCAAGTCTCGGTCCTGAAGTTCCTCACCGGGACCGAGTGGACTCCCCTATTCTCCATCAAGAACTTTGGCGCGCTGCCCCTCCTCTCAGCCACGGCCTTCGTTGCAACCATGGCCATGATGGTCGCGTTCCCGGTGGGGCTCCTTACCGCTATTTATCTCAGCGAGTATGCCCCGGACCGGGTAAGGGCGGTAGTAAAGCCGCTGCTAGAGGTGCTGGCCGGCGTTCCCACGGTGGTCTACGGGTTCTTCGCCATCACCTTCATCAGCCCCAACATCATCAGGCCGCTGTTTCAAACTGAGTCGATTTTCAACGCTCTAAGCGCTGCCATTGCCATGGGAATAATGCTCATACCTATGGTGGTCTCCTTAAGCGATGACGCAATGCGGGCGGTGCCTTCCAACCTGCGGGAGGGCGCCCATGCTCTGGGCGCCAGCCGTTTCCAGGTGTCCACCAGAATCGTAGTGCCCGCTGCCCTCTCCGGCATCGTAGCGTCAGGGCTGCTCGCCCTCGCCAGGGCCGTAGGGGAAACCATGATCGTGACCATCGCCGCCGGCGGAATACCTAATCTCTCGTGGGACCCCCTAGCGGCCATGCAGACCATGACGGCTTACATCATGGAAGTAGCAACGGGGGACACGCCTAGGGGGACCGTCGAATACGAGAGTATCTTCGGCATCGGTCTATTGCTATTTGTCTTCACTCTGGGAATAAATTTGCTGGCCCAAGCGCTGCTGGCCCGGTTCCGAGAGGTATACGAATGATACGGTCTTTGACGCGGCCCATGGCCAAGCGAGTAGTCACGGCGCGGAACATGAGGGTGCGTAAAGTTACGGAGTGGGGCTTTGTCGCCGTGGCTATACTGGCCACCGCGTTCGGTGTGGCCGCCGTCGCCGTGCTCCTGTTCACCGTAGCCAAGGACGGCTTCTCCGCTCTTGATTGGAGCTTCCTTTCCAGCTTCCCCTCCCGGAATCCGGAGAACGCCGGTGTAAAGCCCGCCCTTCTGGGAACATTGTGGGTCATGGGCCTCACCGGGGCCTTTGCGGTGCCCATTGGGATAGGGGCGGCCATCTACCTGGAAGAGTTCGCGGGCAAGAACCCCCTCATCAAGCTTATCGAGATCAACATCAACAATCTGGCCGGGGTACCCTCCGTGGTTTACGGGCTTATGGGGCTGGCGCTATTCGTCTACTGGGCCCGGCTCGGCCCTAGCATCTTGGCCGGAGCGCTCACCTTAGCCCTTCTGGTTCTTCCCATCATCATCGTGGCTTCTCGAGAGGGATTGCGGTCGGTGCCCCCGTCTATTCGGGAGGCCGCCATAGCCCTTGGCGCGACTAGGTGGCAAGCCGTGAGGTTTCAGGTGCTTCCCGCGGCCATGCCCGCCATGCTGACCGGGGTCATTCTCGCCTTGGCCAGGGCCATAGGGGAGACCGCCCCTTTGATCGCCATCGGCGCCTTCACCTCCGTCTTTTTCATCCCCACCAGCCCGACCGACTCGTTTACGGTGCTTCCTATTCAGGTGTACAGCTGGATCACCCGTCCATTGCGCGGCTTCCAGGAGGACGCCGCCGGAGGAATGATTGTTCTTCTGGTGGTGCTTCTGCTAATGAGCAGCGTGGCGGTCACTCTGCGGCACGTGTATTCCAAGAGGACCCGATGGTGACCGAGGGAATCTTCAACCCCTGCCGCGATTCATGAAGCGGCGCCGATGAAACGAGGCCTCAGCTTGTGGATACCAGAACTTTTTCCTCGGGGCAAACAATCTTGCCGTCGACGAGGACAATGCCATCCTCACAACGGCACTCGACCCGGCCCGCGTCGAATTGCTCTTCGTAAAGACGAGCGTATAGTCCGTCTTTTTGTTGCATCAACTGGTCGTGGGTACCTTGCTCGACGATCCGGCCATGGTCTACCGCGTAAATCATGTTTGCTGCCATGATGGTCGAGAGCCGGTGCGCAATCGCGACTGTAGTGCGGCCCCGCATCAAGGGTGTCAATGCGGCCTGCACGTAGCGCTCGCTGGCGGTGTCTAGGGAGGAAGTCGCCTCATCGAGGATTAGCAACCGGGGTTGATGCAGAACAACGCGAGCGATCGCTAGGCGTTGCCGCTCTCCCCCCGATAGCCGGTAGCCGCGCTCGCCGACCACGGTATCGTAGCCGTCCGGAAATTCCATGATTCGGTCGTGTATGTAAGCCGCGGTGGTGGCCGCTTCCAGCTCTTGCTGGGTAGCGTCCGGTTTGCCATATAAGAGGTTTGCTCTCAGGCTCGCGTGAAACAGGTAGCTATCTTGAGTAACAAAACCTATAAGCTCCGATAGAGACGCAAAGCTGATGGCACGAACGTCTATCCCGTCTATGTACACCGCGCCTTCGGTCGCGTCGTAGAGCCGGGGAATCAAGTAGGCTAAGCTGGTCTTTCCGGCGCCGCTGGGGCCAACCAAAGCGGTCAACTGACCGGGCGGGATTTCAAGGCTGACCCCGTCGAGGGCCCACCGGTCCCCGCTATCCCCATTTTGACTTCCTTGAAGCCGCTCTTGGGCCGATGGGCTGTACTTGAGCCTGACCGACTCGAATTTAACCGCGCCGGATACTCGGTCGGCCTTGAGTTCGACGGGTTCCGGCGCTTCCACGATCTCTTGCTTGAGGTCGAGGTAGTTGAATATCCGTTCGAAGAGGGCCATCGACGACTGAATCTCGACCGAGACCTCGAGGAGCCGCCCGATGGGGAAGTACAGCCGGCTCTGTAACGTGGTAAATGCAATGATCGTTCCCGCGGTGATGCCTCCCGGCCCGAGCCCCCCCATTAGATATCCAGCCAGAAGGTAGATGAACGCGGGCGAGATTGACATGAAGGTCATCACCACGGCGAAGAAGGAATGCCCGATCATCTGCTGCCGCACCACTAGGTCCGATAGCTGTTGATTGTGCCCGTGGAAATGGGTCATTTCTTGGCGCTGGCGGCCAAACAGCTTGGCAAGCATGATACCGGACACCGAAAGGGTCTCTTGAGTGATGGCGGTCAACTCGGCGGTCGACTCTTGGGCTTGAGAGGTGATTGCTCTCCGCCGCGCCCCAACGAATCTGGTCAGAATGAAGAAGATCGGGGCCGTGGCCACGGCCACCAGCGTAAGTTCCCAGGAGAGGATCACCATGGCCACCAAGGTGCTAATGAGAATCACGGTGTTGGCAAGGGTATCGGATACGGTGCTGGTTACCACGGTTTGAACCCCAACCACGTCGTTGGATACCCGCGACTGGATTTCTCCGGTGCGAGTGCCGGTGAAGAAGCCTAGCGACATTGATTGGAGGTGGCGGTAAAGGGTGTCCCGCAGGTCCCGCATCACGTTCTGGCCGACTTGGTTGGTCAGGTAGGTCTGCACTATGCCCAGACCGCCGCTGGCAATAGCGATGGCGGCCATCAACCCCACGAGAATCCAAAGCAAGTTGAGGTCGGGCCCTCCACCGGGCGGGAACAACGCGGAGTCGAACACCACCTTGATCAGCACCGGGTTGACCACGCCCACGCTGGCGGTAACAAGGATCAGGGCCCCGATAACGGTTACGCTGGGTCGATACGGCTTGAACAACCGGATTATCCGCGGGACCATGCTCCGGTTGCCCGTTGGCTCTGACCTGGGCCTGCGCTCTTTTTCTCTGGAGAGGAACCTAGAAATGTATTTCAAGACCAGTAACCCCGCTTAATACTCTCTTCCGCGCCTTTGCCGGCGTCTTGCCCGCCGGGGAATCAACGACCAAGTTCGAATGGAACGGCCCGACTTGATCCTTTCGGGATGCTGAGTCTACCACTCGGAACGAGCCGGCCGCCCCATCAGTTCCGCCGCCGCTTCTTGGGGGGATAGCCCCTCGAAGAGGACCCGGTAGGTGACTTGGGCTATGGGCATTTCCACGCCCAGGTCCGAGGCCATGTTCAGAGCGGCGCCGGTGGCGTTTACTCCCTCGGCCACGTTATCCATGGCCCGCTCGATCTCCCGCCAAGGCCGTCCCAGGGCCAGTTGCTCACCCACGTAGCGATTGCGGCTGAGCCGGCTGGTGCAAGTAACGATCAAGTCACCCAGCCCGGCCAGTCCGGCAAAGGTAAGAGGTTGAGCGCCGGCGGCGATTCCCAGCCGGGTAATCTCGGCTAGTCCGCGAGTAATAAAAGCCGACTTTCCGTTGTCGCCGACCTGCATCCCGTCGGCGATGCCCGCTCCCAGGGCGATGATGTTCTTCAACGCTCCGCCCAACTCCACGCCGACGAGGTCGTCGCTGGTATAAACCCGAAACGCGCTGGACATCAACACCGACTGGGCTTGCTGGGCCTTCGAGGAGTCCTGACCGGCGATCACCGTGGATGAAGGTTTTCCCTGGACGATTTCCAGAGCCAAGTTGGGGCCGGACAATGCGCCAATGCCGGAAGCCAGTTCGACGGGCAACTCCTCACTGATGACTTGGCTCATCCTCTTAGCCGCGGGGAGCTCAAGACCTTTGGCGGCGCTCAGGATAATGGCGCCCGGCGATATAGCGCCGCGTATACGCTGAACGTTTTCCCGCAGGCTATGGGAAGGCACCGCAATGACCACCAGGTCCGCGGGTGTGATTGCTTCCTCCACGTGGGCGGTTGCGGCCAAGGACTGGGGGAAGGAGACCTCCGGCAGGAAGCGGGGATTCCGTCGTTGGGTGTTGAGCTCGGCGGCCTCTCCGGCAGTGCGGGCCAACAGGCGGACCGGAACACCGTTCTTGGCGAGAATAATTCCCAAGGTGGTGCCCCAAGTGGTGGTGCCGACTACGGCAACCTTCATCTCATTCCGACGGTCATTCCGACGGTCGTTCCGGCGGAACGGCCGGCTGCCCCAAGCGGCGTTCTTTCCCTTGATAGATTCGACGAATGTTGTCCCGGTGTTGCCAGATGATTATGGCGCTTCCCACGAATGCGTACAGTATGTAGATGTTGGAGTACACGCCGGCCAGACCGAAGGCCAACATGCCGAAGGCGCCCACCAGCACACCGCATACTGACCCCAAGGAGAGGTAGCGGGTCGATAAAGTAACCGGGAGGAAGGAGAAAGCGGCGATGCCGGCCGCTATCGGCGCCATTACCGACAGCCCCCCCAAACCGGTGAGGACGCCTCGGCCCCCGCGGAATTGTAAGAAAATGGGCCAATTATGCCCCACCAAGGCCAAGAGGCCGGCGGCTACTTCCCCGGACGTGGAACCTATAGCCTCTCGGGCCAGCGCTACTACCAATATCCCCTTCCCCAAGTCCAGCGCCAGGACCAGGACCGCCGCTTTACCGCCGCCGGTGCGCAGCACGTTGGACATTCCGGTGCGGCCGCTTCCGTACTCTCTCACGTCCATACCGCTGCGCCAATGGAGCAAGATGTAGCCCCAAGGTATCGACCCCACCAGGTAGGAAAGGGCCAGTACCGCCGCGTATTGGCCCCATCCTGACTCCCTTTCCATGGTAATAAACACCGCAACGACAGCGGCGATCAACGCCGGCAGCACGGTCAGGGTGAGAAGGCCGGGGGGCACAGGCCTGATCATGGTCTTTTGAACAACATCCTAAGATGAGTGTGGTCGAAACCGAACCTGGCGCGCAGACGGTTTTCCAAGTACCTCTGGTAGGAGAAGTGTACCAATTCGGGCTTGTCCACCGTGAATAGGAAGGTAGGCGGGTTTACGTCAACCTGACGCAGCCGGCTTATCGAGGGCCGGCGGCCTCGAGACCCCTTCACCGCCGCCGGGGCGTGGCTGGCTAGGGCGTCGACGAGAACGTATTGCAACTCCCTGGACGGCACGTAACGCAACCGTTCCCGCCACAGTTCCAGGGCCGTCTGCATCAATTCGCCTATCCCTTGGCCGCGTAGCGCTGACGTAAAGCAAATGGGCGCGTATGGCATGAAGTGGAGCCGCTCTTGTACTCTCGACACGGCCCTTTGCCTTGCGGCCCAATCGCTCCCCTCCAACAGGTCCCACTTGTTGACCACCACAATCAGCCCTCGGCACATATCCCAAGCCAGGCCGGAGATGTGAGCGTCTTGGGCCGTGGCCAGCTCGGTGGCGTCGGTCACCAGCAAAGCGATGTCGGTGCGGTTTACGGCGCTGACGGCCCGCATGACGCTGTACTTTTCTATGCCCCTCTGCACCTGTCCCGGCCGCCGGATGCCCGCCGTATCGATCAAGACTATTTCGTGGCCGGAGTAATTCATACTGGTGTCCAGAGCGTCCCTGGTGGTACCCGCCGTCCGGCTTACGATGGACCGTTCCTGGCCGAGGACGGCGTTGAGCAGCAACGATTTGCCCACGTTGGTCCGGCCCACGATAGCCAGCTTCAGACTTTCGGGGGCTTCCGCGTCTGGGTCTTCCGGCTCTTCCTCCACTTCATCCGGGGCAGGGAAATGGGATGCGACTTGGTCCATCAACTGGTGGATGCCAAAGTTGTGGTAGGCGCTGACAGGCAAAGGATCGGTCAAGCCCAACTGGTAGAACTCGGGGGAGTCCAGTTCCCGGGAATCGTTGTCGGTCTTGTTCACCGCTAGGACTATGGGCTTGTTGGACCGGCGAAGACGCTCGGCAGCTACCTGATCGGCAGGGGTGACGCCATCGGTAACGTCGGTCAAGAACACGATGACGTCGGCGGCGGACATAGCCATATCCGCTTGCTCTTGGACCTTCTCCGGGATAGTCCCGTCCGGGTCGGACTCCAAGCCCCCGGTGTCCACTAGAACGAAGGAATGGTCTTCCCACCGGGCGTCAGCCATCAGCCGGTCCCGGGTAGTGCCCGCCACTGCGGTAACGATGGCGCGGCGCTGCCCCAATATCCGGTTGAACAAGGAAGATTTTCCGACGTTGGGACGGCCGATGATAGCAACGATGGGCAAAGACAAAGCCGAGTTCTCCTCCAGTTGGTCCTTTCAGTTAGTCCTATGTGCCGGTCTGTTCCCTTTCACGCCTGGATATGGTCCCGGGGTTGGCCGGTCCGGACCCGGCCCGCAAGAGCTTGGCCGCCGGCGCCGGCCCCATTCGGTTAGGCTAAAAGGAATTCGAGTAAGGCTTTTTGGGCGTGCAGCCGGTTATGGGCTTGATGGTACGCCACCGATTGGGGATGTTCCAGCATCCCGGGGGGCACCTCTTCTCCGTAGTGGGCCGGCATGTCGTGCATGAAGATGGCCCTGGTCTTGGCCCGAGACATCAGGGCCGCGTCTACGCTGTAGCCTTGGAATGCCCTTCGGCGCAGCGCCGATTCCTCTTCTTGACCCATGCTGGCCCAAACATCCGTATACACCACGTCGGCGCCCTCGACCGCTTCGGCGGGGTCCCGCAGCGCCAGAACTTCCGATTGGTCCGGCGCCGGCCATTGCCGCGCCGACTCCCGGGCCGATGCCAAGCTGGTCTCGTCCAGAGCATATCCTTCCGGAGAGGCAATCGCGAAACCGGCCCCTACCCTGGGAAGGGCCAGGCACAGGCTGCGAGCGACGTTGTTCCCGTCGCCGATGAAGGCCAGCTTTAGACCCTCCAGCTTACCAAAATGTTCGTCGACGGTGAGCATGTCGGCCAGGACCTGGCAGGGGTGCTCTAGGTCCGACAGCGCGTTGATTACCGGCACGTTAGCGTAGTGGGCCAACTCCTCTAGGTGCTGATGCGTTGACACGCGGGCAATGATGCAGTCGGCGTATCCGCAAAGGACCCGGGCGATGTCGGACACCGGCTCCCGCTTTCCCAGGCCGACTTCTTCCTGCCCCAGGAAGATGGAATAGCCTCCCAGCTGCTGAATCCCTATCTGGAAGCTGGCCCGGGTGCGCAGGGAGCTCTTTTCGAAGAGTAAAACAACGTTCTTATCGCGAAGGGGGAGATCCGAGCCGTTTTGCTTCATGTCCTTGGCCCGGCGAATGATCTCCAGGGTCTCGTTCGGCGCCAAGTCGGCGACGGAAAGTAGGTCCCTCTTGGTGGACATGGTGGACATATTCGGCGGTTTCCTAACGGGGTGCATGATATCCCAAACATGAAGCTCGTTCAAGATGAATTCGGAGCGGGCGTTAGGCTTTGAGACAGATTTACGAGCTAGAGTCGGCGGGCCGCTGGTAGGAGCGGAGTCGCGTGTCCGCGCCGGTTGGCTTCTGGTATGATGAGGCCCACGTTCCGATTACTCGCGCCCTGAGCAACGGCGGACTCGAAGAACGGCGCCCGGCGCTCCCTGGGCCGGGGTTCCCCGGAATCCAGATTCAGACTTGGTCCGGAGTTTCTGCAATGGCAAACATGGAGCACGTGCAACTGGCCAGGAAGGGCAGGGACGTTGTGGCCCGGTGGAGGGAAGAACACCCCAACGAGATCATGGACTTGAATGCCGCCTACCTGAGCTACGCCCGCATGCCCCAAGTCAATCTCAGCGGCGCCGATATCCGCAACTCCGACCTGATGGGCGCTATGTTGCGGCGAGCAAACCTGTCCGGCTGCTACTTGAACCCGTGCCACATGTACCACGCCAACTTGATGGAAGCCGACTTGAGCCGGTCCCTGCTCAACGGGGCCAGCCTGCGGGGGGCCAACTTGAGGGGGGCCGATCTCTCCGGCGCCGACTTGGACCGGGCCGTCCTATCCGACGCCGACCTGACCGGCGCCAACTTGTCCGGCGCGAACCTATCCAGGGTCAATCTCACCGGGGCTAACCTTACGGAGGCAACCCTGACGGGGGCTACCCTCAGCCGGGCTAACATAAACCGGACCAACTTGGCCGGCGCCGACTTTGGCATGGCCGATTTCTACGAGGCGGTGCTCCACAGTCCGGACCTGGCGGGAGCGAAGTTCCACGGTTCCATTATGGGGTACACGGTGTTCCAAGACTGCGACCTCAGCGCCGCCGCCGGGTTGGGCCAAGTGCGCCATGACGCTCCCAGCACCATAGGAATCGACACACTTTACCGGTCGAAGGGCAACATCGTCGATGATTTCCTTCTGGGCGCCGGCGCTCCGGAGTCTCTGGTCGCTTTCCAAGGGACCCTGCCGGGTCTCTCCATCCCCTTGCATGATTGCTTTATTTCTTGTTCAGTGCAAGACCTCGGCTTCGCTCAGGGCCTCCTACGTGGTCTGAGAGCAAAAGGCATACGATGCTGGTTGTTCTCCGAGGACGCCCGGGGCACGGCTCTAGTGGAGCGCCACAGTACGTCGGACCAAGAGGAGGTGGAACGGGGCGTGCGGGCTTATGACAAGCTGTTGGTGGTCTGCACTCAAGCCGCTCTGGACAGCGAAACCGTCCGCAACGACATCACGGCGGCAAAAGACCGGCAGCAGAGCCGGGACCAATGGGTATTGTTCCTGGTTGCCCCCGATGAGACTGTGGTCCAGCCCCGGGGCCGCGGTTTGGCCTTGAACCTGAGCAGCGAACACGCGGTTTTTGACTTGAGGGGGCAAAGCTCCGGGTCCCCGGCCTACGGTCAAGAGTTGGACCGCTTGGCGGAAAGCTTGGTGGGGCGCCGCCCGGCTGCCGAGGGGGCGCCCCGGCCACCGGAATGAGGGCCGCGGGCCGCGTTCGTTAGCGCCGGTAAACAAATATTAGAGGCCCCGCTTCGGCGGGGCCTCTAATTGACCGCAGTATGGTACGGTACCGGCGCTCTCCAAGAGGAGCCGCGGGACAACGCTAGATGTAGTCTTCTTCCTCCATCATGTCGATGTTGTCCCTGCTTTGCAACAAGCCCCGGGATACCTCTTGCCTGAACTCTTCCAAGAGGTCGTCGCTAATGCCGCCGGCTACGGCGGCTTTTTCCTTGAAGTTCTCGAAGGCCCACTGCTCGGTGTCCCCGTGGGGCATCGAATTGAAGAAGTCTCGCTCGAAGACGGGTAGCTCGCCGGGGCCGAAGTAGCCCTTGCCCTCAAGCTCGTAACCCTCCAGGTCGTGGGTGCCCTTCCCCAACACTTGGCCGGTCTCGGCGTAGTGTTGCATGACCGTTTGCATGCCGTACTTCTGGATGGGGCAGACCTTCATGCAAATCCCGCAGCCCAGATAGCGCGCCATCACCGGGCGGCAGCGCTTGAAGTAGAGCTTGTTCTTTTCCATGCCCCGCCACCAGATCTTGTCCCGCATCAGAGCGCGGCCCGGGCAGCGGTTCACGCACACCTGGCATACCTGGCAGAAGGCGTGGATGCCGTAGTCTACCGGCTCGTCGTAGGTGACATTGGCGTCGGTGGTGATGATCATGATGCGGCACCGGGACCCAACGTGAGGGGTAAGCAAGTAACCGCAAGCGCCCAACTGGCCCAAACCGGCGGCCACCATCATGGGAATGTAGGGGCCGGTGTTGTCGTTGGGACTGTGGACTTGGCCCCGGTAACCCAGAGTGTTGAGGAAGCTCACCAACTCCAGCGACGCCGCGCCTTCAGTCCTGTAGGTGCTTGAGTGGACGATCTCGGCTTCAACGCTGGGGATGGTCTGGGTCGGCTCGAAGTCCTGTTCGTAGGCCAAGCAAATCGCGTGAGGGTACTTCACCCAGTCCTTCTTGCTCTTGTAGGTGTAGCGGTGGTCGTAGGCCGTGATGCCGACTTCCAAGAAGCCCAACTCCCGGGCCTTGTTCTTGATCTGGTCGGAAACGTCCTCCCCGGTGGGCTCGGCCGTCGGCTCTTGGTCTCCGGTCAACCGGGCCGCCATGATTAGGGGCCGGTTGAGCTTGTCATGCTCCTTGCGGATTTCCCGCATCTCCACGTGCTGATCGCGGATGGTATTGGCCCAATCCCTGGACGCCCTTTCATCGATGTTCATGGTCTCCAACGGGTATTCCCGGGAGTACCAGTCGACTTCCCTGTTATTCAGAGGGATGCCAGGCACGGTTTCCAACTCTTCGGGCACCGGAATTGTTACGTCGGGGTCTCCGAATACCTTCCCGGGCCGAACGACTTCGTGGCCTATCTTTAACATGCCTTTCCCTCCAAAAAATAATAGTGCCTAGGCTATCCCACGGTAGCCTGGGGCCACAATACTTGTTTGGATTTTTTTTGTCAAGCTTATGGCATTGCGAATTTGGTATTCCCGTTTGATATTCCCGTTTGATATTCCTGGTCCCCACGGATCGCCGAAAGAATGGTAACGATGCCCGCCAAGGACCCCGGGATAGAGCGGTGCGGCTAGGAGTGGGGTGGTCAAACCACGGCGCGAGGGAGTGGTCCGGCGACGGGCTCGGACCGAACGGTATGCTGTCGGTCCGAGCCGCCGGTCCGCCGCGCGATCATAGCGTCGGCCAAGGGACTGGCCTCCGAGCGCACCACGGCGTTTACCAGGGAGGGCCGTCCCGACGCCAGCGCGCGCTCCACCGCCGGAGCTACTTCATCGGGCCTCTCCACGTATTCAGCGTACCCTCCCAGGGCTTCGACGACCTTATCGTAACGCACGGTCCGGAGGTCGGTGGCTACGGCCCGGTCGAAGTAAGCCAGTTGGAAGGTCTTGTCGATGCCCCAAGCGCTGTCGTTTCCCATGACCGCGGTAATAGGCAGGTTGTGCCGTATGCAGGTGTCGTATTCCATGGCGTAAAACCCGAAGGAGCCGTCGCCAATGAACAACAGCACCTTGCTGGATGGATAGGCCAGCTTGGCGGCCATGCTGTAGGGTATACCGGCCCCCAAGTGGCTCAAAGGCCCCAAACGAACGAAATGGCCCGGCTTGCGGGCCTTGAGGTAGGAACGGCCCCACTGCACGTAGTCCCCGCCGTCCAAAATGATCAGGGTATCAGGATCGACAAGGCCCTCAAGCTCGGTGTATACGTCCAAGGGGTGCATGGGCTTTTGCCCGGTCGCTTTGTCCCGCAATCCTTGAAGCCAGGCCGTGCGGTCCTTATCGAGTTGGCCCAGCCAGTCGTCCAAGCTGCTCCGGCGGCCCAAGCCGGCAACGGCGGTCAGTTGCTCCACCACGGCGCCCAAGTCTCCCAGCAGACCCACCGCCGCGCCGCGGTTGCGGCCGATCTCCGCGGGTGAAGGGTCGGCTTGGATGATGCGGGCGTCGGGGCTGAATATGTTGCCGTACCGGTAGCGGTGGTCGAGCCGTTTGCCCAGCAAAAGCACTACGTCGGCCTCTCTGAAGCGGCGGGCCGCCGGGTTCATTGCCCCGTCCGCATAGCCGAAGCACAGGGGGTGGTCATCATCCAGCAGTCCTCTTGCCTGCTCCACCGTAAACACCGGGATTCCCGTAGCCTCAGCCAGGTCTTGCAACTGCTCCGGCGCTACCGAGTAGCGGGCCGGATTCCCCGCAATTATTACCGGCCTCTGGGCATTGCTCAGGAGAGAGACGGCTTTTTCGATCAGGACCGGGTCTCCCTGGGAACGGCTATGATTTCGGTACTCTCCGGGAAGGTACTTGGGAAGCTCATCCTCGGATACCTGCTGCTCTTGCAGGTCTATGGGTAAAGTGAGGTGGACCGGGCCGGGTCTACCCGACATAGCAGTGCGGAAAGCCGTGGCCACGAACTCGGGGATCCGGCGCCGGTCATGGACCAGCCATGAACCCTTGGTTACCGGCGCCGTCATTGCGACTTGATCGATTTCCTGGAAGGTTGCCATGCCCTTTTCCGGTAGCTCGGCGCAGCCGGCGACGAAGACCACCGGAGTTTCCGAGGTATAGATAGCCGGCAGGGCGGAGACGGCGTTGGCGAAGCCCGGGCCGCCGGTGACCATTCCCACCGCCGGTTGGCCGGTAATCCGGGCGTAGCCGTCCGCCATGTGCAGAGCGGCGCCTTCGTGCCGAGTGTCGATGAACTCGATCCCTTCGTCGGCGGCCGCATCGACTAAAGGCAAGATGGTGTCGCCAACGATGGTGAACACCCTCCGAATGCCTTCCTGCTTCAAGCAACGAATGAAAAGATGGGCGCCGGTCAACTTTGCCATGGTTCCTCCTCGGCTTTGCGCTCCCAGCGTCGGGCTATCTCCGGATAGGCGCGATTGATTGGGCCGCTCGGACAGCTTAGCGGGCGCTAGGCCTTGGGGCAAGTGCAGGCGCTTGAACGTGTCCGAGAAGTCCCCTCTCCTTCTGGGTGAGGGTGAGGGTGAGGGTGTTGGCTGTGCAACCATTCATGCGGTTACGCTTAAACCAAGGACATTGGTAACATTTGAATCGCTGGCAGGGCGCAACGGGCGCGTTCAGGCGGCATTTGCCAGCGGCCCGGCAACGAGGTATACCTTAAGGCATGGGCACCCTGTTCATCGTAGGCACACCCATTGGCAACTTGGAGGACATCACCCCCCGCAGCGCTCGCGTACTGGGGCAGGTGGACTTGATTGCTGCGGAAGACACCAGGGTTACCCGCCGGCTGCTGGCCCATTTGGGTATCAAGGCCCGTCTGATTAGCTACCACGAGCACAATTGGCGGACACGTTTGCCCCAAGTGCTGGAGGCTTTGGAAACCGGCGATGTTGGGCTGGTATGCGACGCCGGAATGCCCACGCTGCGCGACCCCGGGAGTGAGTTGGTGTCCCGCGCCGCGGCCGCCGGCTTTCCAGTGGAGGTGGTACCCGGGCCGTCGGCGCTGACCGCCGCCCTGGCCGTATCGGGGTTTTCCGCGGACGCTTTCATCTTCCTGGGATTTCTCCCCCGGCGGCGAAAAGACCGCCGTGAGCGCCTTAGGGCCGCCGCGCCCCTGGGATTGACCCTAGTCTTATTCGAAGCTCCTCACCGGGTCTCGGCCCTCTTGGAGGACCTGCTCGCGGAGTTGGGCGACCGGCCCGTGGCCCTATGCCGGGAACTGACCAAGCTGCACGAGGAAGTGTTCAGGGGCACGGTGTCCGAGGCCATGGCCCACGCGCCCCGGGGCGAGTACGTCATACTGGTCGAGGCCGGTGCTCCGGACGGCGCCAATGGGCCGGGTACCGGCGCCAAGCATCCGGCGGAGGCGGATGAAGCCCGGGTGGATGAGGCCCGCTGCTTATTGGCTGGTCTACGCCGGAGCGGAACGACGGCGAAAGACGCCGTGGCAGCCGTGGCCGGGAGCTTGGGAATGCCGAAGAACCTGGTCTACCGCCTTTGGGTAGAGGCCGGCGCCCGCCGCCAGGATTGAGCGGCCCGGCGGGTCAAGATTCGGTAATCCCGACGGAGTGGATCTCCAATCGCTCGGTCGGCCTGGAGCGCTCTCCGCCCGGACCACTTCCGACGGGTACCTCAGCCAGCGTATCCAGTACCTCCGACCCCTGGCTGAGCGCGCCAAATATAGTGTAATTGGGCGGCAGCCCCACGTTGTCGCCGTGAACGATGAAGAACTGGCTGCCGTTGGTGTTGGGGCCGGCATTGGCCATGGCCAACGTCCCTTTGACGTAGGGCTTGGTTACGGGTTCGTCATTAAACCGGTAGCCCGGTCCGCCGGTACCGTCGCCTTTGGGGCAACCCCCTTGGATCATGAACCCTTTTATTACTCGGTGGAAGCTGCCGCCGTCATAAAAGCCCTCCCGGGCCAGAAACACGAAGTTGTTAACCGTCACCGGAGCTTCGGCGGCAAATAATTCCAGGACCATGGCGCCCTTGCCGGTTTCCACCGACGCGGTATACGTTTTGGACGGGTCTATAGCCATTTCAGGCGGGCCGGAGTATTGACTAGCCATTTCCCCTCGACTTTGCTCTGGATAAACTGGATAAAATCAGGTCCGACGTTGAACCTCGGCCACCGGCCGCCGCTGATTATAACCCCAAGGCGCTTCCACCTCAAAGCTTTCTTGAGTCCGAAGACAACCTGAGTCTATCCGGGCCTCTCCGCTTTCCAGACTAACCTCGGTACCCGTTGCTCCAATCGATGTCCCCTGGAAGCGGAGGGGCCTGTTCCGGGGCGGGACCGACGACATACTCCCTAATCCAGCCGCCAAACTTACGTGAAGTTTAGAAATCCGCCGGACTATAATATTCGTTAGGAATGTCAAGACATTGGTTAACGCTACTACGTCAAACCCGCCGCCCCTAGGCTGCCTCTAGTCAAATCGAGAGGCATGCCTTCTTGAGCCGGCTGTCTTCCGGCACTCCCTTCACAACCGGAGGCCCTAACACAGGAGGTCCCACACGATGAAGATTCTCGACCACATGAGCGCCCACGGCCATGAGCAACTGGTGGTTTGCTCGGACCCGGAGGTAGGCCTGAAAGCGGTAATAGCCGTTCACGACACTACCCTGGGCCCGGCCGGCGGCGGGACGCGAATGTGGCCATACAAGACGGAAATGGAGGCAATGGAGGACGCCCTCCGCCTTTCTCGCGCCATGACCTACAAAGCGGCGGCGGCGGACCTGCCCCTTGGGGGTGGCAAAGGGGTTATCATTGGCGACTTCCATACCCAAAAAACCGAGGCGCTGCTGCGGGCTTACGGGGCTTTCGTGGACACCCTTTCAGGGCGTTACATCACCACCACCGACGTAGGCACTACCAGCCGCGACATGGAATACGTCAGCCAAGAGACCAACTATGTTGTCGGGTTGCCCGTCACGGTTGGGGGCAGCGGCGACACCTCGATCATGACCGGGCTTGGAATCTACGTGGCAATGAAGGCTTGCGCTCGGGAAGTTTGGGGGGGCGACTCCCTGCGGGGCGCCAAAGTGGTGATGCAAGGCTTCGGCAAAGTAGCGACCCACTTGGCCCACCACCTGTTGAAAGAGGACGCTAGTTTGACCGTGACCGATATCTACGAGAGCGCTTCGGACCGGGCCCGGGACTTGGGCATCAAGGTCGTATCCCCCGACAAGATATACGATCTGGATTGCGACGTCTTTTCTCCCTGCGCTCTCGGAGGCGTAATCAATCAAGACACGGTGCCCAGGCTGAAGTGCCGCATCGTAGCCGGAGGCGCCAACAACCAACTGCTTACCGACCGGGACGGGGAAGAGCTGCACCGCCGGGGAATTCTGTACGCGCCGGACTACATTATCAACTCCGGCGGCATCATAAACGCCGCGGCGGAAATCGGCATGCCCTACAATGAAGGCCGGGCCCGGGAGAAAACCGAGCGGATCTACGAAATCACGGAGCGGGTAATCCAAGTCTCCAAGACCCAGGAAATCCCCACTGCCCGGGCCGCCGATATACTGGCCGAGTCGAGGTTGGCCTCGGTGCGGGCCGTCAAGAAGATACACCGGCGCCGCTAGAGGGGGCGGCGCTTCTTTCGCGCTCCGGCGGCAACGGGCCTAACCGTAGATTGGCTCAGACCGGGCGCCTATCTGGCCTTGGAATCGGCCTCGAAGCCGCAAGACAGGTGCGCCCCGTCGCAGAAGGGCTTGTTGCTCGACTGGCCGCAGCGGCAAAGAGAGACCCACTTGCCTTCCGGGACGGCGTAGGAGTTGTCGTCCTCGTCTATGATGTCTATAGGGCCATGGACTCGATTGGGGCCGTTGGCGCGGACTTCGATTCTAACCTCAGCCATGGAGGCCTCCTAGTTATTGGCAGGTGGGGTACAGGTCTGGGCGGCCCCGGAGTCCCAACCGCCGGGCCGCCCTCGACGGCAGGCGGCAAGTCTGCCACCGGGATGAAGGTGTGTCAAGGCGCTTTCGTCCTGCCTCGGGGCTGTCCCACATGAATTCGCCGGAAAGTTGGATGACGCCGGCTTAATATCTAACGCCGCCGTTCTGCGTCTTGCCTGAAGTCGTGCCTGATGGCTGCGCCCCTTGACGACTTGAGACTCGTCGGTTAAATTCACAAGGTCAAATTGAGGATTTAAGCGGCGGAACTCCTCTGCCGCAACCCGTCGGGTTACTTAAGACGAGCCAAGCAACCGTCCGGGAAGAACTGCACTGAAGAACTACGCTAGAGAGCAATTGCTATGCCAATATACGAATACCACTGCCCCACTTGCAGCCACAAGTTCGACAAGCTCCAACCCATGGGCGCCGCCGGCACCGATTGCCCGGTGTGCGAGCAACCCGCCACGCGGGCCATCTCGGTGTTTTCGTCGGTGTCCAAGGGGGAGGGCGAAGCTACGGGCCTAGGCCCGCTGCCTCCCCTTGGCGGCGGTGGATGCTGCGGCGGCGGTTGCGGCTGCGGACCCTGACGACTACGGTACTCAATGCCGCTTCACCAGACGGACGCTACCGGGCCTTGACCGGCAGTACGCCGCTAATCCGGTCTTGTAGCGGGACCGATAGCTGCCTGAGGTCACCCGACGGCCGTTAAGCTCCCTGGGCCTTTTTCAGTGCCTCCATAGGGTTCGACCCCTTTGACTGCTTCCAGCGCAGGTACACCAAGTAGCCCGCGGAAACCGCGGTAATCAATAGCGCCCCAGCTATGGCCCGGGTAGCAACCCACATGGTGGCGTCGAACCAAAAGTCTTGAGGAAAGAGCATCACAAGGTAGTCTTGTCTGCTGTCAAGCTGCCAAAGATCATTAGCGAAGCTGAGCTGGTGAAACTTCAGAAATAGCGTGTCGAAGCCCACCAGCGCAAATAGTCCCACCGCTATTACTATCAGCAGCGTCAACCCGCCGCTGTACAGGATCCGCCGGGCTAGAATAGCCGCAAAACGTCCTCGGTGGAGCGCCGCGCCTGTTACTATCGAAACCAGTAAGTAAGCGGCGGCGGCGGCGGCCACAACGTAGACTCCTTGTACCAACTTCTTCACGTCGCGCATGTGAGCGATTTCCCGCTGGTTGAATAGGTCCCGCTCTTGGCCGAATATCCGGGTGCGAATCTCCAGCGGCTCCCGCCCGGAGTTGAAGTAGCTTCTGATCTCGGCGCTCACCTGAGCCAGGTCGGCATCTGAGATGCCGGTGATTCGAGACACGTCGTACTTCTCGAAGCCCTTTTGATACACGCCGGGGCTGTTGAATGCCCAAGCCACGCTGCCAGTCACCAAGAACAACGGCAGCGCAACCACGAATAAAGCGGTTGTAATCCAAGTAATGCGGCCCACGGTCTCTCCCGCCTATCGGCATTACGTTAGCATCGGCTCGGCGGGTCAAGATTCTTCACTGCGTTTCGGAATGACGGCGGCGGCGGCGCTTGCCTCTGTGACGCTGGTAAACCCCGGTGATTGCGGCGGCAAGCTTGGCCGGGTCGTGGCGGGCCGGAGCGGCTTCTTCGATCACGTCCGCCGCCACGTAGAATAGACCGTGATTTTCCGGCGCCTCGGGAGAAATGTAGCTGAGTCCGGCGGGTGAGGGCCCTTCCGGTATGTTGTTATTTGCAATAACGGCGTCGACGGACTCATTGCCAACGTAGTGATGCACAACATCCAGGTGGTCGCCCACCGAGTAGCCCACGGTCTGCTCCGGTTCTTCCGCCACGTTGCATACGTATATCTTCAAACCGTCGGAGCTTCTGATAGCCGACGCTATCCCCTCAACCAGGAGGTTGGGCACGATGCTGGTGAACAGACTTCCCGGGCCAAGAATGATGAGATCGGCCTCCTGAATTGCGCTGACCGCGTCCGGATGGGCCGGAGGGTCCGACGGCATGAGGACTAGGGAGTGCAACCCCTCCAGGGAGTTGCCGACCCGGGACTCGCCGATCAATCGGTCGCCGGAGACGGTACTGCCCACCAAGGTGACGTCGCTGAAGGTGGACGGCACTACTCTTCCTCTGATGGCCAGCAATTGGCCCGCGGCCTCCACTCCTTTGGAGAAGTCCCCGCCAATGCCGGCGAGGGCGCCGATCAATATGTTTCCAAAGCTGTGGCCGTCCAATTGGCCGTTGGTGGAGAATCGGTAGTCCATCAACTGCTGCATCACCGCTTCCGAGTCGGCTAACGCCACCAAGCAGTTTCGGATGTCTCCGGGCGGCAGAATGCCCAGTTCGGAGCGCAGCCTCCCCGAACTGCCGCCATCGTCAGCGGCGGTCACAATCGCGGTGATGTTGGAGGTGTAGTACTTCAAGCCTCGGAGCAAGCTGGGTAGTCCACTGCCCCCTCCGACGGCCACTACTTTGGGGCCTCCGCTGAGCACCCGCTCCAAGTAGAGCGAGTCCAAGAGCCTCCAATTCCGCCGGCGAAGCCACACCGTTGCTAATGAGTTAACTAAGCCGAGGACCCCGACGCCAACGATTGCAACGCCAACAGCGATGAACACTCCCGCTCTGATGGCCGGGGAGGCGTCTCGTAGGCTAAGCAAGCCTATGAATGAGTGGAAGCCGGGCCCCAAGGACAACTCGAGGGCGAACAAAATGCCGACGGCCACCGCCGCCAACCCCACCACCCCTATGACAAGCCATCGCTTTAGGGATAGCCCCGGTATGAGGAGCAAGAGAAGGGAGTTGGCTACCGGACGTTTGAGGGGCGCCCGCGGGATGTTCCTCAGCCCGAGCAACAAGCCCACCGCGCCAACTGGGGATAGCAGTTTTCGTTGGTCCGCATTGGTGTAACGGTTCGAAGCAGCCGAAAGCGCCTATTGAAGCCGGGGCCAGTTGAAGATAGCTTGGCAAGTCTTACTAGCAGGTCCCACAATGCGAAATTCTAGGTACTGGGGTATTCAAAGTCAAGGTTGGGCTTTCGCCGTTAGGAGGCGACGCGTCGGCCCTTCCGGCGCGTTGGCCGGCTTCAGTCCCGGTAGCCATGGGAGTCGGGGGATACTCCCATTGAAGCCCAAGTCGGCGCATGGACTTTGGGCGCGTCACGTCCTCGGAAACGGCTTAACTCTGCTATATTGTTCCAAGCCTCTATATCAAACACCAAATATAATGGACACGTTCCGGCGTTGACCGGCGCTTCTCGTTTGCCTCCGGCCGATAACCCGTCGCCGGCGAAACTACGGTAGGGGATTTGAGGCGAGGGTCCGGCGGGTAGCCTTGGCCGTTTTTTGCCGGACCGGAGATTGGGGGCCGGAGTCGTGTGCGCGGCGGCCCCAAAGAGGTTAACCTGGAGCATTATCCCGATGTGTTCCAAAGAAACACGAGAAACACGAGAAACACGAGAAACACGAGAAACACGTGAGGTGGCGTCACTCCCGCCGGAAATAGGAGAAGGAGCACGGGGACAGCCTCCGGCAAGCCCCTTGCTATCGAGCATTTTGCTGTCGTACGTTTCAGGGCTTCGGGCCGGGTAACCCGTGGCGAAGGACTCCGAGAGCAGGTTGGATGAGCCCAGCCAATACGCAAGACTAGACCCGTCCGGCCTGAGAAACCGCATTCGAGACTTACCCAGGCAGTGCTCCCATGCTTGGCAAAGGGCTTTGGCGTTCCCAATTCCCGAGAATTGGCCCCGGATAGACAGGGTCGTGGTTGGCGGCATGGGAGGCTCCGCCATTGCCGGTGACTTGGCCGCCGACCTGACGGCCGTCCAACCCTCGGTACCCATCTCGATTGTCCGCGACAGGCGCTTTCCTTTTGCTTTGCGTGAAGGCACGCTGTTCATCGCGTGCAGCTACTCGGGGACCACCGATGAGACTTTATCACTGTTCCAAGAGGCGCTGGCGTCGCCGGCGGCGGTGTTGGCGGTAAGCGCCGGGGGCCTCCTTGCGGATAGGGCCGGCGCGGAGAACGCGCCGCTGCTTGACGTAGACATCGACTCTGAACCCCGGTCCGCTGTCGGATACAACTTGATGCTTCTTTTGGGGCTGCTGTCCCGGCTCGGACTGGCCGAAATTGACGGGCCGGACGTAAACCGGAGCGTCGAGTCGCTTTCTCGGACCCTCTCCCACTTGACCGAAGATGCGCCCACTGAGGTCAACCCGGCGAAGCGGTTGGCTATGGAGTTGGAGGGGAAGCTCATTCTGGTATACGGCGGCGGTTTGTTCTCGGGGATGGCCCGGCGGTGGAAGGCCCAGTTTAACGAAAACGCCAAGACTTGGGCGTTTCACGAGCCAGTCCCCGAGTCGTTGCACAACGCCGTCGAGGCGTACCGGTCTTTGGCGGTCCCTCGTGACGGCGTTATGGCGCTGTTGCTGCGGCCCCATCTCCCCGGCAGCGCCGACGCCCGGTCTCTGCGGGTCCTATCAGAGCTTATGCTCCGGAACAACATCCCCCACCGGACTGTCGATGGAGGAATTGGCCCCCCCCTCGGTCAGCTTCTGAACATGCTACTGCTGGGGGACTACCTGAGCTATTACCTGGCAATCCTACGAGGAGTCGATCCATCTCCCAATCCGACCATAACCGAGGCAAAAGAACTCCTGGAGAGATATAGGGACGAGTAGCTTCTGTCGCCGCGGCGGCGCTCCGCCTCCGGGCCGGACCTGAAGTGATATCATACTTTCGAGGCAACCACACCTGCCGGAGCGCCGTAGAATATGGTTGACGTCAACGTACCTCAACGGATGGAGGAGCTGCGGAAAGAGCTTAATTACCATAACCACCGGTACTACGTGCTGGACGACCCGGTGGTAAGCGACGGGCAGTACGACGCTCTTATTCGCGAGCTCCGAAAGCTGGAGGCGGAACACCCCGACTTGGTCACTCCCGACTCTCCCACCCAGCGCGTCGGCGCCGCCCCCGCGGAGGGATTCTCCCAAGTCCAACACCGGCGGCCCATGCTGAGCCTGGGCAATGCGTTCAATTGGGAAGAACTTCAGGCCTGGTACCGCCGGACCAAGAACCTGCTGGACGGGGCCGAGTTCGATCTGGTGTGCGAGCTAAAAATCGACGGGTTGGCCGTAAACCTTGCCTACCGGAACGGTCTGCTGGCGCAAGGAGCGACCCGGGGCGACGGTTTCGTCGGCGAGGAGGTCACTCAGAATCTGCGCACCATCCGCAGCGTGCCCATCGCTTTGATGGGCGAACCGCCGGACTATCTGGAGGTCCGGGGCGAGGTGTACCTCCCGTTGGAGATGTTCCGCCGCTTGAACGAAGAGCGGAGGGAAAAGGGCGAACCTCTCTACGCCAATCCGAGGAACACCGGCGCCGGTAGCGTACGCCAGTTTGACCCCAAGGTCACGGCTTCGCGCAACATGGAGATATGGGTGTACGGGCTGGGCGATACGGGGAATTGCCCCCGCCCGGAAAATCACTCAGACGCCTTGGACTGGCTGAAAACACTGGGATTCCGGATTAACAGCCACAACCGGTTGTGCCGCACCCTGGACGAGGTCCATGACTATTACCAGTCGTGGCTGGAACGCCGCCACGACTTGCCCTACGAGGTTGACGGCGTGGTAATCAAAGTAGCGCCCTTCGCCTATCAAGACGCTCTTGGCGTGGTCGGCCGGGAACCTCGTTGGGCCGTAGCCTGGAAGTTTCCTGCCGAGCAGGCAGTCACCCAGCTATTGGATATTGGCATCAACGTGGGACGCACCGGCAGTCTCAACCCTTACGCGGTCCTGGAACCGGTGGTGGTTAGCGGCGCCACCGTCAAGCAAGCGTCTCTGCACAACGAGGAAGACATACATCGAAAAGACGTTCGCATCCTCGATTGGGTGACCATCGAGCGGGCCGGGGACGTGATACCCCACGTGGTCGGCCCGGTCATTGCCCGGCGGACCGGTGAAGAGAAAGTGTTCCGGATGCCGGCCCACTGCCCGGAGTGCGGTACCGGCGTAGTGAAGCCGGAAGGCGAAGCGATGCACCGTTGCCCCAACACTTCCTGTCCGGTCCAGTTCTTCGAGCTTCTCAAGCACTTCGTCAGTAAAGGCGCTATGGACATCGACGGCTTGGGTGAACAATGGTGCCGGGCCTTGATCTACAATGAGATAGTGGGAGACGTATCCGACCTCTACTACTTGGGAAAAGACCAACTGATGGGGTTGGAGCGCATGGGGGACAAGCTGGCAACGAAGATAATGACCAATATCGAAGCCAGCAAGGACCGGCCGCTGCCGCGGCTTCTCTTCGCCCTGGGAATTTTCCACGTGGGGTTCGAGGTAGCGGAACTGCTGGCCCAACGGTACGCCGGCATCAGTGACTTGGCGGAGGCTACCCAGGACCAGTTGACCGAGATTCCGGGCATTGGACCCAAGATTGCCGAGAGCATCGCCGCTTATTTTAGCGTTTCCCTTAATCTTACTGTTATCGAAAAGCTAGCCTGGGCCGGCGTCGACCCCCGCCGTGAGGTAGTAGACGTAAGCCCGGACTCGATGCCGTTGCACGGAATGACTTTCGTTATTACCGGTACCCTCACTTCCTTGCTGCGCCGGGAAGCGGAGTCGCGGATCAAAGCTCTGGGCGGCAGCGCGGCGTCGTCAGTTACCCGCAAGACCAATTACTTGGTCGCGGGAGAGTCATCAGGCTCCAAGTTGGAGGCGGCCCGAAGGCTGGACACTCCGGTGCTGGACGAAGCCGCCTTCCTGGAGTTGCTTCGATCTGCGGACGCGGAGGCTGAGCCGGAGGAACGCTCCGGTTGACTTTGCATCGCGGACCTCTTGCTCGGCTCAAACTTGCTTGGCTTGTTTAGCTTAGGTAGTGGATTGGGCGGCCCATGCGGCTAATCATCGGCCTCGGCAATCCGGGGCCCAAGTACCGCAACACCAGGCACAACCTCGGCTACGACTGCGTAGACCTGATAGCCGAAAAGTGGCGTATTTGTAATATAGAGCGCCGGGCTAAGGCGGCGCTGAGGCGGGGTCGATGGGCCGGCCAAGAACTGGTGTTGGCAAAGCCGCGGACTTTCATGAATAGCAGCGGAGAAGCTGTTTCATATTTGCTGGACCGCTTTACGGTAGACTTGGCGGACTTGCTGGTGATTTACGATGACATGCAACTGCCCTTGGGACGGCTGCGGGTCCGTCCCAAGGGCAGTGACGGAGGGCACAAGGGGATCAGGTCCATCATCAACGCCCTGGGGACGGAAAATATCCCCAGAGTCCGGCTAGGCATTGGCTGCCTTCCCGAAGGTGAAGACCCGGTGGACTACGTACTGGGGAGGTTCTCCCAGGAAGATTCCCTTGTGGTAAACCGGGCCCTTGAATCCGCGGTGGACGCGGCGGAGTGCTGGCTGGAGGAGGGGATCGACGCCGCCATGAACCGGTTCAATTGACCCCCTCGCCGTCCAATCTTCGGAATTGGTCCGGCGGCATATGCGGCGTATTCTTGGCCCCTCCGGCCGGGGTGTTTGACGAATGCGGCTTTCCTTGTCCCTAGTAACCGCCTGCGCAACAGCGGTCCTGTTGGCGGCGACGCTTGCTTGCGGGGACTCGGAGGCCACCCCGGCGGCGGCTCCTACACCCCCGCCGGAGCCTACCACCTCCAGCGGAGCGGCCACTCCCGCAAATACGCCGTCCCTCACGTCGACCCACGAGCCGGAGGGTACCAATGAGCTTACCTCCGGAACGTTATTGAAACCCGTTGAGACGCCGGTGAAACCCGTCGAGACGCCGGGCCCAACGTCATTGACTAGTTCGCCGCCGCCGGTGTTTGCCGTCGTGTTCGACGACCCTCCGGAGCGGGACCTCTATCAACTCGCGGCGGAGCTTAAGCCCGATATAGATGGAGATATCCCGCGGGCGGCGCATTCGGACCCTGTCAGCTACCTTGCGGGCCGGGAGGACACTTTTTGGTTGGTAGACCTGCCGGCCCTGGAAGTCTACTCCAGTCTTTTCGAGCTCCGCTTGGTGACTCCCCACGCCTACTGGTACTTTGAGTCGGGCCAGTCCGTTGATCAGGAGACTATCGAGGAGGCGGCCAGAGAGTTTGAAGAAAGGGTCTATCCCCGCGTGACCGCAGTGTTCGGCAAGGAATGGTCCCCGGGCATCGACAACGACCCCCACATCAGCATTATCAACGCCAGCTTGTCAGGCGTAGGGGGATACTTTAGCTCGATGGATGAATACCCGGTGAGCGTGTCCCAGTTTAGTAACCAGCGAGAGGCTATTTACATCAACACCGGGGCCTATGCGGTGGAATCGCCCCTCTATCTGGAAGTCTTGGCCCACGAGCTGCAGCACGCGGTCCACTGGAACGCGGACCCGTCGGAGGATACCTGGGTAAATGAAGGCCTCTCAGAACTGGCTGTGACTGTAGCCGGCTTCGGCCAGGGCAGCATCCACCACTTCCTCCAAGCCGAGCCAACGTCCCTGGTCCATTGGCCCGTGGCCCCCGTGGGGGCGTTGCACAATTACGGGGCGTCCTCATTGTTCATGCACTACTTGGTGGAACATTACGGGGACCGGGGCGATCTTCGGCCACTCTTGAAGGAATCCGGGGACGGCATAGCGGGCATTACGAATTATTTGAAATCTACGGGCCATGACCTCGCCTTTCGGGATGTGTTCCGGGACTGGGCGGCAGCCAATCTTCTGGACGAGGAAACGGGCCCGTTCAGCTACTCCGACTTGGAAGTGGGGGCGCGAATCGACCAGACCGTCAGGGACTACTCCGAATTCACTTCTGAGGTGCCTCAATACGCCGTGGAGTACGTTGAATTGAAGTCCTTCCGAGGGCCCTTGCGCCTGGGCTTCCAGGGCATGGCGAAGAACGACTTGTTGCAAACGGAAGTCGACTCCAGGGGCTGCTGGTGGAGTAACTCCGGCGACTCCATCAACTCCACCCTGACCCGGGAACTGGACTTGGAAGGGCTGAGTCGGGCGACATTGAGATACCAGGTCTGGTACGACGTGGAGGAAAGCTGGGACTATGCTTATCTGGAAGTGTCGGAAGACGGGGGTAGGAGATGGGACATACTGAGCACGCCCAACACCACGTCGAAGAACCCCATCGGAAACAGCTTTGGCGACGGCTATAGCGGCGCAAGCGGAGGTTGGCTCGATGAGTCCGTCGATCTATCCGCGTATACCGGCAAGAAAGTGAAAGTGCGGTTTCAATACGTTACCGATGACGCGGTGAACGGCCCCGGCATGTGCGTGAGAGGAGTGTCCCTTCCCGAAGCCGGCCTGTACGACTTGGACGAAGGGTGGGACGCCGACGGGTTCCTACTCACGAACAACCAAGTGAGTCAGGGGTACATCGTCCAAGTTATCCAGATGTCGGAGGAAAACCGGGTAAGGACGGTACCCCTGGATGAGATGAACCGGGGCGAATTGCTGGTGCAATCGCCGGAATCTTTGGAACGGTTGGTCGTTGCGGTAGCAGCCTTGGCGCCCAAGACGCGGCAGCCGGCACAGTACACACTGCTAGTAGAACCTGGATAGTCGAAGCTCTTCGAACCTCTCGGGGTGTTGACCATCGGCTTATAATGAATCATGGATGCCAATACGCCCACTGCTTTCTCGCCGCAAACGCAGTCCCGCGGAAAGCCGTCCCGGCTCGTCTTGGCCGTCGCAGCCGTCTTAGCAACCGTCCTCCTTGGCCTCTTCTTCGGCTCCGTCGGGCACTCCCAGACCCCCGACAATGAGGGGCCAATATTGCTGGCCGTCGGCGGTCCGGGTTGCGAGGCCCACCCGGACGAGGCGGTCCCCTCCCCGGGCCCGCCCCATCCCCGCATCAGCGGCTTGGAGCGCTGCATCTCGCCGGGTTCCAGCGACGCCTTTACCCTGGGGGGCCACAACCTGGTGTCCTCGGGCCAGTACTCCATGGAGTTGGTCCTTACCACTGAGGACAGCGGCGCCCTAGGGTTCGACTCCTCCTGTTCGGGAACCACCAAGACCTATACTTTCACCGGCGCCCTCCCCACCGTCACCCACTCTCCCACCCTCTACGGCTGTGGCGGCGACGCCGCCTTTGGCGTCCTCCATGCCGAGCTCTTCGACGCCGGCGCCGAGGTTCTCCGGACGGGGGATTACCTGGTCTTCGTCGTCCCACTCCCCTCGCCGGACCGGGACGTTACCGGTGAGGATCACATTCCCCCGGACCCCCCGATCCCACCGTCTCCATAAGCAACCAGCCCACCGGGGTGCGCGTGGGCCAATACTCGCCATTCTTCACGATAACCATTTCCAATTTACAGAGCTTCTACAGAGGCGCCGTGCAACTGGAAGCCTCCAACACAAGAGTTGTCGGCTTCAACTCCCGCTGCGGTGGAATGGTGCGAAGTTGGAGCGCCGGCCAGACCCAACGCTCCTACAACTTCCGAGTGTATGGATGCTTATCCGGGACCGCAACGATTAACGTCTACGTGTACCAGATAGTAGACCCTCCCCACAGCCATATCTTCGGGTGGACCCTGGCCAGTTGGCAGATTAGGGTGACAGACCCACCTCCTCCGCCGACGCCCAGGCCGACACCCAGGCCGACGCCCAGGCCGACACCTACTGCCCCCCCGCCCACCGGCCTCAGAGTGGACCAGTCCGCCGCAACCGATACCGGCGTAACCCTGCGTTGGAATGCGAGAACCAATGGGCACGGGTACAGGCTGGAGCGCCGCGTAGGCGCCTCCGGCTCTTGGACGATCGTAGCCTCCGATACTAGCAGCACGAGCAGGACGGCGACGGGGCTGATCTGCGATCCCCCGACGACCTATTACTTCCGGGTCCGGGCTCGCGGGGACGGGTCGCCCTATTCAACAAGCTTTGGCAGCTCCTCCGGTAGCGTGTCGTGGACAACCCCGGATTGCGGGGACCGGCCCGGCGAAATCTCACTCAGGGCACCCTTGACGCAGGTAGGCGAAGCGCTCATCGCCACTTTGTCGGACCCTGACGGCAGTGTGGCCAACCAAGTGTGGCAATGGCAACGCTCGTCTGACGGCGCCGCCGGCTGGAGCGATATCTCCGGCGCGACTATGAGCGCCTACACGGTGACGGACGACGACTTGGGGAAGTGGCTGAGGGCAGTCGTCACCTACACCGATGGCCACGGTTCCGGCAAGAGCGCGGAGAGCGAGTCAGTCCCCATACCGCCGGAGGTAACCATTGCCCGGCATACTGAAACTCCAGTTGGTGTTTTTGAAAATACGGACGTCCGGTTCACCCTGGCCGCGAGACCTGCGCCAACGTCGGACCTCCAAGTGCAGGTGTTCGTCACCGATACGCCATCATGGGCGTTCCTTTCCGTCGATGAGTCATCGACAAGGGAGATAACAATCCCGGCCGGACACACGACTGCGCATTTTACGGTTCGGGTTGATGATGACCTTGTTGATGAGGTGGATGGAAATATAACGGTGAAGGTGGTGGAGTCCGGTACCGGATACAACGGTGGGTTTCCTAGTTCCGGGTTTGTAACCATCTGGGACGATGACAAGCCCGACGCGCCTACCCAACTGCGCGCCAACGGGAACCTTGAAAGCGACGAAATCACCTTGCGGTGGGAGACGGTCCCGATGGCAACCGGCTACGGCGTGCGCTACGTCGAGGAGGTATGCGACTCGAGCGGCGCCTGCGAGCCTGCCGGCGGGAACTACCCGAGGTGGCAGGAACGGGCGGTTACGACAACAAGCACAGGCACGGCAGCGGAGGCGGCTCTAGCCGGGCCGGACAAGAATACCCTCTACCGCATCCAGGCGCGGTCAACAATTGTGAGCGATTCCGACTGGCCGGACGAGTTTGCCCTCGTCTTTCCGACCGATTTCCCGCTTGGCGGCGGGACCGTGGCGACGGCCCCCTTCCACGGTTACCAGGCCAAGAATGCGCAAGGCAGCCACGAGTTCCGTTACGTAATATGCACAGAAACCGTAACGTCGGAGGTCGCCACGAGTCCGAACGATCCGAGCCTTAGTAGGAGCCAACTGGCAATCATAGATGACATTGAAGATGCTGTAGAGAAGTGGGAAAACACGGTAATCTGGGCCAAGGGTTGGACCAACATCATAGCTACGACGCGTTACCACGCGCAGGAGGGCGAAGGGTGCACACATCCGTTGTTTACGATCCCGGTGGTTAATTCCTACGCCGAAATCCCGGACCAGCATGGCCGATTCGAGATAAAGTTTGTATCGAACAACAGAATGGAGGCAGCATGCGATCCTCTGAGCATAAGAATGACGACTATCCCTGGCTGTTGGCGGTCATTTAGCTGGGAGAAGCTGGGGATCGGGAAAATAGAGAGGGGCGCCATCCTCATCAATGCAGCCTACGGAGGGAACTATTGGAACGCCACCTTTGGTGGAGCAGACGGCTGCTCGACCCTCCACGAACTGGTCGTCCATGAAGCAGGGCACGCCTTCGGCATCGGAACCCTTCCCAACCGACACCCCATCAACACAACGCATTCGATTATGAGCTATGAAGACCCCAGTAAGTATTGTCAGCCGCAAGCCTATGACATTGTTGCCTTGATGGCGCTCTATCAGTCCCGGTGAGGAGGGTGGTCGTGCTTTCCCGCATCACAATACTTGTCGTTTTGGTCGCAGCGCTCGCATTTGCGTGCGCTGCCTACGATAGCGCTCGACCGACACTCGCGACAACCTCCTCATCGAGCCAATCGCCTACGGCAACCCTTGGGCCTAACCCAACATGGAAACACGCTCTGGGCTTGGGCCGTTCCCCCGTGCCCAGCCCAACCCCCATGCCCAGCCCAACGCCCGCGTCAGCCTCCACCCTTAATCCGTCATCCAGGTCAGTCCCGACTCCTACCCCGACACCCACATCGGCACCACATGCGGACAGCCTCGGCGAAGAAATGCCCCCGTGCACGCCGGTAAACGGTTCTCCTGTAGACCCTTGCGAACTCGACGCGCCGCAATTTGGCGGGGCATCAGGAGGTGGTGAGCCATATCTCGGTGAGGCACCTGTGAGCATTCGACAGATGCTGGATGGTGAATCAGCACTCCAAGTTAACCACCTCGTAGTACGAGGCACTTACCTTCCGAATACCGTGCGCTGCACCAACAACGACCCCTTCCGCCCACAGAATCACTTGACGAGCACGTTTGGCATCCCAGCAAATACCTACTCGTTCAAATGCTACATCGACATGCGCGCCAACGCTTATATCGTCGGCTCCGGCGCGTCCACCTTAAGCTTGATGTTTTTTCTTCTCACCTACCCCGAAGGAGCTTACGCCGACGAGAACCTGACCTGGCAAGAGGGTGCAGAGATAGTCAGACAGAGCATTGAGACTGACTTCGCGGAGACATACTCTGGCCAGGAACACGTCGTGTTCCTCGGTCCGCCGTACGATCTCTCCTCTCTGGCATGGCGGATCGGAGCCCGTTGGGACGTCCAACGGCAGGAAGACGGCACAGTGGTGGCGGTTCATCCCAGCAGGCATTGGTGGCGGAGACTCAGGCCTGACGACTATCCGACCCACCGCTCCACGCTGGAGATGTCGCTGCCCGCTCTCACCCAAGCGATAGTAGCCGCCGATCGGGCACGGAGGGCCGAATACGGGGGGCGCATCGGCGCAGATCCCAGCCTACCAACGCTGGTCAGCAGCATAGATCAACTCTCTCAATACTACGCTGCGGCTCGCATTCCCGGAACCCCCGACCCCGTGCAGTCGCCGGCGGCCTACGCCTGCGAAAATGTCGTGGCGGTCAGCGACTCTCAGTCCAACCGGGGGCTGGTGCAGGACTGCTCGGCGCTGCTTGACAGCAAGGACACCCTCCGAGGCACGGCTGCACTGAACTGGAGCTCCGACAGTGTTATCACCAGCTGGGAGGGTATCACCACGGGGGACAAACCAGGCCAGTTCACTAGCGAGGTAATTGGCAATCTAATTAGCCGGGTAATCAAGGTGGAGCTTCCCAACATGAATCTGAATGGGAGCATACCATCGTCATGGCGCGCGCTGTTCGGGCTGACCCACCTGGACCTGAGCAACAACTCCCTGACGGGGGAGATACCGGCGGAATTGGGGCGGCTGGCGAACCTGGAATCCCTCAAGCTGTCTGGCAACAGCCTCACCGGGTGCATCCCCCTGGCCTTAAAGGACGTGGCGAACAACGACCTGAGTTCCCTCGACCTGCCCTACTGCCGGCCCCCGCCGCCAGAGAACCTTAGGGTTGGCGCGCCCGGGGAGACCAGCATCCCTCTGAGTTGGGACGCGGCTCCCAACGCCAATAAGTATAGAGTGGAGTACTGGATCACCGGCGTCGTAGGCTGGAACCCGTACGACGACGCCATCACCGGCACGAGTCATACGGTGGACGGGCTGCGCTGCGGGGGCGAGTACTGGTTCCGGGTGAGCGCCTACGGAAGCGGGACGGTCTACGCCGCCGAGTGGAGCGATTGGTCCGAGTTCGTATCGGAGACCACCGGCGTGTGCGTGAGTCCGGTGTTCGACGAGGAGTCCTACAGCTTCCGGGTGTCGGAGGCCGCGGGGGCGGGTATGCCGGTGGGTACCGTGTCGGCCGCGGACCCCAACGATGACGCCCTGACCTATACCATCACCGCAGGCAACGACGACGACATCTTCGCCATCGACGAGGGTACGGGCGCGATCACCGTGGCCGATTCCCTGGATTACGAGACCGTCACGTCCTATACCCTCCGGGTGCGGGCCGGTGACGGGAGCGGGAACGCGGCTACGGTCGACGTTGCCATCGACGTCATCGATGTTAACGTGGACTATGACCTGGACGACGACGGCCTCATCGAGGTGCCGAGTGCGGCCCGGTTGAACGCCATCCGCTGGGACCTGGACGGCGACGGGTCGTCCACGGACCCCGCCTATGATGCAGCGTTCCCCGAGGCGCGCGCCGGGATGGGGTGCCCCTCCGACGGATGCATGGGCTACGAGTTGACGGCAGACTTGGACTTGGATACCGATGGCAGCGGGGAGGCCGACGCGGGGGACGACTATTGGAACGGCGGCTCCGGCTGGGACCCCATAGGAGACTTCCATTACAACGACTTCGACGCAACGTTCGAAGGCAACGGGCATACTGTCTCCACTCTGTTCATCAATCGCGTGTACACCAATGAGATAGGCCTGTTTGGGAACACCTCGGCTGGGAGCGTCATTCGAAACGTGGGGCTGGTTTCGGTTGACATGGTGGGCTCCTGGTCCAGCGGCGGCCTCGTTGGATACAACCGAGGAACAATCGCCAACAGCTACGTCTCCGGAAATGTGACGGGTTCCAATAGGGCCGGCGGCCTCGTCGGATGGAACCACCGTGGAACCGTCACCACCAGCTACGCCACCAGTAATGTAACGGGGTCCAGATACGTCGGCGGCCTCATCGGACTGAACCGAGGAACCGTCACCAACAGCTACGCCACCGGCACTGTAACGGGTTCCAGCTATGTCGGCGGCCTGGTCGGGGACCAGTATGTCGGAACCGTCACCAACAGCTACGCCGCCGGCAATGTGACGGGTGAGTCCTCGGTCGGTGGCCTGATCGGAACAAACTACCGGGGAACCGTCACCGACAGCTACTGGGACACCGACGCGACCGGACAGTCCACCAGCGCCGGAGGCGCGGGCAAGACGGCCGGCGAGCTAGTTTCGCCCACCGCCAACACCGGGATATACTCCACCTGGGACGCTGGGGCCTGGGACTTCGGGACCTCCGGGCAATACCCGGCGTTGAAGGCCGACTTCGACGGCGACGCCACGGCCACCTGGCAGGAGTTCGGTGTCCAGCGGCCCGGCCCGGGCTAGCCTTCGGACACCGGGACGCCCGCGGAAGGGAACGTTCCTGACCATCAGCCCTGCGGCCTGTCCAACCTCCGGAATTACCTACGAGTTCCTGGTGGGGCCCACGGAGATAGGACCACCCACAGCTACCGGGTGGGGCTACCGGCTCCGGTCTTCAGGCTAGGCGTCGAGGTACAAGTAAAACTCGTAAGGGTGAGGCCGTAGACGGACGGGATCGACCTCGTTAGTGCGCTTGTAGTCCAGCCAAGTTTCGATAACGTCCTCGGTGAAAACACCGCCCCTGAGCATGAATTCATGGTCGCGCTCGAGGGCATTGAGCACTTCTTCGAGGCTGCCGGGCACCTGTTTGATTTTGGCGGCCTCCTCGGGAGACAAGTCGTACAGATTAACGTCGACCGGGTCGGGGGGCTCCACCTCGTTGATGATGCCGTCGATCCCGGCCATCAACATAGCGGCGAAGGCGAGGTAGGGATTGCAGGTCGGATCGGGGATCCGGAACTCAATGCGGCGGGCTGCCGGTGAAGAGGAAAAGGTGGGAATCCGGATGCAGGCACTGCGGTTTCGGAGGGAATATACCAGGTTCACCGGGGCCTCGTAACCAGGGACCAAGCGGCGGTAAGAGTTGGTGGTGGGCGCGCATAACGCCAGAAGGGCCGGCGCGTGGGCCAGCAGCCCTCCGATGTAGTGGCGGCAGGTCGCGCTTATCAGCCCATAGGGACTGTCGGCGTCGTAGAATAAGTTGGTACCGTCGCGCCATAGACTCTGGTGGGTATGCATCCCCGACCCGTTGTCGCCAAAGATGGGTTTGGGCATGAAAGTAGCAACCTTGCCGTGGCGCCTGGCGACGTTCTTGACCACGTATTTTTGGAGCATCATGAAGTCGGCCATCCGGGTCATGGTGTCATACCGAACATCAATTTCGGCCTGGCCGGCAGTGGCGACCTCGTGGTGATGCTTTTCCACGATGATCCCGAAGTGCTCCAGCTTTTGGACGCACTCGGAGCGAAAGTCTTGAAAGGTGTCCGCAGGCCCCGTCGGAAAGTACCCTCCCTTCAAGCGGGTCTTGTAGGCCAGGTTTGGCCCGCCATCCAACGACCTCTCGGCTCCGGAATTCCACGCGCCTTCGTCGGAGTCGATGAAATAGTAACCGCTGTGGGCGTTTTGGTCGAACCTGGCAGAATCGAAAACGAAGTGCTCGGCTTCCGGCCCCCAGTAGCTAGTGTCCGCTAGCCCGCTGCGCGCCAAGAAAGCCTCCGCTTTTTGGGCAATGTACCTGGGGTCCCTGCTGAACAACTCCCTGGTTTCCGGGTCCAGCACGTTGCAAAGTACCGTGAGGGTTGGAATCTCGCAGAAGGGGTCCACTGCGACGGTATCGGTGTCGGGGACCAGCAGCATGTCGCTCTCTTCAATGGCCTTGAAGCCGCGGATGCTGGACCCGTCGAATCCGTAGCCATCGGCTATGTTGTTCTCCGTCCAGTCGCTCAACGGAACCGAGATGTGCTGCAAACTGCCCGGCACGTCGGTGAACTTGAGGTCGATTATTCCAATCCCTTGGTCTTTGCAATACGCAACGGCTTCTGCGGGCGTCATCGTCTTGATACCTCCTCGTCGTTTGGGCTGGCTTGTCCGCCTGTCCGGTTAGAATGGGGGGAGGCCCTGAGCGGAGCGGGTCCGCCCGGCTCCCTTCTTAAGCATGACGCGGGCCTGCGGCGGGAACGGGCAACCGGCCCCATCCCATCGCCTTGCACCTAATTGACCACACTCCGGAGTATAGAATATCAGCTAGGCGGCAGTCTACACTACCAGCTTTCGGTAACCGCCCAGTTTCTTACGAGACTTTTGCGCGTAACTAGCCCCGTATGCAAGTTTCTCATCACCCGTCCAGACCTAACGCACGGGTTGCGCTGCCGTCGGCGGGCAAACACCCCCCGACTTTCTCGCCGGAACCGGGCAATATGGCACGATGCTGTCGCATCGGCAATCCTTTTTACGACCCGGCAAACTCGCGTCCCGGGTTGATTATAAGCGGTCTCTTGCTGCGTTCGGCCCTGGACGCCGGCGCAAAATTCCGGGAGGCGCCACCATCGTCGCGCAAGGCCCCGGCCAAAGAGGGACTTGTGCTATAATGACGCTGTCGAGATGTCTGCAAGCCCTTGGCGACCGACGTAACCAACCAAGGCGTAAAGGCTTGTCGGAAAGCGGCGGCTCCGGGCCAAAGGGCTTGGAAGGGGAACCCGGGACTTGGGAACCACTATTGACTTCCGGTAACGAGGGGTGAAACTTGGCGCGCTACTTGTTGATCGAGTCTAGAGACCCGTTCGAGTACGGTGACACGGAGTACATGTACCAGATAGCCGGCGACTTGGCGGACAGCGGCAACGTCGTCACCCTATTCTTGGTCCAGAACGGGGTGTTTTGCGCCCGGCGCAACGTCAAGAACAATGTGGTGGCCGGGTTGAGGCAGAGGGCCCCTTCCGTTCGTGTGGAGGCCGACGATTTCTCGCTCAGGGAGCGGGGAATAAATCCCGCCGGGTTGGTCGACGGTGTAACCGTATCCAACGTCGACAACTTGGTGGACCAATTAGCGGAGAGCGAAACCAAGGTCGTTTGGCATTAGACCCTGGACTTAGAAACGACATCTCGGACCCCGGGAGGAACGGATGGCAAAACTAACTATAGCGTTGATGGATTCCCCTTACGAGTCCGGCACCACCACCACCGCCCTTAGAATCATCGACGCCGCGGTGAGAAAAGGGCACGAGGTCAATGTTTTTGCTTACGAGGGGGCGGTAAGCATGACCATGAAAGAACAAAAGCCCCATCCTAACCCGGTAAAGGGGACCTCGGTGGAAGAGCAGGACCATCCCACCACCGCTAACTTCGTCGCCGGGCTTTTGGACACGAATAAGGTCGACTGGATCAACTGCGGCATGTGCGTGGATGAGCGGGGGGCCGGGGACTGGATCGAAGGCGTGCGGCGCGGCGGCCCCGCTGATTTGCTCAATTGGTCCAATGACAGCGACAACACGCTCATCATGGGCACAAGATAGGAGGAGGCCGTGGCTAAGATTCTTTCCATTGTGGAGCGAGCTTATCACGGGACTATCGAGGAACAGGACGACACCGTACTCTGGTTGAGTCATATGGTGAAGAACGCCGGCGGGGACATCTCCATCCTGTTGCGAGGCAACGCGGTCAACTACGGGGTCATGGGCCAAGACGCCAGCGGCCTCAAGTTCGGCGACGTGGCCTTGGATGTTCCACCGACCCTCGACAAAGACGTGGTCAACCTCATCGATGCCGGAGTCGCCACCTACGCGGTGCGAGAGGACCTGGAGGACCGGGGCATTCAGCAGAACGAGCTAGCCAAAGGACTGCGAGTGATCGGGCGAAAGGAGGTTGCCGGACTGTACGACTCCCACGATTCTATTTGGCACTGGTGAACCGGCAAGCCATTCACGGCTTGGCCGCTCATTGCAACTTCAGGGCATCTTCAGGACGACGCTCGGGCAATTGGACTTGAATCCAGCGTGTACCTGAGCCGGTATCGACGGCGGACGCTGATCTTTCGGCGCCCGTTTTGTTTTAGGCGCCAATAACCAATATTCGAATACCGGGAGAACCGTAAAATCTATTGCGTGGCGTCACCCGCGCCGCCCCGCGGGAACGGCCCCTATCATCATCGGATGCGGACAGACCCCATCCCGGTTGATTACCGCATTGATATTTCAGGCGCTGGAGAAGCCGTATCTCCTGTGTCGTTTCTTTGCAAATATTGGCCTGCTCCTATAAGATAGTGGTAGATTGGCTCGTTGAAACGAGGCATCGGGATGCGTCCGGCACATTAGCAAGGGGTAAGGATGGGCAGCAACCGCTGGATGAAAAACGGCTTCGTATATCTCTTGGTGATCATCGGCGTCATCGTAATCTTCTATACGCTGCTGCCCAGCTTTGGCGGAAGTGACAAAGAATCGTTGACCACGGTCATCAGCATGGCCAAGGCCAACGAAATTCGAGAGATCGAGGTGGACGGTAAGAAGCTTACCGTCTATCCAAGGACCGTGGCGCGCGGCGGCTCCGACCGCTTTGAAAGCCGGGTGGGCGACGACACCGACGTGGTTGGGCTGCTTGTCGAAAACGGGGTTGAGATTGGCCCGCCCGCCGGAGTGGAAGTCACTTACAAGGGGTCCAGCGGGTTGAGCAGCTTCTTCGGGTTGCTCCTAAACTTCCTTCCTTTGATATTCTTCGGCGGCCTGATCCTGTTCATGATGCGCCAAGCCCAAGGCAGCAACAATCAAACCCTGAGCTTCGGGCGCAGCCGGGCCCGGATGATGCCCTTCAACCGGCCCGGGGTGACCTTCGCCGACGTGGCCGGCGTCGACGAAGCGAAGAACGAACTTCAAGAAGTTGTAGAATTTCTAAAATATCCCGAGCGTTTCCTGTCTTTGGGAGCAAGAATCCCGAAAGGGATACTCTTGGTCGGGCAGCCGGGGACGGGTAAGACCCTGCTCGCCCGGGCTGTGGCCGGCGAGGCCGGAGTCCCCTTCTTCCACATCAGCGGCAGCGAATTCGTGGAGATGTTCGTCGGCGTGGGCGCCGCGCGGGTCAGGGACTTGTTCGAGCAGGCCAAGCGTAACGCCCCCTGTATCGTGTTCGTGGACGAGATCGACGCCGTGGGGCGCCACCGGGGCGCCGGCCTGGGAGGCGGGCACGACGAGAGAGAGCAGACCCTCAACCAAATCCTGGTGGAAATGGACGGCTTCGAAACGAACACCAACATCATCGTGGTAGCGGCAACCAACCGCCCGGACATCTTAGACCCCGCCCTGTTGCGGCCGGGCCGTTTCGACCGGCGGGTGACTCTAGACCTGCCGGACGTCGTCGGACGCACCGCGATCTTGAAGGTCCACTCTTCAGGCAAGCCTTTGGCGCCGGAGGTCAGCCTGGAAACCCTGGCGAAGGAAACCCCCGGGTTCAGCGGCGCCGACCTATCCAACCTCATCAACGAGGCGGCGTTGCTGGCCGCCAGGGTCAACAAGAAGGCCATCTTCATGGAGGAATTCGAGGAGGCCGTCGAACGCATTATTGCCGGCCCGGAGCGGAAGAGCCGGGTCATCAGCCCCAGGGAAAAGGAAATGACGGCTTACCATGAGGCCGGCCACGCCTTGGTGGCTTGGACTTTGCCCCACGCCGACCGGGTCCACAAGATATCTATCGTGGCCCGGGGCGCCACGGGCGGCCACACCTCCTTGCTGCCCGACGAGGACCGTTATTTGTGGACCAAGAACCAGTTCTTGGACATGCTGGTGGTCACTATGGGGGGCCGAGTCGCTGAACAAGCTATTTTCGATGAGGTGACCACCGGGGCCAGCAACGACTTGGAGCGGGCTACCAAAATTGCGTTGGGCATGATCAAGCGCTATGGCATGAGCGAAGCTTTGGGCCCCCGCACCTTTGGCAAGCGGGAGGAGTTGGTCTTCCTTGGCCGGGAGTTAAGCGAAGAGCGGGACTACGGCGATAAGGTTGCGGAAGAGATTGACGATGAAGTCAAGGGGCTGATCAATGAGGCCTACGGCCGGGCCGAGGAAATCCTGATAACTCACAAACCCAAGCTGGTCCAGATAGCCGAATATCTCATTGTGAACGAGACGATTTCAGGCGACAGCTTGAAGCAGTTGCTTGGCGATGATGAACCGGGGGGAGAACCGGGAACGCCGGCGGTACCCCAGGACCCTCCGCCCTACGAGCCGACCGCTCCGCCGTCTCCGGTCATTCCCCAACCGGCCCCTACCCTACCCAGCCGCAGCGACCCTTCACCAGTCTCCAGGGCGGGGGATACTGACGGCTGATTGCCGGCCATTAAGAAGCGGCGCAACCGTTATGCGCCGGGCTTACCCGCCCGGTGCACTTTTTTTGGCCCCGCCCGCTTTGGCGAAGCTTACAAAGCGGCGCCGCAGGTTGGACAATCTCCCCCGCCGGTCTGCTCATTCGGCAGGGGACGGCTGCTCCTCAGGCGTACCAGCCTGTTCACCGGCCCGGGGGAGCTGCCGATAATAGATACCCCACTGCCGCATCAGGTCTTGGACCGCCGGTTGCTGCAGGTCAGCCAATGCGCGGAAGAACCCGGCCAATGCGTGAGCCGGCAAGCGCTCGCTGTCGCAGACCCAGCTTCGTTCGGCGGGCACTACGTAAATCAGTCCGTTTTGGTGCTCGCAGGACACCTGTATTCGGGTCATGTCGTCACCGGGAGCTATCACTAGACCGGTGTCAGCCATAGATCGACCTCCGCTCAACTCTGAACAGTTACAAATGTCAATATCAGGTTGCGGCGGCAACCGGCCGCTCGGCAACCGGCGGCGGTATCGTCTTGTCGATGGCGGCGATTTGGTCCGGGTACAAGTGGCATGCGATGCGGCGGTTGTCCCCCACGTCCTGCAAAGGAGGCACGTCCTGGCTGCACACGGGCATCGCGTAGGGACACCGGGGATGGAAGGGACAGCCCGAAGGGATCTCCATGGCGCTGGGCACCTCTCCTACTATCAGCGTCTGCCAGGGCGGAGTGCGTCCCAACGGCGTTGCCGCGGCCACGAGCGAAGCGGTATAGGGGTGGCCGGGTTGATCACAGACTTGGTTGGCGCTGCCCAGTTCCACCAACTTCCCCAAGTACATCACTCCGATGGAGTGGCTCATGTGTTGAACGGACGCTAGGTCGTGGCTGATGAGGATGTAGGATATTTCTCTGTCGTCTTGAATATCCTTGAGGAGGTTGAGCACCTGGGAGCGAATGGAAACGTCCAAATTGGAAACCGGCTCATCCAGAATGATGAGGGTGGGTTCCAACGTTAAAGCCCGGGCCACGCCGATTCTTTGCCGCTGGCCGCCGCTGAACTCGTGAGGAAACTGGGTTGCGGTGAATTCGGGAAGGCCCACGGCCAGGAGGGCTTCTTGGACCCGTCTCTTCCGCTCGTCTCTGGAGATACCGTGAACTTCCAATGGTTCGCCTATGATGTGTTCAATCCGCATGCGGGGGTTGAGGGCGCCGTAAGGGTCCTGCAGCACGGCTTGAACCGATTTGCGGTACTCTTTGGTTTCCGACGCTGAAGCGTCGCTAAGAGGCCGGCCTTGGAAGAGGATTTCTCCTGAGGTTGGTTCCAGCAGCTTGAGAATCAAGTTGGCTACGGTAGTCTTGCCGCAACCCGACTCTCCGACCAAGGCGAAGGTCTCGCCCTGCCCCACAGCGAATGAAACGCCGTCCACCGCCCGGACTACTCCAATGGTCCTGCCTTTGAGCAACCCGCTTTTGATGGGGAAGTGTTTAACTAAGTCCCGCGTTTCTATTATTGAATTGTTCATGGTCCTTCTCTAAGAGCCAACACCTAGCTTGATGGTTTTCCTCGACTTGGAATACCGCGGGTGGACCGCCGGTGCGGCACACGTCCTTGACGGAGTCGCACCGGGGGTGGAATGGACAGCCGTCCGGGAGATTCCCCGCGTTGGGAGGCTCTCCCTGGATGGTCCGGAGCCGGTTGACTTTTTCCCCCAAAGTGGGAAGGGCTTGAAGCAGGGCTTCGGTATAGGGATGGGACGGATTGTTCAAGACTTGGTCCTTGGGGCCGTATTCCACCACTAGGCCGCCGTAGAAGACGGCCAGCTTGTCGCAAAGGTTACCCACGATGCTGATGTCGTGGGTAATGAAGATGATGGCCATGCCAGTGGCCAGTTGCAGTTCCCTGAGCAGGTCCAAGTACTGGCGTTGCGTGGTAACGTCCAGAGCCGTGGTAGGTTCGTCGGCGATGAGCAGGGAGGGATGAGGCCCGATGGAGGCGGCGCTGGAAGAACGCTGACGCATGCCGCCGCTCAGCTCGTGAGGATAATTGTGAACTCGTAGCTCGGGATCGGTGATCTTGACCATACGCAGGAGTTCCACGGTGCGTACCATAGCCTGCTTCCAGGGCAGCTTCTCGTGGACCACCAGAGGTTCTCCCACTTGAGTGCCGATGCTAAAGACCGGGTCCAAGGCGGCCATGGAATTCTGAAGGATCATCCCGATCCTCTTGCCGCGGAGCTCCTCCATCTCCCCGTCGGTGTTGGTGGTAATATCCTTTCCGTCGAACAGGATCTCGCCGCCGACGATTTTGGCGCCCCGGGGCAATAGCCTGAGAATGGAGAGGCAAGTGATTGTTTTGCCTGAGCCGGACTCTCCCACCAGCCCAAGGGTCTCGCCCGGCATGAGGTCGAAGCTGACACTGTTTACCGCTCTGACCAAGCCTCTTCGGGTGAAGAAGTGGGTCTGAAGGTCCCGGACCTGCAACAGCGGACCGGCGCCGTTATGCTGGTCTCCGTTCATTAGGCCACCGCCTAGTCTCTCAAGATTGGAACCGCCTATATCCAGCCGTTAGGTGCTCGCACAGTTTATTGCAAAGCGGAAATTACTACAAGAGGTAAGCGTTGCCGCCTTTGGGGAGGAGTGTACGCTAGGTCTACCCCAATCCATCGAGTGGTTCCGATGAAAAATGAAGGTTAGTATTGCGGGCTACTGTGGTTTGCGCAGTGGGTTGATGATAGAATCAAAAGCGTTGAAGTTCGGGACGCTTCGCCGGCGTCGGCAAACCCGGCGTTGATCCACTCCCTATTTTGCGATAAGGACACCGAATATGTATCCACCTGGAGGACCACGGCAACCGGAGTTTGACTTCGATCAGGTCATGGCCAAAATTCGGACCAGTTTGGGCCCCATCGGCAGGCGGCTTGGCAGCGGGGGGGTCGGCCTTCTGGTTGGCGGCCTCATTGCGATTATCGTGGCAATCTGGCTGGCCACTGGGATTTATACTATCAGCCCCGGTGAACAGGCGGTTACTCAACGCTTCGGCAAAGTGTGCGGCACGCCCATCGGTCCTTGTGAAGTGGACGGAGGGCTTGTGACGACCACCGGGTTGAAATGGTGGTGGCCGGGGCCTATAGGCAAGAAAAAGGTTTTTCTGGTCAACCAGGTGCGCCGCATGAACCTGGGGTTCCGCAGCTCCGAAGGCACTGACGCCGTTCCCGTGCCCGACGAGTCGCTGATGATCAGCGGCGACCTGAACATGGTGGACGTGCGGATGGTGGTGCAGTACGACATACAGAACTTGATTGATTTCCTTTTCCGGGTTGATGATCCGGGCGAGCAGGCCGGAGTTGAACGAACCATTCCTCAAGGTCAGCCCGACGGCCGCACGCTTAAAGACGCCGCGGAGGCGGCCCTGCGGCTGGTTGTGGGGCAACGGTCGATCGGACACGTGCTGGCCGAGGAACGCAGCCAAGTGGAAGAAGCAACCAGTGAGAGGCTGCAAGAAATTCTGGACGACTATCATACCGGCATAAACATTGTGGGCGTGGAGCTTCAGGAAGTGCAGGCGCCGGAGGAGGTGAGGGCCGCTTTCAGCGACGTGGTGCAGGCCAGGCAGGACAAGCAGACTGCCATCAACCAAGCCCAAGCCTTCGAGAACCAAGTCCTTCCTGAGGCCAGAGGGCAATCGGCGCAGATCATACAAGCGGCCGACGCCTTCAGAGAGGCCAGAATCCAGAGGGCCCAAGGTGAGGCCGACCAGTTTACGGCCATCTTAATCGAATTCCAAAAGTCCGAAGACGTTACTCGCCAGAGGCTCTACCTGGAAGCGATGGAAGACGTTCTGCCGGGCTTGTCCAAGATAATCGTGTCTCCCGAGGTCGATCCCGTTTTGATACTGGGCGGCCAGGATGGCGCTGTTCCCATACCAATCGGCCCTAATCCCAGCCCCTAGCAAATCAATTAACGCACAATAAAGAGGCTTTCATGCGAAACTTGATAATCATCGGCGGTCTGCTGTTATTTGGCATCATACTTTTTAGCTGCTCCGTTTACACCGTCGACGAGACCGAACAGGTCATATTGACCCGGTTCGGTGAGGTGCAAGGAGACGTTAAGACCAACCCCGGTCTCTACTTCAAGGCGCCTTTCGATATCGATAAAGTTACCAAATATGACAAGCGGGTGCTGAGGATCGACGCCCCTCCCCAAGAAATGCTGGACAAGGACCTTCTGGTCCTCGATATTGACGTCTACGCCCGCTATCGGATAGTCGACGCGGTCCAGTTCCGGAAAACCCTGAATACCGAAGAAAATGCCCGCCGGGTGCTTGGGCAAAAGATCAACGCGGCTTTGAGATCTGATGTAGCCGACCGGGCCCGGTCGGAAATAATCGGCGGCGACGTAGAGGTGGACGCAGAAGGGCTGGCCATCACCGACGACGAGGGGAACAGCCAGGTTATTTCCACGGAGAGCCGCACCGTGTTGTTAGACGGGGTCTTGGAGACGATACAGGAAGACTTGAAGAACGAGCCCGAGTCTTTCGGCGTGGAGATGCTTGACGTACGCATCAAGCGGGCTGATTTCCCCGCGGCGGTTTCCGGCCGGGTGTTCGAGCGCATGCGCTCAGAGAGAGAAAAGATTGCCCGCCGGCTTCGCGCGGAAGGAGAAGAAGAATCTCGGACCATTCGGGCCAAGGCCAACCGGGACGTTGAGGTCATTCTGGCCGAGGCCGACCGTGACAGCAACCGGCTCCGCGGTGAAGGCGAGGCCCAAGCCATCTCTATACTTGCCGAAGCCTTGGGCGAGGACCCGGAATTTTTTGCTTTCCGGCGCAGTCTGGACGCCTACCGCGAGATCTTCGACCAAGGGACTACCGTAGTCCTCTCGGGTGACGCCGACATATTCCAATACTTGAACAGTCCCGGCGAGAACGGGTCTCCATAAGAGCAACCCCGGCGATTCTCGGGGAAATACCGTTTCTATCTTTAGTAGGGGCCGGTTTGAAACCGGCCCCTACATTTTGCATCGTTCCTTGGGGAATACCGTTGTTATCCTTTTGGTGCGGGCCGGCGAGGTATCCATGAACGCCGCCCTAGCTGCCTCGGGTTATGCGGCGCAACCAACCGTTTGTCCATCCAGCCATTCCCGCGGGCCTCGGCAGCCGCGTCGAGTTCTCAAGATGCTCCCGTGCCAAATGACGAGCTCGAGCCGCCTCTCCACGTTGACGGTGTGGGGAAAATCACATACATTTGACGATGGCCCCGGCGCGTGCGAGAGGAGCCGAGTTTAGGCAACTGTTCAGACTCGATGAGGCGAGTTTAGTTCAGCCGAGTTGGGTTCCGAGTTGGGTTCCATAGAGACCGGCGCCGGCAGCTTGAATCCTCCTCCGCCGGCGGGTTGGACCAATGCCGGCGCGGCAATAGGGAGGTCTTGAAGGGTCCTTGAAAATCCATGAGTATCAAGCCAAGGAAATATTCGCTCGATACGGAATAGTCGTACCCGACGGCCGGGTGGTCAGGTCTGCCGCCGATGCGGGTCAAGCTGCCCGCGATCTGGGTGGAAAGGCTGTGCTGAAGGCCCAAGTCCACGCGGGCGGCCGGGGCATGGCCGGCGGAGTCAAGGTAGTCCACTCTCCCGATGAGGCGGAAGAAGCGGCCGGGGCGTTGCTAGGCCGCCGCTTGGTCACTCTCCAGACGGGAGCGGAGGGGGTGCCGGTAAACGAGGTCTTGGTGGAAGAACCGGCCGAGATACGCCGGGAGGCTTACCTGGCAATTACGGTCGATCCGGTGTTTCGCAGCCCGGTAATACTGGCAAGTCCCAAGGGGGGCATGGATATAGAAGAAGTCGCGGCGGCCAGTCCCGAAGATATTCACACCGAACCCGTCGAGCCGGGGCTGGGCCTTATGCCCTTCCAGGCTAGGCGGCTGGCCGCTCGGTTGGAGCTCGGCCCCGCTTTGGCCCTTCCGGCGGCCCAAGCCATCGATGCTTTGTACCGGGTATTCGTCGAAAACGATTGCAGCCTGGTTGAGGTCAACCCGCTGGCGGCTACCGCCGGTGATCAAGTCGTGGCAGTGGACGCCAAGATCAACCTGGACGACGATGCTCTGTTTCGCCACGCCGGTCTCCGAGAGCTCCGCGACGTCAGCCAGGAAGACCGGTTAGAAGCCCGGGCTACCGACTTGGATATATCCTACGTCAACTTGGCCGGAGACGTAGGCTGCCTCGTTAACGGCGCAGGCCTGGCCATGGCGACTCTGGATGCCGCCAAGAACGCCGGGGCCGAGCCGGCCAACTTCCTAGACGTCGGCGGCGGCGCCAGTGACGAGAAGGTAGCCAGGGCGGTAGAGATCATTCTTTCCGACCCCAAGGTAAAAAAGGTGCTGGTAAATATTTTTGGCGGAATCCTTCGTTGTGACATTGCGGCTAGGGGTATCGTTCAGGCATACCAAGAGAAGGAGTCCTCGTTACCCTTGGTAGTGCGCATCCTGGGTACCAACGTAGATGAGGGCAAAGCGATCTTACAAGAGTCCGGACTGCCCGTGACTTTTGCGGATACCTTGGCGGAAGCCGCCCAGGCAATTCGCTCGGCGGGATGACTCCGAATTTGAGGGCCCTGTCGGAAGACTCGCCCTCTCTAACTCGGTCAACGGGGTCAACGGTCTAAGAGAATCGCCTCGGCCCCCGGAAAATTCTCCAACACCCGATGACGCAGATGGGATAGCGCGTCCGCCGCCGCCCGGCTCGAATGGGGCCGGAACAACTTAACGCTAAGTCAATCAGCCGGCGGCACTTGGAGCAGCAATCAATATGGGAATTCTGGTAGATGAAGACACGCGGGTCTTGGTGCAAGGTATTACCGGGCGGGAAGGGAGTTTTCACGCTAGGGCCTGCAAAGCCTATGGCACCCAGGTGGTTGCGGGGGTGACACCGGGCAAGGGTGGGCAACTCTTCGACGAAGAAGTCCCGGTCTTCGACTCCGTGACCGACGCCGTGGCGCAAACCGGGGCAAATCTTTCGCTCATCTTCGTCCCGCCCTCCTTCGCCCCCGACGCCATCGCGGAATCCGCCGACGCCGGAGTCCCCCTGATCGTATGCATCACCGAGGGCATACCGGTGTTGGACACAGTCCGCATCTCCCGTTACTTGGAAAGCAAACCGGTGCGCTTGATCGGGCCCAACTGCCCAGGACTTATCAATCCCGGGGCCCGATGCAAAGTGGGGATCATGCCCGGGAGCATCCATAAGCCGGGGAGAGCCGGCGTCGTGTCCCGCAGCGGTACCCTGACCTACGAAGCCGTTGCCCAGCTAACCGGCCTGGGCATCGGCCAGTCTACTTGCGTAGGCATCGGCGGAGACCCGGTTACCGGCGTCGGCTTCGTGGACGTGTTGCGGCTGTTCAACGACGACCCCGATACTGACTTTGTAGTGTTCATCGGGGAAATCGGCGGGGCCGGGGAACAGCAAGCTGCCGCCTACATCAAAGAGGAGTTCACCAAGCCGGTTTGCGCTTTGATCGTGGGCGCTTCGGCGCCTTCCGGCAAGCGGATGGGACATGCCGGGGCCATCATCACCGGGGAAAGCGGACGGGCCGAGTCCAAGGTAAAGGCATTGAAAGACGCGGGTGCTATCATCATTCCGACGCCCGCCGATATTGGGGCCACCGCCCAAGCGGTTTTGAAAGAGATTGGGTAGACGGTCGATTCCACAAGAAAGCACAAAAGAAAACACAAATTTCATCCTTCGCAGCGCCGGTCTCAACCGGCGTGAGGGATTGCTAGGAGGCTTCCAGAATGCGGGTTGTAGGCATGGACCATATTGTGGTTAACGTTAGTAACGTGGATGAAGCCCTGGAGTTTTACGGCGGGGTGTTGGGGATGGAGGTGCTGCGAGAAGACCAATTTCGGCGGGGCGAGGTGGGGTTCGTTTCGGTCCGGGCGTCGGGAGATACTATCTTGGACCTGCGGCCCACGGAGAACCCTCCGGCGGGACAGGTGAATATCGACCACTTCTGCCTCGTCGTGGAGACCGCGGACATAGCCGCTACCCTGGAGGAACTGAGGGCCAAGGGAGTGGAAATAACCGGGCCTATGGGCACCCGCTGGGGCGCCAGGGGCGATGGGTCGTCCTTCTTCATCGCCGCCCCGGACGGCAATAAGATCGAACTCAAGAGCTACGGGGGTTAGTAGGGCCGATTGGGTGGCGTGTTCGGTTTCTTGTTCGGGTCCCTCGGCAGCGGAGCGCCCTGGTAAGCGGAAACGGCGGCGTGAGCCAATACCTCTGTTCATTGTTGCCCAATATCGGGACTGCTATACTGGAATTCTACCCAAGCGCAGCGGACACCGCGGTTGAAGAAATAAGTTGACCCTGGCAGCCACTGAATACGAAACCGTCATCGGCCTGGAAGTCCACGTCCAGCTTCTTACCGAGAGTAAGATGTTTTGCTCTTGCCGGGCGGACTACCAGGCCGCCGACCCCAACAGCCGAGTTTGCCCGGTCTGCCTGGGGTTGCCCGGGGCCCTGCCGGTCATAAACCGCAAAGCGGTTGAATACACCATTATGACCGGACTGGCCCTTCACTGCCGGATACCGGACCATTCCAAGTTCGACCGGAAGAGCTATCCATACCCCGACTTGATGAAGGGGTACCAAATCTCCCAGTACGACCTGCCCCTTGCCGTGGACGGCTACTTGGAGATCGAGTCGTCGAACGGCGTCAGGCCCATCAGGGTGAACCGGGTCCACTTGGAAGAAGATGTGGCTAAGCTCCAGCACTTCGGCCCGGCGGTGGGAGATTCCTATAGCTTGGTGGATGTCAACCGCTCCGGCGTACCCTTGATGGAGGTAGTCAGCGAGCCGGATCTCCGCTCGGCGGAAGAAGCCCGCACCTATCTCACCACTCTCCACTCAACGCTGCAATATTTGGGCGTTTCCACGGGGAATATGCAAGACGGCAGCTTTCGCTGCGATGCCAACGTCAGCATTCGTCCCATGGGCAGCAGCGACTACGGGACTCGTTCCGAAATCAAGAACATGAACAGTTTCCGGTCGGTGTACTCGGCGCTGCAGTACGAGGTGGAGCGCCAGCGCAGCGTGGTGGAGGCCGGGGGAAGGGTCGAACAAGAGACCCGGGGTTGGGTTGAAGAAAGAAATGCAACGGCGCCCCAGAGGAGCAAAGAATACGCCCACGATTACCGCTACTTCCCCGAACCGGACCTCCCGCCGCTGGTCATCGACCAAGGGTGGGTAGAGGAAATCCGGGGCCGCTTGCCGGAGCTAGCCCGGCGCCGCAAAGCCCGATTCGTAGAGGAGTATGACACCTCCGACTACGACGCCAATCTTTTGACCGGCTCCAAGGCCATGGCCGACTACTTCGAGGAGGCAGTGGGCCGGAAGCAGCTAACGGGAGAGCCTCTGCATAGGTTTGCGAAAGCGTTGAGCAACTGGGTCCTGGGGGACTTGAGCAGGTTGATGAATCTGGAAAACCGGGACGTGTCCCAAATCAAAGTGAAGCCGTCCCACTTGGTTGAGCTCGTCGACTTGGTGGACAGCGGCTCCATCAGCAGTACAATGGCCAAAACTGTTCTGGAAGACTGTTTTTCCAGCGGCGATTCACCGAGTAAAATCGTTGAGGCTAGGGGGTATACTCAGATCAGCGACTCGTCGTCCGTACAGCCGGCGGTGGCTGAGGCAATTGCCGCCAACCCGAAAGCAGTTGCCGATTACCTGGGCGGCAAGGAGTCCGCAGCCCGCTTCCTCGTCGGCCAAGTGATGAAAATCACGCGAGGGCAGGCCAAGCCTGAGTTGGCCAACCAACTGGTGGAAGAAGAACTGGAGCGGCTGAAAGGCCCGTCCGCTCCGCGAGAGCAATAGAGAATCCAACTCCCCGTTGCGGCGGGTCTGTGAGGGGGCCGGCGAAGGTCGTGAAGTGGAATCCGTTCTGAACGTAATACAGATTCTCGTCTCCGTCACCATCGTGGTAGTCATCTTGTCTCAAGTGAAAGAGGGTGGAGGAGGCCTGTTCGGCTCGGCCCAATCCGCGGGCCGTACCCGCCGCGGGCTGGAAAAGACCCTGTTCCAGTTCACTATCGGCTTGGCTGCCGTGTTTCTCATCATCTCCATAATCAGCGTGCGATTGACCTAGGCGGCCCCGCCGCTTTGGTATGAACCATCTTGGGATCACGGCGGGCCGGCGCAGGCCCTTACCGGCGATAGGGACTCAGTGAACCCACCCATAGTATTGGCCACCGACTTTGGGCTGTCCGACCCTTTCGTTGGCGTAATGAAAGGGGTGATCCTCAGCATCAACCCCAAAGCTACCGTCGTAGACCTTACCCATCAAGTCCAAGCTCAGAACGTAAGTCACGGCGCCTTCCTCCTGGGCACGAGCCACGGGTTTTTCCCTGCCGGAACCATTTATACGGTGGTTGTAGACCCCGGAGTCGGCACTACCCGGGCGGCGCTGTTGCTGGTCACTCCCCGGGGCAAATATCTAGCCCCGGATAACGGAGTCCTAAGCTGCGTCGTGGCTGATTACTTGGAGAACCCCCCTGGGCAAAGGCAGCGGATTGCCGTCCCGCCGGTCATCGAAGCCTACAACCTGAACAACCCGGAGTATTGGCTGCACCCGGTAAGCAACACTTTCCACGGACGGGACGTCTTCGCTCCCGCGGCGGCCCATCTCTCATTGGGCGTTCCTGCCGAAGACCTGGGCGGACCGGCCCGGGACTTGGTCTGGTTGCCCCAGCCGCAGCCTACCTTCGTAGGCGACTGTATTCTTGGTGAAGTTATCCACGTAGACCGCTTCGGGAACTTGGTCACCAACATTCCTGAAGATGCCCTGCCGGGGGATGGAAAGCTGGAAGTAGAGATAAAAGCTGGGAGCATTATCGGTCTAAGCCGCACGTATAATCAGCCCGGCCCGTCATCCACTGACCATAATGGACCTGATGACCAGCCTGGCCGGACGCCCGCCGCCGGTCCGGTGGCGCTGGTGGGAAGCCAGGGTTTTCTGGAGATCGCTGTGCCAAACGGTAACGCCGCCGCTCTCCTGGAAGCCTCGGTGGGAGAGCCGGTGCGGGTTGTCCTGCGGAGATATCCGGGTGTCCCTTAAGGAGATACCTTGATGTCCCTTTATGGGTGTTTCAAAAGTCCCTTCTTCCCGGGGAGAAGGTTAGGGTGAGGGGGAAAGTCTGAAGGCAACCGAGATGGTCCGCGGCAAATTGGTACAACCTGGCGCCGTAGGGGCGGGTTTCAAACCCGCCCCTACACGTTCAATTACCACTACGGGACGGTTGCGCCGGTTCGTTTCGGCCGCGTCGGGAATCGCCCTCGACGGGCCGGCGCGTCACCCCCTATTCTTCGGTCGAAGCCGGGCCATACAACACGACGCTGTTGCGTTGGCAATCCCTTTTCCAGCCCGGCAAACCGGCACGCCGGGTTGATTATAAGCGGTCTCTTGCGCCGTTTTGCCTTGGACGCCGGCGTGAAAATCCGGGGCGCACCCAAGACCTCTATTCGGGTTGACATAGCTTCCGGCCATGCTACTATGGGGCTACTTTTCCGGGGTATAGACCACACGCCCGGCTAGAGGTGTGCTATGGATGTCGACCGGGATACCTTGATCAAGCTCTACACTACCATGGTAACCATCCGCAACTTTGAAGAGAGAGGCGTTCCCGAGACCGGGCAGCGCCGGATGTCCGCCTCGGTCCATTCTTCCGCGGGCCAAGAGGCGGTGCCCACCGGGGTGTGCGCTCATCTGAGCGACGATGATTACATCGGCAGCACTCACCGGGGCCACGGCCACTGTATCGCCAAGGGGGTTGAGCCGAAGCTGATGATGGCCGAGCTTTTCGGCCGCTCCACCGGCCCCAACAAGGGCAAGGGCGGCTCGATGCACATAGCCGACATGAGCAAGGGAATGCTGGGCACCAACGGAATCGTAGCCGCCAGCGTCCCGTTGGCGGTGGGGGCCGCCCTTACGTCCAAGCTCAAGGGCCTAGGCCGGGTGGCGGTGGCCTTCTTTGGCGACGGCGGGGCCAATCAGGGCGTCCTGCACGAGTGCATGAACTTGGCCTCGGTGTGGAAGCTGCCGGTGATCTTTTGCTGCGAGAACAACCAGTACGCCGAGTCTACTCCGGTGGAGTACGCCCTCTCCGTCACCCACGTGGCCGACCGGGCCGCCGGGTATAACATGCCCGGATTTCACGTCGACGGCATGGACGTGTTCGCGGTCTACGACGCGGCGGGCCAAGCGGTGGCCAGGGCCCGGGCCGGCGAAGGTCCAACCCTTCTCGAGTGCCTTACCTATCGCTACTACGGTCATACCGTCTTCGATAATCCCCTGTCTTACCGGACCAAAGAGGAGGAGGCGTACTGGAGGAGCAGGGACCCGATAAAGCTTTTCCGGGAAACCGTGGTACCCCAGGGCGAAATCACCGAGGAAGAGCTTGATCGGATTGACCGGGAGACGGAGAGCTTGATGGAGGAAGCTGTAAAGTTCGCCGACGAAAGCCCGTTGCCCGAGTCGATAGAGCTATATGACGACGTTTACGTCAACTACCCGGTCGAACAGCTAAAGCGGGGCGCCAACATGGAAGTGTGACGGGTCTGCCTACGGCCTACCGCGCAACCCTCGCAGGCCGGAAGCGCCCATCTTCCTCGATTCGGCCCCGGGTATTTGGTCCCGAGGAGACGAGAATGACGACAGCACACGCCGAGATGACAACCTCCGCGGCCAGGGAAATTCAGTACCGGGAAGCAATCAACGAAGCCCTGCGCCAGGAAATGGAACGGGACGAAACAGTAATCATCATGGGCGAGGAAATCGCCGGCGGCGCGGGCCGGGAACACTTGGGCATCGTGGACGCCTGGGGTGGGCCCTTCCGGACCACGGTGGGCTTGATACAACAGTTCGGCAATCAAAGGGTGCTGGACACTCCCCTTACCGAAGCGGCGTTCGTGGGTGCCGCCATCGGCGCGGCCTCCACCGGAATGCGGACCATTGCCGAGTTGATGTTCGTGGACTTCATCGGCGTGTGCATGGACCAACTCATCAACAACGCCGCGAAGATGAGGTATATGTTTGGCGGCCAAGTCAAGGTGCCGTTCACTTTGTTGACCCGTATCGGGGCCGGTTTCGGCAGCGCCGCCCAGCACTCCGAGTCCTACTACTCCATTTTCAGCCACATACCCGGGCTCAAAGGCGTGGTGCCCTCGGACCCCTACACCGCCAAGGGCCTGCTTGTCGCCGCCATCAGGGATGACGATCCGGTGGTGTACTTCGAGCACAAAGGGTTGTACGGCAACACCGGCCCGGTGCCAGAGGAGCCGTACGAATTGCCCCTAGGCAAAGCCCGGACGGTGCGAGAAGGGTCTGACGTAACCTTGGTGGGTATCTCCCGCATGACCTGGGTGTGCACCGCCGCCGCGGAAGAGTTGGCCAAGTCGGGCATCGACGCCGAAGTCGTGGACTTGCTTAGTGTTTCGCCCATAGACTATGACCACGTTATCGATTCGGTCCGGCGCACCCACCGCTTGGTGGTGGTCGATGAAGATACCCCTATTTGCAGCATTGCTTCCGATATTTGCGGCAGAGTGGCTGAGGAAGCCTTCGACTATCTGGACGCGCCGCCCTCACGAGTAACGGCGCCGCATACGCCGGTGCCATATAGCCGGCCCCTAGAGAATGTTTACGTTCCCAACGAAGCTCGGGTCATCAAGACGGTGCAGAACCTGCTGAACCGTTAGTTGACTTGATGTGCAAGTTTTGCAGGCTGCGGATTGGACTTGCGGCACAACAACGTCTTCGTCTGATATGACCCGTCTTCAACGAGAGAAATGAGAGTGTGGTTGGCCTGCCGCGGCGGGCCAACCACACTCTTTCTTTACCGGGGTGGGGCGGCAGCTAGGGAAAAGGTAATCCGTCAAACTAATCCGCGGGCCTAAGAGGTGTAACCGGCATGACTACTGTTGGCAGCGGCAAATATAGCTATCGGCTGGAGCAGGACTGGGCCAAGCTGCCGCCGGACCAAGAGTTCGGGGTAATGAGCGCCGTGGCTACCGACTCCCAGGACCGGGTGTACGCTTTCCAGCGCAAAGACCCTCCCGTGCTGGTGTTCGACCGGGACGGCGCCTTTCTGAGCTCTTGGGGCAACGGCAACTTCGTAAACCCCCACGGATTGTTCATAGCGGATGACGTCGTCTACCTCACCGACCGGGAAGGCTCGGTGGCTATGAAGTACACCTTGGACGGCAAACCCCTGCAAATCATTGGTACCCACGGCGTGTACTCCGACACCGGTTGCGAAGTTGCCGGAGAAGTCGCCCCCCGGTCGGCGGGTCCCTTCAACTACTTGACCGAGTTGGTACCTTCCCCTTCCGGCGACCTGTACGTCTCCGACGGCTACCGCAACGCCAGGGTGCACCGGTTTTCCAAGGACGGCGTCCTTATGTCCTCGTGGGGCGAGCCCGGCAAAGGAGGGGCGAACCAGTTCCATCTGCCTCACAGTCTGATCGTGGGACAAGACGGCAGGGTCTACCTTTGCGACCGGGAGAATAGCCGCATCCAAGTGTTTACCGCCCAAGGCGAGTTCGTTGAGATGTGGACCGACATGCAGCGCCCATTGGACATCTCCCAGGACCGTGACGGGGTCTTCTACATCAGCGAGCGGCCCGAAAACGGCAAGCCTCCGCAAGTGAGCGTCTTGGGCCAAGAGGGGAACGTCTTGGCCCGGTGGCCTTCCCGGGCCGGTCACGGCTCGTGGGTGGACGCCCACGGCGACATCTACTTGGCCCTGACCGCGGAACGGAGCATAGACAAGTACCTGCGGGTGAGTCCATGACTAATAGCTCTAAAACTTCAAAAACCTCTGGGAGTAACGCGGCCAAGTGCCGCACCGTCTCGGGCCTCGAGGTCAAGGAGCTTTATACCGAGGAAGACGTTGAAGGATTGGACTTCGACCGGGACTTGGGCAAGCCCGGCACCTACCCTTTCACCCGGGGAGCTTATCCCACCATGTACCGTGGCCGGTTGTGGACCCGCCGCCAAATTGCCGGCTTCGGCACCGCCAAGGCCACCAACCAGCGGTACCGGTACTTGCTGGCCCACGGCCAAACGGGGTTGAGCACCGATTTCGATCATCCAACGTTGACCGGCTACGACTCGGACCACGAATTGGCCGAGGGAGAGGTGGGCCGCTTAGGCGTCGCCATCGACACGGTAAGCGACGTGGCGGAGCTGTACCAAGACATCGCTCTGGACCAAGTGAGCGTGTCGCTCACTATCAACCATCCTGCCATTGTTATCTTCAGCATGTTCCTAGCCAACGCCCGAAAACGAGGCATCGGCTGGCCGGCCCTGCGCGGCACCGCTCAGAACGACTCGTTGAAGGAGTTCCACGGTCAGAAGACTTTTGCCTTGGCGCCCGGTCCGTCTCTCAAGCTGACCACCGACATCATAGAATTCTGTACCCGCCACGTCCCCAATTGGTACCCGGTGTCCATTTCCGGCTACCACATCAGGGAGTCGGGCTCCGACGCGGTGCAGGAATTGGCTTTCACCCTAGCCCAAGGAATGGCTTACGTGGAGTCGGTGATGGAGCGGGACCTGTCGGTGGACAGCTTTTCGCCCCGCTTGTCATTTTTCTTTGGCTGCCACATGGACTTCTTCGAGGAGATAGCGAAGTTTCGCGCGGCCCGGCGTATGTGGGCCCGGATTATGAAGGAGAAGTACGGCGCCGCCAGAGAGGAGTCCATGCGGTTGCGCTTCCATACCCAGACCCTGGGCTCGACGTTGATGCGTCAGGACCCCCAGAACAACGTCATTCGAGGCGCGCTTCAGGCCTTGGCGGCGGTAATGGGCGGCACCCAGTCCCTCCACGTGAGCGGCTACGACGAAGCCTATGACATACCTTCAGAGGAAGCCATGCGGACTTCTCTGGCGACCCAGCTTATCATTGCTAACGAGTCCGGCGTCGCCGGCACGGCCGACCCCCTTGGCGGTTCGATGTTCCTGGAGTCTCTCACCGGGGCCATGGAGGAAAACGCTTGGCACTACATAAGCCAAATCAGTGACATGGGCGGGGGGTCCCTGCGCCGGGGAATGCTTCAGGCCATTGAAAGCGGCTACATCGAGCAAGAAATCGCCCGGGTCTCTTACGAGTATCAGCAAAGGATAGAGAGCAACGACCAAGTCATAGTGGGACTCAATCAATACCAGTCCGAATCCAAACAACGGTTGGAGTTGTTCCAGTTCGACCCGGAGGAAGAGGAGTGGCAAAAGGGCAGGCTGGCCCAAGCGAAAGCGACCCGCAGCAGCAGCCAAGTTGCCGCCGCTTTGCATGAGTTGACCAAAACGGCTGAGCGGGACGAAAATCTCATGCCGCCAGTTTTGGAAGCGGTGGAGGCGTGCGCCACTGAAGGAGAGATCATGGGGGCGCTGCGGGACGTTTACGGCGAGTACGTGGACCCGGGGGTGTTTTAGCCGGTCCTGTCTGGTTGCTGCTTACACATACCGGACCGTGGCAGGCCGCGGCAGAGAGTCACTATGGGGGCGTTCAGCGTAGGAATCCAAGTAGGTAACGGCGGTTTTGTCGGAGTAGATGCGATAGTAGACACCGGCGTTGCTTGTAGCCTCTTGCCCCTCGACATAGCGGAGCAGCTTGGCGTCTTGCCCGCGGGCCAACGCGCCTTTCAGTTAGCCGACGAATCGATCTTATGTCTTATTCCAATGCCGTCGTTATTGAAAGCTTCGGCGTATCCGGGGACCCCGCGTGGCGTCTCAGCCAAGTAACCCAAACATTAAAGTCCTCTTGGCCAAGCTGGGTCTGGACGGGCATGACCGAGGCGTAAAGGTGGTGGCCCGGTCCCTGCGAGACGCCGGCATGGAGGTCGTGTACCTGGGAATGCGGGTGACCCCGGACCAAGTCGCCCAAGCGGCCTTGCAAGAGGACGTGGACGTGGTGGGGATCAGTCTCCTTTCCGGGGCCCACCTACGCTTGATTACGCGCCTTGCTCAAGCCTTGGAATCCAGGGGCATACTGGATGACGTACTTCTAGTAGTGGGCGGCACCATTCCCGATGAGGACGTAGAACCCTTACGTGAACTGGGAGTTGACGGTGTTTTTCCGGTGGGCGCCTTCACCGGTACCATGGTTGACTTCATACGGGCCAGAGTCAGACCGGCCTGATTCCCAGCCCGCAGAGCTAGCCAGGTTTCTTGGGAAGATAGCTCAGGTGCAAAAGTCCGTCGCCGGTAGGTGTAGATGATCGGTCTTAGACGCAAGCGGTTTCAAGGCAAGCTCCGGTGGATGTTGGGAATAGCATCGCTGGCGCTGCTGGCCGCTTGCGGTGGAGCGCCGGCGGCGACTGCCATACCCTTGCCGGAAGGGTCGCCGACCCCGGCTCCCACTTCCAGCCCCACCGCTACTTCACCGCCGGCCACCGCCGCCAAGGAGTTTCAACCGGCTACCGCCACGCCGGTCCCGCCTACGCCGGCGCCCACACTTGCGCCGACGTCTCAACCCACGGCTGAGACCGGCGTGGACTTGGCGACCATCGTCGCCGACCCCCTGCCCGACGATCCTACCGCGCTGATGCTGGCAACCCTAGACGGGCGGCTGGACGAGGCGGCCCAGAAGATGGCCGCCAGCGGCAACAAGGCTTTTATCCCGGTGCTCCTGGAATTTCTACGATTTCAGCAGTATCCCCAGTCCAAGCTCACCATGATTAGCTTCATCAACCAACTGCTGGAGGGAGAAGACTCTCCGGTCGTCCCCCCGGAGCGGACTAATTGGGCTTGGTGGATTGAGTGGCTGGGCAACCATCCGGAAATTCAACCGCCCGATGGATTCGCCGGTTGGAAGGGACGGCTGTACTCGTTTATCGACGGCAATTTCAAAGCCTTCTTCTTCGACGGCGTGGACACCCGGATTCGCTTGGAAGAAGTTGTGTGGGGCGGCGTCAAGAAAGACGGCATACCCGATCTAATCACCCCGCCCGTCGTAGCCGCCGCCGATGCCGCCTACCTCGAGCCGTCAGACCGGGTGTTCGGAGTGTCGTTCAACGGCGAGTCCCGGGCCTATCCCCTTCGAATCCTCAATCCCCATGAGATGGCTAATGACGTGGTAGGCGGAGTGCACTTCGCCTTAGCATATTGAACCCTTTGCGGTTCTGGAATCGTGTATTCCACAGAAATAGACGGTGAGGTGGTCCAGTTTGGCACATCCGGCTTTCTCTACCGCAGCAACAAGCTGATGTACGACCGGAACACCAACACCCTTTGGCATCAATTCTTGGGTGAGCCGGTATTAGGGGAACTGGCCCACAGTGGGATGACCCTGGAACTGCTGCCCGTTGTCTTGACTACCTGGGCCGAATGGTTGGCGGCCCACCCGGAAACCTCGGTATTGGACGTGGAGACCGGGGTTTATCCGGCGGAAAGGTACCTTCCTGAGTCCGACCGGCAGTCCACCTACTACGCTTATCGTCTCCAGGCAGACACGATGTTCCCGGTCCCCGGCAGGAACCAAGCGCTGCCGGTCAAGTCCCAGGTGCTCGGAATTACTTTCAACGGCCAGCCTAGGGCCTATCCTCAAAGCATTCTCCAGCAGGCGCCTTTGATCAACGATTCTTTGGGAGGCGGGGAACTGGTGGTGGTCACTCCCGGAGACGGCGGGGGTTCCCGGGCGTACCAGCGGAGCGGCGTCTCATTCGTGGAGATTCAGCAGGGCCAAGGGGAAGACGGTAGCATTGTCTTGATTGACAATGAAGGGCAAGGCTGGAATTTGGAAGAGGATGCGCTGGCTCGGGTGGATGATCCTTCGACGCGGCTCCTCCGGCTGCCCAGCCGCACCGCCTACTGGTTCGGTTGGTACTCATTCTACCCGGGCACCGAAGTATTTACCGGCGCCGGATAGCACCAACTCCTCTGGGATCAGTTTTGGGAGTTCCATAGACGCCTGTCCGCTGAGGCTTGACGCCGGCGACGCCCGCAAAGATGAAGGACAGCCGGAGCCGCGCCCTGCCAACCGGCCGTTTCCAACGCTCCGGTTCTCCCTTAGAATATACTCTCGCAAACGTATATTGGAGGGAGCGCAATGGCGTCATTGACATTGGCGGAGGCTGAACAAATCCTGGCGGCGGCAAAAGCTAAGGTGCTGGAAATGGGGGCCCGGATGAGCGTATCGGTGGTGGACCCCCGGGGCGACTTGATAACTATGTTCCGCACCGACGGCGCGTCTTGGCGGACACCACCCATATCCCGGGCCAAGGCGGTAGCGGCGTCTTGCTTTGGCCAGTCCAGCGCCGACTTGACGGAGAGGGCCCAGGCCCCGGTATTTCGCGGGTTGATGGCCATGGAGGGCGGACACATGATTCCGGGCCAAGGGGCGCTGCCGGTCTACCGGGACGGCGAGTTGGTTGGGGCCGTCGGGGGCAGCGGCGGGACCGCTCAAGAGGACGAAGACGCGGCCAGGGCGGGGATTCAGGCCATCGGGCTGTCGGAGACTCCCTAGGGAATTGCTACGGCCCTCCGCGGCGGGCCGAGTATGGGGATGAGAATCGCCCATTATCATGGCAATTCTCGGCCTGATTGAGTCGGGGCCTGGGATACGCGGTCAAGGGCCCAGACAGGCAAGGCACTTTTCGACGGCCACTTCACTAGCTGTTCCAGTTGCTCAATGCTGGAGCAGCCTATCATGGCTGTGCCGAACTCATCGTTGCTAAGAACGAACCGGAGCGCGGCCTCCATCAGGCTTTCCGCGGCCCGGTCGATCAGACCGCCCTAGTCTTGCAAGCCAAACCGGTTGGACATTGGCATGGCGGCGCTGCTACACTCGCCCTCACCGGCGCGCTATGACGCGAAAAGCCGGTCCTAGAACCCCATCGGGCAGCTACTCGGAACTCGGAGTCAGCGCCTCTTGAAGGAGGAAATCTTCATGGCCGGAAAACACATACTCTGCGCCTTCGGCGTCGATCTAGATGCCGTCGGGGGTTGGCTCGGGTCCTACGGAGGCGAGGACTCTCCCGACGATATATCCAGGGGGCTGTTCGCCGGTGAGATTGGCACCCCCCGGTTGCTGAAGCTGTTCGATAAGCTGGAGATCAAAACAACCTGGTTCATTCCCGGCCACTCCGTGGAGACTTTCCCCGAGCAAACCAAAATGATCGTCGACGGCGGCCATGAAGTGGGTTTGCACGGTTACTCTCATGAGAACCCCATCTCGATGACCCCGGTCCAAGAAGAAGCCGTCCTGACCCGCTGCATCGATCTGCTCACTGAGATGGCCGGGAAAAGGCCGACGGGGTACGTGGCGCCGTGGTGGGAGTTCAGCCACGTCACCAACGAGTTGTTGTTGAAGCACGGCGTTAAGTACGACCACAGCTTGATGCACAAGGATTTCGAGTGTTACTACGTCCGCGTCGGGGACAAGTGGACCAAGATCGACTACTCCCAGCCGGCGGACCACTGGATGCACGCCTTGGTCCGGGGCGAGGAGACGGACCTCGTTGAAATCCCGGCCAGTTGGTACTTGGACGACCTCCCGCCGATGATGTTCATCAAGAAGTCCCCCAACAGTCACGGGTTCGTGAATCCCAGGGACATCGAGGAGATATGGCGGGACCAGTTCGACTACGTCTATCGAGAGCACGATGAGGCCGTGTTTCCAATTACCATCCACCCCGACGTTAGCGGCCGGCCCCAAGTGCTGCTCATGTTGGAGCGGCTGGCGGGCTACATTCGGACTCACCCCGGGGTGCGGTTTTGCACCTTCGACGAGATCGCCGACGACTTCCTGAAACGCCACCCGCGGCAAAAAGCCGGAGGCTGATAAGCATGGCGGATACAAGTTTGGTGACCGTCCCGGCTCGAAAAGGAAAGGCTGCCGCCGTCAATGCCGGCCAGCAAGTCAAGGTGATAAACACCCACGGCCAGCAGGTGGTGGACACTTGGGCCTTCAGCCGTCACTCCGCAACGGAATTCATGTCAATGGAACATACCAGGACGGCCATCGGGAAGATCATCCCGGAGGCCGGCGACAGCTTGGTTACCAACCAGCGGCGCCCCATCCTGACTATCCTGGAAGACACCACTCCGGGTATTCACGACACGTTGTTGGCCGCCTGCGACCGTTACCGGTATCGACTCTTGGGCTGCGCGGACTTCCACGATAACTGCACCGATAACCTCGCTGCGGCGCTATCGGAGTTCGGGCTGACCCCTCCCGAAACGCCCTGCCCATTGAACCTGTTCATGAACATTCCGGTAGGGCCCCAAGCGAGGCTTTCCTTCGAGCCGCCATTGTCCAGACCGAACGATTACGTGCTGTTCCGGGCCGAGATGGACTGCTTTGTAGCCTTTTCCGCTTGCCCGCAAGACATGGTACCTATCAACGGCCTTGCTTGCGCTCCTACCGAGGCCCATTTCCAGGTCCTCAACGGTTGACCACAATCACCTGAACCGAGCGCCACCGGTGGATTACAGGGAGCGTCGGCATAAGTGCTGGACCGGGTAGAAGTAATCCAAGGCGACTGTAGGTCGTCAGCGATAATGGGACAACAGAGGGGGTAGAAAAACCCGAGGGATTTGAGGTCAGCTCCCTGTATGAGGTAGGGTACTTCAGATAGAGGAGTTGATATGTCCCAGACAGAAACAGGTAAAGCAACCGCCGCCGATGAACGCACAGAGGCGGCCAGGTCCTTCGTCAGAACTGTTAAGGCCGCTACTAGGCGCAAGTACACCCCGGAAGAGAAGATTCGTATAGTGCTGGAGGGCTTCCGCCGCGAGGCCACCGTGAGTGACCTGTGTCGGCGGGAGGGCATCAAGCCTCACTCCTACTACTCCTGGACCAAGAAGTTCATGGAGGCGGGGAAGGAGAGGCTTACCCGCGACAGCGTGCGAGACGCCACCCGGGACGAGGTCCATCTGCTAAAGCGAGAGAACGGAGAGCTGAAGCAGCTGGTCGCCGATCTGTCCCTCGAGGTCTATCGTCTCAAAAAAACGGCCATACCCATGCCTCAGGGCGCCGGCGGTATCGGCGGATGAGTGGCGCAGAGAAGGCGGAGGTGCTGGACAAGGTGGCTTCCTCCAGCCTCCCTAAACGCAGGACCCTGGGTGAGCTGGGAGTCCCCAGGAGCACCTACTACCGGTGGCTGAGGCGGAAGGAGCAGCAAGGACTTGAGGACGACGTGGGAGGCGGCAATCCCCCATGGAACAAGCTGACTTCCCAGGAGATCGACTCCGTTCTGTCGGCAGCCAGGGATATGCCAGACCTGAGCTGCCGGCAGTTGGCCGCATGGACCACCGACAACATGGGTTTCTCCGTATCAGAGTCTACGGTCTACCGCATCCTGCGCAGGGAGGGGCTGGTGAAGAGGCCTGAGATGCGGCTGGCTGCGGGTAAGGAGTACCATCGCAAGACCACCGGCCCCCACCAGATGTGGGCCACCGATGCCTCCTACTTCAGGGTGGTGGGCTGGGGCTACTACTACATGGTCACCGTCATGGACGACTACTCCCGGTTCATTCTGGCCCACAAGCTTCAGAGAGACATGACCTCCGACTCCTTCATAGAAGTGGTCCAGGAGGCCGTGGACAGGACTGGCATGGACCAGGTGCCGATAGAAGACCGGACCAGGCTGCTGAGCGACAACGGCCCCGGCTATGTATCCCGGGCTTTCAGGGACTACCTGGGCATGGTGGGAATCAAGCACATACTGGCAACACCCTTCCACCCTCAGACCAACGGCAAGCTGGAGCGATACCACCAGACCCTCAAGCGTGACGTGAACCAACTGCCGTACGAGATGCCTTCCGACCTGGAGGCGGCCATCGTGGCCTTCGTCAGCTACTACAATTACCGGCGCTACCACAAGGCCCTGGGCAACGTGACACCTTCGGATGTGCTACGGGGCAGAAGAGAGGAGATTCTACGACGGAGGAAGGAGGTGCAAGCCCAGACAATCCAACGGCGAAGACGGCACAACAGGACCCTAAGGGAGCTGGCTAGACCTCAATCAGGTCCCTGATCTCTCGGGTCCCAAGGTGTCCCATTTTTGCTGGTTGCCAACACAAGGCGACATAACGCATCTCCAGGTCGATGCCATCGTCAACGCCGCCAATAACTCCCTGTTGGGCGGCGGCGGTGTTGACGGCGCAATCCACCGGGCGGCGGGGCCCCGGCTTCTGGAGGAGTGCCGAGGTCTGGGAGGCTGCGTCACCGGAGAGGCCAAAATTACCAACGGGTATGACTTGCCCGCCAGGTACGTGGTACACACGGTCGGGCCGGTATGGCAAGGCGGGGGCCGCGGCGAAGACGGACTGCTGGCCCAGTGCTACCGGAGTTGCTTCTCCTTGGCGGCGCCTTACCGGATTCGCACGATTGCTTTCCCCGCCATCAGCGCCGGGGCCTACGGATTTCCCTTGGAGCGAGCAACCGCTATTGCCGTGGCGGAAACCAAGAATTTCCTGCGGACCAACGAGTCGGTGGAAAAAGTGACCTTCGTTTGCTTTAGCGAAAGGGCTTACAGGGTCTACCGAGACGCCTTAGCAGACCAGTAACATAGGGCGGTCCCGGGCCTCCGCCCTAAATAGGCGGCCGGCGCTCGAACCAACGGGCGTGTTGCTGGTAGCTGTAGGCGGCCCGCAGCACCGTGGGCTCGTCGAAGGGCTTCCCCGCTATTTGCATACCCACGGGAAGCCCGCCGCCGGTGAAGCCGCAAGGAACGGAGATAGCCGGCAGTCCGGTGACGTTGAAGGGCGCGGTAAAGCTGGGCCCGCGAACGGTGCTGGTGGGGTCATACCCCTCGAAGGCGGCGGCGGGCTGAGTCATGGTGGGGGTTACCAGCAGGTCCACCCGCCGGAGCGCGTCGGCGAACTCCCGCTTGATCCGCTGGCGGCAACGCTGGGCCTGAACGTAGTCGCCGGCGCTTAGCAAGCCGCCTATGCGGAACCTGGCCCGTACCAACTCCCCGAAGTCCTGGGGCCTTTCTTTCAGGTTGCGCTCGTGGAAGGCATAGGCCTCGCTCAGCATGATCACGGAGTTGGCGGCCCTCACGTATTCCAGGCTGGGTATGTTCACTTCTTCCAGATTGGCGCCCAGCTCCTCGAGAGCATGCAACCCCTTCTTCACCGTCGCTACTACCTCCGCACTCACGTTGGGGTGGGGATCGAAGAAGAAGTGCCGGGGAACACCGAAAGTAAGGCCTTTCACGTCTTCCCGCAAAGAGCGAGAGTAGTCCGGCACCGGAGCGGCACTGGTCGTAGGGTCTTTGGCATCGTAGCCCGCTATGGCTTGGAGCATATAGGCGGTGTCTTCAACGGTCCAAGTCATAGGGCCGCAGTGATCCTGGGACCAACTTAGGGTCACGACACCGGCCCGGCTCACCCGGCCGTAGGTTGCTTTGATTCCCACGATGCCGCACCAGGATGACGGACCCCGGATGGAGCCGCCGGTGCAGGAACCCAATGCGCCCAAGCACTGGCCCGAGGCGACGGCAGACCCGGAACCGCTGCTGGAACCCCCGGTGACGTGGTCCAAGTTCCACGGGTTGCGGGCGGGCTCGAAGGGAGTGGTGAAATCCGGGCCGCCCAGCGCGAATTCGTGCATGGCCAATTTGCCCATTAGCACCGATCCCGCCGCCTTCAGCCTGGCGGTGGTCGTGGCGTCTTCCTTGGGCACACGGTCCAAGTCGACTTTGGACCCCGAGGTGGTCCGCACCCCGGCTGTGTCGTAAAGATCTTTTAGGGCGATGGGTATGCCGTGGAGGGGGCCTTTGTACCCGCCCCGCAGAATTTCGGCTTCGGCGGTCCTGGCTTGCTCCAGCGCCTCTTCCCGCAGCAAGGTAATAAATGAGTGCAACCGGCCGTCGGTATCAGCTATTCGCTCCAAGCAGGCCCGGACCAATTCCACCGGAGACAGTTCCCGGCGGCTGATTAACCCGGCCGCCTCCTTTATCGTTAAGAAATGTAGCTTGACGTCAGTGTCAGACATAACCCGACCTCACGAATATACTCGAGCTGGTTGAGATGGGGAGGCGCTACTACCCAGGAAGTTGGCGATAATTCAGGACGGCCAGTCGGGGTGGAAAGCCATGGCGATCTCCTCAGACTGGAGGTCCAGGGAATGGAGCTGCTTAACATATTCGTAGTGCAGGTCGTAAAGGGGCTTGAGCTCCTCGACTTCCTGTTGGCTCAAGCCTAAACCGGCCTGCTCGGCCATTTGCTTGAAGGTATCCAACGAAACCGCCGGGTCCCCGCCTGTGCTCATTTGAGAGTCCTCCCTGAGAAAAACATTGAAGAACGCTGCGCCGAAAGACAGCCGGCATAAAGGACCGGGAACGGCTCATACTATAACACTCCGAATCCCGCTAAGCCTAATCACTCCAAACTGAGACACTACCCGTCCTTTATGACTGACATCCCGCTTGGCCGGGGGGAGTCCAAAGCCCCGGCCCCAGTATCGCCTCGCCCGCTAGGCATCTTAGATTCCTCGTAGTCCCCCTCCTCTGAATCGCTGCGGCCCGCCGAGGCGGGCTGGACAAGGGTATGACAATGGCGCCGGCCGCTATTGTCTACACAGGCGTTCCGAGGCGTATTTACACAGCAACCCCCATGTCGATTGAGACTGGCGCCGCGAGAGATGAAAACGGTGCTCTCCCAAGGAACCACACCAAAACGTAGGGGCCGGTTTGAAACCGGCCCCTACGAGAATGAATAGGCCTTGGCCGAGGGTACCCCAGGAGATAAAGAACGATATTGCCCTTCGGAATCGATTTGCCGGCAACCGGGGCTAATGGGCCTGCTATAATGCCAGTTACGCCGGACCATCATCACCGGAGGTACCGGCGCCTACACGGGAGGAGCGGAGTGACTTCGCAAGCGCCGGTATCCAAGCGGTTCGAGGACCATCGGCTGTTGATAGGCGCCGGTTCCTTTGTGGACGACATTAAGTTGCCCGGTATGCTGCACGCCGTCGTCATACGCAGCCCTCACGCCCATGCGCTGGTCGGTACCGTGGACGACTCCGAGGCTCTAACCTCGCCGGGCGTCGCGGCGGTGTTAACCGGAGAGGATATAGCCGGTGTTCTTGACGACGTCCCGACCAGGCTTCCTTGGTCCGATCCCTCGATCCTGGCGATCAATGAAGTTGGGCAGCCGGTGTTGGCCAAGGACCGGGTGCGCTATGTGGGTCAAGCCGTAGCGGTGGTAGTGGCCGAAAACCCGGAGCAGGCCCGGGACGCCGCCGACTTGGTCAAGGTGGAGTATGAACCCTTGACCCCGGTTTTGGACCCTTCGGAAGCTCTGAAAGATGACGCGGCCCCGATTCACGAAGAATTGAATACCAACCTCGGAATGCGTATCTTCCGGCGAGGCGGGGATATCGAGGGGGCTTTCGCCGAGGCTGATAGAGTGCTCAAGCAGAACTTCGAGGTGCAGCGTCTGGCTCCGGCGCCCCTGGAGACCAGAGGCGTAGCGGCCCATTATCAATCGCAAGACGATGTGCTGACCGTGTGGGACTCCACTCAAGAGCCGCAACAGGTGTGGCGCCTTCTGGCCGCGCAGCTGGGGCGGACCGAATCCGGCGTGCGCGTCATTGCGCCCGACGTGGGAGGCGGGTTCGGCGCCAAGGGGTGCGTCTTTCCCGAGGAGGTCCTGGTACCTTACTTGGCCCTCAGTTTGGGCCGCCCCGTCAAGTGGGTGGAGGACCGGCAAGAGAATATGCTGGCATTTCACGCCAGGGGCCATAACGTTGAAGTGGAAGCGGCGGTGAAGGAAGACGGCGTGATTCTGGCCATGAAGGTGCGGATCATCGCTGACCTGGGCGCCTACTTCTTGTCATCCACCGCCGCGGTACCGCTTTTGGCCGGGCAGCGAATCACCGGGCCTTATAAGACGCCGGTCATGGAGGTCGAGGTCCTGAGCGCTTTGACCAACAAGCCCCCCACGGGGCCGTACCGCGGCGCCGGAGGCCCGGAATCGGCCTTTTGCATGGAGCGCACCGTCGAGCTCATCGCTTGGGAACTAGGCTTGGACCCGGTGGAGGTGAGACGGCGGAACTTCATACCCGCCGACGGCTTTCCTCACCGGACTCCAACCGGTCTCACCTATGACTCCGGGGATTACCAGAGGGCCTTGGACCGGGTCCTTGAGCTCTCGGACTATGCGGCTTGGCGGGACAAAGCGAAGGAGAGACGGTCTGACGGCCGGTTACTTGGGGTGGGCCTAGCGACCGTGGTTAAAGCTTCCGGGGGTGGCGGCGATTTCTTGACGGAAAACGCAAAAGTGGAAGTGGATGCGTCGGGGCGAGTCACTGTTTACACGGGGCTGTCTCCCCACGGCCAGGGAACGGAAACGTCCTTCGCCCAACTGGTGAGCCGGGAGTTGGGCGTGGACCCTTCGGGAGTGCAAGTATTGCATAGCGACACGGCGGTGTACCCCTTGGGGCACGGCACCGCGGCCAGCCGGGGCACGGTAGCGGGCGCTTCGGCGCTCTACGTCACCCTGGAGCAAGCGCGGGAAAAGCTGTCCCAAGTCGCTGCTCACTTGCTTGATTGCGCCGCGGAAGAGGTTGTCTTCGAGCAAGGAAAGGTTTACGACCGCCCGGGCCGCGGCCCGGCATTGGGATTTTCCGAGGTGGCGAAGGCCGCTTACGATGAAGAGTTACTGCCGCCGGGGGTGAGCGTTGGGCTGGAGTTCGATGGGGCCTACACTCTGCCCAGGACTCCCTTCGCTTTTGCCGCTCACGTCGCGGTCGTGGAAGTGGACCCGGATACCGGGGAGGCCAAGATCATCCATTATGCGGCGGTGCACGATTGCGGCCGCATCATCAATCCGGTTCTGGTTGAGGGTCAGGTCCACGGGGCCATTGCTCAAGGGGTCGGGCAGGCTCTGACTGAAGGAGTGGTGTACGGCGCCGAAGGGCAGCCCGTTACAGGTAGCTTGATGGACTACGCCCTGCCCTTGGCCGATGAATTCCCGGCCATGATTCTGGACACCGTCGAGACTCCGTCGCCCTTAAATCCGTTGGGCGCCAAAGGAGTGGGTGAACTCCCAACCGTAGCCGCTCCCGTAGCCGTAACCAACGCCGTGATGGACGCTCTGGCCGGGGCCGGGGTCCGGCACCTAGATACTCCCCTGACCCCGGAGAAGATATGGCGGGCCCTCCGCAGCGGGAATAAATAGAGGACATCACCAAAGGAAATCGCCAAGGGAAATTGCCAAAGGACATCACGATGGAAGTGGAGCCGTTCAAAATTCAAGTCCCGGAACCCGCTCTGGAAGACCTCCGGCGGCGGCTGGACCGCACCAGATGGCCCGACCAAATCCCCGGCTCCGGCTGGGAATACGGGGCCAAGTTGGACTACCTAAAGGAGATGGTGGAGTACTGGCGGACCGGTTTTGATTGGCGCGCCCGAGAGAAAGAACTGAACTCCTTCGACCACTTCCGGGCGTCGGTAGACGGCTTGGGGATTCATTTCGTGCACCGGAAGGGTGAAGGGCCGGAACCGTTGCCGTTGATTATTACTCACGGTTGGCCCGGTACCTTCTTCGAGGCGTTGAAGCTCGTTCCCATGTTGACGGATCCCGCATCCCACGGCGGGGACTCGAAGGACTCATTCGACGTGGTCGTGCCGTCGTTGCCCGGGTATGGGTTCTCGGACCGGCCCAACGAGCGAGGCATGAACTTGGCCGGGATCGCCGGACTGTGGGCCAAGCTCATGACCGAGGGCTTGGGGTATGCCCGGTTCGGCGCCCAGGGCGGCGACTGGGGGGCCGGAGTCACCGCCAGGCTCGGACTGGACCATCCGGATAGCGTAGTGGGCATCCACTTGACCGGGGTTAGCGCCGCTCTGTTCCGGCCATACCTAGGCCCCGGCGCAACCGAGCTATCCCAACGGGAGAAGGAATACTTGGAGGAACGGGACAGTTGGCAGCAGGATGAAGGGGCTTACTATCACATTCAGAGCACCAAGCCCCAGTCTCTTTCCTACGGGTTGAACGACTCTCCGGCGGGGCTGGCCGCTTGGATAGTGGACCGTTGGCGGACTTGGGGGGTTGATGAAGCGCCCGAGGAACGGCGCCGCTACTACACCATGGACGAACTCTTAACCAACATCGCGATCTACTGGTTTTCCGGGGGAATCGCTTCAGCGAACCGGCTGTACTACGAAAACCAACGCAACCCGTCCCACTTGGCCCAAAGCCAGAGGATAGAGGTACCCTGCGGCGTCGCTATTTTTGCTCAGGACCAGTCCCATCCCCCTCGAGAGTGGGCGGAACGGTCATGTAACGTTACTCATTGGACGGAAGTACCCAAAGGGGGCCACTTTGCCGCCATGGAAGAGCCGGAGTTGCTGGCCCAGGATATACGGGAGTTCTTCCGTACGATCCGGAGGTAGGCTCGTCTTCAACGACACAAATGGAGTGTGGTTGGCCCGCCGCGACGGGTCAACCACACTCTTTCTTTCCGAGGTGGCGCAACGCTCGCGTTATGCCCGGACAGGCGAGAAGAAACTTGCCCGCGGGGTTAGTTGGGCATCCAGGCTATGCTGCGGATTTCGGTGAACTCCCGGGTTAGTTTCTCCCAATGGTCTCCGCCGTCGCTGGTGGAATACAACTCTCCATAGTGGCTGCAAGCCATGATGAAGTCGGGATCGGCTTCGTGAGCAGCGAATGCCCAAATGGGTGTGTTGGGCGCCACGGGCAGAGACAAGGGGTCCCAGCTTTTTCCGTGGTCCTTGGAGCGCTGGATGTTCCCGGTGCTGCCCAGTGGGCCGTCCCCGGCGGCTACAAAGATCACGTTGAGATCGTTTTTCTTGATAGCGATGTCCCTACAGTAGGGAAATTCGAAGTGTTCGCCTACCCCTAGGCCCTGCCAACTCTCGCCGGTATCCGTGCTGGCGAAGATTTCCCAGGGTGTGGCGGTCAGGATCGTCTTGGGACCGGCGAGGCTGACGGCCATGCCATGGATGTCGGGATCGCTGAGGCCGCCATCGATTCTGCTCCAGGTATCCCCGCCATCCAGGCTGCGCCGGACTCCGTCCACCTCGACGCCGGCCCAGACGATATTGGAGTCCGACGGGTCCACCACCAAGGCGGTAACCCGGGGAATGCGCACGTTGGGGCAGGTTTCGGCCATTTCCACGGTAAGTTTCTCCCAATGGCCGCCGCCGTCCCGGGAGCGGAAAAGAGCGGAGGGACTCGTGCCGGCAAACATGGTGTCGGGAGCGGCGGGATCGAAAGTTATCTTCCAGACTTGCAGCGAGTCCATGAGGGAATCAATCTTGTCGAAGCTCTTACCCCTGTTTCCGCTCCGGTAGACGCCTTCGTCGGTACCGGCAAAAACCGCGCTGGGGTCGTCGGGGTGGAGGGCTACGGTGAAGACCCGGCTGTCCCCCCAGATGCCCCTTGCCCGGCCCCAACTATCTCCACCGTCCGGGCTACGCCATAGTCCTGAACCTATAGTTGCTGCCAGTACCGAAATGTTCTTAGTCATAGCTCCCCTCTCCTGCGATAATATATAGTCATATCCAGGACCGGCCGGGTTAAGCTTGGGCGTTGCCCCGCCTTCGGGAGTTAGGAAGGGCCGCCGGCAGGGTCCCACAGCCAGTAGCGGGAAGTAGCCCCGGCGTCGACGCGAAGGTCGAAAGCGGTGATCATCTCCGCGTCGTCCGACGCCAGGAAAACGGCGGCTCTGGCGTAGTGGCGCGGGCTGGGCAACTTTTGGAGGGGTGTGCCGGCGCTTGCGTCTTGGAGCAGTCCCTTGGCTCTTCGGCCTTGGCGCAACTCCGGCCATTCGACACCCCACTGGGCGGCCCGGCCGGCGCCTTCCCGCGGGTCGGTGGCCGTGGGGGTGAGACTGTTCACTCGAATGCCATGACGGGAAAGCTCCATAGCCACCGACCGAGTAAAGTTGAGCAGCCCCCCCTTGCTGGTGCCGTAGCCGACGTTTCCGGGTTCCCCTTGGTGCCCCGCCGTGGAAATGATGTTGATGATACTTCCCGTGCGCCTCTGGTCGATCATCAGCTGGGCCGCGTGCTTGGTGAAGAGAAAGGCCCCGGTCAGGATGACGTCGGTCTGGTACCGCCACTCCTCCACAGGCATGTCCAGAACACCCTTCCAGTTGAAAACGGCGGCCCCGTTGACCAGAATATCGACGCCGCCGTAGGCGTCTTCGGCCCGGGCGATGGTTTCTCTGACTTGCTCTTCGTTAGTCACGTCGCAAGCCAACCCGATGGCTTGACCCCCGTTCCGGCAAATGGTTTGAGCGCAACTGTAGGCATAGATGGAGTTGATGTCTACGCAGACTAGGTTGGCCCCTTCGGCGGCCAAGCCTTCCGCGATGCCTCCCATAACATTGGGGTCCGCGCCGGTAACTAGGGCCGTTTTTCCTGCCAGTTTCACTCTGGGTGGACTCTCCAGAAGTCGATGCCGTAGGTTTGGACTGGGGTCCCGCCGGGTGTTGGGGCAAGCCAAGTCTGAAGGGTGCCCAAGACAGGGATAGACTAATGCGGCAGGGTCGGACTGTCAACGAGCTTCAATGATGACACGGACCGCCGCAGCCGCAAAAAGCACGCCCGGCCGAATGGGGCCGGGCGTGCTTTTTCCTGTCGAACCTTGAGGGACCGGCGCTACTTTATGTGGGGCGCCACCGTCGCCACGAAGTTAGCGGCAGTGCTGATGCCGTGATGGTGCGGGGGTATCCGCATCGGGTCGCAGTACTTGGGATGCTTCGCCGCAAATTCGCGTACCTGCTCGATGGTGACGTTGTGCTTTTCCAGCACCTCCGCCAACTCTTGCCGCGCCTTTATCTTGGCTTCGTACAGTTTCATCTGGGTGCGGCTTTTGACGTTGACCTCACCGTCGCCGGATGTCTCGACGGGCAAGTAGATCGCGTCCTTATAGTCGGCCACCACCTTGCTTTGAACGCCGTCGCTCATGGTGCTGGGCATGCAGCCGAAGGGCTTGAGGGAAATCACCATCTGGGCGTGTTTGTCCTTTGTTGCCATGATATTCTTCCCGATTTCCAGGTGGCCTTCCCCGCCTTTCAGGTGGGAGTCGTAGTATGACTTAGCATAGTCGGCCAGCTTTTGCTGATTCGGCAGAGAATCGCTTCTGAACCCCAACCCCCACCGGTAGAAGTTGTAATACATCCGGAACGCCAACTGCACCAGATTCACTTTACGGATGAAGCTCTTCCTAGTCTTGTCGATGACCAGATGGTCTTCAGCATTCTTCTTAGCCGCCCAGATGAGGTACTCGATCCAGGTGCCTATTGGTTCGACCATGACTTCAGCGCCTTCCGACTCGAGCCAGCGGAACATGTGATAGTTGCCGTCACCTTCGGTGGTCTGGGCCCAGAACTCGCCGGTGATTTTTACCTTGGGCTTAATGCGGGTGAAGTCAACGTTGATGCCTCTATACATCTTCCGGACTCGCCGCAACGCGCGCCACACGGATGTCCCATCCCTCAGGGCGTCACCGGTTATTTGGAGGGATTCCTTCATAACTCGGTCCGTTTCGCCTTCATTGGTTTCATAAGGACGGATCTTATAGCCAAGGTCATTGATCATGTCCCCGACCATAATGCCCTTTATCAAAGCCATGCCAAACTTGGCGTTAAGCTCTAGGGCCGAATCTCCAGTGTCCTGATTCAAGCCGCCCGACTGCTTGAACAATAGGACCCGGAACTTACCGAACCCCGAGTCCCGCAAGGCTTTTCGATACTCGGCCTCGTACATACCGAAGCGGCAAGGCCCGCAGGCGCCGGCGGTTACGAATACGTACCGGTCCTCGATGTCCTCTTCGCCTGCTTCCCTCAGTTGTTTCAAGTGCTTGACCAAGTTTCCCACAGTGTAGTAGGTGGGGTTACACTGCCCTCGGTTGCCGTATTCCTTCCCCACGGCTAGCGACTCATTGTCGGGGCAGGGAAGCAACTGCACTTTATAACCCAAACCCTTCATGGCCTCATTTACCAATTCCTCGTGGGCAAGAGTAAAGCCGCCCCAAAGAATTGTCGTGGTGTCTTTTTCGTCTTTGGGCCAGTTGAACTCGTAGGGTTTCTGGAAGTGCTCAACCTCCTTGTCCTCAAGGCCCATCTCTTTGCGGAGTTGTTCCTCGTATTGCTTTGCTTGGGTTTCAATATCTTGTTCGTCCAGCACTTTGACCATATGATCCTCCCTCGAGCTACTTAAAGTTGGGTCTAGTCCGCTTCTACCGGGGTTTTGTCTTCAACCATTTTCTTACGGGGCAGCTTAAAATTTCCTAGTTGGACAAATTGGGGCTCAGAACCGTCCATGTCCTCATCCTCCTCTAAACCAACTATAGCCTCTCCGTCGTTGGCGTAAGCCTTTAGAGGGTAGTCCCGGGTGGGGACACCGCAACTAGCGGAGCCGCTGCCGAACTCTTCCTCGCCGGGATCATCGACGGTGTTGTCTTTTCTGATGCGGTCGTAAGCGCTGGTGTCCGTTGCGTCACTAACTGCATTTCCGTTCCCGTTGGAGCCGTTGAGACGCATCACGTCTCCGTTCACCGGAGCATGACTCTCTTCAATCGGAGATACAGGATGCGGCTGCTCCGATGCCTTGGCCGAATGGCCGTTGCCGTTTTGGGTGGCTGCTTTACTGCCGAGTTCGAGGGTAACGGGGACCCAAGCGTCGCGGTCGTGACCGTTGGAACCGTGGTCATCGACGGCCAGCTTCCGGTGCCCGTTGGGCCTGGAATCGTTGCCGCTTATCTCGACGTGGCTCGCCAACTCCAACTTGGCGGCAGTTTTAGCGTTGGCCCGGGTCAAGTGGGCCTTATAGGCCGCCACCATCTGCTGCAACTCGTCTTCTGAGTGTAGTTTCTTTTGCAGGTGCTCTTGGTAGCGCTGCAGGAAGTAGTCTATAGTCTCCACTCTGATTTTAATGGAGCCGCTGGGCTTGCTTTCATCGATGTCGTGGAAAGTGAAGTAGGGCGTGTTCGACGCCTCGATGATGTTTTCGATGGTGTTATAGTTCGGCGCGTCGTGGCCGCACTTGAAGCTGGAAAGGTCGATGGCGACCAAGTTGGGGTGGCGGGCGACGTATTTAGCGCCCCAAATCTTCTTGTTGGAATTCTCGCTGTAGGCGTTCTTCCACACATCGGTGATGTCCATGGCGTGAGTAATGATGCCTGCTTCCACTTCTTTCCCGAATAGCCGCTCCAGCATGTCATCGTCTTGAGGCAGCGAATCCACGCTGAATATTGGGTAGCCCTTCTTCTGTATCTCCTGCATTATCTCGTGGTTGAGACCGGGATCGTTGTGGTAGGGGCGGGCCAGCATAACAACGCCTAGCCTCCCTTCCTCTTCCAGTTGGTCTATGACTTTCCGGGATTCGGCGCGCATCGAAGCGAAGTAGCCGCGCCATGCCTCATAAGCGATGTTGATGGCCTCCAGGTTCTCTTCCCAGGTGACGCCGAGCACGTCCTGGAAACAGTTCCACATCTCCCACTCGAACATGGGCCAATCGGTGAAGTCCAAGGAAGGACTCAGGTACCGCATGTCGTTTTCGGCGAATATGTTCCCCTCTTTGGTGAATGCGGCCTTAACGACCTCAGGAGTTATTGCCACAGTGGGGCAAGCGGCGCTGTCTTCGGCGTTCACCAACTCGGTCTTGAGCTTGTTTGTGATGGGGAAGAAAATTACGTCCGGCTTGTCCTTCGCCTTCTTGTCGAAGATAAGGTTGTGGATATGAGCGATTGCAACCTTGCTTGGGAAACACTGGTCGATGGAGCCCCTTCTAGAGCCCTTGTACCACATAGCCGGATCGGTGTAGTCGGAGTAGATGATGTTCTGGGCGCCGACACCCAGGGACTCGAAGTAGGCCTGGAAGAACGGCGCCAGGGTGTACATGTTTAGCACCCGGGGCATGCCGATCTTGATATCCCGCCGGAGGACCCGGGTCTCCTGGGATATCAACTCCGGTTTCGCTTCCTGCTTGCGGAACTTGGCGAAGAGGCCGTTGCGTTGCTCCGGCTCGTTCTCAACCTTGCGCAGGGTACTGACCTTGGGGGGGTCGGTCGTCCGGAATGCTTTGACCGAAGCCTTTTCGACGAAGTTGGGGTTGGCGTCCATGATCTCTTCAAGCTTTGCCTTGACCAACTTCATATCATCGATGCTTTCCACGGTGCCCTTCTCGCACGTGGCGATGATGAAGCGCCGGTTGTCCCCCTCGGGGGTCTCTGTGTCGATGTAAGTGCGAAGACACTTGTTCTTGCAGAAGCTGCAGCGGGTCGACTCGTCCCTGGTAGTGGTGAACTCCAGGTTCTCGGCGGCGGACAACCCGATGAAATCGGAGTCCCGCTCGGCCGCAACCCTAATTGCTTCCAGGGCCGCGCCAATGGCGCCGCTCTCGCCGGTGAATTCATGGACCCGCACCTTGGCGTTGGGCACCTTCGATTTGATGAAGTCGTACTGAGACTTCACCGCAGCCAGGTTATGCTGGGTGCCTCCTTGCAGCACGAAGTTGGTCCCGAACTTGTTCAAGTTTGGCTCGGCGACTACGTAGAGCCAGATATTCTTGGGCAGGACTTTGGCCAAGCCGGCCATGATCTCGTGCTTTTCCCAACCCAGTTGCTGGAAATTGACGATGTCCGTTTCCATGAACACGGCGCAGCCGTAACCAAAGACCGGCAACCGCTCCGCGTCGAAGGCCGCGTCGGCGAACTCAGCCACCGAGTAGCCGAACTTGGCGGCGGTGCTCTGTAGGAAATAGCCGTTGCCCGCCGAGCACTGGGTGTTTAGCTTGAAGTCCTTGACTTTGCCGTCATTGATCACAATTACCTTGATGTCTTGGCCGCCCACGTCCACGATCACGTCAACGTCATCGTAATAGTGCATCGCGGACTTGGTATGGGCCACGGTCTCCACTATGGCCACGTCGGCGCCCAACGTCTCTTTGAGCATGTCCTTGGCGTAACCGGTGGTGGCCACTCCCAGGACCTTAAGAATGGCCCCTTGGCTTTCGACGTGTTCTCGCAATTCCGTCAGGATTTCCTGGCTATCCGCCAGCGGGTTACCTTTGGAGAGTTGGTAGGCCTTGGCCAGAAGGACGCCTTGCTTGTCCATCAGAACGGCTTTGGTGGACGTTGAGCCGCCGTCGATGCCGATGAACCCCTCGACCTCCTGGCCGGGGGAGAAAGTTGTGGGCTCCCAAGCAGACTTGGCGAAGAGCTTCTTGAACTCCTCCAACTCATCTTCGGTTTTAGCCAAGCCGACGTCCCCCGATTGCTCCCGCATCTTGGTGCGGCCCACTTCGATGAACTCTTCCAGTTCCTCGGTCCCTTTGAATATGCCGATGTGGTCATCCTCGGTCTTGCCGTAGAGCACCGAGCCGATGGCCGCGTAATACTGGGCATTCTCGGGCACTATGATGAGGTCTTCCGGAGTGACCCCCTCGGGCAGCGGAGTGTTGCGCTCGGCCCAGATCTTGGGGATGTTGTGCTTCCAACAATCGCGCATGGCGGGGATGTAGGTGTTGGGGCCTCCCAGCAGCAGCACGGTGGGGCGCAGGGTGTTGCCCCGGGTGAGCACGCTCAGGTTCTGCTGAATGATCGCCTCGAACAGGGAGGCCATCAATTGGGGCGCGGGCACTCCTTGCTTCTGAAGGCCATTGATATCGGTTTCGGCGAACACACCGCACTTTCCGGCCACCGGGTGAAGCTTGACGTCGTAGTATTCCAAGGCCTGAAGCTGCTCACCGGTCAGTTGGAGCTTGGCGTTTATCTTGTCGATAACCGCGCCGGTCCCGCCGGCGCACTTGTCGTTCATGCTGGGGACCTTGCGCTTGGCGCCGGTCTCCTGATCGGTGAACCAGATGATGATCTTGGCGTCCTGGCCTCCCAGCTCGATGACCGACCCCGCATCGGGGTAGAGGTGCTCCACCGCTAGAGAGACGGCGTTGACCTCTTGGACGAACTTGGCGCCTATGTACTCCCGGAGCATGTTCCCGCCGCTTCCCGTAATGAAGATGCGAAGCTTATCTTGGGGCAACGGGAAAGATTCTATGATCCTTTGCAAGAACTCGTACACCTTCTCCGGTTGGCGGGTGTTGTGGCGTTCGTAGTCCTTCCAAAGGATCTCGTCGGTCCGAGGGTCCATTACCACAGCCTTGACGGTGGTCGAACCCACGTCAAGGCCGATCATGATGTCGGGAGGGAGGGCATTGGCCGAAGCTTCCGGGCTGGCGGACACGGTACTTACTTCATTACTCAAGACTACACACCTCTAGTTCAGGCTAACAGCGGGTCCAGGCCGCGGAATTACTTCCCAGCCCGAAACCGGTGATTTCCAAATAAGGGGTCGCTCAAAATTTCTTCCAAACAACGTGAATGGTACCATCGGATTAGGTCAGGCGGATTAGGTCAGGGCCTCGACCTGGCGGGAGTCAGCGCGGCGGCGAAGTCTTTGTTCCGGCGCGCCGCCCCCAATAGGCCGCTCTGAGGTTGGACGAGGATGCCGCCCATGGCGAAGTCCAACAGTTGGCGGGCCAGGTCTTCAACGGAGGGTTCTTGCTCTCCCGAAGAGGTGAGTTGAAACACCACCTCTTTCACTGCCCCTATGATGGAGAAGGACGTGATGCGGGTATCGCAGGGGCGCACCAAGTTCATCGATATACCCAGGTTGAGGGAACGTTGTATCATTCCGGCTGCTTCTCCGTAGAACTCGTCAAGCCGCCCCACCACCGTATGGTCTAGAGCGCCGGTATGGTGTAGAAGTATTCTCGATAGATCCTTCTCGCTGAGTACCAGGTTAAGCACCCTGGTTAGATTGTCCTGAAGTTGGTACATGGGCGGCGGAGCGCCTGGCGCCAGAGATATGGGCCGGATAGACTCGTGCAGGTCCTGAAGGAAGGTATCCAGTATGCTTTGAAAGAGGTGAAGTTTGGAGTCAAAGTACTGGTAAAAGGTGCTTCGAGCGATTCCGGCTTGCCGAACAATCTGGGAAACGCTAGCTCCGTGGTATCCTTTATCGGCAAAAGCCTGTTTCGCGCTGGAGACTAGCCGCTCCCTTCTGATGTCCCGCGATGAGCTTATCACCGGTCAGTCACCACATGGGATTTGTGGATTTGAGGTTAAGGCTAACATACTGTCCTTTCACAGCCCACGCTATGTCAAGACAAATCATACACAATTGACCGATTCGGCGGTGACCGATACCCCCGGTGACCGGGTTAGCTCCTCCGCCAAGGATTTGACCGAGCGCGGCGGTCAGCAGAAGCCGTTAATGTTAGAATAGCGCCAGCCCTTGAGTTGGCTTTACGGGGATTCGGCTGCGCTAGCGTGGTATCAATTAACTCCGTGGGCATATTTCTTATCGCTCGTCCAAGAATAACGCCGGGGTTGCCTCACACCGTTAGGAAAGAGTGTGGTTGGCCCGCCGCGGCGGGCCAACCACACTCCATTTCTCTCGTTGATGACGGCTCATGTCTGGCGAAGATTTTGTTGCGCTGGCAATCCAATCCTCAGCCTGAAAAGCTTGCACACCGGATTGGCCAGTGCCGCGAACCCTACGGCGGGTACTGAATTGACTACCCTTCCCAAATCAGGGGGCATTTGATTACGGCAAGACTGACCGCGGCGGCTTTCCTTGGCCTGATAGCTCTATTGGCGGCGGCGGCGAGCCCTCTTTCCGCCCGGGCGCAAGACAGCGGGGTCCAATCGTACCAGGAGTCGGCGGGGCCCTACCGCATCGGCGTCAACGTGGCCCAATCGACACTGTCGTTGGGAACGGTCTTGATCTTCATAATGGTAACGGACCTGGAATCGGGTCTAGCCGTCCCCGACGCCCAGGTAGTCCTCCGCACCTTCCACGAACCCAGTGGAAAAGAGGGCCGGGCCACGGCTCACAACACCGCGCGGCTTCCTCAGCGGTACGACACCCAATTGAACCTCTACGAACCCGGGACTTGGCGCGTGATCGTGGAGGTCAGCAGCTCCCTGGGGGCCGTCGGGGTGGAAGTGCCGGCTTTGGAAGTGCCGGCGATGCAGCAGTTTTCCAGTGGGACCATCGTCTTCGCTGTAATCTTTGGAGTAATAATTGCGGTTGGAGCGTACTTGTTCTTCAAGTACAAGCGCGGCCGTTGGCGTGGGGGACCGCCGGGAGAACCGAACGGCCGCGGCGGTCAGCCAACGTCCGGCGCCTTCGTCCCATAACCCCATCTCACTGCCGTCTACCGAGGACGAAGAAACGACAGCATCCCACAAGGAAAAGGAAGGTAAAGGGTCGTGTTCCGCCCAATCCTGGGCGGGCCCTTGGACGCGGGACCGCCGATTAGGTTGGTTCACGTCCGGTCTATACTAAGAAACGGTTGTTGGGTATTCAGGTGAGCCGCAAGTTCTGCATTTTCGCCGCCGCTCTCTTGGGCCTCTTGCTTTTGGCCGGCCCCCCGGCGGCTTACGCCCACGGCGGCATCGATCAGGGGCAGAACCCTTGGACGGCGTGGAACCTTAACCCCTTGCCAACTTTGCTCCTCATTCTGGCCGGCAACTGGTACCTGACCGGCTTGTCTCGTTGGGAGCGGCCCAGCCACCCGGTGAGAAGGTGGCAAAGGGTCTCATTCTTTGCCGGTTTGCTGGTGATATTTCTGGCGCTGCAGACACCCATCGAAGCCTTGGCCGAGCACATGTTCTCGTTCCACCAGCTTCAGCACATCATGCTCAGGATGTTCGGACCGCTCCTGATTTTGCTGGGGGCGCCGCTGACGCCGATGCTGCGGGGCCTGCCGCCTTGGATGTTGCGAGGCGTGGTGAGGCCAATCGTCCGGCACCCCCGGTCCCGCCGCGCCTACGAGATTCTTACGAACCCGATATTCACTACCGTGTTGTTCCTGAGCATTCTGTTCATCTGGCAGATGCCGGCGGCCCATAACGCCGCCCTGCGAAACGGCGCCTTGCATGAGTTCATGCACTTCACCATGCTGGCTTCGGGGTTCCTGTTCTGGTGGTTGGTAGTGGACCCCAAGCCGCACCGGTCCCGGATGCACTACGGATTGCGCATCTTATATCTTGGGCTGATCGTCATTCCCAATACGTTGCTCGGGGCCGCCATCACCTTTGCCGACCACGTGTTATATGAGGCCTACACCGAAGTGGAGCAGCCTTATAGCATCTCATTGTTGACCGACCAACAAATCGGCGGCACCATCCTCTGGGTCCCGGGCGACATGATGAGCGTCATCGTGGCGGGGGTCGTGATGATCATGTGGTACCAACGGGAAGAAGCCCAGGACCGGGCCGGAGCAACGCCGCGTTAGCCTGGCCCGTCAAGGGCCGGTTAGCGGGAGCGGGAAGCCTGGGAGGAAAACCGGAAGAAGAGGGGCTTCGGTTACTGAATGATGAGTCCCTTAAGGCACGACTTCGAAGTCGCCGAACATGGTGACAGTGTGCCCCGGGAAGGTGCAAGTGAATTGGTAGGTACCCGACGCCACCGTAAACCGGATTTCCTCGGTCTCTCCGGGGTCCAGCAGCGTGGTATGGGCCAGGACCCGGGGGTCGCCGGGGGGCAGCCAATCATTGTCCGGGCCGGCGAGGCTGGCGTCCGTTGCCAAGTCGTCCTTGACGCCGGACTGCACCAGCACCCAGTTATGCTGGTAAATGGTGGAGGAGTTGCTGAAGGTCAACACCACTTCGGAGCCGGCCGAAGCGGTCAAGCCGCCGGCGTCGAATTCCAGCGCGTCGCCGGCCACGCCGATTTGTAGAGGGCCGGGCGCTACGGCTTGGCCGGAACCGGACTCCGTTGCTTCGGCGGATTGTTCGTGTTCCTCAACTGCGGGGCCGTGCCCTTCCTCTACGTAGGGTACCGCGTTGGCTTGGGCGAATTCTCTGGGTCCCCCTCCCAGTGTGGCGAATATGCTGAGCAAGGCTACGCCCACGGCTAAGGCTAGGACCAATCCGGCCAGGAAGATCCAAGTGAACAGCTTGGAGTCGAATTTCAGGTGCATGTAGAACATGATGACCACGGCAAACTTGACGGCCGACAGGGCAATCAGCAGCGGCACTTTCGAGGCGCCCAGGTGGACGTCGATCCCCGCTTTTTCGTAGATCAGCACGAACTCGACGATGGTCACCGCGAACAGGAAAACGGCGATGATGACGTACTGTATGAACGTCGGGTGTCGAGAATGTTGTTCTTCGTGGCTGGTGCTCATCCGCTGAGTCCCTCAGGCATGGACCTAGTGGTCCGGGGTCACCCGCCCGGAAGCGGTACCGGCCCTTTGTCGAAGCCGCCAATCAAGTAAAGCAACGTGAAGATGACGATCCAGACGATGTCAACGAAGTGCCAGTAGAGCCCCATGATTTCCACGTCCAAGCTGGTGCGCGGCCCCAACCGGCCCTTCCGGGCTGCAACGAACAGGCCCAACAACCACACTATGCCGACCGTTACGTGGGCCCCGTGGAACCCGGTCAAGGTGAAGAAGGTTGCCCCGAAAAGGTTCGAACCCAATGTCAGACCTTCATTTTTGAAGGCGTTGAACTCGTATACCTGGAAGCCGATGAAGATGGCCCCCAGGATGGCGGTAGCCATGATCCAGAATTGGATGCCCCGCTGGTCGTTCCGGTTGGTGGCGGCCAGCGCTTGGACCATGCTGAAGCTGCTGCATAGGAGGACGAAGGTGCTAATGGTGGTTATGGGGACGTCGATGATGTCGTTTGGATAAGGGCCAACGATGCTCTGGCCCCGGTAGACCATGTAGGTAGCTATGAGCGCGCCAAAGAACAAGCAGTCCGACCCGAGGAACACCCACATCAACAGCTTCCGGTGGTTCAGGCCGGTGGTGGTGTACTCGTGTTCGGCCTCGTGGGCCGGTTCCACGCTATGGGCCACTGCTCAGATCTCCTGGTGCTCGGGGCCCGGCGCACCGTGGTGGGCGTCGGGCGCGACCGTCGGCTCGTTGGACCAGCCGATGATGCCCAATACTACGACAACGCCCCCGAAGAAGCTCACACCATAATGGCTGACGATTCCTGCGGCCATTAGCGCCACGCCGGCGGCGATCCATATCGGCCAATATGACGGACTGGGCATGTGGACGGTCCTGACGTCGACGTGGGGCTCTGCCTCGGGGGGCGGCTTACCCTCGGCTTCGGCCTTTCGCTTGGCAATCCAGTAATGGTCGCGGCCTTCGATCCGGGGCATCTCGGCAAAGTTGTAGACCGGCGGCGGCGAGGAGATGCTCCATTCCAGTCCGGGGGCGTTCCAGGGGTCGTGGCCCGCTCTGCGCCCACTGGCCAAGGCCCGGAATATACATACCAGGAACGCGACGACGCCCAAGAAGATAACGAAGTATCCCGCCGTGGCCAGCATGTTCAGGTCTCCCCAACCGAACTCAGCGGCGTAAGTGGAAACCCGCCGCGGCATGCCATTGAGACCCAGGAAGTGCATCGGGAAGAAAGTCAGGTTCATTCCGATGAACATCAGCCAGAAGCTCATCTTCCCCAGCGCCTCGCTGTACATTTTGCCGGTCAACTTGGGGAACCAATAGTAAATACCAGCGAAGAGACCGAAGAGAGAGCCGCCGAACAGCACGTAATGGATGTGGGCTACTATGTAGTAAGTGTCTTGCTGCTGGAAGTCCGAGGGTGAAACGGCATGGGACACGCCGCTTAGCCCCCCGATGATAAACAAAGCTATGAATCCAAGGGCGAACAACATCGGGGTCTTGAACTCAATGGAACCGCCCCAAAGGGTCCCGATCCAGTTGAAGATCTTGACCCCGGTGGGCACGGCAATCAGCATAGTGGTGATGGTGAAGGCGGAGTTGGCTACCGGTCCCAGGCCAACCGTGAACATGTGGTGGCTCCAGACCGCCCAGCTCATGATTCCTATGACGATTCCGGAAAATATGATGAATGGGTAGCCGAACAAGGGTTTCTTGGAGAAAGTGGGCAATATTTCGCTGACTATGCCCATGGCGGGCAGAGTCAATATATACACCTCAGGGTGACCGAAAACCCAGAACAAGTGCTGCCACAGGACCGGGTCGCCCCCCGCGGATGGGATGAAGAAATGGGTACCGAAGTTTCGGTCCATGGTAAGCTCGATCAAGCCTACCGTAATCACCGGGAAAGCCAGCACCAGCAAGATGGAGGTTATCAGCGTCATCCATACGAACACGGGCATTCGCATCAGACTCATGCCGGGGGCCCGCAGGTTTACGATGGTCACGATGAAGTTGAGGGCGGCGGCAACCGAAGACACACCGAGTACCAACAACCCCAAGGCCCAGTAGTCCAACCCTTGGTTCACGCTGAACGGCTTCTCGGTGAGGTTCGCGTAGGAAAACCACCCGGCGTCGGGCACTTGGTCCACCATGAAACTGCCGTGGATCAATATGGCGCCGAACAGGAACACCCAGTAGCTGAACGCATTCAACCGAGGAAAGGCAACGTCCCTGGCGCCGATGGCCAACGGAATCACGAAATTGAAGAAGGCCGCGCTCAGAGGCATGACTACCATGAATATCATTACCGTGGCGTGCATGGTGAACATCTGGTTGAACCGGTCGCCGCTGATCAAGCCGCTGTCGGGCTGGGCCAGTTGCATTCGCATGACGCCGGCTTCGATACCGGCCAAGAGCATCAAGACCAGAGCGCTGCTGCCGTAGAGGACGCCTATGCGCTTGTGGTCTATGGTCGTGATCCAACCCCACAAACCAGCGTAGCTGGTCGGGCGCGGAATTACGCCGGTTATGGCCGCCATCGTTTGCCTCCGAAGCTCCCTTTAGGCCAAGTACCCGCGACTTGGGAAGTGTCCCGGGCTAGGGGGTAGGAGAGCATTCCCCGCGTTCTTGCCCCGTAGTTTCCAGGCTCGTTCCCAAAGCCGTTTCCAATTAGTCTACTGCAACTGCAACAGATACTCAATTAGTCCATCGACCTGATCATCGCTAAGGTTGATATCACCCTTTCGGGTCCCTTGCCGGTATATGACCGCTTTCTCGGTCATCAGGTTGCCCGGCTTTACGTCGTCGGGGTTCCGCAGCCATTTTCTCAAGTTTTGCACGTTCAGGTCTATAAGGCCGGCGCCTATGGTCTGACGGGTACGCAAGTCGGTTAGGTTGGGAGCGGGGACCGGGACGATGTCGCCCCCGGTCAGGAAACCCTGCAATCGGTTTTCTTGAGCCTGGGAGTCGTCGTAGACAGCAACGGACTTTCCGGTGACGGGGTCTCGAGGGTTGATGGTGTGGCATAGGGCGCAGTTCTGATTGAAAGTAGTGAGGCCTTCTTCCGCCCTGCCGGTTAACGGGGTGGGCGGACCGTAGTTGGATACCCAGGCGTCGAAGTCGTCTTGGGTCAGGACTTGGACGCGCATCCTCATCTGGGCGTGGGCAACGCCGCAAAGTTCGGCGCACTGCCCGTAGAAAGTGGCCGGCAGGGAGTCGATCTTACTGGAGTCGGCCTTGAACCACATCCGGTTGGTGCGGGTCGGAATAACGTCCAGCTTGCCCGCCAGCTTGGGCACCCAGAAGCTGTGGAGAACGTCGTCGCTGTTCAGGTTGAGTCTTACGGCCCGGTCCACGGGTATCCTGAGCTCGTTGGCGGTGGTGATTCGCTTTCCCCCGCCGGCGTCCAGGTACTCGAACTCCCACCACCACTGGTGGCCGGTCACCGTGACCTCCAATACGTTCTCTTCTGAGCTCGGCGGGTTTTCGATGTCGAACAGGGTGAATACAGACCAAACACCCAGCCCCAGGATGAGGATGGTGGGGACGACGGTCCAGGTTATTTCTAGGGGCAAGTGCCCGTGGGTCTGGCTGGGAACGCGACCGGGGCGGTGGCGGAAGCGAATGATGGCATAGAGCAAGACCCCCTCCACCAAGACGAAGACAGCCACCATCACCCATAGCAGGACGTTGAAAAGCTCCAGCTGCTTGCCCGCTACGGGGCCGACGGGGTCCCAAGTGGACTGCTTGCCTGTGGAGCATCCCGCTAGAAGTAGGAGGAGTACGGCCAGCATGCCCAGAAGCGCGAAATATCGACGGCTCCGGGCCTTCGCCGGACTTCTCAAAGTGGATGTGTCTTCGGGGGTTCGGCGAGACTGCATTTCCCGAGGGTGACCCGTGCTCCGGCTAGGCGCCGGGCCTCCTACCACCCTCCTCCGCGCCCTGCCGGGAAAAAGTATGTGCAACTTTTCACTAATCCCGTGGGAAGGTACCATAGCGCTAATGGTACTGTCAACGCATTTTCCTTTGGCGCGGGTGTTCTCGGAGCGCACGTCGCTGTTGGGCAGCATGGCCTGAAAGGAGGCTACCCGAGGCGTTGTTGGCGTTGGGTTCCGTCTGGCGCGGCATGTTCGTTCAGTCAGCCTGCGACCAACCCGGTTCCTCCCGTTCCTATCGGAATCACAGATTGCTGGTTATGGCCGCGAATGTCTGGTCGAAGGTCTTGATCTCACGGACACCACGTCGGCGACAACTGGCCAAGTGACAGAGGTCCCGGGCATGCAATGCAGGGTATAGCTCGTGGAGCCGCCGGGCCAAGGCAACATCCGCTTCTTCCAGCGGCCAAACCTCAACAGCGGCGTTCGCTATAAGCTCTAGCGTCGCATCGAAGGTTTGCAGCCTCGCGGTGGGCAAGTAGGCGTGGGCCAATTCCTGCATGACCTCTGCCGAAGTACACAGTGGCGTGCCACTTCGGTTGACATCGACAAAGAAGCGTTGGGCGGCTGTCTGGAGTGGGTGAGGGCGACCCACCGCGTACATGAAAACGTTGGTGTCAACGAAAATCATGTTGTGGCAGCCCCTTGTCCGCGGGACTCGCTTATGACGCGCAAGTGCTCGCTCCAGTCAGGCTCAGTTTCGGGACCCTCCAGGGTGGCGCACGACCGGAAGAACTCTTCGACGTCTTCCGGAGACTCGAACAGCTTGTCGCGCTGGCGCGTTTCGAGGCGGTCACGAGCGGCTGCCCGCAGCCAGGCGCTGAGGGACATGCCCTCCCGCCGTGCTTGATAAACAAAGCGGTCCCGGTCAGCGTCCGGCATTACCAACTGCACCCTGGCCATACCGCCCTCTGAATCTAGTTAGAATGAGTGTGTAACATAGTTACACATCAACTTGCTCCAAGTCAAGGGATTATTGCACTCTCAGCGCGTAGCGGTTAGGAGAACAATGGGGGTATTGAGGGCCGGGGCGGGCTTGGAGGTCCGCCCGTCAGCGGAGCATCGGCGCTACTTCTTGAGCGAACAGCCGGACCGAGTTGAACATGCGGTCCGCGGGTATCCCGCCTCCCACATTCGGCTCTATGACGACTCCCGAAAGCCCCAACCGCTCGATTATCTCCCTCAGCCGTCCGGCGACCATCTCCGGAGTCCCGTAAGCCACCCTGTCCCGCAGCAACTCGTCGTAGGTTATGCTGGACAGCCGCTGGGCCCGACGGGCCCTTTCTTCAGAGTTGGTGGTGCCCGCTCCACCGGCGGACTTGCCGAAAGTTACGGCCATGCGGCGATATGACCTCATGGTGCTTGCTTCGGGTTCAGAAGCCGCCCGCTCGGGCGTCTCAGCCACGTATGCGGGTATCCGCAATAGGACGTCGCCGTCACCGGGGTGGCCTTCCCCCCGCCACGCTTCCCGGTACACGTTTAAGTGATGAGCGAGTTCAAGCACATCTAGGCCGCGGAGTCCAACGAAGATGGGCAACCCAGACTTGCCAACCCGGGGGAAAGTTTCCTGGGTAGTGGCGGCCATTCGCAGAGGGGGATGCGGCTTTTGATACGGTTTTGGCACTACGCAAACTTCGTTGAACGTGAAATACTTTCCTTGGTGGGAGAATTGGTGTTGGGTCCACGCCTTGAGGATGATGTCCAGGGACTCTTCGAAGCGGTCCCGGCTTTCCGCGTACGGTATACCGTAGCCTTCGTAGGCTTGGGCGAACCCGCTGCGTCCAACCCCGAACTCCAATCGCCCCTGACTGACTTGGTCGACGGTAGCGGCCTCTTCCGCCATGCGAATAGGATGACACAAAGGCAACACCGCGACGGCCATTCCTATCCTGACTCGCTGCGTTCGAGCGGCGATGGCGCTGGCCAGCACCAGGGGGACCGATACTATCGAAGGGATGGCGGAGGCCAATGCGTCGGTCGATCTCTTTGGCGAAGCGAAGTGTCTTTCCGCCAGCCACACCCCGTCCAGCCCCTTTTGCTCGGCTTCGTCCACCAGAGTGAAGGCCTCTCGGAAAGCATCTTCCTCGGTGCCGGTCTCCCGGTAATCGCACTCCATGATCAGGCCCAGATGCATGGCTCACCCCAAGTTACATGTCGCGCGACGGCATCAGGACTCGCTCCGGAATGCCCTGACGCCTAGGGCAGATTCGGGCGGTCACCGGGGCCGCCGCTTTTGAAGCGGGTCTCAATCCGGCTTTATTGACCCGGCTTTATTGACTAGGATTCCGGCCAGCGGCTAATTATGCGGGCTGGCGTCCTATAAAACAATGACGGCCTCCCTCCAGGGGTTTTCGTCTCCGATCAACTGCGATTGCCCTGCGGCAAGGCCGCCTTGGCCCTGCGATATAATTGCAAGTGAACGATATATACAGCATATGCAGACATGCGGCATATACAGCGATACATAGCGCCCAACTGACCCGATGTGCAAGTTTTTTAGGCTGCGGATTGGATTGCCGGCACAACAACGTCTTCGTCCGATATGAGCCGTCTTCAACAAGAGAAATGGAGTGTGGTTGGCCCGCCGCGGCGGGCCAACCACACTCCCTCTCCGGGGGTGGGGCAACCCTTGCGTTGTGCCGGGATGGGCGATAAGAAACTTGCACGCGGGGTCAACCGGGGCCAAGGGCCGCCCATGATTAGGAACGTGAGTGAAGTTGGTTAAAGGGCACGAATTCCGGCCTTCCTCCGGTCTATCCCTTGTGCTCGTCGGGTTGTGCGTCTTGGGCTTTATCCTGCTGGCGGCACCGGTCCAAGGCGCAAACGGCGGGATCAAGGTGGTGGAAGAGCACCGAGAGGTGCAATTCCCCGATGACCTCAGCTTCACCTTGACGGTTGAGGGCGGCCAAGACATCGTCGAGGTGCAACTGCTGTTCCGCACCGTCGGCAGCGATGTGTGGTCCTACTCCTACGCTGACTTTGACCCCGGGCGGCGGATCACTACCACGCTGGACGTGAGAGTCGGGGGTCCAATTTTCATCCCTCCCGCAACCGACCTGGAATACTATTACGTTATTCGCGAAGCGCAAGGGAAGGTTCATCAAACCGGCGTCCAAAGGGTAGAGTACAGCGACAATAGGTTCCAGTGGGAAAGGACCCGGATCGGACCCTTGGAGTTGCTGCATCACGGGATTTCACGCTCCAGAGTTGAAGCTGTCAGCAAGCGGGTCGAAGAGGCGTTGGAACGGGTCACCAGCTTGCTCGCCTTGGAGGATGCCCGTCCCATGAAGGGTGTCATCTACAACAGCAACGCGGAGGGTCGACCCGCCTTCCCATATCAAAGCGATACTATCTCGGAAGCCCAGGTGTTTGGCGGGTTCGCGTTCCCTGAGGATAGTATCTTCGTTGGGGTGGGGTTCACGCCCAGGATAATCATTCACGAAGCCACTCACGTTCTTTGGAGACAGGCCCTCGGTCCGAACGCTCTTGTGGCGCCTGCCTGGCTGAATGAAGGCTTTGCCAGCTACATGGAGCCGGACAGCGTTCCCTATAGCGGACGGAGTTTGAGTTCTCGGGGTTTGTCCCTCCGGTCAATGACCAGGATCTCGGGGACTCCCGGGTCCATATCGACTTTTTATCGCAAGTCGGAAAGCGCCGTTGCTTATCTAATCGAAGAATTCGGCGAGGACTCCTTTCAGCAATTTGTCGAAAAGTTGGCGGAACGGAACTCGACGGATGAGGCCCTTCTGCGGGTCTACGGATTTGATACCGAGGGCCTGGAGGAGCGGTGGGCAAACGACGTTAGGGGGCGGCCGGCCCCTGCGGAAGGCTCCCCGGCGGCGGGTTCCCCGTGGATACATTTCAGCAGCCTGGTGCTGGGGGCGTTGGCCTTGGTGCTGCTGGCGTCGTTTGTCCTCCGGTACCTGTTGAGGAAGTTGCGTCCCAGCCCCGCCGCGGAAGACCGGCTCCAACCGTGGGAAGACCCGGACCTACGGGATCCCGAAGACGATGACCGGTACTAACCGGCTTATGCGCCGTCCGTGTCTGCGCCGACCTGAACCCGCGGTCCTTCCTTCTTGGGGAGGCCGATCCCACCTCCACACCAGAACTTCACCTTCCAGTCACTTTTTGATATGCTCTGAGTCGTGCTTTGCCCACTGGCCGCCGGGCAGCAGGACATGGCCGCCCATCCCGCGGGTAATCACTTTAGCAGCCACTTTGGTAATTCCGGAGGGTTAGATGGCGGAACGAGTCGCTATAGTCGGAGTCGGCTACACCGCCCTTCGCTCCATGTCCCCTGAGGTCTCGTACCGGGAGCTGATATTCGAGGCCGCGGTCAAAGCCTACGCCGACGCCGGCATAACGCCCCGGGACGTCGATACCTTCGTGTCGATTACCGAGGACTACACCGAGGGGACGGCCATCGCCGACGAGTACGTGCCGGACCAGTTGGGGGCCGTGCTAAAACCGGTGCACACAGTAACCGGCGACGGCATAACCGGAATAGGGTCGCTGGTGATGCAGCTGGAAACCGAGCAATTGGACATCGCCGTCATCGAAGGTCACAGCAAAGCCTCCAACATTGTCCATCCGGCCCACATCGAAGCCTTTGCCCTGGACCCGATATACGCCCGGCCACTGGGGTTCCATCCCAATTACGTGGCCGGCCTGGAGATGCGGGCTTTCTTGGCCGAGACCGGTAGTACGGAGTTGCAATCAGCCCTAGTCGTTGCTAAGAACAGGCGCAATGCCTTGCGCAACTCCCTGGCCGCCTACCCGGCGAACCTGACGGGGGACGACGTGCTGGCGACCCGGATGGAAGCTGAGCCTTTGAAACAAGGCGACATTGCTGCCTACGCCGACGGCGCCATCGTTATGGTGTTGGCCCGGGAGCCGGCCCTGCCCAAGAACGGGGTCCGGCCCGCGTACGTCAATGGGATCGGCTGGAGCCAGCATACTCCCAACATCGAGGAGCGAGAGTTGCACCGGGCCGTATACGCGGAAAACGCAGCGAAAATGGCTTACCGTATGGCCGGCGTCAGCAACCCCGGCGCGGACATTGATTTCGCTGAGGTGGACGATAGGTTCTCCTACAAGGAGTTGCAACACTTGGAGGCCTTGGACCTGGCCGGGCCCGGAGAGTCCGGGCGTATGCTGGAAGACGGCATTTTCGCTCCGGACGGCAGCCTGCCGGTGAACGTTTCCGGAGGACACTTAGGCAACGGCTATACTCACGAGATGGCGGGGCTTCGCAGCGTGCTGGAGGTGGTGTTGCAATTGCGGGGCGAGGCCGGCCGGCGCCAGTTGCCGGGAGTGAAGGTCGGTCTGGCCCAGTCTTGGCGCGGCGTTCCCACCGCCACCGGAGGGGTGGTGGTGCTTTCCAATGCTTGAATACGGCCTTGTGGTACCGCGTGGGCAACGGGGATTTCCAGCCCCGTTGTGCCGGCCTTTGCCAGTATTTGCGACTTGAGAGCCGGCGGCAACCCGGTTAGACCCTAAACCGCTTGTAATCTCAGCCGTTGCGCCGGCCGCGGTAGAAGAGGAACTGACATGCCCTATAAGAACAGAGTAGCGGTCCTGGGAGCGGGGCTGACCCGCTTCATGCGGCGGGCCTTGGAAACGTCCAAGGAGTTGGCCTTCGAGGCCGCCAAGACAGCCTTGGAAGACGCCGGTCTGACTATCGACGACATCGACTGCGTGGTGTCGGTGACCGGCCCCGAGGCCTTTGACGGGGTGCACATGAACGGCGAATACTTTGCCGACGGCGCCGGGGCTTGGGGCAAGCCGTATATGCGGACCTACGTCGGCGGCGGTTCCGGGGTCTTCGGCTTGGTGACGGGTTGGTACCACGTGGCCAGCGGGCGCTTCGATACCTGCTTGGTGGTGGCCGAAGAAAAGATGTCGCCGGCAATGCCTCACCCCCAGGGTTGCTTCAACGCGATTTACGACCAGTTCACCGAGCGGCCCCTGGGAGTAAATCTGCTCTGGATTTTCTCCCTCGAGATGAACCGGTACATGCAGACCTACGGAGTGCCGATGGAGACTTTCGCCCGGGTGGCCCAGAAGAACAAACGGAACGGTATGGACCACCCGTCGTCCCAAGCGGGAGTGTCGGGCGATTTCGAAATCGAGCAAATCGTGGCATCGGAGGTCATGGCATGGCCGGTGCAGCGGCTCATGGTGTCTCCCGTCAGCGACGGGGCCGGCGCCATGGTCTTGGCTTCGGAGCGGTTCGCTAAGAGATTGAAGGGGTCCCCGGTCTGGATCGAGGGGGTTGGTTGGAACCTGGACACGTCATTTTGGACCAACCGGGACCTGGTCTATCCCCGTTACTTGGAAAAGGCGGCAAGAATGGCCTACGAAATGGCGGGGATAGAGGACCCCAGGCGGGATATTCACGTTGTCGAGCCCTACGACCCCTTTGCTTATAAGGAGCTGCATCATCTGGAAGGGCTGTTGTTTGCGGACAAGGGCAAGGCGCCCCAGCTATTGGAGGAAGGGTTCTGGGACCGGGACACGAAGACCGGAATCCCGGCCAGTCCCTCCGGGGGTCTCTTGGGAGTCGGCAATCCTATAGCCGCGGCCGGGATAATGAAATGCGCTGAAATATACTGGCAGCTGCAAGGGCAGGCCGGGCCGCGCCAAGTGGCCCGCGAGGTGCGCCGCGGCTTGGCCCAAGCTTGGGGCGATTTGATGCAAGTGGGCACAGTCGTAATTATGGGGAAGTAGCCATGGAACCCTTTAGCGGCACGTCTTTGACCGACCACGCCCTCACGGCAGGGGAGGTGCTGGTTTCAATGTGGCGCGTCAAGTCGGACTATCGATGGGATACCGGCGTCGCCATGGGAACTTATCTTGACGGTTTGAAACAGGGAAAGATCTTGGGTATTCGGTGCTCGCGCTGCCAACGGACCTTGGTGCCGCCCCGGGCCTTTTGCGAATTGTGTTTCCGGCCTCTGGATGATTGGGTGGAATTATCCGACACCGGCAAAATCAATACTTACTCGGTGTCCTTCGTGAACTGGGACGCCTCCCGCCGGCGCACGCCGGAAGTCCCCGCCGTGGTGGAAATAGACGGGGCCAGTCCGGGCATGGGGATTTTGCACTTGATTGGAGAGGCGGGAGATTCCCTGGAAGGGATTGCTTCCCGGCTCTACTTGGGCGCGCCGGTGCAAGCGGTGTGGAAGCCTGCCGAAGAGCGAGAGGGGGCCATTACGGACATCCGCTACTTCCGGTTGGTCTCGGACAACGGCTGAGCCTAGACACCGGTTGACTTAGAGAAAGGATAGGACTCCTCGATGCTGGATAAAATCAAGAAGCATGCACAAGTCCGGCAGGTTAGCGGAGAGGTGCCGATTTATCACCGGTACACCTTGGGTATAGCCGGGGAACGGTTCTTCAAGGCGCTCCGGGACGAGAAGCGGATATTGACTTCGCCCTGTCCCAAGTGCCTGGACCGGTTGCTGCCGCCGAAGATATATTGCGAGCGCTGCTTCACTGAGACGTCGGACGACTGGGCCGCCGTGGACGGCCCCGGCTACTTGCGAAGTTTCACGGTGTTGCATCGGTCTCTGGATGATGAACCCTTGGAAGCGCCGGTGTTCGTTGGGTTGATTGGGTGGCGTGGCGCCCGGGGTGGACTGGTTCACCGGCTGGAGGTCCCAGCTGGAGCCGAAGTGTCCTTGGGCATGGCGGTGGAGCCGGTCTGGGCAGACCAACGGACCGGGGGCATGTCGGACATAAGCCATTTTCGGCCGGTGGAGGGGGAGTAAAATTTGCTCAAGCCGGATTTGCACCTGATCAGCTTGGCGCTGACTGCATCGAGTATACTGTTGTACAAGCGACTCGTCGTATAGGGCATTGTTAACGTGGGACCCAATAGCTGCTGTGTCGTAATACGTTAAACTTCAGAGCATATGGGAAGAGTCATGAAGCTACTTATCTCGCTGGGCCTGGCAGCCGTCCCGTTACTCTTGGCCGCTTGCGTCCTTGGCACCGCTACGCCCGAGCCATCCGGCGCCGAGGAATCAACGACTACAGAGTCAACAGCTACTCCGGCGCTTACGGCAACGCCGGCTTCCGGCGCGGCCAATACCCTTACCCCGACAAGCGCCCGCGACGGGACAACTAGACGGTACTCTCAGCCTCCGGCGATGACCATCGATGTCAACGCCCAGTACACCGCGACGATTCGGACCAATAAAGGCCCCATCACCCTCCAGCTTTTGGCGTCTCAAGCCCCAATCACCGTAAACAACTTTGTGTTTCTAGCCCAAAACGGGTACTACGATGGAACGACCTTTCACCGGGTAATTAGAAACTTCATGATCCAAGGCGGAGACCCCACTGGTACCAGCAGAGGCGGTCCGGGCTACGCCTTTCAGGATGAAATCGTTGAGGGGTTGCTGTTCGACCGGGCGGGTGTGTTGGCTATGGCAAATCGCGGCCCCAACACCAACGGCAGTCAGTTCTTCATTACTGTGGGGCCCACTCCCCACTTGGACGGAAAACATACAATCTTCGGAATCGTGGTTAGCGGCATGGAGGTGGTGGACAATATCTCCACGGTATCCACAGACCGGGGAGACCGGCCCACCGCCCCCGTAGTGGTCGAGAGAATCGAGATAACCCAGTCCGGGAGCTAGCCGGCGTGGTACCGGGGACCGGCCTTTTCTTCTATATGGGTGCCGTGAGCCAAGGATTCAGAAACGGGGTACCCCTATATAGGCGTCGGGGACCAAGGATTCAAAATCGGGATACCCCGGCGGTTGGGCCCCGGTAGGCGCGGCATAGTCCGCAGACCGGTCACCGTCCCGGGCTTGGGCGTCCTAGTAATTATGAACAGGAGCCTGCCAGTGACCTTTCAGCACCTTCTCTATGACCGGTCACCGTCCCGGGCCTGAGCACCCCAGTAATTATAAACAGGAGCCTGCCAGTGACCTTTCAGCACCTTCTCTATGATAGGAAAGACGCGGTCTGCTACCTGACCCTGAACCGGCCGGAGAAGTTGAACGCCCTCAACCCGTTGTTGATGGCTGAATTGCGGGAGGCCCTGAGCGCCGTTGAAGCCGACCCGGAGATTCACGTGGTGATCTTGACCGGCGCGGGGCGGGCATTTTCCGCGGGATTCGACATTGGGAGAGATCCCGGAGAGCCGGACTTGCACGAGGTGCCCGCCGATACCCGGCGCGAACACCTCAAAAGCCACATCGACACTTTCATGATGGTGTGGAATCTGAGTAAGCCGGTCATCGCCGCGGTCAACGGGTTCGCGTTGGCGGGGGCCTGTGAACTGGTACAGGTATGTGACATCAAGATCGCGTCGGAGAGAGCGGTCTTGGGCGAGCCGGAAATCCGCGCCGGATTGGGGCCGCCCTTCTTGATCACCCCTTTTAGCGTAGGCCCGATGAAGGCCAAGGAGTTGCTGCTGACCGGCGACACCATAGACGCCCACACCGCCGAGCGGCTGGGAATGGTAAACCGGGTTGTGGCACACGATGAACTGATGGCCGAATGCGAGCGGACCGCTCGTAAGATTTGCTTGATGGCCCAGGTAGGAGTAAAAATGACCAAGCGGGCCGTCAACCGGGCGTTGGAAGGGATGGGGTTCTTGGCGACCATCGAGCACAATCTGGAGCTCATGGTGCACTTCGAGACCAGTTCCAGCCCGGAGATCGAGGAGTTCAACGAGGTCCGCAGGGAAAAGGGGCTGCGGGGGGCCTTGGACTGGCGGGACGCCCGCTTCCGGGACCTTTAACCGCCCCGCTTTACCTCCACTTTAGCCAGACCCTCCAGGAAATGAAGGATGGCGGAGTGGTCGGCTTCACTCTCGCCTTCGTTGACCAGCGCTGCCAGCATCTGTTGCAGCAGAGCGGTTACCGGCAGGGGCACGCTAAGCTCTTGGGCCGTCTGCAACACGTTTCGCAAGTCCTTTTGGTGAAGGCGGATACGGAACCCGGCCCGGAAGTTCCGGTCCAGCATCATCGGACCTTTGACTTCCATCACGGCGCTCCCGGCCAAGCCGCCGCGAATAGCGTTGAAGACCTTCTCTGGGTCAACCCCCGCCCGTTGGGCTAGGACCAGAGCCTCGCTGAGGGCCTCGATGTTGGCCGCCACGATAATTTGGTTGGCCAGCTTGGCCACTCCCCCGGCCCCAATGCCGCCGGTCAACACCACGTTAGCCCCCATAGTCTTGAGCAGATCGTAGGACCGGTCGAAGACTTCCTGCTTCCCGCCTACCATGATGGCCAGAGTGGCGTTGACGGCGCCCAGCTCGCCACCGCTGACCGGAGCATCCAGCATCTCCACTCCCTTCTTGGCGCACTCGGCAGCGATTCTTTGGGATACCAGCGGGGCGATGGAGCTCATGTCGATGATGACCGAGCCGGGGTTGGCCCCTTCGAGCACGCCGTTCGCCCCTAGAATCGCCGCCTCCGAGTCCGCCGAATCGGGGAGCATAGTGATGGTCCGGTCGGACTTGGCGGCAACTTCTTTGCTGGAGGAAGCGGCGGCGGCCCCTTCGGTGACCACCTCTTCCATGCGGTCTCCAACGACGTCATATACGGTGAGGGAGTAACCCGCCTTCAGGAGGTTCTTTGCCATGGGTTTGCCCATTATTCCCAGTCCAACGAATCCGATCCGCTCGGCCATGTTCCCCTCTCCTCAATCAGACGTAAGATACAGACGTAAAATAAAGGCGGTCAGAAAGCCTCAACTCTAACACACCGCAAAGGGCAAGACCAACCAAACGGACGTAAGTGCAACTGTTCACGTTCAGGGAAATCATAGGCTTTTTGACACCCGGAGGCCGGTCCGTCAGATACGGAACACTCGGCGGGAACCGAATTCATCCCGTCTACTCTGCACAGTTGCTTTGCGCCGTTGTGCTGGTTCGGGGTTGGGGTTATGATACTTAGGGAAATGTTCAACCAAGGACATGATGGTCGAAGCTAAGACAGCGTTGGTAACCGGCGGCGCCGGGTTTATCGGCTCCCACGTGGTGGACCGGTTGCTGGAGTTGGAGTACCGGGTTGTGATCATCGACAACCTGAGCGGCGGCAAGCTGAAGAACCTGAACCCGGCCGCTACTTTCCACCACTGCGATATTACTCAACCCGCCGTTGTTGACGTTTTCCAACGAGAACAGCCTGAATTAGTCTTTCACCTAGCCGCTCAAACCAGCGTTCCTTATTCGGTCAGGGAGGCGGTGCGGGACAGCCAAATCAACGTCGTCGGCACCCTGCGAGTCCTGGAAGCGGCCCGGCGTTTCGGGATCGACAAGTTTATTTTCTCCTCTACCGGCGGGGCCCTGTACGGCGACCCGGAAGTGGAACCCTGCCCCGACGACCATCCGGTTGTTCCATTGTCGCCCTACGGCATGTCCAAGTACCTCGCGGAGCAATACCTGGAGTTTTACCATCGGTTGTACCGGCTTAACTTTACGTCGCTGAGATACGGTAACGTGTACGGCCCCCGGCAGGACTCCCAAGGCGAGGCCGGAGTGATTGCCATATTCACTCAGGCCATGGTGGAGGGCAAGCAACCGGAGATCTTCGGAGACGGCGACCAAGAGCGGGACTTCGTTTGCGTGGACGACGTAGTTGAAGCCAACATCCTGGCCATCGACCGGGGTGATGGAATGCACATGAACGTCGGTACCGGGCAAAAGACCAGCATCACCCGCATCTTCGAGTTGCTCCGAGGCATCATAGGTTACAAGTGGGGCCCGCGGCACGGCCCGCCACGCTTGGGCGATGTGTTCCAGATAAGCCTGGAAAGCACCCGTGCGGCCCAAGAGTTGGGTTGGACGGCGCAAGTTGACTTGGAGGAAGGACTGCGCCGGACGGTGGAACACTTTCGGCAGGCAGTAGCAACTACCGGGTAGGACCGGACCAATTGGTTGGAGGAAGTCTAAAATTATGAATGCGGACTACGACGTCATTATCCTTGGCGCTGGGGCCGCAGGGTTGTCCGCCGCCCTGTACACCTCCCGGGCGATGATGAAGACTCTGATGTTGGAGTCCCTCGGCGCCGGGGGCCAACTAATGATCACCGACGAGATCGAAAACTACCCCGGCTTTGCCCAGGGGGTCAAGGGCCCCATCCTGGCAAAGGAGATGGAGGACCAGTCCCTTCGGTTCGGCGCGGAGTTGGAATACGCGGAAGTGGAGGGGCTGGACGACCTGGACAAGCCGGTGAAAATAGTGCGCACCTATGACCGCGACTACACCGCCAAGGCCGTGATAGTGGCCACGGGAGGGTCCCACAACAAGCTGGGCGTGACGGGAGAAGACGAACTCGCGGGCCGGGGCGTGTCCTACTGCGCCGTTTGCGACGGTAATTTCTTCCGAGGGCAGGACGTAATCGTAGTCGGCGGAGGTGATTCCGCCTTGGACGAGGGGTATTACCTAAGCGGCATAGTTAACTCAGTGACAATCGTACACCGCCGGGATGAGTTGCGGGCCACCAAGATTCTACAGCAGCGGGCTTTGGGTAGTGACAAGTTCAAGTTCCTATGGAGCCACGTGGTAGAGGAGTTTGTTGGCAACGATATGCTGGAGTCCGCTAGGGTCAAGAATTTGAAGACGGAAGAAACTTATGACTACCCCGCGGCGGCGGCGTTCATCTACGTCGGCTTTCATCCCAATACGGAGTACCTCAAGGGCCAACTGGACATGGACCCCTTGGGCCATATCTACTCCGATATGCACATGCGGACCAAACTGCCCGGCGTATATGCATGCGGCGACGCCAGAGCGGAATCGACTCGTCAACTGGGGGCTGCGGTCGGCGACGGGATAACCGCCGCGTTGGCCGCATACCACGACCAGTTAGATTGACGTTCAGAAAAGGCGTCCACGGCCTCACTCTTGGGTCTGAAGGGTCCGGCGGACACTCGCCCAACCTTCGGCCATGCTCCGATCCGGCATCGGCGGCAGTTCAACCTCACGGACCACCTTGACCACCACGAACACCGGCCCGGGTTGGGCCATGACCTCCTCCAACCCCAGGAGCAACTCCTCTAGATCGTCGAATTCATAGGCATTTGCGTAACCGGCGCTTCGAGCCATGGCTAAGAAGTCTAGCCGGTCTATGCCTTTTACCGGCAGGCCGCCGGTGGAGCGGTGGGAGGCGTCGTCGAAGACCACGTGGACCAAGTTTTTCGGGCCGGACTCACCGATGGTAGCGAGGGCGCCTAGACCAGTCCGCAGGGTGGCGTCGCACTCCAACACTACTACCCTGCGCCCGGGCCGCGCCAAAGCCAACCCCAGTCCTACACTTGGGGCCCGGTCCATACAGTCTTTTAGGTCCACGTCCAAGTCCCTGCGCTGCGAAACTAGGACCCAGTCCCGCAGGGCCGATGAAGTGGCTACCACCACGGCGTCTTTACGGTGGTAGTTTACCGCCCGGGCCGCCTCCATCGAGGGAATCAACGGACTCCTCCTTGCTGTTAGCCGGACTGTCATCCAAGCCGGGCGCCGGTGGACCGGCCTTGCCTTGCCGCCCCTGCACCAGCAAATACATGGCGGCTAGGATCATGGCCCCGCCGGCGATTCCCAGGGCCGGATTGGGCCTCGAGAAAGCCTGAAAAAGCAACCAGAAGCCGAAAGCAATGCCGGCGTAGCTCAGCGCCCTGCCAAACAACCCTTTTGCGAGGATTCTAAACAACGTGTTTCCTCGGAAGATACCGGTTTCATTCTTGGGTCGGGCGGGTTTCAAACCCGCCCCTACGTTTTGGTGTCGTTCTTCGGGGAATGTTGGTTTCATTCTTGGGTCGGGCGGGTTTCAAACCGGCGTGGGGGGATTGCGGGGATTGCTATGAAGATGAGGGTGTTCGTCCCCTTGCGCGGCAGGCCGGAGGTAATTCTGAGGGGGTTGCGGCGACGGGCCAAAATTTCCGGCGGCGGCGCGGGTGGCTCGGACTTTAGGCTCTTCGCCGGCGTTCGGGGCGCCGATTACAATGCCCGGGCGCCGGCGGTACCTTAGGAAAAGTCTGAATAAGTGGTTGCATTAGCAAGCGGTTTGTATCTGACTTTGCGGCAAATTGGAGAATTGTTCAGACCTCTTTTAGGGAACCTCTGAACTAGCCGTCAACACAGCCATCATCTCTATCTGATCAACTGCAGTCCACGGATTTATTCAGAGTATTATTGGATTGGAACGCATCGGCGGGGACATGGGCTATGGGCTTTTGATGGCCTCAGGCAACTCTTGGATGGCGCGGTGAATCGTCCGGTCGGCCCGGGGCCTGAATTGGACCGGCGTGTTCTCTATCTCGGGACTAATAGCAAGGTGCACAAATACGGGACCCTTGGTGCCTAAGGCCTCGTCGATCCCGGTGGTCAAGTCTTCCAAGTTGTCGAAAGAAAAAGTGGCGGCATAGCCGGCGGCGAAGGCCATTCTTTCCCAATCCGCCCGTCCGGCGCCGGGGACCGGTTGGCCGCCGGTGACGGCGTACACCCCGTTATCGAACAAGAAGTGGACCAGGTTTTCCGGGGCCTGGGTGGACATGGTAACCATGGCTCCCAGGTTCATTAGCAGGCTGCCGTCCCCGTCAAGCACCATTACTCTGCGCTCGGGATGGGCCAGAGCTAAGCCGAGGCCGAAGGAAGACGCCTTGCCCATGCAGCCCGACAAGGGGAAGTCCAGCTTCTCATTTTGGGTAACGCTAGGCAGGCCGAATTTTACGTTGTTGGCGTTCATGGTGGCGACGATCACCGCTCCGCTGCGCTTGCCGTCCAACAACTTGACGGCGTCGGTATTGTTTATCATCCCTGGCTCCTCTCTCCTCAGGCCGGGCTAGGCCCCGAATTCAGTGCCTACCAGCACCGCTACCGGTTTTTGGGTCCGCTCGGCCTCCTCGGCGGCAACGGAGACCCGGTCGGCGTCCTCGTCGGTCTCGATCAAGAAGTAGTTGATGCCCCAAGCGTGAAGGATGTGCTCGATGTACTGGGCGGCCGAGTCCCTGGTAACACCGTGGCGGGTCCAGCCCCGGTAACCTATGAGCATGACCAGAGGGTGATTAACGTCCAACCCCAGACCGCGAATGGAGTCGCCGGACTCGAAGATCCCGGTGTTCTGGATCAACACCACGGGCTTTTTGCCGCCGACCCACAGTCCGGCGGCGATGGCCATCGTCTCGCCTTCCCGGCACACGGGCACCAAGTCCAGCGACGGCTCGCTGGTCAACAGCTGGTACATGAAGTTAGTCTCGCTGTCGGGAAGCCAGACCACGTGAGTAAAGTTGTTCTTCTTGAGCTGGGCAACAATCGCCGCCGGATGCAGCACTACTTCGGGTGTGGTCATTACGGCTCCTCCGTGATGCGGATAGGACCGGCTAGACCGGACCATTCTCCGGCTCGTTACATTTAGGACGTGGATTGGGCGTCTTACCTAACCAGGGGTTCCAGCTTCTCCAAGAAGCGGCCCATGTCTTGAAGTCCGTCGCCAACCATCCCGCCGGGCATCCAGTCCTCGTAGAAATTGGTGTGCAAGCCACTGGCGACCGCAAACAATTTACTAATCTCGCGGTCTCCGGTCTCTTCCGCCAGTTCGTTCACGGTCAGAAACAGCGTCCGGTGGCTATCGTGGGCCAAGCCGCGCTCATGGGACACCGCCTTGACCATCTGAGCCGCCGCGCCCCAGCCCTTTTCCGAGGCTTGCCGAAAGCCCCCCAAGGCGAATTCCTCGCTTGCTTGGGCCAGCAGGCGCTTGCCGGCGTCCTTATAGGCTTGTGTTTGCTGCTGTGCCATGCCGCTCCCGCTCACCTTGAAGCCGGTTCGTAGAAGCTGGTTCACAAGTCATACAATAGTCCCGAAACGCCCAAATGTCTAGATTTACGTTCCCCGGCAAATACTATGTTCATTCTTTGCGGCGGCGGTCTCTACCGGCATGGGGGATAGCTAAGAAACTTCACTATATCCTCCTGGGTCTTCGCTGCGCCTTCCCTTTCGGTCCCAACTCAGCAGGAAGACCACCGCTGCGGCTAGGGCAATCAACGCACCCAGCCTAAACACATCCTGCAACGCTTGGATGAACGCCTTCCCTTCCTGTTCCGCCAAGGTCAAGCCCGCACCGGCCAGCCCATCGAAATGGCGGCCCTCGCTCAACCCGAATATTCCCCCAATAACCGCCACGGACAACACACTGCCGACGGCTTGACCCAGGGACAACGCGGCGGACGCGGTACCGAATCTATCGGAAGACACCCTTCCCAACATCAATGCGTAAGCGGAGGCCTGGAAAAGTCCCAATCCAATCCCAACCACCGCAATACGAAGGCCTACTTGGAGCAAGCCGGACCCGGTGTCTAGGAAACTCATGTAGGCCAGCCCCCCGGCCAAGACTATCAAGCCAAGAAGTCCCACCGGCAGAGTGCCGGCTCGGTCGCATATCCAACCCCCCAAGCCGGAGAACCCGGCGTTGAGGCCGGCCAACACCGCCAACATTATCCCCAACGTAAAAGAACCTCTACCCAACGTGTCCGAAATGTAGAAGGGGAAGATAAACCAAATGATGAACACGCCCAGGTGTGACAAGAACATGCTGCCGACCGAAACAATGAAGGCGTTGGCTCGAATCAGGTCTCGCGGCGCAATCGGCCACTGGGCCCTGCCTTCGACCTGCCAGAACGCCGCCGCGAGGATGGCCGCCAAGGGCAGCAAGGTCAGCACTCCGGGGGAAGTCCAGCCCGCCGGAGGCCCAAGGCGCAAGCCAATCACCAGGCAAAGCAGAGCGCCAATCAGGGTCAGGGCCCCGGCTACGTCGAAGTCGCCGGTCGACTCAGGCCGCCGCTCCCGGCCCATGAACTTCAAAGCCAGAAGCAGGGCTAGGAAGGCAAAGGGCGCTCGGCCTAAGAAGACCACCTCCCATCCGAACCACTGCATGAGAATGCCGGCGCCTATCGTCCCGGCCAGCATCCCCAAGGCGTGGCTGGACGCTGTAAATCCCATGCTCAGCCCGCGGCGATGGACGGGAAACACTCTAGCCGCTACCGCCGGCGAAACGGCCAGTAAGCATCCGGTACCCAGCCCTTGGAGCACCCGAAACCCGACTGCGGTACCAAGGTCCGGGGAGAAAGCGATAGCGAACATGGATACCAGATAGGTGGAGGCGCCGAACAGGTAGACCGGTCTTATGCCAAAGCGGTCGGCAAAGCCGCCTGCTCCCAAAGCCAACCCGGCCCGGGTAGCAATGAACACCACGAGGAGCCACTGGACCGTTTGCAAGTCGGTATCGAAGTGCTTGGTGATGGCGGGCAGGGCCACGTTCACCGCGAAATCCGCGGCCGCCAAGAACATGCCCAAGCTGGCGGCAAGGGCCACCATCCGCCGGCCCCAATCCCCGCCGGCCCACGCAAAGCCTCGTGAAGACCCGTAGGACGTGTTAGACACGATTACCGATTGTACGCCAAGACTTTGGCCCGCGCCGCCCGGGGTCAACATTGGCGAAGGCGCGGCCCGGAGCGGGTCCGGCCAACAACATCACTCTGCCGGAAAAAACTGGGCAGGGGTCCGACGAAAGCCCACCGGCGTTTACAATCGGGCCGCCATATGTTACAAAAAGCGTGACTGCCGCCCCCTGTGGTTGATTAGTGTAGTTGATTGGTGTGGTTGACTGGTGTGGCGGATCGTTGTGATGGATTGGTGAGGCGGACTAGCAACCGGTTTTCATCCACAAGCTGCCGGCCTTGGTACTCGCCGCTATGCTGGAGGTAGATCCATGGTAGAGAACGTGGGCGGAATCGAAGCGTTGTTGCAAGAAGAACGCGCCTTTCCACCCTCCGAAGAGTTTCGCAAGCAAGCCAACATGGCCGACGAAGGTATCTATGAGGAGGCCGCCCGGGACCCTGAGGCCTTCTGGGCCAACTTGGCCGAAGAGTTGGACTGGATTCAGAAGTGGGACAAGGTGCTGGACTGGGACCCGCCCCACGCTCAGTGGTTCGTCGGCGGGAAGCTCAACGTTTCTTACAACTGCGTGGACCGGCACCTGAAATCGGCCCGGCGCAATAAGGCGGCGATCATCTGGGAAGGGGAGCCGGGTGATTGGAAAGTCTACACCTACTGGGACCTTTACCGGGAGGTGTGCCGGTTCGCCAATGGACTGAAGAGCCTGGGAGTCGCCAAGGGCGACCGGGTCACCATATACATGCCGATGGTACCCGAGTTGCCCATCGCAATGCTGGCCTGCGCCCGCATCGGCGCTCCCCACAGCGTGATCTTCGGCGGTTTCAGCGCCGAATCAATTCGCGACCGGCTCGAAGACTCCCAGTCAAAGGTCATGATAACCGCTGACGGCGGCTACCGGCGGGGTAGCATCGTGCAGCTCAAGAAGAATGCCGACGACTCTCTGGAGGGCGAAACCACCGTAGAGCGCATGGTGGTGTTGCGCCGCACCGGCCACGCGGACGACCGGATGGTCGAGGGCCGCGACGTTTGGTGGCACGATCTGGTGGCCGACCAGCCCATGACCTGCGAGCCGACGCCGATGGACAGCGAGGACATGCTGTACCTGCTCTATACCAGCGGCACTACCGGCAAGCCCAAGGGCATCGTACATACCACCGCCGGCTATTTGTTGGGCACTTATACCACCGCCAAGTGGATTTTCGACCTGAAGGAAGACGACGTTTATTGGTGCACCGCGGACATAGGCTGGGTCACGGGCCATAGCTACATTCTGTACGGCCCCCTAGCCAACGGGGCCACCACTGTCATGTACGAAGGCTCGCCGGACTATCCGGACCGGGACCGGTTTTGGGCCATCGTGGCCAAGTACGGCGTCACCATCATGTATACGGCGCCGACGGCTATCCGCACCTTCATGCGCTGGGGAGAGGAGCGCCCCCGCCGCCATGACCTGTCCACTCTCCGGCTATTGGGAACGGTGGGCGAGCCAATCAACCCCGAAGCTTGGATGTGGTACTGGGAGCACATCGGCCAAGGGCGCTGCCCGGTGGTGGACACTTGGTGGCAGACCGAGACCGGCATGGTGCTGATCGCGCCGCTGCCGGGTATCACCACCCTCAAGCCGGGTTCGGCGACTAAGCCCTTCCCGGGAATAGAGGCGGAGATTGTCGATGAAGCCGGCAACGCTGTCGGGCCGGGAGGCGGCGGTTACTTGACCATCAAAGGGCCCTGGCCTGCCATGCTCCGGACTATTTACGGAGACCCGGACCGGTTCGTAGAGCAATACTGGTCTCGCTATCCCGGAATCTACTTCACCTCCGACGGCGCCAAGTTGGACCAGGATGGGAACTTCTGGTTGCTGGGCCGGGTTGACGACGTCATCAACGTGTCAGCCCACCGTATCAGCACCATGGAGGTCGAAAGCGCTCTAGTCGACAACCTTAAGGTGGCCGAGGCGGCCTGCATCGGCAAGTCCCACGAGGTCAAGGGGCAAGCGATTGTCGGCTTCGTTACGCTGAAGGACAACGTGGCCGCGTCCGACGAGGTGGTTACCGAGCTCAAGCAACACGTCGCCGCCAAGATTGGCCCTATGGCCCGACCCGACGACATCTACTTCACCGCCGAGTTGCCCAAGACCCGGAGCGGTAAAATCATGCGGCGATTGCTTAGAGACGTAGCCGAGGGCCGGGCTCTTGGGGATACGACTACTCTGGCAGACCCGGCGGTGGTCGAGGGCCTAAAGGAACAGTACGGGGACGAAGAGTAGGACTGACGAGCCGCAAACACCTAGGCGCACGGCCTACGCGCCCACGTGACCGGCAAAATTCGCCGCAACGGATTTAACGGAGACTTCATCAATGACAACAGCACCCGCCCCCGACCCGGAAGCCGCCCGGAACCATCTTCTCCATTGCCGCCAGTACATGGATAATGCCTTGGAGGCAATGCAAAAGAACGAGTTGGGGAAGACCGGAGAAATGCTGTGGGGCAGCGTCACTCAGGCCCTGCACGCCGTTGACGCTTGGCGCGGGTCGGTGATTAACTCGCATCGGGACTTGATGAACTTTTCAGTTAGGATAAGCCGGGAAATCGACGACCCAACTTACCCTAACAACATCGCGTCGGCGCGCAGACTCCATGACAACTTTTATGTCCCTGACGTCGAGCAGGAGGAAATCGAACTGCTGCTTCCCGGTATCCGGAGAGCCATTTCCCAATTGCTGGCCCTGCTGCCCGGCGAGGTCCGCAACTGGACCATCTTGGAGTAGTCCGGGTATATACCTGTGCTGATACGGAGTGAATGATGACGAAGGCATCGGTATGCCCTTGCAGCGAGGTGGAGCAGTGCGACTGCCATGCTTGCTGCGGCGAGTGCCCAGATAACCCGTTGCCTTGATGCGGCGAATGCTGGGACGTGAATTGCAAGGTGCATAGTTGGCCGGAACGGGATATCATCCTTAAGACGTTTGGTCGAAACGAGTCTGGCAACTCGCCCTAATGGAGTGCACATATCATGGCTGACTACAAAAAAACCGAAGCTCAGGACTGGGCCTGGGAAACCTTGAAGGGGCAATGGACTACCCTCATGACCCCCTTTACCGATGATGATGAGGTTGACGAAGCGGGGCTGCGCCATAACATACGCCACATCAGGAAACTAGGCACCAAAGGCGCGGGCTGCACTTGGGGCATGGGTGAATTTTGGAGCCTGACTCACGACGAGCGCCTTCGTGTCATGGATATCCTGGCCGAAGAAGCCACTGGCCAGTGGCTTACCGGCGCCCATGTGACCCACTCGTCGGCGCCCGAGATGTTGTCCTTGGCCAAACACGCCGAAGGCGCCGGCTTCGACGTGCTCATCGTCGCCCCGCCTTACATAGTAGCCAAGACCGAAGAGCAGGTCATAGACTACGTTCAACTCCTCGCCGACAACACCTCCCTGGCTATCATGTTCTACAACTCGCCCCAGTTCGGCATCGTAATGAGTCCCGCCGGCTTGGCGCGGCTGTGCCGGATACCCAACGTAGTAGGAGTCAAAGAAGCCAGTTTCAATCAAGCCCTGTCCATCGAGGCCCACTTGACCCTGGGTAAGGAGCACATCATCAGCACACCCGACGAGTGGATATTCCGGAAGGGCAAGGAGTTGGGCTTTCAGCAGCAAGTAATGTTTTCCAACACCTCGGACTGGCGCTTCGACACACCCGAGGCCAACCACTACGTCCAGTTCATTGACCGTGCTACCGGCGGCGACTTGGACGAAGGGTTCTACGATACCCACCTGAGGCGCATCAAGGAACTGTCGGACTTTTGGTGGACCCGTACCGTTACCAAGTACAACGGCGCGCTGCCCGTGCCCATGGTCAAGTACTGGGGTGAGTTGATGGGCATGGCCGGCGGACCGGTCAGGCCTCCCCTCAGCGACCTTACGTCCGAAGAGAAGGAAACCCTCAAGCAGGAACTGGAACCGCTCAAGCCCAAACCCTTGGCGGCTCCGGCGGTGTCCAACCCCCGCGTTGCTTGGCTTACGGGCAACAACAGCTTCTTCTCCGGAATGCTGCTGATGGTCAGCGTCCAGAACGTGGCCGAAGCCCTGGAAGCGGAACGGGGCGGCGCCGACGTCGTGGACGTCAAGAACCTGCAAGAAGCCTTGGTGGGCTCGGGGCACCCTTCGGTGGTCCAGCAAGTACGGGCCCAGGTTCCCGCCGAGAAGCACGTAAGCGTAACTTTAGGGGTAGTACCCGGGCAGCCGGGCACGGTGGCCATGGCTGCCTACGCCGCGGCGGTCTTGGACGCCACCTCGGTGAAAGTTGGATTTTGCAACACCGACTACGAAACGGCCGTGGAAACATTGCGTCAGTCCCGGCGGGCTATGGAGGGCTTCAATACGAAGCTCATCGGGTCCCTATTCGCCGATAACCATCTGCTCGGCGGGCTTGACCCTCACCTGATGGTGCAACTGGCCAAAGAGGGTGAATGCGACGGGTTCCTCATCGACACCTTGACCAAAGATGGGCGCAACCTGTTTGACTTCATACCGGAACCTAAGCTGCGGGAAATGGTGATTCAAGGCAAGGAGTTGGGCTTGAGCACCTCGTTGTCGGGCCATCTCCGGATTGAGGACTTGGACGAACTGGCCCGCATCAACCCGGACATAGTGGGAGTCCGCGGCGCCGTATGCAGCAAGGGGGAAAGGGACCGGACCGTGGCTTGGGAGGCAGTCGCCGAGTTCAAGCGCCAGCTGGACCTGCGAAAGAGCGGTGAAGTGAGTGTTCACCACGAGCCAATGCAGGCGGCGGGCAACGGGTCCAACGGGGGCTGGGTGATCATCGATGGCCGAGGAAAGAGTTGCGCCGGAGTCATTTCCGCGCTAACCCGACAAATAGAAACCGACCGCCGGTCCTTCGTCGAAGCGATCTTGGCCGACGCCCTGAATATTTACGACGTTATTGTTTGGGCCGAAAACGCCGGGCACAATTTGCTTACCCAGCGTAAGGAGACCGACGGCACCATGCGGGTGCTCATTCAGCCCGATGGAAGATCATAAGACCGCAACAAAAAAACCCCTCAGAAGGGGGATTTTCCACTCTATTCAAGCGCGCACTTTGGCGTCGGGCCGAACCAGCCCTTCTTGGTCTAAACCATGAACACCGGCGCCGCGTCCACGTTTATCCGGCGCTCTTCCTCAATGCCGTCGCGGAGGAACTTCGGCAAGGCAAACATGCTCCGGTGGCTTTCGCCGTCGTAGTGCTTCAGCGTCTTATCGATTCTAGCCGCAATGAGCCGGTCTACTTGTTCCCCGGAATACTCGACTAGTGGAGAATCCGACGCCAGGCAGAATCCCCACAAAGTCTGGAACGCCGGCACGTGGACTTGAATCGCCTTGGTATGTTCGAACACGCCGGCCAGGGTCTTGTAAATCGTCGTGAAGCACTCCCGGTAGCTTAGCAGTCCCGCCGGGCCGGACTGGGTCACGAGAATGCCGCCCGGATTCAGCCTCGATTTAGCGATCCGGTAGTATTCTTCGGTGTACAGTAGATAAGCCGTTCCCGCCTCCAGAGGGTCAACCAAGTCCATGACCATCACATCGAAAGTTTCACTGCTGCTTGCCAAATACTCCCTGGCGTCCTGATGGTACAGGCTCACCCTCGTGTCGTCGAAGCTACCGCCGTGGTGCTGAGGAAGGTACCGGCGGCAAAGTTCTACCACCTCTTGGTCCAAGTCCAGCATGGTTACCCGCTCCACCGATTCGTGGGCCAAAGCCTCCCGCAGGGTGCCCCCTTCGCCGCCGCCGCCGATGAACACGGACTTTGGTCCCGGATGCAGCAGCATAGCGGGGTGGACCAACGACTCGTGATAGATGTGTTCGTCGAGCTCGGTGGATTGGGTCTTGCCGTCCAGGACCAAACTGCGGCCGAAGACGCTGGAGTCCAAGACCTCTACCTTCTGGTAGGCTGTCTCCCCGGAGTAGAGAACCTTCCGCACCCTGAGCATCATTGCCAGGTCCGGAGAGATTGTCTCCAAATACCATTGACCAGGTATGTCCATATCCTTGCTGGGCCGGCAGCTTAGTGGGTAGCCGCTTTTTGGACCATTCCCCTGGGGACTTCGATGATGTCCGGGTCCCGGCACTCCAGCTTTTCGGCAAGAATGTCGGCGGCTTCTTTGGGGCGGAAGGAAGGCCCGCAAGCGAAGATGTCGGCGGCTGCGTACCCGAATTCAGGCCAAGTGTGAATCGATATGTGGGACTCGGCTATGGAGAGGATGCCGGTAACTCCTTGGGGACTGAAGCGGTGGAACGATTCACCGACCACGGTGGCCCCGACATCGTGAGCAGTGTTGAGGAGCGTTTGCCTTATGAATTCTACGTCGTTGAGGAGTTGGGGGTTACACTCGTTGAGCTCCAGCAGTAGATGAAGTCCTAGTCCATTCAATCACCTGCCCTCCTGTATTTCGATTGCCGTCCAAACAGCAAACACCAATTCTAATTGTATGAGGCTGGGTAATCAATACCTGTGAACCGGTGACTTGGCGGCGGCTCATTCGCTGTCGCTCCACTCCATCTCCATCTCCTCTTCGTCGATTACGTTTTCTTCCTCGTCGTCGATGTCGTCTTCTCTGACATAGAGCACCAGGCTTTCCCCCAAGTAAACCCGGTGTTCCTCCTTGGTCTTGCGAGGGAATGAGCAGACGCTCCGCAGGCTGTAGTGTCGGAAAGTCTCTCGAATGATTACAGAAACTTCATTGCCGTTTACGCCGATTATCGCGGCTTCGTACTTGTTGCCGCCGTACATCAGGCGAATGAGCCGCTGCCCCAATTTGGGTTCCACCTGCCCCACGTACTCCCCATCCCGGGTGTAGACGTTGATGGCGTTATTTTCCACCACCAAGCTAGCCGCGTCGCTGGGGGCTATACGAGCGATGGTCTCGGTGAAGGCTGTTTTCCGCAGTACCGTAGTGCCGGACTTACCGCTTTCTTCTATGAATAATTGAGGCGCTCCGCTGGCTTTCCGCGCCTGTTTGGCCGCCGCCGGGCTTCCCTCCAAACAGGTCAAGCGGGCCAGGTTCTTCTTGGCGATGTTGTTGTAAGGAGCAATGAGTACCACCCTATCCAGGACCTGCCTGGCTTCTTCGTAATGCCCCAACTCCATCAACGCCTTGCCCAAGCGGTTCATCGCCTCCACGTCGCCTTCGAACAGTTCCAGGATGGCCCGGTTTACCTCCGCGGCCCGCTCCCACTCACCCTTCAAGGCGAGGCTGATGGCGTCGCGGCTTAGGTCTCGCTTCAGCCGAGAACTGTGGGCAGATTTTGTTAGCTCCCTATCCATCCCATCTCCAGAAAACCCCACTACTTGATTGCGGCCCCGACCCGTTCGGCCTGCGGGGCTAGAAATTGCAACCCTTCATCCGCCGCCGGTTGGATGATTTGGCCGCCGCCCCCGGACTCGATGGCGCCGCTTTTTCCCGTCTTGCTAATATTCACATTATATCTACTAGTTACAACACAACCACGCAGCGGGTCAAGCAATATGCAAGCGAATTCTGACGCGATTTGCGGAGATTCAGCCTAGACGCAAGCCACCGCAAATTTCCGGTGGCGCGGACCGTGACTTCAAGGAGCGCCCGCTCAGATAGACCAAAGCAGTAAAGTTACTCTTTGGCCTTTGCTGTTTAGCCTCTCCCAAGGGAAGAGTTTTCCATGCCCGAAGATGTCTTAAAGACCATTGCTTGTCACTCTCCGGGTCCTCTCCCGCAACATTCCGCACGGTACCGGCCCCTAAACCACCGCCAGCGGATCTTCAGCAGGTCCAAGGTCATGGCGCCGGAATCACGAAAGGCTCTTACCTTGCTCCGGGGGCCGTAGTACCAGTCTACCGGCACTTCTTGCACGGTCAGCCCTTGCTTGCCCGCCAGAAACAGGATTTCAACGTCGAAAGCGAATCCGTCCATGGTCTGGCGCCGGAACAGCCGGGGGACGACCTCCCCGCGATAGCATTTGAAGCCGCATTGGGTGTCTTTGAGACCCGGCCCCGCTATGAGCTTTACCAGGGTGTTGTAGACTCGGCCCATGAGATGCCTTTTGGCGGGCTCCCCGATGCGGCGGGCACCCGGGGCTTCCCTCGAGCCGACAGCAATGTCTATCCCTTCCAATCGAGGAGGAAGGAACCGTTCCACCTCTTCGATTTTTACGGATAGATCAGCGTCGCAAAGCAATCGATATTGCCCCGCGGCCGCCAGCATGGCGTTCTTCACCGCCCACCCCTTGCCCCGGTGGGGCAATCTCATAAGACGTAAATTTGAGTGCTCCGCGGCCAGTTGCTCGACCAGTCGGCCGGTGGTGTCGGCGCTTCCGTCGTCGGCTACTATCACCTCCCAGCTATATGACCGGCCGCTGAGGTAAGCGATCACTTGCTCAAGGGTACCGCCGATGCGGGACTCCTCGTTGTAGGCCGGAATCACGACGGACAGATATACCTGGGGCAATGAGGATTCCTCTTAGTGGGTGTTACGCGGTTGGCTCGGACGGCGTCAAGGGTAACGGTCCAAGATGGCGATAACGGGGACCGAAGCGGCTATTCTTCCGCGTCCAATTCGAAATCGCGGTGCAGGAGCCACACGGCGTCCTTGGCTTGGTCCTCTTTGATGATGCAGGATATGCGGATTTCCGAGGTAGTGATCATGTCTATGTTTATATTACCGTCGGCCAGTACCCGAAACATTCGAGAGGCGTAGCCCGGGGTGTTCTGCATCCCGGACCCCACGATGCTAACCGAAGCCAGGGTGTTGTCGCTGGCCAGCCCGGCCGCGCCCAGTTCTTCCATCAGTCCCCTTACTTCGGCAAGGGCCCGGGGCAGGTCAATGCGGGCGACGGTAAAGCTGATGTCCGTCGTGCGGTCCAAGCTGGTGTTCTGCACGATAGTATCCACGCTTATCCCCACACCGGCCAAGGGTTCGAATAGAGCGGCGGCCACGCCCGGCCGGTCGGGCACCGAGCGGACGGTGATCTTGGCCAAGTTGAGGTCGTGAGCGATACCGGTTACCTTGATTCTGTTTTCCATTTGCCTCTCGTCCAGTCCTCCGTGAATGAGGGTGCCGGCGGCTTCACTGAAGCTGGATGCTACGTAGATAGGCACTCCAAAAGCGGCGCCAAGCTCGATTGACCTGGGGTGCATCTTGGCGCCATAGCTTGCCAACTCCAGCATTTCCTCATAGCCTATTTCGTCGAGCTTCCGGGCCCGGGGTACCACCCTGGGGTCGGCGGTGTAGATACCCTCAACGTCAGTGTAAATCTCGCATCGTTCGGCTTGCAACGCGGCGGCCAATGCTACCGCGGTAGTATCGGAACCGCCTCGGCCCAGGGTGGTTATGTCCTGGTTCAACGTGATGCCTTGAAAACCGGCCACGACTACTACCCGGCCCTCCATCAACTCCGTCTTGACCCGGCCGGTGTCAATGTTGAATATGCGGGCCCTGCCGTAAGTCGTATCGGTTTGAATGCCCGCTTGGGAGCCGCTCAAACTTATGGCGTCGCATTCCTGGGCGCGCAAGGCCATGGTCAGCAGGGTGCAAGACACAAGCTCCCCGGTGGACAAGAGCAGGTCCATTTCCCTAGGGTCAGGGGCCTTCGAGACTGTGTGGGCCAGCCCGATGAGATCGTCGGTGGTACCGCCCATAGCGGATACCACCGCAACAACCTCCTTTCCACCATTCTTGACGGCGGCGATGCGGCGGGCTACTTCGACCATCCTGCCGGCGTCCGCCACCGAGGTCCCGCCATATTTTTGAACGATCAGCGCCAAACCGTGTTGCCCTGGTTAGGTCGAATCGAATGCTCCCGCGGGGACCGGAGGTTATTGCCCAAAGCGGCCCACCCTACTCTCCTTCAGCCGTCCACCAAATGGGCCCCCCGGACCGTCGGCTGGGTGATGCGCACCCGGCCATCGACGCCGGCTTGCCGGGCCGCTTCGGCCATTTCATAAGCCACCGTCATCTCCCGCCCTTTGGCTAGGGCCAAGACCGTCGACCCGCTTCCCGACAGAAAGACCCCCAGGGCGCCGGCCTCCCGGGCGGCTTGGAACAAGAGCTTCATCGCCGGAAAGAGAGACTGGCGGTAAGGCTGGTGCAGCCGGTCTTGGGTAGCGACCGACAGATAGTCAGGATGATTGGTGCTCATCCCAGCCACGAAGAGAGCGGTACGGCTCATATTATAGACCGCGTCGGTTACGTTGACTCTCTTGGGTAGGACGGCGCGAGCGTCGGAAGTCGCTATGCGGAACTCGGGGATGAAGAGTACGGCACTCAAGTCCGGCGGCAGGGTAATCGGGGCCGTGTAAAGCTGGTCTTGGTCGGTGACTACCAGCTGCAGGCCGCCCAACACGGCGGCGGCCACGTTGTCCGGGTGCCCTTCGATGGTGGCGGCCATCTCCAATAGTTCATTGACGGTAAACCGGTTTTCGCACAGCGCGTTCGCCGCCGTCAGACCGCAGGCGATGGCGGCGGCGCTGCTGCCCAAGCCCCGCTCCAAAGGTATCTCGTTATGACAGCGCAGCCGGATTGGAGGCATCTCCAGGTCCGCTTCCCGGAACAAGAACGCCATGGCCCGGTAAACCAGGTTGTCGCCGTCGCCGGCCAGCTCTTCGGACCCTTCACCCACCACTTCGACCAAGGGCCGACTTTCGTCGGGGGCAGAGGCGCCCTCCAGGACCTCCAAACGGTTCCACAGGTCCAAGGCAAGTCCGAGGCAATCGTAGCCGGGCCCCAGGTTGGCCGTGGTAGCCGGCGCCATTACTTGGATTGGAGTCATTCCCCCCCTGCGGGACGAGCCGATAAGCGGAACCGTGTGAGCGAGGGTTTTGCGCGCGGCCCAAGCCCGGGCCGATTGTTGGGCGCCGCAACGCCCCTAGGCTATCGCCGGCTTGCCGGTCGTTCGCAGTTGCTTCCACACGGGTGCGGTGGTTTCCTGCTGGGGCAGATGGGTCTTGACCACCTTCAAATAGTCGAGCAAAAGGCTGGGCAACAAGAAACGATCGTGGACCGACTTGCGGGCCGCTTGCCCTATGCGAGAGCGAAGCTCCGGGTCCGTCATCAATTCGACTATACGGGAGGCGCACTCTTCCGGTGAGTTTACGAGATAACCGTTGATCTCGTTGTCTATCTGGATGCCGATGCCGCCAACGTTACCCCCGATCACCGGCTTGCCTTTCCACATTGCCTCAGTCACGGTGAGTCCGAATCCTTCCCGCAATGACTTCTGCATGATCACGTCTGAAACAACTTGGAACGCGTTGACCACGGCATCGACGGTCCCCGGAAGGCCCAGGGGCTCAAAGTAAATGTGGATGTCCGGGTCGTCTTCGGCATATCTGGTGACGTCGCCCACTATCGCCAAGGCCTCGGGGTCGTCGGCCGCTTGGCTCAGCCCCAACAAGGCCAACTGGAGCCCCGGAACGGACTTTCGGGCCAATCGATAAGCGTCCATCACTCCCCAGGGGTCCTTCCAGGCGTCGAACCGGGACACCTGGCACACCAGCGGCCGGTCCGGGTCGACTCCCATAGCTTTGACCATGGATTCCGCCCGCTGTTTATCGAGGGGGATATTTTTTACCGCCAGCGGGTCTATGGCCGGCGGCGCGATGAAGACGGGGATCGAATCGCCTAACCCGTCGGGAACGTAGGAAGACAAGGAGAGAATAAGACTGTCATAGTCTTTGAGCAACGGCAGCAAGAACTCCATGACCTCGGAGTTGGGTGTTGACAGGTCGATGTGCCCAACCCATATCCAAGTCTCGTCCAGCTTCCGGGGCAAGGTTCGCGCCAACGGCAACAATTGGGGGTCATGGAGGAACCATACATCCGCTGTCAAGCAATCCCGGCGCATGCTCTGCGCCACCTTTTCGATGGATTGGAAGTAGGTATCCCGTTCTTGGCTGGAAAGGCCGCCTTCAGCGCCCTGAAGCAGGTTGTGGATGCGCTTGGTAACCTGGAAGAATTGGGGCGGCGGGTCGATGACTATCCGCTCCGTGGGAATTCCCAGTCCTTTGGTCACGGGCACCAGGGATTTCAATATTTCCGCCACGCCCCCGCCGGTGGCCGTACTGTTGATGTGGACGATGCGGAGGTCTTTAAGCTCTTTGGCGACGGCCAGCAGCTCTTCCGTCGACTCCGGGGACATCAGAGCGAGGTATCGATCGTATGCGACCGCAGGATAGGGCAGGCGTAGAAACATCAGGCGGCTACTCCTTAGACACCGCGCCGAGTCGTTTTACCGGCGCGACGATTTCCATACATATATCTTTTCAACTAATTGCGGTAATTTCAAGTGATTCCAGGGGGTTTATTGCAAACTTCGAAGGGAACCGGCGTTCCTCCCGATGAAACCGCATAGACAGGCCGTGAGCCGGCCCGAGTACAACCGGTCTGCGCTAATACCGGGTCCCACAGGGCGCCACTGGCCCTGGGTAAAGGGAGCGGCGTCTATGGCGAGTGGGCCCTGCGTCTAATAGCCGCTCAAGGCGGGGTCTGGGGCGGAGGCCCCTATAGCTGGTGGGGCCTACATTTAATGGTCGCGTAAGGCGGGGTCTGAGGCCTATTCTACCGTCACTGATTTGGCCAGGTTACGCGGCTGGTCCACGTCGCAACCGCGGAGTTCGGCGATGTGGTAGGCCAACAGTTGCAACGGCACGGCGGTCAGCACAGGCGTCAGATACTCCGGGGCGGCGGGAACGAAAACAACGTGGTCCACTTGAGACGGCAAGTCCTCGTCGCCCTCGGTAGCCACGGCCAACACGACGCCGTCGCGGGCCTTGACCTCTTTTATGTTGTTTACCACCTTTTCGTACATGCTATCCTTAGGCGCCAATGCCAACGTCGCCATACCCTGGTCTATCAAAGCAATGGGGCCGTGTTTCATCTCTCCGGCAGGGTATCCCTCGGCGTGGATGTAGCTGATTTCCTTCAACTTGAGGGCCCCTTCCAGAGCGATGGGAGCGTGGATGTTCCGGCCCAGGAACAAGAAATTATCATAGGTATAATACCGGCGGGCAAGCTGGCGGTAGACGGCTGTGTCAGCCAGGATTTCCCCGATTAGCCTAGGTAGATGGGAGAACTTATCTACCAGTTCCTTGGCGGCCCCCGCGGAGAGAGTGCCCCGCTCTTGGCCCAAGTAGGCGGCCAGCAGGGTCAAGACGACAAGGGACGAAATAAACGTCTTGGTGCTGGCTACCCCGATTTCTATGCCGGACCGCAGGTACAGGGTGCCCTCGGCCAAGCGGACAGCTTGGCTGTTTTCCACGTTGGACAAGGTAATCAGTCTGGCGCCCTTTTCCCGGGCTAAGTGCATGGCCGCCACCGCGTCGGCGGTTTCCCCCGACTGGCTGATGGACACCACCAGGGTGCTCTCGTCGATGGGCGGGTCGCGGTAGCGAAACTCGGAAGCGCTTTCCGCTTCGGCGGGGAGTCCTGCCAAGCGTTCGATGTGATGCCGGCCCACTTGGGCGGCGTGAAGGCTGGTACCGCAACCGACCAGCGCAACCCGGCTGAGGGACCCGATTTCCGCTCTGGACAAAGGAAAATCGGGTAAGTCCACCCGGCCCCGCTGAAAGTCCACCCGCTCCCGCAGGGCGCTTGCCGCCGCTAGGGGCTGCTCCATGATTTCTTTCAACATGAAATGGCGGTAGCCGCCCTTGTCGATGACAATGTCCTCGGGAGATATGGTCCGCGGAGGTTTTTCGATGGGGCGGCCGTCCAGGTCCGAATAGCTGTAGCCCTCCCGGGTCAGTACCGCCATCTCCCCGGCGTCCAAGAAGCCCACGCCTTCTATCATTGACTCGTGGCGAAACAAGGGAAGCAAAGCCGGTAGATCGCTGCCCACTATCCCCTGACCTTCTCGGTGTGCTATCACGATGCCCCCGGCATGACCCAAGCGCATCGCGCAGATCTTGCCGCTTTGCCCCTGTAACGTAGCAGTGATCGCTTGGGAGCCCCTGAGTAGCTTGCCCGCCCGCCGGAAAGCCTCTTCAAAACTCAAGCCTAGGTCGATTCCTTCTTCCAACAGGTGAGTAATCACCTCGGTATCCGTCTCCGACGAGAAGCTGTGGCCGGAGGACTGCAACCTTGCTTTCAACTCCATGAAGTTCTCGACGATGCCGTTGTGGACCACGGCGACCCGGCCCTTGCAGTCCGTGTGGGGATGAGCGTTGGCGTCCGACGGTCTGCCGTGGGTAGCCCAGCGAGTATGACCCAGGCCAACCGATCCCTGAAGAAAATTCTTTCGACCGGTTGGGCCCAAGCCGCCGACTTTGCCCACGGTTTTGCGGAACCGGAGTTCTCCCGAGGAATTCACGACCGCTATACCGGCGCTATCGTACCCCCGGTATTCCAAACGCTGCAGCCCTTCCAGGATGATGGGCCAAGCGTCTTTATCGCCCACATAGGCGACAATGCCGCACATGTCCCCCCCTGTTTGTAACTGCCGGCCCATTCGAGGCAGTAGGTTTACGCCGGCTTCCGGCCGTCAACTAGGCGCCCATGGATAGGCCCGGGATAGGCCCGGCGCTATCGGACCAAGGCCTCCGCCATTCGCTCTAGCTGCTCACCCATCTCAGCGTCGGTGTCGCAGTGGTTGGGCCACACCGCGACCCGGTCGGCGCCGGCGTTTAGATATGCTTGGACTTGGTCTCTATTGGTATCGGGAGGCTGGCCAAAAACCGATATGGTTATTGCCCCGGGGTCGCGGCCTCCCTCAGCGGCCAGGGTATCAAGAATCTTGCGGCTCTCTTCGATCTGAGCGGGAGCCGACCGGTTTGGCAGCCACCCGTCGCCCCATTTGGCGACCCGCCGCAGGACGTTTGGAGCGTGGCCGCCCAGGATGACCGGCGGATGGGGGTCTTGGGCTGGCTTTGGATAGCAGTACACCGGGGGGAAATCATAATAACGGCCATGGAACTCAGCTTCGTCTTTCGTCCACAGCTCTTTCAACACTTCCACGGCTTCCCGGGTCTGGGTCCACCGGTGGTCGAAATCTCCCCCCATGATGGTGGTCTCTTCCCGGTTCCAGCCGGCGCCGATGCCGAACAAGAACCGGCCGCCGCTGTACTGGTCCAAGGCGGCAACCTCCTTCGCCAAGACCAGGGGGTTCCGCTCTGGTATCAAGGTAATGCCCGTACCCAGTTGAATCTTGCTGGTAACGCCCGACGCCCTAGCCAGCGCAATAAAAGGGTCGGTGAAGTGACGGTAGGTCTCCGGGATTGCGCCTCCGGTGGCCGGAAACAGGCTCTCGCTGTGCACCGGCAAAATCGGGTGTTCGTGGTACCAGATGGACTCGAATCCCAACTCTTCGGCCTTCCGGGCAATGAAAGCCGGGTCTACGGTGTAGGCGGGTAGAGGCACTACGATTCCGACGGCCATGTCATTTCCTCCTCGCTGGACGCAAAAATGGACTCAGCGATAAGAACTTGGTAACAGCCAATTCTCCATAGCTTTGCCGCCAAGAACTCCGGGAGCTAAAGGAGGTTTAACCCCAACGCCCCGGACCGGGTATTCCAGAGCCTAACTGAGGCCTCGTTCATCTTGAAAATAGCTAACCCCGGCTTCCCGCGCCCCACTAGGGCCTCGCCTATCACTCAGACCCCGCCGGCAAAGCAGAGGAGCGGCGTGGCGTCAGCGTTCCGTTCACTTCCATCCCTTCAAGACGATCCGCCAGCTAGAGGGCGGAAGGCTTGGCTGCCGGAGCATCTTAGCTTGCGGCGTAACCCGTTATGGCTCGGACCTGTCCCATTCGGGTAGGACCCAGTACCCCTCCGATGGGACCTGGGCCGCGGCGGTGAGGCCTTGGGCCCTTTTCAGACGCTGGATGTTGTACAAGTGGGTGACGTATTCGTAGTACAGGTGCCGGAGGGTGGTCTCCAGGGTGAGGCGGATGAGCTCGGGGTTCTCCGGGTCCCGGCGCATTCCCACCGGATGGGCCGAGACGGCCATTTGCCAGAACTCGCTCGTCCCGGGCGCCGACACCTCCTTCGAGCGCATCGACCCCACCGTCTCATTGGAGAGGACGTGCTGGACCAACTCCATGGATGCCTTTATCTCCTCCAGCAGGTCCGCAAGACTCCAAAATCTGCTCTCATCCAGGTAGGACCCCAAAGGCGACAGGGGGAAGTCGGCAAGACGGCCAAGGTGGGACGTCCCCTGGGGGAACAATTGGCCGCCCCAGCGGTTGAGAAGCCAGTTCCGGATGAAAGCTACCATGTGGCTGACCTGCCGGCGGATACTCCACTCACTCCATCCCCACCCGTCGGAGTTCCAGTCCAGTTGCTGGTCCGTGAGGCCCTGGACCTCTGCCTCCAGCATATCGTAAAGCTCCCCGCCGAATTGAGGAAACAACCGGGCGGCGGGAGCATCCTCGCTTAGCTGCCCTTGGGTCACGGTTCACCTCCTGTATTGCAATGGGTCAACGGGCCGCCTCGCCGAATCCGCTTAGGGGCTTAGACCGGCGGGCGCCTTTGATGCCAATCGGTCGCCAACTGGTAGAAGTGGCCCACTTGAAGCACGGTGCTTTCCTCGAAGGGCCGTCCGGTAATCAACATGCCGAGAGGCAAACCGTCATCGCTAAAACCGCAAGGGACGCTCATCGACGGATGCCCGGAGACGTTCCACGGCCTGGTGTAGAAAGCAAGGACGTCTGTGATGTCCCAGGTTTTTCCGGACAGTTCGAACTCTAGGAGGCCGTGGGCCGGAGCGGGCATCGGGTTCGCCGGTGTTATCAGAACGTCAACCTCTTCGAAAGCATCTTGGCATTGTTTCCTCAGTTCGATGCGCTCCAGTTGGGCCCGAACATAGTCCGTCGCCGGAGTTTCCCGCCCGATTCGGAAAACGTCCTGGAGCAGGGGCGGGAACAAGGAGCCATGCTCCATTTCGATATCGCCAAAGATTGACATGGCTTCCGGGCCCTGCAAGGGCATCATGATCTCCATGACCCGGTTCAGCAGGGGCACGGACACGTCGCTGACGTGGGCGCCGGCGGCGTCGAGGAGGTCGATTGCTTTGCCGACCGCGGCGTCCGACTCAGGGCTGCGCGGGCCTTGGGCCAACTCTCGAGGCACACCGACGCGTACGCCCTTTACGCTTCCGTGAAGCGACCGCGTGTAGTCTGGAACGGGCGCGTCCACGCAGTTGGGGTCCCGGGGATCGTAGCCGGCCACCGCGTTCATCACTATGGCGCAATCTTCCACCGTTCGGCACAACGGCCCCGGGTGATCGAAGCTTTGGGAGCATTGGAGGCTGCCGTAGCCGCTGATTCTGCCAAAGGTGGGTTTGAGCCCCACCACGCCCGACAGCCCGGCGGGAATCCGAATCGACCCTCCGGTATCGCCGCCGATGGTGATGGAGCACTGGCCGCTGGAGGCGGCCACGGCGGAACCGCCGCTGGAGCCGCCGCTCATGTGACCGATCTTCCAAGGGTTTTGCACGTCGCCGAAGAACTGGTTGGCCCCGGTGCCGTCGTAGGCCAAGGCCGTCGTATTGAGTTTGCCGATAATGTAGGCGCCGGCTGCCTGGAACCGTTCGGTGATTCCGGCGTCGTAATTCGAGACATTGTCCCGGTACGGCCCGAACCCGTGGGTGGTGCGGAAGCCCTTCATGGGGAGCACGTCTTTTATGGCCGCCGGCAGGCCGTGCAGCAAGCCGCGGTACAGGCCCCCTTGGATTTCGCTCTCCGCCCGGCGCGCCTCCGTCAACGCGTGATCGTCGAGCACCGTGATGAATGCGTTGAGCTTCGGCTGCAATTCGTTGATCCGGGCCAGGTGGGCCTGAGCCAACTCCACCGGAGACACTTGCTTTTGCCGGACCAACCGGGCCGCCTCCGACACCGAGAGGAAGCAAAGCTCTGTGGATTCCATTATCATCTCCTCAACTTGGACTATTTCCCCGGGTTATTTTCCCGGCCGGCCTGGCGGCTCTACCTATTCCCATCGGCGGCTTGTACCAACCGCCGGCGCACTGAGACCGGTCGATGGCCGGTACGGCAGCATAGTAACCCCTAGTCTAAGGCCTTGTCCATCGACGGCAGCCCCGGCAAATTGGCGCGCCGGGTTGGTTATGAGCAGTCTATAGCTGCGTTCTGCCCCGGACGGCGGCGCAAAAATCCAGGGCGCGCCGGGAGCATGACGCCGCCTTGTGGCTGTCGGCGCCGCGTGATATTCTTAGCCTGATACGCGCCCCCGTAGCTCAGTGGATAGAGTGCCGGCCTCCGGAGCCGGAGACGAGAGTTCGACTCTCTCCGGGGGTACCAAGAGTACTTGACGCCGTGATCCGATACGGCCCGTCTCCGACCGGAGAAATAGGGGCAGTGGGGCCGGTCCGCTTAAAGCGGACCGGCCCCACTGCCTTCTTTCCGGGGCGGGGCAATCCTTGCGTTACTCTTGGACAGGGACTAGGAAACTTGGACGCGCCTTCGACAGGCGCCGGGGATATTTCTTTAGGATGCCGGTTGGGACTATACTTGTTTCGTGCACCGGCGGGGCGTGGCCCAGTGGTAGGGCGCCTGGTTTGGGACCAGGAGGTCGGCGGTTCAAGTCCGCCCGCCCCGACCAGATGCAACTGAGATACGAAGGCAAACTCCCTCCGCGGGCCATTAGGCTACAGTTGCCGCCGGCCGGTGCTGGTGAACGTCAACCAAGTAAACCCTCAAAGTACCGCTTCGCCGTGCCTATCTCCTCAATCAGGGCTAATCGATTTTTTTGAAGGACCTCTTCCTGCACCACGTCCAACTGGACCCTTGCGAGCCTATCGGCCAAGTGGGTGATGTTTTTCTCGTCTAAGCGTGCTTCCAGGTCTTCTAACCGGTTTAGCCACCTACCGGCCACGTCTTTCGCCCGCCGAGTCTTCGAAAGGGGGCCGTCTCCTTCAACTGTGACGTAGACGGGCGCTGTGTGAGCCGCGGAGTCGCGCATCGAGAAGGCGAATGCGGAATGACTCGCTTCGTCGGTCTTCTCCCCTTGGGCCCGTAGGGCCAGCCAACCGCTCCCTTGAATTTGGTGGTCTACCTTGAAGCTAATCTCCCCCGAGTCGCCCACTCTTGGGAAATTGTGAACCGGGGTCCCATTCTCGACGACCTCGACCCGCATAACATCCTCTCGTGTCTGATCGAATTGTACAGACCCCTCCAGAGATACGGCGCCCGCATTCCGCAGCGTGACTTCCTCCCCTACCCCACTGCCATTGACGCGGAACTCCATCACCGGCCCATTGGAGATGAAGGTTCTCCCGCGGCGGATGGCCTCCAGCCAGCTTTGATAGGTCAGATCGCCCTCTATGTAGGAGAAGAATCTTTCCCTTCCCGGTATGTTAGCGCCGACACATGGGTAGTCGGACCCTGCCGTCGGCGTGACACGGAATCCCAGGTTCAGCATGTCATACCAAGTGTCGTAAAAGGCCCGATTAAACTGGAGCACCTCAATGAAGTTCAACAGACCGTGGGGCACGACGACCGGCAGACCGTAAGCGCCGCCGATGTCGCCAGGAAACCAATCACCAAGATGGGCGTGTCCGACCAGCCCGTGTTGCTGCTGGGCTTGCTCCCAGAACAACCGGTAGACCAGATACTGGTCCGGGAAATGGATCGGAGTATCGGCGCCCAGAATAATGGAGTGTCCGAGGAAGTTGGTCCTCGGGTTCTCCTGGCCCCCGGCCAATATGTAGTCGCCCTCTCGGTAAATGCCGCCGGGCCCAAGGGCGTATTGGACCGCGTTGTGGAACCGGTGCGCCAGACCAAATTGCAAGAGGTTGGCGACGTGGATATCTTCGGCCTGCATTACCTGGGAAATGAAGGGATTCAGCTCCGGAACGGACCGGGCTATGTGCAAATGGTCGTCTGCGCTGTACCAGCCTCTATCCGGCATATTGACCCAGCGCTCCATCGTTACCTGACAATGGGCAGCCTCGCCCGCTGATACCGAAAACTCGCTGGTTCCTACCCGGTATTCGAACCCCTTGTAGACCTTCACCGTATAGCTACCCGGCGGTACGATAATCTCAGACCCCCCGGAGCTGTAGAACTGCTTTGTAGCAGTGAAGAGGTTCTCCACCTCCTTGGACAACCCAGCCAGAGCATCCTCCAGCGTCAACCACGCCGGTTCCTCGCGGGCCTCTCAATCGCCGCCGGTGGGCAGCGCGTCTTCGGCAATAAAACGGTTACCCTCCGTGTCGAAAACTTCTACTCTGGCCGGGGTGGACTCCCCAGAGGCCTTGTCCAGGATGGTCAACCGTATCGTTGCGGCATCCATGTGCGTTGCTCCTAAACCAAATCTCGCTGTAGCGGGCTGGGTTCTTTCGAACGCCGTATGGCAGCGTATGGACTCGTCGAACGGCTCCTAGAAACCTTTGCTAAGGCGCCAGCCGCTCCATGCGCCACGTCCCGTCCCCCTGCTTTTCGTAGCGCAGACGGTCATGCAGCCGGTATAGTCGGCTCTGCCAGAACTCGATTGCATCGGGCCGTATCCGGAACCCGCCCCACCATTCCGGGCGGGGCGGTTCTTCCGGGAACTTAGAATCAAATTCTTGCCATCGACTCTCTAGCCATTTGCGATCAGGAATGACCCTGCTTTGGGGAGAGGCCCAGGACTCAAGCCGGCTCTCTCGAGGTCTGGTCCGGAAGTAGGCGTCGGACTCTTCGGTGCTGATACGTTCGACGGACCCTTCTACTCTAACTTGACGCTGGCATTTGCGCCAGAACAGGGCAAAGCCACCCCACGGGTTGCCGACCAGTTCTTGGGCTTTTCGGCCCTCGTAATTGGTATAGAAAACGAATCCGCGGTCGTCCACGCCGCGCAGGTTGACGAACCTTACCGAGGGACGGCCTTCCGGGTTGGCCGTCGCCAGGGCGATCACGTCCAGCGGGTCCTCTTCCGCTTCCTCGGCTTGGCGTTGCCACAGCGCAAACTGCTCGAATGGGTCGTAGGCTGCGGAATCTTCCAAAAGGTCTGTCATTCTGCCTCTCCCGAAGTAAATCAATGGGGTAGTCAATGGAGTAATCAAGGTCCTGTAATCACTATAACTGCCCTAAATGGCAAGGATACTAGTGAGGCAGGTTCAGCCGGTCCATCCGGTTGTGGAGAGCTTGGCGGGCCTCGATAAAGGGCCGGCTGAGGTACGCCGGATGGTCCGGTTCGCCGTGATGATGGGACACCCCTCCGGGGCGGTGCACGGCCGCCGTCTCGTTCAGATAGGTTAGACCGCCTTCTATCAGCGTCAGCATATACCGGGCCACTCTCTCGTCGAACATCCACCAGTCGCCCCCGCAGGCCACGTAAATTGGCGAAGTGTGGGCGAAAATGCCCCGGCTCCACACGTCGTGATGCCGCGAGGGTTGGTCGTAGTAGTCGGGCCCGGCGCAACGGGCCGCCAGCCAGGTGTGGCCGTCAACCTTGATACCTTCCTTGAGTTGGAGACGGCGGTTACCCTTCGGGTCCTCCACAGCGGCAACCACCCGGCCTTCTTGGACTATCTCCAGCCTGTGGATGGGCAAATTGCTTTCGGCCCAAGCCTCGATCTCCACTGTGCCCGGGCCGGATAGATGTACTGTGTCGCCTAGCTGAGCGCCTTCGACCGAAAGATGAATGATGGGCCCGCCGCTCAAGAAATTTCGGCCTCTGGCCACGCTGCCACACCAGTTTTCATAAGTAAACTCTTGGTCTTCCGGGATGTAGGCGTAGGTGCGGTACATTCCCACCGGCACCTCGTTGCTCATCTTATCGGTGCCGCCAACCAGAGGAATTCTGTATCCGCAGTTCAGGTACTTATAGTAATCGAGGTGCTCGAACTTGCCGTGGCGAAGCATCTCCACGCCTTCGATGCGCCCGGTGGCGATGAGGGCCGCGGCTTCGCCGTTGGGATAGGGGAAATGAGGGATTATTACCGTGCCGCCTTGAGCATGGCACTCGTCGGCCCAGTAGCTCATCACCGTTTCCAACGCGCCTCCCAGTTCGCCCTCCCCCGGCCCGCCGCTGGCCCAAGGCATCACCGGCTTCTTCAGGCCCCACAGGATCATATGCCCCATGAAGTGCTGCCGGTTTTCCTGAGAAGCGTATACGATATTGTTGCCTTCCTGGGTTATGCTGGGCCTTCCGATGAATTCTTCTTTGTTGGTGAAGAGGCTGCCCCACTGGGCTTGCAGCAGGTTGACAATGTTCAGGTCCTCCGCCTGGGACTCGGTATGCGCCCCCTGGGTGGACAAGAAATGGACGTGGGAGTCTCCGCTGAACCACCGACGCTCGTTCATGTTGGTCCAACGCTTGATTCGCAGGGTCAACTCGCGCTGACCCGGAGCTATGTTGACCGTGGACCGGAGGGGTTCATACTCGTGGCCCCGGGCGACGTCCACGATCACTTCGCCTCTGGGCAGCCAACCCTGGCAGGTACCGTCGATGTAGGCGTAAGTAATTTGCCCCAGACGAACGTCGCTCCCCACGTCGATGTGCCAGGTGCCCAGGTTCGAGTTGACGTGGCTGTGGTGGCCGTGGGGTTGATAGGGTATGCCTTCGGGTGAACGGAAGTGGACCCGGCAGGGAACCGGGCGGCCCGTGTCATCATCCAGGACGGTCACGTGGACCCAGTTCCGGCCCCGGTCCAGCAGTTCGACGCGCATCCGGGGAGTCTCCGCGAGGCCTTTGTGCTCAACGTCACCCCATTTGACACTGCCGATTTCTTTTCCGTCCTGCTTGACGGAGACGGTGGCTGAAGGCACGGCGGCGATTTCCGCATAGGCCGGACTCGACCCAGGGTTTACGGCCTCACCCCAGCCTTTGTAGGGGTCTTTCATGAATTCGCCGGCGGAAGCTAGAGGCAGGGGTTGAATATAGGTGGCAACGCCTCGGTCCACCTCCACTTCCAGATTGAAAGGCTGGTTTTTGTCTTCGGCATTGGTCAGGGTGATCCTGGCCTCGCGTCTGGCCTGCCGGGTGAAAGGGTGCTCGTCGAGACTGCCCAAGGTGACTCCCGCAACGATGAAGCGCGGGCCTTTGGGAACGATCTCCAGCGACTCGATGGTCCGGTCCGGGTCCAGGTTTTCCCAAGACCACAGATAGTAACCCAAGGGGACTCCTTCAACGGACTCCATTTGACGCCGCCCCCGGTCCGACACGGACTCCAGGCACCGGGGATGGAGGTAGTCTTTCTGATCGCTCACCGCCCGGAAGGGCACGTTGGCCATCTTGGCGAGGAGATTGGCCAGGCCCCTGGGTTCCTCTTCCGACATGGGGCTAAACACTGCGCCAATCTCGAACCGCTCTCGGATGGGCACCCGCGCCTCTTGGCCGCCGGCCATGTGGAATACGTACTCCGCTACTTCTACGCCCAGTTCACCGCCCTCCATCACGTCGGATTCCACTACCCGGTGGGCAAAGATTACTTGGTGGGCCCTCCGGTTGATTCCTACGCTCACACTCGATGACTGCCCATCCAAAGCAATGAAACAGTTCCCTTCACCCATGTCTCCGCCGACCTGGAAGGGCAGCCCTTGAAAGCTCTGCTTCCCTACCGGCGGGTGGTGGCTGGCCCCCAGGTATTCCATCCCGGCGTTGCACAAGCTGGACAAATCTATGGGTTGATAGTCATTCCGATCATCGTTCATGGTACCGGCTCCTCGTTAAGGCATTGCTCAAGGCTCTTTTCCAGTGGGCCATTATATCCTAAGTTATCCGGATTTCCCCCCGGCGGTGACTATAGAGACCTGCGCGTAACTCCTATGGCGGTTACAGAAAGCTCTCGTCATAGTAGGGTCGGTAGAGTCCGGTCAGCAAACCGGGTGTTTGGACTGTCGAACCTGGAAGGTGGTACACTAGCTTGACCCGCAACGGCTGCGGATGCGAGCGCCCCGTGTGCCAAGGGACGGCCCGGCATCAACCCACCGGAGATTCCAAGAGCTTATTTCCTCGTGAGGTCGAATACCCATGTGTTTCCTGTTGAAATTAGGTAGTGGGCCGGTGAATGGCCGCCGGTTGCTAGGGCGGCGGCACTACCGGCGGCCATTGGCGGGCGGAGTCCTTGGCCGGCCCGCGCGATCCGAGACGACGGACTGAAATGACCAAGTTCATTCTCTTTCGCACCGCATTGCTCATTCCTATCATCCTGGCCGCGACGGTGGTTATCTTTGCTATCGTTCAGGCGGCCCCCGGGGACCCAGCCATTGCGTTGGCCGGCAAGTACGCCTCCAAGGATATCGTCGAGCAGCTGGCTCAAGAGATGGGGCTGAGAGACCATCCCGTTAGGCAGTACTTCCGGTGGCTGGGCAACGCATTGAGCGGCGACATGGGGGTGTCCTTCGAGGAGAAGGCGCCGGTGTTCCCCATTCTCATGGAGACCTTCAAGAATACTCTCATCCTGGGCGCTACCACCGGGTTCTTAGCGGTATTCTTCGGCCTGCTCTTTGGAATTATTTCGGCGTTCAAACAAAACTCCATCCTGGACCGTGTGGTCCTCTTCGTCTCGCTGTTTGGGCTGAGCATGCCCGCTTACTGGCTGGGGTTGGTGTTGATATTCCTGTTCGTGGTGAAGGTCCATTGGTTTCCCGCCAATGGCATGTACTCGATCCTTGGCGGCGGCGGGTTGGTGGACCTGTTCAAACACCTGGCGTTGCCCTCTCTGGCCGGTTGCACCATCGCCGCCGGCATTATCGCCCGAGTTACGCGATCAGCAATGCTGGAAGTCTTAGGCCAGGACTTCATGACGGGCCTGAGGGCCAAAGGCCTCTCCGAATGGGCGGTCTGGCGTCACGCTTTTAGAAATGCCCTTCCTCCGATAACCACTATGATCGGGCTGCAACTCGCTTACATTCTCTTGGGGTCGCAGATCTTCATCGAGATCATCTTCACTTGGCCGGGCATTGGCTTGCAGACCTTCACCGCCGCATTCAACCGGGACATCCCCATGCTGCAAGGGATTGTTGTGTTATCGACCGTGGTCTTCGTGTTAATCAACTTGCTGGTGGACGTAATTTACTTACTCCTCAACCCTCGCGTAAGACCGGTATGACCGGGGAAACCCGCAGCAGCCCCGGGAGCTCCGGGCCCCTGCCGCCGTCCCGGTAGTGCGCGCCGGCGCCGTGATCGTGTCTCACCGGGACCGCCCCGTTGCGCTGTCACCGGTAACTCTATCACCCGTTGCTCTATCGACGGAGAGGTTCTCCGTTTCGTACCTATGTCAGCCTGGGGGCGGTGGGCTGCGCCTATGCGCCGGGTTGATACCGGCGCATAGGCGCAGGCAGTGACGCGGAGGATATTTACGCCCCGTCCCGCGATGGTCGCTATTTGCTTCTTGTTAACAACGTTGCTAACCGTTGCTTGCGGCGGCGGCGGGGCTGCGGCCTCATCGAATACCACTTCAGATAACACTCCGTCGGGCACTTGGTCTATCGTCGCCGTCTACGTTGACGCCGTGGAGGTGGGCGTCGCTCTGGCTTCCTGCGTTCAGGCTGACTTCAGCATATCGACGTCAACTGTCGGTGGGTACGGGGACAACGCCGATGAAAGAATATACCGGGTATTGGCTAGGATCGAGGATACGACCCCAATTGAGTTGGCCCGCCTGCTGCCCGGGCATGGAGTAATTGCGGCCCAAGCTCTGGTGGACGAGGGGAATTCCCAGCGGGTGGATAGAGCCGCGGGCCGCTTGCTGGCCGGCGCCCCCGCGCACGATGTCATTGCCGCGGCCATTTCGGATGATCCCCACCTTGAGACGCAGTACGGCGCGGCTACAATGTCGCCTACGGCGGCCATTTCGGATGATCCCTTCCTTGAGACGAGGCAGTACGGCGCGGCTACAATGTCGCCGGATGCGGCAAACTTCACCGGAAGCGAGACCTTTGACTGGTCCGGCGCAGTCAGCGATCAATCCGTCTCGGTCCAAGGGAATATCCTGGCGGGGCCGGCGGTAGTCCGGGCGGCGTTGGAAGGGTTTCAAGAAGTCATGGAGCGGCCCGGAGCCGTCCTTTCCGACGGCTTGGTCGCCGCCCTCGAGGCCGGTGCCAAGGAAGGGGGCGACCGGCGCTGCCCCAGGCAGCAAGGCGCCCTATCCGCTTTCGTTGCGGTAGCCGGCGCCGGCGACGTGGGAGATGTCCCAAGCCTGTGGATCGCCGTCCCGGCCCAGAGTTTCGGGGGGTCAAGCCCGGTGGCGCTGCTACAACAGGCCTACCAGGCCTACAATGAAGGAAGCTTCCCACCGGTCGATGCGGCCCTAACCGGAAGCGGCGGCTTGCATCCGGCATGGTTAGGACTAATTGCTTTACCCGCGGCCATCCGTGGACAACATGCTAATGTAGTATTCCTCTGCATCTCATTATTACTGGCGGCGATCCATTGACAATGTGCCCTTACTATTACTGGCGGCCATCCATTGACAACGCGATAACGTGCTAAGGTAGTACCCGTTTGTTTCTTAATTAACGTGAAAACGGATGAAATCGAGTGAAGGCGGACAGTCCTTCGCCTTCGGAGCGGAGTCTAGGAGGATGTAGAAAAAGTTCCCTCTCTCATTTGGGAGAGGGCAGGGTGAGGGCGATTCCCGACGCGGACCATCTCGGTTGCCTTCAGACCTTTCCCCTCATCCTGACCTTTTCCCCAGGGAGAAGGGACTTTTGACACACGTATTGAGGCCAATGAATCCAGCGTCGACTTTAGCGGGCCCATCAAGAGCCGTCATCGGGAACGGCTATAGCGGGTTGGACCCGAGGATATAGCTTCATGTACCGGTGGGTCGTTGCGGTAACAGCCTTTCTGGTCTTGGGCATGTCCTGGGGCTCTACGGCCGCCTTCGGCGTGTTCGTGACCCCGGTGACCACGGACATGGAATGGTCCCGGACCGGAGTGTCCGCGGCCTACTCGATAACCGTCATGGTGGCCTTCGTAGTCGGCATATTCTGGGGGTGGTTGTCAGACCGGTGGAGCGTTCGGGGTGTGATCGCCATAGCCGGGGCGATCATGGGCCTCGGATGGTTCCTTTCCAGCACCTCCGACACTCTGTGGGAGTTGTACCTATTCTATGGATTCATCGCAGGCTTCGGCCTTGGCGGTACTCCCAGCCCCTTGTCCACCATAGTGGTGCGGTGGTTCCCGCGCAGCCCCGGAATGGCTCTGGGCATGATCTATTCAGGATTTGGCGGAGCTTCAGCTCTTTTGCCCATCGTTTCGGAGGGCCTCATATCTCTGAATGGATGGCGGTTTGGTTTCCAGGGGGTGAGCTATCTCGTTTGGGGCGCATTTTTCGTTGGAATCATACTGCTGAGAGAGCCGCGGTCGACGGCTGAAGTCTCCTCGGGCCCGTCCGGACGCGGCGACGGCCCGGCCCGACCCGCTACAACCGGCAGGCCCCAGAGGCCCCCCGACGACGGGTCTTCAATAGCTTTCCGGGTAGCTTTGGTTACGTTGCCTTTTTGGACACTGTTCGGGATGATGTTTGCGGGGGACCTGAGCTTGAACATGATCTTGGTCCACTTGGTCCCGCAAGCCATAGACACCGGAATTTCCTCCTCCGTGGCGGCCACGCTCCTGACCGTCACCGGCCTGGTTACCATGGTCAGCACCATGGCGGGGGGCGTGTTGGGCGACCGCTTCGGGGCCCGCCGGATCTTCTTCGTCGCGTTGCTCATTGTGAGCGTATCCCTCGTGTGGCTAACGGCGTGGGTATGGTTGACGGTGTCTCCCGCCCTGTGGGTCTATTACGTATTTGCGGTGATTTTTGGCATGGGGACCGGCGCTTGGTTCCCCCAAATCGCGGTGCTGGCCGCCCGCATCTTCGGCACGCGGCATATGGGGAGCATCTTCGGCGCGCTGCTGCTGGCCGCGGGAGTTGGCGGCGTAGTTGGCCCCATCCTCGCCGGGTACGTGTTCGACGTTCTGGAAAGCTACCGGATCGCCTTCCTCATAGCCACCGGCGTCACCTTCGCGGCGGTGCTACTTTCCGTCTTGCTGAATGACCGTCCCAAGCCCGTCCCGCACCGGGCTTCGAGGGCATGATTCGCCCCCGGCAACGGCCGGGCCTGGGACGCCGTTCCGCCGGTGACCCTCCAACCCCGGGCCGGTCATGATTGCCGCCCCCCCAGGCACTTGAACCGTTAGCCCTCCGTTGGTTCAAGGCACTTCGGCAGCGGGCCAATCCAAGGGCCGTATCGCTCGTTGGTAACAAGCAAATAATAAATATTAAATTATTACCATTATTGAAACTGGCTGATTGACAGAGGCGCTTGAAAGATATTTAATTAGAGATGGCTAAGAATTTAAGAGGGATATTCCGGGTAATTTTGGGGCGACCGCGGGGCCGTCCGGAGTATTCACACCGAGGGTTTCGGCATAAAGCGTGGAACGCCGCTATAGATAATCAAACCAGGCCGCAAACATAGCGATCGCTTAAGAAGAAGGAGGCGTAAATGGCAAACAAAGACATCGCGTTAATGGCCCACTTGCTGCGCCGCGCCGGGTTTGGCGCAAGCCGTGATGAAATTGAGGCCAGGGTGGCCCAGGGATATAACAACGTGGTGGAGGAATTGCTGAACCCCGGCGACGATCCCGGCATAGACGAAGACCTGATGTATCGGGCCTACCCTTCGTACTTCGACATGGCGGCAATCGAGACGGGACAAACCCAAATCGTCTACCGCATGATCAACAACAAGTACCAGTTGAGGGAGAAAATGGCCCTCTTCTGGCACACCATCCTTTGCGCGGGCGATAACAAAGTGGACAACGCCCGGACCACGGTGATGGAATACGACATGTTCCGGGAGATCGGCATGGGCAACTTCAAGGAGTTGCTGATGGGCCTGTCCTCCGACGGAGCCATGCTCTATTACCTGGACAACATAGAGAGCCACAAGGTCGCCGTCAACGAGAACTACGGCCGGGAGTTGCTGGAACTGTTTTCCATGGGCGTGGGCATGGACGGCGAATTCAACTACACCGAAGACGACGTGAAAGCCTGCGCAAGGGCCTTCACCGGCTGGAACCTGGCCCCTACCGTCCCGGTGTTCCCTTACGGGCGGACGCCCTTCCTGTTCCGCTACGACCCGGCGGACCACGATGACGGTGAGAAGACCTTCCTGGGGGAGACGGGGCGCTGGAACGGCGAGGATATCGTAGACATCATTTGCAAGCAGCCGGCCGCGGCCCGCTTCATTTCCCGGAAATTGTACGACTGGTTCGTCGCCGACGAGCCGCCGGTGCCGGCTTGGCGCCTGTCCGCTCCCCGGGACATGGCGGCGATAAAGAGCCTGGAAAAAGCGTATTTCGATTCCGGGTATGAAATCACCGCCATGCTGCGGGTCTTGTTCACGTCCGACTTCTTCAAGGAGGAAGCGGCCCACTTCGCCAAGGTCAAGAGTCCTGCCGACGTGGTTGTGGGCACCATGCGCATGGTCCAAGACCACACCGAACCCAAGCCCGGCTTGTTTGAAGTGGCCATGGAACCCAAGTACATGGGCATGGACTTGCTGAACCCGCCCACCGTGGAAGGCTGGCACCAAGGCTCCGAGTGGATCAATAGCGGCAGCTTGATCGACCGCATCAACTTTGCGTCGAAGATGCTGGGCGACACTGAGCTTCCCGGGGTAAAGTCCATGATCCAGCGCATAATGGACCAGGGAGACACGTTGAGCGGCGACCAGTTGGTTGACGGCTGCCTGGACATGGTTGGCCCGATAAGCGTGGCCGCGGAAACCAGAGCGGAGTTGGTCAGCCACGCAAGCAAAGCCGGTACCCTGCGCCACGGCACGGACTCGGAACGGGCCGATTTTGCCCGGAGGGCCGGCGAAATGTTCCAAATGATCGCCACCACTTCCGAGTTCCAGTTCGGTTAATTCCAAAAAACGCCAAAAAATAAGCAACAACGGAGGAATTAGAATGGTATCTACCAAGAAAGACCCGGTCCTGGCAGTGGTATCCCTGTCGGGCGGCAACGACGGGTTGAATACGGTTATCCCGTATAACAACCCCAGGTACCGGGACTATCGCCCAGCCCTGGGCATTGCCGAAGACCAGATCGTTCCCTTCACCGACGAACTGGGCTTTCATCCGTCCATGGCGCCCCTGAAGAAGTACTGGGACGAAAACAAGCTGGCCATCGTCTTGGGCACCGGGTACCCCCATCCCAGCCTGTCCCACTTCCGTTCTATGGACATATGGGCCACCTGCGAGCCGGACGAGCTGGGCATCGAGGGCTGGTTGGGGCGTTTGATCAAAGAGATCGACCCCGACGGGGAGAACGTGCTCACCGGCGTCAACTTCGGCAGGGGGCTGCCCCGGTCTCTGGCTCTGGAAGGGGTGCCGGTGGCCTCCGTAGGCGACCTCAACAGCTATGGCCTGCTTACCGACATCGAGAAGGAAGATGAGCGCGACCAGGCCTTGGACCTGTTCGGACGGATGTATGCTCCGGCCATCGGTACCGGCCCGGTGAACGACTTCATCCGCCGCACCGGCATCGAGGCTATGAAGGGCGCGGACGTCCTAGGGACCGCCCCCGGAAAGTACAGTTCGGAAATAGAGTACCTGTTGGGCAACATCGGCGGCTACCTCCGGGACATGGTACAGGTCCACAACGCCGAATTCGGCACCCGGGTGTTCTTCACCACGGCGCCTTACAACATATTCGACACCCATGCCAACCAAGCGGTGGGCCAGTCCAACCTGCTGAACGACGTTGCGATCAACGTGGACGCTTTCATGAGCGACCTGCGGCAACTGGACCTCGGCGACAACGTCACCATGCTGCTCTACTCCGAGTTCGGGCGCCGCGCCATGGACAACGGGTCCGGCACCGACCACGGCACCGGCGGCATCTCCTTCATCATCGGCGAGCAGGTAAAGGGCGGGCTGTATGGGGAATACCCGTCCTTGGAGCCGGATAAGCTGGAGGACGGCGGCAATCTGCAACACAGCCTGGACTTCCGTAGCACCTACACCACCCTGTTGGAAAACTGGATGGGCGTCGACGCCAAGCCCATTGTCGGCGGCAGCTTCGAGAAGCTCAGCTTTATCTAGTCTGGGCCGGCGTTAACCGGGGCTTGAACGGCGGCGCGCAGTATGCGCGCCGCCGCAGCGGGCAAGCCACCGGCACAGTCTCGGGTTGTTCGTCTTAGTTCGACCGGCGCCGAAATGCCCGCATGGATGAGTTCTTGGATGAATTCTGAGGAGGAAAATCGTGGCTAGTGTATTTCTGGGAATAAACGACCGGACTTTCACCTACAGCTTCGTTGCCGGGCGCTCCGAGTTCCAAGGCACCGGGTTTCGTCTACCCATGGACATCGCCCTGGCGCCCGACGGCATCGTCTACGTGGTGAACCGGTCCTTCGAGTCAAGGTCCGACGGGACCCGGATCAACGTTTTCCGATTGAGTGACGACGGGGAAGAGTACATTACCGAGTTTGGGTCCTACGGCGAGCGGGGGGGCCAGTTCATGTGGCCCATCTCCATCGCTCTTGACAGCGACGTTAACGTCTACGTTGCTGACGAATACTTGCACCGGATCACCATCTTCAACAAAGACGGCGATTACCTGAGCCATTGGGGCACCCACGGCTCGGGCGACGGCGAGTTGGACCGCCCGTCGGGGCTGGCCATCAGGGGCGATACTATCTTCGTAGTGGACAGCCGGAACCATCGAGTGCAGAAGTTCTCTTTGGACGGCAAATACCAGGGCCAGTTCGGCAGCTTCGGCGACGGCCCCGGCCAACTCAACACCCCTTGGGGCATCGGATTGGACAAAGACGGCAACGTCTTCGTGGCCGACTGGCGCAACGACCGCATCCAGTCTTTCACTGCCGACGGTCAGTGGCTGGCCAGCTTTGGACAGCCCGGCTCCGGCGGCGATGCGTCCTTCGCTCGGAACCACGGCGGTATCCGGCTGGTTTCGAGGCCGGTGGGACTGTTCAACCGGCCTACCGGGGTGGCTGTGGACAAGGACGGAGACGTATACGTCGCTGACTGGTTGAATAACCGGGTCCAAGTGCTGACTCCCGAGGGTCGGTTCATTACTGAGTTCACCGGCGACGCGGCCCTGTCCAAGTGGGGAATGGCCAAGATAGAGTCCAACCCGGACATGGTCCGGCAGCGCAACGGCGTACGTGACTTCAGCCCCGAGAAGGTCCTGTGGGCGCCGGTTGCGGTGAAAGTGGATGACAAGGGCAGAGTCATCATCGTGGACACCACTAGGCACCGGTTCCAGGTCTATCAGAAGAACACCGAGCCGGTGCTGGTTTAAGCAGCCCCTTGCCGGGTCAGGTATATATTACGACAGGACATTGACCCGGCTCCGGTCCACTGTTCGCCAATGCCCGTAGTCGACAATGGGACCGGCCCTCGAGACAACAGTGCCAGCATCGAGGGCCGGTCTCTCTTCATGCGCGGCGGCGAGGTCCCCGGATTGATTCGACGCGCCGGGAGCATTTGAACCGTGACCGAGTCCTTGACCGGTCCGGATGAGCGCCATGACGCCCAGGCTCTAATGGGAGGGTTCGGCCCCCGGGCCGCAGCATACGCCGCCAGTTCGGTGCACGCCAGCGATAGCAGCCTCGACAAAATGCGGGAGTTGGCCTCATCCTCCGGCCCGGAAGGCTGCGAGTGGACGGTAGACGTAGGGACCGGCGCCGGTTTCACTGCCTTTGCCATGGCCGGCTTCTCCCGCCGCGTGGTGGCCAGCGACCCGGCGCGCTCCATGGCAAAGGAAGCGCGGCGGCTCGGAGTAGAGCGGGGGTTGGCCAATCTTAGTGTTTGTCAGAACTCCGCGGAGGCGCTCCCCTACGCCGGCGGCTCTGTCCACTTGGTCACTTGTAGAGTAGCGGCCCACCATTTCACCGATTTTGGCGGCGCTTTGGACGAAATGCGCCGGGTCATGAAGCACGGGGCGGCCCTCATCATGGCCGACACCGCGGCCCCCGAGGACGACGCGGCGGCTGACTGGATGAACAACATAGACCTGCGGCGTGATTACAGCCACGTGATGAACCGCAAAGTCTCCGAAATCGAGGGAATGCTAACGGCCCGGGGACTGGAGGTGATGGAACGAGCCCACCTGCCCATCGAGTTGCGGTTTGGGCCCTGGGTAGCCCGCACCAATACACCGGACGCAGAAGCCCAATCCCTGCGGTGCGAGTTCCTGAACGCGCCAAAGGAGATCGCGAAAGCCTTCCAAATCCGGTCGGTCGAGGGAGAAGTGCGCTTCTCTTGGCCTTGCTTCGTCTTCCGCGCCGTCAAGAAGTAGCCCCCGGAGAGCCGAGGCGGGTCAGGTTTCCCAGCGCTCCAGGTTATAGGACATGTCCCAAAATTTTAGCTCGAAGCGCATACTGGTCAAATAAGCATCGCCCATGGCCCGCAACTCATCGGCGCTCGCTCCTTCGGCGACCCGGCAGGTCAGCGCGCGGATAGCGCGGGCCAAGTCTGCGAACTCAGCGGATGCGTACATCCGTATCCACTGGCCGTAGAGGGGCGCTGCTTCGGGTTCACCCCCCTCGGCCAAGTGGCGCCCGATTTCCCAGTAGCCCCATTGGCACGGCAGCAGAGCCGCTATCAACTCCGGGTAGCTGTCGTGGTAGGCGGTCTTGAGCAAGAAGCCGGTGTAAGCGACGGTGGTGGGGGCGGGCCTGGTAGCCTCCAACTCCAGTGCGGTAACGCCAAACTCGGCGCAGTAGCTCCGGTGAAGGTCCATTTCGGTGTTGAGCGTCTGGTCCAAGAGGGCGGCGAACCAGCCCATGGTTTGAAGGTCCGGGGCCCGGGCTGAGGCCAGCGCCAAGACCCTCGCGTAATCAATCAGGTACAGGTAGTCCTGCATCACGTAATGCTTGAACTTCTCCACCGCCAACGTGCCGTCCCCCACTCCCGTAACGAAAGGGTGCGAGAGAATCACTTGGCGCAACCGGAGAGCCTTCTGTTCGACGTCTTGGGCGAAGATCAACGGGGCCCTCCCAAAGGTAACTGCTCAGAGGTCGGGTGCTGAACCCTGACGGTGGTGGCTATCTCGTACCTGGCTCTTAGCGATGATCATGCCAATCAGCCGGGAATTCCCCTCAAGACTGAACAGTTACTCCCAAAGGATTTCGATTGATTTTAGGTTGGCGCCATTAGGCCGTCAACAAATCCGCGGTCGAGGACCTCAAATTCCCTGGGAATCAACTTGACAGCATCATGGGCGCGGGCCTTATTTTTGAGCGTGACGTTTTACCGAGGGCCGGTGAATGCGCGGTTACGGGGAAGCCGGCTCTCAACTCCCTCAGGTCTTGGCGCCCAGGGCCTTTTCATTCTCGGAAGACTGGGAGAGGGCGGGGATGGGTACAAACCGGGTAGACTGGTAACAGATTATCCATGAACATAGGTAACACTTTCCTGATGGAGGAAAGCAAATGGCGGCCGGGAGGAAAGTGTTGCCTTGGATCGATACCAACCCGCGGGCGGAGCAAGAACGGTTCATCATGGCCTACCTGGAGGAAAGAGAGGACTTCTCGGCCCTGTGCCGGGGCTTCGGCATCAGCCGGAAGACGGGATACAAGCGTCTCAAACGCTATCAAGAGTGGGGATTTGAGGGTCTGGGAGACCTGAGCCGGGCGCCCCACTCTCATCCCAGGGAGATCGCTATGGACGTGGAAGAATTGGTGGTTGCCGCCCGGTTGGCCAACCCCACCTGGGGTCCCAAGAAGCTGGTGGCCTGGCTCAGGGAGCGAGAGCCCCTAGCCCCTTGGCCGGCGCCCAGCACGGTGGGGAACATCCTGAACCGGCGTCAATTGACCAAGCCTCGCCGGAAGGTCCGGCGGACCCCGCCTTGGAGCCAGCCCTTCAGGGAGGCCTGCCACCCCAACCAAGTGTGGTGCGCCGACTTCAAGGGCCAATTCAAGACCGGCGATGGAGTGGCGGTGTATCCCTTTACCTTGGCTGATGCTCACTCCCGCTACCTGCTGGCCTGCCGGGGGCTAAAGAGCACTCACGGCCAAGGGGTGCGGCAGACTATGGAGCGGGTTTTCAGGGAGTATGGACTGCCCGGCGCCATCAGGACCGACAACGGGTCTCCCTTCGCCAGTGTGGGCTTGGGAGGGTTGAGCGCCTTGGCTGTGTGGTGGATCAAGCTGGGGATTATCCCGGAGCGCATCGAGCCTGGGCACCCGGAGCAGAACGGGCGCTTGGAACGGTTGCACCGGACGCTAAAGGCGGATACGGCCAATCCGCCTCGGAAGAACATGAGCAAGCAGCAGCGGGCCTTCGATAGGTTTCGCCCCAAGTACAATGAGGAGAGACCCCACGAAGCCCTGGGGCTGGAACCTCCGGCCCGCCACTACCGGACATCGAACCGCCCCTATCCATCCAAAGTGAGGCATCCCGAGTACGGAGATGAAGCCGTAGTGAGGCGGGTGCGCTCCAACGGGGAGATCAAGTGGCAGGGAAGCAAGGTCTACCTGAGCGAGGCCCTGATCGGCGAGCCGGTGGGACTCATGCCCAAGGACGACCGCTACCTGACCATCTGCTTCGGACCCTTACACATTGGGGAGCTGGACACCTTTACCAAATCGGTGCTGCGCACCCCTATTCAAGTGTTACCTATGTCCTTGGTTTAAGTGTTACCTATGTATCCGGTTGCACAGTGAGGGCGCTCCCGATTAGGAAACCGTTGCTGATGCGAAGGATTTCTCCCTTACCCCCGCCCTCTCCCTCAGCGGAGAATGAGAATAAAAAGGCCCTATCTTGGCGCCCATCGAGGGTTTCGCTGAGTTTCGAAGAGGGATATAATCATATAAATCCGAACATTTGAGTCAGGAAAGGTGTTGGCATGGAAGTCGTTTTTACCCAGGACGTGCCCAACCAAGCCCAAGCCGGCGAGGTCCGCCGGGTGGCCGACGGCTACGCCCGGAATTACTTGATCCCTCAAGGGCTGGCCGAGATCGCGACGCCGGAGGTGCTGAAGCGCCTCCACAAAATCAAAGCGGAAGGAGACGAGACCCGGGTACGGGAGACCGGGGCCATGCAAGACATGGCCGCCGCCCTCGACGGCGTCAATATTTCGGTGGCGGCCCGGATAACTCCCACGGGCCGGTATTACGGGGCTATAGCCAGCTCCCAGATCGCCGCCCAGCTAAGCGCCGTTTCGGGCAAGGACGTTGACCGGCGGTTGCTGGAGGCCGGCGACCCCATCCGCGAGCCTGGCGAATACGAAGTGGTGCTCCGCTGGCCCGGGGATATCCAAGCAACCATTCGTATCGTCGCGGAGGTGGAGGAGTAGTGGTGGTATACGCGGAGAAACTCCTTCCTCACGACTTGGAGGCCGAGGAGGCGGTCGTTGGTTCGATATTGATCGACAGCGACTCTTTCGTCCGCGTCGCCCCGCTGATCAAGCCGGAGGACTTCTACCGCGATAAGAACCAGATATGCTTTGCCGCTTGCGTTTCCTTATTTCAACGGGGCGAGGCCATAGACCAAGTAACCTTGGCCCGGGAGTTGAGCCTCACCAACCAACTGGAAGTAGTGGGAGGCATGGCCTATCTCAGCCACCTCGTCTCCATCACCCCAACCTCGGCCCACTCCGAGCACTACGCTCAGGTGGTGGCCCGCACCTCCACCATGAGGAAGCTGATCGACGCCGCCTCCAAGATCTCGGCCATCGGCTACGGGGATACGGAAGACGTGGAGACCACCCTCCGGCAGGCCGAGGACGTCCTGTTTCAAGTCCGCTCCGGGCAGACGGAGCGAGGCTTCATTCCCTTGCGGTACATCTACGACCAGTACCTGCAAGAGCGGGCCGCCATCACCGAGCCCCTTGCTCAAGGCACCGGCCCGGTAATGGCCGGCTACACCGAATTGGATGAGCTCTTGGGAGGGATGCAGCCTTCGGATATGTTGATTCTGGGGGCTAGGCCCGCGTTGGGCAAGAGCACCCTGGCTTTGAACATATCCTTGAACGCGGCCCGTAACGGCGCGGTGGTCGGCATCTTTAGCCTGGAAATGAGCCGGGAGCAACTGGCGTTGCGCATCCTATCCGCCGACGCCGAGGTCGACTCCCACCGGCTCCGTTTGGGTTTGTACACCGAGGCGGAAGAGCAAAGGATCATAGATTCCATCGGCCTCCTTTCCGAGCTTCCGGTGTACATCGACGATACGCCCTTTCAGGGCATGGTGGAGATGCGCAGCAAGTCCCGCCGCCTCTCCCTGGAACACGGTCTGGACTTGCTGGTGGTGGACTACTTGCAGCTAATCCAAGGGCGGGGCCGGGGCGACAACCGGGTGCAAGAGATCAGCGAAATCTCCCGGTCCATCAAGGGCATGGCCCGGGACCTTCGGGTGCCGGTGGTCACCTGCTCCCAGTTGAGCCGCGTGGTGGAAAACCGGCCCGGCCACCGCCCTCAGTTGTCGGACCTGCGGGACAGCGGCAGCATCGAGCAGGACTCGGACGTGGTGCTGTTCATCCACCGGGAGGACATTTACTTCACCGAAGAAGAATGGGAGCGACATGACCCCGGGCGCCCCTACCCTAAGAACGTCGCTGAAATAGTGGTGGCAAAGCATCGGAACGGCCCCACGGGCAGCGTGAAACTGTATTTCCGGGACAACCTGGTCCGGTTCGACTCGTTGGAGAGGGTCGAAGATTTCTAGGCATGGCTTTTTCCGGCTTTACCCGAGATACCCTGTTCACCCCGGTACCCAACCCGCTGTTCGGCGGGTTGCTGGAAGACATCCAGGACCTGGCTGAACTCAAGGTTACGCTCCGGGGCCTATGGTTGTTTCACCGTAAGCGGACCGGTACCCGGGCCCTATACCGGAATGAGTTTCTTAGCGACGTTTCACTGCTACGGGGACTGAAAGGGCCGGGGAAAGACGCCAAGGAGGAGATACGGCGCGGCTTGGAACTGGCGGTGGCCCGGGGGACCTTCTTGCTCCACCGGCCCGGCGAAAGCGAGGCCGCCTCGACCGAGAGGGACCAGGTCTACTTTCTCAACGACGACACCGGCCGCCGCTCCCTGTCCCGGCTGCGGTCGGCCGGAAATCTGGCCGGTAATCTAGCTGGAAATCCGGATGAAAGCGCTACGCCGCCGGACAGGCAATCCTTCGACGGGGGCGATGAAGAGGAGGTCCGGGACGACGCCCCCAACATTTTCACACTTTACGAGAACAACGTTGGTACCTTGTCCCCGTTTTTGGCGGACCAACTGAAGGAAGCCGAGGAAGCATACCCTTGGCCCTGGATAGTGGATGCGTTCCGGATTGCGGCTCTTGAGAATAAAAGGAGTTGGCGGTACATAGCCGGCATTTTGCGGCGGTGGGCGGCCGAAGGAAAAGACGCGGGAAAAGACTATGGAAAGCTTGGGCGACATCCTAAGAAGGATAACCGTCAGAAATATCTCGAGGACTACCAACGGCGCTGGAGCAGTCCTCCCGTCGAGAGGACTTGATCCCCAGGTTTGCTCCCATTGCAGAGGCAGCGGCTGGATAAGCAAGCGGGTCCCGGTAGACCACCCAGACTTCGGCCAAGCGTTCCCTTGTCACTGCCAAGAGTCGGACAACCCAGTTGCTCGTACCGCGGCGCTGCGCCGTTACAGCAACCTGGGGCCTCTGGAGTTGGTCTCATTCGGCGCCACCCGGCGAGACGGGCCGCTCCCCGACGCCGGGAGTCACCACCTGTTCCGTCAAGCCTTAGCCGAGGCGGTCGAGTTCGCCGAACGCCCGGCCGGTTGGTTGGCCTTCGCCGGTCCCAGCGGCAGCGGCAAGACCCACTTGGCGGCGGCCATTGCGAACCGGTGCGTCGAGCGGGGCCAAACCACCTTCTTCATTGTGGTTGCCGACTTCCTGGACCATCTCCGCGCTGCTTACGCTCCGGATAGCCAGTTATCTTACGATGAGCTATTCGACCAAATCCGGCAAGTCCCGGTGCTAGTATTGGACGACCTGGGGACCCAAAGCGCCACGCCTTGGGCCCAAGAGAAGCTGTTTCAAGTGTTCAATCATCGATTCAATGCCTCGTTGCCCACGGTTATAACCATCCGGGGGCCGCTGCAACGGTTGGACGAGGCGCTGCGGTCCCGCATCGAAGGCGCGGACGGCTTTTGCCGGGTGCTCAATCTGGGCCAGTACAACACCCGCTTGGCCCGGCGGCTCGGAGACGTGCCGGAGGAAATGCGGCAAAGGATGACCTTCGCCAACTTCGACGTCAGGGGCGGCCGCAACGCCTCCCGCAAAGACCAAGAGTCGCTGCAACGCGCCAAGCAGGCCGCGGAAACCTTCGCCGCCGGGCCCGAAGGCTGGCTGCTGTTCACCGGCCCCAGGGGTTCCGGCAAGACTCATCTCGCCATAGCGGTGGCCGGGGAAAGCTTGACCCAAGGCCGCCCGGTATTCTTTGCTTTCGTGCCCAGCCTGCTGGACCACCTCCGGTCCACCTTCAGCCCCGATAGCCACGTGAGGTACGACGAGTTGTTCGAACAACTCCAGACGGCGCCTCTCTTGATCCTCGACGACCTGGGGGCCGAGAGCAGCACCCCTTGGGCTGAAGACAAGCTCTATCAAATCATCGTCCACCGGCACGAGGCCCGGTTGCCTACGGTCATCACCAACGCCTTTTCCCTCGAGGAGTTGGAGGAGGCCAAGCCTCGCATCGCCTCCCGCTTGGTGGACAGCATGGTGGTGGACTGGGAGCCTATAACCGCCCCCAACTACCGGGACCAACGGCGGGAGAGACGTAATCGCCCGCCCACCGGCCGTTCGACCCGGGGACAGCGCCAACCTCGCATCGACCAACCCCCCGATTGACCAACCCCAGGTTGAACAGAAAGGCGGTTTGGGCTGGACGCTCTCAGTGGGAGTCTCAAAAGTCCCTTCTCCTTGGGGAGAAGGTTAGAATGAGGGGAAAGGTCTGAAGGCAACCGAGATGATCCCCGTCGGGAGTCGCCCTCACCCTGCCCTCTCCCAAGTGGGAGAGGGAGCTTTTTCAACATCCTCTAAGTAAGGATCTGGTCCAGGAAGAACTTGGTGCGAGGCTCCTTGGGGCTGGTGAAGAACTCCTCGGAGGTCCCCACCTCCACGATCTTGCCCTCGTCCATGAAGATCACCCGGTCGGCCACGTTCCTTGCGAAGCCCATCTCGTGGGTGACGCAGATCATAGTCATGCCCGAATCGGCCAATTCCCCCATCACCTTCAGCACCTCGTTGATCATCTCCGGGTCTAGGGCCGAGGTAGGTTCGTCGAACATCATCACCTTGGGGTTCATCGCCAGAGCCCGGGCGATGGCAACGCGCTGCTGCTGGCCGCCGGAAAGCTGACCGGGGTACTTGTCCGCCTGTTCGGGTATGCCCACCCGGTTCAGCAACTGGAGGGCCAGGTCATCCGCTTGCTTCTGCGGCATGTGGCGGACCTTCTGAGGCGCAAGGGTTACGTTGCGCATGACGGTGAGATGGGGGAACAGGTTGAATTGTTGAAAGACCATCCCGGTCTCCGCCCTTATCTTGGCCAGGGTGCGGGCGTCGTTGGTCAATTCCACGCCGTCAACGACGATGCGGCCGGCATCGTGCTGCTCAAGCTGATTGATGGTCCTGAGCAAGGTGGACTTGCCGGAACCGGAAGGCCCGATGATGACGACCACTTCGCCCTCGGTAACCGAGAAGTCGACCTCGTCTAAGGCGGTGAAATCGCCGAACCGCTTGATCACTTTCTCCAGTTGGACTATCTCATTTTCGCTATGCTTTGTCATCAACCGGTCCTCTGTGCGGCCGGGCCCGCTATCTCGTTCCCAGTCCCAACCGGCTTTCCGCCGCTCCGCCAAGCCGGGATAGCAGGTACGAAACCAGCCAGTATATGATCCCCACCACAATGTATATCTCGAAGAACGCGCCCTCCGCGATATCCGTCTGGCCCGCGAGGACTTTCTTCGCCTTGTCCAACGTATTGACCAACGATATGGCGGCGAGCAGCGCCGTATCCTTCCATAGCGCGATGAAGCGCCCGATAATCGCCGGGATAACCGCCTTGATGGCTTGGGGCAGGATGATGTAGACGTACTTCTGAACCGGGGAAAGGCCCATCGCCTCGGAGGCTTCGTGCTGACCGCGCGGTATGGACTGCAGCCCGCCCCGGACAACTTCAGCGATGTAGGCGCCGCCGAAGAAGGCGAACACGATCATGACCCGGTAGACCAAGTCGATGCTGCTGAACGCTTCACCGATGGGCCCCAACTCGTCGTCGAGGAAGGTGGCGAACAGCAGCCAGACGAGCAGGGGCGCCGCCCGCACTACTTCGATGTAGGTGACCGAGGAGACCCGTATAGCCCGGTATGGAGATACGCGGCCCAACGCCAACAAGAGTCCGATGAAGAAGGAGAAGACGCCTCCGATGGCAAACACCAGCAGGTCGAGAAAGGCGCTCTCCCAGCGCCCGCTGGGCACCCCCAGCTGGAGCAAGACGATTATCGGGATGAGCAGGACCCACCCGGCGCCCATCCCCTGGAGCAGTATCGGACTGCTTTTCCACCGGGCTAGGTGCTTGCCCGCCCAAGCCCCCGCTATCAGGACCCCAAAGACCCCGGCGAGCAGCAGCCACGACGTACCAAAGGGGACCGCCAGCCCCAGCGAAAGGGAGTAGAGCCAGCGGGGCGCCCAGCCGCCCTGCCACACCAACTCCCTCTCCACGCCGCTAACGACTGAGGTCTCATCGGCGGACTGTATCTCCTCGGTATAGGGCCGTTCCTCTATGTGCAGCTCCGTCCCCAAGCCAAGAGTAAGGGTTATTACCGCCGCTATCCCGATGGCCGCTACGTAGGGCCGCAATCTCCCCATCCAGATGCCATAGGTAAGGGCGATCAGAGCCGCTACGACGAATACTGATATCCATATCCGGAACACCTCATCCGAGGGATAGCTCCCAATGAAGAACAACTTCCGGTTGATCGCGACGAGGCCCCAGTTTGCTTGGAACAGAACGAACTTCAATATCAGGTATACGGCGATACAGCCGACGCCTATGGCCGTCAAGCTGAGGGCGGAGTTGCCCCATGAACTGAATAGGTTCGCCCTCATCCAAGTCAGACGGCTGGAGACGATGGACCGATATGCTGCGTAGGCCGTCATCTGATTTGAACGTTCCGGTTTATGGTGTTCATGATCAGCGAGATGATGAGGTTCGTGACGACGAACACGAAGAATATGAACAAGTAGGTCTGCAAGAGATTACCGGAGTTGTTTACGATTCTATTCGATATGAGCACTATCTCGCCGTAGGCTATGGCGTGGGCCAGGGTCGAGTCCTTGTTGGTGTTCTGGTACTCGTTGTTCAACGAGGGAATCATGGTACGCAGGGCCTGCGGCAGGATGATCAACGAGAATTGCTGGTAGACAGACAGGCCAAGGGATGCCGAAGCCTCGGTCTGGCCCCGGGGCACCGACAGGATCGACCCTCTCACGATCTCGGCGATGAACGCGCTGAAGTAGAGAGTGAGGGACACCAGCGCACTCATGTACCCCAACCCAAGCAGGTTGCCGCCGGCGTAAGAGAAGAACCCGGCCTCCGACTGAGTCACTTCGGGGAGAGTCAGGCGCAACGGGAAGAGCATCGCGGCATAAGTTACCGCTCCGATGATCACGAAGACCGCCGCCCCCCAAGCGTTCGGGTGCAAGCTCCGGCCCGTTTGAGCCTCGACGCGGGCCTGGCTCCTTCTGACGAGCCAAGCAGCGGCGGCGGCAGCCAGCAGCGCAATGGGCCACAGCCACCACAGGGAGTGGGCCGCCTCGAGCCAAGGGACGGCCAGCCCCCGGTTGCTGACGTAGAGTACGCCCCCCCATCCTGAGCGTTCTTCTATCTTGGGCAGTTCCCTGAAGACGACGAAGGCGAAGAAGAACATGATAAGCAGGAGGGGCAGGTTCCTGAACAAGTCCACGTGGAGCCGGCCCAAGCGGCTGACGATGGGATTGGAGGAGAGGCGGGCCACGCCGACGGCCAAGCCCAGCAGCGACGCGAAGATAATGGCGAACACCACAATCGATATTGTGTTGCCCGCTCCCTTGAGCATCCCCACCCATCGCGCGTCGCTGGCCTCCACGTCCAAGACCTGGAAGATAGAGCTGCGGTCCGGGCTGCCGTAGGGTCCAAAGAGGAAGTCGAAGTCGAAGAGGTTGACCGCTATGGAGTAGACGACGTAGCCGGCGATGATCCCGGCCGCGGCCCCGACGGCCAGGTTGACGACGAGGTAACGGGAGCGTCTATTGAACCAAATGTCGTTCAGGCGTTGCTTCATTGTGGAGCACTCGCACAAAACAAAAAGTATGGGCGGGACATGCCCCGCCCATACGTTACGCCTTTGCCGTACAAAGCGCTCCTAGCGCATCGGCGGGGAGTAGATCAAGCCGCCGTCCAGATAGGAAGCGTTGGGCGACCCCGCCCGGGTCAGTCCTACCCTGGAGAGGGTCCGGTCGTAGACCTCGCCGTAGTTGCCGATCTGGCTTATCACGTTCTGCATGTAGGTGCTGGAGATCGTCCCGTGTCCTACGCCCAGGTTGCTCGGGGCGCCGCCGCCGAACCCCACCCCCAGTAGGCGGGCTACCGTGTTGTTGGGCGGGTCGGCCGCCATCTGGCCCACGTTGGCCGAAGTGACCCCCTGCTCTTCGGCGATGATCATGCCGTTGACCACCCAGCGCACCACGTCTTCCCACTCCGAGTCGTAGTCGCGCACGCTGGGGCCCAGGGGCTCCTTGGACAGGGTCTCGGGGAGTATCACCGCGTCGGTCCCATCGGCCTTCAGGGTGAACTGGTGGCCGCCCAACTGGGACTTGTCCGAGGACCAAGCGTCGCACTGATCGTTGATGAACGCCGCCCGCAACTCCGGGTTGGCCTGGAAGGTTAGCTCCTCGTAGGTGGCCCCCTGCTCGACAAAGAAGTCGGAGACGGCGCCTTGGGTACTGGTGCCGTCCAGGATGCAGATGGTGGAGCCGCCGAGCTCCGAGGCGCTGGTTATGCCGGCGTCGGCCTTGACCATGATGCCCGCGCCGTCGTAGAAGGTCGTAGGCGCGAAGGCCACGTTCAGGTCGGCGTCGCGGCTGGCGGTCCAGGTAGTGGTGCGGATGAGCACGTCGATCTCTTTCGCCGCCAGCAACTCGAAGCGGTTGGCTGACGTGGCTTCCTTGAACTCGACCTTGTTCTTGTCTCCGAAGATTGCCGCTGCCAACGCCCGGCAGTACTCCACGTCGTTGCCGTCGGCCGTTCCGTCCGGGTTGAGCACGCCGAACCCTGGGGTGTCGGCCTTGATGCCGCAGACCAAGTTTCCTCGTTCCAGTATCTCATCCAGCGTGTTCTCTCGGGCCTCTCCGCCTCCGCCCCCGCACGCCGCTATCGCTAACAGGGCAACAACCACCGCCATCCCGGCGAGTAAGTGTCTGTACCGGTCCATCTTACCTCCTAAATCAGTCAATAAGAGCTTCCAAGCTCAGTGGGCGTTCTACCATTTTATGGGCCGAGATCCGGGGTGAACAGTCCTTGGGTTGTTCGACCATTACCGGCCTGATCCAACCCGCCGCGGCATCGAGGCCGTAGGCGATAGCAATCGCGGGAACCGCCCGTCACCCTATTGACGCACCCACCCCGGCGACCGGGGTTAATTATATGGCAAAGTCAAGAGATTGCCAACAACCTGTAGCGCAGGGCAACAAAAGTTATCCCCTGTCGAGAATATCCCTTGTAAACGGGGCCTGCTTGGGGTCGCGGCCCCTCCAAGAAAGGCATTACATCGTTCATCAACAAAGCATCCGGCCCAAAACAGTAGAAACTTTCGAGTTCAAGCCCGCTTTGCAAGTATAACAGCATAGCGTGGAGCGGGTAAGAAAACCTCGGCCAACCAGCCTTCACCCCCAGCCCTCCAGCCCCCCTTCAAAAAGCCGAGTCCCCTACAACCACCATGATGGTACCGCCTACGACCAGCAGGCACCCCATCACCAAGGGGAGGCTGACTTTCTCCAGCCGTTCCATGAAGATTCGCACAAGCAGCAGGACTATGAGGGGGTTCACCGCGACGATAGGGGTCACGACAGTAATGTCGCCGCTGTCCACGGCAAAGGACAGGGCTACGATGGCGACGCCGGAGGCTAGCCCCGATACCGCAAAGAGGGCCAGCGCGCTCTTGGAGGCGTTGACCGCCTTCGGAATGCCGTAGGCCAGCACCGGGGTGAACATCGCCGTGCCGAAGGCGAAGGCCGCCGCCGCAAAGAGGAGGGGCGGTATGTCATAGTTACTCAGGGCTGTTTTGGCGATAACCCCCCAAACGCCGTAGCATACTCCGGCCGCCAGCCCAAAGAGGTACCCGATTTTTGGCGAGGCGCCAAGCCGCTCCGCCGCGCGGAACACCGGAGCAGCAAAAGAGGAGCGATTAACCCCTTCTCGCCGGCCCACTATTCCGCCCTTCCTGAACAATAAAAATTACTCCGGCCACGATGGCCAGGGTCCCTCCGATAATCAGTCCGTTGGGCCGCTCTCCCAGGAAAGCTACCGCCAGAATGGTGGACCAGAGGGGCGCCGTGGAAAACAAGGGCGCGGCCCGGGCCGCGCCGATCCGGCCGATTGAAGCGTAGTTTAGGGTGCGGGCCAATGGGTAATTGACCACCGCCAGCAGGACGATCCACAGGAAGCCGGCCACCGGGATACGGGCCAACTCGGGCAGTTCCAGCACCAGGGCCGGTATCACCGCCAACGCCAAGCTGGCCAGCACCGATATCCCGGTGCCGGTCAGGACCGCTACTCGCCGTCCGGCCAGCCGCACGAGAACGTTGCTCAGGGCGAAGCCGGCGGCAGCCACAAGGGCCATGGAAACTGGGATCATCTAGCTCGCGTCTTTCAAAGTCCCAACAATCCCTCGGCGTTGCCGTGGTAGATCAACTCCCGGTCGGACTCGGAACAGTCGAGTTGTTCGACCATCTCGGCTTGGGTGGCGTAGTTGCCGAAGGGGTGGTCCGTCCCGTAGAGAATCTTCCGGGGTCCGAGAGTGCGGTAGCAATACTCCAGCGCCTCGACGCTGTGGGCCACGGTATCAACGTAGATCTTGTCCAGGTAGTGCTTCGACGAATGAATGATCGGGGGCTTGGGTTTAGACGAAGCCCAAGCGTCTACCATCCATTCTATCCTTCCTCTCAGGTAAGGTAACACCCCGCCGACGTGGGGCACGATCAACTTCAAGTCCGGCGCTTGGTCGAAAAGCCCGCTCATGATCAAACGCACCGTCGCCAGGCTGGTGTCGAATATGAAGCCGAAGCTGGGCACCAACGGCGGCTCGCCGGCGGCAACCAGGTTCAACGGGGCTGTGGGGTGCATGTTGATGGGCGCCCCCAACCCGGCGATGTGTCGATAGACGGGGATGAATTCCGGTGAGTCCAGCGTCTTTTGATTCGTGTTGGAGAAAAGATGAATCCCTTTGAAGCCGAGCTGGTGAATGCAGCGGTCTACTTCGGCGATGGAGCGGTCCACGCTTCCGAAGCCGATGCTTCCCCAACCAAGGAACTTGCCGGGGTACTTGTCGATGGTGGCCGCCAAGTAATCGTTGATCCGGCTGGCCCAGTCGTCCGCCTCCACTCCCCCCAGAAGCTCGGGGCCGGGGATGCCGTGACTGAGCACCGACATGTCCACTCCCATCCTTTCCATGTCGCGGAGCTTCTTCTCCACGTCCGTGTAGTGGACTTGACCCTGGTTTTGGTACGTAGACGTGCAACTCACTAGGTAAGCGCCTCCCTCGATGACCGCATTCGGTAGGGCGCCGCGCCCCTGCAAGTGTTTTATGAAGTCCAGCGAAACCAAGTGGCTGTGAACGTCGATGCGCATGTGTCCTCTCCCTGTGGGTAAGTCCTCCCATTCCTGAACCCGACCCCGGCCCTGTCCTACCGCGCCGCATGAGACGGGGGCCGAGTCCGGTACTATTTGATATATACGGATACTCCGTATATATCAATCGGGAGTGTAAACTTCTCCATCAGGTTTGACCAGTAAGCCCGCCGGTTTTTCACCGCCCCGGGCGGGTCAAGGAGAGGGCATTTGGCGCTGGCTGTCGCTTTTTCCTTTTTGGCGGCTCTCGGCTTCTCTTGCGGCTATGTCTTCGTAAGGGTAGGGACCCAACGAGTGGCGGCGCCGACGGCAACCTCGTTCGGGTTGCTCGCTGGGGCTACTCTGGTGGTCTGCCTGGCCTTGACCCTTCGGTGGCCGGAGGTCAAAGCTCTTAGCCCAACGGCTCTGGGGTGGATCGCCCTCATGGGGGCCATGGCCTATCCGATTGCCAGGGTGCTCATTAGCGCCTCGGTATCCATGATCGGGGCCTCTAGGACCGCACCCGTCAATTCCATGCAGCCTATCTTTGCCCTTGCTTTGGCCGTGGTGATATTGGGTGAGCGGCCCGGCCTGTTGGTGGGAGTGGGGACGCCAATGGTGGTGATTGGACTGGTGTTGGTGGTACTGGCGGGAAGCGGCGCCGGCCCGGCCAACCGGGTGTTCCAGGCTAGGAGGCTGGGCTACTTGTTGGCCTTGGGCGGGGCCGTGACCTTCGCGTGCAGGGACGTCATCAGCAGGCACGTGGTGTCGGAAATCGCGCCTCCGCTGGTCTCGGCCGCCTTTGCCCTAGCCATTGGCGGCGGGATACTCTTGACCTTCACCCATCGAGACGTTGCCGGCAGCCTCCGGAGGGCGCCGAGGAAGTACGTCTTGGCTTGCGCGCTGGCCGGAATATGCCAGGGTTTGGCCGTAGCCGCCTTGTTCCAAGCCCTCAGCCGGGCCCCGGTTACTGTCGTTAGTCCGATCAGCGCCAGCAGTCCCTTGATCACACTTGCCTTGTCCCACCTCTTTTTGCGCCGCTTGGAGTCCATAAGCCCGGTCCTAGTGACCGGGACGCTGCTTAGCGTGGCCGGAGTCGTGGTCGTAGTCCTCGGCGCGGCGCCTGGCGGCTCTTGATTGGCTGGCTAGCCCCGCGTACCGTCTCCGCTCCCTTCATTGATCATCCGCATTGGTCGTCCGGAGCCTTGGGGCGGTTGGCCCCGGCCCGCCGGAGAACCCTTCCCCGGTGCTATAATCAAACCTCGTTCCAACTCGAGACCACAGGGGAGGAGACCCATGCAGTTTGGCGCGTATATGTTCGCAACCGACTATTCCATCCGGCCGGACGATCTGGCGCGATTGCTGGAGGAGCGAGGCTTCGAGTCCCTTTGGGTGCCGGAGCATACCCACATCCCGGCGAGCCGGCGAACCCCCTTTCCCGGGGGTACCGATCTCCCTAGGGAATACTGGCATACCCACGACCCGTTCCTAGCGTTGACCGCCGCGGCGGGGGTCACTACCAAGTTGAAGCTGGGGACCGGTATTTGCTTGATGATCGAGCGCGACCCGATTATCACGGCTAAAGAAATCGCCAGCCTGGACATGCTGTCAGGAGGCCGCTTCATCTTTGGCATAGGCGGCGGTTGGAACGCCGAGGAGATGGAGGACCACGGGACTAGATTCAAGAGCCGCTGGCGGCTGCTGCGTGAGCAGATACTTGCTATGAAGGAGATCTGGACCAAGGACGAGCCCGAGTATCACGGGGAGTTCGTTGATTTTGACAAAATGTGGTCCTACCCCAAGCCGGTGCAGAAACCCAATCCCCCAATAATCATGGGCGGCGACGGTGCGACCACTTTCGACCGGGTTGTCGAATACTGCGACGGCTGGATGCCGGTCTTAGGCCGGATGCCGCAAAGTCCCAGCTTGGGGGAAAAGATTGCTATGCTAAGGCGGCAGGCGGAGGAAGCGGGGCGGGACCCGGCGTCCATCTCCATATCCACCTTTGGAGCGCCCCGGGACGCCGACGGCATAAGCCGGTTGGAAGAAGCCGGGGTGGAGCGGGCGATTTTCCAGTTGCCGTCGGTGGACCGGGAGACGGCGCTGCCCCTGCTGGACGAATGCGCCAAGTTTATTTGAGCGAAACGCTAGAGTTCCTCCCAGTTTTTGGCGTCCATTAGCTGGGCCCAGCGGCGGTAGTAGCTGCGCTGGTTGCTCTCGCTGAGGCGGCGCTCGCTCACCCAGCCGCCAAAATCCGGGTCGAAGCTGTCGCGGCCTAGGCCCATTTGCAGGTTCAACGCGTGGCGTCTGGTGACCACGCCCCGGCCGGTCTGGGTGCACCCCTGCCAGTTGTCCATGTCGTCCTGTTCGAAGGTGCCCGACGGGCCGAAGGTCCTCAGCCCTGCCAGCCGCATCATCTCCTTCACCTCGGGGGGCGCGTCCCTATCGACGAACTGCCAAGACCAGAACTCCGTCCGGCCCGGCCCTCGGGGGTGCCACACTCGGAAGGTGTGGGACGACGCCCTCAGCAAGGAGAAATTAGGAAAGACCGTGCCGACCACCGGGCTGGCCAAATGGGCCCGGTCGCTGAGGCGCGCTTGCGCCTCGGCGCGGACCGCCTCTTCATACTCCAACAGCCTCGGCTCCGGCGGCTCCGCCACCTCGTTGGGCCCCAGGGTTATGAAGCAATGGCCGTTGCCCGGAGACACCATCTTGCCGCCGGTCTTGTTCTTGATCCTAAAGTCTCCGGCAAAACCGGTCCTGATGGCCGACAAATGGCTCCATTCGGTATGGTAGCCGTCCCCTCCAAAATTCTCCGAGGGCAGCTTCCAGTTGCAGGGCACCACCCACTTGTGGGCGGCCCCCACCGCCTCGACCCCGCCCTCCCGGCGGTCGAAGAAGGTGTCCAGGTACCAGGTAACCTCGCCCAGGTAGTCCAGAAGCGAAGGGGCTTGAGGGTCGAAAGTAGCGAACACCAACTCTTTGTAGCTGTCAATTTGGGCCACCGGGATCAGCCCCCAGTTCTCCCGGTCCAACTCGTTGTAGTAAGCGTCTTGCAGGTTGGGCACGGCTTGGAGCCGCCCGTCGTTGCCGTAGGCCCAACCGTGGTAGGCGCACACGAAGGCGGCGGCGTTGCCGTCGTCGGCCCGGCACAGCCGGTTGCCCCGGTGCCGGCAAACATTGAGAAAAGCGTTTACCCGGCCCGCCCGGTCCCGGACCACCAGTACCGGGTCTTCTCCCATGTAAGTGGTAATGAAGTCTCCCGGATGGGGAATCTGGCTCTCGTGACACAAGAACAGCCAGCACCGGGCGAATATCTGCTCCAACTCCTGTTCGTAGATGTCCTCTTCCACGTAGATGCGGGGGCTGATCAAACCCTTCTCGGTGTCAACCAAATCCTTCATTTGCGTGGCCATTTCACTTCCCCGCCTTGAAGTCTAAAAATTGCCCCAGTACGGCCCCTTGAGAGGGCACCGGGACCGGGGTGTTGGACCATTCACCAAAAGGAAGGCCGCAGTCCTCGTAGATAATGGGTATATAGCACGAGGCAAACACCGGGTCAAGCGCAGCGGCGGCCCATGCAGGGTTATCGTATTAGAAAAACTGACGGTTATTTTGCTATCTATGGCCCGCGTTTTGCCATACCGTAGGGGCGGGTTTCAAACCCGCCCAGATGCTCCCCCGATGGGACCTTTGCAAAGGGAATTATCGGGAGAGCGTAGAGGTTATGAGACTGCCCTAGGCAGGCCCAGCCTCGCTTGCGGCCTTTTGCAAACACCCGAAAAACTGGTCCATCAGCATCTTGGCCACGCTTTCCATCATTCGCTGGCCCACCCGGGCAACCGGCCCCCCGACCTGGGAATCTCCCTCCACGTGTACCGTCGTCTTGCCATCATCCTCGGTAAAAGTAATCACGCCTTGCCCGTTGATGAAACCGCTGGTACCCGAACCTTGCACCACCAACCTGTAGGACTGGTGAGGCACTTGGTCACGCATGGAAATCTTGGCAGTGTAGCGGCCCCGCACCGGGCCAACCCCGACGCTCATTACTGCTTGGTACTCGTCGTTACCCAAAGGATCGAGTCCTTCACAACCGGGTATGCAGCCGCTCAACGACTCGGGGTCGGTAAACACTGCCCATACCTTGGGCACGGCGGCATCGAATCTATAGCTAGCAGTGACCTTCATAGCCTAACCTCAGTAACAGGTCCGTCGAGAGACCAAAAACGGGGCCGGGCCGTCTAGAGTCTCTCGTCGGCCAGCAGTAAAAGCTCGAGCAAAGTCTGAGCGCCGTTGGCGCAGTCATCGGGAGTGGAAAGTTCTTCGGGGGCGTGGCTTATCCCGTCGGCGCTAGGAACGAAGATCATAGCCATGTTGGTAATAGCGGCTATAGCTTGAGCGTCGTGCCCGGCCCCGCTGGGCAGCGCGGAATGGGCCAAGCCTTTCCGAGCGGCGGCGGCTTCCACCAAGGCCCGCATCTTAGGGTCTACGGGCACCGATTCGGTGAAGCGGTGCCGCTCTATTTCCACTTCCACGCCGTCCAACGCCGCGACGCCGGCGGCGGCGCGCCGCAGTTCCTCCTCGGCGGCGGCGAGGGCGCTCATGCTGGTATCCCGGAATTCGACCCCCAAGCGCACGCTGCCGGGAATGACGTTGACGGCGTTGGGATGGGCCTGGATGCTGCCCACGGTCCCCACGCGGCAGGTCTCCAGCTCCCCGGCGATTCTTTGGATTTCCAGGACCAGTCGAGAGGCGCTGACCAGCGCGTCGTGCCGGGCGGCCATGGGAGTAGTCCCGGCATGGTTGGCGATGCCCTTCAACTCCACTTCGAGGACCGCTCTGCCGGTGATGCCGGTAACCACCCCGATTGGGGTGCCGGACTGGTGCAGAGAGGGGCCTTGCTCGATGTGCAACTCCAAGTAAGCAGCCAACTCTCCCGGCTTGCGGGCCGCCTCCGAAATCCGGGAAAGATTTCCCCCTATGTCGGCCATTCGCGTTCTCAGGTGTATGCCCTCGTCGTCTACGGCGTTGAGGTCCTCGGGTTCCAGCAGACCCGCCATGGCCCGGCTTCCCACCAGCCACCGATGGATTCGAGTCCCCTCTTCGTTGGTGAACACTATGGTTTCCACGGGATGGCGCAAGCTGATGTTGTTGTCGGCTAGACTCCGCACACACTCGATGGCCCCCATGACCCCCAGAGAGCCGTCGTACTTCCCGCCGCTGGGAACGGTGTCGATGTGGGAACCCATCGCAATGGCGGGAAGGGCCGGGTCCGACCCGGCCAACCGGCCGATGATGTTCCCGGCCGTGTCGATGCGAGTTTCCAAGCCGGCGCTTCGCATGAGGGAGATAGTGTATTCCCGGCCCGCAACGTCCTCGGGGGAAAAGGCTATGCGCTGCATCCCCTCGGGGGTCTCGCCGATGCGGCCCAAATCCGCCAGGGTACGGTTCAAGCGGGAAGAATTGATGGTTGGTTCTGGCATGGGGTCTACACCTCTAATTGCATATCGACTAACGCTGGGCTTTGAGCGCCTCAGTCCGCTCCTCCATAGAAGCCCGGTCTATCCCCAGTTCCGCCGCCGTGTCTACGGGCCGCCGAGTCCTTACCTGTCAGCGTCCAAGCCATCGCCCGGCTCTTCTTCCGCTTATCTTCAACGCCCCTAAACCAACGCCTTGAACCCGTAGCTGGGTTGGTTGAGCTTGCCTTCTCGGAAGCGGGACAACCGCAGGGGGGAGATGTCGATGCTGGAGGCGGCCCCGTCGAGAACCATTTCCGCGGTTAGGACGCCGGCCATGGGTGACAGCTTGAACCCGTGGCCGCTGAACCCGGTGCAAACGTAGAGGCCGTCTATTCCCTCGACCCGGTCGATTACCGGGTGCTCGTCGGGAGTGGTGGTATAGAGGCCGGCGTAACCGGTGCTGTACTCCGCCTCCTCCATTATCGGAATTCGCTTGGCCAGCCGGGTCCAAACGTCTTGGATGAACCCCTGGCTTGGTTGGGGGCCGTACACCTCGGGGTCATCCACGACTTCTTCGGAAATGCCGCTGCCTAGCAGAGTCAGGTCCGTGCTTTCGGGGCGGAAGTAGATCATGTTCGCAATGTCCCCGGCGCCCGGGTGGTAGGCCAGACGCTCCATGGGCCGCTTCAAGTGAATAACTTCGTGCCTCGTAGCTTCCAGAGGCAGATCGATGCCAAGTTTCAGGAGGAACTTACGGCTCCACGGGCCGGTAGCGACGACGGCCAAGGCCGTTTCTATCCGCTCGGTCGGGGTTTGCACCGCCACTACCCGGCCGCCCTCGACATCCACCCCGATAGCCGGAGTTTGAAGTTCGACGGCCGCTCCCAATTCTCGGGCCCGGCTGGCGTAGGCGTAAGCGGTGCCCGAAGGGTCGGCGTAGCCGGACTCAGGCTCGTAGGCGATACCGGCGCAATCATCCATGAAGAAGGCGGGAGCTATTTCTTGGGCGTCTTCCAAGCTGATTATGCTGGTGTTGATTCCCACGCCCTGTTGCATAGCAACGTTGGCCCGGAGGGCCGGCAGGGCGTCGTCTCTGGCGAAAATCAAGAAGCCCGTTTCCACGAGACCGCAATCGCCCCCCACGATTTGGTCGAAGTTGCGGAACACCTCCAGGCTTTGCCGGGCCATACGGGCGTGGACTTCGTTGGAGTAGTGCATCCGCACCACGCCGGAGGAGCGGCCGGTGGAGCCGGACCCCAGCAGGTCCCGCTCCAGCAGAACAGCGTCGGTCAACCCCTTGGCCGCAAGGTTGTACAGGATGCTGCACCCCATCACCCCCCCGCCGATTACCACCGCGTCCGCTGTTGACTTCACTGTCCGATTACCCCTCTTTCCAGGGCTATCGCATTAGAAAAATTGACGGTTATTTTGCTATCTATGGCCCGCGTCTTACCATACCGTAGGGGCGGGTTTGAGACCCGCCCACCTTTGGTTGGAGGGTTGTTTTCCGTTAACAAAATCCAAATGCGATAGCCCTGCCCCTTGCCCCGCCAGGTTGGGCCCCGTGGGACCGCTGGTAGGAGCCAATCCCCGACGCCGGAGCCTTCATGGAGCCTTCATGGAGCCTTCATCGGAAAGGTTCCCCGGGCGTCTCCAAGGATAGACCGACGTCCTCCCACAAGTATAGTATCCGACCCCTAAAGGGTAAATAGCCGGGAACGGACCTAAGGACAATGGTATTTCGCATCGACGATAAACGAACTCACGGAGCGGCGTCTCGGCCGCGCTGGCATCATCATTCGGGATTCCGTCGCAATACGGGGCCGGCCATCAAGAATTCACCGGGGGCTTATGACTTCTACGTTGCTCCCTTCCAACCGGCGTGCCCAAGGGGTATATAATAGCGGCGCATAATCGGACTGGGGCTAAACAAATAGGTTATACGGAGGCCATGCCATGGGCGCGACTGGGACCATCGCCAAGTGGGTCGTTAACACCAACTACGAGGATATCCCGCCCGACGCTATCCGGGTTGCCAACGAGTCTTGCTTCGATTTGTTGGGAGTAATTCTGGCCGGGTCCACCGAGCCGGTCGGTGAGATCATCCAGCAATACGTGTCCGATCAGGGCGGGGCGCCTGAAGCCACCGTGTTGGCGTCGGGCTTCCGAAGCTCCATGGCCAACGCGGCCTTGGCCAACGGCACCATGGGGCACGCTCTGGACTATGACGACTTCGGCGGGTTCGGCCACCCTACGGCAGCCATCTTTCCCGCTCTGCTGGCTCTGGGTGAGCACACCGGGGCCACTGGCCGGGACCTGCTGGAGGCCTACGTCATCGGCTGTGAAATCGGCCTGGCCGTTCAGCACGCCACCAAGTACAACCAGATGGAGAAGGGGTTCCACAGCACGGCGGTAATCGGGCGGTTGGCCTGCGCGGCGGCCTGCGCCAAGCTGCTCAAGCTCGACGAGGAGCAGACCACTACCGCGCTGGGTATCGCCGGGTCCATGGCCAGCGGTTTGATCCACAACTTTGGCACCATGACCAAGCCGCTGCACACCGGATTGACCTGCCGCGACGGCGTGATGGCGACTCAACTGGCCCAGCGGGGCCTATCCTCCGGCAACCAGGTGTTGGAACACCCCTTCGGGTTCGCCGCCACCGTCATCGGCGAGGGCATCTACGACCTGGACGAGATGGCGGAAAACCTGGGCACCCCCTTCCGGATTCAGGACGCGCTGATCATCAAGAAATACCCGTGCTGCGGGGGCAACCACGCCATGCTCGACAGCCTCTTTAGCTTGATGCGCCGGCACGACTTTACTCATGAGGACGTAGCCAATGCCGAGGTGGACCAGTCTTACTACTCGGTGGTCATGCTGTACCAAGAGCCGGAGGACGCCTTGCAAGGCAAATTCAGCGCCAAGTACAACGTGGCCGCCGCCCTGATAGACGGCGAAATTGGCATCGAGACCTTCCGCGATGAAAAGATCGACGGACCCGGTGTCCAAGAGACGATGGCTAAAGTCCGGACCCGGGTCCTGGCCAAGGCCGAGGAGGGGGCCACCGACTTCATGAAAGGGCTGCCCATAAAGATAACCCTGAAGGACGGGCGGGTCTTCGAGCATACCACCGGGCGAGACGATATCTTGGGCGGCCAAAAGTACCCTTGGGGCTTTGACAATATCATGGGCAAGTTCCGGGAATGCGCCGCGATAGTCCTCCCCGAGGGCGGCGTGGATGCTGCCGCCGAGGCTTGGTCGGACATCCCCGAGATCACCGACGTTGCCGGGGCAGTTCGGCGCACGTTGGTAAGGAGCGGCGGATAGGGCCGCCTGACCGAGACCGGCTGGCGGGCCGGTCTGCCGGAAGCAACTACTCGACCACACGTATACCGCTGTAAAGCGTTGAATAGAAAGGATAAATCATGGCTCAACAAGCGATCGACGCAATTGGATTGTACGAAGGCGCCGTCCAGCATATGCTGCCAATCATGGCCGGGGTAAGGGCCGACCAACTCAGCGCCTCAACTCCCTGTGCCGAGTGGACCGTTCAGAACTTGATCATGCACAACCTCAAGGTGGCCGACCTTACCCACGGGATAATTCAGGGCAACAACACTACCAACCCCTCTGAAGTGGGCGGCCCTCTGCCCGCTCAGGGCGCACGGGACGCCTTCGAGGCGGGAACCACCAGGGTATTGGACCTGCTGAAGGCCGCCGGCGATTTGGACCAGGTTATAGAGACTCCCTTCGGGTCGATGTCCATAGCCAATTTCATTACGCTCCCCGTCTTGGACATAGTGGTCCACAAGTGGGACTTGGCCAAAGGAACGGGCCAGGACGCTTCCCTGGACAGTGGGCTGGCGGAGGTATGCTACGGGGTGATGCAATCCAGTGCTGAGATGGGGCGCCGGTCCGGCGCTTTCGGTTCCGAAGTCACCGTACCGATTGCCGTCGGCGTCCAGGATAAACTATTGGCCCTCAGCGGCCGCACGCCCTAGACGGTACCATCCCGGAAGGCCCAATTGCCCCTGCTCCGGCCCCGCCGCGGCGGGCGGTCCTCACGCCGGTTATGGGGTCAAACCGCTGGCCGACGCTCATCCTCCAGTGTTGCGCCGGGGTCGTTCCGGTAGCGTGTCTCGACGGGCGGGAATCGACTACGGGCCGGGCGGCCGTTCAATACCGGAGCCCGCTAGGAGAAGCTGTTGCCAGGACTGAAGGGCGCCTTCAGCTGTGTCTCCAGTGCCTCGGGAATCGGGATGCCGGAGTTCAACGAGCAAGAGGAAAGTTATGGCGGCCCTTTGCCCAAACTGCAACCACCCGGCCGTTGAAGGGGCGGTCTACTGCATCGAATGCGGCGCCAAGCTGAGAAACCTTTGCCCGGCCTGTAACACGCTCAACCCTTTCGGCAGCAAGTTCTGCTATGGGTGCGGCTCAAGCTTATCGTCTGAATCAGCAGGCCGAGGAGCGCAAGGCCCTCCAAGGGTTGACGTGCCGGCTCTCCCTTCGGCCTGCCCGCGCTGCGGCAGCGTCAACGAACCAGGCTCTGCGTATTGCTTCTCCTGCGGATTGCCGTTGGACGAAAGAACCGCTCCCGCGCCTTCTTTCGCGGCCGGCGTGCCGGCCGGTTTTTGGATCCGGGTGCTGGCCTTGGTGATTGATGGGGTAATATTGGGAGTTGTAGGGATAGTAGTCACCCTCGTGACACTGGGAATCCTTGAGATAATCTTAGGCGCGGTCTACTACACCGTCGCTGTGTCAGCCTGGTCCACCACCATCGGCAAGCGATTATTGGGGCTTTACGTACTGAGGCCGGACGGTTCCAAGGTCGGACCCGGGAGGGCCTTTGCCAGGTATTGGGCCTATGCCGCATCGACCTTCTTGCTATTCGTAGGTTACTTGATGGTTGCTTTTCGCGAGGACAAGAGGGCGTTACACGACCTGATGTGCAACACCGTCGTGGTACGCCGTAAGTGACAGGCGGCGATGGGTCTCCTCGTTTTCCCCTTACTGGCGTTCGCGCCCGGCGTTTTCTGGCTCTGGTTCTTCGTTAGAAAGGCCGCGTATCGACCGGAACCCAAGCGGCTGATCGCAGCCACCTTCTTCCTCGGCATGCTTTCTACTGTACCTGCCGGCATCATCAACGCCGTATTCTTAGACGATCGCCTGCTTGATGACAACTCCGTAAGTTTGCAGTCATTGGCGGCGGGAATGCTGTTCGTGGTAGGACCGGCCGAGGAAACGTGCAAGTTCTTAACGGTACGGCTCGTCGCCTTTCGTTCGTCGTATTTCGACGAGCCAGTCGACGGACTGGTGTATGCGGCCGCGGCCAGCCTGGGCTTCGCTTCCTTGGAAAACCTGATTTACATCTTGAATTTCGGCCCGGAAGTGATGATCTGGCGGGCGCCCCTTAGTACGTTGGCCCACGTAATCTTCGGCAGTTTCTGGGGGTACGCACTGGGCAGGCAAGCCCAAGAGACGCCTGATAGGTTTGTTGCAGTGGCGGCAGGTGTGGGGGTTGCCGCCGCAGTGCACGGGCTGTTCAACGTGGCGGCCTTCGCCTTCCCCTTGGTCAGCCTGGTGATAGTGGGGTTAGGACTGTGGTGGGTCTTGAGCCGGTTCAGTTGGGCGCGGCGGGTCTCTCCGTTTCGCTACCGGCGAAATTACCCAAGAGTAATGTGCCCCATTTGCCAGCGGACCATTAGCATCGTTAGTAGGTACTGCCGCTATTGCGGGTCCCCGGCTGGGCGTCCGGCCGGTGCGCTATATTGCAGCCATTGCAACAACGCGAACCGGAACGACGCGGGGTTTTGCACCAAGTGCGGCGACCGTTTGCAGCGTTCCCCCCGGTAAGGCCGGCGCCGCCCGGTAATTAACCCGAGGCGCAAGTTTTTGCTGCGGGCCGCGCCGGAAACCGTCAAGGCTCTATGCGAATAGAGTCACCCAGCTTGATGGGGCCGCCGTTGATTACCACGGCCAGCATGCCCCGGCGATGGTCCAGCTTCTCCCGCAAGCCGGAGCGGATAGCGTCCATCTTCTCGCAGGGCTCGCATTCTCCCACCAACTCCATGGTGACTTGGTCTCCAATGAACAGCACTTGGCCCTTTTCCGTTTGGGACAGGTCCAAGCCGGTGGTAGTAATATTCTCTTTGATTTGACCCGGGTTGAGGTCGAACTCGTCCAGGGTTTCCTGATCCATGACCAGTACCTGGCGGAGGCTCCGAGGGTGGCAACTGCGGTCCCCCTCCAGCCCTTGCCCGGATATAGCGGTTGCTTCTCCCACCGGGTCGGAGGGCGTCTCTTTGACCCTGGCCAGGTGTAAATTGGTGATCGTTCCCTCTTGCATTCTGCCTGCCTCCCTTGTTGTTGGCGCCCCGCGCGTTTGCTAACCTATAGCCTTGCCTGGCCCCGCGGCATAAGGGCCTTCGTGTGAGCAATCGCCTCGATTATAGCGGGAACCCGGGAAGCCCGCCACCACCGGATTGAGCCGGAGTCCGCCCCCGGATTTTTGCAACGCGAGACCGTGCAATGACCGGAACTGCTAAAATGATAAATGGCCCCGGGGCCGACCACACGTATCATCCGCCGGGCTGCAGCGAAGAGCAAGAACGGGGCTAAAGACCTCGGCCCCCGTACCGGATGCGCCGTGACGGGACAATTGGGAATCTTATTCCTGGAATTTCCGGCGGTCGTTTGCACGGTCGCTTACAAGGTAGCTGGTAGAGTCCGCATTGCTTATGATGTCAAAGGACCGGACGACCCGCTTGTCCGGACCGCTTAGCGGCTTGCGGGATTGCACGAGGAGAAAAAATGAAAAGCAGCCTTCACATTTTGGCGGTCAGTTTGTTCGCCTTGGTCTTGATGGTGGCCTGTGGGTCGGAAGCCCCTACGCCGACCCTAACCCCGACGCCCACGGTGGAGCCAACCATCGACCCGACGCCCGCCCCTCCTTCGGGAGGCTGGACTCAATCCGACGATGGGAGCGACCTTTCCCTCAGTTTGGAGGCCTACGAAACCGGGTCTGACGACGGAAATGCTCGCCTCATGGTAACGTGTTTCAATTCTCCCCCTCTGGGTCAATACATCAGCGCGGACATTACCTGGGACACGCCAGTATCCGTACTATATGACCTTGGCGTTCAATTGAACTGGGACTCCGGAAGCACGATGGACACGCCAGTATCCGTACTATATGACCTTGGCGTTCAATTGAACTGGGACTCCGGAAGCACGATTTCTGAAACGTGGGATGGCAGCCCGGCCGGGAACAATGTGACCCCGAGGCGTAAGCAGTTGGACCAGAAGTTCATTGACGGACTTCTTGAACATAGCCACCTGGAATTCGCTGTTGACAGCGACAAAGGTTCCCATCGGGCAAAGTTTAACGTGACCGGATTCGAGCAGGTTTACGAGCCTTTCAAAGCGGAGTGCGAGAACCGCCCCACGTCCGGCAAGGACTACCTCGAATAGGTGCCGGGATATGGAGACCAACACCCGAGCGATTAGGCGGAGACTGGAAAGGGAAGGATGGTACTTGGCTCGCCGCGGCAAGCACGACATCTACAAACACACCGAGTCCACCGAGACAATCAGACTACCCCGTCACCGGACAGTCTCCGTGGGTATAGCCCAACAAATCGCTACGCAAGCAGGATGGCAATATGACCGAGAAGATGACTAAATATCCCGCAGTGATAGATGGAGAGCGCGGTGCCTATGGTGTCGTCATTCCTGATTTGCGCGGCGCCTATGCCATGGGCGCTACCGTGGACGAAGCTCTGGCCGACGCCGAGGATATGCTCCCGGAGTTCTTGGATGTACTGCGGGAACATGGCGACCCCATTCCCCCACCCAGCGCCGCTGAGGATGTGGAATTGCGGCCTGGGGAAATGCTGGCCTTCGTGAGACTTCGAGTGCCAATCGCGGCCGCGTAACCAATGGCTGGATCACGGCTGAGCAATCGGCAGCCCAGGTAGAAATTCCTGCCCGCCAGTTCGGCAACTCTGCCAAAACGGACAAATCAAGAGCGCAATGAAAGGTAGATGTTTCCATGGCCCAAGCGAAATTGGTCATCATCCTGGCTGCCGTAGTAGCGTCGATGCTAATGCCGCCGTCCTTGGTGTCGGCCCAAAGACTGCCTCCCCATGCCTTTTTGGGTGCGGCGTCGATTGACCGTTCGCCGGCGTCCAACGGTACCGTAGTCACCGCTTGGATAGATAGCGATGAAGTCGCCTCGACCACTGTAAGTGACGGACGTTACAGCCTGAACGTGTCCCAGGGTGACATGAACTACGCCGGTAAGATGGTGACATTCAAAGTGGGCGGCCACGATGCCGGTACGACGGCTAGGTGGATTTCCGGCAGCGTGGAACAACTGGACTTAGACGGCAAGAGCCGCCCCAGTTCATCACCGGAGGCCATCTTCGCCGAAGAGATCGCGGCGGGCAATCTGGTGGGCGTTTGGCATTTCAGCAACGCAGAACGGAAGTGGTATTTCTTCGACCCGCACCCAGGCTCCGCAGATGCGAACACATTACGTAAGATCAACGCCAGGGACGTTATATGGGTATACATCAAGGAGGAGACTGTCTTCCAGGGTCAGATTTTGTACCCGCCCTGGAGCATCATCGCACTACAGTAGGCCCGGCTATAACTTGGACAGGGGTCACATAAATTAGACAGGGGTCACATGAAATGGCATATCAGTTCATCAAAACCGAGGCCAAAGACGGCATTCTGATTTTGACCATGCACGACCCCGCGACGCGGAACGCCTTGGGGCCGGAAATGGCCCAGGAAGTCTTGGACGCTCTGGACCGCTTCGAAGACGACCCGTCCCAGCGGGTGCTCCTGTTGACCGGTACCGAACCGTCTTTCTGCTCCGGGGCTAACGTGCGCAGCTTCAACCGGACCATAGAGGAACGCGAGGAAGAGGCGGTAAGCCGGGATGAGCCGGCCCCCTTGCCTTGGGGGAGGATGGAAACCCGGCTGGCCTACCGCCCCCCAAAGACGGCGTTCGTCGGCCAAGCAAGCCGGATACCCTTGCGCATCCACAAGCTGCAAAAGCCGTCTTTGGCGGCGGTCAACGGCCACGCCATGGGCGTCGGCATGGGGGTGGCCTTGGCCTGCGACATCCGCTACGCCGCCGAGAAAGCGGTCTTCTCCGAAGCCTTTTCTCGCATGGGCCTCATACCCGGCGACGGGAGTTCCTGACAGCTGCCTCGCCTCATCGGCCTGAGCAACACCCTGCTGCTCCAGTATACCGGCGACCGCGTCGACGGCAATGAGGCTTACCGTATGGGACTGGTCAGCAAGGTGTTGCCCAGCGATTCCTTAATGGAGGCCGCCTTGGAATTGGCAGCGAGGCTGGCGAAGGGGCCGACGGTTTCATTGTCCCTGATCAAATACCTGGCGCACCGCAGCCTGGAAACCGACTTCGAGGAAAGCTTGGAAATAGCCCACGTAGCCCAAGAGCAGGCCCGCCGCACCGAAGACCACAAAGAGGCCGTCCAAGCCTTCTTAGAAAAGCGCCCGCCGGAGTTCAAGGGGCGGTAGGGTATAATCTGTCTGGGATGTAGGTTGTTCTACCGGGGCCTCGAAATCCCAAGCTGTTGGCAGATGCGGGCAGCCGTGAACTTAGGAATTTCCAAGTGTCGTGCGATGGCGGTCCGCCGGGTTTTCCCAGATCGAATGGTCGCTCCCCTCGCGAACAAACCTGCAACCATGCTCCCGCAGATGTGTCAGCAGCTCGCGACGTCTCACGTGAGGGCGTCTTGTGGGACTTGGGTAACCCTTGACGCCGCCCGAAGCAGAAGATAGATGGGTTCTTACAGATCAGCTTCGGGATCATTTAACAAAATCCAAATGCGATAGCCCTGTTACAGCCAACACAACCCCTTGACTGTCTCCCGGGAGAGTCATATAATGGGCCTTCACAAGGGAGCGGTTCCTGCGAGAATGCACGTCACTTGACATAGACACAAGCGTTGGGACACCTGGGCGGCGGCTCGGGGTATGCCCCAGCCGCCGTTCCTCTTGTAGCACCTTAAAAATAGAATAAGAAGTCTAGGTATCCTGCAAACGAACACCAAAAGTTTGGAGTTCCTAGCGTGGGTCAAGTTATTAAGGGCTTACGGTGGATGCCTTGGGACCAAGGGCCGAAGAAGGGCGCGGCAAGGCTGCGTAAAGCCCCGATGAGCCGTCTAGCGGGCATAGTCGGGGATTCCCGAATGGGGTAACCTGTTCCGGTGTTGAGCCGGTTCATCCGCCAACTGGCGGAGGGTAAGCGGGGGAACTGAAACATCTAAGTACCCCGAGGAAAATAAATCAACCGAGATTCCCTGAGTAGTGGCGAACGAAAGGGGAAGAGCCCAAACCAGTGCGACTTAGTGGCGCGAGGGCCTATGTCGCACCGGGGTTGTAGGGAGTGTCTAGGGTCGCCTCGTCAGACCCGAAGGAGTTACAAATCTTATCTCTAGTCGAAGGCGCCTGGGAAGGACCGCCATAGAGGGTGAAAGCCCCGTAGACGAAAGGGATAAGACTCCTGGCGCCCACCCTGAGTACCACGGGGCACGGGAAACCTTGTGGGAAGCTGGGGGGACCACCCTCCAAGGCTAAATACCCTTGGTCACCGATAGTGTACCAGTACCGTGAGGGAAAGGTGAAAAGAACCCCTAGCGGGGAGTGAAATAGATCTGAAACCGTAAGCCTACAGAATGTCGTAGTCCGCCGCAAGGCGGATGGCGGCGTGCCTATTGAAGAATGATCCGGGGACTTACTCTATGGAGCAAGGTTAAGGGACTGGAGTCCCGGAGCCGGAGCGAAAGCGAGTCTGAATAGGGCGACTAGTTCCATGGAGTAGACTCGAAACCGGGTGAGCTACCCATGGCCAGGTTGAAGGTGCGTTAACGCGCACTGGAGGACCGAACTCGTGGCTAGTACAAAAGCTTGGGATGAGCTGTGGGTAGAGGTGAAATGCCAACCGAACTCGGAAATAGCTAGTTCTCCCCGAAATGCATTTAGGTGCAGCCTCGGGCCCAGGTGGACGGAGGTAGGGCACTGAATGGGCTAGGGGGCGTGAGCCTACCAAACCCAATCAAACCACCAATGCCGTTCAACCGATACCCGGGAGTGAGACTGCCACAGATAAGTGCGGTAGTCGAAAGGGAAACAGCCCAGACCACCGGCTAAGGCCCCCAAGCGCAGGCTAAGTGGGAAAGGAAGTGAGGTTCCCCAGACAACCAGGAGGTTGGCTTAGAAGCAGCCACCCTTTAAAGAGTGCGTAATAGCTCACTGGTCGAGGGGTCTTGCGCCGAAAATGTAACGGGGCTTAAGCCTGCCGCCGAAGCCGTGGATGTTTAGGTGCAAGGGTGAAGGCTCGGCTCCCAATGGCGGAGCCAACGGGGGAATCCGCCGAGTAGGGGCGTCCCGGCCTAGCCGGGCCGTCCTGAAGTCGGAGGAACCCCGCGGCGACCCCGGCGGGAAATGAGTCGGACCCCTTGGTCAACACCTGGGCGTGGTAGGGGAGCGTTCCTCGGGCGATGAATGTAAGTTGCGAAGCTTACTGGAGCGCGGGGAAGTGAGAATCCCGGAATGAGTAGCGTAAACTAGGGTGAAAATCCCTGGCGCCGAAAGCCCAAGGTTTCCTACGCAACGTTTATCGGCGTAGGGTTAGTCGGTCCTAAGCCGTAGGCAAGTGCCGAAGGCGATGGACAGCAGGTTAATATTCCTGCACCGCCGTTGTTTCGCTTAAAACCAAGGAGGGGTGCGGAAGGGCAAGCAGAGCATGCCTATTGGACATGGTGTGTCCTCCTCCGTAGGCCATGCCGGGGCAGGTAAATCCACTCCGGCGAAAGAGCCGAGGGTTGAGGGAATTGAGCCTTCGGGCTACGAAACTCTGCCGTACCCAAGCCGACGAGAAAAGCTTCGTGGTTATGGAGCAGGGGCGACCGTACCGCAAACCGCCACTGGTGGGCTGGGATACAAGTCCTAAGGCGTTCGAGCGAACCTCCGCTAAGGAACTAGACAAAAGAGCCCTGTAACTTTGGGAGAAAGGGCCCCCCGGGGGGTGAAGCCACTTGCTGGCGGAGCGTTCTGGGGGCGCAGAGAAGAAGGCCGGGCGACTGTTTAACAAAAACACAGGTCTGTGCTAAGGGGAAACCCTACGTATACAGGCTGACGCCTGCCCAGTGCCGGAAGGTTAAGGGGAGGGGTGCAAGCTCCGAACTGAAGCCCCGGTGAACGGCGGCCGTAACTCTAACGGTCCTAAGGTAGCGAAGTCCCTTGTCGGGTAAGTTCCGACCCGCATGAATGGTTGAACGACTTGGCCATTGTCTCGGCGGAGGGCTCGGTGAAATTGCGGTGCCCGTGAAGACGCGGGCGACCCGCGGCAGGACAAAAAGACCCTGTGGAGCTTTACTGTAGCCTGGTATTGGGCTGGGAGCCGTCATGTGTAGGATAGGTGGGAGGCTATGAAACCCCGACGCCAGTCGGGGCCGAGCCGCCGTTGAAATACCACCCTTGGCTGTTTTTGGTCCTAATCCGCCGTAGGCGGAGACAGTGCCTGGTGGGCAGTTTAACTGGGGCGGTTGCCTCCTAAAAGGTAACGGAGGCGCCCAAAGGTCCCCTCAGGACGGATGGAAATCGTCCACAGAACGCATTGGCATAAGGGGGCTTGACTGCGAGACCTACAAGTCGAGCAGGGACGAAAGTCGGGCAAAGTGATCCTACGGCACCGTGTGGAAGGGCCGTGGCTTATCGGATAAAAGCTACCCCGGGGATAACAGGCTTATCTCGCCCAAGAGTTCACATCGACGGCGAGGTTTGGCACCTCGATGTCGGCTCGTCCCATCCTGGGGCTGAAGGCGGTCCCAAGGGTCCGGCTGTTCGCCGGTTAAAGGGGTACGTGAGTTGGGTTCAGAACGTCGTGAGACAGTTCGGTCTCTATCCGCCGCGGGCGCAGGAGGCTTGAGGGAACCTCTCCCTAGTACGAGAGGACCGGGAGGGACAGACCTATGGTGTGCCAGTTGTTCCGCCAGGAGCAGCGCTGGGTAGCCATGTCTGGCAGTGATAAGCGCTGAAGGCATCTAAGCGCGAAGCATCCCCCAAGATGAGGCCTCCCTCCCCGATTAGGTTCGGGGGTAAGACTGCAGAGAGACTATCTGCTTGATAGGCCGGATGTGTAAGGAGGGTAACCTCTTCAGCATACCGGTACTAACCGGTCGAGAGGCTTGACCCACGCTAGGAGCTTCAAACTTTCCTTGGCATAAAATCGTTGGCGTTCAGGAATTTCAGGACCAGACTTCTTGTTCTATTGGCGTCCCCCGTATCCGCCGGACCCCCTAACGAAAGGGGTGTCACCCAAGATTTGCGCACACACGGCGCGGGGTGGAGCAGTGGTCCGCCTCAGGTGGACCGGGCTCACGCGCCCCAACACACACGGCGCGGGGTGGAGCAGTGGCAGCTCGTCGGGCTCATAACCCGAAGGTCGTTGGTTCGAGTCCAACCCCCGCTACCAAAAGCGCAAAACGCCCTCCTCTCCCCAGTGGGCGTTTTTTTGTTGTTAGGATACTGCTTATGCGAAGATGCTTGGGGCTGATGCCCCTTGTAATCATGACTACCGTGGTCCTCGTGGCGTGCGGTGGCGGCTCCTCGGGCCCTACTGAGGAAAACCTGAAGGCCCGGGCTGAAGACTTCGGCGCTGCTATCATGAACGGTAATTATTCGGAACTTTATGAGTTCGCGGTCCCTGAATTCAAATCCATATGCTCCAAGGAGGATTTTGTGGCCGGGGCAAACGCCGAAATAAGGGCTGATGCTGTTTCCATCGGCTTGGATGAAGACGCCGGGCCGAAAGCGGTGATACGCGCAAGCATGGGCATCGACGAAGACGCGGATGTGAAAGTCCGCGCCTCTGACGTTGAGGTTGCCGGAAACCAAGGCTCCGCACTGATAGAATTCTATCTAGGTGACGTTCGCTTCGCCGCCCAAGGGGGCGACGACGATGATTGGGTGTTTGCCGACGGGCAATGGTATTTGGGCGGGGTAATTCGGTCGGACGGCTGCTGATTGTTCTAGCTTTCTGAGCAAGTAGCCACACCGCTGTGGGTCGGGCTCATAACCCGAAGGCCTAGAGCGGCAGTCCGCCTCAGGCGGATTGGTCAAAGGCCAACCCCCGCTACAAAAAATGCAAGTCCTATAGGCCACCGTTAAACCCCGGTGGCCTTTTTGTTTGATAGACTGGATGGAATCTAATCATTGAGGCATGAACATGCCACAAGAAAAGCGCAATTTTACGGTCATGCTTGAGAGGGAAAATGCCGGGGGGTACTCCATCTACTGTCCAGCTCTACCCGGATGCGTGTCCCAGGGGGATGACCGCGCTGAAGCAATCGAGAATATCAAGGAAGCCATTACCCTTGTTCTGGAGGTCTTGGAAGAGGATGCCGCGGTAAGGCAGGGAAATCCCCCGGAACCTCGAGTCTTGGAAACAATATCTTCTTCTCTGGAAACCCCGGACGTGATCGCTCAAAAGGTTAAGGACATCCTGATTAACCGGGCGGAGGACGGATTGTCCTACGAGGGTGTTTCCATCGAAAAGGTGGAGCTTGTAGTCGGGGCGCCCGTATAAATGCCACCGCTTCCCGTGGTGTTGTCAACGCCGGTTTAATTCTGACCCACCATCGCCGATCTAAAATTGACCCACCCCTGTCTGTTGCCGGCGATCGCCGGTTTAGTTTTGACCCACCACCGGAGTCCTTGAGCTTTCCGCGGTCGCTTCCCCTGATCCCACGCCGAATACTTGGTGTGAGCTAAACAATCCTGCTTGTCGTTTCTCCTTCAGCCGGTAGCTTTCGCCCCGGATGTTCAGCACGTGGCTATGGTGCAATAGCCGGTCCAGGATGGCTGAGGCGATGACCGTGTCGCCCAAGAGTTCTCCCCACTCGCCGAAGCCCTTGTTGGAGGTCAGGATGATGCTGCCTCGCTCGTACCGGGCAGACACCAGGGTGAATAAGGCGGTGGCCGAGTCCCGGTCATAGGGCCAGATGCCGAACTCGTCCACTACCAGCACTTTGGGAGCCAGGTAGACCCGCATGCGACGGTCCAGGCTGTGCTCTGCCCTGGCCCTGCGTAAATCCTCCATCAGGTCATATGCGCGGACGAAGTAGGCTCCATAGCCCTTCTCAATGGCCTTGAGGGCCAATGCCACTGCCAGGTGGGTCTTGCCCACGCCGGGAGGGCCAAGGAGCAGGATGTTGGTGGCCTCGGGCACAAAGGCCAGGCTGGCCATCTCCTTGACCTGCCGCTCGTCGATGGAGGGCTGGAAGGTGAAGTCGAACTGCTCCAATGTGCGCTGGAAGGGCAGGTGGGCCATCTTGGTCCTGGTGGATAGATAGCGCTCCCTGCGAGCGGATACTTCCACCTCCAGCAGTTCAGCCAGCATCTCCGGGTAAGTCAGCTGCCTGCTGGCGGCGGCGTCCAGAGAGTTCTCCAGAGCTTCCACGGCCTGCTTGAGGCCCAGGGTCTCCAGATGCTGGCGGGCCTGTTCCATGGCGATCATCGCACACCTCCGGAGGCGACCAACTCGTAGACCTCCAGCGGTCGCCGTTCCACCTGGCCCACGGGAACCTGCACCGCCAAGGCATGCCTGCGGGGCCTGTCAGATCCCAAGGGCAGTCCCTCCCACTGGTCAGGGAGGGTGAAGCGTTGGCCCGGTTGCTGTGCCCTGGGATGGACCGCTATGCGGTCCTCTCCGGCCCAGATCTCCACGGTGCCCAGACGTTGGCCCACCTGCACCATAGCGCCGGCCCATTTCCAAGGTACCCCGTATCGTGACCCTTCCCAGCTGACATAGCCATCCCGGGCCACCATTCGGTCTTCCCTCAGATACGGCGCCAGAGTGGACCGGTGGGGCAGCTTCCCCAAGTGCAGCCGCTCCTCGGCCAGCATCTCCCCAGGGATGCGATGGGTGGTGCCGTGGACCCGTAGATTGGCCACACTGTCGCACCACTCCAGAGCCTGCCGGTTCAGGTCGGCGTAGTCGGTGAAGCGAACGCTGGGCCACAGGTTGCCGCGCACGTACTTCACGCCACTCTCTACCTTGCCCTTCGTCTGGGCTCGGTAAGGCCGACACAGCCGCATCTCAAAGCCCACTCGCAAGGCAAAGTCCACCATCCGCCCGTTCCACTCCACATGCCCTTCGGCGTCTCTACCCAAGGTCACTACCTTGGCGTTGTCGTAGAGGCAGCGCCTGGGAACACCGCCAAAGTGCTCAAAGGCGTTGACATGACACTGGAGGAAGCTGCCCGTGTCCGCCCGCCTTACGAACTCGACGTAGATCGCCCGAGACCAACTCATCACCATCACGAAGGCCCAGATTCTGTGCTTGTGCCCCTTCTCTCCCACGTAGCTGAAACTGCCCCAGTCTACCTGGGCCTGCTCTCCCAGCGCTGTCTCGAATCTCACCGTCGCCTGAGGCTGCCCGCCTCGTTGCCGCCGCAGCGACACATAGGCCTTCAGAATGGAGTACCCTCCCCGGTAGCCCAGATCCTGCAGCTCCCGCCGAAGCACCACACAGTTCTCCAGCCCCTCGGATATCCGGCGGTCTATGTACGCGGTATAGGCGTCCAGCTTGGAAGCCCGACGCCTCCCGGAGTGGGCAATATCGTCTCCGGGGTGCTCAAGTACCGGCGCACCGTGTTTCGAGCAATCCCCAGCCTCTCCGCTATCTGTCGGGTCGAACGGCCAGCCCCCTTCATCTCGTATATCTCTTTCACTTCTCCCACCTTTATCAATCTCTCTAATGCACCTCCACGGATTCTCCGTAGATGATGCACCTGCTTTCAGGTGGGTCAATTCTATTTCGGCGATTTTGCTCATTTTTACATCGGCGCTAATGTCATTGCTCTACGATAGCGTCCCCGTAAATTGCTCAGGGAAAATGTCCGTCTATGAAGGACGTGACATTGAACCAACGAGAGCAGGCAAGACTCCAAGTACTCAACAGCGTGATGGAATTTCAACTGCCCAAGGCCCAGGCGGCCGAACTTCTGGGGATCAGTGAACGCCAGTTTCGGCGAGTCTTAGCGGCCTACCGGAGGGACGGGGCCGCCGCACTGGTCCACGGCAACCGGGGTCGCAAGCCCCGCAATGCGGTCCCCGAGGATGTCGCTGCCGCCGCGGTGATTCTGGCCAGCGAGAAGTACGCCGGATTCAATCACAGCCACTTCACCGAAGTGCTGGCGGATCGGGAGGGTATTCACCTGAGCCGTCAGACGGTAAGCCGCCTTCTCAACCGCCATGGCCTGACCAGCGCCAGGCAGCATCGTCCTCCCAAGCACAGGGTCCGACGGGAACGGATGCCCCAAGAGGGCATGCTGCTGCAGATCGACGGCAGCCATCACCGCTGGCTGGAGGATAGAGGACCCAGATTCGTCCTGCTGCTGGCGGTGGACGATGCCACCGGGACGGTGGCCAATGCTCTCTTCCGACCGGAGGAGGACACCCGGGGCTACTTCCTGCTGATGGAGGGAGTCATACGCAGCTATGGGATCCCCCTGGCCATCTACGGCGATCGCCACGGCGTCTTCAAGTTCAACGGCAAGCCCCGGCACATTACCCAGCCCGTGGGCCCAACCCAGTTCACCCGGGCCATGGGGGAATTGGGTATTGAACAGATCTTTGCCCGTTCGCCACAGGCCAAGGGACGGGTGGAACGCATGGCCGGCACATTCCAGGACCGGCTGGTCAGCGAACTCAGGCTGGCGGGAGCCGCCGCCATCGACCAAGCCAACGCCGTGCTGCGGGACTTCCTACCCCACTTCAACAACCATTTCCGTGTGCCTGCCCAGCAGGTCCAGGCAGCCTATCGTTCCCTGGACTCCTCCCTGCATCTGGAACGAGTCCTATGCTTCAAGCACGGGCGCCAAGTAGCCAGGGACAACACCGTCAAGTACCAATTGCGCACCCTGCAGCTGCTCCCCGATCAGGATCGGTCCAGCTATGCCGGCGTCAAGGTGGAGGTGCTGGAGCGGAGCGACGGGCAGCTAATGGTCCAGCACGAGGGGAAAGTGATTGCCTACCAGGAGGCTCCGCCCAAGGCGGGAGTGCTGCGGGCCGCCCAGGGGGCTCTGGCTCCTACTCCCGAACTGGCCCAGGTGGTCAGGAACCTGAGCCAGCGTGGTCTCACCAAGTCACAACTGCAGCGCCTGGCCGCCTTGGGAGCACCTGTCGACCAACCGATGGATGATGAGAACGGCCCCACCTCTTACACTCCGCCGCCCAGGCAGGCAACGCCGCGCAAGCAGGCCTTGTGGAAAGCTGTCCACCACGCCAAGCTACAGGGTGTCTCCCTGAGGAGCATCGCCAAGCAACTGGGTATTTCCAGAAACACGGTCAGGAAGTACGTTGAGTTGTCGGCTCCGCCCATCAACCGGACTCCCAGACGGTCTACCCTTTCAGTAACTCAGCACCACACCAACGGACATTTTCCCTGAGCACTTAGGCGGACGTTTTCGCTGGACAGCGACAGCGCTAACAATGCCAAAGACCATATTAAAGTCCTTCACGATTCCACCCTCAGGACCCGAATAGGAGACGAAAGCCGCTTGGTCTAGTAAAGGCCGGACTAAGGAAATACAATACAGCGGTACCATTATCACTGCTATATTTGAGCATAGGACCTCCGTCGTACCTCGCTGCCGGGAGGCGGTATTGCCCGACACGAAGCTGGATGGACTCTGCATCAACACGGTGCGTTTCCTTGCGGTGGACATGGTCCAGCGGGCCAAGTCCGGCCACCCGGGCGCTCCCATGGGCGCCGCGCCCATGGCTTACGTGCTGTGGGACCGCTTCCTCAAGCACAATCCCGCCGACCCTCATTGGCCTGACCGGGACCGGTTCATCCTCTCCGCCGGCCACGCTTCGGCCCTGCTATACGCGCTGCTCCACCTGACCGGTTACAACCTGCCGCTGGAGGAGCTTAAGAGCTTTCGCCGTTGGGGCAGCAAGACCCCCGGGCACCCCGAGTACGGTCTTACCCCAGGAGTGGAAGCGACTACCGGCCCGTTGGGACAAGGGTTTGCCAACGGGGTGGGCATGGCCATTGCCGAGCAGCGGCTGGCCGGTCATTACAACCGGCCGGGCCACCATATCGTGGACCATTTCACTTACGCCATCGTGTCGGACGGGGACTTGCAAGAAGGAGTCGCTTCCGAGGCGGCGTCTCTGGCGGGCACGCTGCGCTTGAGCAAGCTCATATACTTGTATGACGACAACGACGTTACTATCGAAGGGAACACCGACCTTGCTTTCGCTGAGAACGTGGCCCAGCGTTTCCAGGCTTACGGGTGGCAAGTTATCGGTCCCATCGACGGTATGGACCCGGAATCGGTAGACTCAGCCATTCGCTCGGCCCAGGGAGAAACCGGCCTCCCCAGCCTGATCATCTGCCGCACCATCATCGGCTACGGCAGCCCCAACAAAGCGGGCACCGCGTCGGCCCACGGCGAGCCGTTGGGTGAAGACGAGGTGCGATTGAGCAAGGAGCGCCTCGGATGGCCGTCCCAGGAAACATTCGCCGCCCCCGGGAAGGCGCTCTCCCATTTCCGTCAGGCCCGGGAGCGGGGTATGCGCCGCCAAGCTGATTGGGAGGCCGGGATGGAGGCTTACCGGAAGACCTACCCCGCCGAAGCGGCCCAAGTCGAGGAAGCTTGGCAAGGAGACTTGCCAGAGGGTTGGGACTGGGGATTGGAAGCCCTTTTCGGCCCCGGAGACGGGGCGGTGGCCACCCGTGAAGCTTCAGGCCGGGTGATGAACGCCATCGTGGACCGGGTGCCCTCGTTCACCGGCGGCGCCGCGGACTTGGCCCCCTCGACAAAGACCCTTCTCAATGGACACGGCGACTACAGTTTCGAGGACCACCAAGGCCGCAACCTTCACTTTGGAGTCAGAGAGCATGCCATGGGGTCCATCGCCAATGGGATGGCCCTGCACGGCGGTACCATCCCATTCACCGCAACGTTCCTGATTTTTTCCGACTACATGCGCCCGCCAATGCGCCTAGCCGCCCTGATGGACCAGCGCGTAGTCTACGTGTTTACCCACGATTCCATCGGTCTGGGAGAAGACGGGCCCACCCATCAACCGGTGGAGCAACTGCTGGGTCTCAGGGCCGTTCCCAATATAGCGGTGCTACGGCCCGCCGACGCCACCGAGACCGTGGAGGCGTGGAAAATAGCCTTGGCCCGTCGCGACGGCCCGACCGCGCTGGTGCTGAGCCGCCAAAACTTGCCTGTATTGGACCGGACCGCCTACACTCCGGCCAGCGGCGTCCAAAAGGGGGGCTACGTTCTTTGGGAGTCGGCAACTCATCCCGACGTTATTCTCATCGGGACCGGCTCGGAGGTGCACATAGCCCTCGACGCGGGCAAATTGCTCCAAGAGCGAGGAATCACTTCCAGGGTGATATCCCTCACCTCTTGGGAGATTTTCGCGGCCCAACCGACGGAGTATATTGAACGCATACTACCGCCCGGCGTCAAAGCGCGAGTCTCCATCGAAGCCGCTTCGACCCTTGGATGGGAGCGGTACGTTGGTCCGGAAGGAGTATCTATAGGCCTTTCTCGCTTTGGCGCGTCCGCTTCGGCTGAGGTGTTGTACCAAGAGCTTGGACTTACCGCCGCGAGAATGGTTGAGGAAGCGGAGAAGCTGGTGGACCGGAGTAGACGATGATCCGGACTGTTGCCGTGGGCGCAGACCACGGGGGATTGCTCTTGAAGAAAGAGTTGACCCCCTGGCTGGAGTCCCAAGGGTACCGGGTATTGGACTTAGGGGCCGAGTCCCTCGAACCCGCCGATGATTATCCTGACTTTGCCGAGGCTGCCGGGATGGCGGTAGCCTCGGGCCAAGCGGAACGCGGCATCATAATTTGCGGCAGCGGGGTCGGCGCTACCGTGGCCGCCAACAAGATTCCTGGAATCCGGGCCTGCCTTTGCCACGACGTCTACTCAGCCCGCCAAGGGGTTGAGCACGACGAATTGAACGTGCTGTGCTTGGGGGCCAGAATCATAGGCATAGAGTTGGCCAAAGAGCTGGTTACTGCCTTCCTGAACGCCGCCTTCACCGGGGAGGACCGCCACCGCCGGCGTCTGGCCAAGGTCGCCGCCATCGAGCAGCGGAGCGCCAAAAGCAACCGTGGCCGCCCCGGCAGCCTTTGAAAAATCTGAATAAGTGGCTGAAGTAGCGACTGTTCGTATCTGACTTTGCGACAAATTGAAGACTTGTTCAGGCCTTTCCTTTAATGACGACCTATACGCCGCCGTCATGGGAGTTACGTAGTTGAAAGTACCTTTGTATCCGGCCCCGTCCGGGGAGTTGCTCAAAAGTCCCGTAATGAGGAAAGCCGGTGATTAGCATTGACGAGAGGAAGGCCCGCTCTTGGTAGCACAGGAACGTCAATGCCCGGGCTACAGCCTTGGGAAATACTTGCCCGAGGTTGAGGCCGCGCTGGCGGACCTGCAACGCCGTGAGGTGGTGGGCCGGATTTGGCGCCGGGACCACACGGTTTGGAAGGATGACCCCGGGGAGATTGCCAACCGCCTCGGCTGGCTCACGGTGACCGATACTATGGCCGAGCAGGTGCCGGTCCTGGAGGCCTTTGCCCGGGAAGTGCGGGAAGCCGGGTTCAAGCACGTCGTGTTGCTGGGGATGGGTGGAAGCAGCCTTGGACCCGAGGTGCTGCGTCAGACCCTCGGTAACGCTGCCTATCCCAAGCTCATCGTGCTGGACTCCACCGTTCCCGGATGGGTGAAAGCGGTGTCAGAGGCTATCGACCTCTCAAGGACTCTATTCCTAGTGTCCTCCAAATCGGGGTCCACCATCGAGCCAAACGTGTTCTACGCTTACTTCCGCAGCTTGGTGGAGCGGGTCTTGGGGTTCGAGTGCGCCGGTCAAAACTTCGCCGCCATCACCGACCCTGGTACGCCCTTGGCGGCCCTCGCCCGGACCGACCGGTTCCGGCGGGTATTCTCGAATCCACCGGATATGGGGGGGCGTTACTCAGTCTTGTCCTATTTCGGATTGGTACCCGCCGCCCTCACCGGCGTGGACACGGCCAAGTTGCTTGACCGGGCCGATGCCATGCGAGAAAAGAGCGCCTCAAGCACGGCCGCCCGTGAAAACCCCGCCGCCCGGTTGGGTACAGCTATGGGCGTTCTGGTCAAGCAAGGACGGGACAAGCTAACCTTGGCCACGTCTCCCTCCATCGCCTGCTTCGGCCTCTGGGCGGAGCAACTTTTGGCCGAAAGTACCGGCAAAGAAGGTACCGGCGTAGTCCCCGTCGTCGGTGAACCCCCGGTGAAGCCCGACCGTTACGGCCAAGACCGGTTCTTCGTTTACCTGCGCCTCGATGGGGACGACAACGGCCCGGTCGACGCGGCTATCCGGTCCATAGAGGCCTCAGGCCAACCGGTGGTCCGGTTGAACCTGGGCGACGAATATGACTTGGGGGGCGAGTTCTACCGTTGGGAACTGGCGACCGCCATAGCTGGAAGCCTCTTGAGAATCAACCCCTTCGACCAGCCCAACGTCCAGTCGGCCAAGGACATTACCGAAAGAGTGCTGAATCAATTCGCAAGCTCCGGCAAGCTCCCCGAGGTGGAAGCCCTCACCTCCCTTAGCGAGTTGCTCGCCCATTCCAGGGAGGGCGGCTACTTGGCGATCATGACCTACCTGAAGCAAACTCCCGAAGTAGACCGGGCGCTGGAATCCCTCCGCCGCGCGATAGCCGAGCGGTACCGCATCGCTACCACCGTCGGTTACGGCCCTCGCTTCTTGCACTCCACCGGTCAGCTTCACAAGGGGGGCCCAGACTCCGGTTTATTCCTTCAGATCACTACTAAGCATCATCAGAATGTGCCCATACCCGGACGGGCTTTTAGCTTTGGGGTGCTGGCCGACGCCCAAGCTGGGGGGGACTTGGAGGCGCTGCTGACCGCCGGACGCCCCGCCGCCCAGATGCGCCTGGATTCCGACCCCGGGATATCCATAGAGAACATGGCCCGCGAGTTGGCATAGCGCCAGCATAACCCGGTGAGCAGGAGCTTCAGAGGAGCGGCCGGGAAGTCAATCCCGTGAATACTTTTGAGTAGTTTCGACGCAGTGGAGGCGCCCGACGGCGGGCGGTAATTGGACTCATAAGACCTGACCGGAGAGACCCATCATGGAAATAGGAATGATCGGCTTGGGCCGTATGGGCGGCAACATGGTTCAACGCCTTCTGATTGGCGGTCACCGGGTCGTCACCTACGACCGCAGCGCGGAAGCGGTAGCCGCCAGCCAAGCCCAGGGCGCCGCCGGCGCGTCCTCCCTGGAAGACCTAGCGGCCTGCCTTGCTCCACCCCGGGCCGTGTGGGTTATGGTGCCGGCCGGCCAGCCCACCGAGGATACGATAGATAGCCTTACTCCCCTCCTCACGACCGGCGACTCCGTCCTTGATGGCGGTAACGCCAACTATAAGGACAGCATTCGCCGGGGGGAAAAGCTAAGGGGCCTCGACATAGACTTCTTGGATGTGGGCACCAGCGGCGGCGTCTGGGGTTTGTCCGAAGGTTACTCTTTGATGATCGGCGGCGACGAAGCCGCCTACCGGCGTTTGGAGCCCATCTTCCGCACGTTGGCCCCCGGAGAGAACAAGGGCTTCAGTCACGTGGGACCGATCGGCGCCGGTCATTTTGTCAAAATGGTACATAACGGCATCGAGTACGGCATGATGCAAGCCTATGCGGAAGGCTTCGAAATCATGGAGGCCAAGAAAGAGTTCGACTTGGACTTGGGAAAGATCGCCGAAACTTGGCGTTACGGCAGTGTGGTGCGCTCTTGGCTGTTGGACTTGGCTGCCGCCGCTTTGGAAGAGGACCCGGACCTGAGCGGACTTCAAGCCCACGTCGATGACTCCGGTGAAGGCCGCTGGACGGTGCAGGAATCGGTCGATTTGGCGGTGCCGGCCCCGGTCATCACTCTGGCGTTGCAGCAGCGTTTCCGCTCGCGGCAGGACCAACCCTTCGGCGGCAGAATGCTTGCCGCCCTGCGCAATCAGTTTGGCGGCCACGCGGTGAAATCTGCCCCGAAAGGGGCCAATGAGAAGGCGGAGTAGTGCCCGCCGATAGTACCACCGTCGTAATTTTCGGGGGCTATGGGGACTTGGCCCGGCGCAAGCTGGTCCCGGCTCTCTTCGAGTTGGCGTGCAAGGACCGGTTGCCCGAAAGGTTTCGAATAGTTGGTGTCGGCAGGCGGGAATACACCGACGCAAGCTACCGGGCCTTCATGGAGGAGGGCCTTCGAGGATTTAGCGACCTCGCCGCGCTCACCGGCCGGTGGGCCGCCTTCGCTCAAAACCTGTTCTACTCGCAAGGGGACCTTGACGACGCCGAAGCCTATCTGCGGTTGAAGCGGCGGCTGGAAGAGGTCGAAGGGGGCGCTGCCAACCGCCTGTTCTATCTATCCGTCGCCCCTAGATTCTTCGGCACCGCCGTAGAGAACCTGGGTGATTCCGGATTGGCTGGGGAGGAGGACGGCGGGTGGCGAAGGGTAGTAATCGAAAAGCCCTTCGGCCACGACCTCCGGTCGGCTATGGACCTTAACCGGACGGTGCACCGGGTCTTCGAGGAGGAGCAAGTCTACCGCATCGACCACTATTTGGGTAAGGAAACGGTGCAGAACCTGCTGGTTTTCCGTTTCTCCAACGCTATTTTCGAGCCTGTATGGAACCGGAACTACATAGACAACGTGCAGATTACGGCCGCCGAAACCAACACGGCGGAGGACCGGGCCGGTTACTACGACCGGTCCGGCGTTTTGCGGGACATGGTGCAGAACCACTTGCTGCAACTGCTAACCATGGTCGCCATGGAGCCGCCCAGTGCCATGGACTCCAGTTCACTGCGCAATAGCAAGGTGGAGGCGCTGCGGGCCATTCGGCGGTGGGACCCGGTAGAGACGGCGCAGAACGTTGCTTTCGGCCAGTACCAAGGTTACCAGTACGAGCAGGGAGTGGCCGCCGGCTCGACTACGGCGACCTACGCGGCCCTGCGAATGCACGTGGACAACTGGCGCTGGCAAGGGGTGCCCTTCTACTTGAGGACCGGAAAGGCTCTCGCCACCAGGGTGACGGAGGTCGTAATCCAATTCAGGCGCCCTCCACTCGTAATGTTTACTACCGGGCCGGGGCAAGAGCCGAGTCCCAATTTGCTGTCCCTTCGCATCCAGCCCGACGAAGGCGTGCACCTGAGGTTTGGGGTAAAGGTCCCGGACCGAGGCATGCTGACCGAGAGCAAGAGCATGGAGTTTCGCTACGACTCGGCGTTTACAGGCCAAGCAATTCCCGAGGCTTACGAGCGCCTTCTTCAAGATTCTCTGGAGGGTGACGCTTCCTTGTTCATTCGAAGCGATCATATCGAAGAGGCTTGGAGGATAGTGGACCCGATACTGAACGTGCAGGAAAACCGGTCCAGCCGGCCTCCTCACCCCTACGAACCGGGTTCTTGGGGGCCGGAGCCCGCCAACGGACTGCTGTCTGAAAATGGGCATAGTTGGCAATGGCTGCGCGGTACCCACGGGGGTGATGATGGCTAAGCTGCAGGTTCTAGCCAGCCGCGAAGACGCTTCCCAAGCAGCCAACTTCGTTGCCGGCCTGGCCAAAAAAACAGTCCCTTCTTGAAACTATCGAACCGCGCTGCCGTTGCCTGCCCGCTTTGCAGCTACCTGGGAACGATGGGCAAGGTGATATGGGACGGGTGCTCCGAGTTGTGCAACACGGTTTGCAACGCCGGCTTCAACTCAGTGTCTTGCGAGATCAGGTTGCCCGTGTTGGTGTTACGGTCGAAGCGGGGGAAATTGCTGCTGGATATTTCGACGCGTATTCGATGGCCCGCCTTGAACACGTTGCTGGTGGCCCACAGGTCGATGGTATAACGGTAGACCTTGCCCGGCTCCAGAAGGCTCGCGGTAGACATTGAGTCCCGGTAGCGGGCCCTTATGATCCCGTCCGTCAAGTTGCGGGCGCAGCCGTCCTCGCAAACGTCCACCAGCTTGGCCGTGAAATCCGTATCCACGGCGGAAGTAGCGGCCCACAAGGTCACGGTTACCGGGCCGGTCACCTCAACCTCCCGTTGCAGAGGCGGGGTCGAGTACACCAAGACGTCTTCCCGGGCTTCTATCTGGCCCTGTTCGAAGGATCCGCCGGCGGCAAAATAGGCGTTGCAGCACAGGGCGCCGCCCCTGGTGGGTACCGGGTCTGACGGATTGTACAAGAACAGGTCCGGCGGCTCCTCCCCCGGCGGCGTCACGCTCAAACTGCCGTTACCGTTCAAAGTGTTGGCCTTGCCCTGGCTGTGTAAGTAATACTCCGTGGGCTTGGCCCGGGCCAAGGGCCATTCCTGTTCATCTCGCCAAACGTTGTCTCCCATCACGAAAATGCGGACGGGCGCCTCGTCTAGCACCCCGTTGTCGATCCCTTTGAGCCAGTAGTCATACCAGCGAAAGTGGATATTGTCCAAGTCTATGGCAAGAGCGTCCGCGGCCAGTCCGAAATAGTGAGCGCCAGCCACGCTGGTACCCCGGGACGTGTGTTGCCAGGGACCGATCAGCAGCTTCTGGCCCCGTCTGGCCCCGTCCGTCGCCCCCTTCTCCCGCATTCCAAGGAAGTTGCGGATGGTCCCGCCCAGGAAAATGTCATACCAGCCGCCGATGTTCAGGGCCGGCACCGTAATTTGGGAGTGGTTCTCTTCGATGCACACCCCTTTCCAGTAGTCGTCGTAGTCCGGATGATCGATCCAGTCATAGTAGTAATCGGCCAAGCCGCCCTTGAAGTGGGGGAAGTCCTTGATAGGAAACTCGCGGAAGGCCGTTTCCATCTCGTCTACCACCTTGGCAAGGGCCCGCTCTTGATCGCCGGACACGCTCTTGGTCGACGAAATGTTCTTGATGTTGGCCAAGACCAAGGGGAGAATGGTCCAAGAGAGGTTGAAGCCCAACTCGAAGGCGCCGCCTTGGTAGGTCCAACCCTCATGGTAGTTGGAGGCGGTTACGTTGGGCACGATGGCCGCTAGGTGCGGCGGGCGGGCCAAAGCGGTGAGCCACTGGGTTGCGCCGACGTAAGACGTGCCAACCATCCCCACTTTTCCGGAGCACCAAGGCAGAGCGGCGGCCCACTCCACGGAGTCGTACCCGTCGGCGATGTCGTCCCTAAAACAGTAGAAGTCCCCCTCGGACTCGTAGCGTCCTCGAGTGTCCTGAAGGATCACGGCGTATCCGCGCTTGGCCCCCGCCAAGGGGTCCAGCATTTGCATGGTCAGGGGAGACGTCTTGTCGTAGGGCGTCCGCTCCAGTATGACCGGGAAGGGTCCCGGCCCTTCCGGCCGGTAGATATCGGAGTAGAGGGTAGTGCCGTCTCGCATAGTTGCGGGCACGTTGGTTTCTACTTTTACGGCATGGGACTCTGGCATGGGGCGCCTCCTTATAGTGACGGGATACTGACGCGATAGCGACCCGGGGCCGCGGAAGTTGGAATGAAGGCAATTGTACTCCCCGTAAGCCCTTGCCGCCATAGGAGAAGCTTGGTAGCCGTGAGGGTTAGCTCCAATATCCCAATGAAAGGGCCGACGGGGCCCACAATGAAATAGCCGGGCTTGGGGAGATAGCCGGGCTTGGGTTGCCCCCGGCATCGACGGTCTTTCATAGCGGCGGCGCGGCCCGCCCCACTATGAAAAATACGGACCGAGCAAATCTAGCTCTGGAAGTGAGGCATGACTTGGCGGGCGAACGTTTCCATCTGGTCGAACAGACCCTTGGAATCCGCAGAGAGGAAGGTCAGGTTGATATCCCGGGCTCCGGCGTCTATGCGTTCCTCCAAGGCTTTGATACACTCCCGCGGCGCGCCGGTAATGCACAAGGCTTGAGCAATGTCCTCCGGGCTTCGCTCCGCCGTGGCGTACCGTTGCCCCAAGTTGACCGCCGCCGACGCTAGGGCCTCTTTCGGGTCGTTGCTGATAGCGATAGGCTGGTTTAGGCCCCAATGAAAGCCCGTCAGGTCCCGGCCGGCCTCGGCGGCATGGCTGCGGACCGTTTCGTTGCTGACCCGTAGTCGTCGCACGCTAAACAAATAGGGGTACCAACCATCGGCAAGGACCGCCGCCCGGCGCATGGCAGCATCGCTGCGGCCGGCAACCCATATTGGCGGGTATGGCTGCTGCGTGGGCCGGGGCAGCAAAGTCACGTCGCTGAAGTTAAAAAACCGGCCCAGGTGAGTCACGTGTTCCTCAGTCCAGAGCCGTTTCAATACTTGGAGTATTTCGTCAGTACGACGCCCCCGGGTGCGCACGGGGATGTCCAACGCTTCGAACTCGATCTCGGTATCCCGTTGCCCGCTTATTCCGACGCCGAAATCCAGCCGGCCCCCGGACACCAAGTCCAAGCTGGCCGACAGCTTGGCCAACATGACCGGATGGTATAGGGGCGCGATCACAATCCCGGTCATGACTCGCACCCTGCGGGTGGCCCCCGCCGCCGCGGCGATTGCCGGGAAGTTGAGCAAAGTCGGGCGGGGCGGGTTGCCGTCCATGACGTGCTCCCCCATGGTAACTCTTTGGAACCCCAAGTCCTCGGCCCGCCGGGCGAATTCGGCAACGTCCCAATACCCGGCCACGCCCAGGCTAGAGCCAAAGGTCACTTCCGACGTCGGCATATCCGGTCCTCCCTGGATAACGCAGATTTGAATCTATGTCCGGAATAAGGGGCGGGGCGTTCCGGGTCTCAATGCCGCCCCTGTCGCTCCTTGCGATAGCGGAAAATAGGGCGCAATATTATGTCGTTGACCGCGCCGCCTCTCCGAGCCTTATGTCGGCGGCGCCCCACAGCCTGCTAAACCCTCGACGAAATAGCCGCTGAATCCAAGCGCCGAGTTGAGATATACTTGGTGTAACCCAGCTTCATCAACGGAGCACCCATGGAAGGGAAGGTCTGCCTTATCACAGGCGCCACGTCGGGAATCGGCAAGGCAGCGGCGATGCAACTGGCGCAACTGGGCGCAACCGTGGTATTGGGGGCCCGAGACCCCGGCAAGGCGGCCGAGGCGGCAGCGCAGATTCGCCAGTACACGGGCAATGATAACATCGATTATCTGCTGGCCGACCTCTCCTCCCAACAAGAGGTGCGTCGGTTAGCGGACGAATTCAAGACCAACCACCATCGCTTGGACGTTCTCGTCAACAATGCCGGATCACTGATGCTAACACGCCAAGAAAGCGTCGACCGCATCGAAATGACTTTCGCCCTAAACCACTTGAATTACTTTCTGCTGACCAATCTGTTGTTGGACCGGCTGCAAGCCAGCGCCCCTTCCCGCGTCGTAAACGTGTCGTCCGACGCCCATAGGGGCGCCAGGATAAACTTCTCGAACCCTCAATTTAGACCCCACTCCGGCGGCGACGCCCCTCAAGGGGCCCACGGGGGGTCATACGGAGGCTACCGGGCCTACGGCCAGTCGAAGCTGGCCAACTTATTGTTTACTTACGAGCTGGCCCGCCGGCTTGAAGGCACCGGGGTAACCGCCAACGGAATACACCCTGGCTTGGTCGCTTCCGGGTTCCTGGCAACGAATAACGGGATGAGAGGACGGGTATTCAACTTCTTATTTAGGTTGGTGGCCAGAAGCACGTCGAAAGGGGCGAGGACGGTTACCTATCTGGCCAATTCTCCGGAAGTGGCCGGCGTCACCGGCAAGTACTTCATAGACGAGGAGATGGTGCTATCGTCCCAAACTTCATACGATACGGAGGCCGCCAAGCAGCTCTGGGAATTGAGCGAGGAGTTGACCAAGCTGAGACCCGCGGGCAGCGCCGAGCAAGCAACTGAGCGGGCCGCGGAACCGGAGGAATCACGGGAAGACGACGAATAGCGCCTGCTTGACGGGCGTCCTGGGTTGAGTTCGGGCTTGGCCAGGACCGCAAGGCCAAACCCCGGCACCGGAATGCTTGGCTGGACAGCCTCCGTCCCCGTCCCGATAGTCCGGGAGTCTTGAGATGATAGACCCTTTGTATGACTAGGTCACCAGACGTAGCAATAGTGGGCGCGGGCGTCATTGGCTGCGCCGCGGCCTACTATCTGGCCCGGGAGGGCGCCTCGGTGACCCTGCTGGAACGAGAGGCCGTCGGCAGCGGGGCGTCGGCCCACGCCACCGGCTCCCTGAGTCTTCTGGGGACCGAGTTCAGCCCCGGCCCTTCCTTCCGGTTTGCCTTGGCCGGCTATCACGAGTTCCCCCGATTGGTGAGTGAACTGGAACAAGCCACCGGTATGGACCTACTCTTCCAACGCCGGCCTTCTTTGAGACTGGCTCTGGACAGCGAAGAAGAGGACCTCATAAAGACCCTTATGACGTGGCAGCAAGAGCACGTAGCGATGCAGTGGATCGATGGAGACGACGTCCGCCGCATCGACCCCCGGCTGACGCCGAGTATCCGGGGAGCGGTGTATGAAAACGAATCGTCCCAACTGGACAGCTACCGCCTGACCCTTGCTTTGGCCCGGGCCGCCGAGATCGAAGGGGCCGAGCTGCTAAACCGAGAGGTTACCGACTTAACGATCCAAGGTTCCCGCGTAACCGGCGTCCGCACAGAGAATGGGGAGCTATCTTGCGGTACCGTGTTGCTGGCCGCCGGGGTGTGGACCGCAGCCTTTTCCGAGGCGCTCAATTTCTCGGTGCCGGTGCGTCCGCTGAAGGGGGAGCGGTTGCTGCTCCGTTTTGCCGGAGAACCCCTGCCGGTGCTCATCAGCTCGCCCAAGCGGGGCCACATGATATCCCGGCTGGACGGCCTGTTCAGCGTGGGCAGCACCGGCGGACGGGACTACGACCAAGCGGACCTCTTCTTGGGCGGGGAGTTCGACTCCCGGCCTACCGAGGCCGCCAAGGTAGAGCTGCTCAGCCGGGCCGCAGACGTCCTGCCCGCCTTGGAAGACGCCGAATTGGTCCAACACTTGGCCGGGTCTCGTCCTCTCAGCCCCGACCGCATGCCCATCATCGGCCCGGTACCCGGCCGGGACGGCGTTGTGCTGGCCACCGGGCACAGCACCAAAGGAATTCACTTGGGACCCATCACCGGGCGCACCGTGGCCCAATACGTGCTGGGGGGCCGCGGCCCCGTACCGGAGGATATGGGACCCTTTTCGCCGGGGCGGTTTGCTGCGGTGGGCGAGGAAGAATATTACGCCAGCGGGCTAGAAGCGGAGGAATAAGTCAAGATGAAACGCGCCGTGGAATTCTATAGCGAAGGGTTCAAGCTGTATGGTGACATTTACACCCCCGATGGCCTGGCGCCGGGTGAGAAGCGGGCCGCGGTACTGCTATGCCACGGCTATACCGGCGTCAAGGACCTGTACCTGCCGGATAACGCGGCGTCGTTGAACCGGGCCGGCTACGTGGCTATGACCTTCGACTACAAGGGCTGGGGAAACAGCGAGGGGGCCCGGAGCCGGCTGGCCCCCTACAGCCGGGTTATGGACGTGCAAGCCGCCATGACCTTCCTGGGCCTTCAACTGGAAGTTGACGAGGAGCGGATCGGGATCTACGGCACCAGCTACGGCGGCGCCACGGTCACCTGGGTCGGCGCCGTGGACCCCCGGGCGAAGTGCATCGTCAGCGTGGTGGGTATCGGCCACGGCGCCAGGTGGATGAGCCGGGTGAGGCGGGTGGACGAATGGTTCGACTTGCAGGAAAGGTCCAAGAAGGACCGGGCAGCGCGGGCTGTCACAGGGAAGTCGGAGCAGGTCGACCGCAGCGAAATCCTGCTGCCGGACCGCCAGTCCGCAGAGTTGGCCGCTGCGGCCCGCCGCGACAATCCGGCGGCGGTGGGCACGATACCTTTGGAATACGTGGACGACACCATTGGCTTCAACCCCGAGTGGATCGTCCATGAAGTCTCCCCTAGGCCGATCCTCTTCATCACCTCCGACAACGACCGGCTGGTCCTGCCTGAAGAGTCGGAGCAACTCTATGCCCGGGCCAAGGAACCCAAGAAACTGGTGGTGCTAAAGGGCTACGGCCATTACGAGGTCTACGTGGAGCCGGCCTTCACCGAGGTCATGGACGCGGCGTTGGACTGGTTTGGCCAGTATCTGCCGGCCAAGCTATAACCCGGACAAGGTATGATATTGAACGACGAAATAGCCGGGGCGCTGAGTAAAGACCGCACCATAGACATTACCACCAACGGACGCCGCACCGGCAAGCCCCGGCGCAAAGAGATTTGGTTCTTCAACCTGGACGGACGCTTGTTCATCACCGGTCTGCCGGGTACCCGGGACTGGTACGCCAACCTCTTGGCCCGTCCCGAGTTTACTTTCCACCTGAAGCAAAGCGTCCAAGCCGATTTGCCAGCCGTAGCAACCCCTGTCTTGGATCAAGAAAGCCGCCGGGGCATCATCGCCAAGATTCACAATCTCTTGGGCGGCAATCGGGACCTCGACGAATGGGTGTCGGGAAGCCCCTTGATCGAGGTGGAGTTTCAACTATAGTTGACGCGGGGCCGTCCTATCCGGCTGGACCCCAGGGGAGCGCCGCAACTCGTCGAACATATCAGTCGATGTTATCGTGTTTCGTCGAAGTTCTTCAAGTGAGCCATGCTTGACATGAGTACCCGCTGAACGTACGATGTAATCCTTCTAAATTGCTCGAAGACCACTGGAACACGCCATTGAATCTGTGGCTTGAGGAGGAATGAGCATGCCACAGCCAGACAACATTGCGTTAATGGCGCACCTGATGCGCCGGGCCGGATTTGGCGCTCCCCGCGAGGAGTTGGAGGCCCGGGCGGCCAAGGGCTACGAGGCCACGGTAGAGGAGCTGCTTCACCCGGAGAAGATGCCGCCCATCGATGAAGAAATGCTATACCGGTACTTCCCAGGCTATGAAGGGGGCCTGGGTCCTCCAATAAACCAGGCCGACTGGGTTTACCGGATGATCAATACCAGCCGCCCCCTGGAAGAGAAGATGGCCCTGTTCTGGCACCAGTTGTTCGCCACCGGCAACTCCAAGGTGGACAACCCGCCGGAGCTTACCCAGCAAATAGCGATGTTCCGGGAGCACGGCTTGGGCAGCTTCGAGAACCTCTTGTTGGAACTGGCCAAGAACCCGGCGATGATCTACTGGTTGGACAACAACGGCAATCACAACGGCGCAATCAACGAAAACTGGGGCCGGGAGCTCATGGAACTATTCTCCTTGGGCGTGGGGAACTATTCCGAAGACGACATCAAAGAGGCCTCCCGGGCTTTCACCGGCTGGACCATCGCTCCCAAGATTCCGCGAAATCCCTTGGGCCGGTTCTACTGGAGCTTCGAGTACAAGCCAGAGGACCACGATTTCGGCGAGAAAACCTTCCTGGGGCGCACCGGCGACTTCAACGGCGACGACATCGTCCGTATCATTGCGGAACAGGAAGCGACGCCCCGGTTCTTGGCGAGGCACCTCTACAGCTTCTTCGTAGCCGACGAGGTCCAGGTGCCCAGTTGGAACATCACCCCGCCCAAGGACCCGGAGGCCATCCAGTCCTTGGTCCAAGCCTACAAAGACTCCAACGGCGAGGTGCGCTCGGTCATGCGGGTCATGTTCAACTCCGACTTCTTCAAAAACGCCCGGTTCGCCCGGGTGAAGAGTCCCGCTGAGTTGGTGGTCGGCACCGTGCGCATGACGGGTAATTTCAACGCGCCTCGGCCCGGCTTCAATACCCTGGCCTTCGAGTGCAATTATCAAGGCCAGGAGCTACTCAATCCCCCCAGCGTGGAGAGTTGGCACACCGGTTCTGAGTGGGTTGACGGCGGCGCCTTGGTACGGCGGGTGAACTTCGCGGCGAGCTTGCTGGGCGACACCGCCCTGCCCGGCGTCCGGTCGGTCATCGAAGGACTAAAATCCCAAGGCGGCCTCTCTCCTGAAGAGTTCGTAGACGAGTGCCTCGCCGCCATAGGCCCGCTGGAAGTCGGCGAGGATACGCGCCGGGAGTTGCTGGACCAAGCCCGGGAGGGCAGAAGCCTCCGCTGGAACACGCCGGAGGAGTGCGACGACTCCGAGAAGAGGATTGGCGTTATGCTGGCTCTCATCGCAGCATCCAGGGAATACCAATTCGCGTAGCAAACAGAGCGACTTCAAGTAGACGACCACAGGAGTAGCAAAGATGGCAACTACGAAGAAAGACCCGGTGCTGGTCATCCTTCAATTGACCGGAGCCAACGATTATTTGAACTCGATTATTCCCTATACCAACGGCCACTACCGGGACGCCCGCCCCAGGGTCAACATTCCCGAGGACGAAGTCCTTCCCATTGACGATACCCTGGCTTTCAATCCCAACATGGCCCCGGTGAAGAAGCTGTTCGACGATGGTAAGGTGGCCATCGTCCACGGAATCGGGTTCGAGGACTCTCCCAGGTCCCACTTTCGCGCCATGGACATCTGGCACACCTGCGAGCCGGACGTGGTGGGTACCGAGGGTTGGGTGGCCAAGGTCATCCGCGATCTGGACCCCGGCGGCGAAAACGTCCTGAAGGGCGTGAACTTCGGGCAGGGGCTGCCCAGGGCGCTGGCCCTTCGCGGCGTGCCGGTGACCTCGGTCTCCAACCTTGATTCCTACGGCGTGCTGTCCAACGTCCCCGGCATTACCGCCGAGCAGGACCGGGCCCAAGTATTGGACCGGTTTGCCCGGATGTACGCCCCGGCCATGGGCACCGGCCCCACCATGGACTACTTGGGCCAGACCGGGCGGGACGCTTTGAAAGGCGCCGACATCATTGCCACCGCCACCGAGAAGTACTCCTCCACAGTGGAGTACGCCGACACTCCCATCGGCAGGTACTTGAAAGACGTGGCCCGGGTGCACTTCGCCGACCTGGGCACCCAAGTCTTTTACACCTCCCACGCTCTTTTCGACACCCACTTCAACCAAGCCCCGGCCCACGCCCAACTGTGGGCAGATACTTCCCGGGCCATCAGCGACTTCTTCGACGACTTGAAGGAGCACGACGCCGGGGAAAACGTGGTTATGATGCTGTTCACCGAGTTTGGCCGCCGGGTCAAGGACAACGGCACCGGCACCGACCACGGGGCCGGTGGCGGCGCCTTCCTCATCGGCGACCGGGTGAAGGGCGGCATGTTCGGCACCTATCCTTCCCTAAAACCCGAAGACTTGAGCCAGGGCGACCTGGCCCCCAACTACGACTTCCGCGGGTTCTACTCCACCGTCGTGGACAAGTGGCTGGGGCTGGACCCGGTACCCATCGTGGGCGGGAAATTCGAGCAAATGGACTTGGTCTAGGGCCGCCCCTTCGGCAGGCTCCGGTTACCCCGTCTCCCTTCGTAGCGCGGCCAAGGCCCCGACCAATGCCAAGGTCTTCTGGAGGACTAAGATGCTGACCACCGTCGCCGCCGGACGAGTGTTCGATTTCAGCCATTGCATCGGCATGTACGCTGGGTCCGGGCAAGGATTTTGGTCGCCCCAAGATTTTGCTCTTGGCTCCGACGACCGCGTCTACATTATCAACCGGGGCGTCGAAGAGTTGGGCCAAAGGGTCACCAAGCTCACCTTGGGCCACGAGTTCCTTGGTCAATTCGGGGGCTACGGCAGCGGCGACGGGCAGTTTATTTGGCCCCGGTCGCTGGACTTGGACCGGAACGGCAACGTGTACACCTCCGACGAGCACCTGAATCGAATCTCCGTATTCGACCAAGAGGGGGCCTTTCTAAGCAGTTGGGGCCGGGCCGGCAGCCGTGACGGGGAGTTGAGCGGGCCTTCGGGGATCGCCTTCGACCCGGAAGACAACCTATGCGTCGTGGACAGCCTAAACCACCGGGTGCAGAAATTCACCAAGGACGGCAAGTTCTTGGGCAACTGGGGCAGTGAAGGCGGCGGCGACGGCCAATTCAGCCTGCCCTGGGGCATTTGCGTCGACCGGAGCGGCAACGTGTACGTGGCCGACTGGAAGAACAGCCGGGTACAGAAGTTCTCGCCGGAAGGTCGGTTGCTGGTCAAATTCCAAGCCTCCGCCCCCGGAGTCGGGGAACTTCAAGGACCGTCGGGGGTGGCGGTGGACTCGGATGGGGATGTATACGTGACCGACTGGGGCAGCCACCGGCTTCAAGTGTATGCGTCCGACGGGTCCTTCGTGACCAGCTTGGTAGGGGACGCCGAAACCCCTTCACCTTGGACCCAGACCTACATCGAAGCCAACCCGGACATCATCAAAGCGCGACGCCGGGTCAACCTGGAACCGGAGTGGCGGTTCCGTCGCCCCGTGGCGGTAAACGTAGACGCCCAAGACCGGATATTCATCCTGGAGTCCTCCCGCCACCGTCTCCAAGTCTACAACAAAGAAAAAGAATACGAAGAGCACTCGTTGAATTTGTAGGCTATCCAGTGAAAGGCCCGGGTCATTCCATCGGCCACCGGGTCGGGAACGACACGCCGGTCCTTTGCAGCATGCCCTCTCCCAGCCCCTGAACCTTCTGAATAAGTTCCCACTCGTCGACGAATACCGGCCTATGCCCTTCCACCACCACCTTGCCGTCCACGACGACGGTGTGCACGCTCCTGCCGTCGGCGTTGTACACCAGGTTATTAACCGGGTTGAAAATCGTTCGCCACTCGGGGCGCTTGGTATCGAACAGCACCAGGTCGGCTTTCTTGCCCACCTCCAGGGAGCCGATTTCGTCGTCCAAGCCTAAAGCTTTCGCCCCTTGAATAGTGGCCATTTCCAGCGCCGTCTCCGCCGGTACCACGTCGGTGGTCTGCCGGGCGTCTTTGAAGATTACGGTTATCAAGTACATAGACCGCAGGGTCTCGATCAAGCTGGAGTTGTTGCCGGCATCCGTTCCCAGACCCACGCAGACCCCTTTTTCCAGCATCTCGGGCAGCATCCCCCTGGAGGTTATCCCCATACCCATTTTCAAGGCGGCGGTCGGGCACATCACTGTCTTAGTCCCGGTGCGCGCCAAGCAATCGACCTCGGCCTCATCCAGCCCTATCGCGTGGGACAGAAGCATGTTAGGCCCCAGTACGCCGATTTCCTCCAGATACTCCACCGGGCGCTTGCCGTACTGACGTAGATGGGAGTCGATGGAGCTCTGGCTATTGGCCTGGTGCAAAGTCATGCCCGTCTGGTACCGGTCGGCCAAGTCCTTGGCCCCGGCCAGCAACTCACGGGAACAGTAATCCGCTTGGAAGGGCGTGGCCCAAGCTCCGACTCGTCCTTCCAAGCGGCCGTTGTAAGTCCGTAACACCTCCTCGACTTGGCGGAGAGACTCTTCCAAGGGAGTGACCGGCAAGCCCAGCGGGTTCGGCTTATCCACCACTTGGGCCCCGACCAAGATGCGGCAACCCGACTCCTGGTAGGCCTGCATACATGAGTCCAAGTACTTGGTGCTGCCCGGGTCCAAGAAGCAAGTTGTGCCGTACTTCAGCAACTCGGTAATGCCCAGAAGGGTGGTAAGGTACTCTTCCTCTTCAGTCATTGCGGCTTGGAGCTTGAACACGCCGGCCAAGTAGTTTCCGGGGTCCAAGTTATCCGGGAATATCCCCCGGGTGGCGTGGGCGTAGCTGATGTGCATGTGGCCGTTGCAGAACCCCGGCGTGACCACCATCTCCCCGGCGTCTATAACCCGGTCGGCCGTCACTCCCGTTAACTCCGAGGCCTTATCTATGCGGACGATGTTCCGCCCTTCGATGAGAATGGAGGCGTCCCGCATGACTCTTCGCGTGGGGTCCATAGTCAGAACGAACCGAGCATTGTCGATCTTGAGGGTGGGGTCAGCCATATCGCAGCCACCTCGACGAGCTAATCTTGAGCCTTCACAGAGACGTTGGAAACGGGCAGGAAAGCCAACGCCGCCCATGAGTATAAACTCGGCCCGGCCGGAAATCATCCCTTTGCGGCCCCCGCCCTGAGGTCCACCCATCCCTGACACAGGAATTTTCCCCATTGACCGACGCTGCGCAGATTTCTTCATTGTTATCCCAAGGACGACCGGGGATCCAAAGTGATTGTCTGCATTGTCGTCTTGGCCTCCAGGGTTTTTGGATTCCCCGGCCGTTCGCCCCGGATATTGACCTAATAATCAACCCCGCCTATGATGCTGGTGATACCGTGAAGAATGGACCATTCCGTGGAATGCGGGTACCGGCCGGGCAAGGCCAATCTTAAAACCCCGGCGATGAAAACGCGGACTCCTCCCCATTGACTGGACCCATTGGCCGGTTCCGGCCCGATTTCGAAAGCTTGAGGCAGATAAATGGAGAAGGCAGAGGTACCGTTCCTTTCCGCGTCCCAGCTCTCCTCCGTCATCAAGAAGCGAGAACTGTCTCCGGTTGAGGCAGTGGAAGCCTACCTCGAGCGCATAGACCGGCTTGACGGCAAAGTTCACTCCTATTTGACAGTGTGCCCCGATGAAGCCTTGAAGGCGGCGCGCGAGTCGGAGGAGGCTTTGGCCAGGGGCGAATACCGGGGCCCCATGCACGGGATTCCCGTCGCTGTCAAGGACCAAGTCTATACCGCGGGCATTCGCACCACCGCCGGGTCTCCAATTTTCAACGACTTCACGCCCACGGAGGACGCAACGGTGATCGCCAATCTGAAGGCCGCCGGAGCGATACTCCTGGGCAAGCTGAACATGACCGAGTTCGGTACCACGGCGCTATCCCACGCTTTCGAATTCGCCAGGAACCCTTGGAACTTGGAGCATCATCCCGGCGGGTCCAGCAGCGGTTCCGGGGCCGCTACCGCAGCCTTTCTGTGCGCGTCTTCCCTGGGCGAGGACACGGGAGGGTCCGTACGCTTTCCGGCCGCTTGGTGCGGTATGGTGGGTCTCCGGCCTACTTGGGGCAGGGTCAGCCGCTTCGGCGTGATGCCCGGCGTGTGGTCCATGGACGCCATCGGGCCCATCACCCGGACCGTGGAAGATTGCGCCATCACCCTCGAGGCCATCGCCGGCCACGACCCGAAAGACCCGTACACTTCGAAGCTGCCCGTGCCTAACTACCGGCAGGCCCTCGACGGCAACGTCCGCGGGATCAAGGTAGGAATCGTCAAGGAGTTGCTACACTCGGACGTGGTAGACCCCCAAGTCCGAGAGGCGGTATCCAAGGCAGCGGGCACCCTAGCGGACTTGGGCGCCGCGGTTGAGGAGGTTTCCCTTCCGCTGACCAAGTACGCGAATACCATCTCCAGCTCCCTCAGGATAGAGGCCCCCACCAATTACCGAGAACTGGTCCGTAACCGCTTGTCTGAAATTCGCCACGACAACCGCATCGCCTACCTCACTTGGAGCCTCATCCCGGCGACGGCCTACTACAAAGCTCAGAAGCTTCGTTCCCTCCTTCGCTTAGAGGTGCTGGCGGCCTTGGAGACTGTCGACGTGCTGGCGCTGCCCACGATAGGGGTCGCGGCGCAGAAAGTGGTCCCGGACCCGGCGATTGGCGCCCAAGGGAACCCTTACCGTACTCCTTGGCTGCTTACCGTCGCCTTCAGCCTGGCCAGCATCCCGGCGATGAGCATTTGCTGCGGCTTCACCAGCGATAATCTTCCTATCGGTCTGCAAATCGGCGGCAGGCCCTTCGACGAAGAAACGTTGTTGCGGGTGGCCCACGCCTACCAACAGAATACGGAATGGCACACCTGGAAGCCCCCGATACAGTAGCTTGCAGAGGGGCCGCAGGGTATTCTCCCGGCTTGCTCCCGGTACCCTAGCTTCTTCGTCACCGGGACCAAGGGCGGCCTGCTCCCCCAACTGCGTCAAAGGTGATACAAATGGACTTCGGGATATTCACTGACTTCCACGTCCGGAAGGGCATGACCCAGCCCGAGGCCTTCGACGAGTCCTTCAGCCAAGTGGTCGAAGCGGAACAACTGGGCGTGGACTCGGTCTGGTTGGCCGAGCACCACTTCAGCCCCGACCGCTCTGTGTTGGCGGCGCCGATGGTCCTGGCCAGCGCCATAGCCGCCCGCACCGACGCGATACGGATAGGTCTGGCGGTGCAGGTGCTGCCCTTGACCAATCCCCTCCGGATCGCGGAAGAAGCGGCGACGGTAGACCACGTCAGCAAAGGAAGGTTCGAGTTCGGCATCGGCCGAAGCGGTCTGACCAAGTACTATCAAGGCTACAACGTTCCCTACTCTCAGAGCCGGCAACGCTTCTTCGAGGCCTTGGAAATCATAATGAAGGCTTGGAACGAGGACCAATTTTCCTTTCAAGGCGAGTACTACTCGTATGAGGACGTAACTTTGGTGCCGAAGCCTTACCAGCAGCCGCATCCGCCGACCCGCATCGCCGTGGCCAGCGAAGATACTTTTTCCTTGGCAGCCCAACTGGGGCACCCGATATTCATCAGTGCCACCACGCCGGTCCCCCAGCTTCAAGAACGTTTGGCTCTATACCGGCGGACCTGGCAAGATGCGGGGCACTCGGCGCCGGTACAAGTGTCGTTGCGCATCCCCGCCTACGTGGCCGAAGACGGCGCGAGAGCCGCTTCCGAACCCGAGGCCAGTACCAGGCACGCGATTCGCTACGGGGCGGAAGAGCTGATCAAGACGGCCGCCAGCGAAGAAACGGTAACCCGGCTTCGCAAGACGGCTGCCGCGCCTTACGACGAGATACTGCAAACCCGGGTCATGTACGGCCCTCCGGAAGCCATCGTGGACCGGATTCACGAGTACCGGGAGAAGTTGGGCGTCACCGGCGTGGTCTTAGAAGTGAACTACGGCGGCCAAATCGCCAAAGACTTGGTGGCCAACTCCGTGAGGTTGCTGGCGGAAAGAGTAATCCCGGAGTTCCGATAGGCGGCCCAAGCCGCGGCGGGCCACCCGCACCCTTACTTTCCGGGGTGAGGCAACCCTTGCGTTATGTCTGTACGGGCGATAAGAAACTTGCACACTGGGTTAGATACTAGCCTTACGCAGCTCCGGCAAGCCCAATATTGCTTCTTGGTAGAATTGTCGATTCAGCATAGGTTGGGAAATGGGACGTAACTAGCCCCAACCACCAACCCTTTCGTCAAGCCCGCCGGACATGCGGTGGCTCGGGTTGTCGATGACGTAGATGGCGGGGAGCATCGAACTCAAACAGTAATCTCCAGTGTACGAGCATGGGTAATATCCCCACTGGATACTGGACGGGCCTGCGATGGCAGGACTGTAGCAATAGCCGCCGTGCCGCCATCGAGGGCCATGAACTCCACGACAAAGGCTTGTTCCCCTGGATGAATGTGAACGATCGTGCCAACGTCTCCAGCCTTGAGTTCTTCTTTCCCATCTCCCGAAATATCGGACGTTAGAATGATTTGCTCATGCTCGCGGAACATCTTCACCCCCTGCGTGGATATGCTGTAATCAACCTTGGATACTCGCTTCCCAGGTCTATCTGCCAAACAGTCCTGACCCGTGGATTGCGCCCGTCAGGCGTCTCAATAGTGCCATCCACGTAGTAACGCGAACCGTGGATAGTTTCTACAGTCCTAACGACTTCATTGACTCCTCTCAGTTTCAGATTCCAGTCACCTGGCTGATGGGTGCTCTGGGTCCTTCGCACGCCAACAGCTGTCCGTAGCCCGGTTTCTGCTCCAGCTTCCCTTGGTTCAGCAGCACTTGGCCCCGGAGCAAAGTCATCCAAGGCCCGCCGGTGACTTGCCAGCCCTCGAACAGGGAGTAGCCTGCGTTGCTCTGATGGTCCTGGGCGGTTATTACCCGGTCTCCCGCCGGGTCCAAGATCAACAGGTCGGCGTCGGAGCCGACCCGGATAGTCCCTTTTCGCGGGTACAAGCCAAATATTCGAGCCGGATTTTCCGACATCACCCGGGCCAACCACCAAATCGGCAGACCCCGTTTCACCACTCCTTCGCTGTACATCAAAGAAACGATGGACTCGACTCCGGGGGAGCCAAAGGGCACGGACGCGCCCTCCGGCGTAACGAAAATGTTGTCCCAGCCCAGCTTCTTCAACTCCTGAGGATGGGGGGCGTGGTCGCTGGCCACTATGGAAGCGTAGCCTTGGGCCAGTCCCCGCCAGAGGGCCTCACGATCGGGTCCGTCATCCGCTCGCAGCGGGGGCCCGATTTTTGCCAGCGGTCCGTAGCGGGCCATCTCGGCGTCGGAAAGCAGCAAGTACTGAGGGCAGGTCTCGGTCCACACCGGTTGGCCGGTAGCTTGGGCCCGGATGATCCGTTCAAGCCCCAATTTGGTGCTTAGGTGTACTACATAGGTCGGGCAGTTGGTGGCGGCCCCCATTTGGATAGCCCGGTTGATGGCTTCCTCTTCGGCCCAGTCGGGACAAGCGGCGGGGAAATCCGTGGGGTGGGTGTGACCCTCCCCTATGAGTTTGTTTTCCAGGTACTCGATGATGTTGCCGCTCTCACAGTGAAGCTGCACCACCCCGCCCCCGGCCCCGACCAGCTCCATGGCCCTGCAGATGTAGTCGTCGTCGCACATCCGGAAGGGGCGCTTCTTGTAGGTCATGTACATCTTGAAAGACCTGACTCCCAACTCCATTGCTTCCGGTACGCTGTCCAAGATGGCGGGACGGTTTTGAAGGGTCATGTGGAGACCGAAGTCAACCAAAGCGGAGGCTTCTATCTCCTCCCTGGTCCGGTGTATCGCGGCGGCCAGCGTGTCTTCTCTTTCGATGTCGTAGCTTCCGAAAGGGACGAGAGTGGTCAGGCCGGCGTACGCGGCAGCCCGGGCGCCGACGGCGTAGTTGTCGTGTCCGTCCAAGTGAACGTGGCTATCGATAAGACCGGGTAGCACCAATTTGCCCTCGGCGTCGATGTACTTATCGGCGGGCGGCAACAATTCCTCGGGTCCAAGGGCGACGATCTTCTCCCCGGAGATGGCGATGGCGGCATCGTAGGTTTCTGACGAGGACACTACCCGTCCGCCTCTAACGATAGTATCGACCCTAGTATCAGCCATGTTGGGCCTCCTTCTTGAGCGCGTTGAATGGGCAGCCAGCACCGAGTCCGCCCTCAGCCTCAAATTCCTCCGGTTCAAGGGCCGCCGGTCCTGAGGATACCAAGGAAGCCAGCCCGAAATCAATCCCAGAGCCCGGATGGGCAAGGTATTTCCAAAGTCCGTAAATACACACATCGTCATGCCAGGGAATCCATGTTGCGAAAGCATTGCTCATCCGCGGAAGTGGGCGCGGAGGTGAGCAACTTTGGAAAGGCCTCGGCGAAAGGTGATCTCAGATTTTTCGATTCCCCTCTCATTTTCGCTCATTTCCCCCCATTCCAGCCCGTTGACCGGGTTGGGGCGGATTCCGGGGGCTGAGGAGCAGGTTTGGAGTAGTTCCCGGTCATTGAGGCCCCATGACGCCCCGGTGACGGCTTAGATTTGGTCTGAGTCCCTGTGGAACGTTTGGGCCTGACATTTATACGGTAGGGGAGCGCATCCGGAGTTGGGAAGGGAGGAGTGTCAGTCGCAGGGTCTTGCTATGTTCATGAGAGAATGTTTCCGGGTTAGGACTTTAGGCCCTTCGCTACCGCTCAGGGTGACAATGAAAAGGCCCTGCGCCCTCTGGTTGGGAAGCGTTGACAGACGACAGCGCCCTGATTAAATTGGTAAAAGCCGGGGGCGCCTACGGCTAGTCGAGTCCGGTTACGAATAGGAACACCGGTCGATGATTCGCAACCGGGTTAGGAGGGAGATGAAATGGAGGACCGCTACGGACTTACCATGACCACCAGCTCTCCGCAAGCCGCGGACCACTATCGCGCGGGACTGGACTTAACCCTCGCCCAACAGTACGGGGCGGAAGAAGAGATGCGACAAGCCATCGAAGCCGACGAAGGTTTCGCCTTGGCCCACGCCGCGCTGGCTTTCCACCTGATGATAAGGGTCGCGGTACCCGAGGCCAAAGAGGCCGCCGACCAGGCCAGAAGTCTAGTCCCCGGAGTCACCCGCCGGGAACGGCAGTACGTTGAAACCATTGCCAGGTTCGTCCACGGCAAGAACCGGGAATCATACAATCTGCTGCGCCAACACTTGGACGAGTTCCCCCGGGACGCGCTGGTCCTGCGCTTGTCCCAGCGGCTGTTCGTTCTGGGGTGTCACGGCGCGGGCGTTTCCGATTATCCTCCCGTTTTCTTCGACTTGATGAAAAGCGTGGAGTCCACCTACGGCGACGACTGGGCTTTCATGGGGCAGCACGCTTGGGCCCACCACGAAGTCGGTTTGATGTACGAGGGAATGCGCTTGGCCCAACGGTCCCTGGACCTGAACCCCGTCAACGCCGTGGCGGCCCATTCCGTGGCCCACGTGCAGTTCGAGACCGGCGACAGCTCCCAAGGAGCGGACTTCCTGGGTACCTGGCTGGAAGGTTACGACCGCAGGGCCAATTACCGGGTCCACCTCTCGTGGCATCAAGCCCTGTTCCAGTTGGCGTTGGGCCGCTACGCCAATGCCATGGCCCTCTATGAGAACGACATCCGGCCTGCCGTCGCCGCCAAAAGCTACCAATCGCTGGCGGACAGCGCCTCCTTGGTCTGGCGCATGAACATATACGGGAATACGGTCCCGCTGGCGCCCTGGGAAGAGCTAACGGCGCTGGCGGCCCCGGCAGCCCAGCGGCCGGGGCCGGCATTCCGGGACGCCCACGCCGCTCTGGCCTTCACCGCCGCCGGTGACGAGGAATCGGTAAGCCGGTTGATCAGCGGGTTGGAAGACGCCGCCAGCGGAGGGAGTTCGGTGGCCGGCGAGTGCACCCTGCCCTTGGTGCGGGGCATCGCAGCCTTTGGCCGCAAAGAATACAGCGAAGCCGTCCGGCTCATCGACCCGGTATTCCCCCAGTTGACCCGAATCGGCGGCAGCCACGCCCAGAGGGAGGTGTTCGAAGATACTCTCTTGGAAGCCTACTTGCGGGCCGAGGACTTCGATAAGGCGGAAACTTTGCTCAAGGAGCGATTGAGTAGGCGCGAGTCTCCTCGAGACAACTTTTGGATGGCCCGGGTCCAGGCCCGCACCGGGGACCCGGAAGCCGCTAGAAATAACGTAAATGCGGCCGCGCAGAGTTGGCAGTCCGCCGACCCGGAGTCCGGGGAACTGCGGGCGGTCAACCACTTGGCCGAGAGGCTGAGATAGCCATGGCCCTTGACGGATTGGTACTTGACGGAAAGGCAGCCCTGGTAACCGGAGCGGGCCGCGGCATGGGCCGGGCCGCCGCCATAGCCCTGGCCGCGGAAGGCGCCGACGTGGCCGTGGCCGACATTGACGGCGATACGGTAAGCGGCACGAACATCGCCGTGCGGGAACTGGGCCGCCGCAGCGCAACCATCCAGGCCGACGTGGGAGACTTGAATCAAATCGACCGCATGGTGAACGAGACCCTGGATAGCCTTGGCCGCATCGATATTCTGGTCAACAACGCGGGTGTTACCCGCTACATATACATCATGGACATAGGAGAGGCAGACTGGGACCGCATCCACCGGGTCAACGCCAAGGGCGCTTTCTTTTGCATGCAGCGGGCGGCGGAGGCGATGATCAAGCAAGGCGAGGGCGGCCGCATCATCAACATTGCGTCCATCGCCGGCAAGGGGTATTCCGGCACCTCCAACGCCGCTTACGCCGCCAGCAAGGGGGCCGTGTTAGCCATGACCTATATCGCCGCCCACCAGCTGGGTAGCTACGATATCAACGTCAACGCCATCTGCCCCGGTTCCACTATTACCGCTATGGCGGACGAGACCTTGGCCGGCAGGGCCCGGCACTTCGGGATTCCGGAAAGTGAACTGAGAGAACAACGAGCGGCAAGAATCCCCATCGGCAGGGCCAACGACCCTGAAGACATCGCGGCCATGGCCGTGTTCTTGGCGGGGCCGGGCGCCCGCAATATCACCGGCCAATCGTTCAACGTCGACGGCGGGCTGGTGATGCAGTAAAACCGGCCCCTAAGAGACAATGAGGCATACGGCGCTCTCATGGCTGCGGTTGCGAGGCGCACAAGATGGCGGGCCCGAAGGCAATTCCGGGCGGCTGAATAGAGTCCTCTCCTCTACGCATGGTAGAATAGGACCATGGACCTGGAGGTTAGACTCTTCGCGTTGTACCGGGAAAGGGCCGGATGCAGGTCCTTCTCCGTTCAGTTGCGCGAGGGAGCGACGGTGGGGGACATGGTCTCTGAGGTGCGGCGCCGGTTCCCCTTGCTGGCGCCTCCCGAGGTGAACATCGTGGTGGCGGTCAACGCCGATTACGCCGATAATGGCACGGTGCTGCGCCAAGGGGACGACGTTTGCTTGATACCCCCGGTCAGCGGAGGCTAACGGCTATGACGGGTATGATAGAAATCACTCACCAACCCTTGGACCCGGCGAAGATCACGTCTCAGGTGCGGAAAGACACCAACGGAGCGGTGGTAACCTTTTTGGGCACCACTCGAAATAATTTCGAGGGTAAGCGGGTAGTTACTCTGGAATATGAAGCCTTCGAAGAAATGGCTCTCAAGAAGATTGCTGAAATCCGCGAGGAGCTCAAGGCCCGGTTCGAAATCGAGGACATTGCTATTTCTCACCGCATCGGTACCGTCGCTATCGGCCAAATCAGCCTGGTGGTGGCCGTGGCCTCCCCGCACCGCAAAGAAGCCTTTCTGGCGTGCCACCAAGCCGTCGATCGAATCAAGGAGGTCGCTCCCATCTGGAAGAAGGAGGTCTTCGAGGACGGGTCCCGGTGGGTTGCTTGCGAAGACCACGAGTTCCCCGCGGCCGAGGCGGCCGCCGGCCACGCCGGTTAGACCGGGCTGCTTGAATCATGCCGGGGAGCGGCGGGGAACGGTCCCCGGCGCCGGGTCGGCTCAGTTCCCCCTCGGCTCGCCCGATACCATCGTCAAGGCTTGACGAAAAGTCCTGGCCGGACGCAACTCCAACCCCTGAGGGTCCAGTCCTTCCGTCGCCGTTGCGGGCAACACCCCCCGGGAGAAGCCCAAGCGAGACGCCTCGGCCAGCCGGCGCTGGGCTTGGGGTACCGCCCTCAACTCCCCGCTGAGACCCACCTCTCCGAAAGCGACCAGCCTAGTATCCAGGGCGTCGTTGCGCAGGCTGGAAGCGATGGCCAACAATACCGGCAGATCGGCGGCCGGCTCGATGGCTCGAAATCCCCCGGCCACGCTTACGATAATGTCTTGGTTCGCCAACTCCAGCCCGGCCCGGCGGGAGGCCACCGCGGCCAGCATGAGCAGCCGGTTGTGCTCCACGCCGTTGCCGACCCGGCGAGGGACAGGGAGCTGGGAGGGTGAAGTAAGGGCTTGGACCTCCAGCAGCAAGGGGCGGCTTCCTTCCAGGGCCGGGAACATGGCCGCGCCCACGGCCCCGTCGTAGCGTTGGGACAATAGCGTCCGGGAGGGGTCCGGGACGTCCGCCAGTCCGCTGCCGGTCATCTCGAACACCCCGACTTCACTGGTCGAGCCGAAGCGGTTCTTGCTGCCGCGGAGGACTCGGTACGCCCCGGAGTCTTGAGACTCCAAGTAGGCCACCACGTCCACCATGTGCTCCAATACCCTGGGCCCGGCTAGGGTCCCGTCCTTGGTCATGTGGCCGGCGATCAACACCGGTACTTGCCGTAGCTTGGCCCAACGCATCAGCCGCATCCCTGCTTCCCGCACTTGGGCAACGCTTCCCGGCCCGGAAGAGGTTTCCTGGCAATACAGGGCCTGGATGGAGTCCACGATCGCTAGGGCGGGTTGTCTTTCCTCCAGGCTGCTCACCACTCGGTCGGCGTCCGTCTCGGAGTACAGGAATATCCTCTCGCCGTCGAATCCCAGACGCTTGGCCCGGAGCTTGATTTGTTGGGGCGACTCCTCTCCGCTGACGTAGAGCACCGGTTGGCCCCGGGACGCGAAGGACTGGGCGATCTGCAGCAGTAAGGTTGACTTGCCCACCCCCGGCTCGCCGGCCAGCAGCACGACCGAACCGGCTACTAGGCCTCCCCCCATGACACGGTTGATCTCCGCGGAGCCAAGCTGGGTCCGCGGGCGGCTTTCCCCGTCCACGCGGGACAACTCTTGTACGGGTTCGCCTTGAGCAGCGGTCCACCCTTGGCGGGCCGCCCAAGAGGGGGTTGCGCCGGACTCCACCAGAGGGAGGGTGGAGTCGCAGGATGGTGATGGGCAGAAGCCCATCCACTTGGGGCTTTCATGGCCGCATTCTTGGCAAAGAAAAGCCGGGCGGCGTCGCTCCGCGGGACGGTTCACCGCGGGCCTCCTTAAATTTGGCTGGAAATTTGGTTGGGCCGATTATAACAGCAGAAGGCCCCGCGCCGGCGGGGCCTTCTGTCACGATCCGCGTTTAGGCCGCGGTTAGGAACGGACGCGGCTGGTCTACACGGAGGGCACGGCGGCCTCCTTGGCTCTGATGACGATCTTACCGTCCTCCAAGTCCACCACCGCGGTTTCCCCTTGGCTCAGCCTTCCGCTGAGAAGCTCGTCCGATAGGGCGTCCTCCACCACGTTTTGAATGAGGCGGCGCAAAGGCCGGGCGCCCAGTACCGGGTCGAAGCCCTGTTCCCCAAGGTAATCCCGCGCCGCGTCGGTCAACTCCAGGTCGACCTGCTTCTCTTTCAATTCGTCGCGCACTTGGTCCATCATCAGGTCGACGATGGCTAGAATCTCAGCCCGGCTCAATTGGTGGAACACCACCGTCGCGTCAATACGGTTGAGGAACTCGGGGCGGAAGAAGCGTTTGACTTCATCCATCACCTTATCCTTCATCCGCTGGTAGGAACTCTCCTCTGTCTGGGCTTGGTCGGACTTGATGCTGAAACCCATGGTCGTTTCCCGCTTGATCAGGTCGGAACCCAGGTTGCTGGTCATGACCAGGATGGAATTGCGGAAGTCGACCCGTCTACCCCTGGCGTCGGTAAGCTGCCCGGCGTCGAAGATTTGCAGCAGGATGTTGAACACCTCGGGATGGGCCTTTTCGATTTCGTCCAGCAGGACGGCGCAGTAGTTCTTCCGGCGCACCCCTTCAGTCAACTGTCCGCCTTCATCGTAGCCGACGTATCCGGGAGGCGCTCCGATCAAGCGGGCCACCGTATGCCGTTCCTGAAACTCGGACATGTCCAAGCGGATCATGTTGTCCTCGTTGCCGAACATGAACTCGGCCAGAGCGCGCACCAACTCCGTCTTGCCCACCCCCGTGGGGCCGAGGAACATGAACACCCCGATGGGCCTTCTGTGGTCCTTGAGGCCGGCGCGGGCCCTCCGCACCGATTTGGAGATGTTTACGATGGCCTCGTCTTGGCCGATGATCCGCTTGTGGATTTCCTCTTCCATCCGGAGCAGCCGCTCGGTTTCCTCTTGGGCCAACCGGGTGACCGGAATCCCGGTCCACATGCTTACCACTTCGGCTATGTCTTCTTCGGTAACGACTTGGCGCTCCTTTTCGCGCCCTTCTTGCCACTCGCGTTCCTTGGTGTCGTAGTCCTCGTTGGCGTGGAGTTCCCGGTCCCGCAGTTCGGCGGCGGTTTCGTATTGCTGGGACGCGATGGCGTCGTCCTTCTCTTTCCGCACCTGCTCCAGGACCTGCTTGGCGTCTTTCAAGTACAACGGGGTCACACTGCCCCGCAGCCTGACCCTAGACCCCGCCTCGTCGACCAGGTCGATGGCTTTATCCGGCAGGAAGCGGTCCGGTATAAACCGGGAGGCCAACGTCGCCGCAGTCCTTAGGGCCTCGTCGGTTATGTCTACGTCGTGATGTTCCTCGTAGCGCTCTTTCACGCCCTTGAGGATTTCCACCGTTTCGTCTTGCGACGGCTCCTCAACCTTCACCGGTTGAAGGCGGCGTTCCAAGGCCGGGTCCCTCTCTACGTACTTTCGATAGTCGTCCAGGGTCGTCGCGCCGATACATTGCAACTCGCCCCGGGCCAGGGACGGCTTGAGAATGTTGGAAGCGTCGACGGCCCCTTCAGCCGCTCCCGCGCCCACGATGGTGTGGATCTCGTCAATGAACAGGACGCAGTTGCCCGAGGACTTTATTTCCTCGATGACCTTCTTCAGCCGCTCTTCGAACTCGCCTCGATACTTGGTGCCGGCCACCAGGGCGCCCATGTCCAGGGTAACCAACCGTTTGCCGTGGAGAGTATCGGGCACGTTTTCCGTCGCGATGCGTTGCGCCAAGGCTTCCACGATGGCTGTTTTGCCCACGCCGGGCTCCCCGACCAGCACCGGGTTGTTCTTGGTCCTCCGGCTAAGAATCTGCACCACCCGCTCCAACTCTTGCTCACGTCCGATGACCGGGTCCAGCTTGTCGGACCGGGCGGCCGAGGTCAAGTCAACTCCCAGGTTGTCGAGAGTGGGCGTACGGGTCCCGGTGCGGGTTCCGGTCCCGGAGCCGCCTCCGCTGTGGCTCAGGATGCGGTGGGTCTCGGACCGGACTTTGTCCAGGGTCACTCCCAGGCTTTCCAGCACCCCCGCCGCCACACCTTCTCCTTCCCGCATCAGGCCGATTAGCAGGTGCTCGGTACCAATGTAGGTGTGGTTCATGCGGCGGGCTTCGTCGACCGCCAACTCCACCACCTTCTTCGCTCGGGGAGTAAGGCCGATTTCGCCCTGGGGCGGCTTTTCCCCTCGCCCGATGATGAACTCTACCGCGGAGCGGACTTTGCTCAGGTCGACGGAGAGGCTCGACAGGACCCGGGCCGCGACTCCTTCCGTCTCCCGTACCAAGCCAAGGAGGATGTGCTCGGTGCCGATGTAGTTATGGTTGAACCGCTGGGCCTCTTCTTGGGCCAGTGATAGTACACGCCTCGCCCGCTCGGAAAACTTTTCGAATCTACTTCCCATAATTCCGCTCCTGGTGGTGAAAGTGCGGGCTATCCATGGTCAAGGGTCAGGATGTTGATTTGGCGCGAATCGTGTCCACCGAACAGCCGCGGACCGGACCGTACCCGGTCCGTCCCGATTTGCGGTCGATTTCGCGGTTGGTTAATGATCAATAGTTAAGAGCAATCCTGGAGTTCGGCTTGGTTGCTGTATTCAACTGACTTCAATTATAGGTTGCGCCCCAAACTGTGTAAAGGCAACTATCCGCGCTGAAATACAGCAATTGTACAACCCGGCGCCCTCGAACCGTGGTTCCCGGGCGCAAACGCCGGCGCCGCACGCTCATTGGGGGTGTTTCGGGCGTGCTCAAATTGATGTGGGATGTACATCGAAGGACCAATGTTAACCGGAGCCGGGTGAGGCGGCGAGTTGGTTGCCTCCCGGCGGTGACCTATTTTCCCACCCCGTTACCAGAGCAGTATCGTCGGCGCTGAGGCGTTTCACTACCGTGTTCGGGATGGGAACGGGTGGGTCCACCTCGCTCAAACCACCAGGAAGCAACTGCATAACAAGTATGCAATATTTTTCACAAATGTTCAAGAGGTTATCCCCGGCGGCCTCCCCGGCGCTCCCCGGCGGGCCAATGGAGGGTGGGGAAGAGTAGATTTTGGATTGGCTGGGACACCAACCAGCGGGACAGCTGATGGACGTGAGACAGTCTTGCCCAGGGGAAGGGAGTCCCACAGCCTTGACAGAGCCACGCTTAAACACCTGCGAGTGATGAACGCATCGAACCTCTTGCGATGGCCGCGTTTTCAGGCGATGCGCGCGCCATAGCGGTTCAGGGGATAGGGGAGGCCATCCGGAAGAGACTGTCTATTCAGGCTACAACCATGAAAGATCCAGGGCATCTCGCATCGGAGCGGTGGGGATTTCCCAATCGTTAGTTCATACGAGTCAACTGGGTAATCCAGTCGCTTTCGCAGCAGCGGTAGTCCAACTTTCCAAGCTCTGCAGTAGAACGCCGTCCAAACCATCGCAGTAGTCGACTATTCGACATCGGTCAAATAGCAAACCTGCATCAACGGATTCGTTCCTCCAGTTAACAGTTGAGAGAGCTTCGGAAATGAAGAACATTCTTACAGGATTAACAACGAGCTGAGATTGAAACCATTTACTGCAAAACGCATCGGGCTGAAGCTGTGCAACTCGGGACCTCCAGGTGGTACCCGTTTTGCATTGGCCGAAAGCGATGAGCTTTGCTTCCCGTCGGTCCGCAAAAGGTGTCCATGCAACAACGTCTAGTTTGTCGTCCTTTTTCCGGCGGGCACTTGCGCCTCTTGCTATGAAACCGCCACCTTCCTTCAATCTGTGGCATAGGGTGTCTATTTTGGCAGGAAAATCAGGGGAGTCTTCTGAAGTTCCGAAAATCATGCTCTCTGCACGAGCACCGAGATATTGCCTTGCCGTTACTGCCGCAAGTCCTTCCAGCAGCTCAGTTCCGTCAATATCTGCGTGAATCTTGTTCTTGTTCATATCTAGTCGTGTAGACAATAGCAAATACTTGTAGGCTAAGTGCCTAACATCGTCTATACCCTGAGCGAGAGAAAGCACAGTCCCATTTGGGTTGAAGTCAAACGGATAACCTCCATTGCTAGCCTCTATGCGTCGTTCAATTTCTCGGAACGCGTCCTCAACGTCCAGTGGAATCTCTTCCTCTTCCGGCACTCCCTCTGAATAGTTATTCTCTGCGAGCCTACCTAGGTCCCGAGCAACAGCGGTCGCTGAAACAGCACCCTGCTTCCAGGAAAGTAACTCGGCGAAATCGGCGAGTTCATACGTATAAGCACGGGGAGAAGGAACCCCGGGCCAACGAAACATCAGATTCTCCTAGTCGCCCGACGGTCCCTACGAGGGCTGTTCTTTTGGTACATCTCCTCGTAGAGGTCATTCGAAAGCTCAGCAACGTCGTCGGCAACTCTAAGGAGTTGGTCTGAACCGTCATAGCCGGTAGTTAATAGACTCCGTGCCTTTTCGAGTTCCCTTTTTGCAGCATGTAGGGACGCTTCGAACACTGTGGAGGTGGGCTTACTTATCTCGACCGCCAATGTTAGTTCCCTGCCCGCTCGGAGAGCGGCAACTGCCTCCCCATTTGCCACGACCGTGTCAAGGTCTCTTAAATCAGGGTTTTGGGATCGAATAACCGGACGTTTATCTTCCTTTTTGCTGCCATATAGCCACAAACAGAGCTCGCGCAGTTCGTTCTTCTTTTCAGAGGGGATTGGATCCTCATTCTCTTCGGTTTCAGGACCCAGCCCGATAAAAGAGGCAATCCCGTCATAACCAATACCTGTATACAGGTGTGAAAAAGCAAAATGCTTGTTGTACCGGTCCTCTCTGTCAAATACGTTCAAGCGTTCTGCCTGCTCAATGACCATTAAACCGCGGAACAACCTCTGTGCGGTCCGATGTGTATCGCCAATCTGTCTAGCAATGTCCCCTAGTGGGACCCCATACTTCCGATGCACATCAGCAATATATTGGGACTTAGCGAAGCTACTCCATTTAGCCGGGCCATTCACATGCTTAAACCCGAGGTATCGCCAAGCGTTTTCTCGGGTATCCACAATGACTGGCAATTGTCTGAGACTTTCCTTGGATTCCTTCGATATAATTGGGACATTCAACTTTAGGGACTCAGCGAGTTGCGGCTCAAGGAGCAATTTAACCGCAGCCAAGCGCCGGTTGCCCTCAATGACGATGTTCAGCCCGTTCTCTTTTGCGACAACAATGGGCTCGTGGTAAAAGAAACCACTGGCTTCTATAGAAAGAACCAATTCCCTGACGTCCATTTCCTCCCATAGCAATTCGATTACATCGGCATCGGAGGAAGCAGCATCCAGACCATATTCAAACAGACGTGGATTCCTACGATCAAAAACCAGTTCCGAGACATTCATCAAGCCCGGATTCATTTCGGTAGTCGTCATGTTTCCCTCGGCTTAGTGGGGTCCGATTTCTAACGCTAAAACAGCAAACTACATCTCGCCAACGCCCTGCAGCAGGTGACACGGCCATATTAGTAGCTCTTGCGCTTTGCGCCTTCGCTGAAGACTGTACTTCAGCGAGAGCCTCGAAATGTTACACGTTGAATACAGTTTTCGGATGTAGTCTGAATCGTCGTAGGAAATCACCCACGGAAGGTCATCTTGCTCCTGTATGTATCGGGCCAATGCACGATGGTCATCGTCGCTGTAGAAGTTCATATAAAGCCGATTCCCCTTCTCGTGGTAAGGAGGGTCTAAGTATGCGAAACTCGGCTTCTGCTCATCCCTACATGACAAGCGAGTGACCAAGAAATCAAGGGCGTCCATGTTCGTAATATGTATTTGGTCCCGCTGTCTTCCGATCGCAAGCACCCGTTCAGCGAGGGTTTCCCTGTAAAAACGGGCGTTCATCATCCATTTGCCTGATTGAGCATAACCGCCGATTGGGGCAGAACCAAGGATGATACCTGATCGATTGCAGCGGTTGAGGTAAAATGTTGCGAACCCGATCTCGAATGGCTGTGTTGAGTCTGCTCGTATGCAAATTTGTTTCTGCCTTCTCCATTCGGCAAGTGTCAATGGAACAGACAATACAGCATCGGCAAATCGTTCGGACTCATATAGAGCTGCGCACCAGAATGAATATATATGTGCGTCCAAATCGTTCAGATAGACCTCCGACGCGGTGCCTTCCCGCAGGAGACGCAGTGCAACTCCCGCGCCTCCTGCGAATGGTTCAAAATACGAACAACCGGACATGCCGTTCAGTTCAATCGTCCGGGAGAGAAGGGTAGCTAGCGGTGCCTTGCCTCCAGGATACCTGAGTGGACTGTCAAACTTCATTGCTGCACGACATCTCTCGTCCCGATTTTTTTATCCACTCGCTCAAGGGCATTATGCCAGTGAGCACGCCGGCATTCAACGCACAAAGTGTTCATCAGGCATCCTTTTATCCCCAAACACGAGCGCAATTCCGGCGCACTATCGCCTCCTTGTGTATGCTAGCTGGTTTGAAGTTGGTATGACTAAAAGTGGTTGGGGAATAGAATTTACAGGAAAAGCAAAGAATGGCAAGCTGCTGACCGGTAGAAGTTGCCGGAGGTGAGGGGTGATGAAGCAAACGATGCAGGAGATCATGGAACAGGCCATAGGAGAGATGCGGGAAGCACTGGCCCAAGAAGTTGACGAGGGAGAAGGGGGGTACTGGGACCCGGACGCCTGGGAGGAAGAAGTTATACAGTTTACGCGGGAGTTGGGGCGGCGGATGGTGCAAACCTGGGCGGAGGTGAAGGCTGAGCAAGCAAAAGCTCAGACCCCTTTTGCCCTGACTGCGGGGGAAGACGCCGCTTGCACCGGTGGCAGCCCCTGTGGTGGCTAAGCATCTTCGGACGAATAGAAGCGCGGGCGCCCTATCTGCGTTGCCCCCGGGAGCGCCCGCCCGCCTACGGCGGACGCCCTTTCCAGGAGTTGACCGGGTTGAAGTCCCGAGGCAAGTCTTTGGCCTTGCAACGGATATTGACCGACTTCGGCGCGGAAAAGTCTTTTGAACAGGCCAGCAGGCAACTGAAGGAACACTACGGAGTGGAGTTGCACCACAGTAGCGTCAGAGAAGTGGTGCTGAAACACGCGGAAAGGGCGGCCGAATTCGTAGAAGGGGAGGACCGGGAGACCGTCGCCGACTACGAGAAGCAGAGCAGCTTCCGGCCTGGGAAGCCGTGGCTGATAGTGGAGAGCGATGGCAGCATGGTTCGCACCGGGGAGTTGGAGCGAGACCTGGCAGAGGGAGTGAGTCCAGCAGGACGGCCCAAGCGGACCAGGAAGACGCGATGGCGGGAAGCGCGGCTGAGCCTGGCGGAGGTGAGCGGTATTACGCCGCGGCGGAGGATCCTCCGCAGAGGGCGGGAGAGCAGTTGTTTTCCCTGGCCCTAAGATGCGGGTATGGGGACAACACGTGGGTGCATGGTGTGGGAGATGGCGCACCCTGGGTTGCGCAACAAGTGGCGGCGGTGTTCCCCAGGCAGCGCTTCCTGTTGGACCGGTATCACCTTTTGGAACACTTACATCACGGGGCGTCGGCCTTGGGGCCGGATGACGCCGAATCCGCCAACGCTTGGGTAGCAGAGCAGTCAAGACGAATTGACGGGGGCGGCGTAGCCGGAGTAGTGGCTGAATGCCGGAGCCTTGGGGGAGCAAGGGTCGAGCATCCCCTGAACCGGTTGGCCGGTCACCTGGAGAACCGGCAGGGCCAGTTGGATTACGCCGCCGCCCGGAAGGAAGGGCTGCCCATCGGGAGCGGCGGTGTGGAGGGGGGCCACCGCCACGTGATTCAAGCCCGCTTGAAGCTGCCTGGAGCTTGGTGGCGAGAGGAGACGGTGAACCCCATGCTGGCGTTGCGGACCTTGCGGGCCAATGACCTCTGGCAGGCCTTTTGGAATTAATCCCAACTGGTTTTAGTCGCACCCGGCGTTCATTCATCGGTTGACTTTTTTTCGCCGTTGCTGCAACATTCTACGAAACATCGACACGAACAAATCGCTCAAATCGCTTGGCTCCGAGGTGCGCAGGGATGGGTAGACGCCTTTTCAAGGAACTGGAGCGGGCCTACGGTTTCGACGAAGTCGCCATCGTTCCCGGCCAAGTCACCATCAACCCGGACTTGACCTCTACGAAAATGACCATCGGCGACTTGGACTTCGAGATCCCGGTGATGGCCTCGGCAATGGACGGCGCGGTTTCGCCCCGGTTCGCGACTTTGATGCACCAGATGGGCGGCTTGGGGGTGCTAAACGCCGAGGGGCTGTACACCCGCTACGAGGACCCCTACTCCGTACTCGAGGAGATCGTCTCCACTCCGCAGGAAGACGTGACCGAGTACCTGCAACGAGTCTACACCGAGCCGATACGCGAGGAGCTAGTCGGCCAACGGGTCCAAGAAATCCGGCAGTCGGGATCGGCCTGCGCCGTATCCTTCACACCCCAGAACACCAAGCGGATGTCGCCGCTGGCCGTGGAGGCGGGGGCCGACATCGTCGTGGTCCAATCAACGGTCACCACCGCCAGGCACATGTCCCGCAGCTACCGGGGTCTGATCTTCTCTGAGTTGGTAAAAACGTTGAAAGTACCCGTCGTGGTGGGCAACTGCGTCAGCTACGGCGTGACCCTGGAGTTAATGGAGACCGGCATCGACGGCGTCCTCGTGGGGGTTGGGCCCGGGGCAGCCTGCACCACCCGTGAAGTGGTGGGTGTGGGAGTCCCCCAGGTGACCGCGACGCTGGAGTGCGCCGCCGCCCGCGAGGACTACTTCCGCCGCAGCGGCCGCTACGTGTCCATCATTACCGACGGCGGCTTTCGCACCGGTGGGGATATTTGCAAAGCGATAGTCAGTGGCGCCGACGCCGTCATGCTGGGCACTCCCTTCGCTCAAGCGGAGGAGGCCCCCGGGGGCGGGTACAACTGGGGCATGGCCAATCCCCACCCGGAGTTGCCAAGGGGCACCCGGATCAAAGTGGGCACCAAAGGTACCCTGCAACAAATTCTCTACGGTCCCACGTCGGCCACCAACGGCACCCAGAACTTCATCGGGGCACTGCGGGCCGCCATGGGGATGTGCGGCGCTTACACCATTCGGGACCTGCATAAAGCCGAAATGGTGGTCGCCCCCTCCATCAAGACAGAGGGCAAATTCTTCCAACTAGGAATGTAACGAGGATAGGCTGATGGCGAACGGTACCGGAACAATCCAAATCTTGGACCCGACGGCAGAGGACGTGCCGGAGGAGTTGGGCGTCAGCCCCAAGCTGCCCGACCTGGATGGCAAGGTCGTGGGACTCTTGGAAAACCGCAAACATCACGCCGATTCCTTCTTACAGGAACTTCAAGAAGTCCTGCTTGAAGAATACGGCGCGAAGAAGGTGGTGTACGCCACCAAATTTAGCTACAGCGCACCCTGCGCTCAGGAGACTTTGGAGTCGCTGTCGGCGGAGTGCGACGTCATCGTCCACGCGATAGCGGATTGAGGGTCCTGCACTGCGTGGGGTCTCCACGACACAGTCATCACCGAGTCCAAGGGAGTGCCGTCGGTCAGCGTGATAACCAGCGCTTTTACCCGGGCCGCCCAGGCCAGGGCCTCGTCCCTGGGGATGCCGGGCGCCCGCATCGTGGTTTTGCCCAGCCCTCTGGCCACTCGCAGCGTAGACGAGGTCCGTCAAATGGCCCACGACTACGCCGCTGAGATCGTTGGGCTGGTCAGCGGCGGCTAAAGCGCGGTATCGGACTCACCGGCCACAAGCCGTCGTCCGGCCTAGTCTCTGACGGTATGGCCTAACGCCCAGAGGCGCCGCGCCTTTAGGGTTCGAACGCGGGGGCAAGCTTTCATACTCTTGCGCGTAACGCTAAGGACACCTCATGGCAAATACTCTCGCCCTCAAGTCGCGCCGGGTCAGCGTAGACGACTCTTTCGAAGCGGTCCAAGACTATTGCTGGGAGCACGGCTGGACCGACGGCATGCCTGTGGTACCCCCCACGGAAGACTTGGTCCGCGGCATGTTATCGGGCTACGGGGAAGACCCGTCGGTATCTCTCGGAGTGATTCAACCCAGGAATGCCCAGGTGACGCTGGAAAAACTGGCCGTCAACGCGGTGATGGCCGGTTGCCGGCCCGAGTACTTTCCCGTGGTAGTAGCCGCCGTGGAGGCCGTTCTCCAAGAGGAGTTCAACGTAGCCGGGGTATCCGCAACCACCGGCGGGGGCACCCCGGTGGTGATCGTCAACGGGCCGCTGGCTGCGGAACTGGGTATAAACGGCGACGCCGGATGTTTTGGCCCCGGCTACCGAGCGAACGCGGCCATCGGTCGGGCCCTGCGATTGGTGATCCGCAACCTGGGGGGAGTAACCCCCGGAGAGATGGACAAGGCCACTCTGTCCAGTCCCGGCAGGTACAGCTTCTGCTTTGCCGAAAACGAGGCGCGCAGCCCTTGGGAGCCGCGGCACGTTGAATTGGGGTTCAGCCCCGACGTCAGCATCGTGACCGTAACCGGCATCAGGAACTATTACACCGTCATGGAGAACACGGTCCCCACCGGTACCGGCGTGCTCCGCACCATAGTGAGTACCATGATAGGGGGCGGGGTGTCCAACTACTACCAGATCGGCACCGGCGCCCAGATTACTTTGGTTATATGCCCCGAGCACGCGGCCGAAATCCACGCCTCCGGCTTTTCCAAAGCCGACATCAAGCAGTTCGTCTACCAGAACGCGCGGATGCCCTTGCGCGAGTTGGTAGACGTGGGCCACTATGCCAACCGCAATTGGCCGACTTGGGTCGATGAGTCCAACCCTGACACCCTCATACCCATCGTCCGGTCCGCCGACGACATCGTGGTGGTGGTTGCCGGCGGAGACGGACGCCACTCGGCTTGGCTGGCCGGTTGGGGCGTTACCCGGACCGTCACCAAGGAAATCAAGCCCTCCAATTGAGTCGGGCGCCCCGGAAGGTTGGCCCTCTCCCAGTCCGCCCAAGGCCCTCTTCTCCCTGCGCAAGCCCGGCTGCCGGGCCTCCGGCTTTCCGTCGCCCGCCTCGCCAGATAAAACGTCCCGGCATAGCTTGGTGCGCCTAACACCGCCCGCTGATCGATGCCGCATGGGCATTTTCTCGGACCGGGACGCTCAGTGCGGCAGGGCCGAGGGCTGATATGCGCGCCGGGGCCTAACCGCAGTGTCGGAATTCGACTAAGGCTAGCTAATTCGTCGATACATCCACCGGCCGAACTATTAACGTAGTACAGGTAGAGAAGTTTAATCGCAATATTTCCCATTATGTTGACGAAATGTGGTTATCAATGGTACACTTATCGTCTCACAACCAGAGGTTCATAATCATGACACAAAATACATCGGCCCCATCGACGATAGACATAGAGAGCGCCCATCCGTGCCGCCACTATTGGGTTATTCAGCCCGCCGCCGGGCCGGCCAGCCAGGGCGTTTGCCAGAATTGCAGCGAGGTCCGGGAGTTCAATAACTACGTTGAAGGGGCTGCTTGGGGCGACTCCAGGCTCTCGCCCCGGTCCATCGATGACGCGGAATCGGTGGCAGTTTCGCGAGTGGTGGGAGACCAGTTGGACGACCAAGAAGAGGAGTAGAGCGCGAGCCCCGTCCCTTCTTCCGCCGCCGCCCTGATTCATCCACCTTCTCCCCCTGGTCTCTAGCGTCACCTCCCGCCCTCGGCGCCGCCTCCCTGCTGTTGCGTTAACCGGAAAGTCCGTCGGCAGCGCCTCATTATCCAATCCCAGGAGCGGGCCCCGGCGCTGCGTCACCACTGGTAGCTGGATCTTTCCAAATCGCAACATCTTGTATTTCCCCCTTGACAATCGCCTATCCGCCCAGGGGTTATAATGGCCCCTGCCGGAGGTACCATGGCGTCAGCGGCCCAAAACAGGCCCTTCACCCACCTGCACGTCCACACCGAGTACAGCATGCTGGACGGTATTAGCCGCATTACTGACTTGGTGGCCCGGACCAAAGAATTAGGCATGGACGCTTTGGCCATCACCGACCATGGGACCTTCTACGGCGTAGTGGATTTCTACTCGGCGTGCCGGGAAGCGGGGATCAAACCCATCATCGGGTGCGAAGTCTACGTGGCCCACGGCAGCCGCTTCGACAAGACCGGCGCCGAGCGAAGCCCGAACCATTTGGTCCTGCTGGCCCGGGACAACACCGGGTATAAAAACCTGATGCGCTTGGTGACCCAAGCGCACGTTGAAGGGTTCCATTACCGGCCCCGCATTGACAGCGCCCTATTGGAGGAGTGTCATCAAGGCCTGGCAGCCCTTTCCGGATGCCCCTCCGCCGAGGTCCCGCGTCTCTTGGCCGACGGGAACCTCGAAGCCGCCGCCCGGTCGGCCGAATGGTACAAGGACCTGTTTGGCGATGGGTACTTCCTAGAGTTGCAGCGCCACGAGCACGTCCCGAATCTCCCGGAGATCAACGAGGGGTTGATGGCCTTGGGAGAGAGGCTGGACGTGCCCCTAGTGGTCACCAATGACGCCCACTACGTTCGACAGAGCGATTCTCCCTTGCAAGATGTTTACATCTGCATCCAAACGAACACCACTATCAATGACGAGCGCCGCCTCCGCATGGAGGACGACTCCTACTACATCAAGAGCCCCCAGGAAATGTCCCGGCTCTTTCAGGACGTGCCCCAAGGGTTGGACAACACCGGCCTGATTGCCGGTATGTGCAACGTCGACCTCGAATTCGGGCAGACCCACTTGCCCAAGTTCCCTACTCCGGACGAAATAGCCGCCGACGATTATTTGGCCCAGCTTTGCTGGGAAGGGTTCAAACGCAGGTATCCGCATCCGACCCCCGAAGCTGAAGCGAGGCTGCGGTACGAGTTGGAGGTTATTCAATTCACCAGGTTCGCCAACTATTTCCTGGTGGTCTGGGACATCATTGACTTCGTGCGGCGCAGAGACATCATGTACGGCGTTCGAGGCAGCGCCGCGGGCAGCGTAGCCTTGTATTGCTTGGGTATTACCAACGTAGACCCCTTGGAGTACCGGCTGGTCTTCGAGAGGTTCCTCAATCTCGAGCGAAAAGAGATGCCGGACATAGACTTGGACTTCCAGGACGACCGGCGCGACGAGGTCCTTCATTACGTGATCGACCGCTACGGCGGCGACCGGGTGGCCCAAATCATCACTTTCGGTACGCTGGGCGCCAAGGCCGCTCTCCGCGACGTGGGCCGGGCCCTGGGCATGGCCTACGGGGAGGTTGACCGCGTCGCTCGCATGGTCCCCTTCAAGTCCCGGACTCTGGACGACGCCTTGAAGGCTAGCCCGGAGCTAAACAACTCCTATGAAGGTCAAGAAGAGGTCCGGAACCTGGTAGACACGGCCCAAGGACTGGAGGGGATCGTCCACCACGTCAGCACCCACGCCGCGGGAGTCCTCATTTCCGCGGAGCCGTTGACGGACACCGTGCCCTTGCAAAGACCGGTGCGGGGCGAGGAAGACAGCGCCGTATTGATGACCCAGTTTTCCATGGACCCGGTAGCCCACTTGGGCCTGCTCAAGATGGACCTATTGGGTCTGACCAACCTGACTATCTTGGACCGGGCCATCAAGCTGCTCAACGAAAGTCAGGGCATCCACATCGATTTAGACCGCCTCCCCTTGGACGACGGTCTGACCTTCGAGTTGCTTTCATCAGGAAACACGACGGACCTGTTCCAATTGGAAAGCGCCGGTATGCAGCGGTACATCAAAGAGCTAAAGCCCTCGAATCTGGGGGACATCGCAGCGATGATCGCTCTCTACCGGCCCGGACCAATGGAAAACATCGACACCTTCATCGACGCCAAGTTTGGGCGAGTCCCCATAAGCTACCCGCATCCCAGCCTCAAGGAGTTGTTGGACGAGACCTACGGAATAATCGTCTACCAGGACCAAGTCCTGCTGATCTTGCAACAGTTCGCCGGGTACTCCCTAGGCAGCGCCGACATCGTCCGTAAGGCCATGGGCAAGAAAATCCCCTCCCTCATGGCCCAGGAACGGGAACGGTTCGTGGACGGCGCCCGGGCCAACGGTTTCGAGGAGTCCACGGCGGTGGATATTTTCAACCTGATCGAACCCTTCGCCGGCTACGCCTTCAACAAGGCCCACAGCGTCAGCTATGCGTTGATTTCCTACTGGACGGCGTATTTCAAGGCCCATTACCCGCTGGAATACATGTCCTCCGTGCTGAACGCCAGAAAAGACCATCCCGACAAAGTAGTGAGTTCCATAAACGAGTGCTTTCGCATGGGCATTCCGGTTTTGCTTCCCGACATCAATAAGTCCGACGAGGTCTTCACCATCGATAAAGGCGGCGACGGCCCGTCCAGCTTACGCACCGGTCTGGCGGCTATCAAGACAGTAGGAGCCGGGGCGGTTCGCCCGTTGGTGGAAGAGCGAATCAACAACGGGCCTTACAACTCCATCGATGACTTTTGCCGAAGGGCCGACCCTCGGGGCCTGAACCGCCGCACCATGGAGAGTTTGATTCGCGCCGGGGCTTTCGATGGTTTGGGGCCGCGAGGGGCGATTTTCGAAGCGGTGGACCTAATAATTGCTACTGCCCAACGGGAGGCCCACGCCCGCAATTCCGGGCAGACCAGCCTGTTTGGAGGCTTGGGGGACCAAACCGCTCCCAACCAAGCGCCGGGAATCGCCCTGACCGGTACCGACGTGCCTATTGAGCAAAAAGCGGCGTGGGAGCGGGAACTCTTGGGTTTGGCGCTTTCCCATAACCCGTTGCAGGTCTTGGCCGGGGTAGACTCGGGAGACGCCCTGAACTCGTTGGACCAACTGGGTGAGGAGATGGAAGGCCAAATCCTCTCTCTGGTGGGTTACGTCTCGGCGCTGAACGAGAGGTATACCAGGGAACAAAAGAAGTTCTACGCGGCCACACTGGACCTTTTGGCGGGCTCGGTCGAAGTCGTGGTCTGGCCCGACGTGCTGGAGCGCACCCAACAGGTATGGCAAGAAGGCAAGCTGGTGCGGGCCACGGGCAAGCTACGAATCAGGGGCGATCAGTTTTCCTTGGCTTGCCAGCAAGCCAAGGACTTCTCTCAGAACGGCTCGGCATCCGTCAACGGCGCATCCAATGGAAAGTCCGCTGGAAAATCCGCCGATTCCGGCAACGTCAAGACCGGCCCTTCTCTCAACGCCTCGTCAAGAGCCAAGTCAAATGGCAAACAACCCATTGAAGTTAAGGCCGTCGAACGCACGGCCGCCGAAACTGGAGCCGCCCGTGTGGTGACCCTGGGAGTGTCGGAAACCGATGATCCCGCAAGCGACGCCCAACTGCTTAGGGAAGTCATCAGCGTTTTACTGGAGTATCCCGGGAAGGACCGGATCAACCTGGGAATACGCACCGGCGGCCGGAAAGTAGTCATGGAGTTGCCGGTGGTGAGCGTGGGCTTCTGCGTCCCCCTCCGGCAGCGGTTGGAAGACCTGCTGGGCCCGGATGCCGTGGGATTAAATGGCGGCGCGATGATTGACGGGACGGAACGCACCGAAACCCGCCTTTCCGTCTAAAGTTCCGCTTTCTCAGCGAAAAGCCGCCGCTCGACCTTTGATTTGCCCTGCCCCCTGCCGAAGAACTCAACCTGATCCCTTCCCAATGGTCATCTACTGAAGGCCGGCAATGCCCGCGCCCTGCATCCGAAGTGGACCGGCCTTGATTTTCGATTTAGCGGGCATAGGCCCAGATTCCCCGATTTTGGCCCGTTTGCAAGAATATCCGGCAAAAGCGCGGCGAACCCCGAGTACGGCGCCTGGACCAGTTACGATATTCGATGGCCACCACCTCCAAAAAAATTTGACCGGCTCCACGGCCATTGATACCATTCAGCAGCCTATTGACTGGCCATGCGGATCGGCGGGCCGGTCTACCCGGGATACGAACGCACAATAGTTATCGTTTTCAGGTGGGGTTATGAAGCTAATGTGCTTATTTGCCACTCGGGCCGAGTTGAGAAGAACTTTCGGTCCTTGCAGCCTACGATACGTCGCTAGCTCCACTCCGGTGGTACAAGCTCCGCGTCGTTCACGCCACGTCTACACGCTTCCCTGCGAACCCTAGCCCCTCTTTCCACGTCATCACCACCGGCCCAGGTTCCCTGGCCCTGCCCCTACTATTCCTTTGCCTAAAGACGGCCGTAAACACCGTCTACCGGCTCGTGAGTACCTGAGGGTCGGAGCAGGAAGAGCACTGCGTCGCAAGCCATAGCTGAGCGAGGGCAACCCCTCGATTGCTCCGCCCTTTGTGGCAAGCGGCGCTGCGGCCGGACCCGAAACGGCCCCATTAGTCCAACCCATCAATTTGTCGAAAATTAGGAGAGTGCATATTATGTCTACCAAATTTACTGAGCTAGAGACGGCGTCGTACTACGATGCCGAGGACCCGATCTATCGTTCATTTTGGGACCGGGAAGGCAGCCTTCACTGGGGGTTGTTCGATGACTTTACCGGAAGAGACTTTCTGAAGGCCTGCGCCAACCTGAATGAATTCATGCTGGAAAAGGCGTCCATAAGCCCAACGGCAAACGTGATCGACATCGGGTGCGGCAATGGGAACACCGCCATGTGGCTGAGCTCACGCAGCGGCTGCCGGGTAACGGGAATAGATTTGAGCGGCGTCCGGATTGACAACGCCAACGAGGTGCGCCTGGTCCAACCGCGGGAAATCCAAGCAAGAGTGACCTTCGAAAAGGCCTCGGCCGTAGACCTGCCGTTCCAGGACGAAACCTTCACTCACTCGTGGAGTCAAGCGTCGATTTATCACGTCCATGACAAGGAGGCCGCGCTGCGGGAGTCCTACCGTGTATTGGAACCCGGCGGGACCTTCGTCTTCGACGACCTGACCAAGCCGACTCCGGAAATCAGCGACGCTGCCAAGACCTATGTGTATGATCGGCTGTTGTTTGACACCGATTACAGCTTCGACTCCTACCAGGACGCTCTTAAAGACGCCGGTTTCGAGGTCCTGGAGGCCGTCGACCTTTCTCAACACCTCAAGACGAGCTACCAGTGTCTCGGCGAGATAGCCTTGAGGCGGGACAGCAACCCGGGGTCCATTCATCATAACCTTTCGATAGCCTACGGCCAAACCGTCGCGGCTATTGAAAGAGGGGAAGTCGGGTGGGCGTTCTATCTGTGTAGAAAATAGGTCATCAAGATTGGCCGGGGGGCGACATGACGGAAAAGAACAAGGTCCAATGGGTCTACGAGTCTTCAAACAACCGAGAGCTTGAAGAACGCTACGACCAGTGGGCCGCTGAATACGACCAAGACTTGCTGGAAGATTTTGCTTGGAGTTCGCCCCAAGCCGCGGCCCAGTTCTTTTCCCGGCTGGTCCCCCGGACGGCAAGGGTCTTGGACGCCGGCGCGGGGACCGGCTTGGTGGGCGCCGCTCTTTCCCAGCTTGGTTACACCAACTTGGTGGCCATCGACCTGTCCACGGGCATGTTACAGGAGGCGCGGCGGAAGCAAGTTTACAGCGAGTTTCACCAGATGACCCTGGGTGAAACCTTGGCTTTCGATAGTGACTGCTTTGACGCTGTCATCAGCGTCGGGGTTTTCACCTTGGGTCACGCTCCCGCCGCGGCCTTCGACGAGTTGGCCCGGGTTACTAGACCCGGGGGGGGCGTTGTCTTCAGCCTGCGCACCGACGTCCACAAAGACGGCGGCTTCGAACAAAAGATGTCGGACCTGGAGTCCGCAGGCAAGTGGGAACTGGCAGAGGTCACTGACCCCTTTCAACCCCTTCCAAAGGGGGAACCCGAGGTCTTTCACCGGATATGGGCCTACCGGGTCACGCAGGAGGGAGGGTAGTTGAGGGGTGAACCCCCCCTATTTTCCAGGCAATGACGCCTTGAGCGCGCCGGGAATCGCCCGCAGCATCCGCGGTTGAACGGGAGAAAGGGCTAAGGATGGAGCGAGCTAGTCGCCGCCCATGGTGATGGCAGCCCGCTCCAAGCCCGCCGCCATTGTCGATCCGGGGTATTGGGCGGGGTGTACCCCCTCTTCGCTCAGCTTTTCCTCTATCAGCCGTTCGTTCTCGTCGTAGTACGGGCCTTCAATGCTCTCCAAGTACTTGATCCACTGGGACGTGCTCCTGCGAATCTCCCAGGACCAGTAACCGTAGGCAATGCGCTTCAAGCCGCACCAGACATCGCCCCGAGCAAACCTGCGGAATATCTGCCGGGGCCCGTAGAACGTGCTGTAGGCCCGGTTGATCTCCCGCTGCAAGGTGCTGGGTTTCATGTTCTTGGGGAGGAACATTACGAAGGTGCCGTCCAGCCTGTCCCAACTTGGCAGGAAGAACCGGTTTATCTTGATGTTGGGCGAGTTGTACTCGGGGTAGCCGCTCAGGGGGAACAGGGCCACGTAGTCAACGTCTACTTCCATGGCCGATCTGATGGTAGACCGGATGCTATCCACGGTGTCTTCATCCGAGCCCATCACGAAGGAACCCAAGACTCTCAACCCGTGGGCTTTGATTTTGGCCAGGGACTTGCGCAATCCCTCTTGGGTCTGAGCTTTATTCAATAGTTTCAGCACATTGTTGTCGAAAGATTCCAACCCCATATATAGAGTGTTGATCTGGGCCTTCTTCAGAAGACTGAGCAACTCCTCGTCCCGGGCCACTTCCATCCTGGTAAAGCAGATGCCGTACCAATCGATTTTCTCTTCGATGATGCGGTTGAGCAGGTCCTTGGTCCGCTGCCGGTTAACCGTAAAGTGGTTGTCGACGATGAAGAAGTATTTGGAGCCGACCAAATTTTGTTGGTACTTGATGTCGGCGATGATGCTGTCGATACTGCGCAAGCGGTACCCTCGCCCCAACTCCCTGGGGGCGATGCAGAAAGAGCAGTCGTAGGGGCAGCCTCGGCTGGTCTGTAGCAGCTGCCAACGCATCTTCAGGTTTTTCAGGAGCTTCCACCGGGGCCAGTTCAAGTAGCCGTGAATTAGCTCCAAGTCCGGTATGGTCTCGAATTCCTGGGTAAAAGGCCGGTCAGGGTTGTTCCTTAGTTTGCCGTTCTCCCAATAGGAGATACCCAGGACGTCGCTCAAGTCCCCGCCGTTCTGCCACACTTTCAAGACTTCCGGCAGGGTCTCGTCTCCCTCTTTTCGGACCACCAAGTCGCAATACTGGAGTGTATCTTCGGACATGACCGAGGCGTGAGTCCCCCCGACGATTATGGGCATGTCGGGGCGGGACGCCTTGATCTTGTTGATGTACTCGATGGTCTTGGGCATGGTGGAACTGAAAGCGTGGAAGCACACCACGTCCGATTCGAGCACCTGGTCCCATTGAATGGGCCCGATGTGTTCCACGAAGGCCCGGACGTCGTACCCGTGGTCTCTAACTATGGTCGCCACTAACGGCATTCCGTACTCGGGAAACACTGCGTGAGTTACCAGGTTCCAATACGGTAGTTCGGCGCTAATGAAGCTAACCTTTTCAATCTTCACGGGACAACTCCTCTGTCATGAAAATAGCTTTCGAGAGATGGAAAGACGGGACCCCCACCCTCATTATCAATGCCCAATGCCTCTATGATGCCCTTGTTTCAGACGGCCCTTGGACCCAAGCCTGCGTCAATTCAATCCGGACTCCAACTCTTTAGGTATCAAAAATACCGGCACGGCAACCCGGTGTCAACGATTATCGTGGATGGAATCACCGGATTGTGCGCAGCCATGTTACCGGTCTTCCAAAAAATCGGCGATGACCCCGGCCAGTTCGGCCGGCTTGTGGTAGCCGATATCGTGAGTGGTATCCGGTATCCAGTGGACCCGGCAGTTTTTTAGCGCTCGGGCCGCCGAGTCTACCATAGCCTGGCGCAACTGAGCGAATTCGGAGCCGGCTTCGGCGGGGCGCGGACCCGCCGGGACGATTAGCGTCGGGCAAGCCACGGCGGGAAGGACGCTGGACGGGGGATAGTCCCACATGGTTCGAATCACTTGACCGTGGTTGTCCGGGTGGAGAATATCACGGATCTGCCCCTCCTCGTCCTCGTAGACCATGGTCTGCACGATTCGCTCCAGGTCGCAGTTCCAACAATCAGATAGCTGAGACCGCAGCCGCCCCAAGAACTCGGTGCGGGTCCCTGAAACATCTCTAGGGCGCACCCGGTGGGAGAACCCTTCCCAAGTTGCGTCCGGGCTCACCCGGGCGTCCAAGAAGCCCCCGTCGATCAATACCAGCTTGTCTACCCGGTCCGGGTGAAGGGCCGCCAGCGAGGACGCCACGTGGCCTCCCCAGGAATGGCCCATAACAAATGCTTTTCCGATTCCCAAGTGGTCCATCAGCCCAGCCGCGTCCGAAGCCAGAGTCGGCCAGTCATACCCCTCCCCGGCTTGGGTGGTATTGCCGTGGCCCCGTTGGTCCGGCGCGATAATCCGGTATCTATCCGAAAGCGGACGGGCGACCAACTCATACCAGTGGGCGGATGAGGCCAGACCGTGCAACGCTACCAAGGGAGGCGAGTCCCCGCCCCAGTCCAGGTAGCGCATCCGCAAGCCATTTACCTCCGCCCACCCTTCCGCAGGTCCGGCGGCGTCCGGTTCCCCATTGACCAACCGAGCGACTCCTCCACGACGGGGCTCAGGGTCCTCCAACCGCTGCGTATTATCCAAAAAACGCTGCGTCACCGCAAGTCACATCCAACCCCAGTGTCCGGCATCCTTCCGCGCCTAGATAGAGTCCCGACGCCGTAGCCCCCTGAAACGAATTGGTAGGCCCCTCTCCGCTGAGGTTGGCGTCCCAGGGTGAAGGTTCCGCCGCTTGTCACGCCACCCTCCGGTAACAATATATATGAGCCAATGTGAGTCAATTGCGCTGTTGACATCAATTCGCTCATGCTCTAGACTGAGCTTAGTATAGCCCCTGGTGTCCGGCAGACATGTCGCACGCCAGGTAAGTATCCGAAGGTAAAGGCGGGATAGTGTGCCACTGTCCCGCCTTTTGCGTCTTTTTGGGAGGGCAATGGCAAACAGAGTCGCAATTTTCATTGACGGCGCCTATTTAGATTTCGTCCTTAAAGACGAATTCCATGATGCCCGCATCGATTATGAGGCCCTCTCCAAGCATCTCGCGGGTGACGGAGACATCCTAAGAACCTACTATTACCACTGTCCTGTTTACCAGGGGAACCCACCTACGAAAACTGAACGAGAACGATACGCAACGCAGCGCAAATTCTTCGCTGCCCTAGAAAATATCCCTAGATACACCGTGCGTCTGGGGCGACTAGCCTATCGAGGGAACGACCAATCCGGCAATCCTAAGTACGAGCAGAAGCGGGTTGACATATTACTTGGTGTCGATATGGTGCAACTAGCTGCTAAGCAAGTGATCCAGGAAGCCATCCTAGTTGCTGGAGACAGCGACTTCATTCCTGCGGTGGCGGTTGCAAAATCGGAAGGCCTTTTGGTCAGACTCTTCCACGGGGCTAAACCACACACAGACCTCTGGCAAGAGGCTGACGAGCGCATTCAATTTACCCAGACCATTATAGACCAAGTGCGTCGACAACCACGTTTAGGGTCACATTAGGGCACCGCCTACGCTCCCCTTCAGCCGGGGGCATGGCACCGTTCCAACTCCAGTAGCTTGGCCTTGACTCTCAGTCCGCCGCCGCCGTAGCCTCTGAGGTCGCCGTCGCTAGCGATTACCCGGTGGCAAGGCACGATGAGCGCGAACCGGTTCCTGGCCATCGCCTGGCCCGCGGCCCGTACCGCTTGGGGGTTGCCCGCCTCGGCGGCCAGCCAGGCGTAGCTCCTAGTTTCTCCGGCCGGTATCCGGCGGCAGGCCTCCCAAGCGGCGGCGAAGAAGGATGGAGCATCCGACAGGTCCAGGCCAATGTCGTCCAATGCGCGGGCGTCTCCCTCTACGTACCGTTCCAGGCTCTCTTGCACCGCGGAAAACCGGGAAGGGTCGTTGGCCGACCGGTCCAATTCCGGCCCCAGATCAGCCAAGGCCTCCTGGGGTTCGGGCTTCATGCTGAGCCGGCGTAGGCCCCGTTCGCTGCCCAGCAAAGCAATCCAACCGACGGCGCATTGGAATAGATGGTATGAATACGTAGTCATACGGACCTCCACAAAAAATCGCTAAAAATCATTAGGATAATCGTACGGGAAATCCCAAGGAAAATCGATGGAAGAATCGCCGCAACAGGGGCAGCCGGACCCGCACCCATGCCTCGGTTAGCCGGCGCCGGTCTGCAAATGATAGCACCTTCGCGCCGTACCGGGCACCGACGTAGGCCTCCACTATCAAAGACAGGTCATCCCGGTGCTCCGGCAGCGCCGCATGAAGCCGTTCCCGGTACTGAAAGGGCGTTTGGTGGTCCAATGGGCCGACTGATCCCACAGCGCCCAACAACCCCAAGCGCCGGTAGAGGGCCCGCGGCTCATCGGATGGCGCCATATACCGTCTCCACAGCACGGAAGAGGCGCCCGCCAGCAGGCCGGCAACCCCCAAAGCACCCAACAGCCACGGGATGACGTCCAAAAGCTCCCCCCGCCAGCCGTCGGAAGCCGGCTGTTCACTGCCGGAGGGAGTCTCGGGAGATTCGACGCAACTTTGAGGAAAATCCAAGCAGAGCCTTTCTTGTGATTCCTCCTTTGGGCTGGCGCCGGCTTGGTTGGACGCTTCATCCGGTGAGGGTATCATGGCCTTGGGTATGTCGGCCCCCGGAGTCGGTTCGAAGCTGATCCATCCGTAGGACGGAAAGTACACCTCTACCCAGGCGTGGCTATGACTGTCGGTAACCCGGTAAAGGTCTTCATCGGCTACCTTATCCCCCGTGGTATAACCGGTGGCCAGCCGCGCCGGTACCCCCGTCGTTCGCAACAGCACGGTCATAGCCGAAGCGAAGTATTCGCTATAGCCCTTCTGAAGAGTGAACAAGAAGTGGTCCACGCCGTCGGCGTTGAAGGGCGGCGGGTCCACCTCCAGGGTGTAAGTAAGCGACCGCAGATAGTCTTCGATTGCTTTGGCCTTTTCGTATGGCGTCGCTGCTTGGGCGGTCAACCGGCCCCCCAGGTCCCTAACCCGTTGCGGCAGGTCCGCGGGCAATTGAGTGTACTTCACCAGGGCCCAAGTCGGGTAGTCGCTGCCCGCCTCGATCAAGTCCTCCGGGCCGGCCACGGAAACCAGGGAAGTGACTTGGTAGGTCTCCCCTCCACCGATCTTGCCCAATGAACTGCGGACTGAAAGCACGTCGGGGCCTTCCGGAAGCGCCTCGGCCACGGTGATTTGCGTCACCGCGCCTTCGACCCGCGTTACTTCCATCAGCCTGAGGTCCGGAGGCAGGCTGACGGCTAACGCAAAGTCATCAACGGGCGCTTCGCTTAGGATGATAGACTCTTTCAAGCTCTCAACCGCTTCCGCCAGCCGAGGTGGAAGGGCCGGCCCCTCCTGGGATTGGGAAAGGTCCAGCGTGTAAACGGGGGAATCGTAGGTTTCTATTTCTACCGGGCGATTGGCTGCCAGGACCCTTGGCCCGGCGAACAGGTTCTTGGACGCATAGTTGGGAGTAACGGAGTAATTCACTTCCATCCTGCCCAATTGATCTCCCGGAGCGGTGAAGCTGGGCGCCCAGTCCATGGCTTCGAGGGAAGTTTCTTGAGAGACCCAGCCCTTGGGCGTGTAGGTGCCGTAGGTCCTGGCTTTCCAATACATGGGTGTGGGAGACTCGACCCGGAGCACCTCGGTAACCGTGGGTTGAATAGTGCCCTGAAAAGCCATGGTGTCTCCCCAAATGCGGTACCCCAACGGCCGCCGCGCGGGCAACCCGGCGAATAAACGGTTGAAATCGCCTTCCCACCCATCCATCGGCGAACGCAAGAACTCGTACGCGTTATTGGTCGGGCCGATCCTGCCGCCGGCGGGGATCAAGAAAGCCGCCAACAGCGCCACGGCCGCCAATAGGACGCTGTCGGCCAGGGATAGGGCGCCCAGATTATTATCGAACCTGAAACCCCGCCTCTGCCAATCGTGCCGCCGGCGGACCGACTGGACCCTTGCTACCAGCAGCAAAGCGGAGAACAAGTAGAGACCGAGAAACAAACTGGCGTTGGGAGGGAGATAGGTCAAGTTCGAGAGAAGACCGATGCCTCCCAGAACGAACACGCCCCAAAAATTGCGGTAGCGGGAGAAGACCCAAACGCCCAAGTAGCCCAACAGCCACGCGGCCGCCAGCACGCCGAAGGCGAAAGGGACTTGGTCTATATTGATGTTGTTCGCTTTAAGGGCAGCAAACCATAAGTCCAGCCTGTCCCACAACTGGCCGGCATCCGCCACGGAGGCTTCGCCTGCCTTGGCGGAGACCATCCGCCAAACGACCACTAACAGCCCAATGCCCAGTCCAAGAGGAAATACTAGCCCTCCCCAAACCGGCAGCCGGGCCAAGGCCAACCCCGTCAACATGGCCAAGACGAGTACCGGCGTCAAGTTGGGCGCGGCCACCCAGTTGGCGTGGTCCACCGACCAGACCACGACGATCAGGTTCAGCGCCAGAAGAGCTATCGATGTCCAGCCGTCGGCGGGGCGGAGGGCGCCGGCTAGTTGCAACCCGCCTCGCAACAACCCCGGTGCATTGAAGGGGTACCGGACTTGGACCGCTTGGGCCGCTTGCTCCGGCGTCATCGGGCGGCTCCCCCAATGCGGGTAGCTCCTCCATTCACTGAAGGGCCGGCGGCCCTGGGGAAAGAGGGTCTACCGGTCAACGGCGAGCGGAGCGCTTCGTTGAGGGGGGCGCCGCGCTGGACCAGAAAGCCGGGGGTGTCGCTGCTTGACAGAGCCTCCAGAGCCGGGTCAACCCCCGACGCTCCGCCGAAGCCTTGGGGGTCGATCAAGACTGCGCTAACGTTGATTCCCCTGCGGCGCAGGTTGGCAAGAACCGGGACCCACGCCGGGCCGGGCGCGGGCGTGATCACAGTTACTGTGTTGAACCGGCTGACCGAGGGCCTAAGGTCGTACAGGAACCGCTCCATAGGTGTTTGCCCCGAGGCCCTTACCTCAGCCAAGGCCTCCATCAACCGGATACGGTGGTCCGGGCTGCTGCTGGGACGGAAGATGGAACCGGGGCTGCTGCTGGCGGCCAACCCAACGGGGATAGACAGTTGGGCCAACCGGCTGATTATCGACGCGGCCACGGTCACCGCCAGTTCTTCCGTATTAGCCGTCGGGTCAACCTCCACACCCGCGTGGACCCCCGCCTCCATGTCCAACACCAACCAGGTTTCGGTGAAAAGCCCCATGTCGAACTCTTTGACCATCAAAGACCTCATGCGCGCGGTGGACGGCCAGTGGATCCGTCTATAGCTGTCCCCATGGCTATAAGGCCGGACCGAAGCTACGTCGGTCGTGATATGGTCCCAATGCTGAGTGGCCCTTCCGTCGCTGGGCACGCTGGCGAGGGAGGTATCCAAGTCGGGAAGGGGTTCCACAGCGGGCAGCACGGTGTAGGGATGGGGCTCCAGGAAGCTCCGGCGCAGCCTGAATATGCCGAAGGGGTCCTGGCTGACCACTTCCACCCGTCCTACCTGGTAAACTCCCCGGCGGCTCAGAAAGGTCTCGGTATCCCAAGTCCGGACCTGCTCTCTCACTAAAGCCACTCCCCGGCCGGGGGCGGCGTCGGGCATGTCGGTAATCTCAGTAACCTCCAGCCAGGACTTGGGGACCCGGCTAGGGTTGAGGACGCTAATCCGGCCTTCCAGAAACCCGCCGACTTGCCCCCTGATTGCCGACCGGGACAGTTTGATTTCTATGCCCCGCAGGTTTATCCAGGCCCAAGCTAAGTCGATGAACAGGACCAAGGCCAAGGCGTAGAGGAACCGGTAGAAAAAGGTGAATCCGGTACCGAAGGAGAAAAAGGCCACCACGGCCGTCAATAGAAGAATCCCGGCGCTTCGTTTGCTCATGGTCCCGCCCCAACGCCTAAGCCATGCTCGCCCGACCCCCGCCGGCAAGTGATGGGTTGGGGATTCAAACTTAGCGCGGACAAATCGGGGGCCGCTCCCCTACCGGACTGCTCCCGGCACGGCCACGCGTTCCACCAACTCGGAAACTACCACCGAGCTGGTCACGCCGCGCATTCTCGCGGCCGGCGACAGAACGACCCGGTGCGCCATCACCGCCGCGGCCAATGACTTGACGTCGTCGGGAACCACATAGTCCCGGTCCAAGACCAAGGCCAGCCCTCGGGCCGCTCGGAACATGCCCAGGGACGCCCGGGGCGATGACCCCAGGGTGATGTCCGGGTGCCGGCGAGTGGCCCCGACAAGATTTACGATGTACTCCCGGACGAGGCGGTCCACGTATACCCCTTTGGCAGCGGCCTGAAGGCCAACAATCTCCTCCGGCGACGCCACCGCCTCCAGTGTTTCGATGGGATGCTCTCGTTCCTGCTGCTGGATTATGGACATCTCTTCCGTGAAATCGGGGTAGCCCAAGCCAATGCGCATGAGGAAGCGGTCCAACTGGGCCTCCGGCAACGGAAAGGTACCCTCGTACTCGATGGGGTTCTGGGTAGCAATGACGATGAAGGGGTGTTGCAGCCGGTGGGTTACCCCGTCCACGGTGACTTGGAGTTCCTCCATGGCTTCGAGCAAAGCCGATTGAGTCTTTGGAGTCGCCCGGTTGATTTCGTCGGCCAGCACGACTTGGGACATGATGGGGCCGGGCCGAAATTGAAACTCTCCGCTCTGCTGGTCGTAGACCGAAATTCCCGAAACGTCGCTGGGCAGCAAGTCGGGGGTGAACTGAATGCGCTTGAAGTTGCAGCCGATGGAAGCCGAGAGGCTTTTGGCCAGCATCGTTTTACCGACGCCCGGCACGTCCTCAACCAACAAGTGGCCTTGCGCAATGAGGGCGGCCAGCGCGCGCTCAATGACGACCGTCTTTCCGACGATCACCTTGGATACGTTGTCGATGATGCGCCGGGCTAGCAGCGTAGGCGAGGCAACGTCTTGCAAGACTCGCCCCCTTGTCAGCTTTCCGGACGGCAGGTTCCAGCAAGTGCAAGTGAGTTTATCACAGCCATCCACGGGCGGCACTAATCATCGACACCGGGCAACCGTTCATAGTTGAGGGGTAAATTCGGTTCCCGCCGAGTGGCCCGTACCTGACAGCCCGGTCTCCAGCGGTCAGAAAGGCTATGGGTCCTCCTAAACGTGAACAGTTGCTACCGGCGCCGGACACTTCCATTTAGGCCCTCTACCGCCCATAATTACAGGCGCCGTGCCGGCCCGACCTTTCATCGATTCAAACTCAGGTTGATTCAAGAACATAGAGTCGATAGCCAGAGGTCTGACGTGAGACCGCGCATTCCCCTCGTCGGAATCTCGGGGGCCGCACTTGCCGCTTACACTGAAGGGACTTTGGGATGGACTCGGGAATTGACTGGCGGACGACCCCTGAAGAGGGGCCTGGGCCGCCCGTACCCGGCGGCGGCGTTGCATCCAAATGCGCGGCGTCCGTCGTACTCTCAAGCATAACGGGCAGTATTCGTTTCTAGCCGCTAACCTGATTCTGTTGTCTTCGCCAAAACTCCAAATCGATAATTGAATTGGCGGCTGGTGAATTGGCGACTGGATTGATACCGGTTCCCGGCCTGCCCCATCCTAGCAAAAGGATTTGAGCGTGGACTACCTCAGAAAGACCATAGGGTTGCCTTTGGCGGCAGCGGGGATAGCGGTCCTATTGTTGGCGGCGGCCTGCGGCGGGACGGTCCCAACCTCCCAACCGGCGGAGCGGACGCCAACCACCGCACCAACGGCGGGCTCAACGGAAACCGCCGTGGAAGATGCTGCTGTCCAGCCTACCCAGACCACCGGGACATCAGCAGAAACGCCGGGGCCGGTCGCTACGCCAAGCTCCGAAACTACCGATGGTCAGACCGGAACGGATGAAACTCCTGGGCCCGCGGAAACTCGGGAACCGGATAGCGTTTCAACACCATCGACGGTATCCAAGAATGTGGGGGGGGAGGTGGGCGACCAAGCCCCCGAGTTTACCGGGATCAGCAATTGGATCAATTCCCCGGAGTTATCGATGGCGGAGCTCCGAGGGCAAGTGGTCCTGATCGATTTCTGGACCTACACCTGCGTGAACTGCCTTAGGACTTTACCGTACATTAAGGATTGGAACACCAAGTACGCCGATAAAGGTCTGGTCATCGTCGGGGTTCACACACCCGAGTTCGACTTCGAGAAGGTAACCGACAACGTGGTCCGCAGCGCCCAAGAAAACGAAGTGTCTTGGGCTATCGCTCAAGACAACGACTACAGAACTTGGCGCTCCTACAACAACCGGTATTGGCCCGCCAAGTACCTGGTGGACCACGAAGGCGCCGTCCGCTACACTCACTTCGGCGAGGGCGCCTATGTCGAAACCGAGGAACAGATACGAAGCCTGTTGCAGGAAGCAGGCGCCGACCTATCCGGCGTGGCGGTGAGCGAACAGCCGGCGCCTAAAGTGGACCCCCGGGCCTATACGACGGACCCGGCACTCCGCATAACCAGGGAGATCTACGGCGGCTTTGGCCGTAACGCTTCGCCGCAGGGTATATACATATCACACCAGGAGTACTACGAGGGGCCGAACCGGACAGTCTTCTACACCGACCCGGGCGAACATATGAACCAGTTCATGTACTTGCAGGGACCCTGGGAGAATGGATTCGAGCAGATCAAACATGCTCGCGAAACCGAGAACTATGAAGACTACATAGCCTTGCAGTTCGTTGCTACCAGCGTCAACGCGGTTATCGACCCGGAGGGCGGCGACCCCTTTGAAGTACAAGTGACCATCGATGGGCGCCCGCTCACCGAGGAAGAAGCCGGAACGGATTTGATGGTTGAAAACGGACGCAGTTTCTTCGAGGTGGACGAGCCCAGGATGTACGAGGTGATAGCCTTGCCCGACTTCGGCAACCACGAACTCAAGCTCAGTTCCAACTCCCCCGACTTTTCCTTGTTTGCTTTTACTTTTGGCGCTTACGAGGAAGGGCCCTAAACGGCATGCTTGCCCATCCGACCCGTCTATCCGCCGCCACTGCCGCGTTGGTCATCACCGTCTTGGCGGCGTCCGCTTGCGGAAGCAACGTGACCGCCACGCCCCCGGAGCCCTCTCCCGTGCAGACAACGGCAACGGCAACACCTATAGCCTCGCCTACTGCGCCGCCAACGGCAACACCGGTAGCCTCGCCTACTGAACCTCAGGCGGCAACAGATGAAGTCAACACCATTTTGGCTACCACGGTGCTGCGGGTGGGCAGCCAAAGAGTGGCGTTTCTCCTCACCACCTCCGAGGGGATCATCAAGACACCACAGGCCGGGGTGAAGACGGAGTTCTTGGGGGAGGGCGAGGCCGCCGGGCAACAAGAGACGGCCGAGTTTCACTTGTGGCCCTACGGCGTGCGCGGCGCTTACAGCACCGAGCTTGACTTCGAACGGGCCGGCCCTTGGCGCATAGACGTGGACGTAGAAGGCCCCAACGGTCCGGCAAAGGCCCGCTTGGAGATTGAAGTAGCCGAGGAGGTGGGAATTCCAGACATCGGATCGATCCCCCCGTTTGGCTCCAACAAGACGGTCCACACCGTGGACCGCTTGGAGCAGCTTACCACGGATTTTTCGCCGGACCCCGACCTCTACCAACTCACCATCGCCGAGGGGGTTATCTCGGGGCGGCCAACCGTCGTCGTGTTTGCCACCCCCGCCTTTTGTACCAGTCCCACCTGCGGGCCCCAGGTGGACACTGTCTCTGAACTCAAAGACCTGCGAGGAGCCGAGGCCAACTTCATTCACGTCGAGATCTATGATAACCCCGAAGAGATCCAGGGGGACTTGAGCAGCGCGGTGATAACGGACTTGGTCCACAAGTGGGGCCTCAGCTCAATCCCCGACTGGTTCAACGAGTCCTGGACCTTCGTCATAGGCCGGGACGGCCGCATCGCGCAAAGATTCGAGGGGTTTGCCACCCTCGAGGAGTTGGACGCCGCCCTCCAAGCGGTGCTGGACGCCGTCTAACGTCCCTTGTGACCACCCTCGCCCTCTGCTAAAATCTTGGCGGATTCGCATCCTCGGAGTTTGGGCCGGCCTGCCCTCTCAACACCCAATCTCAGGAAGAAACACGGGCTGAAATTACCCCCGGGAGGTAGGACCATGCCGTCCTTTTGGGAGAACCTGCGATTCGCCGGAGAGCGAGAGTTCGACGATCTACACGGGCAGCAGGGGCAGGATATGGCAACCTACGTTAGCCACCCTCCTCCTTCCGCCGGGACCAGTTTCCCGGCCATTATCGTGGCGCAGGAAGCCTTTGGAGTTACCCGCCACATCGAGAAGGTGTGCGACCGGTTTGCCGATGAGGGGTACGTTGCCATGGCGCCCGCCCTCTATCACCGCGACCACCCCAACCCAAAACTGGGCTACGGCGACGAGGACGCGCCTACCAGGACGCGATACATGAGCTCCCTGCGGGATGACGAATTAGTCGAAGACATAAACGTCACCATCAACTATTTGCAAAACCGGTTCCCCCGGACCCGCGGCCAGAAGATAGGCATCGTCGGATACTGCGTCGGCGGCCGCATCGCCTACCTGGCCGCCGCCAGCTGCCCCGGGCTTAGCGCCGCGTCGGTCTACTATGGGGGACGCATCCTGATTCCCTTCGGCGACGGCCCGGCCCCCATAGACCTGAGCCATCAGATCAACATCCCGGTCATGGGGAATTTCGGAGAGAAGGACGCCAACCCGACACCGGATGACGTGGCCCAAATCGAGGCCAAGCTCAAAGAGGCAGGGGTGACTTACGACTTCAAGATGTACCCCGAGGCCGGCCACGGCTTCAATTGCGACGAGCGACCCGACTACCACGAGGCCACGGCTAAAGACGCGCTAAGCCGTACCTTGGCTTGGTTCGACAAATACGTCAGGAATTGACGGCGCGGCGCCCGTCGAATGACCTAGTAGCGTTGCTGCCTGCTCAGGCAGCGGGTTCAACCACCGGCAGACCGGACGGTGCGGGCGGGTAACCCGGCAAGGGATTAACCGGCGAAGGATTTCCTCATTCGATAGACGGTCAACTCCGGTTCGATGGGGGACACCGGAAGGTACTCGGCCTCTTGGACCTTGGCTACGATGAACCAAGGCCCCTCCTCCTGAAGGGCCGTGGAAAATATCGACGCCAACCCTTCAAGGTCGGAAACTGTCTGAGTATGGCGTATCCCGCAACTCCGGGCCACCTGAGCTAGGTCGGTACCCGTTGCCGTGTGGCTGGGTTGGTGCCCCGTCTGACCCCACTCCTCGTTGTCCCAGACCACCACAATCAGATTCTTGGGTTGTTCCCTGCCGATGGTAGCAATCGTGCCCAGGTTCATGAGCAAGGACCCGTCGCCGTCCAACGAAATCACACGCTCTTGCGTGGATAGGGCCATGCCGAGGGCGATGGACGAGCATAGGCCCATGCTGCCGTAAGTATAGAAGCTGCGGTCCCGGTGGCCGGCGTGCCACATTTCGTCGCTGGTAGGTCCCAGGTTACCCACGACGGGGCTGTTGCCGGCCTGTTGCAAGACCAGTTTGGTGGCTTCGAACCTAAGCAAGCTTGCCTCCGTGCAACATTTGGGTCATGCAGACGGCCACCGGCTGGCGGTTGGCGTGGCACAGCTTCAGCGCTCCGTCCAGCCTGCGGTCCAACCTATCTTCGTCCTCCAAGGTGAAGTGGACCAAGCCCAGCAGGTCCAAGATCGGCCTGGTGGTCCGTCCCATGGCCACCTGAGCGATGTTGAACTCGCCCTCGCCGCCTCGAAGGTTGATGAACAAGGGGATCGGGGTCCGGCACGGGATGCACAGGCTTGCCAGGGCATTGACGGTGTTCCCAAAGCCGCTGGACTGCATGAAAACCGCCGAGTTGCGCCCCACCGCGTAAGCGCCAACCGCTATTCCGATAGCTTCTTCCTCCCGGGTCGCGGAGACCAAGTGAAAGAAGGGGTCGGAATCTATGAGCCTGGTTACTTGGTGTATCGAGATGTCCGGGACGTAAGCGATTAGCGACGTATTCCAGTTTTTCAACGCTTGTATGATAGACTCAGCCCAAGCCATGGCCCCGGTTATCTCCCTCGTCTCAAAATTGCGGCCTCCGGTCGGCGACGGCGGGCGCCGCCGAGTGTTAACCGCCGGAAGCTCGACCCTAGTTGGGCCTGCGGCGTCGAAAGCCCCGGCGGGTCCGAGCCGCCGGGGCAGTCCAGTCAGGCCATCTATGAATCGACGGACCTAATACGGCGGCGCGTCGTCGGTGCTTCCTCCCGCGCTTCCATACGGCGGCGGCCCCGCCGAGCTTTCATCCGGAAGCCGCGGCCGGTCGTCGGGGCCTCTATAATTCTCCAACGCTTCGTCAAACCGGTCGCGGAACTCGTCAATGTTCTTGGCCGATATCACCACCCGTTGGCCGTTGGCCATCCTCAGCCTCAACCGGTTTCCCGTGGGCATCACCAACATCTCCAGGTACTCGATGTCGTCGAACCGGTACGCTTTCACCCGGGGCCGGCCGTAAGCAATCAACAAAGCGTCCGGGTAAATGTAGTATTGCCTGGCGTTGGTAAACCAGCCCCAAGCGGCGCCCGCCAAGCCCAAAACCAACAACAGCGGGTTTATTCCTTGAACCAATCCGAGGACGATGACAACCACGGAAAGTATTAGGGTAATATTCAGCGAGCTTTTGGCGGTGTCCCAGTGAAGGGGTTGTTGTTGGGGTTGCTCCATGGCCAATATTCTAACACACCGACTCGTCATAAAGCAGGGCTGCGGGGTACGATTGTCCCAATTGTCCGCACTCCGGTTGCTATAATCCGCTTGGTGTGATGAACTAGCAACCCCGTGGGCAAACTTCCCATGGCCTGTCCGAACGTAACGCAAGGGTAGCCCCACCCAGGAAGGACCGAGGGTGGTTGGCCCGCCGTGGCGGGCCAACCACCCTCCATTTCTCTCGTTTAAGACGGGCCGAATCCCACGACGACGTTGTTGCGTTGGCAATTCAACCCGCAACCGAAGAACTTGCGCACCGGGTTAGGTGAAGAATCGTTATGGCGCCCTTGCCGAAAAAGCGCTGGTGATGACGGAGCACTGCAACGCGGCCGCAAGATAAGGCCGCGGCGAGGGGAGGCGGATGACCAACACCCCAGGATATTGCCGTTACTGCGGAGGGGAACTGTCAACATCCCAGGACAGGTTCTGCCCAAATTGCGGGCGGGCTACCTCGGAGTCCGGGCCCAGTATCCCCCGTCCTACCGCCGCGGGCCATACGTTTGCTCCTTACGGTCAAAGCATCTATGAATCACCAAAAACCCGTTCCAAGTGGACGTTGGTTTTCTTTGGGGTGCTGATTGCCGTCATCGCGGCGTCACTCGTGTCAACCGCGGCGGAGATACGCTTGCTGGAAAGGGTGGTAGACGGGGAGTCCGTCGCGGAGCAGGAACTCACAGCCAGCGACGACCGGCGAAGCGCCATCGCGGGTATTACCTTGATCGTCTACGTATGTCTGATAATTGCGTTTTGCACGTGGGTCTACCGAGCGTCTAAGAATCTTGGAGCGTTGAATGCGGCGGGTCAGCGCTTCTCCCCCGGCTGGTCCGTGGGATGGTGGTTCGTCCCGATAATGAACCTATTCAGGCCCTATCAAGTAATGAGAGAGATATGGCGGGGGAGCGACCCCCGGGTGACCGGCCAGGACCCATCGGCCTGGCAAGATTTTCCTCCCAGCCCAATCCTTGGCTGGTGGTGGGGCATTTGGATTGTCTCCAACCTCATTGCCATCGGTGTCTCGAGGGTCCTAACCTCCGACGATATCCCTCCCGAGGACCTTCTGACCGCCCACTACTTCAGCCTCGTTTGGGACGGGCTCACAATCGTGGCGGCCGTGATGGCTTTCATGTTGGTCAGAGGAATTACTTCCAACCAGGATGCCAAACATCTCAATCTCGACTCCGCAAACCGTATTCCAACGCCGGGAGGCTCCCACTAGAAGGATAGAAAGCTAACCGTTCAGCCTCATCGATGTAGACCGCGAGGCCCTCCCCGAAGCTGAAACCGGCCCCCCGATGATGAACACGGTCGCGCCCGGATAGTCAAAACGCCGCCAAGCCCAGGACCCCCTTCTCGGGGCCCGGCGTCCCACGTAGCAGCCGGCCCCGGCAGGCTTGAATCCCCGTCCTAAGGAGTGAATATCCGGGCGTACTGGCTGTCTGCCACTTCGCCGCTCTCGGCAAAGGAAAAGTTGGAGGTTATAACGCCGGTGACCCCGCTGAACTCTCCGTCCCCTCCCGTGACGTTCCATAAGACGGCGCCGTAGTTCACCCCGGCTACCGGGCTGCCGGTGATGTATCCGACACCGATGGTATCGAACCTCACGCTGCCGCGTCCGGCATAAGTGATGGTCCCCACCTCATTGAAGCCTTCGCCCGTTAGCACCACTTCCGATTCGAAATTGACCGTTTCTCCATTTGGCCCGGTACCGGACGTGTTGGCTCGAAAAGTATTTTCTTTGCCCTCCACGGGCACCGCGCTGCCCCTCATTTCTGTCGCGAACACGAGCTCTGCCACTTGGACACCTCCTGTCAGACTCGCTCTTTCGGCCGTTGCCGGCGTAACCGGTCGCAGCCCGTCCCGGCTTCATACAGGATACCACCGACAACCGGTTTTCACATCGTTCATCATGAAGTCGTAACCGGTCAGCCCCCGCGGGTGGAATCGTGAGGGCCTCCCCAGGTTGGCAATGGTTATCCAAAGAGCCTGCCATAGACCCTGCGGCAGACCGCCGCCGGGTTGCCGCCGTGATATACGCCTCGTAGAATGATAGTTGAATTGCAGTGACGGGACGACCTTCTGAGTCCCGCGAGGGGCGAACGTTGAAAGCCATTGACATGCACGTGCACGTCCCCCGGCAGCCGGGACTACCCGGCGGGTCTCTGGAGCAGACTTTGAGGGACTATTTTCGTTTGAAGGGCGAGCCGGACGACGCGGCGCAAATGGCGGAGAAATACACTGAATGGGACCTGCTGGGCGTGCTTCTGTCCATAGATTCGGAAACCACGACCGGCGACGCCCCGGACTCCAACGACTACATAGCCGGAATCGTGGACCGGTACCCCGGCCGGTTCATCGGCTTCGCCGCGGTAGACCCTTGGAAGGGGGCCAAGGGCCTTGCGGAACTCGACCGCGCGGTGAATGACTTGGGGCTGCGGGGGCTAAAGCTTCACCCGGTACACCAAGCGTTCTACCCCAACGACCGGCAGTTCTACCCCTTCTACGAGAAGTGCTCCGAGCTAGGCGTGCCCGTCCTGTTCCACTCGGGCATGGCGGCGTCCGGTTCGGGAACACCGGGAGGCGGAGGCCTCAAACTGAAGTACAGCGCGCCCATTCCGGGCATAGACGACGTAGCCGCCGACTTCCCCGAACTGACGGTAATAATGGCCCACCCGGCTTGGCCCTGGGTGGAAGAGCAGATCGCCGTCGCGCTGCACAAGCCCAACGTGTACATCGATCTCTCGGGTTGGTCGCCCCGTTTCATCCCGGAGAGGCTCATCCAAGAAGCGAATACGAGATTACGGGAGAAGGTCCTCTTTGGCTCCGACTATCCGTATTTACCCCCCGACCGCTGGCTGTCCGAGTGGGACGGCCTCGACATACGGGACGAGGTACGCCCCAAGATCCTTCTTGAAAACGCAAGGAAAGTTCTTAAGTTGGACTAGCCGGGGCAGGCCGGACATGGTCCTTGGCCGACAAGGGACGTAGATTGTGAAAGTCTTCTATCAGCAAATCGGACGCCAAGTCCGGCTGCGAATCCTCGGCGCGGCGGTTGGCGTCGGGGCGATTCTGGCCTTGACCGGCGCCTGCGGAGACACTGGCACTGAAGCCGGCGATAGCCTCTCAGGCGCGCTGACCGACGCCGCCCCACCCGAGCGAGCGCCCCTGCGGCCGGGCGGGTCTGTCGGCTTCAGCCATTTCGTTTTCGAGCAGGTGGGCGATGACGTGGTCACTTCCCTGGTTGAAGGCCCCCGCGGTCTCCAGGTGCGAGTACCCATCTCTTTCCCGGCAATGAAGCGAATCCTCGAGTCGGGGGGTCCGGTACCCGATGAGTTGCAAATGGACCGCTCCCAGTTGGGACGGTTGGTGGAGCAGTTGGACTCGGTGCGCGCCGCGACGGAGAAGTACCGGGACTTCAACGCCGCCATCGCCGACGGCTACGTTCAGGCGGGAGGCGTAGTACCCAACATGGGGGCCCATTTCATCAACGAAGCGCGGATCAACGACGGGGTGCTAAACGTCGAGGAGCCGGAGTTCGTGCTGTATGACCGAGATAAGGATGGTCAATGGCGGCTGGTTGGCACCGCCTTCGTGCTGCCCCGGGAAGGAGGCCCGCAGTCGCCGGCTAAGGCCGCGGGAGACGCTCACCCCGAAGGATTTGAAGGGCCGCTGGACAACTGGCACGTTCATTATCAGCTTTGTACTTTGCCCGACGGAGCCTTTCGCACCTTGAGCCAAGGGGCTTGCGAGGAGCGGAATGGAATGTTCACTCCTTCTTTCGGTTGGATGATCCACGCCTGGGTCCATGACGACAATCCCATGGGAGTGTTTTCAATGTGGAACCCGAACGTTCCTCCCTTGGCCTTGGGTACAACGGGCATTCGCCTCACCCGCGACACGTCCCCGCGGTCTAAGAAGGATTCAGTTAGCTTGGCGATCCAGAACTTCGAGCATTCGACCATAGAAATCAAAGCCGGCGACTCAGTGACCTGGATAGACACCGACGGGGTACCTCACACGGTCACGTCGGGTCAAGGGGGCGTGGCCGACGGGGCCTTCGACTCAGACCTATTCGGACCGGGGCAAACATTTACGCGCCGGTTCGACGAAGCGGGTACCTTTGCTTTTACTTGCACCATTCACCCCCAAATGAACGGCGCGGTCATCGTGAAGTGACGCGGAAGAATGCGGGCCCCGCTCAATGACGCCCTCTTCACACCTCGCGGGAAAGCATCAAGAGAGCATCGGCGGGGATGAGTCGCTGGCCCACAGGATCGACGGCTAGAAGAGCTCGTTCAAGGGTATAAACCCCCAGCAGAGTCGGTGACTTCTCTTCGCCAAACACCACGACGGTGCTTACGACCCGGCCATCCACTCCCACTTGAGTCTCGCCTATATCTCTTTCTATGACGCGCTCGTCCGCCAAGCGGAACCGGACCTTTTCCTTTCGGGCGACGCCGAGCCGCTGCAGAACGGCGGAGGGAATGACCGTGAAAGTCGCTCCTGTATCTACCAGAGCCTCCACTTTCTCGAAGCGAACCCCCTCCGGGTCGCCGACCATCAAGGTATATGAGAAGACGCTCATTTGACCCCCCTCTCCCGACGAGCTACTTTGGGTTGCCGCCTCTATGATAGCAGGCCAACCGGAACCATTAGTCCGGGTTTGATACGTAATCCTCAAAAAAGCCGTTACGGAATGACGTAACGGCTGTCTACCCGGTTGAACGGTGTGGATGGTCGGGGCGCCCGGATTTGAACCGGGGGCCCCCTGCACCCCATGCAGGTGCGCTACCTGGCTGCGCTACGCCCCGACGGCCGTAATTATATCATGGGGGCTTAACGCCGGGCGCCCCGCGCCGGGGGCAATCCCGAGGGTGACCGTGCGCTGGCGCTCGTGAAGCCGCGGCCTCTATAATCTCCCAAACGCTCGCGGCTCCGGCATTCTAAAGCCCAAGGCATGTAGGGGGCCTAGGCCCGCCTCCTCCATGGGGAGCCGGCGGCCCACTCGAATCGGCTACGGCCCGAGCTAGCGATTAACGCCTGCGGCCTGAGATGAAATTGAGGTGCCGCCCATGCCGGGACCACTTAGCGGAGTCAAAGTCTTGGAGTTTACCGAGATCATTGCCGGCCCGTTAGCCGGCATGCTTTTGGCTGACTTCGGAGCGGAGGTCATAAAAGTGGAGCCGCCTTGGGGGGACCCTTGGCGGTACACCCAGTCCTTTCTTCCGACGGAAAGCCGGCCGTTCATCGCCAATAACCGGGGAAAGCGAAGTTTAGCACTGGACTTGACAACCCCTGAAGCACGGGGTGTTCTCGAGGGCATGCTGCCGGGAACCGACGTGGTGCTGGTGAATCTGCGTCCCGACGTGAGTTACAAGTTGGGCTTGGAATACGAGACCCTATCCCAGTTGAACCCGAGGCTAATCTACTGCGATCTTACCGCTTTCGGACGCCAAGGTCCCGATTCGAGCCGGCCCGGCTACGACATCCTTTTGCAAGCGGCCACCGGGCTTATGGCAGCCGAGGGCAAGCTGGACCGAGGAGTGCCGCAGCACGTCTGGTCAACGCCGCCGGTCGACACCGCGGCCGGTCTGTGCCTAGCTTGGTGCGTTTGCGCCGCATTATACGCCCGGGAGCGCACCGGACAGGGCCAAAAGGTGGAATCCACCCTCCTCGGCGCTGCGGTGGGTCTGCTGGGAATGCGCCTCGTCCAGGTTGAATCCCTTGACCGGGAATCCAGGCTTCAATCCTTGGAGGAGTTGGAAGCTTTACGGTCGGCGGCGGCGCCCTTCGAGGAAGTCCTGACGCTGTATCAGGCCAACCACCCGCTGCCCTCGGGGAATATTTACTATCGGGTATTTATGGCCCAAGACGGCCCGGTGGCGGTGGGCTGCCTCAGCGACCGGTTGCGCCGGCGGCTTCTGGACCTTCTTGGGCTGGAGGATATCCGCTTCGAGCCAAGCTATGACCCGGCCAGCCCGGAGGCCGAAGAGTTCGGGCGAGCGCTGGAAAGCAAAGCCGAGGAGATTTTCCGGACTAAGAGGGCCGCCCAGTGGTTGGAACTTTTCGAGACGCAAGGAATACCGGCGGGGCCGGTGCGCTTCATCGAAGAGTTATTCGATGACCCCCAGGTAGCGGCCAACGGTCTGCTTACCGAGGTGGAGCACCGGGACGCCGGTGTGGTAAAGATGGCCGGTCCACTGGCCCGGTTTAGCGAGACTTCCTTGGACCCGCCGGTCCCGCCGCCAGCTTTAGGCCAGCACACGGTGGAGATACTTCAAGAGATGGGATACAGCGGCGAAGAGATTGCCAGGTGGCGGGAGGCCGGAATCGCTGGTTGAGCTTTGCCCAAAGCTTTATGTTCCAGTCTTTCCACAGTCGTTGAGTTCGCCGGCAGGCTTCCCAACCGGTCCTCGGTGTTGGCCCGGTACCCGTCATTGGCCCCCATGCCGCGAAGGCGCCGGAGAGTCCGGTAGGGGGCCGTTCCCAAGGAACTCGTGGAAAAATCGAACTTAGTTCAAGCCGGCCAGAAACTCCAACACCGCGGCCTGAAACTCTTGAGGTTTTTCTACCTGGGGCGAATGGCCGCAACGGTCGATGGACTTGAGGGTGGCATTGGCCAAAGCCGCCCGGTAAAGCTCCCCGCATTCCATCGGCAAGACCGCATCCTGGGCGCCCCAGACGACGAGGGCGGGTGTTTTGACCTTTCGGAGGTAGAAGGGCAGGCTGGGGTTGTGCAGGTAAGGTTTCCAACACAAACGAGAAAGCATTTCCATGTTCGAGTGGGCGGTGTTCGCTTCGTCCGGGGAGAGATCTCTAAAGTACCACTCATAGTCGGCTACCTGAGAAGGGTCGTAGAAAGCCTTCTCCAACCGCTCCTCCGCCGAGACCATGAGCATCTCCGCGATCTCGCCAACCTTTGGCTTGATGCCCGCCGCGTCTATCAACACCAGCCCCTTGAGGTCTTGATGGCACATAGCGGCCATTTCCGCACCAATCCAACCGCCCAAAGAATGTCCCATCAGAACGTACTGTTGCAGGCCCAGTTGCTGGACCAATTCCAAGGTAAAGTGGGCCGCGTCGGTCACGGTTGACACCCAGGGGGGCCTGGGGGTGCCGAAGAACCCAGGATGAGAGGGGCAGTACACGGTATATTGCTGACCTAGCGGGCTGCTCCAAGGGTCGAAAGTGGCCAGCCCTCCGCCTCCGTGGAGGAGCAGCAAGGGCGGGCCCGAACCCCGGGAAAACATTTGCACCGGGGTACCGCCCACGGTAACTATCGATTCTTTAGCGCTTTTAGTCGTCGTCATTCGGTGAATCCCCATCGCCGATTGTTTGCGGCCCGCCGGGCGTATTCTCGACGCCTGCCGAAAGCCAAAGGCCAATAGACGGCCTGTGGGTGGAACGTCCCCGATTCTGGAACAAATGCCAAGGGATGTCAAGCTGAGCCGCTTTTGAGACCTTGACAGGCAATAGGGGTCTTAATACCATGAATCTACCCGGAATCTATCCTGAATCTACTGGGGATAGTATCTCCCCGGGCGCCATCCTCGAAGTCGAAGCCCGCCGCAACCACTGCCTCTGGGGATTAGTCTAGCGGTAGGACGCCTGACTCTGGATCAGGTAGCCGAGGTTCGAATCCTCGATCCCCAGCCAGTTCGCAGCACTCATGGCCAGTTTGACGCTCGAGCAACCGCCGCTTGTTTGGTTCGCGTTCACCATTTCGGGTTCGCCGTTTGCTCAATGGGTGTTTCAATAGTCCCTTCTCCGTGGGGAGAAGGTGAGGATGAGGGGAAAGGTCTGAAGGCAACCGGGATGGTCCGCGCCGGGAATCGTCCTCACCCTGCCCTCTCCCAAGTGTGAGACGGAACCTCATAGAACCATCCGAGGGGATTTCAAGGCTATAAATGTTGACAGTGCAAAATAGTGTACGTAACATGCGGGTTGCTTAAACCTGTGCCCCGGGTCCGGTCCAGCAGGCGCGGGTTACGCCCCTGGGCAACGATCGCCGGCCCGCAAGGAGCTGGGGAGTGACAGGCGCCATGGGCAGGCTTTCCTCTATGACTCGATTTATTACTAGGTGGTATGTTTCCGCAGTCTTGCTTGGGGCCATCGGAATTGTTCTAGGGTCGATGGTCTTCTTCTTTGCGTGGCCCGGCAAGCCCAAGATCGGGATCATAGACGTGCCATTCACAGTGATTTCCGACCGGTCGGCGTTCGAAATCAACGCGCTCCTTGACTACGCCCGGGACCAAGACTCCATAAAGGGCGTAGTGATTCAGCTGAACTCCCCGGGAGGCTCCGCCGCCCCCTCCGAGCACCTGTATCTGGAGATAGCCAATCTCCGGCAAGAAAAGCCGGTGGTCGTGGTAGTAAACCAGTTGGCGGCCAGCGGTGGGTACATGATGGCCTTGGGCGCGAATTATGTTTACGCCAAACCGTCGAGCTTCGTAGCAAGCATCGGCGTAATCATATCGTCCCTTCCGGGGCTGATTCCCAGGCAGCCCAGCGAACGAGAAGCAACGACAGGGCCTTTCAAGGGCGCGGGCGGGGACTATAGACACTACGTAACCTTACTTGACCAGCTGAAGCAGTCGTTTGCCCAGCTTGTAGTTGCCGAACGGGGAGACCGCCTTCGAATACCCCTTGAAGAAGTCATGGAAGGCAAGATCTACGTGGGAGTCGAGGGTGTGCAGCTTGGCTTCGTAGACGCCATCGGCGGAAGGTCCGACGCTATTGAAAAGGCGGCCTCCTTGGCCAACGTCTCAGGCTATGACCTGGTGGACATAAATACCGAGGTTTCACTCATCTTGAACCGGAAACTTGAACGGATTAACGAGCCCTTACGAGGGTCGGCGGCACTCCCGCCGTGGGGCCAGCAACCCTCCTTCGAAGATGGACGGCCAACGTTCCAGGGCCCCGGTGAGTCCGGGCGCCTCACTGGTAAGTCGGACCTGAGCGAGCTGCGGCTTCTGCCGCTGCCGGGAGGGATCGGCGAAGACCCCGACACCGCCTTGCCGGACTTCCCGATAGAAATCAACAAGCCCAACGTGTACTACCTATATGTCGGCCCGTCTCCTTAGAATAAGCCTACTATTGGTTGCGCCGCTGGCCGCGTTGGCGTTTTTCCTGGGGGCTTACTTCTTTTTCTATCGAGGGGGTTATGACTCGCCGCCCGCCGTGACTGTCCCCTTCGATAGAGTATCCTCTCCCTTGTCCAGCCACGTTAGCTTTACTGACGCGGCCGAGCTCCACTCGGGGATGCTCCTGGTGGACGGCGCGCACCTCAACGACTTCACCCGGGGGGAGGTGTCCTACCTTTTAGACCGGGTGGCTTCTCGGGGCTTCGACGTTGAGTTCACCGGCCCAGTGGCGACCCTCTATTCGGTTCAGCAGGTACCCTCGGAAGAAAGACTCGCCCTGCTAAGGGAGGGTCTTCGCCGGGCGGACAGCTTGCTAGTCATTGCGCCCGTTGAAGCCTACACTCGCGGCGAAGTGGACTTGGTGGAGCGGTTTGTGGAAAAGGGCGGGAGATTGCTGTTGATAGCCGATCCGACCCGGGCCGCGGATATCAACAGCTTAGCCGAGCGGTTCGGCGTTACTTTTCAACCCGGTTACCTGTACAACAACGTGGACTACGACCTGAATTTCCGCAATATCTTCGTTCGAAATTTCCGGCCCGACGAGGTGACCCGAGGCCTGCGCCAAATCGCTCTCTATACGGCGGGGTCGATTAAATCGGCTAGGCCGTGGCTCGCTCATACAGACGCGAATACCCGCTCGTCCATCGTCGAAAGGGTCGAGCCTTTCTACCCCATCGTCAGGGGAGAAAACGGCCGGGTCCTCGCCATCCACGACCTGACCTTCATGGTGCCGCCGCAAAACTCGATCCTAGACAACGACCAGTTGATATCCAATATAGCCGGCTACCTCACCGCGGGACAGAGGAGCTTCGACCTAGCCGATTTCCCTTATTTTCTCCGGGGTGACGTCGACATCTTGCTGGGCCGGTCCTCCCTTTTCGACGCCGGCGCGGCGATGAAGGCCGCACTAGGCGGGCTTCAAGTAAGCTCCAACATCGTGGGCGTTGAGGACATCACCAGAAGTACTATCTACTTGGGGCTTTACCAGGATGCTCCCGGCGTAGCCCAATACCTGGAGATTGCGGGCGTCCGGGTCGACGGCGCCTTGCGGACCCCGTTCACCCCCGATATCGACCCTGAGGATACGGCTTTTATCCTGCTGCATGAGACCCAGGATAGAAGGGTCCTGGCGGTCTTGGGCGCCACCGAAGAGGCTGTGGCCGAAATGCTGCGCCGGTTGGGCGACGGGTCCTTCCGCACCGGACTTGTAAGTGACTCCATAGGAGTGTACCGGATTCGATGAATCGAAGACTACGGCTATTGGCTGCTATGCTTTCCATTGGAATTTTGGCGCCTGGAATTCTGGTGTCGTGCGCCTCGGACCCCGCTACTCCGCTCCCGGGCGCGGCGGCAGAGGCTACGCCCGACGTTTCCGCCACAATAACCGCTCAAGTCCAACGGGCCGGACCAGGCACGCCGACGCCGACGGCGGTACCGGCCGGGGCCCGGGCTGCGGCTCTGGAGTTTGCTGCTTCCCATGCCGACATTTCCGCTGACTGGGACCAATTCCATGCTGACTATGACAACTGGCGCTTGGGGCTATCGGCTTGCACCGCCGGCTCGTTCCGCGCTTCGTTGCAAGGCTTCGCCGGACGTTTCGCCGGGGTCACCGCGGCCGCAAGGTCGCTGCCTCGGTCCACCGCCGTACGAGAGTTGTCCGACGCGCTCATCGAGGCTGCGGAGCTGGAAGAGGCGGCTTTGCGCAATCTCAGGGACACGTGGCGACCGGCAGACACGTCGATTAGGGAAGTAGTTGTCGAGGGTGACTCCGAAAACGACTCCGAGGAAGCCGGTGTCTCGCAAGTCCAGGCCCCCGTCTCCGGGTTCGAACTTGTAGACCAAGCCCGCGCCGTGTCATCGGCCCTGCGGCAGGACGTGGCGGACTCCCTTACCGACCGGGCAGCCAATACTTCCGAGGCCTCCGTGGCCAGTATCAACGAGTTTGCCGCCGGCTTCAACGCCATCGACGCCGCGTGGGACGACTTTCATCGCCGCTATGACTCGTTCCGCAGTGAGACGCGGCGGACCGCTTCCGGCGAGACCGTAAGCCAGCTTGGCTTACTCATCAACCGGTTCCACGACATTGTCACCGACATAAGGCAACTGCCGACTATAGCATCCACGCGGCCGGCGGCGGAGGCCCTAGTCCAAGCCGCCGAGCAGGAAGACCTTGCCCTGCGCCGGCTGAGGGATACTCTCCAGTTGATCGTGGACCCTGTTGCCGGAGCCATCGATGAATCCTTGACCTCCAATAGCGTTCAGGACCCGTCCTCAGCGGGTGGGGAGTCAGCCGAGCAAGAGCCTGAAACGCCCGCCCCCACTTTGTTCCATGCTTTCGACGCCCAGCTGGTGGAAGCCAACTCCGAAAGACTCGAAGCCCAGCGATTGTTGGAAGAAGTCCTGGAGGATATTTCCGACAATACCCAAGTCGAAGTCCAAGACTTTGCCGGGTCCTACGGCCGGCTACTCGAGGATTGGAACAGCTTCCACGCCGAGTATGACGAATGGCGCAATACCGGTGGGGGGTGCGATCAATCCGAGGCAACCGCCGCCCTGGGGCAGCTGAGCGCCTCCTTTGGGAAGATATCCAGGGCGGTGAGGGGCCTACCCGCCGCCACGGTCTTGCGGCCCCTGGCCGAGATACTCGTTGAAGCCGCCGAAAGGGAGGAGCGAGCCCTCAGAGAGCTGCGGAACACCTGGCGGCCAAATGACACCGGAGTGTACCGGGACTTCGACCTCCAACGGAGCACGGCGGGCAAGCTGCGCCGCCAAGTTAAGACCGGCCTTCAGGAACTCTTGGAGGACTACGGTATATCGTCTTTGAAGTAGACTTGGGCCGGACGATTGCTGGGCTGCCCGGCGCAATCGACCGGCCCAAGTCAACCCTGGTATTGGCAATGACCCGCCGTACTCGTTCGGGAAGCGGCTCCCTTGCTCGACGCGAAGGTGAGCGACGTCGTATTGGCGAGATAGCATCCCTACCGGCCTAGCGGGGGGCTGTGCAAATTGCAAGTAGTACTTGCAATTTGCACAGCCCCCCGCTAGGTTAGACACCATGATCGAGCGAGAGATTACCGGCCGTTTGACCGCGCTGTTTCAACAGTACCCCTTCGTGACTGTGACCGGGCCGCGGCAGTCGGGTAAGACGACGCTCTGCCGCGCTGCTTTTCCTGACCTGGCATATGCCAACCTGGAAGCGCCCGACCAGCGGGCCTTTGCCGAATCCGATCCCCGTGGATTTCTCTCGCAGCTCGGCGAGGGCGCCATCATCGACGAGGTCCAGCATGTTCCCACTCTGTTGTCCTACCTGCAGGTTTTAGCTGACGAAAGACGGCGCAACAGCCTCTTTGTGCTCACGGGCAGCGAGCAGTTCAAACTCTCCGACGCCATCAACCAGTCTCTCGCCGGGCGGACGGCGCTGCTCCGTCTGTTGCCATTTTCGCTGACGGAACGGCAGCGGACGGGCGCCAGCAACGTAATAGACGATCTTCTATACTCCGGGTTCTATCCCCGAATTCTCGACCAAGGACTCGATCCACACCAAGCCCTGGCTGATTACTTTGAGACCTACGTTGAGCGCGACGTGCGCCGCTTGGGGGAAATTCGGAACCTTACAAGTTTCCGGCGCTTCGTCCGGCTGTGCGCTGGGCGGGTGGGCCAACTGGTCAATCTTAGCTCGCTGGGTTCGGACGCCGGCGTATCACACACGACGGCGCGAGAATGGCTTACGGTGTTGGAAACGAGCTACGTCGTCTTTCAGCTGCCGCCGTACCACGCCAACATACGAAAGCGTTTGGTCAGGTCGCCCAAGCTGTATTTCTATGACGTTGGGCTGGTCAGCTATCTCATAGGCATTGAACACGCCAACCAAGTCGCCACCCATCCCCTGCGGGGGTCCCTTTTTGAGAACGCGGTGGTTGCGGAGGCGCTCAAGCACCGTTTCAACCAGGGCCGCCAAGCCAATCTCTCCTTTTTCCGAGACGCGCGAGGCTTGGAATGCGACCTCTTTTATGAAACCGGGCGCGGCATCGGCGCAATCGAGATCAAAGCCGGGTCCACCATTGCCTCAGACTATTTTGGCCCGCTCAATCGCGTCGCCGAGTTGATTCCGGCCATCTCAGCCAAAGCCGTCGTTTACGGCGGCGCAACCCGGCAGTCCCGAAGCGATTGCGAGGTGGCGCCGTTGGGCGACTTGGGCGAATTGTTGGAACGCTTTGACCTGAGTTAATCTGTGGGGCGGCCTACAGCCGCCCCGACCTGGAAGTAAGATGGCGGAACACCCTACTCGTTGGAAATATAGGCGTACCTGAACCTGGGAATGACCAGCGGGAACAAGTAATAGTCTTTGACGTTGGGCTTGAGCAGGGCATAACCGCTGCCGCTGTGCCAGAGGGGGACCCACGGGGCGTCTTCCAGGATCATCTCCTCGACTTTGTTGTATATCTCAAACCGGGCGGTTTCATCAGACTCCGTTCTTGCTGCTTCCAGCAAGTGGTCCACTTCTGGATTGGAATACCTGGTGTGATTGTTGGCGCTCTCCGAATGGAATAGTACATCCAGGAAGTTCTCCGGGTCCGGGTAGTCGGCTATCCAACCCATTCCGCCAAACATTTGGAAGCGCTTCCGCTTCAGATCATCCAAGAAGGTAGCCCATTCAGTCTGCAAAAACTCTATCTCGAGTCCCAAGTTTTCCCGCCATGACTGGACTACGGCCTCCATGACGGGGCTCACCGGGGCACCGAAGGAGCCGGGCACGGTCATTACTATGCGAGGAATCTCGTCCAGGTTATCCCCGTACTTCGATTCCCTAAGCAGTTGCTTGGCTTTTTCCGGATCATACTCATAGCCCCGGACGTCCGGATTGTACCCGGGAAATGAAGGCGGCAGTATGCCTTTGGCGGGCCTGTCCAGCCCTTCGAGTAGAATGGCGGTCAGCGTCTCCTTATCCACAGCATAGTTCATGGCTTGGCGCACCTTCGGATCGTCGAAGGGAGGCTCAGTGGAGTTCATACCCACGTAAGACACGTCAAAGCTCGGAGGAGCCTGTATGACTTCTTTGCTCAATGGGTTCGAAGGGTCTAGGACGGCCTCCACGTTGAGCAGGCCCACTCCGGTCACGTGGACCTCGTCGTTTTCGTACATCAGCAGGGCGTTGCCGCCGCTAAGAATGAACTGGACTTCCGCTAACTTAGGCGGGCCCAAGTGATAGGCCTCGTTGCGGGTCAAACGCAGGGTTTCACCGGGCTCGTACTCGGTGAGCCGGAAGGGTCCCGTGCCGTTGGGCTCTCTGAACCATTGCGGGTTGCCTTCGACGTTGTTCCGGTCCAGCACGAAGGTCGCCGGGTAGGTTAGCTTGGACAGGAAATACGCCTTGGGCGCATCTATGGTGAGAGACAAAGTATGATCGTCAATCACCCGGACTCCCTCCACGTTGGAGGCCAAGCCTCGCTGCCTGTCTCTGAAACCGACAATGTCTCCCAGGAAGTTATCCGCCAATACCGCCTCGGTTTCCGGGTCGGCAATCCTCTCTATGGACCACTTGAAGTCCTCGGCGGTCACCGGCCGGCCGTCATGGAACTTGGCGTCCTCTCTCAAGTGGAAGGTGTAGGTCCTTCCATCGTCGCTTACGTCCCAGTCCTTGGCCAAGTCCCCCACGATCCTTATTTGCTGGTCCTGGGTATTCTTGGGGTTCTCCGCCTCCAGGGTTAGCAGTCCTCCGAATATTTCCACGACGTAAAGGGAAGAGAAAGTGTCCCCGGATAGATGGGGGTCCAGAGTGGGCGGCTCGGGCCCCAACCGTATCAAGGTTGCGTCCTCGGCCACTTCAGGCTGTGTGACGGCAACGGTGGGAGGCAGTCTCGTGGGCCTGGGAGTCGGCGAAACCCTTTCGGGTAAAGGAGTCGACGGCGGGAGTGTTGGTGGCGTTGTTGCCGTTGGATTGGCCGTGGTGTCGGCCGTTGGGCTGGCCGCGGCGTCGGCAGTGGGCGCCTCGGTAGGCGCCGCACTTGGCGCGCCAGAGGGTCCCTCCGGCGTCGACTCCGAACCGCAGGCCATGACGGCGACCAGTAGAAGGCATGCAAGGATAAAAGGCCACTTCATGTTGTCACCCGCCAATCTCGGACCATTGGTATATTCTCCTCCGGTATCCTACGGGGTCCTTCGCTGGCACATCCGGCCATTCCCTCTAGGCCTTTCGAGTGAGAAATCGGTCCAGTCATCTAGTATTGGGCGCACCGCGTGCTATCCTTGGCTGGAACCGTAGCTTGAAAAACAAGCGGGAGCTGCGTTTACAAGATACTACGTCACCCAATACCGCGCCGGATTTGAACCCAAAGCCCAAGGCAAGAAGCCCGACGCAGGCGCATTTTAACATGCGGGAAACCCGGTGGAGCCGGAGCATAACACGTCATTCCCGTCGTACCGCGTCGGCGGTTCACCGCGGCGAATCTACCGGAGGTACGACCGGAATGAGGGTTTGGGCGCCAAAGGCAGGCTGTGCCATACGAATTAAAAGGCGATTGCCCTGAACTCCTGACCGCTCTCCGTCGACAGCGGCTTGGAGAGTGGGGCGTTTGACAGGCCACGGGAATTCTGGTACCAAACAGGCTGGCCTAATCGATGACGCCGCCGATTCACCGCGGCAATGCGGACACCCGGAGCCCTGGATGTCAATGATGAACAATTGCCCCGGAGGACTACCGTCCCCACCCGGACCGGTGGAGGTAGTTTGCTTCGGGATGCTTTGCTACTGCCATTTACTGGTGGTGGATGCTCCGCTGGTCCGAAATGGGGGAACGAGGATCAAGCAGAGCGTGGAATCCTTTGGCGACGACGCCGCTATAGTGGCGTCCCTCCTCGCCCAATGGGAGGTGCCGGCAGGATTTATCAGCACCGCTCTGGGCGATGATGAGTCGGGCCGCAGATTGGCCCAAAGATTGCGAGCTACCGGTATGCACGGGGAATTCCGGTTTTCCAAGAGATTCTCCACCGACCTAGAGGTTAGCATCGTAGACCCCGGAGGCGCCCGGACCTACTTGCAGGAACGGAACCCCGAGGTTTTGGCAACCCTGGCCCACGCCGACCTCGCCATGCTCGACGACGCTAAGTTCTTGTACATCGACTGGTACGACGGTGACTATATATTAGGGGCCATGCGGCGGGCCCATAATCTGGGGCTTACCGTCTACCTCAACATAGAGTCCCGCTACAACGACCTAGCCTTGCTGGGGCGCCTGGCGCCCTACGCGACCGTTTGCCAGGTCTCGACCGATGAACCCGGGGACCAGGAAGCGCCGGACCGCATCATCGATCTATTGCTGGAGTCGGGAATACACACAGTCGTCATTACCGGGGGCCGGCGAAACTGCCTCGTCGTGAATACGGCGGAGCGGGTATCGGTGAAGCCTCCCAGGCTGTCGGTGGTGGATGGATACGGCGCCGGAGCGGCCTTCTCCGCCGCCTTCATATTGGGCAGCCTGCGGGGGTGGGCCTTGGAGAAACGGACACGGTTCGCAATCGCCGCGGCCAGCCTGAAATGCAGCGTAGCCGGTAACGTAGCGTTCCCAATCCCGGAGATCGAGGCCCTTGCGGACCGGTTATAGTTGGGGGGCCGACGTCCGGAAGAAACCGGCGTGGGAGGAGCGATTGGTTGCCGGGGTCTTTGCAATAAGGGGCGTTAGGTTTTTCTAACCCAGAAAGCGCAGTGCCGCATCGGCTTGGGGTCTTTGAAATATAGAAAGCCGCCCATGCGGCCTCTCGAGTCCGCTTTGATCAACTTGCAACCGCAGCCTTCGAGGACCTGGAGGAGCCGCTTTTCATCGTAGAGCCCGAAGGTGCGGTCTATTCCGTCTTTTCCATAAGCAGCGTCGACAACGGTCTCGACCCCGTTGCCGTTCTTGAACATCAACTGCAACACGCCCCCCGGGCGGAGGACCCGGGTCAACTCAGGCAAGGTGACTCTCTTGGTCACGGTTTCGGGAATGTGCTGGATCACAGCGTTGCACATAGCCAGGTCGAAGAAAGCATCGGGGTAGGGGAGCGCGTGCCCGATATCGGACACCTGAAGCCGGTCGGCGATTTCAGGATGTAGGTCTTTGGCCATCTGTATATTCTCGGCCACGGCGTCAACTCCATACATGTCGAAACCGCGGCTCCGCATCAAATGAACGTCCCTGGCGCCGGCGCCGCAGCCTGCATCCAGACCTCGAGGACCGGGGGCCAATTCCATCAAGCGGTTCAGCAGGTCCATGTCCCCCTTGAGGTTACGATGGGAGCAGTCGGTATACACGGAGTGGACAAATCCATGGGACAATTCCGAGTACCGCTGGTTATAGCGCCGGTAGAAATCGAGGGCTTCGGTGGTCATCTACACCTCCCTTGAGCTTGAACGGCAGATAGACCTATCGACCGCGAGTTTAGGCAGCATCGCTTCCACTGCCCAAGCAGTCCGTTGCGGTGCTGAATATATTCGCCGCCGCTTGGTATGTCAAGTTGCACGGCGGCCCTGTACCGGGGGTTTACGGTTTGGGACTTACCGGCGGCCAAGGTCCGACATAACCCGTCTTCAACGAGAGAAATGGAGTGGGGCAACCTTGCGTTACGTCTGGACGGGCGATAAAAAACCTGCAGACGCGGTTAGCTAACGAAAATATCCAGGGGTAGAAACGCCGATACTACGAAGTTGGGCACGTCTACGACCTCGCTGATCTTCAAGTCGACGGCCACGCTGCAAATGCAGTAGGCCTGCTCCCGGGACCAACCTCTTTCTTGAAGTAGCTGTATCATGGTTAGCAAAGCGTTCTTTGCCGCTAGGGTCGCGTTCTCGGACTCGTTGACCCCGTCGGCTATGCACATGCCGGTGGAGGCCAGGAAACGGCGCGGGGCGGCCATTTCGGGGCTGGTGAAGTAGTCGTCCCGCTCGAAAATGGGGAATTGCAGGTTTCGCCTCGCCGCCTCGCCTTTGCGGACCTGGAAGCTGGCGTGAAAGGTGCAGTCCATCTCGATGGCCGTGCCGCAGCACTCCGAGTCGCCTTGGGCGTAGTGGCCGTCTCCCGCGGAAAACAAGGCCCCTTCGGTAAAAACGGGCAGCAACAACCTGGTACCGGCGGTAAGCTGCTTGATGTCCATATTGCCGCCGTGTTCCCTGGGGGGAATGGTCCGCAGCCCCTCGGAAGCTATGGGTTCGGCGGCCGGCACAGCGCCGGCGGGGTTGGGGCCCACCACGGCGCCGCCCCGCCGGAGCAGCTCGTCCTCTCGCAATTCAATCTCTCGCCGCATCTCCCGGGACGGGGCGACGCCTATCGTTCCCATGAAGGACGCCTCCGAAATCCGCACCCCGGGGAGCTGGGGGGATTCGGCGAACCCGTCCTTCATGTTCCAATGGACTATGTACGGTTCCAAGAAGTAGTCCCTGAGAAAACCGAACCCGGGGATTATCACGGTGAATCCCCAGCTTCCCGGTTCGATCCGGAGGATGTTAACCTCGAGCAAGTCCCCCGGCTCCGCGCCTTGGACGTAGACCGGGCCGGTCAAAGGGTGGACCAACCCCAGGTCTATGGCGCCCAAGTCTCCGGCTTTGGAGCTTGGCGTAACCCCCCCGTCGATGGCATTCCTAGTCTGAAGGACGACTTCTTCACCTGGGGCCGCCTCCAAGACCGGGGGTATGTCGGGGTGCCAACGGTTATGTCCCTTGGTGGGCTCGTCGGCGCATTGCTTGGTATAGTCCAACTCGATGCTTTTCAATTTCTTCACCTCGCCGCAAACTGCTGCAAACTCCTTTAGAAACTCCTTATTGAAGAAGCAGCATTATAGCTTACTCCGGTTGGCCGCCCAACTACCGGTCAATCGACGCAAGCCGTCAGCCGGGGCACTGCCCGTGAACGGTTTCGGCCGGAGCGCCCCAGGTTGACGGTCTCGCCGAAACCCTGGATACTGGCCGAGGCGGCCTCTCGTCGAGTTGACCGGCAAGAAGATAGCAAGACTGGGCTTCATAGGCCGTTACCGCGGCCCAATATCCCACCCAAAGGAGGAAGGAACATGCGAGTTGGCGCGATTTTCCCGCAGCTTGAAATCGGCGCGGACCCGGCGGGAGTACGAGATTTTGCTCAAGCTACCGAGTCCCTGGGCTACGATCACTTGCTGGCCTTCGACCACGTGCTGGGGGCCGACGCCAGCAAACGAGATAAATGGGAGTGGCCCTATAGCCACGTCGACATGTTCCATGAGGTCTTCGTAATGTTCGGTTACCTGGCCGGGTTCACCGAGAAGGTCGAGTTGACCACCGGGGTCCTGATTTTGGGCCAACGCCAGACGGCTCTGGTAGCCAAGCAAGCCGCCGAGGTGGATGTCTTGAGCGGCGGCAGGCTTCGCCTGGGGATCGGCGTAGGCTGGAACGCCGTAGAGTACGAAGCTCTGGGGGAGAGCTTCCGGAACCGGGGACGCCGCTGTGAGGAGCAAATCGAGCTTATGCGCACCCTTTGGACCGACGACGTGGTGACCTTCCAAGGCCGCTACCATCAAGTCACCGACGCCGGAATCAATCCCTTGCCGGTGCAGAGGCCGATTCCCGTCTGGTTTGGCGGCGGGGCCGAGGCGGTAGTCCGCCGCTTGGCCCGCATCGGCGACGGCTGGTTCCCGTCGTTTGAACCCGACGGCGCCGGACAAGAACGCATGGGGCAGATGTGGGAATATGCCAAGCAGGCCGGGCGCGACCCCAAGGAAGTAGGCGTCGAGGGGCGCATCAGCTTGGCCGACCAGAAAGACCCTGACGAATGGCAAAAGTCAGCCGAAGCCTGGAAGAGGGCTGGCGCTAGTCACGTGACAGTCAACACGATGGGCGTAGGTCTGGAGGGGCCGGGGCAACACATCGAGGCCATCAGCAAGTTCAAGGAGGCCGTTTCCGGCTAATACCGGAGCAGGCCCGAGTGGTTCTCGCCCATTCAAGACCAAGAAATTGAGGCTAGTGCCGGAAGAGAGTCAAGACCCGGTCCAATATCCGATGGCCTACCTCATATTTGGTCAGCAGGGGCAACTCCTCTATCCCCAGGTCTCTGTCGATCAGGACCACTCTGTTGGTGTCGACGCCAAAACCGCTGTCGGCGGCGGTAATGTCATTGGCCGCTATCAAGTCCAGGCCCTTGCTCCGCACCTTTGACTTGGCGTTCGGCAACAGGTCCCCGCTCTCCGCGGAAAACCCAACCTTGACGAAGCTGCCCGTTGCCGCTTCCAGAATATCCACGGTCTTGGTTAAATCGACGGATAGACCGTCGCCGGACTTCTTGATCTTCCGGTCCGACGGGGCGACGGGGCGGTAGTCGGCCACGGCGGCGGCCATGATTAGTGCGTCTGCATGTTGGACCTGCCGCAACACGGCATCGCACATTTCCTGAGCCGTTCTTACCCTTATCGTGTTTATTAGGGCCGGGTCCGCCAGTCCGGCCGCGGCTGTGACCAGAACGACGGCCGCGCCCCGGTCCCGGGCGGCCTCGGCCAAAGCGTAGCCCATTTTCCCCGAGGAGTGGTTTGTGATCACCCGGACCGGGTCGATGGCCTCCATGGTCCCGCCGGCGCTAACCACGATGGTCCGGCCGGCCAAGTCTCCCCCTATTCCCAGCGTCGCGGCGGCGTGGCCGATTAGCTCGGGCGTCTCCAGAAGCCGCCCCATGCCCGTCAGTCCCGACGAAAGCCTACCGGAGGCGGGCCCGGCGATGACCACTCCCCTGTCCCTGAGCTTGGCCAGGTTCTCCTGAGTGGCCGGGTGGTCGTACATGTTGCCGTCCATGGCCGGGGCCGCCAAGACCGGCGCCTTGGTCGCAATCACCGTGGTTGTGAGGGCGTCGTCGGCCAAGCCAAGGGCCAGCTTGGCGATGCAATGGACGGTGGCGGGCGCAATTACTACCAGGTCGGCCCGCTGGGCCAGAGCCACGTGCTCGCTGCCGAACTCCGAGTTGCTGTCGAAGCCGTCGGTCACCACCTCCCGGTGAGTAATAGCGCGGAAGGCCAGGGGCGTTACGAACTTGGTGGCCCCGTAGCTCATTATCGTATCCACCAACGCGCCGGCCTGGGTCATCTTGCTTGCCAAGTCCAAGGCTTTATAGCAAGCGATGCTGCCGGTTACTCCGAGGACTATGTGTTTGTTCGATAGCGGTCCGGCCACAATTTCCCCTAGGGCCGAGTGGGCTCGGTCAGGCCTTTGGTCAAACGCCCGGTCGGGACCCCGGGGTTACCCGCAGGAAGAGGCGGGCTCATCTCTGCCTAACAATGGCAACCTGCCCAAGGTTGGCCCCGTTACGCCCGGCCTCGCGTTTGATCGCTGGGATTGGACGAATCGCATTTGGTCAGGGGCTAACGCCCCTTGGCGTCCGGCTGCAAGGATGACACCGCCGGTTGCTGTTTCATTTCATGAATCAGCCGCAGGCCGATGAGAGTCAAGTCAGGGTTAATGTGGTCGAAGATCCGCGATTCCTGGGATATGATGTCGGCCAAGCCCCCGGTCCCGACCACCTTGGAGTGTTGGCCCAACTCTTGCTTGAACCGCGCTACTATCCCTTCCACCAATCCGGCGTACCCGAAGACCAGCCCCGACTGGAGGGCCAAAGACGTGTTCTGGCCGATGGCCGATTTGGGGGCAACAAGTTCCACACGGCGCAGTTGGGAAGTGTTGAGGAACAGGGCTTCGGCGGCCACCTGAACCCCGGGAGCGATGGCGCCGCCCAAGTACACGCCCTCTTTCGAGATTGCGTCGAAAACGGTGGCGGTGCCAAAGTCCACGACGATTACCGGTGCGCCGTACAACTCGATGGCGGCCACCGCGTCCACTATCCGGTCGGAGCCGACGTCCCGCGGGTTATCGTATTGAATACGAAGCCCGGTGCGCACGCCGGCCGAGACCCACAAGGGCTTGGCGCCAAAGAAGACGCGGCACACTTGGTCGAGGATGGGAGTCAACGGCGGTACCACGCTGCACATGCTGACGCGATCGATACCGGCCGGGTCCACTCCATTGAGGTTTAGCAGGTTGGTGATCAACAAACCGTACTCATCGGCCAACCTGCGAGTGTCGGTGGCAATCCGCAAAGTGGTGGTCAGCCGTTCCCCGTCGAACACTCCCAGGGTGAGCATACTGTTACCGATGTCGATGGCAAGCAACATGGTGGTTTCAGGGCCGTTTCACGGCTGTTGAGGCTATTTGTGAAGCCGATTATACGTTACGCTTCCCACAGCAGCAACGCAAGCTATGGGTTTGGATGGAGGGAAGTGCAAAACTGACGCTGGGCCAGGGCGGTGATGTTAGGATGGAAGCATCCTAAAAGAGAGGTTTCATGATCGTGGTAAAGGAAACGAGGATTGTCTTTGATCTGAGCGACACCAAGGCTCTCCGGCTGAAGTACTCGCATTGCGGGAGAGAAGCTGTTCTACCCATTGCGAGAACCGAGGTCCCGAAGCAGTGCCCGTTATGTCACAACGATTGGGAGGTAGACTATCCTGGCAACAGTCGAGGGGATAACTGGCAGCTTGTGGACGTCATGCAGAGGTTTCTGAAAGCAGAGCATCCTCGAATGACCGTCCGTTTCGAGGTCGACGGCGAAGGGTAACCTGCGAGGCGGGCCTGGGGAATCAGACGAAAACCCCCGCAGTAACTCTTGACACGGTAGCAGGCCGTGGCATGATGATGATATGGACAGGGCGGCAGAGCAAATAAGACAGAACCCCCGCAACGTCCGCTTCAACGACCTTCGTAAAGTCTGCGACTGGTACTTCGGGGAACCCCGGCAGAGGGGCAGCCACCTGATATACCAGACGCCCTGGCAGGGCCAGCCTGTGGTCAACATCCAGTCCCACAGGGGCATGGCGAAGGTCTACCAGGTTCGGCAGGTACTCAAAGCAATCGACAAACTGGAGGAGCTTGATGGCTGAGATTTCAGACCGATACACCTATCGGGTCTTCTGGTCTGAGGAGGACCAGGAATACGTCGGGGCGTGTGAGGAGTTCGAGTTGCTCAGTCACTTGGACGATACGCCGGAGAAAGCATTTGCGGGCATCCGTGACCTGGTGGCTTCCTCAGTCCAATGGTTGCGTGAGGAAAACAGGCCGGTGCCCGACCCGACACCCGCCAAGGTCTAGGCGAGCTTTGTTACCAGCCCCGGCCTCCGTACCAAGAGCCAAGACCCCGACGGGTCATTGTCATCCAACCCAACGAGTGGACCACGAATTCCCCTCTTTAGGGGGAGAGGCGGCGCGGCCTCTCTATGACGGAACTGGAACGCTAGTAAATACGTGAGAAGGAGTCCATGAGCAAATTTTTAGACCGGTTGGAACAAATAACTGAGGGCGCTCCGCCCCCGATGGGATTCAGGGCGCCCCGGGGACGAAAGACTCCGGGAATGGCCCTGGTAGGCCAGGTTTCAGGGGCCGACTCGGAAGGAGTGAGCGCCCTTGCGGACTTGGAACCGGACGCGGTCTTGATTAGCGGCGCAATCAATGCGGCGGCTAAGGAATCCGCTCAAGCCCTCAAGGACGGCGCTTCATGGGGGGTCAGAGCACCGGCCCTGAGCCAAGAAGACGCTCAAGGACTGGAAGAGGAAGGATGCGACCTGCTGGCCTTTTCTTTAGCCGGCACTCCGTTGGCCGCGGTAACGTCCGAGGAAATGGCCCGGGTCTTGTGCCTAGACAGGGACATCGACTCTGAGCAACTGCGGGCGGTGGACACCCTGCCGGTTGACGTCTTGTTGCTGTCCGGCTTCGACGTTTCCGGAGCTTGGACCCTTGAAGACTTGCTGGCCTTGGCCCGGATCAGCTCCCGAGTGGGGAAATACATTCTTCTGGACATATCGCAGACACCGGCGGCCAAGGAACTGGAAGCCCTCCGCAACACCGGGGTCAACGGCCTAGTCGCCGACGTTGGCACCTTCGATTCTCAGGGCTTGGCCGAGTTGAAGCAAGCGCTCCTAGACATGCCGCGCCAAAAGCCCCCTAGGCGGGAAAGGGCCGCCGCGATTCTTTCTCGTTCCGCCTTCTCCCTCGAACAAAGGGACGCGCAACCGGAACCTGAACCGGAACCTGAAGAGGAAGAATAGAAGGCGCACCTGCCCTCTCACGGTACCTCAAGCCTCTCTTGTAGCCCCACGCCGCGGCCCGGCGACGGACCCGCCGGTAACTCCGACGGTCACGCCCGCTGCGTCGAAAGCACCCCGTGTTAAAATATCGGCGCGGCGGTTGGCGTTCGCACTTCGAAACCGGGGGATGGACGTTGATGACCGGTGATCAAGCGGGGGCGGAACCCCCGGACCTCTACGGCCAAGTGCTGCCTGACGACGGCATAGTTGAGCTTTCCGACAGGCTGACCGGGTATATGACCGAGATTCAACTGGACGGTATGCCCGATGTCATCGGCCAAGTCTTGGACGATTTCTTGGAGCAATGCGGCGGCATTCCCGAAGACCTGACCGACCCTGATGCTTTCGACCAGATCACGAGGAATCAGCTGGCGGTGACCCTCGCCTATCAGTTGGGCCGATTGGAAGGGCGCTCGCCGCAGGTGGTGTCGATGATCGTGCGGCAAGCCTTCGAGAAATGGGGTTCCCGCCGGGTGCCCGATTCTCCCGACATCTCCGACGAAGACCTGGAAAGCCCTAAAGAATTGGTTTATCCCAGGCTGCGCCGCTTGGACTACACCGAACCGGGTGAGGCCAACCCTTAAGCTCCTTGTCTTCATACGGCCCGTGTTCCCTACCGCTAGGCGGCCCCGTCCCCACGTTTTCCCAAGCGGGAACGAAGGGTCTTCTGGCCTGAGGCCGCGCTCCCCAAACGCCCCTCTTCGGCAGGTAAAAAGGAGAAACTGATGACGACCCTATCGCCTTCCTACGACCTGGTATTAAATGGAGGTACGTTACTAGACCCGGGTCAAGACATACACGACCGCCGGGACGTTGCCTTCAAGGATGGCTTGGTCGCCCAAGTGGCGGAAAGCATCGATCCGGCTTTGGCAAAGGCGTCAGTTGATGTTTCCGGTAAATTGGTTACTCCCGGTCTCATAGACATTCACGGGCACTTCTACCACGGGGGCAATACCATCGCGGTACACGCCGACGAAAAGTGTCTATCGGCCGGGACGACCACCGCCGTGGACGCCGGCAGCGCCGGGGTCCAAAACTACATGGCGATGCGCGACTATGTGTTTCCGGCCCACCGGACCAGGCTGTTGGCTTTCTTGCACATTGGAGGCGTCGGTCTGGCCCTCAACCGATTGGTCGGCGGCGGTTTGCACGACATGCGGGTCATAGACGTTGACCAGACGGCGGACGCTATAAAGAACAATCCGGGTTTTTGCTTCGGCGTCAAAGTGCGGATGCACTTGAACGCCGTGGCCTATTGGAACGCCCACGCCGCCATGAAAGCGGCAAGGGCCGCCGTCGACCAGTCGGGAAGCCGCTTGATGGTCCACGTAGCCTCCACACCCATACCTTTGCCCGAGGTCCTCGAATACTTGGGGCCGGGCGACATCTGCACCCACGCTTTCAACGGCGACCCTGAACACATCCTGGATGAACGGGGCAAGGTCCGTCCCGAGGTCCGAGCCGCCGCGGACCGGGGAGTGGTGATGGATGTGGCCCACGGCGGCGTTAACTGCGATTTGTCGGTAGTCAAGGCGGCGATGGAACAGGGCTTTCCGCCCCACGTCATCAGCAGCGACGTACATATTCCGCCTCCGGGGCGGACCGTCTATTTGATGAACGACCTAGTCAGCCAGTTCCACGCTATGGGCCTCCCTCTGAAAGACGCGGTGGCGGCGGCGACCAGCCGCCCGGCGGAAGTGCTGGGGTTGCAGGACTCTTTGGGTTCTTTGGCCCCCGGAATGGCCGGCGACGCCGCGGTGTTCGACCTGCGCGAAGGCCGCTTCGTCTGGCACGACATGTCCGGCCACAACGCCGAGGGTAAATTGCGGTTGGACACGCACCTCACCATCAGCGGCGGCGCGGTAGCCTGGCGGGAAGGGCAGCTAACGAGGACCGGTGAGTGCTGATCTACGGGTCCGGGTCACTCGACGGTGGCCATAACCCGGGCCAAGAGCTCGTCGTTTAGGTAGAACACGAAGTCCACCGGTTCCCCCGGAGGAAATTGGGACCGGTCAACGGCCACCATAATCATTGGGGCAAACAGATAGGGGTATTCCTTGCCTTGGGCCGCCTCCTCTAATTCCAGCAAGACATCGGCCCGGTTGCCCTCCAGAGAGAAGCCGACGACCGATAGCGGATCGCCTTGGAGGGGCCGCCACAGGTAGTAGACGGCAAGTAAGACGGACTTGGAGAAATTGGCCCTCTCCAAGCTGGTCGACGTCCCCATGGAACGCTTCATGTCGAAGCCCCCCTCGAACCGGTCCAATTCGCTTTGGGTGGTGATTACGAAAGCCCGCAACTCTTGAGCAAACGCTGCCGTTTGGACCGCTCCATAGGGGGAGACCCAACCGCTGTTGACGTACCGCCAAAGAGGAACTTCTATAGAAGTATCCGGAGAAGTATCCGGCGCCGGGGTATTGACGGGAGGTGCAGTCGCGGTCGACGGCGCCAGAGTATCGGTGGGGAGAATAGTCGGCGTTGCCGGTTCCGGAGTATCGGTAGGGGAAAGAGTAGCAGTGGCGGGAGCGCCGCAGGCCGCCAGCCAGCCTATAGCGCATAGCAGGATAAAAACCTTGGCGGGCAACATGGTCGCCTAGAGTCCCAATCCCGCGCAGACTAAACTATGCAGCATCGAGCGCCGGACGTTCCCTTTCGGGCGCTCTGAATCGAAGTGCCGCGCAACGCCTGCCGGAGGAGGTGGGTACACCCTGTCCGAACCAGGGCGGCGTAACACACTCATGCAGGGGAAGCTAATCAACCCGACGCGCAAGTTTTTTGGCTGCGGATTGGATTGCCGGCACAACAACGTCTTCATCCGATAAGACCTGTTTGCAACGAGAGAAATAGAGAGTGGTTGGCCCGCCGCGGCGGGCCAACCACTCTCCTTCTTTCTGGGGTGGGGCAGCCCTTGCGTTGGGTCTGGACGGGCGATAAGAAACTTGCACACGGGGTTTGCTATCCCCAATCCGGAGTTAGGCGAGTCACCGATATCATATCAAAATCCTGCCGTGCGATATATCATTACGGGCCAAGCCCTCAATCGGATTGATAACTGTGGAAGGCGTCCGTCTACGCTAAAATCACGTTTCTCCGCACGCGCCAATGCTTGTAAATGGCTAGGGTGAATGTCAAACTGTATTTATGCGAGTAGGTGAATTCGAGCTGGACGAGCCAGTACCGGAATTAAAAAACCCTCACGTCCTAGCGGTGCTAAGGCCTTGGATCGACGTGGGCAACGTAGGCACCCTAAGCCTGAGCCGGGTGGAGCGGCACTTGCGGGCCCAAGAACTGGGCCGCTTGGTCCGGCCGGGCCGCTTCTATGACTTTACTCGTTACCGTCCTCGTTCCTACTTGAACCACGGAAAGCGGGAGTTCTCGATACCCAACACCATTATCCGGTATGCCTCGCGGGAAGAGGCTTCCGATCTCTTGCTCATTCACCTTCTGGAACCTCACGCCTACGGAGAAGACTACACGGAGTCGGTCCTGGAAGTCCTCAAGTTCTTTGGCGTCAAGCGGTATTCATTGATCGGCGCTATGTACGACATGGTGCCCCACACCAGGCCGTTGCTGGTATCCGGCGGCGGCGAGCCGGACAGTGATGAAGAATACCGCATGGTCCGGGTCCGCGCCAGCAATTACGAAGGGCCGACCACTATTACTTACTTGATCTCCCTCCAAGCGGGGCAAATGGGGGTTGAGACCCGCACCTTCGTCGTGCACTTGCCCCAGTACTTCCAGGTGGACGAAGACTTCACCGGGACCGCCAGGTTGATGGAGATTCTGTGCAGCCTGTACCAGTTGCCCAAGAGATTGATGGACCGGCAAAGGGGTCAAGAGCAATACGAATCGCTGCAAAACGTCGTGGGGGAAACCTCCGAAGTAGCGTCCCTGCTGCAGCGATTGGAAGAGCGGTACGACAAGGAGCAGCAGGACGATATCGCGCCGACTCCGCCCCTGTCTCAGAACATCGAGGAGTTCTTGGGCCAACTCGATAGAGACTTCGACTCGAAGGAGTAACTCCCGCCGGTAAGGCGCCCTTTTTCTTATCCACTGCCATACATTGCTTTCGGGTTAGCCCTCTCCGACGTCACTTCCCCACCGCTTCCCCAGTCCACGGAAGTCCCATCGAGAACCGAGGCCGGCCCCAGGCCTGGAACGGGGGGTGCGCCCCGGATTTTTGCGCCCGCGTCTAAGGCGGAACGCAGCGATGGGCCGCTCATAATCAACCCGGCGCGCCGGGTTGGAAAATGGATTGCCGATGCAACTACGACCGTGGCGCGGTGTCAAACAGGCTGCTATCCTCTGGATGGTGTTGAAAAGTGTCTTCTCCCCTGGGAGGAGGGACTATAGAAACACCCATTACTCGCTGGGAGATGGATACTGGAGTATCGATGGTGGCGCCGCCTCATTCCCTTCCAACGGCTGACCTGTCCCGGGGACCGGTGGAGTTGCTGCAAACGCTGATCAGCTTCGACACTACCAATCCCCCGGGCAATGAGAAAGACTGCATAGAATACCTTCGCGCCCTGCTGGACCGCGCCGGGTTAGAATCGGTGACGTTGGGCCGCTCCCCAGACCGGCCCAACCTTGTCACCAGGTTGGAAGGCCGTGGTGAAGCGCCGCCCCTGTTGCTCCACGGGCACGTAGACGTAGTGCCGGCGGGCGGGGGGGACTGGGTTCACCCACCCTTCGAAGGGAAGCAGGTGGATGGATACGTTTGGGGGCGCGGCGCTCTGGATATGAAGGGCGGCATCGTCATGATGCTGTCGGCATTACTGAGATTGAAAAGAGAAAAGGTCTCTCCGCCCGGCGACGTTGTCCTAGCGTTGGTAAGCGACGAAGAAGCCGGAGGAGAGGTCGGTACCAAGTACCTGGTGGAGAACCACAAAGAGTTGTTTGCGGGCATTCGGTACGCCGTCGGCGAATTTGGCGGCTTTAGCTTTCCCATAGCCCGGCGGCGGTTCTACCCCATCATGGTGGCGGAGAAGCAGATTTGCGTCCTGCGGGCCACAATAAGAGGCGCGGCAGGCCACGGTTCTCTACGAGCCCGGGATGGAGCGACCGCCATGCTGGCCCGGGTTCTGGGGCGTTTGGAGCGTCGCCCGTTACCGGTCCACGTAACCCCCGTGGCCAAGGAAATGTTCCAGTCCGTCAGCTCCAGCTTGTCTTTCCCATTGAACGGCCTCTTCCGCCTATTACTCCGCCCGTCAACCACCGGTTTGGCCCTCAAGGCCATGGGCTCCCAGGGATTGCTGTTCGGGCAACTGCTGCGCAACACCGCCAATCCGACCATGTTGCGGGGCGGCGACCAAATAAACGTCGCGCCCAGCGAAATCTTGTTGGGGCTAGATGGGCGGATACTGCCCGGTTATACGCCGGACGATTTGATGTCCGAGGTCAAAGCCGTCGTTGGCGAGGACATAGAATTGGAGGTGGTACACCACGACCCCGTACCGTCGAGTCCGGATATGGGGCTGTTCGGGACCTTGGCGGAAGTTTTGCGCCACGCCGACCCCGAGGGCATTCCGGTCCCTATGTTGCTGCCCGGCGCCACGGACGGGAGGTTTCTTGCCAGGCTGGGAATCCAAAGCTACGGGTTCCTGCCTATGTCATTACCGCCGGATTTCAACTTTTCTCAGACTATCCACGGCCCCAACGAACGAATTCCAACCCAAGCGTTGTCCTTCGGCTGCGAGGCTATGTACCAACTGCTTCGACGCTTCGGCTAGGGCTGGTGGTCAAAGCCGCCTCAACTAACTCATGTGCGGGTTTTTGATCGCCTGTCCAGGCTTAACGTAAGGGTTGGCCCACCCCGGTAAGATAGGTCGTGATGGGCCGGCCTATCACGACCTAATTCCGCGGCAGAAGCCGGGCTACATCGAGGGACAACGCTGTTGCATTAGCAATCCCTTTTCCAACCCGGCAAACCTGCACGTCGGGTTGTTTATGTCGGGTTGTTTATAAGCGGTCTCTTGCTCCGCTCCACCTTGGACAACGGCGCAAAAATCCGGGGCGCCGCGAGCTTCTTATTGATTGACGCTGGGCAGGCCGTGTGGTAGAGTGAACCACCAAATGCCTTTGGATTTCATCAAGAATTAATCGGAGGTAGACGAGTATAGCTAGGCAATATCGGGTAAACGAGCGGATCACGTCTCCCCAAGTGCGGGTGATCGGCGAAGACGGCGAGCAACTGGGGGTGATGGCCGTCGGGCGAGCGCTGCAATTAGCGAGGGCGTCGGATACCGACCTAGTGGAAGTAGCTCCCAACTCGGACCCTCCGGTGTGCCGCCTGCTAGACTACGGAAAACTGCGCTACCTTTCCTCCAAGAAAGAACGAGAGTCCAAGAAAGGGCAAAAGAGCACCGACCTCCGCGAAGTCCGGTTCCGCCCCAACATCGGCAGCCACGACCTAGCGTCCAAGACCCGCAAAGTCAGGGAACTAATCCAGGACGGCTCAAAAGTCAAGCTTACGGTGCGGTTCCGAGGCCGGGAAGCCGCCCACCAGCAGCTGGGCTTGTCGGTGCTGAAGCGTGTGGCCGACGAATTACGCGATGAAGTCCGCCTAGAAAGGGCACCGGTCATGGAGGGGAGAGCCCTGTCGATGATCCTCATCCCCTCTTTGCAGCGCAGCGAGAAGACCGATCAGAAGGCGGAACAGAAGGTCGAAGATTTAGCCGATGCCAAAACTTAAGACACACAAAGGCGCCAAAGCGCGCATCCACGTTACCGGCTCGGGAAAGCTGATGCGCCGCAAGCGAATGAGCAGCCATCTCAGACGTAAGAAACCCAACAAGATAACCCGCAAGTATGCCCAGAAGCTTCTCTTGGACCCTACCGCCGTCGATCGGATGAAACGCTTGCTTCCTTACGGCTAGCCCCAGCCAAGGCTTTCCTAATCGTTGAGTCCGAGTCGGGATTTCGAATACTGCCGGAGATATAGCCTTGCCTAGAGTAAAACGCGGCGTCACCAAACATCGCCGACACAAGAAGGTGATGCTGGCGGCCAGAGGCTTTCAAGGGTCCTCACACCGTAACTACAAGTGGGCCAAAGAGGCCCTGATCCACGCTTGGGACCACGCCTACCGGCACCGGAGGCAACGGAAAGGCGACTTTCGTCGTTTGTGGATCGTCCGCATCGGGGCCGCTTGCCGCCAATCCGGGACTACCTACAGCCGGTTCATCCACGGGCTCAGCAAGGCCGGCGTGGAGTTGGACCGGAAGATGCTCGCCGACCTGGCCGTGCGGGACCAAGCAGCCTTCGCAAAACTCGTGGAGATATCCCTAGAACAAGAAACGGGAACAAGAAACGGCTTGAAGGACCACCAGGAAGCGCCGGCGTAATTCCGGGGGGCGGACTGAGTTCAGCAGGGGCGCGTACAACGCGCCCTTTCTATTTATTTCCCGTCTACTTCCCGCCGCCGCGACCCACGCTGGAGAACCCGTAATAGGTATCGGCGTCGAGTATCCGGGCCAAGGCCGCTTCGGAAAGGATTATGGGACGAACCGGGGTCGCCCACCGTTCCGTCAATTCGTAGTGCAAATCGCTTAGGGGCGTGGGCTTGTTGCCTCTAGCCAACAACACCCGAAAAACGATCTCTTGCACCGGCATTTCGGTCCGTATGTAATCGTCTTGGTTACCCGAATATTTGGCGATCTCGTCGATTAGCTCCTGAGGACTAGTCAATTCGTGGTCCGGCCGCTGCCGTGACGGGGAGGACTCGGGCCGCCGCTCCGCCACCATAGCCAGCGCGGACCGCTTTAGCTCGGACAAGCGGTCAAAACTTATTCGGAAGGCCAGCGGACTTTCGGGCTGTTGGGGCGTCTTTGGAGAAGTAGTGGTCATAAGTCAACCTCTTCGTTCCAGTCGAACATGATTATTCGGACCCTGTCGCCGGCCATCTTCCAGGGCAGGTTCTCCGGGCACACCGCAAGCCCATTGGCCTTGGACATGGAAGTTAGAATATTGGAACCCTGGGGGCCGGTGGGACTTGCGTAATAGGTGCCGTTCCGCCGCTTTACTTGCACCCTAGCGTAGACGCGGCGACCGTCGCCATTGTAAATAGGCCCGGTGAGCACCCCCTCCACCGTGGGGCGGGGCAGCCGGGGCAAACCCAGCATCGCCCGGATGGCCGGGCGGGCAAACATCTCGAAAGCCACCATGGCGCTGACCGGGTTGCCCGGCAGTCCCAAGAGCGGAATCGGGTCACCCTCTTCATTATTCAGGTGGCCGAAAGCCAGGGGTTTGGCCGGCCGCATACGCACCGACCAAAAGTTCATATCCCCCCTTTGAGTCAGTACGTCTTTTACGATGTCGTAGTCACCCTTGGAAACACCGGCGGACGTGATGATAAGGTCCGACCCAAGGGCCGATTCCAGCTTTAGATGCAGGTCGTCGAGGTTGTCCCCGGCGATGCCGAGGAGCTTGGGAACGCCGCCGTTGGCCAGGACCATGGCGGCGACGCTAAAGCTGTTGCTGTCGTAGATCTTCCCGCCGTCCGGTACGCCGTCGAGGCCAACCAACTCGTCGCCGGTGGCCAGAACCGCCACCACCGGGCTGCGAACAACCGGCACCTTTTCCATGCCCAAAGAAGCCAGGACTCCCACCTCGGCCGGGCGCAGCACTGTTCCGGACTCCAAGACCAACTGGCCCCGGTACACGTCCTCACCAGCGGAGCGGACGTTACTACCGAGAGGCAGGTCGGCCAGGACCGCCACCTCTTCCAAGGGCTGTCTCGACTCCCTGCGTTGCACCTCATCGGTTTCCTCGAAGGGCACCACCGTATCGGCCCCCTCTGGAATACCGGCGCCGGTCATTATCCGGACGGCGGTCCCCGTATCGACCCTCCCCGAGTACAAATGACCGGCGGCCGCCAAGCCAACGACCTTCAGCCGGCGAGGGGACTCAGGGGAGGAGCCGCGGATGTCCTCTCGCCGCACCGCGTAACCATCCATACCGGAGTTGGATACCGGAGGCAGGTCCAAGGGAGAATCCACGTCCACGGCCAGAACGCGGCCCAACGCATCCAAGAGAGGCAATTCCGCGGCGCCCAGAGGAGCGAAGCCGGCCATGATCCGGGCGTAAGCCTCTTCCACGCTGAGCATGTCCTGCTCCACGTGGCGATGGCCGTGATCAGCCCCCCCGAGTCCGGCGGTCGAGTGGCTTCGTGTGGACTTTGCTACTGTCACGTTAGCTCCTCAGGGATGCTTGTACTTCCCGCTCCAAGGTGCGCAGCAGGCCCTGCAACGACCGGTTCACTTCTTCTGCGGTCAACGTGCGGTCCTGAGCTTGGAAGTACACGTGGAAGGCCAGAGACTTGGTACCGGGAGGGATTTTATCTCCGGTATAGATATCGAACAAGTCCACCCGGTCCACCAACCGGTGTCGCGTGATGATACCTTGGACCCGGGCGGCCGGAGTGTTGGAAGGGACAACCAAGGCCAAGTCTCGGGAGGCGGCCGGGAACCGGGAGATGGCGGCGAACTGCTTTCCATCCGAGGGAAGGGCCCGAAGCAATGAGTCGATCCCCAACTCGAAGTACATCACCGGCCCGGTTTCCAGGTCGAACTCCTTGGCGACATCCGGGTTGACCTCACCTATTACGCCAAGGGGCTCGCTTCCGGACTTGACCTCGGCGCACGTCCCCGGGCGAAAATACGGGTCGTCGGCCGGTTTGTAGTCGGCGGCCACCCCCAAGCGTTCAAGCAGATCATCCAAGATGCCCTTGGCGTCGTAGAAGTCGATGGGTTGACCGGCTTGCAGCCACGAAGACCGCCACCGCTGCCCCGCCAAAACACCGGATACCATCTCGCGCTCGTCGGGAAGGTCGTTGGGTCGCGGCCTGAATGTCCGCCCCAACTCGAACAAGCGTACCGGGCCTTCGCTATGGCCCCGGCCCGCGGCTAAGGTGCCCAACAGGCTTGGCCTCAGCGTGGGGCGAAGAAACTCAGTAGTCGTATTCATAGCGTTGGCCACCCGGAGAGGCCGGTACCCGTTGTCCTGATGTCGCGCCTTCTCCAGGTCCTCCAAGCTAATGAACGGGTAGCTAATGACCTCTTGCATACCACCGGCCGCCAACGAGTCCTTGACCGTTTCTACCAGCCGCCTGTTGGGGTCTTGCTGTTGGTAGGGTATTGGGGTGGAGAGCATGGTGACGGGTACCGAATCGTAGCCGATTATACGCACCACTTCCTCCACCAAGTCATCCTCGATGCTAATGTCATTTCGCCAATAGGGGACCGTGACCTCAACCGCATCGCCGCCGCCGTGGTTGATCCGGAACCCCAAAGAGGTCAACACTCGCTTCACCGTGTCCAACGGGACGTCCATTCCCAGCACTTTTTTCAAGCGGGCGGACGTCAAGAGCAACGTGTCGGGAAGGTCCCGCCGGCCGGGAAAAACGTCAACGATCCCCGGCGCTGCGCTGCCTCCCGCGACTTGTTGAATCAACTGGGTGGCCCGGCGGATGGCGATAGGCGCCAGCTCCGGCCGCAAGCCTTTCTCGAACCTCAGAGTGGCTTCGGTGCGCAGTCCAAGTGCCTGGGCCGTCTCCCGGTTGTTATAGCCGTCGAACGAGGCCGATTCAAGGAGCACGCTGGACGTATCCGGTCCGATTTCGCTGTTGGCGCCGCCTATTACCCCGCCGATTCCGATGGGGTCGCGGCTGTCGGCGATAACCAGGTTCCGGCTGCTCAACCGGCGTTCGACGCCGTCCAAGGTAACCAGGGTTTCACCGGGGGCGGCGCGGCGGACGATGATGGTCTTGTCCTTGAGCTTGTCGAGATCGAAGGCGTGGAGGGGCTGGTTGTACTCCAACATGACGTAGTTGGTAACGTCCACCACGTTGTTGATTGGGCGCAATCCCGCCCTCGTCAGCCGCTCCTGCAACCACTGGGGCGAGGGTCCGACGCCGACGCCGTTTATTAGACTGGCGGTATAGCGGCGGCACAGGTCAGGATCGGCAATGCTGATAGACACTTGGCCGGATATGTCGGGGCCGCTCTCGGGGTAAGCAACTTCCGGCTCGCGCACTTTGCCGCCCGTCAAGGCCGCCACCTCGCGGGCAACCCCCAACATGGATAAACAGTCCAGCCGGTTGGGGGTAAGCTCCAAGTCTAGGACCGTGTCCCCCAAGTAACTGTCCAGAGGGACGCCCAAAGGGGCGTCGCCTGGGAGGACGATTATACCGGTGTGATCTTCACCCAAGCCCAACTCCAACTCGGAGCAAATCATTCCCTCCGACACCACGCCGCGAATACGCGCCGCCTTGACCGCCTCGCGCTTACCGGAGTGGGCGTTGAACAGCTGGGCGCCGACGCCGGCGAAACAAACTTTTTGTCCGGCGGCTACGTTGGGCGCCCCGCACACCACTTCCAACTCGCCGGTGCCCGTGTTCACTCGGCACAGGGACAAGCGGTCGGCTTGGGGGTGAGGCCGGACGTTTTCCACCAAGCCCACCACACAATCATTCCAACCGCCGAGTCGGACCACTTCACCCACCTCCACTCCGGCCATCGTCAATCGATGGGCCAGCTCTACGGCGGGGAGGTCAACGTCGACATAGTCTTGCAGCCAACTAAGCGGTACTTTCATACATTGTCACGCAATGGGTCATGCAATGGCGCTTTAGCACGATGCTAACCGGGCCCGGCGGGCGATTCCCGGCCGCCTCAGAACTGACGCAAAAACCTTAGGTCATTGGAGTAGAACAACCTGATGTCGTCGATGCCGTACTTTAGCATTGCGATGCGCTCCGGCCCCAGCCCAAACGCGAAGCCGGTATACTTCTCCGGATCGTAGCCCACGCCGGACAGTACCCGGGGATGCACCATTCCGGCGCCCATGATCTCGATCCATCCGCTGCCCCGGCAGATGCGGCAGTCGCTCCTCTCGCCCGAGCAAGCGAAGCAGTCGATGGACATGTCTACGCCGGGCTCCACGAAGGGGAAGTAGTCGCACCGGAACCTCACCTTGCGGTCCTCCCCAAACAAGCGTCTAGCGAACTCATACAGCGTGCCCTTCAGGTCGGCAAAGGTGATGCCGTCATCCACCGCCAAGCCTTCAACCTGGTAGAAATGCCACTCGTGGGTGGCATCGGTCGCTTCATACCGGTAGCACTTTCCCGGCACCACCACCCGGATTGGCGGACCGGCGGCTTCCATGATTCTGGCTTGCATCGGCGAGGTGTGGGTACGGAGGAGCATTGGCTGCTCACCGGCTTCGTTCCGGTAGTCGATCCACAGAGTGTTCCACATGTCCCTGGCCGGGTGGCCCTTGGGTATGTTGAGCATCTCGAAGTTATAGTGGTCCCACTCCACCTCGGGGCCTTCGACCACGCTGAAGCCCATCGCCGCGAAGGCGCCGCAAATTTCCCTCACGATCTGGGTCGTTGGATGCAAGCGCCCCGCCAAGACAGGCCGGCCGGGCAGGGTAACGTCGAGGGTGTCTTGGGCCGCCTCCCGAGCCTTGGCAATCTCCCGCAGCTTTTGCTCGAATCCGGATTCTAGTGTCCGTTTCGCCTGATTCGCCGCAGCGCCAGCGCTGCGGCGCTCCTCCAAGTCCAACTCGGAGATTCCTCGAAGGAGGACCGTCAACCGGCCCCGGCGGCCCAAGTAAGCGACCCGCCACTCCTCCAGCGCTCCGGGTTCGTCCAACCCTTGCAGCCGGCCAAGTGCCTCTCGGGTCAACTCTTCAATTGACTGGGACGCGGACTGGGACGCGGACTGGGACGCGGGTACGGCCAACAGACTACCCCCGAAGTTGCTCCCATACCTACTCACGGTAAGACAGACGTGGGAAGCGGACGCCATGAATGGAAATCGTCATTACCGGCCAAGCTATTATAGGAATCGTAGCGAGCTGAGGTCAAGGACATTGGCCGGCCGTTGACCCCAGCTCCGGCGTCTGGGGCCTCATCCGTTAAACCGCCGCCCCAGGGGCGCTGACAGGGCAATATTGAAATAGAACATATATTCGGTTAATCTTATCCAGAGGTGCCGCGTGGACTGGTTTCGCTTCAAAGCATGTCTTAAATGCCACGGCGACCTGGTATTCGACGAAGGCGACTGGCTTTGTCTACAGTGCGGGACATACTACTACACCGGCCTTTACCGCCGGCCCAACCGGAGCCAACCGCAGGACCATTACAGGCCGGGGCCGCCCTGTCGGGAGAAAGACGCCGCTCTTGGGCAGCTCCAAGCGACGTTTCCTTTCCCCGGGACAAGCTCATCCACCATCCTGGGAGCGCTCCCTTCCGGGGCCGCGGGCGACGTTACGCATAGAGAGAACTTCGCAAGCGAGTCTTACGTGACCGGCTTTGGCCCCACTATATCGGCGTAATGCCGCATACAAACCGCCGGCAACCGCTTCTAGCCTTGGACGCCGGGGTTGGGGAAACCGGGTGGGCGGTGTTCTCTCCCGGCTATGAAGTGACGACCGGCGTCATCGGAATACCGGGGCGGCGCGGTATGAGCGTTCCGGCCCGCCTGCGCCACTTGACCGAGGAGTTGGACCGCTTGGTGGAGCAGTGGGACCCGCACGCCGTCGTCCACAGCCTGCCCTCGGGGATCCATTGGCCCGTGCCCGCCTTGCAGTTGTTGGGCAACGCATTGCAAGAATGGTGTCAACGTTGCCAACTCCCCCTCTTTGCCTACTCGGCTCAAGAAGTGCGGAGCGGCCTTACCGGGCGCTCCAATGCGTCCAGAGAGGACTTGTCCTACGCGGTGATGTTGGACCTGGAGTTGATCGGGCAAAGTAAGACCACCCACGAGTGGGAAGCGGTTGCCGTCGGCCACTATCACTTATCGCGCCAAGGCGGCGGTTCCAAGACCTCCGGGTGAAAAGCTCTCCGCCGACCGCCGTCCTAAAGCCCGTCATTCAAGGCCGTGTATAATTAACGCGGCGTGGGGCAGCCCTCGCGCTATCCCGGGACGGGCGACAAGATACTTGCACATGACGTTAATCAACCGAGGCCGGCAGCGAGGCGCAAGCTCGATTGTTATGCCGCTCCGACCCCAGCGCCGCGCCGGAGCGCCGGTCTCACGAGGAGACAACCCATGCCGATCATCCAGCGACCGTACGTCCCGCCTGAGGACCAAGTTCCTCAGGAAGATGACTACGTCAACCCCGGCGGCACCCAACCGCAGGAGGGATACGCGGGGGAACCCATCACCTTCTACAGCGATTCCATGCACATCTTCAGCAGCCTCTACTCCGCCGTCTTGTTCTTCGGAGAGCAGATGGAAGAACGGGAACCCATCCTGCGGGCCCGGATCAAGGTCAGCCCCCAGATGCTTAAGGCCATCGCCTTGTTGACCAACAAGCACGTGCGGGAGTACGAGGAAGCGGTGGGGCCGATTACCTTGCCGGAGCAGGTATACGCCGCTTGGGAACTGGAGTCGGAGGCCCGTTGATGACCGGCCCGGAAGACCGGCCCTTGGCCGAGGACTCCGCTTGCCCGGTCGAGGTGCAGCCGGGTGTGGACCAAGCGACCCCCGGCGGCTGGAGTTGGCGGCGCGTCGGTACCAGCCAGCCCAACCAAGCCACGTTCCACATCAGCCATAGCGACGTCACCCAGGTGACGGTGGACGTGCTCCGCCCGTCGGACTCCCCTCCGGATGCCGCTTTCGAAATCACCAAGGACATCCCCATAGTGATTATCGACAGTCTCGACAAGTATTGGGCTGGTGAAGCCCGGTCCCGGCTGCCTCTAAACGGCCTTCGAGTGCCGGTGGGGGACGATACCAAGGAGGGCGCCAAGGCGGCGTTGGGGGCTGACTTGGCGGCCCAACTCCGCTTGTTGCTTTTGCTATCATCCTCCCGGGAGGGGGAAATGGCGCCCCAGTTGCGGCAGAACTTAGCCCTCCTCAGTCAACACCTGGCGCCCCGCCGGCGGCCGTAGAGGGTCCCGGCCTACGGTATACTACGCCCGGTTACGTTAGCAGACGCCGTACCGCGTCGACCGCTTCATCCATAGGGACGGCGTCGGGCTGCCCATCCCGGCGCCTTTTTACTTCAAAGACGCCATTCTTTAGGTTCCGCGGGCTAACCACCAAGCGCACGGGAAGGCCCAAGAGATCGGCGTCATTCAGCTTCACTCCGGCGGCTTGGTCGGTGCGATCATCGTAGAGTGTCTCGACGCCGTGGTCCCAGAGGTCCCGGTAGAGCCGGCCGGCGGCGGCGGAGACGTCCTCATTGGAAAGGTTCAGCCCCACCAAGTGGGCTTGGTACGGAGCCAAGGGCGCGGGAAAGACGATCCCCTGCTCATCGTGGTTTTGCTCGATGGCGGCGGCCAGCAGGCGTCCTACTCCAATGCCGTAGCAACCCATCGTTATGGGCTGCTGCTTACCCTCCCCGTCCAAATAGAGGGCTCCCATGTTCTCGCTGAAGAAGGTCCCCAGCTTGAAGATGTGCCCTACCTCGATCCCCCGCACCGATTCCAACCCGTGCCCGCATCTCGAACACATGAGCCCCGGCTCGGCTAGGGCGATGTCGGTAAGGATATCGACCTCGAAATCCCGGGGGTAGTTGGCGCCCCGCAGGTGAGTGTCGGGCTTATTGGCGCCGACTATGAAGTTGTTCCCCTTGGTGATGGACAGGTCGGCGACCCGCTTGACCCCGGTGAGTCCTACAGCTGACGCAGAACCGGCCACCAGTCCGGCGGACCCGACTTCTTCATCGGTGGCCAGCCGCAACTCATCGGCGTGCAAAGCGTTCTTCAGCTTGACCTCGTTTACCGCCAAGTCTCCCCGGATTCCCGCAAACACCACCTCCCCATCGGCCGAGTAGAATACGGCTTTGATGGTCTTCTCCGGCGGGACATCCAAGAACCGGGTCAAGTCTTCTATGGTCTTGACGTCAGGGGTACTAACTTCATCCAGGACCTGCTCCGGTTCGGCGGGAAGGTCTTTGCAACCGGCGACCGCTTTCTCTGCGTTGGCAGTGTAACCGCAGCCCGGGCAGGCGATGACCGTGTCCTCTCCGCTGGGAGCGGGTAGAATGAACTCGTGGGAGTCCTTGCCTCCTATCGCGCCGCTGTCCGCCTCAGCCATAAGCACCGGGAGGTCGCAGCGCCGGTAAACGTTGCGGTAGGCTTGGGCCATGGCCTGATAGCTCCCTTCCAGGCTGGTGTCGTCAGCGTCGAAGCTGTAGGCGTCTTTCATGTCGAATTCGCGCACTCTCACCAGTCCGGCCCGGGGCCGCGGCTCGTCGCGGAACTTGGTTTGTATCTGGTAGAGAATCACCGGCAAGTCCCGGTAGCTCTGGACGTTGGCCCGGACGATGCCGGTTACTACTTCTTCGTGAGTCGGCGCTAGGACCATGGGCCGGCCTCTCCGGTCTTCAAGGGAGAAGAGGTTATCCCCAAAAGCAGCCTTGCGGCCCGTGTGCTCCCACAACTCCATCGGTTGCAGGGCCGGCATCATTAGTTCCTGGCCGCCGGCGGCGTCCATTTCCTCTCGGATGATGTTCTCGATCTTGCGGAGGGACCGCAAAGCCAAGGGCAAGTAGGAGTAGACGCCGGCGGCTACTTGATGAATCAGACCCGCCTTGAGCATGAGGCGGTGGCTGGCCGTCTCAGCTTCGGGCGGGTCGGACCGGAGGGTCTTGGTGACTAGCCGGGTGAACCTCATGACGGCGCGGGGGTCTTGTCCACTTCTTCCATGAGGGCCGAAAGCATTTCGTCGCCGGGCACTACCCGCACCTTCTCACCCTTGCGGAAGATTACTGCTCTGCCAGCTCCCGCCGCTATGCCCACGTCGGCGTCCTTGGCTTCGCCGGGGCCATTGACCTCGCACCCCATGACTGCCACTTTGACATTCTTGTCACTGCCTTTCAGCAAGGCGTCAACGTCGTTGGCCAGCTTGATTACGTCAACGTCGGCCCGTCCGCAACTGGGGCAGGCCACCAGGACCGCGCCTTTCTGCCGAAGGTTCAAGGACTTGAGAATCTCGTACCCCGCGGCTACTTCATCCTTAGAATCGCCGCTCAGCGACACCCTGATGGTGTCGCCTATGCCCTCGTAGAGGAGCACCCCCAAGCCCACCGCGGTGCGAATGGAGCCGGCTTGGGCCGTCCCGGCCTCGGTGATACCCAGATGCAAGGGATAGGGGACCATTCCCGCCAACCGCCGGTAGGCCTCGACCGTAGTCGGCACGTCGAAGGCCTTCATCGATATCTTGATGTCGTCGAAGTCCTGCTCTTCCAGCAGGCTGATCTCCCAGAGAGCGGTAGCCACCATGTGGTCGACTACGCTGTACTCGCCCTCTTTTACGTCTCCGGCTTTGGGAAGCCGGTTGACTAGGTCCATGTGACGGGAGAAGCCCCTGGTCCTACCGATGCCGCCCACGGGGGGCAGGCTCCCGAAGTTGACGCCTATCCGGATCGGAATGCCCCGGTCCTTGGCCGCTTTGACCACTTGACGCACTTGGTCCTCATCCCGCAGGTTGCCCGGGTTGAGCCGCAAACAGTCCACTCCCCCTTCGGCGCATTCCAACGCCAGTTTGTAGTGGAAGTGGATGTCGGCGATTAGGGGGATGCTGATTCGCTTTTTGATCTCCCCCATGGCTTGGGCCGCTTCCATGTCCGGCACGGCGCTCCGGATGATTTCACATCCCTCTTCCTCCAACTCGTGGATCTGGCGAACAGTAGCGGCCACGTCCCGGGTGTCCGTCTTGGTCATGGACTGGACCGCAATATCGGCCCCGCCCCCGACTTTGACCCCGCCAACGTATACCGGCTTGGTGGGACGGCGTTTATTCATGATCAATTCCTCTTCCGGCCCAGGGGCCGGTGAGACATTCTTTGGGTTCAGCGGAGCGCCAAGTTGAGCCGGTTCTTTCCTTGAGGAGAGGCTGTATGCCCCTCGCCGCCGATTATGATACCCAGGGCAAAGAATGATTCGGAGCTTTCTTTCGTAATGGTACACGCCGTAATGTTACACGAAAGACGGCGGCCATGAAAGGAGACGGCCTTTCTAATGCGGGAGCTTTCCCTAGCTGCCCAGCAGGCTCCCGCCCTGAATAAGCCGGTTGATGTCGTTGGCGCTGATTACCAAAATCGCGCTAATCAGCAGGGCGAAACCAACCAGATGGACCAGCCCTTCCTTTTCCGGAGGCACCTTCTTACCCCGCCGCAGCCACTCCAGGATTACGAAAACCAAGCGTCCGCCGTCCAACATAGGTATGGGTAGAATGTTCAGGACCGCCAAGTTGATGCTCAACAGTACCCCTATGGCCAGCCAGCCGGTTATACCTCCCTGGCGAGTAACCTCGCCGGTAAGCTGGGCGATGCCTATGGGGCCGGAAAACTCCGGGGCTGAACCCGAAGAGACGGCGCCGGTGATAGCCTGTTTCATCAGGACCAACGATTCCCAGGTACTGACGAACCCTTGGCCCAAGGCCTCCCACGGAGGAAGGGACCGGCTCACCGTTCGATTATCGGTCAGAGTGTAGGAGGCGCCGGCGGAATATTGGGGAGCTCCCGGCTCTTGGAGCCGGGGCGTCACCGAAACGACTTGCTCCCTTCCCTCCCGGATGACTACCCATTCCATGGGCGAGCCCCGGCCGGACTGAACGGCGCCGCTCAGATCGCCGGGCCGCTCGAGGGTCCGACCCCCGGCTCTCAGCAGGACGTCGCCCGGACGCAGTCCCGCCTCCTGGGCCGCGGTGCCGGGTGCGACTTCCTGGACTGTGATCCCGCCCGAGCCGCGGTTATAGCTGATGCCGACGACCCACCGGTCCGGCGGGCTTTCGAACCTGGGCGTCACCCTTATGAGTTCTTGACTCTCACCCCGCTCGATCAGCCATTCCATGGTGCCGCCGCCGTTTAGATTGATGGCGCGGGTGAGATCGATAGTATTTTCTATTCTGTTCCCGTTAGCTCGAACAACGACGTCGCCGGAGTGAAGGCCGGCGGCGGTTGCGGGAGAGTCCGGGGCCACGTCGGTGACTTGGACTTGCCCCACGGTCACGTCCCGGGGAATCATGAATAGAACGGCGAAAACCACCACGGGCAGCACCGCGTTCATCAGGGGGCCCGCCACCAACACCAAAAACCGGGTGCCGACGCCTTTACCGGCCAGACTCCGAGGGACATCCGGGTTGTTTTCGCCCGCCAACTTGACGAACCCTCCCAGCGGCGTCCAATTCAACGAATAGAGCATGTCCGCCAGGATAATCGAGCCGCCGGTAGTGTCCACGGCCCGGACCTTGCCCTCGTGCTTCAACAACCCCTCAGGCGGCGTTGGCCGGGAGGCTTCGTCGTCGGCGGACTCCGCTGCTTCATTACGTCGCCGGGGCCGCGGTACTTCGACGAAGCGGGCTACCAGATTACCGTGGGAATCCTCGGTGGAGTAGACCTTGACCAGTTGGCCGGGCCGTAGGTCCTCGGCGCCTCCCGCGTCGATGAAGCAGGTATTAGGATCGAGCAGGACTCTGGTCTTGCCGGTGTAAACGCCCAAAGCGCGGGGAGGAAATCCCACCCCGAATTCCAGGACCTTAACGCCTAGGGCGCGGGCGGTGAGGAAGTGCCCCAGCTCGTGGACGATCACCAAGATCAACAGGAGGGGAACTAGGGTTCCGACGGCGATGAGGGCAGTTTCCATAGAGGTCCAACCGCTGCAGGTCTATCGATTGGTCAACGCTTCGGCCCGGCCCACCGCCCAGCGGTCCGCCTCCAGAAACTCCGCCGCGTCATTCCCCGGCAGCGGTTCGTGTTCCGAAATCACCTGGTCCAACACCCGGTAAATGTCGGTGAACCCTATCTTTCCCTGGAGGAACGCCGCCACCGCCACTTCGTCGGCGGCACTGACCACCGTCGGGTAGGTGCCCTCCCGTTGCGCGGCGCCAAGGGCCAAGTTGAAGCAGGGATAGCGCTCCGGTTCCATTGGCTGGAAAGTCAGCGAGTGACTAACGCCGGTGTCCAGCTTTGGAATCATTTCGTTGAAAAGGCGTTTGGGATAGAACAGAGCATACTGGATCGGCAGGCGCATGTCCGGGGGCCCTAGCTGGGCTTTTACCGACCCATCCTCAAATTCGACCATCGAGTGGATGGTACTTTGGGGATGGACCACCACTTCTATTCTATCCCAGGGGACGTTGAACAACCAGTGAGACTCGATCACTTCGAATGCTTTGTTCATCAGGGTCGCTGAGTCTATGGTTATCTTTTGTCCCATCCTCCAAGTCGGGTGCTGCAAAGCCCTTTCCGGTGTTACGTCTTCCAACTCCTCCAAGGGAGTGCTGCGAAAAGGGCCGCCCGAAGCGGTGATCATGAGGCGCCGGACGCGGTTGTCCTCACCTTGGAGGCACTGCCAGATGGCGCTGGGCTCGCTGTCCACCGGCAATACCGTGCCCCCATATCTGGCTTCGTAGTCCTTGATCAAAGGACCGGCCATGACGATGGGTTCCTTGTTGGATAGGGCAACCAACTTACCCTGCTTCAACGCCGCAAGGGTGGGGACCAGGCCGACGCTGCCCATGGTGGCCATCATTACTATGTCCACCTCTTCCAGGCACACCATTTCCTCCATGGGCGTAAAGGTTGCGCCATCGGGCAACGCTTCCGATGGGTCCAAACAATATATGTGCTTCGGGCTGAATTCCCGCACTTGCTCCCTGAGCAACTCCAGGTTGTTCCCCCCCGCTAGACCGAGGACCTCGAACTCTTCGGGGAACGCCCTTACTACGTCCAGAGTCTGGCGTCCGATGGAACCCGTTGACCCGAGTACGACTAATTTTTTCATGGCTCAAATACCGCAGCTAAAAATTTCATGGTTCAAATACCGTGGCTAACAAATAATACACAACCGGAATGGAGACCAATAGGCTATCCAGCCGGTCCAACACCCCGCCGTGTCCTGGAATTATACTACTTGCGTCCTTGGCGTTGGAAAGGCGCTTGAGTTTCGATTCCAATAGGTCTCCCCATTGAGCAACCACGCCTACCGCGGCGCCTATGACCACTTGCTGCCACCGGGGCACGCCCAAGTCCAGCAGCAGTCCCAGAATTATAGCCGCTGCCACGGCGCAGGCCAGCCCCCCAAGGGACCCTTCCCAGGTCTTATTGGGGCTGACATTAGGGGCCATGGCGTGTCTTCCAAAGGCCCGCCCTATGAGGAAGGCCCCGCTGTCGGTAGCAAAGACCGCCAAGAGAGTAAACAGGAGCCAGTCCCGGCCCAGGTTGCCCGAGTCCCCGACTTCCCGCAGCATCAAACTATGGGCCAACAGGAACCCCACGTAGACCGGACCTGCTAGCAAGTAGAGGGAGGCGGCTAGGGCCCGGCCCCCGGAGTAGTACGCCACCAGCCAGAGCAAGCAGGCGAAGGCGCCCGCCGCCAGGATGCCGGCCGATATGACCAGGAAGCTGTGGAGGTCGGACGCCACCCAGGCCCCTAGGACCATGGCGACCGCCCAGAGCACACCTAGCGCCGTGGGAAGGGGACCGGTGTCCGGCGACAGTAAGTGGAAAAGCTCACGGATGCCGAGGGCGGCGGCTACCAGCACCAAGACGGCCAACCAGGGAGTGCCAAACCAAATGACGGCTATAATGGCAGGAACGGCCACGAGGGCAGTGAGCGTCCGCTGGAGCAACGCTCACTCCTCGGGATTTACTCTGCCGAAGCGCCTCTCCCGGTTGCTAAATGCCTCCAGGACCTGTTCCAGTTCGGCCAAGTCCAAGTCAGGCCAGAGGGTGGAGGTGTGGTAGTACTCGCTGTAGGCCGATTGCCAGAGCAAGAAGTTGCTGATTCTTAGCTCGCCGCCGGTGCGAATTATCAAGTCCGGATCGGGGGAATGGGCCGTGAACAGGTACTTGCTAAAGAGCTTCTCATTGACCTCTTCCGCCGGGACCTTGTCTCGGATGATGTGCTTCACCGCCTCTAATATTTCGTCACGACCCCCGTAATCGAAAGCCACGTTGAGAGTGACGCCGGTATTATTACGGGTCAACCGCTGAGCCTCAGCCACCGCCTCCTGCAACATAGGGTCCAGCTTGTCCGCGCCGCCGATGTGGACGATGTGCACGTTGTTTTCGTGCAGGGTCTGGGTCTGCTCGCGCAAAGCGCCGTGCAAAAGCTCCAGGATTCCTTTCACCTCTTGCGTTGGGCGGTTCCAGTTTTCCGTCGAGAAGGCATACAAAGTAACGTACTTAACGCCCTTGGCGCCCAGGGTGTCCAAGACGCCTTGGATGCAGTCCACACCCGCCCGGTGGCCTTCCAACCTGGGTAGTCCCCGCTTTTTAGCCCATCGCCCGTTGCCGTCCATGATGATAGCGACGTGGACCGGCACCTTGGATGTTTCGGACGGTTCGGGGCCGGATTCCGGCAGGGTATGTTTGGAAGAAGCAATCTTGACCTGCATGGTTAGACCTGCATTATCTCTGACTCTTTAGCTGCTCCTACCTGATCGATACTCTTGGTGTGTTCGTCGGTCGTTTTTTGCAGCCGTTCTTGAGCCCGCCGGTTCTCATCCTGGGAAATGACCTTATCCCGCTCCAATTTTCTCAGGGTGTCCAGGCTATCCCGCCTCACGTTTCGGACCGAGACTTTGCCGTCCTCCAGCTTCCGCTTGAGCAGGCGGACCATATCTTGACGCCGTTCCTGGTTTAGCTGGGGTATCGGTACGGTAACGATGTTCCCGTCATTCGACGGATTGAAACCCATTTCAGACTTCATCAAGCCCTTTTCGATATCCCGCAACGACGCTTTGTCCCAAGGCTGCACCTGAATGGACCGGGCATCGGGCGCGGAAATCGACGCGATTTGCTTTAACGGGGTTGGAACTCCGTAGTAGTCTACCTGAATGTTTTCGATGAGGGACGGCGTGGCCCGGCCGGTCCTCAGCGTGTTCAGGTCTCTTTTCAATGCTTCGATACACCGGTCCATCTTGCGGTTCGTCTCTTCAAGCACGGCTTGGGGAGTTAACGCCGATTCGATGTCCTTTCTAGCAGACATACTTATTACCTCCGTTATTCCCTGCCGCTGATGATGGTGCCTATCGACTCACCCGACAAGATGCGTCCCATGCTGCCCGTCTGGAAGATGTCGAAAACTATGATGGGCAGCCGGTTATCCATGCATAAGGACACTGCGGTCGAGTCCATTATCTCCAACCGCAGGTTGAGGGCATCCATGTAGTCGAGGGTCTTGAACCGGGTGGCGTCCGGGTTTTCATTGGGGTCCGAGTCGTACACCCCGTCCACGTTATTCTTGGCCATCAACAACACGTCGGCCCCGATCTCGAGGGCCCGTAAGGCCGAGGCCGTGTCCGTCGTCATGAAGGGGTTGCCGGTTCCCGCGGCAAACACCACCACCCGGCCCTTTTCCAAGTGGCGAATGGCGCGCCGTCGTATGTAAGGCTCCGCCACGGCCTGCATTTGGAGGGCGCTTTGGGTGCGTGTCGTGATGCTCAGCTTCTCCAGACCGTCCTGCAGGGCTAGAGCATTGATTATGGTTGCCAGCATTCCGGCATAGTCGGCGGTGGCTCTGTCCATGCCCCGCGAGTGTGCGGCTTCACCGCGCCAAAGGTTTCCCCCGCCAATGACCACACCCACCTCGACTCCCAAATCGTGGACTTGGCCGATTTGGCGGGCCAAGTAGCTAACGGCGTTGGGTTCAATGCCAGAGGTAGCGGCGCCTTTGAGGGACTCACCGCTGATTTTTAGCAAGACCCGCCGGTAACGAGGCTCACGCATGGGGCTTGACGCCAGTCATTCCCCCAGAGCCAGACGAGTAAACCGCAGCACTCGGACGTTTTCCCCCAGTTTGGCTGCTAGTTCCTGGATCATTTCTCCGACGGAGGTGGAGTTGTCTTTGATGAAGGGCTGTTGCAGCAAGCTCACCTGAGCCACGGGGCGGCCGTCTCCATCCTTGATCTCGCTTTTGTCCAAATAATCGGGGGCCATCGCCGCTACTTGCATAGCAACGTCGTGGGCCAACTCTTTGAACTCGGAGGTGCGGGCGACGAAATCGGTCTCGCAACCCAACTCCACAATGGCTCCCACGCGCCCGCCGGTGTGAATGTACGCTTCGATGAGGCCCTGGTTGGTAGCCCGGTCCGCCCGTTTTGCTACTTCGGCAAACCCCTTGATCCGTAAGGCGTCGGCGGCTTTGTCCACGTCCCCCTGACTGGCTTCCAGGGCTTCTTTGCACTCCATGATACCGGCGCCTGTCTGTTCACGCAGGGTCCGGATGAGTTCGACGGTGACCTCCAACGGCATTCTCCTATCTTCGGGGACCGCGTTTGGGCGGAGTTTGGCCGGCGGTCACTATTTTGCTTCCTCTCCGGTACCGCCCGGCGGAGGTCCGCCGGTACCCGGCGCGTCATCCACTACCGGCTGTTCCGGCATTCGGGCTTCGGGAGGTTGCCCGACCGCTTCATCAACCCCAGCAACCCGGGGCGAGACCCCGGCAGGGGTCGTACTTTCTACTGAATCCGCCGGTGAGACCGCCGCGGCGGTCGCCGGCGCCGGGCCTTCCGTTGCTACCGGACCTGCCGCTATGGGTGGAGCGCCGCTAACGGGCCGCGCCGAGAGCAACTCTTCTTCCAGCCCCTCGAGGTCCGCCGCCGCCAACCCTTCCCCTTCGGCCGCGCCTTCCTCGTCTTCGCCAAGGCCCGCCTCCGCCCTTTCGGCCTCCAGCATCGCTTCCCGCTGAGCCAACCCTTCCATCGCCGCGGTGGCCATCCTGCCGGTGATGAGCCGGATGGAGCGGACGGCGTCGTCGTTGCCCGGAATAGTGTGGCTTACTTTTTCCGGGTCGCAGTCAGTGTCAACGATAGCGAAGATCTTCACTCCCATCCGCCGCGCCTCGGCGATGCAAATGTCCTCTTTAGCTATGTCTATGACAAACAACGCGGCGGGGAGTTCGTTCATTTCCCGCACGCCGTGAAAGTACTTTTCCAAGCGGTTCAGGGTATCCCGCAGCCTTACGGCCTCTTTCTTGGGCAGGACCCGGAAGTAGCCCTGATCCCTCTTTTGTTGCAACTCGATCATGTAGTTGATGCGGGTGCGGATCGTCTCGAAGTTTGTGAGGGTCCCTCCGAGCCAGCGCTGGTTCACGTACCACATTCCGCATCGCTCGGCCTCGCTGGCGATCACTTCCTGGGCCTGCCGCTTGGTGCCTACGAACAGCACCTTGCCCCCGTCGGCAACCAACTGGATCATCGCCCGGTAGGCGTCGTTGATCATGCCCAGGGTCTGCTGGAGATCGATTATGTGGATACCGTTACGCTGGGTGAAGATGTACCGCTTCATCCGGGGGTTCCACCGACGGGTCTGATGCCCAAAGTGAACGCCCGCTTCGAGAAGGGACTTCATCGTCAGTGGTTCTCTTATTGGCGCCGGTGCCGGCTCCGCCGGCCGCTCTAGGGACTGTACCATAAGACCTGCCTTTCCATTTCACCTGCCTTGGCTAATTGTGTTACTTCGCTTACAGAATCGCCGCGGTTCGGCGACTTCAAGTTTTTCGCCCGCCAATGCCTTGCCTTCGCTGCCGCCGCGGTGGAAACCCATATCCGAATGCCAGGCATTGACAACCAACATATGCTGAAGCGTTTCGTAGCTTCAGCGCCTATGCGGGAGTATAACACACGGGCCAAGGCCGGGCAACGCGCTCGACCGGGCTATGAATGGGCATCCGGCTATTTCACGAGGTGTTTCACCGGCTATTTCAAAAGAAAGCCACCCTCAACCCGTTCAGGAGAGCGGCCCCATAGAGGCCGGCCAGAAGGTCGTCGGACATTATTCCGAGACCCCCCGGCAACCTCTCCAACCGTCTAATGGGCCACGGTTTCAAGACATCCAAGACGCGGAAGCAAACAAAGGCCGCCGCCATCCAGGGGAGGGTTTTGGGCAGCAATAGGCAGGTAGCCCACATGCCCACGAACTCATCCCACACCGCCAGCTTGGGGTCGGGGTCGCTTGGCGAGGTCAGGGTGCCGGTGGCCCAGATTCCGACCAAGAACCCGCCGCCGATTAGGGCGTATAGGGCCGGCGAGTCCTCGGGAATGGGGGCGACGAAGTAAATAGCAAGGGCTAGGAGGCTGCCCGCGGTGGCCGGGGCGACCGGCACCAGGCCTGAGCCTAAGCCGGCGCCTATGCTCCAACCGATTCGCCTCAGGACCGCCGCCGTTAGCCGGGCCGGCACTTAACCCGCGCCTGACCACGCCAGGACTAGACAAAAAGCTATAGCCCGCACGTCATCCATACCCCAGCCGGTGTAGGTCTTCTTCTTCCATGCCCAGATAGTGGCCGATCTCGTGGAAAAGGGTGAGTTGTATCTCGTGCTCCGCCTCATCGCGGGTCGAGCAGACCCGGAGTATCGGCTGCCGATAAATGACTATCCGGTCGGGGAGAACCGGCGCGCCGGCCCGTTCCGTCAGCGGCACTCCGGTATACAGCCCAAAGAGGGAGTTTTCACCCTCAGCCAGGCCCAACCCTTCCAAATCTGGCCACTCTTCGACGGCGATATCCACGTTCTGAAGGGACCTTCTTACGGCGGGAGGCACCCGGTCGTACGCTTGCCGTACCAACCGGACGAACTCTCTTCTGGGCAAGTGAATCAAGGGCCGACTTTCATCTGTTTTTATGACGTTCTATCTGCCGTCAGATTCTTCTGGGCAAGTGAATCAAGGGCCGACTTTCACCCGTCCGCGGATCTTCTTCAGGGTCTCAATATTTTGGGAGTCCGGGCCTTTCCCTTCAACGCCGGGGACCTCCAGCAAGAACGGGATGTCCTGGAAGGCGGGGGTACTCATGATTGCTTCGAAGCCGTCCTCGCCTATGAACCCCTCTCCGATGTTGTCGTGGCGGTCCACGCCGGAGCCGCAGGGCCGCTTGGAATCGTTGGCGTGGACCGCCCGCAGATTGGCCGCTCCCACGTCTCGTTCGAATTCGGAAATCATCTCCTCGATGCCTTGCTTGGTGGTCATGTCATAGCCCGCGGCGAAGCAGTGCTGGGTGTCCAGGCACACCCCAAGACTAGGATGGTCCACCGCGCGTAGAATACGCCCTAGGTCGGAGAATTTTGCTCCGATGTGCTGGCCCATTCCGGCCATGTTTTCCAGCATCAGGCACGGTCCTTCCGGCGAATGCTCCAGTACCCGCCGGATGGAAGCCACGACCTGGGGAAAGATAGCGTCAAATCCCGATCCGCCGTGGCTTCCCGGGTGAACAATGACCCCGGCCGCTTCGATGCTCGCAGCCAGACCCATGTAATTGATCAACGACTGCACTCCCTTTTCCAGGGTATCCTCTTTGGCAGTGCCCAGGTTTATCAAATAGATGGCGTGCAGGAACACCGGCCCTATTCCGGTCTCGGCGATCCCTTGCCGGAAAGCCTCCACCTCATCCCCGGGGACCGGCTTGAAAGCCCAGCCTTGCGGCGACGAGCCAAAGATTTGAATCGTTTCGCAGCCGATCTCCTCACCCCGCCCCACGGCTTTGCTGATCCCGCCGGCGGTCGATACGTGGGCCCCAATCTTCATTCCGGTTTCCTCCGAAAGCGCTGTTGTTTGGGAAGGTCCGTCGGCGAGGCTTCAGTCAAAGAAGACTGTCCATGGACCTTCCGCCCTGGCCTTTCCGAAAAAGTCCCGCTCGCATAGATTATACGCCCAAGGCTGTCGCGTATGAATGCACCCGCGAGACGCGGGCATAATGTCTAATGCGATTGCCCAGGCCGGGACCCGAAACTCTCGACACTCCACTTGACACTCGATAGGATGGCGTGATTTGCTGTGCCTTGCCGACGAGACCGGACGTTCAAGGGCGAGTAAGTCGAAGGGGTAAGAATATGGGTGATAAATTGATCGGTATACACGTACGCGGGACCAAGGTGAAAGAGATCCAGGCGGCTATCGAACAGGCCGAGGAAGTCGGGATACACGCCGCGTGGATGACCACCGCAGGCGCCCAATTAGACAGCATCACAACCTTTGCCGCAGTTGCCGCTCAGACCCGGAAAATCAAGCTCGGCACTTCCATAGTGCCAACGTACCCCCGTCACCCGTTGGTGATGGTACAGCAAGCGCAGGTCGTGTCCCAGCTAGCGCCCGGCCGGTTCCGCTTGGGGATCGGCCCCAGCCACCGTCCTACGATGCGCACCATGGGCATACGGTTGGACGACCCTCTCGGTCATTTGAAAGAGTACCTACGCATTCTGAAGGCGCTCCTGCAAAACGGCAGGGCGGACCACGGCGGGGAGTTCTATCAAGCCCACGACAGCGTCGCCGAGCCGGTGCATGTAGAGGTGATGGCTTCGGCCCTCCAGCGAGGCTCCTTTGAGCTTTGCGGCGCCGAGTCCGACGGGGCTATCAGCTGGGTATGCCCCTGGCCCTACTTGCGGGACGTGGCGCTGCCCGCGATGCAAAAGGGCGCGGAAGAGGCGGGGAGGTCGACGCCGCCGTTGATTGCCCACGTGCCGGTTTGCGTCCATGAAGATGCCGCCGAGGTCCGGGCCGCCTACCGGGAGCAGTTCGCAATATACCCCAAGCTGCCCTTCTACCGGCGCATGCTCATCGCCTCGGGCTATCCTGAGGCCTCGGAAGCCGCTTGGAGCGACGCCATGATTGACGGGCTAGTAGTCCATGGCAACGAATCAGAAGTATCCCAGGGGCTTCAGGAGCTGCTATCCAACGGTGCCTCCGAGCTCCTGGTCTCTCCGGTACTGGCCGGTACCGACCATTCCGCGTCGATGGACCGCACCGTTAAGTTACTGGGCCGGATGGCGCAGTCAGTAGCTAAGTAACCCGATACGCAAGTTTTTCAGGCTGCGAGTAGGGTTGCCGGCAGGACAACGCCTTCGTCCCATGTGACCCGTCTTCAACGAGAAGAAGAGAGTGTGGCTGGCCCGCCGCGGCGGGCCAGCCACACTCCATTTCCGGGGTGGGGCAACTCTCGCGCTATGCTTGTACAAGCGGTAAGAAACTTGCACGCGGGGTAAAATAGTCCCGTGAGTAGGCATTTCCTCAGAAGGTACCAGAAGGTGCCATTTTCCTTCTTCGAGGCGCCGGTCTCACCCGGCGTGGGGGATTTAGATGAAATACGACGTAGTCATAGTTGGGGCAGGCGCGGCGGGATGCGCATTGGCCGCCCGGCTGACCGAGGACTCCGAGCGGTCGGTGCTGCTGTTGGAAGCGGGCCGCGACTATCCGGAGTTTCAGCGGCTGCCTCCCGAACTTAAGAACGGCTTCAGTTCCACCGCTTCGGCTTTCGACTCCCCTCATGCCTGGGCCTACCTGGCCGCCGGCGCCCCCGGGCAGTCTACGCCGATGCCAGTGGTAAGAGGCAAAGTCGTGGGGGGTTCCAGCGCCGTCAACGCTCAGGTCTTCTTGAGGGGGCTTCCGGAAGACTACGATTCTTGGGCGGCTTTAGGCAACGATGAGTGGTCGTACCTGAAGGTTTTGCCTTATTTCAGGAAGTTGGAGGCGGACTCCGATATCTACGACGACTTTCACGGCAACGACGGCCCGGTGCCGGTGCGCCGGGAAAAGAGGGAGAAGTGGCAGCCCTGGCAGAGGGCTTTCTACGAGGCTTGCCTGGCCGCCGGTTTCCCCGAAAATTCGGACATGAACCACCCTGACGCCAGCGGCGTCGGCCCGGTGCCCCTCAATAACTCGAACGGAATTCGGATGAGCGGCGCCCTGACCTATCTGGACCCGGCGCGCCACCGCCTCAATCTGACCGTCAGAGGGGACGCCGCGGTTAAACGAGTGCTGTTCGACGGAAGTAAGGCGGTGGGAGTGGAGGTGGAGAGCGGCGGCCAACACTTCACCGTGGAAGGCCGCGAGATAGTGCTTGCGGCCGGGGCTATCGCCTCGCCCCAGTTGCTTATGCTGTCCGGAGTTGGCCCCGCCGACCGGTTGAGGGCCTTGGGGATTCCGGTAGTGGAGGATTTGCCGGGAGTGGGCCGGAACCTGCGCGACCATCCGGTGCTCATCATCGATCTGCGGGTAAAGGATGGCGTCAAGCTGGACACGGACGGGCCGCGGTTGCAAGCGGGCCTGCGCTACACCGCCGACGGGTCGGAGTCGCGGAATGACATGCAAATCTTCCCTACCAACTACGGCGGGCCCAAGTCCGGCGACTCCATCGGCGACCGGATAAAGGGCTGGAACGCTGAAGAAGTAGGGGTCCGGCTCACTTGCGAACTGATGCTGGGGCGGAGCGCCGGGGAGTTACGCCTAGCGTCCCGGGATCACGCCGTCCCGCCGGAACTGGACTATCGCTACTTGGTAGACCCGTGGGACCGGAAGAGATTGCGAGGCGCCGTTCGTACGTGTCAACGCTTGCTCCGGCACCCCTCTTTCGAACCCATCGTGGACGGCTGGTTGGACCCGGACGAGCGGGACTTGGCTACCGACGAATCGCTGGACGCCTGGATGGTCCAGAACCTAAGGACTGCTTACCACACCTGCGGCACTTGCAAGATGGGTCCCGAGTCGGACCCTATGGCTGTTGTCGACCAGTATTGCCGGGTGCGGGGGCTGAGTGGGCTCCGGGTGGTTGACCTGTCGGTGGCGCCCCAAGTCGTTCGCGCCAACACCCACGCCACCGCGATCATGATTGCCGAGCGGGCCGCCGGTTGGTTCCAGTAACGTTAATTCCTTACGGCTGATTCGGGCATACCGCGGCTCTCAGAAAGTCCATTCCTTGTCGCGGACTCTGACCGCCGGTATACTGGCCTACGCCACCCGGGTCTAAGCCCCTTTCTCTCCGTTGGGTGGACTCGCATGCTGGTGAACTGAGAGGAGTTTGGCGTGATTTATCAACTTCGAACCTACACCGTGAACCGCGGGATGATGGACGATTGGGTCCGGCACTTCAACGACAAGCTGGTGGGGCTGATGGCCAAATACGGCATCATCGTCGACGAGGCTTGGGTTAACACGGACCGGAACCAGTTCATTTGGATCAGGTCCTTTCCAAACGCGTCGGAAGTCGAAACGCGGGAAGCGGCTTTCTACGACTCCCCGGAGTGGAGCGAAACGGTGGACCACACCCGCAGCCACTTGGCGCGAATCTCAGTAGAAACCATGGAATCGGTCCTGAAGACCCCGGCCGGTCGGTAGGGGCTGATACCGGCAGCCGCTGATTGTAAGAAACCGCCCCGGGACAATCGGAGACAGCAGGCAGGGCCGGCCTGGCTGATCATCGCGTTTTGCGTAGTCCGTTCGCCCCCGCTCCGGACCCCCCAGCAGCCCGAGGTGAAGAACGCGAGAGGAAAGACATGGGAACCCTTACGGAAGATATGAAGCGGGTAGTGCGGGAGCAGCGCCTCGGTTTCATGGCTACCGTAAACGCTGACGGGACGCCTAATTTGTCCCCGAAGGGAACGACTATCGTTTGGGACGACGACCACCTCGCCTTCGCCGACTTGGCTTCACCCGGGACCGTGGCCAACCTCCGGCGAAACCCGTCCATCGAGATATGCTTGGTGGACCAATTCCTGCGCAAAGGGTACCGTTTCAAGGGCGCCGCTACAGTGCTTTCGGAAGGTCCGCTATTCGAGGAGGTACTCAATACCTACAAGACAGGTGGAATGGGAGTGCAGCGGGTGGCCAACACTATCAAGCGGGTGGTTGTGGTGAAGGTGGAACGGGCTTTGCCTCTGGTGTCCCCGGGCTACTTCCCCGGCGTTACCGAGGAGCAGATGCGCTCTCAGTGGGAGGGATATTGGAGCAACGTCACCGAGGAGTACCACGCCCGGCAAGCTGAACAATCCTGACGCCGCCCGCCGGAGATGCAACCGCAACGGTCTCAGCACGGTCGTAGACCTTCCTGCGGCGCGGGCGCCTTTGGTATACTTGTCCGGCCACCACCGCGCTATTCCGGAGGCCGGTTAACCGATGTGACCCAGTGCGGAGTGCCTGCTCCAGATTCAAGAACGCCTGCGGCCGTAGCTCAGTGGTAGAGCACTGCCCTCCCAAGGCAGATACGTGGGTCCGATTCCCATCGGCCGCTCCAACAGTTGAGCTGCACAACTCGGGCCGTCGTTGATCCCGCTACTGTTCTTGGCGGCGGGGGCGTTAGGCTGGTACAATAAACGACGAACCGAGAAGCAACGAATCGAGGAAACGGACCGGCAGTTTAGCAGTCCAATTCAATCGTCTGCCCGTCAGGTGAAGAGTTCCGGGCAACAACCCCTCCGGTAACGGCGAGACTAGGAAATATTGGCTCAGGAGTACTGGATGGCTTACGTAACCCCACGCGAGGGCGAAAACCCTGAAAGCCTGGTAAACCGTTTTCGCGCCTCGGTACAACACTCAGGAATACTCCGCGAATTGAAAGACCGGCGTTTCTTCCGGTCCAAGGCTCAAAAAGCCCGGCTCGCGGCCCAACGGGCGGCCCGGCGGCGGCGGCGGCAAAACCGGCGCTAGGCCTTTCCCCAATCCGCGGACTTCACCCCGTCTTACCGAGCGCCCCCTGGAACTGGCCGGTACGGGCGTCAAGGCAGGCCAACCGGCGCGGCCCCGCGGACGGTGGCCGCTTTGTCCAACCCGGGCATTAGGCCGGCCCGCGACGCCCGGACTTCATGACCAACCTCCGCCCCGCCCTATTGAGGCCGAGAACCCCTCGAAGCTTTGACCCTTCCCGGTTCACCCGGTCCCCGATAGTTACAAGCCCCCGGTTTGCGGCGTGTGGGGCACACTTGTTCAAAACGCTGCTGCGCCATACAGTCCATGGCGATGAAAGGCGCCCCTCGCCGGCAGCACCCGTCGTTCCTAGCCCGGCCAACGGCCGCTGTTGTTTCACTTGAAAAGCTGCCTTGGGCTGGGATAATCTGAGTAGAGGAGAGATGGCTGAGCGGACGAAAGCGCCGGTCTCGAAAACCGGTATACCCCCGTGGTATCGTGGGTTCGAATCCCACTCTCTCCGCCAGACTTGAAGCTGACGCCGCCAATCTCGTATCTGTCCGATGACTTGCCCGGGCGCTGAATTACTCCAATTGCTCCCTGTTGCCTGTATCTTCGGAAACGTTCGACTCTCTGTTATCCATGCCTCGGTTTTCCGCCGGTTGGCCGTAGCCTTGGGCCGGGCGGATAGCGCGGCGTTTCTTTTTGGTCTATCATCATTTGGTCTATCATCATTAGGACCGGATCAACCCAACTGCAAGTGACCGGATCAACCCAACCGCAACGGGTTGGGCGTTTTTGCGCGCCCAGCCGTTTAACCTTGACTCCGGAGGCGGACCATGACGGGCGGGCCCTCAGATACCATCATCACTGCGGAAGATATCTACAAGACCTACGACAGCGGTAGGGTAAAGGTACCCGCTCTCCAAGGCGTGGACATGCGGGTGGAACGAGGCGAAATGGTAGCCATCATGGGCCCCAGCGGGTGCGGTAAGACCACCCTGCTCAACTGCCTTTCGGGGCTGGACGACATCGACTCGGGGGTTATCAAGATACGGGACAACGACCTGACCCGAATGAATGATAACGACAAGACCCGGTACCGGGCCACCCAGATGGGCTACGTTTTCCAGTACTACAACCTTCTGCCGGTGCTGACGGTATTGGAGAACGTGGAACTGCCGCTCCTCGTATCACGGACCAAGGCCAGCGAGGCGCGGAGCAAAGCTAAGGACGCCGTCGAGGTGGTTGGCCTATCGGAATGGGAGCGGCACTATCCTAGCGAGCTTTCCGGGGGGCAGCAGCAAAGGGTTACTATCGCAAGGGCCCTGGTCAACCGGCCGGAGATCGTTTGGGCCGACGAGCCCACCGGCAACCTCGACAGCGAAAACTCCGACGCGATCATGGACCTGCTCTGCGAGCTAAACCAACAGAACCGCCAGACCTTCGTCATCGTAACCCACTCCGACACTGTGGCGGCCCGGGCCCACCGGGTAATCAAGATGCAGGATGGGCAAATCGTCACCGACGGCCGCGTCGATTCGAGTAACGGTCCGGCGGGCGCCACCCGGACGGGTTAGCTATGGATGAGCTTTTCGGCGTTTCCGTCGGCGGCTTGGCCCAAGTGTTTGGCGTAATATTCGCCGTCATAGCCGCCGGGCTGGTGTTCATCGTTGTTAGAGACAACATCCTCGTTCGCATGGCTCTCCGCAACGTTTTGAGGCGCCCGGCCCGCAGCGTTTTGATCATCGTCGGCCTGATGCTGGCGACGGCAATCATCTCCAGCGCCTTTACCACCGGTGATTCCGTAACCTTTAGCATCAAGCGCAGCGCCACAAACGAGCTTCGTTCCGTAGACGAAATCATTCGGATAGACGATGACTCGGAGGTGTGGGCAGGCAAAGCCCTGCCCAATGAGTTCTCCGAGGACGTCTTCCACCAAGTGGGGCCGCAACTGGAATCCGCCTCGGACGTCATCGACGGAGTCTTGCCGGCGTTAGTGGAGTCCACCTCCGTTATCAACTTCCGCACCCGCCAATTCGACGTGGAAGCCATTTTCACCGGGCTGGACCCGGCAAGGGCGGCCGGCTTCGACACTCTGAGGGACCGCCAAGGCCGCGCGGTCGACTTGGCTTCCCTCGGGCCTGACGAAGTTTACGTCAACGAGGAGGGCGCCGAGGAGATTGGGGCCCAAGCCGGGGACGTTTTGGGTGTCGCGTTGGGGCCCGGCGATCTAAGCCGGCTGACCATCAAGTCGGTAGTCGATGGGTGGTATTTCCGGCCTTCCGGCACCAAAGTGGTGCTCATGGTACCCCTCACCAGGGCCCAGGAACTCCTGGGCCGGCCGGGCCTGATTTCAGTCATTGCCATCTCCAACCGGGGGGATACCCTCAGCGGCGTCGATCTTACGCCCCAAGTCCTCCAGCGGTTCGGCGACCTGCCCGAGCTGGAAGAGGCCGGTCTGGAGGTGTTCGGCCTCAAGCAGGACATCGTAGACATCGCCAACGACGTGGGTAGCGTGTTCGTCTCCCTCTTCACCACCTTCGGTCTTTTCTCCATCGGGGTAGGGCTGTTGCTCATCTTCCTAATATTCACCATGTTGGCAGCGGAGCGCAAGAGCGAAATGGGCATCTCGCGAGCAGTTGGGATGGAGCGTCGCCACTTGGTGCGGTTGTTCATGGCCGAAGGCGCCGTCTACAGCCTCGGCTCCGCAGCCGTCGGGGCCCTGATCGGCATCGGCTTGGGCTACCTTCTGGTGCTGGGGATAGGAGAGATATTCAATCAGGAATCCACCGAAGACTTTGGCATAACGGCCCACGTCGAGCTCCGCAGCCTCTTGTTGTCCTTCTTCTTCGGCAGCGTCATCACCTTCATTACCGTGATTATTGCGTCGTGGCGGATTAGCAAGCTGAACATCGTGCGGGCGATACGGGATATTCCCGAACCGCGCGTGGCCCGGGCGGGCAAAGCCACCCTATTCTGGGGGGTCTTGATCACGTTGGTGGGCGTGATAGTCCTATTTACAGGGTTGAGTTCGGCCCACCTAACGGCCTTCGGCCTCGGCGTCTCTTTCATTCCCGTGGGTGTCTCCTTGATCCTCCGATGGAAAGGAGTGGCCCAACGGTGGGTTCTAACCGGCACCGGGGTGATACTGCTGGCTTGGTGGCTGCTCCCGCCGAGCGTCTACAACCGGATCAAAGACGACTGGAACCAAGACTTCTCCATATTCTTCGTGTCCGGCGCCCTGGTGGTAGCCGGCGCCGTGCTGCTGATCGTGAACAACTCCCCGTTCATTTCGTGGCTCGCCACCGGAAGCCTGACCAAGGTGAGGAGCATCGCGCCCATCGTCAAATCGGCCGTCTCCTACCCGTTGCGGTTCGGCTTTCGAACGGGCCTGTCGATAGCGATGTTTGCTGTCGTTATCTTCTCCGTTGTGGTCATGTCCACGATACTGGAGGGGTTCAACAAACTATGGGAGGACCAAGAGAGGTTGGCCGGGGGCTACGACGTTATGGCCTTTGCCCAAGGCGACCTGAATCCGGTGCTGGACCTCTCGGAATCAGTGGAATCCAACCCCGAACTAGCCTTCGTCTCCCGGGTTGAAGGCAAGCCCGCCGTCGGTACCTTCAGGGCTTTCGGAGAGGCCGAGGCCAGGCTCTCCAGCGACGAATACGAGGAACTCTTGGATACCGTCGTTACCGGCGTTGATGACGACTTCATTGATTCCAACCGCTTCCAGATGAAGCTGGCGGCGCCGGAGTACACCACTGAGTCCGGCGTGGACCACCCGGCGGTATGGCGGGACCTCGTGGAGAAGCCCGGGCTGGCGGTGGTCAATGCCCTCCTCGTCCCGACCCGGAATACCTTCAACTTCGGAGTAGGCTCCGAGGACTTCAGCCTGCAGGGCGTAGAAGGGTTGTTCTTGGAGAACGAGACCATGGACCCGGTGGACGTTACGGTGCTGGACCTGAAGAGCGGTTCCATCTTCGAGTTGACGGTGATCGGAGTACTGGACGACTTCGCCTCCAACGGCACCTTACCCTTCGGCATATTCACCTCGACCAATACCCTCAGGTCCAGCCTGCCGAGAGAGATCGACGCTACCCAGTTCTTCTTCAAAGTCAACCCTGGGACCCAGGACCCGGCGGAAAAGGTGGAGGCGGCCCTGTTCCAACACGGACTGCAGGCCATCGACGCCGCCGAAACCATCGATGACCTGCAGGGTGCGCAGCGGTCGTTCTTCAACTTGGTCATTGCTTTCATGACACTGGGGCTGGTGGTGGGCATCGCCGCCCTTGGGGTAATCAGCGCCAGGGCGGTGGTGGAGCGGCGTCACGAGATTGGCGTGATGAGAGCAATTGGGTACTCTCGGGCCATGGTCCAGATGACCTTCTTGGCGGAGTCCTCTTTCATTGCCGTACTGGGCATCGGGCTTGGGTTGGCCCTGGGATTGGCAACCTCGGCCAACATAGCCAGCGACATCAGCACGGATGAGGCGAACTTCGGGCTCGTTATCCCCTGGGCCAAGGTGCTCCTCATCGGGCTGGGCGCCTACTTGATCTCCGTCCTGGCGACCTACCTGCCGTCCCGCCAAGCCGCCGCCGTAGCCCCCGCCGAAGCCCTCCGCTACGAGTAGGGGGGCAAGGAAATTCACCGCGCCGCCGGGCAATGACCCCGTCGAAGTTTTCTTGACTCGATTAGGTACCTATGCTATACACCCCAGTATCGAGGGCGGAGGAAGCCGCCTTGCGTCTGGGGTTCGGCTCCTGGTACTCAACCACTGCGAAACTCTCATAGAATCCGCGCCGCCGACCCGCGCGGGGTAGACGCCCACTCAGGGTCCCCACTGAGAGCTAAGGAGGCCTTCATGAGGCTTACGCCCAAGGAGATGGACAGGCTCACGCTGTTTTCCGCGGCGGAGTTGGCCCGGCGGCGGCGGGCCAAGGGCCTGAAGCTAAACTATCCGGAGGCGGTGGCCCTCATTTGTGACGAGCTCTTGGAGGACGCCCGGGAAGGCAAGAGCTATCAGGAAGTCATGGACCACGCCGTCCGGATTCTCGATAAGGACGATGTGTTGGACGGTGTGGCTGATTTGGCGGCGCCCATCCGGTTGGAAGCAACCTTCAACGACGGCAACAAGCTAATTCACGTTGAAAGACCCATTCCTTAGCAAATAGAGCAGGCGCAGTTGTGGAATGCGGTGAGACCACCCTAGCCGACGGAAGTATTTTTCGGGACCTATCCGGTAGCAAATAGAGCAGGTGTGACCATGAAACCCGGTGAGATCATCTTAGCCGAGGAGAATATCCCGGTTAATCAAGGACTGGACACTGTCACCATCACCGTGGAAAACACCTCAGACCACGCCGTCCAAGTTACTTCCCATTATCACTTCTTCGAAGCCAATAAGCGCCTCCGTTTTGACCGGGCAACCGCTTACGGCAAACGGCTGGACATTCCGGCCGGCACCGGAGTCCGCTGGCAGCCCGGTGAAACAAAGGAGGTGACGCTGGTCGGGATCCGGGGGAATCGCCGGGTCTTCGGATTTCAGGGGCTGGTCAACGGGCAGTTGACCGGAGAACAAAAGGGTGAAGCCTTGACCCGCGCCAGGGAACGCGGATTCTTGGACTCGGGGAGTTAGTTATGCCGTTCGAGCTTGACCGTTCGCGCTACAACGCTCTATACGGTCCCACCGCCGGAGACCGTATCCGGCTGGGGGATACCAATCTGGTAGCCAAGATAGAAGCGGATTGCACGTCATACGGCGATGAGGTCCTCTTCGGCTGGGGAAAGAACGTGAGAGTGGGTATGATGGTTGCCCACCGTGCTCCCCGGGACAGCGAACTGGACGGACTAATCGCCGGCGCCATCATCATGGACCCGATATTGGGTATATTCAAGGGCGACATCGGCATAAAGGACGGCCTGATCGCCGGCATCGGCCGGGCGGGCAACCCTGACGTCACCGACGGCATCGACTTGGCGATCGGCCCCAATACATATGTTCTGTACGGCGGCTCCAACCTCATCGCTACTCCGGGGGGCGTGGACAGCCACGTACACATCTACCACTGGCCGAAGCTCATGGACGTGGCCATCAGCGCGGGGCTGACCACCTTCATTGGAGGCGGCCTCAACACCAATGACTATTTCATAATTGAAAAATACTTCGAAGCCTTCGAGGAGATTCCCATCAACCTGGGAGTCCAAGCGAAAGGCGCGGCCAGCCATCCGGCGCCAATAGTCCGAAGCATAGAAGCCGGGGCCTGCGGGATGAAGATTCACGAAGACGACGGCGCCTATCCCTACGTCATCGATCTTTGCCTGCGAGTCGCCGACCAGTACGATGTCTCAGTGGCGCTGCACACCGACGGCTTGCAGGAATCGATGCAGGTGACGGATACCATCGACGCCATCGGCGGCCGGGCCCTCCACGCCTACCACGTCGAGGGAGTGGGCGGCGGGCACGCTCCCGACCTGCTCAAGCTGGTTGGTGTGGAAAACATCATGACGTCGTCGACCACCCCGACCATTCCCTACACCGCCGGCACCTATCCGGAGCACTTCCCCATGACATCTTTGATACACGGCCTGAACCTGGGGATTCCTTCCGACGT
>CBDANO010000005.1:0-1532679 GCA_965197665.1 Dehalococcoidia bacterium
CTGCCCCAGTCTACCTGGGCCTGCTCTCCCAGCGCTGTCTCGAATCTCACCGTCGCCTGAGGCTGCCCGCCTCGTTGCCGCCGCAGCGACACATAGGCCTTCAGAATGGAGTACCCTCCCCGGTAGCCCAGATCCTGCAGCTCCCGCCGAAGCACCACACAGTTCTCCAGCCCCTCGGATATCCGGCGGTCTATGTACGCGGTATAGGCGTCCAGCTTGGAAGCCCGACGCCTCCCGGAGTGGGCAATATCGTCTCCGGGGTGCTCAAGTACCGGCGCACCGTGTTTCGAGCAATCCCCAGCCTCTCCGCTATCTGTCGGGTCGAACGGCCAGCCCCCTTCATCTCGTATATCTCTTTCACTTCTCCCACCTTTATCAATCTCTCTAATGCACCTCCACGGATTCTCCGTAGATGATGCACCTGCTTTCAGGTGGGTCAATTCTATTTCGGCGATTTTGTCATTGCTCTACGATAGCGTCCCCGTAAATTGCTCAGGGAAAATGTCCGTCTATGAAGGACGTGACATTGAACCAACGAGAGCAGGCAAGACTCCAAGTACTCAACAGCGTGATGGAATTTCAACTGCCCAAGGCCCAGGCGGCCGAACTTCTGGGGATCAGTGAACGCCAGTTTCGGCGAGTCTTAGCGGCCTACCGGAGGGACGGGGCCGCCGCACTGGTCCACGGCAACCGGGGTCGCAAGCCCCGCAATGCGGTCCCCGAGGATGTCGCTGCCGCCGCGGTGATTCTGGCCAGCGAGAAGTACGCCGGATTCAATCACAGCCACTTCACCGAAGTGCTGGCGGATCGGGAGGGTATTCACCTGAGCCGTCAGACGGTAAGCCGCCTTCTCAACCGCCATGGCCTGACCAGCGCCAGGCAGCATCGTCCTCCCAAGCACAGGGTCCGACGGGAACGGATGCCCCAAGAGGGCATGCTGCTGCAGATCGACGGCAGCCATCACCGCTGGCTGGAGGATAGAGGACCCAGATTCGTCCTGCTGCTGGCGGTGGACGATGCCACCGGGACGGTGGCCAATGCTCTCTTCCGACCGGAGGAGGACACCCGGGGCTACTTCCTGCTGATGGAGGGAGTCATACGCAGCTATGGGATCCCCCTGGCCATCTACGGCGATCGCCACGGCGTCTTCAAGTTCAACGGCAAGCCCCGGCACATTACCCAGCCCGTGGGCCCAACCCAGTTCACCCGGGCCATGGGGGAATTGGGTATTGAACAGATCTTTGCCCGTTCGCCACAGGCCAAGGGACGGGTGGAACGCATGGCCGGCACATTCCAGGACCGGCTGGTCAGCGAACTCAGGCTGGCGGGAGCCGCCGCCATCGACCAAGCCAACGCCGTGCTGCGGGACTTCCTACCCCACTTCAACAACCATTTCCGTGTGCCTGCCCAGCAGGTCCAGGCAGCCTATCGTTCCCTGGACTTCCTCCCTGCATCTGGAACGAGTCCTATGCTTCAAGCACGGGCGCCAAGTAGCCAGGGACAACACCGTCAAGTACCAATTGCGCACCCTGCAGCTGCTCCCCGATCAGGATCGGTCCAGCTATGCCGGCGTCAAGGTGGAGGTGCTGGAGCGGAGCGACGGGCAGCTAATGGTCCAGCACGAGGGGAAAGTGATTGCCTACCAGGAGGCTCCGCCCAAGGCGGGAGTGCTGCGGGCCGCCCAGGGGGCTCTGGCTCCTACTCCCGAACTGGCCCAGGTGGTCAGGAACCTGAGCCAGCGTGGTCTCACCAAGTCACAACTGCAGCGCCTGGCCGCCTTGGGAGCACCTGTCGACCAACCGATGGATGATGAGAACGGCCCCACCTCTTACACTCCGCCGCCCAGGCAGGCAACGCCGCGCAAGCAGGCCTTGTGGAAAGCTGTCCACCACGCCAAGCTACAGGGTGTCTCCCTGAGGAGCATCGCCAAGCAACTGGGTATTTCCAGAAACACGGTCAGGAAGTACGTTGAGTTGTCGGCTCCGCCCATCAACCGGACTCCCAGACGGTCTACCCTTTCAGTAACTCAGCACCACACCAACGGACATTTTCCCTGAGCACTTAGGCGGACGTTTTCGCTGGACAGCGACAGCGCTAACAATACACAACATAGCGCTCCGGCCAACCCGCAGGCCGGTACGCCAGCTGCACAAAACTGAAGGCGGCCACGAACCAGTGTGCCCAGACCAGTATGGTCGCGACGAATCTCAGCCCGTCCGGGTCTTTGGCATGAGCGTCGACCCGCTCATGCCAAAGACCCGGACGGCTGCCCTGATTGGACGAAGGCCCCGGCTTCGGCGAGGCACCTGGGACATCTCCTCTCCGGTATGCGCGTGAGCACGCAGAGCCTGCGACGGTCCCGGCGGTGTGGTTATGACTACTAATCTAGCCACTTTCGTTTGTGTCGGCAAGGGTGAAAAGTTGCAGAAACACCCTCTCTAAAAGCTAACAAAGTGCCGTCCAAATTACCTCACCAAGAAGTGTGATTAGGCACTTACCAAACCCGTGAAGAGCCGCTAACGTTTTCATGGGTATATGCGTATGAAGCATGACAATACAGGCAGAATCACAGGCTGAAACTCTACCTGCGGAAATCGGGGTAGGTCCCGCTGAATCCCGCCTGTGCGAGGGAGGCATTCACATGGCGTTCGATAGACCGGTCCATGCACCTGAGACGGCGGACGGTACGACGGCCCGTGCCGCCGTTGCGCGGTTCGCTGCGGAGTCCGCCGGGCACGACGCTCTAGCACAAATGTTCACCCCCCCCCCCCCCCCCCGACTTTTGGCCCCGGCAAACCGGGGGTAGGTCATGAACGCCCCTCGGCGTCCTGCCCCGCTCCCACTGCCGGCGTGTATCCTGCGCACGACCCGGCGGCTCACGTCCAGCCGGTTCTCCCCGTCCGGTAAGTCCCTCCCTTCCTCTCCCCTAGTCCTCACCGCCTCGCGGCGTCTCGCGCCGAAACTGCTGCTGCTCCTAATCGGGCTGGCGGCTCTTCTCGCCCTGCTGCCCATCTCCTCGTCCGTTCAGGCCCAGACCCCGGCGAACCAGTCAGCCACCGGCCGGCCGGTAGTCCTGGCTGCCCCGCAAGGCGCCGGCATCCTGTTCGCCGACACGGAGGCCATCGCCGACGGGAACGGGCTCCCTATTACCATAGTCTCTAGTTACGCCACCTTCGACTGGTCCTACCAGTGGGTCCGGGTCGACGGCAACTCCGAGACGAACGTGGGCACCAACTCGGCCACTTACCAGACCGTCGAAGCCGATGTCGGCAACCAGATCAAGGTGAGAGTCTCGTTCACGGACAGGGACAACTACTCGGAGGCCAGGACCAGCCTGCCGTTCGGCCCGATTGTCGAACCGGACCCGCTGCCCGCATCGACGCTGGTCAGCAACACGGGCCAGTCGGCGTCCTCTGCGGACATCACCCAGCGGTACGCCTTGGGCTTCCGGCTGGGGGATCACGGCCAGGGCTACGAAATCTCCAGCGTCTCCATCGACCTCGCCGCGGCCCCGTCCAGCTTGACCGTCTCCCTGTGGAGCGGCGGCCGTGAAGAGGCCCTTCAACCCAACACCGCGAGCAAGCTTTTCGACTTCGCCAACCCGTCCTCCTTCAAGGCCGGCCTGAACAAGTTCACGGCTCCGGCGGGCGCGTTCGCGTACCAGCAGGTCAACTACTTCATTGTGCTGTCGGGTTTCGGCTCCAAGCTGTCGATCAATCAGACGAGGTCGAACAACGAGGACGCGGGCGGCGAGACGGGGACCGTCATCTACAACGACGCAGCCGTCCGGGCGTTGAGCGACACCGGACGATGGGTAATTTCCGACGATCGCTCCAGGGTGCTGCGCCTGGCCGTCGAGGTCTCGAGGCGAGTTCGCGGCATCCTGGCTGCAAGCTACGCGCAACCTCCCATCGATGATAAGGGCACTGCGGACATGACCTGCCCCCCAAGAACTGGTCCAGGTGTAATGTTAGATCTGGGCCTGAAAAGGAAGGGGGTAAAGATGGCCAGGAGGAAGCATACGGCAGAGCAGGTGATCAACAAGCTCAGAGAGGCGGAGGTGGCTATATCGGCAGGCAGCACGGTCGCTGAAGCCTCTCGTCAGATAGGGGTGACCCAGTAGACCTTCTACCGGTGGCGCATCGAGTACGGGGGACTGAGGATAGACCAGGCCAGACGGTTGAAGCGACTGGAGACGGAGAACGGCCGTCTGAGGAGGGCAGTATCTGATCTGACGTTGGACAATCAGATACTGCGAGAGGCAGCGAAGGGAAACTTCTAAGCCCTTCTCGTCGTCGCCAGTGTGTGGGGCACGTGAGGGAGGTGTTGGGAGTCTCGGAGCGGCGAGCCTGCAAGGTGCTGGACCTTCCCAGGTCGACGCATCGGTATGAGCCGATACCTGTAGAGGATGAGCAGCGCCTGACCGAGGAGATCGTGGAGTTGGCCAGCCGGTATGGCAGGTACGGCTACCGGAGGATCACCGCTCTGCTGAGGATGGATGGTTGGGACGTGAACCACAAGAGGGTGGAGAGGATCTGGCGACGGGAAGGGCTTAGGGTGCCAGCCAAGCAACCCAAGAGGGGACGTCTGTGGCTGGGTAACGGCTCCTGTGTACGTCTACGGCCGCAGAGACCGAACCACGTGTGGGGCCACGACTTCGTACTGGTCAGGACCCACGACGGCAGAGGGGTGAGGCTGCTGACCGTCATGGACGAATACACCAGGGAGTGTCTGGCCATCAGGGCCGATCGCCACATCAGGTCTTGTGATGTTATCGAGACCCTGGCCGAGCTGATGATGATCAGGGGAGTGCCCGATCATATCCGTTCGGACAACGGGCCGGAGTTCACGGCCAGGGCTGTTCGGGAGTGGCTTGGGGGAGTGGGAGCCAGAACGCTGTACATCCAGCCAGGATCTCCGTGGGAGAACGGCTACATCGAGAGCTTCAACGGTAAGCTAAGAGACGAGCTACTGGACAGAGAGGTCTTCTACACGCTACTGGAGGTAAAGGTGCTGACCGAGCAGTACAGGCATGCCTACAACCATGTCAGGCCCCACAGCTCCCTGGGCTACAGGCCGCCGGCGCCTGAAGTCCTCATGCCTGCAGACCCGGTTCCTGCGCTTGTAGGACTAACATAGTAGGTGGTACAAAGACCGGGGGCAGGTCGGGGACGCGCGGGTTCGACAGGAGCGTCTCGTGGCGGATTGCAAGCCGAGGTGCCATCCCCCTCGTAAAACCGGTGGCAACATATAACTGGCGAACGTGAATTCGCTCTAGCCGTCTAAACGCGGCTACGTCTGCTCACCGTTAGTCCCGGAAACGGGGATGCGGGCGCCAAAACTCCGGGATGCGGGTGCCTCGATGCCGATAAAGGGTAGCCAAAGTTCAATCGGCTGGTGTCTCAAAGATTCGGCCGGTGGAAGCCCAGAGACGCGAGAAATAAATCGCCGGACAAGCTTGTAGTATATCCGATCAGGGGTTCTTCTGGACGGGGAGTTCGACTCTCCCTCGTCTCCACCAGAAACACGAATCAGCCGCCTCAGGCTCATTGGAAGCTAGGGGCGGCTCGTTTATTAACACCACCTCGCTGCCCTCCTGAGTGTTGGCGACTTCAAATATGGGCATGAACGCTGGCTTAGGCCGAATGGCCACGAGGGCATTTTCTTCCACGGTGTCCACGTAAACAGCGTCCAACATGGCTAGAAGTAGCTTACGTCTCTCAGTGAGATTGGCTTCTTCCCAAAGAGCGGGTAGGTTCTCAAGCAACGTTCCAGCCTGCTTAGTAGCATCAACACCAGGCTCCACTAGACTGGCCAGTTTCTCCTCTAGAGACCGTTTCTCCCGCCGGTAATCTTCTTTCGAGTAGAGGCCGTCTACATACGCATTACCCAGGCGCTTAAGCCGTTGTTCCACCTGAACTCGCTCTCGCTGAAGCCTCTCAGGTTCCCGTGCCAGGTGTATCTTACTCAGTACTCGGTCCATCCAAGCATCGGGCAAGACGATGGCACCCAAGATTTTACCCATCTGCTCGTCGGGAACCGTGCAGGCCATAGAGCGACTCTTCCCTACGCAAAATCCTGTGCCTCTTGACCCTTTCTGCTCACGGTAGTAGCGGTGGCCATTTGTGTAAGTTTGGGCCCACATTGGTAGGAGGCAATGGGCACACCGGATCAATCCCTTGAGTAAATACTCACGCTCTGGTCTGGGATGTAGTGTCTCAGAGCGGCTTGAGTTGCGCTTCATGGCAACCTGCACGGCCTGAAAATCTCTTCAGATACCAAAGATTCATGAACCCCAGCGAGCACCTCCTCCTTGTGTTTGATTTTTCCCGAATAAAAGCAGTTGTGAAGAATCCCTCGAGCCGAAGCCACGGTGAAGTGTCTGGGTCCTGCTGAGAAGTTTCCATCGGGCCCGGCAAGCTTCTTTGCGTTTTCAAGATGTAGAAGGATCTCGTCCATCATCCACGCCGTCTTGGTGTCAGGCTCATCATCGCGTTATACCCTGGTATATGGGTCCAGAACATCGCGCATCGAGTCGGATATTATGTTAGCAGCAACAGCAACGACAAAAATGCACATCCCGGGAAAGGCCGCAACCCATGGGGCGTTGCTGATCGCTCTGCGTCCTTCCTCGATCATCTTTCCCCAGTCGGCGTCCGGAGCCTGGACTCCCAACCCGATGAAACTGAGACCTGCTCCGAATACAATCGTGAGCCCCACTAAAGACACTCCGTAAGCAACTACCGGGGGCAGCATGTTGGGCAGCACGTGGTGCCAAATGATTTGGTGGCTACGCGCTCCACTGGCCCACGCCGCTTCGACAAAGGTCTGCTCCCGGATGCTGACGACAACCTGATGAGCTACCCTGGTCATCGGTGCGACCAATATAGCCGCTATTGCGATTATCATGTTGTCCACGCCAGGTCCAAGACTAGCGGCTACCGCCACCGCCAGCATGAAAGGAGGTAATCCGAATAGCACATCGGTAAGCCGTAGAATGATCAACTCTGCTGCTCGGCCGAAGAACCCGGCAATGGAAGCTAGAATTAGGCCGATGACGGCACCGAAGGTCACCGGGATGATAGCGACGGCGAGGGCACTGCGGCTTCCCCAGATTAGGCGGGCCAAAATGTCCCGTCCTAGCTTGTCCGTTCCCAAAATGTGGCCCTCCGCCCCGAGTCCTTGAAACTTGGCGGAGATATCTGTTTTGTTAGGGTCCATGGGAAGGACCTCAGGCCCAATCCCCGACAGCAAGCCCATTCCAACAATTAGCAAGCCTGCGGCGGATGCAGCAGGGTACTGTCTCACCAGGTGCTGAAGATCCGTCCATCCAGGCCGCCGTCGCCATAAACCGCGCCCGGCAAGCATCGCCGCGGCGCGAATTGAGTCAAGCAGCGTTACAACCTCGTTTACTCGAGCCACTAGTTAGCCCAGTGTGCCCCTATGCCTAGTCTCACCCCGAGTCCTTCCGAGGAGCTTACGCCAGCCGAAAGTAACGAGCAGGTTTTGGTATGCGGTTTCCGAACCCATGGCGATCCAGCTTCAATTCTGAAAAAACTTGCCCATCGGGCTAGCTGGGCCTGACCCGTGGGTTCGTGGCGGTGTATATGATATCCACGATCAGATTAAATACGGAGAACACCACCGTAGAAACAACAACTAGTCCCATCAACAGCGGGATATCTCGCGCGGTAATGGCGTTGAAGGTTTGCAGACCCAGGCCGGGCCACCTGAAGATAATCTCCACAAATGTTGCCGAGCCAAGCATGAGATAGGCCAATTGCAAGCCAATCATTGTAGTAATGGTTGGCATAGCGTTCCGCAGGGCATGCTTGTAAATAACAGTCCGTTCTTTGAGTCCCTTTGCGCGCAGTCCGGTTAGATAGTCCTGGCCGAGGGTTTCTAACATAGCCGTGCGGGAAACCCGGGTGATAATACCAAGGGGTACTACCGAAGCAACCGCCGCAGGTAGAATGAGGTGTCGAAGAAGTTCGGGAATCCCGCCTTCTCCTGAAGGGGAAGACATCCCTCCGGTGGGGAACCAATCCCAGTTCAAGCTGATAAAGAATATTGCCATCAGACTCAGCCAGTAAGGAGGAACGCTAAACCCGAGAGTGGCAAAGGCCAAAATAAGCTTGTCGACAATGCGGCCCCGTTTCAAGGCGGCAATGATCCCAAGCCAGACCCCCACAATCACCGCCACACCGCCGGCCGCCGCGGTCAAGATCAGGGTGTTCTTAAAGGCGGGGTAAACAACATCCTTTACAGGAAGCTTCGACGAAAATGATATTCCGAAGTCCCCTTGTAGTACATTGGAGATCCATTTGCAGTACTGTACGACGATGTGCCGGTCAAGACCCAGTACCACCCGCATCCGCTCCCTCTCCACTTCTGTGGCGAATGGACCTGTCCAGGTGACAACAGGGTCACCCGGTGTTACCTTGATCAGGATAAATACAATGATTGACGCTCCGAAGAGCACCGGCACAAGGTACGTGATCCGGGAAATGACCCATTTAATCATCTAGCTGAAATCCCCGCGCTCCTACCGCCTTGGGAATCGTACATTAGCACCCGGAATAAGACATTACAATAGGACACAGTAGCCACCAACCTCTTTGCCGCCTAGTACCATTTCCACATAGTTTTGGCCAACAGCATTGCACCTTCATCGCCGCTATATCGAGAGTCTCGACAAAGTCGGACCTAACCTCTCCCCAAGGGTTTATGACACCACAGATTTTCTGCCCTCTCATCATCATCACATTGACCCAGTACTAGTGTCCTGAGTTATTAGAAGCTTTAATAAGTCTTGCGGGGCGTTTGGGCTTGAACCACATTGGATGCTGGATCGATCGTTATGAGAGAAAATTATTCATTCCTGACACACTAAACCTACGATCCATAATTTTACACGCGTGATACAATACTCGCGCCGCGGTAGTAAAGAGGTAAATTCGGCGTCTCAGTGTATCGGGTTGAGGATACCAACGTCACGTACGCGATCCGCCGGGCCGCACTATCGAGGGACAAACAACGCCTCCGCAGTGCCGGTTGAACAATGTTACGGCCGCCTAAGAACGCTGTTTCCTGGCTAGTGGTGGCTCTGCTTCTGGCATTACTTGCTTCGGCCTGTGGTGGAGGTGGTGATGAGGAGCCCACGCCGCTGACCATCGGTGATACGCCCGCGCTGAAAGTCCACACCAGCCAGTCGGAGATAGAGCGAGGCACCCTAACGCTGGAGGAGGTTCGTGAGAGAGGCCGGGCCCTATTTACGACCTCGTTCAACACTCTGGACGGGGCAGGCCGGCCGGAGACCACGGACACCAGCTCCAGCAACTCCCGTCCTCGTCAAGAGTTCCCCCGCAACTTTAACCGGATCTCGGGACCGGATGCCAATTCCTGTGTCGCGTGCCACAACGTTCCAGGTCCTGGGGGTGGTGGTGACAACTCCAATAATGTCTTCGTACTGGCGGATCGATTTCCTTTTGTGAACTTCGACTTGAGCGAGGGCGACGCCTTTGAAGAACACTCGCTAGACATGGTCGGAGATGAGAGAGCCGCCCTTGGTGTCTTTGGTGCCGGCCTGATGGAAATGCTGGCTCGGGAGATGACGGAGGAGCTCCAGAGCATCCTGCAACAGGCCATTAGAGAAGCCAGCACAACAGGAACGCCCGTTACCAAGGACTTGATGACAAAAGGAGTCGGCTTCGGAGGCATTACGGCGTGGCCCGACGGGACCTTCGACACCAGTAAAGTAGAAGGAGTGGACTCTGACCTGATAATCAAGCCATTTATGCAAAAAGGGGTCATAGTCTCCCTCCGCGAATTTGTGGTAAAGGCCCTGAACCAGCACTTTGGCATGCAGGCCGTCGAGCGCTTCGGCGATGATGAGGACCCGGATGCCGATGGAGTGAGGGAAGAGATTACCCGCGGAGATGTCACTGCGCTGGTAATGTTCCTGGCGTCGTTTCCGCCCCCTGGACGTGTAGTTCCTGCCCGTCCAGAGGTGCGGGCCGCCGCCAAGCACGGGGAGGAGCTGTTCGGAACAACCGGGTGCACGATGTGCCATATCCCAGAGTTGCGACTGAACAACCCAGTCTTCAGTGAGCCCAACCCCTTCAACCCGGGTGGCAAGCTACAGGTGAGTGAGGTCGAGCATCCGATAATCATGGACCTGACCAGAAAAGGCCCATCGCCCCGTCTGAAGCGAGAGGCCGATGGTAGTGTCCTGGTGCCCGCATTCACCGACCTGAAGCGCCACGAGATGGGCGACGAGTTGAACAACGAGCTGCTGAAGCACGAAGGGGTCCCGACGGACCAGTGGCTTACCAGAAAGCTATGGGGCTTTGCCAACGAGCCGCCTTTCCTGCACCACGGGCGCGCCACCCTCATCTCGGAGGCCATCATGGCGCATGGGGGTGAGGCCCAGAAAGCCCGGGATTCCTTCGCGGCTCTCAACAGCGACGACCAAGCGGCCATAGTAGAGTTCCTAAAGACACTGCAGTCCCTTCCGGAGGAGAGTATCGTCGCCATGAGGGATGGCGATACGGACGGCGGATTCGGCGTCGGATGGTTCTTCATAGGAGCCGGGAGCGGTGTGGGTTTGGTGTTGATTAGTGGCGTGGCCTTTGTGTTGGTGCGGAGACGCACCACCGGCAGCAGCGCGCTCTGAGCCTTTCTCCGGTGATTTCCGCTTCTGAGACACCGAGTTCCGTTGCCATAGCCCTTGCTGCAGGGACGCCATAGGTGGTCTTAGTGCTTATGACGCGCCCAGGTCAATTCGACCGCGGGAAAAACTTCGACGGCTACTTCTTCCGTGCGCTATATCGGGATTCAGATGACACAATGATAATCATAGCCCTGGCCTTCCTGGTTCTTGGCATCGTGGCCTGCTCCTCGACGTCGCCCACAGATACCGAGGAGCCTTCACCTTCGGCTGTTACCCGTTTTACTCAGCTCAAGCTTTCCCCAACCAAAGGGCCTACATCCATCTGGAACTCCCGGCCGGGAGTCGCGATTTTTGACTATGATCGGGATGGGGATCTGGACTTTTATGTCACCGCCGACCAAGGTAACCCAAACGTCCTGTATCAAAACGACGGCCAAGGCACTTTTCAGGACGTAGCCGCGGAAGCGGGAGTCGAAGCTACCGAAAAAAACAGCACCGGCGTGGTGGCCTGTGACTTCAACAACGATGGGTACCAAGACTTGTATGTAGGGTCGCAAGGCACCGTCGGCGACGGCCTGGACTTCCGTTCTCCCCCCCGAGGGCAGGGCAACAGGGACGTATTGTACCTGAACAACAGAGATGGCACCTTTACCGACATCACCGAGGCGGCCTTTGGCGACTCGGCAAACCTGCGCTCGGCGATGTCCATAGGCTGTGCCGATGTGGACGGCGACCGATGGCTGGACCTGTACGTGGCCAATCTGTTAGACAATGACCTTCGAGACGGGAGTCGGCCGTGGCATGCAGGCAATTACAACGTGCTATACCGCAACGAAGCAGATCTTACTTTCACTGATGTGTCCGAGGCTGCGGGAGTAAGGGGGACTCAAATTCTGATGCGATACCCGGATGGGTCACCGGTACTTTTCGAGGACCCTCAGACGGGTGAGTGGTTCGAAGGCTACGATCCAACCGTTACCGACGCCGGGGGGAATCGGGTGGGGGACCCCACCGGACAGACCCACGCCGTCCTCTTCTTCGATAACGACGACGATGGCGACCCTGATCTATGGGTGGGTAACGACGGAGACCGGCTGCATGTCTTTCGCAACGACTCTACGCCGGGGAATATTCGGTTTACCTCCCTGGGCGGGGAAATGGGCATCGACAAGGTGGGCGCCTGGATGGGCTTTGCAGTTGGGGACTACGATGGCGACGCTGACCTCGATATTTTCGTCACCAACTTGGGCTTCCATCACCTCTTGGAGCGACGTCCCACGACGCCTGCAGGTAACTGCTCCTACCACGACCAATTCCCATGGGGTAACTGTCTCGTCACCTTGCTGCGAAACGACGGCATCCGAGAGGTCGCGGGAGTAGGCTCCGTAGGCCGGTTCATCGATGTCGCTCCTGAGACCCAGGTGGACCCCAGCCCCCTGATGCCGCCGAAATCTCTGGACCCCTCCGCAATTCACCCGGATCAGACCGTGCCCACCGGCCTGGCGGCATACGAGTTTGGCTTCGGAACCACCTTTTTTGACTACGACAACGACAGCGACCAGGACCTGTATTGGCTGGGCTCGACGATTGAGAGGGGAGAGGGTCCTGGCGGCCAAGTGTTTGCTGCTGCTGGGCGCATGCTCGAAGGAGACGGGATCGGTGGTTTCCAGGATATTACCGTGCGAGCGCGCCTGCTGGACATTGACCGGGTGGACTACTCGTTTCTGGACAAGCAGGACTCTCGGGTTTACCTAGAGGCCCATCGCGTCAATCCCCGGTTTCACGAAAACGGCAAAGGACTGGCCCACGGAGATTTGAATGGCGATGGCTACGTTGATCTAATTGGCACCAACAGCAGAGGGTTTGCTGGTCAACCGCCGGAGTTGATTCAAATGCCGGGACCCCTCTTTGTCTGGATGAATGGCGGAGGCGAAAATCACTGGGTTACCCTTCGACTAAGGGGACGTATGGCCATCGACGGAACAGGGAGCAACGCCGACGGAATTGGGGCGCGGGTTTACGTGACCACTCTGCAAAAGGGTGATGACAAACCTCTGGTACAGGTACAAGAAGTGCTCGGGGGCTCCAGTTACATTTCAATGCACAGCATCGACTTGGAGTTTGGTTTGAGCCAAGCCGATCGGGTGGAGACAATCCAGATCCTCTGGCCCAGCGGCCGCCGACAAACCCTAACTGATGTCGAGGTGGACCAGGTGCTCTTGATAGAGGAACCTGAGGCATGACGTTTGCAGAACTGAATAGTTGCTGCTCCGAAAATAAACCACCGTCTTTCAACAAGTCCGGCTTCATCGAGACTCTCGATGTAATCGGAGCTCGTGACGAACGGGTTCTCGGTGGTCCAGCCCTTCGTCTTTCCCCTGAAGGATCAGGACAGGCTGGTTGAACCACGAGGCATGGGTCCAACCCAATTTCATGGGTCGGTGGCGACTCACCGGGACACGAAAACGCAGTACGACAGATGGTCAGAACATTTTTGACGGATTACTAGCGCGCGGCCCAATCCGCTTAATTCAGAACTGGGCGCCGCACCCTATTGGGGGTACAGGCGCCCAGTCCCACTGAAGCCTAACTTCGAACTGCCCTTAAGAGGCGCTATTCCTCAAACCAAAGCTTGGTATACAGGTCTGACCATTCCCTGGCAGGCTTCCAGCCCTTGATTTTCTTATGCACTGCTAGCGGTTTGGCCGCGTGGACCGTCCAGAAATCTGAAGTCTCCGCTGTTGCTACAGCCTCAGCCTTCTGAGCGAAACCGATATAGTCACTATAATTTCTCGCTGCCGACATTTTGTCGAGCCACGCCTCGGTCTCTGGGTTGTAGTAGTGGGAAGCGTTCCAGCCGTTAGGGGTCCACTTCTCTATCGAGTATTCCATCTTTATGCGAAAGGGAGAATCCAATCCGTGGCAAAGTATGTTCAGGTGTGTATCGGCGTTGGCTTCGTTTGTGCCCCCGGTAAACCATCTACCAAGCATTGAGTTGAATTCAAGGACCTCGAGGTTCAACTCGACACCGATCTCACTCCACGTGGACTGCACATACTCTGAGATAGCGAGAGTATCGGTCCCACAACCGGTAGCGGGGACCAACATATTTAGGACCAAGCCCTCGCCGCCTGGATAGCCCGCCTCCGCCAGAAGTCTCGCGGCCTCTTCGGGGTCGTAAGGGACCACCACATTCGCACTCTCATCGTAGGTACTAGCCGAGGGTGAGGAGAACGTGCCAGCGGGGAACGCGGTTCCCCCTAAGACGACGTTTGCCAGACCCTCACGATCTATGGCCATATTGAGGGCTACCCGAAGCTTCTCGTCGTTAAGAGGGTTGTCCTCTATAAAGTAACTGGGGCGCATATTTAATACTTCGGCTCTGCCCCTAACGTGCAAAGTAATATCCGGGTCGTCTCGGAGTTGATCGACCCATTCTGCACGAACCCCATGGGCCATGTCGACCTCTCCACTGAGGATGGCCGCCATCCTTGCACCAGCGTCCGGGATGGGTAGCATGATGATCTCATCGAGAAATGGTCGGCCCTGCCAGTAGTCATCATTGGCCTCCACCACGAGCCGCACGTTGGGTTCCCACTCCACGAACTTAAAAGGTCCTGTGCCCACCGGGTTGCTGCCCAGTGCTTCGTTACCAAACTCTTTGATGGCCGTCGGACTGGGAAAGTCGTACTGGCCCATCATGCTCATCCAGTCCAGAAAATCCCAGCTTCTTTGCTTAAGCGTTACAGCTAGCGTATATTCACCCAGCGTTTCCATGGCGGCGCCATCATCGGCAACTAAAACCCCGATGTCAGCTCTTGCCGCACCCGCCGCAGGAAAGTAGTATTCGAATGTTGGGTCCCACATCCGCCGGAAGCCGAACAAGGCCGCCTCGGCATTGAACGGGGTCCCATCGTGAAACTTCACTCCCTCCTCAAACTCAAACACCAGGGTGCTGTCCCCTTCCCACCTAATCGATTTGGCGATGCCGTACATACGAGGCACCGATGGTTCATCGTATCCGACCGTGGTGGTGTATGCCCGGTCTCGTGTTACAGCTCCGTCATACAACATTAGCGTCCACCGTATGCCTTCGGCGACGGCTAGGTGCGGGTCCAAACTATCGATAGTCCCAGCTTTCGCGACCTTCAGCGTTCCACCATATATGCCGTCTTCGAACTTAGCCAGCGCTGTGGCGTTGACCCTTGCGAATGGAATTTCGTCGACCACAGCCAGCGGCACGGCTGTCACCAGCACTTCCTTCTCGACCACCACATCTTTTACTACTTCTTTGACGACTTCCTTCTCGACCACCACCTCTTTTTCTACTTCTTTGACGACTTCCTTCTCGACCACCACCTCTTTTTCTACTTCTTTGACGACTTCCTTCTCCACGATCACCGGCTTTTCAACTTCAACTTCTTTGATGACCTCCTTCTCGACCACCACCTCTTTTCCCCCACAGGCGGCCACGACGAAAGCGAACAGGAGAAGTCCAATCAATACAAAGGTACGGCTGGCGGTTAACATTGAGGTTCCTCCTCTAATCTGGGTACTTACGCTCTTCGCCCGATTGCGTGGCACTACACGTCGACCGGGGTATCTGGTTTCATAGCTCGACCAGACAGTCCTCTTCACATGTCATGAGGAAACTGATTGCTTTGGGAACGTATATCACATACACATTCCCCGTGTCAACGAATACCGTGCCGCCGCCGCGATTCTTGAAACTGGTGACCGATTCAGGATGTTCTTAGGGTGAAATTGGCTTGACTGGATAAAAAATATGGGGATGGGCACCATGAATTCTTCAAGGAGTTAGGGCTGGTGACATTGTATACCACCGAATCATAAAATTCCGACAGTGAGCAGAGTCTCGCTATTTAGATGGAGGCGCAAAGCATGGCTGATTACCAAATTATTATCAGAGGAGGCACGATTGTTGACGGAACACGTACTCCCCGATACAAAGGCGATCTTGCTATTAAAGACGGCAAAATTGCGAAGATCGGAGGGCTAAAAAGCGCGAGCGCCGACAAGATCCTGGATGCTAAAGGCCTGATTGTAGCCCCGGGATTCATCGACCTCCACACCCACTACGACGCTCAGATCCAGTGGGACCCCTATTGTACCCTGTCGGGTTGGCACGGTGTAACCTCCGTGGCTATCGGCAACTGTGGTTTCGGATTCGCACCATCCCGTGTGGAGGACCGGGACCGGGCGATGTTGTGTTTGACACGAAACGAGGCCATCCCCTATGAGGCGATGAAACAAGGGATGCTCTGGGACTGGGTAACCCTCCCCGAGTTTATGGACAGCCTGGACCGCATTCCCAAGGGGTTGAACTGTCTTACCTACGTGCCCTTGACCCCCGTATACACTTGGGTGATGGGATGGGACGAGGCTAAGAAGCGCCGTCCCAACGAAGCGGAGCTGAAGGCGATGGTCCAGCTGGTACATGAGGGAATGGACGCCGGTGCCTGCGGCTGGTCGGCTCAAGTGGCAGGCCCCACCTCGGTGCAGCGGGACTATGATGGTACGCCCATGGTCACCGACTTGATGACAGAAGAGGAGATTCTGACCTTCGCCAAAGTCTTAGCCGAGCGTGACGAGGGCTTCATAGAGTTGGCGTTAGGGGAGGCGGGCGCAGAGGGGCAGACCACAGAAGAGAGCGTCTTGGATCTTTACGAGAAAGTGGCACAGACGGCGGGCAGACCGGTCATATTCCAGGCGGTGCTACCAAATTCCGATCTTCCCGAGCAGCACCGGCAGCCGATTCGTTGGTTGGAGAGCTGCGCCGAGAGGGGGATTCCGGTATACGCCCAAGGCGTTACAGCACGCGGGGGATTCGAACTCACCTTTGCGGACTGGAACCTGTTCGACGAGAGCCCCGCTTGGCGCGAGGTGACCCTGGGGACACGTGAGGAGCGTAAGGCTAAGATGCAGGACCCGGAGCTGCGGAGGGCGATACGCGAGGAGTGGGATGCTGGCCAGCGGCCCACTCGCGCCGTTGCGGAAGGTCTGGGAAGTTTCATAGTTGGGGAAACGGCCAAGCCGGAGTACGAGCACTATACGGGCATGACGGTCCAGCAGATCTCCGAAAAGGAAGACAGGCACATCATTGACACTCTGCTCGACCTGGTGGTTGGGGACGATCTGGGGACTGAATTCATAGCCGAGGTCCAAGGCCGTGACTTTGCCCCATCCACAGCGGAACTAATGGATTCTCCCTACATTATTGCTGGTACATCCGACGGCGGAGCCCACGTTAAGTTCTCGACAATCGGAATGTATCCCACGGACTTGCTGACCTGGCTGGTGCGAGACGAGAAGGTGGTGAGGTTGGAAGATGCTCACTACAAGCTGAGCTACCTGCCGGCACACATAGGCGGGTTCAAAGACCGCGGCTTCATCCGAGAGGGCGTACCAGCGGATATAGTGGTATATGACCTGGAAAACCTGGAACTCCTACCCGCTGAGATTGCAGAAGACCTTCCGGGTGGTGAGTGGCGGAGGATCCAGAAGGCAAAGGGCTACCGCTGGACTATTGTGAATGGAGAAGTAACCTTTGAGGACGGCGAGCCAACCAGGGCAACGCCTGGGCGGCTGCTGCGCCATGGAGCCGGTTAGGCCCATTCGGCCTTCAGTGAGGGCATGATAATAGGGGTCCCGTAGTATTACGGGATGTGTAGAGCACAATCACTCGTGGCGACATCGCGAGGGTTGTCCAAGTCATCTATCCGATGACCTTGAGAATCGGGCATGCGGGAAGACTAAAAGAGCTACCACCGAAAGTGAAAGGTGCGAGGTAAGACATGTCTGGCTACAGAATCATATCATCGGACAATCACGTGATAGAGCCGCCAGACCTATGGACGAGTAGAATCGATCCCAAGTTTAAAGGTCGAGAACCACGGGTCATTCGCACAGAGGATGGCTCCGAGCGCTGGTTCACCGATGGCATCAAGGGCTCAGGGCCGTTCGCCGGTGCGCAGCCGGGTGTGAGGTTTGAGCAGCCGGAAACACTGAATACTCAGGGTACATATGAAGATGTCCGGCCCGGGGGTTATATACCCGAGGAGCATATTAAAGACCTGGATATCGATGGGATAGACGTGAGTATAGTTTATCCTACTGTCGGTCTGCAGCTGTACTGCACCGTGCCGGATAGCGAACTCCTGTCCGGCACCTTCAGAGCGTACAACGACTGGCTTGCCGAATTCTGCGCGCCCTTCCCTAACCGGCTTAAAGGGATAGCCATGGTTAACGTGGATGACGTGCAGGATGGTTTAAGCGAGTTGGAGCGCGGTGCCAAGATGGGGCTGTCTGGAGCCATGATCACTATCTACCCCCCTGAGGATAAGCCCTACGACTCCCCGATCTACGAACTTTTCTGGGCCGCTGCCCAGGACCTGGACATGCCCCTTAGTCTTCACTTTACCACTAATCGCCCGGGCCCCGGCCAGCAATACTCCAATATGGATACTACGAAAGTTTCCTTCGTATGTAACACCGACCACTGGGTGAGGATTTCCCTGGCAGACATGATCTACAGCGGAGTATTCGAGCGATATCCGAAGCTAATGGTGGGGTCTGTCGAGCAAGAGCTGTCCTGGGTCCCTCACTTCCTTGACCGGCTGGACTACAATTACACTCAAAGAGCCGTAGGAGACACCTCCTATCGGTTCAAGGGAGACGCGCTACCCAGCGACTACTTCCACAACAACGTGTTCCTTGGATTTCAGGAAGATGCTCTGGGCATAAGGGACCGTCACATCATAGGTGTAGACCAATTGCTATGGGGCTCGGATTATCCCCATGACGAGTCTACCTTCCCGAGAAGCAGGGAGATCATTGAAGAGATTCTGGTGGGCTGCACTGAGGAGGAGAAAGCCAAGATCGTAGGCGGCAACGCCGCCAGGATATACCATCTCAACTAGGTTTAGGTACCTCTCCCTTCACGCCGATTAAGGTAGGTACTCCTGTATGGGGGTATCCAGCGTTGCTTGGGGCAGCACCAAGGTGCTATTCGATAATTAGGCCGGCCCGCCCCGCCGTTTGGTTAGCGAGCGGCCGGAGCAGATTGCCACCGACTTGCGGCAGTACCAGGACTGGGCGTGAAAAGCTTTGTCCTTGACTTCCCCGCTGACACCGTGGAAGGTTACAGGACTCGATGGAGCGGTTTTCCCGCCAGGTGATGCCGCTGGTGCCCGAGTAGGCGATTCCCAGACTTTGTAGGATGAGGTTGAAACATTGTCTGTACGAACTGACCTGCGCAATAGACTGGCGTCCGGGCAAGCCATCGTTGCGCCGGGGGCCTACGACCCTATTTCGGCCCGCCTGGTCCAGTCCCTGGGGTTCGACACCATCTATACCGGCGGCTACGTGAGTGGCGCCCACTTGGCCGTCACCGAGCCGTTGATGACCATGACCGAGCAGGTGGACGTAGCCGCCCGCGTGGCCAAGTCGGTGCCTCTACCCGTGATCTGCGATGCCGACGCTGGTTACGGCGAGCCGGTGCACGCTATGCACTGTGTTCGAACGTTCGAGGCTGCCGGCATTGCCGGGATTCACATTGAGGACCAGTTTTTCCCCAAGCGGGCCTCTTACCATGCAGGCCTAGAACACATCATTCCAATGGACGAGTTCCTGGAGAAGATGAAATACGCTCTTCAGGCTCGCACCGACCCGGATTTCCTGATCATTGGTCGCACCGATGCATTCACCGCGGTGGAAGGCGACATGAATGAAGCTATTCGCCGCGGCAATGCCTTAAGAGATTTGGGAATCGACGTGGTGATGCCCCTAGGCGTTCACGGCAGAGAAGACTTGGACACGTTCCGCAAAGGCGTTGCGGACGTGCCGCTGCTGGCGATAGCCGAATTCGACGACATCTCCGTACAGGAGTACGGCGACCTGGGATACCAGGTCATTATCTACGCCGTCACGCCCATCATCGCGGCGGTCGACGGCTACCGCAAGGTGTACCAGAGCCTTAGAGATACCGGGCACACTGGAATCAGTGCTCAGCAGGTGCGGTCTATGTGCGACGAAGTAGAAGTCTTAATCAGCCTGCCGGAGTATCAGCAGGTGGAAGCCCAGACCACCGAGCGAGAATCCCAGGACAGGGCGTACCATCAGTAGCTATGCAAGCGCCAGTAACTTACCCCGAAGATGAAGGCGCTACTCCCTGGAAATTATATTTGTCGGGAAGCCGTTCCATGGCCTAAGGTAGCGGATAATTGTGTTGCTCCACCAGAGGTTCAAGGTCCTCAATGTATTTTTGAAGCCGCCCGGCGAAACGATCAGCAGGACCTTGGACGAAGTGGGACCCGGATGGGTTCTCTCCATGCGCCCCGTTCCAAGATGGCCAACTGGTACGTGTTGGCCACGCCCCGGTGCTGATCCGTCTATTGCTGCCGAAGCCGGCTGATCCGTTCTAGTATCTCGGGCAGCATTTCCCTGGTCACCAGCAGCTCGGCAAGCTGAAACACCAGCCTCCCGCCTATCTTGTCAGTGTCGTCTGAACGCTCGTCCGCGACCAGTGTTTCACTGACAGTAGCAAAGTCAGCCTACCTACGAAGTTACCCAGACTGTAAGCCAATATGAACAACCACAGCCTTACCTATATTAGCTACGAACTTGTGGCAGAACAGTCGTGTCGCTGCTGAGTGTCAGGTGTTTACGACTAGGGGTGTTGGCTGAGCGATACAAATGTTTGACGGCTCTGGGGCGTGATGCTAGAATCTCATCAATAATGCGCGGGCTTTCATTTCGTGCACAAATCAGCTGAAAGAATGCCGGTTAAGGGACCCAATTCGTAATTTGAAAGACAAGAGGATTAGGCATGGCTAATTACCGGGTTATATCATCCGACTCTCACATCTTTGAGCCAGCGGACCTGTGGACGAGCAGGATCGAGCCCAAGTTCAGAGACCGGGCCCCGCGTATGGTCCACCGCGAGGAAGATAACACCGACTGGTGGGTCTGCGAGGGTGTTAAAGGTGTAAGCGGCGCTTCCGGAGGGGGACAGGCGGGGATAAGGTTTGAGGACCCGGAAAAGCTGAGCTTCGCGGGCGGAACCGATCAAATACGACCCGGAGGCTACATTCCGGAAGAGCACGTAAAAGATCTGGATATCGATGGGATCGATGTGGATATACTCTATCCTAGCAACAGTCTCGGGCTGTACACCGTCCCGGATGGCGAGTTCCTGACGGCCATCTTCAAAGCATATAATGACTGGATTGCCGAGTTCTGCGTAGCGATCCCTAACCGGCTCAAGGGCATTGCCGCGCTCAACCTAGACGATGTGCAGGAGGGCGTCAAGGAGATGCAGCGCTGCCACAAGATGGGCCTTGTGGGAGCCATGATCACTGTTTACCCCACAGAGGATAGGTCGTACGACTCGCTGGAGTACGAACCCTTGTGGGCCGCTGCCCAAGATTTGGGGATGCCGCTAAGCCTCCACAACGGCACCAATCGGCCGAAGGCCGGCCAGTCTTTTGGGGATGTCGAATCCATTAGCCCGGCGTACTTCACCAACTCGGACCACTGGGTCCGGATGTCTCTTGCCAATATGATCATCGGTGGCGTATTTGAGCGCTATCCGGAACTGCAGGTGGGAGCAGTGGAGCATGAGGTATCATGGGCTGCTCATTTCCTCGACCGGATAGACTACAACTACAGCCAGAGACCCCCCACAGATCACTGGTACACCTTTAAAGAAGACGTGCTGCCCAGCGACTACTTCCATCGCAACGTTTTCCTCTCCTTTCAGGAAGATAACCTGGGAGTCCAACTGAGGCATCACATTGGGGTGGAGAACCTCGCTTGGGGTTCGGACTATCCTCATGCTGAGTCGACCTTCCCCAGGAGCCGGCAGATCCTCGAAGAGCTTCTGAGGGACTGTACAGATGAGGAGAAGGCCAAAATCGCGGGCGGCAATATCGCCAGAATATACCATCTCAACTAGGTATCAGGTTCCCGTCCCCACACGCCGATTAAGGTGGGTACTCCTGTATGGGGGTATCCACCGTTGCTTGTGGCCCATAATCTTAGGAGCCGGACTCCGGCGGGCGCTGTTCCGGACGGGTTCTAGGAACCCCCTGAGAGCCTGACCACTCGCGGCTATACGCCCGCAGCAACACCTGGACTAAGCGTGCCCAGTCCACGGACTGCTCGTAAGCGTACAATGCTTGAAACAACACGTCCTCACGGAAGTAAGGGGCTACGAGCTGTAGACAAATAGGCAGACCCTCCGATTTCCCGCAGGGAATGCTGGTGGCCGGATGAACTCAGTAGTTGAGGCACCAATTATTCCATCCAACTGTGCGCATGCGGTCCTTGATGGAGCGGGTGCTGTCCCGGCGGGAGATTCTGGGGATGTAGGATATGTGAAGGCGGAGACTAATCTGAAGAAAGCGTGATTGACATTGCTGAGTCCCTACATGGTTCTTGACCTCACCGACCACCGGGGAGAGTTCACCAGCATGGCCCTGGGTGACATGGGAGCGGAGGTCATCAAAGTGGAACCTCCCCAGGGCTCCGCCAGCCGCACCATGGGCCCCCTCGTGAACGACGCCCCAGAGTCGGAAAGGAGCCTCCACTACTTCGCTTTCAACCGCAATAAGCGGGGAGTGACCCTTGACTTGAACGTGGAACCAGGCCGCAAAGCCCTTAGATCCCTGGCCAAGCAGGCCGATTTCATCATCGAATCGGCGCCTCCGGGAGAGATGGACCGCCTTGGAGTCGGCTTCGAGACCCTCAAGCAAACCAATCCGCGCATCGTGTACGTGGCCATCACCCCTTACGGGCAGGACGGTCCTCACGCGCACTTGGCCGCTAGCGATCTCACCCTTGCCGCCATGGGCGGTCAGATGAGCGTGCAAGGCGACCCTGGCCGGGCTCCGGTGCGGATCACCGTCCCCCAGGTATGGTTCCACGCTTCCGCCGAGGCACTAGTGGGGGCCCTCACCGCCCACGCCAGGATGCTGGCGACCGGACAGGCCCAGTTCGTGGACGTATCCGCCCAGACGGCTATGATTTGGTCCATGTTGCATGCTCGGGTCGCCTATGCCGTTCAGGGTTTCGACTTCAACCGCGGCGGTTCGCTATTGCAAGTGGGGACTTTAACTATCCCGGTGGTCTATGAATCTGCTGACGGTTACATTGTGATGATTCCCTCGGGCGCCACCATGACCAAGATGGTGCATTGGCTAGTGGAAGACGGGATTGTGCCCGAGGAGTGGATTGAGGGGGAGGACTGGCCTATCTACGAAAGGAACCTGCTTCAACACGTCGAGGTGCGTTACCAATTAGATGAGGTCATAGATGCCGTAAGCCGCTACTTTCGCCGGCGCACAAAATCTGAATTGTTGGAGTTGGGCTTGCGAGAATTGGTGACCCTGGCCCCATTGAGCACGGTGGAGGACCTGCTCCGTTTCCGTCACCTGGAAGAGCGAGGTTATTGGCTAACCGCCCCCTTGCCCAACGGAATTGAAACCAAGGCGCCTGGTTTTCTGGCCCTCCCGACGCAAACGCCCATGAGCGTCAGGCGTTGGCCGCCGAGCCTAAGCCAGCACAACGGTGAGGTCTTGGGCGGGACCTTGGGGCTATCGGAACAAGAAATCGCCGCCGCCACAGGCTTGGGGGGATAGACATGACGACAGCAGGTGGTCCGCTGCCATTCGACGGCGTTAAAATCGCTGACTTCTCCTGGGTGTGGGCTGGACCGACCAGCGCCAAGTACCTGGCGGACCACGGAGCAACGGTGGTCCGGGTTGAGTCTCTGAACCGGCCGGACCTCGTCCGTTCCATCGGCCCGTACAAGGACGATGAAACCGGGCCCAACCGAACCCACAGCTTCAATGACGTCAACACCTCCAAGCTGGGAGTCACCCTTAATCTAAAGACCCTTGAAGGGCTGGCTATTGCCAAGCGCCTCCTAAGCTGGGCCGACCTATGTCTGGACAGCTTCACTCCTGGCACCATGGACGATCTTGGTATTGGCTACAAAACCGCCCGGGAACTGAACCCTTCCATCATCATGGTAAGCACCTGTTTGATGGGGCAGACAGGTCCTGCTTCCAAATTTGCTGGCTACGGGTTTCATGCCGGTGCCGTGGCCGGGTTTTACGAAATCACGGGCTGGCCGGACCTGCCTCCAGACGGTCCCTGGACTGCCTACACCGACGCTGTCGCTCCCAGGATACTCTCGTCTATCATGATGGCGGCACTGGACCACCGGCGCCGGACCGGCCAAGGCCAATTCATCGACGCCGGACAGATGGAGATGGTCCTGCACTTCCTGGCGCCTCAGATGATTGACTTCAATATCAATGGGCGGGTGGCGACCCGAAACGGCAACCTGTCGGACACGGCCACCCCCCACGGGGCTTACCCCTGCGCGGGCGAGGACCAGTGGTGCGTTATCGCAGTGGAGAGCGAAGAGCAGTGGGGGAGTTTCAAGAAGGTCTTGGCTGACCCTGATTGGGCCCAAGACAGCCGGTTCGACACCGTGGAGGGACGATTGGAACACCAAGCCGAGATGGACCGAAACATTGCTGAATGGACCTCTGACCTGCCCCCGAGGGAAGTTATGCGGCTCATGCAACTGGAAGGTGTGCCCTCGGGCATGGTTCAACGAAGCAGCGACCTGATGCAGGACCCCCAGCTAACCCACCGCCGTCTCTTTCGCAACTTGGACCACCCCGAGACGGGGGTGACGCCCTACACTGGCCACTTATTCAGCATCCGCGGTTATGACAGTGGCCCCCGATTTGCCGCTCCCATGCTCGGGCAGCACAATGAGCAGGTGCTGAAGGAAATCCTGGGCATGTCGGACGGTGAAATCGCCGGAGCCATCATTGCGGGGGCCCTGGAGTAGGGCAGTCCGACGACTTACCGATCAGCATCCTGAAAAGAGAATTTGCTTTAATACCGGCCCTTGCCTATCTCACGAGTCCGCCAACTCCTTGACCAACTTAATACCGCCAACACCGCCAGACCGTGTTTCTGTTGGAGTTAGACTCTCCCACGCGACCACTTTAAGTAGGTGGAGTTCGGTACTACCTCGTATCTGCCTACTTAATACCCGACCACCAGGCCATTTCGGTCCCCCAGCAGCCTCGAGATTTTCGTGAGGTGCTGGAACTCATCCCTAACTCATCTGCACGATACTGAACTCGAAGCATCATGATCGGATCCCTATTTAGTTGAGTATCCTGCGAAAGCCCGGACACGAGAGGCGGGGAAGGTCGCCTAACCCCGGTTGAACTAATCTCTATGTCCACACACCCCCGCCGCACGTCTTTCTCCGACCTGGTAGGATATACTTGCCGAAGCTTGAGTCGTTAAAGAATTATGTGTTGAATCACAGCATGAGCGCGTTGAGGCTTAAGGTGTATTACGAGTGGACTATTGACTGCCCTAGCCCAGTACCTGGATAAAATCCAAGACCGCCGTTGTCGCCTGCACCGAGTTTTATCCAGCGCCAATGGAGTCGCCAGTGTGAAATTGTGGCAGGATCAGATAAACCTGAGATTGTTGCCAAGTCCTGATGGAAACATCAAGGAGGTTGGAGTATAACCGACGATGGATCATCAGCCACGCTCGAACTCTTATCATCCGTTCAAAATTGACCTAGCAAATTTTGTCGGCAGACAAGAAATGCTTGCCTAAAGAAAGAGTTCGTGCCCGGATTTCTCGAATTGATTACAGATTGGATATTAGAGCGTGTCAATGGGCTCTATCTGGGGTTAGGGGCTTTAGTTGGACAGGTTAGGTTCTCGGATTCTAAGATACCGTTGCCAGCTACTAAAAGCCCATTTCAAATAGCACTATCCGTCGGGGATTCGGGTCTTAATTGAAGGATAGAGGGACACAAGCGGAAAATGTGTCCGCCGTTAATCAAGAACGAATGAAATGAAAGCGATTGTATATGAAAAATACGGACTATATTCGTTTATAATATGGCTGGCAGGCGCACCGAAGGGCTTGGTCAACCGGAAACAGCGGTTACGCCCGAGGGAAATACGGCACCGGAGGTAAGAATGGGGACAACCATGACCGTGTCTGGCCGTTTTCGCCGGATGCTGGAGGAGCCGGGCATCATCATGGCGCCTGGGGCTTACGACTGCCTGACCGCTACCATCATCCAGCAAGCTGGGTTTCCAGCGGTTTACATGACCGGCGCAGGCACTTCCGTGGCTCGGTTAGGCTACCCAGACCTGGCCTTAGCTACGTTGACCGAGATGTTGGCCAACGCTGCCGATATAGCCAGTGCGGTAGACCTTCCGGTCATTGCCGACGCCGACACTGGGTATGGAGGCGTATTAAACGTGCAACGCACTGTGCGCCAGTTTGAGCGAGCGGGCGTGGCCGCCATTCACCTTGAGGACCAGGAGTTTCCTAAACGGTGTGGTCACCTGGATGATAAGCGGGTTATCCTCGTTGATGATATGGTAAAAAAAATACGTGCCGCTGTTGATGCCCGCTCTGATCCGGACTTTACCATCATCGTGCGCACGGACGCTCTAGCGGTTACCGGCTGGGAGGATACGATGCGACGCTGTGAGGCCTACGTTGAGGCCGGCGCCGACGTGCTTTTCGTCGAGGCGTTGCGGTCGACCGAAGAGGCGGAGCGGGCAGCTAATAGCATTGATGTGCCGTTGCTATACAACTTTGTAGAGCGGGGGAAGTCTCCCCTTATCCCCGCGGCCCAGTTGGAACAGCTAGGGTTTAAGTTGGTAATTTTTCCCGCTAGCGCAATGCTTACAGTCTGCCGTGTAGTTACTGAACTGATGCAGGAGCTGAAGGAACAGGGCACCACCAGCCGGCTTTTGGACAATATGGTCGGCTTGGAGGAGTGTCTCAATATCGTGGGTCTGGACGAAATGCTGTCCAGGGACGCAGCTTATACCACCGAGCCGCAGCCCGCTGGCTAGTGGCGGACTATCGGTAACCTATATATTCAACGAGAGCTGGTTGTGAGATGGCACACGTAGTGCTGGTAGTGGCTATGATCCGCGGGTTCATGGAGCCGGGGCACAACCTTTACTGCGACGCCGCCAGGAAGATCATTCCCAATGTCCGAGAGTTCATAGTGCGAGAGCAAGATACGGGTATAGTACACTTGCCTATATAAACTTTGGTCGGATTACACTTCAAGAGGTTGGTGATCGGCCCAGCAAGGCAATTTCTTGGACCACAGTTTGCCAACGGTACCGCCGTCTTCGTTTGATATCCCGTGCCGGAATCGGCACGGGATTAATGATCTATGACGACTCCTATTGAAGCGGTCGCACTCTGTAGGGGCATTTCGTTGCTCCTCAGCCATCCACCTAACTTCATACTGGAATTAGTCGCCCGGACCGTGAATGACGGCACCTTCAATGTGCTCGACCTAGAGTCGCCTCCATTCCCGGCCTGCCAAAGCCAGCCGCTGCAATGCTGGGACTATCCACCTCTCTGGCTCGCAGCCGACGAACTTCGCTGAGACCCATTGGTCACCAAAGAAGCCATCCAGCCAGTGAAGGTGGCGGCTGGAATGGCACGTAAGCTGATCATTCGGCTACGTTAGGCCCCCCAATACTACCTGCCGGTTCGGAGTCACCTGCAGGGGTACTGGACGCTCCTGATGCTGGGGACATCCTCAGTCCGGCCTCGCAGAGGTCTGCCGTTGAGGGACGTGGACCGAGTGTTGATTGCGACCATGGTGGTCTTCGACGTTAGGAATGGATGCCGATGATCTTGTCCCAGTCGGTCGACTGCTCGTAAGCGTAAGCGGCCCGCATGAGGAGTGAGTCATCGAAGAAGCGCCCGACGAGCTGCATGCTGACTGGTAGACCAGTCGACGACTTACCCACGGGAAGGGCGAGGGCTGGGTGGCCGGTGTAGTTGAAGGGACGGGTGTTGCGGGTGCCCCTCCAGCTCAACGTTGCGAAGTTGTCCTCGACGGCCTCGAGGTAGCTACCCGGGGTGTGGTTCTTGGGTGCCGTCATAATGCATGTGGGCATAACGAGCATGTCGACGTTAGCAAGTGCGGAGTCGTAAGCCTTAATGTAGGTGGGACGCACATTCTGAGCCTTGGCGTACACACGGCCGTGGTAGTTCCGGCGGCTCAGCTCGGCGCCGATGAGAAATAGCTTGATGCGTGGCTCGAGCACGTCGGCTTGAGAGGCCCACATCTTGTTAATGGCAGCGATGAGGGAAGCGGGGTAGTAGGTCCTGGTGAAGGCGCCGAAGAACCCAGTTTTGAACAAGGCAAGGGCGCCTTCGCCGTAGAGCGCAGCCAGGACCGCACCGATGGTGTGGTGCTCCTGGACGGACACATTGGATACGTCGGCCCCCGCCTCTGCGAGGACGTCGACCGCCGCCATCACCAGGTCGCGCACATCGACCTCGGCATCGTCAAAGCCCTCCTCTAGCACGCCAATGCGCAGCCCGGATACACCATCAGCCAGCCGTCCGAGCACGTCAATGCTGGTGGGGACGTCTCGCGTCTGGCGGGGATCATAAGAGTCGTAACCCGCGGTAGCCTGGAGCGTAGCCGACGCATCCTCCACAGTACGGGTCATCGGACCCGTGTAGTCGATGCTCTGGTCCGAGCCGAACCCGATCCCGAAGTGCGACACCAGTCCGAACGTGGGCTTGTGTCCGATGATGCCGGAGAAAGCCGCAGGGATACGTATGGAGCCGCCCTGATCACCACCGAAAGAGATGTCCACCTCGCCGGCGGCCACGGCCGCGGCGGATCCCGAGGACGATAAGCCGGTCACGTGATCGTGGTTGTGAGGGTTTAAGGGCCGGCCGTAGTCGCCGATGGCGCCGCCGATGCCTAAGCCGCCGCTCAGTCCGTTCATGACGTTCTTGCCGATGACGGTGCCCCCCTCCTCCAGCGCCCGGGTGACGACGGTTGCGTCGAAGTCGGGGATGAAGCCTTCGAGGGCGAAGGAACCGAAGCTCATAGGTATACCCGCCACAGCGATGTGGTCCTTGTAACTGACGGTCTTGCCGGCAAGCAGACCTTCGGCCACCCCCTCGATCCGGCACTTCCACATCCAGGCGTTCAGCGGGTCTTCTTCTGGGCTCGGCCGGTATCCGGGCTTGCGAGCGGTCGAGACCATCGGGGGCTTGTGCTCGTCCAACCGGCTTTGTACGAAGGTGTCGAACTGTTCCATCAGTTCCATAAGGTACTTCCGGTACATGACGGCCTCATCGGGACCCAGGTGGATACCCAGTTCCTTGGCCACGGCCAACACTTCATCGATGTCAGGCACTGCGTACATGAGGTTCATCCCCTCTAACTATGAACTAGGAGGACCGCCGGGATTTGAAGGTGTATCTTAAATTAGGCTGGTAACGAGGAGTGCTGGTTCCGCTCCCTACCCCAGAGCGGTGATAGTATCAAGTAATTAGCCAATGTAGCAAATGCTGGCTCCCCGGATGGAACTCGAACCTCACAACCCTCGGCTAACCAACCCGATGTGCAACTTTTCAGAGCCGGATAGAAGTGCTGTACCACCAGGCTGTTCTCTCTCGGTAGTCAAAGTGTAACGGTCAGGACTCGAATCCTTGAACGGAGAGGCGGCGACCACGAAGGCGGCCAGCCAGCCACATGGATATAACGGTACTGATAGGGACACCCCTGCTGGTTTGCCGGCGTTCCATGCCCATGCCGTCGCGAATCGCGGGGGCCTCAAAGTAAGGGACGGTCGTTGCCATCTCCATTGTGAGCTTTCCAAGATGGCTAACAAGCTCAGAGCCTCAGCCAGGAGATGGACAGGTAGGTGTGTGTGACAAGTATCACAGTTCAAATCGACAATAATCTGTTGGCGGAAAAGAGAGCATGGCATGAGGGTAACTAGAGCAGCAGGTGATTCCTCTCGTACTCGTTACACGGTAACCGTCCGCGCACTCAGTGTAATCGTTGCGCTACTACTAGCCTGTAGCAACGGCAAAAGTTAATTGACCATGTGGAGGCGGATCAAAGGTACGTGGGATTTTATTCGCGGCAATACAGCTTGGGGGGCGCATGGAGCGGCCGGGATTCGCGAAGACGTACGAGTGATGTTCGCCTAAAGACGCTGGCGGGGACTCAACTGGAATTCCGGACGAATTCAGCGCCACCAGCACCGCCAGCCCGTGTTTCAGGTGGAGATCGACTCTCACTACATGTTTATTTGGCGGTATATCAGATTCTATGAGTTCGGGGATAATTTCTCGACCTTGCGAGCATAGATATCGAGCGTCATATAGGCACACTGCGGCACCAGAGCGTATGCAATACTCCATAACCACTGACCGCTTCCCTGAACCGGGTCCGGGATCTTCCCAAGCGTAGCGGCCACCACCACTGAAGAGCCGCGCACTGCCTCTTTTCCGTCCTCAAGGCGGAGCGAGCTTCCGGACCCGTTTCAAGTCCTCTCCGCTGGCCATTTGCCGCTCCCCGTGGATGTTTTGCAAAACATTTGCCGGCGTGTAAAAGGCGGCGAGAAATTGGGCTACTGGGGCAGAGGAATTGTGTGCCAGTGACTTGATTACCCGACCCCCAGAATCGATGTTAGGATTCTGGACAGAAGGGGGATGCGACATGGCCAAGAGGAAACACACGGCCGAGGAAATCATCAACAAGCTCAGGGAGGCGGAGGTGACCATCGCGTCGGGAAGTACTGTTGTTGAGGCTGTCCGCCGCATCGATGTCTTGGAGCAGACCTTCTACCGCTGGCAGGCAGAGTACGGTGGTCTACGAGTGAACCAGGCCCGGCGTCTGAAGCAACTGGAGACCGAGAACAGTCTGCTGAAGTGGGCGAAGGCCGAACTGACACTGGACAATTCTGGGGGGTAGAGCGGGGGAAGAGTTAATCAATGCTTTAATCGCCGGCCTGCGGGACAATACGGCCGCAGAGGCCGCTCCTCTGAGTGCGGTGTATCTGCTAGTGGTCCGCCGCCCAGAAGTCGCCAGCCTTCTTGTCAAACTTCCCGTGTCCCGCGAGGTCGTCCAGCCACACCCAGGTCCTGTTCAACCACCTCCACTGGAAGTTCCTGATAAAGAAGCGCGGTATGGCATACATTTTGTTGGGCGGCTTGGTCCAAGCACATCTGCGGACACAGGTACTGCATGTGCTCCCGACACGATTCTGGAAGACCATGCACTTCTTCGCATCAACCTTCCACGAAAGAACTCCCGTTGCATTGCTCTCGTCCAAGGGCTCGAAACTCCGGCCCCCCGTCGTGATGGCCTTCGTGCCACACTTGGGGACACACTTCAGACACGCGTTGCAGAACTCGGTGATGCCAGAGTCCACAGCGCCGGCAGGATCCAGTGGAAGGTCGGTAAAAATCTTGGAAATGCGGCAGCGCGCCCCCACCTTGGGATTGATCAGGAGGCCGTGTCTCCCCACCTGGCCCAGGCCCGCGTCGACAGCCAATGGGATGCTCAGGGCTGTGTCGTTGGCCGCGGGGATGGCGTTGTACCCCAGTCCCCGTATGAACTCGGCCAACATCCACAGGGTCGGCGCCATCCTGGCGTAAGCAAGTGTACTGAGGCCCTCGGTGAGCAGCGTCGGTGCATGCACCGTGCCGTCCAGGTCCTTCCCCCATTCGTGGAGCAGCACCACCACATATTTCATCTCCTTCGGGATGACCCGGGTCCCGTCTTCAAGGCGAATGGGCTGGTCATACGGCTCGTAACCGGCTTCATCGGAGAACTTGATGGGGTAGTCCTTCTTCGTCTCCTCGTCAAAGTAATGGGAATACACCCAGCGGCGGTCCAGTTCGGCAAACCCGACCTGGTCCGCACCGAACAGTTGGGCGGCCTTGCGCACAACCTGCGAGGCCTCTTTGCGGGAAGTATCCGGGCGCCCTGTCGGTGCGGGTTCCAGTTTGGTATGCCATGCGGTAGCTCGCGTATCCGCCTGGTTCTTTGAGAAGTTCATCAGGGTCAGCAGGGAATCTGCAGCCGATTCCAGGCCCCACGCGGTGGCCTCGAATCCGACGCGGCCCTTCTCGGTAAGTTGTCGCTGTTTGACCTTGAGCTTGTCTCGTTCGGCCTTGTATTGGGCTTCCCATATCATCTGCGAGCCCATATGGTCCTTTTGGCTGAACCGGACGTAGGAATCCTGCACCTGGTACATTTCGGCCGCTGTGACGCGGCCGTCTTTGCTTGATTCCTTTTGCGAGGGGGATTTAGCATGCCGGCGCAACTCCAGTTTCATGCCACGGAACCTCCTACCGGTAGCGGCTTGCTACATACTGAGGTCTGATGCTCTTTTTTGCAAACCCTTCAGCAACCAACACATGTGAAGTAGACATAGTTGTTCGGACAGAACTACAGCGGAGTTAAGCGAGGGTCCTATAGCGCCTCATTTCGTTTGGCCTCAAGAGGTCCCACTTCTGCTAGTTGCCAAGACCTAACCCTTTGAGTCCACCAAGCGCTCAGGCGGAAATCCCGTATTAGGTCCAGAGATAGGGCTTTTAGCAGCCTGATGACGGGATAGTCCCAAGTAAGCCTACAATGTCCAATCACCTATGTGGGTATAACTGTGGTAAAGACAAGGTTATCAGGTCGATACAACCGTTATACAGCTTTATATGACAGAGGATTATACTCCTACCGCGAAATAGAACCGAACCTGGGAGAACTCGACCAGTTCCATAAGACTTGGTGCAATGCCCTCGACACCTTCTACGCCCAGCTCACTTGCATGAAGGTATTGCGCACCAGCGTTTTTGGCGATGCGCTGTATCCGTTCACGAAAAACGTCATCGAAATCTACTTTGGATGACATGGCCACATTCATGAAAATTGGTTGCTCAGGGTCGAACAGGTTTAAACCGGTGTTCCCAGGCTCATCAATGTAAGCGTGCAAAAAATACCTCTTACAGGTTGATTTTAGAGCGGCGAGGAGTACTGGCTGTCTGAGGTGGACCCGGAATCTTGGACAGGTAGCTAAGTGAGAGCAATGTTATGCCCGTATCCGGGCCGTGCAGAGGCGACTAACCAGATAGTCCCGCCAGTGGTGTAGGCTCCCGATGAGGCCTGTCGTCCGGATTGAGGCCGAGTGGACACTGGTGCGCATTGCCCGGGTGAGAGCATGGTCTGGGAGACTTGCGACGGCATCATTGGTGACGCCCCGGTCAGGGCGATCCCGTTGGGGAGATTGTCTACAGTTCGCGACTCCCTCCGGCGATGGGCCTACACGGCAATGGCGGAGGGGCGATGAAGAGAGGCAAGATCAGCACGAATCCGGCGGAGCTATCCCAGTTGAACCTGAACGCGGCGGGCATCGACGTGGGCGCCACCAGCCATTTCGTGGCGGTTCCCGTTAATCGCTCGGAACAGCCGGTGCAAGAGTTTGAGGCTTTCACGGCGGACCTGTACCGTTTGGCGGACTGGCTGGCCGAGTGTGGTGTGGAGACCGTGGTTATGGAGTCCACCGGCGTGTACTGGATACCGTTGTTCGGAGTGCTGGAAGAACGGGGCTTCCAGGTGATGCTGGTGGACCCCCGGCGCATCAAGAACGTGCCCGGCCGCAAGACCGACGTTCTGGACTGCCAGTGGCTGCAACAGCTGCACACCTACGGGCTGCTCTCCGGGGCCTTTCGGCCGAACGAGGATATACGCCGCCTGCGCAGCTACCTGCGGCAGCGGGCCATGCTGGTGCAGTACGCCTCTCATCACGTCCAGCACATGCAGAAGGCGCTGACCCAGATGAACGTGAAGCTCCACCACGTCATCAGCGACATCACGGGCAAGACCGGCCTGGACATCATCGAAGCCATCGTGGGCGGCCAACGGGACCCGCGACAACTGGCGCTATTGCGCGACCCCAGGATCAAGGCCGACGAGGCAACCATCGCCAAGTCGCTGCAAGGCCACTGGCGGGAAGAGCACATCTTCGAGCTGACCCAGGCCCTGGAGCTGTACCGGTTCTATCAGGATAAGATTGCCGAGTGCGACCGGGAGATTGAAGCCCAGCTGGAGCGGTTTGAGGGTCACAGCAATGGTGATCTTCCAGCGGCGAAGTCCGGCCGGAGACGCAGCAAGGGAAACGCGCCACGCTTCGACGTTTGGACGCACCTGTACTGTATGACGGGGGTTGACCTGACCCAGATCGACGGTGTGGATGCCTACACCGCGCTCAAGGTGGTGAGTGAGATTGGCACCGACATGACGAAATGGACGAGTGCGAAGCACTTTGCGTCCTGGTTGGGGTTGAGCCCAAACAACCGCATCACCGGCGGCAAGGTCATGAGCTCCAAGACCAAGCCCAGCGCCAACCGGGCGTCGGCGGCCTTACGTCTGGCGGCCAACGCGCTGCACCACTCCGACAGCGCCCTGGGCGCCTTCCTGCGCCGGAAGAAGGCACAGATGGGCGCGCCCAAGGCCATCACTGCCACCGCTCACAAGCTGGCTCGCATCATCTATTCCATGCTGCGATACGGCCAAGAGTACGTGGACGCCGGGGCCGAATACTACGAACGTCGATATCAGCAGCGGGCGTTGCGCGCGGCAAAGCGTCGGGCGGCGCAACTGGGCTATCAGCTGGTGCCCATGCCCGATGCTCTGGAACACACAACCTATGCACCCTCTGGCGCGCCAATTGCCGCGTGACGACATTGGTTAGTGGGGAGTCCTGCTCCTAAACTAAGGGCAGCTGTTGCTGTCGGGAAGGAGTGGGAAATGCCGAAAGGACGAAGGAAGCACAGCCCGGTCTTCAAGGCCAAAGTGGCTTTGGAGGTAGTGAAGGGCCAGGAGACGGTGGCCCAACTGGCCGCCCGGCACGAAGTCCACCCGGGCCAGATTCAGGCTTGGAAGAAAGCTCTCATCGAAGGAGCCGGCGGCGTCTTCGGCAACGGCCAGGAGAAGAAGGCCAAGAACGACGACGCCCTGGTCCCCCGGTTGTACCAGGAGATCGGCCAGCTGAAGGTGGAGCGGGATTTCTTGGCCGAGAGGTCCGGTCCATGAGTCCGGGCCGGCGGCGGGAGATGGTGGACCGAGAGCATCCGAAGTTGCCGATAGTGCAGCAGTGCACCCTGCTGGGCGTCAGCCGTTCCAGCCTTTACTACCGTCCCAAGGCGGCCTCGGAAGAGGACCTGTCCCTGATCGGCGAGATCGACCGGCAGTACCTGGAGACGCCCTTCTACGGGTCGAGACGGATGAGGGCCTGGCTGGGGAGGCGTGGGATACAGGTAAGCCGGAAGTGTTAGCGCCGATGTAAAAATGAGCAAAATCGCCGAAATAGAATTGACCCACCTGAAAGCAGGTGCATCATCTACGGAGAATCCGTGGAGGTGCATTAGAGAGATTGATAAAGGTGGGAGAAGTGAAAGAGATATACGAGATGAAGGGGGCTGGCCGTTCGACCCGACAGATAGCGGAGAGGCTGGGGATTGCTCGAAACACGGTGCGCCGGTACTTGAGCACCCCGGAGACGATATTGCCCACTCCGGGAGGCGTCGGGCTTCCAAGCTGGACGCCTATACCGCGTACATAGACCGCCGGATATCCGAGGGGCTGGAGAACTGTGTGGTGCTTCGGCGGGAGCTGCAGGATCTGGGCTACCGGGGAGGGTACTCCATTCTGAAGGCCTATGTGTCGCTGCGGCGGCAACGAGGCGGGCAGCCTCAGGCGACGGTGAGATTCGAGACAGCGCTGGGAGAGCAGGCCCAGGTAGACTGGGGCAGTTTCAGCTACGTGGGAGAGAAGGGGCACAAGCACAGAATCTGGGCCTTCGTGATGGTGATGAGTTGGTCTCGGGCGATCTACGTCGAGTTCGTAAGGCGGGCGGACACGGGCAGCTTCCTCCAGTGTCATGTCAACGCCTTTGAGCACTTTGGCGGTGTTCCCAGGCGCTGCCTCTACGACAACGCCAAGGTAGTGACCTTGGGTAGAGACGCCGAAGGGCATGTGGAGTGGAACGGGCGGATGGTGGACTTTGCCTTGCGAGTGGGCTTTGAGATGCGGCTGTGTCGGCCTTACCGAGCCCAGACGAAGGGCAAGGTAGAGAGTGGCGTGAAGTACGTGCGCGGCAACCTGTGGCCCAGCGTTCGCTTCACCGACTACGCCGACCTGAACCGGCAGGCTCTGGAGTGGTGCGACAGTGTGGCCAATCTACGGGTCCACGGCACCACCCATCGCATCCCTGGGGAGATGCTGGCCGAGGAGCGGCTGCACTTGGGGAAGCTGCCCCACCGGTCCACTCTGGCGCCGTATCTGAGGGAAGACCGAATGGTGGCCCGGGATGGCTATGTCAGCTGGGAAGGGTCACGATACGGGGTACCTTGGAAATGGGCCGGCGCTATGGTGCAGGTGGGCCAACGTCTGGGCACCGTGGAGATCTGGGCCGGAGAGGACCGCATAGCGGTCCATCCCAGGGCACAGCAACCGGGCCAACGCTTCACCCTCCCTGACCAGTGGGAGGGACTGCCCTTGGGATCTGACAGGCCCCGCAGGCATGCCTTGGCGGTGCAGGTTCCCGTGGGCCAGGTGGAACGGCGACCGCTGGAGGTCTACGAGTTGGTCGCCTCCGGAGGTGTGCGATGATCGCCATGGAACAGGCCCGCCAGCATCTGGAGACCCTGGGCCTCAAGCAGGCCGTGGAAGCTCTGGAGAACTCTCTGGACGCCGCCGCCAGCAGGCAGCTGACTTACCCGGAGATGCTGGCTGAACTGCTGGAGGTGGAAGTATCCGCTCGCAGGGAGCGCTATCTATCCACCAGGACCAAGATGGCCCACCTGCCCTTCCAGCGCACATTGGAGCAGTTCGACTTCACCTTCCAGCCCTCCATCGACGAGCGGCAGGTCAAGGAGATGGCCAGCCTGGCCTTTGTGCCCGAGGCCACCAACATCCTGCTCCTTGGCCCTCCCGGCGTGGGCAAGACCCACCTGGCAGTGGCATTGGCCCTCAAGGCCATTGAGAAGGGCTATGGAGCCTACTTCGTCCGCGCATATGACCTGATGGAGGATTTACGCAGGGCCAGGGCAGAGCACAGCCTGGACCGTCGCATGCGGGTCTACCTGGCTCCCAAAGTGCTGGTAGTGGACGAGTTCGGCATCTGGCCCTATGACCGGGACTCGGCCACCGCCTTATTCACCCTGGTGTCTGCCCGGTACGAGCGAGGCAGCATCATCCTGACCTCCAACAAGGGCTTCGGCGAGTGGGGAGAACTCTTGGGCGACACGGTCATCGCCTCAGCCATCCTGGACCGGCTATTGCACCATAGCCACGTGCTGAACATCCGGGGCGAAAGCTACCGGCTGAAGGAGAAACGACAAGCAGGATTGTTTAGCTCACACCAAGTATTCGGCGTGGGATCAGGGGAAGCGACCGCGGAAAGCTCAAGGACTCCGGTGGTGGGTCAAAACTAAACCGGCGATCGCCGGCAACAGACAGGGGTGGGTCAATTTTAGATCGGCGATGGTGGGTCAGAATTAAACCGGCGTTGATGTCATTGCTCTACGATAGCGTCCCCGTAAATTGCTCAGGGAAAATGTCCGTCTATGAAGGACGTGACATTGAACCAACGAGAGCAGGCAAGACTCCAAGTACTCAACAGCGTGATGGAATTTCAACTGCCCAAGGCCCAGGCGGCCGAACTTCTGGGGATCAGTGAACGCCAGTTTCGGCGAGTCTTAGCGGCCTACCGGAGGGACGGGGCCGCCGCACTGGTCCACGGCAACCGGGGTCGCAAGCCCCGCAATGCGGTCCCCGAGGATGTCGCTGCCGCCGCGGTGATTCTGGCCAGCGAGAAGTACGCCGGATTCAATCACAGCCACTTCACCGAAGTGCTGGCGGATCGGGAGGGTATTCACCTGAGCCGTCAGACGGTAAGCCGCCTTCTCAACCGCCATGGCCTGACCAGCGCCAGGCAGCATCGTCCTCCCAAGCACAGGGTCCGACGGGAACGGATGCCCCAAGAGGGCATGCTGCTGCAGATCGACGGCAGCCATCACCGCTGGCTGGAGGATAGAGGACCCAGATTCGTCCTGCTGCTGGCGGTGGACGATGCCACCGGGACGGTGGCCAATGCTCTCTTCCGACCGGAGGAGGACACCCGGGGCTACTTCCTGCTGATGGAGGGAGTCATACGCAGCTATGGGATCCCCCTGGCCATCTACGGCGATCGCCACGGCGTCTTCAAGTTCAACGGCAAGCCCCGGCACATTACCCAGCCCGTGGGCCCAACCCAGTTCACCCGGGCCATGGGGGAATTGGGTATTGAACAGATCTTTGCCCGTTCGCCACAGGCCAAGGGACGGGTGGAACGCATGGCCGGCACATTCCAGGACCGGCTGGTCAGCGAACTCAGGCTGGCGGGAGCCGCCGCCATCGACCAAGCCAACGCCGTGCTGCGGGACTTCCTACCCCACTTCAACAACCATTTCCGTGTGCCTGCCCAGCAGGTCCAGGCAGCCTATCGTTCCCTGGACTCCTCCCTGCATCTGGAACGAGTCCTATGCTTCAAGCACGGGCGCCAAGTAGCCAGGGACAACACCGTCAAGTACCAATTGCGCACCCTGCAGCTGCTCCCCGATCAGGATCGGTCCAGCTATGCCGGCGTCAAGGTGGAGGTGCTGGAGCGGAGCGACGGGCAGCTAATGGTCCAGCACGAGGGGAAAGTGATTGCCTACCAGGAGGCTCCGCCCAAGGCGGGAGTGCTGCGGGCCGCCCAGGGGGCTCTGGCTCCTACTCCCGAACTGGCCCAGGTGGTCAGGAACCTGAGCCAGCGTGGTCTCACCAAGTCACAACTGCAGCGCCTGGCCGCCTTGGGAGCACCTGTCGACCAACCGATGGATGATGAGAACGGCCCCACCTCTTACACTCCGCCGCCCAGGCAGGCAACGCCGCGCAAGCAGGCCTTGTGGAAAGCTGTCCACCACGCCAAGCTACAGGGTGTCTCCCTGAGGAGCATCGCCAAGCAACTGGGTATTTCCAGAAACACGGTCAGGAAGTACGTTGAGTTGTCGGCTCCGCCCATCAACCGGACTCCCAGACGGTCTACCCTTTCAGTAACTCAGCACCACACCAACGGACATTTTCCCTGAGCACTTAGGCGGACGTTTTCGCTGGACAGCGACAGCGATGGTGGGTCAGAATTAAACCGGCGTTGACAGGGGCGAGTACAGCGACTGATGCGAGCCATGGGGCTGCGGGCCATCTACCGGCTGCCCAGCACCAGCCGAAGGTCGCCGGAGCATCGGGTCTATCCATACCTGTTGAGAAATGCCAGGATCACCCGGCCCAACCAGGTGTGGGCAGCGGACATCACCTACCTGCCCATGGCCCGGGGGTTCCTCTACTTGGTGGCAGTCATGGACTGGCACAGCCGGTACGTGGTGGCTTGGCGACTGTCCAACACCTTGGAGGCCGGCTTTTGCGCCGAGGCGCTTGAGGAGGCTCTGGGCAAGGGCAAGCCGGAGGTGTTCAACACCGACCAGGGAAGCCAGTTCACGAGTTGGGAGTTCACCCAGGTCCTTCAGGACCGCGGTGTGAAGATCAGCATGGACGGGAAGGGGCGGTACCAAGACAACATCTTCGTGGATCGGCTGTGGCGGACGGTGAAGTACGAAGAGGTGTACCTGAAGGTCTACTCCAACGCCGGAGAGGCCCGGAGGGGGCTGGAAGACTACTTCCGGTTCTACAACGACTTGAGGCCCCATCAGACCCTGGGCTACCGGACCCCGGCCGAGGTGTTCCGTGGGGAGCAGGGAGTCGTGGAAGAGGAGTCTAATGGAAGGAGGTGTTCAGCCGGTACTGGAGCAGAACTACTGGCAGGAGCGCCGGGACTCTCACTTAACTCCGCCCTGATTCTGTCCAAACGATGGGGTCCACCTCAGTCAGAGCATATTAATTTGCTGTCTCACGCCGTAACTGCCGCCAGTCCTGACCTTTGCGCAATGAGGTGTGAGATAGCTGAATTCGAGATCTATCAATCATAGACTCGGGAGCTATGACAGTGTGGTGCTTGGCACAGGCGTAACCGCCTTGAGCATAGTGTGCTATCGTGTTGCTTTGTATCGGTTGAAAAAGTCCTCCCACATAGAGGGCTCATATTCTGCCACTAACCTCCCGCGCCCTAGGATTCTCTACACCCCCTAGTACTGGGTCAAAGCTGAAGAGTCAGGATAGAGACGGCGGAGTTTGGCTCTGGCGTCCTGGGCAGTGAACCGCCAGTTGATGTTGGCTCCCGACGTGTTGCGCTCCGCCTCATAGGCGCCGATGCTCCTTTGCAGGGCATCTTCATCGGCGTTCCGTCCCCTGAGGCAGGCTCGGGCCAACACGCTGAACTCAATCTCCGCCATGTTGAGCCAGCTGCCACGCTTGGGTGTGTGGTGGAACTCCAGCCTCTTGACGATGCGCCTGGCCTCTGCCGCTGGAAAGTCTCGTACAACGACGCCATCCTATGGGTGTTCAAATGGGTGTTCAAATTGTCCAAAACCACTCGGACCACGGGTATGTCGGGATAGGCCTCGTCCACCAGCCAGCGCATCTGGTGGGCAAAGTCCTGCATGGTCCGCCGCTCAGTTACTGCCACGTGCCGCCAGCCCCGGCGGGGCTCGCAGCTCAGAAACAGGTTACGGGTACCTGCACGCTGATACTCGTAGTCCTGACGCCTGTGCCTCCCAGGCTTTGCCGGCAGCGGTTCCCTGATGTGGGCCAGCAACTGGGTGGAGGTCTCGTCGAAACAGATCACCGGCCTCTGGGGGTCGTAGGGTTCGGCGTACAGGTCCAGCACGTCCTCCATGGCCGCCACAAACTCACTGCTCACCTTCGGGATGCACCATTGCTGCTTCCGCCACGCCTTGTTTTTTTCAGCCGAAGCCGCACCGTCTCGTGGGACAGGGACTCTACTAGTCCCAGCTCCACCGCCTTGCCCGCCAGCAGGCGCAGCGTCCAGTGGTCGTGGCCTTCGGGGGCCGGGCTGCAGGCCAGGGCTATCAGGTGGGCCTCGCCTCGGTCATCCAGTTTGCGGTGCCGGTTGACCTGGTTGTGGCGCCGCAGCACCTCATCCAATCCCTCCTCGGCATACCGCCGCTTGGCGCGGAACACCGTCCGCTCCGACACGTCCAGGGCAGCGGCCACTTGAGAAGCAGTCCAGCCCTCATCCGTTCTGAGCAGAATGCGCGCTCGGGTGATGGCCTGCGCGGAACTCCTGCCGGACCTGATCATCTGCCGGAGCCGCCCTCTCTCCTGGGTGCTCAGCTCTACGCCATACTTGAGAAGCAGTTCATCCTGAACCATGGATGCCCCACCTCCCTGATCAACTCTGCTTCACTCTACAAGGTAGCATTCCCCTCCCCCCCATGTAATACCTGACAATACGGATTTGACCCAGTGCTAAACCAAAGCCAAGGTGAAATACGCAGACGGATAGGGTAAATTTGTGAAAAGACTGGGATAACTGGTCGCGTAAGTTGATGAGGGGTTGGTGATGGGTGCGGGACATGGATCGGTATCTGGAACAGTGGCAGATGAATGCCCAGGACTTGCGCCGCCGGATGATCCTGGCGCCCACGCCCCGGGAGCGGGAAAGGTGGTATGCCATGCTGATGCTGGCCCAGGGGTGGACAGCATCAGCGACGGCGGAGGCCTTGGAACGGGACCCGGATACCATAGGTCGATGGGGTGCCACCTTTGGACAGGGAGGACCCAGGGCTTTGATATTCGAGCAGAGTGGGGGTTCCCCCCCCCCCCCCCCCCGCCCTTGGCGAGACGCAGCAGGCGGAGTTGAAGGCAGCGGTGCAGGAATTGCCGGGGCAGGCGGGCATCGAGTTGGCCAACTGGAACTGGAGGGTGGTTCACCGGTTTGTCTCGGAGCGCTTTGGCGTCAGCCTGAGCCGCCGCAGTTGCCTGAACTACCTGCACCGCTTGGGGTTTTCCTTCAAGCGTCCCAAGAAGCGTCTGGTCAAGGCTGATGAGACCAAGCGTGAGGCCTTTGTGGCGGAGTACGCTGCCCTGTGGGATGAGACTCAACGGACCGGAGCCAAGACATTCTTTGCCGACGAGGCCCACTTCCGGGCCGGTGCCGAACTGCGGGGCAAATGGGTGCTGAAGGGCAAGCCGGCGTTGGTGGAGTCCACCAGTCTCCGGTATGGGGAGAAGGCCAGTTACTACTCGGCGGTGTGCTTGGAGAGCGGCGAGGTGGAGTGGATGGAACTGGAGGGGAACAGCAACTCTCGGACATCGGCGGCCTTTCTGGGACAACTGAGGGAGAGGCACCCTGGGCCATTGAACGTGATCTGGGACAACGCACCGGGGCGAGGCGGTGAGGGAGTACCTGCGGACGCCGGGACTGGGGCTGCGGCTGCGGCTGCGGCTGGTGAACCTGCCGGGCTATAGCCCGGACTTCAACGGGGACGAGGCCATATGGGGATGGGCGAGAGAGGAGGCGACGGGGAACCTGTGCTTGGGAAGCAGGGAGGCGGTGCAGATGAGGGTCGGCGGCTTCCTTGCCGGGCTGGCCGGACGGAAGGAAGAGGTGAGGCGGCGCTGCCGGACCGTCCTGCAATCAAGGGCCGAGGCACTCCTGCGAACCTCGCAGCCCGATTCCCAGCACCCAACAAATGCACATCCCACCTTGGCTTTGATTTAGGATGCGCTCGTCCCTTTCCATTAGCCTGGGTGCGCGCCTTCTCGACTCCTGGCCTCTGGTACAATGCCTGGACTACCGCCGAGGGTCTGCGTGTGCGCGCCGTGGTGGTAGGGGCAACTGATGGTGGCGCAAGGCGCCGCTGGACTGAAGCCATCTTATTCGGTGGCGGGAGCGTTTCTCCCTACAGCCACGACCGGGATGACGACGATGATCCTGAAGGTACTGCCAGCGCTCGTGTTCTGGCTTGTCGCCCCCCTCCGACTGCTTAGGGGTTCTTGCCACAGTCGTTTCAACGGTTTCAGGTGATTAGGGTGATGCCTGCTGATAGTTAGAAGGTTGCGCCCTTGGATGCACCTCATGGTTTTCGATTTCGCGGCGTAATTTTGCCAGGGTGACACAACTGGGTCTGGAGGAATCATGAGGGCAGGTATCTATGCTCGAGTGAGCACCGTGCAGCAGGAGGAGGGGACTTCCTTGACCACCCAGGAAAAGCGCTGCCGGTTGGTTGCGGCGGAGGCGGGGTACGAAGTTGTTCCTGAGTTCGTTTGGCGGGAGCAGTGGTCGGGCGCCTTCTTGGATCGACCGCATCTCCATCAGATGCGGCTGGCGATTGCCAGCCATCTCGTGAACGCGGTCTTCATGTACGCAACGGACCGGCTGGCGCGGGACCCATTAGACCTGCTCACACTGATGAGGGAGTTCGACGATGCTGGAGTTCTACTGCGGTTTGTGCAGGATCCTTCGGACTCCACCCCCGAAAGTAAGCTGATTCTGTATGTCCGGGGCTATGCATGGCAGCAAGAACGAGCAAACATCCTCCGGCAGTCACTAGACGGGAAAGCAGTTGTAGCCAAGTCGGGGCGGCTGCTAAACGGCACTGGAGTCGGCCTCTACGGGTACGACTACAACCCGGTGCTAAAAATAAGAGTTATCAACGATGCTGAAGCTGCCGTGGTCAGGCGGATGTTCCAGTGGGCCTCCGATGGGGTGAGCGTCCACCAAATTGCCGCGAAACTGAACGGGGAACGCATTCCGACGAAGAAGGGGAGTTTGTGGCATTACCTGAGTGTGAAGCGGCTTCTCACCAACCGGGCTTTCACCGGCGTGCAGTTCTATGGGCAAAGACGCTACCGAAAAGTCAAGGGAGACAAGAGGGTGGTCACCGACCGTCCCGAGTCGGATTGGATCAGGATCGACGGCTTCACGCCCCCGCTTATCACTACCGATCTCTTCGAGGCCGTCAAGGAGCGCCTGGCCATCCGTCAGGCGATGTACCGGAAGCCAAAGAATCGTTATCTGTTAACCGGATTCATGCGGTGCGGTAAGTGCGGCGCTCCTATTGTGGGAGGTTCGCTGCAGCGCAAGACACGATACTATCGCTGTCGCGGTACTTTCCCGGCCGCAACCCGGCCGGCCACTTGTGATGGGCGATATATGCGAGCTGACCGCCTGGAGCCATTGGTCTGGGGCTTGGTATTGGACGCTCTGCAGAAACCGGATGTGCTAGCAAATGAGTTCCGACATCATCTGGAGACTGGTGACGGCGACTTAGGAGAAGAGATGGCACGACTCCGTCGTGAGATCGCCGATTTAAAGGGCCAGCAACGCCGCTTGCTCGAGCAGCGTCAGAAAGACTTCATCGATCAGGATATACTGGAAAGCTAGATAGGACCGCTGAAGGGCTTGTGCGACGATAAGGAGCGTACTCTCCGTATTCTCGAAGAGCAGCGGAGGCATCGGGATGATGTGGTCACCGCTGAGCGGCGCATTACTGAATTCTGCCGCAAGTTGTCCGAGACGCTCTTTGGCCTTGATTTTGAGGGGAAGAGGTCCACGCTAGCGGCGTTTGACATCAAGGTGTTAGCGACGCCAGTCGAGTTATCAGTGATCGTCTCCGTAGACCCGGACGTAACTACCACTGGACGAACATGGGCATGACCACGTGGACGTAATCGTCGGACTCGGTGGGTTTGAACACTCCGGGGCTGGAGGAGGTGGTGGTTTCCAAGGCTACTTTGCCCTTTTCCAGCACGGACAGGACTTCCAGCAAGTAGCGGCTATTGAAAGCAATCTTGCCCTCGCCGCCCTCGATGCCTTCGGCGTCCACTTCATCTTCGTTGTCGCCCACTTCTTCGGAACGGGCCGATACGATTACTTTTCCAGCGTTCCCCTCGCCATTGCCCGGGGCCAGTTGCAAGCGGATGATGTTGCTGCCGTCTCTAGCAAAAATCGACGCGGTACGGACCGCCCGGAGCAGGGCCGGTAAATCGATCACCGCCCGGGTATCGTGTCTGTCAGGTATCAGCTGCTCATAGTTGGGGAAAGAACCTTGCAGCAACTGGGATACGACCTCAACGGTCTCGCCGCCCCGGATGCGGAACATGACTTGCCCCTTGGCGGGGCTCATCATTATTTCCACCGGTTCTTCCCGGTCACTCAGCAAGCGGTTCAACTCGTTCAAGGTCCGCGCCGGCACGATCACCTTGATCTCCTCATCGACGGGTCCGGCTAGTCCGCCTTGCTGAACGGCCAAGCGAAATCCATCCGCCGCTGCTAGGTTGAACTTGCTTCCTTCCAGCTTCATCTCCACGCCGGTCAAAACCGGCCTGGACTCTTCGGTAGCCGCAGCAAAAGCGACCCGGTTAATTGCCGCCCTCAACTCCGCCGGGTCTACCTGAGCGGCGACGGCTTCGTCCACCGTCGGAATGGGGGGGAACTCGCTGGCGTCGGTGCCATTGATATGGGTTTGAGACCGGCCGCAGCTTAGTTGGAGCAAGCCGGTCCCCGGTTGCAGCTCCATGTCGATGCGGTCGTTGGGCAACGACGACACGAAGTCGCTCAGAAGGCGCGCCGGGACCGTAATCGCCCCCTCCTCTTCCACCATGGCCCCGGTCCAAGTGGTTATTGCGACCTCCAAGTTGGTGGCGGACAGCTTTAGCATGGCTTGGTCCACGCTGAGCAGCACATTTTGGGTAACGGGCAGCGCGGACCGAGTGGCAACCGCCCGGCCCACTACCGCCAGCCCGCGGTTGAGGTTTTCCTGCAAGCACGATATCTTCATTCTTGGGCCACCTGGTTAAAGGGTGTAATGTGTTTCCAGACTTACCGGGAGGCTAATTAACCCCGCGAGCCGGTTTCTTATCGCCTGTCCAGACATAAGGCTAGGGTTGCCGCGCCCCGGAAGGAAAGAGAGTGACTGGCCCACCGGGTTAATTAGCTTTGGGGAGACGAATGTCGGCGGCCAGTATTATGTCACCTCGTCCCAGCAAAAACAACTCGCATTATGCCTGTGCCAAACTTCCGTGACTTTGGGGGCGATTCGGGAATTCTCCAACGGAACGCGGCCGGCCCGTCCCTGTGGGGCCAGGTTTACTGGTTACTGAAATCGTCGTAAGGTCTGCTATAATGTCTCCCGGCGTTTCCGGCCTTCGCCGGCCAACCGGCCCCGGCCGGGGGACATCGTTACTCACGACGGCGATACCGGAGGTCCATTCCGGCCTCGCTTACGCGGGCGGCCGGTCAAAAACACCCAGCGGGCTGCATCCCATGCCCATCCCCCGAGGCAACCGGGGACCCAGGGGTATTCTATGACCGAACTTCTTTTTCACAGCGACAGCTACGTCCGTGAGTTCCACGCTAAGGTCACCGGCGTGGTGGACGACGGCGTGGTGCTGAACCGCACCGCTTTCTACGCCGGGGGCGGAGGGCAACCCAACGACATTGGGGTATTGGTGCACGCCGGCCAAGAATACCCGGTTACTCGGGTGGGCCGGTCCGGGGGCCAGGTTGTCCACCAGCTGGAAGGCCCTCTTCCGGAGTCCGGCGCAGAGGTTACCGGCAAGGTCGACTGGGAGCGTCGCTATCTCTTGATGCGGACCCACACCGCTCTGCACATACTTTGCGGGGTCGTCTGGAGAGACTACGGGGCCAAAGTGACCGGCGGCGACATGCGTCCCGGGGAAGCTCGGATGGACTTCGAGTTGGAGCAGATGAGCACCCGGTTCGCCCAGGAAGTGGAAGAAAAGATCAACACCGAGGTCGCCGCCGACAGGGACATTCTCATCGATAACCTGACCCGGGAGGAAGCCGAGCAAAACCCCGACTTGATTCGCACGAAGATCAACCTGCTCCCGGCGGGGATCCGAGAGGTCCGTACCGTGGAGGTACAGGGGCTGGATATTCAAGCCGACGGCGGCACCCACGTACACTGCACGAAGGAAGTCGGTTACATCAAGGTCGTGGGCCACGAGAGTAAGGGCCGGATCAACAAGCGGCTGCGGATTGGGCTAGACGGTTGAACAATCTCCGCGGCCGGTCCCTTCCGTTGAGACGAGCGGCGACCCGCTCGGAGAACCCGGGACAATAACAGGACTTGGCCTACACATACCGTTATATACCGTGTCGTCCGCAATTAGTCTAGTAATTCAAACCGGTTTGATGAATCTATACCTGCGAGGCGTTCAGTACCCATGACAACTACCGTCGTTGGCATCGACGTTGGCGGAACTTTCACCGACATAGCCGTCCTTGAAAACGGCCGGCTTAGGGTCCACAAGCTTCCGTCCACACCGGACGACCCGTCCCGAGGCATCCTCCAGGGTGTGGCCGACGCTGCGGTGGAAAGTGCCGACTTCGTTCACGGCTCCACCGTCGCCACCAACGCCCTGCTCGAGGGCAAAGGGGGCCGGACCGCCCTGATAACTACCATGGGCTTCGAGGACATGCTGGAAATCGGACGCCAAAACCGCGCCGAGCTATACGACCTGAACATAGACCGGGCCCCGCCGCTGGCGCCGTCGGAACTCCGCTTTGGACTTCCCGAACGAGTCGACCATACGGGGAACATACTGGAGGACCTGTCGCAGGCTTCCATCGAGACCCTGCTGCCGCTGCTGGAAGACGCTCAGGTGGACTCCATAGCCGTCTCCATGCTGTTTTCCTTCCTCAATCCCGTCCATGAAGAGATGGTGTTGGAAGCCCTGCGAAAGCTGCCCGGGTCTCCCTTCATATCCATTTCCAGCCGGGTGATCCCCGAGTTTCGGGAGTACGAACGCACCAGCACCGTCGTGGTGAACTCCTACGTCGGCCAGAGGATGCAGCGTTATTTGGGCGGATTGGAGAAGTCCTTGGGGCAGAGCCTACGGATAATGCAGTCCTCGGGCGGCAGCATCACGGCCCGATTGGCGTCGGAGCAGCCGGTGCGGACCATTCTGAGCGGGCCCGCCGGCGGGGTGGTCGGCGCTTTCTACACCGCGGTCCAAGCCGGCTACCCGGACATCATCACCCTAGACATGGGCGGCACGTCCACCGACGTTTCCTTGTGCCCCGGTACCATAAAGGAGACCACCGGCTCCACCGTGGGCGGCTATCCCATCAGCGTGCCCATGATCGAGATCCACACCGTCGGCGCCGGCGGCGGCTCCATAGCGCGGGTGGACAGGGGAGGCGCCTTGGCCGTTGGCCCCCAATCGGCGGGCGCCGATCCCGGCCCGGCCTGCTACGGGAAAGGAGACCAGATTACGGTCACCGACGCCAACCTGGTGCTTGGCCGGCTGCTCCCCGACCGCTTCCTCGGCGGGCGCTTGGCTTTGGATAAACCCAGGGCAGAAGGCCTCATGGCCTCGCTGGCTTCCCAGATCGATGCCACGGTGCGGGAAGCGGCCTTGGGCATCGAAAGGGTGGTAAACGCCAACATGGAGCGGGCCATCCGGGCCATCTCCTTGGAGCGGGGTTACGACCCTCGCCGGTTTACTCTGGTACCCTTCGGCGGCGCGGGGCCGATGCACAGCTGCGAGCTGGCCGAGGAGTTGGGGATTCCCAGGGTGCTGGTACCTACCCGCCCAGGGATTCTTTCCGCTCTCGGAGTAGCGATAGCCGACGTGGTCAAGGACTACTCACGGACCGTGATGCTAAGGGATGAGGACGTGGCCCGGGTGCGGCTGGAGGAGGAATACCACGGGATGGAGGGACTGGCCCGAGACGAGTTGGCCCGGGAGGGGCTGCCCGCCGAGCGCATGGAGCCCAAGCGCCTGCTGGATGCCCGGTACATCGGACAGTCCTTCGAGTTGACCATCGACTATCCCCCGGCGACGGGCCGGCAGGAACTGAAGAAAGCCATAGCCGACAGTTTCTACAAGGCCCACCTTCAAAGGTTTGGCTACGCTGATCGCCGGGAACGGGTGGAGATAGTCAACCTGCGGCTCAAGCTGGAACTGAAAATGGAAAAACCGAAAGCCCCTCCCCAGCCGGTTGCGGGTACCGACCCATCGGCCGCCAAAATCGCCGAGGAAGAGGTGGTGTTCCGGTCCGGCCCGGCGGCTACTCCGTTGTACGACCGGGAGAAGCTGCAAAGCGGGAACCGAGTGCAAGGGCCGGCCTTGGTCCTGCAAATGGACTCCACCATCGTCGTGCCCCCCGGTTGGGTCGGACCGGTGGATCCCTACGGAAACCTGGTATTGGAGCGAGGATGAAGCAGCTTACGCGAATCAAGCGGCGTGATGTCAGATAGGTTATCAATAATCGCCTCCGATTTCCGGCGCCGCCAAATCCCGACTAACGGGGCTTGATTCCGCAAGCCGCATGACAAGCCATATGAATGGTAATGCCGTCTAAGGTCGCCGATCTCTCACAACTGCCCATCCTGGCGGTCTTCGCTCACCCCGACGACGAGGGCTTCGGGTCCGGTGCCACCTTGGCCATGCTGGCGACCAAGGGTGCCCGGATTACCCTGGTATGCGCAACCAACGGCGACGTAGGCGAGATCAGCGACCCGGACCTAGCCACTCCCGAAACCCTGGCCCAAGTGCGGCAGGAAGAGTTGCGCCGGGCCATGGCGGTTACCGGCATCTCCGACGTACGCTTCCTAGGTTACCGCGATTCAGGGATGCAGGGAACCGAGGACAACCGGCACCCGGCCAGCTTGGTCCAAGCGGCACCGGAGCGGGTGACGGAACAGCTGGTGGACGTCATACGGGAGGTCCGTCCCCACCTGCTGATGACCCACGACCCCACCGGGGGGTACGGCCACCCGGACCACAAAGCGGCCCACCGGAACACCAAGGCCGCCTACGAGGCCGCCGGCGACGAAACCAACCCCGCCGAGGGCGAACCTTGGACCACCCCACTGTTATATTATGTTTGCTATCCCATATCGGTCTTTCAAGGGATCTGGCACAAGATGGTCGAGTTGGGCATAGAGCCGCCCTTCGCCAGGGAACTGGCGGACCAAATCGGCTCTCCCGATGAAGACGTGACCACCATCTTGGAAATGGGGGAATACGTCGATACGAAAATAGCTTCTTTGGACTGTCACCGCACCCAAATAAACCCCGACGGCCCCTTCAACAAGCTGCCCCAGGAATACTTGAAGAAAATCATGAGCATCGAGTACTTCACCCTAGCCGAGGCCAGGGGTGCCGGAGGCCCGGGAGACTTACTAAAGGAACTTCTTAGCGAGACTTGTTAGTTAACCAAATATACGAGAAGGATACTAAGAATGCCCGTTGACGCGATAAGCCTGGAAGTCTTCAAGAATATGTTCATCTCGGTGGCGGAGGAGATGGGAGTGGCTTTGCTGCGAACGTCCTATTCGCCGAACATGAAGGAGCGCCGGGACTTCTCTTGCGCCGTCTTCAGCCCGGACGGCCAGATGGTGGCTCAAGCGGCCCACGTGCCGGTGCACTTGGGCGCCATGCCGGCTTCGGTGCGGGCAGCGCTGGAAGTCTTTCCCAACGCCCTCAGGCAGGGGGACATGATTCTCCTCAACGACCCCTACTTGGGCGGCACCCATTTGCCGGACATCACGATCGTTGCTCCGGTTTACGTAGAAGAAGACGGAGGCAAGCTTCTGGCGGGCTTCGTGGCCAACCGGGGGCATCACGCCGACGTGGGCGGAATGACTCCGGGGTCCATGCCCTTATCGACGGAGCTCTACCAAGAAGGAACCATCATACCTCCCCTGAAGCTGGCCCGGGGCGGAAGGATAAACCACGAGGTCATCCAGCTAATCTGCCGGAACTCCCGCACCCCCGCCGAGCGTAAGGGAGACCTGGCGGCCCAGATGGCGTCCATACGCGTGGGAGAGAGGCGGCTCCAGGAAGTGGTCCAACGCTACGGCAAAGACGAGACCTTGGAACACATGTCGGCCCTGCTGGACTACTCGGAACGAGTGACCCGCCAAGCCATCGAGCGCATACCGGACGGGGTGTACCGGATGTTGGACTATATGGACGACGACGGCCTCACCGAGCAGCCGGTGCCGATACAAGTAGCCATAACCGTGGCCGGCGACGGCCTGACCGTTGACTTCACCGGCACGTCACCCCAACGCCCCGGCTGCATAAACGCCCCCCAGGCCGTGACGGTTTCGGCCTGCTTGTACGTGATACGCTGCTTGGTAGGCGAGGACGCGCCGGCCAACCAGGGCTGCCTCCGTCCGATGAAGATCATAACGCCTGAAGGCTCTCTGGTGAACCCCACACCGCAACGGGGCGTCGCTGGCGGCAACGTGGAAACCTCTCAGCGCATCACTGACGTCTTGATGGGGGCCATGGCTCAAGCATTGCCCGAGTTTATCCCGGCGGCCAGCCAGGGGACCATGAACAACATGATCATCGGAGGGCACGACCCGGTCCGAGAGCAGCCTTACGTCTACTATGAGACCATCGGAGGGGGCATGGGCGCCCGCCCCACCAAGGACGGTATTTCCGGCATTCATACTCACATGACCAACACCATGAACACGCCCATTGAAGCCATGGAGTTTGCTTTCCCCTTGCGTCTGAAACGCTACGCGCTGCGCCGGGGATCCGGAGGGCAAGGGAAATACAAGGGGGGCGACGGGATGATCCGGGAAGTGGAATTCCTAGCGCCAGCCCGGGTCACTCTGCTGTCGGAACGCCGCAAGCGCCCGCCTCCGGGCTATCACGGGGGGCACCACGGGGAGCCGGGGGAAAACGTGCTGCTGCGCGGCGGCTATGAAGAGGTGCAACTCGCCGGCAAGGAGATCCTGGACGTGGACGCGGGGGACGTATTAAGCGTCCGCACTCCCGGAGGGGGAGGTTGGGGCGACCCCGAAGAAAGCTAGGCGTGCACCAGGCAGCCGTAACGGCCTTGGGCCTCGCCGCCTTGGTGTCCGCCGTCTCTTGCGGCGGCGGCAGCGTCGGAGACTTGCTCCTGGGCCCCGGCGATTTCCCGGGCTTAACCGTGACCGAGCGAGTTTCCCAGGTAACCGAAACGGCGCAAGGGCAGGAAACGGCCCAAGTTGAGATCGAGGGCCCGGACTTCCTCCTAAGCGAGAGCTTGGTGGTCTTCGAAAGCAAGGAAGTCGCCCGCTCCGTCTTGATAGGCATCAAGGAAGACCAATCGGCTCAAGGAATCCCTCCGGCTGACATCGAAAAATTCGAAGACGTTTCCGGAATCCTGAGTGAGGTACGAGACGGGCAAGAAAGCCTCAGCATATTCTTCGTCCAAGGCCGGACTCTGGTCCGGGTTACGGTCTCCGGGCCCAACCGGCAAGCGCTCCTTCCACTTTACGCCGAAAAGGCCAAGGCGAAAATCAGCCCCTGATAGCCTGGACCTGCTCTAACCTACTCATAGGCAGGCGGTTCGCCGCTGGAGGCCGGGCCGGGCGAAGACAGAAGGCGTATAATTGACTACCGGTTACTAATTGCGGCTAATGATCCCGCCGCGGCTCGGCGCGGCCTCAGCAAAGAGATTTGCACCGGGAGACTTACGTCAGGAGATTTACGTTATGGTGAAATTTGCGCGGTGCAACGCTATCCTCTCCCTTGCCCTCAACGAATCGGGAGAGGGTTGTAGGTATGCAGCCAAAGGGGATACCGAGCAAGCGGTTATCGACGACATGATCGAGCATATGGCAAGCGTCCATGACGTGGACGCAAAAGAGTTGGTCTGGAACATCAAGGGAGTAATGAAGACTACCCGGAGTTGACGAAACGGCGTCAGGCCGTTACGCAAGACGATGTCCGGGGCGACACCAGGCTCCGGCGGGTCCGGTCCGCCGGTTGAGCCCCGCGAGGGGCAACGCCGGTGGCACCGGATTTTTCAACAGGCGCGCGATACCCCGCCGACGGCGGGGTATTTTTATTGGAAGGAGGTCTTTAGTCCACGTATTTGGTCTGAGGGTTATCAGTTGGGAAGATGGTGTACATGCGAGCCGGGGCGCCCGTATTGTTGATCAAACGGTGGGGTGTTCCCGGGGGCGCAAGCAAAGTGTGCCCCGGCGTCACCAAGCGCCGCTCTTGGCCAACGACCATTTCCACTTGGCCGTCCAAGAGGACTATGGCTTCATCCGTCGGGTGGGTATGGAGGCGCAGCGCCGCCCCGTCTTGCATGACCAACTCGCCGACGGTAACGTTGACCGCGCCGGCCTCCTTGGTCACGAACCGCCGGGCGCTGCGTCCGTCCTCGGGGTCCGGCATAGGTATGGCATTGTTATCGATGATAGGCATATTTCCTTCTCCTCCTTAAAGCCTATTCAGACTATTCTTAGAAGACCCCGCACACCGGGGCAGCTACTCCCTATCCTTTATAAGAGCAGACCGGGAGGAAGCTTTACCAGGGGCCGCATAGGGCTGGGGACGGTCGTCGTGACGGAGGGTGATTCGCCGCTATCTGCCGTCGTCGAAACTTACGATCACGGCGGCGTTGGCAATAACCATAGCGTCCGTGCCGTCTTCGTTGGGGACCTCCAAACCGCCCGGCACCGCGTTTACGCGGCCGGTACCGTGAGGGAGGGTATCCATCACGGCTTGAGCGTCCACCGCCTCCGGCTTGGGAACTCCGATGGTTATGTCAACCACCATGTCGTCGGCGGTCTTGCCCAGCAACCGCTGAAACCCCAAGCTGCTGTGGTGGAGGGCATCGAAGACGGCCCGCTTGGCGGCGGACGTATAGTCCCGGCCATGAACGTCCACGCCCATACCCATCTCCGTAAGGCATCGTACCATTGCCATGACCTTTAACCTCCTCGTCAAATTTCCGCGGACTTATTCACGGTAGGGGCCGGTTTGAAACCGGCCCCTACCGTGAAATGGGCCACGGAGGAATGTTCCCCGGAACAAAGACCGGCAATGAGTCCCGGCGCAGCTAAGGGGCCGGTACCGGGGCGCCAGAATGGGTCCCGGAGCAAGGACGGCAATGAGTCCCGCCGCAGCTAGGCGGCCGGTACCGGGGCGCCCATATCCGAGGTGTCATAGCCGCCCAGGGCCTCGACCCGCCTTTGCAGTCCGGGACGCCGCAACAGGTCCAACAGGGTTTGCACTCCCGGCTCATCCAGGAAGTGGTTGGGTATAACCAAGTCGTACCGTTCCGCCTCGAGGGGCAGGAATTCCAGCTCAAACGCGGCCGCGGCCGCTTGTACCCCCACTCCGGCGTCGGCCAACCCGGAAGCCACAGCTCGAGCCATCGTCAGGTGTCCGGCCGCCTCATCGCCGTAGCCCGCCACCGCGCCGGTTGGAACTCCATGCCCGTCCAACAGCCGGTCCAACAGGGACCGGCTCCCGGACCCGGCCGGCCGGTTTACGATTCTAACATCGGGGGCGGTCAAGTGTTGGATGCCGCCAATACCCTTGGGGTTCCCGGCGGCGATTACCAGGCCCTGTTGCCACGCGGCAAATGTCACCAGGGTGCAAGGAAAGGGTACCACACGCCGCGCCCATACCTCGTTATATTCTCCGGTATCTTCATCTTTGAGATGGCACCCCGCCACGTGGGCCTCGCCTCGGGCCAAGCCGGTGAGGGCCTGGTAGCTGCCCTCCTCGGTCCATACCAGCCTGACGCCATAGCGGCGCAGGCCCGGCTCCAGCATGGCCGCCGCCGGGTCGCAGCCCAGCAGGGCCAAGACCGGTGTCTTCAACTCGTCCCCATCGAAGGGTTGTATTACAACTTGATTCCCCGCGCCCACCTCCGGCAATATCACGCCATCGGCATCCACCAAGGAATGCCGCGCCGCCGCCGCGCCGGACAGGGGCCGAGCCAACAAGCGGCGGCCCACGTGAAACAACCGGGCCCGGCGGGGCCGCTGGGGACCGGCGTGTTCCGTCTCTTCCCCGGGGCCAATGAGGTCGGCGCGGACGGTCTCCGAGGGGCCTTCCTCAAGGGAAAACAGTAAGTCCACTTTAGTGTCCAAGGCACGGGCTAATCGAAGCGCCACCTCGGTAGAGGGGGACGCCTTACCCGATTCCAAGGCGGCATAGGCTTGGCGGCTGATGCCGGCGCGGCCCGCCAGCTTTTGCTGGGAAAGGCCGGACTCGCGGCGGCGGCGCCTCAAGTGGTTCCGCAAAGAAGTCACGTTAGAATAGTAGAGTATGCTTGATATAATATCAAGTCTACTTTACAATAGCGCCGTCGTCAGCCGACCCGACGCGCGAGTTTTACAGGCTGGGAATAGCGTTGCCAATGCGGCTTGTCTTAACCCGAATCGCAGTGAAGGCCCAACTGTCTATCATTGCGCTTGTTGCGTTGACAATTCCGGTACCGGTCCTGGGATGCACGCTAGGAACGGACTCGGCAAATAGCGCGTCGGTGACCGTCTTCGCCGCCGGGTCGCTAACCGAAGCGTTTACCGAGGTGGCAGCGGCCTTCGAGGAAGCCAACCCGGCCATCTCCGTGGACCTGAATTTCGCGGGAAGTCAACGGCTCCGAGTCCAATTGGAGAATGGGGCCCGGGCCGATGTATATGCTTCGGCAGACCAACGGCACATGGACCTGGCCATCGAAGCGGGGCTGGTGACCGGCGAGGCTTCCAATTTCGCCAGCAATGCCTTGGTAATCGCATTACCCAAGGCCGAAGCAGCGGACTTGGTCGATTCATCCGCAGACGGCAAGGGGTCATCCGCCGAGGATACGCCGGGAGAGGGCCTCTTGGTCCGGTCTCCGGCCGACCTCGCGAAGAAGGGTATCAAGCTGGCCATCGCACAACCGGAGGTGCCTGCCGGAAACTACACCCGGACCATGATCCAACGTTTGTCCCAAGACCCCAAGCTAGGGCCCAGCTACCAGGACCGGGTCCTAGCGAACGTGGTCTCCGAAGAGGCCAGCGTCCGCAACGTACTCCAAAAAGTGGCGCTGGGGGAGGTAGACGCGGGAATCATTTACCGTTCCGACGCCCAAGTGACCTCCGACGTCTCAGTGATACCTATTCCCGACGCCGCCAATATAACCGCGAGCTATACTATCGCGCTGCTCCGCGATTCCCGGCAACGGGAAGCGGCCGGGGCATTCCTGAAGTTCGTGCTGGGGCCGGATGGACAAGGGATCTTGGGTAGTCACGGTTTAGGCCCACCGGCGACCGGCCGGCCTACGTCCAAAGAAGAAAATCAATGACAAGAAAATTGATTAGGGCCATACCTTGGGGAATGCCGGTTTCATCCTTGGCGGGCCGGTTTGAAACCGGCCCCTACATTCTTGGACCGTTCCTTAATGAGTGTTTCGAAAGTCCCTTCTCCCTGGGGAGAAGGTCAGGATGAGGGGAAAGGTCTGAAGGCAACGGAGATGATCCGCGTCGGGAATCGACTGATGCTTGAACCATTTGGAAATCGGGGGCGGGGCGACCCGGGGGGATAGCTTGTGACTCTAACGGCCGGAAAGCGGACTCTGCCGGACCTGGGCCCGGGAGGGGGGCTAGGGACGGCGGCCACCGCCCTTTACGTAGGCTTCATTGGGCTGCCGGTGGCGGCATTGCTGGTCCGGACGGCCCAGCAGGAAAGCTTCCTCTCCAGCCTGACCAGCGACGTGGCCCTGACTGCCCTGAAGCTATCTTTGGTAACCAGCGCGGTAAGCATCGTCGTGATAGTGCTGGTGGGCACGCCATTCGCTTACCTGCTGGCCAGAAGCAACTCCGCTTTTCTAAAGGTTGTGGACAGCCTGGTGGAGCTTCCTATCCTGCTGCCCCCTGTCGTGGCCGGGGTAGCCATGCTGATGGCATTCGGCCGGCGGGGCGTCCTCGGCGCGGCCCTAGAGGACGTGGGCATCACCCTGCCTTTCACCACGGCGGCGGTGATTTTGGCCCAGATTTTCGTAGCGTCTCCCTTTTACGTGCGCGCCGCCAAAATCGGCTTCCAGTCAGTGGCCCGGGAGTACGAGGACACCTCGCAAACCTTGGGGGTCTCGCCTTGGTGGACCTTCTGGCGGCTGTCGTTGCCCATGGCCGGGCCTTCGCTGCTCATGGGACTGACCCTTGCGTGGGCCCGAGCGATGTCGGAATTCGGAGCGACCATCATGTTCGCCGGCAATCTTACCGGCAAGACCCAAACGATGCCGCTGGCCATTATGACAACCATGGAAAGCAGCTTGGATAAATCTCTGGCCCTTTCCGTCCTGCTGCTGGCCGGGTCCGTCGTCCTCCTCATCGGTCTGGGAATGATCGCCCGGCGCCAGCTGCGGGGTCGGGCGTGATCCCTCGCCGTTTCCGGTCCACGGCGGGCAGGGAGCAGGACCCAGGCGTAAGGCCGCCGTCCCTTCATCCACCGCCCACGCTCGGTAATCCGGGCAGCCCCGCACGGGGTTGGGTGGTGTGCCAAGTCGGGAACTTTGAACTGAACACCGACTGGAATATCGAGCCGGGTGAAGTGCTGGCGCTGTTCGGCCCCTCCGGGGCCGGCAAGACCACCACGCTGCGAACCATTGCCGGGCTGCTACGGCCCCGGCAAGGACGCATTGAAATCGGCGGGCGGGTGGTGTACGACGACAAGGGCCGGGAGTGGGTACCCCCCCACCTGCGCCGGGTTGGGTATTTGACCCAGCAAGCCAACCTATTCCCTCACATCAATGTTCGAAAAAACATTGCTTACGGACTCCGCGGTAGGCCCCGCGCCGCCGTCGAAGAAAGAGTGCGGAAACTGGTCGGCCTTTTCCACTTGGACGGCATGGAGGACCGTAGGCCGTGGGAGCTTTCCGGCGGGCAGATACAAAGAGTCGGTCTAGCCCGGGCTTTGGCCCCAGAGCCGGACATCCTGTTGCTGGATGAGCCGTTCGCCTCCGTAGACGTGGAACTCCGGCGGATTCTAAGGGCTGAGCTGCGGTCGATGTTGTCCAGTTCTCCAATCCCGGTTGTCCTAGTAACCCACGACCGGGAGGAGTCACTGACTTTGGCCGATTCGGTCCAAGTGATGGACGGCGGAAGGAACCTCACGCTGGGGAAACCATTGGACGTTCTCGGCCAGCCCGGACAGGGCAGGGTGGCCCGCCTAGTAGGAGTGGAAAACCTCCTTAGACTAACGGTGGAAAGCCGTAATCACCAGGATGGGACCATGGTCTGCGCGGGTGAAGGTCTCAGGATCGAGGCGCCGTTGGACGACCGGGCTGCAGCTCCGGGGCCTTCCCCTGCCGGCGGCGATGAAGTGACCGTCGCCATCCGCTCCTCCGACATCATCCTCACCCAACAAGAGATACAAGGGGCGTCGGCCCGCAACCAACTACGGGGCGTGGTGACCAAAGTGGAGATGCGGCCCCCCGGATACGAAGTAACCTTGGACTGCGGAAGACCGCTGCGATGCCACGTCACCGGCGGGGCGTTGGAAGAGATGCAGGTCAGGCCGGGCCGAACCTTATGGGCGATGTTCAAAGCTTCCGCTTGCGTACTGCTACAGGACCCCGCTGACGCCGGCGAAATCGACAAGGCCTCCAGCGACCGATAGTCGGTCTTACCGTCCGCGGCCGGCGGCCCGGACACCCCAGGACTTTGCATGGGTTGCACATATCGCTTTCGCCGGTATAATAATTCACTAGGCACGAGTTAGGTTATCCAAGGCACCTAATTTCGTTAGTGTCCAGGGGTGTCTAGGCCGAGGGCCGGTTGACCTACTAGGCCGCACGTAATGGACTAAGGTGACGTTTAGGAGGTCAACCAGTGGCACTGTCAGACAAGACCCTCGTCTGCGTGGAGTGCGGTGGCGAGTTCATCTTTACAGCTGGTGAGCAGGAATTCTTTAACGCCCGCGGTTTCTCCAATGAGCCCAAGAGGTGCCGTAGTTGCCGCGCCGTCAGACGCTCCGAGCAGCGCGGTGGAATGTATTCGGACCAGCCTAAAGAGATGTACGCCATCGTATGCGCCGATTGCGGCTCGGACGCCATGGTCCCCTTCAGGCCTCGGGGAGACCGGCCGGTCTACTGTAGTGACTGCTTCAGCAAAATGCGAAGCGAGCCCTCCGAGTTCTAGTCTGCTTCAACCTTCCGGCGACAAGGGGGCTGGCCGCGGCCAGCGCCTAGATCGTCCTCCAACCAGGGTCTGCCACGGTGTATAGTCCGCGGTCCGTTCATGGGTGAAACAGCCTCCGGCCCTCCCTCCTTAGTGTTCCGGCGTGTTCAGGCCTTCGTTGAACGCGAACCCCCAAACCCGATACAATGGCTTGGGCGGCCCTTTGCTCCTCCGATCTTGTAATGGACCTCCCGCGGCATGTTTTCCATCCAGCCAAGGTTAGGACATCGCGCCCTCTCCGAGCCCGCTGCCGGTTATTATGAAATTCAAAGACCTCCGGGAATTCGTCGCCTTCTTGGAGCAAAAAGACCAGCTCCGCCGCATAAGCACGCCGGTAAGCTGCGAGTTGGAAATCACCGAAATAGCCGACCGGGTGGTTAAACAGGGCGGTCCGGCGCTTCTGTTCGAGAACGTTACCGGCTACGGTATGCCGGTATTGATCAACATGTACGGGAACGAGCAGCGAATGGCGTGGGCCTTGGGAGTTGAGCGCTTGGAGGACTTGGTGGAGCGGGTACAGGGCCTGCTTCAACTGCGCCACGGCCCCCCCGAAGGGCTGATGGACAAACTTCGAACGTTGGGCCAACTGGTCCACTTGGGGTCGTTTCAACCCAAGACGGTCCGAAGCGGGCCGTGCCAGGAGATTGTTCGTGAAGGCGGCGAAGTCGACCTTTTCACGATGCCCATTCTCAAGTGCTGGCCGTTGGATGGCGGCCGCTACATAACTTTACCCCTAGTTATCAGCCGGGACCCCGAAAGCGGGGTCCAAAACTACGGCACATACCGGCTCCAGGTTTACGACCGCAACACCACCGGCATGCACTGGCAAACGCACAAGGTGGGCAGCCGCCATTACCGCCTGAGCCGGGAGCGGGGTATTGACCGCCTCGAGGTAGCCGTCGCCTTGGGCGGCGACCCGGCATCTATCTGGACCGGCTCGGCGCCCCTGCCCCCGGACGTGGACGAGATGATGGTGGCCGGCTTCCTTCGAGAAGAGGGGGTAGAACTGGTCAAAGGAAAGACTGTCGATCTAATGGTGCCCGCCCAAGCCGAAATCGTCCTCGAAGGCTACGTCATCCCCGGAGAGGAGCGGCCGGAGGGTCCCTTCGGGGACCACACCGGGTATTACTCCATGCCGGACTCCTACCCGGTCTTCCACGTCCAGTGCGTCACCCATCGCCGGGAACCGATTTACCCGGCAACGGTCGTGGGGCGTCCTCCCATGGAGGACTACTGGATGGGAAAGGTCACCGAGCGGGTTTTCCTGCCTACGCTGCGGATGGCGCTTCCGGAATTGGTGGACATGAACATGCCTGCCGAAGGTATATTCCACAACTTAGTCATCGTTTCCATCAAGAAGGAGTACCCGGGGCAAGCGCACAAAGTGATGCACGGCCTATGGGGGCTGGGCTTGATGAGCTTGGCCAAGACCATCATAGTGGTAGACCACTTCGTCAACGTCCAAGACTTGTCGGAGGTCGCGTGGCGTGTTGCCAATAACATCGATCCCGGCCACGACTTGGTCATCACCACCGGTCCGGTTGACGACTTGGACCACGCCTCGATGACGCCGAGATTTGGCAGCAAGATAGGTATCGACGCTACGCAAAAGGGCCCAGAGGAGGGGCGTCAGCGGGAGTGGCCTCCGGACATCGTGATGAGCCCGGAGGTTAAAGGGCTTGTGGACCGGAAATGGAGCGAGTACGGGATTGATTGAACGCCGGAAGCACCTTATCAATATTGGCCCTACCTGAAGAGGAATGCAGAACGTAGTTACTCCGGGCGGTCCCGCGGGGAACGTCCTCCACAAAGTTCCCCGCTACCTTGGCGCGATACGGGTCTGGGAGTCCCTTTACGCTCTGCCCTTCGGCTACATCGGCATGGTGCTGGCGGCCGGAGGTTGGCCGGGGGCAAACGCCTTCATTTGGATAACCGTGGCCATGTTCTCGGCCCGGACTCTGGGAATGTCCACCAACCGCTTGGTGCACCACAAAGAAGACATCGCCAATCCAAGGACAGCCAACCGCCACCTTCCCAAGGGGTTGCTGAAGCCATGGGAAGTGCTAATGATGATGGCGGTGTCCACGGGCCTGTTCTTCTACGCAACCTCCCAGTTGAATACCTTGGCGTTGGCCCTAGCGCCCGCGGCGGCGGCCTACGTGGTGCTCTATTCATACGCCAAGTACTACACTTGGGCTTGCAACTTGTTGCTAGGTTTGGCCCTGTCCATCTCCCCCTCCGCCGCTTGGATAGCGGTGACCGGCCGGATGGACCCCGAGGCCGCGCTCCTGTCCTTCGCCGTGGCGGCGTGGGCCGGCGGGTTCGATGTTATCTACGGCTGCGCCGACTACGAGTTCGACGGACGGTACGGAATCAATTCGGTGCCCCGCCGATTTGGCATCGCCGCCGCCTTGCGGGTCACCAAGGGCCTGCACTTGTTGGCCGCGGCGGCCCTCCTGGCTCTGGGTCTGTGGCTCGGCCTTTCCTACTGGTACTTCATTGGCTGGGGAATCGCCGCGCTCTTGCTAATCTTCGAGAACAGCCTGGTTAGCGCGGGTAATCTTTCCCGTATGCATTCGCCGTTTTTCAAGTACAACAGCGCAATATCGGTGGTGTTGCTCGTCTTCACAATCTTGGCGGTAGTCGCCTAGTGCGGCCCTCCCGGAGTAGGCCCAATATCCACGCGATCACCGGGAGTGGGCCGCGGATGGTGGTTTTTGATGCGTCCTTCTAAAGAAACTCAAATAGAAAGTCCAATGACGCCCGTGGTCGTAGGTATTACCGGGGCCAGCGGAGCGGTGTTGGCGCGGAACACAGTCGATGAGCTCTTAGCAAGGGATATACCCACCATCGTCGTATGCTCCAACAGCGCCCGTATCGTCTGGCAAGCCGAACTTGGTATACCCTTCAACGAAACTCTGATCGATTGGAAGGAAAACCCCAACCTGACCTACTACTCCGCCGGTGACATGGGGGCCCCCATCGCCAGCGGCACCTTCCCCACGCGAGGCATGGTCATCGTTCCTGCCAGCATGAACTCCGTGGCGTCCATCGCCCGCGGCATTACCCAAAACTTGGTCCACCGGGCGGGAGACGTTTGTCTAAAGGAGGGGCGCCGCCTGGTCTTGGTCCCCCGGGAAACTCCGCTGCACAGCGTCCACTTGGAAAACATGCTTACCTTGAGCCGCCTGGGTGCGGTGGTGCTGCCCCCGCAGCCCGCATTCTACCTGGACCCGCAAGGGATAGATGATATAGTACGGTTCATCGTTGGGCGCATTCTGGTAGGGCTAAACATCGAGGAGGCCCTTCCGGAAGGGCTTCGCTACGAAGGAAAGAACGACTGATGGGTATTACTTACGTAGAGGGCACTGCCAGAGGGCCGGCCGGACAGGAAGAAAACCTGAGGTTTCTCATCGACAGCGGCGCTACCTACACTCTGCTCCCATCGCCAATATGGGAGTCCATAGGCCTGCAGCCCAACCGGGAGCAGACCTTCACTCTAGCCGACGGCACCACGGTACAGCGGCGCATTTCCACGTGCTATCTAATATTGCCCCAAGGTGAGGACTATTCGCCGGTTATTCTTGGAGAGCCCGGAGATGAGGCGTTGCTGGGCGTAGTCACCTTGGAGATTCTGGGTCTTCTGTTCAACCCATTCAACCGGACGCTTCAGCCCATGCGGATGATGCTGGCTTGACCGGATGGCCGAGATACCAAGCCAGGCCAAGCAACAATACGTAGCGAGCATGTTCGCCCGTATTGCGGGCCGCTACGACCTCATGAACGACCTAATGACTCTCGGGCTTCACCGCCGGTGGAAACGGCGCACCGCGGAATTTACCGCCAAGGGCCTCCAGGGAAACGCTCTCGACGTCGCCACCGGCACCGGGGACTTGGCTTTCGCTATAGCTCGGCGTCCGGGGATAGAGCAAGCGGTGGGCGTTGACTTGCTGCCGGAGATGCTTGCTCTGGGACGGGCCAAGGGCAAAGGCGCCGGCCTCACCGCGGCCATCACCCTGTTGCCGGGCGACGCGGTGAACCTGCCCTTCGCCGACGGCTCCTTCGCTTGCGCCACCGCCGGGTTCAGCCTTCGCAACATGCCCGACCTAGGCCAAGCCCTGTCCGAAATGGTACGGGTGGTGAAGCCGGGGGGGCGAATCACCACCCTGGAACTGACCCCGGTCCCTGACCGGGGGCGGTTTCGCTTGTTCCGGTGGTATTTCCACGGCTTGGTGCCCCTCATGGGGCAGATTGTGGCGGGAGACCGCTCGGCTTACACCTATTTGCCCCGGTCGGTGGACGAGTTTCTCCCGGCGGAGCGGTTGGCGGCCTTGTTCCGGGAGTTGGGCTTGGTGGACGTGGGGTTCCGGTTCTTTGGCTTCGGCGCGGTGACTTTGCATTGGGGAAGCCGGCCCGGTGGAAGCAGCCGCCAAACCTGACCGAGGGCGTCCTATATCCGGACGCGGGTAGGCGCCCCCGGCAGCAGCAACGAGGGCAGGATGGTTGCGCTTTTTCGATGCCTGGGCCGGAGCGCGGCAACCCGCCGCTGGGATAGCCCAAATAGCCTGCACACCGACGCCGCGAACCTTGTTCGCCAGTATCGATTAATATAAACTGGAACCATCCTAGTTCGGATTTCCCAATACCATGAGCATACCGAAGCCTTCGCCTACAAGCACTTCAACGAACTCGATAGATTCGGTTTTCCACAAGCTGGAACCGGTCCTCCGCCGTCACGGAGAGATCGAGGAGATTCTGGCTCGACCGGAAGTAGCCGTCGACTTCGAGCAAGTCCAAGAACTGGCCAAAGAGCGCGCCGCCCTGGAAGCCCTAGTGGAAATTTCCCATCAACACCGGAAACTATCCCGAGAGCGCGATGACCTGGAAGCCCTGGTCCAAGAAGAGTCCGATCAGGAACTGGCCCACATGGCCAGGGAGGAATTGGGGGCGGTTGAAAGCAGGTTGGAACAGTTGGCTCAAGACTTGAGACTGTCTTTGCTGCCCAAAGACCCCAACGATGAACGAAGCGTCATCGTTGAGATTCGCGCCGGTACCGGGGGCGCCGAGGCCAGCCTGTTCGCCAGCGACCTCTTCCGGGCCTACACCAAGTACGCTCAGCTACGCCATTGGAAGGTAGACGTGATGGATTCCAGCCCTTCCGACCTGGGTGGGTTCAATAAGATAGTTTTCGAAGTCCAAGGCAAAGGGGCATTCAGCCGACTCAAGTACGAACGGGGTGTTCATCGCGTGCAAAGAATACCCGACACCGAGGGTCAGGGGCGGGTCCACACCTCCACGGCCACCGTTGCGGTGCTGCCCGAGGCCGACGAGGTGGAGGTAAAGATCAACCCGGATGATTTGCGCATAGATATTTTCCATGCCGGCGGCCACGGCGGGCAGAACGTCAACAAGGTTGCCACCGCCGTGCGGATCGTATACGAGCCTTCGGGTCTGACCGTGGTCTGCCAAGACGAACGGTCCCAGCACAAGAACAAGCAAAAGGCGATGGCGATGCTGCGGGCCCGGCTTTACGAGGCTGAACAGGAACGCCACGCCGACGAGATAACCCAGACGCGGCGGGCCCAAGTGGGCGGCGCCGAGCGAGCGGAAAAGATACGGACCTACAACTATCCTCAGGACCGGGTCACCGACCACCGGATGAACGCCAGCTTCCACGGCATGCCCAGGATCATGGACGGCGGGCTGGACGACATCATCGACCGCCTCGTCCGCTGGGAGCAAGCCCAGTTGTTGGAGCAAGGCTTGGTCTAGGCCAGCCCTTCTATGGCATCCCTTCGCCGGATCATTCAACAGACCCACCAGACCCTGGAGTCGTCAGGCATACCCGACCCCCGCTTGGAGGCCGAGGTCATGGTGATGAACCTGATGAAGATGGCCCGGCAAGACATTTACGCCAACCAAGAAGTGGAAGTTGGTCCCCAGCGGGAGCAAGAGTTGGCCGGTACGGTGGAACGCCGGCTGAAGCGGGAACCTCTGGCTTACATCCTGGGCTACCGGGAATTCTACGGGATAAACTTGGTGGTGACGCCCAGCGTCATGGTCCCCCGGCCGGAAACCGAGTCTCTGGTGGAACACGCCCTGTTCATGGCCTTGATGGGAATGGAAGCGGCGGAGTTGGTGATAGTCGACGTCGGGACAGGCTGCGGCGCCATCGCAATCAACCTAGCCATACATTTGCCCCACGCGCGAATATACGCCTTCGATATATCCGACGACGCGCTGGACGTTGCCAGCTACAACATCCGGGCCCACAACGTGGCGGACCGGGTTACATTGGACAAGGGAGACCTGTTGGGGCCGTTGCCGGAACCGGTGGACCTGATCGTGGCCAATCTGCCCTACATTCCCACCAGTCGCATCGCCACTTTACAGCCGGAGATTCAATGGGAGCCGCGGCACGCCTTGGACGGGGGGCCGGATGGTTTGGACCTAGTAAACCGGCTCTTGGCCCAAGCCCCAAGCAAGGTCAAAGACCAAGCGACGGTGCTGCTGGAGTTGGACCCGGAGCAAGTCCCGGCGGTGGAGGAGGCGGCCCGGCGGCACTTTCCCGAGGCCGCCGTCAGCGTGGAGCAAGACTTGGGCCGAAATGACCGGGTGTTCGTTATCAGCCAGGGCGGCGGGGAGACCTACTAGCCGGTTGGCCGTCCCGGTCCGAGGGTGCGGCTTCCGGCCTTCAGGCCGGTGGCGGACCGGAGCCTACAAGCCGGTAATCTCTAACGTGGCGACTTCAGTCGTTTTCATATCGGCCACGCGTATTACGTGGTTGTTGGTGTCGGCGACGTAGACCTTGTCGCCGGCGATGCTGAGCCCGCTGGGCTCGGAGAATAGGGCTTGGTTTCCGGGGCCGTCCCGGTGGCCCGCTTCCCCGGTGCCCAGGAGGGTGAAGGCGTTGCGAGTGGCCGGCAGCACTCGCTTGATCTTGTGGTTGTAAGTATCGGCCACGTACAAAGCGCCGTCGAAGTAGGTGACGCCGATGGGGTGTTGCAGCCTGACTTTATGATCGGCGCCGTCGGCGTCGCCGAAGACGAATAGGTCCAGCCCCACGATGGTCTGCACCCGCCCCCCTCGGTCAATGCCCGCCGAACGGATGGAGCTAGTCTCGCTGTCGGCGAAGTAGAGCTTGTTGCCGTCGGTAGTAATGCCGCTGGGCTGGGCCAGGGTGGCCGAAGCCAGGGGGCCGTCGGTTATGGATTCCTGCCCGGTGCCGGCAAATACCCCGGCCATGCCGTCGTCAAGGGTCATGGACCAAAGTTGGTGTATGCCCGCCATGGCAATGTACAGCGCGCCGTCGTGAAACGCCAGGTCCCAGGGGGAACTCAGGGCCGTCTCCCGCCCCGGCCCCCTCCCTTGCCGGGTAAATCCTTGTTCCCCGGTACCGGCGATGGTCTCCACGGTCCGGGCCGAGAGGTCTACCTTGCGGATGGCGTGGTTTTCGGTGTCCGCAACGTAGAGGACTTCCTCCACCAGCGCCATGCCTTGGGGATGGTTCAAGGCGCATTCGCCGAACCCGCCGTCGGCCAAGCCTTCCTCGCCGGAACCCACGACCTCTTTGGCCGCTCCGTCCAGGGAAGTAATCACGATGCGATTGTGGTTGGAATCGGCGATGAACAGCCGGTCGCCGACGGGGTCCGCTAGTACCTTGCCGGGGAAAAACAGGTCCGTGCCGGGGCGTTGCCCCGGGACGGTGTCCAAGGCGGTCCGATCCATAACGCCGGCCGCGTCGAACTCGGCGATCATTTGACCCAAGAGATTGTCGAAGGACTCGTAGGGCAACTCGCCCTCGTGCTTGCCGATAACCTTCCCCAGCGGGTCGATGAACATCAGCGTGGGCCAAGCGCGGCAAGCATATTGCTGCCAGACCTCGAAGTCGGCGTCGTTGATTACCGGGTGCTCCAACTCATAGCGTTGGACGGCCTTGAGCAGGTTCTCCGCGGCCTTCTCGTTGGGGAACTTGGCCGAGTGGACGCCCACCACCGCCAACTCGTTGGCGTACTTCTTTTCCAGTTTCCGCAACTGCGGAAAAATGTGCATGCAGTTGATTCAACAGTAGGTCCAGAAGTCCAGAACCACCACCTTTCCCCGCAATTGGGCCATGGTCATGGGCCGGTCGGTGTTGACCCATTCCAGGCCCTTGGGGAACTCCGGCGCGTTGGTCTTACCGGCGAAGGACTGTGCTGCCATAGAAACCTCTGATTAACCGGGTACTTGCGCTCCCCTTGTACCCCCATTGGATGACTGTGTTGCCATAGAAACCTCTGATTAACCGGGTTCCTTTACTCCCCTCGTACTCCCATTCGATAGCGGAGAACTGGAGCGGGGGTGAAATCGCACCCGCCGCGACGCTTAATGACTGGCAATAAACGACCGGAATTTTACACTAGGCCTTCGTCCCTGATGGCGGCCAAGGTGTTTTGAAAGGCTTCCAGCGTCTGGTCGATCTCCCGCTCGGTATGGGAAGCGGAGACCAGGAAGCCGTCGCGCCCCATGATATCCACTCCGGAGTTTTGCAACCCCCGCTTCAGCGCCGTGGTCTTGGGGGAGGAAACGGCTTCCTTGATCTGGCTGTGGGGCATGGTGCAGATGTCCCGGCCGCAATCGCAGTCGGCCATCACCACGTGAATCAAGGAGGCGATGCCGTGGGCGTGCCCCGGTACTTCCATCTTCCCGAAGAGGTCGTTGATGCCCTGCTTGAGCCGGGCGGCCATGGCGTCGGCCTGCTCATTAATGGGTTGGGAGGCGATCATCTCCAGGCAGGTAGCCCCCGCAGCCGCGGATAGGGGGTTGGCGTTGAAAGTGCCCGGATGGGAGATGCGCCGGTTGTTGTCCCAGTCCGGGTCCCCCCGGTGAGCGATCATATCGACGATGTCCGCCTTGCCGCCCACGGCGCCCCCGGGCAGGCCGCCGGAGACGATCTTGGCCATGGTGGTGAGGTCGGGAGAGATTCCGTAGCGCACTTGAGCCCCGCCCGCCGAGGCCCGAAAGCCGGTGACCACTTCATCGAAGATAAGTGCCACTCCGTGTTGGGCCGTTAGCTCCCGCAATCCCTTGAGAAAGTTGGGCGTGTCGAAGGGGTACTGCCCCATGTGGGCCCCGGTGGGTTCGAGAATCAGGGCGGCGATGTCCTTATCCCGGTCTAGGACGTCCTCAACGGCCCGCAGGTCGCCGGTGGGCACGATCACCATGGTCTCCATGCTGGCCTCGGGTATGCCCGCGGCGGAACGGTCGGAACCGGCTAGGGCGTAATCGTTCCAGCCGTGAAAATGGTCCTGTAGTTTGATAATCTTGTTGCGGCCGGTATAGGCCCGGGCCATGCGCATTGCCATCAAGGTGGCCTCGGTCCCGGAGTTGTGAAAGCGGATTTTCTCCACCGAAGGCATCAGAGCTTGGACCGCCCGGCCCCAGCGTATCTCTTGGTCGGTGGACCCTCCAAGGTGAGTGCCCCGCTGGACCTGCTGGGACACCGCCTCGGCGATGGCCGGGTGGGCGTGGCCCAAGAGCAGCGAGCCGTGGCCGGAGACGTAATCCACGTATTCGTTGCCGTCCACGTCCCACTTCCTAGGCCCTTGGCCGTGGGTGATGTACAGAGGGAAGGGCTGAGCATAGCGGGAATCGTGGGTGACCCCTCCGGGGAACAGGTTGATTGCCTCGGCATAGCGCTGGGCCGACCCGGGGTGCATGGCGATGTATTCATCCAGTATGGTGGACATCACGCCTCCTAAGCGTACTGGGCGTATCGGGCGTACCGGCGCCTAGAGCGCCGTGTTGGAACGCTGAGAAATCCCGGAATAGACCGTGACGACGGGGGAAGCAGCCTGGGCTATTGTAACTTCTTCCCAGCGGATGCGCCATACGGCGCCTTGCGACGTAACTGTTCGGAATTGGTAGGTGAATTCGGTTCCAACCGGTCCACTCCCAAGATGAAGGGGGCCGGCCCAACGCCCTGGCCTTCGCACAGGGCGCGGCACGGAACGGCGAACATCCCGTCGCCGAAACCGGCGGTAATCTCGCCGTCGTAGAGCAGCACCCCGGAGGCAAACCGGTCGCCGGTTACCTTCTTCAGCTTGCGGAGGCCGCGAAAGTCGGAAGGGGTTACCGTGGCAGCGGCCTTTACTTCAACGCCGGCCACCGCCATTGCGCCGCGCTCGATGACGATGTCGACTTCCAGTTGGTCCTTGTCTCGATAGTGGTAGAACTCCAAGGGCAGTTCATGGCAGACGGCTTGGCGTTTCAACTCCTGAAACACGAAGGTTTCCAGGAACTGCCCGAACAGCCGGCGGTCCTGGGCCAGGGAACCGGGGTTAGCCCCGATCAGGGCGCACCCCAGGCCGGTGTCGCCGACGTGGAGCTTTGGGGTCTTGACCAGCCGGCTCAGCCGGTTGCTATGCCACGGCGGGAGCCGGTCGATAAGAAACAAGCGTTCCAGCAATTCCACGTAGTCGCCAATGGTGGGGCGGCTGAGTTGGAAAGCCGACGCCAGGTCGGATAGGTTATACAGCCGGGCGGTTTGAGAGGCGGCGGCCCTAAGCAGGCGGGGCAGCACCCCCAAGGCGCTGATCCTGGCCATGTCCCGCACGTCCCGCTGGAGTTGGGTATCGACGAAGTTCCGGTACCAGTTGGCGCGGCGGCGGTCGGTGGATCGGGCCAGGGCCGCCGGATACCCGCCGGCGGCCATTCTTGCCGCCAAGTCATCGCCAAGACGGCAAGTAGCGGCCGTTTGGAAGGTCCCACGGAACAGGTCGTCCAGGAAATTGGGTATGCCCCCGTCTATCTCGCTCCGGGAAAGGGGGTGAAGCCGCAGAATCTCCATCCGTCCGGCCAGGGAGTCGGAAAGCGCCGGCACGAGAAGGACTTGGGAGGAACCGGTGAGCAGGAACCGTCCGGGGGTGCGATGGGCGTCGATTTCCTGTTTCAAGGCGGTGAACAAGGATGGGACCCGCTGCACCTCGTCGATGATTACCCGCCCCGGCAGCCCGGCGGCGAACCCGGCCGGGTCGGCGTCGGCAGCCGCCCGGGCGACGTCATCGTCAAAGCTAATATAGTCATACCCCCTGGAACTGCCCACCGAGCGGGCAAGAGTGGTCTTGCCGCACTGGCGCGGCCCATGAAGGAGCACCGCGGGGGAATCCGCCAGCGCCTCCACCAAGGGCCTTTCGGCGTAACGGGGATAAATCGGTCCCGTCTGCATCGTCCTATTGTAACCTTACACTCCGTCCGATTGCAATGTTATATAGCGTCCAATCGCAAGGTCACATATCGTTTAATCGCAAGGTTGCATATCGTCCGATTGCAAAGTCAGAGCGCGTCCAATCGCAAGGTAATATATCGTCTAATCGCAACTTTACAGGGCGTCCGATCGTAAGGTTACATATCGTCCGATTGCAATGAAGGTCGGGGGCAACCGAGATGGTCCGCGGCAAACTGGTACAACCTGGCGCCGTAGGGGCGGGTTTCAAACCCACCCCTACACGTCCAATTACCACTACGGGGCGGTTGCGCCGGTCCGTTTTGGCTGCGTCGGGAGCCGCCCTCACCCTAATCCTCTCCCGGCGAGAGCGGGGACTTTTTCAACACCCTCTAAGTTTTTGTGGACCATACCTAGAAGCGCCTTGCTGCGTCCGGCCACGGGCCTGATCGAAAGGATTCAGGCGAAATGCGTTTGCCCTGCACGGACGCGAGGGCAAACGCGAAGTCAGCCGGTTGCCCCGCCGGCAACCCGAAGGGATCGCCCTGATGAACCGGGGGTGCTGACTCGCCCGGCGGACCGGGGGTAGAATAGGGGCGTAGGCCCTTCGCTTATTGACCGTTCGCTTATTGATTTGATGTTGTCCCGAGGTTTCCCCGGAAAGTAGAATTTTCATCCTTCGTGGCACCGGTCTCAACCGGCATGGGGGATTGCTATGAAAGACGGCGCACTCCCCGAATACCCGGCGGAAACGGCGGCGGCGCGGCACATCATTCACGCCGACCTGGACGCGTTCTACGCCGCCGTGGAGCAATTGGACAACCCTGAGTTGCGGGGCAAGCCGGTGCTGGTCGGCGGCAGGCCGGAAGACCGGGGCGTGGTAGCTACGGCTTCATACGAAGCCCGGGAGTTCGGCGTCCATTCGGCTATGCCCATGCGGTCGGCGGTGCGCCGCTGCCCCCAGGGGATAATCGTCCGTCCCAGGTTCGACCGGTACCGGGAGATGTCACGAAAGGTCATGGAGATATTTCGCGGCGTCACCGCCTTGGTGGAGCCTCTATCCTTGGACGAAGCGTACCTGGACGTCACCGAGGCGGTAAGCGCGGGAACACCGCCTCTGGCGCTGGCCATCGACCTTAAGCAGAGGGTAAACCAGGACACCGGCCTCACCCTATCCATCGGAGTGGCTACCAATAAGTCCGCGGCCAAAATCGCTTCGGACCTCAACAAGCCCGACGGACTGGTGGTGGTACCGCCGGGCCAAGAGGCCGAGTTCCTAGCGGGGTTGGCGGTAAGCAAGTTGTGGGGCATCGGGCCCAAAACGGCGGAGCGGCTAAACCGGGAACGAATAGAAACCATCGGGGATTTGGCGGCCCAGCCGCCGGAATGGTTCGTTCAACGCTTCGGCCAGCGGGGAGGCGGTATCCGGGCCCGGGCCATGGGGAAAGACCAGGACCCGGTGCAGACCGAGCGGGAGACGAAGTCAATCAGCGCCGAAAACACTTTCGTCACCGACTTGGGGGAGCCGGAACGCCTCTACGAGGAGCTAACGATCCTCGCCGGCAGCGTAGCCCGCCACCTTGACGCCAAAGGACTCCAAGGCAAGACCGTAACCCTAAAAGCCCGGCTGGCCGACTTTACCTCATTCACCCGCCAGATGACGTTGCCTACCCCCACGGATTCGGAGCAACTCATCCTCGAGATGGCTTGGCGGCTCCTGTCCCAAGAGCTGTCCCCGGAGCGAACTTTTAGATTGCTGGGCGTGGGAGTCTCGAACTTCGAAGCGGAAGAGCAGCTCCAGCTACCGTTGTTTGGGAAGAGCTGGAGCGGAGAGGCGCCTACCTGAACAGGTCCCTTTCCCCGCCCCTGATGAGACGCTCGATGCCGGCGTCCTCCGCGGGTTCGTAGGAATACCCCCGGACTATGCTGACCGGAACCCCGTCAACCTTCCCGGTGACCAACTCCGCCGCGGCGGCCAGCTCGTCAGCCACCGCGATCTCCGTCGTGTACAGCATGTTGCCGTGGCTGTCCTCTTGGCCCACATAGCTAAGCATCGGGTCCAGGCCGGCCACGCCGATGGCCACGTTGGCTGCTCCGTTGCGCCACGGGCGGCCAAAAGTATCCGAAATCACCACCGCAACATCAATTCCCAACCGCCGCCTGATCCCATCCCGGATGCCCCGGGCCGACTCGTCGGAGTCCAGGGGCAGCAGGGCGACGGTGTCGGACCCCGGGATATTGGAGGCGTCGATGCCCGCGTTGGCGCAGATGAAGCCGTGGCGGGTCTCGCTGATGATAACCCCGCGGTCCATTCGAACGATGCGCCGGCTTTCTCTCAGGATGAGCTCCGTGTGCCGGGGGTCCCGCCGGTGCCCCTCGGTAATGGTCGCCGCCAAAGGCGAAGCCTCCACGCCTCGAATGCTTACCACCCGCCCCTCGGCCTTGGAAACGACTTTCTGGGTGACCACCAAAACGTCGCCGGCTTCCAGGGGCGTCCCCTGCCCTTGGGCGGCGTCCATCAACAGACCGGCAAGGTCTGCTCCTGCTTGTATCTCCGGCATTCCTCGGACGCCGATGACACGGACCTCTGGCGGCATGCGGTTCATACCTCAACTGTGATGTAGGTTAGTATACCCCCTCCCGGCCCCTATGCTACAATTCGGGCTGCGCCCACAGGATACTGCTTTTGTATCTAAAGCACTGGGCAGCACAAGGCGTTTCAGATGGCCTCGTCAGATTCCTATAGAAAACGGGTATACACCAAGTTCGGCGACCAAGGGGAGACCAGCTTGCTCTACGGAGGGCGGGTCTCTAAGAACGACCCGCACACCGAGGCTTACGGGATTACCGACGAGGCGGTATCGGCCATGGGGCTGGCCCGGGCTACTTCCGAGGACTCGCGGGTTAAAGAGGTCCTGCGGGACCTGCAGCGGGAGTTGTTTACCGTGGCGGCTGAACTGGCCACGGAACCGAGCAAGTACGAGTTGTTCCAACAGCATTTCGCGCCGGTCACCGGGGAGATGGTCGAGAACCTGGAAGCCGCCATCGACGCCCTGGAGCTGGAGGTGGAAATGCCAAAGGTGTTCATTCTCCCCGGCGGGTCCCCGGCGTCCGCCGCCATCGACTTGGCCCGCTGCATCATCCGGACCGCCGAACGGCGGGTGGTGGCCCTGAAAGAGGCCCACAAGCTGACCAACGACCTGATCATTACGTACTTGAACCGGATGGGCGACTTGCTCTTCGTGCTGGCCCGGTATCAAGACCGGGACCTTCCGTTGGAAAGAGTGACTGGGGAAAGAGCTACGGGGGAAAGAGTCACCGGCGAAAGAGCCACGGGGGAAAGGAGCTAGCAAGGGGTGGCCGGGCCAACAAGGTTGGTGGTAATCGACTACGAGTCCGGCAACCTGCGAAGTGTTGCCAAGGCCCTGGAGTCGGTAGGAGTCTCGCCTCTGGTTACCGGGGAGCCGTCGGAGCTAGCTTCGGCAGACGGCGTGGTGCTGCCCGGGGTCGGCTCCGGCCCGGCGGCGATGGCGGCCTTAGACCAGCGGCGCCTGACCGAGCCGCTGCGGGAATACCTGGCGTCGGGCCGCCCTTTTCTCGGAGTGTGCCTTGGCCTTCAACTCCTGTTGGACCGCACCCAGGAAGGCGGATCGACTTGCTTGGGCGTCATCCCCGGCGAGGTCAAGCGGCTGCCCGCGGGACTCAAAGTGCCCCACATGGGTTGGAATACTGTTAGATTTACCGCTTCCCACCCGGTGCTTGAAGGGATTCCTCAAGACAGCCACTTCTACTTCGTGCATAGCTACTACGCCGCGCCGGCCGACTCGGAGGGTCAAATTGGAATCACGGACTACGGCGTCCCCTTTTGCAGCGTGTACGCCCGGGGCAACCTGACGGCAACCCAATTCCACCCGGAGAAAAGCGGCGAGACCGGTCTGCGAATTTACCGCAATTTCGCGGCGTTGGTCGAGCAAAGCAAGTCCCTCCCCTTCCAGCCGTCGACCACCGGCCGCTAGATGTTCGCTCCCCGCCGGAGAGTCAATGCGCGGAAGCTTAAGGTATTGAGGCCCAACGAACCATGGAAGTCATTCCCTCCATCGACCTCAAATCGGGCCGCTGCGTACGTTTGTACCAGGGTGACTACCGGCAAGAGACGGTCTACTCCGAAGACCCTTTGTCCGTGGCCTTGGCCTGGCAGGAACAGGGCGCGGCGCGGCTCCACTTGGTGGACTTGGACGGCGCCGCCGGCGGCAGGCCGGTAAACCTGGAGGTTACTTCTGCGATAGTCCGGCGGTTGAGCATTCCGGTGCAGGTTGGCGGCGGCGTTCGGGACCAAGCCACGGCGGAGAGCCTGCTGGCAGCGGGAGCGGACCGAATCGTCTTAGGCACGGCGGCAGTGGAGGACCCCGCCTTGGCGGAGTCCCTATGCAGCAAACACGGCCCAAGCAGGGTGGTGGCAGCGGTTGACGCCAGAGACGGGCAGGTCGCTATCAAAGGATGGACGGAGCGGAGCTCGATGAGTTCCTTGGAGTTGGCCCGGCGGATGGCCGGCTTGGGAGTCAGGCGCATCCTGTACACGGACATTTCCCGGGACGGCGCCTTAACCGGGCCGAATTTTACGGCCACAGCCGACTTGGTACGAAACACCGGGATGGCCGTCTTGGCTTCCGGGGGCGTGACGTCATTGAACCAAATCCGCTCGTTGGCCGACACCGGCGTCGAGGGTGTAATTCTGGGCCGCGCCCTGTATGAGGGGGTGTTCAGCCTGCCGGAAGCTCTAGCAATTGCTCACGAGACGGACACGACCAAGAATCAGGAACATCCCGGATAAGTTCCTGAATTGCGGCTGGTCAGATAGGGAAGATGGCAACGTTGGCGGCTTGTTCGGAGGTCCTATAGGTCCCAGGGGGGGCCGAGAAGGCGTCAAGGCGTTAATCGGAGTTGGAGGCCGGCTGCCCGGCGGCCCTGTCCTTGTAGTTCCAGCGGGCGGCCAACCGCTCCTCGCCGCGGGAGAACCAGTCCTCTCGCTTCACTTCCATCAAGATAAAGTCGTGGGACATGCGACGAACCGTCTTGACCGGAGTGAACCCGCTCTTCCCAAAACAGCGTTGGGCCCGGGTGTTCCATTCCAGGGTGTGTAGGTAGACCCGCTTCAAGTTCTTTTCCCTGAACATATAGTCCAGAAGGGTGGTAACGGCGTCGTACCCATAGGAGTTGCTCCAATAGTCCCGGTCGCCGATCACGATGCCCAACTCGGCCTGCATGTTCACGCTGTCCAAGTCATAGTACATGCAGTTGCCGATGAACTTGCCGTCCAGGGTGTCGGTGGAAAAATGATGGGAGCCGGGGGTAGGAAACCGAAGCTGGTCTTGAAAAATTTTCAAGTACCGGTCGAAGCTCATGGTAAGGGGGATAGCCGCGTCCAAGCGGGCCAATTCGGGGTCGCTGCGCCAAATATAGTCCTGGTCCGCGTCCTCGACACGCTTGTCCCGCAGGATTACTCTAGCGCCCCGGAGTTCAACCATTCGGACCGTCTTCTAGGCGGCCGGATATTAGGTCCAAGGCCCGCCGCAGTACGTGGACTTCGTTGGGGTAGGTCAAGGACCTAAGGGCCTCATCGGACGGAAACCAACGCACCACGTCGAATTCGGGGTCGTGCAACTCAGTATCGCCTCCGACAGGGACCATCAAGTAGAAGTGGACGGTCTTGTGAAAGCGCACGTCCGGCTCCCGTCCCGCGAACCAGTACTCGATGGACCCCAAGGGCGAGTCCATCTCGACTTCCAAGCCGGTCTCTTCCCGGACCTCTCGAAGGGCCGTCTCCTCCAAGGACTCCCCAAGGTCGGGCGTACCCTTGGCCAAGCTCCAGCGAAACGTTTCGTTCTCCGGAGCGCCGGTACCGGGGTCATCCCCCGGCAGCCGCTTGGGGGGCGGGCCCGAGGAGTACCGCCCGCATAGCACTGCCTCTATGCGCCCGTCGGTCCGGCGACAGACTACGCCGCCAGCCGAAACCAGGTCTTCCACCCGGCGTCGAGACCTTCTCTCTGCCAAAACAATAACGCCTTTACCCCTGGGTTACTTGGGACAATTTTATGGCCCGCCGCCGCAAGGCGTCAACGCCGGGCGCGGGGTAGGGGCGCGGCCAGTCCTCCCATTTCTTCCGGAAGGAAGCTTGGGGGAAGAATCCGGCCCCGGCCCCCGAAATCAAAATGAGGGCCAAAATGAGCCAAAATGAGAATCAGGCTGCCCCGGCGGGGCAGCCTGATTCTTGCGCGCGTTGCGGCTGAGGGCTACTATCCGCCACCGATGGCCGGCACGAAGTGCACTTCGCTTTCCTCGCCTACCTTCTCCAGCAAGCCCATTCGGGCCACTTCTCCGTCGATTGCCACCGCCAGATTGGGCCGTATCTGGCCGTCCTCCACCAACCGGCCCTTCATGCCGGGGTACAACTCGTCCAGCCGGTCGATTACTTGACGAACGTTTCTTCCCTCAAGTTCGACCTGCTTAACGCCGTCGGTCATGGGCAGGAGCATGGTGGGTATGAATACGGTGGCCACCCTGTCGGCACCTCAAGCAAATGTGACGAGTCGACGCTCAAGCCGTTAATAGAGGTTCTTCTTATAGGACTCCTCTATATAACCCTCCAAGTCCTCGACCGTGCAGTCCTCCGGCCTCGCTTGGTCCATGATCATCTGGGCCAGAGAGGCTATCTCGCCCCGCTCAAGCTGGGACTCGGAGGCCCAGAGCCGGGACCGCTTGAAGGCCTTGGCGCAATGCAGGAAGGCTTCTTGGATCTCCACCACGATGCCGAGGACGGGCAACTTTCCGTTCACCCGGCAATGCTCCAGAAGCTCTTCATCTTGCACGATGGCGGCCCGGCCGTTTACTCGCAGTGTTTCCTCGATTCCGGGGATCAAGAACAGCAACCCGACTTGGGGGTTGTCCATTATGTTTAGCAAGGTGTCCAACCGGCGGTTGCCGGGGCGGTCCGGGACCAAGAGGGTCGTATCGTCCAGCACCTGCACGAAGCCCGGCGGGTCACCCTTGGGAGATACGTCGCAGATGCCCGTTCCGCTGGCGGTGCCAATGGCCAAGAAGGGTGAGCGGGCAATGAAAGCGCGGCAATGGTGGTCCAGGGCGGAAATCTGCTTGCGGGCAACCAACTCAGATGGATGGCCGATGATCTCCCTTAGCTCTTCAATGGTGTTCACGGTGTCATGAAAAGTGCGCGTTGCCATCTTACATTCACCCTCTTTCAATCATTTGTCTTTACTCCCGCATCGGCTCGAAGAGCTGCACGGAGGTCATGGGTAGGCCGTCCTAGCGGGTCGGGCCTTGTTCCCACATAGCTTCGAGGAGCTTGCCGGGGGTCATGGGGAGGCTGTCCATGCGAATCCCGGTAGCCTGGCGTATCCCGTTGGCGATAGCGGCCATGGGAGGAACGATGGGCACCTCGCCGACGCCCCGGACCCCATAGGGATGGCCCGGGTTGGCAACCTCCACGATAACGGTATCGATCATGGGCAAGTCAAGGCTGGTGGGCATCCGGTAATCCAGGAAGCTGGAGTTCATCATGCGCCCGCGGTCGTCGAAGAAGTACTCTTCGTTTAGGGCCCAGCCGATGCCTTGGGCTACGCCCCCCTGAATCTGGCCTTCGACGTAGCTGGGGTGGACCGCCTTGCCGGCGTCTTGCACCGCGGTGTACCGGACTACGTCGACTTTGCCCGTGGCCGGGTCGACTTCCAGGTCCACCAGGTGCACGGCATAGCCATTGCCTTCCCCGGTGGGTTCCAGGTTGGATGCGCCGGTGACCGATCCCCCGGTAGCGGCAAGCTGCTTTGCCAGCTCCTTGAAAGTCATGCGGAGCTCCGGGTCCGATTTGTGTTGAATCACCGCGTCTGCGTATTCCACGTCCGCGGCGGGGGTATCCCAAATGATGGCGGCCCTGGCAATTAGTTGCTGCTTGACCTCTTCCGCCGCCTCTATGGCCGCCCAGCCGGTGGCAAAGGAGGTCCGGCTGCCGCCGGTGACGAAGGTGTAACCTATGGAGTCCGTGTCTACTACCGTAGCCTTTACGTCCTCGTAGGCGATGCCCAGGGCTTCGGCGGTCTGCTGAGCGATGGAGGCCCGGGTGCCTCCGATGTCCACCGATCCCATGATCAGGCTGACGGTACCGTCGAAATTCACGGTCATGGAGCAACTGGACTGGAAGCTGCGGTTCATCCAATACCCGCAGGCCACGCCGCGCCCCCGGTTGCCGTCTCCAATGGCGCTCTTGTAATGGTCGTGGCTGCGGACGGCTTCGAGGCATTCCACCAGCCCGATACGGCGGGCCGCCGGGCCTTCGATACGGCGTGTTCCCTCTCGCGCGGCGTTGAACAGCCGGAACTCGATTGGGTCCATGTCGATTCGTCGAGCGATCTCGTCGATTATCGACTCGACTCCAAAGGCGGCTTGAGGCGATCCCGGGGCCCGGTACGCCGCGGTCTTGGGCTTGTTCACCACCACGTCGTAGCCGTCCAGCCGCCCGTTAGGGGTGTCATAGCATCCAAAAGCGCAGGTGATACCCTGCATTACCGGCGACCCGGGATAGGCGCCGGCGTCAAAGGCTACCTCGGCCTGGCAGGCCGTAAGTTTGCCATTGTTGGCAGCGCCAATCTTTATCTTCATCCAACTGGCGGGGGCCGGGCCGGAGGCCTCGAACACTTCGGAGCGGTCCATCACCAGCTTTACGGGCGCTCCCGACTTCTTGGACAGCAGCGCCGCCACCGGGTCCAGGTAGGCGGGTATCTTTCCGCCAAAGCCGCCGCCTATTTCCATAGGCGTCACCTTTACTTTGGATATGGGATGCCGGAGGACGTCGGCCACGGCGGCCCTCACCGCGAAAGCGCCTTGGGTGCTGGTCCAGACGTTTAGCTGGCCGTCGATGTTCCAGACCGCCGTCCCGTTGTGAGGTTCGATGTAGCCTTGGTGCACCGGCGCGGTCCTGAACTCCCGCTCCACCACGACGTCGGCCTCGGCAAAGCCTTGGTCGACGTCGCCTTTTTCGTAGCGAAGGTGGGACGCGATGTTACTGGGAAGTTCCGAAGACTCTCCGAGAAAGGACGTGTGAAGCTCCTCGTGCAACAGAGGCGAGCCTTCCTCCATGGCTTCTTTCACGTCCAACACGGGGGTCAACTCTTCGTATTCAACCGAGATTAGGTCTATGGCCTCTTGGGCCACGTGGGGGTTGGCGGCAGCCACCGCCGCCACCGGATGCCCTTTGAACAGGACCTTGTCGCTGGCCAGGACGTGGTCGCTGGCAAACTTCAGTCTGAGGTAATCGCCGCCCAGGTCATCCCGACTCAGCGAGGCGAAGGGGAGGTCCCGAGCGGTAACGACGGCCTTGACACCGGGATGGGAATCGGCCCGCGAAGTGTCAATGGACTTGATGCGGGCGTGGGCGTGGGGGCTTCGAAGGACCTTGCCATGTATCAGCCCGTTGAGGTCGATGTCGGCCCCGTACTGAGCGTTGCCGGTGACCTTATCCACGCCGTCGGGCCGCACCGGCCGCTTGCCGACGACCCGGTACTCAACTTCCGAGAGGACTAGGTTAGGTTCCACGGGAGGCCCACCTCATTTTCTCATTTTGTCGCCGGCGTCCAGCACCGCACGCACTATCTTGTCATAGCCCGTGCAGCGGCACAGGTTGCCGGCGAGCCAGTGGCGCACTCGAGCTTCGTCGGCGTCAGGCTCCTCTTCCAGCAGGCTCTTGGCGGCTACGATGAAACCCGGAGTGCAGATGCCGCATTGAAGCGCAGCGTTTTCCAGGAAGGCCTGCTGCAATGGATGCAGCCCCTCGGGAGTCGCTAGGCCCTCGATGGTAGTGATTTCCTTGCCTTGGGCTTCGACGCCAAGGACCAAGCAGGAATCGACGATGCGGCCGTCGAACATAATGGTGCAGGCGCCGCAATTCCCGTCGTTGCAGCCTTCCTTGGTGCCGGTGAGGCCGATAACGTCCCTCAAGCATTCGAGCAAGCTTTGGCGGGGCTCGCACAGGAAGTTGACTTCCTCACCGTTTATCGTGGTCTGTACGTGGACTACTCCAGGCATGTTCATTCCCCCCTGGCTCGTTGGATAGCGTTGTTCAGCGTACGCCGCGTCAACACCCCTACTAGGTGGGTGCGTTGTCTTATGGTGCCCCTCATGTCGTTTATTGGCTTGGCGTCGACCATGGCCTTTTCCGACGCTTCTTGGATGGCGTCCTCGGAGACCGGCTTACCCGCCAGGCTGTCGCCGGCGTCTCTGGCCAGCACCGGAGTAGGCGCCACCGAAGCCAAGGCGATGCGGGCCGACACGAAGTTCCGGCCCGAGGGGTCGAGTACCACCGAGGTCCCTACTCCCGCCACCGCGATGTCCATCTCGTTCCGGGGGATGAAGCGAAGGTAGTTGGCCCCGGAATGGGGTTGGGGCGGCGGAATGTTGATGGATACCAGGACCTCGCCCGGTTGCAGGACGTTCTGTCCCGGGCCGGTGCAAAAGTCCTCGGCAGGTATTTGGCGGTCGCCGTTGGGTCCGGTGACGCGGCACACCCCATTCAGCACGATGACCGGCGGAATGGAGTCTCCGCTGGGCGCGGCGTTGCACAGGTTGCCGCCTATACTGGCCCGGCCCTGGATCTGGATGCCTCCAATCAAGGCGGCGGCGTCGATCAAACCGGGATAGTTGGCGTTCACCGCTTGGTCCTGGTAGATGCGGTAGCAAGGAACGGCGGCGCCCAGCACCAAGCCCCCTTGAGGATCGTAGGAAAGCTCGTTGAGCTCCGGAATATTCTTTACGTCGACAATCAGGTCGGCGCCGCGGCGGCCCCCCCGGAGCTGCACTAAGATATCGGTACCGCCGGCTATGGGCTTGGCCCGGTCTCCCTTGGCAGCCATCAACTCCACGGCTTCGCTGAGCGTATTTGGCGCTGCAAAATCAATCCATTCCAATTGGGTCACCTCCTCAGCGAACTATACTATCATCCGAGTGCAGGCGCATCAAGCAACCCTTTCCGGCAGTGAACATGTCCTTCTAAAATAAAGAACACTCTCGTCCTCTGACATCGTAAAGGCGAGGGTGTCCCGGAAACTGACTACGAAGGGGCGGCGTACGGGTTAATCGGGCCTGATATTGAGAATCTTGCTGACGAGGTCTCGAATGTCCGGGAGGCAGGTTTCCAAGTCTTCCGGTTCCATCCAATCGTTATAGAAGTTGGCGTGACATGATAGGGCTAGATTGAACGCCAAGCGGATCGACGTGTCGTCTTGCTCAATGGCCAACTGTAACGCGGCTTGGCGGCGCTGAGAGTACTTGGCATGGGGCATTCCGCGGCTGGCACAGTAAGCTTTGAGCGCCTGACTGGTTGCCCCCCATAGCTTTTCGGAACCCTGGACAAGCTCCCCGGCAGCGATTTCGCGGCCGGCGTCGTCCAAGAGTTTCTGGGCCAAGCGGGTGTGCTTTCGCGCCGGAGTTTCGGTGGAAGCCATAATCCGTTTCCCTACAGGGTTGGAGTCTTGTCTCAGTGCTCATCCCAAGGTTAGCAGCCCCGGGCGCGCCACACAACACCGCCGGCCCAGTGCAGCACTTGGCGGCGAGGCGGCGGACTGCCGCGTAGGTGTCCTCGTCGAAGCCCAGCAGGGCGCGGTTGGTGTCGGCGTCGGCCAGGTAAGCGGGCTTTAGCTCCTTGTCCCGGAACTCCCTCGAAGATGGCCTCCGCGGTGGCTAGCTGCTCGTCGCTCAGGGGGCGGAAGTCCAGCAACGGCAGGGATTCGGCAGAGGTGATAGTCATCTCCCCGCGCCCTGCCACTTGGCGGTTCGCGTGCCACCAATAAGATAGCAGACCCAATGTGTTGTTGCCCCACAGAGTAAAGACATGATCGAATTGCAGATTGTCAAAGTTGACGTTCGGCCATGTTCGACCGCCGATACTCCGTTGGGTAGTGAAAGTTATTGCCAACGGTTGTGAGTTGAACCTGAAGTCGCAGTTCAGATGCGCGCGGCTGGCGGTGGACCACACATTAGCGGACGTCTCTTCCACCCTTGGTATGACTCTTAGCTGAGAGTCGGGGTCGCGAAGAATTGATGTGGAGTCTGAGAAACTCGTTTTCAGCGTGCCCCGTTGGGTGTATTAGGGAAAGGATTCACTTTCTTCAGGGTCATCAGACATGTCGATGCTATCCGGAAGCTGCCGTGGGAGCACTACCAAGCCTAATACATCAACACTCTTATAGCCCCGCTCCAGCCAATTCGACCTTCCAATGGTTTTCCAAGAATAAATCTCACCTTTCACACTCTGGGCAAGGTCTTCGGCTTGTTCGTATTCAAGCGAATCAAAGAACTCAACGTCTTCCAATATAAGATGTAGTGTCTGTTTCATAACAAATCCTTTTGTGCCTAACTCATTGTGCGCCTGTATTGTCCTGGACTAACAAACTCAACTATTCCTAAGTCACGCAACCTTTGAAGCTGTTGGCGTAGCTTTGCTTCTACGTGTTGATTTTCAGGATACTCCTTAGCTGCCACACTCCCACATTCATTAACCAAATCCCGCAATTGGAATCCACTCTCTGGCATAGCCAATACTCCACGCAAAGTGAGTTTCAGCCAGCCTCTGAATCCATTCAATAACATGTCGGTATCAGATATTGAAAATGTCGCCTCTACTGCGGACACATTGTCTATCGGCACAATGTCGGAGGGTTTGGGTAGAGATGTTTTGATAGATTTCAGAGGGAGATATAGGGATTCGAGTTCCTTAAGCGTCATTTTGTGGGGCAGCCTATCAGCACCAAGTCCACTCAACAGAGATTTGGCGAGTTGTTTCACCAGTTGTTTATCTTCCGTGGCCAGACCGCATTCAAAATTACGATACATTCCGGAAAATGTGGCGTTTGCGGATGTTACCAACGCAGAACTGTGATCGAAAATATATATTTTAGCGTGAAAATTGCTCAAACTATGAATCACGATACCATCGTTTGCGAGGTTGCAAAGGGTATCTAGATTGGAAGCTCCGAGAGCGAAATCTCGCAAGTCTGTTCGAGTGACCAGCATCCGAGACATATCTTTGGAGACCAAGTCAGTTAAATTGATGATTCCATCGTTCACATACGGGCTAGCGACAAGTATTCGTGATTCGCAACTTCTCGCACGGGCAGCCAACCAATCGAATGTTGGTGTAGTGACGATTTGTGAGGCGCTATTCTTCTTCTTAGTTTCCATTTCGATTCTAAGAGCGGCATCCCGGAGAACCGAGTTCAGTCAGTTCCGAAATAGAGACTGCCGGACGACCTTTTGAACCAAATCCGTCGTCTCGTTGCCTAGATTCGGCGGCGGGTTTGGTTTCTCCCACGTGATGTCGTTGAGTATACGGAACCCTAACTGAAGCATCGCCATCCCAACGCTCAGGTATATGTGTACTGTACCAGTTACCCATATTGTTCCAACTGGTTTAAGAATTCTGAGGCACTCGGCGAGCCAGATACGGTTGAACTCGTTATCGCTTTCTAAGCCGTTGCTTCTGTCCCATTCGCCCTTGTTGACCTTTACCATCTTACCTGCAACGCAAGTGATGCCATCGTTCGAAAGGAAATAAGGTGGGTCTGTCCAAACACAGTCGATAGAGTTATCCTCAATTGAGGCCATTAGCTCAAGAGCGTCGCCATGGTAGAGACTCGACAGCTCGTCACCTGATTGCCAATAGAGGTTCAAAGCTTTACTTCCTGCTGAAAAAATCAGTTGGATCGTCCTTACCCCATGACGAGTCTCGCACAAATGCATCTAGAAAACCAGTGTCGATGATCATTTCTAGCTTCCAGAAATCACTCAGCGACCGCTCGGTGAACACGCTGTACGATAAGAGCGCATCCTTGAAGGCCGCTGGCAGCTCGCCGGCGTCGCCGACCTCTTCCGGGTAGCGGAGGGCGACGGCGGCCTCCATAAAGCGGGAGTGCACGGTGGCCTCCAGCCCAAGGCGGTCTGCGGCCTATTTCTCCGCCGTGAGCGCGGGCAGGTACTCCGCCTCGATTACCACCGGGGAGCGGTCCGGTGCGGTGATTAACACATCGGGGTGCAGGTCGCTGTTGACCGCTACGCTTCCCGGTTAGATCAAAGTTGGAGTGTGGCGGACTGCGCCAGTTTTATATTGATGGAAGAACGGGACATTCGGGAAGCGTTAGCCTTCGACCGCCACTTCGAGCAGGCTGGATTCGTTGCTCTCTTGCGTTAGGCCCGCGGTCTCGGGACCCGCCGCGACATGCTCCTACGGGTCGTCAGACACCCGGCCCAATACTAGGCCTGCCAAGTCTCTCATTGAGCCGTCTCTAAGGGGGGTCGGCGCAGCTCGGGAGAGGGAGGCCGGGTTCAAGTCGGACCAGCCTTCGTCGGCTGCCCTTTCCACCTCGGATAGGGCGGCCCGCCAAGCCTCATTGGAGTCCGGGGAGTCCGGCGGCAAACCTTGGGGGTAGACTTCCCCGGCTGACGGCCCCCGGAACAGCACGAGCAAGGGCAAGCGGTCTCTGGCAAATTCCAGCCTTGACAGAAAGCCTTCAACGGTACTGGACACACCGTGTTGCCCGAATATCATCACGTGTTCGAACCCGGCGTTTCGCGCCTTGAAGCTGGAACGGAACTCGCGGAATATGTCGTGGGCGTAACTGGCTTCAGGCGTTACCAAGAACAGGGCGTAGACCGGGAACCGCCCGGACGGCCCGGCGGACAGGTCCCGGTACCATCCGGACAGCTTGTCCAAATCGTGTTGGTCGGCGTGGCTTCGGGTCAACAGCGAAATCCTCTAACCCGCGTCGCCGTCGTCGAACTGCACCAGGATTCCATCGGGATCATAGGCAAAGAAAGTCCTGACGTTGCCGCTCGCGTCGGCGAAAGCATCCATCCCGCCCGCCAGTTGCACACCCTTGGAAATTAGTGTTTCGGCCAAGGCCTTTACGTCCCGGACCGTGAAGGAAAGGTGGCTTACGCCCACTTGGTCCAGTTTGATGGGCTGGCCGTCGGCCTGATCGCCCGGGTGGCTGGTCAAGACCAAAAAGGGCGTTCGATCCTCGCCATAGGCCACGTGCACGGTGCGCCGGGTCTTGCGGGGGTGTTTGTAGGTGTGGGGCAGGCCCCCTTGGCTGGTATCCTGCACTTCGTCTTTCTTTATCCACATGCCTAGAATGTCGCGGTAGAAGGCCAGGGACTTGTCCATGTCCCGGACGCAAATAGCGATATGGGAAACGCCGGTGGCTTCCATAGTAGGTTCACCTCACTTTTCCGTGGAGTGTGTGTCGAATTTCGGGGGCATCGGAGTTAATTGAGGACTGCTACGGAGCGCAACTCATGCTATGCGCCGCCCAGTTTTTTGTCAAAACTTCCCATGGCGTAGGGCTTGAGCATGGCGTAGATGACGTCGTTGATGGGGGTAGGCACGCCGGCCTCTCTTCCCGCCCGGACCACGGCGCCGTTGAGGGCCTCCAGTTCCAGGGGGCGGCCGGCAGCGATGTCCGAGTGCATGGAGGCGTGAAGTTCCTCGAGAGAGCCCTCGACGTAAGCCAAGGTCTGTTCCACGACCCGCGGGTCCAATTTTACTCCCGAGGCACGGCCCACGGCAGTGATTTCCTCCAGGCAGGCTACGATTAGCTCCCGCCACTCCGGTCGGGGCATCAGTTGGGCCAGCGTCTCGCGGGCCATGGAGGTCAACCCGGCCATCATGGCGATGAACACGAACTTGGTCCAAAGGGTCTTTTGGATATCCTCCTCGAACTGGGCGGGAATCCCGGCCTTTTCCAGGGCCTCTCCGATGCGAACACCCCGACGGGACCGGCCGCCGTCGATCTCGCCGTAGGCGATGCGGACCACGTCACCGGTCTGCTTTACGACGCCGGGCCCGGCAACGCTGGCCTCGATGTACGCCGCGCCGGGGAGCACCTTCTCTGGGCCAAAAGCGGAGGCCGCAGCCCGGTAGCTGTCTATGCCGTTCTGGAGGCAAAGGACGGTGGTGTCCGGCCCCACGAGGGGAAGCATGGCAGGAATGGCTTCCCGGTTCTGGTAGGTCTTTACTGTTAGCAGGGCCAGGTCCACCGTTCCCACCTGCCGGGGGTCGTCGGTGGCGTCGCAGCGGACGACGAACTCTTCATGGTCGGTAATGACCTTCAGCCCGCGGGAAGCGATGGCATTCAAGTGTTGGCCTCGCGCGATCAAAGCTACCTCGTTGCCGGCCCGGCGCAACATCCCACCAAAGTTCCCCCCGACGCTGCCGGCTCCCATCACGGCTATGCGCATGTTTTCCCTCCAGGACTTGGCGGTTGAGAAGGGAGTCCTTCCAAAATTACCCTATCGCATTGGACGGCGCAACCGGAGCTCCCCGTCGAGACTTCCTTAAAGGGGTCAACTCCGGTCCACCGTCGCCAGCACCTGCCGGGCCGCGTCGTAATTCCTTTCCCCGCCCTGTCGTATGGGGGGCACCAAGTAAATGTTGTTCAAGCCGTTGTCACGGAACGCCTGGTACAACTCAAGGACGATGGCCACGCCCGACCTGCCTTGGGCCAACCCTTGGCGAGTCCTCTCGGGCACCGGACTGAAGACGACGCCGTCTTCTTCTAAAATCTGGAGGCCGAAGAAGACCGGCAAGGCCAGAGGCGCCCCGGCCACTGCGGCGAAAGCGTCCTGAAAACGGGCGGCGTCGGCAACGTCGAAAATCGGTTGCGAAATAAAGAAGTGGGCGCCGGCCTCGACCTTCCTATTAGCCAACAGGGCTTCTTCTTCAATGCCCCGGCCCAAGTCCAGGGTGCCGCCGACGCAGAAATTGGTGGGGGAGAGCAGCTGGGACCCGCGGAAGTCTGCGCCTTGGTTCATGTTGGATATCTCTTGAATCAGTTGAGTTGGCCGGACGTCGGCAGCCTCTTTCACCAGCCCTTCGTCGCGCCGGTTGAAGGGGTCGCCCGCCACTACGATGACGTTCTCCAAGCCCAGAAGTTGCGCCCCCAGTAGCTGGGACTGGAGGGCCAGCTTGTTCATGTCGCGGGTGGCCAGGGTGAAGGTAACGTCCTTGCCGGCCCGGTCTTTTATCGCGGCCGCCAGCATGGCGGAGTTCACCCGCGCCGCTCGGCCCGGGTTGTAGGCCACCGCGATGAAATCCGCGTCGATATCCGCTTGCCGGAGGGCCGCCGGGTCACCGGAGCGGGGAGGCGAGAAGTCGCAGATGAACGCCGCCCGGCCAGTGCGCTCATAGCATAGCTGGGTCACTTTGGCCACGGAAAGACTTCCTTGCAAGATATTGACGGGCATACCGCGGGGGTTCCCGCCCAACTGAGGGCCTTTGGTTTTCATCCGTATACGCGGCCCGCCGCGGCGGGCCAACGGCCGCGACTTCTGTGGCATTGCTAATGGAGGGGTGTGAGGACCCGCGAGCAGCGCGGCGTGAGAAGGTGAAATGCAAGGACCTCTACCGGCGCCGGTCCACGTGACCGCTCTACGGGGCCGCCTGGAGTTGCTCCAGCTTCTGCCGGAACAAATCGATGGCTTTTCGCTCCGACAGTCCCATGAAGAAGCGGAACCCCTGAATATATTCGGTAATGTCCTTGGGAAGCATCAGCAACTGGTCCCTGGGTTCATTCTCATGAAACAGCACTTCCACGCCTTCCTCCAGCCCCACGTACAGCGTGTCCTCCAGCAGCAAGAAGTTATCGGGTTCCAGGTCATTTCGGGACATCCAGCGGGAGTAGACGAAAGGCAGGTTGGTCCAACGAAACCACTCTTCGCCCAAGTCGTACCTATAGGGGAACCCCCGGACCCCCAAGCGCCGGCGCAGGGCTTGGTCGTCGGTGATGAGGAAGGCGTCGTGAGGCTCGTCCATGGATACATAGGCTTCCGGTCGGACATTGTGCTTTAACGACAACAGGACTCGTAAGAGGTGAAGCGGTGTGTCAGCCTCGCCGGTCACGCCGATACGGGCCGCCGTCAAGTCCTGCATCGGCTGCTTGGAGTACAACAACACGCTCCTGGAGGCTTCCGTTGTCGCAAGGCAAAATCCGGCGACCGGAACGCAGCGGTCCTCCAAGTGAAAAGAGTCGATGAGAGGAACCGGGCCGGCGTCGACCTCGCCGTTTCTTATAGCCTGGGCCACGGCGGAGGGCAACATACCGCGCAGTTCGAGGCCTCGACGCACCATGTCGATATAGAATGCTTCCCCACTTAGATAAGGGGTGCGGGCGACTTTAACCGTCATCGATTAGCACCGGGTGGAATCGAGTCCTCAGCAACTACACGGCTTGGCTGCCTGGAAAGGAGTCTGCCGCCGGTCCCGGCAATGACCAAACTCCCGTTGCGGCGGGGCCGTTCGTTGCTCGCTCAGGAATACCCGTTATAGAAGACCGGCGACCGGTCCAGGGCGGGCCGCTTCTTGCGCGGGCGGGAATTTCACTCCAAGGCAAGACCGATGCCCTTGAAACAAGAGGGCTTCAGGCAAGAGAACGGCTATGGGTCTGAGGTAGGCCGGTCGAACGCTCCGCTGATTTTAGGCCCACTAATATTCTCCGTCAAGGCAACGTATTGCCTAACACATACAGGAATGACAACTAGGAGATGCCTTTGCCATTCATCTCAAGAAGGCTGAACAGTAGCGGATGAACCCAACTCTTAGACACCAACGTACAAATAAGATAGACTGAGCCAGAGGTAGTATTCGTGAGACTGCTTATTCTCCTCCTCGCTCTGGGCATTATCGGCAGTGTCGGACTCCCAACCGGTACCGCGCTGGCCGACGGCGGCGATATCGAGGTGGTGGACGTGGGGGTAGAGAGCCAGTTTCCCGACGGGGTCAAGTTTTCCATCACCGCCGCCAGCTCTGAAGAGATCGACGAGATCCGGGTGTTCTTCAAGAAGGTGGGCAATACCGGACTCAGCGCATATAGAAACGTTGACTTTGAACCCGGAAAAGTAGTTACCGGCCAATCCACCCTGGAAAGCGGGGGCGGCGCCGAATACTTCCCTCCAGGCACCCTGATTTCCTTCTCCTTCGAGATCAGGGATAAGGGCGGGTCCGTGTTCAGGACCGAGAACCGGGACTACGTTTACACCGACGGCAGGTTCGAATGGCTGTCGGTCAACTCGGGACTCATCACCGTGTACTACTACGGGGAGTACGTGGAGGAACGGGCTGAGACGATACTGGAAGCGGCCGATGAAGCTATGACGAAGATGCTGCCGGTGTTGGGCATCGCGCCGACCGAACCTCTGAGAATCGTCTCCTACAATAACTACCGGCACATGTCTTCGGCCCTTCCTTTCCGGTCCCAAGCCGTGCGGGAGCAGTTGCAGACCCAAGGAATGGCCTTCTCCACCGAACGGGTTTTGCTGGTCCACGGGTTCGACGCTACAGTCAAGGGCACAGTATCCCACGAGTTCACCCACCTGTTGGTGGCCGAGGCGGCCGGCAGGGCCTACGCCCAAGTGCCCGCGTGGTTGAACGAGGGCTTAGCCGAATACGGCAATGTTGATCCCACAGACAACTACGACGGCGCCCTACGCTACGGGATTTTCACCCGACGGCTAAAGCCTTTGTGGTACCAAGACACTTTCAGCGGGACCCCGGACGACATCATCATTGCGTATGGGCAGGGCCGGTCGGTGGTGAACTACATGATCGGTCAATACGGCAAGGAGAAGATGGTCGAACTGTTTCAGGTCTTACGGTCGACCCTGAACATTGATTCGGCCCTACAGCAAGTGTACGGCTTCGATCAATACGGGCTGGACACCGAGTGGCGCGAAGCTATAGGAATCGATCCTTTGCCGCCTCCGGAGGAACTGGAGCGCCAACTTCAGGAAGCGCGAGCAGACCCGCCGGCTCCCGCCGAGGACCCGGTGGATGAGGAAGCGGACGCCGCCCCTGAGGAGACCGAAGACGCCGCTCCCGGCGATGAAGAAAGCGAGGAGCAGGCGCCCCTCTCAACCATCGAGTCAACGCCGGCGCCCACGCCAACACCGGGACCCACCGTGGAGGCCTCGATTGGCGACGGTACGGAAGAGACCACCTCTTCCGGGGGATGCAGCGCGCCTGTTGGCGGAGCGCCGCTGGGAGTGGGCGCTATGCTGTTGCTGGGCGCTCCCCTGGGACTGCTGGCTTTGCGCGCTCGGGGGCGGCGAAAATACGAGAGGCGGCAAACGGGCGCATAGACCGGCCTATCGGGCCCGGGGGTTGAAGGCGTCGTTCACCGAATCCCCCAGCAGATTGAAAGTGAACATGAGCACCGTTATGGTACCGACGGGAAAGAGCAACAGATGAGGATTGGTGCGCAGCACCGACAGACTGGCGTTTTCGAAAATCATCAGCCCCAAGCTGGGCGTCGGCGGTTGGACTCCTATACCCAGGAAGCTAAGGAGCACCTCAGACCCGGCAACGGCGCCCAAACCTGCCGACACCAACACGATTACCGGCCCCATCACGTTGGGAAGCACGTGCCGCGTCAAGATGCGCGGCGTAGACACTCCGATTGACCGGGCCGCTTCCACGTATTGATTCTCCCGGACTTGCAGCACTTGGCCGCGGACTAGCCTAGCCATGCCGAACCAGGAAAATATGGCGAGGGCCAAGGAGACAACGAAGTAGTCGGCGATTCCCAGCTTGATGATTTCCACACCCAAGGTATCTTCAATACCCCGCAACCAGGACCGCAGCGGGTCCCGGATGGTTATGAAGAAGATTAGCAGCAGTAGAATATCCGGAAGGGCGCTGGTAACCTCCCCGACCCGCATGATGATGGTATCGACAAATTTGCCAAAGTAACCGGCGACCAACCCCAGAGTGATTCCCAAGACCAAGGCGCCGGTCACCAGGGTAATGACAGTAATTAGAAAGGTGGTCCTCAACCCGTAGATGATCCGGGTCAAGATATCCCGCCCCAGCCGGTCAGTGCCGAAGGGGTGGCCTGGGGTCGGTCCTTGCTTAGCAACGCTTAGGTCCTGGTCGTTGTAGCCATAGGGGGTTACCACGGGGGCCAGGATGCCGGCCCCGTACATGACCAGAATAACGATGAGGCAACCCACCCCAATCCTCTTGCGCAGCAGGCGCCGGAGAGAAATAGCCCAGTAGCTCCGGCCGCGCCGGCCCGGTTCGATCAGGTCCGTTTGGGCCTCACCCTGCAACGTAGCCGCTCCCCAATCGGATTCTCGGGTCCAACACCGGGTAGATAAGGTCGATCAACAGATTGGACATCACGAACACCGCCGTGCCGATCAGCACCATGGCGTTGATGACAGGGTAGTCCCGGGCAAACACGGACTCGATCAATAGATTGCCCACGCCGGGAATGCCGAAGAACCGCTCCACGATGAAGGAGGTGACCACCATTCCGGACAACCCCAGCCCCAGGGTGGTTATCACCGGGATCATGGAGTTTCGAAGTATGTGGCGGCTTCGCACCATGTGCTCCGGCAGTCCCTTGGCGTGGGCGGTGCGCACGTAGTCCTGGGACGCCACGTCCAGGGTGCTGGCCCTAGTCAACCGGGCTAATATGGCGATGCCGGGTACGCCCATAGCGACGGCGGGCAGGACTATTTGGGTATCGAAAAAACCTCCCCACCCGTGAGTGGGCAACAGGTCCAGCTTGAGAGCAAAGATGAACAACAGGCCCGGCGCCGTCAGGAAAATCGGCACCGCTTGCCCCACGAGGGTTGCGGCCACCGCCGCGGTATCCCAGCCGGTACCTTGCTTCAAGGCCGCGTAAAGGCCAATGGGGATGCCCAAACCCACCGTTATGATCAAAGCGGCGAGGTTCAACTGGAAGGACACCCACATTTTCTTCTCGAGCAATTCGCCGACGCCGCGGCCCCGGTACTTGAAGCTCTCGCCGAAGTCGCCTTGGAGGACGTCCCCGAGGTACCGGCCGTACTGCACGAAGATATTGTCGTTGAGACCTCGCTGCTCCCGGATTCGCTCGACCACCTCGGGGTTGGAGTGTTGCCCCATGAGCACTTGCACCGGGTCTCCGGGGCCGAAGCGGCCCAAGATAAAGGTAATGAACGACACGATGATCAGAATTAGAGGCAGCCAAGCCAGTCGCCGGACTATGTAGGTTCCCACGTCTTAGCGCTCCCTTTGCCGCGTTTGTGGAGCAGGGCCGCCGACCGTTAGCCTAGGGGGTTTTTCGAGAGGGTGTATTCAATGGCGTTTTCCGGTTTGGCATCGTTCCTTGGGGAATGCTGGTTTCATTCTTGGAGACAGGACCGGTTTGAAACCGGCCCCTACGTTTGCATCGTTCTTCCGGGGAATACTATTTTCATTCTTGGCGGCGTCGGTTTCAACCGGCGCGGGGGATGGATATGAAAGGGGGCAAGACGCCATTTCCGCGAAGGAAGTCTTGTGCATAGCTCCCCGGTCAGGGCGACGTCATGGAATAGCGGCAACCCCTGCCTCGCTACGGCGCGGTCCCCGGGCTCCCGCGTTCGGGGTAGTGGCGGCGAAATAGTCCACACCCAGGATAGCGCCCCGTCCGAGGGATTAGGCAAGGCTCTCGATAAGGGAGAGGGCGCTTTGGAAACGCCCTCTGATGCGGCCTTGCGCTCCTGTCATACCCAAAATCCGCTGGACGGGGCGCTGGGTCCGCCTTCTACTGGCCGCTAAAGTAGACGTAGCGCAGCCTGGGAATGTACAACTGGGACAACTCATAGCCTTGGACTTGGGGTTTGACCAGCACGTACCGCTCCCCGCTGTACCACAAGGGCACCCACGGGGCGTCGTCGATTATCATTTGCTCCGCTTGGTTATATAGCTGGTAACGCAGGGACTCGTCGACTTCGGTGCGGGCCTGCTCCAAAAGAGCGTCCACTTCCGGGTTGCTGTAATTGGTATGGTTATTGCTGCTTTCGCTGTGGAACAGGATGTCGAGGAAGTTTTCCGGGTCCGGGTAGTCGGCGATCCAACCGATGTCGAACATTTGAAAGCGGCGCTTGTGCAGGTCTTTCAAGAAAGTAGCGAATTCCGTCTGCTGGAACTCGGCCTCGACGCCCAGGTTCCTTTCCCACATTTGGAGGATCACGTCCATATCCAAGCTCACGGAGGCGCCGAAGCTGCCGGCGGTCGTGATGGTGATGGGGGGGATGTTTTCCAGGTCACCGCCGTACTTGGATTCCGCCAGCAACTGCTTGGCTTTGACCGGGTCGAACTCGTAGCCTTCCAGGTCCGGGTTATATGCCGGGAAACCCGGCGGCAGTATCCCCTTGGCGGGCACCACAAGATCGGCGAGGACTATGGTGGCTATCTCCTGTTTGTCTATAGCCATGTTCAAGGCCTGACGGACTTTGGGGTCATCCAAGGGCGGCTCGTTGACGTTCATGCCAATGTACTGGATGCTGAAGGATGCCGGGCCTTCCAGTAGTTCCGGGTTCAGGTCGTTGCCCGGGTCCAGGATACGGTCCAAGTCGGCTAGGGACACGCCGGTGACGTGAATCTCATCGTTTTCATACATCAGCATGGACGTGCCGCCGCTAAGAATCATCTCCACCTCTTCCAAGCGGGCCGGACCCAGGTGATATTCGCCGAAGCGGGTCAGCGTCATCGTCTCGCCCACGTCGTATCGAGTGAGCATGAAGGGGCCGGTGCCGTTGGGGCGGCGGAACCACCGCTTGGGGTCCGCTTCCACATTGGCCCGGTCCAGAACAAACCCCGTAGGGTAGGTCAACTTGGCCAGAAAGTAAGATTTGGGTTCATCGATAGTAATCTCCAAGGAATGGTCGTCGATGACCCGGAGGCCCGAAATCGTTTGGGCGTCGCCGTTCAGTTTTTCCTCCACGCCGACGATGTCGCCCAAGTATTGGTTCACGACCGGGGATTCGGTAAGGGGATTGGTGACCCGCTCGAGGGACCAGCGAAAGTCCTCGGCGGTGACCGGCTTGCCGTCGTGGAAGGTAGCATCGGGCCTCAGGTGGAAAGTGTAGATCCGCCCGTCTTCGCTAATGTCCCAGTCCAAGGCCAAGTCCGGCACGATGTTGAGGTCCCGGTCTATGGTCACCAAGCCGCCAAAGACTTCGATGATGATCTGCGCTGAGGTGGCGTCGGTGGTCAGATGGGGGTCCAGTGTGGGCGGGTCTACGAATAAGCGGACGAGCCGGTTGCCGCCGGGCTCGGTTTCAACTTCGGCCGCACTAGTCGATGCTTGTCTAGTGGGAGTCGGGGGGGCTTCATCCGACTGGGCCGCCTCCGTTGGCTGCGGCGTTGAGGCGCTCGTCGGCTCGGCGGCCTCGGGGGCTGAAGAGCCTGAGCACGCGGCTAGGGCCAGCGCCAGCGCTAACAGCGTGGACAACACTAGCAGTAACGATTTCCTGTACATACGCCTATTCCTCAATGCCGTTGAGCGGGCCTTCCACTTTGCGGTCTATCCACCCACGGCACGTGTGATGTAGATTAACACGCCGCACTAAGTTCAACCAAGAGAATCTCACCTGGAAGCTGGAGCAATGGCGCCAGGCATCAAGCTCACCTCTCTCCGGCGAATTCACTTGCGATAGCTTTGGAGCTTAACTCCGGCTTCTTGTCAGGTACCGGCCTATTTGCTAACATAGCGTAGCTTGAGGGCAAAGGCTCCGGGCGCTGCGGGATGCCCCGGCGCGCGCCCATTAGCCGGCGTCATCAAGTCCTACGCGCGGCGAGCGTAGCCAAGTGGTCCAAGGCGCCTGTCTGTGGCACAGGAGAACACGGGTTCGAATCCCGTCGCTCGCCCCAAGCTTCCGTACTCGCCGGGTTGCGCCCGTAGCTCAATGGATAGAGCACTGGGCTTCGGACCCAGGGGTTGCGGGTTCGACTCCTGCCGGGCGCGCCAAACCTCAACGCTAGTCCAGGGTCCCTGTCGATGATGGGGCCTTTTCTTTCGGGTCTTACCAGCAATCTATAGCCTACCTCCAGCATAGAATTATACGCCTGGGGGCGGCGCTATGGATTCTTGGTAAACCAAGTCATCATTTCGGTGAGGAGTCGACATGAGCGAAGATATCTACTACGCCGACGCCGTAGAGCTTGCGGAGCGAATCAAAGCTAAGAGCCTATCCCCGGTGGAAGTGGTGCAGGCTCAATTGGACCGCATCGAAGCTATCAACCCGAAAATAAACGCCATCGTGCAGATGGCGCCCGGGGCGTTGGAAAGGGCCCGGGAAGCGGAGGCGGCGGTCTCGAGACAAGAGAGTTGGGGGCCGCTCCACGGGGTGCCCTTCACGGTCAAGGACTGTGTCGACACGGAAGGCGTCAGGACCACCAGAGGTTCAAAGCTGTTTGCCGACTTCGTCCCCGGGGCCGACGCCAGCGTAGTGAAGCGGCTCAAGGACGCGGGAGGCATCTTCATTGCCAAGACCAACATGCCCGAGTTCGCTTTATGGTGGGAGACGGATAACTTGGTCTACGGGCGCACCGAGAATCCCTGGATGCCGGGCCGGACGCCGGGAGGCTCCAGCGGCGGAGAGGCGGGGGCTATAGCCGCCGGCCTGTCCCCTCTGGGCATCGGCAGCGACGTGGGCGGCTCCATCCGAGAGCCCGCCAATTACTGCGGAATCGTGGGCTTGAAAGCTACTCACGGACGGGTCCCGCTCACCGGCCACTGGCCGGAGGCCCTACTCCGGTTCATGCACGTCGGCCCCATGGCCAGGACGGTCCGGGACGTAGCCTTGGGGTTGTCCATCATGGCCGGCGCAGACGGAGTGGACCCCTATGCGCTGCCGGTGCCCTTACCCGCCCTGCCCGCGGCGGATGCTTCCATAGCCGGGTTGCGCGTTGGATGGTTCGGGGAAGGTCCCTTCGCTCCGGTGGAGCCGCAGGTACAAGACACGATCGCCAGGGCGGCAACGGCTTTGGCGGAATTGGGTTGCTCGGTGGAACCGGTATCCATGGCGGCTTGGGACCAGTGGTCTGGGCAAGTGATTTCCGGAGCACTGTTCAGCGCCGAAGGGGGCCATTACCTGGGGCCGATCATAGCCGGCCGGGAGGAGGAATTGGCCCCTTCCATGAAGCGGCGCCTGACTCTGCCCGCTCCGTCCTTCGAGGACTACCTGGAGGCGGTGTCGCACTGCGAATTGCTGCGGCAGGACTTGGCCCTATTCTTTACTGAATATGACGTACTGCTCTGCCCCGCCGGTCCGGTACCGGCGCATCCCCACGACTCCGTTGAGATGGTCATAAACGGGCAGAAGGTACCGGGGCGGAACGCCCTCCGCTGCACCATCCCCTTCGACCTGACCGGGTCCCCCGCCATGTCGGTACCCTTTGGATGGACTGAAGACGGGTTGCCCATCGGGGTGCAGATAGTGGGCCGCCATTTCGACGAACCAACCCTGCTCAAGGTGGGTTACGCCTTAGAGGGTTTGCACGCCCCACAACGGCGGCGCCCTCCGGTTTAGCCCGAATCTTCTCCGGTACCCGCCTCAGCCTGGTCCGGACCGGCCGGCGGTCCTTCGGGCATTCCGGCGTCGATCCAGGACACTATCTCGTCGATTTCCGCGTCTGATAGAAAGGGGCCGCGCAAGGGCATCCTACCCCAAGTACCGACGCTGCGGGCCAACGACCGAACAAACTGGGTCTCTCGACCGGGCACGCCGGGTTCGATGGCTCGAACGCCCGATAGGACGCTGTCGGCCAACTGCTGAGGGGAGTCCCAGTAAAACCTATGAATACCGGGGAGGGGGTCCCTTCCCCGCCGCTCCTTCCAACGTTCCATGATGCCGTCCAGGATGTCTTTTACCCTGGGCCAGTAGACTGGGTTGTCGTTGGGGGCCTGCTCGCTCACTTTCGATGTCGATTATTGATATTTCAATGTTCCAGCTTTTGTGGGAAACCGCTATCGAGAAGACTTACTCTGCCGAGGCGATTCAGAACGGGTGAGTCCCGGCCGGCGCGCCTTGTTGGACACGGTCCTAGCGGGGATGTTCATTGACCGTCTCTCTTTGCAGCAACTCCATGGCGTGGGGAAGGACGGGGCCGACTACTTCGAGACATTCCCGCACTCCCTTGGGGCTGCCCGGCAAGGTAATGATGAGGGTGTTGCCGCGGATGCCGGCCACAGACCGGCTCAGCATAGCCATGGGGGTGAATTGAAGGGTCTTGGCCCGCATGGCCTCGGCTAGTCCGGGGACCTCTTTGTCCAGTATCGAAAGGCAAGCCTCGGGCGTAACGTCGTGGCGGCCCAGGCCTGTGCCTCCCGTGGTCACGATCAAGTCCACGTCGTCGGCGTCGGCCCACTGGGCCAGCCGGCCCGCGATGACTTCCTGCTCATCGGCTACGATTTCGTAGCGCACGACCCGGTAATCCTGGGGTCCGAGCGCCTCTTTTATCGCTTCACCGCTGGCGTCTTCTCGCTGGCCTTGGTAGCCCGACGTACTGATGGTTAGCACGGCTAACCCAAACATGACTGCCTCCGGTGCCATGATACCATATCGTTACCGCACCGCCGCGACAACCAAGGCGAAGCCCGCAAATTGAGCGTCGTATCACCCCGTCTCAGCGGATTAAAGGTGTCCACCGGAGGCGGGAATGACGGGTTGGGCGACAGCCTCGTCCACCCTCCGGCCCGCTAATACGCGGTAGCTCTGGATACGGATTGCCGACATTGACCCGACATTGACAAGGTATAGGGCGGCCCTTATATTCACATCCTTGCGAGGCCCAGGGTCACCCCTTGGAGACTAGCCGCCCTTGCCCACTCCGCCGACCTGCATATTCTGCGAAATCGTTGCCGGACGCTCCCCGGCCAAGGTGCGGTACTTGGACGAGGATATCATCGTCATTGTCAATAAGCTGACCTGGGTCCCGTTAATGCTTCTGGTCATGCCAAAACGGCACATGAGCCAGCTGGAAATGTGGAGCAGCGGCCTAATGACCCGGCTGGGCACGGTGGCGGCCGACATGGGCTGCGCCTTTGCCGTCAACGGCTTTCGCATTCTATCGAATTTCGGGCCGGACGGCATGCAAAGCCAAAGTCACGGCCACCTCCACGTCATCGGCGGGACTCACTTGGGGCCGTATGCCTAGATAAGCAGTCCCCCGCGACGGGATGCTGACAAGTCAAGGATGGAACCGAATACTTTAGCGGATTGGACCCTGCCTAACTCCAATCGACCGAGCAGAGGAACCGTATGGCCGAAACAGTCCTCTATGAGAAGGAAGAAAACGTAGTTACTATCACCCTGAACCGGCCCGACGCCCTGAATTCCATCAACCGCCAACTGCGGGGGGAACTGGCCGAGGCGATCAACCGGTTCGACAGCGATCCTGAGGCTTTCGTCGCGGTTATTACCGGAGCTGGGCGGGCGTTTTGCGCCGGTAGGGACTTGAAGGAGCGGGCGGCAGACAACGCCGAAGGCGTCCAGGCCAGGGCATACCACAGCATGTACCCCGACCGCCCCTACATGTGGCCTCAAACGTGGAAGCCCCTAATCGCCGCCATCAACGGGTTCGCCTTGGCCGGAGGCTGGTCCATAGCCCAAATGTGCGACCTTAGACTCGCCGCCGAAGACGCGCAGCTTGGGATCACGGAAACCAAGTGGAGCCTGCTGCCCCCCTTTGGGACCATCCTTCCCAAGATGCTGCCCCTATCGGCGGTGTTGGAATTGGTGTTTACGGCCCAGCCGGTAAGCGCGCAAAGGGCCTACGACATGGGTTTCTTGAACAAAGTGGTCCCGGGAGAGCGGTTGATGGAGGAGGCCGCCGCCCTGGCGCGGCAGATTGCGGAAAACGCGCCCCTGGCGGTGCAGGCCTTCAAGGAACTGGCTTACAGGGGGCAAAACATGTCGGTGCAAGACGTGTCGGCTCTCACCTATCACATGTATGACCAGTTGCTCACCACCGAGGATTCCAAAGAGGGGCCTAAGGCCTTCGCCGAAAAGCGCAAGCCCCAGTGGAAAGGACGATAGCCTGATCGAGTTAGACTTGGTACTGCGGTAAGCGGAGTAGCTGCCGGGCGATGACCAGCCGCAGGATCTCGTTGGTACCTTCACCAATGATCATGAGCGGCGCGTCGCGGTAGTAGCGCTCCACCGGCGACTCCTTGATGTAGCCGTATCCCCCGTGAATGCGCATGGCCTCCATGGTCACTTCCTGGCAGGCCTCGCTGGCGAATAGCTTTGCCATACCCGATTCCAGGTCAACACGCTCGCCGCGATCCTTCTTGGCGGCGGCGTCATAGGTGAGCAGACGGGCCGCTCGGATCTTGGTGGCCATGTCCGCCAACTTCAGTTGAATGGCTTGATGCTGGGATATGGCGGCGCCGAAGGACTCTCGTTGTTGAGAATAACGTATTGCCGCGTCGAAAGCAGCTTCGGCAACGCCCACCGCCCGGGCCGCTACGTTGATCCGGCCCGTCTCCAACCCGCTCATCACTTGGCTGAAGCCGCGGCCCTCCTCCCCGCCCACCAGGTTCTCGCCGGGTATTCGATAATCCTCGAAAACCAACTCGCAAGTGTCCAGCCCCCGGTACCCCAGCTTGTCCAAGTCGCGTCCAACGTGGAACCCGGGGCCGCCCTTTTCCACCACAAAGCAGCTGATACCCCGGTGCTTGGGTTCCGCCGCTTTGTCGGTACGGGCCAGCAAGCAGAAGGCGTCGCCGTGACGGCCGTTGGTAATGAACATCTTGGTGCCGTTGAGGACGTATTCCTCACCATCCTTGACGGCGGACATTTGAAGGTTGGCCACGTCGCTGCCGCCTCCCGGCTCGGTGAGGGCCAACCCGCCCCGTTTCCGGCCGCTGGACAGGTCGGGCAGGAACCGGCGCTTCTGCTCCTCGGTGCCATAATGGGTCAATACGTAAGTCAGTATATGGTGGGTGCCGATGGCGCCGCTCAGGCTCATGAACCCCTTGCTGATCTCCTCGAAGATCATAGCAAAGGTGGTATAGTCGAGGCCCAACCCGCCGTACTCCTCGGGGACGGTAATTCCGAAGAGCCCCAGTTCCTTCATTTTGTCGATCAGGTCGAAGGGAACGACGTCGTCCCGGTCCAACTCAGCGGCTACCGGTTCGACTTCGCGGCGGACGAAGTCCCGGACCAAGTTGACGATCTGGACTCGGGCTTCCTCCGGAGTAGCTGCGGCCACGAAAGTCTCCTTGACGTACGGTTATGAAATATCGGCGCCGGTACCGGGGGAAATCGGATGAGGCCAGGATGGTTGGGTCCGGCGCGGCCCCCTTGCCGGACGTTACCGGCTGATTAGCCCACGCCCGAACGGGCGCTTACAGGCTCACGCCAAGCGTCAGCCCAGTCTATCTTTCGCTGCCCGGCCAGTCAAGGAAGATTCGGTGTCTCCACCGGGGTTTTCAAGAGCAGGGGCGCCTTTGGGGGGAAGAAGAGTCTCAAATATTGAATGGAACGGCTTGGCGCCTACTCCGCGGGGTCGATGCGGACGGCGCAAACCTTGTATTCGGGAATCTTGGAGCCGGGGTCGTAGGCGGAGTTGGTCAAGAAATTGGCGGCCGACTCCTGCAATTTTACGAAGGGTATGAATACCTCCCCCGGCCGCATTCGGTCAGTGAGCAAAGCAACGCCGGTAAGCTCGCCGCGCCGGGACTTGACGCGAACCGACTTTCCACCTTCTATCCCGTGCTTCTTGCCGTCCTCGGGATTGATCGACACCTGAAGTTCAGGGAAGCTCGCCATCAGCTCGCCAACCCTTCGCGTGATGGTGCCGCCATGCCAATGTTGGGGCACGCGCCCGGTGTTTAGAATGAATGGGAACCGCCGGTTGGGGGTTTCGGCCGCCACGGGTCCTTGGTCGAAAGCCACGAACCGAGCTCTAGGCCCCCGGGGAAAGCTGTCGGCGTACAGGAAGGACGTTCCCGGGTGGTCCGGGTCGGGGCAGGGCCACTGGATCCCACCTTCTTGATCCAACCGCTGATAACTTATGCCGGCCAAGATCGGGGTAAGTTCGGCCATCTCTCGGAAGATCTGCTTTGGATGGCTATAAGTGAACTGGTCTTCGAGGGGCAGCCCCAGCTTGCGGCACACCCGGCGCCCCAGGTCGCAAATGATGTCCCAGTCCGGCCGGGACCCGCCCAAGGGTTCGATGGCCTTGCGCACTCTCTGCACCCGGCGTTCGCTATTGGTAAAGGTGCCGTCCTTTTCTGCAAAGCTGGTTGCCGGCAGCACAACGTCAGCCATCCGGGCGGTCTCGTGCATGAAGATGTCCTGGACCACCAGGAACTCCAGATTTTGAAATTGCTTGGCGGCGTGATGCAAATCGGGCTCGCTAAGCAGCGGGTTCTCGCCGGTGATGTACATGGCCTTTATACCCTTCGGCTTGGTCATCGACTCGACCATGTCGGTAACCACCATCCCGGCCGCGGCCGGCAGTGATTGGCCGCGCCAAGCGTCTTGAAACCGCCCTAGAACGTTCTCGCCCAACCCTTGGTATCCCGGCAGTGAGTTGGGCAAGCAGCCGGCGTCCCCGCACCCTTGAACGTTGTTCTGTCCCCGCAGCGGCGAAACGCCGGACCCGGGCTTGCCTAGGTGCCCCGTTAGAAGAGCCAAGTTAAGCAAACTGTGGGCGTTGGCTGTGCCGTTGGTGTGCTGGGTTATGCCCATGCCCCAAATAAGGCAGGAACCCCCGTATGCTTGCCAAGGCCCTTCCCCTTCTGACGCCGCCCTGCTTCCGCTCTTTCCGGAGCGGATGGGGGGTTGGGCGTAGACTCGCGCGGCTTGCCGGATTTCTTCGGCAGGCACTCCGGTGATTCCCTCCGCATACTCCGGCGTGTACTTGTCCACGACTTGGAGCCACTCCTGGAAACCTTCGGTGCGGGCCGCCACGAATTTTTCGTCCGTCAGCCCCTCTTCCATGATGACCGCGGCCATACCGTTCAGCAGAGCAACGTCGGTACCCGGATAGCCCCTCAGCCACAGGTCGGCGTAGTCGCACATGTCAATGCGGCGGGGGTTGATGACGATTAGCTTGGCGCCTCCCTCGACCACGGCCCGGCGCATCCGGGACGCGGCCACCGGATGATTGGACGTGGGGTCGCACCCGATGATCAGGAGGCAGGCGGCATTTTCATAGTCCGTGTATGAGTTGCTGGTAGCGCCACTACCCAGGGAGGCCAACATTGCTTCTACCGAAGGAGCGTGGCAAAGCCTGGTGCAGTGGTCTATGTTGTTGCTCTGCATCAGAAGCCGGGCGAACTTTTGCTGGACATAGCCGTCTTCGTTGGTGGCCTTGGCGGAGCAAAGAGTAGCAAAGGAGCCGTCCCGATACCGGACCAGCCGGTCCGCGATCAGGTCCAACGCCTCGTCCCAACCGGCGGGCCGGAATTCGCCGCCCTCTTTTATCAGCGGCGTGGTCAGACGGTCGGAGTGGCGCACGTACGACGTGCCAAACCTTCCCTTGACGCACAACATCCCAACGCTGGACAGGTTCTCCGGGTCGTCTTGGACTTCCAGCACTTCATCTTGGCTGTTTACCCTAAGTTTGATCCCGCAACCCACTCCGCAATAGGGGCAGGTGGTGGTGACGCTCTTGGGGCTGCCGACCTCCATCTCCTCGGCGCCGGCCTGCTCATGCTGAGGCCGGGTTGGCGGCTGTTGAAGGCGGCCGGCGGCCGGCGGCTCTTTGACTTGTATCGCGCCGGTGGGGCAGACCGAAAGGCACTGGCCGCAAGTGGTGCAGATGGACTCGCCCAAGGGACGGTCCATGAAGGTACCGATGCGGCTGGAGCGGCCCGCGCCAAGGAAATCTATGGCGCCGATGAACTGATGCCCGTCCTGGCAGGCTTGGGCGCAGCGGCCGCAGAGGATGCAAGCTTCCATGGCAATGTTGAACACGTGATTGCTGTCGTCGATTTCTTCCCTTTTCCGGGCTTGCCAGCGGGAAGATTGGACGCCGTGTTGCCGGGCCGCGGTGGTCAGTTGACGGTAATCAGGGGTGACCGCCCCGGATTCCCCAATCTCGGCCCCGCCATTCTCGGCCCCTTTAATAGACGCGGGGGCGGCGAACGCGGGGACGGCGTCTCCGGAGTCATTTCCGGGCAGCATGGCCATGGTCAACTCGATGACACCGGAGCGAATTCTTCGAGCCTCGGCAGTCTCCGTCTGGACCACCATGCCCTCGGCGGCGGGGACCGAGCACGAGGCGGGAAGACCCCGCGCGCCTTCGATGTGGACCAAGCAGGTACGGCAGGCGCCGATGGCCTTCATGTCGGAGTCTTTGCAAAGCTGAGAGATGTAGGTCCCCGAGGCATTGACCGCGTCAAGGACGGATGCGCCTTCGGGCACCTGTACCGGTCGATCGTTTACGGTGAGGGTGATGGTCATGGTCATGGTTCTACGTCACCTCGCCATTTTCTCTATCTCGCCGCCGAAGAAGTGCAGCGCGCTCTTGATGGGACCGCCCGCCATTTGTCCCAAACCGCACAACGAAGCGGTCTCGACAATCTCTATCAAGTAGCGCAGGTCTTTCAATTCGCCGAGCGCCGCCTCATTTGAGATCAGCCGGTCGAGGGCCTCCACCATGCGGGGGGCGCCCTCCCGGCACGGGGTGCACTTTCCGCAGGACTCGTTAGCGTTGTAGGCCGCCAGCCGGCGCACAACCTCGATTACGGGCATCGTGTCGTCCAGGACCACGACGCCCCCGGCTCCCATGACGATACCGGACGGATGTATCAGCCCGGGCCGCAACGTAGTGTCCAACTCCGCCGGAGGCAGAACGCCGCTGGAGGGACCGCCGACGCCGACGGCGCCAATGCTCCGGCCATCCGGGGGGCCGCCGCCGATCCGATGAATCACGTGGCGCAGGGTAGTCCCGATAGGGACTTCCACCAAGCCGGGGCGCCGCACCGCGCCGCTCAAGCAAATCAGCTTGGTCCCTTTGGCCGTATCCAGGCCAACCTCATTGAATCCCGCAACCTGCCCTCCGTAAGCATACCCGAGGGCGACGGAGAGGGGACGCTCTTCTCCGGCTTCCCCGGCCCAGGAGGGGTTGGAGGGGGCCAGAATTAGCGGGACGTTGCACAAGGTTTCCACGTTGTTTATAACGGTGGGTTGATAAAAGACCCCGGAATCCGTGGGGAAGGGAGGCCTCAACCGAGGCTCGCGGCGTTCGCCCTGTATGGTATTGAGTAACGTGGTCTCTTCACCGCAAACGTAGCCGCCGGCGCCCCGGCGCACCTCCACGTCGAACCGGAAATCGGACCCCAGGACGGCGCCGCCCATAACCCCAAGCTCCCGGGCTTGGGCAATGGCCCCTTCCACCCGCTGGGCGGAAAGCTCCGCCTCGGCGTTTATGTAAAGGTATCCCCGCGAACACCCGGCGGCGTAGGCCGCAATGAGCATTCCTTCGAGGAGTCGATGGGGGTTCCCTTCCATGAGGTGGCGGTCTTTGAATATCCCCGGTTCTCCCTCTTCGGCGTTGACCACCAGATAGCGTTGAGAAGCTCCGGTAGCGCGGACGGCCTGCCACTTCCGCGCCGCGGGAAAGTAGGCGCCGCCTCGACCCAAGAGCCCGGCCTCCAACACTTGGTCGATTACTTCCTGGGGCTGCCGGTCCAAGGCGCCGCTAAGGCCGCTATACCCGCCGCTTAAGACGTACTCATCTATGTTGCCCGGGTCTACTTGGCCGCATTGAGCAAGAACGAAGCGGCCCTGTTCCGAAAAGAACTCGTCCAGTCCGGGCCCGCAACCGGCCCCGGCCGCTCCCTTGCCCGTCGCCTCGGATGAAGGCGTAAGCGACCGGAGTATCTCCGGAACGTCACCGGGGCCCGCGTTGGAAAAGCGGCGCGTCTCTCCGGAAGAATGGTTGACCATGACTTGGGGAGCGGCGAAGCAAGCGCCGTCGCACCCGGTAACTACCAGGTCCGCGCCGGGCCGCTCCCCCATCGCTTGTCGCAGCCGGTCTTCGACCTCTAAGGCGCCTACGGCTTGGCTGCAATGGGCCACCTGGACCGCGACCCGGACCTTGGAGCCATGAACGCCCCACCGCCCCTGGGCTGCTTGACGCAGTTCCGCGTAACCGGCCACTTCAGGCCAACCCTTCGATTCTGGCGATGATGTCCTCCGGGCCGGCGCGGCCTATCCACTTGGAGTCTATCTCAACGGCGGGCGCCACGGCGCAAAGGAACCCGCAAGGGGTCTCCTCCAAGGTCACACTACCGTTGGAGGTGGTTTGTCCCGGACTAACGGACAGTTTCTCCGACAAAGACGCCAGCAGTTCCCGGCCTCCGTTACTCCAGCAGCTCAGGCCGCCGCATACCCTTACCAAGTGATTGCCCCGGCGGTCAATGCGCAGTTCGCTGTAGCTGGTCGCCGCACCGTAAACCTCGCTGGCCGGTACGCGTAGATGCCAACCCACGATTTGGAGGGCCCAATCAGGCAGATAGCCAAGCTCGTGTTGCACAAAATGGAGGGCAGGCAGCAGGCTGGCCCGCTCCCTGGGGAATTTTCGTCTCAGAATCGGCCGAAGTTCCTTCTGGTCCAAAAAACCTGGTCCCCGGCCCCTAGGCCGACGGGCCCCGCGACCGCCGGGGCGGCGCCCAAAATACTAGGATAGCGAGGTCCTCTTCGATGGAGTGAAAGCGGTGCTCAACGCCGGTGCCAACAAATACGGTCGACCCGGCGGACACGGCCCGGTCTTCTCCGCTCACGTGGACCGTTCCTTGGCCCTGGATAACGTGGTAAACCTCGTCTTCCGTGTGAGGTAGTTGGGTGTCGGTTTCTCCGGCCCGCAACACGAACAGCCCCACGCTAAGAGCCGAGTTCCTGAAGAACTCGTGATACCGCTCCCCGTGGTCCGCGTGCCGTTGGATGATTTCCGATAGATCGAAGGCATCCACGTGCTCTGATTATCCTTGGCGGCTTGGAGCGGCTACCGCCGGAAGGTAGTCCAACAGCCCCAGTCCCACCAGCTTCTCCTTCGGAATCAGTCCGTCTTCCGTCCAACCCCTCGCCCGGTAATAACCGGCGATCATGAAGACCAAGTCTTGGGAGGTCAGGCCGGTCCCGGCGGCCACTCCGGATGGCAGGACTTCCCCAAGAGACCTGGGAGGCAGCGAATCGTCGGCTCGATGCCAGCCCTCGCGGATATTGAACAGTTTCTTCAGATTGTTTATCCGCTCTCCCGCCCGGGCCAAGTCACCCGCTGAGGTATCCCAGCCGGTGATCATGGAATAGACCCAGGCCGACTCCCCGTAGAAGTCATCGAAGGCCTTTCGTAGGAACTTGCACCAGATCAGGGAGTCCAGCACCGCGGAACGGTCCTCGCTCTCGGCGGCGATGCGCCCTCGGCGGTCGTCCACGGTAAGCCGGTCCACCATATCGGAAAAGTCGGCTTCGTAGGCGGAAGACCTGTTGTGACAGGCGCCCCGGGGGTTGACCGCCAGTCCCAGGGCCATAGTCTTCAAGCTTCGGGGCTCGTAGCCCGGCATTTCCAGCCCCTTTACGTGCATGGCCCAAGCGTCGGAACCCCGGCCCACCAGGGCGGCGGCCCGGCGGCTCCCCTCGGCCAGCAAGTCCCCAACTCCTTCTCGGCGGCCGATGAGGTCCAAGGCAGCCATTACCGCGTCGCCGGCGCCAAAGCGCAAGTCCATGCCGCCGATGTCCCCTCGAGTTAGAACGCCGTTTTCGGCGCATTCCATTGCCCATGCGATGGTGCCGCCGGCGCTGATGGTGTCCATCCCTAGGTCGTCGCACATAGCGGCGGCCCTGATGACGGCGTTGGGGTCCGACACTCCGCACAGGGGTCCCAACGCGAAGAGGGTCTCGTACTCCAAGCGGCTCCGGGACTCCGCGCCGCCGTCATTGGTTGCCAGGACCTTCTCGCACCCAATGGTGCAACTAGCGCAGTGAGCGTTCTTGATGAAGTGCTGTTGATGCAAGTGTTCGCCGCTTATTTCCTCGGCGTCCTCGAATGTCGATTGCTGAAAGTTACGTGTGGGCAGGGTTCCCAGCCGGTTGAACACGGATACGTTGGCGATGGTGCCCAAGCCGCGGTACTTTTCGGTAGCCGGCCCCAGGCTTCGGCGGGCTAAGTCCAGTCCGTATTCGTGGATGGCGTCCGGGTCGGCTACCGGGGCCGTATGGCTCCCCAGAAGCGCCAGGGCTTTCAGGTTCTTTGACCCCATCACCGCGCCCGGGCCGCAGCGCCCGGCGTGGCGTCCGCCGTCATTGGCGATGGTGGCGTAACGCACCAACCGCTCGCCGGCCGGGCCGATGGCGGCTACTCGGACGCGCTTGTTGCTCAGCCGTTGCTTCACCGCCCGCTCCGTCGCCGACGTGCCGAGCCCCATGAGGTCGGAGGCGTCCAGATACTCGGGCCGGCCGTCTTGGATGTACAACACGGTGGGAGAAGCCGACCTTCCCGTGATGATGAGGGCGTCGCCGCAGGTCTTCTTAAGCTCATTGGCCAGGAAGCTGGAGGACAAAGAGTCGCCAATGAACCCGGTCAGCGGCGACTTGGCGACGACGGCGAACTTGCTGGAAGTGGTCAACCGGGTGCCCACCAAGGGGCTGCCCGCAAAGATCAGCGGGTTGTCGGGACCTAGCGGGTCGGCCTGAGGAGGACAGTACTTGTGGAGCAAGTAAGCCCCCAAGCCGATGCCTCCAATGAACCCGGCCAGGGCGTCTTGGGGTACCGCGTCCCAGCGGTGGGAGCGGTCGGTCAGGTTGACCACTAGGACTTTTCCCCAGTAACCGAACATTGGAGGTCAGCCCCCGGCCTGGCTGGAAAGCAGCAGCAAGCTATCACCCGGTTGAAACGAAATCCGGTCTCCGCTCAGGAAAGCCCTTCCGCTGTGGTTGAAAACGAAACCCTGGTCAAGATCGCTTAAATCGTCGCGAATGCCGCGGCCCACCAACTCGGGACAGGCCTCCGCCAAGGCAAGGACTACATCCCGCCGGCTGGCCTGAGACCGCACCTCTATCAACGCCTCCCGCTTTCCGGTGAGCAGCCTGGGAGTGCCAAAAAGCTCCACCATTATAGGGAAAGTCGCCCCGGGACTGGCCATGACGGAAGCCTACCTCCCCTCGGACGCCAGAGCCCGCGCTCTTTCCAAATCGTCGGGGCTGTTGACGTTGAAAAAGCTAAGACGCTCCGAGTCCAGAGACAATATCTCGTCCTCCGGCACGTAGGACACCCTCACTTTGTCGAAAAACAAGGAAATCTTGAGGTCGTTGGCTAGGAGCAACCGCTCCATGTGCGGCAAGCAGATTTTGGAATAGACCGAGTGAGTAGGCTCGGGACGACCTTCCAACACCGGGACTACGGCGTCGGCCCCTTCGCGGAGGCTCAGCATCCGTCGGACCAAGTCCAGGTTCAGAAAGGGCATGTCGCAAGCCACCACCACCGCCCAGTGGTGACGGGCCGCGGACAAGCCGGAGAAGATCCCGCCCAAAGAACCGCCGCCGGGGTGCAGGTCCAGGGCCACCCGGCCCCGGTCTTCCAAGGGCAAGGCCTGGGCTTGGGCTTCGTCAGCCGCCACAACCACCACGTCTTCAGCAACCTGGGAGACCCGGTCTATGACCCGGCGTATCAGCGGTTGGCCGCCGATAGCCTCCAACGCTTTGTTGCGTCCGAGACGCCGGCTCCGGCCGCCCGCCAACACAATGGCTGACACTTCCTTCCGGTCCGATGGTCGGCTCACTGCTCTGTCCTTCCGGTGGTCGCCAAGGTAGACATGAGTATAGCATAGGCCGGGCCGAGGGCCGGGGACCCCGTCGGCTCTATCCCGGCTCTATCCCGGCTCTATCCCGGCTCTATCCCGGCTCTATCATGGAAATTCTCACTTTCCCAAAACCGGCCGCGTCCACCGGCCCGTCAGGCCAGATGCAGTAACCGGGCCCCTCTCAATAGCCGGGTAGGAAGGGGTTCTATGGCCCGCAGCCCCGCGGTAACCAGGCAAGCAACGGCGGCCCCTATCAAGGCGCCCGCTATCACGTCGCTGGGGTAGAAAAGACCGTTGCAAACTCGGCAGAAGTTCCACAAGGCGGCCAGGAAGAAGAGGACCGCTGCGGCCCGCCGGTTGATCAACCAAGCGGCCATGGCCATAGCGAAGGCTATGGCGGCGGGATTGGCCGGAAAAGACGAGTCGGTGGGAGTATAGAGCAGGTTCGACAACTCGGAGTGAACAAAGGGGCGCTCTCGAAAGACCGCTTGGTTTAGGAGCAATACCACCAGATTGGTGAACCCTAAGGATATGGCGGCGCCCAAGACCGCCTTTTGATTTCGGGAGCGGGCTTCCGGGTCTTTCCCGTGGAACCACATCCCCAGTAACCAGAAGCACATCAACAGCGGCAGAAGGTAGTCACTCACCACCAGATAGATGGCCCGGTCCAACAAGTAGTGCCGGCCGATGCCTTGGTTCAGCCAAGAAACGATCTCTCCCTCTAGCCCCATGACCGCATCCAACGCCGGACCGCCGAGGCTCGCCGGTCCCTATTTACAACCTCGGCAACGACCGGGGGACTTATGCTCCGCCGCCGGCGTACATCGCCGGCGGGCCTGGCGTGGAGGACCAGGTTCCGGGCCGCGGCGCGCTTTTGCCCGCCTTGAATCCATAGGCGGACACGGAACAACAAAGGGCCGGCGGTCCGGCAGAAAGCACGGAGGTAGTTGGCTTCCCTTAGCGCATCCAACCCGGAGGGCGCCGACGTTAGGCCGGCCCCCAAACGCCGGTTGCGGAGGGAAGCTGCCACGAGGGTAAAGGCCAGACCGGTGCCGATGCCGGCAAAGAAGTAAGCAAACTGCTCGTTGCCGTTTAGCCCCAAGTGGCTGTCGGGCACATTGCGGGGTTCGGACAGAAAGAACGCGGCGAAGGCCCCGCATAGCAAGGCCAGTCCAAGACCGGCGGACGTCGAGGGGCGCCGGAAGAACAGAAGCCCTCGGAACCCCTTGCGGGCCGCAATCAGTTGGAAAAGGCCGATGGAGGCCAGTAGGACCAGCAGGTAGTAGTCTAGTATGAAGGACCCGGTCACTCAGCCTCTTACCGTTGCGGCAATACCTTTTCGTCGCCCCCTTTGAATTCCGGTCTCCTACCGGAGATCAGGGCACGCACCGTAACGTAGTGGGTCAGACCTACCAGGATGGGAATGGCTACGGCATAAACCGCGATCTGGTAAGAGTAACCTACCGGCCAAGCGAGGACGGCCACCGTGACGAGGAACACCCCGATAGCTATCGTCGCCTTTCGAGTGACGTACAGAACGACGAGAGACAAGGCGCCCACCGGGGCAGCCAACAGTGGGAGCATAGCCAGGAGGACGCCGATGGCGGTGGCCGCGCCCCGTCCTCCCCGCAACCCCAGGTGTACCGGCCAATTGTGCCCGGCCAGCACCGCCACGCCCGCCAGCATCTGAAGAATGGTCGAGTCCGCCACAATCCAGACCAAAATGACGGCCGCCGCCCCTTTGGCGATGTCTACCGTCCCTACCAACAGCCCCGCCTTGGGGCCCACGTTGCGGTAGACGTTGGCCGCTCCAGGGTTGCGGTCTCCCATGCTGCGAATATCGTCGCCGGCGAGGAAGCGCGTAGCAATATAGGCAGCGGGTATACTGCCGATCAGGTAGCAAAGCACGAGGAGGACTATCCAGGTTAGACTATCCCACAACACGTAGGTTGCTCTCCTGGCTGGTTTCCTCTATTACCGGCTGGCCCATTTCCCTTAATGGGTGTTTCAAAAGTCCCTTCTCCCTGGGGAGAAGGTTAGGATGAGGGGGAAATCTGAAGGCAACCGAGATGAATCCGGGTCGGGAATCGCCCTCACCCTGCCCTCTCCCAAGTGGGGTAGGGAACTTTTCAACACCCTCTTAGCCTGCTGTAGACCCAGGTGAGACGAGCGGTTACTCCTCTTGGCTTATATATGGCGCCCTAAGATATGCTTTTTACTGTTACGGCCCGCTGATGGTTAGCTCCGTTCGTTCGCCGGTCTCGGCACGGGGGCGCCCAAAGAGATCCCGGTCGCCTATCAAGCGGTGACCAGCCGCGGCGCCGCGGCCGTGCACCAGTGCAAGTACTTGGGGTTCTTGCCCGCTACGATCTCGAAGTACATATCTTGCAACTTGCTGGAAATCGGCCCCGGATTGCCGTCACTGATGGCCCGGCTGTCCAGCTGGACCACCGGCGTTAGGTGGGCGGCGGTACCGGTAAGGAACACTTCGTCAGCAAGGTACAACTCGCTGCGGTCGATGCTCCTTTCAACCACCGGCAGCCCCAACTCACTTTGGGCCAGTTGAATTACCGTGTCTCGAGTGATGCCGGGCAGCGCGTTGTCTTCCAAGATCGGGGTAATCAGGCGTCCTCCGGAAACAACGAATACGTTCTCTCCGGATCCCTCGGAGACGTGGCCGTCTTGGTTCAGAATGATGGCCTCATCGAAACCGGCCAGGGTGGCCTCGGTCTTGGCCAAGATGCTATTGACGTAGTTGCCGCTGCTTTTGATGCGGCTGGGGATCATGGGGTCGTCGGTCCGGCGCCAAGAGGAGGTGCAGCAACGCAGCACGTCGGACCCCAGGTAGTTGCCAAAGGGCACGGTGATCAGAGTAAAGTCGCTGGACAGGTCCTGAAGCTTCAGATTGGCCACCCTTTCGGCGCTCTTGTAGGCTAGGGGCCGGATGTAGATATCCTGCCGATGAGCGTTTCGCTCCACCAGGTCCACGGTGATGCCGCACAATTGGTCCACCGAGTAGGGGATGTCCAGCATCAGGATACGGCAGCCCTGTAACAAGCGCTGGTAGTGTTCCCGCATTCGGAATATGTACACTACCTCCTTGTCTTGGTTCCAGTTGCCCCGGATGCCCTCGAAAACCCCGGTCCCGTAGTGCAACGCATGGGTCATGACGCTGACCTTCGCGCTGCTGATGGGCGTCACCTCCCCCTGGAAGAAGACATGAAGCTCATCCTTACCGTCGGAAGATGGCTGCAAGGTAGCCAAACCATGCCCCCCTTTCGCCAAAAACTGGGCTAAATTATAATCGGGCTTCCGCAATGAATACAATAGATTTATTACCTGACCTATTGCCGGCCGGAAGGGGCCCATGCCTCTCTTGAACGGCCGAACTCTGTTGGTCGCCGGCCTGTCCGTCGTCGTTACCGCCTTGGTTTTTGGCGCGGTGACGCTTCTCCTTCGGGACGACGGCAACGCGCCCATCGAGGTGATGCTGCCCACGCCGCCCGAGGAAGGGAGCGGCTCCCCCGCTTCCGGGAATCTATCCGGCGGTCCAACGGCGGCGCAAGGGGAACTCAAAGTTTACGTAAGCGGGGCGGTGCACAACCCGGGGGTGTATGTTCTCCGGGAAAACGACCGGCTGTCCGACGCCGTGGGAGCGGCCGGCGGCGCCGCATCCGACGCCAGCCTGGACATGGTCAATTTGGCCCGGCGGGTCCAAGACGAGGGGCATTACCACATCCCAAGAATAGGTGAACCGGCGCCGACCAGTGACTCAGCAAGCTTGGCCGGCAACCAAGGAAACGCCTCCAAAACCGGCGCCGGAGGTGGCGGTCTGATCAATCTGAACCTGGCCTCCGAAGACCTCCTGGACACCCTGCCCGGTATTGGCGAATCCCTGGCTAAAGCCATTATCAAGTACCGGGAAGAACAGGGCCCCTTCGAATCCGTGGAAGAAATCACCAACGTGCCCCGGATCGGCCCGGCTGTCTACGAGAAGATTCTCCACCTGGTAACCGTTGGCGAGTAACATTGAGGCGGAGGCCGCGCCGGGCCGGCCCCAATCCGCCCCTACCCATCGCCGCCCAGCAGGGCCTATAATGCCTACTTGGTACGTCATTCTTCCCCGCAGACGATAACCAATGACCAGCGGCGCTGACGGGCAGCAACCGGCCCAGGACAACGACCGGGATATTGATAGCCTCTCCTTCGAGGAGGCTTTCCAACGGCTTGGCGAGATGGCGGCATCCTTGGAAGACGGCGGATTGACGCTGAATGAAGCCACCACGCGCTACGAGCAAGGAATGAGCCTGGTGCGCCATTGCAACAAGCTGCTGGACGAGGCTGAGGTGAAAATCACCCACCTCAAGGATTCCTACGTTAAAGAGTCCTATACGGCCCCTAGCGCCCACCAAGACCTCTTCGAAGAGGGGTAAGTTGCTGCGGCTGGACCTGCACGTCCACACCCGCTTCTCCAAGGACTCTGTCGCGCCGATTTCTTCCGTCGTGGAGCGTTGCGTCAGGTCAAGGTTGGGCCCCGTCGCCGTGACCGACCACGATAGCATCCGAGGCGCCCTGGAAGTCCGAGACTTGGCGCCCTTCCCGGTGATAATCGGAGAGGAGATCAAGTCCGCGGCCGGCGACATCATCGGACTGTTTCTCCAAGAAGAGGTTCCCGGCGGGCTCCCGGCCCTGGAAACCTCCCAGCGGATCAAGGACCAAGGAGGCCTGGTAGTGGCGCCGCACCCTTTTTGCCGCCTCCGGCCGTCAGCCCTGAGCTTTGGAGCCTTGAAGGAAATCCTCCCGCTGGTGGACTTGATCGAGGGCTACAACTCCCACACCGTTCTTCCCATGGACAACACCAAGGGCGCAGCCTTCGCCGCGGAGCACGGTTTGCCCACGGTGGCTTCCAGCGACTCTCATTCCGCCTTGGAGTTGGGAAGCACTTTTACCCAGGTTTCGGAGGAAGACTACGACGGCACTCCCGGAGGCCTCATACGAGCGGTCAAGGCCGGTCGGATGGTGACCCGGCGTCCCAATCCGCTGCTACTGATGGCGCCGGGGATCGCCCGGCTGCGTAAGCTGGCGGGCTGATGCTCAACGTCGGCTGGTTTTCCACGGGCAGGGGCGCCGGCTCCCGGGGCCTGCTCCGCTTCATACAAGAGCGGATTAGGCGGGGGCGGTTGGACGCCCGGATTGAGTTCGTCTTCAGCAACCGGGAGCCCGGGGAGGCCGGGGAGGCCGGGGGTTCAGACCAATACTTCAGCCTTGTCCGAGAGTACGGGCTACCCTTGATTACGTTGTCTTCCACCAAGTTCAGGCGGGCCAGAAAAGGGCCCTTCGCCCATCACCGGGAAGACTACGACCGGCAGGTGATGGACTTGCTGTCAAGCTATCGACCGGAGGTTTGCGTTCTGGCCGGCTACATGCTCATCGCCAGCGGCGCCATGTGCCGGTCCTATCCCTTGCTGAACCTCCATCCGGCGTTGCCGCAGGGTCCGATAGGCACTTGGCAAGACGTGATATGGGAGCTGATCGAGTCCAAGGCCGCCCGCACCGGCGCCATGGTCCACCTCGCCACTGAGGACGTGGACCGGGGTCCCGTCCTGTCCTACTGCACTGTGCCCATCACCGGAGGGAGTTTCACCGATCTGTGGTCCGGCGTTGACGGGCAGGACCTGACGCAAATCAAAGTCGAGCCGGGGGAAGAACTACCCTTGTTCCGGCGGATCCGAGAGGCGGAATATCAAAGAGAACCGTACTTGCTCCTCGAGACTTTGCGCTGCGTGGCGGAGGGCCAAGTAGTGCTCAGAAACGGCCAAGCGTTGGACCCGAGCGGTCGGCCCCTGTCCTCCGCTCATCCGTCAGGCCTTCCCTTGGACCGGCAAATACACGAGTCTATGAAATCGGACGGAGTGCAGCCGATTCAGTGAAACCGGCCCTCGCCGGGGCGGGCCGACCACACTCTTTCTTTCCGGGGTGGAGCAACCCTTCAATTAGGTCCGGACGGGCGATAAGAGGGTATTGGAAACGTCCCTTCTCCTCAGGGAGAGGGGGCTTTTGCAACGCTCATTAAGAAACTTGAAGAAACTTGCGCAGGGGGTAAATTAGTCGCAGCGAGCGGCGCTAAGGGAATAGCTGCTCCCCGGTGTCGGCGTCAATGACCGAGATGGCGCTGACCGGGCAGGCTTCCGCCGCCTCCAGGATTACGTCTCTGGCATCCCCATCGGGATTTACTACCTCGGACTGGCGGTTGTCGTTCAAAGCAAACACTTTCGGGGCGATGTGGGGGCACATCGCGTTGCCCACGCACAAGTTATGATCAACCGATACTTGCAGTTTTCCCGTCATACGCCTCTCCCTAATTTATCGACACCGGGAGGCTCTTCAAGGAACGGAAGGTGACGCTCGGTTGGTACTCGAACTCCTGCTGGAGGAGACTGAGGTTTTCGTACCTTGACACCAGAGCCTTGAACGCCTCCTGCCCCTCAAGCCGGGCCAAGGTGGCCCCCAAACAGTGGTGGATGCCGGAGCCAAAGCCGACGTGAGAGTTGGGCCACCTTTCTATATTGAAGGTGTCGGGGTCTTCGAACTTTTCCGGGTCCCGGTTGGCCCCGGAAATGAACCACCGGATGCGTTCGCCTTTTCGCATTTGTTTGCCCCCCAGTTCCACGTCCTCGGCGACGATGCGCTGGATGGACTTGACCGGAGGATCGTAACGCAGGCACTCTTCGGTTGCTCGGTTGATTAGCGGAGGCAAGACCTCGCCGGGGTCGGCCTTTAGCGCATCCCATTGGCCGGGGTGTTGAATGAAAGCCAAGGTGCCGTTGCAAATAAGGTTTATCGTCGTCTCGTGGCCCGCCAACAGGAGCAGGATGGAGTTGGCCACCACCTGTTCCCGGGTGTATATCCCTCGCTTCTCGCCGTCGGCCAAGACCGAGATGAAGTCATCCCCGGGCTTGACGATTCTTTCCTCCACCACCGGCGACAAGTAGTCGATCAGCTCGTATATCCCGTCATGCAGGGGCTTCATCCGGCTGACGTCGCCGCGGCCCAGGAAGAGGAGCTTTTCGGCCAGCGAGCGAATGAACTTCCGGTCTTCGTAGGGCATACCCATCATTTGAGCAATTACGAATAAGGGCAACGGTGTGGCAAAGTCCTGCATCACGTCCATCTCGCCCCTCCCGTCGGCCTCGTCGAGGAGGTCCTTGATGACGGAGGTGATCATGGGACGCCACGCCTCCATGGACTTGGGGGTGAAGTACCCGTGGAGCACCTGGCGCATGTCGAGGTGCACCGGACGGTCGTGCTGGATGAACCACCTGGAAAAGAAGTTCCTCACGTCTTCGTAGAGCCCCAAGTCCGACTCTTCGATCTCCGGGTACGCCGGCCTGGGGTCGTCTTTGAAAACCGCGCTGGAGAAATACTCGGGGTGCCGGGTGAGCCAGACTACGTCATCGTAACGGGTAACTACCCAGACTTCGTACTTTTCGTTCCAATGGACGGGGTCATCTTCCCTAAGACGACCATAGTAAGAATAAGGGTCGGATACGGCCTCTCCGGCGAACATTTCGTCATCTATTGCGGTAACCATCATACCTCCGGCCCTCAGGGAAGTTTAGGGAAGTTTGAGGAAATTTAATATATATCGATATAGAGTGTCAACGCCGGGCGTCAACCTTTTCAGCGGCCCCGTCAGGGTCTTTCGATTCGATATACAGCCCCTAGGCGGACTTCTTCCTTGGCGCCGCGGCCACCGTTAGAGGGTCCCCGGAGTCGGATATCAGCGCCGGGACGGTTTCGCCTTCGATGGCGTCCCGGTCCACCACGCACCGTGCGACCTCGGGCAGGGAGGGCAGGTCGTACATGACGTCCAGCAAAGTATCCTCGATCACGTAACGCAAGCAGCGGGCCCCGGTCTGGTGGTCCAAGGCCCGCTAGGCGGCGGCTTCCAAGGCGCCGGGCGTAAATTCCAAGTCCACGCCGTCCATGCTGAACAGTTGCTGGTATTGCTTCACAATAGCGTTCTTCGGCTCGGTAAGGACCCTCATCAGCGAGTCTTTGTCCAAGGGTTCCAAGGCCACCGTTACGGGCAGGCGGCCAACCATTTCCGGAATGAATCCGAACTCCAGAAGGTCTTCCGGGGTCACGTGATTCATCAGATTGACTTGCTCTTCGGCCTTGCTTCGCCCGTTAGCCAAGAAGCCCATCCTAGCGGCCCCGGTCTCCACCCGCCGGGCCACCACGTCTTCGAGGCCGTCGAAGGCGCCTCCGCAGATGAACAGGATGTTGCTCGTGTCTATTTGCAGGTACTCTTGGTGAGGATGCTTGCGGCCTCCCTGGGGGGGCACGTTGGCGACGCACCCTTCGATGATCTTGAGCAGCTCCTGTTGAACGCCCTCCCCGGAGACATCGCGGGTGATGGACCGGTTGACGCCTTCCTTTCGCGCAATCTTGTCCAGTTCGTCGATATAGATGATGCCGTGCTCGGCTCGGGAGACGTCCCAATCGGCGGCCTGGATCAATCTAAGTAGAATGTTTTCCACGTCCTCGCCCACGTACCCGGACTCGGTGAGGGACGTGGCGTCGCAAACGGCGAAAGGCACTTCCAGGACTCGAGCCAGGGTCTGGGCCAGCAGGGTCTTGCCGCAACCGGTAGGGCCCGTTAGCAAGATATTGGTCTTCTGTAGCTCGACCTCCCCCTGTTGGGTCTCGGACCAAGTCCTCTTGAAGTGATTGTACACAGCAACACTGAGAATCTTCTTGGCCCTTTCTTGAGAGACCACGTACTTATCCAGGTTGGCGCAGATCTCCCTGGGGACCAGCCGGCGGCCGCGGTTCTCAACATCCGGGGAACTTTCAGAAGCTTCTTCGTTTACGAGTTGACCCAACACCCGGATGCAGTCATAGCAGACGGTTGCCCGGCCTTGACCGGACACCACGAGGTTCGAACGGGCCTGAGCCTTTTCGCAGAAAGAGCACTGGCCAAGCCTAGACCCGCTTCTACTATTGGCCACCAATACCCCCCCAGGACGTGGATTCTTGAGACCCCGTTCGCCCCCGCGGTTGGACGCTGCGCTCTTCGCCAAGGAAAATAGTGTCAGGGAAAATAGTAGGCTGGGCCGGTCACTCCGCGAAATGACCGGCCCAGCCTATCGGATATCTCCCTATATATAGCCGGCTATCGGATCCGGCGGTTGTCGAATCCGGGAGCGCCAGCAACGCAATCATCGGCGCCACGACAATCAGCCCCCCAAGCCCCTTATCTGAGTTCGCGCCTGTTCATCCGGCGTTTACTCACCCGACCGTAAGGGTCCCTTATTCGCTTTCGGAGTCCTTCGAGTTTTCGGAGTCCTTCGAGTTAAGAATTTCGTCCACCAAGGAATACTCTACGCCTTGTTCCGCCGTGAGGTAGAAGTCCCGGTCGGTGTCCCGAGCGATCTTGTCGTAGGATTGCCCAGTATTTTCCGACAAGATATTGCGAATTTTGTCTTGGAGCCGGATTATCTCCCGCGCGGCGATCTCGATGTCCGAGGCTTGGCCTTGGGCGCCGCCCATGGGTTGGTGCATGTGAATGGTGGAGTTGGGCAACGCGTACCTCTTGCCCTTCTGCCCGCCGGAGAGAAGCACCGTGGACATGCTGGCGGTCATGCCCAAGCAAATGGTGGACACTTCGGGGTTGATCAACTGCATAGTATCGTAGATAGCCAGGCCGGCGCTAATAACGCCGCCGGGGCTGTTGATGTACACGTTGATACCCTTGTCCGGGTCTTCCCGCTCCAAGTAGAGGAGTTGGGCGATTATGGTGTTGGCGACGTGATCGTTTATAGGGGTGCCCAGGAACACGATGCGTTCCTTCAGAAGCAGGGAGTAGATATCGAAAGCCCGCTCTCCCCTGGGGCTGGTCTCGATGACCATGGGTATAATGCTCTGAGGCAAGTAAAGCGGCGAATCGTGGGGCTCATTCTGCATTAGGATTTGCTCCTTCTTTGTTTCCCTCCGGGTCCAACGGAGAAGCTGCGGCGGTATCTTCCTCAGTGTCCTTCTCAGCATCTTCCTCCGCCGAGGTATCCCGGGTATCCGGGGTATCCGGGTCTACCGGCGGCGTATCCGAGTCGGAAGCGTCCTCTGCCGACCCGTTGTCGTTAGAGGCGGTTTCTTCGCTGCTTCCTTCCGCATTTCCTTCGACCGTTTGGGCCACGCGTTGCAATACCTTGCGGTTGAGCAGGGAGGTGCGGACGGTTTCCCGGGCGCTGTCGCTGTTTAGGACGCGGCGCATCGACTCTTCGGAGTCTCCAGCCTTCTCCGTCATGGAGTCGATCTCGGCCTGTATCTCATTCGCTTCCACGTCTATCTGTTCATCCGCGGCCAGTTGCCGGATAACCAGATAGGTATTCAAGCGTCTTTCGGCTTGGGGCCTGAGTTGCTCCCTCCATTCCTCCTCGGTTGTTCCGATGTAGCTCAGGTACGTATCCATGTCCACGCGCTGGTTTGTTACCGACCGGTGCCGCTCTTGGTACAGGTTGTCCAGTTCCCGTTGGTAAATCAGGTCCGACGCTTGTATGGTGGCTATTCTCAACAACTCGTCTAGGCTGTCTTGTTCCAACTGCCGCTGCGAGTTGGTTTCGGCGGTCTCGGTCAGTTGTTGGCGCACAAAGTCTCGCAAGGCTTCCAGAGTCTCGTAGCCGCCCTTGACTCCCTTGGCAAACTCGTCGTCCAAGTCGGGCAGCTTCTTCTCCTTGATTGATATGACCTCCACGTGCACGCGGCAGTCCTTGGCGGCGTATTGGTCCTGGTGATGGTCTTCGGGGATGGCCAGAGTGAAGTCCTTTTCTTGGCCTTCGGACATTCCCTCCAAGTACACCGAGAAGCCAGGTATGGGAAGGGGATTGTCCTGCTGAGGAATGAAGTCGATGTTTTGATCGTTTATGGCTTCCTCACCAGCAATAATGCCGGTGACGTTCAATGTAAGGAGATCGCCGAACTGCACCGGTCGGTCCACCGGTTCCCACGGGCCGGACTCGTACCTCAGGTGGTCGATGACTTCGGAAACTTCGTCCTCGGTAACTTGAATGGGTTGCCGCTCCAACCGGATCGACTGCAGGTCCCCCAGTTCGACCACCGGCTCAAGGGCCACGACTGCCTTGAATGACACCGGCTCGAGGCCAAGGACCTCCAGTTCGGGTTCCATGAAGGCTTGAAGGTTCTCCTCCTTGAGGACTTGGTCGAGGGTCTCCGGGACCATGAACTCAAGGGCTTCTTGGAGCAAAGCTTCGCGGCCCAAGTGTCTCTCCAGGATAGAGCGCGGGGCTTTGCCGGGGCGGAACCCTGGAATACGGACCCGGCCGACTAATCGGCGGTAGGAGCGGTTGATGAACGGCTCTTCATCCTCCGGTTCCATTTCCACGTTCAGGGTAACCTCGGTGGGACTCGCCGACTCCTTGGTGATGTTCACCGGCAACCCTCTTCGTGGTCTGGGCCTCTGGCGGGCAAAGTTACCAGAAGGTTTAGAGCCTAGATGGAGTAGATCCGAGTATAGCATAATCCTTGGGCGATTGAAAGATTATTCACAATCGGCGGGCGGTGACGAAAGAATTTTTGGTGTAACAACCAGAATTGGTAAAATGTCCGAAATTAACATAAATCTGATTTAAGAAATAGTTGACATTTATGAACGCGGGTTGATATTTTTAGCCCCAAGACGTGTGAAGGGAGCGGCGGGAGGTCTCATACCCTTAGGGCCTCACCCTTGATTTTCCGGCCCATGGACCGCCTCGGACTAAGAGCGTCAACCAGCCCCGGCCCGTTCCTCTTCCGCTAACTTGCAAGCCTGTGGGGACTAACCAGCGCAAAGGGCCGCGCTACCCCACTTAGGATGCACCCGCCCCGTGGGGTTGGCTAGAGGACATCAAGGGACACCGGTTTTTCAGCAGCGGTTTATAGTTGATTAACGCGAAGCAAAATCATGCGCCACCAAAGACATCGGCGAGGGTCCGGCCCCATCACCGCGCCTTTGATGGACTTGACGCAAAGGTTGTGCAGGGGCGGGGGAGCCTGTTTGATGGACTTGACGCAAAGGTTGTGCGGGGGCGCGGGATCCTAAATGTCCCAGCCACGGGACACGACGGACCCCGGCACGGGAGGAGCCCCGGTTCACCAACCGGTGCTAACGGCGGAGGCGGTCCACTACCTAGCCGTCGAGCCGGGCGGCGTTTACTTGGACGCTACGGTTGGACATGGGGGCCATGCGGCGGCGGTGTTGGATGCGTCGGCGTCGTCGGGCAGAGTATTAGGCATCGACTTGGACCCCCGTTCGTTAGCTCTAGCGGCGAGGCGTTTGCAATCATACGGTTCCCGGTATACCTCAATACAGGGCAACTACGCCGACATGGCGCGGCTGGCCAAGAGCAGGGGCTTCCCTCAAGTAGACGGGATTGTGATGGACCTGGGATTTTCCTCGGCCCAAATCGAAGACCCGGGGTACGGCCTCAGTTTCCGCAGCGACGAGCCTCTGGACATGCGGTACGACCCGGCGGCTGCGACGACGGCGGCCCACATCGTGAATTCCTACCCCGAAAAAGACTTGGCGGACTTGATTTTCCGGTACGGGGAGGAGCCCAAGGCCAGGGCGATAGCGCGGAGCATCGTACGATACCGGTTACGGCGCCGGGCCGTCGAGTCCGCGGCGGAGTTGGCTGGTCTGGTAGCGGGCGCCGTGGGGCCACGGAAATGGCGCAGGACTCATCCCGCGACCCGCACCTTTCAAGCCCTGCGCATTGCGGTAAACGGCGAGCTGGCCAACTTGGAAGCCGGGCTGACCTCCGCCGTCCAGTTGCTACCCCACGGCGGGAGACTGGTGGTCATAAGCTATCACAGCCTGGAAGACCGGGTGGTCAAGACCTTCCTGGCGCGGGAAAGCTCCGGGTGCGTTTGCCCGCCGGAAGCCCCGGAATGCGTCTGCGCGGGCCGGCCGTCACTGAGGCTGGTACAACGAAAGGTCATAAAGCCGTGCCCCCAGGAAGTACAGCGGAACCCAAGGAGCCGAAGCGCCAAGATGCGAGTGGCTAGTCGGACCTAAATTAATGCAAACCTGACGGGAATTTGCATGAAAGGATGGTGGAAAACTTGGCTAAAGACACATTTTACACCGCGATAGACATAGGCAACAGCAAGGTGGCCTCGGTGGTGGCCCGGGTCGGCACCGAAGGAGAGCTCAAAATCCTGGGGACCGGGACGGTACCATCCCAGGGAATGCAAAAAGGCCGCATAGAAGGACTCCAAGAGGTGCGGGCCGCCGTCAACGCGTCTCTGAAGGAAGCCCAGCGGTACATCGGCCGCGGTGTGATAAACGGCGTATACGTCGGGGTCAGCGGGACCCACCTCAGTTGCTTGAACACCAAGGACGTTGTCGAAAACCCGGGGGACGTTAGAAACGCCAATGCCCGCATGCTGGACCAATTGGTCAAGACCTCCTATCCCCAGGTGGGCCGCAACCAAGAGATTTTGCACGTCATCCCCATGTCCTACGACGTGGACGGCATGACCGGGGTGCGCAACCCGGTGGGGATCCACGCGCCCAAGGTCCAAGTGGAAGCCCACGTGGTCATAGGCGACGCCCTCACCTTGAAAAACACCGTAAGGGCGGTGGAAGCAAATCAGGTGACCGTCAAGAGTCTGGTGCTCCAGTCATTAGCAGGGGCCGAGGCGACCCTTACCGGGGATGAGCGGGAAACGGGCGCAATCTTCCTCGACATCGGCAGCGGGACCAGCGACCTGATCATTTACCGGGAAGGAAGCCCGTGGTACTCGACGGTGATCCCGGTGGGCGGCAACCAGCTGACCAAGGACTTGCAGGTGGCCCTGAAGACTTCCTTCTATCTGGCGGAAGAAGTGAAGATCAAGTGGGGCCATGCCATGCCGGAACTGGTCAAGGCGGATGAAGAAGTAGTCATTCCAAGCTACCAGGGCCAGCCCAAACGCGTCGTCAACCGGCGGGCCATGGCTGAGCCTCTGCAAGACAGAGTAGAGGAACTGCTCAAATTGGCATTGTTCCGAATGCGCGAGTCTGGCCTGCGCCAGGTGCCGCCCGGCGGGCTGGTCATAAGTGGGGGCTGCGCCGACCTTGCCGGTATGCAAGAACTGGCCGAAAAGACCATCGGCGGGCCGGCGCGGATAGGGTATCCCGGCGGCCTCCCCGGGCTGCCCGCTACCCTCCGTAAACCGGCGTACTCCGCTTTGGCGGGGCTGCTCCTATGGGGGATCAAGCACCATGGAGAAAAGCGGCCATACCGAAACGGTAATCGGAGCCTTCTGGGAAGCGGATTCTTGGCAGGCCGTTCCAAGAGCCAACAGAAGGACAGCAGCAAGGTGACCGTAGGGTAACTATAGCGTAAGACTGCCGGCTTCCGGGCGTGTCCAGTCCATCGACCCGGCCTATCGACGGGACCGCCGACAATGAGGAAACACCCAGTGGAAGGACGGCCGCCGCGGGAACAAAAGCGGCGAAAGGAGGGTTCAGCGAAAAATTCCCGGGAAAGTCTATGGATCGGGTTCACTTAGATCGGGTTTACGTAGAACGGGTTTACGTGATTTGAGGTAAGGTTCAAGGTCCTGTCCGAAAGCTGTTGCGGTTTCATACTTCGTCCGGTTGGCCGGCCCAGGGTGAAAGCGGTTGACAGCGAAAGGGCAGGCATCAAGCAAAGCGCCGGGGCAAATGCCCCGGTCCGTCAAACCGGCGGCGTGAAAACATCGGGCAAAGGGGCGCCGGAGCGCCCGGATAATCGCAGCTCAACCCTTGGGACTGCGGCGCCGGTAACAATTCGATGTCAATATTGTTGCGTGTGGAGGGAGAGAACATGGTATCGGAAGACTCAGCATCCTGGGACCTTGGAATCGAAAACGACGGGGCCTACGATAGGCTACCTGAATTGGGCGCGGGCGCGCCGGTAATCAAGGTGGTGGGAGTTGGCGGCGGCGGCAGCAACGCGGTCAGCCGGATGTTCAAGGAAAAGCTGCCGGTGGTTGAATACTACGCGGTCAACACCGACGCCCAACACCTCTTTCGCTGTGACGTGTCCCACCGGTTGGTTATCGGCGAGGAGATTACTCGGGGTCTCGGCGCCGGCGCCCAGCCCGACCTTGGCAGACAGGCTGCCGAAGAAAGCCGCCAAACCATCGAAGAGGCCTTGGCCGGCGCCGACATGGTGTTCTTGGCGGTGGGGATGGGAGGCGGCACCGGCACCGGCGCCTCGCCGGTAGTGGCTCAAATCGCCAAAGAGCACGGCGCGTTGACCGTTGGAGTGGTCAGCAAGCCCTTCGCCTTCGAGGCCGCCGCTCGACGCAAGAACGCCGAGGAAGGCATCAACCGCCTCAAGGACCAAGTAGACACGTTGATCGTGATTCCCAATGACCGGCTGCTCGACTTGAACAATCACGGCGAGCAGACCTTTACTTGGGAAGACGCCCTGAAAATGGCCGATTCCGTCTTGCAACAGGGCATTCAAGCAATAGCCGAAGTGGTTACGGTGCCGGGGGAAATCAACGTCGACTTTGCCGACGTCAAGACCATCCTGGCCAACGCCGGCCCCGCGTGGCTGGCCATCGGCAAGGGTAAGGGTGAAAACCGGGCCGTGGACGCGGCCAAGATGGCCACCAGGAGCCCCTTGCTGGACATTTCCATGGACGGCGCCCGGCGTATTCTGTTCGTTCTCACCGGCGGGCCGACCCTGAGCTTGCAAGAAGTGCAGGACGCCGCCAATGTCATCCAGGAAATGTCGGACCCGGAGTCCAACATTATCTTTGGGACCTGCCGTGATCCGAGGCTGGACGACGAGGTCAAGATGACCATGGTCGCCGCGTCCTTCCCGGTGCTGCAAGAGTCCCCGCAAATGCGGGAGGCGGAGCTGGAGCGCTTGCTGCAAGACGTTATTCCGGAAGCGGAAGATGAGCTCGACGTTCCCAGCTTCATCCGGAAGCAGTCCAGCCCCAGGGGCCGGGGCCTCTTCCGTTAGCCCCCGTTTACGTTGTCTCGAAGCCAGCAAGCACTACCCCGCGGCCGGGCGGAACCTCCCCAAGGGCGACCGCCCGGCCCCCCGACCAAGGGGTAATGTTCAAGGAGTAATGTTCTCGGAGGCCTAAGCGCACTAATACCCAAGTCCGGTACCCCTAACCCAGGCGCCGGGAATCGCCTCGAGGCCGCCATTCTTTCAATGAAGGATGGCGGCCTCTTTCTATTTATTTAATTGCTTAGCTCGTGCTACTGCTGAGGCGTCCGCCGGCCCCTTGGCCCGGCCCCTGGGCAAGGGATTCTCCCGGCGCCGATCAGCAAAGGCCCGGGCTGGGCCGTCAAAAGATGATTTGCCGGTACAAGCTGCAATTCGCTGTCGAAGGTACGAGATTCGAAAAACTATTGACATTCGTTGACGCACAATATACAATCCCACGCTACCACAGATTGTGGTTTTAGTTAACAATAACACATTATCTGGTGTCTTAGATTAATTTTATACGATTTTTAGAAAGTGTTTCAGCAATGAAGTGCCCTTATTGTTCATATTCCGACTCGAAAGTAACCGACTCCCGGACGGTGGAGAACGGGATTCGCCGCCGCCGGGAGTGTCAACGCTGCGGACTGCGTTTCACCACCTACGAACGGTTGCAAGCTACGGCTTTGATGGTCTCCAAGCAAGACAATCGCCGGGAGGAGTTCGACCGTGAAAAGCTCACCGCAGGCATCCGGAAAGCGTGCACCAAGCGGCCAATCCCGTCCCGAACCATCGAAAAAATGGTCGAGGATATCGAGGCCGAGCTACAACACCTTGGTCAAGTGGAGGTGCCCACCAGCATACTGGGTACGATGGTGATGGACCGGCTCCGGGGCATGGACCGCATCGCGTATATCCGCTATGCCAGCGTGTACCGCGACTTCCAGGACATCGAAAACTTCGAGGAAGTGGTCAAGGACCTGCGGGAAGACAATCCCCAGCTTCCGTTGCCCGAATCGTCCCCCGGACCGGTCCAGCGGAGGCGCCGGCGGAACACGTCCACCGCCGCCCGCTACCGCCCCAGGAACATAAGCCCCTTTCGCAATGACGTCCGCCCCGCGGAGTCAGATGATACCGGAGGGAACCCGATCAATGAACTCTAGCTCGCAATATTCCGCTCTGACCAGGCTTTTGGTTCTAAACAACGAGGTCCACGACATGGAAAACAGGATGCGGGGTGTGGCCCTGCATCAGGGTGGGGCGCGGGCGGACTCTACGGTAATGACCTCCGACAACCGGCGCATCGCCGACATGCAGGAGGAAATAGACCGGGGAGTGCGGGCCAGCTTGGCTACTTGCTGGCTGGGGTTGGGAGAAGACCTCGACATTTAGCCGCAAGTCTCGGTCGATCTTACCGGGTCGATTTTAGTTGCAGACGGGCCGCGGGCCGCCGGTGGACCGGATGGCCTCGAGCACTGAGCTTGCGACGTTGCTTGCATTCCCCGGGACCCCGCAGTTCTTCTGATCCCTCGACTTCCGAAATTCCGGCGCAGGCCCATTGACTTTCCTCAAAACTCGTGATAACGTGCGCGCTACTTTAGTTGGTAGTTAGGACGCAACAAGCTACAATATGTTGTATATCATAGCTGGGCTGAGGGGGGAGTCACCCAGGCCGTGTGAACCTCAGCGAGACCGTCGCAAGGTTCAGCACTACCGACCCTTGCTTGCGTGACAATAGTCCGGTGCAAATACGTACCGGCTGTGATACAACCTAACGACCGCGAACTTGTTCCTGTGGCTTAGTGTGAGGTCATCGACCTAAAGGCTTGGAGAGTAAATTGAAAACCGGACTCGGGGCCCCTCTGATTGATTGACGCACCCCGGCGGGGCTGCCAAATTGGAGGCCGGTTGTTCACGAAAGATGGCCGCCCCGGAATGCCGCGTGGTGTGGAGGAAGGATACCGCCGAATGACCGTTACACCGGAGAGACCAGATATGATTAGCGCTTCTATCCAAAGCCGCCGCCAGCGCATCGCCGCGGCGTTGACCGGCCAAGGCGTCGCCAAGGGGCTCGTTGACCGCGTTCCCGACCTGAGCGACAACGCCAACGTGGTGTTGGAACGCCGGTACCTGTCCAAGGACCGGGAAGGCAACGTCTTGGAAGACTCCGACGCTATGTTTCGCCGGGTCGCCCGCAACCTATCCCAGGCCGAGCTCAACTACGGTTCCTCCGAGGAGGAGCGGCAAGCCGTGGAAGATGACTTCTACGAGGTCATGCGCAGCTTGGAGGTCCTGCCCAACTCTCCCACGCTGATGAACGCCGGCCGGGAGCTCCAGCAGCTTTCGGCTTGTTTCGTGCTGCCCGTGGATGATTCCCTGGAGTCCATCTTTACCAAGGTGAGGCAGACCGCCATCATCCACAAGAGCGGAGGCGGTACCGGCTTCTCCTTCAGCAACCTGCGGCCCGAGGGCGACGTGGTCGGCTCCACCGGCGGCGTGGCCAGCGGCCCGGTCAGCTTCATCCGCGCCTTCGACACCGCCACCGACGTGGTCAAGCAGGGCGGCACCCGCCGCGGCGCCAACATGGGTATTCTCGACGTTACCCACCCGGACATCATGAAGTTCATCAAGTCCAAAGAGGACGGAAAGCACCTGAATAACTTCAATATCTCGGTGGCGGTAACCGAAGACTTCATGGAAAAAGCGAAGAAGGCCGAGGAGTACGACTTGGTCAACCCCCGCACCGGCAAGACGTCGGGGTCCCTCAACGCCAAGCACGTATTCGATCTCATGGCGGAAATGGCCTGCAAGACCGGCGATCCCGGCTTGGTGTTCATGGACCGCATCAACGACGACAACCCCAACCCTCAACTGGGTACTATCGAGAGCACCAACCCTTGCGGCGAGCAGCCCCTGCTGCCCTACGAGTCGTGCAACCTGGCGTCCATCAACCTCGCCCGGATGGTCAAGTATGAGAACGGGGACGTAGCCATCGACTGGGAGCGGCTGAGCCGCATGGTCCAGGTAACGGTCCACTTATTGGACAACGTCATAGACATGAACAAGTACCCCATCCCTGAAATCGAAGAGATGAGCAGGACCACCCGCCGCATCGGCTTGGGAGTGATGGGCTTCGCCGACCTGCTCATACAGCTGGGCGTCCGTTACGACTCGGAAGAGGGTCTGAAGATCGCCGACCAAGTCATGGACTATGTCTGGGTCAAGACCCACGGGGCCTCGGCGGCGCTGGCGGAGCGCCGGGGGGTCTTCCCCGCCTGGGAAGGCAGCGCCTACAACCGCCCCGGGGCCGGCGGCGAGAGCAGCCTCATGCGCAACTCGGCCCCCACGACCATCGCCCCCACGGGCACCATAAGCATTATCGCCGGGGCTTCCAGCGGCATCGAGCCGCTCTTTGCTCTCAGCTACGTCCGCAACGTTATGGACAACACTCGCTTGGTCGAAGCCAATCCCTACTTCGAAGCGGTGGCCAAACAGGAGGGGTTCTACTCCCCGGAGTTGGTGGAGCAACTGGTCGAGAAGGGCAGCCTGGAAACTTTGGACGTTCCCCAGTGGGTCAAAGACGTGTTCCGGACTTCCCACGACATTTCCCCGGAGTGGCACGTGAAGATGCAAGGCGCGGTACAACGGCACACCGATAATTCGGTTTCCAAGACCATCAATTTCCCTCACTCCGCCACCGAGGCCGACGTGGCCGAAGCCTACATGCTGGCCTACGAGTTGGGTTGCAAGGGAATTACGGTCTACCGCGACGGCAGCAAGGCCGGCCAGGTGCTCAGCACCGGTGAAACCGCCACGGAGGCGGGCGCCGGCGAGAGCGTTTGGGACGAGCCGGCGGCGGCCGCTGGCTATCGAACGCCCAGGGACCGGCCCCAGACCACCCACGGAATCACTGAGCGGGTGCGCACCGGCCATGGCAACATGTACGTGACCGTCAATTTCGACGAGGACAACAAGCCCTTCGAACTCTTTGGCACTCTGGGCAAGGCCGGCGGCTGCGACTCGGCCCAGTTGGAGGCTATCTCTCGATTGGTGTCTCTTGCCCTGAGGTCGGGTATCGATCCCCAGCACGTCATCGAGCAACTCCGGGGGATTACTTGCTGCCCGGCTTGGGACAGCGGTACGCTGGTGCGCTCCAGCCCCGACGCGGTGGCCTTAGCCTTGGAACGGCACGTGACTGCCGAGGGGGAGCATAGGGCAGAACCGGCCCAAGGCCCGGTGCGCCAGAGTTCAATGCAAATGGAGTTGCTGAGCCACTCCGGTCCCAACGGCAACGGCGCCGGGTACTCCTCGGTTAGAAAGTGCCCCGACTGCAACGCCCCGGTCATCTTCCAGGAAGGGTGCTTAATGTGCGTGGCCTGCGGCTGGAACAAGTGCGAGTGACGTGCGAGCGCGGTCCAACGGTCCAGCCGCTAGTCTACCCCCTCCTCCATGAAGCCCCCGGCTCGCGCCGGGGGCTCCTCTTTGGCCCCCCTCTTTAGGGCCCATTGTGCTAGAATGCAAAAACTCTTCCCGGGAGATTAGGCCGTGGGTACCATCCGGAAGCCATCCATAGCTATTACTATGGGAGACCCCTGTGGCATAGGCCCAGAGGTGGTAGTCAAGGCCCTGGCAGACCCGCGGGTATACGCCTCCTGCCGGCCCTTGGTGGTGGGCAGCGCCTACGCCATGGAACGGGCGGTCGAATTGACCGGCTCGGCGTTGCGAGTCAACCGCCGGGACGGCCCGGACGGTACCGGCCAAGACTCTACGGCGGTCGATGTGGTCGATATCGGAAACCTGAATCCCGAAGACATCACCGTTGGCAGCATCAACCCCCGTTGCGGCAAGGCGGCCATGGAGTGGGTTGCCCGGGCCGGCGAATTGGCCCTGTCCGGCGCGGTCTCGGCCCTAGCGACGGCGCCCCTAAATAAAGAGGCCGCCAGCCTAGCCGGGTATAAGTCCATCGGCCACATGGAGTTGCTACAGGAGCTGACCGGCGCCAAGACCGTGGCTACCATGTTGATGGCCAAGAACCTTCGGGTGGTGCACTTGACAACCCACCGGTCCCTGCGTTTGGCCTGCGATTACGTGAAGAAAGACCGGATTCTGGACTTCCTGAGACTCACTCACGACAGCTTCACCCGGTGGGGCGTTGAAAAGCCCAAGATAGCCGCGGCGGCCCTCAATCCCCACGCCAGCGACGGCGGACTCTTGGGCAGCGAAGAAAAGGAAGAGATCGGCCCCGCCGTGGCCGCGGCCCGGGACTTGGGTATAGACGCCGTGGGCCCGGTACCCGCCGACATCGTCTTTCACCAAGCCATCCAAAACAGTTATGACGCGGTACTGGCCATGTTCCATGACCAAGGGCACATCCCGGTAAAAGTATACGGTTTCGACGACAGCATCACCGCCAACCTGGGCCTCCCCTTCGTCAGGACTTCCGTCGATCACGGCACCGCTTTCGATATTGCCGGGCAAGGGATCGCCAACCACGTAAGCATGCTGGAAGCGGTCCGCTTGGCGGTGACCCTGGCCAACGGCGAGGGCCTGGCTAACTTCTAGCCTCGGCCAGCAGCGGATCCCGGCTCTCGGTACTCTCCTTCTTACTGCGCCCAATTCGGTGTCCATCATCCTCATCCTCTTGAAGTCGCCTCTGCCGTGGGCGCGGGTGTTCCATGGCCTTTCATCCCCCGCCGCGGGGCCGCACCAACCGCCGTCCATGAGCAAAAATCACCACAGGCGGCAAGGAATCCGACTCTTACCAGATAGGCGCCGTAGCGTATAATAAGAAATCTCACCCAAAGCCTTTTGTTCTTTATCGAGAGGGTATAGTCGAATGAACCTCGCGTTTATTGGGGGCGGCAAGATGGCGGAAGCCATCCTCAAGGGCGTGCTGTCCGCCGATTTGACCAGCCCGGGGGAAGTGCGAGTCGGCGAGCCCGTTGCCGAGCGGTGTGAATACTTGCATCGACAGTATGGAGTCCAAGCCGGTCGGAGCAACGCTGAAGCCGCCCGAGGCGCCGAGTTGGTCGTGCTGGCCGTGAAACCCCAGGACCTTCAAACCGCCTTCGGTCAACTGGAAGGGCGTCTCGAATCGGGCCAGTCGGTCATGTCCATTATCGCCGGGGCCAAGATAGCCGGCTTGGCCGAAGGGCTGGGACACAAAGCTATTATCCGGGTTATGCCCAATACTCCCGCCCAGATTGGGCAGGGCATGAGTGTTTGGACCTGTTCCGCCGAGGCGCCCGACCGCGCCAAGGGCTTAACCAAGTCGATTCTAGGCACCGTGGGTAAAGAAATTTACGTAGAAGACGAGAAATACTTGGACATGGCTACGGCCTTGAGTGGAAGCGGGCCGGCCTACGTGTTTCTGGTCATCGAGGCCATGATCGACGCCGGGGTCTACATGGGTCTGCCGAGGGAAGTGGCTAGGACCGCGGCGCTGCAAACGGTCTATGGCAGCGCCCAGCTAGTGATGGACTCCGGGAGACACCCCGCCGAGCTAAAGGACATGGTGGTTTCCCCGGGAGGAACCACCGCCGAAGGTCTGCAAGTATTGGAGCGCGCCGGGGTGCCGGGAGCCTTCGTAGAGGCGATCGACGCGGCTTATCGAAAGTCCGTCAAATTGGGCCAACAGTAGGGTCGGCGCGTGCCTGTCATCGACTTTATCGTCACCCTTCTGACTGTGGCCATCTTCGCCAAGATTGTCCTTTCCTTCGTCGTCCCCTTGGCCGGGGCGAATCCCCACCCGATGCTACTAAGCCTGAACAGGGTGGTAGGTCAAATTACCGAGCCAATCCTTGGGCCCATTCGCCGGGTGCTCCCTACCTTCGGCATGTTCGACTTCAGTCCCATGGTCGCCCTCATCATCCTGTGGGCCATACGCGAACTGCTGGCCCGCCAGTTATGACCCCCTCACTGTGCCCTCCCCTTGCCGAACATTTATGTAGGGGCCGGTTTCAAACCGGCCTTCCCCCCGTTCAGGGAGTAAGGGCGAAAATTCAAGTCCCACCCAACTACCTCCTCTCCCTTGACAGGCCCGAAAGCCAATACCCAAACTGAAACCATATCCCCCACACGCCAACGACCAAAAACCCCCTTAATAGTCTGCCTCAAAAGTCCCTTCTCCCTGGGGAGAAGGTTAGGTTGAGGGGAAAAGTCTGGAGGCAACCGAGATGGTCTGCGCCGGGAACCACCCTCTCTCAAGTAGGAGAGTGAACTTTTTCAACACCCTCCCAATGGCCAGTGACCGGCAACTAGCCGTCGGCCACTCCCATAGGGGACCGGGAGGTTTTCAGCCCATGACCGATTCGTTCCCTATTCGTTCTAACAAAAACGAATCCAACCCCACGCCGCCGCCGTCCAAGAGCAAAACGGAGCAAGAGACTGCTTATAATCAACCCGGTATGCAAGTTTGTCAGGCCGGAAACAAGATTCCCAATGCAACAACGTCCTCCGCTATGGCCCGGTATGGCCCAATATGGCCCTCAAAATTTTAAGGGACACCCCGGAGGTCATCAAACCTTGACCCTCCTTCGGCGGGCCGATACAATTAACGCCGAATAGCGAGTCGATATAGACTTGATTCCAAGTAGGATTGATTCTACGTGCGCTGGTGAACCCAAGGCGGGTCCCGGTGACCCTCCCGATTCCGGCAACGTAAGCAAAGAAGTATGCATCAACAAGAAATGCTCAAGGGCAATACCGAGACTCTGCTCCTAGCTCTGCTGGAGATGGAGCCCATGTACGGCTACCAGATCGTCAAAGAAGTGGAGCAAAGGAGCAGCGGGTATTTTGCCTTCAAGGAAGGGACCCTCTACCCGGCTTTGCACCGCTTGGAGCGGGGGCGCCTGATTGAGGGCCGTTGGCAGGAAAACCCCAATAACGTGCGCCGCCGTTACTATCAGATCACGGCCAAGGGCAAGCAGGCCTTGGCGGACCGGATGAAAGAGTGGCAACGGTTTGCCAATGCCATGAACTCGATCATGTTGCCGGAAGCCCAATAACCTACCGGAAAGCCCAGCAATGGCAGCAGAATTTACCAGCTACCTCCGTTCCTTAGCCCAGCGGCTTCACTTGGAGCCGGCTGAAGAGCAGGACATTATCCTGGAACTGGAAGGTCACCTGGAAGACAAGGCGGCCGAGTTGGAGTCCCAGGGGGTGGACCGGGAGTCGGCCCTGCGGTTGGCCGTCCAGGAAATGGGCGCCCCGGAGCCCGTCGCCAGCGGTATGTACAAGGTCCACAGCCCAGGGGTGTGGCGGGAGGTATTGCTGGCAACGATACCCCATTTTCTCTTGGCGGCCCTTTTTGCTCTTCACCTTTGGAGCCACTATTTCCTGGTAGCTTTACTCCTCATCGGCATCGCCTTGGTCACCTGGAGGAATTGGCGCGCCGGCAACCCCGGCAAATGGTCCTATTCCTGGATGGGCTACACCCTCGCGGCCCCAACCCTTTCCTGGCTATTGTCCCTAATCACCTTGGGGTACGGAGGCTGGACCCTGATGACCACCGGGTCCCTGCCTTTCAACGTAATCCTCTTCTTTCTATTGATCGGCTATGTACCGTTTTCGATGTGGATCGTCTACCGCGTGGTGCGCAAAGTCTTCAGGCGGGACTGGTTGCTTGCTTCGTTGACCGCCCTGCCTTTTCCTTTCTTGACCTCTTGGGTCCTCTTCCTGGACTGGCAAGGCGGATTGTGGAGCGACCATGCCGAACGGATGCAAAGCACCGACACCGCCCGGGCGGGCATCTTTCTGGCATTGGCCATAACTACGGCAGCTTTTCTACGGATTGGCCCGCGTATGCTAAGAATCGGTCTGCTGGCCATAGCGACGGCGGTACTAGTAATATTTACCGTCGCGTCCCTCCAGGTCTCGTTGAATCTCCTCGCCCTAATATTGATGATAATCGCCTCCGTCGCCTTCCTGCTAAGCCCGGCGGTATTGGATTCCAAGTTGAAGCAGCGCCACGATCGACGGACGGTAAACGATTCCACCGGTGAGGTTGTAACTCATTGGTTTTGCAACATGACGTAGCTATCGTGGTGGACAGCAGTAGCTGTCTACCGCCGGACTTGCTACGGAAGTGGAACATCACCGTCGTCCACCACGAGCTCATAATCGACCAGCGCTCTTACCGCGACGGGCTGGACATACAGGCCGACGAATTCTACCGCTTGCTGGCCGACGGCAACTCATCCAACCTGACTACCGCAGCCCCCCAGCCGGGCCACTTCCTCGAGGCTTTCCGTGCAGCGGGGCGGCTGGCCCCCAACGTACTGTGCCTAACGTTGTCTGCCCGGTTCAGCGCCACCTACAGGTCGGCATGCGCCGCGGCCGAGTTGGCCAAACAGGGAATGGCCGGCGATAACGTCAAGGTGGTGGACAGCCGGGCGGCGGCGGGAGGGTCTGGGCTGATTGCGCTGGCCGCGGCTCGCTGGGCCTCCATGGGGCTCGAGCTGGATCAAGTGGCCGCCAACGTGGACTGGTTGGCCCCCAAAGTCAATCTACTTGCGTTCCTGGACACCCTCCGGTACTTGAGCCGCAGCGGCCGGGTCCGGAAACTCGAGGCCTGGGCCGGCTCATTGCTAAGCATCAAACCCCTTACCGAGTTGCGAATGGGCCAAGCGCGGCTGCTGGAAAAGCCCCGGAGCCGCCATCGGGCCAAAGAGCGGCTTCTCCAGATCATGGGCCGCCGCGTCGCCGGTATGCCGGTGACGGCCAACGTAATGGAGGCCGACGCCGCCGAAGACGCCCGGGACCTGTGCCGCCGGATCCAGACCGAGTTCGACTGTCAAGAGATGTTCGTTAGCCAATTCACTCCGGTCATGGGTCTTCACACCGGTCCCGGAGTGCTGGGCGTCGCTTTTTATACCAACGACGGCAGTATCGGCCAGACGCCCCAGGCGTGACGCTTGGTGAACCTAGCGGGCCAAGCGGAACGTGAGACAATGCCCTGACCTTGGGCCCGTTGGCGAAGGGCCGCGAACCAAAAGGCCATGAAGAGAACAACCTCCATACACCAAGCCGGGACCAGTCATTTACCGCAACACGTCCTTCATGACGCCGCCGCCGTGCGGCACGCTCTGGGACTGGAAGAGAGCGGCCCTTGGAGCGAAGGGGGAGACGGGCCCGGCTTGGTGGCCTTGTGCGGGCTGCCGGGTACCGGCAAGTCCTACTTCGCCAGCCGGTTGACCGAGTTGATGCCGCTGGTAGTGCTGGGAAGCGACCGTCTTCGGAAACTATTGGTCCAGGAACCCCGGTATACTCCCGAGGAACACTCTAGAGTGTTCAATACTTGCCACCAGCTCATCGAAGACCTACTGAAGCAGGGCCGCCGTGTCCTGTTCGACGCTACCAACCTGACCGAGGCCTTCCGGCAGCCCCTATACCGGATTTGCGACCGGAGGTCCGCTCCCCTGATCCTGGTCCGGTTCACCGCGCCCCGGAAGATCATTCGCCGCAGGTTGGCGGAGCGCGAAAAGGGGCTAAACCCCGGCGACTACTCCGATGCCGACTGGTTGGTATACTGCCGGTTATCGCCCCACGAGGAACCCGTCGGCCGCCGGCATTTCAACGTTGATTCGTCGCAGGACGTTTCTCCGGTGCTGGAGAGCGTAGCCCGGTTGCTTGCTTCGACACACGGCTAGACGCCGGCATCGCCGCTTGCGCCTGGTTCATCGAGGCATATAGGAACAACCCTGCAGAGTGAGTGTTTTTGCGCGGTAGCGGCATGAGTCCATTCCCGGCTCCGGGTGGGGCAACAGGAAGTCCCGCCCATCAGGTTGATTCGAAACAAAGAGGTGATGACCATGCGCCTTACCGTAACGTCTGACGATATCACCGGCATTGAAACCCCCGCCCTTGTAGTCAATTTGTTCGAAGGAGCGGCCAAGCCCCGGGGCGCAACCGGCGCCGTGGACGGAGCCCTCGAGGGAGCGATTAGCCAACTCATATCCGAAGGGGAGATCAAAGGCAAGCAAGGTGAAATTACAATGATACACACCCTGGGGAAGATTTCTCCGGCGAGGGTAGTAATCGCGGGTCTAGGCCCCCAAGATAAGTTCGATGCTCAGGTAGTGCGGCAGGTTTCAGGTGACGTAGCGCGTTACCTGAGGCAGAAGGGCGTCAAACGGGCCGCTACCGTGGCCCACGGCGCCGGCGTTGGCGGCTTGGACCCGCGGGACTCAGGGCGCGCCATCGCGGAAGGTTCCCTATTGGGCCTTTACCGCTTCGGCTCCTATCTGACCAAAGGGGGCGACAAGTCGGCGGAGTTCGAGGAATTGACCGTGGTGGATCGGGACGAGAAAGCGGCGGGCGCCGTCAGGGATGGCATTTCCGATGGCCAAGTAGCAGCCGAAGGGGCGATGTTAGCGCGGGATATGGTCAATGAGCCGGCAAATGCCATGACGCCCACTCAAATGGTCGAGGTGGCCCGCCGGGTCGCCGAATCGGAAGAATTGTCCTTGGAAGTAATGGAAGCTCCTCAAATGCGAGAGCTAGGCATGGGGGCGCTGCTCGGAGTGGCTCAGGGCAGCGACCAGCCCCCCAAGCTGATAGTCCTGAACTACCAGGGCGACCCCGAGGACCCAAACAACAACCTGGGGCTGATAGGAAAGGGCATCACCTTCGACACCGGCGGCATCTCTTTGAAACAAGCCGGCGGGATGGAAGCAATGAAAGGGGACATGGCCGGAGGCGCGTCGGTGATCGCCGCCATGCAAATCATTGGAAAGGTCAAGCCAAGGATTAACGTCACCGGCATCGTTGCCGCCACCGAAAACATGCCCGGAGGCTCGGCCCAGCGGCCGGGCGACGTGGTGAGGGCGATGAACGGCAAGACTATCGAGGTTATCAACACTGACGCCGAAGGCCGCTTGGTGCTGGCCGACGCCCTATCCTACGCTTGCCAACAGGGTCTCCGGCGCTTGGTCGACGTGGCCACGCTGACCGGGGCGATGGTTACTACCCTGGGCAAGGCGTGTACCGGGGTGATGGGGAATAATCAAGAGCTAATCGATCAGGTGGCGGCGGCGGGCCGGGATACGGGAGAGAGGTACTGGCAGCTACCGATGTTCGAAGAATACAAGGACCTGATCAAGAGCGACGTAGCCGACATGAAGAACAGCGGGGGCCGGCAAGCCGGCTCCATCAGCGCCGCCCTACTCCTCGCCGAGTTCGTGGGCGATACCCCGTGGGTGCACTTGGATATCGCCGGCACCTCCACCGCCGAGCGGACCAAGGGTTACAACGTCAAGGGGGCAACCGGTGTGCCGTCCCGGACCCTGGCCCGTCTGGCGTGCGCCTTGGCGAGAGAAACCGCCTAAGAGGGTGTTGAAAAAGTTCCCTCTCCCAAGTGGGAGAGGGCAGGGTGAGGGTACAAACCGGCTCGAACCCTGGGGCGGTCGCCAGAACTCGAATCCACTCCTTGACAATCTTTGGCAGAATGCTAGAATCGGCATTAGCAACCGTTTGCAGGAACCGTGATTAGCAGGTGCATCACGAGCAGGTTATAGAAGCCCTTAGAGACCAGGGGTACCGGCTGACTCCCCAAAGGTTGATCGTGCTGACCATAGTGGCCGAGGGCGCCGGCCACATGGGCGTGGACGAGATCTTCCAGCAAGCCAAAGAAGCCTACCCCTACATGGACGTGGCTACCGTTTACCGGACTTTGCATTTGTTCCGCAAATTGGGGGTGGTGACCGAAGTAGCCATTGGGGACCGGTTGCATTACGAACTGACAGACCCCCGCGGCGCCCATCACCATATGGTGTGCCGGGTGTGCAACGGGGCCTATAACTTGAGTCCTCATTATCTGGAAGAGTTCCGCCAAACTCTCACCCAGGAATTCGGCTTCGAGCCGGACTTGGAGCACTTTGCCGTCAGCGGCGTCTGCGCCGGATGCAAAGTGGAAGTCGGTGAGAGGGAAATACCAGTCCAGTGATGTTGCGGGGGTCCCGGCCTGATCAACTGAACCGCAAGCCCCGGCCGGCGATGCGGTTCCTTCCGGTGCTGTTAGCGTTGACGCTGCTCGTTGCTTGCGGGCCGCCGGCAACACCTACGTCCGACACATCGAATGTGTCGAAATATGAGGCCGGGGAACCGGCGCCGGGGAAGGCCCCCCGCTGAAAGTGGTTACTACAGTGTCTCCCATCACCAGCATAGTGGAAAACATCGGCGGCGCCAGGATAAAGCTCGAGGGAATCGTTCCCGAAGGGGTGAACTCCCACACCTTCGCCCCCGCCCCTTCGGTAGCCAAGCTCATGTCCGAGGCGGACCTGATCGTGATCAACGGCTTGTTTCTCGAGGAACCTACCCTGGAAATGGCCGAGGCTAACAAGAAACCGGGGGCGGTGCTGCTCTCCCTTGGAGACCAAGCCGTTTCTACGGAGCAATGGCAGTTCGACTTTAGCTTCCCCGAGTCCGGCGGCCACCCGAACCCGCATTTGTGGCCGGACCCATTGTTGGCGCTGCGGTACGCCGAGTTGGTCGCGGCGCAACTAGGGGAGTCGGACCCGGCCAACGCCGACTATTACCGGGCCAATCTCGATGAGTTCCGGGACCGGGTCGAGTTGTTGGACCAAGGCGTATCCGAGGCGGTGGCCACCATACCAGAGGCTAATCGCAGGCTCCTTACTTATCACGACTCTTGGGCCTACTTCGCCCTTCGGTACGACATGGAGGTCATCGGCGCGGTGCAGCCGTCGGACTTTTCCGAGCCTTCGGCCAGGGAAGTCGCCCAGCTAATTGTCCAAGTAAGAGAGCTTGGCCTGCCCGCCGTATTTGGTTCGGAAGTTTTTCCCAGCGACGTCCTGGAGACCATCGCCAGGGAGGCGGGCGCCCGGTTCATCGACGACCTAGCCGACGACGACCTTCCGGGGGTCCCCGGCGACCCTCGTCACAGCTACTTGGGGTTGATGCTCCACAATCTGGAGATCATGATTCCCGCTTTGGGCGGAAACCCGGATTCGCTGAAGGGCGTAGACCCCGGACCGGTATTCGAGGGACGGAGCGAAGCAATCTACCCCCAATGAAGGGCTTAGAGTAGAGGGCAAGGAGAGATGTACCTTCATCCCCGGCTTTTGGCGCTAACGGAGGGAGTGCGGCTGCGCATTTTGGCGGCCGCACTGGTCGGCCTGTTGGGAATGGGCGCCGGAATCGCCCGTTTGGTGGTGGCCGCCGTCGCCATAGTCAAAGTAATTCAGGAGGGGGCCGCCTTCTCCACGCTGACTTGGGCGCTGGCCGCTATAGCGGGCCTAATCGTGCTGCGCAGCTTGTTGGAGTACGTCCAAGAGGTGATCAGCCACCATACGGCCAGCGTCGTCAAAATCCAACTCAGAAAGCGGCTCTACGACCACGCGCTGGCGTTGGGGCCGGGTTACTTCGACCAAGCCCGCACCGGCGACGTGCTGATGTCCATGGCCGAGGGCATCGACAAGCTGGAGACCTTCTTCGGCAAGTACTTGCCCCAATTCATCGTGGCGGCGCTGGCGCCGGTGATCATCTTTGCCTTCATGGCCGTCATCGATCTCCGAATCGCCTTCATATTCTTGGGATTCGCGCTGTTCACTTTGATCATACCCAATCTCTTCCACCGCTGGAACCGGGACACCAGCATGGCTAGGCGGAAGGCTTACGGCGCCTTGGGCGCCGACTTTCTGGACGCGGTGCAGGGCCTGGGTACTCTGAAAGCATTCGGGCAAAGCCGGTCCAGGGGCCGGGTTTTGGCCGACCGGGCCCGGAACCTGTACCGCTCCACCATGGGCGTCTTGGCGGCCAACGTGGCCACCCACTCGATCACGATTCTCGGAATCTCCGCGGGCGCCGCTCTGGCCTTGGGGTTGGGGGCGCTACGGGTCAGCGACGGCACACTGGAGTTGAGGCCTTTGCTGATCGTGCTGATGCTGGGCGTGGAGATATTCCGGCCCCTGCGGGAGTTGGTGCTGCTCTATCACGAGGGTATGGTCGCCATGTCCTCGGCGGAGGCCGTGTTCGACCTGATGGACGAGCCGGTGGAAATCAAGGAATCCGGGCAGGACCTACCGGAACCCGCCGCGCGGGGCGCCCAGTCCCCGGCCGGAGACACGCCGGGGCCGTACTTGCCCCCCGAATTCCGCTTCGAGAACGTCAGCTTTGCTTACAACCAAGGGCGGCGCTCCGCATTGCAAGATGTTTCATTCCGTCTGGAGGCCGGCGAAACCCTGGGACTGGTGGGGCCCAGCGGTGCCGGAAAGTCCACCGTCGTCTGGCTTATGCTCCGCTTCGTCGACCCGCAAGAAGGCCGGGTGCTGCTGGGAGGCCGCGATCTGCGCGATCTGCCCTTGGCTGAGTTGCGCCGGCATATCGCCGTGGTTACCCAAGACACCTACTTGTTCGACGGTACGGTGGCGGACAACCTACGCTTCGGCAACCCCGACGCCAGCCAAGAAGAACTGGAAACCGCCGCCCGGGCGGCCAACGCTCACCGGTTCATCTCGGAGCTGCCCAAAGGGTATGAGACCCGGGTAGGCGAGCGGGCGGTAAGGCTATCCGGGGGGCAAAAGCAGCGAATCGCCATCGCCAGGGCCCTGCTGAAGAACGCGCCGGTCCTGGTGCTCGACGAGGCGCTGTCCAGCGTGGACGCCGAGAACGAAGCCTTGATACAGGAAGCCTTGGACCGGCTAATGGAGGGCCGCACCACGCTGGTCATTGCTCATCGACTGTCCAGCGTGGTCAACGCCGACCGGATCGTGGTGCTCGACAACGGGCGTCTGGTCGAGTCGGGCAGCCACCGGCAGCTTGCCGCCGCTAAGGGGACCTACGCACGCCTAATGGCACAGCAGCAAGAGGAACCGGATTACGGAGCGGCGGTAGCAACGTTGTCCCGACCGGCCGCCGGCCGCCATGGGCGGGACGTGACTGCCCACTTGGACGGCGGCCATCATAAAGATGGAGAGTCCATACAACTTGGAACCAGTAAAGAGGGGCCGAACGACACCCGAGACCCCCGCGGCCCTTCGTTGCCCCCGGCGCCCATTGGGATATTAAGAGTCTGGACTCGATTGCTGTACCTGATTAAACCCTGGTGGAGCCAGCTTGGCTTTACCTTTCTTTTGGGGTTGGCCCACCACGGATCGGTCATTGGGCTAGGGGTGATAAGCGCGCTTCTGGTGGGCCAAGTGATTACCGGGGGCGACCTAACCTTGTTGCTCGTCCTGCTGGGCGTATTCGTGCCGTTGGTAGCTTTCTTCACTTGGGCGGAATCTTGGATGGCCCACGACCTAGCTTTTCGCTTGCTGGCGGAGATGCGGGTCGACATGTACGAGAAGCTGGACCCTTTGGCGCCGGCCTATCTAGTCCGGAGGCGCTCGGGAGACTTGGTTAGCATCGTCGGCGGCGACATCGAAACGGTGGAGTACTTCTTCGCCCACACCATTACTCCGGCCTTCGTGGCGGTGCTGGTACCGGGTGCGGTGTTGGTAACCCTGGGGATCATCGCTTGGCCCTTAGCTTTGGTGTTGGCCCCCTTCCTCCTAGCCGTGGCGGTCAGCCCCTTCTTCGCCCAGAAGAGGTCTGAGCGTCTTGGCGAGGAGTTGCGGGACCGGATGGGCGAGACCCACGCTCACATGGTAGATAGCATACAGGGACTGCGGGAGATATGCGCCTTTGGACAGGGGCCGGCCCGGGCCGCCGACATGGTGAGCCAAGGTTGGCGCTTCGCTCATTTTCAACTCCGGTTCTTGAAGGAACGGGCCCTGCAGATCGGCTTCATCGAGGGCATGACGGCCTTGGGGGGGCTGGCCGTACTTGCCACCGGCCTCTGGTTCAGGATACAGGGCGATATTTCACGGCCCCAATTGATCCTGGCGGTAATTCTTTCCGTTGCCGCTTTTGCTCCCATCGCGGACATAGCGCGAACCATGAAGCAGCTGATGGAAACCCTGGCGGCCGCCCGCCGGCTATTCGCCGTTCATGACGAGCCCGTGCCGGTACGGGACGGCGGCGGAGCGGCGGAGTTGGCGGGGCGGGAGAATGGCGGCGCGCCTTCGATCCGCTTCGAAAACGCCGGGTTCTCCTACGGCCCCGGTGAACCCCAAGCCCTTGACGATGTCAGCTTTACTGTGGAGCCCGGGCGCACCGTCGCGCTGGTTGGCCGGTCCGGCGCCGGAAAGTCCACCTGCGCCAACCTATTGATGCGCTTTTGGGACCCCGGTCACGGCCGAATTCTGCTGGGCGGCCACGACCTGCGGGACTTCGGCTTGGACCACCTGAGGCGGCAGATCGCCTTGGTGACTCAGGATACCTACTTGTTCAACGCCACTATCAAGGAGAACCTGCGTTTGGGCCGGCAAGACGCCAGTGACGCCGATATCGAAGCCGCGGCCGGCCAAGCCAACGCCCACGACTTCATAACCTCGTTTCCGGACGAGTACGACACCATCGTCGGCGAACGGGGCATGCAGCTTTCCGGAGGGCAGCGGCAACGGGTGTCCATAGCCCGGGCGTTGCTGAAGAATTCCCCGGTGCTGGTGCTGGACGAAGCAACTTCCCACTTGGACGCGGTCAACGAACAGCAGGTACGCCAAGCCTTGGAGCGGTTGATGGAAGGGCGCACCACCCTGGTTATCGCGCACCGGCTGTCCACGATCCGCAACGCCGACCGGATCGTGGTACTAGACGGCGGGCGCTTGATCGAGCAAGGAAATCATCAAGAGTTGCTGAGCCGCCAAGGGCTCTACGCCCAACTGGTATCAACGCAGCTGGTAGGCGCCTTGGCCGAGCCCCGCCACGACGGCCGGGGCCATCATCCGACGGCGCCGGGCGGCGGCCGGTCCGGGCTGGACGACCATCACCGCCACCATCATTAATCTGGCATTGATCCGGGACACGCAACATCGTGACATGGTCAACCAGATGCCCGAGTTTTTCAGGCTGGAAATGGGACTGCCGATGCAGCAAAGTCATCATCTGATATGTCCCGGCTGTGGCGAGAGCATAGGGGCATGGGCCGGCCCGGCGGCGGGGCAATCCCCGCGTTGCGCCGGGCCGGGCGGTAAGAAACTTGCGGATTTGGTTGGTTGAAGAGGGAGTATGTTACACCCACTACCCCATCAGCGGGTACCGGGAGACGCGATAGTCCAGTTGCGGAACGTGTCTTGCGGTTATGAAAAGCAAGAGGTGCTCTCCGACGTTACCCTGGACATCATGCGGGGCGACTTCGTGGGGCTCCTGGGTCCCAGCGGGTCAGGCAAGACCACCCTGCTTAGGACCCTATTGAACGCCGTGAACGTCTTCCAGGGCGAGGTGCTGGTGGAGGGTACCAGCGTCGATCAACGCCGGCCCCGGGTCGGCTACGTGCCCCAACTGGAGACCATCGATTGGAACTTTCCGGTGACCGTCCAAGAGGTGGTAATGATGGGTCGGACCATGGAAAACCGGTTGTTTCCTTGGTACCGGCGTCAAGACCGGGCCATCGCCGCGGAAATGATGGAAAGTTTGGGCATATCCCAATTGGCCCGGCGGCACATAAGAGAGCTCTCCGGCGGCCAGCAACAACGGGTCTTCTTGGCCCGGGCCCTGGTCAGCAATCCCTCGATCCTTCTCCTCGATGAGCCCACGGCAGGCGTCGACATCAAGACTAGGGACGACGTGATGCACTTGCTCCACGAGTTGAACCACCAAGGAATCACCATCATCATGACTACCCACGAGATCAACGCCGTAGCGGTCCATCTGCCCTGGGTAATTTGCATGAACGGTGGAATCCTGGCCGAGGGTCCTCCCAGCCAGGTTATAACCCGGGAGATTCTCAAGCTGACTTACGGGGCGGAGATGCCGGTGATTCATTACGAGGGAATGACCTTGGTGGCCGAGAGCCCCCATCCGTTCACCCGCAACGGGCAGCAGCAAGAGGCGGATGAACTGGAGGGCCGCCGGGAAGTCGAGCATGTTTGAACCCTTCGATTTCCAATTCTTCGTCCGCGGGCTGGTGGCCGCCTCCCTGGTGGGGGGCCTGTGCGGCCTTATCGGAGTGTACATAGTGCTTCGCCGCATGGCCTACATCGGCCACGGCCTGTCCCACGCGGTGCTGGGCGGGGCGGTGGCCAGCTACCTCATGTCCTTCAACTTCTACGTGGGCGCCAGCGTCTGGGGCTTCTTGTGCGCCCAGCTAATTACTCTAACCACCCGGAAGCGGAAGATCGGAACGGACGCCGCCATCGGGGTCATCACCACGGCCAGCTTCGCCGTAGGGATCGTGTTGATCAGCCGGTACAAGACTTTCACCCGCGACTTCGACGCTGCTTTGTTTGGCGACATTCTGGGCGTAAGCAACGGCGACCTTCTGGCCATCGTCGTCGTGGTAGTGGCTGCGGCCCTGATACTCTTCGTCGCTTATAAACAGTTCCTGTTCGCCACCTTCGACGTGGAGGTGGCCCGGTTCTACGGCGTGCCCACCGGCTGGATCGAAACCATCTTTTCCATCGTGCTTGCCGGTACCATCGTGGTGTCGATGCAGGTGTTGGGAGTCTTGCTCATAGCGGGGGCCACGGTCATACCGCCCATCGTGGCAAGGTTGCTGACCGACAGCTTCAAGAACATGGTGCTCTTGTCCACCACTCTTGGGGTCCTGTGCGGCTTCGTCGGGGTGTACCTGAGCTACTTCGTGGACGTATCCTCCGGCGCCAGCGTGGTGCTGGTGGAAGCGGCCCTCTTCGTCCTAGCCATAGCTTACAACAACCTGAAGGGCCAGCTACCCTTCGGCGCGAAACGAATAGCCAAGGCATCCCCCGTGCCGCGCAGCCATCCCGGCGCCATGGACTGAGAAGTGTGGGCGCGAGGCCGCAATTGACAAGCTTGGGGGGGTGTGCTAGTTTCTGCCCATCGGCGCTTGGGGCTGCTTCGAGGGTGGATGGCTGGGCGTTGGGCATGCCGGAATGGGAAATCTCGATTCTATTCCCGGCGTGATTCGTCGAGCTTTTAGCACCGGTAAGACTTAATTTTCACGCCGGAGGGGGACGCAGATGATGGAAAAGAACGGGCACAAGATCGTGGACGCCGACGGGCACATCATGGAGCCGAGCCGGTTGTGGCTGGACAACCTGGAGGCCAAGTACAGGGACAGGGCTATGCGCATCGCCAAGGGCGCGGACGAGTTGGAGTACCTGGAGATCGAGGGCAGGAAGTCCAAGGTCCTCAACGGCGGGCTGCTGGGCAACCTGGGTGCCCTCGACGAAGTCGTGATGGAGCGCGCCAAGGACGGCTTCGCCCCGGGGGTGATGGACTACGAGGAGTGCCGGGTCCCGGCCGCTTTCGACCCTCACGCCAGAGTCAAGTGGAACGAAGAGCACGGCATCGACGCCTCGATTATCTTTCCTTCCTTGGGCTTGAACTGGCAATCGGAGTGCGAAGACGCGGAGCTGGCGGCGGCCCATTGCCGAGTGTATAACGACTGGATTGCCGACTTTTGCCGGCCCTATCCGGATAAGCTAATCGGCGTGGCCTCCATCTCGCTGAAGGACGTGAACGAAGGGGTGAAAGAGGTCAAGAGGGCGGCAAAGCTGGGTGTCAAGGGAGTGTACCTCTTCCCCAACCCCACCAACGGCATTCCTTACGGCGACGAATACTATGACCCGTTCTGGGCCGAGTGCCAGGACATGGAGTTGCCCATAGCTATCCACGTTAGCAGCACTCCCAAGCACGTGGGCCACGAGCTCTACCCCTCCGGCTGGGCCGTAAACCCGTGGTGGTTCGCCATCTATTTCAACGGGGACTGCCAGTTAGCGTTCACCAGCTTCTTTCAAGGCGCCGTCTTCGACCGCTTCCCACGGCTGAGCGTCGGCGTGGTGGAAACGGGCTGCGGCTGGATGGCTCACTGGCTGTACCTAATGGACGAAAAGTACAAGAATTTCAGGACCGACAATTACTTGGGCGTTCTTGCGAACACCAACATGAAGCTGCTTCCCAGCGAGTACTTTGAACGCCAGTGCTGGATCACCGGAGAGCCGGACGAGCCGACCTTCCCCCACATGGCCGAGCTAATCGGCGCTCACAAACTGGCTTGGGGCTCCGACTATCCCCACCCCGAGGGCCACGGCGACCCCCTGGGGTCCATGAAGAACACCATTGGCGGCCTCTCGGAGGATGACCAGTGGAAGATCCTGGGAGAGAACATGATGCGGGAATACCGCATCGGCTAGCCTTGTTCCGGCGGATGTCCTGCAAAAGCGCGCCCCGGTTGGACCGGGGCGCGTCTCGTTTCGGCGGCGGCGGCTTGGTTCTAAGGTTCGGTCTGTTCGGTCTGGCTGCCGGCGACAGTGATAGTGATGTGGGCCATGGACGTGTCATCCGGGGCGCCGTGCCAATGGTTTTCCCGCGCCGGAATCAGGACTACGTCCCCCTCGTTGACGGTGATGGTCTCGTGGTCCGTCGCCACTTTGCCCGTGCCCTCGGTGATGACCAGTATCTGGTCGCCTGAGTGCTTGTGGAACTTGTTACGGGACCCGGCCGAGAACTTGACGATGGAAAAGTTGAAGTTGTTGCTTTCTCCCGTTTCCAGGACCGGCTGGCGATAGACCTGGGCGCCGGTCATCAGGCCGCCGGTCATCTCCGCTTCTATTATGGGCACCTCGCTCATCGTTACTTTTTTCATCTAATCCCTCCTAATCGTTATCATCGGCTAACCCTATGGGTAAGTTTACCAGCAATTTCCCAAAGCGGTACCCAGATTCAGGGGCGCTTCCCGCGGCGGCCCACGACAAACGCGCCGGCCCCGCCGCGGCCTTGCCGTGGAAAACTTGCTTTGGGCTATCGACGCTCCCGCAGCATGAGGAATCCCAGGGGAATCGAAGAAAGCAAAATCAATAGGAGAGCCGGCGCCGCGGCCCGAGCGAAGAAAGCCTCCGACGCCGCCGACCAAATTGAAGTGGCCAAGGTAGTGAAGCCAATGGGACTCAAGATTAGTGTTGCGGGCAGCTCCTTCATGGTGAGCAAGAACACCAAGGCGGCGCCGGCGGCTATTCCAGGGGTAACCAAAGGCAGCGTGATTGAAGAAAACACCCCGATGGGCGCCCGCCCCAGGCTGAGGGCCACTTCTTCCATACGGGGACTGACCTGGAGCAGCGACGCCCTGGCAGCCCCGACGGCCGGCGATAAGAAGAGGACGCCATAAGCGAAAATGAGCATACCGGTGGTCTGGTAAAGGGGTGAGGCGTAGTTGACACCGAAGAAGACCAACGACAAAGCGATGGTTATCCCGGGTAACGCGAAACCCACGTAGGTCACTCGTTCCAGGACGGCGCTAAACACTCCGGGATACCTGACCGATAACACGGCGACGGCCAAAGCGGCCGCCACCGCGGCGAGGGCAGCCAGCGCCGAAACGTATAATGAGTTCACCGCCGCGTTCCATTGAATGAGGAGGGGTTCACCGGCGGACAACCCGCGAAACAGCCAATACCCCAGAACCGACATGGGTACCAATAACGAGACCGAGACCACGGACCCGCAAAAGAGCAGGGAGGGCCAGCGCCAATAGCCTAACCGTACTCTCACCGGCGGCCTCGTCGTGCCCGGGCCGCTGGAGTAGTAGCGGGAGCGGCCGCGTGTGAAGGCCTCTCCGGCTACTATGGCCAAGGCTAGGACTACCAAGGCCAGCGACATGGCCGCTCCGAGAGTGCGGTCCAGAGAAGACTCGTACTCAATGAAAATGGCCCAAGTGAAGGTCTCATAGCGCAGTAAAGACACCGCTCCAAAGTCGCTGAGGGTGTAAAGGGCCACCAGTAGACCGCCGGCGGCGATAGCGGGGCGCAGGTGGAATAGCGTGACTCGGAAGAACGTCGACCACCGATCTTGTCCCAGTCCCCGGGAGCTTTCTTCCAAGGCCGGGTCCATCCGAAATAAAGCGGCGCGGAGGGTAAGGAGCACGTAGGGATAGCTGAGAAAAGTTAAGGTTAGCATCGCGCCGGCAAAACCGTAGATATCGGGCACCCGGTCGACGCCGAAGGGACCGTCGAGCAATTTCTGGAGCATACCCCGGGGCCCCAGCACCACCACCACGATGAACCCGCCCACGTAGCTGGGGATCACCAAGGGCAAAGCGGTTAACACCGCCCAGGCATTCCGAAAGGGCAAGTCCGTGCGGACCGTCAACCAAGCCAGCGGCAAAGATAGGAGGACCGAGGCGGCAGTTACGGCGCCCACCAGCAATAGGGAACGAAACAAGATATGCAGGATGCGGAAGCGGAACAGGGCGTCGGCGGCGTCATCTCCGGCGCCCACCGTACGTACCAGCAGATACACCACCGGCAGTAGGAAAGCCGCCGCCACCGCCGCGGCGGGAATCCAGACCACAGCCGGGGCCCACCCCGGTCTAGCCAGCAGACGCTTGGGAGAAAGGACCCTAGAGGCCGATCTTAGCGCCGTGGATGCCCCCTAACCGCGCGCCATCACGGAAGGACGCCGATGTCTCGCAAGAGGGCTTGGGTGCCCTCAAGGTCAGTCAAGTCCTTCAACGAAATGCCGGGTCGGTTGATTTCGGATAGTGGGACCAGGACACGGGGAGTATTTACACCTTCAACCAACGGGTACTCGTAGGTCTGACTCGCGAAGTACTGCTGACCCACCTTGGATAGCATGAATTCCAGGAACCTTTCCGCCGCTTCCTTGTTCTTTGACGTTTCGAGGATGCCCACTCCGGCTACCATTACAGTGGCGCCCGGCCCGCCGGCCCTGGGGTGGTAATTGCGGGCCGGGAAGGACTCGCCCTCCTCCGCTAGGAAACGAAATAGATAATAATGATTTACCAGGCCAACGTCTATCTCCCCGGAGGCCGCGGCGGCAACTTGGGGCGTATTCTTGGGGTAAACTTTGGGATCGTTGGCCCGCATCCCTTCCAGCCACTGCCGGGTCTTATCTTCACCCCACAAAGTCCGCATCGCCGTGACCATCGTTTGGAAGGAGGCGTTGGAGGGGGCCCAACCGATGCGGCCCTTCCACTTGGGATCAACGAAATCGAAGATGTCGTCAGGCAGGTCCGCCTCGGTAAGTCGTTCGGTGCTGTATACCACGGTGCGGGCGCGTCCGGAGATTCCAACCCACTTATCGCCGGAGGACCGGGCCCATTCGGGCACAAGACCGAGGATGTTTTCCGGCAAAGGGGCCAACATGGACTCTACCGCGCCCAACCCTCCCGGGTCCTGAGCAAAGAAGAGGTCTGCGGGGCTGCGGCCTCCTTCCTCCAGCAGCACGGCGGCGAGTTGGGGAGTGCCGGCGTAATTCACGGCTACGTCGATGCCGGTAGCTTGGCTGAACTGTTGGATGATGGGATTCACCAACGTCTCGCTGCGGCCCGAATAGACGGTCAAAGACCCGCCGGCGCCGTCATCAGACCCATTGCCGCAAGCGGCGGCCGCCAAGGCCAAGACCGTTAAGACGGCCAACAATGCCAACGCCGCGCCCGAAGCCGCTTTCATAGTCGCTTTCCTCCTGGCGATACACTCAAAAGTCGGATAACATCAGTCAACGACTACGGCGTCTACTCGCCGGTGGCGATGACGCCTCCACAATAGAAGCAACAATACAACGGGTCTCGAGAAGGCGTCCGTTGCCGGCGGTCTGCCTTTTTGCGGAATGCCGGCGTGATGATATGCGGACATTAATCCCGGCGCTAATCAAGACTGCTGCCTTGCACGTCTATATACATCAACAAGTAATCTGTATATAGTTATCAATTTATAATGCGCTATCTTTCAGTAAACGGCGAGAGCATACGCCGAGGGACTTGGTTTGTCAACGGCTTTGCCCAAACTCGGCCCCCGGCAACGTGGTTCAAGTCGGTCCCCCGAGATTAAAGCGGTCATCGGGATGGGACCGGACCGAGACCAACTAACAAACCCGCTGCTCGACACCTTGGAACCCCTGTCTATACCGGAGAAAAATCGCCCGGAAAATTACCGATTCGCTTGTTGACAACGCGGAAGTATGCCTATACACTACCGCACTGCGTGTTTAGAAACACCGTGCCGGAAAGTGCGAGCGCAAAGCCGGTATCGTTAGCATGTTGGCATCTTATGTTAAGCGCGAAATCACCGCGATGCTCGTCGAAATCAACGAGAGCGCATATCCGGTGTCGTCGACCTACTACATAAGAGGACGCGGTATATGTCTGTCCCCATGACAACAACCCAGACCCATTCCTCCCATTCCCTTAAGCAAGACCCCTTGGAACAGGTAGGCGAACGCCCCACAAGCAACGGCTTGGGCGGCGGGGCGGCGCTGGAATGCCGCGGCTTGGCCAAGAGATTCGGTGACGTTCAGGCCGTCGAAGAGTTGGACCTAGCGGTGCACCCCGGCCGAGTGTTGGCGCTCCTGGGACCCAACGGCTGCGGCAAGACGACGACTTTACGCCTCATCGCCGGTTTCGAACAGCCGGACAAGGGATCAATATCCTTGGCCGGCCGCCCGGTCTGTGAGCCGGGGAGCAGCGTTCCTCCGGAAAAGCGCCGGGTAGGCATGGTATTCCAAGAGGGCGCGTTGTTTCCGCACCTGACGGTGGAACAAAACGTCGCTTACGGACTACCTAGACGGGCGCGGCGCAACGGTAGAGTTGGGGAAGTGCTCGACTTGGTGGGCCTGGGCAGCCAGCGGCATCGGATGCCCCACGAGCTCTCCGGAGGCCAGCAGCAGCGAGTCGCTCTGGGGCGGGCGTTGGCGCCGAGACCCGAATTGTTGCTCTTGGATGAGCCCTTTTCTCATCTGGACCTTCAATTGCGGGCACAAGTGCGGCAGGATGTCTTGGAGATAATCAGAAGCAGCGGCATAGCCACGGTGTTCGTGACCCATGATCAAGAGGCGGCTCTGTTCATGGGAGATGTTATCGCGCTAATGAATGCGGGCCGCATTGAGCAAATGGGGCCTCCCGAAGAAATTTTTCACCGGCCCGCCACGCGGTTCGCGGCCCAATTCTTGGGCATGGTCGACTTTCTACCGGCGCGGCGCGACGGCGATTCGCTGGTCACGGATATAGGGTCAGTGGAGTGGCCCCTTTCGCCGGACCGAGGTCCATCCCATGACCAAGACTCGGAGCTTGAAGTAATGGTCCGCCCGGACTGCTTGGCCTGTTTCCCCTCCGAAGAAGGACAGGGCGTGATCATCGAGCGGGAGTTCAAGGGCGCCTTCTATCTCTACCGGGTATCGCTTCCGTCGGGCGCCTCGGTCCGCTGTTTGGTGCCTCATACAAAAGCGTACCCCATTGGGGCGCCGGTTTCGGTCAAGCTCCACGACGGACACCGCCTTCGGCCCTTTCGAAACCAGCGGGCCATTGCTTACTAGTCACCCCTAGCCCCGGCCCGTTGCTAATACGGCTTTTTCGATACCTCCAAGTTGCCTTTTCCCCAAAAAGCTGTTAATAATCATTATTGATCAATTAGTTCTGAGATAGTACTAGACGAAGCTCATCAGGTTACCCGATGGCTAGAAAGAAAAGAGAGACCGGGCAAGGGGCGGCGCAGGAAGGGGGCCCATCCGACGAGCGGTTGTCCTCCGGCACCGAGAACTATTTGCTGTGCTTGTATAAGCTCTGGGAAGATTCGCATATTCCGAACATCACCCAGTTGACCGACACCCTCAAGCAGTTGCCCATCGCCGAGGGTCTGGGCACCTCCGTTCCTTCCGTAGCCGGCATGATCCGGAGGATGCAGCGTCAATCACTGGTGGACATAGGGCCGGATAAGCGCATCAGGCTGACCAAGAAGGGGTTCGAGGGGGCCGAGGACATTGCCAGGCGGCACCGGTTGGCAGAGTGGTTGGTGGTCCGGTTGTTGGGCATGGAGCTATACCAAGCCCATAACGAGGCCCACCGGCTGGAACACGGCATGTCCAAGGAGTTCGAGGAGAAGTTGGTGGAACGCTTGGGTCATCCCAAGCGGTCACCTTTTGGGCGGCCCATTCCAGGCTCGGGTGCTCCCCGAATGTCCACCAACACGGTAACACTGGACGCCGCCGCGCCCGAGGTCACCTACGTGGTAGACCGGGTGCCCGAAGAAGACGTCAAGCTGCTGCGGTTTCTAACGGAGTCGAGGATCGTTCCCGACAACGAAATAACGGTCTTGGAGGCCGCGCCATACCTGGGGGTCTTGAGAGTAGCCACTCAGCAGGACCAAGTATCTCTGGGTTATAACGTGGCCAGGCAGATTTTCATCCGCGCCTTGGACTAGAGCCAAACGCCTCTTTTCCGCCGCTTGAAGAAAGGGGATGATTGGGCTGGCCAGCTGAGAGCCAGGGGGTTGTCAACAGGCCCGGTCACTCCCTGAACAGTCTCCGGGAGGCGGCCTCGCGAAGCGCCGCGTTCACTTCTATAACCGGAGGGCCGTCGCGCCGGACCGCTACCTCCAGTTGCTGGCCGGGGTTTACGGAAAAAGCCCGCTCTCCGTCCAGCGCCACGGTGTAGTGACGCCGTTCCACCGCCACTCGTTCGCCGTCCGGCAAGCGCCTCCAAGAGTCTATGGCGACCCGGTCTACCACGCCGGGAGCGATAGGCGCAACGACGATGGCGCTATCCGGGGTGTTTGCCGATTCGAAGTTGCTTTGCCCTTGCCCGTTAGGACCGGCTACGCGGTAATGAAGACCGCCGTCGTCGGCCATGGATACCGCCTCCAGCTGAGCGCCGATAGAAGAAAGACCTATGGACGCCGGCTCCGCCCGGGTTAGGAAGACCTCGTGGATGGTGTTTATGTCCCAGATAGCCCGGGTGGCCACGAAACGTTCCCGAGACAGAGCAACGTCTACCAAGGCCATCTCACGGTAATCGCCGTCCACGTAAACCGCCAGCGTCTTGCTTGACGTAGAGACCCGCTCCAGGTCCAGCAAGCCGCGGGCCACCAGCCCGGCGGCCAGGCCGGCCAGAGTGCCCTCGACCATCGCGGGAAAAGCGTTGTTGGTGCCGGTGGAGATGGCCACCATGGGAATGGTTGCGCATCCTCTGACCACGGCCCGGTTGGTGCCGTCGCCGCCCAAGGTTACGATGCACCCTACGTCCATTTCCCCCATCATGGCAGCGGCCCGGACCGTGTCGTCTTCGCTGTAGTGGACCGGCATCTTCAGCAGGTCCAACTCCAGGGATAGTTGAGGGTCGTCTCCGGCCCGTTCGGCCAACCGGGAGCTGTCGGGCATCGCTATGATGCGCTGGACGCCGGAAGCTTGGAGACCCAGGAGTACCCTGCGCAGGACGTTTACTTTTTCCCAGTCGGGGACAACCCGGCCTTGGGCCACCAAGCGCCGGATGTCCTTGCTGGCCGCCGGGTTGGCAATAACTCCTACCAACGGCAAAGGGCACCTCCCGGAATGAGTTTAGGGATAGGATAGTCGTGTCGCAATGTGACGCCGCGGCTGTTAGAATTGGCTGCGCCGGTACGAGTTGAACCTCTGTTCGGCTAAGACGAGCGGGATTTTAGCCAGTGCGGAGTACGCCGTCAATCCGGAGTCCCGGAGGTAGTTGACATGGAAGCGGAACTGAGTTTTGCCTCGGCGATGGATATAGCGGAGTCAATCCGGTCGAAGAAGGTGTCGGTCCCGGAGCTCACCGAGATGTTCTTCCGCCGCATCGACGAGCTTAATCCCAAACTGAATGCCTACTTGGCCCTGTGCCCGGACCAAGCGATGGAACAGTCCAAGGCCGCCCAAGACTCGGTGCAGCGGGGCGGCCCATTGGGACCGCTTCATGGAGTCCCCATCTCCATCAAGGACCTGGAGGTAACCAAAGACGTACCCTCGACAATGGGGTCCTATCTATTTCGAGACCGGATTCCCGATGTTGATTCGGTAGTCGTCGAGCGTGTACGGCAGGCCGGGGCCATAATCCTGGGCAAGACCAACACCCCGGAGTTCGGCCAGTCCGGCACCACGGAGAATAAGCTAGGCGGCCCGTGCCGGAACCCGTGGAACCCGGAACGAACTCCCGGCGGCTCCAGTGGAGGCGCCGCCTCCGCCCTAGCGGCCGGCCTTGGCCCGCTGGCTGTGGGCAGCGACGGCGGCGGATCGATCCGCATTCCGGCCAGCTTCAGCGGGGTATTCGGCATCAAACCGTCCCAAGGCAGGGTGCCGAGGTACGGCGGCTACGGCCGGCCGGCGGCCAACTACTTTTCCCAGTCCGGCCCAATGTCGCGCACCGTCGCCGACACGGCGCTGCTGCTGCAAGTCTTGGCCGGCCAAGACTTCAGAGACCCCACTTCGATGCGCGAGGCTCTGCCGGACTGCTTAGCGAATTTGAACGGCGGCGTCCAGGGGTGGCGCATCGCTTGGAGCGCCGACATGGGCTACGCGGCAGTGGACCCGGAAGTGATAAGCGTCGCCGGGCAGGCCGCAAGGGTGTTCGAGGAGTTGGGCGCTACCGTGGAAGAGCCCGAGTTGGTAATCGATAACCCCTTCCCGGCGTTCTGGGACCTGTTTGCTACCGGTACCTATACTTCCTACGGCCACCTGTTGGACGATCACCGGGACGAGTTCAGCGACTACGCGCTGCGCTCTATAGAACACGGTGCAGGGGTTACCGGCGCGGATATGTCCCGGGCCATGTTGAGATTGGACCAACTGCGGCGGCAAATGGAGGTCTTCTTCGACGACTACGACCTGCTACTGACGCCAACCATGGCGGTGCCGGCCTTTCCCATCGAGCAGCGGCCCACCGTCATCGCCGGGCGGGAGGTGGACCCATTTTGGGGCTACCTGCCCTTCACTTTCCCGATAAACATGACGGGGCAGACCGCGTCCAGCGTGCCCTGCGGGTTTTCGGCGGAGGGTATGCCCATCGGACTACACCTCATCGGCCCCCGCGGGTCCGAGGCCAAGGTGCTGCAAGCTTCAGCGGCTTTCGAACAGGCCAGGCCCTGGAGTGACAAGCGGCCGCCCGTGTCCTGAACTGCCCGTGTCTTGAATTGGACGAGGGCCGCGGCCCTCCATTCACCAACCTGGCCGCTAGCCCTGGAAGATCCTTTTCCAAACACCCGGCGAGCCGGGGGCGTGCCGCATCAGCGAGCGCATCCGCTCGTTGCTGGGGTCGCTGTCCCGCTGGGTGGACCACTCCCCGCTTTCCGGGACCTTTTCGTTCTCCAACTCGTACATCACGGCATACTTAGGCTCGCCGTCGACGGCTTGCCAGCGCCGGGCCATGATACACCCGGGAACCTTTTCGTAGTTGGCGGTGTAGACGTTGTTGTACCAATCGTTCCATTCATCCTCGTGTTCCTCCGGGACGGCCATGCGCCCAATCTGGAGGACCGGGGCCATACCGCTGGCGGCCAACTCCGAGGTCAGGGTACCGGGACGGATCATCCGGTAACCGTTCTTTATGAAGTTCTGCCCAATAACGATCGGACTGGCCCGCTTGGCCCAATCCGTGAATGAGCGGTGGTTGAAAGCGTAGCTGTCCAGCACGGCCACGTCTTCCAATTCGTAGCAGGCCAGGTACTTGGGGCCGCTCTTTACCGCCTCATACCGGGCGGCGTTCAGTATGCCGGGTATGGACAGAAGCTCGGGGATGTGCTCTTCGTTGTACCATTGGTTGAAGTCGTCTTCTTTGTCGGCGGGTACGTCGGTCCAGACCGCCAGAAGCCCCGTCCCTCTCTTGTTAGCCATACTTCTACCTCTCGTTTTGGATGACCCCATGATACCCAAGAAACGGGTCCGCGAGAAGTGCCTCGCGCGCCACCGGCCCGGAGCCCGGCAAACCGGTTGACCAACCCGGGGCGCGAGGTCAACCGCTGACGGGTTGTGCCCGGCGCTTTACAGGCTACCAAACGACGCGAGCATTCTCCAAAGCCGTCACTTCACCGGCGTTCAGCCCCAACAGTCCGTGCAACACTTCCATGTTGTGCTCCCCGAGGTTGGGCGTCCAACGGTCCACGACAGCGGGAGTGTGAGAGAATCGCCACGGCGGCGTCACGGCTCTGACCTCTCCTTTCTCGGGGTGCTCGACGGTAGGAAAGGCGTTCCGGGCCAAGAGATGGGGGTCGCCGGCGAGTTGGTCGGCAGACAAAGAGGGGAACGCCGCCACTCCTTCTTCTTGCAGAATTAGAGTTGCTTGCCACGGGGTCAACCCGCGGGTCCACTCTTCCAAACGGCGGTCCATCTCATCTTGGTTGAGCAAGCGTTGGTAGCCGTCGCCAAACCGGTGGGAATCGGCCCAAGACGGGTTGCCCAAGGCCCGCCGCAATCCGCGCCACTCTTCGTCCGAGGCCACCGAGATGCTTACCCAGGCGTCCTCCCCTGCACACGGGTAAAGGCCCTGGGGCGACCAGACGCTGTCCCGGTTTCCTTGCCGCCGGGCTTCCCGGCCGTTCATCGCGTAGTCCAACAGGGCCGGGCCGATGAATGCCGCAGCCAAGTCCCGCACCGACGCGTCGACCCGCCGGCCCGGGGGCGGGAATCCCGGCCCGTCTCTGGCAGGTGCCGGACCGAGGGACTTGCCGCACAGGGCGGCGACGGCGCAAAAAGCGGCCAACATGCCTCCGGTGTGGTCCATTGCGTGGCGGAGCTCCACCGGGGGCGCATCGGCGTAGCCGGTCAAGTGCCCCAATCCGCCTAGAGCGGAGAACATGGGCGCGTAGCCGGCGTAGCCTCGCTCCGGCCCGGTCTGACCGTTGGAAGACAGGGACACCGGTATGACGTCCGGGTTGAGTCGGCGGAGCCGGGCATAGCCCAAGCCCAAACGGTCCATCACGCCGGGGCGAAAGTTTTCCAGCACCACGTCGCTCAGCCGTACCAGTTCCAGGCCCAGTTCGACCGCCCTGGGTTCTTTAAGGTTTAGGCAGACGGACAACTTGTTGGCGTTGACTTGCTCGAAGCTCGAAGGAGGCTTGCCGTACATGGTATGGGGGCGGCGAGTAATGTCCAGCCGAGCGGCGCTCTCTATCTTGATTACTTGAGCGCCCAACTCGGCCAACATCAGCCCGGCGAAGGGTCCGGCGGCGTGGACCGAAAAGTCGACCACGCGGACGCCGGAAAGGGGCCCCGGAGAAGGCGATTCATCCTTCATTAGTCACCCCGTCAAACAACTCCGGCCCGCCCCAGGTCGGCGATGTCGGCCGGGGAGAAGCCCAGTTGTCCGTACACCTCCCGGTTATGCTCGCCCAGCAGCGGGGCCCGTTGCAAACTTTCCGGGCTGTCACCGAACCTGAAGGGTAGGCCGGGGTATTCGTAACGGCCGGCTTCAGGATGGTCGACCGGGGTGAAGAATCCCCGGTCCCGTTGCTGGCGGCTGTGAAAAACCTCGGCGGGCGTGAAGTAGGGCACTACGGGAACGCCGTGGGCTTGGCCCTGCTCGTAGAGCCACTCTTTAGTGTGCTCCTTGGACCACTCTCGCAGCCTTTGGTTTATTTCGAGACCGTATTTGGAAGGTTCCTGAAATCTCTCCGGAGCAGCCCAATCGGGATGGCCCAAGAGTTCGGCCAGTCCTTCCCACTGGCGAGGTTCCAAGGTTAGCAACTCGACGTAGCCGTCCCGGGCCGGCAATACGCCGCCAACCCGGAAGAACCGGGAAAAGCGGTCCTCGACGATTCCCTCGGATGCCAGCCGCTGCATGGGCAAATAGCCCACGGCCAACTGGACTTCCTGCAATGAGCAGTCTATTCCCTGGCCGGCCGCTCCCGAATTGCGGGAGTATACCGCCGCCAGTATTCCCAACGCCGCGGCCAACCCTCCCTGGTAATCGCCCATACAGCCGCCGGCGACTATCGGCGCCCGGTCGGGAAAGGTATCCAGGGCGAGGCCGTTGGGGAGCAAGTAGCCTTCGCCGCCCCCGTGGAAGACGTTGACGTGGCGGGCCCGGAAGTCCGCGTAGGGGCCGGATTCTCCAAAGGGAGTCACCGAGCTCACGATCAAGTGAGGGTGGGCCTAGGTCAGAATTTCCCGGGTCAAGCCGAGTCTGCGGGCTTTAGAAGGCTGCGCGTCGTGGACTAATACGTCGGCCCGGCCGGCCAACTCGTTGAGGAGAAGCCGGCCTTGGCGGTCCTCCAAGTCCAAGGTGATGCTTTTCTTGCCGGTGTTGAGATAGAGGAACAGGCCGCTGCGTTCGGGATGGGGAACGTCCCCGGGAAATGGGCCGCGGCGGCGTGAAGGGTCGCCATGTTGCAGCGGCTCGACCTTGATAACCTCAGCGCCCAAGCACGCGAGGAGCTTGCCGCAAAAGGGGCCTGCCACCAAGCCGGCGACTTCCAGGACCCGCAACCCATCCAGAACGAGAGGTCCTTGAGAAGAGTCTGAGGGGCTAATTTGGCTGCTCAGCGGGGGCCTATGTCGCTCGTTCTCACCCGGTGAACAGGTCAAAGATGTTCCCAAGGGCGCTGCTATCGGCTTTGTAGATCTCAGTGTACTTGCACCGGGTACAAGTCACCGTGGTGAACTTGCGGCTTTGAACGTCGAATATCTTGGATAGAAAGCCGCCGGTAGCCCGGAATTCGCTGGTCTCGTACTCACTGCCGGCGCATTTGGAGCAGTGGAATGTCGAAGTAACCATCGCAGTTTCTCCTTCAGAAGACGTGCCTAGAAGAATCGCCGTTGTCCATAATACCATCAAGAGGACAACGGGAAGAGGACAACGGGAAGAGGACAACGGGAAGAGGACAACGGCGGGCGTAATTATTCAGCCTTCTTGGGGTGAACCGTAATGGGCACCGGACTTGTTGGTGCCATGAAGATGGGGGTCATCCTTGGGGGCGGGCCGGTTTCAAACCGGCCCCTACACGTGCAATTACCACTACGGGACGGTTGCGCCGGTTCGTTTTAGCCGCCCCGGGAATCGCCCTCACCCTCTCTCGGTGGGAGAGGGGATTTTTCAACACCCATTTAGAGTTTGAGTTAGGCCGGTAGGATGGGGGGAGCGTCCTCGCCGGGGGGCGTGTCCCGCAAGTTGAGGCCGGACCCGTCGATGAGCCAGGGAAGGGCCGGGTCCCGGGAAGGCAGCGCTACAGTAGCAAAGCCGGGAGCGGTGGCTTCTCCCCGCTGGTTTTCCGCCCGGATTTCCACGTCGACTAAGGCGTAACCGTCATGGATGTATTTCCGGACCACTCTCCCTTTGCACCATTGAGTGTCGCCGTACACGTTGAACCGGCGGCATTCCACCCGGAGGCGCTTGAGGAAGGCGTCGTCGCCCATCCAGTTGGTCAGCAGCGTACCGATCCACGATACTCGCTGGGGGCCGTAGTCGTAGGCACCCGGGACGCCCACCGCCTCGGCCACCGAGTCCCTCAGGTGGCCGATCCCAGTATACTCCAGCGCCTCCCGCTTCCGGGTTGCGGAAGTAGTGGTCCGGGTGCCGGAGGGCCTCGCGGAGGAGCACGCCGTGGGCGCTGGAGCGGCCGGTGCCCACTAGGAAGGCGCTCACGTCCTGCAGCGACAGGGGCCCTCGAACGATGGGGTCAACTCCTCCCCGACCCGGGTTTCTTCCCAGTAGCGGGGTTGGCTGCCTCGAGGTTTTTCGTTCAAGACCTGTTCATCGATGGCTTCAAGCTCGCCGGGAGCGTACTCGTGGCGCTTGGGTACGTTGGAGTATTTGCCCCGCTCCCTTGAGGCGCGCCGCTGGTGGCGAGTGCACCAGCCGACTACTCTGGCCAATAGTTGGTCCCGCTGGTTGGTGTAGATAGTTTCCACGTACTGGATGACCAGCTTGGCGGAGTACCGGCTCTGCTTTTCTTGGACGTCCAACACCCGCTCCACGCAGTTGACCGCGTCGCCGGGACGCAACACTCGAAAGAACTCCCAGTCATTGCCGGCAAAGAACCCGTGAACGCCGGGCAAGCCCCATCTAGTCCTACCGGACCAATGGCGCATGTAGGGCGCGCAGGGATGACCAATCACCGAACCGTACTTGGTATAGGCGGCGTACTCTTGATCTCGGAACAAGGGATTGGCGTCGCCGATGCCGTTGACAAAGTTGATCAAAGCGCCCAGAGACGCGTCCCGGGTGTACTGCTCGGTGCGCAGTCTCATCCCGATCATGCTTTTGGCCTTGGCGATGGCCTCCTCCGAGATGTCGTCCACTTCCGGCAGGTTCTCGACAACCCGCGAGTTCTCTTCCTGTTGCGCCATACCTACCCTCTTCACCCCTCAGCAGCCGGGCTTCAAGGTCAAGTCCCTATCTTTAACGGCCTCCGGCCACCGATGAACCGGATGAACATCTACCAGTGAGTTTCTACCAAAGAATCTTCGAATCTTCCAACCGCCGTATCTCATCCGGGACCATGCCAAGGACCCCACCGAATACTTGTTGGTTGTGCTCGCCCAAGAGAGGAGCGCGCCGGCGGATTGCTCCGGGATTCTTGCTCAGCTTCCACATCAGGTTGAAGATGGGTTCGACGCCCAGGGCAGGATGCTCGATTTCCCGGTAGAGTCCCCGCTCCTGAAAATGAGGGTCGGACAGGCGTTCCTCGGCGTCCATCACGGGCATCGCCGCCACGCCGTGGGCTTGGAGCAACCTGGTGACTTCCTCCGCGTCCCGGTCCGCAGTCCAGCCGGCCAAATGCAGGTCCAACTCTCGCCGGTGTTTGAGACGCTGGTAGCGGCTGGCAAAAATAGGCTCTTCAGTCCATTCCGGGTCTCCCATAGCTCTCTTGAGGCCTTGCCACTCGTCTTCGGTGGCCACCGCTATGGATACCCAGCGGTCCTGCCCCCGGCAAGGAAAGTTACCGTAGGGCGCCATGCTTGGATCGAAGTTGCCTCTGGGGAACATCACCCGCCCCGTCATGGCCTGCTCCATGAGACCGGAGCCCATGGTGGAAACCGTTGCCCTCAGCATCGACAGATCGATATAGCGGCCCTTACCGGTCCGTCTTCGATGATGCAGGGCGGCGGTGACCGCAAAGACGGCGTGGAGCGCTCCGCATACGTCGGCGTAGGCGTGCTTTAGTCCCAACGGCCGCCCGTCGTCGTAGCCCATAGCGCTGTCCAGTCCCGACAAGGCGCCGATGGATGGGGCGTAGGCCCGCAGGTCTCGCAAAGGGCCGGTCTGGCCGTTGGATGAGATGGAGACCATGATGACGTCCGGCTTCACCCGGCTCAAAACCCGGTACCCCAGGCCCAGCCGGTCCATGACCCCCGGAGAAAAGTTTTCGATTACCACGTCGCAATGGGCCGCCAACCGGAGGGCTAGTTCCACTGCTTCAGCATGGGTGGTGTTTAGAGTAATGCTGAGCTTGCTCCGGTTGACATTGTGGAACATTGGGTGTTGCTCGGGGTCCGGTTCTTGGCCTATTATGGGCCGGCCCCGGCGCATGTAGTCCAAGCGCTCCCGGCTTTCTACTTTTATGACCTCAGCCCCCATATCGGCCATCACCATGCCCGGCAGCGCCCCCGCCAACACCCAGTCGAAGTCCAGTACCCGGCAGCCTTCCAACGGGCCCGGGTTGGCTGATTGCTGACGTACCTGAGCTTGCGATTCGGTCATGCCTAGTCCGGGACCGGGCCTTTCCGGGGCCTAATGGGAACGGCGAAGGTCAATGGCCCGCTGGTACTCCTTGAACCGTTGACGAGGATGCACCGGCAAGGTCCTGTCACTACTTCCCTTTCATTGACGACGTACCACGAAGGTCTTTTCACTACTGCCCTTTCAACAAAGAGACGCTAAAGAGAGACACCTCAGGGCGGCATAGGGTTGCGGCCGAGCCAGCCGGGCGCGGGGCTTGGCGCTCATTATATGATACCGGTCTGGTATAGCTTCACTAGCTGCTCGTTGGTGTGCTCCAGCATGCCGCAGTAAATGTCTTCGTTGTGCTGACCCAAGAACGGCGCCGGCGAGGGAGGCGATTGTGAGACGCCTTGAATGTCATAGGGAGGTCCCGGAAAAGCCAAGGGGCCGGTGTAGGGCCGGTCGATTTCGACGAACAGGTCGGCTAGGCTCTCGTCGTTCCGCACCTCGTCATAGCCGCGCACCGGCGCCAGCGGAATCCGATGCACCAAGGCGATGTCCAGCAACTCCGCCTTGGTGTAGTCCATCAACCACTCTTCAACGTAGCCGTCGACCTCATCGGCGTACAGGTTGTTCATCTCGGTCCGATTTCTGAACCGGTGGTCCTTAGCCCACTCCGGGTCTCCCATGACCTCCAAGAGCCGCCGCCACTGACGACCTTCAGGGGCGCCCACGAAAATGTACCCGTCCTTGCACCGAAGGACGCAGTTGGGGTAAGGAAAGTCGAGGGCGTGGTGACCGGTGCGCCGGGTGACACGCCACTGGTACACAGCCATCAGGGCTTCCGGCCCGTTGTAGACGCCAGCCATCGCTTCAACTTCCGCAATGTCGATGTGCTGGCCCCCTCCTTGACTATCGCCGGACAGGCTGCGGGCCGGGTTATCCAGGGTTGGGGTTTCCAAGGCCAGGAGGGCCATCATTATGGATGAGGCGGCGGCCGCGCCGGCAAAGTATCCGACTTGAGGAGTGCCGAAGGTAAGAGGTTCCCGGTCCGGGGAGCCAAGGCCTTGGCAAATGCCCCCGGCCGCCGCCAGATTGATGTCATAGGCTTTGTAATTCCGGTAAGGCCCGGTCAGCCCGAAGGGAGTGATGGAGGCCATCACCAGCCGGGGGTTGTTTTGAGCTACCGCTTCATAGTCCAACTCCAACCGGTCCAATTCCAGGGGGTGTAGGTTGTTCACCAACACGTCGGAGCGGGCCGCCAACCGGTGGAAGATGCTCCGGCCGGTGGGCGTGGCCAGGTCCAGAGTGGCCCCCAGCTTGTTGGCGTGCAGGTACAGGAACATGCCGCTGCGCTCCCGGTGGGGGTCATCGTGGAGGAATGGGCCGTACCGGCGGGAGTATTCGCCGGCCCCGGGCGGCTCGATCTTGATTACCTCCGCTCCCATGTCGGCAAGCAGTTTGCCGCAGTAGGGAGCGGAAATGAATTGGCCCAGTTCCAGCACCCGGAGGCCTTCGAGAAGAGGGTAGGTCACGCCGCCGCCTCATGCTGCTTCAATGCGCGGGTCCGCAACTTAGGCGCCATTCCCAGCAGCGACGCCCAATCGTTGGGCCATCTCCAGCATGGCCCGGGCGGTCTCTTCGTGGGCGATGTCCACCATGTCTCCTTGGTAGGTGACGGCGGCGCTTCCCCGGGCCCAGCCTTCCTCCATCGCCTCGACCAGTCCCCGCCAAAGGGCCACTTCCTGGCTGGTTGGAGTAAAGACTTCATTCACCACGGGCACGTGGGAAGGATGGATCAAGTGCATGACGGTACGGTGCCCGCCTGTCATATCACTCCTTGGGACTCAAGCTCCGTCAACGAGCTTGGAGCAAGTCCCAACAGGTCCTCGTAGACTTCCCGGTTGTGCATGCCCAGCGTGGGGGCGCCCGCCAGTTCCGGCAGGGGCCCGCTGAAAAAATAACCGGGAACCCCGAGACAACGCCGTCCACCGGACGGGACAAGGCGCCGTGGCGCATAGGCTGGAGCGTGCCCCGGTCCCAGAAGTGCCCGTCGTCCACGACCTGGCCCGCGGTCCTTACCGGAGCGCAAGGAACGTCGGCCTCTTCAAACCGTTCGGTGGCCTGCTCCAGGGTCAGTTGTCCTACCAGCTTCTGGATTTCGAGACGGGCGTCGGCTACGTTGTCGGTACGGGCCTGGTAGGTGGAGAACCGGGGGTCGTCAAGCAGGCCCGGCGCGTCGAGGGCCCGGGACAGGCGTTGCCACTGGTCGTCGCTGGTCGCGGTAATCACCACGTCGCCATCCTTGGCGGAATAAAGGCCGGTGGGCCCGCTGCGGCCAATGTTCCCGGTACGGAGGGGGACTCCCTGCTCCAGAGATTCTTCCAGGTTCTCCATGAACATCAGAGAAACCAGGCTGTCCATCATGGACACGTCCAGGTGTTGACCTTGGCCGGTGCGCTCCTTGTGGCGAAGGGCGGCGAGCATGGAGTAGCACGCGAACAAGGGAGTCGCCAAGTCGCCCACGAAAAAGCCGACCCTGGTCGGAGGGCCTTCAGCCTCCCCGTTTATATCCATCATCCCGCTCATTCCTTGGACCTGAGGGTCGTGGGCCGGCTTGCCGGCGTAAGGCCCGGTCTGGCCGTAACCGGAGATGGAACAGTAGATGATTCCGGGATTGACTTGGCTCACTTCCCGGTAGCTCAGTCCCAGCCTCGTCATGGCGCCCGGCGCCAGGTTTTCCAGCACGAGGTCGGACTTCTCGGCCAGCTTCAAGAACATTTCCCGTCCCTGGATGCTTTTGAGGTTGAGGGTTACGCTCTTGACCCCCTGGGTGCGCTTGAGGAACCGGGTTGAGAGGTCTTGGTCCGTTTGGCGGTGTGATGCCGTCCCCTTCGGCCCGGCGAAAGGACCGTTGCCCCGCACCGGGTCGCCCCGGCCGGGAATTTCCACCTTGATGACCTCCGCTCCCAGTCTGGCCAAAGTCATGGAGCAAAATGGCCCGGCGAGGTAGACGGTAACGGCCAGGACGCGGACTCCGCCTAGCGGCTCCATTTATCCTCCTCCTCATTCTAACCTTCTCCCCAAGGAGAAGGCGCTTTTGAAACACTCTCTAAGGTCCCGGAGCGTACCTGACCGGCCCGACCTTCGGCCTCTTCGAGCCGCCCCGTGCCGCTGCTTCGAGTACCCGTCTCGCGGGGCTATTCGGAAGAGTATACACGGGGGAGAACGGTCTATGCAGCGGTTGCGCTTGAAAACATGCTCTTCTTCCCGGCCCGGGGTGTGGTACAATTCCGACAGGTTGGCCGATTAGCCTCTTTCAAGACTCATACGACTATCGAGGTGTCTAAATGGCGTCGAATGTTGTTCTATCAAACACGGAGTACAAAGTGGTCGGCACACGACCCATCCGGCACGACGGCACCGACAAAGTTACCGGGAGGGCCAAGTACGGCGGGGATTTCGACGCGGCGGGAATGCTTCACGGCAAGGTGCTGCGGAGCCCCCACGCTCACGCCCGAATAATTTCGATCGACGCGAGCAAGGCCCTGGCGCATCCGGGGGTCAAGGCGGTCATAACCGGGCAGGACATGCCGGTCGCTCATAAAGACAGCCCCGGCAGAAGCACGGTCTTTGCCAGCGACAACGTGATGGCCCGGCACAAGGCGTTGTACAAAGGACAGCCGGTGGCCGCCGTCGCCGCAATAAACGCCCACGTCGCCGAGACCGCCGTGGAGTTGATCGACGTCCGGTACGAAGTCTTGCCTCCGGTCATCGACGTGCGGGAAGCGATGAAGGACGACGCTCCCTTGCTTCACGAGGACCTTACCACGACCGACTTGGGGGAGCGGACCGACAAGCACAGCAATGTCGCCACCCACTTCCAATACGAGCTAGGCGACCTGGAAAAGGGTTTCGCGGAAGCCGACATCATCGTGGAGCGAGAGTTCACCAACGCCACGGTGCACCAGGGCTACATCGAGCCTCAGAACGCCGCCGCCTTGTGGAACTCCGACGGGCAAGTAACGGTGTGGTGCAGCACTCAGGGGGCATTCAGCGCCCGGGAAGCGCTGGCGGACGTGCTGGACTTGCCGGTCTCTAAGATCAAAGTAGTGCCCATGGAGATCGGCGGGGGCTTTGGAGGCAAGATTCCCATCTACTTGGAACCCACGGCCGCCCTGCTCTCCAAGAAGACCGGCCAAGCGGTAAAGCTAATAATGACCCGGGCTGAAGTGTTCGAGAGTACGGGCCCGACGTCGGGAAGTCACATTAGGGTCAAGATGGGGGTCAACAAATCGGGAAAGATAACTGCCGCCGACGCTACCCTGGCCTACGAAGCGGGAGCTTTCCCCGGGTCCATAGTTGCGGCCGGGGCCCAGTGCATCTTCTCGCCCTATGACATCGAAAACGTGCGGTCTGAAGGCTACGACGTGGTAGTAAACAAACCCAAGACCGCCGCCTACCGGGCGCCCGCGGCCCCCAACGCCGCCTTCGCCGGGGAGCAAGTGGTGGACGAGATCTGCGAGAAGCTCGGCATGGACCCCATCGAGTTCCGGTTGCTGAACGCCTCCAAAGAAGGCACCCGGCGAGTCGACGGTCCGGTCTTCCCGCCCGTTGGAAACGTGGAATGCCTGGAAGCCGCCAGGGATTCCGGCCAATACCAGGCATCCATAGACGGACCCTGGCGGGCCCGGGGAGTCGCCTCGGGGTTCTGGTTCAACATCGGCCTACAGTCAAGCTGCTCCATCGCGGTGAATGACGACGGCACCATTAGCTTGGTGGAAGGGTCCACCGACATCGGGGGCACACGGGCCTCCATCGCCATGCAGGCCGCCGAGGTCTTAGGGATTCCCGCGGAGGACGTTCGCCCGGTGGTAGGCGATACCGAATCGGTGGGGTACACCTTCTTGACCGGGGGCAGCCGCACCACTTTCGCTACCGGTTGGGCCGCTTACGAGTGCGCCCAAGACATCAAGAAGAAGATGATCGAGCGGGCGGCCGCCATTTGGGACGTACAAGCGGAAGACATTGATCTGACCGACGGGGAATTCCATCATAAGTCGGACCCGGACCTTAAAATGAGCTTCAAGGAGCTAGCGGGCCAGTTGAATAACTCCGGCGGGCCGATTTCAAGTCAGGTGAGCGTGGACCCCAAGGGCGCGGGGGGCGCCTTTAGCACCCAAATAGCCGACGTTGAGGTGGACCCCGAAACGGGGAAGGTAACTATTCTCGACTTCACCGTGGTGCAGGACGCGGGAAAAGCGATTCACCCCAGCTACGTAGAGGGGCAGATGCAGGGCGGCGTGGTCCAAGGCATCGGCTGGGCCCTGAACGAAGAGTATTTCTTCGACAAGGAGGGCAGGATGGAGAACTCCAGCTTCCTGGACTACCGGATGCCCACCAGCCTGGACTTGCCCATGATCAACACGGTCATCGTGGAAGTAGCCAACCCGGGGCATCCCTACGGCGCCCGGGGGGTGGGCGAGGTGCCCATCGTGCCTCCCATGGCGGCCATCGCCAACGCAATCGCCCGGGCCACCGGCACCAGGTTGGGACACTTGCCAATGTCGCCGGGGGCGGTGCTGGAGGCACTCTGGGAGAAGGACGGAAATCAGGGCCGGCAAGCGGCCGACTAAGAATAGCCGCTCCCTTAAGGCCAGACCTCGACGGGGGTCTGGCCTTATTAATTTTCCGCGGCAGGCCGCCGCCAAGGTCTACAAAGGGCGCCGTCCGGTAATAGTCGAGAAACCCGTACCGGAAACCAGATCTACTTACGTAAAGAGGTGACCGCTAATGGCTAGGGTCCCATTTGCCACTCGAGAGAACATGAGACCGGAGGACCGGCGGGTCTGGGACGAAATCGAGAGCAGCCGGGGCGGCGTGGCCCCAAACTACGCGGCTTTGCTAAACAATCCCCAAGCGGCGGAAAACCTGGCGGTCCTCGGAGAGTACGCTCGTTTCAAGACGCCCCTGGACCCCCGGGTCAAGACCCTGGCAATCCTGACCGCCGCCAGGGAAGCCAACGGCCACTACGTTTGGACCGTTAACCAACGGGCCGCCAAAGCGGTGGGACTGAGCGATGAAATAGTCGCGGCCATTCACCAGCGGCGGGCGCCTGTGGGATTGGAAGCCGAGGACGCCCAAGTGGTCCAATTCGTCTTGGAGTTGCTGCGGCACCACCGGATATCCGATGCTACGTTTGAAGCGCTGCGTTCCCAACTGAGCGACGCCGGTGTAATCGACGTGCTGGTAGTGTCAGGTTACTACCATACTTTGGCCCACTGTCTACAGGCCCTCGAAGTGGAACTGCCCGAGGGTCTAACGTCGGCGCTGACTTACTAGGCGTTGACCGGGTAAATGGGTGTTGAAAAAGGAGCGGCCGGCTCTTCCCTCAAGAAGAGGGGCCGCTGAAGGAGCGGCCCGCTGCCGGTCGCTGAGCGGTCGATTGTAGCCGTGTTTGGGCCTCGGGTCAAACCGAATTGGATCCAAACAAGTGTTCAGAAGAGCCACATCCCGTTTTTCGAATGGTAATTGATCTGCGACATTCTGCAGCCCATCTGTCATTCCCGCTTGCGCGAGAATCCAGGAATGGCAAGAAAAAGGAACGTAGCTGTTTGCAAAGGCCTCTGGATTCCGGCTCAGGGTTCGCCACGGCGAATCTACCGGAGGTACGACCGGAATGACGAGTAAGGGGGCCGGAATGAAGTATCAAGTCTGAACAGTTACGGACCCAAATCAAATATCCGCCCGAGGTGGACGCTAAGACCTTTGGAACTTCGGAAGCAGAACTAAACGGAGGTATCGGTATTATGGCCGGCTATGTTTACCTGGTGCAAATGGACGTGCCCGCCGATCTCGAGGATGAGTTCAACCGGATTTACGACACTCAACACGTTCCTAACATTCTGAAGGCACCGGGGGTCCGGGGGTGCGCCCGCTACAGGCTGCACTCGGCCGACGTGGAGGGCGTCGCCCGGTACGCCGCCTTATATGAGATAGACTCTCCGGACGTGCCCCGGAGCGCCGACTGGAAGGCCGAAGCGGACAAGGGGGACTGGCCCGATAAGATACGCCCCTACACTTCTAACCGCTCCCACATGACCTTCGAGAAAATCGGCTAGGGCGGGAATTTTCCGCCGGTCCGCTCAACGTTGGTTGAGGACCGAGCGATGGCCGCCGGCTTGGGAAAAGGGTTTAACCGGCCGCTACGCAAGTGATGGTCCGCCGCACGCCGCCTACTCCCTGGACTTGGCCGGTCACCAATTCGGCGAGGGCCGCCATGTCCGGCGCCTCCACCAAGGCGATGATGTCAAAGTCCCCGGTAACAACGTCAGCCGACTTGACGCCTTCCAGCGAGCGCAGGGCTCCGGCTGCTTGCTGGACCATACCAACGTCGGACTCGATGAGGATGAACGCCCTGGTCGGCAATTCGGCAACCTACCCGGGTACGCAGGCCGTGGAGGTTATCTCCACCAAATTATTGGGGTCGCCAAAGTTGACGATGATGGTGGTCCGCGCCGGCCAGTCATGGGTGAAGAACTTGGCGTAGACTTCGTTGAATCCCGGTAAGTCTTCTCTATTGGACACGTAGCAAGTATTGGTCAGCACGTCATCCAGAGAAGAGCCTCCCGCTTCCAAAATGGCCTTGATGCGGTCCAAGGCAAACTGGGTCTGCTCCCTGATGTCTTTCCCTACGGCACCGGTGGTCGGATGCCTGCCGGTGCACCCCTGGATGAAGAGCATATTGCCGAAACGGGTACCCTGGGACAAAGGATTGGAACCGGCCGGTATATCCGGGCAGGTAATGATTTCTTTCTTCGGCATGTCCACTCGTCCTCTAACCTTGCTGCTTTCAGCCCCCTGCCGGGTCTAGGGAGTCGTTAGACTTCCACCCAACCCCAGCGGGCAGGCCTGCCTAATTATATCCGGACGCCCTGCCCTGTCAAATTAGCCTCCGGCACCCGGTCAACGTGTCTTCGGAGGGTTGCCAAAAAAACAACGCCTTCTTCGATGCGGTTCGTCCTCGACGAGAAAAAGAGGGTGATTGGGGGGCCGGCTTATCACGTCGAGTTGGCTATAGTGGGTTGGCCGGAGGCCGGGCGATATTGCGCACAGCGCGGGAATGCCGATAAAATGAGCTAGCGCCGGGGTTGGATGGTTTGACGCGGTAGGGCGGCCTCGCGTTAGACTGCTATGCGGCTTGTGATACCGGGACTATTTCATCGGCCGGAGGGAGATTCCAGATGCCCAAAGTGGACGTGGGGAATTTGAGAAACGTGGCCTTCCTATCCCACAGCGGGGCCGGTAAGACCTCGCTCAGCGAAGCCTTGCTCTTTCAACTAAGAGCCGTTACGCGAATGGGAAGAGTGGAAGACGGCAATACCGTTTCCGATTATGAACCCGAAGAGATCAAACGCAACAGCAGCATCCAGACTACGCTAATTCCTTGCGAGTGGGACGATAAGAAGATCAACTTCCTGGACACGCCCGGCTACGATGACTTTCAAGGCGAGGTCGCCGGCGCCCTCAGGGTGGTGGAAGGCGCCGCTATCCTGGTGGCGGCCCAATCCGGTGTGGACGTAGGCACGGAACGGGCGTGGAATTCCATTGAAGCCGCCGGTCTGCCCCGGATATTCGTGGTCAATAAAATGGACCGGGAGAATGCCAGCTTCTCCAGGTGCGTGGCGGACATCCAAGCCACTTTTGGCAAGAACTGCGTGCCCTTCCAGCTGGTTATTGGCGAGGCCCAAGATTTTCAGGGCGTAATTAGTGTGCTTAACCCCCCTGACGACGTTCCATCAGAGTTGGCCGGACCGTTGGAGGCCGCGAGGGAACGGCTAATCGAGGCGGCGGCGGAAAGCGACGATGCTCTTGCCGACAAATACTTGGAAGGCGAAGAACTGACGGAGGCCGAAGTCGAGAGGGGCGTCCGAAGCGCCATCTTGAAAGGTGAACTGGTACCCATCCTGGCTACATCCGCCATCAAGAGCTTGGGAATACCAGATCTCTTGGACGCGGTCCAAAGATTCTTGCCCTCTCCCGAAGAAGGAATCGGCCCTCTCATGGCCGGGGAAGCGCCTTCAGAGGAGGAAAAGCTGCAAGTCGACCCCGACCGGCCGCTGGCAGCCTTCGTGTTCAAGACCACCGCCGACCCATTCGTTGGCAAGCTGTCCCTGTTCCGGGTATATCAGGGCACGATAAGAAGCAATTCGGAAGTGTGGAACCCGGTGCGCGGGCAATCGGAGCGCATCGGCCAGCTTTATCTTCCCCGGGGCAAGTCCCAGGACAATTTGTCCGAAGTGGCTGCGGGGGATATCGGCGCCATTGGCAAGTTATCGGCGACGGTGACGGGGGATACCCTGTGCGTGCGGGACCGTCCCGTCGTGTTCCAACCCATTAGCTTTCCGGTGGGGTATTACGGCGTGGCGGTCACCCCGGCCTCCAAGGCCGACTTGGACAAGATGTCCACCGCCCTGAACCGCATCGTGGAAGAAGACCCCACCTTGTCCTTGTCCCGCGACTCGGACACCCACGAAACATTGATCACCGGGATGGGGGAAGCGCAGATCGAAGTAGCGCTGGACAAGATACGCCGCAAGTTTGGAGCCGACCTGAAGGTCAAGCTTCCCCGAGTGGCCTATAAAGAAACAATTACCCAGGTTACTCAGACGGAATATCGACACAAGAAGCAGAGCGGCGGCCATGGCCAGTATGGCCACGTGCTGCTGCGGTTGGAGCCTTTGGAACGGACGGTGGGCTTCGAGTTCAAGAGCGAGGTCGTCGGGGGCAGGGTCCCGAAAGAGTATATCCCCTCGGTGGAAAAGGGCGTGGTAAAGGCGATGGGAGAGGGCACCCTGGCCGGATACCCCGTCGTCGACATGAAAGCGGTCATCTACGACGGGAGCTATCACGACGTGGATTCCTCCGGTATGTCCTTCGAAATAGCCGGCTCCCAAGCCTTGCGAAGAGGAATAGCCGAGGCCAGGCCAATTCTCTTGGAGCCGATCATGAAGCTGACGGTTACGGTGCCCGAAGCCTATACCGGCGAGGTAATCAGCGACCTGAACGGTAAGCGGGGGCGGATCCTGGGGATGAACCCCCAAGAGAATGGCACGGCCATCGAAGCCGAGGTACCGCTGGCTGAGACCCAACGCTACGCCCAGGACCTGCGGTCTTTGAGCCAGGGCCGGGGAGAGTACCAGCTAGGCTTCGACCACTACGAGCAGGTGCCGGCAAGCATCGAGCCCAGAGTAATCGAAGAAGCGAAGCGGGCCAAGGAAGAGGAAAGAGCCTAGATCGAGGCTCCTTCTAAAGCCCCCAAGACGGCTGATATTCGCCGAATACGTTTCGCATCACGTCCATCATCTCGCCCAGCGTTGCGTAGGCGTTGACCGCGTCCAGCAGCGGCGGCATCAGGTTCTCCGAGCCGCGGGCCGCTTGTTCCAAGGCCCGGAGCTTGGCTGACGTCTCGCGGTTGTCCCGGCGCCGGCGCACCTCGGCCAAGCGTTGCACCTGCATTCGCTCACCGGCCCGGTCCACTTGCAATAGGGGGATGTCCAGACCGTCGCCGGTAACATACTCGTTCACGCCGACGGTGACGCGCTCTTTGCTGTCTTCCTCCTGTTGGTACACGTAAGCCGCGTCGGCAATTTCCCGCTGAAAGAATCCGGCCTCCAATCCGGGAATCACGCCGCCCAAGTCCTCGATGCGCCGGAAGTAGTCGTAGCCGCCTGCCTCGACCTGATTGGTCAGGGTCTCCAGGAAGTAGCTGCCGCCCAGCGGGTCCACGGTGTCGGTGACGCCGGTTTCGTGGGCAATGATTTGCTGGGTCCTGAGCGCCTGCAGTGCGGCGTCCTCCGAGGGTAGCGCCCAAGCTTCGTCTTTTCCGTTGGTGTGCAAAGACTGGCACCCGCCGAGCACGGCGGCCAGGGCCTGCAACGAAACCCGTACCACGTTGTTGTCCGGCTGTTGGGCGGTGAGACTGGCGCCGGAGGTCTGAGCGTGGAAGCGCAGCCACTGGGAGCGCGGGTTTTGGGAGTGGAAGGTGTCCTGCATTTCCTTGGCCCAAATTCGACGCGCCGCCCTGAACTTGGCAATCTCCTCGAAGAAGTTATTGTGCACGTTGAAGAAGAAGCTGAGGCGCGGCACGAAGTCGTCTACTCGCAGGCCCCGGGCCATGGAGTGACGGACATACTCGAAGCCGTCGGCCAAGGTAAACGCCAACTCCTGCACCGCGGTGGAGCCAGCTTCACGGATGTGGTAGCCGCTGATGCTTATCGGGTTCCACTTGGGAAGGTGTTGAGAGGCAAACTCCACCGTATCCACCACCAACCGCATGGAGGGCCCGGGCGGGAATATGTACTCGTTCTGAGCAATGTACTCTTTGAGGATATCGTTTTGTATGGTACCGCCCAAGTCGGCCATGGAAGCGCCTTGCTTTTGGGCGACGGCGATGTACATGGCCCAAATTATGGCGGCGGGGGCGTTAATGGTCATGGAGGTAGTTACCCGGTCCAAGGGTATGCCGTCGAACAAGGCTTCCATGTCGGCCAAGGAAGACACGGCTACGCCGCACTTGCCGAACTCGCCCTTTGCCCTGGGATCGTCCGTATCGTACCCGTACAGGCTGGGCATATCGAAGGCGACGCTCAGCCCGGTCTGCCCTTGGTCCAGCAGGAACTTGAACCGCCGGTTAGTCTCCTCGGGACGGCCGAAGCCAGCAAACATTCGCATGGTCCACAAGCGGCCCCGGTATCCCGTGGGGTGAATGCCCCTCAGGTAGGGATATTCGCCGGGCAAGCCCACGTCGTCCAGGTAATCGGAGTCCTCGACGTTGATGGGGGTATAGACTCGGTCCACGCCGATTTGGGACGGGGTCTTATAGCCTGACCGGCTTTCGGTTATTGAAGCGCCCTGCTCCCGCCAACTGGCCTCCCGCCGTTTCAGCTTTTCCATTTCGTCGGGGGATATCAAAAACTACCTCCTGAGAGGGGCGTGTCGAGCGGGTTACCGCCCCGCTAATCGGACGAAGCGGCGGTTGCCCCGCTTGATAACGTCTCCGGGTTGCAAGCCGCTGGTGGGGAAGTCGAAGGACAGGCTGTGAGACTCACCGGAAGAATCGATCCGGCTGATGGCCCCGTCCTTGAGCAGGCGCTTGGCCTCGGCGTTGCTGGAGGCCAAGCCGGCCGCCGCCAGCAACAGTGACAGCGAAGGTCCCGAGGAACCCGCGCTTTGGCCGGATTTTTCCGGGGACTCAGCAGCTTGGGTCCCGCTTAGGTAGCCGGAAAAGTCGAACTCGGGCATCTCGTCAGGCAGGTCCCGCCGTTGCACCACCCGTTCGAAATGGCCTTGGGCCGATTCGGCCGCGCTGCGGTCATGGAACTGGCCGGTAATTTCCAGAGCCAACCGCTTTTTGAGGGACATCGGGTTCACGGCCTCGGAGTTCAAGTCTCGAGACATGGCTTCCAATTCGGGGCCGGGGAGGTCGGTTAGATATTCGAAATAGGGGGCGATGAGCTTGTCGGGAAGGGACATGACCTTGCCGTACATCTCATTGGGCGGCTCTTCCACCCCGACATAGTTGTCCAAGCTCTTGCTCATCTTCATCGACCCGTCGGTGCCCACCAGGATGGGCATCAAGAAGCACTGCTGGCGGGGCTGGCCCATAATGGCTTGCAACTCCCGTCCTACCAGCAGATTGAACTTCTGGTCGGTGCCGCCGAACTCTACGTCCGACTCTATGACTACGGAGTCGTAAGCCTGGAGGAGCGGGTACAAGAGCTCGGTGATGGCGATTGGCCGGTGCTCCTTGAAGCGCAGGGCGAAGTCGTCGCGTTCCAAGAACTGGGCCACCGTGAACTTGCTGGTAAGCCGGATCACGTCTTCCAAGGTGAACTTTCCGAACCACTCGCTTTGCCAGACCACTTTGGTCCTACTCTTGTCCACCACCTTGAAGAACTGGCGCAAGTAGGACTCGGCGTTGTCGATGACTTGTTGGTGGGTCAGCAGGGGCCTGGTGGCCGACTGGCCGCTGGGGTCGCCGATCTGGGCCGTCCAGTCGCCGACGATTAGAATCACTTGATGGTCCAACTCTTGGAGTTGCCGCAGCTTGCGGAGCCCCACCACGTGGCCCAAGTGAATGTCGGGGCGGCTGGGATCGAAACCCATTTTCAACCGCAAGGGCGTACCGCGCCGCAACAGCCGGGTAAACTCTTCCAGTGAAATTATTTCGCTGACGCCGCGGCGGGTAATCGTGTCCAAGGCCGCTTGATCAAGCAACGTGGCTGCCTCTATCCCGGGCCAAGGCGAGACGGCTGGCGGTTACGTCCTGTTCGATCTGGCGGACCAATTCCTCCACACTGGAGAAGTTTTCTTGGTCTCGGAGCTTGACCACAAACTCGACGGAGACCCATTGACCGTAGAGGTCTTGGTCGAAGTCAATGACGTAGACCTCCACCAACCGCTCGGTTAGTCCGAAGGTGGGCCGGACCCCAATGCTGGTGGCGGAAGGGTATCGAACGCCGTCTATCACCGCCCAGGTTGCATATATGCCGTCGCCGGGCAGCATCAACCGGTCGTCGATATCCAAGTTGGCTGTGGGGAATCCCAGTTGATTGCCGCGGCGGTCGCCGACGACCACTTGGCCGCCCACGGAATATTTGCGGTTTAGCAATGCAGCCCCGGTCTCCACGTCGCCGCGGGCGATGTCGTCTCTAATCCGGCGGCTCTTGACCGGGACGCCCTCGGCTAAGAAGGGCTCCACCGGCTCCATCCAGAAGCCCAAGTCTTCGCCCTGCCGCCGCAGGAATTCATAGTCGCCTTCGCGGTTGCGGCCAAGGGCGGTATCCGGCCCCAACACCAAACCCCTCATCCGGAGGCTGTCAACGAGGGTAGCAACGAAGTCACGAGCGCCCATCATCGCCAACTCGGGGGTGAAGTCCAGGGTAATGACCAACTCGACGCCTTGGTCTCTAAGCAACTGGACTTTCTGGTCCAAGGTCGTGAGGTAGGCCACTTGGGTACCGGGGCGAAGGACGGTAGCAGGGTGATTGCTGAAGGTGAGGACAGTGGGGAGTAGAGAAGGCCCCGACAGTTGGACCAACCGCCTCAAAAGGTGGCGGTGGCCCATGTGGACTCCATCGAACACGCCCAGGGTGAGGACTGTATCGCTGTCGGGAGCGAGGCTGCCCAGCAGTTGGCGCAGGTTCATGCCAGACTTGTTTCCTTTTGTACGCTAGTCACCCGTCTATTTTACTCGCTGCCGCAGCGGACCGACCACAAGATACCGTCCCAGGCTGGGCAGGATGTTAGCATAGGGGATAGGGAGCGTCAACCGAATCGGATACGGACATTAGAGTCTTTGGGTCTCGTTGGACCATACGCCGGATAGAAAATCAGATAGAACGCCAGATAGAAAATTCGGCGAAAATGCTTGAAATCGACTTTACATTTGCTAAGAAGCGCTGGTTGACGTTATGTATAATACATGCTTACAAGGCCAATGCGTGTGGTCGGCGGCACGGCGAAGGGTAAGCGGCTGAAGGGCGCCGTCTCCAAGGGCACGCGCGCTACCACCGAACGAGTTCGGGCGGCCATCTTTAACATACTCTGCGGAGAGTTGTATCAACAGGAGAGGGTGCTAGACCTCTTTGCCGGCTCCGGCAGCCTGGGCATCGAGGCCTTAAGCAGGGGAGCGACGTGGGCGGACTTCGTAGAGCGGGACCGCCGCCAATGCCAAGTCATCCAGTCCAACCTCGGAATCCACCGGTTTCAGCTCCTCCGCCCGGGTCCATTGTTCGGATGTCAACCGGAGTTTGGATGCGTTGAGCGGCCCCTACCGGCTAGTGTTGCTGGACCCTCCCTACGGGATGCAACGCTTGGACGCTGTGATGTACCGAATCGGAGGGGAAAAGGGGCTAGTGGCCAACGGCGGGATGGTAGTTGTGGGGCACTCTCGATTTCTGAACCTGGGTCCGGAATACGGAAGCTTGCGCCTGCATTCCCAGCGCCGCTATGGAGATAACTTGGTGGAGTTTTTCCGGCGAGAGAGGGAGCGAGAAGAGGATGATTCCTAGACCAACAATGGTGAGTGGCCCGTGGTAACGGGCGTCTATCCGGGAAGCTTCGACCCGGTAACCGTGGGGCACGTTGACGTGGCAACGCGGGCGGGCGCCTTGTTCGAGAAAGTCATCGTCGCCGTATACGGCCCGCCTTCCAAAGACCTCATGTTCGACGCGGACGAGCGGGTCGCCCTGTTTTCCAAGTCGGTGGAACATTTATCTAACGTGGAGGTGACTAAATTTGATGGATTGGTCGTCCGGTTTGCCAAGCAGGTCGACGCGAAGGTGATCGTACGGGGCCTGAGAAGCGGGTCGGACTTCGAGTACGAATTCGACATGGCGTTTATGAACCGAAGACTGGAGCCTGACTTGGACATGGTCTTCTTTATGACTTCCCAGAACTACATGTTCGTGAGCTCCAGCTTGTTGAAAGAAGTGGCCCGGTTGGGCGGAGACATCACCAACATGGTCCCTCGCCACGTGGCTGAGGCGGTATATACAAAATTTGGGTTGCCGGCGTCCTGACGGACCGGCCGGAAAAGGAGCGCGCCATGGATATAATCAATATCGTCGATCGACTGGAGACCCTGATCGAAACCAGCAAACCCGTTCCAATGAGCGGGAACGTCATCATCGACAAGAAGCGGGCAATGGAGTTGGTGGACCAAATGCGCTTGGTGGTCCCGCAGGAGGTGCGGGCGGCGGAAGAAATGCTGTCTCAAAAGGACCACATCATCAATATGGCGCAAGTGGATGCCCGGCGGACCAAGTCCCAGGCCGAGGATGACTACCGCGAGCGGTTGAACACAAGCGAGCTGGTGGTGACGGCGGAGCACCGCGCCGAGGGGACGTTGAAGGAAGCTGAGCAGCGAGCTTCGCGGCTGCTGGAACAGTCCGAGGCCGCCGCAGTGTCCCGGCGCACCGATGCCGACGCATACGCCCTGCGCACTCTCAAAACCTTGGAGCAAGAGCTCAGCGCCTTGAACGGGTCAGTGCGCAAAGGTATAGAGACCCTAGCGAGTAATGCCAACGTCGGCAAGAACGCCAGCAACGGGTACTCCAGAGAAGACTAGAGCTTCCGTTCCGCCCCATCGCTTCCCGTCGGGTTGATCAACCCGACGGGAAAGTTTCTTCCGGGCACAACCCTTGGGTTGCCCCACCCCCAGAGAAAGTTGGGGTGTGCCGGCCCGCCGACGGCGGGCCGGCACACCCCAACTTTCTCTGCGAAGCCGGGCGATATGACACCATGCTGTTGCATTGGCAATCCCTTTTCCAACCCGCCGAACTTGCACGCCGGGTTGATAGCCGGCTATTGCTGCGATCTGCCTTGGACGGCGGCGAAAAATCCGGAGCGCGCCGGTGAAAGTTGGGCAATCGCATTTGGATTAGAGCAACCTCGTCATTCCCGCTTTCGCGGGAATCTAGAACCCGAACCCGCCGATTTTGTCACGGTAATCGGCCACGCAGTGGCCCCTGGACTCCGGCTTTCGCCGGAGAGACGAAGGCATAACTTCCAATGCGATTGCCCTGACGTAAAAGCTCGTTGGGTTGACATTGAATTTGGCGGGGGCATACAATTTTTCGAGGCCGAGGGTAAAGCGCGGAGGCAAGTCGCATGCTGGAGATGACGATAGACAGCATTCGGGTCAGTCCGATGAACTACCAGCGGGTAGTCATACTGAAAGAGAAGGACGCCGATAGGTACCTGCCTATCTGGATCGGCCCTGCGGAAGCGGACGCAATCGCCGTCAAGCTGCAAGACCTATCTGTGCCCCGTCCCCTCACCCATGACCTGTTGCGGGCCGTTATAAGCGCCTTGGGCGGGTCGGTACTGCACATCTTGGTAAGCGACCTGCAGAATGACACCTTTTACGCCAAAATACACATACAAGCCAACGGGTCCACCGAGGAGATTGACTGCCGGCCCAGCGACGCGGTAGCCCTCGCCGTCCGGGTCCAAGTGCCGATATACGTCGAGGAGTCCGTGCTGGACCGAGCCGGCATATTGCTAGATAAGGAAACCGGGAAGCCCATTGGGTCTGAAGGAGCAGAGGACTCGGTTGCGGAAAAACCGGCCGAAGTAAAGGAAGAAGAGCTCCGACGGATGTCCGCCTTCACCGACTTCATCGGCTCCCTGGACTTGGAGGACTTCGGCAAAGACCAGCCCAAGAAATAGCGGACCGGCTATTTGCCGACGCGGCAAATCAGGCCCCGGCAACCCAGTCGCCGGGGCTTTTTTTAGTGAGGGCGGCTTCGGAACCGGTAGCTTCGGACTCAAATTGACTTTGCAAAATCATAGTGATATTATTCACCAGGTTTGGCGAGGGGATGAACTGGTGGGTCGTAGCTCTCCGTTTATCTGGGCTGGGCTGGTATATTGCCGCCTGCGTAGTGTTAGGCGTCCTCGGAGGCCTCGGTCTAGATAAGCTAGTAGGCACCTCAGTCCTGTTTACAATACTGGGTACGGTGTTGGGTAGCGTCGTAGCGTTCTGGGGCGCTTACAAGCTGGTCCTACCGGTCCTCTACGGCAGCAACCGCGAGAACGGACCCGGAAAGGGGAGGAAAAACTAGTGCCGTCTGGCGCTCTGGCGAGAAGGCTGCTCTTGGGGACCGGCCTTGCCTTGCTGGTGCTATTGGTGGTTGGTTTCATCTTCGGGGCTGTTGGCTCGGCCATGTTCGGGACCGACCAGCTGCTGGATAAACCGGAAATCCACTTGGCGCCCCAACCCGTTTTTCCCGCCTCGACTCGAGACAAGCACTTGGGCTTGACCCCCTCGGCCGACGACCACGGCGAGGCCAAGGATAACGGCGGAGAAGCCCACGCTACTCCTCTGAGCGCCAACAAATTCGCGGTAACCAATACCCTCATTTCCGCTTGGTTTTCCACCGCCGTCATTATTCTGTTCTTCGTTTTGGCCGTCCGCAAGAAGAGTATCATTCCCAGCCGTCTTCAAGGTTTGGTGGAAGCCTTGTTCGAGGGAGTGTTGGGCTTCTGTACCAGCGTGGTCGGCCCCGAAATGGGGAGGAAAGCTTTCCCAGTAGTAGCCACGATATTCTTCTTCGTGCTTTTCAACGCTTGGCTGGCGTTGCTTCCTTTCTACCAGTTCCTAGGCTTCCTGGATGGAGGCGTGATCAAGGCCCACTTGTTGCGGTCCGCCGGCACCGACCTGAACATGCCGCTGGCGCTGGCCTTGGTGTCCTTCGTTTTCGTGGAGTATTGGGGCCTACGCGCCCACGGTCTCGGCTACTTCAAGAAGTTTTTCGCGGTAGGCAACCTGTTACGAGGGCGGCCGACTGGGCTAATCGACGTTTTCGTGGGGTTTTTGGAGGGGGTCAGCGAGCTGGTCCGAGTGGTGAGCTTCACTTTCCGGTTGTTTGGGAACATGACTGCCGGAGAGATACTGGTGGTGATGATCACCTTCCTCGTTCCCTTCGTAGCCACCCAGTTCGTGTTCGGCTTGGAGTTGTTGGTCGGGTTGATTCAGGCCGTGATATTCGCCAGCCTCACCGTGGTGTTCCTGTCCGTGGCGGTGCGGCGCGAGCAGCATTGAGCAAGCACTGGTGGAGCAGCTAATCTGACCCCAGCTAATCTAACCAAAGAATCGGAAAGTCGCTAGGAGGATAAACTGACATGGATCTGGTCCTTTTACAGGGGTTCACCGGGGAGGCGGCCAAATTCATCGGAGCCGGGATAGCCATCGGATTGGGCGTGCTAGGTCCCGGCATCGGCATCGGCATTCTGGGGTCCGGCGCCATGGGAGCTATTGGGCGCAATCCAGAGGCCGCCGGGTCTATCACCACGAACATGATCCTGGCAATCGCCTTCGCCGAGGCTCTCGGCATCTACGCGTTGATTGTGGCGGTAATTTTGCTCTTCGTGGTCTGACATGACGTTATTAGGAATCACAGATCTGGGGATCAACCTTTGGAGCCTGATCGCCTACTTGATCAACTTCGTAATCTTGTTAGGCATCTTGGGCGTGTTCGCTTACAAGCCCCTGTTGCGGGTGTTGGACCAGCGGTCGGAGCGGATCAAGGAAAGCCTGGAAGCCGCGGACCGGGCCCGCGAAGAGGCCTCCAGTTCCCGCGAAGCCATCGAGGAGCAGCTCAATGAAGCGCGCCGCGACGGCCAGAGGCTAATGGACCAAGCCAGAGAGGCTGTGGAACGGTACCGCGGGGAGGAGATGGACCGGGCCAGGCAAGAAGCGGAGGCTTTCGTGGAGCGGGCGCGGTCCGACATCCAGCGGGAGCGGGACGCTGCTATTCAAGAAGTTCGGACCAACTTCGGCGACTTGGCAATTACTGCCGCCGAACGAGTGATCCGCCGGTCTCTGGACCGGCAGGCTCACGAGGAGCTCATTGTCCAGGTGTTGGAGGAAGGGGAACAGGCGTCGCGCGGTCCGAGGAGATAGGAGCCGATGGCTCAGAGGGTCTCCGGCAAACGACACGCCCAAGCAATATTCGAGTTGGCCCTGGAGCAGGACCAGCTTGACCAGTGGGACGGCCAGTTGGAGTTCTTGGACGGGGTGCTCCAAGACCCCGAGTTCAAAGCCCTGCTCAAGCACGCCGATGTCCCCATGAAGAACAAGGCCAGCGCCATCGACGCTGTGCTTGGGGACGTTCATCCGCTGATTCGCAATCTCGTATACTTGCTGGTCAGCAACGGCTTGGTGGACGCTGTGCATGAACTGCGGACCGCTTACGGCGGTCTCTTGGACGACCACTTGGGCCGGCAACGGGTGCAGGTGACCTCCGCGGTGCCGCTGGAACAGAGCGAGTTGGACCGGATTACCCAGTTCCTCTCCAATTTGGTGAAAAAAGAAATACTCGTATCCACCGACGTGGACGAGTCCATCTTGGGAGGGGTAGTCATTCAGATCGGAGACCGACTGCTGGACGGCAGCACCCGGTCCCGGTTGGCCGCGCTGCGCAACCGAGTGCGTTCCGAGGTTGTCACGAGCTCCTGACCCTCGGAGCAACTGCCAAAAGCAGCTTGGGGCAGGTCTTTCAACACGCTGAGGGTGAAGGGCCTCTTAGCAATCTCGATGAGGCCGGGGATAATTTAAGGAGAGGCTTGGATGGCGATTAGAGGACAGGAAATAGTTTCACTAATCAAACGCCAGATCGAAGAATTCGGCGGCGATTTGACCCTAGTGGACGTGGGTACCGTGGTGCAGGTTGGAGACGGCATTGCCAGCATCCAGGGGCTACAAGGCGTCCGGTCCAACGAGTTGCTGGACTTCGGCAACGATATTCTGGGTTTGGCGCTGAACCTGGAAGCCGACTTGGTGGGGGCCGCGATTCTGGGAGACCCCAATGCGGTGAAGGAAGGCGACCGGGTAAGGTCCACCGGCCGGATCATCGAGGTGCCCGTGGGAGACGCGCTTGTCGGCCGAGTGGTGGACCCTATGGGGCGTCCCTTGGACGGTAAGGGGCCGGTGAACACGACGGCCACCCTGCCGGTGGAACGAATCGCTCCCAACGTCGTAGCCCGTCAATCGGTGGATACGCCGGTTCAAACGGGCATCAAGGCGATAGATTCCATGATCCCCATCGGGCGAGGCCAGCGGGAGTTGATTATCGGAGACCGGTCCACCGGCAAGACCGCCATCGCTCTGGATACCATCATCAATCAAAAGGGCGGAGACCTGGTTTGCATCTACGTAGCTATCGGTCAGAAGCAGAGTAAAGTAGCCCAAGTGGTAACTACCCTGGAAGAGAACGATGCTATGGGGCACACTATCATCGTCAACGCCGGGGCTTCCGACTCGGCGCCTTTGCAATACATCGCTCCCTACTCCGGCTGCGCCATGGCTGAGGCTTTCATGGACCAGGGTAGGGAGGTCCTGATCATCTACGACGACCTCACCAAGCACGCTTGGGCTTACCGGCAAATGTCTTTGCTGCTAAGGCGCCCCGCCGGACGCGAAGCGTACCCCGGCGATATATTCTACTTGCACAGCCGCCTCCTGGAGCGGTCCGCCAAGCTAGACGAAGTGAACGGCAGCGGCTCCATTACCGCCCTGCCAATCATCGAGACCCAGGCAGGAGACGTGTCCGCCTACATTCCTACCAACGTGATATCCATCACCGACGGCCAGATATACCTGGAGCCGGAGTTGTTCAACTCGGGCATCCGCCCGGCGGTCAACGTGGGTCTATCCGTCTCCCGGGTTGGCGGCGCCGCCCAGAGCAGAGCAATCCGGAAGGTGGCCGGCCGGCTGCGGTTGGACTTGGCCCAGTACCGGGAGCTCGCTACTTTCGCTCAATTTGGCACCGCCGACTTGGACGCCGCTACCAGGGCCCAGCTAGCCCGCGGGCAGTTGGCCACCGAAGTGTTGAAGCAGTCCCAATACCAGCCCCTTTCGCTGGAACAAGAGGTGGTTATTCTGTTCGCAATCAACGCCGGGCTCATCGAGGACCTGCCTCTGGACCGGTGCGCCGAGTTTCAAGACCAACTGCTGCGCTACGTGGCCAGCACTCATCCCGACATAGGGGAGAGCATAACCGAAACCCGGGATTTGAACGAAGAAGTGGAGAGCAAGCTGACCCAAGCCATCAACGACTTCAAGGCTTCCTTCAGCAGTTAGGCCTCTGGCGCCAGGTTTCAAGTATTTGCTCCTCGTTGACGCGAATACACGGTTGGGAAATGACGGCCGAGGGTAAAGAGCTTGGGGGAGCGATTGGAAAGGGTCTTGCGGGAATTTAGCGTTGCCTAGCGAGAGAGACATACGCCGCCGCATTCGCAGCGTGCAGAACACCGGCAAAGTAACCAACGCCATGTCGTTAATCGCCGCGTCCAAGATGCGGCGGGCCCAGACGGCCGTAATCGACGGCCGCCCCTTCGCCGAGAAGATTCAGGAAGTCATCGCTCACTTGGCGGCCCAGCCGGACGTTGAGGCTACCGCCGCCACCCCCCTGCTGCAAGAGCGGCCAGTGAAAAGAATCGGCATCTTGGTCATCAGCCCGGACCGGGGGCTTTGCGGCGGCTTGCACGCCAACCTAAACCGGAGTGTGGCCCAGTTCATCCTTGGCCAACAGGCGCCGGCCCGGGTCATCGTGGTGGGACGGAAGGGCCGGGACTTCATGGTGCGGTACGGGCAGGACGTGAAGGCGGTGTTCACCGACTTGGCGGAGAGGCCGGTCCTAGCCGACATCCTAGCCATCTCCCACCTAGTGATCGAGTCCTATACCCAGGGTGACGTGGACGAGATATACCTGGCCTACTCCAGGTACGTGTCATTGATGTCGCAGCAGCCGGCGATAGAAAAGCTGCTGCCGGTCGCGCCGGCCGAACTCACGGCGTCGGAGCGAGTCGGTTACATCTACGAGCCGGACAACGTGATGGTCTTGGGCAGCCTGCTGCCCCGGTTCGTCGAGATGGAAATTTACCACGGGCTGCTGGAGTCAATCGCCAGCGAACAGTCCGCCCGGATGGTCGCCATGCGGAACGCCACCGACAACGCCACCGGGTTGGTTGAGGACCTAACCCTTGTAATGAACAAACTGCGGCAGGACACCATCACCAACCAATTGTTGGACTTGGTGGGCGGCCAAATAGCCCTGGAAGGATAACGCAAGCCGGGACTCATGCCACGCTTACTAAAGCGGGGCTTGAGCGGCCCTTGATCATTGACCACCACAGGAGAAAGCTATGGGCACCGGAAAGATTGTACAAGTAATCGGCACCGTCGTTGACGTAGAGTTTGCGCCGGATGAACTCCCCAACCTGTTTGACGCCCTGGACGTGGACAACGGCGGGGCGAAACTGGTCCTGGAAGTCCAGCAGCACATCGGCAATAACTGGGTGCGATGCTTGGCCTTGGGGTCCACCGACGGGCTGGGCCGCGGGGTCGACGCCGTAGACACCAGCCAAAAGGTCACCGTACCCGTGGGACCCGAGACCTTGGGGCGATTGTTCGACGTTACCGGCACCCCGCTGGACGACCTTGGCCCGGTGGAAGTTGGTCAACACTGGCCCATTCACCGCGACGCACCGGGTTTCGACGAGCAGAACCCCAGCGTGGACATTCTTGAAACGGGCATCAAAGTATTCGACTTGATGACGCCGTTCATGAGGGGCGGCAAGATCGGGGCCTACGGGGGCGCGGGGGTCGGGAAAACCGTAATCATCCAGGAACTCATCAGGAACATCGGGGCCGTACACCAAGGCGTTTCCGTCTTTGCGGGCGTGGGCGAGCGCTCCCGGGAGGGCAACGACCTTTGGAAGGAAATGCAAGCTTCCGGCGTTCTTTCCAGTACCGTACTCGTCTTCGGCCAGATGAACGAGACGCCGGGGGTGCGGGCCCGCATCGGCCTGACCGGCCTCACCATGTCCGAGTACTTCCGAGACGAGGAAAACCAAGACGTGCTCCTCTTCATCGACAACATCTACCGCTACATCCTGGCAGGTATGGAAGTGTCGGCGCTGCTGGGGCGGATGCCCTCCGCCGTGGGGTACCAGCCAACGTTGAGCACGGAAATGGGGGCGCTTCAAGAACGGATTACGTCCACCACCAGGGGATCTATCACCTCCTTCCAAGCAATCTACGTACCGGCAGACGACTACACCGACCCGGGCATCGTAACCACCTTCGGCCACCTGGACGGGGTAGTCTCCTTGGAGCGGGCCCTGTCGGCCCAAGGGCTTTACCCCGCGGTCGACCCCTTGGCGTCTTACTCCAGGATACTGGAGCCGCGCATCGTGGGCGAGGAACACTACCGCTTGGCCCGGGGAGTTCAACAGGTGCTCCAGCGTTATAAAGACCTGCAAGACATTATTGCTATCCTGGGCATCGAAGAGCTTTCCGAAGAGGACAAGCTGACGGTTTTCCGGGCCCGGAAGATACAACGTTTTTTGACCCAGCCCTTCTTCGTTGCCGAAAGCTTCACCAACCAGTCGGGAAAGTACGTTCCGGTGCGGGAAACGGTGCGCGGATTCGCGGAAATACTGGCCGGGCAGCACGACGACTTGCCGGAGCAAGCCTTCTATATGGTTGGCACCATCGAAGAGGCTGTGGAAAAGGCCGAGCGAATACGGGCTGAGGTTTAGCGGGTACACCCATGGCCACGATGCTCCTGGAAATAATTACTGCTGAGCAGCGGATTTACAGCGACGACGTCGAAATGCTGGTTGCGCCCGGCGCCGACGGCCAGTTGGGCATCCTACCTCACCATGCCCCGCTGATGACCATGCTCCAACCCGGAGAAATCTTGATACGCAAAGATGGGTCGGATACTTTCATGGTTGTCACCGGGGGATTCATGGAAGTAATTGGGAATAAGGTCACGGTCCTTGCCGACGCTTGCGAGCGGTCGGAAGAGATCGACGAGGCCCGCGCCCAAACCGCCATGGAGAGGGCCCAAGAAAGACTATCCCGCCAAGAAAGCGACATGCAGTTGGAGAGGGCGGTGGCGGCGGTGCGCCGGGCCCAAGTGCGGCTGAACGTGGCGCGGCGGCGGCGCGCCCGGGGCGGAATTTCGCCGGTCGGCGGGGAGGCGGGCCGGGGCTAAAGGTTAAGCGGCCCTCCCAGATAGTAGGTCATGGACTGGAGGGCGATTACCGGGTCGATGTTCCGAAGTCTGACCCCTTCGGGCACTTGGGGCGAAGTGGGGGCGTAATTCAGGATGGCGCGTATGCCGCTCCCAACCAACCGGTCGATTACGTCTTGAGCGTCCCCCACGGGCACGGCCACGATGGCGACGCTGATGTCCTGGCTGCTAACCACCCCTTCCAGATCGCTCATGGCATAGACCTTCAGGTCGCCCACCTGTTGTCCCACCACTTTCGGATTAGCGTCGAAGGCCGCAACCAAGTGAAATCCGTCGGGCGTAAATCCGGGATAGTTGATAATGGCCCGGCCCAACCGTCCAACCCCGACTACGGCAACATTCCAATATGCGTTGAGGCTCAGGATGTCCCTGAGCCGGTCCAGCAAGTGACGAACGCTGTACCCGCGGCCTTGTTTTCCAAACCGGCCGAAGTAGCTTAGGTCTTTTCTAATTTGAGCGGGAGTTACTTGTAGTTTTTCTCCCAGTTGCTGCGAGCTAACGACCTCCGCGCCCTCGTCGGATAGCACCGTGAGGATGCGGACGTACTGGGGCAGCCGGGTGACGACCACTTCCGGGACTTCGGACCGGTGGTATTGCGGAGTAAGGGGACTAGCTGCCATCGCTGCTTGTTCTTCTATACTCCAAAGGCCTGGTTTGAATGCGCCTTCCCAACCGGCGAATAGTTAACCCAGCGGGCAAGTTTCCTATCATCCTTCCCAGTTCAACCGCGGGTTTACTCTACCTCCCCCAGGACGGACCCTATCGGACGACGACGGGGTTACGCCGGCTATCCCATACCCGGCTTGGAAAACCTGCCCATTGGATTGGCTAACATTGGCCGGGGGCCGGACCCTCGATGCTCTCGTTCCGAACCGGTACGGCTATAATCTATAATGGGTTTTGGGGAAAGAGTCAAGGAATTTGTGAATTTTGGCGCGAATTGTGCTGCGTCATGGTCAAGCCGCCCGGTGCGAGAGGTATGGTTTGCACGTTGGAGTCTGCCGTTTGATGGCCCATTTGCCGGAGTCGACAAATCTGAAAGCCAAACGCCAAGTGGCGCGCTCGTTAACTACCAGGATTAGAAACCAGTATAACGTCTCCGTGGCGGAGGTTGACGACAATGACCTGTGGCAGAGGCTGACCCTGGGGGTCTGCTGCGTAAGCAACGATTCGGCCCACGCCAATGAGATTCTTTCCCGGGTGGTGGCCTTCGTGGAGAAGTTCCGGGGTGACCTGGTATTGTTGGACTACGAAACGGAAGTAATACCGTTCCGGTAGTAGTTAGCGTCTCGCGCAAGGTTCCTACTCCCTGAGCAGGCATAACGCCAGGGTTGCCCCACCCCGTAGATAAAGAGTGGGATTGGGCCCGCCGAGGGCGGGCCCAATCCCACTCCGTTTACTTCATGGGAGACGGTCTACACCGGGAAGATGGTCTATGCCAGGCGACGGCCCGGTCGCATTGACAATCCTTTGCCCGGCCACGTGATTCTTCGTCTAGGTAACCGGCGCCAGCGTATACTGGGAACGGAATTACTTTCGATGCCTTCTCAGAGCCTTGATATATACTGATCATTGACTGCACGAAAGAGCCTTGATATATATTGATCATTGACTGCACGAAAGAGCCTTGGTACACATTGATTGTTGGCTGCAAGAACCGTCTATTACGCGAATTGTTGATTACCCGCGGGCGCTGAGTCTTGACTCCCTCAGGTTGCGTTTGTAGACTTTTGGAAAAGGGCGGCGTTATTCCGCAAGTGACGCGCGGCCCGGATTTGGGATAAACAATATTTGGCAACTCTGCCCGAGGCGCCGTGGATTGGAGGAGATTTCGTTGAGCTACTCGGAAATGGATAACGTAGATTCCGGGCTGAAATTCAAGACCCGCGCCGGTCTAACCGTCGAAACCACCGGCGTCACGCAGCGGTTGGAGCACGAGGACATCCGTGTCCATGAGGTAGTGATCGTCGACGGTGCCGGGGAGGGCAGTAAATACCTGATGAATCTGGATTACGCTCAAGCCCTCTAAGGGCCGCCCTTCTCGGTGACGATTGAAATCCCGGGCGGCTCCCCCGGCATGGTCAACCTATTCGGCTGTTGATGGCCTTCATCAGATCCTGAAGGTCGGGAAAGACGTGGGCGCCCGGCTCGTGACGATGCTCCGCCACTACGTCCCCGTCGATTATCACGTCGAATTTGCCATGGGGCCCCGGCGTAAGCTTGAAGCTGGCGATATGCTCGCCGGCCCGGGTTAAAGCTTCTCCCGCCATCCAGGCGGCGCGGAGAGCGTGGCCTCAATCCTGACAGTACAGAATCTCCAACTCAATTTTATCCGTAGTGGACAAAGGGCGCCTCCTACCCGGGGCCTGATTGAGTGCATAATATTGTTGGCGGGCCGGGGTGTCAATGCCGTTTTTTATCCCCGGTTGACCGCGAACAACGCCCTTTTGTTGCAATGCCGTTTTTTATCCCCGGTTGGCCGCGAGCAACGCCCTTTTGTTGCAATGCCGTTTTTTATCCCCGGTTGGCCGCGAGCAACGCCCTTCTGTTGCAATGCCGTTTTTGTCCCCGATTGACCACGAGCAACGCCCTTTTGTTGCAATGCCGTTTTTTATCCCCGATTGACCACGAGCAACGCCGTTTTGTTGCAATGCCGTTTTTTATCCCCGGTTGACCGCGAGCAACGCCCTTTTGTTGCAATGCCGTTTTTTATCAATGTATACTAGGCTGGTGGCGCCGAAGCTTTCCGGAGGCCAATACCAGCCACGCGGCGATTTAGAAGAGGTCGGGAAAAGGAGTTAAGCTATGGCTACCGTGCAAAAACCCAAGGAAACCAAGTCCTCGCTGGCCAATGGAAGCCACCCACTCGATCCTTTGAGCGGGGCCGAGATCGAGAGGGCAATAAGCATACTCCGCGAGGAACGTAGTCTTGGCGAAAGGATCCGCTTCGAGTCGGTTGTACTGATCGAGCCCAGTAAGGACGACGTTCTCAGTCTCAACGGCGCGCACCCGAGCAGCCGCGACGCCCGCATATCTTTATTGGATAACGATGCGGAAGCTACCTACGAGGCGGTAGTCTCGCTGAGTGAAGAGAGAGTAAAATCTTTCGAACATCTCCCCGGACTCCAGCCCAAGATAATGATGGGCGAGGCCTTCGATTGCGAGCGGGCGGTCAAGGAGAGCCCCGAGTTCCAAGCCGCTCTAGCAAAACGGGGCATATCCGACTTCGACCTAGTGATGGTTGACCCGTGGCCCGCCGGCAACTACGGCGTGGAAGAGGAAAAGGGAGTGCGCCTGGTATTCGCCCGATCTTGGCTCCGCGCCAGCCCAACGGACAACGGCTACGCCCGCCCCATCGAAGGGGTCATTACGGTGGTCGACCTCAACAAAATGAAGGTTTTGCGGGTGGAAGACTACGGCATCGTACCGATGCCGCCCAATTCGGGCAACTATGCCGCGGAATTCATCAAGGATTTCCGGACCGACCTCAAGCCCTTGGACATCGTGCAGCCCGAAGGCCCCAGCTACGAGGTCGAAGGCAATGAAGTATCCTGGCAGAAGTGGAACTTCCGGGTTGGCTTTACCGGGCGCGAGGGCCTCGTTCTTCATACCATCAGCTACGAAGACCAAGGACGAAAACGCCCGATCATCTACCGGGCCGCTTTGACCGAGTTGACCGTCCCCTACGCCGACCCCCTCCCCCAGAACTTCCGCAAGAACGCCTTCGACGTGGGTGAAGTAGGCATCGGCAATCTGACCAACTCTTTGGCCTTGGGGTGCGACTGTCTGGGCGAGATCTACTACTTCGACGCAGTGCTGAACGACAGCGAGGGCGGGACCAGGACTATACCAAACGCCATCTGCTTGCACGAAGAGGACTTCGGCATCCTGTGGAAACACGTGGACTGGCGCACCGGGCAGGCGGAGGTCCGCCGCTCGAGGCGTTTGGTCATATCTTTCATTGCTACCGCCGGCAACTATGAGTACGGCTTCTTCTGGTACTTCTACCAGGACGGGTCCATCGAGTTCCAGTCGAAGCTAACCGGTGTGGTGAATAACTTTGCGGTGGCCCCGGGCGAAACGCCTAAGTACGGCACGATGATAGCCCCGCAGATGGGCGCCCATATCCACCAGCACTTCTTCAACGTCCGCTTGGACATGAGCGTCGACGGCATGAGGAACTCGGTGTATGAAGTCAATACCAAGGCCGAGCCAATGGGTCCGGACAACCCCCAAGGGAACGCTTTCTTCACCGAATCTACGCTGCTGGCAACGGAGTCGGAGGCCCAACGCACCGTAGACCCCTTTGCCGACCGGTACTGGCTGATCACCAATCCTTCCTCCGTAAACCAGTTGGGCCGGCCGGTGTCCTATAAGCTGAAGCCGGGCGACAACATGCTTCCCTTCGCCCACCCTGAGGCCAGCGTCTCCAAGCGGGCCGGTTTCATGCGCAAGAACCTTTGGGTAACGCCGTACCACCCCGAGGAACTGAGCGCCACCGGGCCTTATCCCTACCAGCACCCGGGAGGGGAAGGGCTGCCCAAATACACCAGCGGGAACCGGAGTGTCGAAAACACGGACGTGGTGGTCTGGTACACCTTCGGCGTCAATCACGTGCCGAGGCCCGAGGACTGGCCGGTCATGCCGGTGGAATACACCGGCTTCAGCCTGAAGCCGGTGGGGTTCTTCGACCAGAACCCGGCCTTGGACGTACCCCCATCGGCCAACGGCAACGGGCATTGCCATTCCTAGAAGCGTCCCCAGAAGGATCCATAAAATATCCCTGTAAAGACCCATCCTTTCACAAGCTCAGGATGAGTTGGCGGCTACCGGCGCCCGCTCACCCTGGGCTTGTCTGATTCCCCCCTGCCTCTGCGGTAACAAGCGGGTGTCCCGAAGAGAGCCGGAAGAAGGAGTTTGAACATGGCCACCGCGCAAGAATCCAAGCAAGAGTCCCGGGAAAATTCCCGTCAAACGTCCATGGAAGCGCCTTCTTCCCCGACCAACGGCAGCCATCCCTTGGACCCTCTGAGCGCCGCGGAGATCGAGAAAGCGAAAGCCATACTCTTGGCCGAGCGCAGCCTTGGACTAAAGACCCGGTTCGAGTCCATAGCACTGAACGAGCCGCCCAAAGAGTTGGTTTTGGGTCTTGAGGACGGCGGTACGGCCAGCCGGGAGGCGTTCATCGCCCTGTTCGACAATGAGACCGGGGCCGTTTACGAGGTCACAGTCTCCCTGAGCGAGGACAGAGTGCTGTCGTGGGAGCATATTCCCGGGGTGCAGCCCCGAATAACCTTGGACGAGTTCTACGAGTGTGAGCTTGCCGTCAAAGAAGACTCCGGGTTTCGGGCCGCGTTGGAAAAACGGGGGATTACCGACATCGACCTGGTCATGGTAGACCCTTGGTCGGCGGGCAACTTCGGGGCTGAGTACGAACAGGGCGTGCGGCTGTCCTTCGCTCGCTGCTGGCTCCGCTCCAGCCCCACGGACAACGGCTACGCACGGCCCATCGAAGGCGTAATCCCCGTGGTCGATCTCAATAGAATGAAAGTGCTCCGGGTAGAGGACCATGGCGTGGTACCGCTGCCCCCGAACCCGGGCAACTACGCCGCGGAATTCGTGAAGGAGTTCCGCACCGACCTAAAGCCTCTGGACATCGTGCAGCCCGAAGGACCCAGCTATACCGTGGAAGGGAACGAGGTATCCTGGCAAAAATGGAATTTCCGGGTAGGCTTCAATGGCCGCGAGGGCCTGGTTCTTCACACTGTTAGCTACGAGGACCAAGGGCGAAAGCGTCCCATAATCTACCGGGCGTCCCTAGGCGACATGGTGGTGCCCTACGGGGACCCTCTTCCACGCAACTATCGGAAGAACGCTTTCGACGTGGGCGAGTATGGAATCGGCAATCTAACCAACTCCTTGACCCTGGGATGCGACTGCCTGGGGGAGATCTACTACTTCGACGCCATCTTGAACGACAGCCGCGGCGAGGTGATGGAAATTCCCAACGCGGTGTGTTTGCACGAGGAGGACTTCGGCATTCTGTGGAAGCACGTGGACTGGCGGACCGGACAAACCGAGGTGCGCCGTTCCCGGCGGCTTGTAGTGTCTTTCATAGCCACGGTCGGCAACTATGAGTACGGCTTTTTCTGGTACTTCTATCAGGACGGGTCCATCGAGTTCCAGGTGAAGCTGACCGGCGTAATAAACAACGCGGCGATGGCCCCGGGCGAGGTACCCAAGTACGGCAACTTGGTGGCGCCGCAGCTTGCCGCTCACAACCATCAGCACATTTTCAACGTCCGAATGGACATGACCGTTGACGGCTTGAAGAACTCGGTCCACGAGGTAAACACCAAGGCCGAACCCATGGGGCCGGACAACCCGCAAGGGAACGCCTTCTTCACCGATTCAACTTTGCTGGCCACGGAGTCCGAAGCTCAGCGCATCGTAGACCCGTTGGCAGGCAGGTATTGGCTGGTTAGCAACTCATCGGTGCGCAATCAGTTGGGCCAGCCGGTAAGCTACAAGCTGACGCCCGGGGAGAACGTTCTGCCTTTCGCTCACCCGGAAGCCAGCGTTTCCCAGCGGGCCGGGTTCATGCGGAAGCACCTGTGGGTGACGCCGTACAGTCCCAAGGAAATGGGCGCGGCCGGGCCCTACCCGAACCAGCACCCCGGAGGGGCCGGCCTGCCGGAATGGACCAAGAACAACCGGAGCGTTGAAAACACTGACATTGTCGTGTGGTATACCTTCGGCGCGAACCACTCGCCCCGGCCTGAGGACTGGCCGGTAATGCCGGTGGAATACACCGGGTTTAGGTTAAAGCCCGTTGGGTTCTTCGATCAGAACCCGGCATTGGACGTGCCCCCCTCGACCCACGGCAACGGGCATTGCCATTCATAATTTGGAATTACCGGCCGGGGAGTGAGGTCTTTGGGCCGGGGTGGCCTTGGGGTAACCTGCCACTTCTTTCCGTATGGCGTCGAGGCGGCCGGCAATATCCCGGACCTCGGGAGTCTCTTGCCCGCAGTGAGGACACCAGATGCTCTCTTTAGAAGTGAGCATCAAATTGTCCTTCTTCACCGAAAAGGTGCTGAGTTGAGCGTTGCACTTGCCGCATAGCTGAGCGACGGTAATCTCTTCACCTGGCATCTTACTTCAACCTATTCTTTCCGGCCATGGGCCCGATGGTTTGTTGGGATCGATTAGGCCGGCAGGCATAAGTCGGCCTCTCATGGTCATTCCAGGCTGTCGGCCAAAATCTCCAGCACGTCGCGGCACTGCTTCTCACCATCCAAGCCCTTGGCTTGTATACCCTCGCTTAGCATCTGCAAGCAGTAAGGGCAAGAGACCGCAACCGTGTCGGCCTGGGTTTCCAGGAAATGCTCGGTCCGCCGGTGATTGATCCGGGTCCCCTGACTTTCCTCGATCCACAAGTGCCCCCCGCCGGCGCCACAGCAGAAGCCGCGCTCTCGGCACCTCGGAGTCATTTCCACCAGCTTCAATCCGGGAATGGCCCTCGCGATGTTTCTGGGTGGGTCGTAAACGTTATTGTGGCGGCCCAAGAAGCATGAGTCGTGATAGGCCACGGTGGTGTTAACCGCATTCACCGGCTTGAGCTTGCCTTGCCCGATCAAATCATCGATGAACTGGCTGTAGTGCAAGACTTCAAAATTGCCGCCGAACTGGGGATATTCGTTTCGCATGGTGTTGAAGCAGTGAGGGCAAATCGTAACGATTTTTCTAACGTTATAGCCGGTCAGCGTCTCAATATTTTGCCGGGCTAGTACCTGGTAGAGGTACTCGTTCCCCATGCGCCGGGCCGGGTCTCCGGTGCAAGTCTCCTCTTCTCCCAAAATGGCGAAGTCCACTCCGGCCCGCTTCAGCACCTTTGCCATGGATCTAGCAACCCCTTGGCTGCGTTGCTCCAATGCCCCGGTGCAGCCGACCCAGAAGAGCACCTCGGCGTCCGGTTTCTCCGCCAAAGTGGGCACGCCCAGGCCTTCAGCCCAGTCGGTGCGGGCGTATTGGGTGCCTCGCCAGGGATGACCGCGCTGCTCCAGGCTGAGCAGGGCGGTCATGGCGGTGTCCGGTACTTTGGACTCCTCCAGCACCAGATTCCGGCGCATGTCCATTATAGTGGGCACGTGCTCCACCACCACGGGGCATTCTTCCATGCACGCGCCGCACGACACGCAGTCCCAAACGGCTTGCTCGGGGACGGCATTCCCGATGATGGGGATTGGCTCGACGTGTTCGGGGTCTCGGGGCCCTTGGTGCCCGATGTCCACCATGTGGTCCTTCAAATTCTCCACGACGTGCATTGGCGACAGGACCTTTCCGGTAGCATTAGCGGGGCAAGCGTCGGTACACCGGCCGCAAACGGCGCAAGCATAGCCGTCGAGCAACTGCTTCCAGGTAAAGTCTTGGACCCTCCCGGCGCCGAACCGCTCCGTGTTTTCCAAGTCTATAGGTTCCAAGACGCCCCGGGGCTCGAGGGAGCGGAAGAAGGCGTTGAGGGGCGCGGCCACCATGTGCATGTGCTTGGAGAACGGGATGTAAATAGCAAATCCCAGGATGATAGCCAAGTGTACCCACCAGAAGGTGCTGTGCAGAGCGTTAGCGGCCCCTTCTCCCAAACCCATACCGATGAACCGGTCGCCGATCCACCCTCCGATGAACACGTCCCCCTCCGGCCCCGCGCCTCCTTGGGCGGCGTAGAAGGCATGGGTCAGAAGAGTGGAAGCCATCAGCCCGGCGATTAGGGCGACGATTACCACCGAGTCGACATTGCGGGTCAGGTCGAAGCTGAGGCGATGGGGCCTGACCGCCCAACGCCGGAGCAGCGCCCAAATTAACGTTACCAGTAAGACCGCGGCCAATATGTCCAGGTAGCGGCTGTAGACCCGCACGCCGGTTTCCGTCAGTAGCTTCTCTGGAAAAGGCTCCCAAACGGAACCGCCGAATACGAAAATCACGTAGCTCAAGGTGAAGGAGAGGAAGCCCCAAAAGATGGTGGCATGGCCTATGCCGGCCCAGTCCCTTGCGGGTACTCTCTGGAGGACGCGCCGTTGCGCCAAGACAATGACCAAGGCCCCTTTGAGGCGTAGGAAGGGGTGGTCGAACCGGCTAACTTTCTTACCTTGACTGATTAGGCGGAAGACGCGGTGGTAGAACAGGTAGCCTGAGGCCAAGAGGGTCAGGGCGAAAGCGGCATATACACCCACCCAGATCGGGGCCGCGCCGATGTCGCCTGGCGGTACCAAGCCTATTTCAGCGGGCCGCGCCGAAAACGGAGAATTTCAACTCGCTTCCGGTGAGGTTTGCCGGCAGGGGCATACTTGCTCCGGGAAGCCCAACCAGGGAGGGAGACGGCCCGATTCCTTGGCTCAGGGCTTGATTCGCTTGCTGCTTGGGTAGCTTATACTTGCCCCGATTGGAGAGTCAAGCGGAGGACTTGTATCTGTTCAGACGTGACGGGAATCGGTCCTTTGACCCCGCTGTGCTGAGCCCAGGATGAGCGGTCCGGTATCAGTGCTTTCACCAACTCTGAACAATTACGAGGACTTGACCTTGGGGAGGACTTCTCGTCCCAATAGCTCTATCTGCCGGAGGGTCTGATCCAGCCCCATGCCAGGCCACTGCATCCGGAAAATCAAGTAGTTGACGCCCAACTCGTCACGATAGCGCAGCATCTCTTGGGCCACGTCGTCGGCAGCGCCCAGCAGGAACCGGTCCCGGGCCAAGTCTTGGTAGGGAACGGAGAAGCTCTCGTTTCCGGGCAGCGCCTTGTCCTGCCCCCATGAGGCATAGGCCGCGTATTTGCTTTCCAGATAAGGTTGGCTTTCCAAGTAAGCGGTCTCCCGGTCTTCAGCAATGTACAACTCTCGCATCATGGGCAAGGCTTGGGGCGGCGGATGGCCGGCCCTGGCCAAAGTCTCGCGATAATCTCGAAACTGGGCGGCGACCACCGGTACCGTGGCGTGAGGGTTGATTAGCCACGGGTAGCCCCAACGAGCGGCGCGCCGGATGGCGCCGTCATTATTGGCCGCTACCCAAATAGGCGGATACGGTTTTTGGACCGGTCTGGTAGCCGGCTTGATGCGAGGCGTCCGGTAGTATTTGCCATTGAATTCCACTTCTTCTTCGGTCCACAACAGCTTTATCAAGTCCAAGGCCTCCCGCATTCGCCCAACTCTCTCCCCCGGGCCCACTCCGAAAGCGGCGTACTCTTCATCCCGATAGCCCAAGCCGATGCCGAAAATGAACCGGCCGCCGCAGATGGCGTCCATAGTAGCCACGTTCTCGGCTATGTCCACGGGGTTGTGAAGAGGGAGCAACACGATCGCCGTCGCAATTTCCATGTCGCCGGCCTCCGCCGACATTCTCGCTAGGAGAGGAAAGATTGCGCTCATCTGGTACGGGTGGGAAAGGTAGTGCTGCCCGGCGCAGATCAGGTCGAAGCCCGCTTCCCGGCACGCTTTAACCAGCTCGACGCTGTCCAGAATCCTTTGCGGCATCGACTCATCCAGCCGGTATTGGGCGTTGATAAAGAATCCTATTTTCATCGGCCGTCCTCGCAGCTTTGCCTTTGAGTCCGGTGTTCTAGGGGACAGGGGGGGTGCCGCCGGCTGTCCCCGCCGAAGGTATTCTAAGCGCCGGGGAGTCTCTCGACAACTTTCAAAATCTTCAAATTTGCCTTGCGGCCAGCCTCAGGAACGGGTAAAATCGCCAGCGAACACCCCCGGTTAGCACTTCGGGGAGGATAGGCGAGATGAAGATAGCACGTTTTCGAGCGGGCAGAAGGGTGGCCTACGGAGTGGTAAAGGGGGAGGAGATCATAGAAATCAGAGGGAGCATCTACACCCGGTTCCGAATGACCGATACTTATCATCCACTGAAAGACGTGAAGCTCTTAGCCCCCACCGAGCCTACCGAGATGTGGGGGCCGGGGCTAAACTTCGCATCGCACCAAGAGTTCGCGGCGTCCCTGTTCAAAAACGGGGACAAGGGGCCTCCAACGCCGGAGCACCCGGAGCCTTGGGTGAAAGCCCGAGGGTCGTTGACCGGCCACCAAGACCCCATCATCATCCCCAGGGATTCCCAGGGTGAAGTACACTACGAGGGGGAAGCGGTGGCGGTGATCAGCAAGATGTGCCGGAGGGTGTCCCCGGTGGAAGCCCGCCGTTTCATTTTGGGCTATACCTGCGGGAACGACGTGAGCGACCGTACCTGGCAGAACGAAGACTGGACTTTTTGGCGGGCGAAGGGCGCCGATACCTTCGCTCCGGTGGGCCCGTGGATCGAGACGGACATCGACCCTCAGCAACTGGAAATGATAGTCAGGTTAAACGGCGAAGAGGTGCAACGGGGACACACCAAAGACATGTTGTTCACTTTTTCGGAGATCGTAAGCTACATCAGCCAGCAGGTGACCCTACATCCCGGAGACTTGGTCTACTCCGGGTCTACCGGCGTTACCACAGCCATGAAACCCAGTGACGAGGTGGAGGTAGACATTCCGGAGATTGGAGTGCTGTGCAACCCGGTTGTCGAGGAGTTCGACGCCTCGGCGTTGTGAGGGTCGATCACCCGGCGCAAATCAAGCCGCAGGTACATCACCAAACGATAAAAGCCTAGGCCGGCGGGTGTTCTTAGCAGGGCCCGGTTGGTGTTCTTACCAATAGCACTCTTATCGCAAAAGCTTGAGGAAGGACTTGTCGCTGCGGTGCGGCCCCACGAGGGCCAGTCTTAGCCGGTCCTTTTCGAACAGGTCTTGGGCCACTCGCGCAACGTCCGGCGCGGTGACAGCGTCGATTTGACCCACGGTCTCATCCGGTGTGGCCACCCTTCCCAGCAAAAGCTCTTGGGACGCCAACCATGAGGCCACGGCGCGGGTATCTTCCAGCCTCAGCAGCACACGGCCTTTGGTATACTCCTTGGCTTTGACCAGCTCTTGCGGCGGCGCCTCCTCTTGCAACTCCTGAAGCTCTCCGACGACGGCTCGGACGGCCTCCCGGCTTTTCCGAGGCTCTACGCCGCAGTAGACAACCAAGGAGCCGCAGTCCCGAAAGTGGCTGGTGGAGCTATTGACGTCATAAGCCAAACCCTGGCTTTCCCGCAGATTCAAGAACAAACGGCTGCTCATGCCGTCGCCCAACATGACATTGAGGATGGCCAGGTTGAACCGGTCGGGGTCCTCCAAGGAAAGGCCCGGCAGTCCAAGGCAGAAGTGGGTCTGATCGGTGCGCCGTTGCTCCATCCGCACCACTGGACCGTCCCCACCGTAGCTGACGGGTTCCCATTCCATAGGCGTCCGGGACTCCCAGTCCTTGGATGCCTCCGCCGCTGCCTCCAGCACTTCCTCGTGGGAAATATTGCCGGCGACGGCTATCACCGTGTTTCCCGGATTGTACTGGTAGTGCATGTATTCCAGAATGTTCTCCCGGGAAATGGCGCTCACCGATTCCGGCGTGCCGCCCACGTCCCGGCCCATAGCTTGGTCGGGCCACAGAGCTTCGTCGATCAGAAGGTCGACCTTGTAGGTAGGGTGATCGTTGGTCATCCGCAGTTCTTCTTGAATGACTTCCCGCTCTTTCTCCAACTCGCCGGGGTCGAGGATGGGGTGGAGGAGCATGTCCAGCAGGACCGGAAAGGCCGAGTGAAAGTGGGGCTGAGCTACCTTGCACCAAAACGAGGTCATTTCCCGGTCGGTGCTGGCGTTCATCATCCCGCCGACGCCCTCGATGGCTTCGCTCACCTCTCTGGCGGTGGGCCATCGCTTGGTCCCCTTGAAAGGAAGGTGCTCGAGGAAATGAGAGATTCCGGCTAGGTCCGCCGACTCATACCTGGACCCGGCGCCGACGCATATGACCATGGACACCGACCTGGTGTGGGGCATGGTGGAGGTCAACACCCGGAGACCGTTATCCAAGAGGGAACGCTGGTACATGTTCAACTCACTGTCAGATTCCGGAGTAGCTTCTCCGGGAAGCCGCTGGCTTCCCGGAGAAGCTACTGCCCTCGAGGGTATTACTTGGCAAGGCGCGCGAGAGGGTCACATGGACCAAGATACGTCGCCGAAAAGCCCCGGCTGATGGGTGCGGGAGGCGAAACCTTGATACTCGCTGCGGGCGTCGCCGATGGAGGTATCCAGGCCGTGTCCAGGATAAACGGTAGTGTCGTCGGAAAGAGCAAGTAGTTTGCTGCTGATGCTGTCGATAATTTGCTGTAATGCCTCGGGGCTGCGGGTCTTGCCGGGTCCTCCGGGAAACAAAGTATCGCCGGAAAACAGGTGCTTTCCCACGAGCAAGCACATGGCGCCGTCGGTGTGGCCGGGGGTGCCCAAGACGTGCATCTCCCGGTTTCCGAACTTGATTACGTCGCCGTCCTTCAGGTTGATTTCCGGGGGTCTCGGGAGCGCTCCGGCGTCGCTGGCCCCTATCCCTACCGGGGCGTCGACGCCTCCGGTGATTTCGTTGAACCCCAACAGGTGGTCCTGATGATTGTGAGTAATCAGTATATGTCCGATTTTGGCACCGCCTATTTCGTTCAGCAGCTTTTCCGGTTCGGCGGGGGTGTCGATAATGATACCTTCGTTGGTTTCGGGGCAGACCACGATGTAGCCGTTGTTGTCATAAGGTCCCATGTTGATCTTGTTGATGCGGACTTCACCATCGAAATGCACCGGCATAGAAACCCTCCAGTAATGTAGCAATTGGCTGGGGTTATTGTATCAGAGGGGCGTCTACTTCGGTAATAGATGCTGTTGAGAGTAAGTGTTCACAGTTAAAGTATTAGTCCGGCCCTACGACTCGGTCATTACTGATAACGCCGGAGTGACGGTAGTGAGTCACCTTATCAAGCCCGAACCGCTACCTCGAGGCAATGCGCCCTTGTGGTATTACTGACTCCCTTGTTATGCTATCACCAGTAGGCATTATGCAAAAAAGTAATCCATGAAGTGATATTGCCATGCTTGAGTCAGGAATTACTGCCAAGGGGCAGACTACATTGCCCAAGGCAGTGCGAGAGGCCCTATCGGTCGAAGCCGGTGACCGCGTGCGTTATTTCATCGAGGGCGGCGAAGTACGAATCAGGACAGTACGGCCCATTAGCCGGCTGTTCGGTATGCTGAAGAACGAGGGCCAAGCCGTGACTCTGGACGAAATGGAACGAGCTATCTCAGACGCGGCACGTGAATCGTGATAGCCCTCGACACCAACGTGTTCGTGCGCTATCTATACGTGCGCTATCTAGTAGAGGACGACCCGGAGCAGGCGCAAGCCGCCAGGGCTGTAGGTCGTCAGCGATAATGGGACAACAGAGGGGGTAGAAAAACCCGAGAGATGTGAGGTCAGCTCCCTGGATGAGGTAGGGTACTTCAGATAGAGGAGTTGATATGTCCCAGACAGAAACAGGTAAAGCAACCGCCGCCGATGAACGCACAGAGGCGGCCAGGTCCTTCGTCAGAACTGTTAAGGCCGCTACTAGGCGCAAGTACACCCCGGAAGAGAAGATTCGTATAGTGCTGGAGGGCTTCCGCCGCGAGGCCACCGTGAGTGACCTGTGTCGGCGGGAGGGCATCAAACCTCACTCCTACTACTCCTGGACCAAGGAGTTCATGGAGGCGGGGAAGGAGAGGCTTACCCGCGACAGCGTGCGAGACGCCACCCGGGACGAGGTCCATCTGCTAAAGCGAGAGAACGGAGAGCTGAAGCAGCTGGTCGCCGATCTGTCCCTCGAGGTCTATCGTCTCAAAAAAACGGCCATACCCATGCCTCAGGGCGCCGGCGGTATCGGCGGATGAGTGGCGCAGAGAAGGCGGAGGTGCTGGACAAGGTGGCTTCCTCCAGCCTCCCTAAACGCAGGACCCTGGGTGAGCTGGGAGTCCCCAGGAGCACCTACTACCGGTGGCTGAGGCGGAAGGAGCAGCAAGGACTTGAGGACGACGTGGGAGGCGGCAATCCCCCATGGAACAAGCTGACTTCCCAGGAGATCGACTCCGTTCTGTCGGCAGCCAGGGATATGCCAGACCTGAGCTGCCGGCAGTTGGCCGCATGGACCACCGACAACATGGGTTTCTCCGTATCAGAGTCTACGGTCTACCGCATCCTGCGCAGGGAGGGGCTGGTGAAGAGGCCTGAGATGCGGCTGGCTGCGGGTAAGGAGTACCATCGCAAGACCACCGGCCCCCACCAGATGTGGGCCACCGATGCCTCCTACTTCAGGGTGGTGGGCTGGGGCTACTACTACATGGTCACCGTCATGGACGACTACTCCCGGTTCATTCTGGCCCACAAGCTTCAGAGAGACATGACCTCCGACTCCTTCATAGAAGTGGTCCAGGAGGCCGTGGACAGGACTGGCATGGACCAGGTGCCGATAGAAGACCGGACCAGGCTGCTGAGCGACAACGGCCCCGGCTATGTATCCCGGGCTTTCAGGGACTACCTGGGCATGGTGGGAATCAAGCACATACTGGCAACACCCTTCCACCCTCAGACCAACGGCAAGCTGGAGCGATACCACCAGACCCTCAAGCGTGACGTGAACCAACTGCCGTACGAGATGCCTTCCGACCTGGAGGCGGCCATCGTGGCCTTCGTCAGCTACTACAATTACCGGCGCTACCACAAGGCCCTGGGCAACGTGACACCTTCGGATGTGCTACGGGGCAGAAGAGAGGAGATTCTACGACGGAGGAAGGAGGTGCAAGCCCAGACAATCCAACGGCGAAGACGGCACAACAGGACCCTAAGGGAGCTGGCTAGACCTCAATCAGGTCCCTGATCTCTCGGGTCCCAAGGTGTCCCATTTTTGCTGGTTGCCAACACCCGATAAACTGGCGTTCTATTTCTTCGACAATCTTAGAGGTGAAAGAGAGGGACATCCGAATGCTTTTCCTCATAGGATTTGGGGGGGCGGCGGAGCCGCTCTCCCCTGTATTCAGTAGCCAATCCCAAGCGTCTTAGCCCGACCTTAAGATAATCCTCGTTGACCTCAATACTGATGCTCTTACGGTTGTGGATGCCGGCAGCATGGGCAGCAGTAAAGGTTCCTGCAAACGGGTCAAGAACAACATCTCCTGGGTTTGTGCTGGCTGAAACGATGCGTTCTAACAAAGCCAACGGTTTTTGCGCCGGATGCTCCTCATATTCAGGCATTCGGTAGCGCACGCGGGGGAAGTACCAAGCATTGCCAGGGACCTTCTTGGAGTTGTAACGAGTGGGAGTTAGTTTGCGATAGTCGATTAACTTGCGTTTCGCGCCGGTCTTTGCTTCAACCAGAATATCATTAGCGTTGAATGTGTAGCGAGTGGGATTCATCACGCAGTGGAATATTGGTTCCCATAGGGAGCCAAAATGATGCTTCGCCTGAACGCCTGAGCTATCATAATGCCAGACTATTCGTGAGCGTATCGTCAATCGCTGGCGCAAGAGGAGATCAATTTGAGCAAAGCACTGCGTGGCACACATCAAATACATACTGCCCGATGGTTTGAGCTTCCGTAAGCAAAGGTCAAGCCATTGTGTTACCCACTCTATATAGACCGCTTCATTGGGCCATTTATCGGTGAAGCCGTTGAAGTTCTTGCCTATGTTATACGGAGGGTCAGCGAAAACTAAGTCTATGCTTCCATCCGGAATTTCATCAGAGCGGAGAATCCGTATGGCGTCGTCGAGGTATACGGCGTGGTGCTCGTTGGAGAACTTATTCATATTTGTTCCCCATACTCCCTGACAGATACCATGCAACAACGTTTCATTTCAACACTCGATGAATTCTTGAAGTCGGGTTTACAGATGGTTAAGTATCCCAGTTGTCCCTAAAAACAACGCGCCGCTCTTGGTCTTCTCATTGCCAATTGGGCCAGTTTTCCACGCTTGCTACAGAATCTACGCGATCGTTGACCATTCCGCTAGTCAGTCTTGTCAGTCACTAGGAGCCTGTGGTTCCTGCCCCTGATTCCCCAATTCCAGCCCCCTAGTCCCCCACGGCTACGGCTTCCGGGGCGGGGGTTTTGGAGTTTTCCAGGGCTTGCTTGAGGTAGTAGCCGGTGTGGGACTTAGGGTCTTGAGCAAGCTGTTCGGGGGCGCCGGTAGCGATGAGCCTGCCGCCCTGGCCGCCGGCCCCGGGACCCAGGTCTATGATCCAGTCGGCGTTCTTGATAACGTCCAAGTTGTGCTCGATGAGAAGCACGGTGTTACCGCTGTCGACCAAGCGGTGCAATACTCGCAACAGGGCGGCGCAATCTTCGAAGGAGAGACCGGTAGTTGGTTCGTCCAGCAGGTACAGTGTTTTGCCGGTGGCCCTCTTCGACAACTCGGTGGATAGCTTCACCCGCTGGGCTTCGCCGCCGGACAGCGTGGTGGCGGGTTGGCCCAAACGGATGTAGCCGAGTCCCACGTCTCGAAGGGTTTCCAGCTTGGGCCGGATCCGGGGGAAGTTTTCGAAGAATTCCAGCGCTTGAGCCACGGTCATGTGCAGGACATCGGCGATGCTTTGTCCCCGCAGCGTTACCTCCAAGGCCTCCCGGTTGTAGCGGCGGCCCTGGCAGACCTCGCAGGGTACTGTGACGTCCGGCAAGAACTGCATCTCAATCTGGTTATAACCCTCACCTTGGCAGGCCTCGCACCGGCCTCCTTTTACGTTGAAGGAAAAACGGCCCGGCGCATACCCCCGGACCCGGGCCTCGGGCAGGTTGGCGAATAGCTCGCGGATCGGCGTGAAAGCGCCGGTATAGGTGGCAGGGTTGCTGCGCGGAGTGCGCCCGATGGGCGACTGGTCGATGTTGACCACTTTGTCGATGTTCTCCACGCCGAGGATTTCGTCATGTTCCCCCGGCAAGTCGCGGCCCCGGTAGAGGATTTGGGCCAGCCTCTTGTAGAGGATTTCGTAGGTAAGGCTGCTTTTCCCCGAGCCAGACACACCGGTGACACAAGTGAGCAGCCCCAAGGGAATCTCGACGTCAATGTTTTGGAGGTTGTTCTCCCGGGCGCCGGTTACCCGCAGGAACTTTCCGTTGCCGCCGCGGCGCTTTTCCGGGGTGGGCACCTTTCTTCGTCCACTGAGATACTGGCCGGTGACCGATTTCGGGACATCCATCACCTCGTCGATGGTGCCGGTAGCGACGACTTCGCCGCCGTGCTCCCCGGCGCCGGGCCCCAAGTCGGCGATGAAGTCGGCGGCCCGCATCATCGCTTCGTCGTGTTCGACGACGAGCACGGTATTGCCCATATCCCGCAGGCGCATGAGGGTGTTGATCAACCGGTGGTCGTCGTGGGGGTGCAGCCCCACGGTGGGTTCGTCGCAAACGTACAGTACGCCGGTCAGCCCGGAACCGATTTGGGTAGCCAGACGGACCCGCTGGGCCTCGCCGCCGGAAAGGGTGCGCGCGGTGCGGTCCATGGTAACGTAGTCTAGGCCGATGTTTTCTAGAAAGCGCAGCCGCCCTTCGATCTCCTTGAGTATCTGATTTCCGATGGTCTTGTCCCTGGGCGAGAGGGTCTCCCCCGGGTGCTCGCCGGGGTCGTCGGGGTCTATGTGGTGAATCCAGTCCAAGGCCTCGCCAATGTTCTTGGCGGTCACGTTCATGATTCCCAGGCCGCAGACGGTGACGGCCAAGGCCTCCGGCCGGAGTCTCTTACCGGCGCAGGACTGGCAGGTGCGGGCGGCCATATAGCGCTCGATTTCCTGCCGGGTGTGGTCCGAGTCGGTGTCCCGATAACGGCGCTCCAGATTGGGAATAACCCCCTCGAAAGTAGTGTCCCAGCTATATTCCCGCCCCCCTTGGGTCTTGTGCCGGATAGTGACGGTCTTGGACTTATTGCCGTATAGCACCAGGTTTAGCTGTTCCCGGCTCAGCTCCTTCACCGGGGCTTTGGCGGAGAACCCGTGGCTGCGAGCAACCGACTCCAAGAGGCTCACGTACCAACTGCTGGAGGCGCCGCTCCGGCTCCAAGGAGCAATTGCTCCCTCGGTAAGAGAGAGGTTCTTGTTGAACATCACTAGGTCCGGGTCGATCTCCAGCTTATACCCCAGACCGGTGCATTCGGCGCAGGCCCCGTGGGGGCTGTTGAAGCTGAATGTCCGGGGCTCGATTTCCGGTAGGCTAGTCCCGCACTGGACGCAAGCAAACTGCTCGGAGAAGACCAGTTCTTCTCCTCCCTCCCGGTCTACCTGAAGGACGCCGTCTCCCTCCTTGAGGGCGGCTTCCACCGACTCGGCGACCCGGGCCATCTCGGTTTCCGGCCGAATGATCAAGCGGTCCACTACCAACTCGATGTAGTGCCACTTCTGCTTGTTCAAATTGAGGTCGCCGAGCTCGTCCAACATATGGACCGTGCCGTTGACCCTGACCCGGACGAATCCCGCCTTGCGGGCAGCCTCGAACACGTCTTTGTGCTCCCCCTTCTTACGCCGGACCTTGGAGGCCAACAGCATGATCCGGCTCCCTTCGGGGAGGGACATAATGGCGTCTACGATCTGTTGCACGGTCTGCCGCTCCACCGGCCGGCCGCACTTGGGACAGTGGGGGCGGCCTACCCGGGCGAACAGCAAGCGCAAATAATCGTAAATCTCGGTAACCGTTCCCACGGTGGAACGAGGATTGTGGGACACTCCCTTTTGGTCGATGGAGATAGCCGGGGACAGGCCCTCGATGTAATCCACATCCGGCTTGTCCATGCGGCCCAGGAATTGGCGGGCGTAGGCGGACAACGACTCGACGTAGCGCCGTTGCCCTTCGGCATAGATCGTGTCGAAGGCCAAGGAGCTTTTTCCCGAACCGGATACGCCGGTTATGACAACCAGCTTGTCCCTGGGAATAGTAACGTCGACGTTTTTGAGGTTGTGCTCGCGGGCGCCCTTGACGAAAATGAAGTCCTGGGGCATCGAATTCCACCCATGATGCTATTTCGCGCTATATTTTAGCATCGCCGTGGAGCTTGCGGGGGCCGGCGGGTCGGGAATATTGGAAATCCGGTAATCTTACGCATTGCGCTTATTAGTGCTGTAAGATGCATAGGATTGACCGGTGGAGAGCCCCTAATAGCTGACCCCAGTGAAGGTTGGATGGAAAGATTTTGAATCTGGTCAAGACGGACCCAGCCGCGGCGGCGGGGCGTAATTCAGGAATGGCGGACTGAGCTTATGGCCATCACCCTCTTCGGAGCGAAAAAGGCCTTCATCGGAGTGGTACACCTGCTCCCATTACCCGGCTCCCCTCGTTGGCGCGGCGACATGGACTCGGTCCTTCGGCGGGCCGAAGAGGAAGCAATAATCCTCGATCAAGGAGGGGCCCACGGCATCATCGTGGAGAACTTCGGCGACGCTCCTTTCCGCATTGGCCGGGTAGAACCGGAAACGGCGGCGGCGATGACACTGGCCCTGCAGCGGGTTAGGCAGGCGACCAAGCTGCCGGTGGGGGTCAACGTGCTGCGCAACGACGCCCAGTCCGCGTTGGCAATAGCGGCGGTCACGGGAGCGGAGTTTATCCGGGTCAACGTCCACTATGGAGTCATGGCCGCCGACGAGGGCTTGGTCCAAGGAGAAGCCTTCGAAACGCTGCGGCGGCGGCGGGCCCTGAACGTGGAGCTGAAAATACTGGCTGACGTGCTGGTGAAGCACGCCGTACCCTTGGGGCCGGCCGACCTGGGCCTCATGGCCCGAGAAACAACGTACCGAGGGCTGGCCGACGGGCTAATCATCAGCGGCCCGGTGACGGGACGGGCCGCCTCCGCCTCAGACATAGCCGCGGCGCGGGAGGCGGTACCGGAGGGATTCATCCTGGCCGGCAGCGGCGTGGACCAGTCCAATGCGGCCCAACTACTTGGGCCCGCCGACGGCGCGATAGTCGGTACCAGCTTGAAGCGGGACGGGTTGGTGAGCAACCCCGTTGATCCCCAGCGGGTGAAACGGATGGCCGACCTCATCCGGGGCCTCAGCTAGGCTGGGAGCAGTCGGTCCTCTCTATCTTGAAGTTTGCTTGCTCCTCCAAGAGCAGGACTAGAGCGGCAGCGTCGAGATCGCCTAAACCGCGTTCCACCGCCTCGTTGGTCAGGCGCAAAGCCAGGTCGTTGGCCGGCGTCTCGACTTCGAGCCCCGCGGCCAGTTCTTTGATCAGATTAAGGTCCTTCAAGAACACTCTTAGCTGGGTGCGGACACCCTCGAAGTTCCGGTCCAGCATCACCGGCGCGTTCCGGCCCAGCATGAAGCTCTGGCCCCAACCGGAGTTGACGACTTCAAAAACCAAGCGGGGGTCGGCCCCGGACTTAGCGCCAAGAAGCATCGCCTCGGCGGCGGCAACGGAGTGAATGCCAACCAAGAGTTGATTGACCAGCTTCACCGTTGTGCCGGCGCCGGTGGGTCCAATATGCCGGATGGTCGTCCCCATGGCCTCCAGGACGGGCAACACCCGGTCGAAGGCGTCTCTGGGGCCGCCGGTCATGATGGTCAAAGTGCCGTCGCCGGCCCGCTCGGTGCCTCCGCTTATGGGGGCGTCCAGAAAGGCGGCGCCGCGATTTTCGGCGGCGGCGGCGCAGGCCCGGGACGTGGTCATGCCCACGGTGCTGTGGTCCACGAATATTTGGCCCGGCCGGGCCCGGGACAATATTCCTTCCCCGCCTAAGAACACTTCTTCCACGGTGGCAACGTCCGGCAGGCAAGCGAGGACGACGTCCACCCCTTCCACAAGCTGGCCTGCGGAGTCGGCGGGCCGTGCGCCGGCGCGGGCCAACTGCTCGACTTTCTCCCGGCTCCGGTTGTGAACGGTTAGGTCGAACCCGGCGTCAAGCAGCCGGTAGGACATGGGCAGGCCCATCCTGCCGAGGCCGATAAATCCCACCCTAAGCTCGGGCATCCCTAGACCTCGTGCCTCCGGAAGGGAAAGGGCCTAATCCGCGCCCAGATCGTGGGCGACCTTGCCGATGGCCCGGTCCATGCCGGTGATGATTTCGTCGATCTCCCCCGCGGTGACGCATAGGGGCGGCCCCGGGTTCATTGCGTTCCCGCCGCGTAGTATCAGTCCGTTTTCCCAGAAGCCCTGGGTCAAGCGGTTCCCCAATTCGGCCTCCGGGGGGAAGTATTCCTTGGTCTCCCGGTTCTGGACCATTTCCACTCCGCAGAGCAGGCCCAGACCCCGGACGTCGCCAATGATCCGGTGTTTTTCCTTCAGCTCTTCCAGTCCTTCCAGCATATAGCTGCCCATGCGGGCCGAGTTCTCCACAAGGTCTTCCCGCTCGAGAATCTCGATGTTCTTCAACGAGGCCGCCGCCGCCACGGGGTGGCCGCCAAAGGTAAGAACGTGGCTCAACGCCGCCCGCTGGCTTCCTACGAAGGAATCGGCTATCGGCTTGCGGGCAATAGCCGCGCCCATGGGAATGTAGCCGCTGGTGAGGCCTTTGGCCACCGTCATAATGTCCGGTGTTATGCCCCAGTGCTCACAAGCAAACATCTTCCCGGTCCGCCCGAAGCCGTTGATTATCTCATCGGCGATTAGCAAGCAGCCGTAGCGGTCGCACAATTCCCGCAACATCGGCCAGTAGTTGGGGCCGGGGACCACCGCTCCCATGGGGGTGGACACCGGTTCGGCGACCACCGCCGCCACGGTGTCGGGGCCTTGGAACAAGATGATGTCCTCCATGGCCTTTATGCAGCGCTCGGCGCACTCCTCCGGGGTTGCGCCGCCAAACTCGCAGCGGTACGGGTTGGGCTGGGGGGCGTGGAAACACCCGGCCAACTTAGGCTCGTAATCTTGAGTAGGGATTGCGGCGTTCCCGCCCAAAGACATGGCGCCGAAGGTGGCCCCGTGGTAGGAGTTCTTGCGGCTAATGAATTTGGTCCGGGTCGGCTCGCCAACCCGCTTGAAGTAAGCCCTCGCCAGCTTCATGGCGGTTTCGATTGCCTCGGAGCCGCTGCTGGTAAAAAAGCAGCGGGAGAGGTCGCCGGGAGTGATGTCGGCGACTTTCTCGGCCAACCGAATCGTCGGCTCGGTGGTGGTCCCGTCGGGCATGTAAGTAATCTTGAGCAGCTGCTCGTAGGCGGCGTCGGCGATCTCCTTGCGGCCGTAGCCGGCATTCTGGAGCCACCAGCCGGACATGCAGTCGATGAAGGTCTGCCCCAAAGCGTCGGTTACTTTGCAACCGTTGCCTTCGACGAAGACTTGGGGCTCGCCCCTTTCCGCCATGTCGCTGGGTTCCCTCATGTACACCCAAAGATGTTCCCGCGCCGAATCCTGTAGTTCCTTGACTTGGGTAGCAGTGTGGGTGGCCATAGTTTCTCCTCCTCTAGCGTTGGGAGTCATACCCGGTAGCGACAAAGAGCATGCCTGTTGCGGCTTGAATTCGCCCCGAGTCGATGGAGTTGCAAGGAACGAGTCGTAGCGCGAAAGTGCCGTTGGACTAGAATGGCACCAGTTTAACACCCGCCGGCGGCTCCCTACAAATAAAGGCATCGCCGCTACGGGCGTCTCAGGGGCAGATGTTTTTTGCGGCTCCCTGCAAATAGAGGCATCGCCGATATGTTAGAGTAACCTCTCGGCTGGACAAGCAGGCTAGACCCATCCCCTACCCCGGAGGTAGCGACATGGGCCCAATCAGCACCGGCGTACTGTTGATGGGGGACTTACCCTCGGGGGAACTGGCCTCGCTGGCCGGCAGGATCGAAGACTGGGGTTACGACTATATTTGGCTGGCCGACGAAAGGTTCTTTAGGGAGGTCTACTCCAGCCTCACCCTTTGCGCCTTGAACACCAACAAGGTCCGGCTGGGTGTCTGCGTCACCGACCCTTATTCCAGGCACCCTGCGCTGACAGCTATGGCCGTCGCCACGTTAGACGAAATCTCCCAGGGGCGGGCCGTTTTGGGCATCGGCGCGGGGGTGGCCGGTTTTGAAGAATTGGGGATTGACCGTTTGCGGCCCGCTTTAGCCATGCGCGAGATGGCCGCGTTGGTGCGGGAACTGATGTCAGGGCGACGCGTCGACTTTCAGGGCCGGACGGTTAGTTTTCGTGACGGTGCCCTCAACTTTACTCCCCTCAGGGCCGACGTTCCCATCTACATCGCCAGCAATTCACCGAAGGGGCTTCAAGTAGCCGGGGAGTTGGCTGAAGGGGTAATCGTTTCCAGTTGCGTCAGGGAAGCCGCGGTGGACTATGCTTTGGGGATGGTGTCCAAAGGCGCCGCCAAGGTGGGCCGGGACCCGGCTGAGTTGGACTTGGTGGCCAGGCTCAACTGTTGTATATCCGTCGACCCGGAAGAGGCCCGGGACGCCGTGCGAACGTCGGCTACCCGGGGGTTGCCGGGCCACTTGGACTTCATCGCCGCTTCAGGCATAACCGTTCCCCAGGAGCTTGCGGTTTCTCTGCGGAACATGGGCTATACCCATGACGAGGAGAAGCTGACCGCCATGGCCAGCCAAGTGCCTGACGACCTCATCGATACCATGGCTCTTGCCGGAACAGTCGATGAGGTGGCCGGCCGGGTGCTCAAAATCGCGGGCCGAGGCATCACCCACATCATCGTTAGACCGTCGCCCAGCCGAAGAGAGGGGATCGAGGCCACCCTGGAAGCCTTTGCCACCCAAGTGATGCCGCGAGTCCGTCAAGAATCAGCCGCCGGGAATTAGCCAGTTGAACGGGCCGATAGCTTGCGATAAGCTGACGGCCGGGACCAATTGACGCACGGAGAACCGGAAATGGCCGCTGGGACAGCCCATCGAATACAAGCGAAAGAGCGGGAAGAGTTGGCCCAAGAGCTTCGCCGCAGGGTTTCGGGTGAGGTGCGCTTCGACCCGTTTTCCCGGGTCCTCTACAGTACCGACGCCAGCATCTATCAAATGGAGCCCGTGGGGGTAGTGATCCCGCGGCAAGTGGAAGACGTTCTGGCGGTGATGGAAGTTGCCAGAGACAGCGGCGTTCCGGTGCTGCCCCGGGGCGGCGGGACCAGCCTGGCGGGACAGACGGTGAACCATGCGATTGTGCTGGACTTCAGCAAGTACCTGACCCAACTACTGGAGGTGAACCGGGAAGAGCGCTGGGCCCGGGTCCAGCCCGGAATCGTCTTGGAGCAACTCAACAAGGGCCTCGCCGCCTACAACCTCCAGTATGCCCCGGACCCAACCACGGCCAACCGTGCCTGCGTGGGCGGCGGCATCGGCAACAATACCTGCGGCGCCCACTCGGTCATCTACGGCAAGACCCTGGACCACGTGCAGCAGTTGGAAGTGGCGCTGGCGGACGCCGCCCAGGCCCGTTTCCGTTCGCTGGAACCGGCGGAGTTGGAGGCCAAGCTGGGCGCCGCCGGCCTGGAAGGGGACATTTACCGGGGAGTACGCCGGCTGGCCCAAGAGAACGCGGCGGAAATAGGAGCGCGTTACCCCAACATTCCCCGGAGGGTCAGCGGGTATAACCTGGACGAGTTCTTGACCGACTCACCCTTCAACTTGTCGCGAATGGTCGTAGGCTCGGAAGGTACCTTGTGCGTGGTAACCGAGGCCAAGCTAAACTTGGTGCCCCGGCCGACCATGACGGCCCTCTCCGTCCTGCACTTCGGCGACATCGTGGAGGCCAGCGAGGCAACCCGAGAAGTGCTGAACCACAATCCGTCGGCAATCGAAGTGATGGACAAAACGCTGCTGGACCGGTCCCGAGAGTCCCTGGGTCATTCCCGCAGCGTCTCCTTCATCGAAGGCGACCCCGGCGCTCTGCTGGCCGTGGAGTTCTACGGCGAGTCCGAAGGGGAACTGGCGGGCAAGATGGACTCTCTGAAAGAAGACATGGCCCGGCGCCGCTTGGGGTACGCTTGCGTAAACCTCAAGGACAAGGCCGCCCAGGCTTCCGTCTGGAACTTGCGCAAGGCCGGTCTGGGCCTGCTGATGAGCATCCACGGAGACGCGAAGCCCTTGCCCTTCGTCGAGGACCCGGCCGTCGACCCGGAGGACCTGGGGTCTTTCGTGCGCCGGTTCGATGAAATCGTTCGGGATCACGGCACCGAGGCCGCCTACTACGGCCACGCCAGCGTGGGGTGTTTGCACATACGCCCGCTGGTCAGCCTGAAGGACTCCCAGGGCATCAACACCATGGTGTCCATTGCCGACCAAATAAGCGACTTGGTCCAAGAGTTTGGCGGCTCCTTGAGCGGCGAGCACGGAGACGGCGTGGTGAGGGGAGTCTGGACCGAGAAGATGTTCGGCTCGGAGGTCTACCAGGTGTTCCGCGAGGTGAAGAGGACCTTCGATCCTCAAGGGATCATGAACCCCGGCAAGATAATTGACTGTCCGCCGATGACTGAGAACCTTCGCTACGGTACCGGGTATAAAGCCGGTTCCATCCCTACGATGCTCGACTTTTCCGCCGACTCCGACTATGCCGGGGCGGTGGAAATGTGCAATGGCATGGGGGCCTGCCGGAAGCTGGACGGCAGCATGTGCCCCTCTTACATAGCCACCCGGGACGAGGAGCATTCGACCAGGGGTCGGGCCAATCTGCTGCGGGCCGCCCTCTCCGGCAAACTACCCGAAGGTTCCATCGCCGGCCGCCGGCTGTACGAGGCCTTGGACCTGTGCTTGGAGTGCAAGGCCTGCAAGGCCGAGTGCGACTCGGGTGTGGACATGGCAAAACTGAAATACGAGTTCTTGGTCCAGTACCATAAAGCCAACGGCATGCCCTTGCGGAACAAGATGTTCGCTCACATCGACCGGATGAGCCGCTTAGGAAGCAGGATGGCGCCGTTCTCCAATTGGGCGGCTAGGAGCCCCATAGGTAAGCTGGCCGCCGGATTGCTGGGCGTTCATCCCAAGCGCTCGCTTCCCCCCTTTGCCCGGCAAACCTTGCCCAAATGGTTCGAGTCGCGCAAAGGCCGGGAACCCAAGGTTACCCCCGGCGTCCGGGAGAGGCCGCAGAAGGGTTCTTCCCCGGCAGGCCAAGACGGTTTTCGCACGGTGGTCCTGTTGAACGACACCTTCATGAACTACAACTATCCCCAGGTTGGCCGGGCGGCCCTGGAGCTGTTGGAGGCGGCCGGTTGCCGGGTTGAACTGGCCAACGCCCGGTGCTGCGGCCGGCCCATGATTTCCAAGGGTTTCCTGGACCAAACGGCCTCCAACGCCCGGTACAACGTGGACTTGCTTCACGCATACGCCGAACAGGGTATTCCCATAATCGGTTGCGAGCCCAGTTGCTTGCTGACCTTTAGGGACGAATACCCGGAGTTGCTTAACGACGAAAAGTCGCGCCGGGTCGCCGCCGCGTCGTATTTGATCGACGAGTTCCTGATGATGTTGCAGGAAGCCGGGGAGTTGGACATCAAGTTTCGAGATAAGCCTAAGAAGGTGCTGTTCCACGGCCATTGCCACCAGAAGGCCTTGGCGGGCACCGGCAGCTCAATGGGGGCACTGCGCTTGCCGCCGGGGTATGAAGTGGAGTTGGTCAATGCGGGATGCTGCGGTATGGCCGGGTCCTTCGGTTTTGAACGGGAGCACTACGACATATCGATGCAAATAGGCGGGCAAGCCCTGTTCCCGGCGGTCAACGCCAAAGACCTCGAGTGGGAGGTGGCGGTGATGGGAGTGTCCTGCCGCCAGCAGATAGAAGACGGTACCGGACGAAAAGCCCGGCACTTGGTGGAGGTATTGCGGGACGCCTTGGCCTGACTCCTAGCCGGGCAACTCGGGAGTCATACCGGGGCCTAGCTCGACCTCGAAGGCGGTCAATATCTGGGCCACCAGCATATAATGGCCGATGAGAGCCGTCAGTTCCACGACGCCGCTGTCTCCCAGTCTGCTCTTGACGGCGTTAAACGTCGAGTCGCTTATTTTTCGGTCCTGCAGTAGCTCGTTGACGTACCGCACCAGCATTGCCTCGTCGGCAGCCAGCCCGTCGGGTGCCCGGCCCTCCGCAATGGCCCGGATAGTATCATCGGGCACCCCGGCATCGCGAGCCAGCTTGGCATGGGCGGTGAACTCGTACTGGTTCTCCAGTTGGGCGGCGGTGGCCAGGATCGCCACTTCCTTCAAAGCGTTGGGCATGTCGAATTCGAAACGGACGAAAGCCCCGGTGGAGGCTATCCGGGCCGCCAACTCCGGGCTGTGAAGCAAGACTCCATATGGCCCCCTTATACCGCCGCGGCTGCCGGCGATCTGGTCGAAGTGCTTCCGGTCCTCCGCGCTGAGTTGGTCCCTTTCGACGCTGGGCAATCTGGCCATGGAAATTCTCCGTCATAGGTGAGTGGGGGTTTCAACAAACCGGGGCCGGGTAGTCTTGGTCAAGAGCGGATCTGGGTTGGCACGGGTATTCCGGCAATGTTTAGCCGGGTGCGCATTAACGTGGTGCGGCTGGTCATGTACATGGTCTTCCAATCGTCGTCACCCCAGGCAAGATTGGTGGTAGCGGGCTGGCCGTGGTCGATGGTCCCCAAGTGCTTGCCGCTAGGGTCTATAACCCATACGCCGCCCGAACCGCCGCAGTAGACATTGCCCTCCACGTCGACTTTCATGCCGTCGGGGAATCCCGGACGCTCTCCCCGCAGGTCGCAAAATACCCGGTCGGTAGCCAACTGCAGTGTTCCTGAGGGGCCGGCGTCGAAAGCCCGGATATGGCCGCGGCGAGTGTCGTTGACGTAAAGGACGCTCTCGTCCGGGGAAAAGGCCAACCCATTAGGCAGAACGAAGTCTTGGACCAGCAAAGTGAGAGTGCCCAGGTCCGGCGATACCCGGTACACCCCGAAATAGTCCAAGTCCCATTGCTGTTGAGGGCCCGGGAAGGTCCAAGGGTCGGTGAAATAGATGCTGCCGTCGGACTTGACCACCACGTCGTTGGGCCGGTTGAGTTGCCTGCCTTTGAAGCTGTTGGCAATAACGGTGATGCTTCCATCGTGCTCCAGCCTGGTCACCCGCCTGGAGTCGTGTTCACACGCCACCAGCCGCCCCTGGAGATCCCGGGTTAGACCGTTAGCCCGGTCGGTGGGCTCGCGGAACAAAGTGACACCATCGTTTGGGGACCACTTCATCCGCCGGTTGTTGTGAATATCGCTGAAAAGGAGGTAGCCTCCCTCCTTCCACCACACGGGCCCTTCCGCCGGGCCTTGCTCCCCTCCATAGCCGCTACCCAGTTCTTCGATAGTCCCGTCACCCGACGCAATACGGTCGAACTCCGGCGTCAATTTTTCGATGGGCATGCCTATCTCCTCCGAATGCAAGTTCCCGGCACAGCAGTAATGAGGAATTATATTACGAATCGGCCCCATTGGGGGCATTTTGCCATATTGGGCCGAGCCACGGGGCCGAATGCTCTGCCTGAGGTCCAAAGCATACGATGATGGCGAAGACGCCGCTTTTCCTCCAAGAACGGAGAAATCGGGTAGGCCGGCCTGTGCTTGACTAGATTACTCCCGTGAACTATTCTCCCCTTGGCCTGAGTTAGGCCCAGCCTTTGGCGGACTTGTCGTTGCTAGGGCGGATGGCCGCATTGGTAGCCTGCCGGGTTTAGCACCAACCGGGCCCCGGAGTTGCCGGCAGGCAAATGAAGTGAGAGCAAACTCAACGAGGTAGATCATGGCTTTCAAGATGAATCACTTGCATCTGAAGACCCCGGACCCTGAGAAGACCGCCCGGTTCTACGTGGAGAACCTGGGCGCGAAAATAGTTGGGGAGATAGGCGGCATTGGTCTGCGCTTGGACTTGCACGGCTTGGCCATGAACGTCTCCAAATTCGTAGATGAGCAGTCCCGGGAGCAGGTTTACGGGGTTGAGCACATAGCAATAGACACCGACGACATGGACAATGTCATCGCCAACCTCAAGGATAGCGGGGCCCGCTTCCTGGAAGAAACCATCTCCCGGTCCGGCGGCAGAGTGTGCTTCTTCGAAGGGCCGGAAGGCGTGCAGATCGAGGTCCTGGAGATGACCAAGTAACTTTAGACTCCACGGGTTGGCATCACGTCGATATAGGCCCAGCGAGGTGGGAGATGCTTTACGAGAGTCGTGTTTATACCGCGGTACCCGGCAAGATGGCCGCCCTAAACGACCGGTTCGCTAATCACACCATCGGGTTTTTCAACCGGCACGGCATTGGAGTGATGGGATTTTGGACCGACGAGATCGGAATTAGCAACCAACTCACTTACATCGTGACCTGCGATGACATGGGCGACCGGGAAAAGAAGTGGTCGGCGTTGGCAGCGGACTCCGGATGGTGGCAAGTGAAAGCCGAAACCGAGGTGGACGGGCCATTGGCAGCCTTAGAGGAGAACACTTTCATGCGGCTTACGCCATACTCTCCCGAGCCAAAGTTAAACTCCGGTGTCCAAGAGTTGCGGGTGTACGACGCTCTTCCCGGCCGCATGCCCGCCCTTCACCAACGGTTTTCAAATCACACCATGGGCCTCTTCGAGAAGCACGGGATGCAGAACATTGCTTACTGGACGGAAGAGGTGGGAACGAGCAACCGGCTGGTCTATATGCTGGGGTACGAAAGCTTGGCCGACCGGGAAAAGAGTTGGGCGTCATTCCAAGGGGACCCGGTTTGGGCGAAAGCCCGGGCCGATTCGGAGAAGGACGGGCCCATCGTCAGGGAAAGCCGCCACCGGATTCTTCGGCTGACCTCCTACTCACCCCGCTAGACGCTCTTAATGGCTGTTTCAAAAGCCCCTTCTCCCTGGGGAGAAGGTTAGGACGAGGGGAAAGGTCCGAAGGCAACCGAGATGGTCCGCGGCAAATTGGTACAACCTGGCGCCGTAGGGGCGGGTTTGAAGCCCGCCCCTACACGTCCAATTACCAGAGGCCGCACTGTGTCGCACGGCGCTCTAGCTCCTCTCTATATGATTAAGGGTGATTAACGGCGGCTTTGATCAATTTGGACGGCCCTATGCGCGGGGCCGTCTTGGTTTACCAAGACTATGGGTAGGTGACAGGGACTGTTTATGGACGTGAAGGGCTTAAGAGAGCAAATACCAGTTTGCCGGGCAATGACCTACGTCAACACCGGCTGGTCGGGGCCTTCTCCAGCGGCGGTGGTCAAGGCCATCAAAGACCGCTTGGACTACGAGATGAGCCAAGGCCCCACCAGTCCGGAGGTCTACCGGAGCGGCCGGGAGATTCAGGACGGGCTCCGGCAAGAGTTCGCGGCGTTGATAAACGCGGTGCCGGAAGAGATTTGCCTAACCAAGAACACAACGGAAGGGCTGAACATTGCTATCAACGGCCTCACTTGGGGCCAAGGAGACGAAATCATCACTTGCGACCTGGAGCATAGCTCGGTATTAACACCCGCCTACTTCCAGCAACACCGGCATGGGGCCTTGGTGAAGGTGCTGCCTCTGGCGCCCGACGAAAGCCGGGAGAGCATTTTGGAGAAGGTAGAGGACGCTATTTCGGAGCGGACCAAGCTGGTGTTCCTGAGCCACGTTCAGTACTCAAGCGGCTTGCGTATGCCGGTGAAGGAAATTAGGTCCCTGACCAAGAATAAGGGGGTGCTGATGCTACTGGACGGCGCCCAAGCCGCCGGTCAAGTACCCTTGGACATGGCCGACATGGACTGTGATTTCTACGCCTTGCCGGGGCAGAAATGGCTGCTAGGGCCGGAAGGGGTCGGCGCGCTCTACATTCGCCGCGACTTGATTCCCCAAGTAGAGCCGACTTTCGTCTCAGAAAGGGCCGTAATCTCGGACGTAGACCCCCGTAACTTCGAGCTTAACCAGGGTTCCATAGACAAGCTCCTGCTTTCGTCGACCAACGCGGCCCTCGAGGCCGGTATGCTGAGGTCTATCCGGTTCGTCCGAGAAATCGGGGTGGCGGAAATCGCGGCGCACAACGTTGCTTTGGCCGGGGCTTTGAAGCAAGAACTATCGGAAATCGAGGGAGTGAGAGTCCTCACCCCGATGGAAGATGAAGGTTCCTCGGGTCTGGTGTCCTTCGCCATTGAGAACGTGAGTCCGGAAGCGGCGGTGTCCAGATTATGGGAGGAACACCGCATCGTGGCCCGTCACGTGAACTCCCCGCTGTGCCTGAGAGTGTCCCTGCACTTTTTCAATACCGAGGAGGAGGTCGAAAAAGTGGCAGAGGCGATCCGGGGAATGGTTTAGTTGATGACTTTACAGGTGATTAGACAAGCTTTCTTGCAACTGCTGGCATCGAGGGTGGAGTCGGCCCCGGTTGGTTTTGTGTGGCGGCTATGGGCATTAACTTGTAGCCGGGTTGCGCTACTCTTCGTGTTGCGTTGCGCGGCGCCCGTTTGCGGTACTCTGTCTCATAGTAGTCTTGCTCACGACCGGCATATTCTCGGACATGCTTGAGCATGGAGTATATGAGGCCCGCCGGCTTGTGGGCTGTGGCTGGGAATGTGCGGGTGTGGGGCGCGGGCCTTACTGCCGCGTTCTGTTGGAGAAGATTATACCAACCAAGGCCTTGATGGACTCCGAGTCCAACTCCCCCGTGGCGGACCGCCAGCCTAGCCACAAGGCCAGACCCACCAGCGAACCTAGCATCGTAAACAGCAGGACGAGCCCTGCGGCGCCGGCGCCTTGCCAGACGAGCACCAACCCGAAAATTAACCCTGCCAGCAGGCCGGCGGCTATTAGCCTGGGCATGTCGTCACCTCACTAGGACCGGCTGGTCTCGATTGCCAATATAGCGCGCACGCACCGGCACATCCCTAACCGGAAGGCTGGTCAGGCGCTCGACTACTTCGCGGATATTCGTCTGTACGTCGGAACTCGCTGCGGGCACATCGGCCCCCATACGGAGCCCGACCGCGCAGCGAATGCTCAGGCCGCCAGAGATCACGCGGACATGGCAGCGTATGTTGCGGACATCCCTAATGCCGGCGCCGGTGCGTTTGGCCAACTCGGTGATGCTATCCAGGGACAGGCGGACGACGCCGTCGGGCTCCGAACTGAGCAGCACCATGCCGGGGGTGGCGGTCCGGGTCAATTGCCAAGCTTCAAGAACCAGCGCCAACAACCCTGCGGCGATGAGTCCTACGGCGATCCCCACGTCCCTCCACAAGGTAGCCCCGGTATGCTCAACCATGTTGGTAAGGAATTGGCGGAGGACCTCGCCGGGGAAGTGTTGAGGAGAGACGGTCTCAGTGACGATGAGCAGGATGAGCACCCCGCCAGCGAAGGCTGCCAGAGAGACAACCACCGCGAGAAGCCCGTTAAAGGCGTTCATCCCGCCCATTGCCCTGGCGGACCCGAAGGCCCGGCTGTGGTCATTTTGCTACCTCCTGAGGTGTCTCTACCCACAAATCGGCAGGGTTGGACCGCGTCTCTACTCTACTCCACGGCGAGGGGCATTCGCGGGGAACTCTATTCCCATGACGTTGACGTTGATCTCCTTGGCCACGAGCCCGATCTGGTTGTAGATCTCCTTAGCGGTTGCCTCCCTAATCTCCTGCACGACAGTGGGGATCCTAAAGCCGTACAGCACGACCACCTCCAGATCGAGGATGGCCTCCTTCCGGCCGGCCTCAACGTCGACCCCGGTTGCTTTGGCGGACGCAGTCGACCTGACCGTGTCGGCCACCACCCGCAGCACGCCCCCGGCGTTACCCAATCTGGCCACACCCTCTATTTCATCGGCCACATGGCCGACGATGGCCGCGAGTACGTTGGGTTCTATCTTGGTTGCTCCCGGCACCCCACTGGGGTTTTCCGTCTCGAAGGGGAACGCGTTTGGAAATGCGTCCCCGGTAGCGCTTATGTCGGTTGTCATCTGTGGCCCCCTTTCCTGCTTGTTTGGGCGAAGGACTGCCTGATTCCTAATACCCTAATTTAGAATATAGGCGTGAGGGCAAGCTTTAGTCAAGCTCTAGTCTGCTACTCCGCGGACTGCGGAACGCTGGTTGCGGTGGACTTCTGCAGGCGCCCCGGCACTCTAGAGTGCACCGGTTTGCCGCCGGCGGAGTTTACATGAAGTCCTTTGCCGGTCCGGGCAACGGGCTCAGTCAACCAGCACGCGCTGGAAGCTGGTCTTGGGAAAGACCGCCAGCAGCGCCGCCGACTCCGGCGACCGGTTGACGAAGCCGTGTTTGACCCCGGCGGGCGCCAGCACGGTATCCCCGACGCTCACCGTAACCACCTCGTCCCCCAAAATCGCTTCAAGGCTGCCTTCGACGATTATCATAGCCTCTTCGGAGTCCGGGTGAACGTGGGTGTTGATGACTTTGCCGGGGCCGACGTTCAAATGCCCGACGAACAGGGATTCGGCGCCTTGGTTCGAGTCCACCAGGACCTTGCGATCAACGCCGGAAAAGGCGTCCTCGACGGGCGCGGCTGCATAGTGAATGATTGGCATAGTCCTAATTCCTATCGAAGGATAAGAATAAGGGCGCAAAGGGGGTTGGATGGCCTACCCCGGCACCTCCGGCTTGACCTCCGAAATGAAACGCTCCATGGTCTTGAACTTATCGGCAAAGGACTCGCCGGAGATTTCCAGAATAACATAGTCCACTCCCGCCCGGGAGTAGTCGAGAAGGTCGGCAACCACGTCCGCTACAGCCCCGTGCAGCGGAGGCCGACGGTCTGGGGGCGCGGCCCCGGTGAAGTTGACCGTCCCGCGGAAAGAGATTCCGGGAGGGCTGCTCCGTCCCGTGGACTGGGAAAGCCTCCGCAAATATTCCGCGTGTTTGGTTAGCTCCTGAGGTCCCATCTGGGTGGGATGCCAATAGTCACCCAGTTCCACGGCCCGCCGCGCGGCCCGGCGGCTCCTGCCCCCGATCCAGATGGGCGGGTGAGGGTCCTGTACCGGCATGGGAGAAAAGGTCACCTCGGAGACCTGAAAGTGGCTGCCCTGAAAAGTGGGAGTGGGACTGGTCCACAGCGCTTTGAGCAACCTGATGTACTCATCGCTCAACGGGCCACGGTTGGCAAAGGGGGCGTTGAGGACCTCAAATTCCCCCTCCATCCAGCCTACGCCGGCGCCGAATATGACCCGGCCCTGGGACAGCACGTCGGCCGTGGCGATCATCTTCGCTAGGACCACCGGGTTCCGGTAAGGGAGGATGATGACGCTGGTCCCCAGGCTTACCCTGCTGGTTACGGCGCCCAAGTGGGCCAACAGGGATAAGGGCTCCAGCATGTCATGGCGGTAAACGATGTCCGGACGGTCGGGTATTACGTGGGGCACAATGATGTGATCGGTGACCCAGACCGAGTCGAAGCCCATTTCCTCCGCTTTGACTGCCATCTCGGTCAAGCCTTGGGCGTCGATGGGTCTGCCGTAGTGGGGTATGCACACTCCATACTTCATTGCCCGGGCATCTCCTGTTCCTTCTTATTTTTTCGAGCCGGCGCGGAGGCGGCGAGAGCAATCCTACACCAAGGTATAGAGGATTGTCAGCCGTGGGCGGGGCCATTCGAGGTCTTTGGATTTTTCGCGTCATTCGCGTATGCGGGCTAGGAGGGATGGAGGTCGAGGACTGAGGGCCTGCCGGTCCAAGGAAAGAGGGCCTTTCAACCCTGGCTCGGGGGGCTTGGATTTTGAATGTTAGCCTTTAATCACTCCCAGGGGGCGAAGACGGACCACGGGGCGGGCCAAGCCGGCTTCATCGGCGACGCGCATCACGTCCGCCACGTCCTTGTAAGCTATGGGGGCTTCTTCGGCCAGGGAGGCCCAGTTGTGGCCGATGGCGACAACGCCTTGGTCGGCCAGTTCTTGTTGAATGTCCCGGCCTTCAAGCCGCTTTTTAGCTTGGTTGCGGCTCAACGCTCGGCCCGCGCCGTGGCAAGTGGAGCCGAATGATAGTTCCATGGCCTTGGGGCTGGCCACGGCTACGAAGGAGTAGCGGCCCATGTCTCCCGGTATCAGGACGGGTTGGCCGATGCCCCGGTACCGCTCCGGCGTGTCCGGATGGCCCGGCGGGAACGCCTTGGCGGCGCCCTTGCGGTGAACGCACAACGAAGCGGGACGCCCGTCCACGCTATGCTCTTCGATCTTGGCCATGTTGTGGCTGAGGTCGTAGACTTGGCCCATGCCGAGTCCAGTCCAAGAAAGGCCGAACACCTCCTCGAAGGCCAGCCTGGTCCAATGGGCCAAGACCTGGCGGTTGGCCCAAGCAAAATTCGCGGCGGCCCTCATGGCCGCCAAATAGGCTTGGCCTTCAGGCGACTTTACCGGCACCGCCGCCAACTGCCGGTCCGGGAGCTGAATATCGTACCGGGTTGCGGCGGCCTCTACGACCTTCAAGGCGTCGGTGCAGACCTGATGTCCCAAGCCCCGGGACCCGCAGTGGATGAGCACGGTGACTTGACCGCGCTCACGTATTCCCATGGCCCGGGCCGCCGCCGGGTCGAGGATTTCCGCCGCCGTTTGCACTTCCAGAAAGTGATTGCCGGAACCGACGGTGCCCAATTGGGGCGCGCCGCGCTTCTTGGGCTTTTCGCCGACGGCTTCAGGATCAGCGCCGTCGATGCGCCCACACTCCTCCGTTACTTCCAAATCGTCGGGTTCTCCGTACCCCTGTTCCACCACCCAGCGGGCCCCCTCGCTGAGGACACGGTCGATGTCTTTACGGTCCAGACGGATGCGCCCGCCGCCAGCCAACCCGGTGGGCACGCGGCGATTCAGGGTGCCCATCAGTTCCTTGAGGCGGGGCCGTACGTCGGACTCGGTAAGGTCGGTTCGCAGCAACCGGACACCGCAGTTGATGTCGAACCCCACGCCCCCGGGAGAGACGACGCCGTCTTCTTCTACATTGGTGGCGGCCACGCCGCCGATAGGAAAGCCGTAGCCCCAGTGTATGTCGGGCATTGCCAGCGACTGCCCCACGATACCCGGTAGGAAGGCCACGTTTGCCACCTGCTCCAAGGCTTGGTCCCGGCTGATCATTTCGAGGAGCGTGTCGTCGGCGAACACCCTTCCCGGGACCCGCATTCCTTCTTTATACGATTGAGGAAGCATCCAGGAGCAGTTATCCGACTTTTCGAGTACTTCGGTCCATTCCATGAGCCACCCGCCACCCTAGTCCTATACGTCTAGTATAACGCTCACACGCCACTGCCGGTCATATATCACGGACAGTTGATGGTAGGTCGCCGCCTTTATGACGGTCAAGATTCGGTGGTTGTCCGGGTCCAGGTTTTCGCCGACGCAGTGGGCGTCGAGCCGGGTATTCCCACAGCTCATTGATACCCGGCACTCCCTCACCAGAAATCCGGTGGTCTCGTACAGGTAGAGAAGCTCGTTGAGCCAGTCTACCGCCAGCGCCTCTTGGTCTCTTGAAGCCACTGATACGGTCCGGGCGCAGTTGGGGGCAACCGTATCGGGGTCGACGATCAAGCTAAACATCCCGGCCGCCAGCCAAGACATGGCCTCCCCCAGGGTGTCCCCAAAGGCGGAGACACCAACGTCGGCAGTGTGCTCCAGAAGGGTAAAACCACCCACCGGGGCCTCCGGATGTCCGATTGGCCTATGGGACCCAGCGTTCCCAGGACTGCGGGTGGCTGGGCCTGGGGCCGGACTTGATCTTCGTCGTCGTGACGGGGCCCATCCTCCGGGTCTTTGGATGGTTGGCGTCTGTGGACTTGCGGGCGCCGCCATCCTTGCAAATTCAGAGTGAATCGCCCGTATTCGACGCAAGAAACGGAGGGTATTGCTCCAGCCACCAGCGGGCAATGTCGGCGCGGCGGGCGAACCACACTCCCGGGAAGCTGCCGGCGTACTGGAGGAACCGTTCCACCGCCTTGGACCGGGCCGGCCTTCCGGCGATGCGGCAATGGAGGCCTACAGACATCATCTTGGGATGGGTACGCCCCTCTTCGTACAAGCAATCGAAGGTATCTTTCAAGTACTCGTAGAAATCATTGGTGCTGACCAACCCGCCCCTCCAGAACCTGGCGTCGTTGGTCTCCAAGCTGTAGGGGACCACCAGCCACTGCTTGCCGTTTACGGGGACATAGTAGGGAAGGTCGTCGTTCAGGCCGCCGCTGTCATAGATGAAACCGCCCTCTTCAACCACCAGCCGGCGAGTATTCACGCTGGGGCCGTACCTGGTAAACCAACCCACGGGCCGCTCCCCGGTGGTCTCGGTCAAAGAGGCCACGGCCTTTTGTATGGCCCGGCGCTCGGCCTCTTGGTCCAACAAATGATATTCTTCCCAGCGGTAGCCGTGCCCGCACACCTCGTGGCCCCGGCGCACGATCTCCTTAGCAACTTCCCTATTACGTTCTAGGGCTAGGGCGCAGCAGAAGAAGGTCGAGTCCACGCCGTATTTGCCCAGCAAGTCCAGCAGGCGCCAAACCCCCACCCGGCTGCCGTACTCGAAGAAAGACTCGTTGAACAGATCGCGCTGACCGGGCGGCACGGGAGACGGCACTTCGCCGTTGGCTTCGTGGTGAGAGTCGCCGTCCAGCAGGGAGTACTCCGAGCCTTCCTCGTAGTTGACAACCATTGAGACCGCGATTCTAGCGCCGCCGGGCCAACGCACCTGCGGCAAGTCGCGGCCATAACCCACCAGGTCTCGCTCCATTGTTTTGCCTCCTCCATAACAGTAGATGTTGTAAATCAACCCCGCCGGCGGGAGCGGTGTAGGCCCGAACGGGAAGGGGCGCCATTATATCCTGATACGGGAGCAGGGAAAAGAATTGTGCCGGAATTGGTTGGGCCGCCGGCCGGGTCGGCCCCGGCTTTCGTCAGGCCGGTGAGTGGCCCACCGGCCTGACGAAAGCCGGCGCTGTGTTAGAATCAACGGGCCCCGGAGCCTGGCGGTAACGCCTAGCCCATTCGCTCCCGCCCGGGAGACCCCACTAGGAGGGCCCCAATGAGTCGACCGATTTCGCCGGACGTTGCTTATCAGCTGCGCTCGGTCGGCGACCCTACCCTGTCGCCCGACGGGGCCAACCTGGCCTACACCCTGTCTTGGTTTGAACAAGAAGGGCTGGAGAGCTACTCCCGGATCATGATGATGGAGTTGGCAACGGGGCAGGCGAGGGAGTATACCCAAGGTAAGAACGACTCCGCGCCCAGGTTTGCTCCCACGGGGCGGGAGTTGGCGTTTCTGCGGCGGGACGATGAAGGAAGGCGCCAGGTTTGGGTGATTGGGTCCGGCGGCGAGGCCCGGCGCGTGACTTCGATGCCGAGGGGCATCCAAGACTTCGCTTGGCGCCCCGACGGGCAAAAGCTGGTTGTTTGCGCTGACGTGGACCCGGAGTCCTCACCCGGGGAGGCGCAGCCCAAGGGGCCTCAGGCGCGTGTCGTGCGCCGCATCCGGTACCGGTACGACAGCCTGGGTTGGCGCGGCGACGCTCATTATCATCTTTTCGTGGTGAGCCTGGACGACGGCCCGGAGCAGCAAATAACGGACGGGGACTGGGACGACGTCGCCCCGGCATGGAGTCCCGACGGGTCCCGCGTCGCGTTTATTTCCGGCCGCCGGGAGGACAGGGACCAGCGGGCCCTCACGGAAGCCTACGTTGTGTCGGCGGACGGAGGCGCGGTTGAGAATTGGTCCGAGGGTCTGTTCGACGTTGGGGCCTTATGCTGGTCCCACGACGGAAACAAATTACTGGCCGCCGGGTCCGACATGCCGGAGGGGATGGCTTATTGGCAGTCCCGACTCTACGTTCTGGAGAGGGGACAGCCGCCCCGGCCCATCACCGACGATTCAGTCCGCCCCTGTCTGCCCTTCCCGGCGGTAATCCGCGGTCCGGAGGTCCGCTGCACGCCGGACGGCCGCGTCCTATTCCTTGGTGACACCAAAGGGGAAACCTACTTGCTTCAGGCGGCGGAATCAGGGGGCCGCTCCCGGCCTCTGGGAGGGGGAGGCTGGCAGAGCACCAACTTGAGCGTCGATGCCGGCGCCAAGGTTGCCGTGGTGCAGTCCAGCTACCCCGCCTCTCCTGGGGAGTTGCACTACTTGGACTTGGTTTCGACAGCCTGCGAGCAACTGACCCACGTCAACCGGGAGTATTTGGAAGAACATCCGCCGGCTCGGATGGAAAAGTTCTTCGTCGAAAGAAAAGGGATGCAGATAGAGTGCCGGCTTTGGCTGCCGCCCGATTTCGACCGGGACAGCGTTTATCCCCTGGCGCTGGATATTCACGGAGGCCCAAACGGGGCGTTCTATGACTCCTTCAACGCGACTCAGCAAATGTTGGCCACCGCCGGTTACTTGGTGCTGGCGGTAAATCCCCGGGGGTCGTCCACCTATGGGAAGGAGTTCATGATGGCGGTGCTTGGGGATTGGGGCGGGGAGGACTACCAGGACCTCATGGCGGCGGTGGACGAAGCGGCGGCTAGGCCCTACGTGGACGAAAACAGACTCGGCGTACATGGGTACAGCTACGGCGGCTTCATGGCAAGTTGGATCGTGGGGCATACCGACCGCTTCAAGGCGGCGGTCGTGGGGGCGCCCTGCATCGACCTTTACAGCATGTACGGCACGTCCGACATTGGGGTCAGCTTCGGCGAGGCCCAGTGGGGAGGTACGCCGTTGGGCGCCGCCGAGCAGCTATTAAAGCATTCGCCGATCACTTACGCCGGCAATGTCGACACGCCGGTGCTGCTCATGCACGGAGAGGCGGACATGCGCTGCCCCATCGCCCAGAGCGAGGAATACTTCGTGGCCCTAAAGCGGCTGGGAAAAGAGGTGGAGTTCGTCCGCTTCCCGGAGAGCACTCACCTCTTCCCCCGGATGGGGCATCCCAAGATGCGGGAGGAGTACCTGGCCCGGACTCTCGGGTGGTTCGAGCGGTGGCTTGCGCCGGTTGTCGAGCCGTAATCCTTCGACGCGCCGCTACTCGGACCGGCCGGTACCGCGGCTCCTCGACGCCTTGGCCCAAGTATCGCCCCATGACACGTCGGGCAGGTTGCGGGAGCGGCGCACCTCGTTGATGGTCAGCACGCCCCGGTCCAATAGCTGGGCCTCTCGGCTGACCCGGGCGTTCTCGTCCTCCCGCAGGACCTCGATGCCGGCGGTGTCGAACCGGACCGTCAAGTCGGGGTAGCCCAGCTTGGGCAGAAGCATACGGTTCAACTGCTCTTCCAGGTAGGCCATCTCAGGCAAGATAGTGTTTCGCCAGAACATTCTTTCGGCGGCGTTGACGTTGGAAAAAGTAGCCCGCTCCAAGTCGGACAATAACGGTTTGGGCACGCCGAAGGCCCTGCTCACCTCCTCCAGGCTCCAGCGAAGTCCTCGGATGAAGTCCATGTCCCGTTGGTTAAACCCCAGGGTTTTTATGTCCTGGACAAAGTTGGCGATGGCCGGACGGCGGGCGTTGGCCGGGCCGCGGTGGCGGGCTTCCCAACGGTTATAGAACTCCTCGATCTCTTTGTCGGTCATCGTCTCGGCGGTAAGGAGCAGGAAGTCGGGCTGAGCCGAGTTGCGGAGGAAGTTGCGATTGAACCGCAGGCCGTCCTTTCCCATGTCGGCCGCCAAGCGGACCGGGGCCATCGGCGATAGCCCGCCGAACTCCTCGAGAGGATTGAAGTACCGCAGCCATAGAACCTCGTCGGCGGTGTAGGCCACCGGACCGTTACGGCCCATGTACAGGAACCCGCGGATGTATTGGCGGCTGTCGGGCACGACGCTGACCCAGTCGGGGCGCAAGGGCCATATCTCCCGGCGCCCGTCTTGGTCCCGTTCCAACGCCCAATAGGATGAACCCCAGAGGCTCAAATAGATTTCAGTAGCCCGCCACAGGTCGCCCCTGGTATACCAGGGATTGACCCGGTCCAACAGTTGTTTGGCCGGATGGCCGGCGGCAACGGGACTCAGGGTACCGTCGGAGGAACGGCGGTACAACCCCAACTCAGGACGGCTAAGGGCGTCCGCTCTTAACTTGACCGCCGAGTATACGGGGACGGAGGTAGCGTAGTATTCACCGTATTCTGTCCTGGCCCAGCCCAGGCTTGAGCCGCCGATTCCTTGAAACCAGTCCAGGTCGACGGCTGAGGCGCGATTGGCCCGCCGCCGCGTTTGGGCAGCCGGTTCTTTCGGGGGCGCGGGCAGCCACCGCTTCAGGACTGTTCCCCAGTTGAGGGCGGGGGCCACGGTCCTTGTTACCCGTTTCACGATGTTGGATAGCCTTATCATCGGCAGCGCGCCGACCGGAGTAGAGTCGTCCATAACGCTTCACCTCTTTGCGGGTGGAACTGTGGGTACAACGGGTCCAGTAGAGAGTAGGACCGGACCGAGAGACCGGTTGGGCGAGGAAACCGGAGTCCAGCTAAAGCTTGGTCCAACCATCAAGTCCACAGCTTGGGTCTTCCGGCCGGCTCCAGGAAAGCCAACATCAAGGCATCCGCTTTATCCGGGGAAGGCAGCCCCCTTTGGCGTATGGATACTTTGCTTTCGATCAGCACTCGGCCATGATTGTCGAAGCTATAGCGCAGCGCCGCCAACTCCCCCATTAGCTGGTTGTCGGCAGGAATGTCGATCTTGCCGGCGGAGAACAACTCCCTGAGACGCCAGTAACCTTCGGCCCGCAAGTTGACGAAGAGATTGTCTTGCCGGGCGCGGCGGGCCACGTTTATGCCGCGCACCGGGTGCCCTTGCTCCTTCAAGCGGTCGACGACTCCCGCCCCGACGCCGATCTCGTCGACGCAAATCAAGTCCGGGTACGAATCCCGGATGGCGGCGTTGACCCAGCCCGCGACCTGCATGGTGTCCATCCCACGGAGGGTCTTGATTTCTTCGACAGTGTTGCCCCGGCGGCGCAGGATGACGCTGCGGTCCGAGCCGAATCGAGCAACGTCCACCGCCAACACCACTTCAGCATGGGAAGCGTCCGCGTCTTCTTCAGCGTCGCCTGATTTCTGCCGGCCCGCCGCGGACTCAATTTCCGACAACCGGATCAGGGTATTCTCAGCTTGGTCCGGGAATTCCCCCAGCACTCTGGCCCGGTAGATAGGATTGTCTTCACCCCAAGTCTGCTTTCTTTCCTCCACCCACTTGGCCGAAGTCAGTCCCGGAATGACCACGCTGTTTGCTTCGACGTTTGGGCTGTCCAAGGCGGAGATGGTAAGCGTGTAATAGAGGTGGCGCTCCTGGTGGAACGCTCGATGGAAAGCCCCGGATACGGTGGTGGGATTGCCGATGAGGAGCAGCAGGGGCTCCGCCGAGGTCATTACGGCCTCTATCGCCTCGTATATCTCCTCGCTTACACCTTCGGCTTCGTCCACCACGATGAACATGTTCGGGCTGTGGAACCCCTGGAAATCGTCGGCGGATTCGGCGGACAGGCCCATGGCGTAACGGTCTTCCGCCAGCTCCCAACGGGTGTTCAGCATCGTGCCTCCCAACCGGTCGCGAGCGGGGCGGTAGAGACGGCGGACCTGGCGCCACAGGATGTGACGGACTTGGCGAAAGGTGGGGGCGGTGCTGAGCACTATGGCCGGGTCGTGGCAATGAAGGAACCAGAGCACTGCCGCCGCGGCGCAGAAGCCCTTGCCCAGTCCATTACCCGACTTCACCGCCACCCGTCGATGGGCCAGCAGGGCGGAGAGCACTTCCTCTTGTTTGCTCCAGAGTTTTACTTGGAGCACGTCCGAGGCGAAGTCCAGGGGCGGAAGGAGGGTAGCGGCCGGCGTTTCGGGCATTGCCGGTTATTCCCGGCCCCGGTAGCCGGACCGGACGGCGGCGGTCCTGGATGGCTTGGTGGGAACTTCATCCAGGTCGTTGACCGCGCCGGAGTGACCGGAAGGACTGAATAGGTAACCGCACTCTTGGCAGCGAAATACATAGTTGTCTTCAGGGCACTTCTTGCCCAATCTAAGCAAACGGGAAGATAGACAGCGTCGGCAGCGCAATCCCGATCACCTCCAAAAAAATATGCGGGGGCGGCCAACTCAGGGTCGTCCCCGCATACCTTCAACCTAGTGTCCGGTAATCGAGAGTGTCAAGCGGGAGGGCGTCACCGGCAGGGTCTTTTCAAAGTCCGGAAATACACACATCGTCATGCCAGGGAATCCAGGTTGGGCAAGCATTGCTCCTTCCCGAAGGTGAGCAACTTTGGAGAGGCCTCGGCAAAAGGTGATCCCGGATTTTTCGATTCCCCTCTCATTTCCGCTCATTTCCCCCCATTTCAGCCCGTTGGCCGGGTTGGGGCGGATTCCGGGGGCTGTGGAGCAGGTTGAGAGCGGTCAGGTTTGGAGTAGTTCCCGGTCATTGAGGCCCGATGACGCCCCGGCGGCGCCTTGGATTTGGTCTGAGTCCCGGTGGAACGTTTGGGCCTGACATTTATCACGGTAGGGGGGCGCATCCGGAGTTGGGAAGGGGGGAGTGTCAGTCGCAGGGTCTTCCTATGAAGGGTCTAAAGTCCAAGTCTTCAGTGCCGCGTTGCTGCCGGAGTTCTTCGGTTCTTCGCTGCTGGCTCCTCAGAATTGGCTGTAGCCCGCCGCAGGGGGCCGTGGGCGCACCGGCGAGAGGCGGGATCCGGAACCCTAAAGCTTACCTGGGACCCCCGTCTTCGCGGTGAAGCCGGGCTTGGGCTGGGCCCGCGCCGGAGTAACCGGTGCCAGGCCCTAATCGCCCCGGTACTTTTCGATAAAGGGGATAACCCTGCCGTCGACGTCGCCCAGGGGCACGCCGGCATCGGAGCGAGCCACGCCTACGTGGGCGGACCTTTGAATGTCCTCCCAGTCCGGCTCCAACTCATACTCGCCGCGAAGTTCGTCAAACAGAAGGTCTAGAGACTGCTTGTCAAACATCTGTGCTCTTACCGTTTCCTTTGTTTATTGTCTTGAGTCCGCCATCGCATTGAGGACCGGGAACGACGCCCCAAGGCGCCGGGCTGCAATGGCCGGCGCAAGGTTGTCAAAGTTTAACCCTCATTCGCTCTTGCAAGCAAGGGTTGCGGCAAGGGTTGCGGGCAGGAAAGCGGTTCAACTGTCCCGCCCCTCCCGCGGCGAACGGCCAACTCTCGATTGCCGGCGCTGCTGGACAAAGTAGAATCCCATGATGCCGATGGGTATCAATACGATGAGCCCGGCCAGGACGGCCACGACGGTCCAAGGGCCCAGGTTGACGACGTGGGCTAGGAAGTCCTTGATCCACTCCAGCAGGTCCGGGTCGGCCGGCTCGGTATGGTGCGGCGTTATAGACCGGAGAATCGTCCAAGGGTTCAAGCATCAGTCTCCGGCGGAAGCGGCCGCGGGCTGGGCTTGGTAGCGGACGGAATACCGGCGTTCATTGATAGTGAACGCGGAGAGGGCGGCGGGAAAGAGGAGAGCGCCAACCGCTAGGAAGGCTATTGTGTAGGAGCCGGTGACGTGTTGAAGGATTCCCGCCAGAAGCACGCCGAAGAAGGCACCGACCTGGTGGAAGACAAACGAAACGCCGGTGATGGTGCCCAGGGCCCGTAGCCCGTATACGTCAGCCGTAAGGGATACGCTCAAAGGGTTGGTGGCGATCCAGGAAACACCGGCGATTACGGCAAAGAGCCAGACCCCCAAGTCGCCGCCGAGGATGGGAATGCCCACTAGAGGCGGTACCAGCAATACCAAATAGGCGGACCCCCTGAGGAAGTACACCAAGGTCAGCATGTTTTTGCGGCTAAACTTATCGGAAAGCATTCCGGCGCCGATACTGCCCAAGGCATTCAGGCCCCCCATCAAAGCGAACATGGCTCCGGCCATGCCCGGCGAGATGTCCCGGTCTTCCTGGGCGAAAGCCACGAAATGAAAGCTCAGCACGAAGGTTGTGGAGCCGCACACGAATAAAGCTAAAGACACTTGCCATATGGGCAGGGAGCGGAATGACTCCCGCCATCTATCCGTGTCCAACGGCGGCAGGAGCCGCCGCCGCGACCCGTCTTCACCCCCGGCCGGCTCGGAATCCCCGTCGGGCATGAGGCCCCGCTCTCCGGGACTGTCGCGGAGGAACATCATTGCCAGGGGGACGGCCAAGAAGATGATCAGGCCAAAAGCCACCCACGCGGTCCTCCAATCGGTGGCTTGAATCAGATAGATGCCGAAAGGCACCAAGACCAATGATCCGAGGGACACGCCGGCGGAGTTGAGGCCGATGACCGTGGCCCGTTTGCGCCGGAACCACCTGGCCAGCAAAGCGGAGGTGTTGTTCAACGACGCGCCGCTGAGGGCCATGGAGGCGACGACGCCGAACAGGAACACCAGGAAAAGGTAGTGAAAGGTGAGGCTCAGGAGTGCGGTGCATACCGCCGCAATAACCAAATTGATAAGGATGACCCTGCTTCCCTTCCGGTCGAACCACCTTCCGTAGAAAGGTTGAGCCAGCCCGTTGACCAAGAAGCCGATGCCGCCGGCGAGAGCGGTCTGCCACCGGGCCCAGCCGAATTCCTCTTCCATGGGAAGGACGAAGATTCCGATGACGTTGCGGGCGCCGACAGTGGCGAAAGCAACAAACAAACAGGTAGCTACCACGTACCAGCCGAAGTAGATGCCGGGCTTTCTTGTAACGGCGGACATTCTCTTTGGCCCAGTTTCTCTTCTAAATGAGTGTTTCAAAAGTCCATTCTCCCTGGGGAGAAGGTTAGGATTAGGGGAAAGGTCCGAATTTCCCGCCCAATCCGCGGCGATGCTCGCGTCTATAATAGCATTGAACCACTCAACCCCGTGCGCAAGTTTCTGATCGCCCGTCCAGACGTAACGCAAGAGTTACCCCACCCCGGAAAGAAGGAGTGTGGTTGGCGCCGGGACACCCAGGGCAATCGCTTTTCCCGCCTTTTACCGGCAGTCCCTTTTCCAACCCGGCAAACTTGCACGCCGGGTTGATCATAAGCAGTCTCTTGCTCCGTTCCGCCCTGGACGGCGGCACAAAAATCCGGTGCGCACCCGGGACGGACTGAGGCAAGCCGTCCCGGTCAAAACTTGCCGCAGGGTCAGCCGCATATTAAGATACGTCGAGAAATATGATTCGAAGTATGACTCAAGGCGGTTTATTTTTATGAAAGCAGCCAGGCTGGCGGGGCCCAAGCACTTCGAGATTGTCGACACGGAAATGCCGACCCCTAGCGAGGGCGAGTGCTTGGTCAAGCTGGAGCGGGTATCGGTGTGCGGGAGCGACATCCGCCACGGGTACCAGGTCCTTCCTGAAGAAGAATACCCTATGCCCATCGGCTCGCCCTGCCATGAGTTGGCCGGGGTGGTGGTCGAGTCCCGCACCGACGGCTTCCGGGAAGGTCAGCGGGCCATCGTGATTCCGGAGCGGCACAGCGGCGGTCTGATGGAGTACATCGTGTCTAATCCCGGCAGGATGATCCCGCTTCCGGATGAGGGGTCCCTTGATGAGTGGGTGATGTGTCAACCCTCGGGTACCGTGCTGTACTCCTGCCAGCAGATGCCGAACTTGCTGGGCAAGAACGTGCTGATTTTCGGTCAGGGGAGCATTGGCCTGAGCTTTACGATGATCACCTCTCGTATCGGGGCCCGCAACGTGATAGCCGCGGACCTCTTGGACTACCGGTTGGAAAAATCAACGGAATTGGGGGCGACCCACACAGTCAATCCCGATGCGGAAAACATCGATGAGGCCGTGAAGGACATAACCGAAGGCGCCGGGGCCGACGTGGTGGTGGAAGCGGCAGGCTACCCCGATACCTTCAACCTGTGCTTCCGCACAGTCCGCCAGTTTGGCACAGTAATCGTGTTTGGGGTACAGACCGACGACTACGTGCCCATCGAGCATAACTTGTTGATGGACAAACAACCCCGGATAGTGCCGACCACCGGCGCCCGCAGCGGCAACCCCACCGCTCACATCAAGGAAATCGTCGGATTGCGCCAGCGGGGTTGGTGCGATCCGGCGGCGTTGATCACTCACCGAATGGGGCTTTCCCAGGTGCAGGCCGCTTACGACATGTACGAACAAAGGCAGGACAACATCATAAAGGTGATAATGAACGTCAACGAGTAGGCTAGCCGCGAGCCGCGAATCGAGTAGTTGGGCTGGGGATTGTGGAACCAGGGTCCGAAATAAGAATGGTGTGGGAAAATCTGGCCTTGGCCATCGCTCTGTGCAAGGGTGTGCAAAAGGGCCTGATTACCAGGGCCCACGTGCCCACCGGCCGGACCGTCGCGGTGTCGAATGACGGTCCCGCAGTGGAAGTGATGAGCCCCTTGAACCTTGCAAAGGAGCAGGACCTGGTCAGATGCATCAACAATCATGTCCGCGGCGCGGTGGCTTTCTCCGCGATCCAGGCCCATAGCACGCTGACGCGAGTCTGCGATACCCCTCCGCTTCGTGAGGCGGACCCGGACCTGAGCGCGGCCCGGTGCGCCATGTTTTTGATGAGTAACTCGCTTGGCGGAAGGATGCTCGCGCCGGTGTGGGACTGCCCGGCGCCGTACCGACTCCGCTTTGAAGTGCGTTCTATTCCTTTCCTGCTGGACGCTTCGGCGTTGAACGGCAGACCCGTGCGTTGGGGCGACTTCGGCGGACTGGACAAGTACCTGGACCTGCTACAGTATTGCGCTCGCCGAATGGACAGTGCCGGGCTGCCGGAGGTGGACCGGCCCCAGCCAAGCTCCAGGCCTGTACCTACCCGGAAGAACCAGCTGGCCATGCCCATTCCGGAAGACGGGCCCGTGGCAACCTTCGTCGACTCCAGATGTCTGGTCGACTCGGAGGCCCAGGCCATGGCCAAGGACTTGTATGCAGCGTATCTAGCCTGGTGCCGGGACGCCGCTAGGACTCCACTGGTGCAACGGAGCTTTGGCATTCAATTGACGAGACTCGGCTTCGTTCGCAAACGAAGAGGGCGAGGCCGCCACTGGTGGCGTGGAGTGGCGCCGCACCCGTACTAACGACGGAATTTCGATAATCAACTTGCTGGGAGGCAGAGATGGCCGGAGACTATCTGGACCGACTTGCTCGGTTCGTCGTCGATACCAGATTGGAGGACTTGGAAGAATCCACCGTGGCTGCGGCCAAGACCGTGGTGCTGGACACCATCGGCGCCGTGCTTGCCGGCAGCCGCTTGCCGGAGAACAGTAACCTGGCCCGGCTGGCCCAAGCCATGAGCAGCCCCGGACCGTCCACCCTGTTCGGCCACCCGGGCAAAGTGCATCCCGCTTTCGCCGCGCTGGTCAACGCCACCGCCGGGGTGTCGTTGGAGATGGACGAGGGCAACCGGTTGGGCGGCGGCCATGCGTCGATCCACGTGACTCCCGGCGCCGTGGCCGTGGCGGAGCAGCTAGACAGCAGCGGCAAATCGCTCCTGGAGAGCGTCATCGTCGGGTACGAAGTCTCTTCCCGCATCGGCACGGGGACAGTGGTCAGACCTGAAGTCCATTCCCACGGGACTTGGGGGACCATCGGCACCGCGGCGGCGGCGGCCAGGCTATTGGGCTTCGACGCCGCCGAGACCCGCCAAGCAATGAGCTTGGCCGTTTCCATGAGCCCGGCGAATACTTGGACTCCTTGCTTGGAGGGGGCCACCGTCCGCAACCTGTACCCGGGCCGTTCCGGATTTCAAGGAGTCATGGCGCCCCATCTCCTCCGCTGCGGCTTCACCGGGATCAAGGACGGTCCCAAGGACCTGTACAGTACCTTCTTAGGCAAGGGGTTCGATTCGGAGGAGGTGATGGCGGGCTTGGGAGAGCCGGGGAATTACCGCATCCAGCATAACTACTTCAAGCTGCACGCATGTTGCTTGTATAACCACCCGGCCTTGGATGCCGTGCAAGCGATGGCCCGCCGCGAGAAGTTCCTGCCTTCCGAGGTAGACCGGATCAAAGTGGAAGCGCCTTCCGTGGCCATGATTCTGGACGACCCCGCGCCGCAGAACATGCTGGCGGCCAAGTTTTCTATTCCCTACGCGGTGGCCGCGGCCCTCCTCCACGGGACCACGGATATTACCGCCTTCTATCCCGAGAAGGTGCAGGACAGCCGGGTCGGCGCATTGGCCCAACGGGTGGAGTTGGTGGAGGACCCCCAAATGGACCTGACCCGGTACGACTACCCCTCCTCTAGGGTGGAGGTGCGACTGGATGACGGGCGCGTGTTCAACGAAAGCGTCACCGCCCACCATGGCGACACGCACAACCCGGCGTCCCGCGACGAGCTGGTTGGGAAGTTCACTTTCCTGGCGTTGGACTCCCTGGGAGAAGAGGGGACTCACCGGGTTGTCGACGCGGTTGACCGCTTGGACCGCCTCGACGGGGTCAAGGAATTGACCGGGATCTTGGCCCAGAGCCGGGCCTAGATTCCCCCTTGGCCGCTACCTGCCGCGTTCATCGCCCCAGAGCAGGACATGGAGCCTGGTGGAAAACCGGAAGCCCTCTCTGACGCAGGCTTCGGAAATCCACCGGCTCCGGCAATTGATAACCTCCGCCGTCCGGCCTTGGGGCATCAAGACTATATTGCGGCTGGACAAGCCGTACTTATCGCGTATTCCAAGCACTTCGTCGAGGTCGTTGGGTGCCTCGACAACAAATTTGAAGTAGGCCGTCGGTAGCTGAGCGAAAGCATTCAATGCTTCAGGCATGTCCCGCCGCGCCGCAGGGTTGCCCGAATTGCTGAGCTTGGGCGACACGTTCCACTGGTCGACCACCGCGAGCAACCCCGCGAGGGGAGTGATGGTACCGTTGGTCTCCACCTCGAACTCGAAATCATCGGCCTTCAACTCGGCCAGTAGGGGCACCAACTCCCGTTGCTGTAGCAAGGGCTCACCGCCGGTGACCACCACGCGCCGGCAAGCCAGACCCTTGACTATATCCTTCACTTCAGAAGTGTCCAGGGCCGCTACTTCCTGATTGTAGTCGTAGCGGTCCCAGTCCCAGGTGTATTTCGTATCGCACCAGCTACAGGCCAGGTTGCAAGTAGCCAACCTCAGGAAAGTCGAAGGAGTGCCGGCGGTGGGGCCTTCCCCTTGGAGGGAGTGAAAGATTTCCGGCCGGCCGCCGGGTTGCTTACTGACGCGGAGCACCTACCCTTCCGCTCCCCGCCGCCGCAACAGAGGGTCCGCAAATCCCGCTTCCTCAAATCCCTTGGCTCGAAGGACGCAGCTATCGCAGACTCCGCAGGGAGCTTCGCCTCCCTGGTAGCAACTCCAAGTCAACTCAAGGGGTACTTTCAGTTCCATTGCCAGGGTTACGATTTCGGCCTTGGATAAGCGAATGATCGGCGTCTCGACGCAGATGGGCACTTGGTACTCGGTCCAAACTTTACTGCCGTACCCCAGAGCGCCGCTGATCTTCTCGAAGAATTCAGGACGGCAGTCGGGATAACCGCTGTAGTCGATAGCGTTGGGGGCCATGAAAAGGCAGGCTTCCAGTCCCTTGGGATCGACGCCTTCCACCTCGATGGCGTAAAGCAAGTGACTTTCCAGGAAAGCCGCCGCTAGAGTCAGGAAGAAGGTGTTGCGAAGGGGCACGTAGGTAATGGGGATACTGACACCCATTTGGGCGGCGTTCCGGTCTTTCGGAATAGGGAAGCGATGTGGATTGGTGAGAGCCGAATACCAGGCCACGTCCCGGAAGAAGGAGATGTCCAACAGATGGTGCTTGACTCCCAGGGCCACCGCTATCTCTCCGGCGCAGTCCAACTCTTTGCTGTGGCTTTGGCCGTAGTGAAAGGTCAAGGCCGTGAGGTCGTCGGTTGCTTGCAGCGCCCCAGCGGTAACGGTGGTGGAGTCCAATCCTCCGGAGAGGAGGGTCACGCCGTACCGTTTAGCCATCATCCCCCTTGTATTACTTCGTAATACTCCGCGTACTGATTGGCAGACTCCCATAGCCTGACCTTGGCCGGGGCTGCTCCGCAGAGCTCTTTCACTTGCTCATATAGCTCTCTGCTTATAACCTCGCAAGAAGGGTTCTCTCCGTCGAATCTATAGAGTCTGACTTTCGACAAGGACTCTAGGCCGGCGATTAGCTCGGCGTCTTTGCTGTTGACAAGAAAAGCGTGGTCCCAATTATCGTCGATCCAAGACTTGATCCGGCTCCTGAGATCGGTGAAATCGAATACCAACCCCACGGAGTCCAGAGAATCCGCTTCCAGAAAGACTTCCGCACAGTAAGTGTGGCCGTGAGGAAAGGCGCACTTTCCATCGTAGTCGAGCAGCCGGTGGCCGCTGTCGAAAGTTATTTCAATCCTAATCAGGTGCATCTGCCCCAGCGTGGTCCGGGTATTCGACTGAGACGGAAGTGTGAAGGCCGCCGCGCACTTTGTAGTCCAAGGTTACGGTCATAGACCGGGGCCGGCATGCCCCCACCAAGTCCCTTAGAATGCGGTTGACGGCGTGCTCTTGGACTATCCCCACGTCCCGGTAGGACAGGAGGTAGTACTTGAGGGACTTCAACTCGATACAACTCCGGTCGGGCACGTAGGAGATTTCCAGTGTGCCGTAATCCGGCAACCCGGTCCAAGGACACACGGCGGTGAACTCATCGGTGTCTATGTCCACCCTGGTGTCTTGCTCGGGGTATTCGTACTCGAAGGTCAATAAGCGCAGGGAATCGACGGCCTCCTCGTCTTTGGACGGCAGCGGACGGTCTAGAGCTTCGTATTGCTCTCTTAGCTCCGGTATAGTAGCCATGGAGACGGCCTCCTACAGGATCGCAACCAGGAAAACTCAGGGGCTTACTTCAAACATGATAGGCATTCCGCCGTCTCCATGTCAAAATTGAGTTGATTGAGAGGCTGGAAAGCGCTCTTGATGGTTTGTCTCAAACTTGCGGTCAGGTCACGGTTGACGCTAAGATACGCTTTGCCGGTCGCCCAAGCGGGCCGGCGCCTTCCGGCGTAGGTAGGTTGATTTGGCTTCGACATTAGCTGATTTAGACGCTATGAGTCTGGCGGAAGCCCAGGCTTTGCCCCTGGCGGAGCGGGACCGGCTGCTGGACCTGATCATCGCCGACGGACGGAGGCAGTCCACCGATATGACCTCCTACCGCACCGGTCTCTACTGCGATTACTTCGAAGAGGACCTGACCCGGTTCTTGAAGGTAAAGGCGGTCAAGGTCCTGTGCCGAGGAACGACATCCTCGGGGTTTGACGGGGAGCTGGTGGGTGATAATGACGCGGACCAGTACCGGGCGGCATTCCGGCACGTACAAACTACGCTGGAGGCTGCCGGTACCGGCTTCAACCGGGTCGTTAACCTGGTAGTATTCCTGACCGACATGAACAACTGGCCCCTGCTCAATGAAATCTACCGGGAGTTCGTTCCCAACCCGCCTTGCCGGGCGGTCATCGGCACCACCGGGCTGGCCCAAGAGTCGCTGGCCATCGAAATAGTCGAATGCGTCGCTTATCGAGTGGCGCCGTGAACCCAAGGGGCGAAGGCCTAGCGGTTGCGAGTTAACGGCAGGCAGTCGATCGGCGCACGAACATACTACGTCAAGGAGCCTATGAGGATCTGCTCTTTCCTGCCCAGCGCCACGGAAATCGTGTACGTCCTAGGCCTGCAAGATGATTTGCACGGGGTGACTCACGAATGTGATTATCCCATCGGGGCTCGGACCAAACCTCAGGTGGTGCGCAGCGTCTTCAAAGAGGGTGAACAACCCAGCAGCGCCGAGATCAATAGAGTGATTTCCGAGAGGTTGGCCGAAGGGTTGGGCATCTACGAGATCGACGATGAAACGCTGCGGCGGGCCGAACCGGACTTGCTGCTGACCCAAGCCATCTGCGAGGTTTGAGCTATCTCGTCCCGGCAGGTAGCCGAGGCCAGCGCAGACCTACCCAAGGCACCGGAAGTGTTGTCCTTGGACCCCCAGTACGTGGCGGACGTTCTGGAAGACATCCGCCGCGTGGGGCAGGCCGCCGGCGTCGAAGACCGGGCCGATTCCGTAACCGCCCGTATGCAAGCCCGCATCGACGCGGTAGTGGAAAAGGCGGCGCAAGCGTCGAAACGCCCCAAGGCGCTCCACTTGGAGTGGGTGGACCCCCCAATGTGCGGCGGCCATTGGGTGCCGGAAATGGTGGAGTTGGCCGGCGGGGTCAACTGCTTCGGGGACAAAGAGAAAGGTTCCTTCCCCTTGGAGTGGGGCCAAGTGGTGGAGAGCCAACCGGACGTGATCGTTCTTCTGCCCTGCGGCTTCGACGTAAAACGGGGGCTGCAGGACGTGCCGCTGCTGGTGAAAAAGGAGGGTTGGGCGGACCTCCCCGCAGTGCGCAACAACCGGGTATATGTGATGGACGCCAGCGCCTACGCCAGCCGGTCCGGTCCCCGGTTAGTGACGGGACTGGAGATAATGGCCGAGATGTTGCACCCGGAGTTGTTCCAAGGCTTGGTCCCCGAGGCCGGCGCCGTCCGCCTCTACGGGGACCTGGTCGAGGCTTGAAGGCTGTTGGGTCCCGGCCTGCCCATGTCGGGCCGGGCCATCCTGCCGGAGGCTTCCGGCACAACGGCTTTCCGCTTCCCGTAAGCCCGGTATACTCACCTGAATTGCCGGAAGCCGTACCCGGGGCGAGAGAAGGAGAAGGCCGCCCTCGGGATCAATTGAGGCGGGGGCCCTGATAAGGGTTGCGCTTGGCTACTTCCCGCTCCAAGGCCTCGTTGCCCCGTTTGAGCAGCGGCAGCAGCTTCTCCAATCGCTGACCGGCGGCGGGTAACTCCAACAACCCTTGGAGCACGTGCCTCGGCAAGTCGAGGGTGGAAGCGATGCCGTAGGACAACGGCCCAGGGTCTTGGGGCACTTCTACCTGAGAAGTCCACCCGCCGGACAGAGAGGAAAGGTTTCGCAGGAACGTCGAGTAAGCATCCTCGGCTTCGACCTTGGTTTCCGGGGGAACTTCTCCAGGCTCCTCTCCAAGATACCTTACCCTGCCCACGAGGTGAGGCCGGCGTTGGGTGATCTCGGCGACCTCGAAGCGTTGCTCACCAACGGTGACGATGTTAAGCCGTCCTTCCGGCAAGCGCTCCGAGCGAAGGATTCGCGCCGTGGTACCGACGTTGAATGGCTCAGCCGGCTCGCCGGCTTCCTGGCCTTGACGGATCAGCACGACGCCAAAAGGCTCCTCGTGGTCGATGCAGTGGCCGATCATGGCCTTGTACCGCTCTTCGAAGATGTGGAGGGGCAAAGCCATACCGGGGAACAGCACGACGTTCAAGGGGAACAGGGAGAGCACAACCAGCTCATCTTTAGGAATCAGGTCCGGGTCACCCATGGCACTGGGAGTATATTATTTTGCTTCCGGTTCTACAAGGCGGTTGGCGCATTACTGGACCGCCCGGAAGGTTTCTTGCTAACTCAACGCCGGTGGTTGGCCCGGCGGGCCCGGAAGTTGGTGGGGGCCTTTTGCTTGCGGGCCCAACGCAAGTAACCGGCCATTTGGGGATTCGCCCGGATTTTATCTATCGTGTTCAACTCTTTAGCCAGGGTTCCCTCGGAGAAGAGGGCGTGCAATTGCTGGTGGCAGGTTGGGCAAAGGTCTGCCGTGGGGCCAAGCTTGCCGCCGGCCGCTTTGGGCACCAAGTGATGAACCGTGTACCTGTTGGACTCCCGCAGGCATAGCTGGCATGGCGGTTGGTGCGAAGACGGGGCATCCGCCTCGGGCGTTGGTGTCCCGGAGGACCGGCGGCGCACCGGGGCTACTCCACGCCGCCGGCGTCCAGAAACCTCCATCCGGGCAGGTCCACCCGCCATTGGCCCTCTTCCCAGAGCATCGGCAAGATCAAGCCGTTCATCAGCCTGCGTTGGCTCGTTTGCTTGGGGACGCCGGACACTCCAAAGGGCAGGAAAGCAAAGGCGTGCTCGTCATCGACGTAGCTGGTCGGCGACACTCCCAAATCCGTCAGGTCCTCTAGGGGCCAGAGCCGCAATACGGTGTTGCGGAAGTCCTCCAGCATGGAAGCCCGCATGGGATGGCCTGAGTCGTAGCCGGCGCGGTAGGCAACTTGCATGTCTATGTTGTTGCGGGTGGCCCACACTCCCATACGCATTCCCCGGGTCTCCTTGGATAGCATGGACCAAGCAAGGTCCATGTTGCCGTCGCGAACACACTCGGCGAAGGTACCGGCCCGGTGGCCGCAATCGTCGGGGTAGATACTCCGTTTCTCTCCGGGAATACTCATAGACTACCTTTGGGAAAGACGGTTGGAAAGACGGTTGGAAAGACGGCGCCGCATTCGGCGGGAAACCGGCGCTTCAGCCTGAATTGGACCGCCCGCGTCTTCTTTTTGCCTTGGGCTACCAGCCGATGGCGTAGCCGTCCCTGCGAGGGTCGGCGGCGCCGGACAGGACTCCGGAATCGGGGTCTATCTGTATCATTACCTCGCAACCTCGGCCTTCCCAGGGGCCGATGACGCTGAGTTGGTGTCCCTTTTCCCTCAGGCCGGTCATTACTTCGGCATCGAACCGGTCTTCCAAATAGAGCAAGTCTTCACAAAAGTGGGGAATCGTCGACTCAGTCGGGCTTTGCGTGTTGCGCCACCTGGGGGCCTCCACGGCCTCAGCCACCGTCATCCCAAAGTCTAGAACGTGGGTAAGGACCTGGAAGTTCGTCTGGACCTGAGTGTCGGCCCCCGGCGTGCCGCATACCAAGACCAACTGGCGCGGCCCGCCCTGTCGGGACTCTGCTCCGGGCCCGCCTTCCGAGGAAGCGGAGGGCGGTCTTTCTTGGAACACCATGACGGGATTCATCGTGTGTCGCACCCGCTTTCCCGGCTGAAGGCAATCGGGGTGGGCCGGGTCCAAGTGCCAATATGTCATCCTGTTGTTGAGCAGTACGCCCGTGTTGCCGGCAATCAGGCTGGAACCCCACGCGCTTTGGATACTTTGTAGCTGGCATACGGCGTTGCCCCAGCGGTCCGCCACCGCAAAACAGGTAGTATCCTCTTCGTTCCCGGCAGCCGCCGCCACCGACGGCCCTCGGCGGCGCGTTGCTCCAGCCTCTTGGTAGGGCCACGGGTCACCGGGATGCGTCTCCGAAGCGGCGCGAGTGAGGTTTATCAGCCGCGCCCTCTCCGCCGCGTAGTCTTTCGAGATGAGTCCTTCGGTGGGCACATCGACGAAGTCAGGGTCGGCTACGTACGCCTCCCGGTCGATGAAGGCCAATTTCTTGGCTTCCACCATAAGGTGAATGCTCTCCGCGCTATTACAGCCCAAAGCCTTGAGGTCGTGCCCTTCGACTAGGTTCAACTCTTGGAGAAGCACGTGGCCGCTGGAATTGGGAGGCGACTCGTAGACGGTGTAACCTCGGTAGGTGGTGGAGATCGGCTCCTGCCATCGAGAGCGGCAATCGGCCAGGTCCTTCAAGGTAAGGATTCCCCCCTGCTCCTCGCTAAAGCGTACTATGGCCCGGGCGATGTCACCCTCGTAGAAAGATTCTCGGCCGCCGCCGGCGATGGTCTTGAAGGTCTCGGCCAAGTCTCGTTGATACAGGACCTCGCCCGGACCCAAGGGCCTTCCATCATGGGTAAACACCGCTCTTGAGGTAGGGAACCGGCGCAGCAGGGGGTCGGCGGCAATGGCGGCGGCCAGCACGTGACTTACGGGAAAGCCGTTTTCCGCCAAGTCGATGGCCGGTCCCAGCAATTCGGCCCAGGGTAGGCTGCCGTGCTTCTCGTGGACGGCCAGCCAGCTATCCAGCAGACCCGGAACTGAGACGGATAGGATTCCCTTCATCGGGATGCCGCTCGAATACCGGTCGAGGGCGGCGGCATAGGGAGCGGCGCCGGTGCCGTTGCAGAACTCGAGGCGGTCGGTGTCGCCGCGGTAGAGCATGATGAAGCCGTCGCCGCCTATGCCCGACATCAACGGCTCCACCACGTTGAGAGCCGCCGCGGTGGCGATGGCGGCGTCCACTGCATTGCCGCCCCGTTGCAGGGCGGCAATGCCTGCCTGGGACGCCAAAGGGTGTCCGGAGGTGACCATGCCGTTTCGCCCCATGACTACCGGCCGGTGAGACTCGTAGTGTATCCCGTGGGGTGTCCGGCTCATTGGAGCCTCCTTCAGGAATCAGAATCAAGAGGCTTTCGAAGGATAGGCCTTCGATCTATCAGCGCCTATTCAGGACCAAGCTCCATGTTAAGTATTTGAGTCAGTTGTCGGTATAGCCAGAGTCACTGTGGCAAGAATAGTATTGGATGAGGACTTGACATTTACGTTAGGGACGACCAAAATAAAGTTGGTTAGCGTTCTACGCGCTGTATAGTTATATGGTTAGGTCAAAGAGGGAGAGAGACTCTCCCTTTTTGCGTTATGTCAGCCAGGAAGCAGGGCGGCCTTGATCATGGGGTGTTCTCTATTAAGCCTAAGAGTTCGTACCGGCCGCCCGGTCTCTGGGTGAGGCACATGGTCATTGATCAATATCCCCAGTTCAACCGCGGAATCCAGGAACATTGCCTTGTCTTCAAAATCTTGCCCATACCCTAGACCGGGAGACATCCACGAGTTGATGAAATGACTCCTGACTACGTCCTGTAATCGTTGCTCCGCACGGTCCATTTGCCTGACCAATGGCGTCCATCTGGTCAGTTCACTCGCATCAACTTCAGCAATGTCTAGCTCTTGTTTTTCTTTTGTTCTCAGGCCAAGTCGCCGTTCAATTGGATAGAAAGTGTTGGCAACCAGCAAAAATGGGACACCTTGGGACCCGAGAGATCAGGGACCTGATTGAGGTCTAGCCAGCTCCCTTAGGGTCCTGTTGTGCCGTCTTCGCCGTTGGATTGTCTGGGCTTGCACCTCCTTCCTCCGTCGTAGAATCTCCTCTCTTCTACCCCGTAGCACATCCGAAGGTGTCACGTTGCCCAGGGCCTTGTGGTAGCGCCGGTAATTGTAGTAGCTGACGAAGGCCACGATGGCCGCCTCCAGGTCGGAAGGCATCTCGTACGGCAGTTGGTTCACGTCACGCTTGAGGGTCTGGTGGTATCGCTCCAGCTTGCCGTTGGTCTGAGGGTGGAAGGGTGTTGCCAGTATGTGCTTGATTCCCACCATGCCCAGGTAGTCCCTGAAAGCCCGGGATACATAGCCGGGGCCGTTGTCGCTCAGCAGCCTGGTCCGGTCTTCTATCGGCACCTGGTCCATGCCAGTCCTGTCCACGGCCTCCTGGACCACTTCTATGAAGGAGTCGGAGGTCATGTCTCTCTGAAGCTTGTGGGCCAGAATGAACCGGGAGTAGTCGTCCATGACGGTGACCATGTAGTAGTAGCCCCAGCCCACCACCCTGAAGTAGGAGGCATCGGTGGCCCACATCTGGTGGGGGCCGGTGGTCTTGCGATGGTACTCCTTACCCGCAGCCAGCCGCATCTCAGGCCTCTTCACCAGCCCCTCCCTGCGCAGGATGCGGTAGACCGTAGACTCTGATACGGAGAAACCCATGTTGTCGGTGGTCCATGCGGCCAACTGCCGGCAGCTCAGGTCTGGCATATCCCTGGCTGCCGACAGAACGGAGTCGATCTCCTGGGAAGTCAGCTTGTTCCATGGGGGATTGCCGCCTCCCACGTCGTCCTCAAGTCCTTGCTGCTCCTTCCGCCTCAGCCACCGGTAGTAGGTGCTCCTGGGGACTCCCAGCTCACCCAGGGTCCTGCGTTTAGGGAGGCTGGAGGAAGCCACCTTGTCCAGCACCTCCGCTTTCTCTGCGCCACTCATCCGCCGATACCGCCGGCGCCCTGAGGCATGGGTATGGCCGTTTTTTTGAGACGATAGACCTCGAGGGACAGATCGGCGACCAGCTGCTTCAGCTCTCCGTTCTCTCGCTTTAGCAGATGGACCTCGTCCCGGGTGGCGTCTCGCACGCTGTCGCGGGTAAGCCTCTCCTTCCCCGCCTCCATGAACTCCTTGGTCCAGGAGTAGTAGGAGTGAGGTTTGATGCCCTCCCGCCGACACAGGTCACTCACGGTGGCCTCGCGGCGGAAGCCCTCCAGCACTATACGAATCTTCTCTTCCGGGGTGTACTTGCGCCTAGTAGCGGCCTTAACAGTTCTGACGAAGGACCTGGCCGCCTCTGTGCGTTCATCGGCGGCGGTTGCTTTACCTGTTTCTGTCTGGGACATATCAACTCCTCTATCTGAAGTACCCTACCTCATACAGGGAGCTGACCTCAAATCCCTCGGGTTTTTCTACCCCCTCTGTTGTCCCATTATCGCTGACGACCTACAATACGCATAGTCCTTCAATACTGCGGTTTACTGGGACTTGCAGTATAACAAACACTGGTAAGGCACATCTGACACTATATGCTTCGCTCCAGCGGCGGCCATGGCTTCTTTACGTAGGCCTTACGGCGGCCTGCCGGCGTGCGATGGCGGCCTCGGCCCGGGGGCTGATGGCTCGTTGCACCATCACGTTGACCAAAGCGGGGCGCTCCGCTTCGAAAGCCCGTTGAATGGCGGGTTTCAAGTCCTCGGGTCTTTCGACGAACTCGCCGTAGCCCCCCAGTCCTTGGACCACTTGGTCGTAGCGGGACGGCAGCAGGTCGGTGGCCACCGGGCGGCCGTACCAACTCAACTGGATCTGCCGGTCAATGCCCCACGCCGCGTCGTTGCCCATAACCGCCACAATATTCAGGCCGTGGCGCACCGCGGTATCGAACTCCATACCGTTGAAGCCGAATCCCCCGTCCCCGGTGCACATGATCACCCGGGAATCCGGGTAGGCCAATTTGGCGGTGAGGGCCGTCGGCAGCGCCGACCCCAACATTCCCAGAGAAGACACGTAATGCCACCGCCCCGGCATTTGCGCCGGGAGGAACGAGCGCCCGAAGTGGCAGAAATCGCCCCCGTCGAAGACCAAGCAATCGTCGGGCCGGAGGAGGGACTCGATAGTCTTGTGGACGTACATCGCGTGCATCGGCGTTTCGGGAATCGCCAGCCCTTCCGCCCATTCCCCTTGGGCCGCCCGGACCGCTCGAAGCTCCTCGACCCAGGGTCGTTCTTCCCACTTGTGGGCCGCGGCTTCATGGGTCAATTGCTCCAGCACACTGGTGACGTCCCCCACGATCCCTACCGCCGCTCCCCGGTTGCGGCCGATTTCGGAACCGGAAGGGTCCACCTGAATAATTCTCGCGTCGGCGGCGACGCTTGGGGGCCGGCAGAAGCCGATACCGTAATCTTGCTTCCGGCCCAAGAGCAGCACCAAGTCGGCGTCGGCCAGCTTCTTGGCCGCCCAGTTCAAAGCCCGTTCGAAAAATCCGAATGCCTGGGCATGGCTGTCAGGGATGAGGCCCCGAGCTTGGCCTTCCGTCAGGACGGGAACACGGGCGGTTTCCACGAACTGCCGCAGCCACTCGCCGGTTTGGCCGTAGGCCGCGGCGTCACCGGCAATGACCATGGGGCGTTGGGACTGCCGCAGCAAGGCTATGGCTTGGCGCACCAACTCGGGCTGGGCTTGGGCGGTTTCGCTAACCCGGTACTCTCCTGGGTCGTAGAATACTACCTCGTGCTCCTCCAATTCCTGCTCTTGCACGTCGATGGGGATAGTGAGGTGCACCGGTCCCCGCCGGCCGCTGTAGGCAAGGCGCACCGCGTGAGCAATAGAGTCGGGAATGCGGCGAGGGTCGTGGACCATGAACGAGCCTTTGGTGACTGGGGCCGCCATGCCGACTTGGTCTATTTCTTGCATGGCCCCACGGCCCAGTTCCGAAAGCTCCGCACTGCCGGCGATGGACAAGAGAGGCGCTTCGGTATGAAGGGCGTTGGCCAAGCCGGGGACCGCGTTGGCCAAGCCGGGCGTGGTGTACATACACACTCCCAGCCCGCCGGTAATTCGGGTCCAAGCGTCCGCCATGTGGACCGCGGCCTGCTCATGCCGGGTGTCGATGAATTTGAAGCCAGAGTCCGACATTACGTCCATGACCGGCAGGATGTGGTCCCCGGCCAGGGTGAAGACGTTGGTGACGCCTTCCAGTTTTAGGGCTTTGCTAATCAGGTGGCTGCCGGTTACTCGGGCCATGGTGTCTCCTACGGAAGGCTACATTCATTAGACGCCTCATTAGACGCCGTTGGCAGAGCATTATGGGTACGGTCTTTGGCACCGTCAAGGTAAATTGGATGAGGCGGCGGTAAGCCCGCGCTGCCGTGCCCACTAGGGGAAGGTGAGTCAGTCTTACAGAGAGGGATCAACCTCAAAAGAGTAAGGCCCCGTCAACGCGGGGCCTTAGCGAATCGCTCGGTGGGTCCTCGGCCAGGGGTTAATGGCTGCCGCAGCCGCCTCCTCCGCAGCCGCCGGCGCCGCAACCGCAGCCGCTGCCACAGCCTCCCGCGCTGGCGAACATGGGGTTGTTGATGACGAAGCCGACCTGTCCGCCAAAATTCTCGACGTAATCTATGGTGGCTTCCTCCAAGAAGGGAGCGCTGTCTGAGTCCATCAAGAACTGGACGCCTTCCACATCCACTACCATGTCGTCATTCTGGGACTCTTTTTCCATGGTCAGCATGTACTGGAGCCCGCCGGAGTCGGCCGGCATCGCAACAACACGGAGAGAGCCTTCTTCGCCTTGCTCCACCATGACCTCTTTCAGCTTTTCTATGGCCAACGACGTAATTTCCATCTGCTTAAGAACACGCTCCTTGAAATTTAGCTAACCCCAGACGTTCGCACGACGTACTCGTAGGCTCACGCTAACATATTGCCATTAAAAGGTCAATGTCAGCCGAAGCCGAACTGCTCGATTTTCTACTCGCCGGCGGCGGGCCAATCTCAACCCTTGCTTCGAACTAAGAACCCCCGCCTAACGGGGGGAACGCCTCTTCTTTCCGGAGGAATCGCCCACGGCCCGCTGCGGCGGGCCGCGCATGGGGATGAAAATCGCCTGTTTTCATAGCTATGTCAAGGGACGGTTGACAACCTGGGAAACGGTTTCCTAACCTCAGTATCAACAAATCACGCGGGACCAACAAGTTAAAGGGGCGCGCCGGCGCCCAATTCTCAGAGGGACCGACCCTCCTCGGGGTCGGTCCCTCCATTTTTTGAACGGCCAACCCCTCGAAACACCCACCCCTTGGACGGAGATGAGATATTGGCAAACCGAGCCGACCTGTCTTGGGAACGAGAGCGCCTTCTGGAGGCATTGAACGCATTCCACCGGGGGGTGGGCGACGCGCCCTTGCTGCATAAGTGGCACGGAGCGGATAGCCCGGCGGCGGACGGCGAAGGAAATCAGCCGATGGCCTTCGTACTCTCCACCGACGACGTGGACCGTCACGGCGACGTCATAGCGGCCGATGGTTGGAAACTGGACTCCTATCGCCGGAACCCGGTCTTCTTGTGGGCCCACGATTACGCCCGCCCGGTCATCGGACGCGCGGTGGACACCTGGACAGAACCCCACCGCTTGATGGCCCGAATGGAGTTCGCTCCTACACAGTTCGCCCGGGAGATCGCGTCCCTGTACCGCGCCGGCTATCAACGCGGCACATCCGTGGGGTTCAAGCCCTTGAAATATGAAGAGCGCAGACACGAAAAGACCGGCGCGTTCTTGGGCATTCGATTCTTGGAGCAAGAGTTGTTGGAAGCCAGCGCGGTGCCGGTCCCGGCCAACCGGAACGCCCTGAGGCGGGCGGTGGACCAAGCGCCTTGGGCGGCTGAATATCTACGCCGCGCTCTCCCCCCGGAGATAGCCCAAAGCGCCGCCGCCGCGAGTGCTGCGGAGGCCTTGGAAGGGGGTTGGCCCGAGGTCTCTTCGCGCATCGACGACCTGAAAAAGTTGGCCGAAGAACTCGCCCGAACTATGGCCGGAGTGGAGGCCGGCGGAGCCTTTGCCCCCGGCAGGCCGACGGTGGAGGAGTTGCTTGGCGAGTTGAAAGCGCTTCACCTCTAGGACGGGGAACGGGAGAGTCTACTTTAGGAGAATCCGAGCTAATTCAACATGGAGGAGAGTCAAATGACCATAGGAGCACACGACTTGGAGTTGATCAAGCGGGAGATGGCCGGCATCCGCGACTATTACCAGTCGCGGATGGACGAAGAATTGCCGCCGCTCAAGGAGGAGATGAACCGCATTGCCGCCCAGTTGGGGCGTATCCAGGAAACCTGGCGCGAGGGAGAGAAGCGGTCTATGTTGGCTAAATACACTGGGGGCGACCGCACCCGGGTGCCCTATGGAAAATACAACGGCCTGGACCCGCTGGATTTGGCCTGCGTCCGCAGTCTGCTAACCGCTCAACTTCGCGAACCGGCCGGCCTCAGCCCCAGGATGCTGGAGGACTGGCAGGTCAACCTGAAAGCGGCCATGGACTCCACTACCGCGGGCGCCGGCAGCGAGTTGGTGGACACTCAGGAAGCCAGGGCCCTCTGGGACGACGTCAATCTGGAAACTGCCGTGGCGCCCCTGTTCAATACGATTCAGATGCCCAGCAACCCTTTCCAAATACCCCTACAGCTAGGGGACGTGAACTGGCACCCGGGCACCGAAAACGTATCCGCCAAGGCCTCGGCTCTGGCCACGGCTCGTCAGACCCTCACGGCCTATGAGTTGGTGGCCGAAGTGCCGTGGTCTTACGATCTGGACGAAGACTCGGTCATCGCCATGATGGAGGAGTTGCGGCGCGGGTTGCTGCGCAACGCCAGGGAAGTAATTGACGACGTCATCCTCAACGGCGACACGACTACCACCAACAACATCAACGCCGACGGCGCCACTATCTCGACGACGGACGCGGGCAAAGGCCACTGGCTGCTGGGGTTCGACGGGCTGCTCCACTTGCCCTTGGTGGACAACTCCGGCCAAGCCAACAACCACGCGGCGGCGGTTTCCGATGACATGTTCAACGAGATCCGGGCCAAGCTGGGCAGGTACGGCGTCCGTCCATCGGAGGTCGTCTACTTGACCGACGTCAACACCTTCATACGCTCCCTCAGCGTACCTAACTTCCGGACCCTGGACAAGTTCGGCCCTCAAGCCACGGTGCTCACCGGCCAGTTGGGGGCCGTGGAAGGGATACCGGTCATCGTCTCCGAGCAAATGAAAGCGGCGGACACCGACGGGAAAGTGACGAACTCGGGGAACAGTACCGACACGGGCCGGTTGTTGGTAGTCAACCGCAGCCAATGGCGGGTCGGGTTCAAACGAGAGCTCACCATAGAGACCGTCCGAGACGCCCAGAAGCGGCAAAACATCATGGTAGTCAGCTTCCGAATCGCGCTACAGGAACGGAGCGGCAGTAGGTCTAGCGCCACTCACACCGCCCTTCAGTACAACATTACCGGAGTGTAAGGGACGCACCCACGCCGGTGCACGGCCTACTCGTTGAAGCCTCTGAATCGCGTAGCCGGAAAGGACGCACCCGCGCCGGTGCACGGCTTACCCCAGCCCCGGATTCCCCTCGGCCGCCGGGAAGGGATCAATCCGAGCTTTCGAGTGAATTTCCGGGCGGACCGGGCCGGATAGCGTCTAAAGAATCAAGCTAATCTAGATACGAAGAGGGTCTGAAGTGGCAATTTCCGGAACTATCAAAGTGACCTTGGCCGGCACCAGAGTCCAAGCCGCCCACAAAGGCAACTTCAAAACCGCGGTGTTCAAAGCCCGGTCCGATAACACCGGCGACGTTTATCTTAGCGGCAATGACGTCTCTTCCGGCGACGGCATGACGTTGACTCCCGGCGAGTCGGTACAGCTTCAACTGGCCGCCCCGGTGTCGACCTCCCAGTTTTGGGCCGACGCCGCTAACAACAACGATCAAATCGACTTCATCGGGAGCCTTTAATGGTACAGCCCCAAACCTCCCATCAACCGCCCGCTCGGGCGGTCCTGGAACCCTACGTCAACGTCACCGCCTCCGCCTACACCGCCAAAGGCGGCGACCGGGTCATCGGCGTCAACCGAGCCGGTGCCGTCACGGTAACCCTGCCCACCACCGAAGTCCGCGCCGGCCGGACTTACACCATCAAAGACGAGTCGGGGGCCGCCTCGACCAACAACATCACCGTCGCCACCGAAGGCACAGAGACCATAGACGGAAGCGCCGCCGACCTGATCACCGCCGACTACGGCTCGAAGACCTACTACTCCGACGGGAGCAATTGGTTCGAAGCGCCCGCTACCCTCGTAACGAAGACCCTCACCGCAGCAAGAGGCGGCGCTTTGACCTACGAAGGCGGAACAACTTCCGAGGCTACTACCACGAGTACGACGGGGGTTGACCTTATAGCGGCGTCCGGCCTGACTTGCGAGTCCGTTGACCCCATCTTCTTTACCGGCTCTTGCCGTCAGCACAGCAACAGAGCAATCGGAGGTATAGGGCTTAAGGTAAACACCACCGTCGTTGGCGAAGCATCGGTCACCCGTACCGTATTGGCGCGTTCCCAGGGTTCCGGGGACGCGAAACACGGCCATTTCAGCGCATTCATCGGGCCGCGAGTGAGCGGCTACCACCGGAATGCCAGTGGTTCTTCCAGGTTCAGCTCCGGCGGCGGCCCGGAATCCGGTGATAACGTTTTCCTCAATAGTAGCGCCAGCTTCCCCGGCGGCCAAATCACCGACCTGGTAATCAGAGCTATTCTTTCCTACTCCTCGGGTACCGCGGGCGCCGACGAGCTCCACGTCTACACCCAGACAAGAGTATCGACGAGCGGCTAATGCTCTACGTATTTGCGGGCTTCCCTCGTTGCAATCTCAGTGCGGCCGGGCTCCGCCAATTCGTCAACCTCGAGGAGATTGGCATCTTGGATGAGAGCCCCCAACATCAATACCGGAAGGAAGGAATGTTCATCGTCACGCCAACAGGGGCCGAGTGGCAATCGGATATCCGCTGCCGTTTGAGCCTCAACTGCCGGCAGGATGCCTTGTACTGGCGGTGGTTCCCGGAAAACTGGTCTTTCGGCAACGGAGTGACCGTGCACAAGACCACCGTCCACTACGAAAGAAGGCTCATCGCAACAGAAACCGACGACGGCCGCGTGGACTTGAGGATTACCCGTCTGGACCCAACTGCATACGCGGAGCGATGGCCGCCGGGGCGCTGCCCGCGGGAGAATCACGCCGTCCATCTCACCTGGCTGGCCTTCGAACATCCACTCCCGGAGCACGCCTACCGGCGTCTGCGAGAAGCCGTCGAAGATAGCGGTTTCGCTTTGCGGGACCCGCAGAAGTACGGGGAAGAGCACTTCTCGGCCACACGCCCGCTCCTTTTCTCGAAACTCCTTACAACGGTGGAGGGTCAATAAACGTGAGATGCCGGGCCTTCAAACCGAAAGCCAACAGCCGGTTCGCCGAGGCGTTAATGACCACAACCGGCGACGCCTTCGATATCCCGGCGTCCAAACACCTAGCGGCAATTCCCGTGGCGTTGGATGCGGCGGTTGCGGATAACCCGGGGTGATGACGGCCCGCCTCTTGGGTTATATACTGGGGGAAGAGGAGAGCTCCACTCCCACTTTGAATGAGCCCATGAATCAGTCCATGAATGAGTCCGCTATCAACGGGCCGCCAGGTAGGTTTTAGCTATGTCGGAAGACCTTCTCACGCAGCGGCAACCTCCCTACGCCACCATCACCTTCAACCGTCCGGCTCAGCGTAACGCCATCAGCTTTTCCATGTGGAGCGCGTTGGTTGACGTGCTGAATGAGTTGGACGCAGACCGGGAGATCAGGGCTGTGGTGATAACCGGGGCGGGGACGGAGGCTTTCTCCGCGGGGGCGGATATCCAGGATTTCGAGAGCTACCGCTCCGACTCGGAAAAGGGCCGGAGCTACAACGACGCGGTAAACCGGGTGCTGGCAAACCTTCCCCGGATGAAGACGCCCACTATCTCCATGATCCGCGGCTTTGCCGTGGGCGGCGGTTGCGAACTGGCTGTCGCTACGGACCTGCGCATCGCCGCTGAAGGCAGCCGTTTTGGGATACCGGTGGCCCGGCTGGGGATAACCGTGGGCCACTTGGAGTTGAAAGGGCTGGTTGACCTGGTAGGCAAAGGCAATGCTATGTACATTCTACTCTCGGGCCGGTTGCTGAACGCCGAAGAGGCCCTTCGCATCGGTCTGGTTAATCAGGTCGTGCCGGAAAAGGAGCTGGAGGCCTACACCTACCGCCTCGCCGAGGACATAGCCGGTCTGGCCCCGCTATCTCACGCTGTCAACAAGCAAACGATGAACCAGGTGTTAGCCAAATCTTCCCTCGCGGACCTTACCCCGGAGGAAGCCGACCTCCCGCTGGGTCAATTCGACACTCGAGATTACCAAGAAGGCTACCGGGCTTTTCTGGAAAAGCGGCGGCCCAGCTTCGTTGGCGAGTAACCCGGGGATGCCGGGGTTGATGAGTTGGGAGCGGCGCCAACCAGTCCCTCGCTGCGGGGCTAGTAAACTCCACGGGCTGATTTCGGGTCCAACTCCTTATTATGTCACGCTGTGAGAAGCTTGGGCGATTGCTGATCGCGCCTACTGAATCCAACTCCCGGTTATGTGACAGCGGGAGCGCGTTGGATTGCCGGCGCGTTCCAGGGTGAACAACTTGACGTATCCTGATGACCCGCGCCAACGGGCCGAAAACCCTTCCCCAAAGCGCCCTCCCAAGAAGAGGGCGGACCTTCTGTTGGTGGCCCGGGGTCTCGCCCAAAGCAGAGAGCAGGCCCAGACCATGATAATGGAGGGCCTGGTATTCACCCCTTCGGTCCGGGTCGCTAAACCCAGTTCCAGCCTACCCGAATCGGTGCCGCTGGAGGTCCGGGGCCGCCTCCCCTACGTGGGACGGGGCGGCGTGAAATTAGCCCACGCCTTGGATGCCTTCAACCTCTCGCCGGAAGGTTCGACGGTATTGGACGTTGGGGCTTCCACCGGAGGATTCACCGATTGTTTGCTACAGCGGGGCGCCCTCCGGGTCTATGCGCTGGACGTAGGGCGCGGGCAGTTGGATTATCGCCTGAGACAAGACCGGCGGGTGACGGTCTTGGAGAAGTGCAACGCCCGCTATCCCTTCCGGTTGCCCGAGGAGGCGGACTTGGCCACGGTGGACGTTTCCTTCATCTCGGTGCGCTTGGTATTGCCCTCGGTCTTGGAGCACCTGGGCGAAGGACGCTACCTGATCGTCCTAGTCAAACCTCAATTTGAGGCGCGTAAAGAGGAGGTTGGCCGGGGTGGCGTAATCAAGGACCCGCAAACCCACGCCCGGGTCTTGGGACGGACCATCGTTTGGGCCGTCGGCCGGGGACTGCGGGTTCGCAACATTTGCCCGTCGCCGATCCTTGGCGACGCCGGAAACAGAGAGTTTTTCTTGCTGCTGCAAAAGTTATGAAGCCGGACACGCACCTAAGCTCTTTGGCAATAGACCGGGAAACCCTTTCAACCCCTTTCTCTGGAGAAGGACGGTTCCCGGCCTTTCCCGCCGAGCAACCATAAATCTGGGAGGGTAGGTCAAATGGACGTAGCCGAGTTGGCTGGGATATTGTCGGCCCAAGGAAAGACCGTTTCGGTCGCTGAAGCCGACACCTGCGGACTGGTGGGTTACATGTTAGGCGCCATTCCCGGTTCCTCTCGCTGGTTTCCGGGAGGCGTCATCGCTTATACCGGGGGACTGAAGCAGAAGATCTTGGGCGTGCCGGACCAGCTTTACGATACTTACGGCAGCGTGAGCGAAGAGATGGCTATTGCCATGGCCAAGGGGGTGCGGGAGTTGACGGGGACCAATTTCGCGGTGTCGGTCACCGGCGTAACCGGGCCGACCCAGGGCCGCTCCACCTCCCCAATAGGCACTTTTTTCATCGGCCTATCCGTTGAGGGGGGCGAGGACCGGGCCATCGAAATCCACGTCGACGGCGACCGCGACGCCACCAAGCGGGCCGCCGCCCAAGCCGCCATCGACCTGCTGGGAGACCATCTCAAAAGCAGCTAAACCCCGAGGACCGACGGGACCGACTCCGCGGACCCTTTGGATTTTCCTACCTCCTAAGGAGGATAGCGCAGGCAGGCCTCCGGAATCTCGATTCAAGTCCCGCCCGTCTTGAATTAGAGAATCGGAGTGTGGTTGGCCCGCCGCGGCGGGCCAACCACACTCTTTCTTTCCGGGAGTGGGGCAACCCCTGCGTTATGTCCGGACGGGCGATGAAGAATACGCACACGGGGTTAACCAACCCCAAGCCAACCTATCCAACAGTACCAGCCGGCCACTGCATCGGAGGTGGAAGTCGCCATGCTCACCGTATTCGGTTCTATAGCGGTGGCCATAATGCTCCTTTCCTATTGGTTGGAGCACCGGTCCAAGTGGATGGTACTGGCGTTCGCAGTGGGGTCCGCCCTGACCTCGGCCTACAGCGGCCTAGCCGAGGTCTACCCCATCACCGTTATCGAGGCCATATGGGCCGGGGCCGCCTTGCAACGCTTCTTCCGCCGGCTGCAACAGGAAAGGACTATCTCAGGCGCCGCTTCCCATCCATAGAAGCTACTGCCCAACGCTCACCCCGGCTCAAGCCGTTGTTGGACTTGGCTCTCGGCGGCGATGCGGTCCCAGGAATACAGCATAGGTACCATCTGCACCTGGCGCCACGTTTCAGACTGATCGTGATAGTGTTTGCTGCCGGGATGACCGGAGCCGCCCAGAGGAACGGCCCATAAGGAGCGGTCCCAGTCGGCCAAGTCGTAGGCGTAACGGGCCACCGAGAGGCTTGTCACGGTGGCCGGGTCCGCGGGGGAGTACCCGCCTTGCAGAGGAGTATCCCCGTCGCCGCTGGTCGGAATTTCCGGCGGGTCCAAGAGATCGGACAGGTCCGGGTAGACCGGGGACAAGGTATGCTTGGGCTTGGCCCGGTGTATTCGCTCCCAAAGCCACCGCTCCGGGTCGGCCCCCAAGCGTTCTCCCAGGACTGCGGCGGCGCGGCCAAGGGCGCTAGCCATCAGCGACGGCCAGTCCTCGCCCGGGGGCAGCAGGCTCCGGTCGTCTTGAGAAATCATCGTAACCATCCGCGCTTTCAGCCGGTTGCCGAAGGTACCCAAGGCCCGGTCGGCGGGATGCCAGGCCTGTTCCGCCAACTCTGGCCCCAGGTTGTGCTCCAGGACCTCCTTGAGCAGAGAGTCCCGCCACAAGCTGTAGATGGCCGGTTCCGCCCTCGTTGCGTCCATCGACCCGGACCAAGCCGACAGCAGCTCCTTGGCGCGGGCCGAGATTTCGTCTTTGGGTCCCACTCGCTGAAGCAACTTCAGATAAGCCTCGGCGGGGATGGATACCCGCTGGCTGTGTATTTTGGACATGTCCGCTACGTCAGCCCGGTCCAGAGCCAATACCCCCTCCGTCACTCTTTTGCACCGGAACTCGGGAGTGAAATCGATAGCGATGTAATAGGGATAGTCCGGGCTTACGGGGCGGTTATTGGCGGTTGCGATGTAGCCCGTATCCGGGTTCAGTGAGCGGGGCAACTCGTCGAAGGGGACATGGCCTTGCCACTCGTGGTCCCCGGTCCATCCCGGTACCGGCAGCCAAGCGTTGGTCATGGACCGGACCGGAATTCGGCCCCGGACTTGATAAGCAATGTTGCCGTGGACGTCAGCCAACACCAGGTTGTTGCAGGGGTCGACCCACTCCCGATGGGCCTCGATAAGCTCCTCGGCGCTCTTGGCCTTCAACATCCCGCGAAGAATGTCGGCCCAACCCGAGGCTTCATCGGTCGCCGTGTATTTTAGAGCCAAGCCCGTCCCATTGCGGGGGTCTCCGGAGATCACGGGGCCGTGATGGGTAACCCAAACGTCCTGAGAAACCTCGGCGCCGCTCTTCACCTTGATTTTTTCGTGGCGCACCTCGGCCCGGCGCCAGCTTCCCTTGTAGAGATAATAATTAGGGTCGTCCGCTTTGAACCGTTCTATGTACAAGTCCTGGTAGTCGGCGGCAGTGTGGGTGACGCACCACGCCGTCCATTGGTTGTGCCCGAAGTGAGGGAACCCCATGACCCCGGGGAAGGAAAGGCCGGTTACGTCGAAATCGGGGCAGGCCAAGTGGTTCTGATAGTACACGTTCGGGGTGTCCAAGCCCCGGTGGGAATCGCCGGCCAGCAAGGGTTTCCCTGAGGCCGTCCTGCCGCCGGAGATGGCCCAGCTATTGCTGCCAATCTCAGTCTCGTTTAGGTAGTTGAGGGCCGCCGCTCCCTGAGTAAGCTCTTCGAGGCCGTCTTCCAAGGGGCCGCTATAGGCCGCCCCCGGCGGCAGTATCAACAGTTGGCCGGGCTCGTAACCGGGGTGCAGTCTTCCCGCTTGCTCCGGCCCCAATTTGCCGACCATTCGGGCCCGCCACAATTTGGACTCGAAGACTCCCATGAGAATGTGGCGGACTTTGTACACGATCAACCCGTCCCAAGGCTGCCAGGGTTCCGGGTCTATTCCGGTGATCCGGTACTCGATGGGAAGGGACCGGGTACTATCAAGGAAAGCGTTGACGCCCCCGGCGTAGGCGTCCATCATATCCCGGGTCTCGTCGCTGGCCGCCTGGTAGTCGGCCCGGGCGGAAGCCTCCAAGCGGAACCGCCGCATCAGCTTGTCTTGCTCCAATGCCGATACCCCCACCACTTCAGCCCACCGTCCGGACCCCCGCTTGCGGTCGTACTCCATCTGCCATAGCCGGTCTTGGGCGGTGACGAAGCCTTGGGCGAAAAATGCGTCTCTCTCGCTGGACGCCCGGACGTGAGGTATCCCGAAGCCGTCCCGAAATACCTCCACCGGCGCGTCAAGCCCGCCGAGGCGCAGGGTGCCGTCTAGCTGGGGTAAAGCCCTTTGCAAGTCTTCACGAGTAATCATAGTTGGCTCCGGCGAGGGATTGGGATGGGTTGCATGATAACACAGGGCGCTTGGAGAGATTGACTCACAAGGGACCCCCGTCTAACATCCAATCAACCAACCATAAGAACGCACCGTCACAACGGCCGGACTTCACCGCCCGGCCCGTTAGCACGCGGCGGACGAAAAGCTATCGAGGATTCTATTTCGACCTCCCGGCGTCTTTACCGGGCGCGGGTGGACTTCATGGCCGGCTTGGCCGTTATAACCGAGGGGCGACATGCGAACCGGAGAGCATATTTTTAGCACTCATATTCAGGAAGACCCCAATACCTTCGGGGCGATGCACCCCGGCGGGACCCGGATTTACTTCGTTGGGGACCCCAACGATCACATGGTGATGGTGGACTCGGGGGAACCCTACCGCTCTTGGACCAAGCAGATTCTGGACTACCACGCCGAGTTGGGCCGGCCGCGAATTTCCGCCATACTGATCACCCACGGGCACCCGGACCACATCGGCGGGCTGGACCGCCTTCAAGAGGCCATGGGCTGTACCGTGCGCTGCCACCCTCTGCTGGCGCCCTACTTGGCCGAGAGGCTGGGGCCCGGCTGCGTGGAAAAGGTGCGGTCCCGGGAAGTAATCCCCGCCGGCGGCGGAGTCTCTCTCAAGGCCTTATTCACTCCGGGGCACGAAGACGATCACGTAGTCTACTTCATGGCCTCAGGGCGGGTGTTATTTAGCGGCGACACTATCCTGGGCAGCTCCTCCACCAGCGTTCGCAACCTACGGCAGTACATTGCGTCATTGGAGCTGATGGCCCGCCAACGCCCCAGCGTGATCTGCCCCGGACACGGCCAAATCATCCATGGCGCGGCCCAACGCATCCACTGGTACATGAAACACCGGCAAGCCCGGGAGGACCAAGTGGTCGAGGCGCTGAAGGCCGGCGCCGGCACGGTCGATGACGTGGTGCGCGCCGTCTACCCACGGAACCTGCGGCGAAACCTGAGGCAAGCAGCCGCTCGTAACGTGCGGACCCACCTGGTGAAATTGCAAGAGGAGGGCCGGGCCAAAGAAGACTCGGCTACTTACTCCCTGACCCCCGGCTAGGCCCGGGTAGACGCTCTACTTCCGGCCTCGTCCGCAAAGCCCAAGATGAGAGTTCACGCCCTTTCCAACAACTCGATCCTAACGCCGCCGGGAGCGCGGACAAAGGCTATCTTCAACCCGGGACGAAGGGTATAGGGTTCGACGGCGAACTCCGCTCCCCGGCTTTTCAACTCCGTCACTGCCTCGTCCAAGTCTCCCACGCGCAGCCCGAAGTGGTCCAAGCCCAAGTGCGGCCCCTCGGGCCCCTCCGGTACGCTCTCGTCAGCGGGAGCAATGAATATGGTCAGGCCGTTGATATCCAGGTCGACACGGGGCTTGCCGTCGGACTGGACCGACTCGATTATCTCGGCGTCGAACATCCGACGAAAATACCTAGCGGTATCCATTGGGTCCCGGCTTCGCAAATGGATGTGGTCGTAGGTATACGCGGGCATGGCGTTTCTCCCTTACCAGCCGATTCTTGGAGCGCAACTCTACCCTGATTGCTGGACAACCTCGAAAGGGGCTTTGAGGTTAATCGTCAGTCCCGCGGTCTGTCAATTTGGATGATTGCTATGAACATTGACGGTTAACGCACCCCGGCATACAATACCCGCCCACCATCGTCTCGTTGGAAAATCTTTGCGGTCGCCCCGGTCTTAACGCTGAACAGCCCCTCCGGTCCCTCTGGGTTAGCGGGGACTGTTTCTCTTCTTGTCGATGGGAAAGATGGAGCGGCGCTTCAGGCGTTAGGTCGAAACTTTAACAGGCGGTGATAAATGCTACGCCAAATTCTGGAGGACTGCCGGCCCGGATTTGCCGAGGTGGTACTGATGCTTTCCAACTCCTCAAGCAGCGCCGAAGTCTACACCACCTTCGACGACCTGCGCTTCACCCCCGACGGAAATATCGTGACCTTCATGGCCGATGGCGGCACTCATTTACATCTGAAAATGGACCAAGTCAGGAAAGCCCAGTTCATATTTACTATGAACCAGCAGGGTCAACCTAGCTATGGTCTATGGCTATTGGACGCCGAGGGCCAACCGGCGTTTCGAGTCTACCTGAGGAAGTCGGAAAAGGAAGAAACCAACCAGCCTCGCCATAATCTCTTCATGGCCCTGCGGGCGAAGTACGGGGAGGTGGTTCCTTTCCAGGACTAGCGTGGACAAGCCGGGGGCGGCCCTCTCAGTTGGCGTGTTTACGCATGAACTCCCCGATGCGTTTGATAGCGTCCCTCGCTTCGGGCAGAATGGGAGCGAAGTGGTGCCACACGTGGGGCATGTCGTCCCACACGTCCACCTCGACCTCCACCCCGGCTTCCCTGCCGCGCTCGGCCAGTACCGTCGAGTCGTCGAGCAAGGTCTCTATGGAGCCGACTTGGAGCAGCAGCGGCGGCAAGCCGGTCAGGTCGGCGTGGATGGGGGAGGCAAAGGGGGCCCGAGGGTCCTTTCCTCCCAGGTAGGTCTTGCCTATCTTGATGAGCCGGTCCCGGTTCACCGACGGGTCTACTTCCGCGTTGGTAACGAACGAATTGCCGGTGGCCTCCATGTCGGTCCAAGCAGAGAGCCCAACGCCAGCCGCTGGCATGGGCTCGCCCAGGTACCGCAGGGCCACCAGCGCCGCCACCATCAAGCCGCCGCCGGCCGAATCCCCGCCGATAACGATTTTCTTGTGGTCTTCCCCATTGCTCAGCAACCACCGGTAAGCCGCCACGGTATCTTCCACCGGGGCCGGAAAGGGGCATTCCGGGGCCAACCGGTACTCCAAGCCCAGCACCCGCGCTTGGGCCGCTCTGGAGATGTGGGCCAACATTACCCGGTGAGTCCGCATCGAGCCGAAGACGTAGCCGCCGCCGTGCAAATACAGGAGGACTCGGCCGTTCTCCGCCCCCGGGGCCACTATCCACTCGGCCGGCACTCCGCCGGCGCCCACCCGCTCCGTGGACACGTCATCGTCCATGGGCAAAGACGCCATCATCCTTTCATAGACCACCCGGTTTTCCTCCGTGGTTACCGGCGCCGCCGCCACTCTTTCCGCGAACAACTCCAAGACCTTGTCGAGCTCAGGACTTGCCATGTCTACCCTCCATACGCTTTGTTGGTCTAAAACCGGTCCTTGATTCGCCGTCAGTCCATATGTTTATTCATGAACTCCGCGATGCCCTCGATGGCTTGCCGGGCTTCCGGCAGTATGGGAGCGAAGTGGTGCCACACGTGGGGCACGCCCTCCCAAACCTTCAGTTCGACCTCCACCCCCGCGTCTCCGGCGCGTTCCGCCAGCACCGTCGAGTCATCCAGCAGGGTCTCGGTGGAACCGACTTGAAGCAGCAGGGGCGGCAACCCGCTTAGGTCGGCGTGAATCGGGGACGCCAGGGGCGCCCGGGGGTCTTTGCCTCCCAAATAGGTCTTACCCAAGTCGATGAGCCTCCCCCGCTCAACCAGTGGGTCCAGTCCGGCGTTGGTTTCGTGGGACTTCCCGGTGGCTTCCATGTCGGTCCAAGCGGAGATTCCGACCCCCGCCGCCGGCAGGGGCTCTCCCAGGTACCGCAGGGCCACCAACGCCGCCGCGGTCAAGCCGCCGCCGGCCGAGTCTCCGCCGATGACGATTTGCCGTGGGCTCGTTCCATTGTCCAGCAGCCACCTGTATGCAGCCACCGCGTCGTTCACCGCCGCCGGAAAAGGGCATTCCGGGGCCAACCGATATTCCAAGCCCAGCACTCGCGCTTGGGCCGCCCTGGAGACGTGGGCCAGCATCACCCGGTGGGTACGCATCGAGCCGAGGACGTAGCCCCCGCCGTGGAAATATAGAAGGACCCGTCCATTACGGGCACCGGGGGCCGCTATCCACTCGGCCGGCACTCCGCCGGCGCCTACCCTTTCCGTGGATACGTCATCGTCCAGAGGCAAGGACGCTACCAGTTCCTCGTAGGCCAACCGGTTGCCCTCGATAGTCGGGGCAAAGTTGTCGGTCCACGACCGGTACATCTGTATGACCTTATCCAGTTCCGGACTCGCCATGATGACACCTCAGTGTTTGAGAGGGTTGCCGGGCAACCCCGGATGTCTTATCCCCGGCGTCTCAGTTCCGCACCAGCATACCGGGCTGGCACCGGCGGCAATAGCTGGTGATCCGCTGGTTGGCGGTAAGCTGGGAAATGGCGCCGCCGCATTGGGGGCAAGGTTGACCGCCCTTGTTGTGGACCTTCAAGAAATCGCGGACCTTGACGTGAATCTCCTCCCCCATCCGCTCCCGGAGCACGCCAACGGCATCCTGGGCTACCCGGGAACAGGCGCCGTAAAGACGGCGCAACTCCTCCTCGGACAGAGAGCCGGACTTGCGAAAAGGAGAGAGGCCGGCCTCGAACAGGATTTCGTCGGAGTAAGCGTTGCCTATCCCCGAGATGAAGGCGCCTCGGGTCAACACCCCCTTTATCTCGCCGCGGAACCTTTTCAATCTTTGCCGGAACTCTTCCAAGGAGACGCCTTCCAACACGTCCGGTCCCTGCTCCGACAAAAGGGGCACCTGAGCCATCCCCTCTTCGGAGACGTAATAGACCTTGCCCATTTGCCGGTCGTCGAGGTACCGGAGTTCTTCGCCTCCATTCAACGCCAGCACTAGGCAAGTCTTCTTCTGTACCCGCTCTTGGCCTTGGCAGAGTTGCAGTGCCCCGGTGAGCATGGGGTTTATTACCAATCGCTTGTCCCCCGAAAGGTCAATGAGCAGAAACTTGCCCCGGCGATGGACTGCCTCTAGGGTGCGGCCATGGATACTGTCCGGAAAGTCCGGGGCCAAGGGGCGCATTACCGTGGGCTTGATCACCCTCGCGGAATCGACTCTAAGCCCCCGAACGCGCCGGTTGAGAACTTCCTTCACGACTTCCAAGTCAGGTGCTTCCGGCATACCCCCTCTAGGAGGCTAATATGGACTGGCGTGGGGCCGGCTGTCAACCGGACGGTCCTACCCTTGGGTCGCAAGCATACGCAGACACGAAGCTTTGAACCCCTTCTCTGCCGTTATGAAAATCCCCCTTTGCTTTCCTACCACGGTGGAGGGCAAAGGGGAAACTAAAAGGGCGGCCGCGTGTCTATTATGATGGACTGAAAACCCCTAATCTGCCTCCAAGTGCTCCGCCACGTTGACTCGCAGCTCGTCTTCCAACTTGGCCCTCATCGCGTCACTGAGGATACCGCAACGGTGAAGATTGTTGACCAAGGTGCTGTGTATCTCCCGCTTGAAGAGCCGCCGGAAGAGGGTGTAATCGCTGCCTTGGGCCCTTTCCTTCCGCACCTCGCGAATTTGATTGATCTCCCCGTTGTTGAAGCCCATGTCCAGGTATGCTTCCCGGGGGAACCCTCCCGACAGGGTGCTCCGCAGGAAATACACCGTGAAGTCTTCGATCTCCAGGCGTTCGGTGGGACCCATCTCAGCCACAAGCTCGGGCAGACTAAGCATGCCGAAAGCCATGTGTCTCGACTCATCCCGGAGGATCAGCCGGCAGCCGTAGCGAAGTACGTCATCCTTTGCGGTGTCCGCCAACATCTTGAACAGGGCAACGGCAAAGGTCTCCCCAACCAGCTGCAAGCCGATGGTCTTGATGTACCACCGGGGGTCGGCCAGGATATAGTCGAACAATTCCCGCCCGGTGTCCGCTTGGTGGTAGGTCAGCCCTACCCGGTCCGCCAAGTAGCGTTGGAAGAACTCGTTGTGACGGGCTTCGTCCATCACCTGAGTTGACATGAAGAACTTGGTATCGGCGTCGGGCAGCACGTTGGCGAGTTGGCCGCAGACCAACACCGCGCCGTGCTCCCCGTGCATCAGCTGGCTCAAGCGCCACGCGGAGTACAGGCGGTTCATCTCGGCCCGTTCTTTGGGGGTCATTTTGTGCCAGAAGCCGGTGTCGTAAATGTCGATCAACTCGTCGGCAACGAAGCCTCGATCCGGGTAAACTTCCTGGCTCCAGTCGATTTCCACCGAAGCGTTCCATTGGTCCCGCTTGGCGTTCTCATAGAGCCGGTTGAGATCGAGCGAATCGACGTCGTGGTATCTCAGGTAGACGCTGTCGTGCTCGGAATGAATGGTCCGGGAACCGGCCGGCGCGGTAGCCATGTCTGTTCCTCCGGGTAATCCTTGAGGATGCTCTCCCAGGCCCGTAACCGTCAAAGTGACGCGGGTAGTTACGTCCGTTCTTCCGGCCCCTCCTTGAGGCGTCAATACATCATAGAGATTCGGCGGCTGAAAGTAAACGGAAACCGGTCAAACGATCCCTTGCTCTTGAAGCCGGGCCAGTTCCTCCGGACTGAGACCTAACACCTTGGTAAACACCGTTTCATTGTCATAGCCCAAGGGCACGGAGCCCCGCCATACTTTACCCGGCGTCACCGAAAACTTGGGGGTTATGCCCACACCCTTGACCTTCCGGCCCAAGTTGATGTCTTCCCACTCGATGTGCATGTTTCGCATCTCGTAGTGGGGGTCTTGGGCCATGTCCCGGGGAGTCATTATGGGGCAGCTGGCTACTTGGGCCGCGTTCATAGTCTCCACCACTTGGGCGATGGTCCGCTCTTCCACCCAACCCCGCAATATGGCGTCGAACTCTATCCCTTCTATTGCATCGGGCTCGAGCCTGGCTATCTGCCACCTCTCCTCGTCGGGGTCCAAGTCGAGCACTCGGCAGACCCGGTTGAATACTGTACCCACCGCAGCGACGATTACCCAACCGTCCTTGGCTTGGAATACGTCGTACGGCTGGAAAAGGCCCGCTTTGTTCCCGGAGCGACCCCGTTCCAACCCCAACTCGTAGAAAGCTACCATCGTGCCCGCCAGGATGTGGTGGACCGCCTCGTATTGGGCTACGTCGATCACTTGGCCCTCGCCGGTGCGTTGAGCGTAGATGTAGGCGGCCAGGGACGACCACAAGCAAAACAGGGACGTAATCCGGTCTCCAATCCAAGGGGCGGCCCGCACCGGCGGCTCCGGGTCGGGGAACCCGGTCAGGTTCATCATCCCTCCGAAGGCTTGGCCGATGAAATCATAGGACGCCCGGCCCAGGTAATCGGGGTGACCGTTTTGTCCGTACCCGGATACGTGGGCGATGACGACCCGGGGGTTGGCTTCAAGGACCGTTTGGTCGTCCAGTCCCCACTTGGCGTAGGTACCGGGGATAGAGGCCTCCATCCAGATGTCGGCCTGAGAGATAAGGCCCAGGAACAGCTCCTTGCCTTGGGGGGCGCTCAGGTCCAAGGTAATGTGATGAGTATTGCGGCGGTCCTGCACCCAGCCGGCGGCGGTACCGGGGTGTTCACCGTCCTCTATAGGAAATTCCAGGTTTCTCCATACGTCGCCGACTCCGGGCCGTTCGATCTGGACCACCTCGGCCCCCATTTCGGCGGCCATGGCAGCGGCGAAGGGCTGAGCGATAATGGTGCCGGTGGAGACGATGCGAATTCCTTGGAGCGCGCCGAACTGCTCCGACTGTAGCGCCGGCCTGTTTGACACCATGTAGTTCCTCCCCTTTCGTATCTAGCCAACAAGTGTAGCAGGCGGCTCTGGGAAAGTAGTTCCTCCACTTTCGCGTCCAGCCAACAAGTATAGTAGGCAGCCCTGGAAAAACTTGGCCCGGCCGCGGCTGCCGGGCGTTCGACGGGCCTAGATGACGCCCTGTTCTCGAAGACGGTCGAGGTCCGGTGCGGTCAGTCCTAAGAGACGCCCAAACACCAGCTCGTTATCGTATCCCAAGGGAACCGACCCCCTCCACACCTCCCCGGGCGTTAGCGAAAACTTGGGGGTTATACCCACCCCTTTGACCTTCCTGCCAAGATTGACGTCATCCCACTCGATGTGCATGTTTCGCGCCCGGTAGTGAGGGTCTTCCGCTATGTCCTTGGGGGTCATAATCGAGCAGCAGGCCACTTTCGCCGCGTTCATTATCTCCACGGTTTCCGCGATGGTCCGCACCTCTATCCAACCCCGCAAGATAGCATCGAATTCGATGCCTTCCATGGTGTCGGGTTCCCGGCCCGCTATTTGCCACTTCCGGTCTTCAGGGTCCAGGCCCAGCACCCGGCAGACCCGGTCGAACCCGGTACCAACTCCGGCAACGATCACCCAGCCGTCTTTGGCTTGGAACACGTCATACGGTTGGAGTATGCTGGCTTTGTTACCGGAGCGCTCCCGCTCCAGCCCCAACTCATAGTAGGCGACCATGGTACCGGCGAGGATGTGATGGATCGCCTCGTACTGGGCCAAGTCGATCACCTGGCCCTTGCCGGTGCGTTGGGCGTAAATGTAAGCCGCCAAAGTCGCCGACAAGCAAAATAGGGCGGTGATGCGGTCACCGATCCAGGGCGCGGCGCGCATCGGCTGGTCCGGTTCGGGAAACCCGGTCAGGTTCATCATGCCGCCGAAGGCTTGGGCGATTACGTCGTAAGAAGCCCGTCGCAGGTAATCAGGGTGGCCGCTTTGTCCATAACCGGACACGTGGACAATGACCACGCCGGGATTGACCCTCAAGACGGTGTCGTCGTCGAGGCCCCAGTTGCGGTACGTGCCGGGGATAGAGCTTTCCATCCATATATCCGCCTGGGAAATCAGGCCGAGGATGAGCTCCCTCCCCTTAGGAGTGCTCAAGTCCAAGGTGACGTGATGGGAGTTGCGGCGGTCTTGCACCCAACCAGCGGCGACTTCGGGTTGGCCGGCTTCGGACATGGGAAACTCCTGGTTCCGCCATACGTCGCCCACCCCCGGACGCTCGACTTGTACTACTTCCGCTCCCATCTCGGCAGCCATGGCGGCGGCAAAGGGTTGAGCCACCACAGTACCGCTGGAAATGATACGTATGCCCTGTAGGGGGCCAAAGCGCCGGGATTGCAGCCGGACTCTTTCCGTAGCCACAGAATATCTCCCCGGTGAGAGCGTTTAGACGGGCTCAGGCAGCCGGAAGACTGAACGGTTGTCTCCGCTGCCGCTCAGGGTGACGATGAAGGGGCGCCGGCTCGGCCCAAGGGCCTAATACTTGGGTCGAAATATCCCGAATGAACTGGTGTAACCGTGGAGAAAAGTGGTGCCGCTGACGGGGCCGATCTCGCCGTTGCAGAAGAAGCCGCCCAGCGGGACCGGGCCCAGCTTCTCTTGAAACATCTCGGTGTCGTGGTTCGGGCGTCCGTAGAGGTACTCTCCACGGCCCAAGCAGGAAAACAGCAAGGCCCCTTGGACCTGATTTTCCCGGTTCTCGACGGCGTAACGGTCCAGGACCGCGGTCAGGTCTTCGGCGGAGGTCTCGGCGTCGCGCAGGTGAAACTGGACCAACTGGCCTTCCTTGAGTTGCTCCCCGACGGCTATGACGCCGGTCCGGTCGTCCATTCCCACAACGTTGCGAATAAGGAAGTCCCCCTGCTTGGGGGAGTCGATCAACTCGTCCATCACCACACCCAAGAATAGTGAATGACGCATCAAGTCCCGGTCCCGGGGGCCCAGTCCCTGGAACAGCTCCTTCAATATGTTGACGGGGGGTTGACCGTCCAGTCCAACCATCAGATTTTGTTTGCTCTCGGTTATGCGCATCGACCGTCCGATGGGGCGGCAACCCTGGGCCACTACAGTATCCACGGTGATATTACCGTGGAGCGCCAGCCCTATGGCGCCGGAGCGGTAAACTTGGTCGTCCAAGAACAAAGCGTTGCCGCCCTGCTGATGGGCGCCGCTGGCCAGCCCGCCTATTTTGGCCGATTGGCTGAAAGCAAAGTCCAGGCCCATCAGCAAGTTCTGGACCGGAAAGGAGAAGGGGTCCGCCAACATGACGAATTGGGGGTCTTGGTCCCGAGAAACCTTGACCCGTTCCTCCCAAGACGACGGCCCGGAGTCCAAGTCCGGCAAGTCCTCGCCCCGCAGGTGAAATGCCGTCATTTCCACGTCGGGCAAGTTGGCGCAAGTAATCGACACAGCGGGGCGCTGCTCAACCTCCATGCCATTGCCGATGATACCCCCGCCGGAACAACCGAAGGTCCTGGCCGTGGGGAGGTTCTTACTCATGATTCCGGCAACGTCGTCAAAATCCGACTCGTGATGAGAGGAGACGAAGGCCACGGCCAAATCGGGAACGGCGTCTCCCAGCTTGGATTCAACGCTGCGAGCGCATTCTTCGACGGCCTTGCGCAGATTAGCTTGTTCGGATACTGCCGAAGCCCATTTCATTGACCATACCTCTTTATAAAGCCGGGTACGGAACCATACCAAGTATACCAAACCAGCGCCTCGTCAACTCAAACTTAATCGGTCTAAATGGGCGTGTCAAAAGCGACTTATATACTTAATTACCCGGGAGTAAGTAGATGACCGGCAGCAATGACGACATACCCCAATTGGTCCGGGAATACAACGACAACGCAGGAACTCTTACGGCCTCCCGGGCTTTCCTCAATCAACTCCCCAAGAACCTTAGGGAATTGGCTCGAGTCATAGACGAAGCCGAGGCCAATCTCCACGTCGAAGATGGCAGCTTCGTTGATGTGCACCGGGATATTCACGACCAATGACTCAGCAAGCCTATTTTGCCATGCGACACCTCGGAACGCTTGGCGGCTACCTTGTCGGTATATCGGGCAGCCGCAGTACGAAGGAGGGAACTACAAAAACGCTTGCGGCAAGTCGGGCTGTCCAACTTGAGATAGGCCCCAGTCACCTAGCGACCGGTCGGTCTCCGTCCCAAGTGCAATACTTGCTGAAATACTCCATACCGGAGCGAATCGTCTCAAAATCCGTTGAATGGTTGGCGTCCCAAGCCGCCGCTCGGCACTCCCCGTCCGGATCACCACACGCGCTGGCCGCAAACATCAAGAGGGCGACGATCAGGATTAAGATTAGAACCCTCACCGAGCCACTCGCGCGCCCGGCTCGAAATCATCATCTAGCCAGCGGACAAAGTGCCGGACATGCAGCCGGTATGTTGCTTTGCTGTGGTCGGTCATATCGGATGACTCCACTTCCGTAACCCATTGCTCTTGGACCTGTTTGATGATGTCCAAGGTCACGTGGTCCACTTTGGCCATGTCCTATCTCTCTCTGTTATGTCGGAGAAGCTGTCCATAGGCCTACAAATGGGGGCAAGGCCTTTTGCTAAGGGACGCTGTTCCGGGCAAGTCGGGCCTTCGAACAAGCAACCCCCTGGCATACCCAGGTGGCACCCCTGGCTGCCGGCTGACTGGTCGGAGAAGCTAGGCCTCTGTGTTCCGAAGTCCCCTTGAACGGCCGCCCAATCCGCGATAAGGGCTGGTGGGCCGCCTAGCTGCCGACCGTGGGGCGAGGGCGGGGATGCCCTCGTCAGCCAGGGACCAAAGCTCCGGCAGCCAGGACCTTTATAACGTCACCTCGGCCTTGCCGCGGTCATCTCAAAGCCTTTCCCGTTGTCACCCCTAGGGACGGCCTTCAAGGCCCACCCGGCATTGAGAATGACAAGGCACCGGCGGCTAGGCCTCTTTGTTGAGGTTGGCTAGGAACTCCGCGTTGCTGTTAGACTTGGACAAGCGTTCCAAGACGCGCTCGGTGGCGCCGGAGGTGCCATCATTGGAGATAAGGCTGACCATGCGCCGCAGCAGCCATATCTGCTTGAGAGTCTCCTCTTTGAAGAGCAATTCCTCGCGCCGGGTGCCGCTTCGGACGATGTCGACGGCCGGGAAATACCGCCGCTCGGCCAATCGACGGTCCAAGTGGAGCTCCATGTTGCCCGTGCCCTTGAACTCTTCGTAGATAACTTCATCCATACGGCTGCCGGTGTCGATCAAGCAGGTCGCGATGATGGTCAGACTGCCGCCCTCCTCGATATTCCGAGCGGCACCCAAGAACTTTTTGGGCGGGTAGAGCGCGACGGGGTCGATGCCGCCGGAGAGGGTGCGCCCGCTGGTGGGCACCGCTAGGTTGTAGGCCCGGGTAAGGCGGGTGATGCCGTCCAGCAGAATAACCACGTCTCGCCCCAACTCCACCAGCCGCTTGGCCCGCTCCAAAGCCAACTCCGCCATGCGGCACTGTTCTTCCACCGATTCATCGAAGGTGGAAGCAAAGACCTCACCGGCCACAGCCCGCCGCATGTCAGTCACTTCCTCCGGCCGTTCTCCGATCAGGGCCACCATGAGCAGAGCGTCAGGGGAGTTGGTGATGACGCCGTTGGCTATCTGCTTCAGCATGGTGGTCTTGCCGGCCTTGGGGGGAGAAACTATCAGGCCTCTTTGTCCCAGCCCAATGGGAGAGAACAGGTCCACCATTCGGGTGGCCAGGTCTCCGGCCCGGGTCTCCAGGACGATTTGCTCCTGGGGAAAGATGGGGGTCATCTGCTCGAAGACGGTGCGGTATCTGCTGTTCCCCTGTTCGGGGTCCATTTCGTTGATTTTTTCCACCCGCACCAGCCCGAAGTACCTTTCCCCTTCCTTGGGGGGCCGCACTTGACCCGACACGGTGTCCCCGTTTCGTATCCCAAAGCGCCGTATTTGCGATTGAGATATATACACGTCACCTGAAGTCGCTTGGGGAGAGACCTGGCGGAGAAAGCCGTAACCTTCGTCCATGATCTCCAAAATACCCGAGGCGACCAGGGACTGCTGAGCGGAGGCCAACTGGAACAACCGGCTGAGCAGGTCCTCCCGGCGCAAATTGGCCAGAGCCGCTCCGTCCGTCATGCCGGCGTCTTGGGCTATGACCAAGAGCTCGTCCTTGCTCTTGCTCCCCGTCTCTGCCACGTCTATGGTCCGCTGTGTTGTCGCCATGGTCACCTCTTTAATTGTTTTGGGTCCATCGACCGGAGGCCCGGTAGAAGGCCCACTCGGGTCTCTATCGCCGGTTGTTAGCGTCCGCCCGCCTTCTGCCAATCGGCGGTGAACCGAGCTACTCCCGCGTCGGTCAAGGGATGCTGCGCCATTTGCAGCAGTATCTTGTAGGGCACAGTCGCTATGTCGGCCCCGGCTTTGGCTGCCTGACTGCAATGCAGGCCGTTACGGATTGAAGCCGCCATTACCATTGTCGCAATACCGTAGCTACGGTAAACGGAAACTATTTCGGCGACCAACCCCATCCCGTCTTGGCCCACGTCGTCGAGACGCCCCACGAAGGGGCTGACCACCGTCGCCCCGGCTTGGGCACCCAACAGGGCTTGGTTGGAAGAAAAGCAGAGGGTCTGATTTATCTTGACTCCCTCTCCCGCCAGCTTGGATATAGCCTCGAAGCCGTCGGTCGTGCTGGGTATCTTCACCCATGGGTTTGGAATCCAGTCCGCGATATCCCGGCCTTCGGATATCATGCCGGCGGCGTCCTGGCTGACCACCTCGATGGAAATTGGGCCGTCGACGATGTCGGATATCTCCCGCACCGCGGCCTTGTAGCTTTCCCGGTCCCCGATGCCTTGAGAGGCCGCCAACGAAGGGTTGGTGGTAACTCCGCTTATGACTCCCAACCGGACGCCGTCCCGGATATCCTGGATGTTGGCCGTATCCAAAAACAACTTCACTTCGTCACTACTCCATCCATAGAGTTACTAACGTCCAAGGGCAACTAAACCCAAATCGTACCCACTTATAGATTTACTTACGCCCAAGGGCAAATCAACCAAACTCGTACCCATTTCCCAAGGGCAACGGGCGCTGGGCGCCCTCCCTTATGGTCTGCTTAGCCTCGCCAACGAATTGGCTGAAAAGCGGATGAGGCCGGTTGGGCCGAGACTGGAACTCGGGGTGAAACTGGACGCCGACCATAAACGGGTGGCCCCGTACTTCTCCGGTTTCCACGAGGTTGCCGTCAGGGGAGAGGCCGCCGACGATGAAGCCGCTATTGCCCAAGGCTTCCCGGTACCCGTTGTTTAGCTCGAACCGGTGCCGGTGCCGCTCGGAAATCAGGGGCGACTGGTACGCCGCCATGGTCAAGGTATTCTCTTGGGGAAGGCAGGGGTAGGCGCCCAAACGCATGGTGCCGCCCTTTGCGGTTACCGATTGCTGCTCGTCCATGATGTGAATCACCGGGTGCCGGGTATCCGGGTCAAGTTCGGACGAGTTGGCGCCCGCCAGGCTCAATACATTCCGGGCCCACTCGACCACCATCACCTGCAAGCCCAAACAAAGACCCAGGTAGGGGACTTGGTGTTCCCGGGCGTAGCGGACCGTCTCCACCATCCCTTCCACCCCCCGGGGGCCGAACCCGCCGGGCACTACGATGCCGCACGCGGTGGAAAGCAGGGCTTCCGCCCCGTCCCGCTCCACGTCCTCAGAATGAATCCACTGGACCTCGATCTCCCGGTCGTGGGCCAACCCGGCGTGGCGCAGCGCCTCTTTCACCGAAAGATAGGAGTCCGGGTATTCGACGTACTTACCCACCAGGGCGATGGGGACCGTGTCGCTAATACCCTTCATCCGGTCCACCATGGCGGACCAATCGGCCATGTCCCTGGGATAACCATCCAGGCCCAAGGCATTCAAAACAATGTCGCCCAGACCCGCGGCCTCCAGGATCAACGGCACCTCGTATACGTTGTCAACCGTTTCCAGGGGAATTACCCCACTTCTAGGCACGTCGCAGAACAAGGAAATTTTGTCGCGAATCACGTCGGGCACCGGATGATCGCTGCGGCAGATGATCGCGTCCGGCTGGATGCCGATAGCCCGGAGTTCCTTGACGCTGTGCTGGGTCGGTTTGGTCTTCAGCTCTTGGGCACCCTGAATGTAGGGCAGGAGGGTCAGGTGCACGTAGAATACGTGGTCTCGGCCCACGTCGTTGCGTATTTGCCGGATAGCCTCCAAAAAGGGCAAGCCCTCGATGTCGCCAACGGTACCGCCTACCTCAACCACCACCACGTCGGCCCGCGCTTCGTTGGCCACGCCAATGATCCGGTCCTTGATCTCGTTGGTGACGTGGGGGACGGTTTGTATGGTGCCGCCCAGAAATTCGCCTTGCCGCTCTTTACCGATCAGACCCAGGTACACTTGGCCGGCGGTCAAGTTTGAAGACCGGGTGAGCTCGATGTCGATGAACCGTTCGTAATGGCCCAGGTCCAGATCAGTCTCTCCACCGTCGGCGGTCACGAAGACCTCGCCGTGTTGATAGGGAGACATGGTACCCGGGTCGACGTTGAGGTAGGGGTCGAGCTTGATTACGGAGACGCTCAACCCTCGGCTTTTGAGGATGCGTCCAATTGAGGCGACGCTAATCCCCTTGCCGATGGAACTGACCACGCCCCCGGTGACAAATATAAACTTTGTGGGCATGCGCCTACGCGGGAGTTGGTTATTGGGGAGGCACGCTGCTGCGGCCAAAATTCATTGCTAACGCAATAGCACGGTAGGGCTGATAAGGAAGGGTGGAACTTGAAGGACGCTGCGGCGCGGGATCGATATGGGTCATTATAGGTGTTATTCTTGGCGGGTGTCAAGGGACGCTTCTACCATCCATCCCAGCTCCACTTGCCGGTCCAGCGGTGCTACCGACGGAGGCTGGCCGCCCGCCGGGGAATCGCTCACCAAGCCTTCTTGGTACAGTGCGTCGATCTTGCTCGAGGACAGGCCCAAGACTTCGCCCAGAAGGTAGCGGTTGTCTTCACCTAGCAGAGGCGCCGGGCCTTTCATCGACAAGTCATTGCCGGAGAGCTTCCAGCCGCGGCCGATATATTCTCGGCGGCCCAAGCCCGTCGCCTTGGGATGTTCCACGGACTCGAAGAACTCTCTGGCACGGAAGTGGGGGTCAACCAACAGTCCCCGGGCGTTGAGCACGGGCCCCGCCGGAATCCCGGCCGCTTGGAGCGTCTCCATCACTTGGTATTGCCCCCGTGTTGACGTCCATCTTGAAATGACCTCGTCCAACTCGTCTTGGTGCTCCAGCCTGCTCAGAGGGGTGGCGAACTTCTCTTGCCCGACGTCCCGGGATTCCGTCGTTCGTTCCAGAATCCCCCGAAAGGAGTTCCACTCGGTGTCGTCTCGCACTGCCAGAGTTACCCACTCGTCGTGTCCTTGGCAAGGGTAGCATCCGTGGGGCGCTATGAAATCGTGGCGGTTGCCAATCCTCTTGGCGCGGCGGCCGCTGTAGCTGAAGTCCAGCAACCCCTCGCCGATGAAGGCCGCGCCTACCTGGTACATGGCCAAGTCGGTCCACACGCCGCGGCCCGTCCGGGCCCGGTACAACAAGGAGGCCAGGACCGCGCCCAAAGCCGTCCACGTTGCCAGGAAGTCGGTATAGGAGTTTCCCATTTTGTTGGGCACGTTTCCGGGAACGCCTCGGCCCTCGGTATCCCTATCCAAGTAACCCATGTAGGCGCCCGTGCCGTGGGTAGGCTCTAAAGATGAAGCCATAGCGCCGAAGTTGCTCCATGGCCCACTGTGCCCGAATCCCGTATTGGAAACCATTATTAGGTCCGGGCGGTACAACCGGAGGCTGGCATAGTCCAAGCAAAAGCGGCGCATGACCCGGGGCGTGAAGTTTTCCAGGACTACGTCGCTGACCCCCACTAGCTCTTTTACCAGGGTCTGGGCTTCCTCCGCCCGCAGGTCCACGGCCAAGCTTAGTTTGCCCCGGTTGAGGGTGTGGAAAGTGCCGCCCCGCTCCCAATGAGGCCATCCCGGGTCATTGTCCGGAAAGGGGCCGGTGATGGTCCTGGTGGTATCCATGAACTGGTCGTGGTGGGAGTCCACCTTGATGACCTCGGCGCCCAAGTCGGCCAAGTAGGCCCCGGCATAGGGTATGGCGAATACCCGGCTGAGGTCCACCACCCGGACGCCCTTCAATGGAAGGGGCCGGGGCAGTGCCTCAGAAACTGTGTTTGCGGGAGGTACGCCCGCGCTGCCCGGTGGCGTCACGGCCTAACTTCGTAGAGGTTATTGAAGGGGTTATCCAAGGGCAGCAAGCGTACGCTGCTGAAGCCGGCTTCGGCGCAAAGCTCCTTCGCCTTGGACTCGGGGAACCCCAACGTGCCCAGTCCGGCGCCGCCGCTGGCCAGGGAGGAGGTCATGCAATACATGATGCTGGACCCGTACATCACGGTGCTTAGGGGACCGGTGTTATCCTCGAATTTGTCCGCGCAGTTGATGTCCATCAGCAGGTAGATGCCGTCCTCTTTAAGCGACTTACGTATCGTCCGCAGCAGCCCCAGAGGGTCGGCGGAGTCATGAATCACGTCGAAGGTGGTTATGATGTCGTATTGCTCTGGCAAACCCTGGGATACGTCTCGCCGGCTGAAGGTCACACGGTCGGCGACCCCGGCGGCTTGGGCCCTGGCGGCAGCTTGTTCGATGGTCGGTCCGTAAGCGTCGTAACCCGCGTAGCGGGAGTTTGGGAAGGCTTCGGCCAGCTTGATGAGGGCCCTGCCGCGCCCGCAACCGACGTCGGCCACCGAGGCGCCCCACTCCAGCTTTGCTTGGACCTCGGGCAGGGCCGGAATCCACTGTTGCAGCATGAAGTTCTCGAACCTGGGGGCGGTGAAACGCTCCAACCCGTCCCACATGTCAGGGTCGTATGCCGATTGGGGAACGCCGCCCCCATCGCGGAAGGACTTTAGGACCAACCCCAGAGCGCCGAACATGCTTGGCATCATTTGGTACATGCCGCCGGCGAACTTTGGACCGTCCTCGTCGGCCAGGGCCGGAGCATGTTCCGGCGGCAATGAGAACAAGCCCGAAGCGGGGTCGTATTCCAAGTAGCCGGCGGCGGCCATGCCGCCCAGCCACTCTTGAGCGTACCGCCGGTCGATGCCGTTGCGGTCCGCCAACCGGTCGATGGTTGCGGCCCCGTTGGCGGCCAAGTCCTTGAATAGGCCCAAACGGTCGCCCAGGCTACACATCACCACCGCCATGGCCCCGGCTAGGTCGTCCATGATCTTGCCCGCGAATTTTTCTTGCTTGGCTTCGTCCACCGGCGGCTGAGTGCCCATATTGGCACCTCCTAGAAAAGTTATGCGCTGGTCAACCCCGTGTGCAGGCTTCTTACCGCCTACCCGGGCCCAACGCGGGGATCGCCCAGTCCAGGAAAGATGGGGCGCGATTGGGATGGTCAGATTACGCCCGAGGCCCGCAGGTTCACCAAGTCTTCCCTGGAGTATCCCAACTCGCCGCAATATATCTCAGCGTTGTGCTGACCGAGAAGAGGCGCGGGCCTGGTAATAGCAAAGTCGAATTCCGAAAGCTTGGCCCCCATGCCGGGGTAACGAGCGCGGCCCGCCGCCGGGTGGTCGACGTCCACGAAGAAGCCGCGCTCCCGCAATTGAGGGCACTCCAGCAAGTCCCCGGCGTCCTGGGCCATACCGAAGACCAACCGGCGCTCGCCCGAGGCCTGGAACAACTCCTTGCGGTCCCAGTCGGCCAGCCCCTGAATCAACAGCCGCTTGAGCTCTTCGCCGTGCTCGATTCGGCCGGCGCCCGTGGCGAACCGTTCGTCATCCAACCCTTCCCCCCCGATCAACTCGGCGATCACCGACCAAGGTTGAGAGCCTTGAACCGAGGGGACTACGTAGCCGTCCTTGGCCGGCATCAGCTCCTCGAATCCTGAGCCGCGGACGGGGCGACGCCCCTTGGTGGCCCCCATATAGCTGTAGTAGGGCACCGCTTGGACCAGATGGCAAGCCAAACTTTCTACAACCGAGACATCCACGTGTTGCCCGCCGCCCGTGTACAACCGCTGAAACAGGGCCGCCAGAGTGGCCGCCGCCCCGTTGGCTCCGGCGACGTACAGCGACTGGTCCAGCGCGTTGCGCAGGGGTTCCCGATCCGAGTCCCCCGAGTGGTACATGAGTCCGCTGAGAGCGCAGGTCACTATGTCCGCCGCCGCTAGGTCGCGATAGGGGCCGGTCTGTCCAAAAGGCGTGATGGAAGTAACCACTAGGTCCGGCTTCATTTCGGACAGCCCGGCGTAGTCCAACCCCAGGGTTTCGGCCTCCGCCGGCGCAAAATTTTCCACGAGAACATCCGACCGTTGCAGCAACGCTTTCAGGATTAAGCGTCCCGAACCGGAACCTGGGTCCAGCGTGACGCCGCGCTTGTTGGTGTTCAAGTACAGAAAGGGTACGCTTTTATCGGGATGAGGATCGTCGCCGACAAAGGGCCCCGTTCGGCGGGCCTCATCGCCGACATCGGGCGGCTCAACCTTGATCACGTCGGCCCCGTAGTCCGCCAGAGCCTTGGCGCAAAATGGGCCGGAAACGTGGCTGCCCAAGTCAAGGACCCGAACGCCTTCGAGCAGGCCCACCGGCATTACTCTTTCGTCTCCCGGCGCGACGGCATTATTCTTCGGCTTCCCAAACCATTCGCCTCCCGGCGCAACGGCATTATTCTTCGGCCTCCCAAACCAATGGGAGACTTTGGCCCCTTTTGGGCAGGACTACCGTCGCCCAGCCTGAAGCCGTCTGCTCACCTCGGCTGTTGGCCAGACCGACCCGACAGTCCACGAGCCCAAAGCCGTCACTCTCCCTCTTTCCCGTAACGCCGCCGGAGGCGGTAAGGACGTCGCCCGGGTAATCCATCCCCCGGTGCTCAACGTAGAACCTCTTGAACCAGCCCTCTTCTCCCGCGTAGCGGACCATCAGTTGACCCAAGTACTGGTTCTTCAGCGAGCCGTTGACCACCACGTTGGGCAGCCCTTGACGGAGTTGGGCAAAGGGGAGGTCCCAATGAATCCTAGCATAGTTCCCGTTGGCGGCGGCCCACCGGACCAAGTGAGTGGTGGTCATTGGACCCTTGACCACCGGGGGCAACTCATCGCCAACGTTGACCTCTTCGAAGTACCTTTGAGGCCGCCTTACCGCTGTCGGCTTGGGAACATTTAGCTCCGAATCCGGGGGAGACACCGGCACTGGGTGCAGAACCGCCTCATCCGGGTCGTCCTTGACTTCCCGCGGCGTTGCGGAGGCACCCTCAGAGGCCAAAGACCTGTGGATGCTTACCCGCTTGGCCAGATTAACGGTCTCCCCGTGTTGATTGGTCTGGGTCTCCAACCGGACAACGAACACCAATGGACCGGAACGCCCCTGTTTTTCGTAAATGTCCAAAATCCGGAACTGCCTGGTTATCCGGTCGCCCACGTAAGCCGGCCGGAGGAATTGCCAGTCGCTGCCCCCATTTAGGCCGTAGCTGTTGAAGGGCAAAGGGACTTGAAAGTGGGACTCTTGCCCGGCGCCAAAGAAGCCGATGGGCGGCGAGATGTCCTTCCAGGTGGCCAAAGGCGGACAAAGGAGTTGACCATACCGGCTGTTCTTGGCATGGTCCCGGTCGACGTAGAGCGGGTTGGGGTCTTCGATGGCGTCAGCCAAGTCGAAGGCCGTCTCGTCGCTTAAGGGGAATCGATTGCTCTCCGGCGGCGTCTCCCTGCCGATGAGAGCCCGCACTTCCGGCGTGATCAGGGTGTCAGGCATGAACGCTGCTCCTTCCATGATCGATCTATGGCGGCTTGGCGGGGAGGATTCTGAGGGCGCCGGCCCTACGGTGGATGAAGTGTAGCATAGGAGTGCGGCCAATGGGCGTCCGGCCCCCTGAATCTCCGGCGCCGCGCTTGGGGGAAGCAGCCCTTCGCGGATGGTAAACTTCCTTCTATTCCGGTCTATTCCCGCCTGGCCGCCGTTACCATGCGAATTGGCCCTCTACCGGTCGGCTTTGGCTTGGGAGACGCTATAGAGGAGTGCCGAAATGACGCTGAATGAGTTCATCGAAGACGCTTTAGCCAAAGAACACGGGTTCTTGATGGAGGCGGTACAAGACTTGACGCCTGAAGAACTGGTCTGGCCGCCTGGGCCGGGGGCAAACCCCATCGGCTGGATCCTCTGGCACATGATAAGAGTGGAAGACATGTGGGTCCAGTTCTTCATTCAAGAGCGGTTGGAGATTTGGGAACGGGACGGCTGGCACGACAGGTTCGGGTTGCCTACCCGGGACAATGGCTTCGGCCACACACCGGAACAAGTGGCCGGCTTCTCAGCCTTGGACCTATCGGACTTGCTCGAATACGGGGAAGCGGTAAGGGCCGGGACCCTGGAATACTTGAGTGCGCTGGGACCGGAAGACTTCAACCGGGTCCCCAGGGAACGACGGCCCGACATGTCCGTCGGCGCCGTGTTTCGGCAAATAGTCGGCGAGTTCTACCAGCATCAGGGCCACATCTCTTACATCAAGGGGCTGATACGGTCCGGGAGCGGTCAAGGCTAAGCAACTCCGTTGCCCGGCCCGTCTCGCGGGGTGGTTCGATTCAGACGTAAAAGGCTTACCCCAATACCCCGCGGTCCGAGTAAGCCTACCGGCCCCGGGTCCGGCCGGCCCGGTAGCCCCGTATTCCTTCTTCGAGGGCGGTCCAAGGAAGAAGGGCGCACTTGATGCGGACCGGGAACTGGCGGACCACAGTTAGGGATTTCAGGCCCCCAAGCTCCTCTTTCGAGTCGTCCGCCCCAGACTTGCCTTGCATCATGTTTCGGAAGACGTCCGACAGGTCGTTCATCTCGTTTAGGGTCTTGCCCCGCAGCGCCTCAGTCATCAACGAAGCCGTTGCTTGAATGATCGAGCAGCCTTCGGATTGGGCCGCGACCATGGCCGCGCGGCCCTGATCGTTCAACTTCAACTGCAGGACCACCCGGTCTCCACAAAAAGGATTGAACTCCTCGGCTTCCACGTCGGCGTTTTGCACCGGTTCTCGATGGCGCGGCCGGCGGTAGTGGTCGAGGATGACGTCCCCATACAAGCCATCCAGTGGAACGTCAGGGAGTTGCGGCATAGGGGGCCTCTTGCGAATGCAGTTGGCAGCGGATGTTTACGAGAGTTGTTCCAACTTCCCGAGAAACTCTTTGACCTGAGACAGGCCGTCTTCGACCATTTCCGCCGGCATCCAATTCTCGTAGAAGTTGCTGTGAAGGGCGCTGGCCGAGTTGAACAAGATTCCAATCGTCCGGTCGTCCCTCTCTTGGGCGAGCCGGTTTACTACTTGATAAAGCTCGCGGTGGCCGTCGTGCCGCCAGCCCCTAGACTCCGCGACGCCTTTGACCATATGGGCGGCGGCGCCCCAACCCTTTTCCGAAGCTTGAAGCAAGTCATGTTGGGCCGCGGACTCTTCCGCTTTTGACATCAGCTCTCGGCTGGTAACGGCATGATTTTCAGCGGCAGTCGCCACATGGTACCCCCCCTCGCCGGCGGTACAAAGGAATGGGACTCGGCCGTCGGAAGCCCTGCTTACAGCTTAGCACACGCGGTCGGGCGCCTATAGTACAACCGCGGCCGGATACGATACAACTTACCGTTGCTCCGCGGTTGGATACGACGCGAGAGGAAACGCCGCCGAAGGTTTGGGAGGTGTCTTCCCCGTTAGGGAAGGGTCCACCAATCTGGGAGGTTCATTCGGTGGTGACGGTTGTATCCCGGCCGTCGATGGCCGCCCTGAGGGTGTGCCAAGGCAGGATGGCGCACTTGATGCGGGTCGGAAACTCGATAACGCCGGCCAGAGATTCCAGGTCCCCTAGAGTGTCGTAGTCCGGCTCTGCGCCGGGTTCCGTCATCATTTGGTGGAAAGCGTCGAAAATCTCAGCCGCTTGGTCAAGGGTCTGCCCCTTCACCGACTGGGTCATCATAGAGGCCGAGGCCCTGGAAATGGCGCAGCCGGTACCCTGGAACCCAACGTCGGCAATGGTACCGTCCGCCACGTTGAGATATACAGTTACCTCGTCGCCGCAAAGAGGATTGTAGCCTTCGGCAGACTGGTTGACTTGGTCCGGCTTTCGGAAGTTGCGGGGCTTGCTATTGTGCTCCAGAAGTATTTCCTGGTACAGATCGCCTAGGCCGGACATTAGCTGAAAACCTCACTGACCTTGTCGATGGCGGTAACCAAGGCGTCTATTTCTTCCTTGGTGTTATAGAACGACAAGGAAGCGCGGGCGGTGGCGGGAACTCCAAAGCGGTCCATAACCGGCTGGGCGCAATGGTGGCCCGTCCTGACGGCAACGCCCTCCGAGTCCAGAATCGTTCCAATGTCATGGGGGTGAACGCCTTCCATCACGAAAGACAGCACGGCGGACTTTTCCCGCGCGGTCCCGATGAGCCTCAGGTTGCTCAGCTCGTTAAGACGCTCCGTGCCGTATTCCAACAGTTGGCGTTCGTAGGCGCTGATACGGTCCATGCCCAGTCCCGTAACGTAGTCGATTGCCGCGCCCAAGCCGATGCCGCCGGCGATGTTCGGCGTGCCCGCCTCGAACTTATGCGGCAGCACATTGTACTGGGTTTTCTCGAAGGTGACGGATTTTATCATCTCGCCGCCGCTCTGGTAGGGGGGCATGGCTTCCAGAAGCTCGCCCTTGCCGTACAGGACCCCTATGCCGGTGGGGCCGCACACTTTGTGACTCGAAAACACGTAGAAATCGCAGTCAAGGTCTCGAACGTCCACGGTAGAGTGGGGGACGGCCTGGGCGCCGTCCAGCAGCGTCGGAATCCCTCGCCTGTGGGCGATATCGACGATTTGCTTCGCCGGGTTGACGGTGCCCAAGGCATTCGAGACGTGGACCATGGACACCAGCTTGGTCCGCGGCCCCAACAGGCTCTCGTACTCGTCCAACAGCAACTCCCCCGCGTCGTTAATGGGAGCTACTCGAAGCCGGGCCCCCCGCTCTTCGCACAGGATTTGCCACGGCACGATGTTGGAGTGGTGCTCCATGGCCGAGATTACAATCTCATCTCCCCGGTTCAGGCGGTCTTTGGCAAAGGAATGGGCCACCAGATTGATGCCTTCGGTGGTGCCTCGGACGAAAATTATTTCCCGCTCGTCGCCCGCGTTGATCAGCTGCTTGACCTTACTCCTAGCCCCTTCATAGTCGTCGGTAGCCCGCTGGCTTAGGGTATGGACGCCCCGGTGGACGTTGGAGTTTTCCGTGGTGTAGTAATGCACCAGAGCGTCGATGACGCTTTGGGGCTTTTGCGAGGTCGCGGCGTTGTCCAGGTAGACCAAGGGCTTGCCGTTTATCGTTTGCTTCAGTATGGGAAAGTCTTCTCTGATTCGAGCGACTTCGAAGTCCGTAAAGGCCTGCGGCAAGACTGGGCCCGTGGCCGTGGGGTTCCTGGCGGTCATACTCTACTCCCGAATGGAAGGCCTGTTGCGGGTATGGCTCTCAAGAACAGACCGTCAAGGTACTTTTGCAAGGGCTCGATCTTGACCGTTTCTATGATCTCCCGGGCGAAGGCATGAATCAGCATGCGGCCGGCGGCTTCCCGGTCAAGGCCGCGGCTTCTCAAGTAGAACAGCGAGTCTTCGTCGATGTACCCCGCCGTCGCTCCGTGGCCGCATTGAACGTCATCGGCGTATATCAGAAGGCTGGGCTTGCTGTCTACCTCCGCTTGGTCCGAAAGCAGAAGGTTCTTGTCCGTCTGCTGAGCGTCGACCTTTTGCGCGTCCCTGCGAACCAAGACTTCCCCGCCGAATACCGCCTTGGACTTGCCGTCTAGGATTCCCTTGAAATACAAGCGGCTTGCCGTATGGGGCTTGGCGTGATCAATGTTGATCAGGTTGTCCATGTGTTGCCTATCGGAGGTTAGGTACAAGCCGTTGAGGACACAGGAACCGCCGGGCCCGTCCAGAAGGACTTGCAGGTCGTTTCTCGCCAATGCGGTGCCCAAAGCGAAGGAGGTAGACGCCAAACGGCTGTCGCACCCTTGGGACACCCGGGTAGCCCCCACGTGAAACGCTTCCGGGCTTTCCGTCATCAAGCGGTAATGGTCCAAGGAAGAGGCGTCCCCTAAGTCGATCTCGGTAACGGCGTTAGTGAAGTACCTGGCTCCCGGCCAGCCTGCGTAGGTTTCCACTACGGTCAGACGGGCGTTTCGTCCGACGCTGATTAGGGTCCGAGGATGGCAGACCAAGGGCGAAGAGCCGTTGCTTGGCCCGCTGCTTGTAATGAAGAGCAAGTGTACCGCCCTGCTGGTCGAGCAACCGTCGGGCACTTCCACGAAGGCGCCGTCGCTCAGGAACGCCGTATTCAGGGCTGTAAAGCCGTCATCTTCAAAGCCGGCGTGCTTGGCCAGATGTTGTTCGACTACCCGGCCATCAGATTCGATGGCGTGAGCCAAGCTGGATACTCGAATGCCGCCCAGAGAATCCGGGCCCGTAGACAAGCTCTTGGAAAATATCCCGTTCACGAAAACCAAGGTGGCCCAGTCAGCCTCCACTGGGGCAAGGTCCCGGAGCTCCGAGGCTTGAACTTCTGGGGCTTGATCACGATGAAGGGCGTGGGTGAAAGCGGTTTTGGCTATAGGGCCGACGTTGGTGTACTTCCACTTTTCGTTGCCGCGCCGGGCGGTAGGAAATCCCAATCGGGAGAAACTGGACCACGCCTGGTCCGCCAACTCTGTGAGCCACGGTGGTTTCCCCGGGCCGCGGGACTCTTTAATCGCTTTGAAGTCGGCCCGGTAGTCACCGAGAATAGCAGGGGATTGAGTCATAGGACGGCCTCGCACGGGCCGTTAGGCGCTCACGTCTACGGCTTCCCGTATCCAATCGTAGCCCTTAGCTTCCAACTCGTGAGCCAGTTCCGGCCCCCCGGACCGGACCAAGCGGCCATCGAAGAGGACGTGAACGTAGTCGGGTGTAATGTAGTTGAGAATGCGCTGGTAGTGGGTCACCAAAACAATGGCGTTGGACCGGCTCCGCAGCCGGTTGACCCCGTCGGATACTATCCTTAGAGCGTCGATGTCCAAGCCGGAATCGGTCTCGTCGAGTAGGGCCAGCTTTGGCTCCAAGACCGCCATCTGCAATATTTCGTTCCGCTTCTTCTCGCCGCCGGAGAAGCCTTCGTTCACCGCCCGCTTAATCAGGTCTGGGTCGATCTCGACCATCTTTATCTTCTCTCGCAGCAACTTGTCGAACTCCCGGGCGCCCATCTCTTCTTCACTCCGGTACGCCCGTTGAGCGTCCACCGCCGCTTTCAAGAACTGCCATGCCCTGACCCCGGGAAGTTCCAACGGGTACTGGAAGGCCAGGAAGATTCCTTGGCGGGCGCGTATCTCAGGCTCTTGGCCCAGCAAGTCCTCCCCTTGGTAGAGGACCTGCCCGGAGGTCACCATATACTCCGCTTTACCGGCCAGCGCATTGACCAGCGTGCTTTTGCCGGAGCCGTTGGGACCCATGATGGCATGGACTTCGCCGACGTTTACGGTCAGGTCCAAGCCTTTGAGTATCTCCTGGCCTTCCACCGAGACATGCAGGTTGCTTATGGAGAGCATTGGGCCGTGTCGGCTTGGGTCGATTTCGCTCATCTAACCTACCGACCCTTCCAGACTAACCTTCAGCAGCTGGCCGGCTTCCATGGCGAACTCGAAGGGCAACTCTTGGAAGATGCTGCGGCAAAACCCGTTGATGATCATGTAGTGGGCGTCTTCCATCGAGATGCCCCGCTGCTGGCAGTAAAACAACTGCTCGTCGTTCACCTTGGAGGTCGATGCCTCGTGCTCTACTTGGGCGGTGGGGTTGCGGACTTCGATGTAAGGCACCGTGTGGGCGCCGCATTGGTCCCCCACGAGCAACGAATCGCACTGGGTGAAGTTCTTGGCGTTGGTCGCTGAGGAGTTGATCTTTACCAATCCCCGGTAGGTGCCGTTGCCGTGCCCCGCCGAGATGCCCTTGGCCACGATGGTGCTCTTGGTGTTCTTTCCCAAGTGGATCATCTTGGTGCCGGTGTCCGCTTGCTGGTAGTTGTTGACCAAAGCCACGGAGTAGAACTCGCCGACCGAGTTGTCTCCCTTGAGGATCACGCTGGGGTACTTCCAGGTGATTGCCGATCCCGTTTCGACCTGAGTCCAAGATATCTTGGAATTGCGGCCTTGGGCTTTCCCCCGCTTGGTAACGAAGTTATACACCCCGCCCTTTCCGTCTCGGTCCCCGGGGAACCAGTTCTGGAGGGTCGAATATTTGATTTCGGCGTCATCCAGGGCCACCAGCTCCACTACGGCGGCATGCAACTGGTGGGACTTCCTGGCCGGAGCGGTGCAGCCTTCCAAGTAGCTGACATAGCTGCCCTTATCGGCGATGATGAGAGTTCGTTCGAATTGACCGGAGTCGGCCTGATTGATGCGGAAATAGGTCATCAACTCAATAGGGCACCGCACGCCGGGCGGTATATACGCAAAGGACCCGTCGCTGAAGACCGCCGAGTTCAGGCCCGCGTAGAAGTTGTCGGCGTAGGGCACCACCGAACCCAGATACTTCTTTACCAGGTCGGGATGTTTTTGAATGGCCTCGCTCATGGAGCAGAAGATGATCCCGGCCTTCTCCAAAGTATCTTGGTACGTAGTGGCGACCGACACGCTGTCCAAGACCGCATCCACCGCCACCCCGGCCAGCCGCTCTCGCTCCGCCAGCGGGATGCCCAGCTTGTCGAAGGCCTCCAAGACCTCCGGGTCCACCTCGTCCAGGCTCTTTGGCCCGTCCTCGGCGGACGAAGGGGCGGCGTAGTAAATAATGTCCTGGTAGTCGATGGGCGAATATTCAATGTTGGCCCACTTGGGCTCTTGGCGGCCCATCTTCAACCACTGCCGGTAGGCCTTGAACCGCCACTCCAGCATCCAATCCGGCTCGCTCTTCTTTAGAGAGATGAGCCGGATGATGTCTTCGTTCAGTCCTTTGGGCGCGACATCGACGTCGATGTCTATGGTGAATCCCCACTTGTAATCGGTGTCCAGGTCATCGGACGTTGTCGCCGTCCTGGATATGACCTTAGGCGTAGCCATTAACAACCCCCAACGAGCTATTGCGGTGAGCTTGGCGGAGAGTGGCTGCCCCCGTTTTGCGCCTCAACGCGGGGCGTGCGCGAGCTTAACAGAAACATCAGAAATAATTGTTGACCAATTTAGTCAACAATAATGCTATCACCGGTGCGGATTGCTGTCAACGATTTTCGCAACCGCCGCCCTTCGAGGGGGGCTTCCCCAATATACCCAAAGGATAAGAGCAAAAGAACGGTCGAGCAATGCCGGCCGCAGTGGGACACTTGGGTAGACTCATGGATGGAGCATGATTCCAAGGCGCCCCAGGTTGACTGGCATGAGGCCCGATAGTATAACATTGGCTAATCAAACCACAGGATCGCACCTGAGCCCGTGTTAGCCGACTGCCACACTCACTTAGACCAGTACCCGCCGGCGGAGGTCCCGGAAATTCTGCAACGGGCCGGCGACGCCGAAGTTGGCTTGGTCATTTGCGCCGGTACCACCGCCGAGTCCAGCCAAGCGTGCGTCAAGATGGCCCAAGCATACCAGGCCATCCACGCCGGCGTCGGCATTCACCCCATGGAAGCCCATCAACCCTTGGAGCAAGACACTTACGCCCAACTGGAGGGTTTGGCCAAAGGAAATCCCAAGGTGGTATGCGTAAGTGAGGTGGGCTTGGACTTTCTTCCCTCCTCGCCGGACCGCCGGGTCCAGTTCCAGGTTTTTCGAGAGCAGATTCGGTTGGCCGTCGATTTAGGTTTGCCCATCATCTTCCACTCCCGGGAGTCCCACCCCGAAGTGCTGCGGACGTTACGGGAGGAGGGCGCCGGCGAAGTGGGCGGAGCGATGCACTATTTTCAGGGTGACGAAACGACGGCCCGGGAGGCCATTGACTGCGGTTTCTTCATTTCCCTGGCCCGCCCGCTGCTCCGTCTTCCCGAGCTGCAGGAAACGGTCAAGGCGGTCCCGTTGGACCACATCGTTTTGGAGACCGACGCGGCGCCCCAGCCCTTTAAGAAGTACCGCTCCAACTGGACCGAGCCGCACCACACTCGAGCCGTGGCCCAGCAGCTAGCCGACCTTAAAGGCATTACCCTCGAAGAAGTCGCCGAAGTGACCACACGAAACCTCATCGGCATGTTGGGTCTACCTAGCTCGACTGAGTCTGAATGGGTGTTTCAATAGTCCCTTCTCCCTGGGCAGAAGGTTAGGACGATGGGAAAGGTCTGAAGGCAACCGAGATGGTCCGCGGCAAATTGGCACAACCTGGCGCCGTAGGGGCGGGTTTGAAACCCGCCCCTACACGTCCAATTATCACTACGGGACGGTTGCGCCGGTCCGTTTTGGCCGCGTCGGGAATTGCCCTCACCCTGCCCTCTCCCAAGTAGGAGAGGGAACTTTTTCAACACCACCTTAATGGTCTGTGACCGGTCACTGGCCGTCGGCCACTCCCATAGGGGACCGGGAGGTTTTCAGCCCCATGACCGATTCATTCCCTATTCGTTCCAACGAAAAAACAAATCCAGCCCCACGCCGCGGCGACCTCCACTCAGCCTCTTGCAACTCTCAATGCTTGACGCCCAAACCCGCTCCAGTGGGGTTGCCCCTATGGCTCACCCGACCGAAAGCCGAAAGGGATTAAGGAGGATTTCCTTGCTTCCCTACGGCGTACACTCCAACTCTGAACACTCACGCCCTTTATCAGGGATTGAGACCGGCCTCTGCCGATGTTAACATTAGCTGACCCCCAAGTTAGGCATTCCGCCACGGAGAGATAACCTATGTTCCCTGATCAATGCCACCTTGCCCTGAAGGAGTGGGCAGTGACGGTCCGGGCTTTAGCCCAGGGATGGCAAGTCCTGCTATTGCGCAAGGGGGGCATCCACGAGCCGGGGAAAGACTTTCGCGTCATACATCCTGAGTTCCTGCTCTACCCCACTTATGAACACCAGAGAGAGGACCTGCTGAAGAGTGAGCATGAGGCCGCCCTCCGCCGCGTCCTGGAAGAGCCAAGGCAAGAAGGCCACATCACATTCACCCACTGGGCTAAGGTGGAAGAAACCATTGAGGTTTCCCGGCAAGAGGAAGTGGACGACCTATCCCCCCACTATATTTGGACCGCCGCCTACGCTCAATCACGTCTGCGATGGAAACCCATGCTGCCTTTGTCGGTAATGCTGATGCGGGTCTACCAACTGGAGCAGCCGGTCAGCGTCCCGTTCCAGCCCGAGTACCGCGGTTGCGCTTCTTGGGTGGAGGTCCTCGACCAAGTGCCCCTAGGGAGCGTGCAGCCCGTCTTGGGGGACGAGGAATTCCGGCGGCGGGTGGATGAGATCAAAGACTGCCTGGGCAAAGAGAGGTTATTGTCCAGATGAAATACCGACAGTTGCCCCGAACGGAGTTGTTGTTGCCTGAGATCGGATTCGGAGTTTGGACCGTAGCCACTAGCTGGTGGGGGAACATCCCCGAAAACGAGCAGGCCGCGCTGCTGGAGAATGCGCTGGAGTTGGGCGTGACCTTTTTCGACACCGCCGACACCTACGGCCAAGGATACGGCGAAGAGGTCTTGGCCAAGGTTTTGGGCTACCGCCGCAATGAAATAATAATCGCCACCAAGTTTGGCTACGACTTCTACGACAATACCCCCAGGGAAGGCCACAAAGAGCGGCCGCAAAGGTTCGACCGGGAGTTTGTTACTTTCGCTTGCGAGCAAAGTCTGCACCGCTTGAACACCGACTACATAGACCTCTACCAAATCCACAACCCTCGGATAGACGCCTTGGAGCGGGATGAGTTATTCGAGACCTTGGAGCAACTCCGGTTCGACGGTAAAATTCGCTATTTCGGCGTGGCTCTGGGCCCGGACATCGGCTGGTTTGAAGAGGGCGAGGCCTCGATGCGCCAGCGTAGCGTCGACAGCCTACAAATCATCTACAGCATTCTCGAGCAGGAGCCGGCACGGGACTTCTTCCCTATCGCGGAGGACGAGAACGTGGGTCTGCTCTCCCGGGTGCCCCACGCCTCCGAGGTGCTCACCGGCAAGTTCACCGAGCCGCCGGCCTTCGATGAGAGCGACCACCGGGCCCACCGGAAGGCGGAATGGATGCGGGAAGCCTTGGCCAAGGCTGATCGAGTAAAGTTCCTAGCCGGTGAGAGCACGGGGCGTTCCATGAGCCAGGCCGCCATAAAATTCTGTCTCGCCAAGCCGTCCATCGTCTCGGTGCTGCCCAACTTCACCAACTTGGACGAGCTTCGGGAGTACACGTCGGCCCCGGAGACCCCGGACCTGACCGGTGAAGAGTCATCCCGTTTGGATGACCTCTGGGAACACGGGTTCGACTTGGCGGAAGCCGCTCCCCAGTTCCGAGAAATCTAGACCGGAGGCTGCCCGCAGTCCAAGCTCGGCCGGGTCCGAGCCTTCAACCCTCCACCGGCTCTAATGCTTTAGCTTACGATTTGGTTGCCGAGCAGTCTCAGCCTCTATTGAATCCGTGGCGAATCCGTTGCTGACCGCGCCGCCGCGCCGGGGTCGGTGTCGATAACCAATCGGCTGCTATCGCCTGACTTCACTCGGGGTCTACGTGCAAAACTCGAGAGTTAGCGAAGGAAGACAGGGTCTCCAGCGCGGTGTACCGGAACCTATATCCGGTGGCCTGCCTGAGGCCGCTAGTATCTACGACTATCGGGTATCTCACTAGGTCCAATTCGGGCGCGGTCGAGTCGCGCTGTATCCTCAATCCCCAAGTCAAGTCGACCAGAGCATAAGCCAGGGGCGGCGGCAGGTTGAGCAGCCACTTGTCCACGATCTTGGCTAGCTCGTAGTAGAACACCACCCCTTCTCCGGCCACGTTATACACCCCGGGGATCTCTTCAGCGATGACTATCGCCAGCACCCTGGCTAGGTCCTCTTCGTACACGAGTTGCATTGCCGGGTTATCGGCCGTGACCCCAAGCAATACGGGGCGGAAGAAGGCCTTGGTAACTGAATTGTCGGCGTGGGGCCCCAATACGACGCAGCAACGCAAGATGGTGACCTTTATATCGTCATACTGCTCGTTGAATTCTTGGATCATCCTCTCGGATAAGAACTTATCATACCCGTAGGGAAAGTCGGGAAGAGGCCGCAGCGGCGATTTGTCGGTCAAGGGTATGGGATTATCCCGGTGAGGTCCGTAAACGGTGTGGGAGCTCAAGTAGATGAAGTGGCCCACCCCCGACTTGACGCAAGACTCCAATACAGCCTTCAGGGAATCCAGATTAGCTTTCCGTATCGCCGCAACTTCCCTCTGGTTGCGTCCTCTGCCGGCGATGAACGCCAAGTGTACCAAGGAGGTGACCTCGTGGTGGATGAGCGTGTCGTCGATGTGTTCCGCGATATCCCGCCGGTAGGCGGCAACATTGTGAACTGGGAACGACAAGGGTTTCCGGTCGATGGCTACCAGCTTGCGCTGGCCCCCGGCATCCTCCAAGTACTGAAGCAACCGGGCGCCGACGTAACCCGCGGCTCCGGTGACGGCTACTACTCTCTCGTTTTCCGCCATGGTCTATCTGGCCCTTATAGCCCCCTGGACTCCTTTCGCCGGAACCCGCCGCTTTCCAGCCTAGCGCAAAGCCCAGCCCCTACCGGAGGGGCCTATGCTCCCGGCAATCCCCCATGCCGCTCGAACCCGGCCCCCCCAAGAACAAATCCGGTATTCCCCGACGAACCACGCCAAAACGTAGGGGCCGGTTTGAAACCGGCTCTCCCCAAAGAACGAAAACGGCATCTTCACGGCAATGACCATCTAAACACGCCGGCGGGCCTAGACGCCGGGTTGGCAACGGCGAAACTCCTGATGGGGCGGCCTTGCGCCCGGGGTTGGTTGGCTACCGGCCCCGCAACGGAAGCACGGTCCCAACCCAAGTCTGCGCGGTGACCCGGACCTTCTTCCCCGTGCTTAGTGATACCCGGTGGTTGAGAACATCGTAATCAACATCCTCGATCCCTTGCAGTACTTTGCGATATAGCTGCCCAAGCACCGCCGGACAGGCCCGGGAGCGTCTGGACAGGTAGGGCAGCAATTGAAACCCACTACGGAAATAACCTTTGGCCCGCTCCGCCTGAAAGCGCATCAACCCTATGAACGCGTCGTTAACCAAGCCGGCCCGCAGTTCCTCCTCTGAGTAGCCAAACCGGGCGATCTCTTCCTGAGGCAAATAAATGCGGTCGTACTCCAGGTCCTCCTTGACGTCCCGGGCAACATTGGTCAACTGCATAGCTAGGCCCAAATCAATGGCGTGGTCCTTGGCCTTGGAATCCTTGTACCCGAATATTTGCATGCAGATCAACCCCACTACCGACGCGACTTGATAGCAGTAGTTGCGTAGCTCTTCGAAGTCTTGGTAGCGGTCCTTGACTAGGTCGCTTTCGACACCGGCCAGCACTTGGCGAAAGTATTCCTCGGGGATGTCGAACCGCTCCGCCACGTCCGCTAGGGCCGCAAATACGGGCCCGCCGGCGCGGCCGGCGTAGGTCAGCCGCAACGACTCCTCGAGCTCCCTCAACGCGGTGAGCTTTTCCTGCGCCGAAGCCGCTCTATCTACGGAATCGTCGCAGTACCGGCAAAAAGCGTATGCCACGTATATGGCTCGACGTTGCGCGGCGGGGAGAGTCAAGAAGGCGTAGTAGAAGTTCTTTGCTTCCCGGCGGGTGATGAACCGGCATTCTTCGTAAGCAAGATCCAGGGTTGTCACAGCGCGTCCCCACCCTTGAGAGACTTTAGCTAAGAGCGGCCCTTGACAGCGAGGGGTGTTACTCTCCTACCACTTGCACCATGACCTGTCTGCTGCGGGGGCGGTCCAACTCGATGAGAAATATGCTCTGGTAGCGGCCGAACGGCATTGTCCCATCTATGACGGGGACGGTCTCGCTGGTGCCCAATATCAAATGCTGCACGTGAGAGTGGCCATTGGGGGCCTCGTCGGGTGTCATGTTAACTGTCCGGATGCTAAAGTCGTTGTGGTGATAGCCCCCGTTGCGGGGCGAGACCTTTTCCAGAAAGCAAGCCATATCCTCAAGCAATAAGGGCTCGTTTTCGTTTATCTTGACGGCAGCGGTGGTATGTTTGGAATAGACTACCGCAAATCCGTTGGCGACTTTAGACTCGGCGACGCACTGACTCACCCAGTCGGTAATGTCAATGAAATCGGGCGCTTTTTGGGTGTCTACGCTGAGGCAAAATGACTCGGCTTTCATGGTTTCTAATGTCCCCCTTCGGATGTGGATGGCCCTGCGGTCGAGGCGGCGGTGCCGTTCATACCGAACCGCTCGTGATTGATTGAAAGCTTGGCGTACCGGCCCAAGGCCAGCAGAGGCCAGTAGTTCCGGTACATGTGGTAATTAATCATAAAACCGGCCGGCATATCCAATCCCTGGCCACCGGATTCACCAGGTTTGGGTGATTCTCGCAGCCGCTCCCCCACACCGTAGCCGGGGAACCCCGTCCCCGTGTAGTGAGGTTCCTCCCAACAGCCTTCTTCCTGTTGCGTTTCTATCAGGTAGCTAATCCCCCGGCTCACCGCCGGGCTTTTAACGTCACCGGCTGCCATCAGGGCTAGCAACGCCCAAGCGGTTTGAGAGGCGGTACTTGGCCCCACGCCCCGCAGATTCCAGTCAACGTATGAGCCGCAGGTCTCTCCCCAACCTCCATCGGGATTTTGGCGGTCGACCAACCACTCGACGCCCCGGCGGACGTAGGGTTGTGTCATGTCTTCGCCTATGGCGGCAAGGGCGGGCAGCACGGAGCCCAACCCGTAGATATAGTTGACCCCCCAACGTCCGAACCACGGCCCGTCATCTTCCTGCTCCCGGCGAAGGTACTCGTAGGCCCGGAGCAGCGGGGGATAGGTCCGAGGGTAACCGAGCTTGCCAAACATCTCCACTATATGGGCGGTGACATCCGGACTCGGCGGGTCCAGCGTCTCCCCGAAGTCAAAAAAGGGCAGCTTGGTCAAGTACTGTTTGTTGTTGTCCTTGTCGAAAGCGGCCCAGCCGCCGTTTTTGGACTGGAGCGCCTCCACCCAGGCCGCGCCCCGTTGGATAGCGGCTAGGCGGCGAGCTTCCTCATCCCCGGAAAGCTCGATTGACGCCAAGGCCATTATTACTTCAGACGTATCGTCGATGTCGGGGTAGTGATCGTTGTGAAACTCGAAAGCCCAGCCGCCCGGCTGAGTCTGGCGGGCTTTGACCTGCCAGTCGCCGACACTGAGAATCTGCTGGTCCAGCAACCACTCAGCGGAGCGGCGGACCATGGGATCCTTTGCCGTCAGGCCTGATTCCACGAGGGCTAAGTGGGCCAGGCCGGTGTCCCACACCGGGGACATACACGCTTGCACCGTGCAGGTATTGTCGTCCTCTAACGCATAGTCTTCGAAGGCGGCGAAACCTTTTTCGATTGTGGGGTGGTCCGGAGGAAAGCCCAAATGCAAGAGCGCAATCAACGAATAAACCCAAGGAGGCTGGATGCCGCCCCAACAGCCGTCCGCCTCTTGATGCGCTAATATCCATTCTTCGATCTTCTTTTCAGCGCGCTTTCGGAAGGGTTTCATCCTCAATCGTTGATAGATCCCGGCTATTTGGTCCAACCGGTATAGCAGGCCGGACAATCCCCATATGCTGCCGGACCTGGGAAGGGAGTAGTCGATTTCGTCCCGCGGCTTGGGATACAACTCGTCGATATGGGCTGATTCAGGGACCTGACGGGTGGGCCTTCGGTCGAGAATGATCATCATCGGGACTATCGTCCCCCGGGCCCAACTGGAAAACTCATAGATGTTGAACGGGAACCAGGATGGCAAGAAAATCATTTCCGGGGGCATATTGGGCGTGCCCCGCCAGTCCCACTGCCCAAAGAGGGCCAGCCACACCTTGGTGAACACCCTAACCTTGGGCACGCCGCCCCGGGATAGAATAAACTCCCGGGCTTTTTGCAGCGGCGGCGAATCAACGGAATGGCCCGCTAGTTTTAGCGCGAAGTAGCACTCAACCGAGGTGCTCAAGTCTCCCGGGGCTTGGTAGTACTGGCCCCAAGAACCGTCCTCTTGTTGCTTGCTTAAAATGTAGTTGCTCAGTTTTCGCCAGCGTTCGTGGTCCACGCGGCCCAGGTAATGGGTCAGCATCAAGTATTCGGCTTCCATCGTGGTATTGGACTCCAGTTGTCCGCACCAATAGCCTTCCTCAGCTTGGGAGCTGCGGAAATAGCCTTGGCTCCCCTTGATGGCCCGAGCTACCGCTTCCCCGAGGGGCAGCCCGGTTGTCGTCTTGTTGCTAGTAGTCATCTATTCATCTCACCAGTCTATAAGAGAAGGATTTCTACTGTTACCGGCGGCCTACTCGACAGCGGCTTTCCGCCGTTGCGAGACGTTGCTGGCATAACCGTGATCAATAAACCAGTTCACTGATTTTTCCAGAGCGCCCTCTATCGAGTTCTGGGGCAGTCCCAGTTCCGTTACGGCCCTCCGGCAGTCCACGTACATCGGCTTCTTCGAAATCTTGACTCCTTCCAGAGGAATCCGAGGTTCTCGACGCATCAAATCGCTTTCCATGAACTGGTCAACGTAGCCGGCGCCCATGGCCAGCCAATAAGGGGCCCTCCACCGGGGGGCGGAGAGGCCGGTAATATCCTGGAGGGTATTGAAGACTTCCTTCAGGGTCACGTTCCGGTTGCCCAGCAGGTACCGCTGGCCCGGTTGCCCCCGCTCCATGGCCAGTATGTGGCCGGTGGCCACGTCTTCCACGTCCACCAGATTCATCCCGGTGTCCAGGTATGCCGGGATTCGCCGCCGCAAGAAATCCAATATCATTCTGCCGGTGGGGGTGGGCTTCACGTCCCACGGGCCGACCGGGGCCGTTGGGTTGACTACGGTAACGGGGAGACCTTCCGAAGCCATTTTCAGGGCCAAGAGCTCCGCCTGGTATTTGGATTTTTTATAGTGGCCGATCAAATGTCGAGGGTCTAGGGGAGTTTCTTCCGTCGCTCCAGCCCCTCCGGACATGCCGATGGTAGAAACGGTGCTGGTGTAGACTACTTTCGGGACCAGCGCTTGGTGGGCGGCCTCCAGCACGTTTGCCGTCCCTTGCACGTTTACTTGATATATTGCCCGCCGGTGCCGAGACCAGAAAGAATAGGCGGCGGCGCAATGGAATACCGCGTCACATCCACTTATGGCGCGAGTCACCGAGGGCCGGTCTAAAATGTCCCCGGTTACCGGCTCGATACCGGTACCGTCGATGGCCAAGGTATTGCTTCCCGCCCGGACCAAGGCGCGAACCTCGTCACCCCGTTCCCACAAGCGCCTCGCCAGGTTGCCCCCAACGAAGCCGCTCGCGCCTGTGACCAGTACCTTCATCCTCGAGCGCTCCGGCCGGTACCGACTAATACTTTCGGGCCGGCGGCCGGCGGCGGCGCTTCCGTCGAAGCTCCGGCTAGTTGGTCACAGAAATTTAACGCGAAGGCCGCTAAGACCCGTTGGGCGGCAGGTAACCGGCGAGCCAAGCCGAGGAGCGCCGGGACGCGCCAAGGCATGGCCGCGGTAAGAAGGAGAGCCATTGCCTTTGAGCGGGCCATTCCGGGCAAATATCCGGGCAGCTCTTGGTCGGCCCGGTCCAAGACTACCCGGGCCGACAAAAACGGCGCTCCCAAGTCCCGGGCCGCCGAAGCCGCCCAGTAGTCCTCCATGTCAACCACAGCCACATGGTAGCGCCGCCTGATCGACTCTTTGATTCGGGGCGTCGCCGCCAACTCCTTCACCGTCAACGACTCCACTTGGGCGGCCGGCCGGTCCATTTTCGAGGCGGCAGCTACAGCGCATTCCCACCACACAGGGTCGGGTGCCACGTAATCCGGCTGCACAACCTTCTCCGTGTCATAACGGTCTATCGAATCCACGGTCACCGGCCCATCCTGGCAATAATAGCGGGACGACAGGGTCAAGTCCCCGGTTTCGAGGCCCGGAGCAACGGCCCCGGCGAACCCCAGCAATAGAATCCCCGGCGGCGCTTGCTCATTTCCAGGCGAACTTAATCTCCGGTCGATGAGAGACCGGAGATTCTCTCCCGCCCGCTTGCCGACCCCGACCACGCGCAAGTCCAAGGTAGGCCGGGTAGACCCGCCGCCCCTACAAGCCGGGGCAGGGTCGGCCCTACCGGCCCGCAACTCCCGGCGGAGTCCGGCGAGCTCTTGCTCCATGCTGGCGATAATAGTCAGCAACCCGCACTCAACAGGTCACGCCGCCGTAATACCGGACTTGCCGGCGGCGCCGGACTTGATTAGCGTCACCCAGTCCTTGGGCGTGCTCACCGCTTGGAATACCGTGGCCGACTCGAAGCCGCAGTGCATCATGCAGTTGGCGCACCGCGGGTCCTTGCCCACCCCGTAGCGCTCCCAGAGTCCTTCATCGTACAACTCAGAAACGTCGCCCACGTGCTCGTCGGCTAGAGGGTAGCAGGGTTTGCGCCACCCCATCACCGTATAGGTGGGGTTCGACCAAGCGGTACACTGGTATTCCCGGCCGCCCTTCAGGAAGTTCAAGTACAGGGGGTTGTTGTAGAATCGGATCCCTTCCGTATCCGCCGGGTCCAGCAGCTTCCGAAATACGGCTTGAGACTCACCCCGAGTCATGAACAAGTCTTGGTCGGGAGCATCCTCAAACTCGTAGCCCGGGGAAATCATGGAGCCTTCGACCCCGATGTCACCGACCATTCGGAACATCTCCCGCATGTCTTCCACGTCGCTATTACGAAATACCGTGGTGTTGGTGCACACCCTGTAACCTTGGTCGAGGGCCAACTCGATGCTGTTGACGGCTTTCTTGAAGACGCCGTTCCGGGCGACCGACTCGTCGTGCTTCTCTTCCATGCCGTCCAAGTGAACGACCCAGCACAGGTACTTGGACGCCGGCACTTTCTTTAGCACCCGCTCCAAGAGCAGTCCATTGGTGCAGCAGTACACGAAGTACTTCTCGGCTACCAGCCGATTGATTATTTCGTCGATGTTTGGGTGGATGGTAGGTTCGCCGCCCGCGATGGAAACAATCGGGGCCGACGACTGCTTGACTGCGCCTATAGCCTCATCGACGGGCATTATCTTGTCGATCACCGGCTTGTATTCTCGAATGCGCCCGCAGCCGACGCAGGCCAGGTTGCACATCTCCAGGGGCTCTAACATGGTAACCAGAGGGAACCGCTTACGCCCCCGCAGCCGGTTTTTTAGAATGTAAGACGTTAAACGGACCGAAAGTTCCATCGGCCGCTTGGCTCGTTTCATTATGTTCCTACCTCCAGAGTGTAAGTTGCGGCGTGAGCCATTGGTCATCGACCTGCAGAACGGGAACGGCTGCCGGTCCATAACCGTCGACTCGACATTGAATTCTACTCGTTAATACTCTCTCCGCGCTACAAACTCGACCAGCGATTCCGCTTCCTCCCTGGCCCAGGCAGGCAGCGGCGCCCCGTCGAGGGCACCGAGGGCCTCGTCTGCGCTGGCGTCGGTCAGCCTTTGACAGTGCTCCCTGGCGCCAACTTGGTCCAGCACGGCGAGCACTCTTTCAACTTCGTGGTCTCCCAGTTCTTTCTGGGAGTAAATTCGCTGCAAGTCGTCCAAAGCGCCGCCGCCGGCGTGGGTCAGAGCGAACACCACCGGGAATGATTTTTTCCGGCGGCGGATGTCGCTGCCGGCCGGTTTGCCGGTGTTGGCTTGGTCCCCCCAAATGCCCAGGTAGTCGTCCCGGATTTGAAACGCCCGGCCCAAACAATTTCCGAAACGGGAAAAAGCCTCCACCACCACCGAGTCGTCGGTGGCCAGCATAGCTCCGATTTCCAGCCCGCTGCGAATCATGGCGCCGGTCTTGCAGGCAATCATCCGGAGGTACTCGTCAGTGGTGACGGTCATCTTAGTCTCGAAATCCATGTCCATGCACTGTCCTTCGGTCATATCCAGGTAGCTGTTGGTCAGCAACTCGGAAACCTTCAGAACAGTCTCCGGCGACCCTCCGCGGCGGGACGTGTTGAGCAGCGCCAAGTCTCCCACGGATTGCAGGGCGTCACCCGATACCACTGCCTTGGGTACGCCCCAAAGGCGCCATACCGTGGCTTGATGACGGCGCTCTTCGTCTTGGTCTTGGATATCATCGTGGATCAGTGAAAAGTTATGGATCAACTCCAGCGCGGCGGCGGCAGGCAACGCCCGGGAAGCGTCCTGGCACAGCGCCTCGCAAGCGAACAAACACAGGGTGGGCCGGAGGGCTTTACCCTGAGAGGCGGCGGAGCCGGCGTGGTTGCCGTACCGGTCTACCCAGCCCAAGTGGTACCGGAGCAAGACGTATAGCCCGGACTTTAGGATGTCCGGCACCGACCCGGAAAGCTCCCGCTCCACCATGAATCTATACCGGGCGAACATAGTCGGAAGTTCAAGCCCGGCATTAGCTTTGGCGATTGATTGTGAGGTCATGTCACGCTCTATAGACCTCATCCAGCGGCAGGTAAACCGCCTACCTTAGCCGCCGCACGCTATGACTCATTAGATTAAACCGATACATCGTATAGCGATGCTGGGAATCCTAGCAAAGCATAATTGGCGGTGTCAAGTGGATTTGGCAACTTTATGTACACCGTAATTCCTCGCGGCGAAAGGCGGAACCGGGGACCGGCGGACGGTTGACACGCTCAGCCGGTTATACTATCTTATCTCCGTACCTGGTTATACTATCTTATTTCCTTGAAATGGTTGTTACCAAAGACTGACGTGTGAGCACCAAAAGCGCTGGCCCAGTTGGGGCGGCGCTTTTTTGTATTGCAACGGCGTTGGTCAATCGCAGTTGACCGATTTAGAGCTTAGAAACGCGGAATTAAGGAGGGGAAATGGCAGACCAAGATGTTGCGTTGATGGCCCACCTGTTGCGCCGGGCCGGGTTCGGCGCAAGCCGGGACGAGATTGAGGATAGAGCGGCCCGGGGATACGACGAAACCGTGGACGAGCTATTGGACCCAGGCAGCCAGCCGGGGATCGAAGAAGACCTGATGTTTCGGTTGCAGCCCGCCTATTATCAAGCCGCCGCCATAGAAGTGAACGTTCAACAATGGGTTTACCGGATGGTCAACGATCCGCGCCAGCTCCAAGAGAAGGTGGCGCTGTTCTGGCACATGATCTTCTGCGCCGGCCATAGCAAGATCGACAGCGGCTACGAAATGGGCCGCATGGTTGATATGTTCCGGGAGCACGGCATGGGTAATTTCCGTAACCTATTGTACCAACTGTCCACCAGCCCCGGCATGGTGTATTACCTGGACAACTCCGAGAGCCACAAAGTGGCCCTCAACGAGAACTACGGCCGTGAGCTCCTCGAGCTCTTCTCCATGGGCGTGGGCATGGACGAGGACTTCAACTACTCCGAGGACGACGTAAAGGCCTGCGCCCGCGCTTTCACCGGATGGAACATCGCTCCCGCTTACCCCCCGTTCCCTTACGGCCGGAGCCCGTGGGAGTTCCGCTTCGACCCCGCGGACCACGATAACGGTGAGAAGACCTTCCTGGGAGAAACCGGCAACTGGGACGGCGACGATATTCTAGACATCATTTGCAAGCAACCGGCCACGGCCCGGTTCATTGCCCGCCACATGTGCAATTTCTTCGTGGCCGACGAACCCCAGGTCCCGGCTTGGCGGTTGACCCCGCCCAGGGACGCCGCGCTGGTCAACGCTTTGGAAAAAGCCTACTTCGACTCCGGCTATGATATCAGCGCCATGCTCCGGACACTGTTCACCTCAGAGTCCTTCAAGTCGGAATCCGTGCGCTACGCCAAGGTCAAGAATCCCGCCGAGATGGTGGTAGGGACCCTCAGGCTAGTGGAGGACCACAAGGAGATCAAACCCGGCCTGTTCGAACTATCGCAAGAGCCCAAGTACATGGGCATGGACCTGATGAACCCGCCCACCGTCGAAGGTTGGCACACGGGGCGGGAGTGGATCGACAGCGGCACCTTGGTGGAGCGGATCAATTACGCTTCCGACCAGTTGGGCAACACCGAGTTGCCAGGGGTCAAGTCGTTGATCAGACGGGTTGCCGCCCAGGGCGATACCCTCTCGCCGGAGGTGTTCGTCGATAGTTGCCTAGACGTTGTGGGTCCCATGGTCGTTGACGACGCCACCCGCAGCGAGCTCATTGCTCACGCTGAGAAGGGCGGAGACTTGAAACACGCCTCCCCGGAAGAGCGAACCGAATTTACCCGCCGCAGCGGCGAAATGTTCCAAATGATAGCTTCAACGGCAGAGTTCCAGTTCGGATAATAAAGTTAGCGGAGGGGATAACATGGTTTCAACCAGTAAAGACCCAGTCCTGGCAGTGCTGTCCCTGTCGGGCGGTAACGACGGTCTCAATACGGTAATTCCTCGCACCAGTGGCCTGTACCGGGATTACCGGCCTACCTTGGCGATTTCGGATGACCAAGTCATACCCATCAACGACGAGTTGGGCTTTCATCCGACGATGGCCCCTTTGAAGAAGTACTGGGACGAGGGGAAGTTGGCCGTATTTCTTGGGATCGGCTACCCCAACTCCAGCTACTCCCATTTCCGCTCCATGGACATCTGGCACACCTGCGAGCCGGACACCCAGGGGACCGAGGGATGGCTGGGACGCGCCATCAAGGACTTGGACCCCAACTCCGAGAACGTGCTAACCGGTGTCAACTTTGGCCGCGGCCTGCCCCGGGCCTTGGTCAAGGATGGCGTGCCGGTGGCGTCGGTGGGAGACCTGGAAACCTACGGCCTGCTGACCAAAATCGAAGGGGAAGACCAGCGAAACGAAGCCTTGGACGTGTTCGGGCGGATGTACTCCCCGGCCATCGGCAGGGGAGCGGTCATGGACTACATTCGCAACACCGGCACCGACGCCTTGAAGGGCGCCGAGATCCTGTCCACCGCACCGGACAAGTACAGTTCGAACGTCGAGTACTCCAGCAGCGTCGTGGGCCAGTACATGAAGAACATCGCTCAGACCCACCTGGCCGAATTCGGCAGCCGGGTCCTCTACACGACTTCACCGTACAACGGGTTCGACACCCACGCTAACCAGGCCCTTCTGCACGCCGGCTTGTGGAAAGACGTATCTAACACCGTCGACACCTTCATCACCGACCTGCGGGACCATCAAGCCAGCGATAACGTGACCTTGTTCTTCTTCACCGAGTTCGGCCGCCGGATTAGCGACAACGGCTCCGGCACCGACCACGGCGCCGCCGGGGTGGCCTTCGCGGTGGGCGAACACGTGAAGGGCGGCGTCTACGGCGAATACCCCTCCTTGGAGTTGGACAAGCAAGAGGAAGGCGGGAACCTGCGGTTCAACCTGGACTTCAGGTCCGTCTACACCAGCATACTGGAAGATTGGCTGGGATTGGACCCCGAGCCGATCATCGGCGGCAGCTTCGAAAAAACCAAATTTCTCTAGGCGGTACCGATTGGCGCGAATATCGCCCGCCGCCGCGCACCGAGTAACGGCAAGGGGTGTGAACCGCGCCATCGCCTCAGAAGAGAGGTCGGGGCAGATTGAACGGCGCGTAAACTACGGGAACGTCCCTTGACAATCGATAGAAAGCTGACGAGGTAAAGACCATGAGCACCCACTTTTTCGGGCTTACGGACCGGACCTTCACTTATAGCCACTCCCTGGGTCGGAACGAGTTCGCCGGCACCGGGTTCCGGAACCCGGTGGATATGGCGGTCAGCAATGACGACGTCGTATACACCGTGAACCGGTCTTATGAAAACCGGCCCGATGGCATTCGAGTCTGCGTGGTAACCCTGGACGAAGAGTACATCACCGAGTTCGCGTCCTTCGGGGAAGGGGACGGCCAACTGGTCTGGCCTACCTCCATCGCTCTGGACGCTGACAGCAACGTTTACGTAGCCGACGAGTGGCTGAACCGGATTTCAGTGTTTAGCAAGGACGGCGAGTTCTTGCGCAAGTGGGGCAAAGCCGGCGCCGGCGCCGGGGAACTGGACCGCCCGGCGGGAATAGCCATTGGCGGCGACGGCACAGTGTTCCTGACGGACAGCCGCAATAATCGAGCGCAAAAGTTTACCCTGGACGGAGAGTACTTGGGCAAATTCGGCAGCGCGGGCAGCGGGCCCGGCCAGTTTGATTTGCCTTGGGGAATCGCCCTGGGGCCTGATGGTTCGGTGTTCGTGGCCGATTGGCGAAACGACAGAGTCCAACACTTTTCCTCCGACGGGGAGTGGCAAGCCGCTTTTGGACACTCCGGCAGCGCCGTCGGCCAGTTCAACCGCCCCAATAGCGTGTGCGTCGACGGGGACGGGGACATATATGTCGCGGACTGGTTGAACAACCGGGTCCAAGTGCTGAGTTCGGAGGGACGGTTCATCACGGAATGGCGCGGCGACCACGCCCTATCCAAATGGGGCAGGGAAAAGCTCATGTCCAACCCGGACATGATTCGCCAGAGGGCCCTGGCATTTGCCAACAACCCCGGCTTCGAACAACACTTCTCCCATCCTTGCGCCGTGAAGCTAGACCGCCAAGGGCGGATTTGCGTGCTGGACCACATCCGAGGGCGGATCCAGGTATACGTCAAGAGCAAGGAACCGGTCTTGGTCTAACCTTCTTCAACCGCAGCGGCGAACCGCTGGAACCCTCAGGACCAATAGTCCGCCGGAGCTAGCCCGATTTGTGGGCAAGCTCCGGCGGATGCGTTTAACGTGGATGTTGCAGTCTCACGGCTAATGGGCCTTACGCCCTTAAGACGCCTTATATCTGAAGAAGCGGATTGAGGCTGGACCGCCCCGCCCGCTGACAGGCACCTGGGAGTCCGGCCGCTCCGCTTATGCTAAACTTGCTCCATGCCCCTATCCCAGTTCCATCCAATAATTCAGGAGTGGTTCCGCGGTAGGTTTGAAGGGCCGACCGAGGCGCAAGCCGCCGGATGGCCCGCCATCGCTCGCGGCCGGCATACCCTTATCGCGGCGCCCACCGGTTCCGGAAAGACACTGGCCGCCTTCTTGACCTGCATCGACGGCTTGGTTCGCGCCGGAATGCAGGAAGGTTTGCCCGACGTTACCCAGGTGGTATACGTTTCTCCGCTAAAGGCCCTCTCCAACGACATCCAGAAGAACCTGGCGTCACCATTGGAGGAAATCGCGGCGCTGGCCGAGGCGGCGGGTACACCCTTTCCCGAAATCCGGGCCGCCGTGCGCACCGGAGACACCAAGCCGTCGGAACGCCAACGGTTGGCCAAGAAGCCTCCTCACGTATTGATAACCACTCCTGAGTCGCTGTACATCCTGCTCACCTCCCGCAGCGGCAGGGCCGGCCTCCGCGGCGTCCACACCGTGATCCTCGACGAAATTCACGCCGTGGCCGGCGGCAAACGAGGCGCCCACTTAACCCTATCCATCGAAAGACTGTGCGCCCTAGCCGACCGTCCGGTAACCCGCATCGGGTTGTCGGCCACGCAAAGACCCATCGAGGAGACCGCCCGGTTCTTGGTGGGAACGGACAACATCTCTCCCGGCGGTGCGCCGGACTGCGTGGTAGTCGACTCAGGCCACGCCCGGTCCTTGGACCTCAATATTCACATGCCTGGAACCGAGTTGGGTCCCGTGGCTACCCACGAGTTGTGGGCCGAGACGTTGGACACCATCGCCAGTCTGGCCGCCGAGCACGAGACGACCTTGGTCTTCGTTAACACCAGAAGGCTCGTGGAACGGGTCGCTCATCAGATGTCGGAGCGGCTGGGAGAGGAGGCGGTTGCGGCCCACCACGGCAGCTTGTCCCGGGCCACCCGGTTGGAGGCGGAGCAGAAGCTGAAAAATGCTCAAGTCAAAGTTTGCGTGGCCACGGCTTCGCTGGAACTGGGGATAGATATTGGAGTGGTGGAACTGGTATGCCAGATAGGGTCACCCCGCTCCATAGGACTGCTGCTGCAGCGGGTGGGCCGGTCGGGGCACACCGTGGGCGGGACTCCCAAGGGCCGTCTCTTTCCACTGACCCGGGACGAGTTGGTGGAGTGTTCGGCGCTGATGATGGCGGTACGCCGCGGCAAGCTGGACACCCTCAGCGTACCCCCTTGGCCGCTGGATGTCCTGGCCCAGCAAATAGTGGCAGCTAGCGTCTCCGAGGACTGGAGCGAGGACTCGTTGTTCGAGTTGTGCCGCCGGGCCTACCCCTACCGGGACCTGCCTCGGGCCAAGTTCGACCAAGTAATCGAGGCTCTATCCGCCGGCTATGCGCCGCGCTTGGGCGGCCGGGGGGCCTTCCTACACCGGGACGGCATTAACCACCGCGTAAAGGCCCGCCGGGGCGCCGGGATAGCCGCAATGACCAGCGGGGGAGCTATACCGGACAACGCCGACTACGACGTGATTGCCGAACCCGATGAAACATTCGTCGGCACCGTGAACGAGGACTTCGCCATCGAAAGCATGGCAGGGGACGTCTTCCTCTTGGGCAACACTCCCTGGAAGATACGCAGGGTCGAAAGCGGCCGGGTACGAGTCGAAGACGCCCAGGGCTTGGCCCCGACCGTTCCCTTCTGGCTTGGCGAGGCGCCGGGGAGGACTTGGGAGTTATCCCAAGAGATTACCGAGGTCCGTCAGGGCGTAGACAGCCGGCTCAATGAAACCCGTCTAGCAGAGGAGTGGCTCAGCGCCGAGGCAGGACTTGAAGCCGAGGTAGGCCGCCAACTGGTGGCCTACCTGGAAGAGGGGAAACGAGTCTTGGGGGTCGTGCCGACGGGCCGGCGGGTGGTGGCGGAACGCTTCTTCGACGACAGCGGGGGAATGCAGCTAGTGATCCATGCCCCTTTCGGGGCCCGAATAAACCGGGCTTGGGGCATGGCTTTACGCAAGCAGATTTGCCGTACCTTCGACTTCGAGTTGCAAGCCGCGGCCACGGACGACGGCCTGAACTTCTCCCTCGGGCCGAACCTTTCATTTCCCATCGGCGATGTGTTCACCTATCTATCGTCCCGGACCGTGGAGCCGGCGCTGCGCCAAGCGGTCCTCCAAGCGCCCGTCTTCAGTACCCGCTGGCGGTGGAACGCGACCCGCGCCCTCGCCGTGCTGCGGCATACCGGCGGGCGGAAAGTTCCGGCGCCATTGCAACGGATGCGTTCCGACGACCTCTTGGCCGCGGTCTTCCCCGCCCAAGCCGAATGCCAGGACAACGCTTTCCAAGGCGACGTGGAACTCCCGGACCACCCGTTGACCTTCGAGACGATGCGGGACTGCCTTACCGAAGCGGCGGACCTGGAGGGACTCCGCAGCGTGTTGGCGTCGATCGAAGCGGGGGAGATCGAGGTATACGCCAGGGACACGGTCCAGCCGTCGGTGTTTTCTCATCAGATACTCAACGCCATGCCTTACGCCTTCTTGGACGACGCGCCTCTGGAAGAGCGCCGGGCGAGGGCGGTATCCTTGCGGCGGGCCCTGCCGGACGACACCCGGGACCTTGGTTCTCTGGACCTGGCTGCCATAGAGGAGGAGAGCCGGAACGCGTGGCCCCAAGTCCGGGATCGGGACGAGTTGCACGACGCCCTGTTGGTGTTGGGCGTTTTGCCGGTCCAAGAAGCGTTAGGCGGGGACCGTAACCCGCCAACCGACGCTATGGAAAGTTGGTTCGGCGAGTTGGTGGAAGCAGGCCGGGCCTACCTGATTGACGTAAGCGGCGAGAGCCAGGCCTGGGTTGCGGCGGAAAAGCTGAAAGCGGCCATGGCCGCTTTCCCTCACTACGGCGTGGAACCGCCGCTGCCGGAAGGCTGGGCCAGCAACGCCCCAATACCGCGTGAGGACGCCGTTCTGTCAATAGTGCGCGGCTGGGCGGAATGCTCGGGCCCGTTCACTAGCTTCCGGCTGGCTCGAACCCTGGGCCTTCTCAACGCCGGCGTCGACTATGCCTTGGCCCAGCTTGAGAACGAGGGCCTTGTCCTTAGAGGCCGGTACACTCCGGGAGCGGCGGAGGAGGAATACTGCGACCGGCGCATTCTAGCCCGGATTCACCGGGCCACCATCGGCCGCTTGCGCCGGGAGGTGGAGCCGGTTTCCTCTGCTGTCTTCCTGCGGTTCCTGTTCCGGTGGCAGCATGTGGAACCCGGGGCCAAGCTTCAGGGTGAGGGGGGTGTCCTGGATGTCATCGAATTGCTGCAAGGGTTCGAGGCCGCGGCGGGGGCCATAGAAGCGGAGTTGCTGCCGGCCCGGGTCTCCGACTACAAGCCGCTGCTGCTCGACAGATTGAGTCTGGGGGGCGAGGTGGTCTGGGGCCGGTTTTCCCATCGCGGCGACAACGGCCATATCCCTCAGGGGCGGGGAACGTTCACCCGGGCTACCCCCGTATCCTTAGCCCTCCGAGAATCGCTGGAATGGTTGCTGGACCGACAACCTGACAACGATTTAGAACTATCCGGGGCACCGGGAGAGATAGCAAACGTCCTAGCCCAACGGGGGGCTTCCTTCCTGTCCGAGCTAACGGCCTCCACGCGCCGGTTGTCTTCCGACGTGGAGGAGGCCTTGTGGCAGCTGGCGCTTTCAGGCCGCGTAACAACCGACAGCGTGGAACCACTACGAGCGCGAATCAGCGGCAAGCCCGACCGAGGCCGGAGGGCGGCCAAGTTGAGGCGCACAGGACGCCGGAGGCGCATCGGCAGCTTCAGCCGGTGGTCCCTGTTGCAAGCGGATTCTTCCCCGTCGCATACCGTGGAAGCCCGAGCGTGGCAACTGCTCCGCCGATACGGGGTCCTCTTCCCGGAGCTTCTAGTCAGGGAGGCCATGGCACCTAGGTGGCGGGAGTTGGTGCAGGTACTCAGGCGAATGGAGGCTCGTGGAGAAGTTCGCGGGGGCCGTTTCGTAAGCGGGTTCGTGGGAGAGCAGTTTGCTATGCCGGAGGCCGTCGAGGCCATGCGAAGCATCAGAAATCAAGGGCCGGCCAACCAGCTAATCGCGGTGTCCGCTTGCGACCCCCTGAACTTGGCCGGCATCCTTACTCCCGGTGAGCGGGTGGCCGCTCTCTTAGGGAACAAGGTCGTGTTCAACGACGGTGTTCCCGTGTGTTCGTTGGAAAGCGGCAGCCTGGTGGACCGGGGCGGGGGAGATGAATCTTTGCTGGCCGCGGCTAGGTCGTTACTGCACATGCCGTCGGTCAATGGCGTGATGAGCCGTGAGGCGGCGAATCTCCCCGTAGCTAATTGATCCAATTTTACCGGGTTATTGCCGCCCGGCCCCGCCGTTCCGCCGAAATCCAGAGCGCGCCGGTAGGGGCGGCCCTATTGCCGAAGCCTCGATTCTCACAAAGACCGCATTGAAAAACCGAAGGCGCTGTGCTAACTTTAGCCCTCAGACCACCGTACCCGCCGTCTCGAGGCGAAGGCCATCATGAGCTGGCCTGCATCTAGTCTCCGATTGTAGGGCCGCTAGCGTCGGCGCTTGTTCTTGGAGCACGCTGGATTCTTAGTGCGCGAGTTTAGATTCTCTCCCAATCCTAACCAAGCCCATCTCATTGACTGGCAGCCTTGGGGCGAGGCCGCCCTGGCCAAAGCCCAAGAGCAGGATAAGCCGGTGCTTATGGCTATTTCCGCAGTGTGGTGCTACTGGTGCCACGTGATGGACGAGACCACCTACTCAGACCCCGACGTGTCCCGCTTCATAAACCAGCATTACGTAGCGGTTCGCGTCGATAGCGACCAACGTCCCGACATCAACGCTCGATACAACGTCGGAGGATGGCCCACCACCGCATTCTTGACCGGACACGGCGGGTTCATTGCCGGCGCCACTTACCTGCCCGCGGACCAGTTCCTCGCTATGCTGGGTGAAGTCCGGCAGGCATACCAGGAAGACAAGCCGGGACTCTACGACCAAGCAAGGGAGCTGTCAAGGCGCCGGAAAGAACACGTGAGCCGGGTGAGGACGGGGCCGGAAATTTCCGAGTCGCTGGTGGACCGGGCGGCCAGAAGCATGGCCGGCGCCTACGACCCGGTCAACGGCGGGTTCGGCGAAGCGCCCAAGTTCCCCAACGCCCCGGTGCTGGCCTTCTTGCTCCACATGGCCCGCACCACCGGTGAGGACTTCTACCGCGCCATGTTGCGAAAAACCTTGGACCGCATGGCGGGGTCCGGCATATGGGATAGGGAAGAGGGCGGGTTCTTCCGCCACTGCGTCAAGTCCGACTGGTCGGAAGCCCAATGGGAAAAGCTGCTGGAGGACAACCTTAGCCTGACCCAGGTATATGCCGGGGCGGGGCTGCTATTAGGGGAGGCCGAATACCTGAGGGTGGCCGGCCGCACCGTGGACTACCTTCTGGAGAACCTTTTCGACAAGGGGGCGTCGGCCTTCCGGGGCAGCCAGGGGGCCCACTCGGAGTACTTTGGCCTGCCCCTAGCTTCCCGGCGGCGCGGCGCCCGCCCGCCGGTAGACTCTTGCTCCTACGCCGACGCCAACGCCCGGGCGGTGCCGCTGCTCTTGGATGCGTCCTGGCAGCTGGAACGCCCCGACCTGAGGGACATTGCCGTCAGCGTTCTTTTCCGATTGGACGCGGCAGCCCAAGAGGGACAGCTTAGCCACGTCTATAGCGAGTCCGGGCCGGTTGGAGGCCCCGCCTTTCTGGGAGATTGGTCTCAGCTACTAAAAGCCCTGCTGGCCGCCCACTTTCACACCGGAGATCCCAAGTACCTGGACCGGGGGGTCTCGGCGGCCCGTTACTTGGTGGACCGGTTCTTCGACGAAGAACACGGCGGGTTCTTCGATACTGAAGCGGATAGCCGGGCCTTGGGGTACTTGCAAATTCGTGAAAAGCCGCTGGCGGAGAACCTAGCGGCCGCGCTGGGCCTGCTGGCCCTGCGCCACGCGACCGGCAACGGAGACTACGGGCAACTGGTGGAAGCTACTATCAGCGCATTCGTGGAAACCTACCGTGAACATGGGGAGTTCGCCGCCAGCTTCGGTCTGGCGGTCCAACTATGGGCGAACTCTCCGGTGGAAGTCACGGTGGAAGGCCCTGCCGGACACCCAACCACTCAAACTATGTTGCGCGCCTCAGCCGGCCTGACCTACCCCCACGTACAAGTCAAGCCGGTACTCACGGAAAACCTCGAGCCGCCGGCGAGGGCCCACGTTTGCTTGGGCACCGTGTGTTTACCGCCGGTCACCGATCCCGACGTTCTCGAAGATACGCTGCATCGGATGATATCCAACCAGGCCGCGCCCTTTGAGAATATCTTCGATCGGTTCCCCGGTTTGTGAGCCGCTTCAAGGGGCATTCCCGAGCAATTGTTCGTCCTTCAGGTGAACCGAGAGGGGACACACCAAAAATTAGCTCCTCGGAAAATACTGTATTCATCATGTAGGTCCCGGTTTGAAACCGGTCTATACGGTTTGGTGTCGTTCCACTGAGAAGTACCGATATCATTATTTAGCGGCTGCGTCTTGAAGCCTGAGCATACATTTATGCACTGAACATCGCTGCGCCGGTGTCAAATCGACATTACATTTTTGCACCTTTTCCGAGACGGCCTCAGCCGGCATGGAGGAGCGCCATGGGGATGGGTGATTTGCATCCCCGTGCGCGGCCCGCTGCGGAGAGGCGCAGCCTATTCCGATGCGAAGTGAGTGATCCAAGAGTGCCAGCGACACGGTGTCATCCCGGTGATGCCTGCTCTGTCAACATGGACGGTCCGTTTTTTACGGTTCGGTAAGTGCTCGCGAATTTTGGACTCTTCGCCGCTGCGCTCCTCGAAGTTACAAGTAGGGAGAAACCCTTGATGACAATGGGTGGCGACCCCGGCATTTCTCGGCGGGCCTGAACGGTCACCCTAGCTTTGTTCGAAATGGCGTCGTCCAGTATGATTGATAGGCCCTGGGACTTCGGGAATGCCCGGGCCATTCGCCGGACAAGCGGCTGCTCGCCCGATGGTATTCTGGAGTAAGATTGGTACTCGTTGGCGCTAGACGCTACCTGTATAACCCGACTGAGAGTGTTTTAGAGCAAGGTTGATGCTGGTTGGTGCCTTCCACGCCGCCTGCGCAATTCGATTGATGGCATTCTGGAGTAAGATTGGCGCCGACTTTGTAACTCGCTTAGTTGGGTAGCTCGTGTAGAAGGAGATGGACCTGGTGCGAAAAACCGCTGGATGCGGCGCTCTTCAAGAAAAGGACATTGGTGGCCGCGTTACCCTGGCCGGTTGGGTGAGCCGGAGGCGCGACCACGGAGGAATACTATTCGTCGACTTGCGGGACCGCTCCGGCATAGTTCAGGTCGTGTTCAATCCTGAGCTGTCCCCGGATGCCTATAAAGTTGCCGAGTCGCTGCGGCCCGAGTGGGTAGTGCAAGTCACCGGCTGGGTGCAGCGCCGGCCCGCCGGCACCGAAAACCCGGCGATGCCCACCGGCTCGGTGGAAGTGGCTACCGATGAAGTCATCGTGCTCAATCAGTCCTTGACGCCTCCCTTTTACATTGCCGAGGACGCCGGGGCGGACGAGAGCCTCCGCCTTCGGTACCGTTACTTGGACCTGCGCCGCCCCCCTATGCTGCGGAACTTGATGCTCCGCCACCGAGTCGTGAAGTACATCCGCGACTTTCTCGATGCCCGGGGATTCATCGAAATAGAAACGCCGATACTAATAAAGAGCACTCCGGAGGGCGCCCGGGATTTTTTGGTGCCCAGCCGTCTTCAGCCGGGCAATTTCTACGCGCTGCCCCAGTCGCCTCAGCAACTCAAGCAGCTTCTGATGGTCTCGGGGGTGGAGAAGTATTTTCAAATCGCTCGCTGTTTCCGGGACGAAGACTTGCGGGCCGACCGCCAGTTGGAGTTTACGCAACTGGACTTGGAGATGAGCTTCGTCGACGAGGGCGACGTGCTCGGTTTGACCGAGGACTTGTATACCGGACTGATTGAAACCGTGGCCCCGGAAAGGAAGCTGATCAAGCCCTTCCCTTGGCTCACCTACGATGAAGCCATGAGCCGCTATGGAACGGACAAACCGGACCTGCGCTACGGGCTGGAGATGACCGATGTCAGCGGCCTGGCGGGCGAGACCGAGTTCCGCGTCTTCCTTTCGACCCTGGAGAAAGGGGGGATCATCAAGGGCTTTGCCGTGCCGGGCCAAGGAAACTGCTCCGGCTCCTCGTTGCGAGCCTTGGAAGAGGTCGCCAGGGAGGCGGGAGCGGGAGGGATGAGCCACCTCCGTTTCCACGACGGAGAATCCCTGGATTCCCTGGGGGAAGACGACATCGTTCTATCGGCGGGTCTGCGTATGCCCGCCGCGTGGAGCAAAAGGCTGGCCGAGCGTATGGGCGCCGGGCCGGGGGACTTGGTCTTGTTGATGGCCGGTCCGTCTAACCGGGTGAACGCCTGGCTAAGCGCGGTGCGGCGCCACTTGGGGGAGCAACTAGGCTTGGCCGACCCGGCGGCGTTAGCCTTCGCATTCGTTACCCAGTTCCCGCTATTCGATTGGAACGAGGAAGCGCAACGCTGGGACTCATCCCACCATCCCTTCACGTCGCCTGCCGACGGCCAAGAGGAATTGCTGGACGGAAGCGACCCCGGCGCGATCAAGTCCAAGGCCTATGACTTGGTGTGTAACGGCTCGGAGTTGGCGAGCGGAAGCGTCCGGATCCACCGTAGAGAGCTGCAAGAAAAGGTGTTCCGGGTCCTGGGTTACAGCAAAGAAGAGGTAGACCAGCGGTTCAGGCAGATCCTAGAGGCTTTCGAATTCGGCGCGCCTCCCCATGGCGGCATCGCCCCGGGAATCGACCGGCTGGTGGCCATTCTCTCCGGGGCCGGGTCCATCCGCGACGTGATAGCGTTTCCCAAGACACAGAGCGGGTCCGACCCCCTGTTCGACGCTCCCGCGCCGGCAACCCAGTCCCAACTCGACGAGCTAGGACTGGGTATATCTCCCAAGGCCGACCGGCAAGGCTAGGTCCCAGCCTTGTCGGAATTGCCCAGGTAGAATCGAATGGCCAGCGGGGTCCCGGCCCTTAATTGCCGGTTACAACCCCTACCGGCTCCAAGGTCGGAGCGAATTGGGCCGTAGATTCGGGAAGGTCAGGACCACCTCCGCATTCGCGGCGCAATATCGGCACAACCTCAGATGCAAAAAGCCGCATCTGCTCCTCGGTCTCCGCGGACGTGTAGCCGCCGCCTTCTATAGCCGCCGTAAATAAGAAATCCTCGAAGCCGCAGGACTCCTTGATGCCCAGGATCCCCTCGGCGACCTGTTCCGGGGTGCCGACTATGGCCACGCCCTTCTGCATCAGCAAGTCCCCGGTCACTTTCATGCCAGCATCGTAGGGCGCTTCGTCCAAATCGGCCAAGGCGGCAGCGAAGCCGAAGGGGCCATAGTAGTCCCATTGCATCTCCAACGCCCTCTTGTACTGTTCCATGCCCTCATGCTCCTTCGAGCCGGGCGGGACGACATGCACGTAACGGACGCAACCGTAACCCCGGTGCTTGTCAGCGTCCCAGCCAAACTTCCAGGGACCCCGGTTCAGCCGATCCGGCCAGCCCTTACGCTCAGCCTCGTCATAGTATATTTCTACGTTGCGCTTGAGCCTGGATGTTGTCTCGGGGAGGGTCATGCCGTTGACGGCGTTAGCGGCCGCCCACCGGATCGAGCGCTCGCTGGTGACCGGCTCCCAGACTTGGGGATGGGGCTTCTGCACCGGCTGGGGGAAGAGGCTGATTTCCTTCAGGGTGGTCGTCGCCGCTACCACCGGGCTGCCCATGGAGTAGAGGTCGGGCTTGCCTACCGCTAGGACATCCTCTAACTTGCGCCCGGCTTGCGGCTGGTTAAAGTAGGCCATAGTGCCCTTGTGGTGCCACTTCGTATAGCTGGGCGGGATGGAGAAGAACTCTCCATGGTGAGAGAAGGAGGGCTGAGTCCAAGCCTTAATAATGATCTCGAAGGCCTCGTGGTAGTAGGCCCGGTTCCGTTCCTGGTCTTGGACCGTGGCCCCGTAGGGCCTGCCGAACACCTCGGCCTCCCGGGGTTGATAGCCGCGGCCGATGCCAAACTCCAGCCGGCCGCCGCTGATGACATCCAGCATCGCCGCTTGTTCCGCAACCCGGATGGGGTGCCACCAGGGAAGGATGTTGGCCATCTGCCCCAAGCGAATGCGCTTGGTTTGGGCGGCGATGGCCGTCTCGGCAATCAGCGGGTTAGGGCTGAACTCCGCCCCTTCCGGGATGAAGTGGTGCTCCGTCATAAACCAGTAGTCAATTCCCAACTGATCGGCCAAGACCCCTTGACGGACCTGGTCGACAAGGACCCGTTGATAGCTCTGGTGCACCTCTTCTAAAGACCCCCCTGCCACCACCACATCGTCCCCTACCCTAGTCGTTTTCAGGTCGGAAGCCCCGTTGTGCAAAATTCCAATCTCGATCATGTCTACTCCTCCAAATGATATTGAAGATTATTTTGTAGGCGCCGGCGCAGCGGCGCTGATGGACCGGTGCTTAGTCGTCGGCGCTGGCCGCTTTCTCCGGGATTTGCGACTCATCCCCGTGGCCGTCCCGGAAAGCGAACCGGGACACTAGGTCGCCGATGCTTTGGCGGAAGCCTGAATATTCCAACTCACCGTAAGGTAGCATGGCGGCCCCGGACCATCCTTGGGACCGCATAGCAATTCCTTTTTCCTGAGCAAGATTTCTTACATAGTCCCAAGCGGGATTGTCGAAGAAGTCGGCGAAGGAGTCGGAGAACTTCCCCGCGGCGCTGAGAGAGAACCCGACGCAGGAAACCAACGGCAAGCAGTACATGCCGGTGACCGCGGTATTGATGGGCACGGGCATCAAAGGCATGACGTGGGAGCCTCGGGCGTCGCCGCCGATGAAGTGAGCTTTGGCGAAGGGTGATATCAACTCTTCAGGCGCCGGGAAGATTCCTTGGTTCCGGACTATCGCTACCGGATCGTCCTTGCCGGTGTAGCTGCCGGCGATGTTGTGAAGGCGGGTTGCGGACACCGCCGCCGCCGTCTGGCCCGAATAGCGGGAGACTATGGAGTCTATGCCGAACCGCTCGTTGTCCCGCAACAAGACGGTGATCCGGTAATAGTCTTCCGGGGCGTTGAGGGAGATTATGCTGTCCCCTCCGGTGTTGTCCATGTCTATTATGTTGAAAGTAAAGCCATCGCCGATCCGCGGCAGCATCAGTCCGGCGCAGTACATTGGGTCGGCGAAACCCAGGAACAACGGCAGATTGTAAGCCCCCGGCCCGCATTTGTCGGCCGCCAGCACCATGAAGGACTCGGCGGCCCGGACCCGGTTGGTCTTAACCGGGTCGTGCTCGAATTCAACCTCCGCCACCGCAGGGCCGGCCCCCCGGATGTTGCCGGAAGGAGCATCGACCAGCAAGTCCTGGCCGGCGCCGTACAAGCCGTACTGGCTAGCGATATCCGTGGCGTGTAGGAAGGTCTTCCAAGCGAATTGGTGTACGTCAGTGTTGTTCTCGCCGTGGGTGTGGGATGCGATAATGCAGATGTCATCACCGGTGTGGCCCACGAAAGCATCGATCAATAATCCGCGCTTCACCGCGTCGTCGACGTCGGTGCGGACCGCGTCCATCATGTTTTGGGATGGCTTGGTATGACCCCCGATGGAGCCTACGTCCGCTTTCAAGATGGAAAGGGTTATCTTCATAATTCCTCCTCGTTATCGCTTAGCCCCCTTAGTTGGTCATACCTATCCCAAGCGTGTATGATACAGGGAGAGTTCGTGGAGTGTAAGCTGCGGGACTCATCCCCCGCGAGAGGGAGTCAATTCTAGCATCACCACTTTGCCTTGTCAAACTAGGTAAAGACTACGAATTCCGGCTCATGTATTCCGTGTTGTGTGCGAAATTATCACCATGCTGGGTCATTTCGGGTGATTTGAACGTGTCGGCAAAAGCGATTGAGAAAAATTGCGGCCAAGAAAATTAGTTAGCTCGTTAGCAGGGAGAGGAGGCGCTCCCCGGGACGAGAAAAAGTTGGGCTTTTCGTCCAATTCGCCGGCCGGGAACGACAAAACCGGTAACTGTTCGGAGTTGATGGGTGCAAAACCATTGTCGATACTACCCTAATCGGTGTATATTCAATGGTGCATGCTGCGCCTTAACAGCGCCCGGCTCATGGGCAGTGTCCGTGCGGCGGGTCGCAGAGGTCTAGAGGAACGGCCATGAGCAACATTCTATTATTTATTGCTCTGGCATTAGTGCTGCTATGGACTGCCCGGCTCGCTAGGAACAAGCGCCGGAGCCCATGGCTATGGGGTGGAGCAGCGTTCATCTTGATGCTGATCCCCGGCTATAACTTGCTGGCTGTCATCCCCATGATCGTCCTGTTATTCATCAAGAGTCCCCAGGCCCGGAGCGATAACCCGGTAGACCAACAGGCCTGCCAACGCTGCAACACCAACCTGACGCCGGGTTCGAAATTTTGCACCAGCTGCGGTTGGGAGCTATCCCCGTCCAACCCATCGGATGCTCGCGTGAATGCGGAAAAGCCGGCAGATCTCGTTGTGGAAGAACGGCGGGAGACTACCCCCGCCAGCGAAATGCCCATGCAAGAAGCCGGCGGCGAAGTCCAAGCACCAGCGCAAGCAGCTTCGATGCAAGGCGCGACCCAAGCCGCGGTGGCGCCGGTGGAGGAGGCTGTATCGGAGCCGCCGCCTGCCGGTCCCCGTAAGCGGGTACCGGTGGACGCTCCTACCGCCGATGCCCTGACGGAGAGGGGAGTCCGTTTATACAACCAAGGGCGGACTCAAGAGGCTATTGACCAGTTCACCAAAGCCATTGCTCTGGACCCCAATTGCGCTCAAGCCTGGGCTCGCCGGGCCGAGGCTTACGCCCGCTTGGGCCGCGGCGACGAAGCCGAGGAGGACCGCCGCAAGCTTGAAGCTCTGAATCCGGGATCCACCGGCGGCTGAGGGTTTACCTCCGGCGGCCAATCAGACCCCCATAATATGATAACCCGCGTCCACCGGTATAACCGCCCCGGTGATCCCGCTGGAAAGCTCGCTGCATAGGAACAAAGCCGTCTTGGCGACCTCCTCCGAGCTTATGTTTCGCTTCATTGCCGCGGATTCGGCATGATGGCGCCGCATGTCCATGAAGCCGTGAATGCCCCTAGCCGCCAGGGTCTCCAACGGCCCCGCCGATATAGCGTTCAAGCGGATGTTCTGCTCTCCGTACTCGAAAGCTAGTTGCCGGACCGCGTGCTCCAAGGCCGCCTTGGCCGTTCCCATCACGTTATACCCCGGGTATACCCGCTGGGACGCGTGAAAAGTCATCGTTACTACGCTGCCGCCGCCGCTCATCAACGGCGCGGCGCGGCGGACCAAAGGCAATAGCGAGTAAGCGCTGACCTCCAGCGCGACCCTGAATCCGTCGCGGTCCGTCTCGGAAAACCTGCCGCTCAAGTCTTCTCGATTGGCGAAGGCTATGCTGTGGACCAGAAAGGATATGTCCCCAAAGGTCTCGCCGACCTGTTGAAACAGGTCGTAAATCTGTTGGTCGTCGGTGGCGTCGCAAGGGACTACCAGCGAGCCTTCCAGCGAGCCGGCAAGCTTGGATACCCGCTCTTTTAACCGGTCGTCCTGGTAAGTCAAGGCCAGCCTTGCCCCCGACCGGCCTAATACGCGGGCGATGGCCCAAGCGATGCTGCGGTCATTGGCTACACCCAAGACCACTCCCTTTTGGCCGGACAAGTCAATCGGATACAAACCCTCTACCTCCCAGAGATTAACCCAGAAAAGGTCAACCGAACGCCGGGGCCACCCTGTCCAAGAACGTCTCCAACTGGGCCTCGGGATCGAAGGACGCGAAACGTACCACAAGAGTCTGGGCGCCGGCTTCGACATATTCGGCTAAGCGGGACTTGACCCTTTCCGGGTCGCCGAAGGGGCCCCAGCGCGTCCCCCACATGTTAACACCATAGTATTTCATCAAATACCGGGTGGCCTCCGACTCGGCCTTGGAAACGTTCAGGTCCAGGTTCACCGTGGCGTAGTAGGCCGCCTCGAACCGTTCGTTATCGCGGCCCAAGTCGGCCACTGCTTGGCGTACTCGCCGCACCAAGGCAGCGTACTCTTCCGGAGTGTCGGAAATTGAGATCAAGCCGTCGCCCAACCGGGCCGCTCTGACGATCTGGGCTTCTTGTCGGGCCCGCCCATGGGCCGCCAACAGCACCGGGACCCCGTGCCGTTGCGCCGGCTGCGGTTCCATCTTCACGCCTTCAAGATCGAAGTGCTTACCGTGGAAAGTCACCGCGCCGCCGGTACCAAGCTGACGAACAATCTGCACTACTTCTTCCAAGCGCGCCGCCCGGCGGCGGGGGTCCACCCCGGCGGCCCGCCATTCTTGTTGCTGGTCTTCGTTGAAAGCTCCCCCAACTCCGGCGCCGACGACGAGGCGGCCCTTGGAGATCAAGTCTACCGTCGCCATCGTCTGGGCCAACAGCACCGGATGACGCAGTGCCGGCAGCAGAACGGCGGTGCCCAGACGCAGGGTCTCGGTGCAAGAAGCCACGGCCGCCAGCGTGGACAGGGGTTCTAGTCTTGGCTTGGCGGTCAAGCTGTCTCCCACCCAAACGGAATCCAAGCCGGCCGCCTCTACCCGCTTAGCCAACTCCAACACTCTTCGAGGGTCCGGCGGGCGGTCTTCGCTCAAAAGCAGCCCCCGGGTTGGCAATAGCACTCCTAGTTTAGGTTTCAGGGAGGCCCCCATTAGCTCCTCAGTAATAAAGACTTACCCGTCAGGTTAGCCGGGTGACCCCGAGCGCAAGTTTCTTATCGCCTCACGAAGTCTGGACGGCTAGACCGGTTAAGCTTGGTGGCGCTACGGCGAGGTTGGCGGGGTCTATTCATCGTTGGGGGAAGCCGTCGCTTGGCCCCGAAGCAACCGGTCCAACAACCCAGGCTCCATGTGCTCGTAGGCCTCCAAGTCATCCAGGGTATCCAGGTCGAATCCCAGTCCCGGGCTGTAGCAAATCGCGACGGATACTCCAATGTTAGCCGCTTGAGAAAGATGCTTGAGGAAGCTGCGAGGGCCGAGTTCAGGCTTGAACTGCACCGCAGGGGGGACCAGGATGGCGTTGGTGCCGCCGTCCCTCCTTGCCGGCGCCAGGCTAATGTTGTTTTGCTTTCGCGTCGCTTGGAGGATGCTGTGTATGTCGCCGGCCTTTAAGAAGGGCAGGTCGCTGGCCACGTACAGGGCCCCTTTGCCCCTTTCGAATACCCGATCGAATGCAATGGCCACCGTGTCATTCAGATTTCGGCCCAACTCCTCCATCCACACACCCTCGGCACCGAGAGTTAAGTTTCGCACTTTATCGTCGCCCCCTACCACCCAGAAGACATCGACGGAAGCGGCTCGCAGCGCCGTAATCACCTGGCTAAGCAGACCAAGAGATAAGGCGCCCCTCTCCTCGGTGGAGAATTTCCTCGACAAGCGCGTTTTGCTATCGGCTAAGGGCTTCATGGGGATGACGGCAATGGTCCCGGAGGACTCCCCTTCGTCGCGTTTCCGTTCCATAGCCTTAACCTACCCCGTCTCCCGGGACCTTGCTCTTCGGCCAAACAGGCCAAGTGGGTTAGAGGACGGTCCGCTCACTGAAACACCTCTGAATCAACCTTCGAAACACCATTGAAATAGGTTCGATATGCGTTGGCAATAGATCAACCGCCCGCCTCGGCCAAGACAGTCCGGGCCAAGGCGAGCTTATCGGCGTCGTTGTTCATAATAATCGACGCAGCCGCAGGTCTAATACCAAGGCCTTCTATAGCCGGTCCCAACGGCGCGTCCCGTTCGTCGATGAGGAAAGTATCGCATAGGCCACGGTACTCGCTGGCCACCCCGACGCAGGACACTTCACGGCCCAACTCGGACATGATCTTGGCCGCGGGGCCCCTGACCGCCGCGCCGCCAACGATGGGACTTACCGCCACTTTCGATGCGGACGATTGCTTCAACCGGGTTTCTACTCCGGGGATAGCCAGAATGGGTCCCAAGCTAAGGAAGGGGTTGGAGGGGCAATAGACAATTATCTGGGCCTCGTCAAGCGCCGCCTGGAACGCGGGGGATGGGCGCGCCTTCTCAGCCCCGGCGTACCTTATTCCAGAGACCCGGGGACCGGCCCGGCGCTTCACGAAGTAGGTCTGCATAGCCAGTTCCCCGGCGTCCGTGTCCAGCACCGTGCGGACGGGGTCGTCGCTCATGGGAGCAATCTGCTGGGCTACCCCCAAGCGACGGCAAAGGTCCGCAGTAACTTGGGAAAGAGTCGCGCCTTTGCGAAGGAGTTGGGTGCGCCGGATGTGGGTAGCCAAGTCCCGGTCTCCCAGATTGAACCAGGTATCGGCCCCGTAACGATTCAACATACTCAAGGCAGTAAAAGTATCTCCGCCTATGCCCCAACCGGACTCGGGGTCGGATAGACCGGCTAGGGTGTACATGACCGTGTCCAGGTCGGGAGAAACGTGAAGGCCGTGAAAACACTCGTCGTCCCCGGTATTGACGCAAATCACCAGTCGCTCCGGGGCCAAGGCCCGGGCCAAGCCCAAGGCCAGCTTGGCGCCGCCAACTCCGCCGGCCAACGCTAGGACTTTACCGCCCATATTCCCTTGACGGCCCTAGACTCTGGCGATTCACGTTGAACGCGGGCAGACGCGCCTTGATAGCAGCCGGGCCAATGGCGGCGCGGGCAATTCCCCTCCAGACCGGCCTCGTGGAAAGGTCTTCGATACGAGCGGCCAATGACGGCTGCGATAACGGCTGAAGGAAGGGAGCGATAGACCGAGGAGGCGGCCTTGGCTTGTTTCAGGTCCGGGAGACCGGGAGCCGTCAGGCGCATCGGGTGCAACTTCACACCGGGTTTACTGAAGATGCGGCGGCGCCGACGTCGTCTTGCTGGGACTTTCTCGGGTGCTTGAACCGGAAGGTGTCCATTTGCACCAGAAGTTGGTAAGAGCCAAATAGCTCTTCCACGTTACTGCCGACCAAGTCCAAGGGGTCGAACTCCTCGTCAGTATCGCTGAAGACCCGTTTGGTCGCGTAGGTAGTATACCGTTCCGCCGGGATGCGGCCGGCTTGGCGGATCATCTGGCGGAACTCGGATGGCCTCATCAACTGCCCGTGTTGCGAGCCCGCCGACGTAGATATGGACTCATTGATCAACGTTCCTCCCAAGTCGTTCACACCGGCAGTCAGCAATAATTGAGACATCCGGGACCCCTCTTTGACCCAGGACGCCTGGATGTTGGGTATCCAGTTGTTCAGCATGATCCTAGCGATGGCGTGAACTTTCACGACGTCCATCCCGCTGGGGCCGGAACGCACCCCGTCCACCAGGTGTTTCAGGAACATGGGGGCTTCCGAGCTAACGAAAGAGAGGGGGACGAATTCAGTGAATCCCCCGGTCTTCTTCTGGATATCACGCAGCAACGCAATGTGATCGGCGACCTGGGCATTGGTCTCGACATGGCCGAACATTATGGTAGAAGTGGTTGGTATTCCCAAGTCGTGAGCGGTAGTAATGACCTCGGCCCATTGGTCGACCCGGATCCGGCCCGGCGATATCCGGTCCCGGAGCTCTTGGTCCAAGATTTCGGCCGAAGTGCCCGGCAGGCTTCCCACCCCGGCTGCCTTCAATCCTTGGAGGTATTCGCGGATGGTGCACCGGGAGCGGACCGACCCGTAAAGCACCTCCTCCGGCGAGAAACCGTGAATGTGCATCTCGGGCAACTCGTCTTTCAAGGTTTCGCAAAGCCGTATGTAAAGATCGCCCTCCATCTGAGGAGGCAGCCCGGCCTGGATGCACACTTCGGTGGCGCCGTAGTCCCACGCCTCTTTGGCCCGGCGTACTATCTCGTTCACCGGAAGAAAGTAGCCCTGTTCCTCTCGAAAGTCCCGGCTGAAGGCGCAAAACCCGCAGCGTTTGATGCAGACGTTGGTAAAGTTGACGTTGCGGTTCACTACGTAGGTTGCTATGTCTCCCACGGTGCGCCGGCGCAACTCGTCGGCCACTAACACTACGCCGTGGTACTCCAGCCCGGAAGCATCTAAGAGGGCCGTCGCGTCTTCCGATGAAATGTCACGGCCTTCCAGAGCCCGGGTTAATATACGGCCGACTCCAGGGTCCATCCCGGAAATCAGTGCCTCCAGGTTGGCAGCGTCGGACCGTCGTTCGACCAATTCCTCAGGCAATCCCGGCATATCGCTGAATTCCCCCTCGTACGTAGCCATCCCGGTCTGACAATGCCCCAACCTTAGCTCGTAGGTTCTTGGGCAAGTAATTATCGGATGCAACGAAGTATTCCGGGTATACCGGCAGTCTGGGCCTCAAGTCAAACCCCGCGGCCCGAGTCCGAGCCTGCAACTCGGTTACCGCCGGCCAAGGCGCCTCGGGGTTCACGTAGTCGATGGTCAACGGAGAAATACCACCCCAATCGTTGATGCCGGCATCCAAGTAGACCTGGTAGTTGTCCGCGCTCAGGTTGGGCGGAACCTGAATGTTTGCCTCCGGCCCCAACATGAGCCGGGCTACGGCCACCGTCCACCGGAGCTCCTGGGCTTCGGCGTCGGGAGCGCCTCCCATAGGAGTGCCGGGCTTGGCTCGAAAGTTTTGGATGATTACTTCCTGGATGTGCCCGTGCTCCTCGTGCAGGCGGCGGATGGCCGCAATCGACTCTATGCGTTCCCGGCGGGATTCCCCGATGCCAATGAGGATGCCGGTCGTAAATGGGACCCCCAATTCGCCCGCGATCTCGATGGTGCGCAGCCTTACCCGGGGACGCTTGCTGGGGGCGAACTCGTGGGGGCCGCCCTGGGCGTAGAGACGGTCGCTGGTGCTTTCCAGCATCAGCCCCATGGAAGGGTTATGGGGTTGAAGGCTTGCCATCTCCCGCCGGCTCATTGTTCCCGGGTTGGCGTGGGGCAGCAAGTCCGTCTCTCGAATGACCAACTCGCACATATCCGCCAGGTATTGAAGGGTCCCGGAGTAGCCTCGCTTTTGCAACCAGTCCTTTGCTTCAGCGTACCGCTGCTCGGGCCTTTCTCCTAGAGTAAAGAGGGCTTCAGTGCAACCCAACCTTTGCCCGGCGCGAGCAACTTCCAACACTTGCTCCGGCGTCATGAACAGCGATTCCCCCGCAGCCGCCGGGTCCTGTCTGAAGGTGCAGTAGCCGCAATAGTCGCGGCAGAGCCTAGTCAGCGGTATGAACACCTTCGGAGAGAAGGTGACAATTCTTCCTTTGCCCCGGTCCCTTAGCTCAGCGGCCGCGCGGCAAACCCGGTCCAAGAGGCCGGTACCGACATCTTCAAACGCCGCGGCTTGGCTTTCGCCGACCGGTTCACCACGGGTGATCCGGCTCAGCAACTCTTCTAAAGGCGGCCTTCGACCGGCCCTTGGAGGAGTTTCACTTTTGGCGGTGAGAACAGTCAAAATCAGCTACACAAAAACCGAATGGTAGGGAATGCTTGAGAGAACCTTGCACTCTTCTAAAGAGCACTCCGGCGGAAGGAAGTGGGCTTATTGTAGTCGTTCAGGTAGAGGCAAGCAACCGCCGGAAGAATCGGATGGACTGGAACTAACCTCAGACTAAAGACCGTAGAGGGATGCCCGGCCATGGTAGGGACAGGCGTTACAACCCCGTCAAGCGCCCTTGGTCCGCCGGGTCGGTACCGTACCAGGACCGCCCCAAGTATTCGTGGGCCAGCCTGGTGGCCATTCGCCCGCGGGGTGTTCGCTCCAAGAACCCCAACTGGATCAAGTACGGCTCCCACACATCCATAATCGTGTCGGCGTCTTCGTTGATAGAAGCGGCCAGCGTATCCAGTCCCACGGGGCCTCCGTTGAACTTGTCGACGATGCTCTCCAGAAGTCGGCGGTCGGCCTGGTCCAATCCCAGTCCGTCTACCTGCAACTGCTCCAGAGCGGCGTTGGCCACCGGGCCGGTGACCCGGTCGTCGGCTTTTACCAGCGCGTAGTCTCTGGCCCGCTTCAGCAACCGGTTGGCAATCCTGGGGGTGCCGCGAGAGCGGGAAGCGACCTGTTGAATCCCTTCGCCGTCCGCATCCGCCTCCAAGATCCGGGCGGACCGCTGCACGATTACTTTCATGTCCTCGGGGTCGTAATACTCCAAACGAAAGACGGAGCCGAACCGGTCGCGAAGGGGAGCGCTAATCATCGAGAACCTAGTGGTCGCCCCAATCAGGGTGAAGGGATTGATACGCAGGTTTACGCTGCGCGCGGCGAGGCCCTTTCCTACCATCCAAGACAAGAAGAAGTCCTCCATCGCCGAGTAGAGGACCTCCTCGACCACCCGGTTGAGGCGGTGTACCTCGTCAATGAACAGCACGTCGCCCGGCTGTAAGCTGGTCAGAATGGCCGCCATGTCCCCGGCCCGCTCTACCGCGGGTCCGGACGTGACCCGGATAGCTACCTCCATTTCCTGAGCAATGATGTGGGCCAGTGTGGTCTTGCCCAAGCCCGGCGGCCCATAGACGATGACGTGGTCCAGTGGTTCCTGTCGAATCTTGGCCGCTTGGATGGCGATGCTGAGGTTATTCTTGGTTTGGGCTTGCCCCACGAAGTCGTCCAGCCGCTTAGGGCGCAGCGATAGGTCCGAGTCTTCCTCTTGGACAACTCCCGAAACTAGGCGCTCAGCCACGGCGCGTCATCACCTCCACGCATCCAATGGCCCGATTCTAGGCTGCGGTGTGGGCACCGTCAAGGAAAAGCGGTCACCGGACATGGGCAAAGGGCGAGGGTTGGCTAACCCGTTCCCTCAAATTTTCGAAACACCAGGCAAGCGTTTTGCCCGCCGAATCCGAAGGCATTGGACAGCACGACGTTCACGTCCCGTTCTCTTGCTTTATTGGGAACGTAGTCCAAGTCGCAGGCAGGGTCGGGGACCTCGTAATTGATGGTCGGATGCACCCGTCCGTCGGTAATAGACCTTACGCAGGCGGCCGCTTCCAGGGCACCCGACGCCCCCAGGGAGTGGCCGATCATAGACTTGGTGGAGCTTATGGGTATCCGGTAGGCCCGCTCCCCGAACAGACGCTTTATGGCGGCAGTCTCCACCGCGTCGTTCAGCGGCGTCGAAGTGCCATGGGCGTTGATGTAGTCTACTTGCTCCAACGCCGCCCCGGCGTCGGCCAAAGCCAACCGCATCGCTTCCGCCGCGCTGGCGCCGCTCTCCTCCGGCTGCACCGGATGTGCGGCGTCGGAGGTACAACCGAAGCCGGCCAACTCCGCTAACACGTTGGCGTTGCGAGCTTGGGCGTGTTCTAGGCTCTCCAGGGCCAATACCACCGCTCCTTCGGCCGGAACGAAGCCGTCCCGCCCGGCGTCGAAAGGGCGGCTGGCCCCTTGAGGGTCTTCGTTCCGGGTGCTGAGGGCCCGCATCACCGCAAAACCGGCCAAGCCCAACTGGCTGATGCCCGCCTCCGTTCCGCCAGCCAACACCACGTCGGCTACACCCCGGCGAATCACCTCCAGCGCCTCGCCGATGGCTTGGTTGGAGGCGGCACAGGCGGTGGTGGCCGTGGAGTTATAGCCCAAGGCGCCCACGTATCGACTGACCGCGGCCGCCGCCATGTTGGGCAGCACCATGGGGAAGAAGAAAGGTGACATTCTCATGCCGCCCCGTTCGGCCAAAATCCGGCAGTTCTCCTCGAGGGTCGGGAAGCCCCCATTGCCGTTGCCCAGGATTACGCCGACCCGAAAGGGGTCTTCTTTGGACATGTCAAGTCCCGCCGACTCCACCGCGGTAAGCCCCGCCGCCACCGCCAACTGGGAAAACCGGGCCATTCGACGAGCTTCCTTGGGGTTTATGTAATCCTCCGCTTGGAAGTCGCTCACCTCGCCGGAAATCCGGCAGGGGTAGTTGGTGGGGTCGCAAAGAGTCATAGGGCCAATGCCCGATTGCCCAGCCAGCAAGTTCCCCCAAAAGGCGTCGATGGTCCGGCCCAAGGGAGTGATGGCCCCAATGCCGGTTATCACGACCTTCCGGCTACTCACTGGGGCCGCCTACTCGCTAAACGTTTATTCGCTGAATGCGACCGACTCATATGGCTTCGTTAACCGGGATTGCAATCATCTAGTCCTTTACCGGCGGCCCCCTAGGCCCTTTCTCTACCTGAGGGCGCAAGGTCAGGGTAGAGCTCGGGTTCAATGCCCAGGGCCGCTTCCCTCACTTCAGCGGCCAAGAACAACGAACCGGCAGCCAGCACAAGGTCATTTTCTCCCGCCTTGCTCAAGGCAACGCCCAGCGCGTCCCTGGGCGTGGGAGCCTCCAGGGTTGTTACTCCGGCTTCTCTGAACAACGCCGCCACGGCCTGGGGAGGGAGGGCGCGCGGGTTGCGGGACCCGGTAGCAATCACGATGGGACCAACGCGGGACAAGCGTTTTACCATTTCCTTTACTTGCTTGTCCGCCGAGAAACCGGCTATGAGCAGCAACCGGCTATACTCGAAGTGGCGGGGTAATGAGTCTATCAGAGCGTCCACTGAGTACCCGTTGTGGGCGCCGTCGACCATTACCACCGGGGACCTGGAAATTACTTCCATGCGGGAAGGCCAGTCCACGTTGGCGAAACCCTCCGCTATTGCCTCTTCGGGAACGGAGTGCCCTTGCTCCCGCAATACTTCCAAGGCGGCAACAGCGGTTGCGGCGTTCTCCAGTTGGTGTGAGCCAAGGAGGGGGATGGTCAGCCGGTAGCGGCCCAACCTTCCCTGGACCACCAGGGACTGCTTCTCGGTGCCGGCAGGGCCTGCTTCCCAGGTTACGTCTCGCCCCACTTGGATTTGTCGGACCCCCTCACGTTGGCAGACCTGAGCGATAGCGGAGGCCGCCTCGGGCCCTTGGGGAGCCAAGACGACCGGCACACCGGGTTTGATGATCCCGGCCTTCTCGGCGGCGATCTGAGCCAGGGAGTCGCCGAGAACTCCGGTATGGTCGAGGCTGATGGACGTTATCACGCTGACGTTGGGGTTAACTACGTTGGTTGCGTCCAGCCGGCCTCCCAGCCCTACCTCCATCGTTTGAAAGTCCACGTTCCTCTTGGCAAAGCTCAGAAAACCCATCGCGGTCATAAACTCAAATAGAGTGACCGGGCCTAGACCTACGTTGTTCGTAACCCATTCCTGCTGGGGCCATATCTGTTCGACCAATTCACTAAATTCGGCCTCGGATATTGGCTTCGCGTCACAGCGTATCCGCTCTCGAAAGGTATGAAGGTGGGGCGAGGAATAAAACCCGGTCTTATAGCCGGCGGCATGCAGTACTGCGTCACAGAAGGCGGCGGTGCTTCCTTTTCCTTTAGTTCCGGCGACGTGAACGGTTTGCGCCTTGGTGTGAGGACTGCCGATGCGCTCCATCAGCGCCACAGTTCGCCGCAAGTCATAGATAGATAGCTGTCGAGGGCCGACGCGGCCGCTCCGCTCGTAGTCAACCAAGGACAACATGCGATTTAGGGACTCTTGGTAATCCACCAACCCCGGCTCCAAGCCTCTATATTTGACCAGTGTCGGGTCAATCGCCCCGGAGCAAGCAAGACCTTGGAACAATACGCTCCGCCTCGTTTGGCTTCCGCCGGGGCGCCGCGCTTGGGTAATGCGCCTCAGGGGCGCTTTCAAAGCATGGACACCGTCAGTGGTCCCGGATCCGGGGAGGCATGTGTCCGCTGAGGATATTCAGCCCGTCCCGGATACGGACTTGCTTCACGTAGTCTATGTTACCTTCCACCGAACGCGGGGTAAACCCGAAAGTCTCTTCTACGACTCCCGGTTCGGCCACGTTGCGAATCGACAGCATGCGCAACTGGTCGGTTGTGACCGGGGCCCGTGGCAACAGTCCCTGCAATACGGAGGCCGCGACGTAACTGAGCCATACCGGAGCATGGACCATCAGCCGGCGCTTACCAAGGGTGCGGGACACGACCTCTACGATTTCGTTATAGCTTAGCTGCTGAGGCCCCCCTAGCTCGAGGGTCTTTCCTTTCAGTTCTTCCCGGTCCACTGACAGAGCGATGCAGTGGGCCAGGTCTTCCACCGCGATTGGCTGGAGCCTGTTCCGCCCCGACCCAATAACGGGCACGATTGGGAACACCCGCACCAAGGCGGCCAGGTTGTTCAAGAATTCGTCCCCTTCACCGAAGATTATCGACGAGCGGAGGATGGTATGAGGCAGTCCGCTATTCAGCACCTCTTGCTCTCCCTGCCACTTGCTGTGAAGATAGGGGTAGGAGGGATTGGGGCCGGCCCCGATGGCGCTGACTAGCAGGAAGTGCTTGACCCGGTTCTCCCGGTTCTCCTTGATTGCGGCCACCGCGTTGGCCGCGCTTTGGCGGTTGATCCGGTCGTAGGTCAACCGCCCCCGCTGGCGGATGGCCCCGACGAGGTGCACTACGGCCCCCACGTCGTAGAAGGCTCCGGAAAGGGCATCGGGGTCCAGAACGCTGCCATAGTGGACATCCACTGAGCGGGGGGAGAAGATACGCTCCCTGCCCAGGGTGTGCACCAAGCAACGGACTTGGTGACGGTGTTCTTGCAACTCCGACACCACCCGCCGTCCCAAGAAGCCCGTAGCTCCGGTAACTAATACCAGCACGACACTGCCCTCTGCCCGGGCCGCATTCGGATTGAGCTTTCTAGCCGTCTGAGGCCGCGGCTTCCTCGTAATCTCCGGGAGTGTTGAGGTCCCACAACACCTCCGCCGTCCCCAGGTCCACCCGGTGGGTGGCGTCCGGGTGGTTTCTTGCTACCGCTTTGATACCCAGGGTTTCCTCAGACACGGACCCTAGTTCTTCCATCAAGGCCGGAGAGAAAACTATGGGATGGCCTCCCTTTCCATTGTAGGCGGGAATGGTTATCAACCCGGCTTTTTCGCGGTGCTTCTCTATCAAAGACCGGATGGTCCCGGGGCTGCGGGGCTGGTCAACGCTGAGGATGAGGACCGCGTCCAGGTTATCCGGTCCCAGAGCCTTCAGCCCGGCTTTGATGGAGGTCGTCTTGCCTTGGGCGTAGTTGGGGTTCAAGACCCAGGATACGCCCTTCCCTTCATTCACAACCGGTATGAGTTCTTCGGCCCGGTGCCCCAACACCACCACCACTCGGTCAACGCCGGCTTGCCGCAGGACGGAGATTTGATGGCCGAGCAGGGTGTTGCCTTGCCAAGGGAGTTGGGCCTTCAGCCGCCCCATCCGGCGGGACTCACCGGCGGCTAGGAGTATCGCCACTGTGTCGGGCATGAGACGTTGAAGAGTCTATACCTTTATACTTTGACCTATACCTTGACCGGGCGTTGCCCGATGTCGGCGGCCCGTTCGATGTACCAGTCGTCCATTTGCATCCGACCGCCGGTACCGCCTCTCCGGGCCATGATTATTTCCGATAGGATGCTGACGGCCAGCTCCTCCGGCGTCAACGCGCCAATATCCAGGCCGATAGGAGAGTGTACCTGTTTGAGACGATCAACCGGCGTGCCCTGGCGCGTCAAGCGCTGGTAGATCATCAAAGTCTTCCGGCGGCTTCCCAGCAGACCGATGTAACGGGCTTTGGTGGCTAGGGCCGACTCCAAGGCCATGTCGTCAAAGCGGTGCCCCCGGGTCGCCACGACAACGTAGCTATTGACGTTCAACGGCAAGTGGTTCGACCACTGGTCGTAAGGGGCGACCACGATCCGCTCAGCGTAAGGAAATCGCTCCCGGTTGGCGAATTCGGGGCGGTCGTCAACGACGTACACCCGATACCCCAGGGTATTGGCTAAGTCGGCCGTCGTCTTGCCCACGTGTCCTCCGCCCACCATTACCAGCGTCGGCGGCGTGGTAAACCCTTCGATAAACACCTCGGTGCCGTCGCTCGCCGTCAAGGACTCTACGCCGCCCACGTCAGTCACCCTCGCAGCAATTTCGATAGCTTGAGAGTCCAACTCGGGGTTGCCCAAGGAGCCAACTACCGTACCATCCATTCGTTGCAGAAGCTTGGCCCCCAAATGAGACGCGCCCGGGGGAGCATTCACTACGGTGGCCAGGCTAACCGGCCCTCCACCTTCATAGGCGTCAACGATCTCCGAGGCCAACGGTAGGAAGTCGGCGGGTTCCCGCACCGGCTCCAAGTAGAAGTACATGGTACCGCCGCAGACGAGGCCGTCTCGGGCGGCCACGTCCTCATTCAAGAAATAGTCCTTGAACTCCGGCCCGGCGCCCCGGCGCAGGATCTCCTTGGCCGCGAACCAAATATCCCCTTCGACGCAACCCCCGCCCAAGGTACCGACGCCGGTGCCGTCCTGGCGTACCAGCAGCATGGCGCCCGCCTTCTGCGGAGTTGATCCCTTCGTACGGACCACTGTAGCTAGGACGCAGGGTTGCCCGTCCTTTAATTCATCAACGGCGCCCTGAATAGCGTCTTTCATGCTATATACCCATGGGTCTAGCCGTCCCTTGGTCTAGGCGGGCAGGCTAGCCGTCCAATCAAATTCCGATTTGATATGACCCCCTTAGGTTATCAAAAATAGCTCACCCTAAGCAATCAAACCCGCGAGAATTCTACCGTTCAGTCTTGGCAAGAAATGGGAGGACCGCCACTTTATTGTCTTTCCTCAGAAAATGCCATTTTCATCGTTCGCAGCGCCGGCCGTGTTGACACCGGAACCGGCGGCTCGGAGAATATGAATAATTGAAAGGTAGGAAAACGGTAAGCAAAATGCAGTATGTTATTGGCGGTGTCCAGAGGGAATTACACGCAAAGACGATAAGACGAGTTGCCGCCCAAAGCGTGCCTGATGCAATAGATGGCAGGCATAAGTATTACGTTAACATTGAAGGCCGTCACTACCCTGTTAAGCAGTTGTTTGAGTTGGCGACGGGCCTACATCGGACTGAGTTCATTACTCAGCAGGCAAACCTGAATCTGACGAGACTTGGATTCACCGTAGAGGAATTCCAACGCCCTTCGGGTCCAGAAACGCAAGCCGGCAATAAGAATGCGCCATCGAATAATGCTGGACTGGGAACAGGACAACCTGTGAGTTTCGCCGTTTCCCTAGAACCCGACGAGAATGGATACATCCTAGCAAGCTGTTCTCAGTTGCCCGGATGCCACTCCCAGGGAAAATCGAAGCAAGAGGCCTTCAAGAATATCGAAGAAGCTATTCGCGGCTACGTGGCAAGTATGAAACGCCACGGGGAAGCGATTCCCAGAGTTGATTGGGACTTAGTCGTGATCCGGGTTTAGTGGCTCGCCTACCCGTTATCTCGGGATCCCAGTTTGTCCGCGCAGTGGAGAAAATTGGATATCGCTGGGACCACACCTAGGGAAGCCACATGATATTGGTGCATCCGGATAGGCGCCGCTTATCGGTCCCCAATCATCGGGAGCTGGGAAGAGGGCTATTGAGGGCCCTCATACGAGACGCCGGCCTAACTCGAAAGGAGTTTATTCAGCTTCTCGCTTAACCCTCCTCGCCTTGTGCCGCCTATCTAGATTCCTATGCCTTGCTTCGCGCTCGAATTCACACTCGCCGAGAATGGCAAGGTCGTCACACGGCCGATGCAATCGGGCATTGCATCGCGCCATGCCATCCTCCGGTAACATATATTATGAGCCAATTATAACTATGTATATTCGATAAGGAATGGGGTACAATGTAAGCTGTATGGCTACCGTGGTGATGACTTCGGTTGACGCGGACAACGCCCAACGGTACATACAAATCATGGAATCCCTGGGAGTGGAGGTGCGCCTCCTAGTCCCAGGGGACGCTGGGGCGAGGCCGACGGAGGTGTTGATGGAGGGCGCGGGGGGCCTTCTACTTACCGGCGGGCCTGACCTTGATCCTCCCCTTTACGGCGACACGCCGGACCCAACAGCCGGGCTGTCCCTTTGCCGTCCCTTGGATGACTTGGAATTGCGCGCCCTTGGTTGGGCCCTGGAACGGGACATGCCGGTGCTGGCTATCTGCCGGGGCATTCAAGTCCTGAACGTGGCCTTAGGCGGCAAGCTGATCCAAGACTTGCCGGGGCACCGGGCCGAAAAGCGGGATGGAGAACTGGTTTCCCAACGACACCAGATCTACTTGTCCCCCGGGTCCAAGACGGCTGCAATCATCGGCAGCGCCGGTCTCTTCAGGGTCAACAGCAGGCACCATCAGGGAGTCAGCGAAGCTCAGCGGTCGCCAAGACTAATGTCGACAGCCTACAGTGTGGAGGACGGGTTAATCGAAGGGTTGGAAAGCCCGGAGCATAGCTGGGTAATCGGGCTGCAATGCCACCCGGAGCGCCAAGACGAAGTGCCGCGGGCCTTCGCCAACATATTTGCCGGTTTCGGCGAGCGCGCCGCAGGTTACGCGGAGGTCCATCAGGAGATCGGGGCGCCGCCGGCGGCCTGACTCCCTCGTCCCGTCCGCGAGCTAAGCCGCATCGGACGGAGCAAATCGAGCGGAGGCGCCCAGGCCGGCGCCGGCAACCCGGCGCATTTCCACCCCGCCCCAGGCGGTCCGGTCGCATAGACTTCCCCATTGAATTCCCGCTGCTGGAACAGCGGCGAAGATGAACAAGCCACTCTCGAAGGAGCAGTGATCCATGGTAACAACCACTCCTACCCCGTCAGCCGAGGAAGGCCGGCCGGTTCCTATCGAAGAGGAGATGCGCTCATCTTACCTCAGCTATGCGATGAGCGTTATTGTGTCCCGGGCCCTGCCCGACGTTCGCGACGGATTGAAGCCGGTGCAACGGCGCATTCTCTACACCATGCAAGACATGGGGCTGCGCTCCAACAGCGCCTTCAAGAAGAGCGCCCGCATCGTGGGGGACGTGATGGGTAAATTCCATCCCCACGGAGACAGCGCTATCTACGACGCACTGGTGCGCATGGCGCAACCCTTCTCCATGCGCTACCCCCTCATCACCGGCCAAGGGAACTACGGCAGCGTCGACGGCGACCCGCCCGCGGCTATGCGGTACACCGAGGCGCGGTTGGCCCCCATCGCCGAGGAGCTGCTGGCTGACATCGACCTCGATACCGTGGACTTCGCCGCCAACTTCGATGACTCGCTGGAAGAGCCGGTGGTATTGCCGGCCCGATTGCCGAACATGCTGATCAACGGCGCATCAGGCATCGCCGTGGGGATGGCCACGAACATACCTCCCCATAACCTGGTGGAGGTCTGCGACGCTATTTGCTACTTGGTCGATCATCCCGACTGCGCCATAGACCAGCTGACCAAATTCGTGACCGGCCCGGACTTTCCCACCGGAGGCAAAATCCGGGGCAAGTCCGGAATCATCGACACATACAACACCGGCCGGGGCCGCGTGGTGATGGAAGCCACCACGGAGATAGAGGAGACCAAAAGCGGCAAAGAGCAAATAATCATTACGGAATTGCCCTTTCAGGTGAACAAAGCCAGTTTGGTGGAGAAAATCGCTCAACTGGTGAGAGACAAGCGAGTCGGCAGCGTTTCCGACATACGAGACGAGTCCGACCGCCAAGGAATGCGAGTTGTAGTTGAATTGCGCCGCGACGCACAAGCGGAAGTGGTGTTGAACAATCTGTACAAACACACTGCCCTCCGCAGCTCGTTCAACAGCATCGTTCTGGCCCTCGTGGACGGCCAGCCTCAGGTATTGAACCTGAAACGGTCCCTCGAGCTGTTCATCCGGCACCGGCAGGAAGTAATCCGCCGGCGCTCCGAATTTTTGCTCAAGCGGGCAAAAGACCGGGACCACGTGGTCGAGGGTCTATTGCTGGCGCTGAGCAGAATGGACGAGGTAATCGCAATCATCCGCGGGTCCCAAGACGTTGAGACCGCCCGCGCCAATCTGATGGAACGCTTGGACCTTAGCCGGATCCAGGCCCAGGCCATCCTGGACATGCAGCTAAGGCGTTTGGCGGCCTTGGAGCGGGAGAAGCTGGAGAAAGAGCATGAGGACCTGCTGAAGACCATAGCCGATCTCGAAGGCCTGCTGGCCGACCCGGCCAAGGTGCTGGCGGGGATAAAATCCGAGACGCGGATGCTAAAAAAGACCTACGGCGATGCTCGCCGCACCGTCATCTACGACGAAGAAGTGGAAGACCAGACCGAAGAGGACTTCATTCCACATCAGGACGTGGTTGTTACTCTCAGCCAGCGGGGCTACATCAAGCGGGTCCCCTCTCACACCTACCGGACCCAGCACCGGGGCGGCAAGGGGGTCCGAGGCATGGCCACTCGAGAAGACGATGCTCTGCTCGACGTGATCGTGCTGGATACCCACGACTCTTTGTTCTTCTTCAGCAACCGGGGCCGAGTATATCCATTGAAAGTCTATAAGATCCCGGGCGACACAGCCAGGGTCACTCGCGGCACCCCCCTAGTCAACTTGCTTTCCTTATCCAGGGGAGAGCAGGTCCAAGCAATGATTTCGATTCAAAATCCGAAAGAGGACTACTTGCTGGCGCTGGCTACCAAAATGGGTGAAGTCAAGGCCTTGAAGACCGGGGAGCTATCCAATATCCGGACCAGTGGACTGATTGTCATGGACCTGGAGCAGAATGACGAGTTGGTTAGCGTTGCCCAAGTTGGCGAAGCTAAAGACATCGTTATGGTGTCCGAGAACGGGCAAGCCATACGATTCCCCGTGGCCAATTTGACGCCCCGGTCCCGCACCGCCGGCGGCGTGCGCGGGATGCGGCTGCTAGATGGGGACCAAGTGATTGCCATGGCGCCGGTGCAGCCTAATAACCATCTGGTCATCGTTAGCAAGCAGGGGTACGGCAAGTCCACGCCCCTGTCCCGGTACCCGCGTCACGCTCGAGGCGGCCAAGGTGTCCGCACCTTCAAGGTAACACCCAAGACCGGTCCGGCGGCCGCGGCCCGGGTGGTGTCCAACGCCCAAGGCCAAGAAATCTTGGTCATCTCAGCCAAGGCACAAGTGATACGGGTCACTCTCGAGGACTTTCGGGTCACCGGAAGGGACACTCAGGGGGTTATCATCTGGCGTGACCGGGAGCCCGACGACTACGTGGCGTCGATAGCCTGCTTCCAAGAGACGATCTACGGGCGGGACAACGACGCGCTAAACGGCCACCACTCCACCAATGGGACCGCCGGCGCCAAGTAACGATAGCGGTCAACCGATCTGTGCGGCTTACGAGTTACGCGCTTACCGGGAATTTAGTATCCGGACTGGCCCGTTATCAGATGGAATTTCATAGCCAACCGCGTAAGTTCTATGGCTATCAGGCCTTTAGTCTTGAGCGGGGTTGTACCAGCGGCTGCGGAAGAACATTAGGGGCGGGCCGGAGTTGTTGCGGCGTATCTCCTTTACCTCGCCTAGGTAAATGGTATGGTCCCCGCAAACGTGGGCCCCAATCACTTCACATCCGAAAGAAACAATTGAATCGTCGAGAATCGGCACGCCTTCATTAGTCCTCGCGTAGCTGTAGTCCACGTCTCCCTTGCGGTCTTCTGGGCGCTTGGCAAAGTAGACGCCCAACTCCTGTTGCTCCTGCCTCAGAATGTTCACCCCAAACCGCCCGGTGCGTTCCACGAAGCCATAGGTGTTGGTCCCGTGGGCCACGCATATCAGCACCACCGGCGGCTCCAAGCACACCGAGGTGAATGAGTTTGCTGTCATGGAATGGGGCTGTTCTTGATCGTCGATGGTGGTGACAACGGTGACTCCGGTGGCGAAATCCGCCATCGCAGACCTGAATTCGTCCTTACTGACCAAGGCGTTTGCCGTCCTTCGAGTTTTCCAACATTATAGTCGCTTTCTAACCCGCTATCCAACCGGGCCGGTTTTCTTGGTTTCACGGACTTGCGGCAATGATCAGCCCAGCGGCAGGTTTCTCATCCCCCGCCCGGAGCCCGAACGGGGGATGCCCCGCCCCGGTAAAAGGCGCGGTTGGGCCGGCCCGTCGAAGCCTGAGCATATGGAGGGGCCGTCGCCGCGCTGTCTGTCCTACTCCCTGCCTGAAAAACGATCGGGTCAACTCGACTGCCCGCCGGCGGCAGGATGGGACTTGAAACACCGGGCGACCTGATCCGCCGGGTATTGATTGGCCATGTCCGCGTCGAGCTTGACCACGCTGCCGGGAGGGACCAGCCCCGAGAATAGCTCAGGATGGGTCAGTTGGGCCAGGATCTCCAGTCCTTGAACGGTCCGGGGGCCGGGTCTACTGAAATATACGTGGTCGATCAGGTACACTTCCCCGCTCCGGACAGCGGGAAGGCTCGCCCACCCATCTTGCGCGGCCAACCACGGTACTTCTCGGAGGCCGCGGCTCAAGTCGGAAGAGCACAGGTCTATGAACAGTTTCTCCGGCGCCCAGTCGCAGATTTCCCGCCACTGGGGCCGGGCCGCCGGGCAACCCGGAAGATACAAGTCCTGGCTACCGCCGGCGAGGTCGAGAAGGTCCGGTATCCAGTGGCCGCCGACCACCAAGGGGTTGATTCCTTCGAGAGAGAATACCCTGGGACACCGTTGGGCCGTCCGCGTCGTTTGGCTGATGAATTCCACCCAGTCGCGCAGGCGGTCCACCAAACTCCGCGCCTTTTTAGCTGCGCCGCAAGCCTGGCCCACCTCCAGAATGCTGTAAAACACGTCATCCAGTGTCTTGGGCTGCAAGACTACCAGGCGGGGCCGGTCAACTAGAGAATCAAGAGAATTGATTGAATGCTCCACTTGATCGGCGCTGACATCGCAGAAATAGCACAGGTCTTGGGTAAGCACTACGTCCGGCGAGAGTTCCAACAGCAACTCACTGTCCAAGTCGAAGGGACTTTCTCCGGCCGCGAGCAGCCGCTGCATCTGCCGTTCCACTTGGTCGCTGGAAAGTACCGCGGCATCTACCTTGCTTCGAGAGACAACGGGCTTGGCGGCGCATTCCGGCGGAAAATCACACAGATCGGAAACACCGACCACTTGCTCGCCCAAGCCCATAGCGAACAGGATCTCCGTGCCGCTGGGCAGCAAGGAGCAAATTCTCATGAATCCCGTAGTCCGCGCAATTTATTGACCGGTCCCATTCGACCGGGTCCGTTTGATTCGGTCCCGCCGCAGCGATTCAGCCTAATTTGGCTACTTTTCGCCGCTGTCCCCAAGTTCAAGTCCGGCGGGTTTATTATAGACTACCTAGGGAAAACACGACGGGGGATAACACGACGGGATAATACAGCGGGATAACGCGGCGGGCCGCCCGCGGGATTGAACCACGGTTTCCGGCGGCCGCCTTTACGAGAATTTATTTGGTGACACCGGAACCACCGGAAAGACAATGGAGCAATCTGTCGCTGCTGAAGCTTAGCGCTTTCGGCTTTGGCATGATTGGCTTCCTCCTAGCCATGGACACGGTGGTACTGCCGGTGCTGGTGCTGGAGGTTGCTCCCGAATCCCTGAAGAACACCTACTTAGCCATATTGGGCTTTGCCGGGCTGATCGTGGCCGGCGCCATCCAACCCGTGATCGGCCGTTTCAGCGATAGGACCCGGTCGCCGCTGGGGAGGCGTGTCCCCTACTTGCTCGGCGGCAACCTGATGGTATGCGTCGGTTTGCTGGGCGTCGGGCTGGCCCCAGACTACGTTACCCTTTTGCTGGTATGGCTTTTCGTACAAGCCAACGTAAACATAGGTTACGGCCCTTATCAAGCCCTGATCCGAGACCTGGTTCCCCTCAACCGCATCGGAGTCGCCTCGTCCATCAAAATACTCTCCGACGCTGTCGGCAGCGTAATATTGATCGCGGTAGCGGGAGTGTTGATCGGCAGGACCACCGGGCCCGATTTCATAAGCTGGAAGTGGGTGACTTTGGGGCTGGTGGGCATCATTCTCCTGTCCAGCATGAGCATCACCTCGGTCGTCGTCCGCACCAGGGAAACTGCAGCTGCCCTGAACACTCGAGTGTCGGGGCTCATCGAAGAGCCGGCAGCGGGGCTTCACCCTCAACTCAAGCGGTTCCTGCTTTCCCGCCTGTTAATTATGACCGCGGTAACCGCCTTCCCTACTTTTGGGCTGTTCTTCCTCCGGGACGCGGTGGGCCTAGAGAACCCCGCCCAGAGCTTGGGCAGCATGATACTGGTGGTGGGCGGCGCCTTCGTCCTCGTCGTCTATCCGACGGGATGGGTCTTGGACCGGGTGGGGCGGAAACCGGTAATCGTGGTAGGCGCCATAGGGGCCAGCGTGAGCACGATATGGATGCGTTGGGCGGCCAGCCCCAGCGACGTGCTGATTATTGCTTCCGTGATGGGCGCCTCCATCGGCATCCTGATGAGTTCCAACTGGGCCTTGGCTAACGACCTTGGGACCAAGGGGAGAGAGGGGCTGCACATGGGGATCGTCAATCTAGCGACGACGGGCGGTTCCGCGTCTTCGAAGCTGATGGGGCCGGGAATAGACCTACTCAACCGGGTTTCCGACGGCCGCGGCTATGACGCTCTCTTGATCACTTGCGCCACGCTGTTCATTTTAGGCGCTCTGGTCCTGCTGCCCTTGAGGGTAGTAAGCCAAAGCGCCTACGTCCTCACCGGGTCTCCCAAGGACGCGGGATAGAATCCAGGGCGACGGGCGTAAACTCTTCTCAAGCTCTTCTAATGAGGAGCCGCGTCTACGCTGTGCGACCCAGGCCAAGGGCGATGGATATAAGCCCTTCAGGCGGAAGCTACCCGCGTTAGGAATTCACCGGCGCCCCGGGATACCCACCCGTTCCAGGACGTCATCAGGAACTTGACGCCTTGGTTCACGTAGCCGGCCAGGTTGTCGTCGTTAACCAACGTCCCCGCGGTACGCCCGGCGGCCACTATCTTGGAAATAGCGCCGTCGATGGCCTGCCGCACTTCCGGGTGGCCCGGGTTGCCAATATGCCCCATGGTTTGGGCCAAGTCCGAAGGCGCTACGAAAAAAACGTCTATGTTGTCCACCTTCAGAATTTCGTCCAAATTATCCAACGCTTCCGTTTCTTCCAGAAGCACCACGACCATGGTCTGGTCGTTGGCTTGGTGGAAGTAGTCGGGCACGCCATAAGACTGGCGCCCGGGGTACATACCCCGGTAGCCCAGAGGCGCGTATTTGGCTGACTGCATTGCTTGCTCCGCCGCATCCCGGCTATTGACGTGGGGCACGACTATTCCCATGGACCCCCGGTCCAACGTCCGGGTAATCAACCAAGGCTCGTTGGCATTGACCCGGGTGATAGAGGTCAGGCCCCACAAATCACAGGCCCGGGTCATGTCGCCCAACTGGTCCCAGTCCACCGGCCCGTGCTCGCATTCCATCCAAGCCGCGTCGAACCCCAGCGGCCCCAGGAAATCGATGGTGTCAGCGTCTTGCAGCCCGGAGATGGTGGTGACTATCTGATTGTTCCTCAGTTTTTCCTTGGCGGTATTTGCTCTAATTCCCGGCACGGGACGCCTCCTTGAAGTTTGCTTATCAGTACTCTTCGAACATTTGCTGTAGCTCGGCTCGGTCCCCGGTTACGGACAGCCCCAGCATCAATAGTATGCGGGCCTTCTGGGGCAGCAAATTATCGCAAACGATGAATCCTTGCTTGTCCTTCTGGGGCGTCATTATGACGCGGCCGGCAGTGGCCCGGGAAGCCAGGACCACGGGAATTCCTTCCTGCACGGCCAGCGCGGCCGCTGACGCAACCCCCGGCGGGAGGGTGCCCCCGCCGAATCCGGCCACTATCAAACCGTCGGAGCGGTTGTTGCGGACCGCGTCTATCATCAAGCCGTCGGCGCCAGCATAAGCATACACGATATCGACTCTCGGCAACTCGGAGAAGTCGGACACGTCGAAGGGAGTGTCGACAGTATGTTTGCGCAAGGGCGCCCGGTAGAGCACCACCCGCCCATCGGAGTCGGCGTAACCGAGGAAGCCGAGTTCATTCGGCCTGAAGGTCTCCACCCGAAAAGAGTTGGCTTTGGAAACGTCTCGGGCGCACTGGATTTGGTTGTTCAGTACCGTAAGCACTCCCATGGCGCCGGCCTGGGGACTAGCGGCAATCCGGACCGCGTCAAGTAGGTTCACGTCGGCGTCGGTGCCCAACGCCGTCGGCGGGCGCATGGCGCCGGTAACCACCACGGGCTTGGTGGACTTCACCGTCAAGTGAAGAAAATAAGCGGTCTCCTCAAGAGTGGCCGTGCCGTGGGTAACCGCCACTCCGTCCACGTCGCTCTCTTCCCGGAATATCCGGTTGATCCTTTGGGCCAAGCTAAGCCACTCCGGGACGCCGATCGAGGTGCTGCCCACGCTGACGAAGTCTTCGCTTCGTACGTTGGCCGCGTCCTCGATCTCCGGGACCCGCTTCAAGGACTGTTCGATGGTCAGGTGGCCGCCCACCTCCGGGTAGAGGATGTAGTCCAACCGGTCGGGACCCAGCCCGGCGATGCTGCCCCCGGTGCCGATAAGTCTTACCGTCGGCTTGGAAGCTCCTGGATTGGAAGCCGCCATTTCGATCACCTCCCTATTAAGCCCTTCGCGCCTCAAGATATCCCCATAGCCTTTGCCACCGTTCTTGGTCCGGCGAAGGGACGAAGCCGTAACCTTAGGCTATTTTCGCGGCTTACCTCCACATAGGCAACCCGCGAGACAGGGTCTTTCCAAAGTTCGTAAATACACACATCGTCATGCCAGGGAATCCAGGTTGCGCAAGCATTGCTCATCCGCGGAAGTGGGCGCGGAGGTGAGCAACTTTGGAAAGGCCTCGGCGAAAGGTGATCCCGGATTTTTCGATTCCCCTCTCATTTCCGCTCATTTCCCCCCATTTCAGCCCGTTGGCCGGGTTGAGGCGGATTCCGGGGGCTGGGGAGCAGGTTGGGAGCGGTCAGGTTTGGAGTAGTTCCCGGTCATTGAGGTCCGATGACGCCCCGGTGACAGCTTGGATTTGGTCTGAGTCCCGGTGGAACGTTTGGGCCTGACATTTATCACGGTAGGGGGGCGCATCCGGAGTTGGGAAGGGAGGAGTGTCAGTCGCAGGGTCTTCTTATGTTCATGAGAGAATGCTCCCGGGTTAGGACTTTAGGCCCTTCGCTACCGCTCAGGGTGACAATGAAAAGGCCCTGCCCGCGAGAGGGATCGGCACCGGTAGCTATATGATTTTTGGCGCCTATATAATCTATAGAACGGCTACGGAGGAGAAGCGCGGCGGATGCGTACGTTGATATTGGCAGATATTCATTCGAATCTAGAAGCCCTCGAGGCGGTGGTGGGCGACGCGGAGGGCCGGGGCGGGTTCGACGTTGTATGGTGCTTGGGAGACACTGTGGGGTACGGCCCGGACCCAGGGGCCTGCCTGGAACTTTTGCGCCGCTACGACCTGCTGGCGGTGGCCGGCAACCACGACTATGCGGCGGTGGGGAAGCGAAACGCCGACGACTTCAACGGTGCGGCAAGGACCGCGGTCCTTTGGACCTGGGAGCGGCTCTCTCCAGAGGAAACCGGGTTCTTGGCCGGACTGCCTACGGTTGTTACTACCGGTGACTTCACTTTGGTCCACGGCAGTCTCCGGCGGCATTTGGACGAATATATTCTGGGTCAAGAAGCGGCTCGAGCAACCCTGAAGCTAATGGAGACCCGGTTCTGCCTCGTAGGTCACTCCCATTATCCGTTCCTGTGCCGCGAGAATAACGGAGCGCCGGAGTTTCTTGAGTTCGCCGAGGGCGAGGTTAGTCCGTTGGGCGGCGAGCGGATGATCATCAACCCGGGGGGCGTTGGACAGCCTCGAGACCGGGACTCACGCCCCAGCTATGCAATCTACGACGACCGGGCCGATACCATCCAGCGCCGTCGTGTGACCTACGACATAGCCCGCACCCAGGACAAGATGCGCGAAGCCGAGTTGCCCAATTACTTGATAGAGCGTCTAAGTCACGGAATTTGAGTCCCCAGCCGGAGGTAACCCAGGAAATCTTGCTACATGCCGGGATTCACCCTAGAATTGAATAGTAACTGGCCCGCTAGCTCAATTGGCAGAGCAACGGACTCTTAATCCGTAGGTTCTCGGTTCGACTCCGAGGCGGGTCACCATTATTTTGGCCCCAACCCTTGGCCAATCCCAAGGCTTCTTTGTTGTAATCCCCCATGCCGGTCGAGACCGGCGCCGCAAAGGAGGAAAATGGTTTTTCCCTAGAAAGCCCTGCCTGCGTGAACCCGCGGGTTCAGGTTACTTTGTGGAATTTTTGCAGGCGCTGATTGGCCGTATCCACCGCGTAAACGTCTCCCCGGGAGTTGGTGTACACATTGTGGCCGAATTCGAAGGTGCGGCCCCGGGCCAGCAGCTCCCCATCCAGATTTAATATGCTGAGCCGCGGGACTTGGTCGGTTACGTACACGATTTGGTTGGCGTCGATGTGAATTCCCATGGGAAACTTGAAATCGGTCCATTGGTCAAGGTATTCGCCCTCCGGGCCGAACACCTGCACCCGGTTGTTTTCCCGGTCGCAGACCAAGACCCGGCCGTCTTTCGCCACGCGCACGCCGTGGGGCACCCGGAACCGGCCCGGACCGCTGCCGGGAGTCCCAAAGGACGACATGTGCTCGCCGTCGGCGGTAAACCGGTGGACGCAGGAATTCCCGTACCCGTCGGCAACGTAGATGTCCCCTCCCGGCCCAACAGCAATATCCGCAGGGTGGTTGAAAGGGGCTTCCAAAGCTGCTTGGCCCCTGATCCCCAGCGCCATCACCCGTTCGCCGTCAGGGGTGTACTTCAGCACTTGGTGGGAGTCCCGGTCGGCGAGGTACACCCCGTCATCGGGGCCGACGTAGATATGGTGGGCATCCTCCAGTTCGCCGTCTCGCCGGGGCCACTCAGCCAGAAGTTCTCCACCGGGGTCGAACACCAAGACGGGCGGGCCCAGACGTTGGAACACGTACACCCGGTCTTGGGAGTCCACCGCCGCGGCGCTGGGGTTCCGAAAGCTTTTTCCGGCGGGTAGTTTGGCCCAGTGCTCGTGATATTCGTAGACGAAATCGCCCATTCCGATGGTTGGAGGCATGACTGGCTAACTCCGCGGCTCAGCCGCCCTTGAAGCCAACGTCCCGGTGGGTACCGTCGCAAAGAGGCTTGTTCTTGGAGGCGCCGCACCGGCAAAGGGTGACCCGGTTGCGGGTCTCGAAGGGCTGGCCGTCGGAGCGCTCCAAGGGGACGCCCCCGCTTATCCACAAGGGGCCGTCGGGTGTCACCGCGACTTCCCGGGGCATGTCCGGCTCGACGGCCTCGGCCTCGGGGCCCAAGCTGTAAGACAGGGCTCCGGAGGGGCATTGCTCGACCATTGACCTTACCCGGTCCCGAACGCTCGGGTCGTCGGTGTCTTCGATCATCTTCCAGACGTTAGTGATTTGATTGCCGCAGAACCCGGCGTGCACGCATAGCGACCGGTCATCATTGACCACTATGCCAGTACCTTTGTAGCGGGCCTCACGGTCGGCGGCGGGCCCGGTAGGCGCCGTCTCGGTACCGTCGAAACCTTCCTGCCGGTGCGTCCCGTCACAGAAGGGCTTATTGCCCGACAGTCCGCAGCGGCACAAAGCGTAAGAGGCGTCGGCGCTCAACACCCGTTCCTTTTCCCAAGTGAGGGGTTCGCCTTGGGTCGACACCACCGGAGTCTTCAGGACCAGCGGGATTCCGCCACTAACCAAATAAGGGCCGTTGTTTCTAACCCTGATCTTTGGGGCGTCATCGGTCATATCGGCTCTTCCATATTGACTCTCGAGAGGGATGCCGGTGATGATTCCCCGGGCCGGCAGCGGCCTCCTTCGAAGGCGCAAACCAGCGGGGCATACCGTGCTGCCGGCATTATAACCGGGGCCGGCCCAGATGTCAGCGGGCGGCGGGCGCTTCCGGGCCAACGGCATTTCCACCTGTGGGACGCCGCACGGGGCCTGAGGTTGGCTAAGGGATTTTTGGTAGTACCTCATTTTGGATTTGACGGCTAATCTTGGCAGATTTTTAAGAAAGCTCCCGCGGAAAACTCGGTGTGACAGGAGGTCATACCAAAGTTATACTACCGGCTACTACCGTAGCGGCGCGGCGGTAAGGCACGCCCCATCCGCCTATCGCTATACTGGGGGTATGTTCTTAATGAAGGTTAAACTATCTCTTCTCACGGTACCGGTGTTGCTGGTTCTTCTGGGGACCCTTGCCTTGGGCGGCTGCGGCGACGACTACGATTGTACGGAAGCAGAGTTCGAGCGCATATCTTCGGAGGAAGAATTCAACAAGTGGATGAACGCTTGCGAGGACAGATTACGCTAGGGGGCAACTGGGCGTTCCCCCAACCTTGCCGGAAGCAAAGTTGTCTTTGGCGGTGAATAGGGCAAGTTGAACCGGGCTCATTCTCAGCTATGGGGAAGTGTCGGAATTGGTAGACGAGCATGACTTAGGATCATGTGCTGCAAAGCGTGGGAGTTCGAGTCTCCCCTTCCCCACTTTTTTCGGCCTAATAGTACTGAATTCATAACTCCTGAACCTCGACCATCGCCGGTCTCTGGGCAAAGTTCATGGCCGAGAAGCCGGTGATGCCGAAGGGCCGGGGCCGCAAGCCTCAGCCCGCCGCCGCGTCCCTGTTCGATTGGGCGCTCAGCCTGGAACAAGAACGGGAGGCGGAGTTGGTCGGCGCGGGCCGCTAGGCCCTCCCCCTGGCTTCCCACGTATATGCGACTCTTTCTGTGTTTCAGGCGGATCGCGCGTCCATGTATGCGGGCTTTTTTGTTGCCCAAAATCCGGCGCCGCTGCCCGCTGCCCTAACCGCCTATGAAGTGTTCAATCTTCATCCTCGGCAATCTCGTCATCAGGGTCGGCTTCCATGTCCTCAATGTCTTCTATCTCGTCTGCATACTGGTTGTAGCCGAGTCCCCGGACGTGGGGTTCATTGCTCAGCAGCTCGCGCAGTCGGGCCAGTTCTCCCGGATCCCAACCCATCGCCTCGGCGACTGCATTGTCCCAAAGAATGCGTACCTCACATTCTCCGTCTCGGAACTGCGGGACTTCCATCTCCTTGGCGTGTTCCCAGCATGCGGCCAGCGTCTTGCGAACGTAGGCATCCTTGATGTTGGGGATTCTGAGGTTGCTTGCTTCCGCCGCGCTATAGATCGGGAATTCTATCGTCCGACCTGGGTTCCTCATCAATTGGAGGCGACCGACCGTGGAATTGAGGAAAACAGCGAGCGCCTTCGCTTCTTCCGGCGACACTCCTGTTACCGGCATCCAACCATTGCCCACGAATTTCCCGTTGTCCGCGGTCGCCGTTAGACGAGAAGTGCTACTGCGTTGGCCCGCCGTCATCAGCAGGTATCCGGCCTTTTCCAGTATCTTGTCCGCCTCGGGATAAGTGCCGCCGTTTAGCTTCAGGTGGTTCTCGTTCCGCTTCTTAGGGATCCAATGTTCGTCGGGCTTGCTTTGTATGGCCTGCTGCCCTTCGCTCCCCTTCGATTTCAGGATAGGGAAGCTGCCGGGGGTGCCGTGTGCCGCGCGCTCGAAGGAGCCGCGCAGTACCTGGCCTGTCGCATGAACCGACAGGCCAGGTACTGTATTGATTGCCCACAAGTCGGGGTGATTGGCATATCTGGTGGCAGCTTCCGCCAACTCGGGCGACCGCCATATGGCCGGGGTCCAGTCTCCTTCTTCCATCCGGTCAGCAGGCCAGTGTGATACCTCTCCCCAACCGTTCGACATCTGGCCTACCGGGCATTCTCGCAGGCAGCGATGCAGGTCCTCAACTTCACCCTCGTTTACCGGCATCCTGTCCAGGTGGATGAAACGCGTCGGTGGCTTAGGGCCGTTGGAGTATCGGCGCATGACGACGATGCTCTCGTTGATGCTCGTGTTCTGGCTCATGTTGATATTGCGGGGCTGGTGACAAGTGATCACGGTGTGGATGTGGAAGCGTTCCGCAAGTACCTGGCGTTCCTTTAACCCCGACGTGGATGACAGGGCGATGGTCGGGTTGATCATCGACACGACACCATCGGGCCACTTTTGTACGTGGTCCGCAAGGGCCACAAAAAGTGGCCTGATGGAATTCTTGTCTGAGAATTCCATCAGGCTGGGGTCCGCTCCCACCAGTATTCCCTCCATCGCGTCTGCCCGGGAGCGTATCTTCTGCTGTGTCTCCTTCGGGAACTTCTCGCCCATCTTGGCACGGTTGGTGAAGGGGGGATTCATAATGACGATGCGGGCATCCTTGACGGCGGACACGGCGTCCTCCAACTCCGTGTCGTCGGACGGACTCCAAGTAAGTTGCGATGCTATCTTGTCGTCGGCGAGGCGCAACTCGCTCTCTCTCGGTATGACTGCCTTCTGTCCCAGCAGTTCAAGAGTGCCAACGGAGATGCGCTTTGAGTCATCCGGATGTGGGCCGTAGGGCATCAGGTGCGGGCCCATCGAGCGGTATCGGATCTCCTGGTTTCCTGCGGTCAACTGCGAGGCCGCCAACTGAAGCGAGACAGGGTTAATGTCCAGGCCCTTGATGGTCTCCTCTACTCCCAGCTTCTGGAGCTCTGCGAGGCGGTCTTTATTCGCACCGCTATCTTCAGACCTTCGCTTCATGTCGGTGAGGATGGCGGCCAGCAGGGTGCCGCTGCCGCAAGCCAAGTCCACCGTCTTGAGTTCCCTCCATACGGCGGGATCTGTCCAGTCCTGTTCGTCGCAGGCGTCTAATGTTAGGCGGGCGGCGATGGAGGCCGCCACCGGTCTCGTGAAATAGGCCCCATCGCTGGCCTGATTGCCCATAACCCGGTTGAACAGCGGGCCAGCATGGTCCGCTCCCATATCGGCATAGGATTCGGCGATACGCTCCGCCTCGGCGGCAATGTGTCGCAGAGCGCGCTCCAGACCTGCCAGCTTCCCGGTGTCCTCGACGGCTTGGATGGCGTTGAGCGCCGGTTCCAAGACGGGACGAAAGTCGTGGCTCCTGATCTGGTTCCATTCGCGGATGACCCGTCGCACCACGTTCACGTCGTTCTTGACGGTCTCCAAGTCGCTTACGCCGCTTAGCCAGCGACCGTTGGCGATGCGCTGGTGGAGCATGGCGGCGTTCATCATCAGCAGTGCCGCGATGGTGCAACCATCGGCTTGTTTGTTGAGCTCGCTCTCCTTCAGGTTGTCCAGTCCGAAGTGGCGGTCGAGGGTCGGGCGCAGTTCGTCGGCGTTCAGATGGTGGGCAGCCTCCCTAATGCTATCCTCCAGGATGTTCAAATCACGGAGGACGCGGTCGCTGGTCAGGCCGGACTTCTCCAGCAGGTTCATGCGAATAGCTTCGCCGAACTCCTCCATCTCCCGCAGTAGCCTCATCTGCCGTTCGATGACCTTCTGCTCGCCCTTCTCTCGCTTCTTTTTCTTCTCTGCCAAGGACGGCAAGGGATTACCCTCGCCATTGTTTATCATGTCCTTGGCCCTGGCCTTGGTCCTCCTAATGTTCAATCTGCCGGGATTGCCGTCGGCATCCGGCTTGTCTCTGACTGTAGGTCGTCAGCGATAATGGGACAACAGAGGGGGTAGAAAAACCCGAGGGATTTGAGGTCAGCTCCCTGTATGAGGTAGGGTACTTCAGATAGAGGAGTTGATATGTCCCAGACAGAAACAGGTAAAGCAACCGCCGCCGATGAACGCACAGAGGCGGCCAGGTCCTTCGTCAGAACTGTTAAGGCCGCTACTAGGCGCAAGTACACCCCGGAAGAGAAGATTCGTATAGTGCTGGAGGGCTTCCGCCGCGAGGCCACCGTGAGTGACCTGTGTCGGCGGGAGGGCATCAAACCTCACTCCTACTACTCCTGGACCAAGGAGTTCATGGAGGCGGGGAAGGAGAGGCTTACCCGCGACAGCGTGCGAGACGCCACCCGGGACGAGGTCCATCTGCTAAAGCGAGAGAACGGAGAGCTGAAGCAGCTGGTCGCCGATCTGTCCCTCGAGGTCTAATCGTCTCAAAAAAACGGCCATACCCATGCCTCAGGGCGCCGGCGGTATCGGCGGATGAGTGGCGCAGAGAAGGCGGAGGTGCTGGACAAGGTGGCTTCCTCCAGCCTCCCTAAACGCAGGACCCTGGGTGAGCTGGGAGTCCCCAGGAGCACCTACTACCGGTGGCTGAGGCGGAAGGAGCAGCAAGGACTTGAGGACGACGTGGGAGGCGGCAATCCCCCATGGAACAAGCTGACTTCCCAGGAGATCGACTCCGTTCTGTCGGCAGCCAGGGATATGCCAGACCTGAGCTGCCGGCAGTTGGCCGCATGGACCACCGACAACATGGGTTTCTCCGTATCAGAGTCTACGGTCCCGCATCCTGCGCAGGGAGGGGCTGGTGAAGAGGCCTGAGATGCGGCTGGCTGCGGGTAAGGAGTACCATCGCAAGACCACCGGCCCCCACCAGATGTGGGCCACCGATGCCTCCTACTTCAGGGTGGTGGGCTGGGGCTACTACTACATGGTCACCGTCATGGACGACTACTCCCGGTTCATTCTGGCCCACAAGCTTCAGAGAGACATGACCTCCGACTCCTTCATAGAAGTGGTCCAGGAGGCCGTGGACAGGACTGGCATGGACCAGGTGCCGATAGAAGACCGGACCAGGCTGCTGAGCGACAACGGCCCCGGCTATGTATCCCGGGCTTTCAGGGACTACCTGGGCATGGTGGGAATCAAGCACATACTGGCAACACCCTTCCACCCTCAGACCAACGGCAAGCTGGAGCGATACCACCAGACCCTCAAGCGTGACGTGAACCAACTGCCGTACGAGATGCCTTCCGACCTGGAGGCGGCCATCGTGGCCTTCGTCAGCTACTACAATTACCGGCGCTACCACAAGGCCCTGGGCAACGTGACACCTTCGGATGTGCTACGGGGCAGAAGAGAGGAGATTCTACGACGGAGGAAGGAGGTGCAAGCCCAGACAATCCAACGGCGAAGACGGCACAACAGGACCCTAAGGGAGCTGGCTAGACCTCAATCAGGTCCCTGATCTCTCGGGTCCCAAGGTGTCCCATTTTTGCTGGTTGCCAACACAAAGGACGATGGACAACTCCCCTGGCTGCGTCAACTGCTCGATGATGCGTAGGGAGATGCGGGTCTTGCCGGTCCCGCAGGGCAAAATGATCTTGCCGCGAGCTTGGCCGACGGACGATCCACCGCTCTTCGACTGTGCATGTTCGCTGAGGATGCGAATGCTTTCGGCAATGGCCTCGTTCTGCATGCACGACTTGGTTTGCCGTCGCCATTCGCCGTCCGGGTTGGAGGAGCAGTGCGGGCATTCCTCATCGGCGGGGGCGGCTTGCTGTTGCAGCAGGTCATTGGTAATGTTCACCAGTTTGATTGGCTTGCTGGTCATCGAGAGGACCTGCTGGGCATTGCTGCTCAACGGATTGTTGCCGTTGGTTACAATCCAGCGTTCCGCCCAGAATCCATCTGCCGAGGCACTGGCGAACTTGTCAGTCTCACCCTTCTCTATGGGAGCACCGTCTCCACGCTCATCCAACTGTCGGGCTTTGCACTGGATGGCGATGTATTGGTTGTCACCCCTGCGGACCGCAACCGCGTCGATACCCACGTCCTGTTTGGTGGTCTTGGGGAAGTGGTCTTCCCGCTCTGGCCATTCTGACCAGTGGTAACACTCGTCGATGTCCCATTCCTTGAGGTGGGGACTTACTTGCACCGTAAGGTCTTCAAGCCACGTGCCGTCCGTGTCTTGAGGATTCATCTCGTTCGTGGTATCAAGTGCCTCCAATATAATCTCTCGTGTGTTGGCGTCCTGCACTGCTTCTCCTTATTGCGTTGGTTGGAATTCCCATCCAGCCTATTGTTCAGTGTATAGCCTTTATCTACCGGGTCAGAAAGAACACCAACAGCGTTCAATTCACCCATGCCGATTCTGGTTCGATGAAATTACCACTGCACGCTACGTCAGGGCGGCAGTTTTGAAGTCCTCAACCTCGATTTCCTTTGCCCGTTCTCTGGCCTGCCACAGGTCATAGGCAGTTTGCATGCCAAGCCATGTCTCGGGCGTGGAGCCGAATGCTTGGGATAGGCGAATGGACATTTCTACCGATACGCCAGCTTTCTCGTTCACCAGGTCCGACAGCGCCTGACGGGTTACCCGCAACCCTTGCGCCGCTCGCGTGACAGTCAAACCCAGCGGTTCAAGGCACTCGTACCTTACGATCTCACCCGGATGGGGAGGGTTGTGCATTCCCATTTATCTCACCTCCTCAGTGGTAGTCTGTGTAACCGACGTCAACCGCATGTCCGTCCTCGAACCTGAAGGTCACCCGCCAATTCCCTGACACGGTGACGGCGTAGTGGCCACTGAGTTGCCCCGCCAGTGGATGCAGCCGGAAACCTGGCAGGTTCATGTCCTGAGGCGCACTGCTTCGGTCGAGCACCGCAAGGATGCGGGTCAGCTTACGGATATGCTCCGGAGACACTCGTCGCACACCTCGGCCGTTGTAGAGCGCCCTCAGCCCTCGGTGCTTGAACGATAGGATCACAAGAGTAGTCTATGGCGTAGCCTGTCGCCTGTCAATAGACAACACAGCTTCCCCCAGACCGGTTTCGTGCGGTATGATTTCGCTAGGCGTCAGGGCGTTTTGGCGTGGTATGCGTCGTTTCCGTATGGCACACGGTGCAGGGGACGCAGACGCCAGCCGGGAGACGACGGGAACGTCGGCGCACTCCGTACCGTCCCCGACGACGATGCCTACGGTAGTCTACGGCCGGGCGATGTGTGCGGCCGTAACAACGTAGTCTGCTTCCACAACAAACCCGGCTCGACCGGCATGGCTAGCGGAAGGGGTCAGGCGGTGTCATATAGTCCGCTTCGGTGACTAGCTCGGTCAGCACGACCAAGTCGAGGTCTTCGAGGCGTCGGAACCCGATGCTTGCTGCGCCGAGTTTCACCTTTCCGAGGCGATCGGCATAGCGGTGGGCGAGGTAGGCGTTGTCGACCGTAGCGTTGACGTAGATGCTGTAGTTCCTCTTCTGGCGAGCGAGGCCGACGAGGAACCACTCGACGGTATTTCCCGATGAGCCTGTCTGATCGATGTGGCCGTATCCAATGATTGACTGGTGTGTGCCGCCCCAGAACACGCCCTGCCAAAGCACCCGTCGGCGGTCGGGCAGCGCACGGTGGATCGTCCTGTCAACCGATGTCAGGGAGTCGCGGTGCTCGTCGGGAAGCGACGCTAGGTAGGCGTCCGGACCGGTGTCGACGATCCGCATCGACTCGCTCATGACCCTTCCTCGGCATCGGCCGGATCAGATAGATCGTTCTGCAAGGTTTCGCGGGTTGAACCCAGAAGCTTCTTGCCGATAAGCTTGACGAATACCTTACTGAACAGGTTGTTAGGCTGGATCTCGAAAGATGCCGAGACATCGGTGGTCTCGGCATCTTTGGATTCTCCGAGGCCGTAACAGGTTAGATAGGTTGCTCCGGCCTCGGTCGCAGGCATCGCGACCGAAGTTGGCTCCCTCCACGCAACAACTTCGATAGTTTGCTTGTGGTTCTTTCCATAGACCCTTCGGGTCTGCTTCCACTTCGCGCCAACTCCGGACTTCTCCCAGGTCAGCCACTCGATCGCTTCGTATGACTTTACTCGACTGGGGTATCGATCCAAATCGATCAACGTTCTCCAAGTCTTCTCAATCGATCCTTTGAACTCTTGCTTGCTTGATATCTTTGATGTCATTGCGTTGCTACTCTTTTAGGGATGACTATAGCATGGGATGTACTAGATGAGAGCCTGAATTCCGCACCGGTCAAGCTGTCGTCCGAGCTCCAAGAAGCTGGCCGGCAGATGGACTCTCCTCATGTCCGACTGGCCGGCGGCCCGCCGGGGCGAGTCATGAGCAATTCAGGTCGTACCTCCGGTAGATTCGCTGCGGCGAGCCGGGACCCGGAAACCCCGCGGCATGGTACCGCCACTAACCGAGGCCGGTCCTGGATTCCGGACTTTCCCCGAATGACGGCCCAGGCCAACCGGAACTCTGCTCTGCGATTTTCTTCATCTTCGATGCAAAATACCTCTGGCCAATACTGAATTCCGAGTTTTATATGTTACCCTATCTGTCCGAGGGTTTCCGCCCTTGCTGCGCCGGGGTCTAGGGCATCAACAGGACAGACCACGAGGGGGCCGGGCGGCCTCCCTGAGTTCATCTTAGGACCGTGCATAGGAACCTGCCCCGATGGTCCCGGGAGGGCCGATGACGCCGGCCGCGGCGGATGGCCTACCGGTATGCGGTACCTGCCGGCGGTGAACGGCTGCGGGAGCGTCCCAGGAGTTCTACCCTCTGAAGTGGTCTAGCATGAACTACAACCTGCAAACTTTACGCGGGGATATCTTTGGCGGTATCACTGCGGCGGTGGTGGGACTGCCGGTGGCGCTGGGCTTCGGCATAGTGTCGGGCCTGGGGGCCCTTGCCGGCATATACGGAGCAATCGCAACGGGTTTCTTCGCCGCGGTCTTCGGCGGCACCCGGTCCCAAATATCCGGTCCCACCGGCCCCATGGCCATGGCAATGGCGGTCATAGTCGCCAGCCACGCGAACAGCCTCGCCGAGGCGTTCACCATAGCCATCATGGCGGGCCTGATACAGATCGTTCTGGGCTTGCTGAGAATCGGCCGCTTCGTGGCCTTCACGCCCTACTCGGTGATCTCCGGTTTCATGTCGGGCATCGGCATAATCATCATACTGTTGCAGACCCTGCCTTTCCTGGGCGCGGCAGTGGCGGACGGCGGACCGCTGGGAGCGATCCGAGCTTGGCCGGACGCGATAAGCGGCATCAATTTCAGCGCCTTCGCTATCGCCGTCGTCACCTTGACCGTGGGCGTGGGTTGGCCGGGCCCGTTCAGGAAGTACCTGCCGCCCACCCTGGCGGCGCTCATCGCCGGCACGGCGTTGGGCGTCCTGTGGTTGAGCAACACGCCGGTCATCGGCGACGTGCCCACCGGCCTTCCCAACCTGCAATTGCCGGAATTCTCCGCCGGGATACTGGCCCGGGCCGTGCAGCCGGCGGTGGCCCTCGCCCTCCTCGGCTCCATCGACAGCCTGCTTACCTCCCTGATAGCGGATTCGATGACCCGCACCAGGCACCAAGCGAACCGGGAGTTGATCGGCCAAGGCATCGGCAACGCCGCCGCGGGACTCATCGGGGGTCTGCCCGGCGCCGGGGCCACCATGGGCACGGTGGTGAACATACGGGCCGGGGGACGGACCCGGGTCTCCGGGGTGTTGCGGGCGGTAATCCTGCTGGCCCTGGTCTTGGGCCTTGGGAAATACGTCGAGTCGATCCCTCTCGCGGTCCTTGCGGGCATCCTGATGAAAGTCGGCTGGGACATCATAGATTGGCGTTTCCTCACCCGGGTCTACCGGGTGCAACGGGAACACCTTGTGGTAATGCTGATCACTCTCCTGCTCACTGTGTTCCTCGACTTGGTTACCGCCGTAGCCATAGGCTTGATCGCCGCCGGGATGGCCAGCGCCCGCCTCTTCGAACGCTTGGAGTTGGACAACGTGGTCTCCGTGCCGCTGCTGGACCAGAGTTTCCTCGCCCGAGAGAAAGGGGATGCCGAGGAGGTGGACGATTTCTCCGCCCGGGTTGGCTTGGTGGCCCTCCGGGGGAGTTTTTCCGTGGCTTCCTCCAACAAGCTGATCAACACCATCACCGAGGACATCAAGGACCATGAGGTGGTGATCCTCGACTTCTCCGAAACCGTGTACATGGACGACAGCGCCGCCCTAGTGGTGGAGCAGATGATCGATACCGCCAGGGAGGAGGATACCGAGTGCATCGTGATGGGTCTGGAGGGGAGGAACGCCGCCACCCTCAATGCCCTGAACGTTCTGAAGCATGTTCCCGAGGATCACTTCGTCACTACCCTTGACGACGCAAGGGAGATCGCGAAACGGATGCTGAAGGATTAACGGCGGCGGCGGTAATTGGACTATGCTACGGTGGAGCCGGTTCGGCCGCGTGGCCTCTACGGAGTCATCAATCCGTTCGGGATGAGTTGCTACGGTGGATTTCGATAACTACAATCTTGACCCGTCCATCTACGACGAGATGTTCCTGCCCGACGGCACACCCCGGGAGCATTGCCAGCGGCTCTACGAGGTCCTGACTCGGCTCTCCCCGGAGGAGTTGGCCAGCATCCAGGAGCGGGTCACCCGTTCATTCTCGAACGAGGGAATCACGTTTACGGTTTACGGGGACGACGAAGCCGACGAGCGCATAATTCCCATAGACTGTTTGCCCCGGGTGATGTCGGGCGCCGATTGGCGGCAGATCGAGGCGGGGCTGACCCAGCGTCTCAAATCCCTGAACCTTTTCTTGGAAGACATCTACGGGGAATCTCGGATTGTCCGTGACGGAGTGGTCCCCGTCGACGTAGTGCGCGGCTGTCCCCAGTACAGGACCGAGATGCGCGGCTTCTCGGCGCCTTACGGGACCTGGGTCGCCATCTGCGGCACCGACCTGGTGCGCACCAACGACGGCTTCCGGGTGCTCGAGGACAACCTGCGCGTCCCCTCGGGCGTGTCCTACATGCTCGCCAACCGAAAAGCGACCAAGGGAACCATGCGCCGGTTGTATCGAAGCTCCCAGGTGCAGGAGGTGGAGCACTACGGGCGTGTGCTGCTGGAGACCCTGCGGGAACTGGCTCCCGAAGGGCGCTCGGACCCTTCCATCGTGCTGCTTACCCCGGGAGTTTACAACTCCGCCTTCTATGAACACATGTTCCTAGCCCACGAGCTCGGCGCGGACCTCGTCGAGGGCCGCGACCTGCTGGTGAACGACGGCTTCGTGTACATGCGAACCACCGTGGGCTTGAAGCGGGTCGACGTAGTCTACCGGCGCGTGGACGACGACTTCATCGACCCGCTGGTCTTCCGCCCGGATTCCCTGCTGGGCGTACCCGGGTTGATGCACGCCTACAAGCGCGGAAACGTAGCCCTGGTGAACGCTCCCGGAACCGGAGTAGCCGACGACAAGAGCGTCTATGCCTACGTGCCGGACATGGTCCGGTACTACACGGGCGAGGAGCCGATGCTGAACAACGTCGAGACCCGCCTCTGCCGCCGGCCCGAGGACTTGGAGTATACTCTCGACAACCTTCAGGACTTGGTGGTCAAGCGGGTAGGCGAATCCGGGGGGTACGGGATGTTGATCGGCCCCCACTCGTCCCCCGAGGAGCGCGAGGAGTACGCCAAGCAGGTGCGCGCCGACCCGGCCGGCTTCATCTCCCAGCCGGTGCTTGACCTTTCCCGCTCACCCTGCTTGATCGAGGGCCGTTTCGAGCCGCGCCACGTGGACCTTCGACCCTTTGTCCTCCACGGACGCCGGACCCGCATCGTGCCGGGGGCGTTTTGCCGCGTCGCCTTGGCCCGGGGCAGCCTTGTGGTGAACTCCAGCCAAGGAGGGGGCGGCAAGGACTTCTGGGTGCTGGATGGATAACGGAAGTCACGCCTGTTGGTGGAAAACTACTGGGCATAGCGGCGGCCTGAGCTTTGTATTCGATATACCGCGGTTGCCGCGGCTCGTACCGGGCATGACCCTGCGCGTAGGAGCGCCCCGCTAGGTCGAACCCTTGGGTGAGGACCGCGGAGAACCGGGAACCGGCGCCTGCTCGAATTCGGGCTCATGCCGGCAAATGTAGAGGAAGAAAGACTAGTCACATGCTCTCACGCAGCGCACAAGGCCTTTACTGGATGGGACGTTACCTGGAACGGGCGCAGTACCTTTGCCGCCTGCTGCGATTGCAGACGGAAGCGCTGGTAGACCGCCCCGTCAGGGAGATAGATTTCGGTTGGAGACGCGTCTACACCAGCGTGAACCGGGAGCCGCCCGGCGGCAGCCTCGAGTCGGGCGACGACGACTATACCCTGGCCGACTCCTACACCCTAGCCGATGACCTCACTTTCGAGCGCTCGAACCCTACCTCGATGTGGAGTTGCTTCGCCCTGGGGCGCGAAAACGCCCGCCAGATGCGCCACTGCATCAGCGCCGAGATGTGGACCTCCCTGAATCTGACCTACCTGCAGGTCCAGAAGCTGCGCATACCGGACATATGGACGGCCTCCCCGGAGAACTTCTACGCGGAAATGGTGACGGAGATCAATACCTTTACCGGCGTGGCCGGGGCTACTATGTACCGCGACGACGGCTGGCGCTTCATGCAGTTTGGGCAGTTCATAGAGCGCGCCCAACTCTCGGCGGACCTCCTGCTGGTCCAGATCTCCGAAACGAGGGGTAGAGAGGACTCCGACGGCGACTGGACGGGCCTGCTGCGGGCCTACCACGCTTTGGAGGCGTACAACCGCAGGTACGGCGTCGAGGTGCACCCGGACCGGGTACTCGACCTGCTGGTTACCGACCCCCTGCTCCCCAACTCCCTCTGCAAGTCGCTGGACATGGCGGCGGCGGAGCTTGCCGGGCTGGACCCCGGCCCAAACGCGGATTCAAGCGCCGCAACCAGACGGCTGGCAGACCGCCTGAGCACCCTGATTCATTGCCAGTGGCCGGACCGGGAAGGCCCCGAAGCGTTTCTGCGGCAGGTGCGGGGCCACTCCAGGGAGCTTCACGACCTTGTCGCCGCCACCCATTTCGATTATCACCTGGAAGACTTCCCCACACGCTGACGCCGCGACGGTTACGATGCGATACGAGATCGAGCACGTCTCCCGATACCTCTACGCATCCCCCATGCGGAACTGCGTGATGTCCCTCTGCCTGAAGCCGAGCGATGACTCCGGCCAGCGGCTCCTGCGCTTCGAAGTTTCTACGGTCCCCGACGCCTCCCTGAATGACGAGCGGGATAGCTTCGGCAACACGAAGCACGTCCTCAACATCCACCGGGAGCACCAAGGCTTGGAGATTACCGCGCGCTCCACGGTGGAAACGTCACGCATCACCCCGGCCCCCCACTCCTCCGGCGCACAGTCTTGGAAAGAGGTACGCTCGTGGACGGAGTCCTTTGTTTACTGGGACTTCACCCACGCCAGCGCGCTGACCGGGCCGTCGCCCGCTCTCACTAACTTCGTCGACCGTCTGGGCCTCATGCCGGGAGAGGACCCGGTGGAATCATTGCGGCGGCTCTCGGACACCCTCCATCACAGCTTCGAATACGTCCCCGGAAGCACGTCGGCGGTCTCCCCCATAGACGATATCTTGGAGTCCGGCCAGGGGGTATGCCAGGACTACGCCCACGTCATGATCGCTATTGCGCGCTCCTGGGGTGTGCCCGCCCGCTACGTTTCGGGCTACGTATGCTTCAGCGAGACCGGCAGGCAGGCGCCAGAATCGGCCAGCCACGCATGGGTCGAATGCCGGCTTCCCGACCTGGGCTGGGTCGCCTTCGACCCCACCAACCGGGGCTTTGTCGACGAGCGGTACGTGCGCATCGCGGTGGGCCGGGACTATCAGGACACGGCCCCTACTCGCGGTGTCCTAGTGGGCGGCGTGGGGAGTTCCCTCGAAGTCAACGTGAGGATGCGAGCGATAGGAGACAATTCGCAACCGATTTGACCTACCCTCTCCGGCGGGGTTCCCACCCTTCCGGGATAAATGAACCCGCCCGGTCCCTAATGTTCGCCCGCTTTGAATTTCTTGCGGTTCTCGAAGAGGGCCGGTTCCACGTAGGAACCACTGGAAGAAAGCGCCTCTTCGATGATCTGTAAGACCGCCATCGCCGCCGGTTCGGTCAACAGGTTGTCCCGCTTCTCCTGGGTATCGGTCATAGACATATGTCCGGGATTCGTCGAGTTTTGCTCGTCGACAATCCCGGCCGCCTCCCTCAGGGCGCCCTCGATCTCTTGCTGTGTGATTACATTGTGGAGCTTCCAGTTGGCTATCAGGGCACTGTCGATTCTTTCAGTGGCCCTGTCCTTCATCTCCTCGATTTGATCAAAGTTAAGTACGCCGGTACACCCGATTCCCTCGTGGACCCAGGGCGCCACGTAAGCCATCATGCTATGGACGTAGCGCAAAAGGAGGTTCCGTTTGGCCCCGGGCAGGCCGAGCTTCCGTTGGTCCAACAAGGGAAACGCGAGCAGGACCCGCCGGGGCACGTTACGGGGAGGCGAGTCTTCCATGGTCCTTTGGACTTGGTCGACGTCGATCATGTGGTAGTGCATCGCGTGTATGTCGCTGGGATACGGGGCGGGAACCCAAGCGGTGTTGGCGCCGCCCCTGGGGTGGTCGATTTTCTTCTCCAGCATTTCGGCTATCGCCCGGTTTCTGACCTGCATTCCCTTGCCTATCTTGCCGTGTTTATGGACTCCCGCCTGAATCCCCACGTCCACGTTGTGCAACTCATAGCTGGTATTGTAGGTCTCCTGGGTGAGGTCGTCCCTGAGGTCAACCGGCCCGGCGTGCATCTGCACTCGGATTTGTGATCCCGTCCTGTCCAGGAATCCGGTGTTGATGAAAAAGGTGCGGCTTCGGGCCGCCATGAGGGACTCGGTGAGTTGTAGCGTCATCCCCAGTTCTTCATTCATGATACCGATGAGGATAGCGCCCTTGGGCAGGTCCAACGCGGTCTCGATTGCCTCAAAGAACCGTACCTGCTCAGCTACTTCTTCCCTGGTTTGCAACTTTGGAGTCACTTGGTAGACGTAGCCCTTACTGCTATTCGGGCCGCGGGCCGGCATCCGGCCTTCCCCTTGCCCGGCGCGCCGTTCCTCTCCGTTGGAGCCGTTATCGTGAATGGACGCAATCAAAGTGGTCAGAAAAACTCCAAGAATCCTCTCCGGAATCTCTTGGCCGTCCAGCTGCGCCATGTCGGTGTATAGGTGCAAGGAAACGTTTCTCACCGACATCAAGCTAGTGCCTTTGAGCGATTTGGGCCGCCCAAATACGTCCAAGCAGGTCTTGTCGGAATTAATCGTCTTCAGATTCCCCCGAGAGCCGAAGGCGTAAAGGCCCCCCCTCATCAAACCCAAGTAGTTGCGCAGGCCCACGACCATATCTTCGGCATCTACGATGGCCACCGCATCCTCGAAATCCACGATATTGGTGACGGCGGACTCGACGATCAAGTCTTTGAATTGGCCGATGTCCGGGTGGACCCGGCCTCCTTCATATAGCTGGAACTGTATCCTAAGCCCGTTGTTCTCCAGAAGGAACTCCGTCAGTTGCTGGTTCTCGTCCCAATTGAACCCGACGAATTTCTCCGGGTTCCGCAAGCCGACTTCTTCACCGCCGGAAAGCAGGCCTCTCAGCTCGTACCTTCCCCGGTTGTTCCACACCACCTTGAAGGAGGTGTTGTCGTCGAAGCCCGCGCCTTCATCCCACCGGGCAACGTATTGGTCCAAGAACCTGTTGGTCTCCTCTACGGTCATCCGCAGGCGCGCGGGCTGTTGGGTTTCCCGGTCGATTTCCGGATGTATGTCACTCAAATAGTAGGCGTCGTACAAACTCCCCCAGCGGGCGTTGGCTCCCCCGACGCCCATGCTGGCGTTAGTCACCGGCGTAACCAACTCAGGTCCGTTCTGGTCCATCTCCGGGTCTAATTGGGGGGTCGTCATGGTGAATCCGGTGTCTGGTTCGGCTTCCAAGTAGCCTATCTCGATCAGGAACCTCTCCAAGTCCAAAGCTTCTTCTTCGGCAGATTCTTGCGCGGGGCGCCACCCACCCGCCCGCTTGGCGATGAAGTAATCGTCGATTCTCCGCTGGACTTCATCCCGCTTGGCCAAAAGCTCCCGGTTCTTCGGTTCGAACTCCTCCACCAAGCGGCCCAACAATCGAAACACTTCTTCCGGCGTCCACTTTGAACCGGGTAAAGCTTCGTCCCGCATGAAGTCAAACAAGACGTCCGCAACCCTAAATGTTGCCCCGGAATCCAAGGTAATCGTAGCCATGTGACAGTTCCCCTCGGGCTTTGAACCCGGAAATCTCTTGGAGGGTGTTTATCAGCGTAGGGCGCGCGCCAACCCGGTCCTAGCCATATATAGTCAGACTAAGGCGCGTAGGCGGAAGCGACCCGTCCCGTGCAGAAGGGTAGACCGTCCAAGTCAGAGAGTTTCATATCCGGAGTTTCTCGCAAATTCGGCCGGCGACCGCTCAACATTCCCTCGTGCGAGATGAAATCTCGATGCAACCAACCCTCTCTATATTGCCTTTCCTCCAACTGCGCTGTAAAGGGGCCTATCCCGCACGGGCTGGGGAACTCGCGGCTTGCCGGTCAATGCCTCCCCATCCTTTGATATACTGCTTGACGTGATCTCCGCAATACGGACATTCCTGAGCATCCTGTGGACGGCTCCCGGGCCATGGTACGCCCGCCTGTGGCTGGTGCCCCGGAATCTGCTGCTTAGAGTTAGGCGCTGGCGCGGCTGCTGCGGGCACCCTGGACAGCCTGGGTGTTGAATGGAGGACCAGGAGGCTCCCGGCGGGAGCCGTCTACCGCACCAACACCAGCGCTGAACGGTATTTCCTTCGACGCCGAAGCGCGGGTGGTCCACTTTCGCGGACACGCCGAGGACAACATTGGCCTCTACCTTCCGTACAAAGGGGCCGCCATCGTTGGAGACGAGCCGCCATACAAGTTCGCCCGCAGCGGCTAGGAGGTTGCTATGAAAAACGCTCGTTTGTCCGGCGCGCCGGTGGGTGAAACCGTCGTAGACTTTCTCCGGGGAGCAGTCGAGAGGTACGGGTCCCGTGATGCTCTCCTGTTCAAGCCGGCATTTCGGTACCAGCGCTGGAGCTACTCCCGGCTGTGGAACGAGTCAGGCCAAGTTTCAACCCTTCTCCAACGCCGGGGTGTGACAAAGGAGGACCGGGTCATCCTATGGGGTCCCAATTCTCCCCACTGGGTGCTTATTTTCTTCGGGTGTATTAGAGCGGGAGCCGTATTAGTTCCCTTAGACCTTCGCAGTGCGCCCGACTACGTGGCAAGGGTGGTATCCAGGACCGAGCCGAAGCTGGCTTTCACGTCCCAGTTCACTCCGAAGAACGAGGTGGACCTGGGGGCCCCCGAAATTACTTTCGAGGAGTTGGAGGCCTCCATCAAGGGTTTGCCCCAGCCGGAGGCCGTGGACATCGCCCCGGACGACCTTGCCGAGATCATGTTCACCTCCGGCACGACGGGCGACCCAAAGGGCGCCATGATTACCCACCGAAACCTGACGGCGAACATAGAGGGGATATCCCAGTACATCTCCTGCTACCCCTCGAGCCGGCTCCTGTCCATCCTTCCCCTCAGTCACATGTACGAGCAGATGGGCGGACTCTTCATCGTGTTGTACCACGGCGCCAGCGTCACATATCCCACCAGCCGCCAGCCCACTGTCCTGGCCCGGACGATGCGTGAGCGCAGAATAACCATCATGCTTCTCGTTCCTCAGGCGCTGGAACTGCTGATGAACGGGATAGAGCGAGAGGTGAAACGGCAGGGAAGGGAAGCTCTCTGGAGCCGGCTTCTCAAAATAGCCGGGGCCACACCCTTTCCCCTGAGACGCTTTCTGTTCCGCCGGGTCCACAAGCAGTTTGGCGGAAAGCTCGACTTCATCGTGTCGGGAGGAGCGGCGCTGGACCAGGAGCTGGGGCGCAAGTGGGAGCTGCTGGGAATCAAGGTCATCCAAGGCTATGGTACCACCGAGGCGTCCCCCGTCATCAGCAACCACAGCTTGCGAGAACGCCGCCTCGACTCCACCGGCCGCCCGCTGCCCAACGTAGAGGTAAAGATCAGCGGCGAGGGCGAGATCCTGGTGCGCGGGGCCAACATCAGCCCGGGTTACTGGCGTGCGCCCGAGGAGACTGCGGCGGCCTTCGACGGAGATTGGTACATGACGGGGGACCTAGGGTTCTTCGACGATGAGGGGTTCCTGCATATCCAGGGCCGGAAAAAGGACATGATCGTTCTTCCCAGCGGCCAAAATGTCTTCCCCGAGGACATCCAAGCGGTGCTGGCGAAACACCCAAACGTTACGGATGCGGCCGTAGTGGGGCTGGAGAAAGGCTCGTCCGTTGAGGTGCACGCGGCCTTGATTCTGGACAACCCCGACACAGCCCAGGAGGTTGTTTCCTGGACAAACGGCCAACTGGCGGAGCAGCAGAGGATACGGGGCTTCACCGTTTGGGCCGACGACGACTTTCCCCGCACTCACACCCTCAAAGTAAAGAAAAGGGTGGTCATCGATACGATTCTCGGGAAGATACAGCCGGATAGTGCTGCCGTATCTTCCGTCGGCGGCAGCCCAGCAGGCGGGGCAAGGAGCCTGCTCCACATCGTTGGAGACGTGAGCAAACGAGGCGTCGGAGAGATACGGGACGAGGCAACCCTCGGCGGCGACCTGAACCTCGACTCTCTTGGCCGCGTCGAGTTGCTGTCGGCAATAGAGGCGGAACTGGGTATCTATTTAGATGAAAGCCAGTTGAGCCCGGAAATGACGGTGCGGCGGCTGGCGGCTGTCGTGGAAGAGGGGTCGAGGAACCCGCCGGTGCTGAGCTTTCCAGGGTGGGGCATGCAATGGTGGTGTCGTATCCTTCGCGGGTTCCTCCAGCGGGCGGTCGTCTTCCCCCTCGTCAGCCTCCCCTATGGGCTGAAGGTGGCGGGCGGCGAGAACCTGGAAGGCATCACCGGTCCGGTCCTCTTCGCGTCCAACCACAACCTCGGCTTGGATAACCCGCTGATCATCAAAGCGGTCCCCGTCAAGTGGCGGCGCCGAATGGCAGTGGCAGGGGCCGCCGATCTCTGGAAGAACCCGGTCTGGTGGATCATGAACCCCCTACTGGGCAACGCCTTCCCGCTGGCTAAGGAGGGGTCGGTGAGGCCCAGCCTCGAAAACATGGGGAAGATCATGGACAACGGCTGGTCGGTCCTGATATATCCGGAAGGCGAACTCACCGTCGGGGGACCGATCAAGCCCTTCCTGAACGGTACCGGCCTCGTCGCCGTCGAGGGACGAATTCCCGTAGTACCGCTGCGCCTATACATCCACAGGCTGGGCTTCCCCGCGCGATTCCCCGTCCTCCAGCGGGGTAGGGTCGAGGTCCGCTTGGGAGAGCCGTTGACCTTCTCGCTGGGAACGGACTATCAGGACGCAACGGCGGCCATCGAAAACGCCGTCAAGTCCCTATGACAGACGGCGCCAAGAGGCCATAAGGCGCTGGGTCTTGCCGAATGATTAAAGCCGGAACATCGTCCGCCGGCGTACTCCACAGCAATGGCTATGGCCCGCCGCGGCGGGCCAATCACCCTCCATTTCTCTCGTTGAAGACGGGTCATATCCGATGAAGGCGTTGTCGCGCTGGCAATCCAATCCGCAGCCTGAAAAACTTGCCCGTCAGGTTAAGTAATACTATTCCCCCGGCCCGTCCTTCCCCCACCGTTGAATATGCGGCCGAATGTACGTAGACTAGATGGGGTTCCAAAACGGCGATGGAGGCCTATTGGCTTCACTCCTTGAAGTAAGAGACCTCAAGACCCACTTCTTCACCTCTGAGGGAGTGGTAAAGGCGGTCGACGGGATCAGCTACGAGCTAGAGGAGGGCCAAACCCTTGGCTTGGTGGGGGAGAGCGGCTGCGGAAAGAGCGTCACCGCTTTGTCCTTGATGCGTTTGATACCCGATCCTCCGGGGAAAACCGTCGATGGCGAGGTGCTGTTCGACGGCCAAGACATCTTGAAGATCGACCCCGACGATATGCGCCGTATCCGCGGCGGCAAGATGGCCATGATCTTTCAAGAGCCGATGACGTCGTTGAACCCTGTGCTCACTATAGAGCGGCAGCTTACGGAGACCCTTCAGGTGCACAAAGGATTGCCCCGGCGAGAGGCCCGGCGGGAAGGGGTGGACCTCATGGCCAGGGTGGGAATTCCCGACCCGGCGCACCGCATCGGGCAGTACCCCCACCAGTTCAGCGGCGGGATGCGGCAGCGGGTAATGATTGCCATGGCCTTGAGTTGCAGCCCCAGGCTGATTATTGCCGACGAGCCGACCACGGCCTTGGACGTAACGATTCAAGCCCAAATCCTGGAGTTGATGAAGTCCCTCACCGTGGAGTTCGGGGTTGCTCTTATCGTGATCACCCACAACCTGGGGGTCGTCGCCCGCTACGCCGACCGGGTCAACATCATGTATGCCGGGAAGATAATCGAGCGAGGTTCGGCGCAAGAGATATATAGCAACCCCCGGCACCCGTACACTGTCGGGCTGCTGAAGTCCGTGCCCCGGCTGGACCAGCCCCGCCGTTCCAAGCTGGAGCCCATCGAGGGCCAACCCCCGGACCTAATAAATTTGCCGGAGGGCTGCTCCTTTCGTTCCCGGTGCCGTTGGGCTGTCGAAAAGTGCGGTGCCGAGGCGCCGCCCTTGATGCGGGCCGGTGAAGGCCACTGGTCGGCCTGCTGGCAAGCCGATGCTTTGGGGGCCGCCGCCCTAGAGCTTCAGGCTAAATCCCAGGCTGGCAACGGAAGGCAGGTGCAACACGGCATCGGCGCATCAGCAGCATCCGAAACGGAATCCCTTCACGAAGAGGCCAGGGAGAGCATCTAGCTATGTCTACTATAGCTGACACCCAATCACCAAGGGGCGCCCCGCCACCAAACGGGGACGCCATCTTGGACGTAAGAAACTTGAAGATGTACTTTCCCGTGACCAGCGGGTTGTTCTTCCAACGCGCCGTGGCCCACATCAAAGCGGTGGACGACGTCAGCTTTTCCGTACGCAAGGGCGAGACCCTGGGACTGGTTGGAGAAAGCGGCTGCGGGAAGACCACCACCGGCCGTTGCATTCTCCAACTCTACCGGCCCACGTCGGGGCAAATTTTCTTCGATGGGCAGAACCTGGGCCGCCTTAACTCCAAGCAGATGCGAAGCATGCGCCGGGAGATGCAAGTAATCTTCCAAGACCCTTACAGTTCCCTCAACCCCCGCATGACTGCCGGTAACATCATAGGCGAGCCCTTGACGGTCCACGGCCTGGTAAGCAGCAAAGGAGAGTACCAGGAGCGGGTGGCCTACCTCCTGGAAAACGTCGGATTGAACCCTTACATGGCCGACCGGTTCCCCCACGAGTTCAGCGGCGGCCAGCGGCAGCGCATTGGCGTCGCCCGGGCCCTGTCGGTGGGGCCAAAGTTCATCGTCGCCGACGAGCCGGTCTCCGCCTTGGACGTGTCCATCCAGGCCCAGATCATCAACTTGTTGGAGGACTTGCAGGACCGGTTCGATCTCACCTACTTATTCATTGCCCACGACCTATCGGTGGTGCGGCACATAAGCGACCGGGTCGGCGTGATGTACTTGGGCCACATGGTGGAACTGGCGGAGCGGAACGACATCTACGTCGATCCCGTCCACCCCTACACCCAAGCCCTACTCTCGGCGGTGCCCATCCCGGACCCGGTGATCGACTCGCAACGGGAACGCGTCTTGCTCACCGGAGAGGTCCCCAGTCCATTGAACCCTCCCTCGGGGTGCGTGTTCCACCCCCGTTGCCCCATCGCCACGGAAGAGTGTTCCAAAGTGAAGCCGGAGATGCGGGAAGTGAAGCCGGGGCACTGGGCCGGCTGCATAAAGGCTGAAGGATACGGGTCGATCTAGCCCTCGCATGGAACTAGCGCTAATCCGCAACTTTTGCATCATTGCCCACATCGACCACGGCAAGTCCACCCTAGCGGACAGGTTCCTGGAGTTGACCGGCACCGTCCGCCTGCAAGACATGAAGGCCCAGTTTCTCGACCGGATGGAGTTGGAGCGGGAGCGGGGCATCACCATCAAGGGCAAAGCGGTGACCATGTCCCATCGCGCTGCCGATGGCCGGGAATATCAGCTAAACCTTATCGACACTCCAGGCCACGTGGACTTCAGCTACGAAGTTTCCCGGGCTCTGGCCGCCTGCGAAGGGGCAATCCTGGTAGTGGACGCCAGCCAAGGCGTTGAAGCCCAAACAATCGCCAACACCCTGCTGGCTTTGGAGTATAACCTAGACCTACTGCCCGTGGTCAACAAAGTGGACCTTCCCCAAGCCGAGCCTCAACGGGTGGCGTCGGAACTGCGGCAGGTGTTTGGGTTCCACGAGGAAGAGATACTGTTCGTCTCGGCCAAGGACGGGACCGGCGCTCAAGAAGTCCTCGATGCCGTCGTAGCGCGAATCCCGCCGCCCTCGGGCGAGATTCAAGGCCCCCTGAGGACCCTGGTGTTCGACTCGCTCTACAACCCATACAAGGGCATCATAACTTACATACGGGTCCAAGACGGTGAAGTAGTAAAGAACGAACGTATCCAGGTTATGTCTACCGGCAAAGTAACGGAAGTGGTGGAGGTGGGAGTTTTTGCGCCGGACCCCAAGCCGGTGGACGTTCTTCAAGCGGGACAGGTGGGATACATTGCTACCGGCTTCAAGGACGTCCGGGAGTGCGACGTGGGAGACACTTTGACCAGCGACAAGGGGCCGGCCTCGGAGCCGCTGCCCGGCTACGTGCCCCTAAAGCCGATGGTCTTCGCGGGTATCTATCCTTCGGACGGGGAAGACTATGGCGACCTGCGGGCCGCTCTCGAAAAACTGCGACTAAACGATTCGGCGTTGACCATCGAACCTGAGAATAGCACTGCCCTCGGCTTTGGCTACCGCTGCGGCTTTCTAGGCCTGATGCACTTGGAGATAGTCCAAGAGCGGCTGGAGCGGGAATACGACTTGGACATTATTGCCACCGCCCCCAGTGTGGCCTATCAAGTCGTGTCCACGGACGGCGAGACCCTCGAAGTGGACAGCCCATCGAAGCTGCCCCCGCCCAACGCCGTCCGGGAAATTCTGGAGCCGGTGCTGAACTTGACCATCGTGGCCCCCAGCCGCCACGTGGGCGCAATCATGGAGATGATGCACTCGCGCCGTTCCGAGTTCCTGCGCATGGAATACCTCCAAAGCGGCGCGGACTCGGGGGCTGACGAAGGCGCCAGCCCGGTCCAAGACCGGGTGGTCATGGAATATACCATGCCGTTGGTGGAGATGCTGGCCGACTTCTATAACCAGCTAAAGTCCCGTACCCAAGGGTATGCTTCCATGGACTACACATTGGCCAAATACAAGCCGGCGCCCTTGGTGAAGGTTGATATCTTGGTCAATCACCATCCGGTGGAAGCGTTATCGATGATCCTGCACCGGGACCAAGCATCCGCTCAGGGAAGGGCGCTGGTCGAAAGGCTCCGGGATACCATCCCTCGCCAGCTATTCGAGGTCCCCATCCAGGCAGCCATCGGCAACCGGGTCATAGCCCGGGAGACGGTGCGCGCTCTGCGCAAGGACGTTTTGGCCAAGTGCTACGGGGGAGACGTAACCCGGAAGCGCAAACTGCTGGAAAGGCAGCGAGAAGGCAAGCGCCGGTTGAAGATGGTGGGCCGCGTTGAGATTCCCCAAGAGGCTTTTATGACCCTGCTCAAACTGGGCGGCGACGGGTAACCGGTACGGCGCCCCAGTGAAGGCGGGCAATGATATGCCGGGCGACCGGAGAAACGCGGTTAACTTTACCCAGGGGCGCTACTAAACCCCTGACGACTAAACCCCCAGCGCCTCTCGCAACTCCCGTATCTGGCTCAAGTGGTCTTGCCAGTGGCGGCCCAACGCCCCCTCCAGCATCGCTTGCAAGGTCCTCTCTTCGTCGGCGTCCCGGGACTTGAAATGGACCAGGACCGACTTGTCCTCCAACTCATGAGGAGCGGCCGAATCGATGGCTACTTCCATGTCCCTGAAGAACTCAGAGATGTCCTCTCTAATCTGCTCGATGTCGTAGGAGAGCCGGTCCGGGGTGATGTTGTCCCGATTCGCCCAAAGGTCAATCTCCTGAAGCTCCCCTGACAGTACGCCCCAGAGCATCTGGTTAAGTCCGCCGGGCGGGGTATCAAGTACGTGGTAGACCACCTGCCGCGCCGACCACTCGGAAGGATCGGGCTTCCAGTCGAGGCAGTAGTCCATTCCATCCATGAGCCCCAGCAACTCGTCGCGGAGGCCCCGGGCTTTTTCCACATGGCTCTCTCCACCGCTGGCCATAGGCTTCCTCGCAATCTAAGGCTAGGCTGACGTATCGGGCGCCGAAACCAATGGGCGTGTCGTCGAATATCTCGGCCCAGCTATCTCGGCGGCGCCCGGCCCATTCAGCCGTCCCAGGGTCGGTACCCTACTTCCTCTTGGAGTTTTGCCGGGCCGGAGCCTCGTCGAGCTTACTAGACGTTAATGCTTTCAAGCAGCGACTTGACCGCGTCTCTAGTGTCTTCCCGGTCCATGCCAAACTCCAAGGAGGCCCGCAACAACCCCAAAGGAGTGCCGCCGTCATACCGCCGCCCCTCGAACTCGTAGGCGTACAACTCCCGGCTGCCCAGCAACGAGACGAGTCCGTCGGTCAACTGTATCTCTCCGTTGGCGCCGGGGGTAGTCCGTTGCAAGCAGTCGAAAATCTCCGGCGGGAGCACGTAGCGGCCCACCACAGCCAGGTTCGACGGCGCGTGCTCCGGGTCCGGTTTCTCCACCATGCCGTGGACCCGGTGCACCCGGTCCTCAACTCCGGTAACATCCACCACTCCGTAGCTTTGGAGCCGCTCCCAGGGCATGGACTCGACAGCCACCACACCGGCGCCGAGCCTCTGGGCAATCGCCGCCATTCGACTGACCACACCGGGGGTGGCGGCGATTATGTCGTCGGGTAGTATCACTACGAATGGTTCCCCCGCCACGGCCTCCCGGGCGGTGAGGATGGCGTGGCCCAGCCCGATGGGCTTCTCTTGAATCACGAAGGAGACTTCAGCCAGACCGGTAGCGTAAGCTACTTTTTTCAACAGACCGGCCGCCCCGGAAGCGCTCAAGCGCCGCTCCAAGTCGGGTTGACGCTGGAAATAGGAGGCGATGGACTCTTTACCGGGGGAGGTAACGATTATTACTTGCTCTATCCCCGCTTCCGCCGCCTCTTCCACCACGTATTGGAGCATAGGTTTGTCGAGGATCGGCAGGAGTTCCTTGGGGACAGACTTGGTGACTGGCAGGAACCTGGTACCTAGTCCGGCAGCAGGTATGACAGCCTTTCGTATGTCCATTGCTGGCGCTCCGGCCAGCGCCATTCTACCACCCAGCCCCAGGTGAATCAACACGAGTGCACGGGGGGCTAAATTGCTTCCCTCCTGGGCCGTTTCGATTCCCACATGGTGCCACGGGAAATATTGGTTTCATTTTTGGGGACGGGCCGGTTTGAAACCGGTCCCTACGTTTTGATGTGGTTGCTCGGGAAATACCGGTTTCACCCTTCAGCGGCGCCGGTCTCAACTCGCTTGGGAGGTTAACATGAAAATGGGACCTGCCAGTAGAGGCTGCGCCTTGCGCCACCCGATGCGATTATTTGGCATTGTTGGACGGTATTTTCGGCCTGGTAATTTGACAGGGTTACGGCGCTGGCCTACCATAGCACTGAGGCCGTGCTAGACGGGGAGCTAGCGGTGCCCTGAACTCGCAATCCGCTACAGCGGGGTTGAATTCCTCCCCCAGGCGGCGCTTTTGGGCCTATATCTTGGGATGATGACGCTGAAGGTTTGGTCCCACGCGGCGTAGACTTGTGAACCCCGCCAGGTCCGGAAGGAAGCAACGGTCAGCAAGGCTCTGCGGGCGCCGTGGGAGTGCCTGACCGGAGTCACGTCTCAGGACATGCTCAACGGTCGACGTCGAAGGGCGGTGCGCGGCCTCAAAACAGCCCGCCGCCCGGCAAACTCGCATTATCAGGACCTAGTGAACACACGCCCGGCACAGCGGACCAGGCCTCGCAAACGTTTGGGCCAACACTTCCTGTCAGACGGCCGGGTGCTCTCTCGAATTGTCAAAGCCGCAGAAATTACTGCCGGCGAACTAGTGGTGGAGATCGGCCCAGGAGAGGGCGCCTTGACCCGGAGGCTAATCGATCAGGGCGCTCAAGTCGTTGCTATCGAGCTGGACCGCCGCCTGGCAGCGTCATTAGCCCATCGGTTGGGCGAGCCGGCCAATCTGAGGGTGATCGAGGAAGACGCCCGCACTGTTGACCTACTCCGGTTGCTGGGCCCAAAAGCTGAGTACAAGGTCTTGGGCAATCTGCCCTACTACGCGGCCAACCCCATCGTCAGGCGTTTCCTGGAGTCCTCATACCCGCCGACCATTATGGTAGTGACCCTACAAGAGGAGGTAGCCCGCTCCATGGCTGCGGGTCCCGGCGGCATGGGGTTCCTTTCCGTGGCCGTCCAGTACTATGCCCAACCTAAAGTGGTCTGCTCCGTGCCTCCCCGGGCTTTCCGTCCCCCACCCAAGGTGCGGTCGGCGGTGGTCCGCTTGGACATCAGGCCCGCTCCCGCGGTGGGGGTAAGTGGCGCGGATGCGTTCTTTTCCTTGGTCCGTGCCGGGTTCGCCTCGCCCAGAAAGCAATTGCGCAACTCGCTGGCCCACGGCCAAGGGGCGCCCCCCGGCGCCATCGCCCGTCTATTGGAGGGCCTGGGCATAGACGGCAGCAGAAGGCCGTCAACCCTCTCTCTGGAGGAGTGGGCCTTGCTGCACAACGCTTGGGAGTCGCAAGAAAAAGCGGAGGGGGCCTTGCTGCCCAGCCTTCGGGAGTCACAGGAGAAGATTGGAAACCCTGGCCTTTGCCAAGCTCAACCTCACCCTTGAGGTAGTGGGACGGCGGGACGATGGCTACCACGAGGTCAAGACCATCCTCCAGACCATCGACCTAGCGGACCGTATCGAAGTCGTGCCCGCGCCGGCCCTGCGGGTGCAGTGCGACGATCCATCATTGGACGGGCCTGCAAACTTGGTCTGGAAGGCGGCGGAGAGACTGGCCCAACATGCGAGCGTTCAACCGAAAGCCCGCATCCGGATTCAAAAGCGCATACCGATAGGCATGGGGTTGGGCGGGGGCAGCAGCGACGCCGCCGCCGCCTTGGTAGCCTTGAACCGGCTCTGGGGATTGGGCATGACCACCGAGGAGTTGGCCGGCGTGGCGGCGGGACTGGGGTCCGACGTAGCGTTCTTTCTTTGGGGGGGCACAGCCCTAGCCCAAGGCCGTGGAGAGCAAATTGCTCCGTTGCCCACCCTTCCGCGGGTACCGGTAACCCTGGTTTGCCCTCGTACCACGTTGCCGAACAAAACGGCCGCGTTGTACTCCCGTTTGACCCCTTCCCACTTCAGCGACGGCGGCATAACCCGCCGGGTAGTAGAAATCCTGGCCGGGGGTCAATTCTTGGTGGAATCGGTGTCGGGTTTGATCCAGAATGTGTTCGAAGACGTTGCGGCGCAAGCCTTCTTGGACCTGGGCTGGTTGCGGCTTACTTTGAGGGACTGGGCCCCCGACCGGTTTCACCTTGCCGGAGCTGGTCCGGCCATGTTCAGCCTGCCGTCTAACGAAAGTGAGTATCAACGGTTCGCTCAGGCCTTGCGCCCTTACGGCGTTGAAGTATACCTTGTGCATACCACCGCCCAGGGGCCGCCGGCGGTGGACTGACCGGCCGGGGCATGACCCGATCCGGCCCACCATACGATAAAGGCCCGGACCATCCGGCAATAAACCCGGCTTATTCTGGCTTATTCTTAGGTTAATCACAGGTCGATCGATGGAAGTATTAGCCGCCATCACAATTGGAATGGACCCCGACTTCGACTTGGGAGCTTTTTCCCTTTCTTGGCACGGGCTATTGACCTTCGTCGCGGTGGCGGTATCAGTAATTTTAGTTACGCGATGGGGTACGCGGGAAGGGCTGTCGGCCGACGCTATTTACTCCGTGGCGGTGTGGGCCATCGTTGGCGGGGTGATCGGGGCCCGGTTGCTCCACGTTATAGACCAATGGGGAGACGTGTACGGGTCCGATCCGATACAGGTGGTATACATCTGGCAAGGCGGCGTGACCATCTACGGGGCTATCCTGGGTGGTTTCATTAGCGCCGCCATGTACATGGTCACTCGTAATTCGGCTTGGTTCCTGGGACTTTGGGGGCGCTACTTCAGGTTTCTGGGTGAGCCGAAGAAAGCTCCCCTACCCAGCGTGGGCCGCTTGGCGGACATTGCCGCTCCGGCCATGCTGATCTCCCAAGCCATTGGCCGCGTCGGCGACGTCATCAACGGAGAACACTTCGCGGACCCTTCCAGTTTGCCATGGGCGGTAGTCTACAGCCACCCGGAGAGTCCCGGCGCGGGCCGTCCACCCACCCACCCCGCGGTGGCTTACGAACTGCTGATGGACTTGGCCATTCTCGCCGTGCTCTGGCCGCTTAGGAACAAGCTAAAGGTCGACGGCATGTTCTTTGCTCTCTACCTAGCTACCTACTCCTTGGGCCGCTTCTTCCTTAGCTTCCTGCGCGCCGAATTCAACGAGTATGGAGGCTTGAACGAAGCCCAGATCATTGCTTTGGTGGTTCTTACCGTAACCGTTCCTCTGTTGGTGTACAATCTTGGCTCATTCAAGAAAGAGCCGGTCCGGGCAACGCGCCGGCGGCGCCGAGTCCGCCAGCCCCGCAAGGGTTGACCCCGGCCCAACCCGCCGGAGCCTCAAAGACGGGCGCGTAACGGGTCGATCTCCGCACTCCGGCTCGGCGACCAACCCCTAAGAGCTGGCGGCCCGGAAGTCCAGCACCCTCAGAGTTAGCTGCTCCTCCCCCTGCCAGTGGTCCCTGCTTACGGAATATACCAGGTCCACGGCCGCCGTTCCTTCCACCCATCCTTCCGATTGATTGAACGCTAGAGCAGTCCACTTCCCGGCGCCGTCCGCTATCTTCAGCCGCAGATGCTGTTGGGCCCGGCCAACGCGGCGGGCCTCCAACACGCGAGCGCCGCGAGTCAAGAACGCCGGGCGGGGATAGTCTTGGCCAAAAGGCTCCAGTGTGGAGAGCCAACTCAGAGCATCGCCGCTCAGTTCCGCCAAACCTATTTCCGCGTCGATATCCAAAGCCGGACGTAAGTCCCACTCCTCCAACGCATTCCCGGCGACGGAATTCAACCTCTCTTTCAAGGCGGGGAGGTTCTCGGTAGACACCGTAAATCCGGCGGCTTGAGAATGGCCCCCAAAGCGAAGGAACAGGTCCTGACACTGGCTAAAGGCCGCAAAGATGTCGAATTCCGGAATGCTCCGGCCGCTGCCGACCGCGTAGTCGTTATCCACCGCCAGGGCCACCGCAGGGCGATGGTGGCTTTCAGCCAGCCGGCCTGCCACCAAGCCGGCGACACCGCGGGTAATGGCAGGACCCGAAACGAGCAGCACCGGAGGCAATGGACCGGCGTCGGCCCAGGCACGGACTTCCTCGTTGGCTTGGGCCATAGCTTCATCGGTCACCTGCCGCCGCTGCTGGTTCAACGCCTCCAGCTTATCCGCCAAGGATTCGGCCTCCTGGGTCGACTTGGTGGTAAGCAGGCGGTAACTTTCCAAAGCGTGACTCATCCGACCGGCGGCGTTGAGTCGAGGCGCCAATTGGTAGGCAACGACTTCCGCGCTAAGAAACTCTCCCAAAACGCCGGCCCGGCGGTACATGGCTTGTAGCCCCGGACGACGGGTGCGGGCCATTTCCGCTATTCCTTCCGCCACCAGGTACCGGTTCTCGTCCAGCATCGGCACTAGGTCGGCGATGGTGCCCAAGGCGGCCAACTCCAGCAGGCTTCGGTCCCAAGGCTGCCCGAAGAAGTCGTGGACCCCCTGCACCAGCTTGAAAGCTAGTCCGGCCCCGCACAGAGAGTGGAAGGGGTAGCCGCCGCCCGGAAGCTTGGGGTTGATGATTGCGGCGGCGTCCGGGAGCGCCGTTTGGGGCAGATGGTGGTCGGTAATGATTACGTCCGCGCCCAACCGCTTGGCGTGGTGCACTTCGTCGTAGGCGGTTACTCCACAGTCCACGGTGACGATCAGGCTTACGCCCTGGTCGACCAATCGCTCGACGGCCGAATTCGAGAGGCCGTGGCCCTCTTCCGTGCGGTGGGGCAAATAAGGGATGACCCGGATGCCGAAGGGCTCCAAACCTTCGGCAATGACAGCTGAACCGGTCACGCCGTCTACGTCGAAATCCCCAAAGACGCCCACTTGTTCTTGCCGGTCTATTGCCCGGAATATCCTGGAGAGCGCTAGGTCCATTCCAGCCAAGCGCAAAGGATCGTAGGGCAAACTCCGGGGTGGATGGAGGAAGACGCGCAGCTTATCGGCAGTGTCGATGTTGCGCCGGACCAACAGCTTGACTATGGCTGAAGGAAGGTCGGGAGGCAGGGAATGGTCAACGGCGGGAGGCGGGAGGTCCCATCGTTTTGCGCCGCCCTCCATAGCCGGCGGCTTCAGTCGCCCATGTCGGGGTTAGCAAAGACCAGCACCGAATTGTGGCCGCCAAACCCGAAGGAATTACTCATAACCACGTTGAGGGGCGCGGAGCGGGCTTGATTTGGCGTGTAGTCCAAATCGCACTCCGGGTCAGGTTCCGCCAAGTTGGTGGTGGGCGGAACAACGCCATGTTGCATGGCCATCAAGCAGACGGCAGCTTCCAACGCTCCGCCGGAACCAAGGAGGTGCCCGGTCATAGACTTGCTGGAGCTGATGGGGATACGATAAGCGTCCTCCCCCAGCGCCAGCTTGATGGCTTTGGTCTCTTGGCGGTCGTTCAAAGGAGTGGACGTTCCGTGAGCGTTGAGGTAATCGACGTCAGATGGACCGAGGCCCGAGGCCCGCAGCGCTATTTTCATTGCCTTGGCCGCGCTTTCCCCGGTCGGCCCCGGCTCGGTCAGGTGATGGGCATCGGAAGTGGCGGCGTAACCGCGCAGCTCCGCCAACACCGGTACCCCCCGCCGTTCGGCGCTGTCCCGGCTCTCCAGCACCAGAACAGCGGCGCCTTCGCCAATTACGAAACCGTCGCGTTCCAAGTCGAAGGGCCTGCTGGCCCGCTTCGGGTCCTCGTTGAATCTAGACAGGGCCCGCAAGGCGTTGAATCCGGCGACGGTAACCGGATAGATTGGCGCCTCGCTGCCCCCGGCAAGAACCACTTCCTGCTGGCCCCGGCGTATCATTTCCCACCCTTGCCCCAAGGCGTCGGCGCCACTGGAGCAGGACGACACCAAACAGTAGTTGGCGCCCATGGCCCCGGTGACCATCGACACTTGGGCGGAGGCCATATCCGCCAGCATCATCGGGATGAGAAAGGGGCTGACCCGCTTGGGGCCGCGCTGGCTGAGCACCTGGAATTGTTGGGAGAGGGTAATGATGCCGCCGATGCCGCTCCCAACAATAACCCCTATTTGGTAAGGGTCGGCGCTCTCCGGGGACAACCGGGCCTGCCGGCATGCTTCCTTAGCGGCAACTGCGGCAAACTGAGCGAAGCGGTCCATGCGTCGAGCGTCTTTCCGCTCCAAGTAGTCCTCGGCGTCAAACCCCTTCACCTCGGCGGCGAACCTAGTGTCGAAACCTTCCGTGTCGAAGGCCGTTATGAAGTCGACTCCCGATCTCCCCTCGGCCACGCCGTTCCAGGTGGACGCCGTATCCAAGCCCAAAGGACTCACTACTCCGACACCGGTAACAAATACGCGCCGGTTGTAGTCGTCAGCCATGTTCAGGCAACCTCATTCCACCGGAGAGAAAGGGAAATAGGGCTGGTCTGTCCAAGATAATCCGGCCCAATCCGCCCTCTCGCTCCTGTGGCCGCGAAGGGGCGGGGCCGGAACACACTGGTCCAACTGGTAGCAAGCTAACGCTTGCCCAAGATAATTTCAGGCCCAAGGTATAGCAGCTTCTCGCCGGCAAAGCGGCCTAGCCCGACTCGGCCTCGCAGGCCCAGCCCACGGTTTAGCTTCTGCGATCACAAGACGCGGGCGCGGCTAGGCCCGACAGGGTACGGGACTACTGGCGGGCGGCGCTCTTTTGTTTAGGATCCAGCATCACCCGATTGAGCATTTCGGTAAGTTCGGTGATACGCCCCGAGATGTTGACCGCCAATTCCGTTCTGCCCGTGGTCACCGGGTCGGACAGGGCTTTCAACGAGTCGGTCAACTCACTCATCCGGGTCCCCACGGATTCAGCGACTTCCTTCCGCACGTTAGCAAGAGGTTGGGATACGGCGCGCAGCGTTTCCACCAACTCGCCGACGCGTTGAGATACGTTCTCACCGGCTTCTTTACCCACGGTGGACACCGGAGCGGACCAGCCCCGAAGGAACTCGGTTGCCTCGGAGATTCGGACGCTAAAGCCCTCTCCCGACTCTTTACCGGTGTCGGCCATGCGCAACCGGTAGCTCTTGAGGATGCGGAATATACGCCCGTACAGGTCGTCGACAGGTCTGAGTTTGGCGGTATATCGGTCGAACAGGTCCCGGCTCTCCTCCATCGTCCATCGTTCGTCAAAGTGGACCATCTGGCGGCCGGTATAAAGCTGGTACGGCCGCATCTCGCCCTCTTGCAGCAACCCGCCCTCGGCATTCAGGGGCGCCAGGGAGTCCCAGTTGGAAGTTGCGGGCAGCGGCGTGAGCAGGTTGGCGGTCTGATAGTTGCTAATCTCCGTTACCCAGTCGGCCATCTGCATGATGCTTTCTTCGGTGTCATAGGGGAGGCCGATGATGGTCATAGCGACCACCGAGAACCCGTCGCTCTTGAGGCTGACCAAGTCGCTATGGGCTTGGCCGGGCTCTTGGCGCTTGCGCACCAGCTTCAGGTTTTCGGCGTTATCCGATTCGACTCCCACGTAAAGCATCTTGATGTTGGCTTCGCGCATGGCTTCGGCCATCTCTGGATCATGGCCCACTTCGGTCCGGGCCTGGCAGATGAGGCTCATGCCTTCCGTGTGGTCTTTCCAACTTTTGAGCCGCGCCAAACGTTCATCCCGGTACTTGACAGCCCGCATCGGAGGCGGGTGGAGGTCATCGGAAATGAAGATTTGGAAACTGCCGCTCCGGGAGGAGTGGATCAAGCCATCGTCAGCCATGCTTCTAAGTTGTTGCAGCCGCTTGATTTCCGTCTCTCTGGACACTAGCCGGTAACCCAAGAACTGCTGAATGACCTGGCAATAGGTGCATTTTTCGGTGCAGCCGCGGACCGTTTCCAGGACCCCTCCGGCAAGGGGATTGGCCGGCGTGAGGTCTTTGATGGAGCGAAAGTCGGGAAGGTCCACGAAGTCTGGGTCCACCAGGCCGGTCCGGCGCGTCTGTACGACGCGCCCATCCCGGCGGTAGCTGATGCCGGGGAACTTTTCCAAGTAAGAGTCAAGTTGGGGACCTCTGTAGGTCAACATCACGTCGCAAAGCCGGCCGATGATGTCTTCGCCTTCTCTCTGGACTATGACGTCGAAGTGACCGTAATCGAAGGCTTCCTCGGCCAGAGGACTCATTTGGGGCCCGCCGCCGATGACTATCAACTCCGGGTGGATCTGCTTGGCCCTGCGAGCAACCTGGTAGGCCCTGGGCGCCTCGTTGATGAGCGCCGTTACCAACAGGACGTCGACGCCTTCCAGATCCTTGTCCGGGTCTATAGGTCCGGACCGGTCTTCAAACCAGATGAGCCGCTCGTATTGGAACGGGCCTTCCCACTGGGCCAACGCGCCGGACAGGAACAGCATTCCCTGTCGAGGAATTGCAATATATTCGAAGTTGCCGCCGGTAGACGCCGGTTGGAGCAGCACCACTCGTTTGGTCTTGGACATGATTACCCCCTCCTAGCGCAGGGGATTGTTATATCGCCCCGGCAATGCTCCCCATTAGACCGCCGGGACCACCTCTTGACAGTCCTATTGGGAAAGTAACTCAACCGGAGCCGTGTGTCTATTATACGTGTATGCGGTTTCTAATTATATCCTATTAGTTAACGTAAACACACCTTATGATTCTCCCGCCTATCGTATGTTTGGGCCGTCACGCCGCAATTCGAACCTAGGTAGCCGTTTAATCCATACGGGAGAAATCGTGAAGGCCGCCCCGTATCGTCCTTCCGGACGCACCGCCAGCGGAGTGCGGTTATTCCAAACAACTGCCGCTACTTCGCCTCCATTCGGGCCAGGATGTCTCGGATCTCGGTTAAGAGACCCTCTACACCTTGGGCGCCGCCGGAGGGAGGGGAGTCCGCGGGCAACTCGACATTCAGGGCTTTCTGCCGTTGGCACAGGACCGCATCGCGAAAATGGGCCGCGTCTACTACGCCGATAAGGTTTCCCTCGCTCCCGGAGTTGCTTCCGGATTGTCCCGCGGTCTCCACCTTTAGGCCGCCGAGAGCGTAATAGCGCATCAACGGCCCGTCGTGCAAGCGGAGGTCCGTAATCCGGTTGAGGGGAATGGTGGACTCGGTACGGAAGAACACGCCCTTGCGCACTTCCAACGCCTGGGTGGTCAGCCTCGCCGACAGGCGCCGCAGGTACTCCTGGCCGTACCACTTGCTAAACAGCAACCAGATTGGGATGAATGGGATGCCCACGACAGTAATGACGAGAATCCCTGACACGGCCCATCGACCGTAGGGGATTATCTTTGGATCGAATTGTGCTTCGAGGATCGTGTCGCCGGTTACGCCGGCCTGACCGAGCGGGTCGGGTTGGCTGCTCATATCCTCCCCTCTTCTCAGAGCGGCACGCCGGAATTCACCATGGCCGATTGTAACCCAGCCCAAAGAAGCAATCAATGTCTTGGATTGTTCCAGTTGGCCCCGGCTAAAGGGACGCCGCCGCCGCGAACACATATTGCCGGAAGAGGAGCGCCGCTTGGGCATTCGACGGACGCGGCCTCTTCCACACTCCTCACGGCAACCTCATTAGACCCCTATTTGCCCCGGTCTAAAGAGTTGGGCGCTAGGGACCCGCTTGGGCCCGGCAGCGTTGAAAATAAGGGAGAATCTCCTTGCCAATAGTCTCCAAGTGCCTGGCCCGGTCTTCCGGGGGACACGAAACGCCGAAAATGAAGTAACGGGCCCCGGCGTCGACGTACTCTTGAAGACGAGCGATGCACTGCTCCACAGGCCCCAGCAAGCAGTAGTTCTTTACGATATTGATGAAGTCGCCACCGTAGAGGTATTGACCTCCCAACTCCCGAGCAGCAACGTTCGCTGCCTCTTCAACGGAGGGATAGATGCTTATGTAGGGATAGCAGGCCCACTGGAAACCGGACAAGTCCCGGCCCAACTCCTCAGCGAACCGGGTGACTTTGGCCACGCTGTCTTTGTAGCGGTCCGGACTGTAGAAATACGGCAGCCAACCGTCACCATAACGCGCCGCCCGGAGCATGGCCGCATCGCGCCTACCGGATACCCAAATCGGCGGATGGGGCTTTTGTACCGGCGGCGGATTTATCGCGGCGCCCTCCAGCCGGAAGTGCCGGCCTTGGTGGGATACTGTCTCACCCCGCCACAGGGGACGCAGTAGCTCGAGGCACTCGTTGGTACGGCTGCCCCGTTGATTGACCTTTAGCCCGGCGTTCTCGAACTCCACCGGAAACTCGCCGCCAATGCCAACCCCCAACGTAAGCCGTCCGCCGGAAGCAACGTCCAAGGTCGCCGTCAGCCTAGCCAACACCAGAGGTTGATAGAATGGAACGAGCAAGATGGAAGACAGCAGTCTGATTTTCTCGGTCGCGCCGGCCGCCACACCCAGCAACGGCAAGGCGGCGTGGTTGGGGCCGGGCGGGTCTCCCCGCATGTAATGCTCCCCGGCGGCGAAGTACTCGTAGCCCAGCTCTTCCATCCACCTGGCCTCCCGAGCAACTTCCGCCGCGCCCAATGCCGTGGCGGCGCCAAAGTGTAGATCGGCCTGGCTCAAGTAATACCCTCCGAACCCCTTGATTGAAGTGATGTCCGGCCCCTTATTCGGTCTCCGGGGGCAGCCCGAAATCCTCGCCTATTCTACAGCAGGTCTTGATAGTAGTCACTCCTGAGTGACTTCGAGGGCAGGGCCCCAAGATTTTGTGGGCCGTATCTGGAAGCGCGCTCTTGCTTGACCGGCAGGAGCCGGGCCTTGACAACGAAATGCCCCCGTCTGACAATCAGCGCGGTTGATTCCTCGGAAAATGCTATTTTCATCCTTCGCGGCGCCGTCTCAGCCGGTACGCGGGGTTACTATAGACGACCCCAAAGGGCGAGGATGGCTCAAGTTTAGGGTAACACTCTAGATTCAGCTCCCGACATTTTGTTCCCTGGATTCAGTTTGGAGGAGAAACCGTCAAAATGACTACCAGCCCCCAGACCTGGACCGAAGAAATTCGCCGCGTGGCCGGCGTCGAGCTTCAGTTGATCAAGGGCGGCACCGGAGAGCCCCTGTTGGTCCTCCACGACGAGATTGGCCACCACGCCTGGCTTGGGTTCCACGATTCCTTGGCGCAGCGAAACGCTCTCCATATTCCTTCCCATCCCGGATTCGGCAAGACCCCGGCCCTTGACTGGATCATGAACGTCCGCGACATGGCGGGTTGGTACTTGCAAGCTCTGGATGAGCTCGGCTTGCACCGGGTTAACGTCATCGGCTTTTCTCTAGGGGGTTGGTTGGCGGCGGAGATGGCCACAATGTGCCCTCACCAGTTCAAGAAGCTGGCGCTGGTGGGGCCCACCGGGGTCAAACCGCCGGTGGGCGAGATATACGACATGTTCCTGGAAGTTGCCAAGGAGTTCATTACCGCCGGTTTCTTGGACCCGGCCGGCGCCCCGGAGTTCCAGCGGGTATGCCCCGACGAGCCCTCTCCGGAGCAGGTAGAAGCGTGGGAGGTGGCTAGGGAGGAGGCCTGCCGCTTGGGTTGGCGGCCCTACATGTACTACCCGGCCTTGCCCCAGTTGCTGGGTAGAATCAAGGGACTACCGACGCTCATCGTATGGGGGCGGCAGGACGCCATAGTGCCCTTGAGCGCCGGCCAAGTCTACCACGAGTCCATAGAAGGCTCCCGTTTGGTGGTAATGGAGGACTGCGGTCACCGGCCCGAGGTGGAAAAGCCGGCGGAGTTCGTGGACTTGGTGCAGGGGTTCTTTTCCGAGTCTTAGCAGTCAACCGCCGGCGCTATACGGCGATGACTTCTTAACCTCGTGTGCGGGTTCCTTAAATCGCCGGTGGGGTCATTGGATCAGGATGGGCGGGTCGGGGACCCGCCCATCCTGATATTATCGCGGCGGTCCGCGGACCGCATTGTTACTTTATTGTTGCTGCCGATTCCAAAGGGCCTCCAGGACGTTGCCCGGAGACATAGGGAGCTTGTCCATCCTGACGCCGACGGCATGGTAGACGGCGTTGGCTATGGCGGCCATAGGCGGCACCAAGGGCACCTCGCCCACACCCCGGACGCCGAAGGGATGTCCGGGGTTGGCTATCTCCACTATGACCGTGTCGATCATGGGCAAATCCAAGCTGGTGGGCATTCGGTAGTCCAAGAAGCTGGAGTTCGCCATGTGCCCTTGTTGGTCCATGAAGTATTCTTCATTCAGCGCCCAGCCGATACCCTGGACCGCTCCACCCTGCATCTGGCCTTCGACGTAGCTGGGGTGCACCGCCTTGCCGGCGTCTTGGAGCGCGGTGTAACGCAAGATGTCTACTTTTCCGGTGTCAGTATCCACCTCGACGTCCACGATGTGCACGGCGAAGGCGGTGCCGACGCCGCCGGGATTGACGTTGCCGCGGCCAACGATGGGGCCGCCCGTGGCGTTCATTCCGGCCGCCAGTTCCTTGAAAGTAAGGCGAAGCTCCGGGTCGGACCGGTGGGAAGCGGCGGCGCCCTGGTAATCAACGTCTTCCACGGGCACGTCCCAGATGCGCGCCGCCCGTTGGACCAACTGCTGCCGCACGTCCATAGCCGCTTCGTAGGCGGCCCACCCGGTCTTAAAAGCTACTCCGCTCCCTCCGGTCATCGACGTGAACCCCACGGAGTCGGTGTCTCCCACCAACGGGCGAACGTCCTCCGCGGCGATTCCTAGCACTTCAGCGAGTTGCTGCGCCAACGCAACCCGGGTCCCTCCGATGTCGGGCGAGCCTTCGATCAAACTGACGGTTCCATCGGAGTTGACGCTGGCGACGGCGCTGGACGGCCCTCCGGCGTTGAACCAGAACCCCGCGGCCACACCCCGACCCCGGCGGGGACCCTCCAAAGGCGCATTGTAATGATCGTGCTCCTTGGCAGCTTCGAAGGTTTCCAGGCATCCGATGCGCGGGAATCTGGGGCCGGTGATCCTTCGAGTGCCCTCCTTGGCGCCGTTGATCAACCGAAATTCCAGAGGGTCCATTCCGATCTTCTCGCAGATTTCGTCGATGACGGTCTCCGCGGCGAAAGCGGCGCCCGGCGCGCCGGGCGCCCGGTAAGCGGCGGTCTTGGGCTTGTTCAAAACTATGTCGTACCCTTCAATGCGGCCGTCAGCGATATCGTAAGGGCCCAGCACGCACTGGCACCCCGGGTTTACCGGCGAACCGGGAAACGCGCCCGCTTCATAGACCAGCGTCACGTCAGCGGCAGTGATCTTTCCTTCCTTGGTCGCTCCCATCTTCATTCGCATATAGCTGCCCGACGTTGGACCGGTGCCCTCGAAGACTTCGGCCCGGGACATGGAGACCTTGACCGGCTGACCCGTTTTCTTGGAGAGTAGCGCGGCGACGGGTTCCAAGTAAACGAGGGTCTTACCCCCGAAGCCGCCGCCGATTTCCAATGGGTATACCTTGATGTCCGATATGGGGATGCCGAGGACCATAGCAGTCTGGTCCCGAACGTTGAAGTGGCCCTGGCTGCTGCACCAGATGGTGACGTCGCCGTCGGCGGCCCAAAGGGCGGTGGCGGTGTGGGGCTCGATGTAACCCTGGTGGACCGACTGGGTCCGAAACTCCCGTTCCACTACCGCGTCGGCCTCGTCGAATCCTTTTCCGGGGTCGCCAACCTCGAAGACGAAGTGGTTGGCTACGTTGGTAGAATTTTCGCCGTCGTCGTCGGAGCGGAGACCGCCGGGCCGCACGTTCGGGTCGCTGGCGTTAACCAGCCTCTCGTGGAGGACCGGAGCGCTGTCTTCCATGGATTCTAAGACGTCGGTCACAAAGGGGAGCACTTCATAGTCCACGTCGATAAGGGCAAGGGCCTGTTCGGCAACGTGGGGGCTGGCGGCCGCTACCGCCGCTACCGCATGACCCTTGTACAGCGCTTTGTCCACCGCCAAGCAGTTGTTGCTAAGGAACCTGGGATTCATCATGGCACCCTCGCCCAGGTCAACCAATTTCCCGCCGGGCTGGGGCAGCTCGGCCCCGGTCACCACGGCCTTCACGCCGGGGAGGGCCAGAGCGCGGGCCGCGTCGATGGACTTGATACGGGCGTGGGGATGAGGACTCCTCAGAATTTTTCCGTAGAGGAGGCCGGGAAGGTTGATGTCCGCCCCATAGCGGGCCCTTCCGGTTACTTTTTCCATGCCGTCGTGGCGAATGGGCCGGGTACCCACTACGTTATATTCCTGGTTGGAAAGCACCACGTTGGAAGCCATCGCCTTTATACCTCCGTTATGATCACTCCCCCGGGCGGATAGAACCTTCCGTCCGGGGCTATTTGACGGTCTAAGTCGTCTACTCCAAGCTATGTTGGGCCAAGTGTTCCAACTCCGCCGCGAACCACAAAGCCATGCCTCCGGCCCGGTCGTCCTTCCCAAACACCGCGGGGCAGTGCAAGTAGTCCCTCAAGCAGGCCTGGGGCCCGGCGCCCCCACAGGCGTCCACGACGTTTCCCTCGTCGTCGATGCGCTCGTTGACACCCTGCCAAGCCAACTGTAGCGGCTCCAGAAAAGAAAGGTCAAGCCAGCCCAAGCGCAACCCTCTGGTGGCGGCGTAGCCGAACATGCAGGTACCGGTAAATTCCTGGTACGACCCCTTCACGTCGAGAACTTGGGGGAACATCCCTGACGGTTGTTGATAGGACCGAAACCCGTCCATGAGGGCCGAATACATCTCCAGTATAGCGTCTCTGCCGGGGCTGCTCTCGGGTGTGTAGGTCAGGCTTTCGGCCAGTCCCAAGGCCGCGAAGCCGTTCCCAATGCCCCAAAAATATGGCGCCGACGGGCAGTGCCGGAACAGCCCGTTATCTTCCTGAGTGTCCAGGTCCGACAGGAACCGGGTCAGCAACTCCAAGTAGCGGCTTTCGCCGGTAACCTGGAAGGCCCGGCCCAAGATTGCTCCAGCCGTGAATATGTCCTCTGTCCTGAAGTCCGGGTCGGCCGGGGCCGGTGGGCCGCCCGTCATCGATGGCCGGTAGTGGTCCGCCGCCTTGACCACCAAGTCGGACCACCGGCGGTCTCCGGTAGCGTCGGCCAGTTCCGTCCCCCAAATCACACCGGCCAGGTCGGCGCTGGTGGGCGCCCCGCCGAAGGGGCCGGCCCCCGCCGCTCCGTCGGCGGAGAGCATACCGGCTACGTCGGAAGCCGCCGCGGCGCCATTTGGGTTAAGGCTCGCCAGACGAAGCCGACCGCTGATAGCCACGCCCTCCGCGTAGGTCTTCGGGGCCGGGCTGTGGCCGTAAATCGAGTCGAGAATACTCGCCGTCCAGAGCCTGGACCTGGAACGCCGCAGGTCGAGAGCGCGGCGGGCCGGCGACGGCTCCCAAGAGGGAAACTGGGGTACAAAGCTTAGAAGCCTACCTAACTCGGCGCCGAGCCTTCGAGGCTGGACGATCAGACGCAGTCCCGGAATGGCATCCAGGCCGTTCGGCGCCCCCAAGCCGAGGGCGAACAAGAGAGAGCCGTCTTCCGGCATGTTGGCCGCCGCCACCGCCGGAGCAAGCCGTTTCGCCGCCCGGTTTGCTTGCCACTGGACCCGGTCTCCCGGTATCACCTCCAACACCAAGTCGGGCGCTTGAAAGGAAACCCAGCGCCACAAGTAACGCCGCTCCGGGTTAGTGTGGTGGTCGTAGAATTGTCCCTCCGGAGGGTATCCCGTCGAGGGGTCTCCGCCGGCGCCGTTGCCGCTCACCCCGTCCGACGCCAGCCCGTCGGGGTAGCCGCACGGAACGGCGCTAAGAGCAATGGAACCGGCGAAACGCTGGCCGCTGGAAGCGAACATGTCCAGCGACTGCATTGCTAGTTCCAAGTCCGCAACCCGGCCCGATAAGCCGGCTACCAGCAGCACCCTGGCCCGCTGCGTCGTTGGGATATAGGCGTCGCGGTCCAGCAACGCTGGTATGTCCCGGCCTGAGCGAGTAACGCCGCAAGCCCATCGAGTCCACAGGCTCGGCCTTCTCCGGACCATGGAATCCAGGAAGTCTTCCAGGTCTAACAGAAGCTCCGTCATAGCGGCAGCCGGCGCCTATCCCTTTTGCACGGTGTTGATATTAACCGGGCGGGTACCGAGCACTCTGAAGGTTACCGACGTCTCCCCCAGTCCTTCGGTGCTATTGATGACCTCCAGATTGAAAGGACCTTCCAAGTAGCTGATCTGGTCCCCTGTCAGACGGAACGGCCGGTCGTGGCCGGGATAGAAGACCCGGGCCGCGTCGACCATCTTCTCCACGCTGCTTCTGGCGTCTTCCACGTCCCAGAACACGTTGGTGGGCAGGCCCCGCAGGACCGTGCCGCTGTCCGGCATGGCGTCGCCGGCGATGAGGACCGTCTCGGCCCCGCCGCCTACCGCGACGCTGATGTGGCCCTTGGTATGGCCGGGAGTTTCGACGATGGAAACACCTTCAATCACTTTGTCTCCCTCGGAGACCAACTCCAAGTTCATCTTGTCCACCATGTCAGCCATGTACTGGGCCACCGCGTGGTCGCCGCGGTTGGGATTGCGGGCGTAGTCCATTTCAGTGGGGTGGACCAATATGCGGGCATTGCGGAACAGGTCGGTGTTCTGGCAATGGTCCCAGTGCATGTGAGTAAGAACGACTACGTCTACGTCTTCGGGAGTGAGATTTTTGCTGGCCAGGGCTTCGAACAACCACCTTCGACGGGAAGACGGCCCGGTATCGACCAAGATGGTCTGATTGTCCACCGTCACCAGAGCGTTGGTGGACAATCCCAATGGTCCCTGGTCGGAGTTGAAAGCGAATCCGTAGGTGAGAACTTCGATGTCGACCATGACCCGCTGCCTCCTGTCAAGTAGCTTCGAGTAGCTGACCAGAGGTTCGTATTGCTATATGGCAAAGCAGGGTGAAGTCAGGGGTATGAAAGTCCCGGGGCGCCCCAGCACACAACCCGCGCGAATCGCTCACGGGCAAGTTGTTCGACAGCAGTTACGCGGTTGGCTGCGAGATTTCCTCTGGTAACGGGCCGGGCCGGGTATGAGAGCACCCTCAGGGGCGTAATTCTTACGTTCAATTGAAATTGGGCATCACTTCCTCGGCGAATAGCCTCATGGAGCCTTCGATTTCTTCGTATGATAGGCCGCCGGTATCCAGAGCGGCGAGGAAGTGGGTGACGTGGGTGGATTCCAGTTCCTTGATAGTTTCGGTGACTCTTTCCGGAGTCCCAATGGCGCCCATGGCTTGGGGGATCTGTCTTTCCAGCAGGTCGGGCTCGATATAGTGGTCCTTGGCATAGTGCTCATACCCGCTCAAGTTACTGGCCTGGGCCAGCCTGGAAACCGGACGCCGCAGGAAGGCGGCCATGTCGCCGGCCCATTCCAGTCTGGGTCTCATGACTTCCAGGGCCCGTTCTTCGCTCTCGGCAACGAACAGATTCCTCAACGCGGCAACTCGGATGTCTTCTTCGGCTACTCCCGATTCCAGCATCTTGGAGCGGTATGACCTGATCACGTCCTCGTCGGCCTCAGGGGCGGCGGGGAAGAAGGTGCTGCCCGCGGTGATGAGGCCCCACCGGTGACTCACCGCCACGTCCAGCGACTCGGGGCTGTGAGTAACCGCCATCCAAATGGGTGGATGGGGCTTCTGCAACGGCTTTGGAATTACCATTACCTCGGGAAATGAGAAGAATTTGCCATCGTATGAGACCCGCTCATTGGTCCAAGCCTTGACGGCGATATCCATACCCTCAACGAGGCGCTCCCGGGACTCGGCCATGTCCAAGCCGTACGCGTCGAACTCCCGTTTCTGGTAACCGCGGCCGGCCCCGATGATCATCCGCCCCCGGCTAAGTACGTCCAGCATCGCAATGTCTTGCGCCAAGCGCAGCGGCTGATGCCAGGGAACGATGAAGCAAGCAACCCCGATTTTTATCCGGTCGGTCTTGGCGGCTATGGCGCCCAGAATGCTTTGGGGAGAGCTAACGATGCTGTGCTCGCTGAATGCGTGCTCCACCACCCAAACGGAATCGAAGCCCAACTCATCGGCCAACTCGGCGCCTTTGACGATGTCCCCGTAAACCTCGGTCTCGGTCCGGCGAATTGGATTGGGATTCACTTTGCTTTCGTCGGCGTATTGCTCGTGTAGCAAGGGCCGCTGGCCTAGAAAAGTACAACCAAACTTCATAATTAACCCCCACGGTGTTAAATAGAATTTGCCGGCGGGAGTGCAGAATTCCCGGTGTAAGCGAAGCTTATCGTTTTGCTTAGGGCGCGCCCGCTAACCGGCGATTTCAATAAGTCTTAACTGCCGCCATCCACCTTGGAATAGGCCTGCTCCATCAAGCTACCGGAATCCGATTCTTCGTCGGCGAACCATCGAAGCAAGGAACGGGTCAGCGGGTCTACTCCCTCGTCCTCGATAGCCGCCTCGAAGCGGTCCCTTACCGTGGGCTTTGACTGCCGGCCCAGCGCGTCTTTGAACCACTGTATTTTCTCGGCGTCCGGCGCATCGGACCCCAAGACTTCGAGGCGCTCGATCAGGTTGGGGTCCTCTGTCTGCTCCACGTCGTAGCCCAACTCCCGGATGCGGCGCTCGAATATGTCGCGGTGGCTGGTTTCCCGTTCCGACACCAGGTTCAAACAATGCCGCAAAGCTTGGTTACTTGTTTTGTCGGCCCAAGCCTTCAAGTAAACGCCGGCCCCGGCCTCTCCCACGCGAACCGCATCCAGAAGGTCTATGTATTCCGGTCTTTGGGTTTGAGCTTGCGCCATATGGTCCCCCTATGTTCGTTACTTCGGCCGGATTCCGCTTTTAGCGAACTTGAGCCATGCTCACATCAAAAAATCTGCAAACCTTCTTTTCCCGCGGCCTCTATGTATCCGAGTATGGCTTCTCTGGTATTCCCAATTGCTTCTTCCTTCGTCTGCCCATAAGTCGATAGGAAGTCCAGAGCAGGCACATACGTTACCCAAACCCGCTCTTCCGCGTCCCACTCTAGTATCGTATTGAAAGAACGTAATACCATTGCAGGTGGTCGAAGTTTCGCAAGATTGAGGCGATGGACAGACTCAACATACACGACTTGGGACTTGGGGGCAAGGGTTTCAGATATGGTTTCAGATGTTGAAGTACCCCTGTCGGCTGTAGAGGATTCGGACTGCGCGCCCATGATACAATCTGATGGTCCGCGAAGGGCGGAGAATGAATGGGAGGTACAGTGGCCCAGCTAACCGAAGCCCAGAGGGGAATCGTAAACACCATCAGGGAGTTCGTACGGCGAGAGGTGAATCCCGTCGCCTCTCAGATGGAACACGAGGACAAGTACCCTTTCGAGTTGGTGGAGCGGATGAAGGAGTTGGGCCTGTTCGGGGCCATAATTCCTCAGGAGTACGGCGGTCTCGAGCTTGACTTTTCTACCTACGCCCTAGTCATCGAAGAAATCTGCCGGGGCTGGATGAGCCTGAGCGGGGTGCTCAATTCCCACTTGATTATGGCCTACATGGTAGAAACGAGCGGAACCAGAGAGCAGAAGGAACGGTTCCTTCCATTGATGGCCAGCGGTGAGAAGCGGGGAGGCATCTGCATTACCGAGCCCAACGCGGGGAGTGACGTCCAAGCCATCGAGACCCGGGCCGTCCGGGACAGTGACGACTACGTTGTCAACGGTACCAAGACCTTGATTACCAACGGCCGCCACGGGAACACCTTCGCTCTGGTAACCAAGACGGACCCAGCCGCCGACCCGCCGCGCCGGGGAATGAGCATATTCATCGCCGAAAAGGGTCCGGGGTTCGACGTAGTCCGGGACATTCCCAAGTTGGGCTACAAGGGTATAGACACCTGCGAGTTGTCCTTCCAGGACTACCGGGTGTCCGGAGGCAACCTCATCGGGGAGGAAGAAGGAAAGGGGTTCTATCAAATAATGGGCGGGTTGGAAGTAGGCCGGGTGAACGTCGCCGCTCGCTGCGTCGGCATGGCCCGGGCGGCCTTGGAGGAGGCTATCAAGTATGCCCGGCAACGAAAGACCTTCGGCAAGCCCATCGCCGAACACCAAGCAATTCAGATGAAGTTGGCAAAAATGGCGACCCAGGTACAAGCGGCCCACCTGATGGTGCGGCATGCCGCCGAGAAGAAGGACCGGAGGGAGCGGGCAGACCTGGAAGCCGGGATGGCCAAGCTGTACGCCAGCGAGATTTGCTTGGAGGTCGCCACCGACGCAATGCGCATCCACGGCGGTTACGGCTATACTCAAGACCTTACCGTGGAACGCCACTTCCGGGACGCCCCCCTCATGATCATCGGCGAAGGCACTAACGAGATACAACAGCAGGTTATCGCCCGCAATCTGCTGAACAACTATCCAACGGGAGACTTTCTATACGAAGCGGGACTATAGACGATCCTCAAGGTTATCCATCCGGGGGATAAAGCTATCTTGATATAGACCAAGCCCCACTTGGGAAAGGAGCCGCCATGGTACAAACGAACAAAGACCAAGGCATCACTCGATCTCTAGCCAAGTTCTCCGCCGGCCTGACCTACGAGGACCTGCCTCCGGAGGTGGTCGAGTGGGCCAAGTACTTGTGCCTCGACTTTGCCGGAGTGGCGCTGAACGGTTCCACCACGCCTTCGGCCAAAGCGGTGGTAGAGGCCATAGAAGGCATCGAGCGGCCCGGCCCATCGGCCATAATCGGCACCGGCAGCAGGGCGCAGCCCGAGTACGCCGCCATGGCCAACGGCACCGCCTTCCACAGCATTGAGTTGGACGACGTCAACAACGAGTCCTCCTTGCACTCCGGCGTGGTGGCCTATCCCACGGCCCTGGCCATGGCCGACGTGGTGCCGGTGGACGGAAAGAGCTTCATCACTTCCGTGGTGGCCGGCTACGATATCATGGTGCGCTTGGGCCGTGCCCTCAAACCGGCGGAGCATTACGGCCGGGGCTTTCATCCGACGGGCACTTGCGGTGCTTTCGGCGCGGCCACGGTGGCCGGCCAGCTACTGGGGCTGGAACACGAGTCCCTTGCCTACGCCCTAGGAATCGCCGGCAGCCAAGCGGCGGGCAACCTGGAGTTTCTCACCGACGGGGCTTGGACCAAGCGGCTGCATCCGGGCTGGGCATCTCACAGCGGAATTTGGGCGGCCCTGCTGGCCCGCTCTGGTTTCGTCGGGCCCACAACCATCATCGAAGGTAGAAACGGTTTCCTCCACGGTTATTCTGGCGACCCCGACGCCGGGTCGATCATGTGGGGCTTGGGCGACGAGTACCTAATCGCCCGCACCAGCATCAAACCCCACTCCTGCTGCCGGTATAAGCAGGGGCCTATTGACTGCTTGCTGGACTTGCGGGACCGGCACAGCCTGGCACCTGAGGACGTTGAAGAAGTGACCATCGGGGTGCTCAGCGCGGGCTACAACGTCATTGCCGTCCCCGAGGATGAAAAGCTCAACCCAAGGTCAACGGTGGACATGCAGTTCAGCATGCCTTTTGGCGCCTCAGTAGCCCTGCTCTACGGCAGCGCGTCGCTGGCGGAGTACGCTTCCGGCGTGCCCCAGCGGTCCGAAGTCAAAGAGATGATGTCCAGGGTACGCTGCGTCACCGACCCGGACTTGGACGCCCAGTACCCTAGCCGTTGGCCGTCTTGGGCGGAGATTCAGACCCGGGACGGGCGCAGCCTCCGCAGCGACAGCCAATATCCCAAGGGCGACCCGGAAAACGCTCTTAGCTGGGACGAGATGAAGCGCAAGTTCACCACTTTATCCAGCCCGGTAATTTCAGAGCAGCGCCAAGCCGAGATCATTGCTCGGATAGAGTCTTTGGACTCCTTGTCCGATGTCCGAGACCTAGCCGCGATGCTCACCACAGAGTAACTAGCTCCGTGGGCAGGTTTTTCAGGCTGCGGATTGGATTGCCGGCACAACAACGTCGTCCCATATGATCCGTCTTCAACGAGAGAAGTGGAGTGTGGTTGGCCCGCCGCGGCGGGCCAACCACACTCTCTCTTTCCGGGGTGGAACGACGCGCCTAGCGCGGGTTGCCCTACGCTCCAATTCCCCGGTCGAGGCCGAGCGATATGGTGCAACGACGTTGTTGCGTTGGGACTCCTACCCCCAGTCGAAAAAACTTGCTTATCAGGTAAACCAGCCGGTGGCCGGTCGCGTCTAGTCCGCCGATGGAATTACCACTGGAAGGCGTAAGAATTCTGGAGTTGTCCCAGGCCATTGCCGGGCCCTTCGGCGCCCGCACCCTGGGCGACTTGGGCGCCGAGGTCATCAAAGTCGAACAGCCGGGTACCGGGGACATGTCCCGGCGCATGGGGCCTCACTTTCTGGGGGGCGAAAGCGCCTACTACCTCAACTTCAACCGGAACAAACTCGGCGTCACCCTGGACCTGCGCCATCCTCTCGGAAGGGAAGCCTTCCGCCGCTTGGTGGCTGTGTCCGACGTAGTTTTCGACGCTTTCCGGCCATCCGTCCTTCCTCGATTGGGCCTGGACTACGAAAGCCTCAAGCAAGCCAACCCTACGGTGATTTCATGCTCCTTGTCGGCCTTCGGACAGGACGGCCCCTACCGGGACCGTCCGGGCTTCGACGGTATCGTCCAAGCCATGGGAGGCGGTATGAGCGTTACCGGGCGGGAGGGTGAGGCGCCGGTATTCATGGGTTTTCCGATTGGGGACTTGGCCGGGGGTTACGCGGCGGCCCTGGGCATTGTTTCGGCCCTGTACGGCCGGAAAGAGACCGGCTGCGGCCGGCGCTTGGACGTCAGTTTGCTCGACGTGCAGATCGCGCTGCAAGGGCATCTGGGCCAGTTCTACCTGGTGTCGGGCGACGTTCCAAAGCCCATCGGCTCCAGCCATCCCGCCAATCTTCCGGTTGGGGCCTACCAATGCGCCGACGGCAAGTACCTTCAAGTGCATTGCGCCAGCCAGGAGTTTGCTATGCGGCTACTGGAAATGGTGAGCGCCGAGGTTGAAGGCCAAGGGGGTCTCAGGGCGGACCCAAGGTTCGCCACCCAAGGCCAACGAATGGCCAACCGGGAGACCCTGGACAATGCCCTCTCCCAGGCCTTCGCGGCCAAGCCCCGGGAAGAGTGGGTAGCCTTATGTGAGCAATGGAATGTCCCAGGCGGCCCGGTGAACAACATCGCCGAAGCATTGGCCGATCCTCAAGTCCGCCTCCGCGACATGGTCGTGGACATGGACCATCCGGTGGCCGGGCCCTACCGCACGGCGGGCAACCCCATAAAGTCCGACAGTCCGGACAGGTTCGACCCGCCGCCAACCCTGGGTCAACACAATGAGGAAGTATTGGGGAGGCTTCTGGGATATTCGTCTAAAGACATCCGGTCGCTGGGGGATGCCTCCCAAGGGTAGCGACTCCGCAGGCACACCGGAAGGGTTCTACGAATTTGCCCGGACGTAAGGTTGCCAACGGGCCGTAAGTACACGCAAGTTCCGAGAGGCTAATTTACCCGGTGTGCAAATTTCTTCTCGCCCGTCCAGACATAACACAGGGTTACCCCACCCTCTTTTTCCCTCTTCGAAGACAGGCCGTATCGGATGAATACGTTGTTGTGGCGGCAATCCAGTCTCCATCCTGGAGAACTCGCGCTCAGGGTATTTAGACCATGGCTAGACCGTGGGCCGGGCCAGGACTCCCGGGGCCACTTTCCGGGTCAGATACCGGCCTCCGGGACTGCCGGTCAGCCGTCCGTCTTCCAGAATCACTTTGCCTCTGAGGATGGTGGTCACCGGATTGCCCTTGGTTTCGAACCCTTCCCAAATAGAGTAGTCGGCGTCCGAATGGAGGTCGTCCAAGGTCAGCTTCTTGTGCAAATTAGGGTCGAAAATCGCAATATCGGCGTCGCTGCCTACGGCGATGGCGCCCTTCTTCGGGTACATGCCCAGTATCTTAGCGGCGTTGGTGGAGGTGATGTCGGCGAACCGCTCCAGGGAGATGCGCCCCGTGGCCACCAGCTTGGCGTAGGTCACCGCCAGCCGGGTCTCGATCCCGTTATGCCCGCCGCATACCGTCTCCAGGGTGTTTCCGGAGAGTTTAATTTCCTTGGAAGTAGTGTAATCGTCGGTAGCGGTGGTGCACATGGGACCGTCCACCAAGCCCTGCTGTAGGGCGTCCCGGTCGTCTGCGTACTTGATGGCGGGATAGGTGTGAATGATGGTGCCCCCCGGCTTCTTGTAGTCCTCGCAAGTGAACTCCAGGTAGTTGTGCAGCGCCTCCCCGTATATGGGCAACTGCCGGTTGCGGGCCTCGGCGACCGCCGCCACTCCCTCTTTGGCCGTAGTATGCACGAAGTAAATACCCGTCTCGGTGTGCTCCGCCAGCCGGATGATCTGCCGGAAAGCAATGTCTTCCGAGATGTTGCTGTGGGCCAAATGCAGGTTATACCCTTGGTCCCGGCCCTCCCGTTTCAGCTTGCGTTCCATGTAGGTGACCATGTCGTGGTCCTCGGCGTGGACCGCCATGATGCCGCCGTTCTTGGCCACTTGCCGGAAAATGTCCAATAAGTGGCCGTAAGGACACCGGGCGTGAAAAGTCGTGAAAATCTTGAAGCTGGCGACGCCGGCCTGTATCGCCTCGGGTATCTCTTCAATCAGATTGGGAGGGACATCGCCGGCCATTATGAAGTGAAACGCATAATCCGTGTAAGTGTGCCCGTCGAAGGCAAGGCGGCGTTGTTCCAACTGCTTCATGATAGGCACGGCGGGGGTGGACTCGCCGGAGGTCATGGGAATGCCTCCCGCGAAGTCAACGAAGGTTGTGACCCCGCCGTAGGCGGCGGCCCGGCTGGCCGCTTCGGGCGGCTGGGTGAAGGCCTCCGGGCGTCCTGCCCAAGTCTCCGGTACCGGTATTCCAATGTGGGCATGGGGTTCTACACCGCCGGGTAGGACTATCTTGCCGCCCGCGTCTATCGTCCGGCGGGCTTCCACGTCGACGGTCCCGGGCGTTGCCACGAAAGCGATTTGCTCTCCTTGGATTCCCACGTCCATGTCCCCGGCACCCTCCGGGGTCACCACTCGGCCCCCTCGAATGATCAGGTCCAACATGCTATTCCTCCTATCGCGGTCCTATTTCGAAATGCCCGTCTACGTTATGACTTCCCATATCTCCCGGTTGCCTTCCACGGTGTTGGCGTTCATGTGGTCTACCGCTTTCGTTCCTTCAGTGTCTATGTTCGCGTAGAACGCCCGCTGGCCCCTGAAGTATTCGTCCAAGCTTTCCACTTCTATCTGCCAGACCACCGTGTCCATTCTTCCGGCGTAGTCCACGTAGATTTTGCCGCTGGGGTTGCCCGTATTGGCGGAGAACTCGTTTATTGCCTTGATATTTTGGAGGAATTCGGCCCCCTTGCCCCTAGCGCAGTTCCAAACGTGCCGTACCATGTACATTACTCTTGCTCCTAGACTTAATAGAGTTCGGACTTAACGGAAGCGGTATTCTCTTTCCGCTCCGCGAGGCGGCTTCAATACCCGGGCGTCAGCTCATTTCCTTGGCCTGCAACGTCTCCGGAATCCACGCCGTCAGCAAAGCCTCCAATTCATCCCGGCACTCCGCCAGATTATGCTCGGCTCCTTTGTAGAGGACCAATTCCTTGGGTTCCCTGGCGGCGTTGAATATTTGCTGGGCGCACATGTAGGGAAGGCGCGTGTCCGCCATCCCGTGGACCACCAGCAGCCGCTTTGGCGAAAGCCAGAAAACGCTGCCGGCGCCGTAGGTTTGAGGTGATAGGGAGACAACGCCTTTTACGTGGCCGCTGGCCGCGCCGGCGGCTATGACTACGGCGCCGCCAAAGGAATGGCCTACGATCACCACCGGTTCGTGCTTCATTGATTCGAAGAAGGAGACACCGGCTAGCAAGTCCGCGACACAGCCGTCAAGGTCGTTGGGATCCCGGTAGTCCAAGCGCAAAGACGTTATACCTTTCCCTCTAAGTTCCTCCGAAAGCCTGGCGTAGGTACCCGGCCCCGGGCCGCCAAAGCCGCCCCGGGCGCCGCACACCCACACCACCCCATACTTGGACCCTTCCGCCCGGTGAAGGATGGCTTTAAGGTCTCCCTTATCGGTGCGAAACAGTAGGCCCTCGCCGGTATCGCCCTCGTGGGGAGGCCCGGCTAACACCTCTTGGACTTTCAGAGGACTTTCCACAGAGGCGCCTCGCGGCTGTCGAGGCAAAGGACGAGGAAAGGGACGGGCCATTCTCTTTCTCTCCGGCCCGGCCGCGGAGCTGCCGGGCGCCTACGCGAGTCTCCGGGCCTTTACTCGGACCAGTTACCCTTGGGAATCACCCTAAGAAGTCCCTTACTACGGCCATGAAGCTCTGAGGGTTATCTTCGAAGACCATGTGCCCGGCCCGGGGAACCTCCACCAACCGGCCTTGAGGGAGGGAGTCTATCATTCGCTGGGCGGTTTCTGTGCTCAGAAGGTCGGTTTCCGCCCCTCTGACGATGAGGGTCGGGCAAGAGATTCGGCCCATGGCGGGCCACAAGTCAGCCGCCGGCGCCCCGGTCCCTTGCCGCCGCTGCTCTCGAACAGCAAGGTCGTAGCGCCAACCAAGTTTGCCGTCGGCCAACTCTTTGGAGGCGTATTGCAACCTGCGCCGCAATACGGCGTCCGACGCAAAGCGGTTTTGCTTGCTCATGTAAGCAACCAACTCCTCGAAGGAGTCGAACTCTTCCGGCACCTCCTTGATTTCCTGGGTCAATCGCCGGGCCCCTGTCGGGTCTACCACGGGGCCGATGTCTACGATGACCAGCTTCTCGACCCTCTCCGGGTACTGAGCGGTGAAGGCCATGCTGTTGCGCCCGCCCATGGAGTGGCCGATGAGGACGAAAGGTTCAAGGCCTGCCGCTTGGCAAAAGCCGGCCAGGTCGGCCACGAAAGCCTCCGTGGAGTAATCGCCGTCCGGCGCCCAATCGCTGTCGCCGCGGCCCCGCTGGTCCAAGGCCAGCACTCGGAAGTCCCGGCACAGGTCGGCGGAGACGTCGTCCCAAGAGTGGGCATGGCCCCGGAGGCCGTGAAGCAGCACCACCACCGGTTTGCCAACGGTACCCCAATCCAAGTAATGCAAGCTCAGGCCGTTGACAGTGATCGTTTTCTCCTGGGGTTGGACCTTGGTAGTCATACGGGACCTCCAGATGCCGGTACGGGACTTGCCGGGAAACGGCCCCAGTTTAGCACAACAAGGCCTTAGCAAGCCCGCGCCGGCGATTCAACCCCCGGGCCTCGTAAAGTCCTCTCAGTCCAGGACCTTACGGGCCAGCTCATCCAACTCCTCGAAGCCCCCGTCTCCATCGCTGGATTCCAGCCATATCGTGACTTGGTCCGCCCCCGCTGCCTCTAGGTCTTTGATTGATTCCCGGTCCCGGTACCAGCCGGGAGCGCCGAAGCCCAACACGTGGATAGACGCCGGGTCTCGACCTGCCTTTTCCGCCAACTCGGTCATCGTCTCCCGGCCTCGCTTGATATCTTCCAGCGTTACCAGGTTTGGTATCCAGCCGTCTCCCCACTCGACAACGCGCTTGAAAGAGTTTCGCGCCTTGCCTCCCAAGTAAATGGGAGGATGGGGTTTTTGGGCGGGCTTGGGGAAAGACCGGACAGGCGGAAAGTCATAGTGGGTGCCGTGGTACTCGGCCTCGTCCTTGGTCCACAACTCCTTCATAGCCAAGATTGAGTCCTTGGTCTGAGTCCAGCGGCGGGGGAAGTCTCCGCCCATCATCTCAGTTTCTTCTTTGAGCCATCCGGCGCCTATACCGAATATGAAACGGCCTCCGGAGTAGTAGTCCAAGGTAGCGACTTCCTTGGCCAAGAGTAACGGGTTGCGCTCCGGTACCAGGCAGACGGCGGTACCCAGCTTGATGGTCTCGGTGACCGCCGAAGCCCTGGCCAGCGCAACGAATGGGTCTACGATCCGGTTGTATTCCTCGGGGATCCGGCCGTCGGGATCGAAGGGATAAAGCGTAGCCGCTTCCACGGGGATGATGGGGTGTTCCGGGACCCAAAACGACTCAAACCCCAGGTCCTCCGCTCTTTTGGCCAGCGCCGCAATATCCATGGACGTATCGGTTTGGAAAACGAAAATCCCTATCTCCATAGTATCCTCCATCAGTCGCCGCCATCGACGGGACAGGTCCGGGCAGTATTGTTGTAGTAACGCCTATTCTGTTTCTGTAATAGCGCCTATTCTAAAGTAACTAACCCCGTGCGCAAGTTTCTTACCGCCGATCCGGGCATCGTGCAAAGGGTTGACCAACCCCGGAAAGAAAGCGGGTGATTGGGCCGGTCCAATCACCCTCCGTTTCTCTTGTGGAAAACGGGCCGTATCGCACGCCGAGGTCGTTGGGTTGGCATTCCAATCCGCAGCCTGGGGAACTTGCCCATCGGGTTAACCTGGGAGAGCCGGGAGCTTGGGTTAGCCGGCGCTTATCGCTTGATAATCAACAGGGAGAAGTAATCGAAGTCTTCCTCCGACAACTGGTGGATGTTCTGCACGACTTCTTCCTTTTGGGTGGTGGCGCGGCGGACGTAGATTGCTTTACCCGCCAAGCCGAGTTTTTCGAGGTTGGCCAGGGCCTCCAGCAGGGTACGGTTCACTTCCATCAATACCGTGGTGTCATAGCTGGTAATGGCTTCCCGCAGGTCGTCGATACCGTATACGGCGGGCAGGATCGCCAGCCGTTGTCCGTGGGTAGCTAGAGGCACTCCGGCGCTGGCCGCCGCTGCCATAACTGAAGACACACCCGGTATGACTTCGATTTCTAAGTGGGGGAAATCCTCGCGCACCCATCCCAACAAGTAGGAGAACTCGCTGTAGAGCATGGGGTCGCCTTCGGTGATGAAAGCCACGTCCTGCCCTTCGTGCAAACGGCTGCCGATTCGGGCCGCGGCATCCCGCCAAGTCTCCTCGCTCACCGGCGTATCGTCGGAGGGTACGACTATGTTGAGGAATTCCGGTACCGGCTCCACCAAGAAATCTCGTACCACTCTCAGGGCGTAGCTCTCACGTCCGTCATCGAGTTGAGTGAAGCAAATGACTCCCACCCGCTGCAAAAACCTGCGGGCCTTAACGGTCAGCAATTCGGGGTCTCCGGGCCCTACCCCGACGCCATAAAGACGGCCGTATTGCTTGCTATTGCTCTGAGTCCCCATTCGGCTCCTGATATGAAGTCCTTAGCTGAGTCGCCGCTCGCCCGGAGTTCGCCGCCGAGTCATTCCCGCCGGCGCCGCCCCGGTCCTTCAGGTCACCACTACGTTCACCAACCGCCCCGGGACGAAGACGGTCTTGCTTACGGCCTTACCTTCGGTATAGGTCTTGACCCGGGGGCTGGTCAGGGCCAATTTCCGCGCCGCTTCCTCCTCGATGTCCGCGGGAACTTCCAGCCGGTCGCGCACCTTGCCGTTGACCTGCACCACCAAGGTTATCGTCTGGTCAGCCGCCAGATCATCGTCCCAACCGGGGAACCGTTGCTGGTGAATGCTGTACCGGCGCCCGGTACGCTCCCAGAGCTCTTCGGCAATGTGCGGCGCGAAGGGGGCCAACATCAAAAGAAACTTTTCGGTGGCCTCTCGCCATGTGCCGGAATCTACGCTGGCCTCGGCCCACACCCGGTTCAGATGGTTTGACAACTCCATCAGGGCCGCTATGGCCGTGTTGAATTTGAACCGGTCCAAATCGTTGTAACACTTTCGGACGGTGTGGTGGAGGAGGCGCGAAGTTTCCCTCACCGCCCGCGGGTCTACTTGCCCTCCAGCCAAGTCCGCGGGGTCGCGGACTACCAGGTCCCATACCCGGTTGAGCCACCGGGCCATGCCGTTGATGCCCACGTCGCTCCAAGGCCCGCCTTGGTCCCAAGGGCCGATGAACATCAGGAAGCAGCGAACGGCGTCGGCGCCCAACTGCTTCACCACTTCGTCGGGGTTCACTACGTTGCCCCGGCTCTTGCTCATCTTCTCGTGGTCTTCCCCTAGGATGACGCCTTGGTTGAACAAGCGAAGAAAGGGTTCCTCGAACTCCGCCATGCCTATGTCGAACAACACCTTAACGAAGAAGCGGGAGTACATCAGGTGCATGACAGCGTGCTCGGCGCCTCCGGTGTACTGGTCCACCGGCAACCAGCCCTTGGCAGCCGAGGGTTCGACGGGGCCTCCGTCATAGCTGGGGCTGAGGTAGCGCATCATGTACCAGGAAGAGTCCATGAAGGTGTCCATGGTATCGGTCTCGCGGTACCCGGCTCCGCCGCATTGGGGGCAGGACGTATTCACGAACTCGGAGTTGGAGGCTAGGGGCGATTTGCCGGTAGGGGTGAAGTCGGCGTCGGGCGGCAGCAAGATGGGAAGGTCCTCTTCCGGCACCGGAACAGCGCCGCACCCGTCACAGTAGACGATGGGTATGGGGGTACCCCAGTACCGCTGACGTGAGATAAGCCAGTCCCGCAGACGGTAGGACACGGCGCGCTTGCCCCAACCGCGCCTTGCCACGTCGTCGGTGATCGCTTCCACGCCCTCCTCATTGGTCATGCCCTCATAGCGGCCCGAATTCGTCATGAACCCATCGCCCAAATAGGCTTCGGTCAAGTCGCTGCCGTCCCAAGACAACGGGGCGACGACGATGCGAACGGGGAGGCCGTACTTCCGGGCGAAGACGAAGTCCCTGGAGTCGTGGGCCGGGACGCCCATTACCGCTCCGGTGCCGTATGTCAAGAGCACATAGTCTCCGGTGAACAGTGGCACTCTCTCTCCGCTAAGGCGGTTTACGGCGTAGGAACCCAAGAAGACGCCGGTCTTTTCGGTCTCGGTGGAAAGCCGGTCGATCTCCGAAGTCCCGCGGGCCTGATCGATGTAAGCCTCCACCGCCGGACGCTGCTCCTCGGTGGTCAGCTTGGGTACCAGGGGATGCTCCGGGGCCAGTACCAAGAAGGTAACGCCGAATATAGTATCGATGCGGGTTGTGAAGGTGGCGATTTCTTTCTCTTCGAGACCCAAGTGAGAGATGTCGAAGCTGATCTCGACGCCCTCGCTCCGGCCGATCCAGTTGGTCTGCATGGTTAGGATTTTTTCCGGCCAGTCCACTAGACCGCTGAAATCGAGCAATCTTTCTGCATAATCGGTGATTCGGAAGAACCATTGCTCAAGATCGCGGCGAGTGACGCTGGCGTTGCATCGCTCGCAAGCGCCGTTAACCACTTGCTCATTGGCCAAGACCGTATGGCACGAGGGGCACCAGACCACCGGCGCCTCGGCACGGTAGGCCAGTCCCCGCTCATAGAATTTCAAAAAGAACCACTGGTTCCACCGGTAGTATTCCGGCGCGGAGCAAACAATTTCCCGTTCCCAATCGTAAATTGCTCCGATGGAGCGCAGTTGGCCCCGCATGTTTTCGATATTGGTCATCGTCCAAGTGTAGGGATGGATGCCCCGGCTGATGGCGGCATTTTCCGCCGGGAGGCCGAACGCATCGAACCCGATGGGATGGAGCACGTTGTACCCTTGCATTCGCCTGAATCGGGCGTGGCAGTCGGCGGGGGCCATCGCGTACCAGTGGCCGATGTGGAGGTCACCCGATGGGTAGGGGTACATGGTTAACTCATACCAGGCCGGCCTGGGATCATCGTCGTCAACCCGGTGGAGGCCGTCGCGGGCCCAGCGTTCTTGCCACTTGCGGTCAACCGTCACCGCGTCGAAACGTAACTCAACTTGCCTTGGACCAGATGTCATTTAGGACCACCTCGCTGCCCTGAGCCTGCTCAATATATTAGCATAGATATTTGAGGGCATAGCCGGCCCGCCTCGGCGAGCCGCGTATGCGGGCGCAACCGGGCCATTTTCAGAGCAATCTCCCATGCCGCCTGAGACCGGCCTCTCAAAGAATGAAAACAGCATTTCCCGGGGAATCGAATCTGATTGTCATTGACACTGTCTAGGCAAGAACCTAGAATCCCTGTAGCTAGTCCAACGCTGGCCTCCCGGTCTTCCCACGGGCAGCTTTGCCAGTCTTTCTAAATTAGAATAGAAGCCGATTTTGGCAACCCGCTTAATGGGTGTTTCAAAAGTCCCTTCTCCCTGGGGAGAAGGTTAAGATGAGGGGAGAGGTCTGAAGGCAACCGAGATGATCCGCGTCGGGAATCGCCCTCACCCCGCCCTCTCCCACTTGGGAGAGGGACTTTCTCAACGCCTTCTTAGACTTGCTATTGGTTGGCGATTCGAGTACAACCAACGGTGCGGCAGGCTCCAGCGCCAACGCAGCTAAAGATTGTTGCCGAATACTATCAAGCACGACCTTGACCGGCGCCGTGGTTGACAAGGACGCTTATCTTGCCCGTATCTTGCAGGTCTCTGATAAGCGTGCACCCCTTGATTCTCCCGCCTCAGGAAACCGTGTATTCCTTCCCTGAGCGCGTAGGCTACGCCCCGCGGCTCGGCAGCCTTTGGCCTACGGTCAAGGCATTCAAGGCGCCGTTCCTCCCGATGCCGGCGTTACCCGGAGCTTACACCGGGAGCCCTCGCGGAGGTTAGCTTTGGGCCTGGAGCGAAGACAAAGGCCCCGAGATTTCGTAATCCGCCAGCCCAGGCTGAGGGACGTTCGCCCCACTGAGACGGAGACCGCGCCGGCGCGGCGCGCCAACCGGCTGCAGTCCTCTCCATACATCCTGCTGCTGGGCTTTCTACTGCTCATTCTGGCCGGGGGCTTGCTGTTGGCCCTGCCCATCTCCAATCGCGACAGCGGTTTTACCTCGCCGGTCGTGTCCTTCTTTACTTCCATATCCGCCGTTACGGTCACCGGGCACACTGTGGTTGATACCAGTGTCCACTGGAGCAGGTTCGGACAGGGTGTGATTTTTACCCTGATGCTGGTGGGCGGCCTGGGTTTCATGGCCGTAGCCACCTTCCTCTTGGCCATGATGGGTCAGCGGGCCACTCTACCCGACCGGCTGGTAATGCGTGAAACCATGGGTGTCAGCAGGATGGAAGGCCTTAGGTCGATCACTGTTGCCATCATATCGGTGATATTTCTTGTCTACATAGCTGGAGCTATAGCCATTTTTTGGCGCATGAAAGGACTGGACGGAATGGGCTTGGGCGAGTCCATATGGCAGTCGGCGTTCCTGTCGGTCTCTTCATTCAACAACGCCGGGTTTTCCATCCTGCCCGCCGCTCCCTTGGGCAGCGGCTTTACCAGAATGGCCACCGAAGGGATCATCTTGGCGATAATGATGGTCTTGATCATCCTGGGAGGGATAGGCTGGACGGTCCTCTTGGACATTGTCCGCCATCGTAGATTTGCCCGCCTCAGCCTAGACTCCAAGCTTGTCGTCGTTACTAGCTTGAGCCTATGGGCGCTGGGGGCCGGAATTTTTTTCCTTGCCGAGTACTCCAACGACCTGACGATCGGAGGCGCGAGTTGGAGCGACAAGGTAATCTCCTCTTTGTTCCACTCTATCAGCGGACGTACCGCGGGGTTCACGGCAGTCGACTTTGGCGAGGTGGCCGGTTTTACCAAGACCATGTTTCCCGGCCTAATGTTCATTGGCGGAGCGGCGGGATCGGTGGCCGGGGGGATCAAAGTAGCAACCTTCGCCGTTATCATCACCGCCGTCATATCCTCGGTGCGGGGCAGGTCCCAAGCCGAGGCCTTCGGGCGGGAAATCTCTCAAATCCAGGTGCTTCGCGCCCTGACGGCAGGGGTCTTGGGGCTGGGAATTGTTCTTATCATGATGGCGACTCTTACGTTGACCGACCCGAGCATTCCTTTCTTGAACCTGCTATTCGACGCCGTCTCCGCCTTCGGCACCAACGGTTCTTCCACGGGAATCGTGCCGGATTTGAGCGAGGCGGGAAAAAGCATTTTTATGGTGGCTATGATCATCGGCCGCATCGGACCAATTTCGTTGGCCCTAGCCTTGGCCCCTCGGGAGGAGGGCACTATATATCACTTTGTTCAGGAAAGAGTTAAAATAGGCTGAGGGAGAGAAGATATGAAGAAACAGGTATGTGTCATCGGAGCGGGCCGTTTCGGCGCGGCGATGGCGGAAGAGTTGTACCAATCCGGTCACGACGTTCTGGCCATCGACCACGACGATGCCAAGGTCCAAGGCTTGCTTGGCCGGGTGACTTACGCCGTAAGGGCCGATGCAACGAATGAGGTCGTCCTAAAGGAGTTGGACGTGGCCGACTTCGACGTGGGAGTCGTGGCTTTAGGCGGCGACACCATCCAGGCCAGTATCATGATTACTGTCTTGCTGAAGAGCATCGGAGTGCCCTTCGTCATCGCCCGGGCCACCAACGAGTTGCACGGTTCCACGCTAGAACGGGTCGGCGCCGACCGGGTGGTGTTTCCGGAGATGGAAAGCGCGCGCCGGATTGCCCACGTAAGCTTTAACGCCGGGATCATAGACTACATGACTGTGGTCCCCAACTTTGGCGTTTGCAAAATGCGCCCGCCCGAAGAGATGTATGGACACACCCTGGAAGAGGCGGGGTTGAGCGGCTCCGATGATAAGCACAAGGTGTCGGTGCTGGCCATCCGGCGGGGGCGCACTTCCTTCCTTCATCCGGCCAAGGACGAAGAGGTCCGGGCCGGCGACGTATTGATAGTGGCCGGGGCCAACGAGCACATCGGGCGGCTATACGACCAAGCGAGGCAATTGACGCCGCCCGCGGCGGCCAAATCAAGGGAGTTACAGCAGATCGGCAGCCCGTGACCGCGCCGTCAACTAGCTCGACCTGGAGCGTCTTTGGCTAAACATGGATGGTTCTCACTCCGGCAACTACCATCGAAACACTTTAGTTTCCTCGGAAAATACTGTTTCCACCCTTGGGAGAGGGCCGGTTTGAAACCGGCCACGCCATAGCCATATAATCCCGCGGTGCATTCCAAACTCTACCCTCGGACCAACCTTATGAGCCGACGCCGGGGAATGAAACTAAACGCCAGTCGAATCCTGGTCCCGGTCAATGGAGAGCGAGCCAGCGAGCGCACGTTCCGCTGGGCTTGCCAAACCGCCAAGGAGTCGAAAGCGGAACTCCACGCCGTTTACGTCATAGAAGTCCCTCTTGATCTTTCCATGGAAGCTGAGATGACCGAACACGTGGGCTGTGGAGAGGGCATCCTGGCCAGGATTGAAGCCATCGGCTCTGAGGAAAAGTGCAAAAACGTACACGCCAAGATACTGAAAGCGCGGCGGGCCGGGCCGGCCATAGTGATGGAAACGGAGCATCACAACGTGGACGCGGTCATCATGGGAATTCCCTACAGGCGCCGGTTCGGGGCCTGCAACTTGGGGAACACGGCAAACTACATTTTTCACAACGCGACCTGCCAAGTAATATTTTGGCGGGACTCAGCAGCCGCAGCTGATCGGGCGAGAGATTAGGCGCATGGACGTACTAATCTTAGGGTGCAACCATTTGACCACCAGCTTGGCGCAGAGCTTTTCCGAGTACGGCCACCGGGTCACCATACTATCCGACAACCGGGAGTGCTTGGAACAAGTAGCCGACGATTTCCCGGTGGAAGTTATTTTCACCGCGGAGCCCCTGATGCAAGACTACTTGCAACAAGGGGGAGTCGCCACCACCGGCGTCTTCTTGGCTATGTCCAGCGACGACCATCTCAACGCGCTGACCGCCCAAATCGCGCAGCACATTTTCCACGTTCCAAAGGTTGTTTGCCACGTCAACGATCCCCAGCTACAGGTCCTTTATTCAGGGCTTGGGCTGGAAGTAGTGGGTTACTCCGTCGGCCTTCTCCAGGACATCCGCCAAACTATCGAACGATGAAGCGAGGCCCCCATGTACATGGTCATAGTGGGCTGTAGCGATATCGGGTACTATCTGACCAAGTCGCTCCTGGCCTCCGGCCACGAGGTTATGGCAATCGAGAAAAATCGGGACAGGTGCCAACTCCTGAACGACGAGTTGGGGAGCGTGGCAATGCAGGGAGACGGTACCGACGAGCACGTGCTACAGCAGGCCGGGATAACCCGGGCCGACGTTCTGGTGGCGGTAACCAGCCGCGACCAGACCAATCTAGCGATTTGCCAAATGGCCAAGCACATGTTCCGGGTGCCTCGCACCATGGCCCTGATCAGGGACCCCAAGAACGAGCCGATATTCCACGTTTTGGGCGTAGACGTAGTGGTCAACGCCGTGCACCAGATTTTGGAAAGTTTCGAAGAGGGTGTACCCGGCCGACCCTTGCTTCACCTGATGGACTTGAAGATCCAAGGAATGGAGTTGGTTAGCGTGTCCCTGCCCGAATACTCAGGAGTACTGGGAAAGCGCATAAAGGAGGTGGAGTTGCCTCCCAACAGCTTCATATCTCTGGTGGTGAAGAAAAACATCGCGCAACTCCCCACCGACGGGTTGATACTGGAAGCCGACGATGAGCTGGTCGCGGTGACTCGGACCGGGGACGAGCAGACCCTGTACGACATTCTGACCGGGTTCTGACCGGAATAGAGAGACGACCATGCGTTTGGCCTACTTTGGCCCACCCGGCACCTACTCTGAAGAAGCCGCCTTCCTGTACGGTCCCCGCGCCGTGCTCCAGCCGTTCCCCACGATAGCCGCCGTCGGCCTAGCCGTATTGGCCGAGATAGCCGATAAGGGGGTCGTCCCCATCGAAAACAGCCTGGAAGGCGCGGTGACCTTCACCCTCGATCTCCTGATCAAGGAGCCGGGCCTGTCAATCTGCAACGAAGTCGTCATACCGATTAATCACTGCCTCATGGGCGAAGCCGGTGCCCGAGTCACCGACATCCAAGTGATATACTCCCACCCGCAGTCGCTGGCCCAGTGCCGGGAATTTTTGGAACGGTGTTTTCCCGACGCTCAGCAGATGGCTTCGTTGAGCAACTCGGCCGCGGTGGCAGACATGAAGAAAAGCGGCGTGCCGGCGGCGGCCATAGCACCCGCACGCGCCGCTGAGTTGTACGGCGCGGAAATTCTTGGCCGTAACATCCAGGACGCGGCAAACAACGTTACCAGGTTTGCCGTGCTGGCCCGGGAAGACCACCCGCCGACCGGTGACGATAAGACGTCCATCTGCTTCTCCTTCGAGCGGGACGTGCCCGGCGCCCTGTACCAGTGCCTGGGGGAGTTCGCCAAGCGCAGCATCAACCTGGCTAAGGTAGAGTCTCGCCCCACGAAACAATCGTTAGGCGAGTACATCTTCTTGATGGACTGCGAGGGGCACCGCCGAGACCCGACGGTGAATGAAGCTCTGGAGGCCCTGGGCCGTTCAGTCAGCACGCTGAAGGTCTTGGGGTCTTACCCTCGGTGGAGAGGCGAGAGGCAAGAATGACGCAGGCCCTTCCCGGATTCCGCCGCTAAGCCCGCACTATCCTCCGGCCAGCCCACACATCTTAACGGCCTGTACGTTCCGGGAAGGGCCTGCAGGTTCAAGCTCAGGTCGAAGACAAGGGGACCCGCCGCCCGACGCTTGCTCACCACTCTCACGAAGGCCCCGCTTCGTAAGACCTGGAGCCTGATTACCCGACAGTTATGTTGTTAATCCGGCGTCTCCGCCGCGGCCACGAATGACCTGCCTCCCTGGGCCGGGATGTTTACCGGGCCCTTCTTCTCCGGTGGAGCGCCTATTTATGGTAAATCTAATATATTGCTTATACTAATTTAATAGCTTAACCAAATAATAGCAGTTATGTCAAGAGATGTCAAACCCCATTTTCGCGCCGCGGCTGCGCCGGAAAAGGTTGGCTAGCCAGGGAGCTTGCCCCTAGGCGCCGAATCCAGCGGAGCGGGGAATTGCCGCCCGAGCCGGCGGACGAGCGGTGATGTAAACCCCGTCGTCCTTGCGATATAATGTCACGAATTTACCCCAGTCGCGGGTCAAAGAAAGAAGGGCCGAAATTCGCCCATGAAAATCTTCTTCGACGTTGACTACACCATCTTGGGGCTGGACGACAGTTTGCGGCCAGGCACCAAGGAGGTGTTGCAAAGACTCAAAGACGACAACCACGAGATATATATCTGGTCCGGCATGGGGGAACGATGGGAAGTGGTCGAAAAGCACCAGTTGACTCCTTTCCTGCAAGGGGTGTACGAGAAACCCACCCATCATTTCCACGAACGGCTGGAGGAGTTGGGGGTCCCTTTCGAACCCGAGTTCGTCATCGACGACTATCCCGAGGTGGTGTCCGCCTTTGGAGGCGTGTGGGTGCCCCCATATTTCTTCAAGCGAAACTCGGACGAGGAGATGGAACGGGTCTACCGGATCGTTTGCGACTTCGTGGAAACCGGCGCCTCCGAAGACCGCCAATACCGGGCAAAGGGGACCATCGTACCGCTGTTCTAGGATTGGGCCGCCATCACCTTTTAGGGCTGGGCCATGACCATTAAGATTCTGCCGCCGGAACTGGCCGTTAAGATCGCGGCCGGCGAGGTGGTGGAAAGGCCGGCGTCGGTGGTCAAAGAGTTGTTGGAGAACTCCTTGGACGCCGGCGCTTCGCAAATCACGGTAGAGATCGAGGCCGGCGGCGTGGGCCGACTCAGAGTTACCGACGACGGCGCCGGTATCCCGGCTTCCCAAGTCGAGATGGCGTTCCAACGCCATGCCACCAGCAAGCTGGCCTCTCTGGAACAGCTTGACGCCGTTGCTACGTTGGGATTCCGGGGAGAAGCCCTTCCCAGCATTGCCGCCGTAACCCGTCTCACCCTAACCACACGCCCCCGAGACGCCGAGTTCGGCCACCGGGTCGAGTTCCGGCGGGGCGAACTCGTCAGTTCCGGGGCCCACGGCCGCCCGCCGGGTACCACCGTCGAGGTCCGCGACCTGTTCGGCAACCTACCGGCCCGCCGCAAATTCCTCAAGTCCCCGGCCTCCGAGGGGTCAAGGGTCCACGAGTTGGTGGCGCGCTACGCCCTTTTCTTCGCCGGCGTAAAGTTTCAACTATCAATAGACGGGCGAATCAGCCTTGCCACTCCGGGAAACGCTAGACCCCGGGAGACCCTCTTGGCCCTCTATGGCGCAGAGGTGGCCGACGGAATGTTGGAGGTGTTGGGGGAAGACCCGGCCGGTTACCGGGTATCAGGATTTGTTAGCCCTCCCAATCTCCACCGGGCCAACCGGACCTACATGACCTTCTTCATCAACCGCCGCTGGGTGCAAAACCGGATGCTTACCTACGCGCTGGAAGAGGCTTACCATGGTCTGTTGCCCGACAAACGCCATCCCATGGCGGCGTTGAACCTGGACATGCCCTATGATCACGTTGACGTAAACTCGCACCCAGCCAAGCGGGAAGTCAGGTTTCACCTAGAAGGGAAAGTCTTTTCGACGCTGCAAAGAGCGGTGCGGTCCGCCTTGGTTTCAGACTCCCCGCTACCGGTTATGCGCGGCCCTTCCGGAGATATGCCAACGGCCGGCGACGGAGTCAACGCCGCGTTTTTTCCCCAGCGGCCCTTCGTCAACCCCCAGGGCGGCCAACCGGCGCCCCCGGACTCCGCAATGACGGCGCAGCCTCCACCGGCCCTCAAAGTCGTTGGACAGGTCAAGCTCACTTACATCGTGTCCGAGGGGCCCGACGGCATGTATTTGGTGGACCAGCACGCGGCCCACGAGCGAGTATTGTTCGACCGGCTTCGCCGCCGGGCTACCGAGAAGGCACCCGAGTCCCAGCCCTTGTTGGACCCGGTCGCCTTGGACCTAACGCCCAGCCAAGCCGATGTATTTAAGACTCATGCCGACTTCCTAGCGGGTTACGGATTCGAGGTAGAGGACTTTGGAGATAACGCTTATCTGCTCCGGTCCATACCCAGCATCCTGACCAGCCAAGACCCGGGGCAATCGCTGGTGGACGTGCTGGACATGGCGGCCTTCGAAGGGCTGCTGCGCCAGCAGGGGGATGTCCTAGCCGCCTCCATCGCGTGCCACAGCGCCATCCGCGCCGGCAAATCGCTGACCGAGGTGGAAATGCTGTCGTTGCTGGAGCAACTGGAGAGGACCGACAACCCCCACACCTGCCCCCACGGCCGGCCGACTATGATCCACTTCAGCTCGTATCACATGGAGCGGGGATTCGGACGCCGGTAAATTAGAGTACACCTACTGGCGAGCAGCGTTATTAGCCGCGCCCGGTACCGGGCAGGTAGATTACATTGGGGCGGGCTTTCTCATGGAACGGCCTACCTCGCCTGCCAATACCGGCGCCCCTCCAACCGAACAACCTTCCCGAACCCCGTGGTGTGGCAAATAGCGATTGTCGCGTCTTCCGCCTCGGCCCGCTCCAGCATGTTCTTTCTGGTCCGCACCGCTTGGTCCGCGTCAGCGTCGAAACTGAACACCCAATCGGTCTCGCTGACTTGGGCCGGGTTATGGAACACGTCGCCGAGGACCAACGCCCGCTGACCCCCTGAAACTACGGCCAAGCTCATGGACCCCGGCGTGTGCCCGGGGGTGGAGATGGCCGTTACTTCGCTGGTCAGGGCTTTCTCCCCCGTCAAAAGGTCGATCACTCCTTGATTCTCCAAGGGAGCGAGCGTCTCTTCGAAGAAGGTAAAGCCGAAAATCTCTTGGTCGCGGGGCGATTTGAACAGGTCCCAATCGGCTTGATGAGCAACGTACCGGGCCGTGGGGAAGGTCGCGGCCTTGTCCGACCCTCCTTGGCCCAAATTCCAACCTACGTGGTCCGGATGAAGGTGAGTCAAGAAAACCACGTCGATGTCTCCGGGTTGCAGGCCTTCTTCCTGAAGCCTTTGAAGCAAACTTCCTTCCACCCCCCCGAACAACGCAATGGTGCCCGGATTGTTGACGGCGGTGCCGATGCCGGAGTCGGCTAATATGATCCTGCCTTGGGAGCGTATCAAGAAACAATCGACGTGGACCCGCATATTCTCGGGGCCATTGAACGCTTCCGGATACCTCTCTTGGTATGGGCTCCAGTCGGCTTGAGAGACGTTCGGAAACGTTAGCTCGAGTGGTAAAGCAGCTTCCGCGTCGTGGAGGGCCACAATCTCAACGTTGCCTATCGAAATCCTACTTCGGGGCATAATCAACCTCCTAATCGACTAGGGTGCTCGAGCGGCTGCTAAATGGTTGCGGTTGGACCGGAAGCCGGTCCACATCCGAGTGATTCGGCTACAGAGGATAGGTTCCGCCGGAGTGCGCAAAGGCATTCGGTCTTGGGGCTGCCGCTGCTGGGATTAGGTACCGGCGCCCGGGTCCAGTCGGAGTCGGTACGGATTAGCCGTGGCTGTTGCGGCGAGGGTCCAAGCGAGGGTCCCGGGCCGGATGAAATATGGAGTCCTTCCCCGGAAATTCGCCCGAAGTATCGGAGGCGTCCCCTGAATTGCCTCTGCCAAGTCGGAGAAAGGGGGCCGAAAAGAGGGCCACGGCGGCCGCGCCCAGTCCCAATTTTCCCAGGAAGCTACGGCGGGATTCACGGCCGGCTAGGGGTTTTTCGGAGTCTTTCGACACGGCGCGCTCCCATTAAAGTTATGGGTCAAGTGATCGCGGTGAAGCTTTGACCCTCCTACAGATTTTACTCTCCAAACCGGATATTGCAAGACCGACGGCGCCATCCCGGTAACCCGCCCCGCCGGCGGGCAACCGTTCCGCCCTACTTCTCGAGAGCATCCTCCATGACCATCCTAGCTACTTGACGGCCCATGCGGACCGAATAGTTGGTGCCCCGGTCTTCGGGGTATATCTGGGTGGTATTCGCCAAGTACAGGTTGTGGAAGGGGGTCCGGTGGTCGGGAATGCGTTGGCCGTAGTTGACGCCGATGATGGGCTGGGCGCCGTCTACTTTGTGATGGTGGTACTCCAGAATCCACGACTCATCGAACTCCGGGTTGATTTTGCGCAGGTGAGGCGAAACATCATTCAGCAACTCTTCCGCGCTCTTCCGGTACAGAGAACTCTCCCGGCTGGGATAGTTGCTGAAGTAAACGACGTGCCGGTTGCCGTACAGGGACTTGTCGATCATGTTGGTGTGCTCGATGATGCCAACGAAGGGAAGGTCGGTATCGGCGACGTTAATCCAGTACTTGGGCGTCAGAGGCCGGTCCAACACTAGGATCATCAGCACCGCCGACAGGTACCGCACCCCTTCCAGCTTTTCCTGGTAGTCCTCCGGCATGGGAGGTACCAAGCGGGTGAACACATAGGATGGAGTCGTGGCTATCATAGCGTCGTAGTTGATAACTTGGGGCGGTTTATCCGGAAGCTCCACCTCCATGCCGGTAGCGGCGCCGTCTTCCACGACCACCCTATTCACACCGGCCGATATGTGAACGTCGCCGCCTTGGGCTGAGACTCGCTTTCCCAAGACGTCGAACACTTCCCCGAAGCTACCCATGGGATACCCCAAGCGCTCCTTTTGAAGCCCCTTGCCCCGGGAAGCGACCCGCAAGTAGATCTTGCCCCATAGCCAGGTCATACTCACCTGATCGTAATACTCGCCGAATTTACCCCGCAGCAAGGGCTCCCAGATAACTTGATAGGCCCGCTGCCCCATGTGGCCGACTATCCAGTCTTTGGCGGTAACCCCCTCGAATTTGCGCCAATCGGTGGTCTTTTGGAGAACAAAGGTCCAAAGGCCCACTTGAAGGCGCTGGAGTAATGAGAGGGGCTTGAACCGCAGCAGGTCCATGGGGGTGCCGAAGTCCCATATTTTGCCCCCGTGGAACAACCCCACTTTGGACTCCAACCAAGCCAACTTATCGCCCAAACCCAACTCCGCGATCAGTCCGGCCATGTCCACGTCGCTAACGAACAGGTGGTGGTAGCCCCGTTCCAGTTGCCCCCCGCCCACGTCGAAAGTGGATGCTTGGCCCCCCAAGAAAGGCGCGCGTTCGAAGACCTGGGCGTAATGCCCTTCCTTGGTCAGTTCGTAAGCGGCGGCCAGCCCGGCGGCGCCACCGCCGATGATACCCACCCTCATCGCAGCTCGTCCTCCGGTGGCAGAGATGAAGCGCCGCCGCCCGAGTATCCCGCCGCTTGCTCCGCGGCTTGGGGATTGGCCGTCAATCCGACCAAGGAGATATTCTGCTTCCACAATATGAACAGGCCGGCCACGTTAACCGGCAGCCACAAGGCAACCAAGTGTAAGAATCCGGCGTAGGCCCCGGCCACCGACCCACCTATCCCCAAGGCGATTAGCGTCTGTTGGGCCACCAATTCGAAGGGTCCTATTCCTCCGATGGAGCTGGGGACCGCGGTGGCCAGGTTGGAGGTGGCGGTCACCAACAACACCACCAGCGCCAAGACCCCCATGGAACCGAAATCACCGTCGAGGCCGAAAGAGTAGCCGACCAAAAAATACATTGAGGTCTCGAAGGTCCACACCGGCAACGACAACAAAAACAAGCTCAGGTGTTTTCGAGGAGAGTTGAGGATGCTCAACCCTTGAACGAAGGCTTCCGCCAACTCCCGTGCCTTGGGCCGGAAGCGGGCCGGCACAATGCGCGTAGTCACGTCGAAAAACCTGTCGTATTCTTTCATGGCGGCCAGCGCCGTCAGCGCCGCTAGGGCGCCAACGAATACCACCGCGGTCACCACGCCCAGCACTATCCAAGTCGTGCGGGAGGTGTCGCTGGACTCGTCGAACTCACCCAAGGCGAAGAGCACCGGCCCGGCGACGCCAACCCAAGCCAGCAAGGTCATGCCGTCGTAGACCCGCTCCACTGCCACAGTGGCCAAGGCCGCGCTGCCGCTGACCGGTTCCCGGCGGGTCAGGTAGTATGCCCGGACCAGCTCGCCCAACCGGGCCGGCAATAGATTGTTGGCCATGTACGCGATTACCACGACTGGATACAACCGTGACGTGGGAATCACCCGCAATGGCGACAGCAGGTAGCGCCAACGCACCGCCCGGAAATATACCCCAACAAAGTACAAGCCTATGGCCGGAACAACGTATACGTAGTCGGCTTTGGCCAGGGCGTCTCTCACTTCCGACAAGTCGACTTGGTAGATCAAAACCAACAGTAACAGGATGCTGACGCCTAACCCCAGCCAGAATTGCCAATGGATACTCCGCAATTGACTCCTTCCAGTCACGGAATCGTCCGGGCCTCAGACCACAGTATAGAACGCACCGCCGGGGCCCGCCGCTGTCAAATGGTACGAATCAATCCAAGAATCCAGTATACGGGAGGCAGTAACGGAGCTACAAGAAAGGCAGCTTCGTCGGTCGCCTCCCAAGATTGTGGGGTCCCTATTTGGAACCATGCGCCCGCTCCACCCAGTCCCGGCTGCGGCCAAAATCCAGCCCCAGTCACGTTACCGGGCGGCCATCGAAGTCTTGCGGGCACTAATCAACCCGATGTGCGAGTTCCTTAGCCCCTATCCAGGCGCAACGCGAGGGTTGCCCCCCCCTGAGATCTGGCTGTGCCAGCCCGGACCGGCAGCTTAGCCTTGGGAAATGCTATAATTTATTACAGCACGAACGGCGGACAGCCGCGGCGTTCGCAAGCCGTTGAGCAGGCTTGCCGGGAGAGTCGGGAAACTATGAATACCATGAAAACCTTCGTCCTCATGATAGCCTTGACCGGTCTGTTGCTGCTAATCGGGGCCGCCTTGGGGGGAGTTTCGGGCATCATCATCGCCTTGGTGATCGCTGTCATAATGAATTTCGGCGCCTACTGGTTCAGCGACCGCATCGCCCTCAGCATGGCCCACGCTCATCCGGTGACGGAGGAAGAAGACCGGGAGCTTTACGGCATCGTATCGGAACAAGCAACCCTGGCCGGCCTTCCCATGCCGAAGGTCTACGAAATAGATTCGGAGTCGCCCAACGCTTTCGCTACCGGACGCAGCCCCAACAATGCCACTGTTGCGGTGACGACGGGCATCCGGCGCATCCTTAATCGAGAGGAGTTGGGGGCCGTCTTGGCCCACGAAATGGCCCACGTGGGCAATCGCGACACCTTGATCATGGCCTTCGTCGCCACCATTGCCGGCGCCATCTCCATGTTGGCCTTGATGGCCCAGTTTTCCGCTATATTCGGCGGTTTCGGCGGCAGAGACCGCGGCGGCAACATGATCGGGCTGCTGATCGTCGCCATCGTCATGCCCATCGCAGCCAGCGTGATCCGCATGGCTATCTCCCGGGCCCGGGAGTTCCAAGCCGACGCTACGGGCGCTCGGACTTCAGGGAACCCCCACGCCCTGGCCAGCGCTCTGGAAAAGCTGGAAATAGGCGCTCGAAACCGCCCCATGAAAGTGGCCGAGGGAGCGTCCCACCTATTCATCGTGAACCCCCTTTCCGGCGCATCGATGGCCAACCTGTTTTCGACTCATCCACCCATCGCGGAGCGGGTGCGGCGGCTGCGGGAAATGCCCCCCAACTTCTAACCCCTCAACTTCCCCAGCCGCGGTTCTGAACCGGAGAGGACCGGTGTGATTGCACCGGCCTTTTCACGGAATGCGGGCCGACGCCGCTACGGGCCGTCCATGGGCCGCGGAGCCGGGTGGGAGAGAAATCAAACGCTGAGCGTGTGAGTATCGGCTGCGCATTGCTAATATGGAAGCCCATCGTGTCCCTAATTCTAGGGGTGATAGTATTCTTGGGCTTCTTGCTACTCTTGCTTACAGGTACCATTCCGGACAAGCTCGCCGATGCCCAGTTCTACTCCGATATCATTTCCGGTGAGGATACGTACAATCGAATTTACGACGAAGTGCTGGTCGACCCGGAGTTGGAAAGCACCGCCCGGGACCTGTTAGGTGACTTCCAAGTAGCCAATCAAGCCGAGACCGTCGAGTTGCTTAGACAGATCATCCCGCCGGCGTACCTGCAGTCCCAGGTGGAAGACTCCATTCAACGGGCTGTTGACTATTTCAACGAAGACTCGGAGTCTCTGGAGTTGCACGTGGATTTGGGGCAGCCCATCGATGGCATCAAACCCGCCTTGTTCCGTTACATCGACCAGCGAATCGATGGACTGGCCGAAGAAGACTCGGGGCAATTGGAGTGTACTCCCCAGGGAGTGCGGGAGGCCGCCAACCGGTACCAAGAGCGCTGGGGCCAGCTTGCCGCCGGGGTAGTCCCGGAAAGCGTCCCATCGCTAAGCTCTTTCGACCACTCTTGCCGGCAAGCCATATTTCAAGTTGCTTTCGACCTTGCGGTCCGGTCCGGTGCGCTGGATGAGAGGGCCAAGCAGGGGCTACTGGCCCAAGGCCCGCAAATAGAGCAGGCCTTCGTCGACGGCGACACTCACAGAGTCTTGAAACTTGCGGCCCGGCCCATAGCTACCCCTTCGATGGATGACGCTATTCTTCGCATAAGAGAAGAGTTGGACGAGGGTGACCGGCTGGACCTGATGCACCGGGCCGCAACCTGGAATGATAGCATTACCGAGGCGGAACTCCGGTCCGGCCTAGACAGCATACGTGATGGCGTTGGCAGAGGACGGAAGTTGGGCAAAGGAGTTGCGCTGGCCATGCTGATCGGTGGGTCCATCCTCTTGGGGCTGGTCCATTTTCCCAGCTTGAAAAACGGGCTCCGCTGGCCCGGTTTGACGCTGCTGTTGACCGGCGTCGTTTCCTTCGTTGGCGCCAAGGGGTTGGAGTCTCAACTCCCCGACCGCTTGCGGTCCCTAGTGGAGTTGGATGCCGGCTCGGCCTTGGGAGCGCCGCCGTCGGTCTCCGAGTTAGGCGGCGACCTAGCGGCTTCTTTCGGGGACCGGCTCATCGGCGGCTTGGCTTCCGTGGCGCTGATCGTCCTTATCGTCGGCGCCGTGATGTTCGTTGCATCCTTCTTCACCGGCTACGTGATTTCCCGCTACAAGCTGCGATGAGTCCCGTGGATAGCCCCGTTGAGTATCTTGCGGCGAAGAATCGCAAAAGCCCGGTCAGCAAAACGGCGCGGGGGTCGAGAGCAAAGGTCTCAGCGGCGGGAAGCATGGGCTACAGGCTGGCATCCAGGAAACTAGGGTAACCTCGAATGAATTCGCCGCCCGACTGAGGGCGGCGCCCCTCCATCTGCACGGTGTTTAAGCCTAGTACGCCCTCCCCCGTGACCACGCCAATCACGGTGGGGCCGCCGGGAGTGAGTACGACCCGGCCCGGTTCGGCTGGAATGGAGGCCGCGGCCGGCAGCGAAACCAGGTCCAGAAGCTTAATAATTTTGCCGTCCCATGCGGTAAAAAGTCCCGGCCAAGGGCTGAAAGCCCGCGAGCGGCGTTCCAAAGCAGCCGCCGGAAGTGTCCATTCGGCCTCCCCGTCGCTGCGTTGCAGCTTACGGGTCGTGGTGGCCCGGGCCTCTTCTTGGGGTTGGGCCGTCAACCGGCCCCCTATCCAAGGCTCAAGGGACTCGAGCAATACTCCGGCGCCCAATCTAAACAGGTCCGCGGTAAGGGATTCAGCGTCCTCCCTGCCTGATAGAGAGTGTTCTCGCTGGCAAATGATAGGTCCCGTGTCCATGCCCTCGTCGAGTAGCATGAGCGTGATTCCGGTGGCCTGTTCTCCGTCCAGGATAGCCGCCGCCACGGGCGACGGTCCCCGGTACCGGGGCAATAGGGACGGATGCAGGTTCAAGCAGCCGTGGGCCGGCGTGTCGAGCACCGGCGGCGGCAATAATTTGCCGTATGCCGCGACTACGATGACGTCGGGCCCCAGTTCGGATAGCTCTGACTGGACCTCTTCCGGCCGGAGGCTGGTCGGTTGGTAGACGGGCAGGCCCCGGGCGAGGGCAAAGCCCTTGACCGGGGGCGGCTCCAGGGGCCGGCCCCTTCCGGCGGGGCGGTCCGGCGGCGTGTAAACGGCGGCCACCTCGACCCCTCGGGCCGCGGTCAAAGCCTCAAGGACGGGGACCACGTACGCTGGGGTGCCCATGAAGACAAGGCGCATATCTAAAGTTGCTTTGGAGTAGGGGTCCCGGCTGAGGAACGCGGGGTCTTTCGAAATCAGCCGCCCTTGAGGAGCGCCCTTACAGGCGCCGGCTCTGGATTCCGCAGGAACGGCAGCGCCGGCGAGTCAACAATTGCCAACAGTCGAAAGACCCTTATACGGACGCCGGTTTTCCTTGACAGGGCGTCCCGCCCGTTGCTAGAATGCGTCCACGCTTAGCCGGAATTCAGAAGCGGAATTTAGAAAAGGAGGTGATCGCGCATGGAAGATAGTTTAACATGCAGGGGCGATGGTAGGCATCTGTCTGGACACGACGAGGTGATCGTCTCCTAGGCAATCTAGCGAACATACGAGAACCCGTTGTCGGGCCCAGGCCAATGTCTACCATCGCCCCTTGTACCGGAAGCACGGAGGGCGAGTTCGCCGGCAGTATGGCTGGGCCCGATCTATTTAACTGGCCATGAATCCGGGTTCAACTTTGGACTCGGCCCACCTCCCGGCGGGGGGGAGGGGGGCTATAGTAGATGATCGTGAGTCATCCCGAATTTTGGCAACAGGCTATAATCGGTAAAAGAACAGCTTGCAAGAAAGACTCCGCCCGGTGGACTGGAAATGACCCCGGCACGTCCGGGGCTTTTATTTGGTCTTTGCGAAGGCGGTGACCTAAGCCGTGATTGACAACAACGCACCCCCGGCTTAAAATCCTCCCAGGATAGCCGACAGGCTACGGTATTCGGAGAATAGATGTTAAGAATCCGTTTGAGAAGGGTGGGGAAGAAAGGGAAACCGTCGTACCGGATCGTTGTTGCGGACGCTACCGCGCCTCGTGACGGCGGCTACCTTGAATGGATCGGCAACTACGACCCTATGGCAGACCCGCCGGCCGTCACGTTGAAAGAGGACCGGGCCGTCCAGTGGCTGCAAAAGGGGGCGCAACCCTCTGACGCGGTCATGCGGATTCTGGACAAGCAAGGCATTCTGCAACGCCCCCAATCCTTCAAGAGCGCCGCTCCTTCCAAAGCCGCAGAGACTTTCCAGTCCGGAGTCCCCACGGTCAGCGTCGCCCCCGTGGTCGCAACCGTCTCAGAATCGCCGGCTGCGGAAGCCGAAGGACCCGACGCCGGAGAGGAAGCAATTATCGAGGAGTCATCCGGCGAGGCTCTTGAAGAATGAAAGAGCTGATCGAGTATATTGCTCGCTCCCTGGCCAGCAATCCGGACGCGGTGCAAGTCACCGAGACCGTCGAGGACGGGCGAGTGATTCTTAGCCTCGAAGTTGCCCAAGAGGATAAAGGCAAAGTCATCGGCCGCCAGGGCAGGGTAGCCCAAGCCATGCGCGTGTTGTTGCGCGTGGCGGCCGTGAAGAATGGCACCCACGCGGTGCTGGAGATAGTCTAGGGTCCGGCCAAAGGAACACCGCCGCCCCGTGTTCCCCGGTCGGAATGCGCCGTGTCAGAACCCCCCATCGAACCATCTTCGCCGATCACCGTCGGTCATGTGATAAGCCTCCACGGCGTTTCGGGCACCGTCAAAGCCAGAGTCCTAAGCGACGTGGCCGACCGCTTCGACGCAGGCCGTACCCTCTATGTTCACAGTACTCCTTACTCCATCGAATCATCCGCCAGAATCCCCAAGGGACAAGTAGTCCTGAAATTCCACGGCGTAGATTCGCCCGCCGCAGCCCAATGCTTGGTCGGGGCGGATATAACCGTACCTGAGGCCTCCGTTCCTTCGTTACCCGACGGCGAGTATTTCCACTTCCAGCTATTAGGCTTACGGGTCTTCACCGACGAAGGCGAATATCTGGGTGAGTTGAACGACATTCTTGAGACGGGCAGCAACGATGTCTACGTGGTATCGAAGGGTACGGGTGAGTTGCTGATTCCCGCTTTGGCTGAGGTTGTCCGAGAAGTCCACGTTTCCGACCGCAGAATGGTGGTCCGGCTGCCGCCCGGCCTTCGCTAGATGTCTTTGACCGTCAATCTGGCCGGTGCTAAAATCCCTTTACCGGGTCGCTCCATTCCCAAACCGGCGCGGCGAGTAGCCTCAAAGGGTGCCAGCTCAAAACGAAGACACCCAGGCCGTACCGGGCCATACAATAATCAAGAACGAATCAAGAACTACAAGGGCTGCCGGAGCCGCGGCGGTCCCATCGCCGCCGACCAACTCGGGCCGTCCGGCCAACTCCATCCGGTGAGGAGACGTGAACGATGTCAGGCCACTCCAAATGGTCAACCATCAAACACCAGAAGGGCGCCGCCGATGCTAAACGGGGCGCGATGTTCACCAAGCTCAGCCGGGACATCGCCTTGGCCGTGCGCGACGGAGGCGGTCCCGACCCGGACATAAACTTCCGCCTTCGCTTGGCCGTGGACAAAGCCAAGAGCAATAATATGCCTCAAGACAACATCGCCAGGGCAATCAAACGGGCCAGCGGCGACGGCGACAGCAACGAGAACCTGGAACAGGTCATGTACGAAGGGTACGGGCCGGGCGGGGGGGCCATTCTTCTTCAAGCCTTGACGCCCAACCGGAACCGCACTGCCGCCGATGTCCGCTCCGCTTTCAGCAGAGGGGGCGGCAACCTGGGAGAGAGCGGGTGCGTGGCTTGGAATTTCGAGTCCAAGGGGTTGATAACCCTGGAGATAAACGACGAGGCCAGGGGGGAAGAAGTGGGCCTTCTAGCCATCGACGCCGGGGCCGACGACGTGAAGATGGAGGATGGCCTGCTGGAGATCTTCACCATCCCGGAGGAACTTCTGGAGGTGCGGCGGGTAGTGGAGTCGGCGGGAGCCGCCCCCGGTTCCGCGGAAATCTCCATGGTGCCCAAGTCAACGGTTCTGCTGGGAGAAAAAGAAGCGGAGCAGACCCTAAAGTTGCTGGACAACCTGGAGGATTTAGCCGACGTCCAGAAGGCCTACACCAACGCTGATTTTCCCCCTGAAGTCCTCGAAAAATACCAGGAAACGCTATAAGCCCGCGATAACCGGTGCCGCCGGGGATGGAGTAGGATGAGGGTTCTTGGGATTGATCCCGGCACGCTGCGCATGGGGTACGGCGTGTTGACATCTGGGCCTTACCCCGAAGCCGATGATTATGGGGTCATCGCCCTCCCCAACACCATGCCCTTAGAGAAACGCCTCTACCAACTGTATACTCATGTCCTCAACCTCATCAGCGTGTTCGGCCCCACCGCCGTTGCCGTGGAGCAACCCTACGTGGGAAAGGGAGAACGGCGGTTCATTGGGCCGGCCATAGCCGTCGGTCAAGCCCAAGCGGTGGTGTTCATCGGGGCTGCGAGCCAGGCATTGCCGGTGTTCAGCTACACCCCGGCCCAAGTGAAGCGCAGCGTGGTGGACTACGGCGCGGCCTCGAAGGAACAGATGCGGCAAACCATAGCGGCCACTCTGAGGCTGTCCGAAATCCCCGCGTCCGACGCCGCTGACGCCCTGTCGGTGGGCTTGTGTCATTTGGTACAGCTACAGGCGAGAGAAGCCTTGGACCGGGAAATTACACCCGGCACCGAACGATAGAAGAGAGTTAGCCGGTGATCGTCAATGTCCGGGGCATCCTCGAAGCCGCCGGCCCCGATTGGGTGCACGTCCAAGTGGGTGGAGTGACTCTTCAGTTATTCGTACCCGCCGCCTCTATCAGCGAGTTGGGCCCTCCGGGTACCCAAGTCAGCCTGCATACGCAGCTTAGGGTGCGGGACGAAGTACCCGTGTTGTACGGATTTACAACGCCGGCGTCGGCGGCGATGTTTCAACTGCTGAATGGCGTGTCCGGGGTTGGTCCACGACTGGCGTTGGCCCTACTGTCGAACCTGAGCCCGGGCCGCTTGCAGCAAGCCATAGCCTCGGCTGACGTCGTTACTCTTGCCTCCGCCCCCGGAGTGGGTCGCCGGACCGCGAGCCGTATCGCTCTGGACCTGAAGGGCAAGGTGGAGATTGAGGACGCCGGCGTGATGGCGCCGCAGACCGGGGATGACTTGGAAGTAATAGCCGCCCTCACCGCTTTAGGCTACTCCTCCAACGAGGCAAAGCGGGCGGTAAGCAACCTGGAAGGCGGGCCGGAACTCACGCTGGAAGACCGGGTACGGCTGGCCTTGCAGCAGTTCGGAGCGGGAGAGTGAGCCTCAGCAGCAACTAGCGCAAGCGCCTTGACGCCAGGTATCATGTACTTGGCCCCGGTCAATCGAATCATAGGGTATAAGATACTTGAGTTGCTTTCTGAACAATGAACCGTGGGGTGAACCGTGGGAATCTTTCATCACGAAATAACTCTGCTGGCATCCAACGGGTCCGGTGCGGAGACGGTCAAGGCCTTGGTCGACACCGGCTCAACCTTCACGTCGATTCCAAGCGCCCTATTGACGCGGTTGGGCGTCATTCCTCAGCGCACAGTCCGCTTGAGGTTAGCCACCGGAGAAGTAGTAGAGCAGCGGACCGGCGAGGTGACGGCGGAGCTGGACGGAGTCCGAGCTACCGTGATATGTGTCTTCGGCCCGCCGGATTCTCCGGCCCTTATTGGAGCGCATACATTGGAAGCGTTTTTGTTGGCCGTGGACCCCATTGAGCAGCGTCTAGTACCGGCGGAGGCCCTATGGCTGCTTCATGTGGACGGGTAAAGGAAAAAGATGGCCACGCTATCTAAGGGAAGACAGCTAGAAGAAGCCGGTCAGGAAGCCGCCAAAGGTCGGCCCTCCGGCGCTCAGTTGGAGGCCCGACCTTTCCAAATTGAGTCGGACTTCAAGATGACTGGCGATCAGCCCGATGCGGTGAGCCGCTTGAGCAACGGAATCCAAGAGGGTCTGCCGAGCCAGACCCTCTTGGGGGTTACCGGCAGTGGCAAGACCTTTACCATGGCCAACATCATCGAGGAAGTGCAGCGCCCAACCTTGGTTATGGCCCACAACAAGACCCTAGCTGCACAGTTGGCCACCGAGTTCAAGGAGTTCTTCCCTCATAACGCCGTAGAGTATTTCGTGTCCTACTACGATTACTACCAACCGGAGGCCTACGTACCCCAGTCGGACACCTACATCGAAAAAGACGCCAGCGTCAACGAGGAGTTGGACAAGCTTCGCCTTTCGGCCACCGCGTCCCTCCTTACCCGCCGGGACGTTCTGATCGTGGCCTCCGTTTCCTGCATCTACGGGCTTGGCGACCCCCAAGACTACTTCCACTTCGTGGCGCGGCTCAAGGTGGGAGACATCCGGAACCGGAGCCAACTGGTGCGCCAGTTGGTGGACATGCAGTACGAGCGAAACGACTTGGACCTGTCCCGGGGCAAGTTCCGCATCCGCGGGGACACTCTGGAGTTGGTGCCGGCCTACGAAGAAGCGGCGGTGCGCATCCAGTTCTTCGGCGACGAGGTGGAGCGGATAGTCCAGTTGGACCCGTTGACCGGAGAGCTTTTGGCCGAAAAGCAGGAAATGTACATATTTCCGGCCAACCACTTCGTGACTCCCAAAGAGAAGCTGGAGTTGGCTATTGAGGACATCAAAGTAGAGCTGGAAGAGCAACTGGAATTACTGCGGAACAACGGCAAGGTGCTTGAGGCGGCCCGGCTGGAAAGCCGCACCCACTACGACTTGGAGATGCTCCAGGAGACCGGGTTTTGTTCCGGGGTGGAGAACTATGCCCGGCACCTGTCCCGCCGCGCCGTAGGGAGCGCGCCGTGGACCCTGCTGGACTACTTCCCGGAAGACTTCCTCATGTTCGTGGACGAGTCCCACATGACGCTGCCCCAAGTGCGCGGGATGTACCGCGGCGACATCTCCCGGAAGCGGACCCTGGTGGACTTTGGCTTCCGGTTGCCGTCGGCCCTAGACAACCGACCTCTGAACTTCGAAGAATACGAGTCCCGCACCAACCAAGTGGTCTACGTGTCGGCCACGCCGGGGCCCTATGAAATGAAGCACAGTTCCATGGTGGTGGAGCAGGTGATCCGGCCCACCGGCCTGCTGGACCCCACGGTGGAGGTTAAACCCACCCAGGGCCAAATCGACGACTTGTTGCTGCAAATAAAGCAAAGGGTCGACGCGGGGCAAAGATGCCTGGTGACCACCCTAACCAAACGTATGGCCGAGGAGTTGGCCGACTATCTTTCCGAAATGGGCGTCCGCAACCACTACCTGCACTCGGACATCCACACCTTGGAGCGAATAGAAATACTCCGGGACCTGCGCTTGGGCGTTTACGACGTCATCGTTGGCATCAACCTGCTGCGGGAAGGCTTGGACCTGCCTGAGGTCAGCCTGGTGGCGATCTTGGACGCCGACAAGGAGGGGTACCTGCGGTCCGACACGTCAATGATCCAGACCATCGGACGGGCGGCCCGCCACGCCAGCGGCCACGTGATCATGTACGCCGACCGGGTCACCGATTCGATGAAGCGGGCCATCGAGGAGACCAACCGCCGGCGAGCCATCCAGGACAAATACAATCAACAGAATGGAATCCAGCCCCAAAGCATCCAAAAGGAAGTCCATGACATTACCGAGGGCATCAAAGGTATCTCGGAGAACCGGGCCCGGTACCAAGCGGCGCGCCAAGAGATGTCCCGGTCCGACATGTACCGGGTGGTCAAGGACCTGGAACTGCAAATGAAGGAAGCAGCCAAGAACTTGCAGTTCGAAAGAGCGGCCCAGTTCCGCGACGAGATTTTCGAGCTACGCCGGCTCTTGGCCCTGGAGGAGAAGACTTTGGCCCCGTCGGAACTGGAGTTTAAGGGCGAGAAACGCGCCTAGACTAATCCCGCCCGCTTTCTCTATCGGAAACCCTACCCTTTCGCTATACCGCGCAACTGCTCCAATACCCGGCCATTCTCTTCACGCGGCTTCCGTGTCGCGCTACCCTTCCGCTATACCGCGCAACTGCTCCAGTACCCGGCCATTCTCTTCAATAGAAAACCCGTCCACGGTAGGAATGGCGTTACCGGTGGTACCGTCCACGGCGCCGATTTCCACCAAGCGCCGGAGCAACTTGGTCTCGTGCTCCACCGTGGGCAAAAGGTTCTTGCCCGCCAACCGGGACAGGGCGGCCAGCAGGCCGTAACCTCCCCAGTTGGAAACGCTGGTGATGACCAGACGGTCCACTTTGGACACACTGGGATTATTGGGCAAGCGTTTCACCGTGGGTATGACTTCCCGCAAATTGCCCATCCCGATTTCATTTCCGCCGTCGCCTATGCCCACCGATGGGACGTCCGACTCGAACAAGTAGTCCACTCTGGCGGTCTGGGGGGTCATGTCCACGTCGCGCATGTTCAAGTAGGTCTCGTCCTTGGTCCTGCCGCCGCGCTCAATGGAAATGAGCAATGCCGGGTCCAGCCGCTCGAGGAGGCTGGCGGCGAACTGCTTGCTGGACGCAACACCGGCGATGGGGAAGTCTACGACCTCTGCTTCGCCGCCTATCCAGTCTTGGAACAAGGGCAACGCATAGGCGTCGGTAACGTAGGTGACCCGCCGTCCCAGGGCCTGCAACGCCCTGCCGATGGCGATGGCGCCCGGCGGCCCGTCGGTCTCCGGCCCGCCTGACATGGTGATGTAATAGCCGGAGGTTACGACGGCGTCTCCGGGGTGCTCCATGACGTAGGCCGCCGCTTGGGAGCAAAAGTCCGGCGGCAAGTGGGGCCGGAGCTCCGCCACGCCCCGCTTGTCTTGTTGCAGGATGATGTCCTCGATAGTTTGAGTCGCGTTGGCGCCCGGCACTAGAGGACCGCGTAGTCAACGTCCCGGTGGTCTGTGACGAACATCCGGCCGGGGCCGTGAGCGAGCAATAACGAGGGCTTGCAGTTCAGCGCCACCGCTTGAGGGGTCACGCCACAGGCCCAAAACACCGGCTCTTCGCCGGGGAACACGTCAACCCGGTCTCCGAAGTCCGGCCGGTCCAAGTCATGGATTCCAATGGCTTCGGGGTCGCCTATGTGGACCGGAGCCCCGTGAGTGGCCGGGAACCGGGAAGTGACTTGCACCGCCTTGACGATATGCTCGCGTTTGATGGGGCGCATGCTGACCACCATCGGCCCGGAGAAAATCCCCGCCGGGGTTGTCGGGATGTTGGTGATGTACATAGAAACGTTGCGTCCCTGCTCTTGGTGCCGCAGGGGTATCCCGGCTTCCACCATTGCCGACTCGAAGGAAAAGCTACACCCGAGCAGGAAGGAAACCAGGTCGTCTCGCCAGTGGCCCAGCAGCGAGTCTACTTCGCCAAGGTATTCCCCATGCTCGTACACCCGGTAGCCGGGCACGTCGGTTCGGATATCCGCTCCCGGTGCGGTCAACCGGGGCTCAACCTGACCCGGTTCCAACACCTCGAGCAGCGGACAAGGCTTGGGGTTGCGCTGGCAAAAGAGGAGAAAGTCGAAGGCTAGGTCCCGGGGCAGGATGGCCAAGTTGGCTTGCACGTATCCCGGCGCGATACCGGTGGTTACTCCCCGCCATTGGTCAGTCCGAATCAACTTCCTCAACTCTCGAGCGGTTCGAGGCGCTACTTGTGTGCTCACGGACTTCCTCCAGGCTTATTGTGTGTATCCGGCTCCGCAGCGGCTTTGGATCCCGGCATCACACAACGCCGCAATCATCGAAACGTGACATGGGCCTGAATTTATGACCATGATAGTTGGCCGCTCTAGTCCCGTCAATTGCTGCATACTACGGCGTCATCCGCAAATCTTATGCTTCTCTTCATAGTCCAGCCGCCCAGTTTCCCGGCGGCCTTGGCCCCGGGGTGGGTTGTCGGAGGGGCTTTCTACCTAGCTGGCCTCGGCGCTTACGGATTCGAGGAAGCGGCCCACTTGGGCCGCCAAGGCCTTGTGCTTCTTCAGCTTGAGGTCCGGGTCCAGCTTCATCACTTGGGCGGCTTCTTTCCGGGCGGACTCCAGCAGCGGCCTATCGGATAGATGGGCCATCCTGAGATTGGGGAGGCCGCTCTGCCGGGTCCCGAAGAAGTCCCCCGGCCCCCTTAGCTCTAGGTCTACCTCGGCCAACCTGAACCCGTCGTGAATTTGCTCCACGGCGGCCAGCCTTTCCTTGGCCACGCCGGCGGTGGACTCCGAGAGCAGCATGCAGTAGCTCTTGTAGCCCCCTCTCCCCACCCGGCCCCGGAACTGGTGCAGTTGGGCCAAGCCGAACCGCTCCGCTCCCTCTATGAGCATGATCGTTGCGTTGGGCACGTCGATGCCAACTTCGACCACCGCCGTGGACACCAGGATGTCCAGCTCGCCGTCCCGGAACCGTCGCATGGCCCGCTCCTTGTCCTTGGCCGCCATGCGCCCGTGAAGCAGTCCCAGCCTCAAATCGGAAAAAACCTCGCCGGAAAGCCGCTCGTACTCATCGGTGGCTGCTTTGGCTTCTATCACTTCGGACTCGTCCACCAGCGGGCAAATCACGAACCCTTGACGACCTTCCTGTACCTGCTTCCGCACGAAGCCGTAGGCCGCTTGGCGCCGCTCCGGCGGTATCCACCGGGTGGACACTTCTTGACGTCCGGCGGGGAGCTCGTCGATGGTCGAGATGTCCAATTCCCCATAGAGAGTCAAGGTAAGGGTCCGGGGAATGGGCGTGGCTGACATGATCAACGCGTGGGGTGATTCTTGGCCTCTTTGCCTGAGAGCGGAACGCTGCAATACCCCGAACCGGTGTTGCTCGTCAGTGACCGCCAGCGCCAGCTTGGGAAGGGAAACGCTCGATTGGATAAGGGCATGGGTCCCGATTAACAGGTCCAAGGCGCCGGTCTCGGCCAGCTGGGTTAGCTCCCGCCTCCAAGAACGGCGAGTGCTGCCGGTAAGCAGCCCCACCGACACCGGCCTACCCATGCTCTCCAAGTACACCGACACAAGATGGTCGGACTGGACCGGCCGGGCCATGCCGCTCAACAACCGGGATACGGTCTCGAAGTGCTGTTCCGCCAGCACTTCCGTGGGCGCCATCACTGCCCCTTGATAGCCGGCGACGGCCACGGCCAGAAGGGCCGTTAGGGCAACCACCGTCTTCCCGCTGCCCACTTCTCCTTGGAGGAGCCGGTTCATAGGAGGTGTGCCCCTCTCCAGGTCGGCCATTATTTCCTGGATACACCGCTTCTGAGCCGGGGTCAACTGGAAGGGCAGTGATTTGATGAACCCTCGCGTCACGTCGAGTTGACCGGTGACGGGCACTCCCGATACGTCCTGCCGCAGGCTTTGGCGTCTGCCGAGCACCGCCAGTTGCAAAGTGAGAAGCTCGTCGAAGGCAAGGCGGCTCCGCGCGGCCTCCCAATCGCCCGGTTTGTCGGGGAAGTGGGCCTGCCGGATAGCGTCCCGCAGTTGCATCAGACCGGTGCGCCTCAGAGTCTCCGGGGGCAACAACTCCTCTACGCCGCCCAACCACTCCTGTAACGCCTGCCAAACAATGCGGCGCAAGTTGCGTCCGGTGAGGCCCTCGGTCAGGGGGTAGACCGGTACCAAGCGTCCGGTGTGCATTGGGGTTTGCCCTTGGTCCAGCAGTTCATATTCCGGCGATTCCAGCACCAACTGGCCTCGGAACACGTCGGGCTTCCCGCTAATAGCGATGCGGGCGTTGGGTTTAAGGGTGCGGGTCATGTACTTTTGGCCGAACCAGATGACCTTGACGTAGCCCGTCTCGTCGCTGAGGACCGCTTCGGTGTCCCTGCGCCGACCTTGGCGCCCTCCGCTGACTTCGTGGACTTCCCACACGTTAGCCACGACGGTGCATTCCTGGCCGGCGAATAGCTCGGAGATTTTGGACAGCCTGGTATAGTCCTGGTGACGGCGGGGGAACAAGTAAAGCAAGTCGCGCACGGAGCGGACTTCCAGCCTCTCTAGCTTGGCCGATAGCTTGGTATCCACGCCCCGGAGTTGCCTAACCGGGGCGTCGACCGTCACTCCGGCGGGCAGGGGCCGGTATTTTCTTGTCGAGGGGGCAGCTTCGTTTCGTTTGACCGGCCCCGCGGTTGCTGGCGGCGCCTCGGACCGAGCTTCCGGCTCTGACGGTCCATTCAAGTCCGGGCTTGTCTTGCCCGCGATCTTGTCGAGTTGCTCGAGCCACCGCCCGGCCAACTTGCTCCGCTCTTGGGCGGACATGGCGGCGTAGGGAGTGCCGGTGAGTTTGCGCACCAGAGGCGGGTCGTCAAGGTCGGAGGCGATTTCCTTAGCCCAAAGGCCGACGAACTTGTCAAGTCCGCCCATAACCGCCCGGTCGTCATAGCCTCGAGACCCTTCAAGCCGTAGGATGTTGCGAAGACTGTCCTGCCAAGAGGTTGGGCCTCTCTTCGAGGCGGCCATCAGGATTTCAGTTCGCCGCCGGCCCCGGTAAAAGCGACCCCCAAGGCCCTGGGGCCGACGTAAGTCCCTAAAGTGGGTCCGAAGCGCGCCGTTACCACTTGTTCGGCCGGCAGCAGACCGGAAAGCTGGTCGAGGAGGGTTTCCGCCCGCTCCGGCTCGGTGCTGTAAATCACTGCCAGCTGCTGGAGAGGGGCCATCTGGCGGGTCAGTTCCACAACACGGCGGATGGCCCGGTCTCGATTGCGAAGCCGCTCCATCGGGTGCGCCTCTCCGTCGCGCAAAGTCAGGATTGGCTTAACGTTTAATACCGAGCCGACGAAGGCTTGCGCTTTGCCGATGCGGCCGCCCTTTTGAAGGTATTCCAGCGTGTCCAACGCGAAGTAGGTAGCGGTCAGCGGCAATTCCGCCCGTATGCGTTCAGCGACTTGTTGGTGAGAATCGCTGCCGCCGGCCTGCCGGGCTGCCGAGACGGCCACCAGCCCCTGAGAGATTGAGGCCAGCTGAGAATCGACAATCTCAATCCGGCTTTCGCCGGCTTCTCCAAGGGCGGCCCGGGCCTGTTGGGCCGAGCTCAACGTGCCGCTGAGTTTACTCGATATGTGGACGGACACGATATGGTGTCCTTGATCCAGCAAGTCACGGTACACGGATTGAAAGTCCGCCGCCGACGGCTGCGCCGTCGTAGGCAACCGCGGCTCCGAGGAAAGTCGCGCGTAGAACTCGTCGGCGGTCATATCCAACCCGTCTCGGTAAGACTGGTCTCCCATGACCACATAACAGGGTACAACAGTAATGTTCAGTTGCTCGGCTAGGTCTAGAGGCAGGTCCGAGGCGCTGTCTACTACTATTCTTACGGCCATGTTCTCTCCTCGGAATCCAAAAATGACCTCATCCTTCGCGGCGCCGGTCTCAACCGGTATGGGAGGGCGTTATGGAACTCGCGCGGTCGGCTATGGCATTCCATCCGGTAACGGGTTATTCCAGACACGACGTCGCCGCCAAGGGCGTAACTCACTGTTAGTTGACCAACTATTCCACCGACGCCAGATAGTGATAGTGGGGCTGGCCTCCGAATACCAAGTCTACCTGGGCCCCTGAAATATGCCCCTCCAGCCGGCGACGAAGCTCATCAGCGGCTTCGGGAGAGGCTTCCGACCCTTGAAACAGAGTGACGATTTGGTCCGCCGAATTAAACACCCCGTCGATAGCAGACCTGAGCGCGTCCTCGGGATTGTCTCCGGAGGCCACCAGTTCCCCTTCCAAAAGGCCGATGTACGTACCGGCTTCAATGGACAAGCCGTTTATGGTGGAGGAGCGTACCGCCCTGGTCACTTCGATCGTGGCCACCGTGCTCAAGGCGCCGGTCATAGCCGCCAGATTGTCTTCGATGGAACCCTCGGGATTGAACGCCAGCATAGCCGCTACGCCCTGGGGCACGGTGGACGACGGCACGACGTGTAGCGACGGGTTGGCACCGGCGGACTGCTCCGCCGTGGCTACGACGTTGGAGTTGTTGGGCAGAACTATCACGTTCTCCGCCCCGATAGCCTCAACCGCTTGTAGGATCTGTCCAATCGAAGGGTTCATGGTCTGTCCGCCGTCGATTACTGCGGCGCAGCCTCCGTCTCGGAAAAGGTCCGCCAGTCCGCCCCCCTGGGTCACGGCCACCAAGGCGACTTTATCAACCTCCGCAGCTCTGGCCCGGTGCTCGGCCACAAACCGGGTGTTTTGCCCGCCCATGTTCTCTATGTCTATCTGGTACAGGTCGCCCAGTGACGCCCCATAGCTGAGAGGCGGTCCCGGGTCCGCGGCGTGGACGTGCACCCTAAGGTTTCGACTGTCCCCCACCACTACCGCCGATTCCGCCAATTTCTCCCCCAGTCCTTGCCGCACCTCTTCCGCGCCCGTTCCCGCGCCGCTAATCAGGAACTGAATACAATAACCCCATTGGGATTCAAGAGTCGAGTCCAAATAGTCATCGTCCATAGACTGAGCGGCGGCGCCGGGTTCTATGCAGCACGCCGCCACCGCTTGGTCTATCAGGTCTTGGTCTTGGCCGGTGAGAGCGCAAAGCCCGCCGCCCATGATCACGACAACGCCCATGCCGCCGGCGTCGACCACCCCGGCTTCTTTGAGGACCGGCAATTGAGTAGGAGTAAGGTACAGCGCGTCAGTGGCCGAGCGAAAGGCCGATTCCCAGAGCGACAGCGGGTCCGCCTCCCCTTGGATTTGCAAGCTGTCTCGAGTGGCCGCGGATGCCGTCCGCAGGACCGTCAGCATAGTGCCTTCCACCGGCTGGGCTACCGACTGATAAGCGGCATTGGCGGCCAAGTCCAACCATCGGGCCAAGCCTGGACCGTCGCACAAGTCCTCGTCCAGAAGGGCGTCGGCCAAGCCCCGGAATAGCTGGGAAAGAATAACGCCGCTGTTCCCGCGAGCGCCCCAGAAGGCGCCGTCCGCCAAGCCTGAGGCCGCCTCGCCGGCGGTGAGGCCCGGTGAATCCGGACATTTTTCCAACGCCGAGCGCATGGTCAACAACATGTTGGTCCCGGTATCGCCGTCCGGCACCGGAAATACGTTCAGAGCGTTGATGGAGTCGCGGTAACGCTCCAAGCAGAGCGTCGCCCCGGCGAAAGCTTGCCTTAGGTCACTCCCCCGCAATGCTCCCATAGAAGGGTCCGCCTCAAATATTCTTGTTACACCTGTAGTAGGTAATTATACCGCACAATCCGCTCCGTTCCCCGTTAGAAGGTCAATGAGTAGCTGTTTAGCCGCGGTGAGAAATACGGGAGGCCACCGCGATTCCACCTGTGCAGACTGAACGGTTACCTGGGCCGGTTCACCTTGACACGCCCTATGGCCTGTCTTACCATGATAGCCAAGGATAGCTATGGATTACGCGGTTTTCAAAACAGGCGGCAAGCAGTACCGGGTCAAGCCGGGAGACACGCTGGACGTAGAAAAGCTGCCCGATAGCGTAGATTCTATCGCCGAATTCGGTGAAGTCTTGGCGGTCTCCGATAATGGAGACGTTACCTTCGGGTCGCCCTTCATTCCCGGTGCAAAGGTGCTGGCCCAAGTCCAGTCCCACTACCGGGACCGGAAAATAGTGGTCTTCAAGTACAAGCCCAAGGTCCGCTACCGCCGCAAGCTCAGCCACCGACAGGGATATACGCGCTTAAGGATCCAAGATATCCAGGTGGAGCAGTGAAAGGCTCGACCCGCCGGGACTCCGGAGAAGGAGACCGGACCTCAATCGGAAGGACAGGACGATGGCGCATAAGAAAGCCGGCGGCAGCAGCAACAATGGCCGGGACAGCAACGCGCAACGCTTGGGAGTAAAGCGGTACGGAGGCGAGATCGTATCCAGCGGCTCCATATTGGTCCGGCAGAGAGGCACTCGGATTCGTCCGGGGGCCAACGTTGGGCTGGGCCGCGACTATACCTTGTTCGCCAAGATGGACGGGGAAGTCAAATTCGAGTGGGCCGCCAAAGGCAAGCGCCGGGTTAGCGTATATCCGGTGGGCTAATCCAGCAGGCAATCATATAGCAGTTGTACCGGGTTAAAGAGAGTCATGAAAGCCGATATTCACCCAGAATTCCACAAAGCTACCGTAGCGTGTTCGTGCGGGAACGTATTCGAGACGGGAGCTACCAAGCCCAATCTCAGAATAGAGATTTGCAGTAAGTGTCACCCCTTCTATACCGGCGAGCAGCGCATAGTGGACACCCAAGGGCGCGTTGAACGGTTGCGGCGGCGCTATAACCTGCAATAGAGTCCCAAGGCAATCGGGGGCCGGACACTCTCGATTCCCTTCAGCCTAGTCCTCTACCGTGTGGATGGTCGTCCCCCAAACGTAAAGGCGGGCCGGCGGCCAAACTTTAGACCCTGCGGACGGTTTGCGGGAACGGCATCGACCCCTCGAGTCACGTTTCTCACCCCGTTACTGCTTGGGGGCACTAGTCCTGCCAACGTGTTTCGCGCCTGGCCGAGGAGGTGGGGTTGGCGCAAGAGGCAAGTTTCTTCTACGGCGGACAAGCGGTCATCGAAGGAGTGATGATCCGCGGCCGTAACTACTTCAGCTTGGCGGTCCGACGCCAGGACGGCAGCATCGACCAGCGGTGCGAACCCCTGAACCCCCTCTATACCGGCCGATTTCGCCGGTGGCCCTTTTTGCGGGGCGTACTGGTCCTGATAGAAACCATGTCCCTTGGCGTCAAGGCCCTGAACCTGTCGGCCAACATGTCCGTCCAAGACCAGGAGGGCGAGGCAGCCGCCGAGATTCCCGGCTGGGTCTTAGGCGGTACTCTACTCGTGGCCCTCTTGCTGGGAATTGGGGTGTTCTTCCTGCTCCCCTTGGGCATCGTCTGGGCGATGGATTCGGTAGTACCGTCGGACTTGGCCAGCGAGCTTATCGAGGGAGGGCTGCGCTTGGCTATTCTGGTGGTTTACATTTGGGGAATCAGCTTCTTGCGGGATATCAAACGTGTCTTCGCGTACCACGGGGCGGAGCACATGGCGGTGCACACCTATGAGGCGGGCCTGCCCCTGGAATTAGAAAACGTGAAGAAGTTCCCCACCCCCCACCCTCGATGCGGTACGGCTTTCCTCTTGACCGTGATGCTGGTGTCGGTGGTTGTGTTTGCGCTGTTGATGGGTCCGCCGATAGAATGGCGGATCCTCTCCAGAGTCCTATTCATCCCGGTCATAGCCGCCGTGAGCTATGAGATCATCCGCTTTAGCGGCGCTCACCAGCATTGGCCCATCGGGCAGCTCTTGGCCCGGCCCGGGCTGCTCTTGCAGCGGCTGACCACCAGATATCCTGATGACGGCCAGATAGAGGTCGCCATCCGCGCTATGGAGTCCGCGGTCGCCGCCGACCAAGGGCGCCGCTATTCCGATGCGGGCGAGTCGGGCCAGGATGGCCCCGCTCCCAACGGCGCCTTGGACGACACTGCGGCAGCCAAGGAACTCCATCCCGCCGAGGAATAGCTAACCCGACTCGCGAGTTTCTTATCCCCTGTCCGGGCACGACGCGAGGGTTGCCCCACCCCGTAAAGAAAGAGTGTGGTTGGCACGTCGCGGCGAGATTAGCCCATCTATGCGCCAGCCGAAGGCCTTTGGAGCAAGCCGGGCGCTTCATCCGCGGGTACGAACCTAAACCCGGCCTGTTCGGCAACCCGCCTGTCCAGGTCCGTGTCCCCAACGTGGATGTATTCCCGGGCCTGGAACTGAGTAACGAGGCCGTCAAGGTGGTGCTTCAAGACGGTGAAGTCCACCGTAATCCCGTGCTCCTCCCAGAGCCGGCGCTGGCCGTTGACGGTGCGGTCGGAGCAGCTTCCCACCAGGAAGCCCCTTCGTTGCGCCTCTACGACCATGTCCATAGTAACGCTGCCCGGTGGTTCACCAACCTCCAGCGTTCCGTCGATGTCGAAACTAATGAGCGTAGCCAGACGGGGCTTCTTTTCGGTTTAGACAGGATACTGCCAGACTTGTTCCCGGGGGGCTTCGTCCGACAACCTGAATTGGGGTAGGGTAAACCCGTCATCCCCTTCCTGAAACACCACCTCCACCCGTTTGCCTATTGCCACCTTCTCCTCCTTCTCGGGTCTCATCTCCCTATCCAGAAGATTGGCCGTAATGCGCAGACCGTCACCGGGATTGGGCTGCCCCCGCTGTTCATCAAGCTCCACCAACACAATGGGGAAGGGCGTCCACTCCCGCAAACCCGGTATGACTGTGTGGGCGACGATTTGATAGCTGTGGACCGTTCCCTTGCCGCTCACTTCCCGCCATTCCCAGGTTAACGAAGTACACCAAGGACAGCCGGGGCCCGGTTCCCCCCGGAGAAGACCGCAATCCAGGCATTTCTTTACCACCAGACGGTGTTCCCTCGCGGCGTCGAAGTAGCCCTTATACTCGGTATCTGCGTCCGGAATATTTATAGTCTGGCCCCGGTATTCATACGCCGGCATAGGTCCACCTCCCCGTTATGAAGGCGCTATCTCTCATCCGGTACCTGCTCTATGAACAATCGCCTCTATCTCCGCATTATGAGGGCGCTGCCGCGGCGCTGCACCTGCGACGACGTTGCCCTAGCCTACCTACGCATTATGAGGGCGCTTCCTACTGCCGGGGTGCCCCATCCCATGTTCATGCTTACCTCGGCGCCCTTCACTTGGCGGCACCCGCCTTCCGAATAATCGTAGGTATGCTTACCCTCTTCCGCCCCAGGACAGTAGTCGTCGACGCTGCCTCTTAGCTGCCTCACGTTCTCTATGACCATGTTCATGCCGTGGGTGTAACCCTCGCACAGGTGGCCGCCGCTGGTGTTATTGGGCCGCTTCCCCCCCAGATTGATGACGCCGCTGGTCACGTAGTCTTTACCCTCCCCCTTTTGGCACCAACCGTAGTCCTCGAACTGGAGTAGGGCCGTATAGGTGAAGGCGTCATAGCAGCCGGTCACGTCGATATCGTCGTGGGTGACTCCGGCTAGGTCGAAGACCCTGGGGCCGATGTAGTGCCCGGCTACCCTGGATATGGGCCCGTGCTGGTAATGAAAGTCCCCTCCCGGCTTGGTACCTCGGCCTTGGACCCCCAGGATGTAGACGGGCGGGCGGCGCAGGTCCCTCCCCCGCTCCGCCGACGTTACAATGACGCAGGTGGCGTTGTCAGTCTCCAGGCAGCAGTCCAGCAAGTGGGCGCAAGGCCGCACGATCCAACGAGAATTCAAGACGTCCTCCACCGACACCCGCTGCTTCATCAGCGCCTTGGGGTTGTTGCTGGCGTGGTTGCTATGGGCCGCTTTGATGTATGCCAATTGCTCGCTGGTGACGCCGTACTCCATCATGTGCCGGGTGAAGGTGAAAGCGAACCGTTGCACGGCGCTGATCATCCCATAGGGCCGGGTCATGAGGTCGGGGCCGGCCACCGGCGCCGCGGCCCTTGCTCCGGTACCTCCGATGCGGACTTGGGAGTACCCGTTCATGGAGCGGTAGACCGCCACGGTATCGCACATGCCCGCCTCGATGGCCCCCATGGCCAGCCCTACCAACGCCTCGGTGCTGGAGCCGCCGCCCGAGCAGTCCATGTAGAAGTTGGGCCGGATTCCCAGGTCGTACATCACCGACGTAGAAGGAGTGGAATCGCCGCCGTGATAGCTCATTAGCCCATCCACTTGCTGGGAGGAAAGGCCGGCGTCGTCCATGGCCTTCCGTATTGCTTCCACCGCTAGGGCCCTGGTAGTGCGCCCCGAGCCGCGGCTGTATTCGGTCTCGCCGACGCCGGCGATGCAGTATTTGTCTCTCAGATTCGCCAAGTAACGCCTCCTGTCGCCGGGCACGATTAGGGCGGGACTTCCGAATACAACCGTCCAAGAGATCCAGGGAGAGGATTGGGGATAGGGCCTCGGGCGCCAAAGCTACATGACGTTCCATCTTGGACGCCGGCTTGCCTCGTCCTTTAAGTAATCGACAATCCAGTCGCGGACCGGCCCCGCCACGTAGAAGATGGGTCTGATCAGGTCCGCTTCATCGGAGATGAGCCCCTCCTCCCGCGCCCGGGCCGCAGCCTCCGACCCGGGCAGAACTCTTACACCGACCCTGAGGTTGGCGACGGCCGGCTCACGCTCCCGGAAAAACGCAAGTTTTTCCTCGACGGTTTCTCTGGTCTCCCCAGGCTCTCCGAAGCTTTGTGAAATCGTATAGTGAAGGCCGCCGTCTTCGCAAAGTTGACAAACTTCAGACAAGGATCCAAGACGCGCGGCCAACGGGGCCACTCCGAGACCCTCTCCGCCGGACCCGGCCATCAAGACCAAGCTGCAACCGGCCTGCTTCATGAGGCGTACCAACTCCGAATCGCAGCTATGAGGCGCCAAGCAAGTGTTCCAGTGGAGCTTCAGGTCCGTCTCCATCAGGGCGCGGCACAGGGACTTGGCGTGGGACAGAGGGATGTTGAATCCATTGTCGATGAAGAATATCTTGTTCAGTCCCAGGCGCGCCTCCAAGTCCTTGACTTCCTCCACCACTTCCTGAACCGGCCGGATTACTCGCCAAGCGCCGTCTTCAGGTTCGCTTGCTGACGCTGAGGTAGGGTAGGAGAAGCTCCCCAGCTTGGTCAGCACTCCGATGCCGAATCCGGCTTGACGGTACTTGGCCAAGTCCAAGTCCTCCAAGCGAGGAGGTCTGCTGAAACCGGAAGAGGAACGCAGCCCGTTGAAAATGACTTCGCCGTTTTCCCGGTAGACCAGTCCGGGCAAGTCGCGGTAGGGCTTCGACGCCTCTAACCGGTCAGCCAGTTCGGCAAAGGTCTCCCCGGCGTCGCCGGCAATTCCCAAGTCCGGCTGGATGTAATCGAAACACTGGCGAGGGAGGATGCTGAAGGCGGGGCCGCCGCATACGATGGTTGCTTGGCGGTTCGACCGTACAATGTCGGCCACCCGCTTGGTGACCGGGAGCGCCCATTGAGGGTCCAAGAAGCTGCCGTTGTCCAGGTTTCGAAGGGACAGTCCTACCAAGTCCGGTTGGTACCGGTTTACCGCCGCCGTTACGTCGGCCTCGTAGTCGTCGCAGAACATCAGGTCCAGCACCTCGACGGGGTGGCGCTCCGGATCGAGGTACCCCGCCACGTAGGCCAGTCCTATGGGAAGGGGCCGGGCATCCATTCGGCCCATCAGCCGGTCATGGCGGTTGGTAGCAATGAGCAGGACCCGCACTTCGGCCTCCGGTCGTAGGCTGGGGCGGCCGCTGCCATTATTACCGATGCCGGGGTATTTGACAAACAAAGACCGGGGGTAGGGAGATGAGGGTGTCGAATCAATCTGAGGCGGACGGTCTACCGGTGGGCCGGGGCATACAAGAACACTTCGTGCCGCTTCAAGGCGCGAAAGGGAAGGTTGGGGCAATACCGGGTTAGAATCTCCTTGGCCCTGGCGCCCGCCGCTGGAGGCTCTATGGCGTAGGTCAAAAACTCCTTGGGCGCCACCTGTTGGGCGATGCGGGCTCCGTCCTCCAAAGCCGTTCCCATCCATAGCAAAACATCGACCCTTACCCTGGATTCTTCCCCGTCCGGCGCACGGGCCGCCGAGGGGCCTTGACGAGGGACTTGCTCCATCTGGGGAAATGGAGTCGTGTCTCCCGGCAGGTATATGGTGACGCCGTCGGCGGTCCGCACCAAGAAGGACAGAGGTTCGGTTGCGGGGTGATGGCAGTGAAGGGCGGTGACGGTGGCGTCGCCGACGTTGAGCCTATCGCCGGGAATCATCTCCGCCGCGGTGGAGGCGCCGCGGGCCGGAAGCGCTCCGTTAAGACGACGGGTCAAGGATGGAGAAGCCGCCACCGAGACCCGAGTGCGCCGCTGCAACCTTGCCACCAACGACGGGTCCCAATGGTCGGAGTGACTGTGGCTGATTGCAATCAAGTCTAGGGTTGCGTCCTCCGGCACGGTCATGCTGACCGGGTCGAACAGAAGGACGGCCCGGGGCGTCTTTACCGCGACTGCCGAATAGCTGTTGACCCACGCCAGGGCGGCGCCCTGCTTTACCCGGGTGTGGTAGATGCCACGGTTGTTTCGTTGCATTCGTAGTGAAGGAGGGTATTTCAGGCAATTGCCGGCCGGTTCGGCCTCATTCGTACCGCTCATCCCTAGCGTGGAAGGCGCTGCGGGTACCGCTGTCCCGGCGTTCACGGAAGAAGTTGAACTCCTCCGACTCGTAGCGCAGGTTGGTGAAGAGGGTATGGGTCAGGTAACCTTGGACCAACCCCGAGGTAGCCCCCAGAATGTCCAGTATCATGTGGTTGGAGGCTTTGCCGATGGCGATACCGTCCGCGGGGAGCAGCGCCATCGTATCGCACAGCTCTCGCACCGCCTGCTCCAATTCGTCGGGCGGCACCGACTTGTTGGCCAAGCCCATTTGGACCGCCTCCGGGCCGTTGACGGTGCGGCCGGTAAGCAAAAGCTCCCTGGCCCTTTTCATTCCCACCGTCAAGTACAGGGGCAGCAGGTTCAGGCCGCTGCCGGAGAACCCCAGCCTTTGCTCCGCATGGGAAATCTGCACGTCGTCGGCGACCACCGCCATGTCGCAGGCTTCCATCATGATAGCGCCTTCGCCGATGCAGTGGCCGTGAACTTGGGCTATGGTGATCTTGGGGAACAGCAGGAGCTTCAGGTGCCGCTCTATCCACCGCCGGTCGACTTTGAGACGAACGCGCTGGCTGGCCCTCCGCTCGCTCCGCTGGCCGGTGCCCATGCCGTAGACGTGGCCGACCCCGTCCAGGTCGTGGCCGGCGCAAAAAGACCGGCCGGCGCCCCGTATCACCACCACCTTCACTTCGTCATCGTCTTCTGCCTCTCCCAAGGCGGCGTAGAAGTCATCCAAGATTCCTCCCTGGTCCGGAAAATCCATGGCGTTCAGCTTTTCAGGCCGGTTCATGGTAACCCGGGCGACGGCGCCTTCTTTTTCGTATAGAACGTAACGGTAGTCCATGGGACGTTAACCTCCGGTGCTTGATTGGTGAGAGACGTTCGTAGCTTCTCGCCGGCGACCGTCAACCTTGAGCCAAGATTTAATACAAGGATTGGTCCCCGGCCGGCGGCCTACCGGGCCGCTTCGGCCAAGGCCGGGAAACGGTCCAAGGGGAGCGCCTCGCCGGTGGTCTCGAAGTGGTTGACCAGATCTCGGACCTCGTCGGGCACGCGGCGGCTCATGCCGGCGCTGGCGTCGAAGCCGACGTATACGCCTTGTACCGTGGTCAACAACAGGCCGTCGGTCTGCCGGTATATCTCCATGTCCAAGTGAAAGCTGGAGTTGCCGAACCGCCCAACCCGGACGTACAAGTCCAGCATTTCGTCCACCCGGGCGGGGGCCTTGAATTCCAGGGTGGTTTTGACCACGGCGGTATCGAAGAATCCGGTTTGTGCCACCAGGTAGATGCTGAACCCCAGACTGCGAAAGTACTCGGACTGGCCAACCTCCAAGTAGTCCATGTAAGCCCCGTTGAACACGATTCCTTGGGCGTCGCACTCCATCCAACGGACCCGGAGCGGCGTGTGAAACTTGAAGTCTTCCTTGGCCATTAGAGGTTTTCGCGAGCGTCCCTTCAGGACTCAAGGGTTTCCATTGGGCTTTCATACCCCAAAGACCACAGAAACTCCAGGTCCTCGGCGGTGAGCCGGGCTGATTGCAGCAAGTCGGGGCGCCGCTCCAAAGTGCGGGTTAACGATTCGCGCCGGCGCCAGCGTTGTATCTCGGCGTGGTGGCCCGACCTGAGGACTTCCGGGACCGGCATCCCCCGGTACTCGGCCGGCCGCGTGTACTGGGGATGCTGGAGCAATCCTGTGGTGATGGAGTCCTCCATGACGTTCTCCGGCGCACCGACCACGCCCGGGACCAGCCGGGCGACGGCGTCCACAACGGCCATGGCCGGTATCTCACCGCCGGTGAGAACGAAGTCTCCCAGGCTGATTTCGTGGGTTGCCAAATGTTGGTGCACCCGCTGGTCTATTCCGGCGTAATGGCCGCATATCAGCGCCACCGCCGGGGCCCCCGCCATTTCCTCTGCCATTTGCTGGTTGAAAACCTTCCCTTGAGGGGTGAACAGCACTATCGGAATCGAGGCCCGGACTTCTTGGGAGTAGGCGTTGAGCGCGTCTTCCACAGCCTCGAAAATCGGCTCCGGCTTCAGCACCATGCCGGGGCCGCCGCCGAACTGGTAGTCATCCGCCGTGCCGTGCTCGTCGCGGGTGAAATCCCTTATGTCGGTTAGCTGGATGGAAATCAGCCCCTTCCGGGACGCTAGGTCGAGCATACTGTGCTGGAACGGGCCTTGGAAAGCCTCGGGGAAAAGGGTGAAGACGTGGAACCGCATAAGGCAAAGCCACCGGGCTAAGCGGGCAGCCTATTGGGGCCGGCCCGCCGGTTTGGGCGCTGCGACGGGTAATCTGTCTACGAAAGCCTCCCCGCCCTTTAGCACCAGCTTTATCCGTTCTTGGTCGCGCAGGACGCTGATGTTAGCCAGGGGGTCGCCGTCCACCACCAGAAGGTCCGCCAGCTTGCCCGCCTCGACGGTGCCAATGTCCTTATCGAGGCCGACGCATTCGGCAGCCCAGCCGGTGGCGGCCTGTATGGCTTGGTTGGTGGACATTCCCCGCTCCACCAGCAACTCTATTTCCCGGGCGTTGTCGCCGTGGACGTACCCGCCGGCGTCGGTGCCGGGCACCACCTTTACCCCCGCCGCCAACGCCTGCTGCATACTTTCTTGATGGACCTGCATCAAGCCTTTGGCCCGCTCGATCATGTGGGGGGCGCTAATCGTGGAGTGGAACTCGTATATCTCGAAGGTAGGCACGAAGAAGATGCCCTTATCGGCCATGATCCTCACCAAGTCCGGGTCCTCGGCCAAGTAGCAGCCGTGCTCGATGGAGCCAACCCCGCCCTCGACGGCCATCCGCAGGCCGGGGCCGCCCAAGGCGTGGCACATGGTCTTCTTTCCGTGACTGCGGGCTTCATCCACCAGCGCCTTGACCTCGTCCGGCCCGAAGGCGATGTCTTTGGGACCGTGGCCTTGCCGAGAGCTGGCCCCGCCGGTGGTAGCGAACTTGAGCACGTCGGCCCCTGCCCGCACCAACTCCCGGACCTTGGCCCGTACTCCATCGACCCCGTTGGCCATGCCCGAAGGCATCATGGGGTCTTCACCCCAGTCCCGGCGGTACCCGGCGGGGCAGACGTGATCGCCTATACCGCCGGTGGGAGACATTATGGCTATCGAGATCACCAGCCGCGGCCCCGGGTAGAGTCCTTCCTCCACTGCTTGCTTGAACCCGGCGTCCAACCAACCGGCGTCTCGGACGCAAGTGTAACCGGCGGCCAGGGTCTGTTCCATTACTTTGCCGGTCCGCAAGTGCCGCAAAGAGGTGGGCTCGGTCAGGCCCCAACGGGCCGCCAGCTCGTAGCCTTTGGACGCCAAGTGGTCATGGCAATCGATTAGGCCGGGCAACAAGGTCAACCCGGAGACGTCTATTACCTCAGTGCCCGGTGATAACTCAATTGCCGCGCCGGGCCCAATGGCTGTTATACGCTCACCGTCGATGAGCACCGTCGCGTCTTGGAGGGCCGGCCCGCCGGTGCCATCGATCAGTTTGGCGCCTGTTAGAGCTTTCATAACCCCTCCGGGGCCTGGACTAATGCACCGCCGGTCCCGGCTATGGAGCGGGCCGGCTGCCGGCCAGCCCTGGGAACCCTGTGATGCTAAACAAGGGGGCTTGCCCTGTCAAGGGAAGCTCAGACTGGCCGGCCCGTCGCCGGTACCCCAAGCCCCGGCGGGGCCGGGGCCATTATTCACGCATTTCCTTGAAATCCACCGCGGGCGCCGCTAGGAAACACCCATAGGCTATTGGCTATAATTTCCCTAGGATCAGTGATTCAGTCTGGTTTGCTTGTCTCCCGTTCGCGGGACCACCAGTTTGCCGGGCGTATGGGTGTATGGGATGGTTGGATTTCTTGGACCTCGGAGTGTGAAGTTACTTCTGTCGTTAGCCTCCTTGTTAACCTTAGCGGCATTGGCCGCGGGGTGCGGCTCCTCTTCTTCTAACCAAGTGGTCTTTGTCTCCTCCATCGACGGGGACGAAGAGATTTACTCGTTGGACGTAGGCTCTGGAGAGACCGTTCCATTAACCTCTAACAATGCTCGTGACTTCAATCCACGCCTGTCCCCCGATGGCAAATGGGTTGCTTACTTGGCTGATGAAGCCGGAGGCCTGGAGATTAATCTGGTGGACCGCACCGGGGAAGCCACCACCCGCCTGACCCATAACCCGGTCGGCGACCAGCATCCTCGCTGGAAACCCGGTGGTGAGCATCTGGCATTCCTGTCACACCGGGACGGTAGCCCGGAAATTTACTTGATGGACAGAGACGGAAGCAACCAGACCAGGGTAACATCAAACGAGGTGGACGAGCTGGTGGGGGATTGGTCGCCCGACGGCGTGTGGTTAGTGTTTTATAGAAGTGAAACCGAAGAGGAGAGGGGACTGTGGCTGCGCAATCCCGACGGCGTGAACCTCTCTCGTCTAACCACTGGACTAGACTCCGACCCCGTGTGGTCACCCAACGGGGAGCACATCGCCTTCGTCAGGAACGAGGAAGACAACGACGACATTTACGTTATTAGTAAGCTCAAAAAAGGTACCTGGCAGGACGATACCGAGTTTACCCGCCTGACCCAGCATCATTTCCAGGACATTTCTCCGGTCTGGTCCCCGGATAGCAACACCATAGCTTTCGTATCTTATCGAGATGGCAATGCGGAGATCTACACCATGCGCTACGATGGGTCAAGGCAACTCCGCCTGACCAGCAATAGTACCGATGATCTCGATCCGGTATGGTCGCCCGACGGGAAGCGGATTGCTTTCGTTTCCTATTTATACGGCCCAGGTGAAATCTTTGTGATGGACGCCGACGGAAGGGACCAGGTACGGATGACCAACAACAGGGCCGAGGACCACTCACCGGACTGGTAGCAAGTCTCAAGTCTAGGCCCGGCCCGCTCAATCGCGCCTCCAGCTTTCCAGAGTGGGGCAACCCTCGCGTTATAACTGGGTGGGCGGTAAGAAACTTGCCTGCGCGGGCCAGCAGTCCACCTCCAATCCATGAATGATGTCACCGAGATAATTCGCAAGATTCACAATGCTCCTCAGCAGGGAGTGCTGGTTGTTTCCGGCGCCGGGAGCGGCGCGGTAGCGCGGCTGCTGGGAGTCGCCGGCGCTTCCCGCACCCTTCTTGAGGTGGTGATCCCCTACGGCGAAAAGTCGATGATTGATTTTCTAGGCTTCCAGCCGGAACAGTTCGTGTCGGAGGAGACGGCCAAGCACATGGCCCGCGCCGCTTACCGGCGGGGATTGGAACTGCGGGAGAACGACCTGCCGGTTGTGGGCGTGGCCTGCACGGCTGCGATTGCTACGGACAGGCCGAAACGCGGCGAGCACCGGGCCTATGCCGTCGCTTGGGGCGAGACCGGTTGGAGCAGCTTCAATCTGCGGCTGGACAAGGGGCGGCGAGACCGGGCCGGGGAAGAAGACGTGGTCAGCGGCTTGGTGATACAAGCCTTGGCCAGGGCATGCGGCATTGAATCGAAGCTTTCGTTAGGCTTGATGGACGCCGACGCCATGGAGGCGCGGCATGAGGACCACCCTGACCCGTTGACCCGGTTGATATCCGGCGATGTCCGCACCGTCACTGTGGACCCAAAGGGGCGGATGAGGGTCGATGAGCCTGTCACGGCGCCCCTGGTACCGGGTTCTTTCAATCCGCTGCACCGCGGCCACGAAGGACTGGCCCGGGCCGCCGCCGAAATGCTGGGGCCCCAGGTAGTCTACGAAATGTCAATAACCAACGTTGACAAGCCTCCGCTGACCCTAGCGGAAGTAAAGGGCCGCCTGGACCGGTTTCGCGGCAAAGGGACGGTGGTGCTGACCCGGGCGGAGACCTATCAAAAGAAGTCGGTCCTTTTCCCGGGATGCACCTTCGTTATTGGTTGGGACACGGCGGTACGCTTGGTTGCCCCCAAGTACTACGGCAACGACGAAGCGCGCATGTTGGCCGCCCTAGCCCAGGTCTGGGCCGCCGGTTGCCGCTTTCTGGTTGCGGGGCGGGAAGAGGACGGTAAATTCAACACCCTGTCCACGGTCCCCATCCCCGAGGGGTTCAAGCCAATCTTCCGAAGCATCCCCGAGTCCCTCTTCCGGGTGGACATCTCCTCCAGCGCCCTTCGTTCCCAGGGTCAAGTCTCCTAATAGGGTGTTGAAAACGTCCCCTCTCCCGGCGGGAGAGGGTGAGGGCGATTCCCGACGCGGCCAAAACGAACCGGCGCAACCGTCCCGGAGTGGTAATTGGACGTGTAGGGGCGGGTTTGAAACCCGCCCACCTTTGGTTGGAGGGTTGTTTTCCGTTAACAAAATCCAAATGCGATAGCCCTGAATCCGTGTGCGCGCCCCCCGGACATCGGCCCATTGACGAAAACCGTCGTCGTCGATAGACTATCGGGCAGCATCGGCCTTCAGCCGTCCGTATACCCTCCAGACCGCCGGCCTTAGCTCTTCGAGGTTTCGGGACGCTAGGCCCTCTCCATACCAGCGCCGGCGGACGACGGCCGGCGCCGGGGCGCCAATAGCTAAACAATGGCGAAGCTTTTCGACCTACACATTCACACTACCAAGGGCAGCAGCGACAGCAGCCTTAAACCCGAGGAACTCATCCTGGAAGCGGAACGCCTCGGGTTGCGCGGCCTATGCCTTACGGAACACAGCGGCCCGTGGGAGCGGCACGAGTTCGAAAAATTCGCCAGCCGGCATAGTGTAGTGTTGGTCCGGGGGATGGAGGCGGAGACGGACATGGGGCACATGCTGGCCTTCGGGCTGGACCGCTATCAGCCGGGTTTTCACAAAGCGAAGGAGTTGCGCCGGGCCGCCGACACTGCCGGCGGGTTCGTGGTGACGGCCCACCCATTTCGCGCTGCCTTGCATCCCAGCGCCGGTCGAAGCGCCTTGCTCTATCAATCGGTGTCCGACCCGCTGCCAAAGGAACCGGTGGACGCATTAGGTCACCCGGTGTTCAAGTTGGCCCACGGGGTAGAGGTCGCGAATGGGGGGACGGCGGATGACGAGAATGCGTTTGCGATGCGGGTGTCCGGGATGCTGGGCCTTCCAGTTACCGGCGGCAGCGACGCCCACTCGGCCCACGGGCTGGGCCGGTTCGTTACCGCTTTTAGCGACGAGATACACAACGAGCAAGAGTTTCTGGCCGCCCTTCATACCGGGGAGTTCTACCCCGCGGTAGGTCTGCGCTCCGGGCAACTCCGCCCCTACACCGTCTAACGGTCATCGCGGTCCTGCTATAGTCCGGCTCTCCGCTACTCATAGACTAGAAGCGATTGCCAATATTCCACCGTTGGATTGCCGAAGATGTCTTTGCGCCCCGGATCGACTACTCCCTTCGACTTGGTTCACGTAGCCTTGGACCTGGAAACCACCGGGCTTGAACAAACGCGGGACCGGATAATCGAGGCCGGAGCGGTGAAGTTCCGGGGCGATCACGTGATCGACACCTTTCAGACCTTCGTGAACCCGGGCCGGCCCATTCCGGAATTTGTGCAGCGGTTGACCGGCATCTCGCCAAGCCAAGTCCAACGGGCGCCCTCTTTTAGCTCCGTCGGCTATCAACTCGAAGAATTTATCGACGACGCCCCGGTAGTCGGTCACAACGTATTATTCGACCTGGGTTTTCTGGCCAACCAAGGCCTTGGCCTAAATAACCCCGCCTATGATACTTGGGACCTGGCCTCGGCGTTGCTTCCCCGCTCACCCCAGTACTCGCTGCGGTACTTGTCGGGCTTCTTCCAAGTGGAACACAAAGACGCCCATAGGGCATTGGGCGACGCGGCGGCGACCCATCAGGTTTTCGTGAAGTTGCTGCGCTTGGCGGAAACTTTGGACCCGGGCCTTCTGGCCCATCTGGTCAGTCTCGCGGTCCGCAGTCAATGGTCCATTGCCCGCCTTTTGAGCGGGTTGGAGAACGGCGGCCCCGGCTCGCCTGGGGCGGTCGGCCTGACCGGCCTCGACCTAGACAGTCTGGCAGTCACCCTGGGGCGTCCGGAAAAGCGCCGGCGGGACAGCAGCCTGAAGTCCTTGGACCAAGAGAAAATAGTTGGCCTTCTTGGCACCGGCGGCCCCTTCGCCGGCGCTTTTTCCGGCTTCGAGCACCGGCCCGAACAGGAGGAGATGCTGGCGGGAGTGACCCGGGCTATATACCGGAGCCGCCACCTGGTAGTGGAAGGCGGCACCGGCGTCGGAAAGTCCATGGCCTACTTACTGCCCGCCGTACTGTTCGCGGTGTCTCAAGGTCAACGGGTAGTGGTCTCTACCAACACCATCAATCTACAAGAGCAACTGCTTAAGAAGGATATTCCGGCCCTGGTATCAGTGCTGGAGCGGGCCGGACTTGTGGAGAAGGACACGGTCAAAGCGGCGCTTCTCAAGGGCCGCAGCAACTACTTGTGCTTGCGCCGCTGGCAGTACCTGGCCGGCAGCGAGAGTCCCACGATTGACGACGCCCGTTTACTCAGCAAGACTTCCATCTGGCTTCAAGATACAATCACCGGGGACCGCGGCGAAATCAACCTTGCCGGGCGGGACGGCTTCACTTGGAGCCGGATCTCAGCGGGCGAGAAAGGGCGGTGCGCGGGACTGTGGGATGGAAGACCCTGCTTCTTGAGAAGCGCTCGAGAGCGGGCCGAGCAAGCCCACGTGGTAGTAGTGAACCATGCCCTATTGATGTCCGACCTAGTTAGAGGCGGCGGCCTGATTCCCGATTACCAGTACTTGGTCATAGACGAAGCTCACAATCTGGAAGACGAAGCCACGAGGCAATTGGGCTTTGGAGTCCGCCAAGAGCGTTTGGACGAAACAATGGAGCGTCAGGGGCGCCTCTTCACCCAACTGCGATTAGCGTTGACGTCCCAAGGTCTGGCTTCGCCGGTCCGACAAGAGGGGGAGCGGGCAATGACCGACGGCGAAACGTCGGTTGCGGCGCTGCGGGAGTATTGGGCGCGCCTGTGGGCCTCCGCCGAGCGGCTTCTGAATAACCTCCGGGAAAGCTTGCCCGAGGACCAGAACCAGGTATTGTTGGAACCCGAGACGCGCCGGCGGCAGGCGTGGTCGGACACGGCCCTGGCATGGGAAAACCTGGAGGTCCGCATGCTCCAATCGGCCCAAGCCTTCTCCAAGCTCCAGAGGTTCCTAGAGAGCACGACACTGCCCGGCGCCACGGACCAGCCTACCCTGGTCATGGAATCCGCTGTCTTCCAAGACGATCTTGAGGAACTCCGGTCCCAACTGGCATCGATATTGGGCAACCCGGATGACCGGACCATACACTGGATGGCCCTGGACCCCGCCAAGGGCGACGTTTCCTTCCACGCGGTACCCTTGGAAGTTGCTGACACTCTGGGTGAAACCCTCTTCGCCCGTAAAGAATCTGTGGTCATGACCAGCGCGACCCTCAGCACGGAAGGGAACTTCGAATACTTGAGCCGGAGGACGGGGCTGCCCGAAGACTCCGACGAACTGTTGGTGGGTTCCCCCTTCGACTACCGGAAAGCGGCGTTGCTGTTGATTCCCGAGGACATACCAGCCCCCAACTCGGACGGCTACGCGGAGGCCGTGTCCCGGGTGTTGGTCGACCTGAGCAAGTCCTTGGGAGGCCGGACCATGGCCCTGTTTACCTCTCATTCCGCCCTGAGGGGCGTCGCCCACCGGGTCCGGCCCCCCCTCGTCACCGATGACATTCAGGTCCTAGCCCAAGGCGTCGACGGCCCCCCCCAGCAGTTGATCGCGCGGTTCACCGAGGAACCCCGCAGCCTCCTATTGGGAACGGCCAGCTTCTGGGAAGGGGTGGACTTGCCCAGCGGCGTGCTTAAGGCTCTGGTACTGACCCGCCTGCCCTTCCAGGTGCCGACCGACCCTGTGGTAAAAGCCAGGTCTGGGCAGTACCAGGACCCGTTCAAGGAGTATTCCATCCCTCAAGCAGTCCTACGCTTCCGTCAAGGCATTGGACGGTTGATACGCAACAAAGGGGATAGAGGCGCCATCGTAGTCTTGGACCGGCGGATCACCGGGCGCTCCTACGGCGGGTCCTTTCTCCAGTCCATTCCCTCTTGTACTTTGAGACCCAGCAGTGTAGCAACCGTGGGCACTTTAACCGCCGAATGGATCGGTGACGGGGATCGGTAACGGCAGTGGAGCTAATCACTAATCAGCCGTTGGACCTGGCCGCCAGTCTGGAAAGCGGCCAGTCCCACCGCTGGCGGCGCGAGGGCGACTGGCATGCGGGGGTAGTCAAGGGCAACTTCATCCGGGCCCGGCAGATCGGGCAGCGCGTGGAATTTCACAGCCGGCCTTGGCCCGAAGAGTCGTTGGTGCCCTTGCTCCAGGCCTATCTTCGATTGGACGACGACCTCGAGACTATATATTGCGATATCCGGCGTGACTCCAGGGTGGCCGACATGATTGCTCGTTATCCTGGTTTGCGGCTGCTGCGGATAGAGCCCTGGGAGTGCCTGGTGTCCTTCATTTGCTCCGCCAATTCCAACATTCCACGAATTCACCAGAACGTGGAAAAGCTGGCGGAGAGTTTCGGGGACCCCATCGTTCTCGACGGGCAGGTGCGGCACGCTTTTCCCACACCGGCCCAACTCGGTGAAGCGTCGGAACAGGAACTCCGCCGCTTGGGGCTGGGTTTTCGCGCCCCCTACGTGGCCCAAGCGACCAGGATGGTGCTGGACGGCCGCTTGGACTTGGACTACTTGGTCCAAGCCTCCTACGCCGAAGCCAAGACGCTGTTGATGGAGTGCCCCGGGATCGGTTCGAAAATCGCGGACTGCATTGCGGTGTTCTCTCTGGAGAAGCTGGAAGCCTTCCCCATAGACGTGTGGGTGCGCCGGGCCTTGGGGGAGTGGTACTTCCCCGGACAGAAGACACCGCCGGACCGGGTCCTTTTGGAGTGGGCCCAGGACCACTTCGGACGCTACGGCGGGTACGCCCAGCAGTACCTATTCCATGGGAGGAGGCTGGAGAAGTAGCAAATTACGGTACCAGCAGCAGCTTGCCGAAGAAGTTGGTTTCCTCCATGGCTTGGTGGGCTTCGGCGGCCTTTGCCAGGGGAAAGCTCTTGTCGACCACGGGCCGGATAACGCCCCGGTTTAGCATGGCTACAATCTCCCTCATGTCCTCCTTTGTGCCCATGAAGGTTCCGTATATCTCCTTTTGTTGGCTAAAGAGCAGGCCGAGGTGCAACTCGGTACGCAACCCGGTGGTGGCGCCGCAGATCCCGTAGCGTCCCCCGGGCCGCAGAGAATTCATAGCCATAGCAAAGAAATCGCCCCCCACGTGGTCGACGACGGCGTCGACGCCGTCGCCGTCGGTCAACGCCCTTGCTTGCTTGGTAATGTCTTCCTCGTTGTAATTGATCACGGCGTCGGCCCCAAGCTCCAAGGCCTTGGCGGCCTTCTCCGGCGTGCTGGTGGTAGCAATTACCCTGGCGCCGATTACTTGCTTTGCGACCTGGATAGCAGCGGTGCCCACCCCTGCCGAAGCGGAAAGCACCAAGACGGTTTCCCACGGGTTGACCCGCATCCGCCGCACCAGCATGTTCCAAACCGGCAAGAAGGTCGTGGGGACCGCCGCCGCTTCTTGATAGGAGACACTCTCGGCGATTGGGTGGGCGTTTGCGGCCGGGACCGCCACAAGTTCGGCGTAGCTACCGTCGATGGCGCTGCCCATGAACCGCTGCCGGGCGCAAAGATCGTCCCTTCCGGATAAGCACGGTGAGCACTGCTGGCAACTGAACCTGGGATTTACTACCACCCGGTCACCGGCCTTCAAGGCGTCGACCTGACTTCCGGCTTCGACAACCTCTCCGGCGCAGTCGCCGCCCAAAATGAAAGGCGGAGGGAATTCCCTGCGCAGGCCGCGCCCCCCTTCCCGGGTATAGATATCCAGACGGTTTAACGCCGCCGCTCGCACCCTTACCTTTACTTGATGGGACTCGATCTCCGGTTCCGGGCGGTCTCCGTAGGTGAGGACCTCCGGGCCGCCGTGGGCTTCAATGTACACGGCCTTCATAACACCCGCCTTCTTAGCTTGTAAGTTCTCGCAGGTCTACCGTATCGCCTAACTAGTCTGTAATCGACACGCGAGGCGCGTCGGCCGTCAAGTCCTCCGCCCGTAGTAGCAGTCGTCGCAAAGGAACACGATCGCCAAGGCCTCCTCGTGGCTGCCAATTCGGCCGCATTGAGGAACGTCGCTGTCCTGGCTCCAAGGCTGGTGGAACTTTCCCCCGCACATTTGACAAGAGGTCTGGTGAACTCCGTCCAAGGCGCCGTCGCATATTACGCAGGACTCCTGCTCGATTTCTTCAACCATGCCCCAACCGTTCTTCTTTCCGTTTTTCCTCTTTAGTCACAAGCTCCCGGGCCAACCGACGCTCATCTTCCTCATTGGACACCAGGTTTTCGAGTCTGGCTTCCCGGAGCTTCCCCAGTATTTGCCCCACCATCGGCCCCGAGGGGACTCCCAGGGCCAGCAGATCGTTTCCATTCAGGGCCGGGGCCACGTGGCGCAACTCGTTCAGGTACTCCCGCAATCTCCGGGCTACTGTCGAAGAGTCCGTTAGCAAAGATGCGGTCTGGAGCGCCTCGGAAGAGAAACCCTCCACCACGGCCACCACTTGGGAGACCCCAAGGTCCGGCAAGGCTATCCGCTCCTCCATGCCGCGGAGAGCGATTACGTCCCGTACAACTTGGGCCCAAGTCTTGGGCATATTCAGGCGGTCTATCACCGCTTCCCCTTGGGGTGGAGTAAGGGAGTAGGTCAAAGCTCCGACGTAAACTAGGGCATAGTCGATACCCGCCTGGGGGTTTTCCCGGGCCGCGTCTCCCGCGGCGACGGCTTGGACCCGGGCGGACACCTCACCGTCTCCTAACGGAGGATAGACGGCCGCCAAGACTCCCAATTCCGCCGCACGGTCAAACGCCCGTTCGGGACGCTGCTCCTCGAGAATGCGCTCCAACTCATGCCTCAAGCGGTCGCCGGAAAGGGAAGAGAGACCCCCGCGGTCTACCGCGTCATGGAGTTGCCTCAAGGTGTGTTCCTCGATAGTAAAGGTGAAGCGCTGTTCGTAGCGCAGTGCTCGGAGGATTCGCGTGGGGTCGTCCGCGAAGCTGGCCGGGTGAAGGGTGCGTACTAAGCCTTGCCGGATGTCGTCAAGGCCTCCATGGGGGTCCATCACTTCGGGGCGGCTTTCCCCCAAGGGTAACGCCAGAGCATTGATGGAGAAGTCACGGCGGGCCAGGTCATCGGTGATAGCGCCCGGAGACACTTGGGGGAGGGCCCCCGGACTGGGATAAGTCTCCCGGCGGGCGGTCACCACGTCGACGCGGCTACGGCCCCTGACAAGGGTAGAGGTCCCAAACCTGTCGTGGGTCTTAACCTCCCCGGCCAACTCTGCTGCCAGCCGCCGCACCAACTGTGGACCGTCCCCTTCCACCACGAAGTCCAAGTCTTTAACCGGGGCGCTAAGCAGCACGTCACGGACCGGTCCTCCCACCAGATACACCGGGAGGGACTGTTCCAAGGCCCAGCGGCGTAAGCAATGCAAGATGGCAAGGTTGTCATTGTCCAGAGCGCTCTCGAGAGCGTCCAGGGGAGCGCCGATGTGCTGAAGTTGCCGCGTGGAAGGCCTCCTGTGAATGGCATTATAGCATGCAGGGCGGCGTCGCCCCCTGTCCGGAGGGGTCGATAAGCAAGCCGACGAAGTGGCTCTACTCCTAAATCGCCGCCTTGCGGCAAACGCCGCCCCGCCGAATCGCCGGCGTCTTTGACAAGCGCGCCGTGCGTGGCTAAAATCCAATGTGGTACGGCTCGGAACAATCCGGATCAGAGCAATGAAGGAGGTATGGAAGTGGCCGGAAATGATATAACGAGTTACTACGATTTTCGTTGACCCTTCGTATACAATGCCGCCGTGTGGCTGGCAAAGGTGGAAGAGCAAACCGGAAAGCCCGTTGACATCGACTGGCAACCGTTTTCTTTGACGCAAGCAAATAGTGACAAGGGGCCGGACTATAAAGTTTGGGAGCAACCGGAAATCCTGGATGGCTCCGATAACACCCTGTTGGCTCACCAATCCGGCTTGGCCGCCAAGCGCCAAGGTAAGGAAGCCTTCCAGTCCTTCTTCATCGCCCTTCTTACGGCGCGCCACGTGGGCAAGAAGGACCTGACTGATCCGGAAGTGATGCGCGAGGCCGCCCAAACCGCCGGACTGGACATGGCCCGCTTTAGAGAGGACGTAGCCGACCCCGATCTTTTGAGGGAATTGGCGGAAAGCCACGAAAAGGCCGTGGAGGAAGTGGGGGCATTCGGAGTGCCTACTTTCGTGTTCCCCAGCGGGAATTCGGCCTTCCTCAAGATGTTCATCCCTCCCGACGAACAGGCCGCGGAGATTTACGATGACCTGTTCCGAACGATGAGTGACCACGCTCACGTCGGGGAGTTGAAGCGGCCTCAACCGCCCTGGCCCCACGGAGTGGCCTAGGAGGACTATTGGCCCGCGGCCAACTGAATACGGCGCTGGGCTTGCGGTTCAAGAACCAACGACTGTTGGAGCAAGCCTTGGTCCACCGTTCCTACGTCAACGAACAGGGATGGCCGCCGTCGGATTCCTACGAGCGCATGGAGTATCTGGGCGACGCCGTGCTGGAGCTAGCCGTATCCGAGGAGCTTTACCGGCGCCGCCCCGACCTGCTCGAAGGTGAACTGACCAAGTTTCGGTCCGCGCTGGTACGGGGCGACACCTTGGCCCGGGTAGCGCGAAGGGCGAAGCTTGGGGACGCGCTGCGGTTGGGTAGAGGCGAGGAAGCCAGCGGAGGCCGCGACCGGGACTCTATTCTCGCGGCCGCGTTCGAAGCCGTAGTCGCGGCGGTCTACTTGGACCGGAACTACGATGCGGCAAGGAAGTTCATTCTTCGAGTGATGGCTGCGGAGCTTGAAGAATGTTTCCTCGGCAGCGCCCCTGAAGACAACCCCAAGTCTCACCTCCAAGAGTTGATACAAGGGCAAGGCTCCTCCACACCCCAATACCGCTTGGCATCCAGCAAAGGCCCTGATCACGGCCCGGTGTTCACCGTCGAAGTCTTGGTGGAAGGACAAGTGTTGGGCGTTGGCCGCGGCCCCAGCAAATCGACGGCCGAGAAGACGGCGGCCAAGGACGCGCTGACCCGCTTGGAGCCGGGAGCCGCCCGCGGCGGGGCCGAGTAGACCGGCTTCGTTCGACGACGGCAGCCGCCGTGATTTCCGTCCCAAGCCCCCATGCCGGTTGAGACCGGCGCCGCTAAGGAGAAAATAGTACCTTTCGAGTAACTCCCGTCGTGGTGGTCCATCTGGGACACTTTAGTTCCATGTGCCCAGAAAGCCGTAAGTCTTCATACTTTCAAACAAAGCACCGCGAAGTTGCCCTTCACTCACGTCCCATTGCTCAGGTAGTTTCCCTCTTGGATGAACAATGCTAAGACTTTTCAAGCGAGACCGCAAAGAGGAGCGAAAGCATACCGAAGACGCCGTCAAGGCCAGCCGGGAGCGGTGGTTCGGGCGAATTCTCGGGGCGCTGCGATCTTCCAACCTGGACGATTCGGTGTGGGAAGAGTTGGAGGAAATTTTGATATCCTCCGACGTGGGAGTGGAAACGTCTCTACGAATTGTCGAGGAGTTGCGGGCCGCCGCTAAAGACGAGAAATTGGAGAACGGGGACCAGGTTTTCCAAGTTCTCAAAGAAGCGCTGGTCCGAGACTTGGAAGCCGACGGGGAGGGCGGCGAGTGGGTCGACGCTGCCGGGCTACAGACCCCCTTCGTGATATTGATGGTTGGGGTCAACGGCGTTGGCAAGACTACCAGCATCGCCAAATTGGCCTACCATCTGCAACAATCCGGCCACAAAGTAATTCTGGGCGCCGCCGACACTTTCCGGGCGGCGGCGGTGGAGCAGTTGGAAATCCTGGGAGAGCGGGTGGGCGTAGAAGTAATTAGCCACCGCTCCGGCGCCGACCCCGGAGCGGTGGCCTACGACGCTTATCAGGCCAGTAAGGCCAGGGGCGCCGGCGTCCTCATCATAGACACCGCCGGCCGCTTGCATACCAAGTCCAATCTGATGGAGGAACTTCGGAAGATCCACCGGGTGTTGAACCGTTTGGATCCATCGGCCCCCCATCAGGTGATCCTGACCCTAGACGCCACTACCGGTCACAACGGCCTGTCCCAAGCCAAGTCCTTCAAAGACGCGGTGGACTGCACCGGCATCTTTCTAGCCAAGCTGGACGGTACCGCCCGCGGGGGAATTGCTCTTGCCATCAAACAGGAACTACAGGTCCCGATCCTATTCATCGGTACCGGAGAGCAGTTGGGCGACTTGGCGCCGTTCGATTCCAGGGAATTCGTTGATTCTTTGCTGGCTCCCATCCCCTGAACCGGCCCCCTTGGCGCCCCAGCCGCGTAAACCCCTGAGGCGCCAATCAAACTCGTCACCTTTGCCGTCTCGGTCCTCCAGCGCGGGGGCGCTCCGCCGTCCGGTCGGATAATGCCATGCTCGACGCGATCACTTGGCTGCTGGCCGTTGAGCTCCTGGGAATCCTAGCCTTCCCCCTCTGCTTCGTACTGTTCCGAAGGTTGCCGGACCGGGGCATCACCCTAGCCAAGCCCTTGGCCTTGGTGCTGTTCTCCTACGTTCTTTGGCTTGCCGGCCTCACCCAGTGGGTCCCCAACTCGCAACTGACCATCATCATCATCCTAGTACTGGGGGCGGCTGTCGGCGGGTTGGTGTTCCGGGCCACCGCCGACCGGGTCATTGCGTTCCTCAAGGAAGAGTGGCGCACCCTGCTGGTGGCCGAAGGAATTTTCCTGGCCTTCTTCTTATTTTGGCTGGGCGTCACCTCGGAAGCTCCGGCCATCAGCGGCACCGAGAAGCCCATGGATTTCGGCTTCATGAACGCGGTGCTCCAGAGCCGGTTCTTCCCACCCGAGGACCCGTGGCTGGCCGGGCATTCGATCAACTACTACTACTTTGGTCACTTCATGATGGCCTTCGTGGTCAAGCTAACCGCGGTGCCTTCCGGCGTGGGTTACAACTTGGCGGTCTCGCTGGTACCCGCCTTGGCGGCAATCGGTTCCTTCGGCCTGCTGTACAACCTCATCCGGTTGTCGGGGGCAACGAAGAAAGCGGCTATAGGATTCGGGCTGGCGGCCCCGGCGCTGGTCTTGCTAATCGGCAACCTGGAAGGGGCACTGGAGTTTGTCCACAGCCAGGGATGGGGCGGCGGCGGCTTTTGGGAATGGGTGGGCGTCAAGGGCCTGGAAGGGGGCGCCTCCGCCTCTGGCGGCTTGCCGGACGGCCACTTTTGGTGGTGGCGCGCCACCAGGGTAATCGACACACTGGACGCCGGCCAGAGCCTGGACTACACGATTACCGAATTCCCAATGTTCAGCTTTCTCTTGGGTGACCTGCATCCCCACATGATGAGCCTTCCCTTCTTGATTCTTGGGCTGTCCTTGGGCCTCAATGTTTTCCGCTCGGACCAATCCGGCCTGACCTGGCTAAGACGCTATCCATTGGAGGCCCTCGCCGCAGCGCTATTCGTTGGCGCCCTGGTTTTCATCAACGCGTGGGACCTGCCTCTAATGGCCGCGGTGTTCACGGTGTTGGTCTTGGCCAAGAGCTATGGCGAGGACAGGGGCGGCCTGCAATCGGCGGTCCTCGATGGGGCCGCGATCTTGATACCAATTTTCGCAGTGGGCGTTTTGTTGTTCCTGCCTTTCTACTTCACCCTGAGCGGCCAAGCCTCGGGGATCTTGCCATTGCAAGACGTTACCGCCCGCCCCTTCCTGTTCTTCTTGACTATGGGCTTGTTCACCCTTATAGCTCTCACCTTCCTGGCGCGCCAGTTGTTTGGGTTCCGGTGGCCCGCTAAAGAGGAAGGCACTGCCGCGGGTTTGACGCTGGCGGCGGTCCTGGCCCCCCTGCTGGTTTGGGCTGGCATCGTGATGTTCTTGAAGTCTACCTCGGGCGGGCTGAGCGCGGCGGCCGGTGAGCTTGGAGGGCGGTCTATCCTGGTAATCCCCGGGCTGGCCATCGCCGCGGCAGCCGGATTTAGCGCCTTGCAACGTCTGCGCCAAGGGCGTGAACCCACGGCCGCTTTTCCGCTGCTTTTGATTGCGGTGAGTTTCTACTTGCTGGCGGGCACTGAGCTATTCTACATAGACGACTTATTCGGCGGCGCCCATCGCCGGATGAATACAGTATTCAAAGTGTACTACCAGGCGTGGCTGCTCTTGGGTTTGGCCGCCGTCTATGGCTTGTATTACTGGTGGGCCCACCGGCCGGAACCGGACTCCGCCGCGGAGAGCGTGCGCTGCCGCGCCGGGAAATGGGCCCTTCGAGGGACGACCTATGCTTGGGTAGGGGTCATAGCGGCACTGACGGCAGCCTCGGTCTACTATCCGGTAGGCGCGGTGCTGACCAGGACCGGGGTGCTGGAACAAAGCCATACACTGTCGGACAACACGCTGGACGGCTTGGAATTTATCCGCAGTGAAGACCCCGGGGAATACGCCGCCATCGAGTGGCTCAGGGACGAAGCCCAGTGGGGCCGGATCGTAGAGGCGGTGGGCGACGATTATTCAGACTTCGGCAGAATCTCGGCCAGCACCGGCCTGCCAACCATCTTGGGATGGAAGGGCCATGAGCTTCAGTGGCGGGGGACCGGTAGAGTGTTCGATGGCCGGGAAGACGACGTGGCCCTAATCTACCAAAGCCGTGACGGAGACGAGGTGCGAAGCTTGCTGCAAGAGTACCAGGTACGTTACGTTTACCTAGGAGAGCGAGAGCAGCGAAAGTACGGCGACGGCGGTCTGGAACGCTTCGACGGGTTTCTGAAGACCGCTTTTGCCAACGATACCGTAATAATCTATGAGTTGGTGGAGGGTTAGGAGGCGGCGCGGAAGGGGCGCTACGGCGCCGGTCCGTAGGTTCGCCGCTCCAAGTCATTCCGACGGATGAAATTAGCATTTTCTGAGGAATCCTTTGATACACCGGTGGCATAGCTTTTGGTCCGGGCGGCGGCTCGGTTGGCTCGAGGTCTGCTTTCTAGTCCTAGTGGCCCTCGCTTTGTTGATGCGGTTGTGGGAGTTGGGCGGCCGGACGATGCATTACGACGAAGCGATCCACGTCCACTATGCCTGGAAGCTGGTGAACAGCCCCGGCCTGAGCGGCGGTTGGCCCTGGATATTTGGGTCGGACTACATCCACTCCGCGTGGATGCACGGCCCGTTTCAGATCGAACTTACCGCCGTCATTTTCAAGATATTCGAGGATTCGGATTTCACAGCCCGGCTGGCATACGTTCTGTTTGGCGCCGCTCTGGTGGGCCTGCCCTACTTCTTCCGAGAACATCTGGGGCGGATAGGGGCGCTCTTGGCCGGAGTGATGCTCACTCTATCGCCGGCCATGCTCTACTTCAGCCGCTTTGGCCGCAACGACATTCTCATGGCCTTCTGGGCCACCGCCTTGCTGGTGTTGATGTGGCGGTACATCCAAGAGGGGAAGCACCGTTACTTGTACTTAGCGTCGGTGGTGTTGGCCTTCATGTTCGGTACCAAGGAAACCGCCTACATAGTAGTCCTCATCTTCGGCGCAATAATGTTGTTCCTATCGGTACCAGACCTGGTCCCATGGGCCCTGGGGCGTAAGAATCTGTCCCAGATGGCCGGCCCTGCCGGGGCTTTACTTCTGCTGATTACCCTCACCCTCCCCCAGTGGGCGCCCATCCTAAGCCTCGCCCAAGATGCGATGGGGATCACCCTGGCTAATATGGACGGATCCTCCGAGGGCTTGGTGGGCGCTCCTCAGTGGGCCGGGCCGGTCGTGAATCTGCCCGTGTACCATACCCCCTGGTGGGTCCATACCCTAGCGGTAGTCCTTCTGGCGGCGGGGCTGACCTTGCTGGTGAAGCGATGGGGGCGCACTGCCAAGTCGCTAAGCTTGGGCTTGGGCGTACCCCTAGCTGTCGTAGCGGCGACTTCGACGGCGGTGTTCCGGCCCATCGACGGGGCGTGGAGCGTCGGAGCGGCTCCTTTTCTGGACTTCGTGATTGCCGGAGTCTTAGGGGGTACCGCCGTGAGCATCCTGTTGCTGGCGAAACATCCCTGGCGGTCCGGGGCGCTGCTGTTGCTCATTCCGGCCCAACTGGCCCTCTACTACGCCTTCTTCTTGACCGGCGCGGCGAACATCGACTCCTTCGTCCACGGGCTCCTTCCCGGGGGCGTGTCCGTGGACGCCGGCGGGAACGCCGTTCCGGTAAATTATTTGGCGGCGGCCGGCTTACTACTGGCGGCTCTTAACGTCTCAATTTATCTGGGACTCCGCTGGTTGGGGGGGCGATGGCTGTTGTTGGCGGGTATCTTCTATTTGACCTGGATCACGGTATATACCACGGTGTTTGCCAACATGGCCGGTATCTTTAGCGGCGTCTGGCAAGGGATGGGCTACTGGATCGCCCAGCAAGACGTGGCTAGGGGCAACCAGCCTTGGTACTACTATTTCCTCGGCCTCTCAATCTACGAAATATTGCCGCTGCTGATGGGGGCCGTCGGGGCCGTCTACTTCTTGCGTAGAAAGGACCCCCTCGGCTTGGTGCTGGCGTCTTGGGCCGGGATGACCTTGATCGTTTACACCATCGCCAGCGAGAAGATGCCTTGGCTGATAGTCAACCTCTCCCTGCCCTTCATATTGCTGGCAGGAAAGTATCTCGGCGAGTTGGCGGAGCGGGTCAGATGGGGGGAAGTCTGGAGAAGGGGATACGCCGCCTTGATAGTCTTTCCTTCATTGGTCCTAGTCGCCGTCGTGTTCCTGTTGTACAGCCACACCAAAGAGGGCGGAGGATTTACTTATACTCATTGGGTCGTATTGGTTAGCGCGGCCTTGCTGGCGGTGGCGGCGGCGTACGTCGTTAGGCTGGCGCGGGGCCACTCCGGGGCGGCCCTGATCACCCTGGGCTTGGCGGCGCTGCTGCTGGGGTACGGAACGTGGGCCGCTTTTCGCGCGGCTTACACCTACGACGAGTCCAATCAAGAGATGCTGGTCTATGCTCAAGGCAGCAAGGACTTGGAGGAGAGCTATCGTGAAATCGACAGCCTGGTGTTGGGCCGTGAGCCGGGTCCGGAGAGCGTCCGGGTTGACTATGACCTGTGGTACCCCTTCAACTGGTACGTCCGGGACGCGCAAAGGGACGGGACTTTAACCTTTTCCTGCTTCAAGACCGAGGATGAAGAAGGTTGGAATTCCGGATGCAACCCGGTCGATAGCGGTACCGGCGCCCGCGCCCTGTTGCTGAGCGACGATCACGAGGTGGACGCCGCCTTTTTGCCGGAACACCAGCGGGCCGGGCCCCATCGGGACCTGTTGTGGTTCTACGAAGACGCTTACCGCAGGCCCGGGGAAGACCGGAAGGAGGAAGGCAGTCCCGGAGGGCTTAGAGGGATCCCCAACAAGGAGCAAATAACCAAGGACTTTGCTTATTTCAAGTCAGTCGCTTCGGCCAAGCAATCGTGGTTCGACGCGCTGGACTACCTGATTTTCCGCAATTTAGACAGCGATTGGTACAACGCCAAGTACTACAGCTACTTGCCCCCTAAAGCGCCGATCCCCTAGATTCTATGGGGATTCTCGCCCGCCGGCTGCGGGCAAACACACCTCAACTTTCTCGCCTTAGACGGGCTACGTAACACTACGCTGTTGCATGGGAAATCCCTTTTTCCAACCCGGCAAACTCGCACGTCAGGTTGAATATAAGCGGTCTACTGCTGCGTTCTGCCTTGGACGGCGGCACAAAAATCCGGGGTGCACCCGACTATTCAGGTTCGTTGACACCGTGCTAGGCATAGTGATATGTTTCACACACTTTCAACCCCGGGTTGGCCCGTGGAGCAACAGCGATGGCGCTACGAATAGGTGTGCTGGCCAAGCAGGTTATAGACCCGGAGATGCCCATGGCCGCTTTCCGGGTAGACTCCGAGGCTAGGGCGGTAGTCACGCCTCCAAACATCCCGCCGGTGGTCAACGGCTTTGACGAAAACGCCGTGGAAGCCGCCTTGCGAATCAAGACGGACCAGGTCGACGCCAATCAGGAAGCCTCTATCACCGTGATTTCCAGCGGTACCTCCTTCGCTCTGGACGTCATGAAGAAGCCCCTTTCCATGGGCGCCGATGAATTGGTGCTGCTGCAAGACGAGTCTTTCGGGAATACGATCGATAGCTTCTTCACCTCCCAGGTGCTGGCCGCGGCGATACGTAAGCTGGGAGGGTTCGACCTCCTCATCTGCGGCCGGCAGGCGTCCGACTGGGACAATGCCCAAGTGCCCCTGGGAGTAGCCGAAATCCTGGGCCTTGCTTGCATCGCCTTGTGCCGAAAGGTTGAAGTGACCGACGGTAAAGTGGTCGTCGAGCGTAACATACCCGACGGTTATGAGGTCATGGAAGCTTCCCTTCCCGCCTTGGTGACCGTCAGCAACGAACTGGGGCAGCCGCGCTATCCGACCTTGCGAGGAATCATGGCCGCGACCCGCAAGACACCAACTACCTGGACCGCCGCCGACCTGGGACTGGACGCTTCGGCATTGGACCCCCGGCTATCTCTGCGCCAACTCTTCGTGCCTGAGCGAAGCCAGGAGTGTGAATTCGTCGAAGGCGAAAACGCGGCGGACGCCGGACGTCAACTGGCTTTGAAGCTGCGCGAGGCTAAACTGATCTAGTTCCGCATAAGGGTGATCGTTCCGGGGCCGGGAGCGGCGAATATTGACTGGGGAGGCCGCAATGGCGGGTGAGAAAAGTGTCCTAGTCTTGGGGGAAGTTACCAACGGCGAATTGAGCGTCACGTCTCAAGAGCTACTCGCGGCGGCCCGGGAGGTGGCGGATGCGCTGGGGGAGGAGTTGGCCGCCGGTCTACTTGCGGACAGCGTCGAGACCGCCGACCGGCAAGCAATTCATCACGGGGCCGACCGGGTCTACGCAGTCACTCACCCGCTGCTGGCCGAGTACCAGGCCGACCTGTACTTGGCCGCCATGGAAGCCCTTTGCAGGGAGATAATCCCCAACATCGTCCTGATAGCCCGGACCGAAGAAGGCCGGGAGTTGGCGCCGCGGCTGGCCTTCCGCTTGGGCGTGGGCCTAGCCCAAGACTGCCTGGAAATCTCGGTGGACGCCGCCACGGGGCGTCTGCTGGCCAACCGGCCGGTATACGGAGGAAACGCCGTGGCCGTGGTCAGTTGCGACTACACGCCCCAGATTGCGGCGGTGCGGCCCAAGGTATACGAGCCTAAGGAGCCGGACCCGGCCCGCCAGGGTCAGGTCGTCTCCTTTCCCGTGGAGTTGGATGAGTCGATCGTTCGCGCGCGGACGTCGGAGCGAGTCCAAGAGGAAGCCTCGGGGGTCAAGCTCGAGGACGCCCGCATCGTAGTCTCCGGAGGCCGCGGCCTAGGAGGGCCGGACCCCTTTCAAGACTTGGAGGAGTTAGCCAAGCTGCTGGGCGGCGCGGTGGGAGCTTCACGGGCCGCCGTGGATTCGGGTTGGGCGCACCCCAATTACCAGGTGGGCCTGACCGGCAAGACCATCACCCCGGACCTTTATATTACCGTCGCCATTTCCGGTGCCAGCCAGCACATGGCCGGCTGCTCCGGCGCCAAGGTAATAGTTGCTATCAACAAGGACGCCGAAGCAAACATCTTCAAAGAGGCCCGCTACGGTGTGGTCGGAGACTGGGAGCAGGTGGTGCCGGCCTTCACCGAGGCGGTTCGAGAACTGACCCAGAGCTAACCGGGACCCCTTATCCTAATCTTCTCCCCAGGCAGAAGGGACTTTCCCAACACCCATTTAGGCCTCCGGCGGTTTCATGGTGTGCCAGGGGGTAGCCTGTTCGTAGGCGTGGGCGACCTTGAGGATCGTTTCCTCTCCTCCGGGCCGGGCGCCTATCTGGAGACCGATGGGAAGGCCGGACGCGGTGAAGCCGCAGGGTACCGAGGCCGCGGGAGAACTGGCCAGGTTGAACATCCGCGTCAGCAGGTAGGCCAGCCGCCCGGAAGTCTCCTTACTGGTGATTGGCGGGTCGTCTTCCACCGGTTGGGCCGGTCTGCCGGAGGTCGGCAGCACCAAGACGTCATAGCTTTCGAAGGCCTCCAGGACTTGGTCGCGCAATATGCTCCGCAGCTTCTGGGCCTTGTAGTAGGCCTGCGCCGGCAGGATACTGCCCACTAGCTGTTGGATGCGAACGTCGTGGCCGTAATCACGGAGCCGTTCCCGGACCCATTTACTGTGGTTGGAGGCAGGTTCCACGCTGAGCAGGATAGAAGAGGCGACGCCCGCCGCCGCTGTGAGCGGCAAGGATACCTCCTCCACCGAGGCCCCCAACTCCCCCAGCACGGCGGTTGCTTTGACCACGGCGTCCCTGGTCTCCGGCTCCACCAATTGACTGTTGAGTTGTTCGGATACAACCCCCACTCGAATACCCCGGGCGTTGCCGTCGAGGGCCCGCCGGTAGTCGGGCACGGGGGTTGTCCACGAGTATTGGTCTTTGGGGTCGTGGCCGGCGATGGCGCCCAAAGTAATGGCGGCGTCTTCCACGGTGCGAGAAATAGGGCCGACGGTGTCCATGCTCCAAACGCCCCGCATCACTCCGTAGCGGCTGACTCGCCCCCAACTGGGTCTCAGACCCACCAAGCCGCACCAGGTTGCGGGGAACCGGATCGAGCCTCCGGTGTCCTCGCCCAGAGAGGTGGCGCAAAGAAAACCGGCGGTGGCGGCGCCCGACCCGCTGCTGGAACCCCCGGTATAGGTGTTCAGGTTCCACGGATTGCGAGGAACGCTGAACCGGTGGGAAAAACCCGTAATAGCAAACTCGGTGACGTTGGTTTTGCCCAAGAGGACCGCGCCGGCCTTTTTCAGGTTGGCCACCACAGTCGAGTCTTCCTCCGGGACGAAGTCCGCCAATATCCGGGAGCCGCCCGTGGACCGGATGCCCTTGGACCAGAACTGGTCTTTTACGGCCACGGGGACCCCGTGCATAGGACCCAAATAATCGCCGCGGGCGATGGCTGCCTCGGCATCCCGGGCAGCTTGGATTGCTTGTTCGCGACAAACGGTGAGGTAGGAGTTGAACTTGAAGTCTTGGTCGTCGATCCGGTCCAGATAGGCCTCCGTCGCTTCCACGGGAGACACTTCCTTGGAAGCAATCAATCGTGAAAGTTCGGATGCGGAAAGAAACGGCAGTTCTGATTTATCCATCGGGACTCCTTCCTAGGCTGCGGCGATGGGCTGCGGTTTCGAGGGCTATCGAGTATGGGAACGAAAAGTCGGCTGAACGGTCAATTGAAGCTAAGAGCGCCAAACCTTCCGACGCCGCGCTTCGAGGTGATGATCGCGAGCCCGGCGGTCAACGGGGGTCCTACCGCCGCTAAGCGCCCTGATTGGGAGGCATGATTATGGGCAAGGGCTCCACGTCTTCCAGCCCCGGCGGATTAATGTTGTCCAAGGCTTCCAGCAGGGCGTTGAGGCTGTACATGACCTCGGTAAGCTCGGGGTCCTCGATTTCCAGTCCCACGGCATGGCCCATGGCCCGAATTTCTTCTTTCGTGAGGTCCGGCATTTCCGCCTCCGTAACACCTTGTGTTGAGACTTGTTCTTGAGATTTGCCCCCATATACTCCATGAAATCGATGGCGGCGTCAAGTTAGTGATCAGGGTTCACAGGGTATTCCCAAAGTCCGTAAATACACACATCGTCATGCCAGGGAATCCAGGTTGCGCAAGCATTGCTCATCCGCGGAAGTGGGCGCGGAGGTGAGCAACTTTGGAAAGGCCTCGGCGAAAGGTGATCCCGGATTTTTCGATTCCCCTCTCATTTCCCCCCATTCCCCCCATTTCAGCCCGTTGGCCGGGTTGGGGCGGATTCCGGGGGCTGGGGAGCAGGTTGGGAGCGGTCAGGTTGGGAGTAGTTCCCGGTCATTGAGGTCCGATGACGCCCCGGCGGCGCCTTGGATTTGGTCTGAGTCCCGGTGGAACGTTCGGGCCTGACATTTATCACGGTAGGGGGGCGCATCCGGAGTTGGGAAGGGAGGAGTGTCAGTCGCAGAGTCTTGTTATGTTCGTGAGAGAATGTTTCCGGGTTAGGACTTTAGGCCCTTCGCTACCGCTCAGGGTGACAATGAAAAGGCCCTGAAAAGGCCCTGCTTACCTTGGAAGGGTGTTGAGGGGCGTCCGCCCCTGGGATATACTATCGTGGCTCTGACTAGAGCCATAAAAGGAGACCATTAGAGCTTGGACCGATGGTAGGACTGGTAAAAGGCCGGGTGGACCTGGGTCCGGCGGCGTCCTTCACAAAGTTCCCCAGCCCGATTTCTTTGGGCCGCTATTCTTTATTCCTAATCAAAGGTAAGAAAGGCTACTCCCTCCTTTCCGCCATTTGTCCCCACCAAGGGGGCCAGGTGTCCGACCAAGGTAACGGGTTCTTGTGCCGCGATCATGGCTGGCGGTTCGAATATACCCGGGGTGAGTGCGTAAACGGTCCGAACGCCCGCATGATTTCTTTCCCGGTGAGCGTGAGCGGCGGGCGCTTGATTGCGGACCTGGGTTGAATAACTTCCCTAGGCCCCTAGGAAATATCTCCTTCAGTCGAAGACCCCCGCCATGGCGCAGTCGGCCAGTTCATCGTCCGACATGCCCAAGACGCCCCTCAATACGTAGGTCTGGTCACCGCCCAAGTCCGGCGCTCCCCGTACTGCGCCTCCGGGAGTACGGGAGAGCTTGTAAGGCGTTCCCTCGATGGTGCGGGGCACTCCCTGGGCGTCCGGGACTTCACGGAAGAAACCGCGATGCTTCATTTGAGGATCGCGGGCTAGGTCGTACCCGGTTTGCACGACTCCGGCAGCCACGCCGACGGCCTGCAACGACTCCATGATCTCCTCCGGCGTGCGCTGTAACGTCCAGTCCTCCACCAACCGGTCCAAATCCTTGGCGTTGCGCAAGCGGCTTTCGGCCGAGGCGAACCGCCGCTCCGCGGTCCACATTGGCCTGCCGATAGCCCCCGCGAAGGCCCGCCATTCCTCTTCGGTGAACACGGCGATGGCCACCCACCGGTCTTCACCACGGCACCGGTAAGCCCCGTGGGGAGCGCCCCCTCCGTGGGGCAGAAGGTTGCCCCCGCGCTCGATCTTTTGGACTGACCCGTTGGCGCTCAGGTCCAAGACCAAGGTTTCCAACAGAGACGACAGGGCCTCGAACTGGGACAGGTCGATGAGTTGCCCCTTTCCGGTACGGGCCCGGTGGACCAAGGCTAGGAGCACTGCTTGGGCACCCGCCATGCCGGCGACGGCGTCGCTATAGGCACTGGCCGGGCCGCAGGGGTCCGTGCCGGGAAAGCCGGTCAGCGCGGTGAAGCCCGACCACGCTTGCAGTGTTTGGCCGTAGCTCACGTAATCCTTCCAAGGCCCGGTGCGGCCAAACCCGGACATGCTGAGCATGATGAGGTCGGGTTTAACTTGGCGGAGGCTTTGATAGTCCATGCTCCAGCTGGGCATCACCCTTCCGCTGAAGTTCTCCGCCACGACGTCGGATAACGCTACCAATCGCTTGGCGATATCTTGGCCGCGAGGAGTCTTCATGTTCAGAGCAATGGACCGCTTGCCGGCGTTCCAATTGTGGCGCTGGCCCAAGCCCCGCGGCGTGTTGGATCTGGCGCCTCCCACAACCGCTAGAGCTTGGTCCGACTCGACCTTGATAACCTCGGCCCCTTGGTCGGCTAGGATTCTGGTAGCGGAGGGGCCGGCGTGAATCCAGGTGAAGTCCACAACCCGGACTCCCCGCAGGACTCCATTTCCGTTGGGTAATTTCGCGTCGAGGCTCATGACGCCGGACCGGCAACCCACGAATGGCCGTCAGTCCCGAGAACTGTCGATGGTCCCACGGCTTAGACCGCTCCCCCTCGAGCCAACTCTTCCAAATCAGCGGCGGCTAACCCAAGTTCACCGCAGTAGACCTCGAGGTTGTGCTCCCCGACGCCCGGAGCAGCGCGTTTCAGCTCCCAAGGGGAGGTGGAGAGTTTGTAGGGGGCGCCGGGATACACCAACGAAACCCTTTGCTGCCCGTGTTCCGTTTCCCGGTGTTCAAGTTCAGTAAAGAACCCCCTAGCCCAAAGCTGGGGGTTTGCCAGGAGCTCTTCCGGCGTTGCCACCGGTCCCCAAGGATGATGTCTGGTTTGGCCCCAGTCGGTTATTTCTTGACGGGTGTGCAGCATCGCCCAGTCGCCGATCAAGCCCTCGATGTGGTGGGACAGCTCGCCCCTCAAAACGAACCGCTCATTGTATTTTTCCTCCATGAGGTCGCCCGCCATACCGTCCCGGTCCATCCAGGCCCGCAAATCATTCCACGCTTGTTGGGTGTTGGTTGTTATGCTCACGTAGCCGTCCTTGCATCGCCAGGTAGCGACGAACTGACCGCCGTGGCGAAAGCCGCAGCGGACGGCCGGGGTCTCCTCATAGTTATAAGCGGTGTTGACGTGCTCGGTGGTGGCAGCCACGGCCTCTTGCATGGAAACATCGACGCGCTGTCCCAAGCCGGTAGACAAGCGGTCGTACAGCGCCATCAAGATGGCAATAAAGGCCCGGTTGGATGCGGTGTGGTACGCCTGGGATCCCCACAACCGGGTCGGCGGCGTGTGGGGCCACCCGGTGACGTACATGTACCCGCCCATAGCAAACCCTATGAGGTCCGACGCCTTGAAGTCCTTGTACGGCCCCGTTTGACCGAAGGGGGTTAAAGAGGCGTAGACCATTCCCGGGTTGTCCTCACTCAAGCCTTCGTACCCGAGGCCCAAGGAGCCGAGATAGCCTGGCGGGTAGGTTTCCAGTAAGATGTCGGCTTTGGCGGCCAACCGCTTGAAGAGACCGGCCCCCGGAGCGGAACCTATGTTTAGAGTAATGCCGCGCTTGTTGGTGTTGAAGTGGCGCCAGTAAAGGCTCTCTTCCGGTCCCGGCCGCCCGTGGATGAAGGGCCCGGTACCGCGCATGTCGTCGCCCGCCGGCGGCTCGACCTTGATGACGTCGGCCCCCGCGTCGGCCAGCAGCTTGCCGCAGTAGACACCCAAAGGTCCAGACAGGTCCAACACTCGATAGCCGGTCAGGGGCTGTTGGGACTTATCGGCTGGAAGTTCTGACAATAGATACTGTCCTTATTCGGGATGGATGGAACCGCGCTTATAGAAGAAGCGGACTGAATTGGCGCCCCTTGAATCAACATCGAGAGACGCGGCTTCGGAAGACGGCGCGGGCCGATGCCTTTGCTTACGGATGGGGCGCGCTTGGACCAATGCCGACGGTGATGCTTAATAGGCGGTCCGGCGGTTTGCTAGTAGGTCTTGATTTCCAGCACGTGGCCGCTGGGGTCCTTGAAGTAGACCGCCTTGCCCACTCCTTTAGCGCCCATGGTCATTCCTGGGCCCTTCATGTTTTCCTGGGCATAGGGAGCGTCGCCGTAAGCGATTCCTGATTCCTTGATTTTGTCGAAAGCCGCCTCGAACTCTTGGGGTTCCATGGCGAAAGCATAGTGGTTGCTCTGAAATTCCTCGGCCCGGCTAAAATCCAGGTTGAAGGTATCGTTAACCCGCACCGCCAGAAAGGGGCCAACCTCGCCTAAGTCTTCAAAGCCGAAGATACGGGAATAGAACTCCACCGCCTCTTCCCTATCCCGTACCGGGACGATGGTGTGATCGAGAAACGTCGTCATTTCGGTTCCTCCTGCTATAACCGGTAATAAGCGGGCCATTTCGAGCCTTTGAGTGCCAAAAGGCCTTCTTGTGGTACTCTATTAACTGCTCCCCGGAAAGTCAACCGGGCGGAGTTGGTACCAAACTGGCAGCGCGGCCTCTTCGCCCTCTCTAATGTTAACCGCGTCTGGCAATTCGACCGAGCGGCCCGTACTCCCTTCTTAGGGGGTTTGGAATCGCGGGCCGGCCCGTCGGAAAGGATGGGGTCGCGGAAGCAGCCCACCCTTGGGAGTAGAATACGGAGAGGCGCACCCCCCGTATGGATGCCCTATCCACCGGATACCACAATCATCAAATACCATATCAAATACAATAACGGAGATGACTTGCCGTGACAGAGATTGGACTGTTCGAGACCATGTATAGCCAGCGCTCCATCACCCGGTACAGGCCCGACCCGGTGCCCAAGGAGGCCATAGACAAAATAATCGAAGCGGCCACCCAAGCCCCCAGCGGCGGCAACCAGCAGCATTGGGAGTTCATAGCGATCACCGACCCGGAGGTGGTGGCGCAGGTTGGGTCCGTATACCGGGAAGAGTGGTTGGGTGTCATGGGCGCCGAGCCCAGCCCAGACGAGACCCCGGTTTACCGGGCGGCCCGCTATCTGGCCAACCACATGCCGGAAGTCCCCGCCATGATACTGGCTTGCGTGGACCACGACAAAGGGTACGTATCCCGGAGTCCGGGAGAGCCGATCGCCACCGGGGCCTACGCGTCCTCCATATGGCCCGCCATCCAGAACCTATTTCTGGCGGCGCGGGCCCTAGGCTTGGGCACCCGGCTGACCACGGTTCACGTGCGGGGCGAAAAGCGAATCAAGGAGATACTGGGAATTCCCGAACACGTGGAAACCGTGATGCTGACGCCTGTGGGTTACCCCAGGGGCAGCTTCGGCCCGGTACGGCGGAGTCCGGCAGAGGAAGTCACTTCTTACAACCGGTACGGCAACCGGGAGTAACCGGCCCGAGGGTATCTATCAGAACTCCCGGTCTTTTGATAGGGGGGCCCAAATAATAGAGGGACCGGGAGTAGAGACATGCTTGGCCCGCCGTCGGATGTTGGCCGTTAGAACCCCCAAGTCTTGCCGAACTCGGCGCGGGACACCAAGCGGCCGGTGAACGATTGGGCGTCCTGAAGGGCGAGGTACACGGCAGAAGGGGCGGCAACCGCGGGTTCCACCCGTTCGTGCCAGTCTCGTTGAGTCCAAGGTATGGCCGCCGAGCCCTCGCTCTTTAGGGCGCCGGGGCTGAGAATATTGACCGCGATATTGTGCTCTCTTACTTCGTCGGCCAAGCAATAGCTGAACATGTGCAGGGCCGCCTTGCTGGAACTGTACAGCACGCCGCCCCCCAATTGAGCGTCCTCGGCCATTCTGGACCCGATGTTTATGATGCTGCCCCGCTTCTGCTCCATCATGACGGGCAGCACGGCCCGGCAAACCAGATAGGGCCCCCGCACATTGGCCGCAACGACTTGGTCCCAGCGGGCCGGGTCTATGTCCAAGATAGTCTCGCCAAGAACCATAATACCGGCGTTGTTGACTATGACGTCGATGCGCCCGTAACGCTCCGAGACACGCCGCACCATGTCTAAGACCTGGGCTTCGTCGGAGACGTCACAAGGTATCTCCAGGGCCTCGCCGCCTTGGGCAAGGATATCGGCCACGGTCTCGGCGGCGGTGCCGGTCAACCCGGTGGGTGACTGAGGCCGGGCGCACGCCGCCACCTTTGCGCCTTCCCTAGCGTACTCCTTAGCTATGGCTCTTCCCAGGCCCCGGCTGGCGCCGGTAACCACCGCGACCATGTCATCCATTCGGCCTTTACGTTCCATCTCCACGTTCCAACAAATAAGCTGTTAGACGAACTGGGTCTTGACCCAACCGTCCTCGAAGGGGGTCCAGAAGTGGGAGGTAACCTTGAGGCGGTGGATCATCCATTTACCATCCCGCCTGACGTACTCGTCATCGTACCGGGCCGCGCCCCAAATTGCCCGGTTGCCCTCGGCGAAAGTACAGGTCTGGAACAAGTACCAGGTACCTTTGGCGGTATCGCCGTTTACTTCGATGATGGGATTCAGCACGTTGTGTACGGCGAAAGGCATCCTCTTATCCGCGTCTTGGAAGAAGCCGCGTATCTCCTCGCGTCCGTTGAGCTTTCCGAAATCACCGCCGTCCCAGACGGCGTCTTCGGTAAACACGCTAGCAATGGCGTCGGCGTCGAAGCTATCGTCGCAGGCGGCGCAGTAGCGGTGCTTGAGTTGCTTAATTTCCTCGATGTCCTCGAGTTTTCTAATCCGCCGTTCCAAGTCGTCTTGGCCCATGGGTCCCTCCTTATTCTTCCCACGATTCTTCGAAGTTTCGCTCCGGTGGCCGCTTATTGGGAGACGAACCTAGTCTTGACCCAGCCTTCGTCAAAGGGGGTCCAAAAATGAGAGGTCAGCGCCAAGTGCTTGAACATCCAGTGCCCGTTGACCCTAACGTAATCTTCGTCGTATCTGGCCGAGCCCCATACCGCGCGGTCACCCCCCTCGGCCAGGGTGCAGGCTTGGAGCAGGTACCATGTGCCCTTGGCGGTATCACCGTTTACATCGATGATGGGGTTCAGCACCATGTGCACCGCAAAGGGCAAGACTTGGGGCGCCCGCCGGAAAAAGCCCCGTATCTCTTCCCGCCCCTCGAACTTGCCCCATATCCCGCCGTCCCACACCGCGTCTTCGGTAAACAGGCTGACTATGGCGTCGGTGTCATAAGTGTCGTCGCAGGCGGCGCAGTAGCGGTGCTTGAGTTGCTTTATCTCCTCTATGTCTTCAAGCCTTCTAATCCGGCGTTCCAAGTCCTCCTGGCTCATGGTACCCTCCTTAACTTGGCATAGTTAACCCCGTGTCTTAGTTTCTTATCGCCCGTCCAGACATAATCCAAGGGTTGCCCCATCCAGGAAAGAATGGAGTGTGGTTGGCCCGCCTTGGGCGGACCAACCACACTCTTTTTCTCTCGTTGAAGACGGGTCATATCGAACGCAGACGCTGTTGTGCCGGCAATCCAATCCGCAGTCTGAAAAACTTGCATGTCGGGTTAATCAAGCGGCTAGCGTACCTTCAGGCGAACTGAGTCTTGACCCAACCCTGGTCGAAAGGGGTCCAGAAATGGGAGGTTAGCTTGAGCCGTTGAAACATCCACCGTCCGTCGACCCGGAGGTACTCTTCGTCATAGCGGGCCGATCCCCATATAGCCCGGTTGCCGTCGGCCCAGGTGCACGGCTGAAACAGGTACCAGATACCCCTGGCGGTGTCGCCGTCAACCTCGATAATGGGGTTCAACACCATGTGTATCGCGAATGGCAGCCGCTCCGGGGCCTTCTGAAAGAAGCGCCGTATCTCCTCCCGGCCCTCGTTCTTGCCTCGCATTCCGCCATCCCAGACCGCATCCTCGGTGAACAGAGCGGCTATCGCATCGGCGTCGTAGCCGTCGTCGCAGGCAGCGCAATAGCGGCGCTTGAGGAGCTTGATTTCCTCGATGTCCTCCAGCAGCTTGACCCGTCGTTCCAACTCTTCCAAGCTCATGTCGTTCCTTAATCTCGAAAGTGGTGCCTCAGTCTTGCCGGGGCGCATCATTCAGGCGCCGTATTCGAATGAATCCAGTATTGATCCGGCCCCAGACATTAAGGTAGTCCAGATAAAAGGCGCCGGACGTTAAATGAATCTCGTTTTGACCCAGCCTTCATCGAAGGGAGTCCAGAAGTGGGAAGTTAGCTTCAAGCTCTTGAACATCCACCGGCCATCGACCCTTACGTACTCCTCGTCGTACCGACCCGCGCCCCAGACCGCGCGGTTGCCTTTCACGAAGGTGCAGGGCTGGAGCAGGTACCAGACGCCCGTGGCCGTATCTCCGTTCACTTCGATGATGGGATTCAGTACCATGTGGGCCGCGAAGGAAATGCGCTCCGGCCCCTGCCGGATGAAGCTCCGGATCTCTTCCCGGCCTTCCCGTTTGCCCCGGACTCCGCCGTCCCACACCGCATCTTCGACGAACAGGCTGGCGAAGCCGTCGGCGTCGTAGTTGTCGTCGGCGTAGGCGCAGTAGCGGCGCTTGAGGAGCTTGATTTCCTCGATATCCTCCAGCACTTTGACCCTGCGCTCCAAGTCTTCCAGGCCCATGTTTTCCTCCCTAGTATCCACCCGTCGGGCGTTCCACGCCGCAGCTCCTGGATAGGCCGGATCACATGGCAGTCCAACCGCCGTCCACGATTAGCAAGTGCCCAGTGGTGGCCCCCGCAGACGGGCTGGCCAGGTAGACGGCGGCGCCAACCAACTCTTCGGGCTCCATGCGCCTTCCCAGGGGCATGTGGGCTTCCAGGTCCCGCTCCACCTCTGCGGGGCCCCTGGGGTCGGAAGCCAGCATACCCGGGGTCACGGTGGGGCCCGGCCCGATGGCGTTGACCGTTACGCCGTATTTCATCCATTCCAACGCCAATACCCTGGTCAGATTGGCCACCCCGGCTTTACTGGAGCAGTAAGCCGCCCGGTTTTCCCGGGCCACCACGCTGAACTGGGACGCGATATTTATGATTCGGCCCCGGCCTTGGTCTATCATGTGACGGGCCGCCGCCTGAGCGCAGAAGAAGACCCCTTTCAAGTTGGTGTCCACGACCAAGTCCCAGTCCTCTTCCGTCACTTCCAAGGACGGTTTCGGCCTGCGGACCCCGGCGTTGCTTATCAGGATGTCCAACCGGCCAAAGTCATCCACCACTTGGTCTACGGCCGTCCGTATGTTGCTCAGGTCCAATACGTCCAACGGATAGGTACCGCTGCGCCGCCCCAAGCGTTCAACACTATCCCGTGTCGCCGCGGCCTCCTCCAGCATGGAAGGGAGGTCGGAAACCGCCACGTCGGCGCCGGCTTGGGCCAAACCCACTGCCAGGGCGGCCCCGATGCCTCGGGCCGAGCCGGTCACCAGTGCGGCTTGCCCGTCCAGACTCAACCCAGGGTAAGCTCCGGAATCAACCATTTGACCTATGCTCGCATCATTATCGAGTGTGTCATCGGCGGGGTAAATCTTCGAGGGTGTTCGAAGGTTTGGGTTCCGGGCGTTAGGGTTTCACCCGCGGGAGTCCCAGGTTCCGCCACTGCCAGTTCCCTGGAAAAAGCGCCTTCGCCCGGCCTTGGGGGTTACCGCCGCTAGCATATCACACGAAGACTAGCCGGGTAACTTTCTGGGATTCAGGCCTTGATTTCCGGCCAACCGGTTCGATATGCAAGGTTTCGGCGGACGTACGCAGGCACCTATCGCCGAGTCCGCCGGGCTTCGGCTTCTCCCGCCTCCAGACGGCCTTTGCCAAACCGGCATTGACATGAAAGCGGACCGCCCGTCATTCCCGATTTTCTATGGTGAGGCGCTAATATTGAATTACTTGGGGAGTGACGGGGACATGGTCCACTCGCTCGATGTTATCCCGTCCGGGGAGTTGGGCAAGGTATCCATAAGACGGGCGGAGTCAAAGCAACCATCGCCTTGAAGGGACACCGGCTAAGCCGTAGAATCTGCCAGGTGCCCCCGTAGGTCCAAGAGCGGGTTACGCGGGTCCAAGGAGTGAGGTAGTTGGAACAAGTCCTGCAAGCCCCGGAAGGGAGAAAACAGAACCGGGGGTTCATCCTGGGCAGCCTGTCATTCGGCCACGGTATTTCCCATTTGTACGACCAAGGGCTGCCCGTTTTCATGCCCGCCATCGCTGCTTCGTTGGGCTTGAGCAACCTGCAGGTCGCCGCCCTGCTGGGGGTCCGTCAAGCCGGGTTTGGCGCCGTCAACCTGGGCGGCGGCATATTCATCGACATGCTAAAGAACCAGTGGGGCCTCATCCTGACGGCTTGTATGCTTTGGTCCGCCGTCGCCTACGTGGCCGTGGGAGCTTCCCCCAATTTCCCGCTGCTGTTCATCGCCGTCGCCTTCGTATCTATTCCGGGCGCGCTGTGGCATCTACCGGCCACGGCGGCCTTATCTCGCCGCTTTCCCGACCGACGGGGTTTTGCAATTTCCATGCACGGCTTCGGGTCCAATATCGGCAACGTGCTGGGCCCGCTGCTGGCCGGCGCCCTGCTCACGGTGCTGGTCTACAAGACCGTCCTCTTCATATACGGGGCCCCGGCTCTTCTGCTGGCCGGGTTCGTTTGGTGGTCACTGAGGGACCTAGGTCAAGAGGCAGGGCCATCAGAAAAAAGACGCTGGGGCGCCCAGTGGGCCGCCACCAAGGAGGTGCTGAAGAACCCGGTCGTCATAGCGTTGGTGGTTGCCGCGGCCCTGCGGGGCGTGGGCCTAATGGCCCTGTTCAACTGGACGGCCTTCTACCTGGAAAAGGACCTGGAGTTTGGCCACTTCAGCACCGGCGTCCACGTCGCTCTGCTTACGGGAACAGGCATAATCGCGGCGCCGGCGCTGGGCTTCTTGTCCGACCGTTACGGGCGCAAGCAGGTCCTCGTCCCTGGCCTGGCAATTGCGTCGGTACTGGCCTTGTTGGTAGTCAGCGCAGGCGACGGCATCTTATTGGCCTTTGCTTTGGCGGGGCTAGGTCTGTTCAGCTTCTCGTTGCAACAAATCATTCTCGCGATGACCTTGGACGTCACAGGCAGAGGAACTGAAGCTACTACCACCGGACTGATCTTCGGATTGAACGGGATGCTTGGCGGCGCATCTCCCTTCATTGCCACCGCAATTATCGAACACTGGGGCGGCTACGGTTCGGTGTACTACTATGCCGGCATATTGACGGCGGTATCGGGCGTACTGATGCTGCTCGTTCCCACGACGCCCAACGCCCGTCGGCTCTCCAGGCCGGGATGATGGATGAGCGCCCATTCCTGCTCTGGGAGGTCACCCCGTCAACGAAGGCGCTGCATCCTTCGTCACCCCGGCCTTGTCAGATTATCCGTAGGCTGATATAGGTCCTTCGTCACCCCGGCCCGGTCAGATTACCCGTAGACTGCTCTAGGTCTGCCGTTCCCGGGAATGAAGTGTCGCCCGCTTTGATACCAGTAACGGTTTGGGCAAAAGTCTCTACCCGGGTTCCTTGCCAGCAAAGCTACCGGTACCCTTTCCCAATGCAACCGAAGGGACCCCGGAACGCCGACGGCGGGTTTTCGCGGGTGCGGACCTTGAATCTTGGTTTGACACCTGGGAGGTCGGTACTTACAATTGATTTGCCATCCACCGGCGGTGGGAATGAGCCCCGAGCCAAGGCCCGCCGCGCGACGTGGAAGGCCGCCATCCACCGGCAACGGGGGTGAGCGCCAGTAACGGGCCTCCTTCTAATATCTAACAGGCCGGACCTGATGGGCCGCTGGGATCTGATGAAGACCGAGACGGCTGACAAAGAAATAGTTGCCTTCCGGCGCGCCCCGCGGCGGCGGGGCTTTCCTGTTTCCACCCTCACTCCCCATCCCCAGGCGTTATGGTGTCTAGCCAGGCGGGCCTCTTGAACTCCACCATCACCGCGGTCCCCGGACTGGAGGCGGGCCACTATACCGACTTGACCCACGGTACGGGCTGCACCGTCTTTCTTTGCCGGGAAGGCGCCGCCGGCGGCGTCGACGTGCGAGGAGGATCCCCCGGAACCCGGGAGACGGACCTTTTGCGGCCCATGCGCCGAGTGGACCGGGTACACGCGGTGGTGTTAACCGGGGGGAGCGCCTTCGGGTTGGACGCTGCCTCCGGAGTAGCCACCTACCTGGAGGAGTTGGGCATTGGCTTCCGGGTCGGGGGGTCTGTCGTTCCCATCGTGTCCGCGGCCGTGCTGTTCGACTTGGGGCTGATCACTCCCGGGGTCCGTCCGGGCGCCGCCGAGGGTCGGGCCGCTTGCCTGGCCGCCGGTACCGGACCCATGGCCGAAGGGTCCGTGGGCGCGGGGACGGGCGCCACCGTGGCCAAGGCCCGGGGCATGGCGGGCGCGGTAAAGGCGGGGATCGGCTCGGCCTGCTTGACGCTCCCCGAAGGCTGCACCGTGGGAGCGGCCGTAGCGATCAACTCCTACGGAGGGGTCTACGATTACCGCTCGGGGCAACTGGCCGCGGGGCCGAGGCGGGCGGATAGTGGGGAAATGGAAAGTCCCGTGGACTTGGCTCTGGTCCAAGACGCCGGCGACGAAGTTTCAACGCTGGCCAACACCTCTATAGGCGTTGTGGCCACCGACGCTCTCATCAGCCGGGAAGAGGCCAACTTCCTGGCCATGGTAAGTCACGACGGGTTGGCCTTGGCCGTCAGGCCGTGTCATACCCCCAGAGACGGCGATACCATGTTTGCGATGTCCACCGGCAGGTCCTCCAATGCAGTTGACTTGACCAAGTTAGGGATGGCCGCCGTGGAAGTCACCGCCCTCGCCGTGCTCAGAGCGGTCGAAACCGCCTCCGGGCTGGGAGGCGTCCCTGCCGCCGTGGAATTGAACAATGAATGACCGGGACCCATCCATCGGAATCGTTGGTGCCGGAATCCTGGGAAAGGGTCTGGCGTTGGCCTTGGCGGCCAAGGGATATCAGGTTGCGGGGGTCCATAACCGCAGCCCGGACTCGGCCCGGTGGTTGGCCGACCGGGTCCCGGGCTGCCGGGTGATGGCCTCCGCTCAGGAACTTGCGGACCGCGCCGGCCTGGTATTCATCACGACGCCCGACTCGGTCATCACCCAAGTATCCTCGGAAATCGCTTGGCGTTCCGGCCAAGGAGTAGCCCACTGCTGCGGGTCCGCCTCAACGAGTATCCTACAGCCGGCGATTGACCAAGGCGCCGTCGCCGGCGCTTTCCATCCCTTCCAAACCTTCGCCGGCTTGGGGGAGCCGTCCGACGCCGCTTCCCGCCTCATCGGAGTTACCTTCGCCATAGCCGGAGGCGGATGGGTTGCCGACTTCCTCCGGCGTTTGGCCGAAAGCTTGGAAGGACTGCCCATCCTTATTTCCGACAACGACCGCCCCTTGTACCACGCCTCGGGAGTCTTAGTCTCCGGCCACGTGGCCGCCTTATTGCAATCGGCGGTTGAGATGTGGCGGTCCCTAGGATTTTCTCAGCAGCAAGCTATACAATCGCTGTATCCCCTTTGCCGCGCAACCCTAGAGGCCGCCGCCAAAGACGGAGTAACGGCCAGCGCCACCGGCCCCGTCTACCGGGGGGACGTAGACACGCTGCGCTCCCACTTCGAGGCCCTGCTCCAACGCCTGCCTCAATACCTGCCTTTGTACGGGGCATTGACGGCGGCCTCTCTGCCCATGGCCGTGGAACGGGGCGTTGGTCCCGCCCGCATCTCGGCGATTCAGGACCTCGTCGACCATTACCGGGGCGTCGAATGAGGACCCCTCGGCTGTAGGCCTAGGGACGCGGGTAAGGGCACGGCAGGACTAATGATGGGTACGATTACGGAGTTAGCTTATTCGATTTGAAGGGGTGAAGAGCATGGGTAGAGTGACTTCCCGGGAGGTCTTGGACATGAAGGCCCGGGGCGAAAAAATACCGATGGTCACCGCCTACGATTACACCGCCGCCCGGCTGGCCGACCAAGCAGGAATTCCCCTGCTGCTAGTGGGCGATAGCCTGGGCATGGTGATGTTGGGCTACGAATCCACCGTCCCGGTGACGATGGAAGACATGCTCCACCACGTCAAGCCGGTGGCCAGAGGGGCTGCCAACGCCATGGTGGTCGCCGACCTGCCCTTCATGAGCTACCACCTGGACCACGCCCAAGCGATGAAAAACGCGGCGCGGTTGGTGCAAGAGGGCGGCGCTCATTCGGTAAAGCTGGAGGGCGGCGTAAAGGTGGCGGACACCGTATCCCGAATGGTCCAAGGGGGTATACCGGTCATGGGGCACATTGGCTTGACCCCCCAATCCGTGAACGTGTTGGGCGGATATAAGGTGGAAGGCCGGAACAAGCAAGAGGCGGCCCAGTTGCTCAAGGACGCCCTAGCCTTGGAGCAGGCCGGGGCTTACGCTTTGGTGCTGGAGTTGGTGCCCGCGCCCCTGGCCGGGTTTGTCTCCAAGCGTTTGGCTATCCCCACCATCGGCATCGGCGCCGGCCCCCAATGCGACGGCCAAGTCCAAGTGTTTCACGACATGCTGGGGCTGTTTACCGACTTTGTCCCCAAGCACACCAAGCGGTACGCCGACCTTGCCGGGGTCATTCAAGGCGCCTTTGCTCAATACGTGCAAGAGGTTAGAGAAGTCTCCTTTCCCACCCGGCAGCAGAGCATTTCCATGGACGAGGCCATCTTGGAAGAGCTGACGGCGGCCTCGTAGCCCGGCCGGGGAGCAGCGGCATTGACACGCATCATACTAACCGGCCGGGATATGGCCCAAGCTTGCCGGAACGCGCCGCGCCCCTTGGGCCTGGTACCCACCATGGGCGCTCTGCACGAAGGGCACCTTACCCTAGTGCGGCGGGCCAGGCGGGAAAACGACACCCTATGCGTCAGCATATTCGTCAACCCGGCCCAATTCGGTCCGGCGGAAGACCTTTCAAGCTATCCGAGGGACTTGGACAAAGACCTGCGCCTCCTGCGACAGGAAGGTGCCGACATAGTCTTTACGCCGCCCGCCGGAGAGGTATATCCGCCGGGTTTCGATACTTGGGTCGACGTGGGGCGCGTGGCCGATACCCTGGAAGGGGGCCATCGCCCCGGCCATTTCCGGGGCGTCGCCACGGTAGTGACCAAGCTGCTCAACCTAGCCCGGCCGGACCGGGCCTACTTTGGACAAAAAGACGGCCAGCAGGCGGCCGTCATACGCAAGGTGGTCCGCGACCTTAACATCGGCTTGGAGTTAGTGGTTGTTCCCACGGTGCGGGAGGTCGACGGGCTGGCCTACAGCAGCCGCAACCTCCGCTTGACCCCCGAGCAGCGCTTGGCCGCACCGGTCATTTACCGCGCCATCAACCGGGGCCAAGAGATGTGGCGTTCCGGCGTGGTCGACGCGAACACGCTGCGGGAAGGCGTCCGGCAGGCGCTGGAAGGCGCGCCCTTGGTGAAAGACATAGATTACGATATAGATTACATCAGTGTGGCCGACGCCGGGACGATGGAGGAGTTGGAAGAAGCTGCCACCGGCGCCATGCTGTCGGTGGCCGTGCGCTTGGGAGAGACGCGGCTCATCGACAATCTGATTCTAGACTAACAGTCCGAGTTGCCGGCCGCTTTCGCCGCTACCGGTAGTCGATGATGCTTCTGGCTACCTCGCCCCGGTCCAAGAGGTCGAAGGCCGTATTGATTTCCTCCAACCGGTATCGACGGGCGAACCAAGTCGATGATGGAGGCGTCAAACCCTTCGGTACGCACGCGCCGCTGCGATGAGTTAGAAGTTGAGTTAGAATACCAATAGATCCCGACTCGTAGATTTGTCCTGTTGATTTCACCTACCGATTTCAACAGGGAGGGGAGTCGAAATGACCAACGATCTACATCGTAAACTATACGTGGGGATGCTCGACGGCGTGTGTACGGCAGCCAGCTCCGACGGCGGCCTGACCTGGCAAATGGGTAAGACTACGCCCCTAGCCAACGCGGCGGCGAGGCTGTCGGCAAGTCCGTCGCTGAAGGAAAGAGCCTACTTGGCTGCTTACGAAGCGGGTGTCTACCGGACGGACGACGGCGGCGCAACCTGGCGGCCCCTGCCCTCCTACCCAACAGCCTACGCCCATAGCATAGTGGTCCACCCCGAAGACCCTCAGATAGTGTACGCGGGCAGCGAGCCGGCCGGTGTGTTCCGCTCCACGGACGGAGGGGAATCTTGGCGGGAGTGTTCCGGGTTCGGCAAAGTGCCCGAGGCCGGAAATTGGCATTTCCACGGCGACCGGGCTTCCCACGTCCGGGAATTGCGAATATCCGGCCGTTCACCCGAGACCATCTACGCCGGCATCGAAGTCGGCGGGGTTGTCCGCTCCAGGGACGGCGGCGAGAGTTGGCAGCAACTTCACGGCACCCACGACGACGTCCACTTGGTAGACCTGAACGCGGCGATGCCCCAGAGGGTGTACGTGGCCACCGCCGAGGCCCCCTTCCGAAGCGACGACGGCGGCAACAGGTTCGAGGCAATCGACGAGGGCTTGCAACGGCCTTACACGCTGCACATCTCATCCGCCCCCGACGACGCCGATCTGGTATTGGTGTCCGTGTCCAGCAGCGCCGGCCGCAACAATCCCCAGTTCTACCGCTCCGTAGACGGCGGCCGCAGTTGGGAGTTGATCGAGGAAATCGGGTCCGACGGGGATATGGTGGTCGCGCTGGACTGGGACCCGGCCAACCCAAAGCGGGTGTATGCCGGGACCGACGCCGGGCGTATCTTTTGCAGCAGCGACGGGGGCGAGACGTGGCAGCCCGCGGACCTCTCTCTTCCGGGCATCGCCATCGGGGCGTTGATCGCCGTTTGAGCCGGAGCAACTTCCGCCCCTAGCCCGGCCCGGGGCTGCCGGTCCGCTAACCGGCCCGGCCGATGCCTCAGCTTCCCGCGGTAGACGGGGCCGCATTGGCGGACTCGACGAAACCGGGAATCTGGGTCCACTTGACGTTGTTGCTGTCCTGAGCCAGGCCCACCTGACGCCCGGACGAGTCCTCCAGGCCCAAGGGGTGGTAGACCAGTTCGATGAGGTTGCCGTCGGGGTCTGCGATATAAGTGTAATGCTCGTTGGTATCTTCCCTCCGGCCCTGGCCGGGGTCCAGACCGCCAACGTTGCCCTCAAAGCTACCCCCTGCGGTGCGGGAGTAGGGGACGCCAACTTGGTCCAAGTGGGCCAGGGTCGTGTCCCAGTCCTCGACCTCCACGGCAAAGTGTACCCGGGGCACCTGGACCAAATGGTCGGTGTCCGACGTGTGTATCTCCCCGGTGCCGATGCGCAGTTGCAATTGCCTCTGATTTAGGGCCGGGCCCCGGTCCAAGAATTCCGCGCCCAACACTTTCTCATACCAGTCCCTAGTGCGTTGCCGGTCGGTAATCTGGATATTGATGTGATGAATCATGTTGACTCTGGACATAGCCTTTGTTCCTCCGCGCCGTTATTGCCGTGCCCTTAATGCTCGATCGCATTATGGTTCAAGGGAGAGCATATACGCAAATCAAGGTTGGGAGTCCCGGGTCGGATTACCGGTAGAACAATAGGTTACGGTTGTTGGTCTTCCAGTAGTTCCTCCTTGGGGTCAGACGCCGAACGGGGTGTCCCCTGAATGGGTGTGTCAAAAGTCCCTTCTCCCTGGGGAGAAGGTTAGGTTGAGGGGAAGGGTCTCAAGGCAACCGAGATAATCCGCGGCAATTTGGCACAACCTGGCGCCGTAGGGGCGGGTTTCAAACCCGCCCCTACACGTTGGGCTACCGCGGCGGGACGGTTGCGCCGGTTCGTTTTGGCCGCGCCGGGAACCGCCCTCACCCTAACCCTCTCCCAGTGGGAGAGGGGACTTTTTCAACACTCCCTAAGACTTTGCGGACCGGCCTGATCGCGTCCTCAAGGGCGTCCTCCCTCGTGACGGCGACCGACGGGCGCCCACACTTCAAAATTACTTGTTTTTATAAAATATTGTATTACATCATGATTATGTTTTAATAGCTATTGCGATACAGCAGCCAGCAGTTGGGCCACCGGTGAGCAGAGGGAGGAAGGAGTCACGAACATGAGAATCAGCACACTTCTGCTAGGGATAGTTCCCGCCCTTGCGGCGGCGGGCCTCGCCATGCTGGTCTGGTTCTTGGCCGCAAACCCGGTTTCAGCTGAATCCTGGGGCCTCCATTGCCCCAGCAACATGAAAGAGGGCGCATCCCAGACGGCGTAGATGTCCTGGCCGGACCCCAGTATCTTCAAAAGTGTCAGCGGACGCTGGAACACCATCGCCGATATTGCGGGAGAAGAGGACTATCATCCTCTCGATAACGTAGGGCAGTCCGCCAGCGACCACGAGAAGCGCGTAGGGCGTATGCGCATGGGCATACGCACCAAGGCAGACGCGCTGATAGAAGGAGAGGAGCGCTTCAAAGTGGTTTTCCAGACCGGAGACACAGTAAGAGAATGCTGGGTTACCATCGTGGACGACGATCCCGGCGTTGAGGACGTGAACGTCGTCTCCAGACCGGCCAATGGGGAGGCCTACGGGCGTCGGCGAGCGCATCGACATAGACGTGGCCTTCAACGGCCCGGTCCGGGTAGTGGGCGACGCGGTCCTTACCATCCGAATAAAGCACTCCACCGACAGCAAAGCCGACCACCAGTTGCGCTATCTCCCTTACTCCAGCGGCAGCGGCACGGACACGCTGCGATTTTCCTACACGGTGCTGTTTGGAGACAACGCCGACCGCGGCTTTCACGTCGAGCCCATCAGCGATACCGGACTGGGCGAAGGAGCCATGAAGTCGGCGGATCCGGACCACTTGGACGTCGATGCCCATCATGAGTTCCTGGGGGGCACGTTTGAAAAGGTCGGGTGGTTCCTCCTCGACCACAAGATCGCTACCGGACGGCCCAGCATAAGCGACGTGGAGATCGTGTCATCGCCGGCCGACGGCGCGGCGTACCGCTTGGGCGAGACCGTGGTGTTCGACCTGACCTTCAACGGCGACGTCACGGTAGCGGGCGCGCCCAAGCTTCGATTGCGGGTGAACAACCCGGAGGTGGACGGCCGCAATCTCAAGTACCTGCGCAGGGCTGACTATACCTCCGGCAGCGGCACCAACAAGCTGCGCTTCTCCAACGTCATCAAGCTCGGCGACCAGGACACCAACGGGCTTGCCGTCCGGAAACTGGAGGGGGGCAACATCCACCCGCCGCAGACCTCCGGCGTTTCGGCTAATCTGAGCACCATCGAGAGCCACGACCTGTTCGGGCGCAGCCTGCCCGGCCAGGAGGTGGACGCCGCTCTGCCCAAGGTGACCGACGTACGGGTCATCTCCACGCCGTCCCACAGCAACGGCTACCGGGCCGGGGACACCATCGTCATCGTCGTCGTCTTCAGCAAACCCGTCCGCGTGGTGGGAGAACCCGCCCTCACCCTCGACATTCGCAACGGCGGCGCTCCTCCCCGGGACTTCACGGTCCGCTCCGCCCCCTACTTGGACAGCAGCGGCGCCAACACCCTCAGCTTTTCATACGTGGTAGGGGAAGGCGACGAGGACCCCAACGGCATAACCGTCGTCTCCTCGCCCCGCGATGGCTTGGGGGAGGGCGCCGTCAAGTATCTCTCCGACGAAGTCGACGTGGACGCCTTCCACGACTTTGAGGGCCTGAGCAACATAGCCCACCAAAAACATATGGTGGATGGCAGGCCGCCCCGAGTAGACAGCGTCGAAGTCGTTTCCCGGCCGAATGACGGCGCGACCTACCGGGCCGGTGAGAGAATCGAGTGGAAGGTGGCCTTCGACAACTAGGTGCAGCTCCTGGGCGCCCCGACCGCCAAGCTCCGATTCGGCCTCCGCGGCGACAGCCAGGTGGACAGAAACATTCTCGCCCTGCCGCCGGGCGACCTCAGACTGCGGGAAGTCCCGTTGGACGGCGACATCTCCTATGGCTCTACCCTGAGCTTCGAGTACGTGGTGCAGCCGGGGGACTCCGACAGCAACGGCCTGACCATCGTGGGTTCCGGCCTCACCGGGCTGGGCGAGGGAACAATCGCTTTCGAGCGCCTGCCCTATACGGACTGGCGATACGCGGACATTGACTTCCCGGCGAGACAATCTGGGCAGACCACAGCTATCCCAGCCAGGACAACCTCTCCGGGCACATGGTGGACGGGCGGCCCTACGTGACCGACGTGAGCATCGTTTCCAGCCCGGCCGACGGGACAGCCTACCGAAACGAGGAGAACATAAAAGTCAGAATGATGTTCAATGACCCGGTGGTGGTGGTGCGGCCCGGCAGGCCGATTATCGGAGAACCGATGGCTCCGTCGTGTTCTTCACGTACAGGATAGAGGTTGGAGACGTTGACGCCGACGGCGTCGCTGTCAACGCCAACAAGCTGAGGCTGAACGGAGGCAGCATCTGGGACGACACGGACAACGCGGCAGACCTGACCCACGATGCCGTTGCCGCCGACTCCCGCCACAAGGTGAGCGGCCACGGCGGCCTCTGATGCTTGTAGCGGAGGCCTAGGCCAGTGAGGCAGGAGACAGCGGGCAGGCATACGCCGGAACCGGAGATGACTCCGCGGGCCCCGGGGCGAGTGCCGAGAACCCGGCGTTCAACTACAGCAGACGACAACGGACGAAGGCAGGCTCCACATGATGAACAGAATGTTCAAGAAAGTCGCGGCGGCGGTCCTACTACCGGTGCTGGTTGCAGTTCTGGGGATAGCCTGCGGCGGCGGGGATACGGCTCTGTCCCGCGCTGAGGTCGAGGAGATAGTGCGAGCGGAGTTGGCGGACGCCCCCGCGCCGGCGGACCCCGGCCCCTCCCGAGCCGAGGTCGAAGGAATCGTACAGGATGCCATAACGGCTGCGCCCAAACCCGGACTCACCCGCGCGGAGGCCGAGGAGATAGTGCGAGGGGAGTTGGCGGACGCCCCCACGCCGCCGGAACCCAGCCTCTCCAGAGGCGAGGTTGAACGAATCGTGCAAGACGCCGTAGCGGCTGCGCCCGAACTCGGACTCACCCTCGCTGAGACCGAGATGATCACGCGAAGCGTGGTCGCTTCCATTCTCCTCAGGTCCGCCCCCGCAGAGTACACCAAGTTCTTCGTCAACAACGCTATCAGCAGGTACGAAACCCTGGGGCTCGACGCCACCCTCGCCTACTATAACCGCCCGGAGAGTATCGACCGCCAGTGGTACGTGTTCATCATCGACGAGAACGATCTCGTGGTCGGGCATCCCGACGCCCAGCGCCTGGGGCTGGACCTCAAGGGTTGGGTGGGCACCGACGCCAACGGCTACAACTTCGGGTCGGAGATGCTGTCGGCGACGGAGGAGGGGAAGTGGGTGTCCTACGTTTACCGGAACCCGGAGAGCGGCAGTCTCGGTTCCGACCACACCGGGGCCTTGCAGCTCAAGAACGCCTGGGTGGTGAGCCACGACGGGCTGCTGTTCGCCTCCGGCTGGTATGTCAACGCCGACGAATTCACCAAGGCCCTGGTGGCCACAGCCGTCCGCGTGTTCCGTTCGGTAGGACTGGAAGCGACCATCACATACTTCAACAGCCCCGAGAGCGACTTTGCGGGACTGGTGTCGACCATCGAGTACTACAACAGCGCCGACAACGTTGAAGGGGACTGGTTCGCGTTCATAGCCGACGAAAGCGGCAAGATCATAGACCACTACCACAAGGAAATGGTGGGAAAGCACCTCAGAGACATCTTCGGCACGGATGTGTTCGAGACGACCGAAGCGGGCAATTGGGTGACCACCGAGGACGTGCGCGTCTGGGTGGTCAGCGACGGCGGGATGACGTTCGAATCAGGCTGGCATCACGACGAGTCCGGATGACCCTTCGCCGCCGAGACACGGCAACGGCCCTCGCCGCCGGCTATATCGACCCGCCCGGCCGTCCATCCTGCGTCTTATTAGTGCTGAGATAACAACTCCTCGAACTAAGCCGTCGTAGAACAGCTTCCCGTCACCGCCTCCTTCTTCCGGCCCCGGCCCGAGAAGCGGCGTTAGGTGAGGGTGCTATAGGTCCGGTCGTAGCCGTTTTCCCCGTACTTCCCCATGCAAGTCCCAAGTAATTCACCTCGCCAACTCTGAACCGTTACATCGACGGCCCCTTGTTGACAGGCGATGGGGCCGGTCTTAAAATCACTCAAACTTCAGCCTAAGGGCATTGAGGATACCTACGAATTAGAGGGCCGATGAAGCGGAGCAAGGTCTGTAGCATTCTTGGCATTCAACACCCTATTCTTCAAGCCGGGTTGCCCTGGGTGTCCAATCCCGAACTGGTGGCCGCCGTTTCCAACGCCGGGGGCTTGGGGGTGCTCCATCCCACCGCGGGCTTTGAAGAGGGCGGCGACTTGGCGGTCAACCTGCGCGCCAACGTGCGCCGGGTCCAACGGTTGACCCAGCAGCCCTTTGGCGTTGCCCTGTACTTGACCAACCCGCGCATCGAAGACTTGATAGACGCCGCCGTACAAGAGGGAGTGCGGATCGCAGTAACCTACGGCGGCAGCCCCGCGCTCTACACCGGCACCCTCAAAGAACACTCCAGTATCGTGATTCACCAAGTAGCCACGGTGCGCCACGCCCGGGGCGCCGAGGCCCAAGGGGTGGACGTGATAATCGCCGAAGGGTTCGAAGGAGGCGGCCTCCGGGGGGCCGACAAGGTTTCGACAATGGTCTTGGTACCCCAGATAGCGGAGTCGGTATCCATTCCGGTCGTTGCATCGGGAGGAATTGTCGACCACCGGGGGTACGTGGCCGCCTTGGCGTTGGGGGCCCAAGGGGTGCAGTTGGGTTCTCGATTTGCGGCGACCAGGGAATGCATCTCTCATCAAAACTACAAAGAAGCCATTCTGGCGGCCATCGACAGCGGTACGATCATCCTCGGCGGGGACCGTTGGCCCACACGGGTGCTTCGCAACGGCATGGCCTTGCGGTTGAGACAAGGGGGGCTCTCCGGCCCCGGCAACGACTTGGCGGACTGGGAGGCCGAGTTGGGCATCTCTCAAACCCGCACGGCAGTGATCGACGGCGACTTGGAGGCCGGGATCGCGTACACCGGAGGAGGGGCCGGGCTGATTTCGGAAATCCTCAGCGTCGAGGAAGTGTTTCAAGAGCTACTGACCGGAGGACAGTCCCTGGCAAGAGCCTTGGCGTAAGTCGCCAGCCGCGGCCGCCGGAAAAGCATGGGTTGGGCTTTCGGAGACGGGAGGCGTCAATGCCGGGACGGCGGTACCTTGGGCCGAGGCCTCGTCCAATCCCGGCTTGTCCTCAGGAAGTCTCCGCGGCATCCAGTTCAACCAACTCCTGGGCACGCTGGATTATTTGCTTACGCCGCGCTGCATCCGTTTCTTTACCTTCCAAGTATAGACGCAGCGCCTCAACCGGCTGGAGGCCTTCCGCAGACTCGCCGGCCAGCCGCCCCCGCCGTTCTCCGTCGGTCTGTTCCCGGCTTATGGCGGCCACGTAGTGGGCCGGTTCCAAGGCCTGCCTAAACTCCGATTCTCTGAGGTGGGTCTCCAACTCTCTAGGAAGACGGATGCGGACCCTCGCCACCGCATCGTTCACGTCCTTTCTCCCGATGGCCTCCAGCACCCTTTGGGTGGGGTCAACTTCGCCGGCCGCCACGTGAGCGTCGATAGTTACAAAGGGGCGGGCTTCCAGTTTATGAAAGCTGAACTCAGTCAAGCGCTGGCCCGCCGGCGCTCCCGGGTCCAAGTCGACGACGCAGAATCCTTTTTCGTCTCCTTCTTCGCTAAAGTCCACTCTTTGCAAGCTGCCGGAGTAAACCACCATCGGCCGCTCCCGGCGGAGCACCTGATGTTTATGAATGTGCCCCAAGGCCACGTAGTCTACTTGAGGAAGTTGCAGGGCGCCGGCCAACAATACGTGGTCTTGGCCCAGCATCATGGAACGCTCGGTACCCACGGTGGCCCCATTTACGGTTACGTGTCCGGCGATGATAGCCGGCGTTGCGGGATCCAACTGCTGCGCCCTAAGAGCTATAGCCTCGGTCATCCGCCGCTCGATTTCGCTTCGAATTTCATCGATGGACAGCCCGCGGGACTCCTCTCTACCCAGCAGAACGCTGCGCCGGGGCCACGGTACCGCCAGGACTTGCAACGGCCCGGCGGGCGTGGAAACGGTGTAGGTGTCCAGGTTTGCGCCGACGTAAAGATGGGGCACTCGCAAAGTAGCAAATATCTCCACGGCGGTGGCCCGGCTTACCGCGTTGGGCAGGTCGTGGTTGCCCACCAGCAGGAACATTGGGATGCCCGCGTCGGCCAACCGGGCCAAACGCGTGGCAAACTCCCGTTGGTGAGTCTGGGAAGGGTCCCTGCCCTTGTAGGCGTCACCGGCCAGCAAGACCAGGTCCACACCCTGGGTCAAAGCGAATTCCACAACCCGGTCCAGGGACGCCAAAAAGTCCCCAAGCCGGGTCGAAAGGCCGGTTTCCGGGTCAGTCCTTCCATAGTTCTCGACGCCGATGTGGAGGTCGGAAAAGTGGAGAATGCGCATGAGTCCCTCGGGCCGGCCAAATGCCAACGGCGCCTACTATACAACAGTTGCGTTCCCGGAAGAATACCAACCTGACAATCGTAACTGTTTAGAGTTGAGGGGATGAATTCGGTCTATCCGCATTGACACAGTGGGCTAGGCTTTCTAGAATCAAGTAACAATCTCGGCAGCCCGTTCTTAACGAGCAAAAGGATAACTGGTCGCCGCAACATGACAATCGCCAAGCAGCTATACACGTTACAGGAGCTAGACATTGCTCTGGACCGTATGCACGCCCAGATGTCCCAAGCCGAAGAGGAACTGGGCGTCGGCCCGAGCATCGACCACCTAGAGTCCGCACTCCAGAAGGAAATGGAATTGCTATCCCAGACCCAGAGCCAACACCGGGCCCAGTCGCTGGAATCGGAGAGCCATCGAGAGCGTTCCACTCGATTAGATGAGCAGCTATACGGCGGGGCGGTGACCAATCCCAGGGACCTGAAGAGCTTGGAAGAGGAAGCCGTCAATGCCCGGGAGTTGCTGGAACGGCTGGACGCCCAACTGCTGGAGCTAACGATACAGTCGGAGGAGTCCCAGAACAAGCGGGATAGCTTGCAAAAGCAACTGGCCGACGGGCAGGCCGCTTGGGAGATTCGCCAAGGGGAGCTGCGCAACGACATCAAACGCTGGACCGAAGAAAGTGACTCGATGGCGGAGCAAAGGAGCGCCTTGGCGGCAACCTTCGACGCGGTGGCATTGCAGCAATACCAGAGGCTCCGCCAGTCCAAGGGAGGCCAAGCGGTGGCCAAGGTAGAGAGAGGCCTCTGCCAGGCGTGCCGCATGGCTTTGCCCACCCAACAGCAGCAGCGGGTAAGAAGCGGCCGGCAGACGGTCCTGTGCAACAGCTGCGGCCGAATCCTGTTCTTAAGCTGAGCCTGCCGGCGGAACTTCCCATTACCGCCGCCGCAAGCGGCCGCTCCGGGCGGCCGCCCGGAATCAAGCCTGTTGGCCTTCGCCCCGGCTTCCGTTAGCTTGACCCTCTACAAATCGTTATGCTAGAGTGCTCTTGGAGAGGCTGGTAGGCTGGGTGACCGCCGCGGCGCCCCGTTTTGCGGGCGCGCCGGGGAGGAAAGTCCGGGCTCCACCGGGCAGGGTGCTGGGTAACCCCCAGGCCCTCGCGGAAGCGCCGCGAGGGACGGAAAGTGGCACAGAAACACACCGTCCTTCCATTCTTTGGAAGGATAAGGGTGAAATCGGACGGTAAGAGCGTCCGGTCGTCTGCGGTGACGCAGCGACGGCCAAACCCCACTTGGAGCAAGGCCAAATAGAGGGACCATGGGCGCCCGGCCCGTCCCCGGGTTGGCTGCTTGACCCCGGCGGCAACGTTGTCCCGCCCAGCGCGGGAGCCCAACGGTTTCCTGGAAGCCCCAAGGTTGCCTCGAAGTCATTGGGCGGGCTAGATAGATGGTCACCGCCCTCCCGGTCACGGGAGGATACAGAACCCGGCTTACAGGCCTGCAAGACTCTCCTTCTGAGAATGATCGCCGACCCGGAAGCGCTCTTGCGCTGCTTTGATCCGGTGCACCGCCGCTCCCAAATCGACACCCACGCCGGCCTTCTAGGGTCGGATGTTCCCCAGACCTTCGACCACTGCCGGGAACAGGTGGGGTTGCTTCACGAAGAACAAGAGCGGCGGCATTCCCCGCAATCAGGTTGACTACAGGTTGATGAATGAACTATCCCGAAGAGTCCTGTGCCGCGGTTATAGAAGGGCTTGAGGCCATCGGCATAGAATTCTTCATTCATCTACCCGACAGCTTCGGCGCGCCGGTCATCTCCCACTTCTCCAAGGCCCCCGAGGTCAGAGACTTTCCCGTAGCCCGGGAGGAGGAGGGCATCGGCATTGCCTCGGGCTTGGCTATGACGGGAAAGAAGGGCGTGTTGTTCTACCAGGATACGGGACTGGGCAACTCCATCGGCGCCCTCACAACATACGCCATGGCCTACCATGCCCCCATGCTAATCTTGGCGGTACGCCGAGGCGGCTTCGGGGAGTACAACTCGGCGAACTTCCAGTTTGCCGAAACCGCCGTGGACATGGTCGAGTCGATGAGGATCAAGTCCTTCGTGCTGGACTACCGGGTCCCCTTGGCCCAATGGCCGCGGGCTATCCAACAGGCCTACGAATACGCCCACATGACCCACCGCCCCATCGTCGTATTTCTCAACCTGAAGGAGTAGACCGCCGACCTTATGGCCGTTGAACGAATCGACGCGCTAAGCCTTATTTCCCAACACTTCCCCGACGACCCGGTGGTATTTACCTGCGGCGCCACGAGCCGCGAAATGGCTGCGCTGGAACGCCGGGACAACCATTATCTAGTGGTAGAGGCCATGGGCCTGGTCAGCTCCATCGTTCTGGGGTTGAGCTTGGGACTGGAGAGCAATCCCCGCCGCCGGGTTATGGGCGTCGAAGGCGACGGAGCCATGCTGACCAACCTCAACGCTCTCACCACCATCGGCTACCTTCAGCCCAAAAACCTTTTGCTGATCATACTGGACAACGAGCGGTATGCTTCCACCGGCGGCCAGCCGACATTTACTACCCGGTTGGACCTGGCGGCCATCGCCTCCGGTTGCGGCCTGAAGGTCTGGCGGGCCAACGACCTGGAAAGCCTGAAGCAAGCCATGACTGAAGCCGCCGGCGCCAGCGGGCCCGGATTCATCCAGATGAAGATAGCGCCGGGAAACGCCCGAGTACCGCTGCTGCTGGAAGACCCGGTGACTTTGGGCGACCGGTTTGCCCGGTGGGTGGCCTCGGTTTCAGAGGCCGGTTGAACCCCCTTGGGAAAGACTTTCATCGCGGCGCCGGGATACCCACCGCCTCTCCCCGACTTCCCTCGGGAACGAATACTCCGAGCATAGCCGCCCCGGTTGATGAATCAGTCCCCAGAGATTATGATTGAGAGCATCGGCTCGTCTTTCTGGGCCATTATTTTTTGAGATTTTCCAATCCGCCGGGCAGCACAACATTGCTGCCAAGTCCGGAGGCCCTTGCCAACAGATGTACCTGGACTTGCATAGCCACTCGGTTTCTTCAGACGACTCCCGGGCAACCGTGGAACAATACTTGAAGTGGGTCCACGTGCTCCGCAAGCGGGGCCATCTGGTGGACGGCCTCGTTCTCACTGAGCACCGCAAGTTCGACTTCGACGTGGACTACTCGCCCCTGGCCAACCGGTACGGCGTCTTGGTCCTCAAAGGTTCAGAGTTGGACACGCGCTATGGTCATTTTCTGGTCTATGGAGTGACCAAGCCTCTGACCCAGGACATCGATTTCTCGGACGTAACTGTGGACGCCCGGGAGCTGTTGCGGGCCGCCAAGCACCATGACGCGGTAGCAATTCCTGCCCACCCGGGTAGATTCGGCATTGGCCTCGCCAACTACATCGAGCAGGGAGAGGTCTTCGAAGACCTTCGCATCGTGGAGCTCCTAAACGGGGGAAGCCGCCAAGGGGAGAACGAGAGGGCGTCCCAACTCTGCGGCGAGTACGGCTATCTGGGCACCGGCGGCAGCGACGCTCACTTGGCCAGCCACGTCGGCCTCTGCCTTACCAGGTTTGAAGCCAACATCAGCACCGAGGGCGGGTTGGTTGACGCCCTTCTTTCCGGCCGGTTTGAGCCGGTATGGCTGGAATCCGCCGGCAACGGGGCCTCGAAAGGGTAAGGACCGCCCGGCCATTGGCACGCTGGCGGCAGCCCTGCCGGTCTCGCGCCCTAAAATTCGCGTTGGGGAGATTTGACCTTGGTGATGGAACTGGAATACAACCGATCCTTGCACGATAAAGAACACGTAGCCGGGCCCTTCGAGGTCACGGAGGAAATGATTCGAGACTTTGTAAGCAGCGTCGGCGAAAGCAATCCGGTGTTTGTCGACGAGGCCACGGCTTTGAAGGCGGGCTACCGGGGGTTGGTGGCGCCGCCCACCTTTTGCTCCGTGCTGGTGCACCGGGTGTCCTTTCCCGACATAAAATTGAAATTCGGCCGTACGCAAATGCACGCGGGGCAACGGGTCAAACCCAAGGCCCCCGTCATAGCCGGAGACTCTGTCACGGTCTCCGCCCGGTTGAAAGAGGTGTACCCAAAGACGGGACGCAGCGGCACAATGGTATTCACTGTTTGGGAGACGACGTTTCGGAACCAAGACGGCGAGGTGGTGGCTGAAATACAAGAATCGATGGCCGCCAGGGAATAGGCGGGCACTATGAACACCGGTATCCCCCGCTTCGAAGACGTGGAACTGGGCGACGAAATCGGCCCGATGCAGGTCGTAGCCACCGACGATGGCGTGGCAACTTTTTGCCGGGTCTGGAACAGCCCGGGACCTAACCGTTTCACCAGCCAGGAATTGGCGGAAAAGGACGGGTTCCCCGGTCCAATCGTGCCGGGGATCATGGCTTTGGCCATGATGACCCGCCTTTTGACGGATTGGGCCGGGCCCGGGTCTCTAAAGGACGCCGACATGGTGTTCCGCCAGCCTGTGCCCCACAATCAGCCGTTGACCATATCGGCCACAGTCACCGACACTCGCATGGAGGACGGGGAAAACCTGGTGGAGTGCGACGTCATGATGACCGGCAGCCAAGGGGAACGATATATCGGCGGCAAAGCCACGGTGTCCTTGGCCGGCGCGGCGGCGTAGAGGCCCTTCCGAGCGCCTTAACGTCGTCCGGTCGGGTATCCGGACAAGCCCGGTTTAATCCTTAGGAGGGCCGGTTTGAAACCGGCCCCTACGTTTTGGCGCCTACATTTTGGTGTGGTTCCCTGGAAATATGCCGGTTTCATCCGTGAGGCGCGCGGGCTTCCGGGCCGGTGGATAGCGTGATGAACAAGCAGGAGCGAAACTAGTAAGGGGAGGCGTCCGCATGTACGACTTAGCCGGTAAAGTGGCAGTGGTAACCGGAGCCGGGGGGCGCCGCGGTATCGGCCGGGCCATCGCCCTGCGCTTGGCCCAGGAAGGCGCCGATCTGGTAGTGACGGACGTCCCCCAGAGCGCGGATGCCATTCGCTCCGAAGACCGCCAGGCGGGGTGGGAAGGCTTGCCCAGCGTCGTTAGCGAGATTGAAGCGTTGGGCCGCAGCGCCATAGCCTTGTTCTCCGACGTTTCGGACTCGGCCCAGGTTGGAAGCATGGTAGCGCAGACCCTGGCCAGGTTCGGCAAGATCGATATCTTGGTCAACAACGCCGGTTCTCGACCGGGCCGGGACCGAGTGCCCGTGGTGGACCTTGAGGAAGACGCTTTCGATGAAGTCCTGAGGGTTAACGTCCGGGGGACTTACTTGTGCTCCCAAGCCGTGGCCCGCCACATGATTCAGCGAGGCGGAGGAGGAAAAATAGTCATAATTTCCTCCAGCGCCGGCAAGAGGGGCCGGGCCCGGTTCGCCGCCTACTGCGCGTCCAAGTTTGCGCTTATCGGATTCACTCAGGCCCTGGCTCAAGAGTTGGGTCCTCACCGCATTAACGTCAACGCCGTCTGCCCCGGGTTGGTGGATACCGAGCGAACGGACTTCATCGCCGCGGCCTTGGTACCGGAAGGGGAATCGCCGGAGGAATACCGGGCCATGATGATTAGAGACCGGGAGGAAACTATCCCTTTGCGGCGGGTAGCGATGGGCGGCGATATCGCCAGGACGGCTGCATTCTTGTGCTCCGGAGAATCGGACTACCTCACCGGTCTGTCCATAAGCGTATCCGGCGGGGCCGAGATGAACTGATGACGGGCACTTCCTGGGACGCTCTCCGAATGGTACATTAAATCTCAGGAGGCGCCACCCAAATGTTCCGTCACGGGCATTCCGGAGGGCACGGGTCCACCGGAAAAGAAAACCGGGAACCCGCGGGCAGCGGCGGGCCGCATGGCCACTCCCACGGCGCCATAGACCGGGTGGTCCTGACCAGCGGCCGGGGAATCCGAGCCACCAAAATATCCTTGGCGGTTCTGATGGCTACCGGCGCTTTGCAGGTGGTCGTCCTGGTCTTCACCGGCAGTGTTGCGCTACTCGCCGACACCATTCACAACTTCAGCGACGCGGCAACCGCTCTACCGTTGTGGGCCGCCTTCACCTTAGCGCGGCGGCAACCAACCCGCCGGTTTACTTACGGGTACGGCCGCGCCGAGGACTTGGCGGGTCTTCTGATTGTGGCGGTCGTCTTGGCCACCGGAGTGATCGCCGGCTACGAATCCATCAAACGTTTGGATGACCCCCCGGAAATAGACTACCTATGGGCTGTGGTTGTCGCATCGGCGGTCGGATTCGCGGGCAACGAAGGGGTGGCCCTGTTCCGAATCAAGGTGGGCAAGGAAATCAACAGCGCCGCCCTGGTAGCCGACGGCCTTCATGCCAGGGCGGACGGGCTGACCAGTCTGGCGGTGCTGGCCGGCGCCGTGGGGGTCTGGCTGGGCGCTCCCTTGGCCGATCCCATTGTCGGCCTAGTAATTACGGCGGCTATTTTTCGCATTGCGTGGGTATCGGGCAAATCAGTCGTCTCCCGGCTTCTGGACGGTGTGGAACCCGAGGTCAGCGACGAGGTGCGGGAGGTCTTGGACTCCACCGAAGGGGTGGAGGAGGTTACTGAGATCAGAGTGAGATGGTTGGGCCACACTCTCCTAGCCGAGGTAAACGTGGCGGTCCGCCCGGAATTGTCGGTCGAAAAGGGACACGAAATAGCTCAAGCAGCCCACCGCCGGCTCTTGGACCGGTTGAAATACCTTTCCAATGCCACGGTGCACGTCGACCCCGTTGGGTCGTCGGGGGAGGAATACCATCGTCTATAATCATACGCGCCTGATTTATGCCTGAGTATGCGGCTGGAGGGTTACTATGTCACTTGACCGCGCCGAAGTGGAGCACATCGGTATTCTGGCCCGGATCGGGCTGACCAAAGAGGAGGTGGAGGTTTTCCGGGAACAGCTTTCGGATATCCTGGAGCAGTTTGAAATCCTCGGCGAATTGGACACCACCGGAGTTTCCCCCGCCGGCCACTGGACCCAAGGGGAAGCGGCTATGCGAGACGACTCAACAGCAAGCTCTCTGGACCCTGAGGAGGCCCTGAGCAATGCGCCGCGGCGGGAAGGGGACTTCTTCCGGGTCAAAGCAGTCCTGGAAGAGTAGCGTCGATGCCCCCCTGGGAGTACCTGACCATCGGCGAAGCGCACCGCCGCTTGACTCGAAGAGAGGTCAGTTCGGTTGAGTTGACCCTCGGCTGTTTGGAACGAATAGACCAAGTGGAAGAACGGATCAAGGCCTTCGTTACCGTGGTCCCGGAGGTCGCGCTCCAACAAGCGGAGGAGGCCGACCGGCGAATCGCGTCCGGGGAAGCCGGCCCTTTGACCGGGATTCCGATGCAAGTCAAGGACGTCATGTGCACCAAGGGCATCCGGACCACATGCTCTTCCCGGATGCTTCAAGAATTCGTTCCGGTGTACACCGCCACCGCCCCTCTCAAGGCGCTGGACCAGGGCGCGGTCCTGCTGGGCAAAGGCAACATGGACGAGTTCGCCATGGGTTCATCCACGGAGAACTCCGCTTTCTTCCCGACCCACAACCCCTGGGATCTGGACCGGGCCCCTGGAGGCAGCAGCGGCGGCGCGGCGGCCTCGGTAGCCTCCGGCGAGGCCCTGTTCTCTCTGGGATCGGATACCGGCGGCAGCATCCGCCAACCGGCGTCCTTTTGCGGCGTGGTGGGGCTGAAGCCCACCTACGGCTTGGTCAGCAGGTACGGCTTGGTGGCCTTCGCTTCATCCTTGGACCAGATCGGGCCGATAACCCGGGACGTTGTCGACTGCGCCCAAGTCTTGAAGGCCATCGTCGGACACGACCCCAAGGACTCGACGTCTTTGGCGGTGGAAAACGTAGACTACCCGTCGGTCCTGGTCGGAGAGGACTCTTCCAAGCCCCTTGCCGGCGGCGGGCGGACCGGGCCGCTGCGCCTGGGAGTGCCCCAGGAGTATTTCGTCGATGGGATGGAAGAAGGCACCAGGACGGCGGTGGAGAAGGCCATCGAGATCCTCGAAGGCTTGGGGGCCCGGCCGGAACCGGTCTCCTTGCCCACTACCCGCTACGCGCTGGCCTGCTACTACGTCATTGCCCCTTCCGAATGCTCGGCCAATCTGGCCCGCTACGACGGAGTGAAGTACGGCTACTCATACCAAGACGCCGCCGGCATGTGGCAAGATATGGAAAAGACCCGCCAGCACGGTTTCGGGCCGGAAGTAAAGCGGCGGATCATGCTGGGGACCTACGCCCTGTCCGCCGGGTACTACGAGGCCTACTACCTGAAGGCCCAGCAGGCCCGCACCCTGATACGACAGGACTTCCAGCGCGTCTTTCAACAAGTGGACGCGCTGGCCGCCCCGGTTTCCCCCACCGTGGCCTTCCCTTTGGGCGAGAAGACCGCCGACCCGGTGCGGATGTACCTGAGCGATGTTTGCACTCTGCCCCCCAACATCGCCGGGCTGCCGTCCATGTCGGTACCCTGCGGCTTCGACCAAGGGTTGCCGGTGGGGTTGCAACTCATCGGCCCCCGCCTATCGGAACCGGAGCTGCTGCGAATCGGCCACGCCTATCAGCAAACAACCAAATGGCACCAGTCCCGGCCGGAGCTTTAGCTACGCCGCAGGCGGGGTAGATAGTTCCCAATCTTGCTTGGTTGAGCTTACAGTCTTTCAAGAATCCGGCCTGGTCCCTTGTAAGGGCAGCTACGACCATCGGGCGCATTATGACTTAGGAGGTGAGGCCCATTTTAGATGGAGCGGTATTATAGGAATGCTTTTACTGATGACCTTTCTGGTGGTTGCCTGTGTACGTGAAAATTCAATGACCGTGAAACAATCCGATTATGGGGACGCCTGGCCATTGACGATTCCGGAGGCAACCTTGGTCTGTGAGAAGGGTGCGGTATTCCTTAAAGCGGATGGCAAGCATTATGGCATCACTGGGTTTGGACAGACATGGGTTAAACTGGAGTACCCTAGCACAGCCCGTAGCTTAGATGCTATTTGGCGGGATGACCCGGCTTCCAATTTCAATGGCCTCAAGATCAGCATAGGTCCGTTGATAGACTATGGGCTGGAGCTTTGCGAGGGGTACACCCCTATGTCTCCTCCACCCGACACACCAACAGCCGCACCCGCTCCAACAGTGACCCCTGAACCTGCCACTACTACTCAGACGCCTACCGGGACATCGGTACCGACGGCTCAGATACCAATAGCAACTCCATCCACGACGTCGGACTGCGCAGAACCGGAAACGCTGGAGATAACCGCTCTCTTGAAGGAACTGCAATCTTGCAAACCTGACCTGTCCTCTTCGACCAAAGACGTGATAAGGCTTTACTTCGAACTGCTGGAGTTCAAGGACGATCCGGAGTTTCACCAAGTGGGATTTGGAGTTTGTTGCAGGTTCAATGTATGGAAACAGGAGGTCGATGCACTGACGGATAGATCAGGGCTGGACACGGTGGGGGAAGTTGGTATCGTCCCCGGAGAACTCTACTCCCTTGGTTGGGAGTATTTTAAGAACAAGGGCCACTCCACGGGTCTGACCGATTATGTGGAAGCCAGCTTACAAGCTGCAGTTATGAAGACCATGGGCCTTTTGACACTTCAGCCGGCGCCCACGCCAACACCGACACCTACGCCCCACGCCGACGGCAACGCCCACTCCGACACCCGCGCCCTCGACGCCGACGGCAACGCCCACTCCGACACCCGCGCCCGAGCCGACGCCGACGGCAACGCCCACTCCGACACCCGCGCCTGAGTCGACGCCGACGGCAACACCCACGCCAACCTACGCCTGAGCCCACGCCGACGGCCACACCCACCGCCGACGCGGCCCTTGGGATGCAAGTCATCGGCGAGTGGGAGAACGAATACGACGACGGCCTGCGGAGCCGCATCAAAATCATCAGAGAATCCAGTAATTGTCTGGCTGGAAGAGACATTCGATGATGGAAGTATGCTGACGGAGTCGCTGGTCGAGAGCGAGTCTGAGATTGGACGCCGCTTTGACATCGCAGGAGAATCGGGCGAGTATTTTGTTATTGACCTGATAGGCAATCTTCAAGTCTGGGGCCGTTATGGCCTAGTCTCCACTGCAAAGAAGCTCGAAATGGACGACTATATCCTTAGCGACTCCGGAGTCAAGGTTTGGAAAACACCGGATGCCCATCCCCTACTTCGGCACACCGACACGACGCATCCGTCGTTCCTCGACAAGTTGGCCGAGACCTACTCAAGAGGGAAAGTCAGGGGCATGCCAAGAATCCTCAGCGAGAATTCCGAAGATGCGCGCACCTGGCATTATTTCAGTCCGCTACTCCGTGACGGCGCGTATAGGAACCAAGTCCTGGAAAGGCTCATTCGCCAATCGTTCCCTGAGGCAGTCTCTTCTCAAGTTCTGGACGCAATTCCCTCCGCCGAGCTGATTTTCTGGCCAAAGCTCTCCCCACCGCCGAGCCGGCCCCAAAAAGAAGGAGCTTCTGAACCGGATATCTTGATAAGACTTGGCAACCAAGAGTTAGTGCTTGTGGAAGCCAAGTATCGATCTGACGTTAGCGAACGAACAACACACGACGAAACACGAGACCAAGTGATTCGCCTTATCGACATCGGGTCGTGGTATGCAAGACAAGAAAACCTCCAAGATCAAGATACAGGCCACTACAATAGCTATGTGATCGTGTTGCAGTACGGCGATGCCCAGATTAACGCTGAGGAAGTCGTTGACCGGTACAGAGGTAAGCCGGATGCTATTGAGAGAGCCTTGTCCTATCGGTCGGACCTTACAGCCACGGATTATCAGCGACTAGGCCGCTCAGTGGCGTTTGTTCGATGGCCGGACCCGCTGAACCGGTAGTAGACAGAGACTAGCGCCATCAATGTTCAGGAGCAGGCCGTCTCCGCGCGCTTTCGTAGCTCTGTCCATGTCGGAAAAGGTACCCCCGCAGTCCGCCTGAGAAGGTCTGAACCCATAGGGCGGTCGGCAGACCTGTTCTTCGATTCGTCAAATATAGGAGGGCCGTATCATCCGCAGCCTGTTGCACTTATGCAGACCCAGTTGCATCCAAGTCAACCGTCCATGAGAGCCGTGCTTTGCTGCGAACAGGCCGAGTTTGAGGCGCGGGACCACCATATGGTCCTTCTGTGGTAGTGTGAGGTCTGCTCTCCCTGAGACATTTCTTCGGAGGGATAGGCGATGTCAAAAAGGAAAGTGCCGGAGACCCTCGACTTCGTTAAAGGACTACTGATCTCAGCAGAGGACACTGATGCGCCGCAGTAGAATCAAGGACCTTCTAAACCGGCAGGGGCCCGGGGGCGAAGCACTGGTGCAAGGCTGGGTCAAGACCAGGCGTTCGTCGAAGGCGGTCTCCTTCGTTCAGATCAACGACGGATCGACGCTGCAGGACATTCAGGTGGTGGCCGACGAAACCCTCCCCGGCTACGAAATCGTGGAGTCGCTGACCACCGGCAGCAGCGTAAGCGTCCGGGGTGTGCTGGTTGAATCTCCGGGAAAGGGCCAAAAATACGAGATTCAAGCGACCGCCATCGAGCTTGTCGGCCCGTCGGACCCGGAGTCCTACCCCCTTCAAAAGAAGCGGCACACCCCCGAGTTCCTCCGAGAGATCGCCCACCTGAGGCCCCGGACCAACACCTTCGGCGCCATGGCCCGGGTCCGGAACGCCACCGCCTTCGCCATCCACAGCTTCTTCCAGGAGAGGGGGTTTCAATATATCCAAACGCCCATCATAACCGCCAGCGACGCCGAGGGCGCCGGCTCCATGTTTCGAGTTACGACGCTGGACCCCGGCAACCCGCCCATGAAAGGCGGGGCCGTGGACCACGGGGAGGACTTCTTTGGCAAGCCGGCTTTCCTCACGGTGAGCGGGCAGTTGGAAGCGGAAATCTTTGCTCAAGCCTTGTGCGACGTGTACACCTTCGGCCCCACCTTCCGCGCCGAGAACTCCAACACGTCGCGGCACTTGGCCGAGTTCTGGATGGTGGAGCCGGAAGTGGCCTTTTGCGACTTGGACGGTTTGGCCGAGCTGGCCGAGGACTTCCTGAAGTACATATTCGCTTACGTGCTGGACCGTTGCCCGGAAGACATGGCCTTCTTCAACCGGTGGTACGACGACACCGTGGTTTCGACCTTGGAGAAGGTCGTCGAGTCGAGCTTCGAGCGGCTGCGGTACACTGACGCGGTGGAACTGCTAAAGAAATCGGGGGAAGACTTCGAGTTTCCCGTGGGGTGGGGGTTGGACCTCCAATCAGAGCACGAAAGGTACCTCACCGAAAAAAAGATCGGCCGCCCGGTAATCGTTACCGACTACCCCAAGGAAATAAAAGCGTTCTACATGCGCTTGAACGACGATGGCAAGACCGTTGGCGCCTTGGATACTCTGGTGCCCCGGATTGGGGAGATCATCGGCGGCAGCCAGAGGGAGGAACGCCGCGAGGTGCTGCTCGCCAGGCTCCGGGAGGCCGGACTCGCCGAGAGCGCGTACTCGTGGTACCTGGACCTGCGGAGCTACGGTACCGTGCCCCACGCCGGCTTCGGCCTCGGCTTCGAGCGCACCGTACAGTTCATTACCGGTGTTCCCAACATCCGGGACGTTATTCCTTTCCCCAGGACTCCCAAAAGCGCTGAATTCTAAAGCCCCCGAATCCACGGCCCGGCGAGGGCCTCCAAGAGCGTCATCGGCCCAGCCGCGGCTAACGGCCCCGGCGGGTTTTGAAGCAACTGCGGCTGGCGTCCCCAGGGGGTTTTTTGGCACATCCGCGGCTGGCACCCCCGGCGGGTTGGCCCAGGCGGTATACAGTATGCCGGACCGGCGGCTACAAGAAATAGACCATACACCCAGGGCAACAGCAGCTTGATTCGTAGCCAGCGGGGCAACCGCGCTATCAATCCGGCGGAAACTGAACGACCCTGTCGGCCGGGCCGGGTCTCCTTGACCCTCCCCTATGGCTGTTGATAAACTTCCCCGGGACGGGCGGTTAGCTCAGTTGGTTAGAGTACTTGCTCGACACGCAAGAGGTCAGTGGTTCGAGTCCACTACCGCCCACCAGACCAATTCCAATCGACAATTACGCGCCCCAGATCACGGCAGAGGCCAGATGCAAGGCTGCCAAGAAGAAGAGGCTCCTCCGGTCGCACCGGGTAGCGATTCTACGCCAGCGCTTGAGCTTGTTGAAGGCACGTTCAATCAAGTTCCCCTGTTTGTGTAGTTCCCGGTCGTACTCCCAAGGGTTCTTGCGGTTGGACTTGGGCGGTATGACGGCAACGGCTCCCTCCGACCGGATGAAAGCCAGTACCTTTGTCCTTGGCAGTCACTCTTACCGACCCCGGACGCCCTGGCGAAAACCCTTCTATCTTACACCACTGAGAAGCACTTAGTTCGTACCGTTTCATGTAAGTCCCCCTTCACACCTTCACCTTTCGAAGACCTACATCCTACCGCCGTTTACTCTTATACTACATCGCTAGCCGATTACTACTTTCTAGACCGATTGTCGATTCGACCTAGTACCGCTCCGTCTTACGAGTGTTCAGAGGGAAACGTGCGGCAACCTAGCCAGAAACTGGTCAATGTCGGCATCCTCCTAGGGACGCTTGGCTTTGTTCTCGTATTCGCCCTCGTCGGCTGCAACAGCGAATCGGAGTCTGCCGAGCACAACGGCGAGTCGGAATCCGGTGAGCATAGCAGAAGCTCAGAGGCCAACGAGTCCAGCAGCGAATCGGAATCCGGTGAGCATAGCAGCGAATCGAAGTCGGGCGAAGGTGGTGAAGAATCAGGCACTCAGTTCGCTCTTGGCGATACCTTTGATGAGGTTCGAGCAGGGGTACGACTGGTTCTGTCGTACGACTCAGCCGCCACCGCCTTCAAAGGCACGGTGGCGAACACCACGACGGCCACACTGCGCAGGGTCAGGGTCGAAGTCCACCTATCGAACGGAATCGAGCTGGGTCCGACTACACCGGTTGACTTGGCTCCCGGTCAGGTAGTGGAAATCACCCTTCCGGCAGGCAGTCAACCCTTCACCTCATGGAGCGCGCACCCAGAAGTCGGCTGATTGCTGGAACGCCCAGACAGCCTAAACGCTACCTACTGTAACGACACGGGAGAGCCGGATGCGCTGAAAGCCGCACGTCCGGTTCGGAGGGGAGCCGACGGAAAAGTGCTCCGGTAACACGGGGTAACTCGCCGGCGGCCTACCTTACCCATCACCCAGAAGGTGGTGGCGTCCTACCTGCCGCTCTACCGGCCCTCGGAGAACAGCCACGCGCTCCCCCACCTGCTCCGAAAGCCCCTCCTGGGGGCACAGGAGGACGCCATACGGGGTGTGCAACTGGGGACATCTTTCCTCATTGTACTCCCCCCTCCCCCACCCGAACCTTTGACGCACACCCTTCGCTTGGATTCGAATTGACAAATCAGATGTGGCGCAATATAGTGTGTTAAATTTCCGCTAAATTCGGAGGAAGTCGTATGAAGAAGCGGCAATATTTCGAAAAACGACGACGTTATATACCTCTAGCGGCGATCTTAATAATTAGCATGGTGTTGCTAGCGTGCGGCGCCTCGGCAACCTCTACCCCCCAAGCCGCTGCGCCGACGGCTACTGCGGCGCCCGCACCTACGGCGGTACCAGCAGCGACTGCAACGCCGGCAGCAACAAAGGCGCCAGCAGCTACGGCCACCGCTATACCGGCTCCTGAACCGGTAACTGGTTTCGCCAAGCCGGGCGTCGGCGGTGTCCCCGCCAATGTAGGAAAGCTGACCGTGGCGTCGGACGGCATTGGATTTGGTGTCAACCTCAATCCGGTGGATGGCCTTGGATTCACCTTTGTCTCAGACTACTTTAACAACTTCATGTTGACGCGCGATGAGAACCACAATATAGTCGCCGGATTGCTCGTTGAATGGGAGTTCAACGATGATGGCTTCGGGTTCACGATCCATCCGGACGCGATTTGGCATGACGGGAGCCCGATCACGTCAAACGACGTCAAGTGGATCTACGACGCGGCTCGGGGGGACCACAAACCCGAATTCACCGGCCACTGGGCGGCCGCCCGATTCCAGGATCAGATCGAAGAGGTACGGGTCTTCGACGATAAGAGAGGCTTTGTAAAGACGACAAAGCCTACCCCCGACTTTGTCGCCTGGTACACTGGCGCCGGCTACCATCAGTTTTGGCTATCCAGTGCGGACTATTTGCAGAAGGTGGGAGTCGACGGCTACGAAGAAGCACCCTTGGGCGGCGGACCCTACACGGTCAGTCTGTGGAAAGCCGGGGAGCGGATCGTACTGGAGCGGTGGGAGGATTTCTGGTCCGACACCGACGTGTACCACAAGCCCCAACATGAGACCCTCGAGGTAATTGTATCTCCCGACGAGGCAGCCCGCTTCGCCCTCATCAAGAGCAACCAAGTGGATATGGTGGTGAACATCCCCTACGCAACAGCGAGGGAAATTCCTCAGTCAGAAGATTTCGCGGGGCGAGGGATTAATCCGGAGCAGGGTAGTGACATCTGGACCCAAACCATCGTGGGCACCGGCCAGTACGTACTTCACTTCCCGAACATGTTTGCCGGAAAGGATGCGCAGGACAAGCCGGGGCCTGGGGACCACGCGCCTTTTGACGATGTGCGGGTCCGGGAGGCCTTGGAAATCGCCATAGACAAGCAAGCGATTAGCGACCAAATCCACTACGGCTTCAGCTTCCCCATGGGCGGCCTCTTCTTCATTGGCGGCTTTGCTTACCGTGACCTACCGATCGCACCGTATGATCCGGAACGAGCGAAAGAGCTAATGGTGGAGGCCGGATACGCCGATGGGTTCTCCACGGACATTTATTTTGGACCGTATGTCAACATCCCAGGCGTGCGGGAGTGGCTCGACGCGGCAGCATCCTACTGGACAGAAATTGACGTAAACGTACAGATTTTCGAGATCGATGCCGCAGAGTACTGGAACAAGGTAACTCCGCCGGAGCGAGCCTTTAGGCCGGTGGCACTCTTTGGCTGGGGCAGGCAAGAGCACGCCGGGGCGGTAGCCAACTATAGCTTCCACGAGACCGGCAGCTTCGTCTGTTGTTGGGACGACGTGACTAACGCCCTCTGGGAAAAGACCAGCTCCACCACCGACGAAGCGTCGTTATTGGGGTACTTTGCGGAGATGGAAGACTACATCTTAGAACAACGCTGGCTTATCCCAATGGCGCAGGTTTCGGTGGTACAAGCATATACGGACCGGGTCCTGGCTCACCCCACACCACCCCACGCCAATACCTTCGAGCAGTTGTGGCGGATAGTGTTGAGGGACTGAACCCCCTGATAAGGGAAGAGGGGCCAACTCTCTAAGGCCCGACAACAGGGCAAACAGTGCCCTAGAGAAATTGACGATAGCTGCCTGGCCGGGACCCGGCCAGGCGGTTGTCATATGTGGAGTTGCTAGAGGTGTCTAGGTGGGCCGGTATATAGTAAGACGGCTGCTGCGGGGGCTGATTACCGTATGGCTGGTAACGGTTCTGGTTTTCTTTCTCCTTAGACTTACCGGGGACCCTATAGATTTCCTGGTAAACCCTACTATGTCCAAAGGTGATAGAGAGCGCATCAAAGCAGACTTCGGGCTCGACAAACCCTGGCACGTACAGTACGCGAAGTTTAATCAGGGCATATTCACCGGGGATTTCGGGGATTCAGTAAAGTTTGCACCGAAGACCGCCTTCTCGATGTTTAAGGAGCGGCTACCGGCCACCATACAGTTAGTGGGGTCGGCCCTAATTTTTTCCATGGTCGTGGGGATACTGCTCGGTGTGATTTCGGCCACCTGGCCTGAATCCATCGTAGACCGTATCGGAAAGATACTGGCGGTTATCGGCCTGGCCATGCCCGCCTTCTGGTTAGGCCTGCTGATGATCCTTTTATTCAGCGTCTACCTGGGCTGGCTGCCCAGCGCCGGGGGACTGGACCGCACGGGCTTCAAGGGGCTCATTATGCCCGCCACATCCTTGGGTTGGTTTTTGGTGGCGGCCAATACCCGGTTGGTCCGGTCCTCATTGTTGGAGGTGCTTGACTCCGAGTACATCCGGATGTTGCGCGCCAAGGGAATGCCGAACCGAGTGGTCATCTGGAAGCACGGTCTCAAAAACGCCGCCTTGCCGGTAATCACCCTCTTTGGCACCAACTTCGCCCTGTTGGTTGGTGGCGCTCTGATCACAGAAGCCATATTCTCTTGGCCGGGCATCGGCAGGCTGCTCGTGGAGTCCATCTTTACGCGCGACTACACAGTGGTGCAGACGGTGGTCTTCTTCTCCGCCATCATTATCGTGTTACTCAACATTATGATTGATTTGGCCTATGCCTGGCTGGACCCGCGAGTTAGATTAGCCTAGGGGGAGCATCGTAGTGGCAACACCCGCAGCGGAAACAGAACGGACCGTTCTGCGGAGATCTTTGAGTCTGGAGTTCCGGCGCGGGGCCTGGCTCAGATGGCTGCGGGACATGTCAAGGGGTGTGCCCAAGTTCTCCGTGCTGTTCCTCGCCATCGCTATTATTTGTGCCATCTTCGCGCCCTTGCTAGCACAATTCGACCCGATAAAGGGCGACGTGTTCAATACCCTGGCCGGCCCCAGTTGGTCTTCCAACCCTTTGGGTACGGACCACCTTGGTCGAGACAATTTGAGCCGTCTCATTTATGGGGCCCGCATCTCGGTCATGGTTGGCTGTCTGGCCGTATTTGTGTCTGGGGCGGTTGGTCTGCTTGTTGCTGTGCTAGCCGGCGTGTTCAAAGGCTGGGTTGACGGCATCCTGATGCAAATCACCGATGCCTTCCTGGCCTTGCCATTTCTGATGGTGGCGGTGGTCATCGTCTCAGTACTAGGGCCAAGTTTGAGAAACGTCATTCTCGTGCTGGGCCTTCTGAGATGGATGAGCTACGCTCGCATTTTAAGGAGTGAGGTCCTTAGACTCACCGAGATGGACTATGTGCGCTTGGCCGAAGTTGCGGGAGCAAGCAAGTTTCGCATCATAAGGCGGCACATCTTCCCCAACCTCATTAACAGCCTATTGGTCATCGGCACGCTGGAAGTAGGGGTTGTGGTGATATTCGAGGCGGGCCTTAGCTTCCTGGGCTTAGGAGTACCCCGTCCGCTGCCGTCTTGGGGCACCATGCTCACTGACTCCCAGAGTTACCTCTATAGTCAGTGGTGGTTGCCCCTGTTTCCCGGCATAGCAATCTCCCTCCTGGTGATGTCCAGCAGCCTTACCGGCGATTGGCTGCGGGACCGGGCCGATCCTACCAGGCGGCAACTCTAGCGCCAACGAGCGCCCGGACACTGCGGTCAAACCTCCGCGCCGGGCGCCGCTCACAGTCGCGGGCATAGGTTCTAAAGGTTTTTTGCCCGGTTGATCTGCTCTTGGCATCCGTTCGTGGTGAGCTTGTCGGACCAGCAACACTGCCGAGACTGGTCACCTACCCTTCGACAGGCTCAGGGCGAACGGCGGGATGACAACAAAACCGTCAAGGTCCTGACGGCAACAATTCGTTGACGTTGCGCCGGCCCGACGGCTTGGTAATCTTGACAAGAAATCTGTGACTAAGTAACATCAAGCATCGGCTAAATAAGTCCGAAAAAAACAATCGATGGCCGGCAAGGAGGCGGTTATGGGCGACGAGCTTGTTATATCCTCAGACTCTCACGTTTTTGAGACTCGGGACCTTTGGACCCAGAGAATCGATTCCAAGTATAGGGGAAGAGAGCCCCGCTTAGTGCGGGTGGGAGATGCAGACCACATCATTGTTGAAGCGGACCACAAAATAGCGGGCATTGGTAATCTCGTGGGTGCGGGTAACCGGTTCGACGCTCCGGAAATCATCTCATTCGAGGGGACGTTCGAACAGGTGCATCGGGGTGGCTGGGAGCCCGAAGAGCATGTCCGGGACATGAGGATCGACGGGGTGTCCGCCGAGGTGCTTTATCCGTCCTTGGGGCTGTTTTTCTGGTTGATTCAGGACTCGAAACTCCTCTCGGCCTCGTTCCGGGCCTATAACGACTGGCTGGCGGAGTTTTGTAACACTAATCCCGACCTTCTGAAGGGCATCGCCATGGTGAACCTGGACGATGTTGATGACGGGATCAAGGAGCTCAACCGGGCTGCCAACATGGGGCTGATCGGTGCGATGATCAGCGAACGCCCGGTGGAGGAGCGTCGTTATGACGGCGCCGAGTATGACCCATTCTGGGCTGCGGCACAGGATTTGAACATGCCCTTGAGCCTGCATACCGCCACAGCGCGGGGAACGGGGACCATCGAAGCCACCGATACGGTCCGGTTCGCCAGCCTCCGGGCCATGAAAGTTGTCTTGCCCGCGGTCTCGATATGCGACATGATTTTTGCGGGTGTGTTCGAGCGTTACCCCAATCTGAAGGTGGTGGTAGTTGAGTTCGAGCTCGCTTGGGCAGCTCACCTGCTCAATACCATGGACTATGCATACACCGAGCGCCCTGAAGAAACCTTCTACCGCTTTAAGGGTGGCGCCCTTCCCAGCGACTTCTTCCACAACAACATCTACCTTAGCTTCCAGGAAGACGCGGTTGGTATAAGACTGCGGGATGTTATAGGAGTGGATAAAATGATGTGGGGGTCTGATTATCCCCACCCCGAGTCTACATTCCCCAGGTCCCGAGAGATCATAGACAACATTTTGGCCGGTGTTCCCCAGGACGAGAAAGCCAAGATCGTGGGCGAGAACGTGGTGCGTCTCTACGACTTCGACCTGGAGAGGATTATCTAAGCGCAATTTTCGAACGGTAGCTGTGGAAGCCCAAGGAGACGCCTAGGTTTCCACAGCTACCGCGGCTAACCACCCATTACTCCCTGCGTTCAATGCGTCCGCGGCCTTTGTTTAGGGTAGTGGCGTAGTCATATAGTCCATGATTGCCGCGCCACGCCTCTTCACCATCACTCCCTCTGCATCCCGTCATTCCCTATATTGGGATACCCCTCCAAGTCTACCATTAAAACGCGATTGTCCTGCCCCCTCATCCTGACCTTCTCCCCAGGGAGAAGGGACTGCCGCGGACCGTCTCAGTTGCCTTCAGACCTTTCCCCCTCATCCTGACTTTCTCCCTAGGGAGAAGGGATTTTTGACAACACCTATTCGGGAAGCTGTCCGCCGAATCCCCTCTCCCACTGGGAGAGGGTTAGGGTGAGGGCGGTTCCCGGCGCGGCCAAAACGAACCGGCGCAACCGTCCCGCCGCAGAAGACCAACGTGTCGGGGCGGGTCTGAAACCCGCCCCTACTATCCTTGCGGTAGCAATGTAACGGATAGGTGGTGATGAGCAGCGCCGCCATGCCTGACGAGGGCCTGCTCCCCGGCTTGGGGTACCTGGCCGCCGCCCTCACCGCCGCTCTGTCCAAGCTGGCGGAGGAGAAATTTTCTTTGTACGGGGTTGCTCCCGTGCAGTACGCCATCCTGGACACCTGCTCCAATGGTCAAGTAAACACGGTGATGGGGTTGACCAAGGTGATTCCCATGGACCAAGCCTCTATAAGCCGCCACGTGGCCGCCCTGGCCGAGAGGGGGCTCATTCAGCGGACTCGCCAGCAGAAGGACCGGCAGGTGGTGTTGCTGGCGCTGACGGATGAAGGACGGGACCTGGCGTTCCGGCTCACCGAGTCCCTGCGGGAGGCCAACCCCTTGGCCGCCATGGGGCTGGACGACGAGGAGAAGAGGCTCTTCTTGAGGGTCATGCGGAAGGTCTGGGAAAACCTGGAGGCAGGGGGAGACAGCGATGCGTCGGAGGATAAATCACTGCCTCAGGACCGCCGGCAGCATCTGCCGTCCACTCTGCTGCGCCAAGCGCAGCGCGTACCCCCCCCCCCCGACAAAATCCGCCGTCTAACGCAGACCGACCCCGAGATTAACCCGTAGCGGGGGCCTCTCCAGCGATGGGGCAATAATGCATAACGTCCGATTGTTGCAGCCCTTCCCGTTAGCATCGCCGGTCCCGCGTTTTGCACTTGCCTCGAATCGGAATTTGACACTTTGGCAGCCCGCTGCTAAATTGTATGGGTTGACCCTCGGCATTAGAGCCAGTCGAGGGTTGCTAGAAACCTTGGTCCCAGGAGGCTATCGGTGCCACGTTACGACTATAAATGCGCAAACTGCGAACAATACTTCGAGTTGGTGCAAAGCTTCAGCGAGGCGGGTCGGGGGACTTGCCCGGCATGCTCCGGTGCGGGCCGCCGCGTGTACCACGCCGTTCCGGTAATCTACAAAGGCTCCGGGTTCTATACCACCGACTACGGGCGTCCCAAGAGGCCCGTGGAGAACGGGGCCAAGGACGGCGCCGACGGCAAGAGCGACCCCAGTGAAACCTCTTCCGGCGGCAAGGAAAGTAAGACACCGGCCGGCGAATCATCGTCTGCCGGCACCGATTCCAACAGCGAATCGAAAGCCAAAGCCACCAGCCAGGCCGGCGCCTCCGCTTAGGGGCCTGTCGCCACACCCCGCGAGGACGGGCCCAGTTGCGGGCGGTAGCGCAGCGAGTAACCGAGGCTTCGGTCTTGGTGGAGGGTCAAGAGGTTGGCAGAATAGGCCCGGGGCTGGTCCTACTGCTGGGGATAGGCAGGGAGGATGAGGAGGCCGACGCGGAATACCTGGTGGGCAAGGTCCTCAACCTCAGGGTCTTCTCAGACGAAGATAACCGGTTCAATCGCTCCGCCCTCGACGTGAGGGCGGAGCTTTTGTTGATTAGCCAGTTCACCTTGTACGCCGACACCAGAAAGGGCCGCCGGCCGGATTTCACCGGCGCCGCCCAACCCCGGGAAGCCCAACGGCTCTACAACCTGACCGTGGAACGCTTCCGCCAGACCGGGCTCAAGGTGGCCAGCGGCCGGTTTCAAGAATACATGCAGCTGCGCCTCGAAAACGACGGGCCGGTAACCATTCTCTTGGACAGCGCCGACCGCCGGCGCCCGCGGCGGGGATAGCTGGAGACCCGGGCCTTCCTCTTTCCGTTCGTTCGGGCTGACAGACCTGCCCGATGAACCGGGTTGGGGAGGTGAACTGTACCGGGCCGTGGACCGGACTAGGCCGGTAGTCAGGCTAGAATTCCAGGTCGAGGCTTATGTCCAACGCCTCAACCGAATGGGTCAGCCCCCCGACCGATATCAGGTCCACCCCCGTCTCCGCCGCCGCCCGCACCGTATCCAAAGTGATATTCCCCGAGGCCTCCACCACCGCCCTCCCGGCGACGATATCCATGGCCTGCCGCATCAAGTCCACCGGCATATTGTCCAGCATGATGATATGGGCCCCCGCTTCCAGGGCTTCCCGGAGCCCCGCCAACGACTCCACCTCCACCTCTACCTTGATAGTGTGGGAGCTTCGAGATAAGGCCTGGCTGACGGTCTCTCTCAACCCCAACCCCCGGGAGCGCAGGGCTTCGATGTGATTGTCCTTGATGAGAATGCCGTCGGCTAGGTTCAGCCGGTGATTGTGGCCGCCGCCCATTCGCACCGCGTACTTGTCCAGATAGCGCAGGCCGGGTACCGTCTTACGGGTATCGACGATACGGGCCCCGGTGCCCTCCACGGCCCGCACGTAGCAGCGGGTCTCGCTGGCGATGCCGCTCATCCGCTGTAGGAAGTTGAGACCGACCCGCTCCGCCCGCAGGATGCTGGCCGCGGCCCCTTCCACCCGGGCGATGTCGTCTCCGGGGGAAATGGATGATCCGTCGGGAATCAGCGCCTCGGTAATCAAAGCGGCGTCAACCCGGCGAAAGACCGCCAAGGCAACCTCCGCGCCCGCCAGAACGCCGGCCGCCTTGGCCCGGACCATGCCCTTGCCGGAAATCTCAGGCGGTATCAGTGTTTGCGTGGTTGGGTCGTTGAAGGCTTGGTCCTCGGCCAGCGCCGCGTCGATCAGGCGGAAGACGTCGGGGGGGAGTTCACTCACTTAACCCTCTCCACGGTTCGAGGAACTGCAAGAGTTCTTTGCCGGCGGCCTCCCGCCGGGGGCAAGCCTTGGACCCTATCTCAGGAGCAGCATCCGGTCCAACGCCGCCTGCGCGTCGCGTCTTACCTCTTCGGGCACCGTGATCCGGTTGACCGGGCGGCCGTCCAGGATGCAGTCCAGCGCCCAACACAAGTAAGCAGGGTGGATGCGATACATGGTGGAACACGGGCAGGTTACCGGGTCCAAGCAGAAGATTACTTTATCGCGGTTCCCCAAGGCCAAGCGGTTTACCAGGCTGATTTCGGTGCCAACGGCCCATTTGCTGCCAGGCGGCGCGCCGTTGATGGTCTTGCGAATGAATTCGGTCGAACCGACGAGATCGGCGGCCTCGACCGTTTCCATGGGGCATTCCGGGTGAACGATGACAGTAACGTCAGGGTGCCGCTGCCGGGCGGCTTGGATTTGACCCGCAGTGAATCGGGTATGGACGGAACAATGGCCCCGCCAGAGCACCAGCTTTGCTTGGCGCAGCTGGTCGGGGGTATTGCCTCCCAGACGCTTGAAGGGGTTCCAGACCACCATTTGGTCTAGGGGAATGCCCAGTTGCAGGCCGGTGTTGCGCCCCAAGTGCTGGTCGGGAAGGAATAGGACCCGGTCCGACTGTTGCAACCCCCACTCCATCGCCGCAGCGGCGTTGGAGGAAGTGCATACCGACCCGCCGTTGCGGCCGCATAGCGCCTTGATGCCGGCGATGGAGTTCATGTAGGTAATCGGAGTAATGCCGCCCGAGCCTCCCAAGACGTCTTGCAACTCCTCCCAAGCGTCCTCTACGTCCTCCATGGGGGCCATGTCCGCCATGGAGCAACCGGCGCTCAGGTTGGGCAGGATGACTCGCTGATGGGGAGCGCACAGGATGCACGCCGTCTCTGCCATGAAGTGCACGCCGCAAAAAACGATGTAGTCGGCCTCGGGGCGGGCGGTGGCCATCCGGGAGAGAAGGAAGGAGTCCCCTTGGAAGTCGGCGTACTTTACCACCTCTTCCCGCTGGTAATGGTGCCCCAAGATAGTCAAAGTCTTGCCCAAGGTCTCTTTAGCCTGGTAAATCCGGCGGTCCAACTCCTCTACGGAGCAATGGAGATATTCGGCGGGTATCTGCTGCCACCGGACGTTCACGGCCAGTTCTTCGACTAGGGGCTTGGCGGGAAGGTCGTCCTCCGTAGTGCAGAAGGCTGAGTGCTCGATCTCAGTAACCGGGATCACCGGTTGACGGGTTCTAGTGGCCAACTTCGCATTCACCTAGCGTCGAAATGTCTTCGAGAAGGGTCTTCAACTGGAAACGGGCGTCCCTTGCAGGGCCCAGGGGGTGGCGCCCGTTATGGTTACTCTTTCCAACCGCCCCAAGCAGTCGGCTTCGTCCTGGAAGAAGACCAACTTATCGCTGCGGGTCCTCCCCTGCCACTTGCCTTTGTGACGCCCCTCCACCAAGACTTCTTCTTCTTGGCCGACCAGCGCCAGATTGATTTCGGTCAATATCCCTTCTTGCAGCCGCTCAAGTTCCTCGCGGCGGCGCTTCTTCTCCTCGAGAGGCACGTCGTCCGCCATCGTCCGGTCGGCGATCGTGCCGGGGCGGGGCGAGTAGGCGGCGCAATGCACCTTGTCGAAACGCAGCTCGGAGACCAAGTCCAAGGAGCGCTGGAACTGCTCTTGGGTCTCGCCGGGAAACCCCACGATTATGTCGGTGCTTACCGAGGCACCCGGTATAGCGTCCCTTATTCGTCCCACCAAGTCCGTGTACTCGCTGCGGACGTAGGGCCGCCGCATGCGGCTTAGCACCTCGTCGTCACCCGCTTGCACCGGAAGATTAATGTGCTCGCAGACCTTCGGCAGGGCTGCTACCGCTTCGATCAGTCCTTCGCTCATGAAGGAAGGGTGGGAGGTTAGAAAACGGACCCGCTCTAGACCGGCAATGTCGTTGAGCCGCCGCAGCAACTCGGCCAAGTCCGGTTTATCCGGCAGGTCGCCGCCGTAGGCGTCCACGGTTTGGCCCAAGAGAGTGACTTCCTTAACACCCCGACCGGCCAGTAATGCCACTTCCCGGACGATCTCATCCACCGGCCGGCTGGCCTGGCGCCCCCGGCGGTAGGGGATGATGCAAAAGGAGCACATCAGGTCGCAGCCGTGAATGACTGGAACGTAACAAGTAACGTCGGGGCGAACGGGCGCCAAGGAGCCAAGGCAACCCTCCCAGTCCAAGTCCAAGCGCTGCCCAAGCAAGTCCAACAGAGGTCCGTATTGCTGGGGGCGCATGAAAACGTCTACTTGAGGGAACCTCCGGTGAAGCTCCGCCGTCTGGGGCCCGACCATACAGCCCATCAGGGCAATCACCCGTCCGGGCTGCTTCTTCTTCAGCGGCGTCATGTAGGTCAAGGCCCCCACGACCTTATCTTCCGCGTTTTGGCGCACCACGCAGGAGTTGAGCACGATAACGTCGGCTTCGTTGGCTCGCGCCGTCGGGTGCAAACCCAATTGTTCCAAGGCGGCGCCCAACCGCTCGGAGTCCGCCTTGTTCATCTGGCACCCGATGGTCCAGAGGTGATAGCTCTGCATTCTACGTCAGTCGATTGGAAACAGGTATTAAAGGATATGAAAGGGAATCAGGAATGGCGGAGGGAATGGGATTCGAACCCATGAGCCCGCTTTCACAGGCTAAGCGCTTAGCAGGCGCCCGCACTAGGCCACTATGCGATCCCTCCCTCGCTATCTACATGGTACCAAATGGCCCTATGCCTAGCAACAGCCGCACTCGCCCGCCGCTACCCGCCCACCGGTCGGACCGGTTTCCTTCGTCAATGCCAACCAACCCAAGGTCCGGGAATGAGCGGCTACCGGCCTCCGGTTCCCGGCGCTGGGCCGCCGGCCGACGAAGAACCTCATACCCGGGATGCCAAGGCGTGATATTATAGACACCCTTGGGCCCAGCCCGAAACGGCTAAGAAATATGAAGCCCGACCACCGTTAGACCTGGATAGAGCTGTCATTACGTATCCCGCTGCCATCAGTATAATTATCGCTCTGTCAATGCGACGATGCCCCATTATTTACGTTAACCACTCAGTATTGGAGTAATTTAGATAAATGACGCCATTCGGCGAATTAACTACGGTATTGACAGATAATAACACCAGACATATGATTAAAATTGACAAAGTAGTCGCAAATATTCCGGAGAGTGACACTAATGGATGAACTTGACCGTAAGATTATAGGCCTATTGCAATCGGACGGACGGGCGTCCAACGCCAAGATCGCTCGAGAGGTGGGGGTGAGCGAAGGCACCGTGCGCAGGAGGCTGCGGCGGTTGATCCAAGACGACGTAGTAAAGGTAATCGCCGTGCCCAACCTGGAGAAGTTGGGTTACGCTACCACCGCTCTCATCGGCTTGCAGACCGGCCCGGGCAAATCGGACTCCGTGGCGGACGCCATTGCCAGCCTGGATGCGGCCCACTACGTAGCTATCACCACCGGGGCTTACGACGTGTTCATCTGGGCCGGGTTGGAGTCGGCAGAGAGCTTGGGCACATTCTTACGGACTAAGATAGGCGTCATCGACGGCGTGCAGCGCACCGAAACCTTCGTCAATCTGGCTATCAAGAAGCGCACTTACGGCTTGGTCCTATAGCGCAAGACACTCCGAGTTGACTCATCACCTAAGGCTAATCGTCATATTGCAAACCTTCAGCCCTATGCTATAATTCTTACGGGTCATCCCCACGGTTTCCCGGCGAGCCCCGGCCCCGAATAGTCCTTGACCCTTAAGGAGCCATGAGCTATGACTTACATCATTACCGAGCCTTGCGTCGGTGTTAAAGATTCGGCCTGCGTCGATGTCTGCCCCGTGGACTGTATCTACACGCGGGATGAAGACGACATGTACTACATTAGCCCGGACGAGTGTATCGACTGCGCCGCGTGTGAGCCGGTCTGCCCGGTAACGGCCATTTTTGCCGAGGACGCCACCCCGCCTCAATTCGCTCCCTACGTCGCGATGAACTACGATTACTTCAAGAACAACGACCCGTCGGACTTGAAACGAAAATAGTAACCGGCCCACCTTCTTGTCCCCCGTCTATGGACGGAAGTTCGGAAAACCTTTAAGGGGTCAACCCCTTAAAGGTTTTTTACCGTGAAGCTTGAGGGCCTATGGCTGAAAAATTGATCGTTGGGCTTGGGGTACGAGTGCGGAAAAGCGGATCCGGCGGCCCGCAGGCACCGGCAATCCCCTATATCTGGTCTAGGCAGCGCATCCCTAATCACCCCTCTATATCGACTCCGCCGCCTTGGGAATCAGGGCGGCCGGGAGAGGAGCTTGAGCCATGGTTGTCGTAGACTCCACCCCTGAATTCGTGACCGGCGTCTACCAAAAAATGGAGCGAAACCTGGAAACGGTCAGGTCGCGGCTTAACCGGCCCTTGACCTTGGCCGAAAAGGTGCTATTGGGGCACTTGGACGACCCGGCAGGGGCTGAGTTGAAGCCCGGGGAGAGCCACATTACCCTCAACCCTGACCGTGTCGGCCATCAGGACGTGACCGGGCAGATGGCTTTGCTCCAGTTCATGCAGTCCGGCAGGTCCCGGACGGCGGTGCCGACCACGGTCCACTGTGACCATTTGATTCAGGCCCGGGTGGGCGCCTCCTCGGACCTGCAAGACGCTCTCAACGAGAACAATGAGGTCTACCGGTTCCTAGAGTCGGCCTGCCGTAAATACGGAATCGGATTTTGGAAGCCGGGCAGCGGCATCATCCATCAAGTGGTCCTAGAGAACTACGCCTTTCCCGGCGGGCTGCTCATTGGCACCGATTCCCACACTCCCAATGCCGGCGGCTTGGGAATGCTGGCCATCGGCGTGGGTGGCGCCGACGCGGCCGACGTAATGGCCGGGTTGCCTTGGGAGCTAAGGTACCCAACCCTCATCGGAGTGCGACTGACCGGCGAGCTCCAAGGCTGGACTGCGTCCAAAGACATTATCATCTACTTGGCCGGAGTGTTGACCGTTTCGGGCGGCACCAACGCCATCATCGAGTACTTTGGGCCGGGTACCCGCAACATAAGCTGTACCGGCAAGGCCACGACAACCAACATGGGGGCCGAGCTTGGGGCGACGGGAGACATCTACCCTTACGACGAACGCATGGCTACCTACTTGCGGGCCACCCGCCGGGGCGCCTTGGCCGACCTGGCCGACCGGTACCGGCACTTGCTAACCGCCGACCCCGAGGTGGAAAAAGACCCGGACCAATTCTTCGACCGTGTCGTGGAGATCGACCTATCCCGGCTGGAGCCCCAAATTACCGGCCCTCACTCGCCGGACCGGGCCCGGCCCATCTCCGCCTTGGCTAAAGAGGCTGTGGAGAGCGGCTTCCCCGACCGGATCTCAGTGGCTCTCGTAGGAAGTTGCACCAACTCTTCCTACGAGGACATGAGCCGGGTCGCCGACGTGGCTAGGCAAGCCAAGGCCCGCGGCTTGAACGTGGTTTCGCCGTTCATGCTGACCCCTGGCTCGGAGCAGGTCAGGGCTACCATAGAAAGGGACGGCCAGCAAGCGGCTGTGGAAGAGATCGGAGGCACCGTGTTGGCCAATGCTTGCGGGCCCTGCATCGGCCAGTGGAACAGGCCCGAGGTTCAACGAGGCGAACGGAACACCATAGTCACTTCTTACAACCGCAACTTTCCGGCCCGCAATGACGGCAACGCCGAAACGATGAATTTCATAGCCAGCCCGGAACTGGCCATGGCCCTGGGCCTAGGGGGCAGGTTGAGCTTCAATCCGTTGACCGATACGCTGGTGGATGTCGACGGGCGGGAGTTCAAGTTGGAGGCGCCCCGGCCGGCCCCGGAAGTCCCTCCCGGCGGCTTCGATACGGGGGCCTCCGGCTACGCGCCTCCCCCGGAAGACGGCGCGGACATAGAAGTATTGATCGACCCCAATAGCAACCGGCTGGAGGCGCTAAGCCCTTGGCCCGCTTGGGACGGGAAAGACTTGACCGACGCTCCGGTGCTACTTAAAGCCAATGGGAAGTGCACCACGGACCACATATCCCCCGCCGGGCCGTGGCTCCGGTTTCGAGGCCACCTGAGCAACCTTAGCGACAATATGTTCTTGGGCGCGGTGAACGCCTTTACAGAGGACCCCGGCACCGGCAAGAACCAGCTTTCCGGGGAGCAGGTCCAGCCTATAGTCCAGATAGCCCGGGAATACCAGGCCCAAGGCCTGCAGTGGGTGGCCGTCGGCGATCACAACTACGGCGAGGGCAGCAGCCGGGAACACGCGGCCATGTCGCCCCGGATGTTGGGCGCCGGGGCGGTCATCACCCGCAGTTTCGCCCGCATCCACGAGACCAATCTAAAGAAGCAGGGGTTACTCCCCCTGACCTTCGAAGACCCCGACGACTATGACCGGGTTCGAGAAGACGACCGGTTGAGCCTCATCGGGCTGGCGGATCTGGCGCCCGGCAAGATTTTGCGCTGCGTGCTCAAGCACGCCGACGGCGGCGAAGAGAGCATCAATCTCCGCCACACGTTGAACGACAGCCAGATCGCGTGGTTCAAAGCCGGATCGGCGATGAACCACATGAAGAACCTGGAGAGGCGGGAAGGGGGTAAGTAGGCCCTACCCCAAGTCGTCCAAGCAAGCCCTCAACGGTTTGCTTATGCAGGTGAATATGGGAGTATCCCTCAGGGTATAGGGCCGAGCTTTAGATTCCCTCAAGTCCGCCACCAAGTCCAGGAAGTTTGCCGGGTCGTCGGACTCAAAGCCCAGCACGAATTCTTGATCATCCAAGCCGAAGGAATATGCCGTGCTAATCTTGACCCCGGGGTAACGGTGGCCAATGACGAAGTGATCGTTCATCAGCCGCTGTCGTTCCTCTTGAGACAGTTGGTACCAGTCGTGGGTCTTGACGAAGGGGTAAATGAACAAGTACTTGCGGCCCAGGATACGCATTGTGGACCCGGCGCCTTCCTGCTCCTTGTGCTCATGCTCGTCCACGTAGGGAGACCGGCGGGTCATAGACAAATAGGAGTGAGTCACCTCCAGATGGCCGCCCAGCTCGGTGCGGTTTAGCTGGGCCATTAACTGGTTGACGGCCTCCAACTCCCGGCTAATCTTCCACAGCATGAAGTCCGCGTCGCCTCGGGTGCCCACCAAGCTGTAGCTGCCGATAGCAATGCGGTCCGAAAATTCGGCAACCACTTCGGAAAACTGCTTCTTGCTGTGCTCCCGCTCCCCCGGCGGCAAGCGGCGCCACTCCGAGGATACCTTGAAGAAGGAGTGTTTGACGAAGTCGCGACTTCCCTCCGCAACCATTAGCTATCTCCGTTCCTCCGATCCCGGATTTTCATTAGGCCGCGTTTCAGGGTGCTGACAAGTCCTACCCTGTCTCTACATTTTACCAGGCCGGACCCAATCCTTGGCCCAAGGCTTAGCAGGGCCTGGAGGTGACGCCGGAATATCCAGCCTCCCATAGCTCGCGCGTCGGCCGGTCCTTCCCCCATGCCAGGGATTCCTACTTATACCCCACCGGAGGAGCTCGGGCAACCACCTCGGGCTGCGTTGCATTACCGTCTACAGGTGCTAAAATCGTCGAGTATCCCCCGCATCGAAATTGGGGCTTGAGGTGGCCTCGTGGCGGCGGTAGATACGGCCGGCTACACCCTGTCCCGGCTGGGCGACCTACCGGGAGGCGAATAAGCGGGCCGGTCCATTGCTCCCCATGGAATCCGCATCGACTCGCGTGGGGGGAATCCACGCCGCCTACGAAAGTAAGCAACTATTCATTCCATTAAGTAACCCGCCGCTGCGGGCCACGAGCAATTGCTATGTTTGTTACCATCCCTCAACGCTGGCCCGCCGGTTGAGCCAAACAGGAACCCTTGCTATGGACCAAAACGTTATCTCCATACTTTGCGACTGCGACGGCACCCTCTGCCCGGATACGACGGATAAGCTGGTCAGGGAGCTGCGCCTCGACTCGGACCGCTTCTGGCGGTCCGAAGTTTCCGAGTTGGTAGAAGCGGGTTGGGACCATACCCTAGCCTACCTGAACAAGCTGCTGGCATTGACGGACGGGAGGTCCGTCAACTCGTTATCCAAGGCCGCGCTGCGGGCCGTAGGGAGCAAGGTGGAATTCTATCCTGGCGCCCTCGACTTCATTCAGCGTATCCGGCGGAAGCTGTCGGAGCACACCGAGTATCATGAGGCCGGAGTTACCGTCGAGTGGTATATCGTCAGCAGCGGCATAGAGGAGGTGATGCGGGCCTCCAAATTGGGCGGTCTAGCCACCGACATTTTCGGGTGCGCTTTCGAGTACGCCGCCGACGGCCGGGCCGCCGCGGTCAAGCGGTCGGTAACATTCACCGAGAAGACCAAATTTGTTTATGCTATCAACAAAGGGATATACGGTAGTGAGTTGTACCGGAAGCCTTATCGGGTCAACGACGCTATGAAGCTCGAAGACCGGAGAGTGCCCTTTGAAAATATGGTCTACATAGGCGACGGCCCCAGCGACATCCCATGTTTTTCCATGATCCGCAAGCTGGGAGGGAAAGCCATCGGAGTCTGGAGGCCGGAGGACGTAGACCTAAGGAGGCCCTACGAGTTGGCCGAAGGCGATAGGCTGACCGTCGGACCCTACGCGGCCGATTACCGGGAGGGGAGCGACCTGTTCAAGATGCTGTGGCGCATCGTTGAAGGAATCGCCGACTCCATCCTGGAAAAGCGCGCTCAGCGGCTTCGGGCCGCCCCGGGCCACTAGGCGCGGCGACGGCCCCCACATTTGGCACCGGGGCGGCAACCGTTCGGTCTCTTTGGGCGGTCTCTTCGCCTCTTGCTAACCTTCTCCCCGGGGAGAAGGGACTTTTTACACACCCATTCAAAGATAGGGAGAGGTCCGGCGATGGAAATAAGGCTAGGCAGCCTGGTCCGGGATGCCAGGGAAGCCGAAGGCGCCGCCATCATCGTGGACGTGTTCCGGGCTTTCACCACTGCGGCCATCGCTTTCCACCGGGGCGCCGACCGCATCGTGCTGGTCGCGGAGGTAGACGAGGCCCTGGCACTGCACCGTCAGGGGGTGGGGGACTTGCTGATGGGAGAAGTGGATGGCAAGCGTCCCGAGGGTTTCGACTACGGCAACTCCCCGTACGAGTTGTCCCGGGCCGACCTATCCGGCAAGGCCATCGTCCAGTCTACCCGGGCCGGGACGGTGGGCGCGGCCGCGGCAACCCGCGCCAGCAGCATCTACTTGGGTTCTTTCGTCGTAGCCGGCGCAACAGTCCGGGCGGTGGGTCGAGATAGCCCGTCCCTGGTCTCCATTATTGCTATGGGAGACCGGGGAGCCCATCGTTCGGACGAAGACGAGCAGTGCGCCCTGTATTTGCGCAATCGGCTGGAGGGAAGGAAACCCGACGCCGACGCCGTGCGTAGCCTGGTCTTACAAGGCGGGCAGACCCAGAAGTTCTTCGACGAGGGACAGCCCCAATACCACCCGCAAGACGTCGAGGCGGCCTTGCGGATCGACCGTTTCCCCTTCGCCATGCGTATAAGCCGGGAGGAGGGCCTGCTGGTAGCGCGGAAGCAAGTAGTCGCCGAATAACGGTCAGAGGCGCTCCCCAGCCGGGACGGTGGTCCTGGCGGGGAGCCAAGGGCTATTTAGCCGCTGGCAAACCGGCCCGGGTCCAAGAACTCCAGTCCCGGGACCTTCGATTGGCGGTCGAGAATCAGGTCGGCCAGCCCGAAGCTCATGCCGGCGCTCCACAAGATTCCTTTACGTCCGGCCCCGGTGCCCAAGTACAGGTTGGTCCAGCCGGGCGCTTTGCCTACGATGGGAATGCCGTCGCTGGACAGGGGCCGGAGGCAAGCGGTGTGCTGGACCAGCCGGGCGTCGGAAAGGGAGGGGGCCATCTTTAGTAGGTCCCTCATGATCCGGTCCCGGGCCTCCGGCGTGGGCTCTTCATAGAACCCTGCGTCCTCTTCGGTAGTGCCCGCCCAAGTAAGCCCATCTGGCTTGGTGGCAACGTAATTGCCGTTCCAGTGCAGCGACTTGCTCACCGGAGAGCCGGTGTGCTGCAAGCGGAGTATCTGCCCTTTGAGCGGGGTTACCGGAATATCTACCCGGCACCAAGTTGAAGCCTCTCCGGTCCACGGGCCCATGGCCAGCACCACAGCCCCCGCCTCCACTCTCCCTCCATCGTAGGTGACTCCCCCGCACCGGTCGCCTTCGGTGAGCAGGCCGGTAGCGCGGCGCAGCAATACTTCTACGCCGGCGTTCTCCCCGGCTTGGGCGGCGGCAAGGGTATGCCGGTACGGCTCCACGGCAGCGGAAGCCCCGGCGTAGACCGCTCCCAAGCATTGGGAGTTGGCCATAGGCTCCAATTGGACCACTTGGTCGGCGGTCAGCCACTCCACCTGGGAACCCTTTACTTTCTGTTGCCACTTCAGGTCTTCCTGATAGGACACCGCCTCGGATTCGTCGAGGGCCAGCTTTAGCCTTTCACAGGGGTGGAACTGGTTATCGACGCCCGAGGCTTCTTTAAGCTCTCCGGCGAGGCTGCGGTGGCGCTGTAAGCACCAGAGGCTGAAGTCCAATAGCGGGTACGGGATCCCGGCGCCCTCCAGTGATCCCATTTCGCCGAAGGAAAATCCCGAGGCGTGGCTCCCCACCGCATCCTTTTCCAGGAGGGTCACGCTGAGACCTTCCCGGGCCAGCAAGTAGGCGGTCAGGCACCCGACTATGCCTCCGCCTATGATAGCTACGTCCTTAGCCTTTCCCGCCACCTGCTCCCCTCCGGCGCGCCCAACTTTTCCTTCGAGAACCGGCCCACAGCGTACCAGGCGCCGCACGCCATATCAATCGATAGATCACAAGGTAACCGCGTCCGTCGTTGGCCGCGTGGATAAGGCACGTCGGCAACCGAGGCATCTGCGGGCCGCCGGCGTCAGGCCAGCACCCGGTAGCGGTAAGACGACGACATAAGGTCTCCCTCCGCGAACCTGGTGAACCGCAGTTGAGAGATGTCGATAGTCGTGGCTTGGCCGTGAACGATAAGTTCGGCCATCGTGGCCCCGATCATGGGAGACAACTTGAACCCGTGGCCGCTGAATCCCACGGCGCAGTACAGACCTTCTATTCCCGGTACCCGGTCCAATATAGGGTGCCAGTCCGGGGTGGTTGTGAACAGACCGGACCAGCCGCCCCGGAAGTAAGAGTCCTCCATGGCCGGCATTCTCCGAGCCAGCGGGTCCAGAACGTTGGTTACTTCCCCGATTTCCACGCTTTGATTATAGGTCTCGATGTCGCTCTCCTCGTCCTCGCCGAACCCCACCAGGGTCATGGACGAGCCGTCGGGCCGGAAGGAAAAGGACTGGGCAATGTCCCCCACGGCGGGATGATGCGGCAACTGGTCCACCGGTCTGGTGAGAGTAGCAATCTGGTGACGGACCGGCACCAGGGGCAAGTCCACGCCCACCTTGGCCATCTCTTGCTTGGACCAAGGCCCGGCGGCAACCACCACCATCGGAGTCTCCACCCTGCCCTTCTCCGTTGTTACCGCCGCAACCCGGTCCTCGGAGACCTCGATGGTTAGGACCGGAGACCGGAGTTGGATTTCCGCCCCCATCTCTCTGGCCCTAGAGGCATAGGACGTGGTTACCAAATATGGATCGGCGTAGCCTGATTCCGGTTCCCAAGCAAAGGCCTCGCCGTCACTCACCTCAATCATCGGTGCCAACTCCTTTAACTCGGCGGCGCTAATCAGAGAGGTATTTATGTTCAGGTCCTGTTGCATCGCAACGTTACGTTCCAGCCCCGAACGCTCCAGTTCCTCGACTATGACCAAGTACCCGGTCTTGACGAAACCGGAAGACCCGCCGACGGCGTCGTCGAAATTGACGAATACCTCCAGGCTCTTCCAGGCCATCGAGGCGGTTACCGGGTTTGAATAGTGCATCCGGCATATAGCTTGGGAACGCCCTGTGGAGCCGGAGCCTAGAACGTCCTTTTCCAGCAATAGCGCATTGGTCATTCCCAATTTGGCCAGATGGTATAGAATGCTACAACCCATGACCCCGCCGCCAATGATTACTATGTCAGCAGTGTTTGTCATTCCCGGTTATCCTCTTGGACGGTGATTGAAGCCGAGCGGTGAGCCACTCTTCGAGTAGGGGCGCCTGGGACACTGCCGGTCCCACTCCCGGACAGAGTTTTGGGGTTGGGCCGCCCCCTCGTTGTTGAGACAGCCCAACCCCAAAACAAACGTCGGTTGCCGGCGGCGGGCGGAGGTCGACGGCCGCGGTCGAGAAATTAGCTCCTAAGCCAACGCTTCAGCCGCTCCCAAGAGGTTGGGGGGTCCTCGTCCACCGAGCGGCCCCGCCATCTTTTTTCCTGAACAGCCGGTCGAGGCTTCACGAAGTAGAGCAGGTAGCCGCCGGCCAGCATCGCCAAGCCAATCCAAATGAATGGCGCAATCTTGATGCCTATCAACAAAGCAATCACGCCAAGCAGCATGAGTTTACCGGCGGTTATAGTCGGCCCCTTGGGGCCGGGGCGGGATTGGGGCGATGGGGCCGGGCGGGTCAATACAGGCTCCCGAGACCGGTCCTCGGGGCGCCCCTCCGACTCCTTCGAGGACTTTCGGGGCGCGGTTTCACCAGCCTTGCGAAGGATCTCCTCAATCTCATCCACGTATTTATCGGGCATGGCTCCTCCGGGGGCCGAACACCCAAACGGCGAATCAAGCTGTGCTTGGAGCTATGGAAGAGCGGTTCCTGACAGACCTTCGTCAGACTTGGCGAACGGGCCCGGGTTTGTCAAGACTCTGAATCACTCGGCTGGACTACTCGAGGGTGAGTAATATTATACAAGGCCGAGGATGGAGCGTGGAAGGGTATAGCGCCGCAATCCGGGGCATCGGCAATATCGGCGGGGCGGACCGTTTCGCCCCGGAGCAAGCGGCGGAGGCGCGTCCCGGGTCCGGACAAAAACCCCGGCGTTTCCGCGGGCAGCGGCCCCAGGCGCGTCTCCTAACCGAACCTACCGGTAATATATGCCTCCGTCCGCTCGTCCTGAGGGTTGGTGAATATCTGCCGGCTCTCCCCGTATTCCACCAGGAATCCTGTCCGGCCCTCTTCCGCCATGAGGAAGGCCGTGAAATTCGACACCCTCGCCGCCTGCTGCATGTTGTGGGTCACGATAACGATGGAGTACTCCTCGGATAGCTCCCGCATCAAGTCTTCGATGGCCAGGGTCGCTATGGGGTCCAAGGCGGAGCAAGGTTCGTCCATCAGAATCACCCGGGGCTCCACCGCCAAGGCCCTGGCGATGCACAAACGTTGCTGCTGGCCGCCGGAAAGCGCCAAAGCGCTGGTCTTGATGCGGTCCTTTACTTCATCCCATAGAGCGGCCCTCCGCAGGGATTTCTCCACCACTTCACTCAGGTCGCCCGAATAACCGTTGATGCGAGGGCCGAAAGCCACATTGTCGTAGATTGACTTTGGAAAGGGGTTGGGCCGCTGGAACACCATGCCGATTTGGTACCTTATCTCCGTGGGGTCCACCTCCTGGCCATACACGTCAAACCCGTCGAAGAGGACCTGTCCCGATTTATAAAAACTGGGAATGAGGTCGTTCATCCTATTGAAGCACCTCAGTAGGGTGCTCTTACCGCAACCCGAAGGCCCTATGATCGCGGTGATCTTGTTGCCCGGAAATCTAACGGACACGTCGGTAACAACCCGGTTGTCACCGTAGTACACGCTCAAGCCCTTGGTTTCCAGAATCGAGTCTTGATCTAGCAACATCAACCTTCTTAGGACTTCCGGTACAAGGATAATTGGGGCTTGGACCGTTTACAAGCCTGACTGTCTCCAACCCCTGGGTCTTTCGATTGTTCGCAAATGTCATTCCGAGTCCGCCACGTCGGGCGAGGAATCTAAAAATCCTCCGTTCAACCCACGTTGATTCCCAATAGCGGCTTGAGATTCCTCACTCCGCTATGCTCTGTTTCGGAATGACATGGAGGCAGCGGGGCCCGCTCCCATGCCTATTCCACCTACAGACACCCCAGTTCCACCTACAAACACTCCGGTACCTCCACCTACAGACACCCCAGTTCCACCTACAAACACTCCGGTACCTCCACCTACAGACACCCCCGTACCTCCGACGGCCACGCCCACCCCAAGACCTCCGGTACCGCCGTCGCTATCGAAACCTCCCGCGCCGACCGGCCTTGGAGTGACCTCTACCAGCCGTACCAGCATCGGCTTGGACTGGAACTCGAGGAGCGGGATAAGTAAGTACAGGATCAGTTACGAGTCTACGACGAAAGAGACGGCCAGCAGCGCCTATACCGTCACCGGGCTGACCTGCGGCAAAAGGTGCGGGCCAAGGGGGATGGCGCCCGCTACATTGATAAACGCCCCAGATCATGGTCCGGCGCTGTCAGCGGGGCCACCCTGTAGGGAACCCCGGAGACGAGTGTGATAATATGGGCGGGAGGATGGATGGCGGGGTGCAGTCAGGCCCCCGGCGTACCCTTAGTACTGGCTCTAAGGGAGCAGCGCTTTCGTGATAATCACTCGTTTTGACCCCTGCTTCTACGTTCCCTTTTATCTTCTATGTCGCCCAAGCTAGTCCTGAGCGTCGTTGATCAATCGCCGGTGCGCCAAGGCGAAACGGCGGCGGACGCTTTACGTGAGACTATCGAGCTGGCGGTGGCAACAGAGGCCTTAGGCTACCGGCGCTACTGGCTGGCGGAGCACCACAGCCTGCCCAACTTCGCTGGGACCAGCCCCGAAATCCTCATCGGCCAGGTGGCGGGCCGCACCAAGTCCATCAGGGTGGGCTCCGGCGGCGTGATGCTTTCCCACTACAGTTCCTTCAAGGTAGCGGAAAACTTTCGGATGCTGGCTTCCCTGTACCCCGGGCGGATCGACCTCGGGATTGGGCGGGCCCCCGGCAGCGATCATCTTACTGCGGCAGCGTTGTCCTTTCCCTACCGACCGAAGGACATATCCCACTTTCCCCAACAAGTGTCGGACCTCTTGGGCCACCTGCACGGCAACCTGGAACCGGGCCACGTGTTTAGCAACGTGCAAGCCGCTCCCGGCTGTCCCGTAGCGCCGGAGGTCTGGCTATTGGGCTCCCGGTACGAGAGTGCCTACATGGCTGCCCAGATGGGTCTGCCCTTCGCTTACGCCCACTTTTTCGGCATAGGCGTGGAAGAGGGCCCGGCCATCGTGGAGGGGTACCGCAAGAACTTCCGTCCTTCCCAGCTCCTATCTGAACCCAAGGTCAACATTGGGGTGCAAGTCCTGTGCGCGGAAACGGAGGAGGAAGCCCAACGTTTGGCCTCCAGCCGGAACCTGGCCCGGCTCCACTCGGTTACCGGGCGCGCCAACGGCGTGCCTCCCGAGGATGAGGCCTTGGCCTACCAGTACAAGGCCAACGAGTGGGCCTTCGTTCAACAGTACCAACGTTTGTGCGCCGACGGCGACCCCCGGCAGGTTAAAGAGAGCCTTGACGCTATCGCCGAGACCTATCAGACCCCGGACTTGAGCGTGGTCACCATCTGCTATGGCTTCGAAGACCGGGTCCGCTCCTACGAATTGGTAGCGGAAGTCTGCGGCATCCGGGACTGACACGTGGACTTACTCCGAGTATGGCCCGCCGCTGCGGCCCGCGTAATAGCACAAAAACAGCATTCCCCGAGGCAAGACACCAAACCGTAGGGGCCGGTTTCAAACCGGCCCACCCAAGGACAAAAACAGCCTCCCCCGAGGCAAGACACCAAACCGTAGGGGCCGGTTTGAAACCGGCCTCCCCGACGCAACCCGCCAGGGCACGAAAGACTCCGGCGAAGGAGAAAGCCAATGTTAGCGCCAGTCAACGGCACCGAGCTTTTCTACACCATTCACGGCCAAGGCCGGCCCGTATTCGTTATGCACGGAGGCTTGGGCATCGACCATACTGCATTCCGCCCTTGGCTGGACCCCCTGGGAGACCGGTACCAGCTCATCTTCTATGACCACCGGGGCAACGGACGCTCGGAGCGCCCGGCCAGCCTGGCCGACGTTGACCACGGCACTTGGGCCGACGACGCCGAGGCCCTGAGAAAGTACTTGGGCCATGAGCGGATCGTCATCCTGGGCCACTCTTACGGAGGGGTCTTGGGCCAAGAGTACGCGCTGCGCTACGGCGACAGGCTGGACGGGCTGATTCTTCTAACGTCCCTGCCCGCTTGGGACTATGAAGACACCATCCTCGCCAACACCCGCGCTCGGGGCACTCCGGAGCAGATAGACTTCGTCGAGAACGGGCTGACCGACCCGGTGGCTGACGATGACGCCATGAAGGAAATATGGGGTCTCATCTTGCCGTTGTACTTCAAGGACTACGACCCGGAGATCGGGGCCGCTTTGGCCGCAAATATGTCCTGCAGCGCCGCCGCGTTCAACAGGGGGTTCATCGAATGCCTGCCCCAGTTCAACGTGCTGTCAAGACTCAAGGAGATCACCGCGCCGACGCTGGTCCTCGCCGGCCGCCACGACTGGATCACCCCGGTCGTCGAGTGCTCGGAGCGCCTCCACGCCGGGATTCCCAACTCGGAACTGGTGGTGTTCGAGGAAAGCGCCCACTTTCCCCACATCGAGGAGCAGGAGCGCTTCTTGACCGTGGTCGGCGATTGGCTCGATAAGCTGGGCTAGCGGCCTTCCCTAGGCGTTCAGGCAATACCATGGGGCCCGTGGATTCCATGCTCGAAGACCAAGCGTTGTCTCGAAGCCCCGCCCATGCGCCGGACAGCCGGGGAGGGGCTGTCCGGCCTACTCCCGGTGACCCCCCTTTAACCCTCTCAGCAGGCCGACCACCGCGGTACCTGGGTTACCTGCTGCTCATCTCCCTGCTGTTCATGTTGAACGTTACCCTGTTCTTCACTCTGAACACAGGGATGGACCTATACGGCTTCTACACGCTGGACCCGGTATCCGCCTACCCTTTGCCCTTGGTGCTTTCCACATTATTGAACCTAGGCCTGGCCTTAGCGGGGTATGCTCTTTACCGTTGGCTCAGTCGGCGTCAAGGGTGGTTCCAAGGGAGGACCTGGGGGCCATTCACCAGGGGCGCGGTACTGGCCGGGGCGCCCGTGCTGCTGGCGTACGGGCCGAGCATTGTCCTGACCAGTCACGGCGGGAAGCCCAGTCTTATCGTGGTGGCGGGACTCATGGCCGGAGCATTATGCGTCACTCACGCCCTGAGAGACCGGGACATGAGGCTGGACTCGATGCTGGCCCGGTACTGGTTCATCGGCGCCATCAGCGTCATTCTGGTGTTCCTCGCTCTTTCCATCGGGGGAATGCTGGTGCTGTACTCCGCCGATCAGTTTCCTGTTTCGGGGAACTTGCTGTGGGACTATGAGTACCGGTGGGTAGACCTGGGATATCCACGGGAGGAGTTCCCACAGCGCCAGCGCGACGCCCTCGTGGGCTTTACGCTGACCGGGTCTGGTTTCATGATCGTGGCGCTGGCGGGAAGCATGTTGGGAGCGATTCTCCGCTGGACCCGGGCACCGGCACAGGTCAGCCGGCATCCCCCGCCCAGCCGCCGGCCGCAGGACGCTCCTCCGTGGGTCGCCAGGGTCGCTGAAAAGCTAGGCGGCCTCGACCCATCGGCGCCGGGCGAAGGGGAATACGTTGCTGTATTCAGCGGCCATGAGATTGAGATAACCGGCAGCCAGTACGAGCGGTTGATCGCCGACCGGGACGGCCTGCTACAGGACGTGGAACTTTTGGTGGACAAGGTGAGCGGCGGCGTGTTCCTACGGGCCGAAGGCGCTTGGATCCGCCTCGACTTTCGCATTAAGGGCAGGTCGGCAGGCATACGAAGCGGCCCCTTTTCATTGCTGTGCCTATACGCCCGCTACCCCGGGCGTCGGTTCACCAACGGAGAGCTGCGAACACTGCTGGAGCAGGAGATGGTCCCCCGCCTCGCGTTAAACGTCGGCGACTTCATCGGGCAACTGCTACGGCGTACCCCGCCGCTGCCCGTAGAGAGGGACAGCGACGGTTCGTACATTCCAGAGTCTGCCCGGGTGTGCCTATTAGCCCCCCCGCCCCGATCCCGGTCCTACAGTGAGAGCCGTACTGACGGCTTGACGGCCTCCTAGCCTTGCGGGGAGTCCGGTATTGAGTCCCGCCGTCTTCACCAGAATACCCGCCCGGCAGCTACCCTCCGAAGTCCCGGCCCGTGACTCACTCCAAACAGCCTCCCCACCTACCGTTTCGCCCAATTCAGTGCCAGGAAAAGCCTATCCTACGCCTATTCAGGTTGCTATCCGATGGTCGGCGGGCCTATCTTTGCCACGACCCGAAGTTCAAACGTGCCAAATCCCGCTGTTGGACCGGTTGAGTCCAACCCAAAACCGGTTAAGAGGAGGCCCATGAAATACTGCCCCAGGTGCCGCGATTCGGTTCAAGAAGACGCCCGGTTTTGTTCCAACTGCCGCTATAACCTGACCGGCCCGCCGCAGCGACTTAGCGAGCCGGCCCCGAGCTACGAGTATGAGGCCGAGCCCCAACGACAGGGCGGTGGGATGAGTTGGGGTGAAGCCTTTTCCCGCGTCTTTGGCGGAATATTATCGCTTATTGTCTTTTACATTCTGGTTGCTATTTTGACCGGAGTCGCCGGATATCTCATCTTTGACGATGATAACCTAATTGGAGGCATAGTCGTCGCTGTCATCGGACTGCTGATCTTTATCCTCGCTATCTACGCAGTAGCGTTAAAGGTTCTGACCGACGCCATCGCCGACCACGTAGAGCGCCGCATTTCCAGACGACTCACTTCACCAAGGCCCCAGAGCGTCGCACCGCCCCGCTGAGGCGCCAGTTCCCCTGCAGTCCGCGTGTGACCGGCGGGCCAGTTAGAAGGAGTTTCCAAAATGAGAAGGTCGCCCCTGCTTGGGCTCCCGGTTCTGTTAGTCCTAGCCGCCCTCGGCGCCCGTGGAGGAGGGGATGGTGGTGGAGGAAGGCCTCTGGTACTTGAGGTGCGGGTAAGGCAGCCGAGGAGTTGGGCCATGCCGTAGGCCCGGTTGAGTCATAGCAAAGACTATAAAGAGTATTGGGAGGCAGACCATGAAATATTGTCCCGGATGCGGCAATGAAGTCCAAGAAAACGTTCAGTTCTGTTCCAACTGCGGTTACGATCTGTCCGAACCGGTGTCCCGGCCTGCAAACCAGGCGGCATCCCGGTCTTCAGACGAACCGGCGCACCGGCTGAGAGACCACTCAAGCATTCAGGCCCTACTCCCTCTTACCGCCCCCCAGCGATGGGCTGTGCTGGTGTTTTCCATAGGAGGGCTGCTGGGTCTCATCGGTCTATTCATCGACTGGACGGGCGGCGAAGCTAACGTGGTGGACTACTTGAAGGAGGGGTTCGGCGAACACCCAATTCCCTGGTGGACCGGCGTCATCGCCCTCGGAGCAATCGCCGGAGTTGTCATCACCGTCCTCAACATCGCCGCCACCTTCAGGCATCGGGAGTTGCCATCAAATGGGCAATTGTGTTTTGGCGCCGTCCCGATGGGTATAGGCCCACTGGCAGCGCATATTGGACTTGTAGCATGGGTCGTGGTCGAAGGGGGTGGGGAAGCCGGAGACTTCTGGGACGTGCTGTGGGAGCTGGAAAGCGCTGGTCTCTGGATATCTCTCACCGGAGGCATTCTGGCTGCTTGGGCGGCTGCCATAGGCGCCAAGTTGTCTGCTTTAAGGTTTTGATTCGGCCCGGGAACCAGAGCCGCAGTGTCAGCAAGCTTGAACTGCGAGGGCAATCGGCAATGAACAATAAGCTGATGATCGGGGTCGGCGCGGTCGTAATCGTGGCCGCCGCCGTAGGGGTCGTAGTTTGGCAGGCGGGCTTGGGTGGAGACTCACCGCCCAGCCAAGCCGAGACTCCGGGCCTCGATGCGACCCCTATCGTAACGGCCCCGCCAGCGGCAATTACTCCGTCGCCAAAGCCTACTTTCGGCGAAACCTCGCCGGACGTACCGGTTCCTCCGAAGGTCCCTAACAGATTTCCTAAAGCTACTTCGGGGATAACGACCTGGTAGAAGAGTACGAGTCGGGACAATCCTCGGAGGAAGGGGCTGCTAGCAAAGCGCCCTTGCATTATGGCTCTCTAGTTGCGGTGGAGATGTACGCGGACGGTGATGTTGAACCGCTCATTGAGTTGCTGGAGAGCAATGGCGCCGTACTGTTGGGCTCCGGTGAGGCATTTATCGAGGCCTACGTGCCGCTGCCCTACCTGGGAGAAGCGTCTGCTCTTCCCGGCGTTCTCTGGGTGCGGCCCGTCGTGACCCCCGTGGAGGAACAAATTCCGAAGGCTCAGGTTGCTCAGGCACTGAGCGGACCGGTCTCAGAACACGGGGCGCGGTCGTGGCATGCCGAGGGATACACCGGGAAGGGAATCAAGGTGGGGATCATAGACATCGGGTTCGAGGGGTTCACCAGTCTCATGGGATCCGAGCTTCCTGAAACCGTTCATGCCCGCTGCTACCTGGAGGACCCCACCCTGTTGCAGCAGTACACCTCCGATGTTGCGGACTGCGAATACGAGTCGAATCACGGCACCGCCGTCGCCGAGGCCGTCCTTGACATCGCTCCTGACGTAACGCTCTACATCGCCCAGCCAATGGGGAATTCCCGCCTGAGGGATACAGTCGATTGGATGATCGCAGAGGGTGTTTCCGTGATCAACCGCTCCGCTATTCACAGTTGGGATGGTCCCGGAGACGGTACCTCACCGTTTGAAAGCAGCCCCCTTAGGACGGTGGACCGGGCGGTCGACGCCGGCATAGTCTGGATCAACGGCGCCGGAAACGAAGCCAGGAAAATGTGGACCGGTGAATTCAGTAAAGACCTTGATCGAAATTCCGACGGCTGGGTCGAGTTCGACACCATCGATCAATCCAACACCGTCGAAATCAGCGGGGGCAGCAGGTTTACAGCACAATTGCGTTGGGATGACCCGTGGGAGGATTGGTTCTCCGGGTTACATGACCTGGATCTCTACTTATACGATTCGGACGACAAAGAGGTTGCGTCAAGCCGCGACCGGCAATCGATCGGTCTATTCAGCGTCCCATACGAGTTGCTTTCATACACGGCTCCTGAGGGTAAAGGCGGCTTTTACCACCTCAAGGTTGCCTACCGTAAGAGCGGACTGGACGAAGGTGGCACAAATTGGCCGGAGTGGATTCAATTGCACGTCTTGAGGGGAAAGAAGTTGCAACATGCGAAGCCGGGCCGCAGTATCGGAAATCCGGCGGACAGCAAGAACCCTGGCATGCTGGCGGTGGGCGCCTCCCCGTGGGATGCCTGGGGAAATGGCTCTGTTAGGGACACCAGCAGCCGCGGGCCGACCTCCGACGGCAGGACAAAACCCGACGTGGTTGGAGCGGACGGTGGAGAGTCTGTGGTGAAACGGCGAACTTGGTTCGGCACCAGCCAAGCGGCGCCTCATGTGGCAGGCTTGGCGGCGCTGGTGCGCCAGCGTTATCCAGATTTGTCACCCTCCGGCGTGACCCGGTTCCTGAAAGACCGGGCGGCGGTCCCCGGCGGGGTGTCAGTCCCCAGCAACGAGTGGGGCTACGGATTCGCCCGGCTTTCAGCCGAGGACCTCTCGAAAACGCCTCCGCCGGAACCCGCGCCTCAACCCAAGCCGACACCGGTTGCGACGATATCACCGACGCCGGGCCTGACGGACGACCGGGCCGCGCTGGCCGCCCTCTACTACGCCACCGACGGACCGAACTGGTATTATGAAACAAACTGGCTCAGCAACGCGCCGATAGGTGAACGGCACGGCGTCACCACCGACGGCAGTGGTCGCGTTACAGAACTGGAGCTTGAAGATAATCTGTTGGTCGGGGAACTTCCCGCCGAGTTGGACAACCTCACTAACCTGATGCAGTTGAACCTCAGCGAAAATCGGTTGAGCGGGGAGATACCGACAGAGTTAAACAGACTTCCCAATCTGATAGGGCTGGACCTCAGCGAAAACCAGCTGAGCGGGGAGATACCCCCGGAGTTGGACAGCCTCGCCAACCTGGAATATTTGGACCTCTTCCATAACCAGTTGTACGGTGAGATACCTCCGGAGTTGGGCAACCTCCGCAACCTGAGAGTGCTGTACGTCGGCACCAACGAATTGAGCGGGGAGATACCTCCGGAACTCGGCAACCTCCCCAACCTGGAATCGCTGGGCCTCGGCTTCAACGAATTGAGCGGTGAGATACCTCCGGCGTTGGGCAACCTCCCCAATCTGAGAGTGCTGTACCTCGACAATAACCAGTTGTACGGTGAGATACCTCCGGAGTTGGGCAACCTCCGCAACCTGAGAGTGCTGTACGTCGACAATAACCAGTTGTACGGTGAGATACCTCCGGAGTTGGGCAACCTCCGCAACCTGAGAGTGCTGTACGTCGGCACCAACGAATTGAGCGGGGAGATACCTCCGGCGTTGGGCAACCTCCCCAATCTGAGAGTGCTGTACCTCGACAATAATCAGTTGAGCGGGGAGATACCGCCGGAGTTGGGCAACCTCGCCAGCCTGGAATCGCTGGGCCTCGGCTACAACGATTTGAGTGGGGTGATGCCGCCGGAGTTGGGCAATCTCGCCAACCTGGAATACCTGGACCTCAGCGGCAACGAATTGACCGGGGAGATACCTACAGAGTTGGGCAATCTCGCCAACCTGGAACAACTTAACCTTAGCGTCAACGAATTGACCGGAGAGATACCACCGGAGTTGGGCAATCTCGCCAACCTGGAACGACTGAACCTCAGCGCCAACGAGTTGACCGGAGAGATACCGCCGGAGTTGGGCAATCTAGCCAACTTGGAGTACCTGAACCTCAGCTTGAACGAGTTGACCGGGGAGATACCGCCGGAGTTGGGCAATCTCACCAACCTGGAAGGGCTGTACCTCGACACGAACTGTTTGACCGGGTGCGTGCCAAGCAGTCTGCAAGACCAGTTGCATTTCTACGAGTTTGGCGACCTGCCGTTTTGCGATTCCATAACAGCCGACGATAGACCTGCGGAACCGACTCCTGAGCCAACCCTCCAACCTACGCCCACTCCGGCAGAACCCAGGAACCCTCGCGGCTGGCCCATGTTCATGCACGACGCCCAGCACACCGGCCGCTCGAGCGCCTCAGGCCCGGCAGTCTTGAGATGACCACTGTACCGGGACGTCCTGCTCCTTGTCATGCGCAACAGCAATTTGAACACTCAGAAAGGGCTGGGGCTCTTCGGCAGTGCAAGCGGCGGGCTCAGAGGGATCTGAACGCTTCCAGCTGTTGGTGGCTGGCAACACATGGATTGGAGGTCTCGTAATTTTATGAAGACGGACATCAGGCGCTTCGCAATAATTGCTGTCGCCGTATCGATTCTGGCCGCCTTCTTTGGGTGCGGGGGCGGCGCCCCGACTGGCCGGGAACTGGCCCAGCACTTCTATCAGGGCGAGACCTACGTATTGGTCGAGTACGGGGACAAACTGGCCATGTTCAGCGGGTCCGGCGCCCCCGTCACCAGCCGCAGCTTGGCTGGCGACGTGCTGCACTCCTATGCTTGGAAGCAAAGCCTGGACGGCTTGGACATTGGCGGCCTGACCGACACCGTGGACAAGATCGAGGAGGTCGATTCCCGCATCGCCGGGGTGCGGTCCCTCTCCAATGCAACCGTGGACATATTCGACGAATTGGAATCCCTGAGCGCCGATATTCTTTTCGTGGGCGAGATATCGGCCATGGACGCGGTCAGGGAGGTCTACCCGGGGGTGGGGGCCGCCGAAAGGAGTATCCGGTCGCTGAATTCGGAGCTGAACGACTTTGGCGACAACGCAAAGGCCCTGAGCCAGGCGTCCGGCCGGGCCGCGGGCCTGAAGGGGTCATCGGACATTGACGGGGACGAAATGGACCGTCTGTTCCGCGAGGCGGTGTCCGCCGCCCAGGGCCTGGAGAGCACCGTGCAGTCCGTAAGTAGTAGCGTATCGGACGTCCGAGAGGCCGCGTCCACCCTGGAGTCGGCCCTTCGGGACGCCTCGGGAACGCCGATAATAGGGGGTGCCATTGGCGGACTAGCCTCGACCCCCGGACGTTTCTCCTCGGAACTCAGCGAACTCACCGGCTTGTTGGCGGACTTCCGAGGAGAGCTAAGCGAACTTAGCGCCGCATTTCAAGCAGCCCTGGACTCGGCGGCCGCCTCCCACGAAGGCTTCATGGAACGGTGGCTGGAAGAACCCCACGACTCCCAGTGGCCGCCCGCCGGCGCGGAGAGAGCTCCGGTCGGTAGTACTGGCCAGGACGATAACCAGGAACGGCGGAATGGCGCCGATGCTACGGTCGCAACACGGCCCGTGTCAGCCCCTCCGGAAGATGGACCCATAGTCATCTCCAATCCTCAAGTGAGCATGGAGGGGATCAAACTCTATGGGCCTATTGAGGCCCCGATTGATGAGGACGATGATATATTCCTCTTGGCTGGAAAAGAGGGCGTAACGATTAAAGGGCCCACGATTCTAAACTCCAGGATAGAGTCCGGTGTGAATTTGTTTTGGCCCGGTGCTCCCGGCATTTTGACTCACGAAAGAGGATTCCAAGTTACAGTGAATCCTGATCTGCGATTCATGGTACTGCTGGATGATGATGAAGGTGAGGTCGAGCTTGGCCAAGCCGTGATTGATCAAGACGGTTTGGAGATTCACTCCATGTTCACATTAGCTGCCCATGCGGATGGAGGCGGAAGAGTCGACGTCCTGATACTGCCGGTCATGGACGGCTGTCCGGGAATTCCATCTCAATCTGTCAGCATTGAAGTACGACCAGAACTGGAAGACGATATCAGGATCGGGTCCATACCCCTGCCTCCGGCCCCCCAAGAACCACCTGATTCATCGGTGAATGACAAGGGCGGTCCCTACTCGTGGAATGCCGAGGGGATTAAGTTCGCTGCTGACTCCATCGTCGTCACCATAGGTGACAGAGAGTTCCCCGTTTTGTGCACTGCATATTTCGATGCGTATCAAAACCGCCTCGGAGAAGTGCGTGTCAGCGCCGATTGGTCGGAAGACGGCATAGAGATGATGCTTGACATACAATTCGCCAAGGATGCGACGAAGTGGTGGTTCGACAGGTTAAAAACCTATGATGCTACGGCTGACGCGCACTGGGTACACTACGACTTGCGTCACTTGCCCGATCTACCGCTGGGTTCGGAATTTCAGGGCAATATCGTCTTGCATGGTGTCACCGACGACGACCAACCGGCCAAACTCACGATGACCGGCGTCCGGATCAATCCGTTTTCCATGTACGAAGAAGGCGCCTCTTCGGAAGACTAGTTAACTGGATTACTGATGGGGATAGGTGAACTTTTCGCTCGCTATTACGGACCGGGATATCCAGAAAAATTAACGTGGGGAAACCTCCATGCGAGGTCTGTCGCGTCGATTCTTGAAGACGACATTTCGGGATCATGGACCTGTGGCGGCCCCGGCGCGGACAACGAGCCTGTGGCGCGCTTTCTAGAGAGGAACGCACCATGGCCGGACCACAAGGCCCCGCAGTCCTTTATGGACGAAGTGGCCCGTATTCCCATGTGGGCAGTAGAGGTCTCTGGTGGGACGGGGAGAGTGGTTTCTAATCTTGGCCCCGGGTTTGAGATCTTCCAAGGCGACTTCGTCCTTGAAGACAACTACTGGAGGCTAGTGCCTGACTTCATCGAGGGCTGTTCCAGGCGTTAAGTCCTGAACGTTTGGGAGATTCGCTTCGCCGCTGCCCCCGGCGCCGCTAGGACAACCCCTCCAGGGCCTTTCGGACCTCGTCATAGTCGGGCTCGTTCAAGGGGCTTTCACCGATCCACTTGTACCGGACCACGCCGTCCTTGTCTACCACGAACACCGCCCGCTGGGACGCGGTATACCCCTCCATTCCTGCCAGGTTGGGTAGGGCCACGCCGTAGGTGTTAACCGCTTCCCGGTTGAAATCGCTGAGCAGCGGGAAATTGAGGTTGTTCTGATCGGACCACGCCTTTTGGGCGAAGGGCGGGTCTACGCTGATTCCCAGCACCTGGGCATTGAGGGTGTTGAACTGGTCCATCCGGTCCCGCAGCGTGCACATCTCGGTGGTGCAAACCCCGGTGAACGCCCCCGGATAGAAGGCCAACACCACGTTCTTTCCCCTGAATCCGCTCAGCGACTGCGGGTTGCGGTCAGTGTCGTATAAGGTGAAGTCGGGCGCCGTCTGACCAACCTCGATCGCCATTACGCCTCCTACGAACAACAGCGACCAGCCCGCGGCTGACCGCTGGAATAAAGCATCGAGTCCAAGTTAGAGCCACGGCTATATTACCACAGGTCGCGAGCCTCGGTCCCAGGGGCGCCCGGGACAGGGGGATTCTCCCCTTTCGATGATTGATCGACCCTCCGACGCGGACCCCCTCTCGAGGGCCGCTTCCGCCGCTCATGCCCCACCCAAAGCCCCCTTATGTTAGAATGGCCCAGCCCCGGCCCACGGCCTTTGTTCCGGCCGGGTACACCGGCGAGGTGAGCAGGCTTTCCATGTACTTCGACTCCCGGCGCTCCACGGTCGTGGCAAAGAACGGTATGGTCGCTACCAGCCAGCCCTTGGCGGCGGTGGCCGGACTGCGGGTGTTGATGCAGGGCGGCAACGCCGTGGACGCGGCTATTTGCAGCGCGGCGGTCCTCGGCGTGGTCGAGCCGGTGTCCACCGGCGTCGGCGGCGACATGTTCGCCTTGGTCTGGGACCAATCGGAAAAGAAAGTGCGGGCTATCAACGGCAGCGGGCGGGCCCCGGCGGCCGCTTCACTGGAAGAGCTGGCATCCAAGGGGTTCCGCCGGATGCCGGAATTCGGCGTCCACTCCATTACCGTCCCCGGCGCCGTAAGCGGCTGGGAGACCCTTCTGAACGCCTACGGCACCATGCCCCTGTCCGAGTTGCTCGGACCGGCCATAGGGTACGCCGAGGATGGGTTTCCCGTATCCGACGTCATTAGCTATCAATGGTCTACCGAGTTGCCCAAGCTGTCCCAATTGCCGTCGGGCCAAGAGTGGCTGTTGGACGGCCGGACTCCCGGCCACGGCGAGGTGATGCGGGCGCCCACTTTGGCCCGGACCCTTCGCGGCATCGCCGAGGGGGGCGCCGACGCTTTCTACAAGGGCGAGGCCGGCCGGAGGATGGCCGCCTTCGTCCAAGAGCAGGGCGGCTGGCTCGCCGCCGAAGACCTGTCCGGCCATTCCTCCGACTGGGAGGAGGCCATTAGCGCCGATTACCGGGGCGTGAGTTGTTGGGAGTGCCCGCCCAGCGGCCACGGCATCGCGGCCCTCGAGGCCCTTAACATAGCGGAAGGGTTCGACATCGCCGGGATGGGCGCCCAAAGCCCCGACGCCTATCACCACTTGATCGAGTCGATGCGCCTGGCTTTTGCCGACGCCTTTCGCTACGTGGCCGACCCGGCCAAGTCCCCGGTCCCCACGGCCGAGTTGTCCTCCAAGGAATACGCCACGATCCGGCGGGCCCTCATCGACCCGAAGCGGGCCATGGCCGCCACCCCCTACGGCCAAGTCTCCGGGGGAGGCGATACGGTGTACATCAGCGTCGTCGACGGCCAAGGCAACGCTTGCTCTTTCATCTACAGCATTTACGCCAACTTCGGTACCGGCTTGGTGGTGCCCGGTACCGGCATCCTTCTTCATAACCGGGGTTCGCTGTTTTCCCTGGACCCGGCCCATCCCAACGCCTTGGCGCCCCGCAAACGGCCTTATCACACCATCATTCCGGGTATGGCTACGGTGGACGGCGAATTGTACCTGTGCTACGGGGTCATGGGCGCTTTCATGCAGCCCCAAGGACACCTGCAAGTGATCAGCAACATGGTGGACCACGGCATGGACCCCCAAGCCGCCCTCAACGCCCTCCGGTTCATGGTGACCCAAGAATCGGTGGCTCTGGAAGAAGGGATTTCTCCCCGGGTTATGGACGAGCTGGAAGCCAGGGGCCACCGCATCCGGGTATTAAGCGGCTACTCGCGCAGTATCACCGGGGGGTTTGGCGGCGCCCAGTTAATCCAAAGGGACCAGGACACGGGCGTGCTTCGGGGAGCGTCGGAGCCGCGCAAAGACGGCTGCGCCGTGGGTTGGTAGCCAAGGGTAGGAGGGAGGATACTCAGGACTGTTTAGGCGGTGTGTCGCGCTGGGGCTTGCCCGGGGGCTTGGCGGAGGTCTCCTGCGCGGGCGGTGCGACCCTGGGGCCTGTCCCCCTGTAGTTGGGGTCCCGCTTGTCGGTCTTGCTTTTTTCACGTTTGAAGTTTGGAATAGGCATTCTATTAACTCGTTTGGTTGATTCTACTTTATTATATCATGGACAGTGGTTGCACCCCATCCCTCGGCTGAACGCGACCCTTGAGAGAATCTTGAATTGTAAAAATACGTGTAAATGAGCGTCGACTCGACTTCAATCGTAACTATAAACTCAACGATTTCCTGATGTGACTCACCAGGTTCTATTAAGAACACATTCCTGTCCCAGTTACGCCAGTGCTCCACAATGATTGGCCATTGAATATCATCGCACTCCATAGTGTGAAAAACCTGTGCGTAGAGGTCTTCAACCTCCTCGTCCGAAGCCGGTGCAATATGTTGTAGGCGGAAAACCCCCTGTCGGATCTCTATCTCAACTTTGGAATTGTTTTGCAAGTCAACAATTACGGCGATGTGTATGTAACTATCGCCAATGAATCGGTGCTCAACCTCTTGGGAGATGCTCAGGTGCGGCTCGAAGTCCCGGAACACCTGCAATTTGTAGATAGCAACAATCCCACCGACCCCTATGGCGACGATTGTAGCGAACGGCAGCAGTACCTCCGCTAAGAACCTGGTCTCCCGGTCGTCGTTGAGCGACGTCCAACCCGACACGAGAGAAGCCACCGCCAAGCCTATCAAGGCTATGAGGAATAGGTAAACTATTGGCCCAAACCAGCGCCCTCTCGTAAGCAATCGTACCCAAGAAGTTAGACGTTTGATTGCGAAACTCCGCCCCCCAGCAACCGGCCCACCGCCGCCTCCACGGCCCCGCCTTGGGGCGACTCCCGCAGCCACCGGCGCAGCTCCCGGCGGGCTATGGCAACGGTGAGCTTGGCGCCCCGCGCTTGCCGTAGCTGCTCCAGTTGCCGGGCCGCCCCTTGGGCCGCCGACTCCCCGGCGTTGGATATGCCGGTGTGCAGCGGGTTGCCGGGGTCGAACTCCGGGATGGGCAACTTCCACAGGTGCTTCTGCAAATCACGCGCGCCGAATTGGCCCTTGGACATCAGCGGAGTCACCGCCTCGTACAGCACCTGACTATTGATGATGGCTAACAGGTAATTGGCCTCCTGAATATCTTTACAAGTAATCCAAAACAGCTTGTAGTCAACTATGGCATCATCGTCATACAAGAGCGCCGCCGTAGGCTCTCCTGCACTGGTGTAAACTAACCGCAAAGGGCGTTCCCCCGGATTCCGCTGCCATTCCAACTGCGCCGTCAATTTCCGGAGGTAGTTTATCTGAGCCAACAGGTTAAGCCGGTTAGCCGGCGCTTTGTTCTGCTCCCACAGGTCGTTAATGGTCCGCCAACGTTCTCGCATTCGCGTTTCCAGGCCGTTTAGACGTATGCCGCCCACGCCGTTGCTGTCAACAGCTAGTTGAGGGTCGCCCGCCTTCAATGGCAAGGCTGCCTTTAGTGGTTCGAGAGTGGCGTATGGGACCAGCGTCTCCCCCAAGTGAACGTCGAAAACGTGCCGGGACTCAATGGTCTGGCCGGTGATAGCGGTTAAATCCAGTCCGCGCCAAGGGTTTTTATCCAACGCGCCCCGCCGCGGGTTGATCGTGATGGTTTGCCCGGCTTGAATGATGGCGGGGTTTTCAGTCTCGTTCACGAAGAACAAGCAGCGCGGAACTATCGTTGCGCCTTCGCGGGAGTAGCCCGCGTAAGGAGAATCACCGACAATCGACGTGTCGGTTATAGGAGCAGTCTCCCGCCGCACGTCCTCGGCGCCGGCCTTGCCGCGCCAGCGTTCGACGCTGCCCGACAGGGGCGGGGGCGGGCTGGCCGCCCCCGCCCGTTTGGCGAAGACCACCGACGCCGGGACGGGGAAGAAGGTGTTGGGTTCCAAGGGTTCCAGGTCCCAGGCCGGCTTGAAAGTGAAGTCGGCCGCTAGGGCGATGCCGCTGCGGCGGGCCCGCCACTTCCCCGTTCGCCATTTGGCGTACTGGCCGGTCTGGAGCGCGCTGTGGGGCATGACCATGCCGATGACGCCGCCGTCTTTCAGGTAAAGGTCGACGCAGCGGGTGAAGAACAGCCCGCCCACGTCCTGATGGGTGGCGTACCGGCCCCCGGCCCAGATGCCGTACAACTCCTTGCTCTGCCGCTCCAACTCGGTGCGCAGTATGCTGGCGGTCCGGTTGTAGTTGATCCAAGGCGGGTTGCCGATGACCACGTCCACCTTCTTGCGGGCCAAGGCCACCGGGCGCACCAAGTTGCGGGTGTAGTAGGCCCAGATGTGGTCGCGGCCCTCGTCGTGGAGTTGTTGCAAGACGGCGATGGTCCCTTGGAGTACCCGCCGCTCGTTGGGGTCGGTGACGTGGTTGTCGTCCAGGGCCAGGTAGGGGTCGTCACCCTCTTCAATGCAGTCGGCAACGGTGCCCATGAAAGCGTCGAAGTTCTCGGTCCGGTCCACCAGCCTTACCGGAAAGACCAGTTGAAGGACTTCGATTCCTTCACCAAAGGTTGTTGCCGGGGACTCTTCCTCCCGCCGTTCCATCGATATGGCAACTACGCCGCCGGCGAACATATCCCCGGTGCGGAACCGAAGTTGAAGGGCGTCCCCCAGGTAGAGGGGCGCGGTGATGCTGTCGGACAAGCCGTGTACGAAAGCGGCCTTGATTGCCGGCTGAGCAGCCAGGACCCAGGCGGCCCGGGCCAAGTGGACCGCCACCGGGTGCACGTCCATGCCGGCGACGGACATTCGGAGCCATTCCAGCTTTTCCTTTGGGTCGAGGTTGGTCTTGTCGGCGGCTTCGATGAAGTGGGTAACGGCCTCGGCGATGAAGGTACCGGAGCCGCAGGCCGGGTCCAAGACGCTTTGGTCCATCGGGTCGGCCACCAACTCGCGGACTATGGCCCGGGCCAGCCAGTCCGGCGTGTAGTACTCACCCAGGGCGCGCCGCTCTTCGGACGGGATGACCGTTTCGTAGAGGATTGCCGCGATGTCGGTGGGGGCTTTTTGCCAGTCGAACCGGGCCACCCGGTGGGCTATGGTCTTGAGCAGGTTCTGGCCGCCGACTTCGGTGGGCCAAGCAAAGAAGTCCGACTCCACCACGCCCTGAAGCCCGGTCTTGCTGCGGAACTCGCGCCCGTGGAGCAAGTCGGCGGGGTCGTTGGCCGCCCGCCCCCGGATGTCGACGCCGAAGGCCGCCTGCACCACCATGCCGATGACCGCGGTCAAATAGGTGTGGCGAACGAATAGGTCGTCCATCTGCTCCGGGCTGCCGGCGATCTCACCCAAAGCGGTGCGGAGCAGGTCGTGCCACAACCGCCGCTTCACTTTGATGGTGTCATAACCGGCGTAGGACCGGTACAGAGCGGAAAGGGTATCGACGTCCCGCTGGTAGGACGGGCTATTGGGGCCGAAGTGGTCTCTGATGGCGTCCCGGTCCGGGACGACGTTCTCCAGAGAGACCAAGGCCCGGTCCCGCAGCCACTCGTAGAGGTTGATCCAGCGGTCCGAGCCTTCCAGGGTGAAGGCGTAGGGGAGGACGGTCCTGACCGGGCCGGCGCCGGGCCAGCGTAGCAGCCAGTACTTGCCGTCGGTGAGTACGCCGGTGCGTACCCCCTTGCCGGCTTGGGCCGAGGCTTCCAGGTAGTCGTCGAGTTGTTGGACGTACTCCGGGTTGGGGGCGAGGCCGCCGGTGGTACCGATTCTTCGCTTAACTTCCACGAAGGTGTCCAACGCCGTCAAATCGACGGCCCGGCGAGACCCATCCCCCGGAGGAAACTCCTCGTCCATCTCGGTCGGCTTGGCCAAGCCGGTAGCGATGAGAAAGCCGCGCACCGCGCTGGTTATGTTGGCCTCGGCGTCGGCACTTTCATGCCGGCGCAGGACTTCGGCGGCGCTTTCGGCGTACTAGGGGTCGTTTACGTCAAGATGGTGTACGGCCATGGGCGCATCTGTTGCCATCATCGGATTTTAACACGGCCCTCCTAGCTACCAAATTTTCCGGCAAATTCCCCGGCAAATTCCCCGCCGGGTTGATGAAACAGGGCTAACCGGCACAGTTGGCTATGGACTCTGGGGCCGCAAGCCATCTAGGGTTTTGGGAGAAGATTGTCAAAATTCTTAAAAATTGCTAAAAATCCGCATAAGAAACAAAGGAATAAGGTTTACGGCCTTGGCTATACTTGCGCACTATCCTGAACAAGTATCGTCGAAAGGGGGTGATAGCCTAGACAATAGAGGGTCGCGGAGTGGGATGTGATCATCAACGCACATTGTGGTTTACGATTTTTTGGAGGTAACCATGCCTGAACTAGGATTTGTCGTTTACTTGATAGCGCTCAGCTACGGGATGGGTGTGGTGTGGTACACTCTGCTTGGTCGGAAATACACGGGCTGGATGCGGATGGCGGTGTTCCCACTCTTGGGAGTAGTGATTGGCGAGGCCCTTTGGGTGAACCACCTGGCCAGCAACCCCAGCGAAGGACTGGTCTACTTCAATCTTCACATTTACGTCGTCCTGGTCTCCTCCTTCGCCGGTAGTCTCATTGACGTAGCCTTGGATTGGTTGGCCAAGGAACATCCCATGACCAACTACTTCAAGGTGCTTCACCACGGCCAGCAGGACTAGTCCCGCACCAACCCCGGCACCCCTTAAGACCCCCGGCTCAAACCGGGGGTCTTCGTTTTCGAGTTGCTTTCGTTGACATCCCGCAACCCGCCCACTACACTCGCACCAGCCCGGCCAAGTTGTTCGGCCTCCCTCTAACTTGCGGCGGCCCCAAAAAACGGGTACACCGCCCCGGAAATCGACCGGGGCGGGCCAGCGAGGAACGATGACCTCAGGGCACAGCGGCGAAGGAAGCGGCGACAAGACCTTCTACAGCAAATACTATCGGGAGATAGACGTCCTCCACGGGCTGCAATCGGTCCCGGAGGAGCGGGAGTGGGTCCTCTCCACCCCCAAAGGGGAAGTCAAGCCCGCCCGGATGGTGTTGTACCTGGGATGCAACGTCTTGAGGACGACCCACCTCATCCGCACGGTGACCGACGTTTTCAAGCTCTTGGACGTAGATTTCGTGTCGGTGGGGGGCGCTTCCTACTGCTGCGGTATCCAGCACCACAACAATGGACACGGCGACGCCGCGGCGTCCATGGCGCGGACCACGGTGGAAAACTTCAAGAAGTTTCAACCGGAAAGGGTAGTCATGTGGTGTCCGTCGTGTGTCTACTTCTACGATGACATCATGGACATGCGGGAAGACTTCGAGTTTCAGCACGTCACCGAGTTCTTGGTGGAAAACCGGAACCGGCTCGACTTCCGACCCCAGCCGCCCACCAAGGTATCGCTTCACTATCACACCGGCAGGGCCCAGTCGGACCTGGAAGCCGAGTCCGCCAAGAAGCTGTTGGGCTTGCTTCCCGGCGTGGAGACGGCCGACGTTGGCAGCGACCCGCGCTTGAGCCGCCAGTGCACCGCGGCGGCCCGGGAGACGCTGGGCGCCGAGGAGTGGGACGGTCTCATCACCGGGTCATTGGACGCGGCAATCGAAGCCGGCGCCGACACCATGGCCACCCTCTACCACGGGTGCCAGCGGGCTATGTGCGCCTACGAAAGGGACTACCCTCTGAAGGTGGAGCATTACTTGACGGTGGTGGGCCGGTCCTTGGGGATTGAACACGAGGACCTGTACAAGAAGCACATGCTGCTGGGCGACGTAGACGCCATCATGGAAGAAGTCAGCCCATGCGCAACCGCCAGCGGCATCGGCCTGGATGAGGCCCGGGCCGTCGTCCAGACCACTTTCGGAAAGCCCGCCTAGCCCCCCTCAACCGGCAGTAACTCGCTGCCTTCCGAGTCGACAAACACCGCAAAGGCGCCCCACAGTTCACCTCGACCGGGCGGGCAAGGGAATTAGCCGCCGGTCTAAGGGGTCTACTCCCAAGCCGAAAATCTCCAGCGCGGTAGCGCCCAGCAGAGGCTCGGCGTCTTCGTGGGCAAAAACCACCAACACTATCAACTCCCGCCCATCCAGCCGCAGCCGGGCTTGCCCAACCGGGTATTCGATTTGCCGGTCGTCGGCTAACCGGAATAAGCGGCGTTCTACCGGCTGGATTCCCAGGCGGGTCAGGACGCTGGCGGGAAGGGTGGTATAGGTGGCGCCGGTGTCTACCAGGGCGGTAACGTCAACGAAGGGCCCGTCGTTCAGGTTGGCTATTTGGATAGGGACGGTGAATGTTCCCATGCTGGGTGTGTCCGGGTGGGGTGTTTACCGGACCGCTTGATTCTCGTCCGCGTCGGGTTGCTCCAAGTCCGGGCGGGGGAACGGTTCGATTTCGCTCAACGCCGCGGTCTCGGACTGGGCGGCGTGATACAGGTCCCACGCCAGTTGCAGGTTCATCCAGAATCCCACCGACATGCCTAGATACCTGGTCAGCCGCAGAGCGATGGCCGGGGTAACCGGGCGTCGGCGGTTGATTATGCCGTTTACCTGACGGTAAGGCAAATGGATGTCGCCGGCCAGTTGACGTTGGGTTATGCCCAGCGGCTTCAGGAATTCCTCCAAAAGCATCTCCCCCGGTTGGGTTGGTGGGCGGTGTTCGGGGACGTTGACGTAGCCCAAGGATGCGATGAGGTCTTTGTTTTGGTTGGTAGCTTGGGAGGGCGGCCCGTGGGAACACTCACGGATCCGACTTTGACGGTACCAAGGCCACTGGTGGGGTCGTGAGAAGTAATAGTGTTATAGGTGATAGTCGACAATTCGCACTCCGTCGGGTCCATCATCAGGATATCACAGTTGCCTTGCTCTATACTGCCTCCTCCATCAACTGAACTTAACTTGGACTGCCGCAACATCCTCGCCGAACCTTTTCATCAGGAACTGAGCATTGTTGACTAACCCGGCCCCCGTATTGGTTCTCGTGAGGAAAAGGCCGTTTGATAACTGGTGAAGGTGGCCGAAATTCCCTGCCTTGTCAGGTTGCCGTTCGGAACGGATGAAGTAAGCCCTCTGGCCCTCTCTTATGAGACACTCGATGGGAGTAAGTTTGCCCATACTGATCAAATATTCCGCTACTTCCCGAAGTATGTGCCACCATTCCTTAATTTGCTTTTCATCCCCATTGGGAAGACGAAACTCTGATGGGGTCAAACCGCGAGGCTTACCTACTATTTCATTGCTGCGAGTCTCAATGCTGGTGAGGGATATCCACCCTTGGCTGCTTGGAGAGTTAGTGGGTGATTTGATACTGCCCGACCCCGATGGAGCCGGGCTCTTAGTCGGCGAGAAGATCGACTCACTGGCCTCCACAGGCTGTCCAGACTGTAGATTGGGCCGCCACAGCAAGAGCAACTTAAGGGCGGCTTCGTGGGCTGGTGCGCTGGTTATAGATACGTCTAGAACGAGTTTTTCTACCAAGGGCACTGGTTCGAAAGTTCGATACAATTGCCAGTGACTGCCATCGGTCACCCCTGCGTATGCAATGCCTTGCTGAATGCAATAGCCCACCGCTTGCTCCAAGTGGTTTTCAACAAATGATCCGAGCCGTTTGGCTTCTATGACTGCGGCTGGTTTGTTCCCTGCACTCCGGAGGGCATAGTCTGCCCATCCTACATCAACTCGGTACTCCGGCGTAACCAGTGACGGGTCGGCGGTGTCCCAACCCAGGACTTGCAACAGCGGGTCGATCAGCGTCATGCGGGTGCGAGTCTCGTTTTCGCGAAGGGTGGCGTCGTGGCTGCTGATGCGGGTCTGCAGGGTTTGGATAATGTTTACCAAGTCGTCGAGCATGGCGGTATCTTGACCTCCCTGTCGGCAATCACGCTATCCGGTCTTCCAGCGCCAGGCTACGCCCCACAGCCTCCAACGCTTTGGTCACCTGGCCGATGGGAGTGGAGTAGTCCAGGACCAGCAGCTTGCCGGCGACAACTTCACTGACGCTCAGCCGCTTCGCTAGGTCTGCCTTGGTAATCCCCTGCTCCCGCATAGCGGTATAGAGGTCAAGTTGGGCGGCGACCAGCGGTTGGACGGCTATCAACTCCTGCCCCTCGGCCAGCGGGCTGGGGGTAGGCAGTTCCTCTTGGGAGTCCATACAGGCCCCCAAAGAGACCACCAAACAATCCTCGGCAAGGATGATAGACTCTTTGAACGTGAATCCGCCGGTAATAGCCCCGTCCACATCGGGGAAGGTAACTACGAACCCGTCCCCATCGGCTTCGTTGCCTTTAATGTTGCAAGGATAGGCGTATCGCATATTTAGAACTCCCGCCTGTTAATTCCCAATTGGCGAAGCATCGCCAGCAGCGTTCTCAGAGGAATCTCGCCGTGTTGCACCCGCGTCCTGCGGTTGCCGATGGTCAGCGTTCCGTGGCTGCCCTTGCCGTGAGTTGGGTCAAAATTCCATTCCAGCCCGTTGGCCCTGGCGTAGCGGCGGGCCCGGCGGATGAATTCTCGGCCATTCATCCCAAATTTTAGCCACCCAATGTATGCCCGTCAAAATAGGCCTACTGCCACCACAACCCCTCTCTTGGGGCATGGCGGCCCTCCCCCTACTCCTCCAGCGTGGTTATGTCCCCGGGGTCTAGGCCCAACTCTTGGGCTTTGAGCAAGCGGCGCATTATCTTGCCGGAGCGGGTCTTGGGGAGCGAGGCCGTAAACTCCAGTTCCGAGGGTACGGCGATGGGGCCCAGTTCTTTGCGGACGTGGCTCTTCAGGTCACCGATCATTTCTTCAGAGGGGTCGGCGCCCATGCGGAGAATGACGAAGCCCTTGATGGACTCGCCGCGTATTTCGTCGGGCTTGCCGATCACCGCCGCCTCGGCCACCGCCGGGTGGGACACCAGCGCGCTCTCCACCTCGGCGGAGCCGATGCGGTGGCCGGACACGTTCAGCACGTCGTCGGCCCGGCCTACCACCATGTAGTAGCCGTCGGCATCCCGCAGGGCCACGTCGCCGGTGAAGTAGTAGCCGGGAATGGTGTTCCAGTCCCGGGCGTAGCGCTCCGGATCGCCGTAGACCGTGCGGTAGAAGTGGGGGAAGGGGCGCTTTATGACCAGCAGGCCCCCCTTGTTCGGCTCGGTGATTGGCTGGCCCTCCCGGTCCACGATGTCCATGACGGCGCCGGGAAGGACCTTGCCGACCCGCCCCGGCTTGACCGTCATCGTCGCCGTGGTTCCCAGACAGGGACCTCCCGTCTCGGTCTGCCACCAGTTGTCCACCACGTGGCCCCATTCGCCGCCGCCGCATATGTGCTCATAGGTCCAACGGAGCGCTTCCGGGTTCAGCGGTTCACCGGCGCAGGTCAAGAAGCGCAAAGACCGCAGGTCATACTGCCGGGGATAGGACTCGCCGTAGCGCATCAGCATCCGCAAGGCCGTCGGCGCGGTGAATATCACGTTGACCCCGTGTTTCTCGATTACTTCATAGAAAGACCCCGGATGGGGGTAGTCGATGGCGCCTTCGCGGAAAACCGTCGTGGCGCCGGCAATTAGCGGCGCGTAAACGATGTAACTGTGGCCGACCACCCAACCGATATCCGACGTACACCAGAACACGTCGTCGTCCTTGACGTCCCAGAAGGTCTTGAAGTGGTAGTAGGTACCTACCATGTAGCCTCCGTGAACGTGAAGCACGCCCTTGGGCTTTCCCGTGGTGCCGCTGGTGTACAGGACGTACAAGGGGTCTTCCGAGTCCATGACTTCCGGAGGGCAATCGACGCTGCTATTGGCGGTCAACTCGTCGAAGTCCACCTCCTTGGCTTCGAGGGGCGCGCTGCTATCCTCGCGGCGCCAAACCACGACGTGCTCCAGCGTTTCGAGACCGGACACGGCTTCGTCGGCGATACCTTTCAGGTCCACCCGCTTGCCCCGCCGGTAGCCAACGTCGGCAGTGATCAAGACCTTGGCTTGGGCGTCGAGAATCCGGTCTCGCAAGGAACCGACGCTGAAGCCGGCGTAGACCACGCTGTGCACGGCGCCGATTCGGGCGCAGGCCAGCATGGCGATGGCCCCCTCGGGAGTGAGGGGCATGTATATGACCACTCTGTCGCCTTTGCCGACACCCAGGGACTTGAGGCCGTTGGCGAACCGGTTGACCAGTTGGGCCAGCCTGCCGTAAGTGAAGGTCCGCTCCGAGCCGTCTTCTCCCAACCAGATGAACGCGGCCTTGTTTTTCCGCCCCGCCGACAGGTGCCGGTCCAAGCAGTTGTAGGTGATGTTGCAGGCGGCGCCCAAGAACCACTTGAAGGTCGGGTAGTCCCACTGGAAGACTCGGTCCCAAGGCTTGAACCAGTCCAGTTCGGATGCGGCCTCGCTCCAAAAACCCTCCGGGTCCTCAACCGACCGCTGATAAGCCCCGTCGAAGTCTTGGAGATAAACTTGCCGGACTAAACTGGCCGGCGGCTGGATCTCGCCGCCTTCTTGGAGCAAGTGGTCGATTTGTCCTTGCTGTACCATATAGCGCCCTCAATACAAAATAGCCGGCTAACCGTCGGGAAATCGGTCATATTCTAGCTTCTAGCTTGGGCAGGAACAAGTTGAGCTCCGGCTTGGACCAGGCTGTCGCACGTGAATTCGCCGGAGAGGCCAGGGCCTGATGCCCAACGCGATTGCCCTGCGCTTAGATTGACCCCGCCGGCACCGCAGCCTAAAATTGGGCTGGATTCGGCTGGAACGGCCCTGAGTCAGCTTGCCTAAGGAGCTTGAAGCCGGGTCTTAAGGAGGAAGCATGACGCAAGACGGGTTCGCCCATCCGGAATATCTAGTGGATACGGAGTGGGTTGAAGCGCACAAGGACGACGCCGGCGTGGTAGTGGTGGACTGCGACGTGGAGGCCGGGTACAACCGGGGGCACATACCCGGAGCGGTCCTGGTACCCGACAACTATGAGAAGAACCCGGACACCGGCCGTGTGCACCTGATGGACCCCGGACAGTTCACGGCCATGTGCCGTGGACTGGGAATCGGTGACGACACTCTGGTAATCACCTACGATAATTCTCAGAGCCTGACCGCGGCCCGGCTCTGGTGGGCTTTGAACTACTACGGCCATAGCAACGTGAAGGTCTTGGATGGAGGGTGGCGCAGGTGGATCGCCGAGGGCCGGGCGGTCAGCTTCGACAGGCCCAAGCCCCCGCCCAACGTCACCTTCACCCCTAGAGAGGACGAGTCCGTCATGGTGAAGGTGGATGAGCTTAAAGCCGCTTGCGACATGGCCGGCGTGGTCATTTGGGACGTGCGCAGCGACGGCGAGTGGGACGGGAGCAACGCCCGGGGCAATAAACGGTCCGGGCGCATCCCCGGGGCGGTCCACTTGGAGTGGTTCAACGTCATGGACCGGCAGACCCACCGCTTCAAGTCTCCGGGGGAGATTCGCCAAGCTCTGGCAGCCATCGGCGTCACGCCGGAGAAGAAGGTTTACACTTATTGACAGGGCGGCATCCGTGCGGCGCACGGCGTGTTTGTCCTCAAGCTGCTAGGATTCGGCGAGGCCAAGAACTACGACGCTTCCATGGGTGAGTGGGCCAATCGCGACGATACGCCGCTGGAGGTGTGAGGGGGGGGTAGCGGTCAAGCGCGAAAAAGACAAAAACACTGGAGGATGGTATGGCTGCCTACGGAATTGGAATGGTGAGGAGTATAAACGACCCAAAGGTATATGCGGAATATCAGGGGCTGGCGGGCCCTAGCGTCGAGAAGTATGGCGGTAAGTTCGTCTTGGGAGGGAACAAGATTGAAGTGGCCGACGGGGATTGGTCCCCCATCAGCGTGGTGGTGGTAGAGTTCGAAAGTATGGCTCGTATGAAAGAGTGGTACAACTCACCGGAGTACAGCGCGATTAAAGGCATGCGGACCTCATCCACCGACTGCGGTCTAATCTTCATAGACGGGTCTTGATTCTTTCCCGGCGCGGGGAAACGGGGGGCCTTTCATTCATCTCTGTCTGCCGCCGGGTTGCTCGATGCTGACTCTCAGACTAGCGATGCCGTGCTTCTGCCAGGTGTCCTTTCGGAACTCCGGCCTGCTCCTGAGGTTTCCAATGACATTTGACGTGGGCTTCATCTGGTTCGCCTCCCAGGGTCGCACTTCCTTTCGCCCGTCCTGATATGAAACTTCCAACCAAGCCTTTTTCGTTCGAAGAAGAGCGGCCAGGAAATCTTCAGAGTTGGAGGGGTCCAGGGTTATTGGAAGGGTGGGTACCCGTTGTCCATTTGGTACCGACTTTGGAGTGGTACTGGGGGCCTCACGGAATCGGATTAGCAAGGGACTTCCGTCGCCGGCCTTCCACTTGGTTTCCTTTCCCTTGTCAATTCCTGGATAGTGTTCCCGGCTGCGTCTCGCTCTATTCTCGTAGTAGGGCGTCTTCTTGCGGACGGCTTCGGGATCGATGAAGTAAGTATGCTTGAACGCGGCCTGTACTATTGAGGTCCCGCCCTCCCGGAAATAGTCCTCTAGGGACCGGATCGCAGGCACTAGGTCCTCGGTGCAGATGCGAAAGTTTACTGGCATCGGCGGTCACCTAGGTGCGTTTTTTACGGTTCGTCCCTGGCGAAAGGCGCACTAGGACGCGTCGGTTTCAAGCTGGAACACTTGAGCCAGTTTCTCCACCCCTTCCCATATCTCACCTTCCGATGGAAAAGCGAAGCAGAGGCGGATGTAGTTGGCGGCAGCCTCCGGGTCAGCGGACCAGTCCGGCCCCGGATTGAAGACAATACTCTCTCTAAGGGCCGGCTCTACGAACTCGCGGCAATCGACTCCTCCGGGCAACTTAACCCAGAGGTACATACCGCCTCGGGGTGGCTCAAATTCAACATTGGGTCCAAAATGCTCTCTTAGCGCGGCAACGAGAGTGTCCCGTTTGCGTCTGAGGCTCGCCCGCACCTTCTGTATGTGTTCTTCATAGTGATTGGAGAAATAATCGGCCACGATCATCTGGCCTATGACGCCGGTGCCGGCATCGGTTTTGCAGGAGAGCAACCGGCTCATCACATCCCAAGACGCTATCACATAGCCCAAACGGATTCCCGGTCCCAGGGACTTGGAGAAGGAACCGATGTGCAGCACGCGGTTAGAATCATCCAACGAGCGGATGGCGTGCTCCCACTGGCCTTCGAAGATAAGGTCGGCGTAACACTCGTCTTCGAAAATAGGGACAGCGTACTCTTCGCCGAGGCTCAGCATCCGGCGGCGGCGTTCCATAGACATCACCGTGCCAGTGGGGTTTTGCAGGGTTGGTATGGTATAGATGTACTTGGGGCGGATGCCCTTGCTTTTCAGCTCCCCTAGCGCCCGCTCCAGTTGGTCCATTCGCATCCCGTCTTGGTCAAGGTCGATGCCGACTATGTTTATGTTGCGGCGCCGCAGGTTGGTGAGCACGCCAGCATAGCAGAAGCTTTCCAGGATGACGGTATCCCCTTCCTCCAGCAGAACATCATTGATCAGATGGATGGCTTGACCGGAACCGGAAGTGATGAGGACCTCGTCGGGAGTGACGTGAATACCCCGGTGAGCGGCCAGCTTTTGGACCAAGAAGCGGCGCAGAGGCATGATACCTTGGGGGCCGCCGTCGAAGTTATACATGGAGACGTTTCGCGGGTCGCCTCCGAACACATTGGCAGCGGACTCGATGAACTGCTCCATGGGCTCCAGTTCCGGGTCGCTGTGACCGCCGATGAAGTTGTACTTTGGGTGGCCCTGCCACCGGCCTGCGGGAGGAGGAATGCCCTTGTTGAACAACGTTGAGTAATCTAAGCCTTCACCGGCCATGGCACTCCCCAGTGGTTTGGCATTTCACCGCCCCGGTACTCCGGCGCTGCGGCGGCAATATGCTATCACTCCGGCTGAACTGTGTCGAATCCGCCAGCGGGCTGGCTAGTGTCAGGTTGCGCGGAACAAGGCTTTATCCACCGGTCGAAAACCGCCCTGAGCCAGCGCGTTGACCTTGGTGATACGATGTGGGCACTGGGAATAAGGGCTATACATACCTCACCTGCTTGAGATAAAGGATCGAAGCTTCATGGGAACGTTTTCAGTACAGATCGCCGTTGGAGATCCGGACCGGGCGCGATGGACCGCGCTGGACGCCTTGGTTGACACCGGAGCTTCGATAACCTCAGTACCCGCTTCGGTACTACGGGACCTTGGTGTGGCGCCGATGGCGCGGCGGCGGTTCCGCTTCGCTCAAGGCGAGACGCGCTTGATGGACGTCGGCCAGACCTGGGTACGGGTTGAGGGCAGGGAGAGAATTACCCTGGTCATCTTCAACGAAGAAGGCACGCCGCCCCTGTTGGGCGCGCTGGCGTTGGAAGGTGTCTTCATGAGCGTCGATCCGGTAGCCCAAAAGTTGGTGCCGGTGGAGGGGCTGATGGCCAGCGTGTCTCTCGGCCGACCGGCCTCAGGACTGTATTACCGAGAGCTGTGCCAGGACCTCGGTAAGCCAGCCGGTTTCGCTTCTGTGCCAAACGGTGACGGTGTAGACACCGGAAGTCGTCGCTAGGCTGCCCAAAGATGCGGTGAAGCTGAACGAGTCCGCGGTCTCTTCCCAAACCCCCGCGACAACGTCGATATCGGATAGGTCCGTATAGAAAAGCCCCGGCCCCGGTCGCCCAAGGATACGAGCGACCGGCTCGGCGCATTCGGTGGTGAACCCTCCGCCGACGCAATAGCTGCTAAGGGCGCCGAGCTGCTGAGCCGTTTTAGGCGTGGGCAGGGGGTCGTAGTAGACGGTGACCGCGTCTCCCACTTCAACTCCAGCACGCCGCTTGGAGAGGGAGAGGGTCAGCACACCGCTTGGCGAGAGGGAGGGAGGCGCATCAGCCTCTACGTCCCCGCCCTCGAAGTGCTGAACAAAGGTGACGCGCCTGTCGTTCCAAGCAATGCCGAAGTTCACCGCCCAGTGAGTTTCTCTCAGGATATTGTCGCGGTGGCCCCAGTCCGAGCCGGCGTCATCGTACATCATGTCCCATTGGAGGTCTCTGATGGCCTCACCGGGGCTGGGAGCAAGGCACCGGACGAGCAGGGAGCCGCACTTCTGATCCTGCCATTGCTGGTCCGTAAAGCCGCTGTAGGCGGCGTTCTCGGCGGCGTAGCTCGTGCCCCCGGTCTGAGAGTACACCATGTAGGGCTTACGGCCGTCGCTCCACCAATGGCCGAGGTAGTCGTGAGCAAGCATGTCCTCGGCGTGCAATTGGGCCGCCGGGTTCACACCGAGGACGACGGGCGGCAGGCCGTGGTCCGTGCGGTCGCGGTTAACAAGCTGCAGTGCGTATAGACGTAGGGCCTTGATATCCGGCACAGGAGCCGGGGTGGGTGTTGGAGTGGGTACAGGAGTGGGCGTCGAGCGAGGTGTGGGGGGCGGCGCAGGAGTGGGCGTCGGACGAGGTGTGGCGGTCGGCGCAGAAGTGGGCGTCGGACGAGGTGTGGCGGTCGGCGCAGAAGTGGGCGTCGGACGAGGTGTGGCGGTCGGCGCAGGAGTGGGCGTCGGACGAGGTGTGGCGGTCGGTGCAGAAGTGGGCGTCAGCGTGGGTAACAGCGTGGCATTCGGAGTCGGTATTGACGTTGGCGTCGGTGATGGCAACCCTTCCACAGTCGCCGCTACCCTGGCGGCGACTGTGGCATTTACGTCGGGAGTAGGTGTTACCGTGGGGACCGCTATCGTCGTTCGGACCGCTGCTTCTACAGTGGCCTCGACGTTTGGCGTGGGGGGCTGCTGGCAGCCGATTGGCAATGACACCGCCAAGACCAAGAGCAGGAAGGTGATGGGGCCCGCATCGCCCGATTATAGCAGCCGGGGAAGCGGAGGGAAGGTACATCAGTCCACCGACAGATGCGTATCGAGGGCCGGCTTAATCCCGGCGGCGCTGTTCGGTCAGCTAGGAGAAATGAGCTAAAATGCGGTTGACTATGACTAGTCTGACTAGTAGGATATCGCTATGGATTTGGTCTACTCGACATACGAAGCTAAGGCCCGGTTTTCAGAGGTCTTAAGGCACGTGCGAGAGGGCAGGACGGTAACCATCTCCTACCGCGGAGAGCCCGTGGCGGAGGTCCGCGCCATCGAGAAGGCGTCGCAAACTATCGAAGAGCGCCTCGAAGAGTTGAGACGGCGGGGCGTGTTGGTCCCTTCCAGCGGGCCGCGCCGCGAATTCAAGCCAGTGGCTCATTGGCCCGGGGCTGTTGAGTGGCTTTTGGCCGAACGGGACGAGTGACCATCGCTTACGTCGACACCTCCGCATTGCTCGCGGCGGTCTTCGATGATCCTAGAGGCGATTCGGTTTCCAGCCAGTTAACCCAGTACTCGCAATTGGTGTCCTCCAACCTGCTCGAGGCGGAAATGCGGACCGGCTTTGCACGAAGAGGCCTGCAATTTGACGCCGCGGCGATGTCCGGAATCGAGTGGATTATGCCTGAACGGCCGCTGAGCCAGGAGTTGGAAACAGTCTTGTCTGCCGGCTACCTGCGGGGGGCCGATCTGTGGCATATGGCGACTGCCCTCTACGTAGCCCCGGACCCACGCGAAATTACCTTTATTACCTTGGACTTCCAACAGCAGGCGGTGGCCTTGGCGCTGGGATTTCAGACCTGAGGAGATGTGCGGCGGGACTATTGGCACCGCATTATCGACGGCCCAACTCTCTTCTCAGGTGGGGGTCGAAGGCCTTCTTGAAGCGGAGGAGATTAGCAGACATCCAATTGTGTATTTTAGCGAGGGTTTCTTCATCGTCATCGATGCTGCCAAGTATAAAGGCCGAGACGCGGCAAGCGCGGCGGTTTTCCAACGGCTCCCACTCCAAAGCTTGGCCAAGCTCCGATTCGATTTGGGCTTTGTGTTCTTCTAGACTCCTTAATAGTAGCAGGTTGGCTTCACCGGAACCAACATCAATATACACTTCGGTTCGCGCTCGCTTATCCCTTGTAAAATTAGCCCCATAAGTCAGTCCGGCTCCGTAGCCCGCAGAAAAAGAGTACCAATTCTCCGGTCCTGCTTTCCGCGCCCCGGTAAACTTGTGCTCCTCTCGCAGCGTGTCTATTAGCTTTTGGAAAAACAGCCGGTAGCGCTCTCCCCGCTCGGAAATAGCTGGTGGGTCCCGTTTGATGATGCTGCTCTCCTTCCGCCAATCGTTAGGCGCCGCCACCAAGTTGAAGTGAGGCGCCGGCTTAGAGCCATCGATTTGCCACAGTTCTAGCACGATACCGAAGAACAGTGTGTCCCCACCCGTTCGCTGGTTAAGCCAATCCAAGGCCTGTCGGTGCTCGTCTCGAAATTCTCGAGTCAGCCACACCACGACGTTTGCGTCGAATCCGGCAGCGTAGGTCAGCAGCTTGCCCAAGTGGTCGTGGTCAGTCGTGTCCAGCTGGTTCTCGATGATGACCGGCCGGTTTCTATTGGGGTCCGTCGCCAGAATGTCCAGCGAATAGCCGCCAACTGCCGCCTCCCTTTCCTGCAATTCCAAATCCATTCCCAACGCATCTCCTAACGCGGAGATGTTCTCTGCCAGCCACGGCGTGAAGTCTACCGCCTCGTTCGGCCACACGTTCCGCAGGTCGACTCTATTGATACTGGATAACGGTTCCTTGGTCATGTTTTGGCATTCTCCTTACGGCATTTACCCAGTCGTTAGAAAGGCCTTAGGACAACTCCGAGAGTGTTGTTGTTGCCGTGGTCAAACTTGGCAACGAGGGTTGGACTCGAACCAGCGGCCTCCGGGTTATGAGCGTGACGCGCTGGTACTGCTCCACCCCGATCCGGTTATCAGCGGTAAACTTGGCCTCGGTGTCCAACTTCCACCACTAAAATCCGCAGGACTTCATCCTGAATGTCGCAGATGATGCGATAGTTTCCTACACGGTAGCGCCAGTGCCTGGCCAGCGGGCCGCTCAATGCTTTCCCTCTTCGTCGCGGGTTATCGAGGGCGCCGACCCGGTCCATATATGCGGCAATAAGCCGGGCGGTTTGCCGGTCAAGCCGCCGCAGTTGAGTTCTGGCCGTATGGTTGTATTCAATCGTCCAAGCCAAGCTCGGCCCATATCTCCCCGGACGAATAGACCCGTTCCTCGCCCCTGCGGACTCTTTCCATTATTTCGTCGGACAGACGGGCGTCTTCCAAGTCGGCTTCCAGTATGACCCCTGCGATGCGGGTTATGGCGGCGGCCAGTTGGCTGTAGGGGACCGTTTTCAACCCGATGCCGGCCGCAAGCGTCTTTAGCCGGGTCAGAGAGATACGCTGAGTCTTTTGCTCCAGTGCCGGTTCGGGGAGTTCGTCCTCGGGCATTACGCAGAACCGCCACTGTTCGGCGTCGCGGTGGTCGGCGACATCCGGGTCGCTTTCCGGGTGCCAGACGAACACGTAGATATGGGTTTGACGCCCCTTTTTCCCGGGGTGTATGTCGAAGGACAGAGCCCGCGGTTTGCCCGGATTTTCCGAACTGGACGGGGGGTGCAGGGCTGCCGATTGCCTTACCCGCAGTTGGATGCGGTCGTCGTTTTCCAAGTCCCAGGGCGCCCCTTCCCCGGAGGGCCGCCAGCCGGTTTCGGGGGCATTGCGGCGCAGCGCGAAGTAGACCAAGGCCTCGGCATAGGCTGCCCGCCAGGCGTCGGGCATCAGCCGCTGGCCGCAGACTCGGGTTGCTATGTACCTCACTATATCGTCGTGCAACTGAGGGTTCATATTTACGCTCCAGAGATGCCGGTCAGGTTGGGGCTGGGAGCGCCGCTGACTCCCTCAGCGCATTTTCCAGCCGTTACTCGATTTGCGGCGTCAATGTAATCGTAATTGTCACCGCGTATTCTCCTTCCTGAAGGGGTCAACCCGAACCCAAGCCATTGTAACACCCTCAAGGGAGAGACTCAGGCCAAAATGAGAAAAGCCCCCGGCATTATCTGCTGGGGCCTCCTTTTAGACATGCGGTTTTGGTAGCGGGGGGTTGGGTTAGGCCCAATGACCTTTCGATCTGCGGCGAATCAGTCCCGGAGCAAGTCCACAAATTCCTCCACGGTCAGTTCTGCGGTGCGTATCAGTCCCCTAAGCGTGCCTCTCTTTAATGTCCGATGGTCCGGTACGGAGAGGATCGCCGGGACTCCCGGCTTTGCAAGAATCACATGGCTGGAGACTCGCCGGACGGAGAGCCATCCGGCACGTTCAAACGCCTGTACGGCCTCTCTCCCGGCATTGTTAGCGCCGATGTAAAAATGAGCAAAATCGCCGAAATAGAATTGACCCACCTGAAAGCAGGTGCATCATCTACGGAGAATCCGTGGAGGTGCATTAGAGAGATTGATAAAGGTGGGAGAAGTGAAAGAGATATACGAGATGAAGGGGGCTGGCCGTTCGACCCGACAGATAGCGGAGAGGCTGGGGATTGCTCGAAACACGGTGCGCCGGTACTTGAGCACCCCGGAGACGATATTGCCCACTCCGGGAGGCGTCGGGCTTCCAAGCTGGACGCCTATACCGCGTACATAGACCGCCGGATATCCGAGGGGCTGGAGAACTGTGTGGTGCTTCGGCGGGAGCTGCAGGATCTGGGCTACCGGGGAGGGTACTCCATTCTGAAGGCCTATGTGTCGCTGCGGCGGCAACGAGGCGGGCAGCCTCAGGCGACGGTGAGATTCGAGACAGCGCTGGGAGAGCAGGCCCAGGTAGACTGGGGCAGTTTCAGCTACGTGGGAGAGAAGGGGCACAAGCACAGAATCTGGGCCTTCGTGATGGTGATGAGTTGGTCTCGGGCGATCTACGTCGAGTTCGTAAGGCGGGCGGACACGGGCAGCTTCCTCCAGTGTCATGTCAACGCCTTTGAGCACTTTGGCGGTGTTCCCAGGCGCTGCCTCTACGACAACGCCAAGGTAGTGACCTTGGGTAGAGACGCCGAAGGGCATGTGGAGTGGAACGGGCGGATGGTGGACTTTGCCTTGCGAGTGGGCTTTGAGATGCGGCTGTGTCGGCCTTACCGAGCCCAGACGAAGGGCAAGGTAGAGAGTGGCGTGAAGTACGTGCGCGGCAACCTGTGGCCCAGCGTTCGCTTCACCGACTACGCCGACCTGAACCGGCAGGCTCTGGAGTGGTGCGACAGTGTGGCCAATCTACGGGTCCACGGCACCACCCATCGCATCCCTGGGGAGATGCTGGCCGAGGAGCGGCTGCACTTGGGGAAGCTGCCCCACCGGTCCACTCTGGCGCCGTATCTGAGGGAAGACCGAATGGTGGCCCGGGATGGCTATGTCAGCTGGGAAGGGTCACGATACGGGGTACCTTGGAAATGGGCCGGCGCTATGGTGCAGGTGGGCCAACGTCTGGGCACCGTGGAGATCTGGGCCGGAGAGGACCGCATAGCGGTCCATCCCAGGGCACAGCAACCGGGCCAACGCTTCACCCTCCCTGACCAGTGGGAGGGACTGCCCTTGGGATCTGACAGGCCCCGCAGGCATGCCTTGGCGGTGCAGGTTCCCGTGGGCCAGGTGGAACGGCGACCGCTGGAGGTCTACGAGTTGGTCGCCTCCGGAGGTGTGCGATGATCGCCATGGAACAGGCCCGCCAGCATCTGGAGACCCTGGGCCTCAAGCAGGCCGTGGAAGCTCTGGAGAACTCTCTGGACGCCGCCGCCAGCAGGCAGCTGACTTACCCGGAGATGCTGGCTGAACTGCTGGAGGTGGAAGTATCCGCTCGCAGGGAGCGCTATCTATCCACCAGGACCAAGATGGCCCACCTGCCCTTCCAGCGCACATTGGAGCAGTTCGACTTCACCTTCCAGCCCTCCATCGACGAGCGGCAGGTCAAGGAGATGGCCAGCCTGGCCTTTGTGCCCGAGGCCACCAACATCCTGCTCCTTGGCCCTCCCGGCGTGGGCAAGACCCACCTGGCAGTGGCATTGGCCCTCAAGGCCATTGAGAAGGGCTATGGAGCCTACTTCGTCCGCGCATATGACCTGATGGAGGATTTACGCAGGGCCAGGGCAGAGCACAGCCTGGACCGTCGCATGCGGGTCTACCTGGCTCCCAAAGTGCTGGTAGTGGACGAGTTCGGCATCTGGCCCTATGACCGGGACTCGGCCACCGCCTTATTCACCCTGGTGTCTGCCCGGTACGAGCGAGGCAGCATCATCCTGACCTCCAACAAGGGCTTCGGCGAGTGGGGAGAACTCTTGGGCGACACGGTCATCGCCTCAGCCATCCTGGACCGGCTATTGCACCATAGCCACGTGCTGAACATCCGGGGCGAAAGCTACCGGCTGAAGGAGAAACGACAAGCAGGATTGTTTAGCTCACACCAAGTATTCGGCGTGGGATCAGGGGAAGCGACCGCGGAAAGCTCAAGGACTCCGGTGGTGGGTCAAAACTAAACCGGCGATCGCCGGCAACAGACAGGGGTGGGTCAATTTTAGATCGGCGATGGTGGGTCAGAATTAAACCGGCGTTGATGTCATTGCTCTACGATAGCGTCCCCGTAAATTGCAGGGAAAATGTCCGTCTATGAAGGACGTGACATTGAACCAACGAGAGCAGGCAAGACTCCAAGTACTCAACAGCGTGATGGAATTTCAACTGCCCAAGGCCCAGGCGGCCGAACTTCTGGGGATCAGTGAACGCCAGTTTCGGCGAGTCTTAGCGGCCTACCGGAGGGACGGGGCCGCCGCACTGGTCCACGGCAACCGGGGTCGCAAGCCCCGCAATGCGGTCCCCGAGGATGTCGCTGCCGCCGCGGTGATTCTGGCCAGCGAGAAGTACGCCGGATTCAATCACAGCCACTTCACCGAAGTGCTGGCGGATCGGGAGGGTATTCACCTGAGCCGTCAGACGGTAAGCCGCCTTCTCAACCGCCATGGCCTGACCAGCGCCAGGCAGCATCGTCCTCCCAAGCACAGGGTCCGACGGGAACGGATGCCCCAAGAGGGCATGCTGCTGCAGATCGACGGCAGCCATCACCGCTGGCTGGAGGATAGAGGACCCAGATTCGTCCTGCTGCTGGCGGTGGACGATGCCACCGGGACGGTGGCCAATGCTCTCTTCCGACCGGAGGAGGACACCCGGGGCTACTTCCTGCTGATGGAGGGAGTCATACGCAGCTATGGGATCCCCCTGGCCATCTACGGCGATCGCCACGGCGTCTTCAAGTTCAACGGCAAGCCCCGGCACATTACCCAGCCCGTGGGCCCAACCCAGTTCACCCGGGCCATGGGGGAATTGGGTATTGAACAGATCTTTGCCCGTTCGCCACAGGCCAAGGGACGGGTGGAACGCATGGCCGGCACATTCCAGGACCGGCTGGTCAGCGAACTCAGGCTGGCGGGAGCCGCCGCCATCGACCAAGCCAACGCCGTGCTGCGGGACTTCCTACCCCACTTCAACAACCATTTCCGTGTGCCTGCCCAGCAGGTCCAGGCAGCCTATCGTTCCCTGGACTCCTCCCTGCATCTGGAACGAGTCCTATGCTTCAAGCACGGGCGCCAAGTAGCCAGGGACAACACCGTCAAGTACCAATTGCGCACCCTGCAGCTGCTCCCCGATCAGGATCGGTCCAGCTATGCCGGCGTCAAGGTGGAGGTGCTGGAGCGGAGCGACGGGCAGCTAATGGTCCAGCACGAGGGGAAAGTGATTGCCTACCAGGAGGCTCCGCCCAAGGCGGGAGTGCTGCGGGCCGCCCAGGGGGCTCTGGCTCCTACTCCCGAACTGGCCCAGGTGGTCAGGAACCTGAGCCAGCGTGGTCTCACCAAGTCACAACTGCAGCGCCTGGCCGCCTTGGGAGCACCTGTCGACCAACCGATGGATGATGAGAACGGCCCCACCTCTTACACTCCGCCGCCCAGGCAGGCAACGCCGCGCAAGCAGGCCTTGTGGAAAGCTGTCCACCACGCCAAGCTACAGGGTGTCTCCCTGAGGAGCATCGCCAAGCAACTGGGTATTTCCAGAAACACGGTCAGGAAGTACGTTGAGTTGTCGGCTCCGCCCATCAACCGGACTCCCAGACGGTCTACCCTTTCAGTAACTCAGCACCACACCAACGGACATTTTCCCTGAGCACTTAGGCGGACGTTTTCGCTGGACAGCGACAGCGTTGACACTCTGAGCTTGTTGATCACCTGCTCTGCCGTATGCTTCCTCCTGGCCATCTTTACCCCCTTCCTTTTCAGGCCCAGATCTAACATTACACCTGGACCAGTTCTTGGGGGGCAGGTCAAGGAATCAAAGGGATAGAGGCGATGGAGTTTGGTTCGGGCGTCCTGGGTGTTGAACCGCCAGTGGATGGTGGCCCCGGCGGCGTTGCGCTGGGTGACCAAGGCTTGGACTTCCCGCCGGAGGGCGGGTTCGTCGGGGGCGCGCTGCTTGAGGCAGGCTCGGGACAGGATGCTGAATTCGATTTCCGCCATATTCAGCCAACTGCCGCGCTTGGGGGTGTAGTGAAACTCCAACCGCTGGGCGATGCGCCGGGCCTCCGCCGCTGGGAAGGTCTCGTACAGGGACGCTGTCCGATGAGTGTTCAGATTGTCCAAGACCAGCCGCACCACCTGGGCTTCCGGGTAGGCTTCATCTACCAGCCAGCGCATCTGGTGGGCGAAGTCCTGCATGGTGCACCGCTCGGTGACCGCCACCTGCCGCCAGCCGGCCAGGGGCTCACAGGCCAGAAACAAGTTGCGGGTGCCCTCCCTGCGATACTCGTAGTCCTGCCGCGCTGGTCTCCCCGGCTGGGCTCGCAGCGGGGGCCGGGTGTCAGCCAGCAACTGGGTGGAGGTCTCGTCAAAGCAGACCAGCGGCCGCTGCGGGTCATAGGGTTCGGCGTACAAATCCAGCACGTCCTCCATGTGGGCCACGAACTCGGCGCTCACCTTGGGAATGCACCACTCCTTCTTCTGCCACGGCTTGAGGGCGTTTTTTTCAGGTGCAGCCGCACCGTCTCGTGGGATAGGGATGGCGCCAACCCCAACTCCACCACCTTGCCCGCCAAAAGGCGCAGGGTCCAGTGTTCATGCCCTTCCGGCGGTTCGGAGCAGGCCAAGGCGATGAGGTGGGCTTCGCCCCGGTCGTCCAGCTTCCGGTACCGATGGGCTTGGGGCCGGTCTTTCAGCACCCCTTCCAGCCCCGCTTCGGCGAAGCGCCGCTTGACCCGAAATACCGTGCCCTCGGCCACATCCAAGGCTTCCGCCACCTGGGGAGCGGTCCATCCCTCATCGGTCTTGAGCAGAATCCGTGCCCGGATGATCACCCGGGCTGAGCCTTTCCCTGCACGAATCAGATGCTGGAGTTGGTTCCGCTGTTCCGGCGTCAGCCCGACTCCATACTTTTCCCTGACCATACCACCACCTCCCATCAATACTTTCCAGAGTCAGGGTAGCTCCTTCGGCCATTCTTTCACATTACCATCTAAATCAAGTTTGACTCACTACTAGGCTGTCGGGGTCGAACTTCTCGATATCTAATGCTTGTAGGTGCTCATTGGCCGTCCCCGCAACCGCATGCATGCCAACGTAAAAGCGAAGGTTGCTCCTGTGTTCTCTGAGGGCCGGGCGCCCCAAAATGAAGAGTCAACAGTTGGGAGGTGGTCGCCGGAAGCAGACGTGGTATCATATGCGGGAGCGGCGAGACCCTCACTTAACTCCGCCTTAATTCTGTCCAACTAACCGGGTCCACCTCACAAATCGGGAGGCCGCGATAATCCGCAGACCCTCAGCCGATATGCTAAATCCGCGCGCCGCATGTAAAGAATATTCCGAAAAGTCAGGGTTGAAGAACTATGATCAGACTGGTTCCTTTGGCTCTTGTGTTCCTGTTCATATTCTCTAAAGCGGTGGAGGCACAGGCACCGATCACAACAATCACCGTTCACTCCCAGTACACCAGTATCGCGGTCGGCTCGCGCCAGTCGTCTGATTTTGACTTGGACTTGACGATTAGTAACACTGGCGACGAGGCTACGATAGTGGACATCCAGATTCTGGCGGGCCCCAACGCCTGGAACGCCGGTGTATACAGCAAGTTCAAGAACGTGGAGGTTCGGAGAGTCGAGTTGCGTCCAGGCGACGAGACCCAGGACCTTGTATTCCGTTTTCTGGTTCCCGAGGATGTCGTGGATGGTGATTACACTTTCCGGGTGGGGTTTTTGGACGAGGAGAACCGCGCCTTTGACGAACTCAAGTACCACGTAAGCGTGGGCAAGCCCAAGACACAGGAAGATCGGCCGGTGCAAGGGGATATCGTCCAACTGGAGCCCCGTTACACCGGCCTTACCGGCACCAAGGAAAGCTCCTTTCAGTTCCGGGTTGACCTCAAGAACACCGGTCTCAAAGATAGGCAATTTGGCCTAGAGAGCGAGGGGCCTCTTGGATGGCAGGTATCATTCAAGCCCGCATTCCAGGATACACTGATAGCTTCCTTGGGTCTGAGGGCCGAAACCGACCAAGCCCTACAAGTGACGGTACAGCCACCCGGTAATGCCCCGCCCGGCCAATACACGATTTTACTGAAGGCGACCGCAGAGGGTGTTGATCCGGCGGTGGTGCCCATTCAGGTACAATTGACTGGCACTCCCGAATTATCCCTAGCCACTTTGACTGGCCGCCTGAATGCCAAGACAACAGCCGGCGATGAATCGGACATCAAGCTGGTGCTGGCCAACACGGGAACCGCCGGGCTCGACAACGTTCGGTTCGTCTCCAATGCCCCGGAAGGCTGGAAGTTTAGCTTCGACCCCAAGATTGTCTCACGCCTGGAGCCGACGGAACTGGTAGAGATTACCGCCAGCGTCGCTCCACCGAGTAAGACCATTCCGGGGGACTACAGAATTAACATATTCGCCTCGGCGCTCGAGGCCCAAACCGATGCATCTCTTCGGATAACAGTGGGCCGATCCACGTCCTTCGGATGGGTTGGCATTTTAATCGTGGTGTTGGTGGTCGCGGGCATGGGAGGACTGTTCGTGAGGCTCGGGCGGAGATGACTGCTGCGATCGAAGCCATCGACTTGACCAAAAGGTATGGCGACTTTACCGCCGTGGACCGTCTGAATCTCCAGATCGAGGAGGGCGAGATATTTGGGTTTCTGGGGCCCAACGGCGCCGGGAAGACCACCGCAATCATGATGTTCCTCGGCCTAACGTCCCCTAGCGCTGGAGTAGCTCGCGTTTATGGCTCCGACTGTACGCGGAACCCCCGGGATGTCAAGCGTGTCACCGGCTACCTGCCGGAGACACTGGGGTTCTACGGCGAGTTGTCGGCGAAAGAGAACTTACTATACACAACCAGTCTCAATAGCATCGGCCGCCGGGAGGCATTGAGACGCTTAGATGAGGCGCTGGCCTATGTTGGGCTGGCTGAAAGGGCCACACAGCCGGTCAAACAGTACTCTCGCGGCATGCGACAACGCCTGGGCATCGCCGATGTACTGATCAAGCGACCGAAGGTGGTCCTGCTTGATGAGCCCACCCAGGGCATCGACTCCGCCACCGTCGAAGGCGTTCTAAACCTGATCACCGGAATGAGCCGCGACCAAGGCCTGACGGTGCTGGTGTCGTCCCATCAGTTGCACTACATCCAACGCATTTGTGATCGAGTGGGTATCATGTCTCGGAGTCAGATGGTTGTCCAGGGCACAGTTGAAGAACTTGCCCAGCAATCGCGCGAAGGTGAGGGACTCGTCATAGAGTTGGAATTTGATCGGGTCAGCAATGAGCTTCCGGATGCGCTGAATGCTATCCCTGGTGTCAGCTCGGTATCGATCCGGGGCAACCTGGTCGCAGTAGAGTGTCAGCCTGAGGCTCGTACCCAGATCACTAAGGTGGCTATGCAATATGGGGACTCTTTGCTCTCCCTGCAACGGGGTGACTCGGTGCTGGAAAATATCTACCTCCGATATTTCCAGGAGGGCTGACGATGGCGGCGGTGTACTGGAAGGAGTTGGCTGACTATTTTGGGAGCCGACTTTTCTTTGTGGTGCTGCTCTTTATCGCCGTCGCGGCAGCGTGGGCTGCGTACACCACCACGCAGGACCTGCGGCAGCAGGCTGCCGGATTGAGCTTGGAGTTTGCTTTCCTTAAGCTGTTTACTACCCAAGGCGACACACCGCTATCCTTTCTATTCTTTGTTGGCTTCTTTGGACCGTTGTTGGGTTTGGCCTTAGGCTTCGATGCGGTAAACGGCGAGCGTAGCAGAGGCACACTGGGCCGAATCTTGGCTCAACCCATCCACCGCGACGCGCTTATCAACGGTAAGTTCTTGGCCAGCGCCACTGTGCTTGGGATTAGCCTGCTATCCCTGATACTTATCGTCATCGGCATAGGATTGTACACGTTGGGCATAGCCCCAAGTACCAACGAAGCGGTCCGCCTCACCTTCTATTTTGGCGCTACCCTAGTGTACCTGGCGCTGTGGCTGGCCCTCTCGATTCTGTTTTCGCTGCTGTTCGACCGAGCGGTGATGTCCGCCCTGGCGTCCATCGGGGTTTGGCTGGCGCTCACCTTCTTCATTCCCTTCTTCGCGGTTACCATCGCTGACCAGGCGGTCTCAGACTCAGAAGATGCCCAGGTTGCGGCCGCGGATCGCGCACAATGGGAGCAGCGGGTACAACGATTCTCTCCAGCCTTCTTGTATGAAGAAGCCACACAGCCATTGCTGAATCCCCAAGTTCGCACACTGGGCTTCATCAGCACGGACGACGTTCAGGGCATCGGCCCCCAACCGATATCACTTGGTCAGAGCCTGATCTTGGTATGGCCTCACATTACCGGGTTCTTGGCCCTAGCGTCGCTTATCTTCGCAATCGCATATCTGAAGTTCATGAAGGAGGAGATACGCCCCTGATTGTTGACCCAACTCAGCCGTATTTAATGTAGTTAATTAGGAGAAACGTAGTGAAAATCGGTTTTCACAGCGGAGCTTTCTTTAACGATCCACTCGGGGAAATTATCCCGCGTCTAGCCGCTCTGGGGTACGATGGCATCGAGCTCAACGCGCAAGACCTTCATATGTGGAAGGCTCATGTCACACCCCAACTCGGCACCGCGGGGCGAGCCGAGATCAGCCAACTGGTGCGTGATCACGCCATGGAAATTTCCTCCATAAGCGCTCACAACTTCTACGAAAACTGCCTGGTCGACACTGACCCACGGGAAAGAGCGCGTCATCTGGATTACGTCAAGGGCTGTATCGATCTGGCGACAGATGTGGGAACAGGTGTCGTGCATATCCTGGCCGGGCAACTTCCCGACGGAGTGTCCAGGGAACGGGTCTGGGCGGGGCTGCTAGAAAACTTGGCCACGTGCATTCACTATGCAGAAGAGCGGGACGTTGCCCTTGGCTTAAAGGCCGTTGTCGGGAGCATGGTGGCCAGTATCTCAGACCTTAGCAGGCTACTAGCCGACTTGGGTGAGGACAAGCTATATGTCGACTTCGACCCCACCCACTTTTTTATCGCGGACGAAGACCCCGCTGAGGGAGTCAAAACGATGGGCTCACGCATCGTACATGTCACCGTTAAGGACGCCAAGAAAATCCCGGCCGGTTTCGAGTTTCCACCACTGCCAGAGGGGGCCATGCGGTTGTCCACTGAATTCGAGTATCTTTCCCTAGGTAAGGGCGTCATCGATTTCGGAGCTCTGCTGGGCGCGCTGCGGGAGGTAGGTTATGACGGGTTTCTCTCCATGGAGTACGAGGGGATTTTCTTCGGGTACATGGAAGATCCGTGGGAGGTTGCGGTAGAGACAAAGAGCTTCTTAGACAACGCTCTTTCTTGACCAAATGCCACCAACGGGCACGCCTCGGATGGTAACCTGCTGGCTCCGTAACATTGAAATATAGTATAAAACCTGAAACGGTGCCTTCACATAACGAGCACAATTAGACTTGGCGGGCCAACAACTTTACGCTAGCGTGGGGAGAAATGATGAGGCTGAAGGGGAAAGTAGCTCTGGTTACAGGTGGAAGCTCCGGGATCGGCAGGGCTACTGCTCTGGCATTTGCCAGGGAAGGAGCAAACGTCACTATCGCCGATGTGAACATTAAAGGCGGCGAAGAGACGGTTAGAAAAATCGTTGATGCCGGCGGAGATGCAATATTCGTAAATGCCGATGTGTCCAAGGCCGCCGACGTCGAGGCGCTCATTGAACGCGTCGTCGAGCGGTATGGCAGGATCGACTGTGCCTTCAACAACGCGGGCGTCGGTAATTTGCATTTCCCCGTGGGAGAGCTATCAGAGGAAGAGTGGGACCGCGTTATCGATGTAAACCTCAAAGGGACGATGCTCTGCATGCGCTACGAAATCCCTCAGATGCTTATCCACAACGGTGGGTCTATCGTGAATACATCTTCGGTAGCCGGCTTGATAGGCAGCCCCGAATCCCCGGCTTACGTCAGCAGCAAGTTCGGGGTCGTAGGCCTGACGAGGTCGGCTGCCTTAGACTACGCGAACAAGGGCGTTCGCATCAACGCCGTGTGCCCAGGCATTACGAGGACGGGACTATTCGAGGCGTATTTGAAGGAGACTCCCGACGCGGCAGCCCAGATATCAACCCAGTCGCCGATGGGCCGCGTAGGTAAGCCTGAGGAAATTGCGGCCGCGGTCATCTGGCTGAGTTCCGATGAGGCCTCGTTCGTTACCGGGCAGGCTTTGGCCGTCGATGGAGGGTGGACCGCTGGAGCAGCTCAGGTGGGCCAGTCAGCGCTAATCAACGAGTTGCTGGACATACGTCGTGGTATATAAAAGATAAGGGGAAGCCATACAAATTTCGCAAATGACATCACAAACTACCAGATCAAGAAGGTCATAGCCTCGCCAGATTTTGTTGGATAACTTAGGATTAGCAGCCGACTCTAGGTAGTCTGTTAGACTTCTCTCCCGGATTTGGAGGAGCGCGGTGACAGAAAGACACGAGACTGGCGGCACGGGAAACCGTGCCCCTGTTGAACGGACCGCACCGGCACAGATGGACGAGGAATCACTGCAGCGGCCAGCGCTAGCTCGCTTTAGGGAATTTCTGGCCTATCGTCCGGAGACTATGTCCATCTTTGTAGCCATCGTTTTGTTCATACTGATCGGCTATGTGATAGGCGAAGACTTCGTATCACCTATTAACGTCACCGTCACGCTTATTAGGACAGCCGAGCTCGGTATCGCAGCTTTGGGTGTCGGTCTTCTCATGATGGCCGCTCAGTACGACGTCTCGGTGGGATCGGTACTGGCAGTGTCTTCGTTAGTCGGGTTGATACAGCTGAACGCCGGTATCCCAGCACCAATTGCAGTTATATTGACACTCTGCACTTGCGTGGCAATCGGACTTACGCATGGTGTCCTCATCGTCAGATTGGGTCTCCCCTCGTTCATTCTCACGATAGGTGGGCTGTTGTTGTGGAGGGGCGTTGCGTTGGTGACCGCGAATGCCGCGATCCCCCCCCTGGGGGAGTCGGGGGGATTGGGATCCGGGGCAGGCTCCCAGGCCATTCCCAATTTGTATCACGACCAGCCTTTCCTTAATATTTTTTCATTCAGGGTGGACATACCCTTCTCCAATCACATTGTAGACGTCTCGTTCCTGTGGTTCCTAGGCTTGGTGGTTGTTCTAACCCTGGTTTTGCAAAGGACACGTATCGGCAACTGGATATTCGCGATCGGGGGAAACGAGTCCGCAGCCAGACAGATGGGTACGCCGGTCAATCTTACCAAGATATGGCTCTTCGGGTGCTCGGCCGGGCTGGCCGGGCTGGCCGGTATCGTTCAACTGGCGCGGTTCGGATCGGGGGACCCGACGCGCGGTGAAAGGGTCGAGTTGTTCGCAATCGCCGCCGCAGTGATTGGTGGGACGCGAATGGCGGGTGGCTACGGTTCCATTGTAGGCGTTGCTTTAGGCGTGTTCATAATCTCAATGGTTAGAGTCGGATTGGTCGACGCGCTAATTCCCAACTTTTGGTTTGATGCAGCCTTGGGCTTGGTAGTAGTCAGCGCGGTCCTCCTTAACATTCTGGGTCAAAGGGGTGGCCTCGGCATACGTTTGGAACAAGGAAGACACTTGTAGGCGCAAATTGGCTGTCACAGATTATAGATATGGGCAGCTGAATCGGGGGAGCTACGAAAATGGGGCAGACCATGAAATCAGCCATCACGTCGAGATGCGCGATGTCTATCCTGTTACGGAAGTTATCCCCGCCTGGCTGCTCTGGAATACAAGGGCGTAGAATTGAATGCAGAGCCCGCTCCATGGACGAAATCCATGTGACGCCGGAGCTCAGCCCTAATGAACGAGCCGAGATTCGCTAGCTGGCACTAGACCACGACATCGAAATTTCGTCCTGACCTCGTTTTTGAACGTCCAGACTCATCAAGTCGTACCAGTCGCAACTCATCCTAAGTGAGGGGTAGCACCAGGTGAGACTGATTCAAGTTGACCATAGGCCATCGGCGATTCGGTCGATAATGGAATTGCGCTGATGGCACAAAAAGAGATGGACACGCCCGTCGAGCAGACGGTACTCGGTGGTCTAAAAGCATTCCTGGCTTACCGGCCCGAGACGGCGGCGTTCTTCGCCATGATTGTGGTGTTTGTGGTCTTCGCATTCGTGTCGGAAGGCTTTGCGACAAAGGCCGGGATATTCTCCATCATAACCCTGTCGTCTGAGCGGGGAATCGTAGTCGTGGGCGTCGCTATTCTCCTCATCGCTGGGCACTTTGACCTCTCGGTGGGATCAGTACTGGGGTTGACCGCCATACTGGTAAGCAAGTTAATGCTTGAATTGCCATCGTCGGCTGCGGTGCCGTTGGCGCTGGTCATTGCTTTAGGGATTGGACTCCTGCAGGGATTTACCGTCGTGAAACTCGGTATACCATCTTTCATTCTTACGCTCGGTGGGCTGTTGCTTTGGCGGGGAGTGGGCTTCGTTATTTCCCAAGGTATGTTTGTACCGGTCGATCGCGATGACGCCCTACTTCAGATTTTCAGCCATCGTCTAGGGACAGGTCTCTACGTTACGTGTCTGTGGCTCTTGGGGGTAGTGGTCCTCGGGACTCTGTTATTGCAAAGGACCCGCATCGGCAACTGGATTTTCTCCACCGGGGGCTCCTATCGCGCAGCTAGAGACCTGGGAGTGCCGACCGATCGTGTGCTGATCCTGTTGTTCGGTTTGACTGCCCTTCTGGCCGGACTGGCGGGCACCGTTCAAATGGCGAGGTTTGCGATCGTAGATGCAGGCCGGGGTCGGATGATGGAACTGGAGATCATCGCTGCCGCCGCTATCGGCGGGACCCGAATATGGGGTGGATACGGCTCGGTCTTGGGAGCCGCTATAGGGGTGATCATAGTATCCATGATCCAGGTCGGGTTGGCTCGTGCGGGAGTACCTGGCGAGTGGTTCGACGGATTCGTGGGATTGCTAATCGTTTTCGCGGTTATGATAAACAGGTCTGTTGAAAGACGCAATCTAGGGGAGCGAGTTGAGTAATATGAGTCGTAACGGGGAATGGCTAATCGAGGCGCGGAACATCTCAAAGCGTTTCGGGCACATAACGGCGCTGGACGGGGTAGACTTTGGGGTATCTCCCGGGGAGATTGTTGGCCTCGTCGGGGACAACGGGGCCGGCAAATCAACCTTGATCAAGGTGTTGTCTGGTGTTCACACCCTCGATGATGGCCAGCTAGTGTGGGAGGGGCAGCCAATTAAGTTGACTGGCCCCAAGCAGGCGATGCGACTCGGGATTTCAACCGTCTACCAGGATTTGGCGATCGTGGATACCATGAGCATATTTCGCAACTTCGTCCTCGGCCGAGAAGAAGGTTCTTCCAAACGCTTTGGCTTCGTTACCTACCTTAGCCTAGATACGGCCCGGAAGGTAGCAAGAGAGGCTCTGCACAATGTGGGGATTAGCATAAGGTCTGTGGACGAACCCGCGGCAAAGCTTTCCGGCGGCGAGCGACAATCAATCGAGATCGGCCGAGCTATCTACTACCAGGCGAAGTTGTTAATCATGGACGAGCCGTGCTCGGCATTGAGTCTAGCGGAGACCGAGAAGGTGCTGAGATTCATGGAGGTTGCCAGGGACGCAGGCGTGGCAGTGATTTTTATAACGCATAACGTACATCAAGTGTACTCTGTTGCGGATCGTTTTGTGGTTCTCAGTCACGGGACCTCGATCGGATCATACGCAAAGTACGAAAAGACAAAAGAAGAGCTCTCAGAGATGATTGTCACCGGCGGTTCGGAAGCTATTAGACGAATGTAAGCGGTACTAGCCACCCGCTTGGAGGGGGGAACCTAATGACCAGATCGGCACTCCCGGAAATTAGGGTCGGAGTTATAGGAGCGGGTCTAATTGGGCAGCTACACGCACACGCCTATCGGCGCCTTGGCGACCTGCGTCACCCGATTCCGGCAAATGTTCGCTTGGCCGTAGTGGCCGATGTCCATGAGCCACTGGCCGAGGAAGTGGCCGCCCGATTTGAGTTTGAGCGGACCGCTACATCGTGGGAGGCGGTGGCTGAGGCCAAAGATGTAGATGCTGTCACAGTGGCGTTACCCAACCACGAACATCGTCCGGCGGTAGAGGCCCTGCTCGCATCGGGAAAGCACGTCCTCTGCGAGAAGCCTCTGGCTAACAATGTGGCGGACTCGTGGGCAATGCTACAGGCCGCGCGCCGGGCCGGGGTGGTCCATTGCGTCGGTTTCAATAACCGAAGAATGCCGGCCATTGCCGCCATCAAGAAGGCAGTGGACCGAGGGGACTTCGGTGGAACCCGCCAGTTCATCGCCAGCTACCTAGTTGACTACGCGGCTGATGAGAAGCTACCTCTCAACTGGCGCTTCAAACGGGCTCTGGCCGGCGGTGGCGCCCTCATCGACGTGGGGCCCCATATCATCGACACCTCTCGTTTTTTGCTCGGGGACATCGAGAGCGTTCAAGGCTCGGTAATGGCTACATTCGTCGACAAACGTCCGATACTGGCGGGACACGTGACAGGTCATGAAAAGGGGATGGTCACGGGGGAACTGGGAGTCGTGGATACCGACGACCTCGCCTCTTTCACGGCGAGCTTTCAGAACGGAACCGTGGGGACGTTTGCAGTGAGCCGCATGGCCCCTGGCCATGTATCTGGGCTGGAGTTTAGTGTGATTGGCTCGACCGCCTCGGCCAAATTTAATGCCGACCACATGGCGGAATTTGAGTTCTTTCGGACATCCGGAAACGATGACGACACTAGGGGCTCCACGCGTGTGAAAGTTACCGGTGCTCATCCGTACTTCGAAGACGTTCAGGTTTACCCAATTTCCAGTTTGGGCCACGGCCTGACCGAAACTTGGGTGGGCCAGGCATACGAGTTTGTTGGTGCGGTGGCGAGAGGAGTTCCCATCGCAGACGGCGGGTTCGAAGATGGCTATGCAGTAGACTTGGTGATCGAAGCTATAAGGCTGTCGGCAGAGCGCGGTACGCGGGTCCGAATAGACGAAATCAGCTCGAAGGTTGAGGGTTGACAATCACGTCGACATGGAAATAGAATCCTCAAGCCGCAGACTAATTACGCACGAAGCGGTAACGTCTAGCGCAAAGGAAAATAGCGCGTACAAGCAAAAGGGAAGTGCGGTCTTAGATCAATCTCGAAGTCCCATGACTAATACATTTCAGAAGGAGCGTGAGAATGACTCTATTTAGAGTTGCGATTCTGACGGTGATGGCTTCAATTGTTACACTAGGGTTGATAGTCGCGTGCGGTGGTGGCGATGATGCGGTGCCCGAGGTCGTGGAGGTGACGAGAGAGGTGGAGGTAACGAGAGAGGTGGAGGTGACGAGAGAGGTGGAGAAGATGATGGAGGTGGAGACGGAAGAAGGGCCGAAGGACTTCACCTTCTTCTCTGTATACCACACGTGGCCGCATCCATTCTGGAACATGATGGAGAGAGCTGCGAATCTTGCCGGTGAGCATACCAACACCGAAGTAGAATTTTGGATAGGCACTGAGTACTCGGTTGAGGATCAAGTTAACCGCGTAGAGATTCTCACGGCCAAAGACCCTGACGGAATGGCAGTAAGTATCCCGGATGCGAAGGCAGCTGACCCAGTCTATAGGGCAGCGATAGACTCTGGGATACCTATGATCGCTGTAAATGCCAGGGACCCAAGACCGAAGGACGAGCGCATCCCTTATCTCTTCTATGTAGGCTCAGACGAGACGATAGCCGGTAACCGCACCGCAGAGGAGATACTCGACAGGTTCGGAATGCCCGCCCGGGTCGCATTCGCTTCGCAGCGGATAGCCGCCGGGCCCCTCCTCGAGCGGGCCCAAGGAGTCCAACAAATACTTGAACCGTTAGGTATTCCTGTAGACCTCGTCGACATCTCTGATGATCCCGCCCAGGCAACCGAGACAATCAAAGGCTGGATGGCAGCTAACCCGGATACAGAATGGATTGTGTGCGGCGGCGCCATTTGTTCGTCGTTCGTCATAGATGCACTGAAGGAGCTGGGTATTCTTAATAACCCGGTCGGCGTGTCTGGCTTCGACCTTGGTGATGTCGTTACGCCGCATCTCAAAGACGGATCGCTCAGTTTCACCATTGACCAGCAGGCTTACCTCCAGGGCTATTTGCCCATAATTTGGCTGTACCTATACAACACAGCGGGGTTCCTGCCGTCTGGTGACGTCCTGACCGGGCCTTCGGTGGTCGACCAGAGTAATATAGACTTGGTCGCAGAACTTGCAGATGTTTACCGCTAGGAGATCAGCACCGTAAGTGGTGTAGGTGTTGGGATTCTGAAGAAAACACGGCTCGCTTGTGCCATGGAGCCTAGGCCAAGCGGGCTGTTGTTACTAGGCGGTCAAATTGTTGCCCGGGCATTGACTGGCCGGTATCTTCGGGGTTCTCCTAGTGACAGGCCCGGCTGCCGATTGATGAGTACCATGATGTTTGACGCGGGGACCTCGGCTGAGGCCCCCGTTGAATTTAATCGAGAAAGCAGGGCTAACCATTAATTAAGAGGTTGAAAAATGAGGGCCGAGCAACTCATCGTCGACACCATGTGCTACACCCATTTCCCATTGGAACGGGCGCTGAGTGGAATTGCTGGAGCCGGTATCTCCCGCGTGGAGTTGTGCGCTACAGTGGGTTCTTGTAACCATACAGCGCCCGAGCAACTAGGACCCGGCGCTAGCAACAAGGTGTCGCGCTTGCTCGAATCGTACGGGCTGATCGCTGCCAGCTTCAGTGCCCACGCCGACATTACTACTGAGTCCGGTCTGATAGCCACGGCATCACGGCTGCAACTGGCGGCCGATTTGAACATCCCCATAATAAATATGCCGTTACCACCCCCGAGCCGCATGAGTACAGCTCAGCACATCCACATAGCTGATGAGCAGCAGCATCAACCCGCCTCAACATCACGGGCCGGGACCGAAGTGGACGACCTCTTCTGCGAGAACATCTTAAGACTGGCGGACCTTGCCGAAAAGCTGGGAGTGGTTGTATGCCTCCAAACCGTGGGTTATCTATTAAGCGACGCAGAGCAGTGTGTGGCGTTGATAAACCGGCTCAATCATCCCAACCTTCGCATCAACTATAATCCGATCTCTCTACTCTTTTTCGCTGGTGGCGCCGAACCAACCAAGGACGACATGACCGCGCTGGCGCCATACCTAGGTCACGTCCATTTGATCGACAAGGCTTCGACGGAAAGGGGAGTCTTTGACTTGTGCCCTCTAGGTGAGGGGATAGTTGACTGGAAATCGATGCTCGGTGAGTTGGACCGCGTCGGCTTTACCGGTCCGGCATCCATTGAGCTCGGTTGGAAAGAGCCCCCCGGATCGCCGGAGGTCGTCGATGATGCGGTCCGTCGCGCAATCCAGTTCGTGCAGGGGTTTTTCAGCGAGAGTTGACCTCGCACGGTTGATGGCCAGTAACCTAGATACCGCCTACGTAATAAGTGTGCCGACTGTCACCGCGTGGTACCGGGAAGACTCGAAAGAGAACCGGGTTTCCTGAAATGTAGGTCGTCAGCGATAATGGGACACCGGAGGGGGTAGAAAAATCCGAGAGATGTGGGGTGGGGTCAGCTCCTTGGATGAGGTAGAGTACTTTAGATAGAGGAGCCAAAGATGTCCCAAACAGAAACAGGTAAAGCAGCGGCCGCTGATGAACGCACAGAGGCGGCCAGGTCCTTCGTCCGCACAGTTAAGGCTGCTACTCGGCGCAAGTACACCCCGGAAGAGAAGATTCGTATCGTGCCGGAAGGCTTCCGCCGCGAGATCCGCAGGAGCAGCTACTACCGATGGCTGAGGCTGAAGGAGCAGCAAGGACTTGAGGACAATACGGGAGGCGGCAAGCCACCGTGGAACAAGCTGGCTTCCAAGGAAGTAGACTCCGTTCTGGCGGCAGCCAGGGATATGCCGGAGTTGAGCTGCCGGCAGTTGGCCGCATGGATCACCGACAACATGGGTCGTATCAGAGTCTACGGTCTACCGCATCCTGCGCCGGGAGGGTCTGGTGAATAGACCTGAGATGCGGCTGGCTGCGGGTAAGGAGTACCATCGCAAGACCACCGGCCCCCCCAGATGTGGGCCACCGATGCCTCCTACTTCAGGGTGGTGGGCTGGGGCTACTACTATCTGGTCACCGTCATGGACGACTACTCCCGATTCATCCTGGCCCACAGGCTTCAAAGAGACATGACCTCCGACTCCTTCATAGAAGTGGTCCAGGAGGCGGTGGACAGGACCGGCATGGATCAGGTGCCGATAGAAGACCGGACCAAGCTGCTGAGCGACAACGGCTCAGGCTATGTATCCCGGGCCTTCAGGGACTACTTAGGCATGGTGGGAATCAAACACATACTGGCAACGCCCTTCCACCCGCAGACCAACGGCAAGCTGGAGCGCTACCACCAGACCTGTTGGCAACCAGCAAAAATGGGACAGTGTGAGACCCTAGAGATCAGGGACCTGATTAAGGTCTAGCCAGCTCCCTTAGGGCCCTGTTGTGTCGTCTTCGCCGTTGGATTGTCTGGGCTTGCACCTCCTTCCTCCGTCGTAGAATCTCCTCTCTTCTGCCCCGTAGCACATCCGAAGGTGTCACGTTGCCCAGGGCCTTGTGGTAGCGCCGGTAGTTGTAGTAGCTGACGAAGGCCACGATGGCCGCCTCCAAGTCGGAAGGCACCTCATACGGCAGCTGGTTCACGTCACGCTTGAGGGTCTGGTGGTAGCGCTCCAGCTTGCCGTTGGTCTGCGGGTGGAAGGGCGTTGCCAGTATGTGTTTGATTCCCACCATGCCCAGGTAGTCCCTGAAGGCCCGGGATACATAGCCTGAGCCGTTGTCGCTCAGCAGCTTGGTCCGGTCTTCTATCGGCACCTGGTCCATGCCTGTCCTGTCCACCGCCTCCTGGACCACTTCTATGAAGGAGTCCGATGTCATGTCTCTCTGAAGCTTGTGGGCCAGAATGAATCGGGAGTAGTCGTCCATGACGGTGACCATGTAGTAGTAGCCCCAGCCCACCACCCTGAAGTAGGAGGCATCGGTGGCCCACATCTGGTGGGGGCCGGTGGTCTTGCGATGGTACTCCTTACCCGCAGCCAGCCGCATCTCAGGCCTCTTCACCAGCCCCTCCCTGCGCAGGATGCGGTAGACCGTAGACTCTGATACGGAGAAACCCATGTTGTCGGTGGTCCATGCGGCCAACTGCCGGCAGCTCAGGTCTGGCATATCCCTGGCTGCCGACAGAACGGAGTCGATCTCCTGGGAAGTCAGCTTGTTCCATGGGGGATTGCCGCCTCCCACGTCGTCCTCAAGTCCTTGCTGCTCCTTCCGTCTCAGCCACCGGTAGTAGGTGCTCCTGGGGACTCCTAGCTCACCTAGGGCCCTGCGTTTAGGGAGGCCGGAGGAAGCCACCTTGTCCAGCACCCCCGCCTGCTTCAGCTCTCCGTTTGTCCCGCGTCAACTATTTGTGCCGAATAGTCGTCGATTAGTTTTGCCGGTTCACCTCCTGTGGCTGTCCCCGTTGCTGGGCTGCATCAGTCCGGTAGCTGGGGACGTCAAACTCGAGGATGACGGAGTGGTGCACCACCCGGTCGATAGCCGCGGCGGTGGCCATGGGGTTGGCAAAGATGCGCTCCCACTCGGAGAAGACCAGGTTTGACGTTATGCCCAGGGATCTCCGTTCGTAGCGCTCGGCGATGAGGGTGAAGAGCACCTCGGACTCCTCGGCCCCCTGGGGCAGATAGCCCAGGTCGTCCAGGAGCAGGAAATCGAAGTTGTCCAGCTTGCGGAGCCGGCGGGGCAGGTCCAGGTCACGCTTGGCGGCGAGGAGTTCCTGCACCAAGCGGTAGGCTGGAGCAAAGAGGACGGAGTGGCCGGCTTCTACCAGCCGGTGGCCCAGGGCGCACAGGGCATGGGTCTTGCCGGTGCCGGGCAGTCCGAAGGCCAGGACGTTGACGCCGTGCTCCACGAAACCGCCCTGGGCCAGATGGTCCAGTTGCTGGCGCAGCGCCAAGGGCATCCGGTGGTGCTCGAAGGTTTCCCAGGTCTTGCCCAAAGGCAGCCTGGATTCCCGAAGCAGCCGGAGGATGCGTCGCTGGCGGCGGTCCTCAGCTTCCTGCTCCAGCACCTCAAGCAGGGTGGGCAGGGCGTCGCCGTGGCCTGCCTCGGTGAAACGCGAAATGGTTTCCGCCGCCACCGTGGGCAGCTTGAATTGGTGGCACAGCTGGCCGATACGTTCCTGCACGACGCTGGTGTCGGTGTTCATCATCCACCCACCGCCGCCACTGACAGACTGCTCGTGAGCAGGCCGTCGTAGATTTTCAGGTCCGGCTGCCCGGACCAGGCCAGCGCCGGGGCCTCGGGAGGCTTGGGCTCGGCCAGGTCCCGGACCTGGGTGTAGTCGAAGGGCTCACCCACCTCCAGCAGCAACGACAGGGCGCTGTCCACCGTGGCCTCCATGGTCGTGGCCGCCAGGTGCAGGATCCGCACGTACTCCACGTCGGCACGCTCGCCGCGCCACTCCTTTAGCGCGTCGTAGGCCAGCCGGAAGGGCATGGTGGGAAACAGCTGCTCACGGAAGCGGTAGCGAGCGAAGGCTCCGGGCTTGCGCACCAGCGAGCCGATGACGTGGCGGTAATTGACGTTGGCCTCCCCTGCGCCACGCACCCGCGCCATGCCCTCCACCAGGTGGCCCTTGTAGTACACTTCCACCCAGTCGGGGTACAGACGGATCTGCACTTCCTTGCCGATGAGACGGGAGGGCACGCTGTAGCTATGTCCCGCTACCTGGATGGTGCTCCACTTGCGCACCTTGGACTGGTAGTTGACGTATTCCGGCATGGGAGCTGGCGGCAGGGGCCGTAGGCAAGCCATTTCCTGCTCCAGCTTCCCCCTCACCAGGCGATTGCGCTTCTCGACCATCTGCTGGACGAAGCCGGCGTAATCGTCGGCGGTGTGGAAATCGCGGCTGCCACGCAGGATGAGGGCCTGGTCCACGGCATCCTTGAGGCGATAATGTCCCTGCTCGGCTATGCCGTTTTCATGGCTCTGGCCACGATTGATGCGGGTGGAGCGCAGGCCGTAGTGGTCCAGGAGAGCGGCGTAATTGTCGTTTAGTGCGCGGCCGCGGCTGCGGCGCATCTCGTGGGTGGCGGCAGACGTATTGTCGCTGCGCACCACCTCCGGGACACCGCCCAAAGCCCAGAGGGCGGCCTGCAGTCCCTGCTGTAATGCCAGGAAGGTCTCGCTGGTGGCGACCTCTGCGTAACGCCACCCCGAGTGGCTGAGAATCATCTGGAACAGCTGGTGGGGATAGATCTGGCCAGCGACGGTCACGCCCAGGGCATTGCAGTGGGTGAAGTCGAACTGGGCTTCCCGGCCCGGCGGATGCTCCTGGGGAAAGTACACCTCCTGATCGGGACCGTTCAGCGCTCGCCAGTCCTGTAATCGTCGTTGCAGGGTACGCAGTTGCGAGGCACTGAACCGGCCGGGATGCCGCTCCTCCAACCATTCGATAATTGTCGTTGCTTTCAGCTTGCCCGCTGGATCACCTTGCAACAGGGGCTCAATTTCCTCCTCCCAAATCCCGTCGAAGGGGTCGGGCCGGGTGCGCCACCAGCGATCCTGGCTGGTCTCCGACGGCAACGGGCCGCTCTGCCACTTGCGCGCCGATCGCACGCTCATCCCAGACATGGCCGCCGCCGTCTCCTGGGTCTTTCCTTTCATAAGTCTCTGCCTCAGTAGCCTGACTTGTCGGTCTTTGATCAATCCGGCACCTCCGTGCCGGAGGGTTTACCTCATCTCGACCGGCAAGAATAGTTGACGCTACCGGCATTCCTTATTGTCGTCAATCACCCGGTCTTCAAGGCCAAAGTGGCTTTGGAGGTAGTGAAGGGCCAGGAGACGGTGGCCCAACTGGCCGCCCGGCACGAAGTCCACCCGGGCCAGATTCAGGCTTGGAAGAAAGCTCTCATCGAAGGAGCCGGCGGCGTCTTCGGCAACGGCCAGGAGAAGAAGGCCAAGAACGACGACGCCCTGGTCCCCCGGTTGTACCAGGAGATCGGCCAGCTGAAGGTGGAGCGGGATTTCTTGGCCGAGAGGTCCGGTCCATGAGTCCGGGCCGGCGGCGGGAGATGGTGGACCGAGAGCATCCGAAGTTGCCGATAGTGCAGCAGTGCACCCTGCTGGGCGTCAGCCGTTCCAGCCTTTACTACCGTCCCAAGGCGGCCTCGGAAGAGGACCTGTCCCTGATCGGCGAGATCGACCGGCAGTACCTGGAGACGCCCTTCTACGGGTCGAGACGGATGAGGGCCTGGCTGGGGAGGCGTGGGACAGGTAAGCCGGAAGTGTTAGCGCCGATGTAAAAATGAGCAAAATCGCCGAAATAGAATTGACCCACCTGAAAGCAGGTGCATCATCTACGGAGAATCCGTGGAGGTGCATTAGAGAGATTGATAAAGGTGGGAGAAGTGAAAGAGATATACGAGATGAAGGGGGCTGGCCGTTCGACCCGACAGATAGCGGAGAGGCTGGGGATTGCTCGAAACACGGTGCGCCGGTACTTGAGCACCCCGGAGACGATATTGCCCACTCCGCGGAGGCGTCGGGCTTCCAAGCTGGACGCCTATACCGCGTACATAGACCGCCGGATATCCGAGGGGCTGGAGAACTGTGTGGTGCTTCGGCGGGAGCTGCAGGATCTGGGCTACCGGGGAGGGTACTCCATTCTGAAGGCCTATGTGTCGCTGCGGCGGCAACGAGGCGGGCAGCCTCAGGCGACGGTGAGATTCGAGACAGCGCTGGGAGAGCAGGCCCAGGTAGACTGGGGCAGTTTCAGCTACGTGGGAGAGAAGGGGCACAAGCACAGAATCTGGGCCTTCGTGATGGTGATGAGTTGGTCTCGGGCGATCTACGTCGAGTTCGTAAGGCGGGCGGACACGGGCAGCTTCCTCCAGTGTCATGTCAACGCCTTTGAGCACTTTGGCGGTGTTCCCAGGCGCTGCCTCTACGACAACGCCAAGGTAGTGACCTTGGGTAGAGACGCCGAAGGGCATGTGGAGTGGAACGGGCGGATGGTGGACTTTGCCTTGCGAGTGGGCTTTGAGATGCGGCTGTGTCGGCCTTACCGAGCCCAGACGAAGGGCAAGGTAGAGAGTGGCGTGAAGTACGTGCGCGGCAACCTGTGGCCCAGCGTTCGCTTCACCGACTACGCCGACCTGAACCGGCAGGCTCTGGAGTGGTGCGACAGTGTGGCCAATCTACGGGTCCACGGCACCACCCATCGCATCCCTGGGGAGATGCTGGCCGAGGAGCGGCTGCACTTGGGGAAGCTGCCCCACCGGTCCACTCTGGCGCCGTATCTGAGGGAAGACCGAATGGTGGCCCGGGATGGCTATGTCAGCTGGGAAGGGTCACGATACGGGGTACCTTGGAAATGGGCCGGCGCTATGGTGCAGGTGGGCCAACGTCTGGGCACCGTGGAGATCTGGGCCGGAGAGGACCGCATAGCGGTCCATCCCAGGGCACAGCAACCGGGCCAACGCTTCACCCTCCCTGACCAGTGGGAGGGACTGCCCTTGGGATCTGACAGGCCCCGCAGGCATGCCTTGGCGGTGCAGGTTCCCGTGGGCCAGGTGGAACGGCGACCGCTGGAGGTCTACGAGTTGGTCGCCTCCGGAGGTGTGCGATGATCGCCATGGAACAGGCCCGCCAGCATCTGGAGACCCTGGGCCTCAAGCAGGCCGTGGAAGCTCTGGAGAACTCTCTGGACGCCGCCGCCAGCAGGCAGCTGACTTACCCGGAGATGCTGGCTGAACTGCTGGAGGTGGAAGTATCCGCTCGCAGGGAGCGCTATCTATCCACCAGGACCAAGATGGCCCACCTGCCCTTCCAGCGCACATTGGAGCAGTTCGACTTCACCTTCCAGCCCTCCATCGACGAGCGGCAGGTCAAGGAGATGGCCAGCCTGGCCTTTGTGCCCGAGGCCACCAACATCCTGCTCCTTGGCCCTCCCGGCGTGGGCAAGACCCACCTGGCAGTGGCATTGGCCCTCAAGGCCATTGAGAAGGGCTATGGAGCCTACTTCGTCCGCGCATATGACCTGATGGAGGATTTACGCAGGGCCAGGGCAGAGCACAGCCTGGACCGTCGCATGCGGGTCTACCTGGCTCCCAAAGTGCTGGTAGTGGACGAGTTCGGCATCTGGCCCTATGACCGGGACTCGGCCACCGCCTTATTCACCCTGGTGTCTGCCCGGTACGAGCGAGGCAGCATCATCCTGACCTCCAACAAGGGCTTCGGCGAGTGGGGAGAACTCTTGGGCGACACGGTCATCGCCTCAGCCATCCTGGACCGGCTATTGCACCATAGCCACGTGCTGAACATCCGGGGCGAAAGCTACCGGCTGAAGGAGAAACGACAAGCAGGATTGTTTAGCTCACACCAAGTATTCGGCGTGGGATCAGGGGAAGCGACCGCGGAAAGCTCAAGGACTCCGGTGGTGGGTCAAAACTAAACCGGCGATCGCCGGCAACAGACAGGGGTGGGTCAATTTTAGATCGGCGATGGTGGGTCAGAATTAAACCGGCGTTGACAGCCTAGGCTTCTTAGATGGTCGATGTAGCTCAAGACAAGGCTTTGTTCACGTCGGGTAGCCTCAATTTCCTGGCTTGGGACGGAAACCTGAAACTGTTCAACGTGCTGTGTTTCGACCTCGACGACCTGGGTACGTGTTGGTTCGGCAAGTTGCACCGCTAGTAGTCCTCGCCCCTCCCTAATCGCTGTGGCAATAGCGACGAGCGCTTCCTCGTCTGATGCGTACCGCTCCCACACATCAGCGTCCCGCCTACCCACCCGTGTCAACCCCCGGCCGTGGTAGTTGGGGTTAATCGCGGCGAAATTCGCGAGCTTCATCGCAACACCGTTCGGGTTGCGGAAGCGGTCTACGTCTGGACGCTCGGCGTGGACCTCTAGGTCGTTGAGAACGCGCGAAAGGTCAACGACAGCCTGGTCCGCGTCATCTCGAAGCCCCGAGCGGAGGTAGAGGTCGAGTGCGAGTATCAGTTCTTCCTCAGCCCAAGGGGGATTGCGGGGAGGCCTCTCGACATCGAACCCAAGAGATTCCAGAACACGGACCGCGCTGGCTTCGCCGTCCGGGAAGTCTTGTGGTAAAAGGGAACCGAGATCCGGCCGATCGTACCCATGCGCAACACCGACGACAGCCTTGGAGTCATAGCGCCGCCCCCCACGAATTAGAAAGTAGCCGCGTGCCTGCCCAAGGCCGGAGTGCTCTAGGAATGCTTCCCCGCCCATCCGATCGAACTCGACCATCGCGCGTTCCACACCTTGGGCTGTCACATCCCTTAATGCCACGGCAGATGCCTCCAACTCACGGTCGCATCAGTCTACTCGGAACATTATCACGAAGTTCGTCGAAGGAGCGAGGACTACTCAATCAAGTCTCGCTCATGGCGCATTGAGTGCAAAGAGTTCCGCAGGCAGATTACTTCGCAGTTGGGTCAAAAGCTGTGATGCATCAATCACGAAATCGCAAAGTTCCACCAGGTCTTCAATCTCAACTTCTACTGCGTGCCGATGAATAGCTTCAAATTCCTCGCGCGACAGGCCGAGAACAGGTTGCGGGTTCCCTGGCTCCGGTACTCGTAGTCCCATCGCAGCGGACGTCGCGGCTGGGGCGGTAGAACGGGCCGTTCCTACTCTGCCACTTCGTCTTGAAGCTCGAAGCGCACTCCCGTCTCAGTAAACGACAGCCGGTACCTAAGGGACATTGGTCCCTTCGGATATTCGATGGTCACTTCTATGACCGCCGTGGGAGTCTGTGCAGCCCCTTTCCAGAGCCAATCGCGAATGCCCCCTCCCCTGCGGATCGGTTCCTGAAGGTCCCTAGGGGCGGCTGCCAGCAGCGACAGCGCTTCGATCAGGTTGGACTTACCGGAAGCATTGGGCCCGATGATAACGTTCAGCGGTTCCAAGGGGAACGGCTGGTTGCCGCGGCCGTAGGAGAGTATGTTGTCCAAGCGGATGGTCTGAATAAAATTCTTGCCTTGCATAGGCGACCTTCCTCAGCTGATGGACAGTTCCTTTTCCGTCTCACCCAACACTTGGTCGACGGCGTTGACGATCCTGTCGATCTCGTCGCGCCTCACGCACAAGGGAGGGGAAAGGACTATGGCCCCCCGGGGCCGCAGGATCATGCGACGCTCCTTGAATTTGTCGGCCAGCCTCTCTTCGAGCTTTAGCTCCGCCGGGAACCTCTCCTTGGTCCGGCGGTCTTGCACAATCTCCACGCAGGCCAACAGGCCAAGGCCGCGGACGTTTCCTATAACCGGGTGGTCATGCTCCAAGGCGTGGAGTTGGTCCAGTAGATAGGCGCCCATCCGCGCCGAGTTCTCCACCAGGTTCTCCTTCTCGATGATGTCGATGTTGGCCAGGGCCGCCGCGGCGCCCACCGGGTGGCCGCCGAAGGTCAGGGACATGGGAAAGATGTTGCTCGGCCCGGCGAAGGCGTCGGACACGTGCTTGCCCACCACGGCGGCGGCTACGGGCAGGTAGCTGCTGACCAGCCCTTTGGCCACGGTCATGATGTCCGGCGTCACGTCCCAATGATCGACGCCGAACATCCTCCCGGTCCGGCCGAAGCCGCATATTACCTCGTCGGCGATGAGCAGCACGCCATAGCGGTCGCAGATCTGCCGCAGCATAGGCCAGTATTCGGGCCCGGGCACCGACGCCGCGTCGATGGGGGTGTCGGCGCACACCGGCTCGGCGATGACGGCGGCAACGGTCTTCGGATCGTTGAAGACAATCAGGTCTTCGACGGCCTGAGCGCACCTGACGGCAACCTCCGATGGGTTGTCGCCGCCCACTTCACAGCGGTAGGGATTGGGGTGGGGCGCGTAGAGCATCCCCGGAGGGGCCGGCTCGAAGTCGGCCCGGCCGCCGCGGCCTCCCAGCCAGGTGGTTATGCCCATGGCGCCGTGATAGGAGCCTTTGCGGCTTATGACCTTGTACCTTCCCCCCTCTCGGTTGCGCTTGTGGTAGGCCTTGGCGATCTTTATCGCCGTTTCGTTGGCCTCCGACCCTCCGGTGACCAGCCAACTCCGCTCCAAGTTGCCCGGCGTTATCTCGGCCAGCTTACGGCACAGGGCCGCCGCCGGAGGCGTGGTGGTGTACTTGGGAGTAAAGGTTATCTTCAGCATCTGCTCCAGGGCGGCCTCGGCTATTTCGTGCCGCCCGTAGCCGACGTTAACGTTCAGATACCCGCCGTTGACGTCCATCCAGGTGTTACCGTCGGTATCGACCACGTCTAGGCCTTTACCCTCGGCTATGATGATCGGGTCTCCTTCTTCCGCCATCTTGATCCAGTCGCGAAAGTGCATCCAGTTGTGCCGCAGCGACGACCTTCTCAGCTCCTCGGTGTCCATCGTTTGTACCATCGAATCACTCCCTTTCCTTGTTGCCGGCGATTATCCGCGTGTTGCGCCGGCCGCTTTACCCCATTCCCAATTCCTTTTCCCAATCGCCGATTGCCAAGTCTATCGCGGCTACCATCTCGTCTACGTCTTCCGGCGTCGTACATATGGGAGGCGCGATGTACACCTTCCCTTGGGCGGCGTGGAGAATGAGGCGGCGCTCCTTGAACCGCTGGTTCAGCCGGTCGCCGACCTCAGTGGGGTTGTCGAACTTCCGCTTGGTCTCCTTGTCCTTGACCAAGTCTATGCCGATGAACAAGCCGAGGCCGTCGACGTTGCCCATGGAAGGATGGCCGCCCTCGATTTGCTGGAGCCGCTCCTTGAAGTACGCCCCGACCCGGGCGGAGTTTTCCACCAGCCCCTCATTTTCGATGATCTCGATGTTCTTCAGAGCCGCCGCCGCGGTCACCGGGTGGCCGCTGTGAGTAACCGCCATTACCAACTGGTTATCTTCTCCGCCAAAAAGGTCGGCGATCTCCTCGGTTACGACAGTCCCCGAAAGGGGGAGGTAGCTGCTGCTGATGCCCTTACCGACGGTCATGATGTCGGGCACGACGTTCCAGTGGTCGGCGCCGAACATCTTCCCCGTCCTTCCGAAGCCGCAAATGACCTCATCCAGGACCATTACAACGCCGTACCTGCTGCAAATCTCCCGGACCATCGGCCAGTACTCGTCTCCGGGCACCGCCGAGCCGGAGGGTTGAGCCACCGGCTCTCCGATGAACGCCGCCACCGTCTCGGGCCCCTGCTGGAGGATCAGGTCTTCCACCGCTTGGGCGCACTTCACCGCACATTCCGATGGAGTCCGTCCCCCCAACTCGCAGCGGTACGGGTTCGGATGGGGCGCGTGGAGCATTCCCGGGTACCTGGGTTCGAAGTCGCTCAAAGGAAGCCCCGAAGAGTTCTCCCCCGCCCACATTGTTGCTCCCAGGGTGCCGTGGTAGGACCCCCTGCGGCTGATCACTTTGTACCGCGAAGGCTCGCCCTGGCGCTTGTGGTAAGCCCGGGCGATCTTGAAGGCGGTCTCGTTGGCCTCGGAGCCTCCGCTGTTCAAGTAGGTCCTGGAAAGGCTCCCTGGGGTAATGTCGGCCAGTTTCTGACAAAGCTGTACCACCGGCACGGTGGTGGTACCGCCGGGGAAGAAGGTAACCCGCTTCAACTGGTCGTAGGCCGCGTAGGCTATTTCGTCCCGGCCGTAGCCGACGTGGACTGAGTAGTAGCCTCCGCAGGCATCGATCCACGTCTGTCCCGACGAGTCGGTTACCCGGATGCCGTTCCCCTCGACGATTACCAGTGGGTCCCCCTCTTCGGCCATCTGGGTCCAGTCCTTGTTGTGGAACCACTGGTATTGGAGGGCGCTCTGCCTGATTGCCTCGGTGTCGTAAGTTGAAGCCATACCGGCCCCTCCTCTATGGGTGGAAGTTAATTGCGGAAATTCGGGATGACCCACATCCATTTCTCTCGTTGACTAGGGGCCGTGTCGTATGGAGGCGTTGTCGCGTTGGCAATCTTGTTCGCAGCCTGGAAGCGCTTCCACGTCGGGTTAATCACATTGCCGAATCGCATTTTTGAATCGCCGGGCCGTACGGTCTAGGGGTCGAACGCGATTGTTACTGCTCTCTAAACCTGGGGTGACTCCACCTTCCGCGTCCTGATCCGGTACATGAAAGTGTCGATGATGGCGCTGTTGCGTCCGGCGGCGCCGCCCCCATCGCTATCAAGATGTCCTCCGGGTCCCTGGCGCACCGCCGGACCAGCTGATCGTCCCCCGGCCTCTCCGGCCCTTGGGCCACTCCCAACCGCACCAAGTCCCCCAGGGAACGGGCGGCGTTCTCCATGAGGTAGTCCTGCATGGAGCGGCGGGTCCAGCCGCCCTCTTGCAAGGTCAAGGCGTGCTCCGGCCCGATCACTATCACCCACTGCGCAGGAAACCGCCAAGCCAAGCAGGCCGACCTCAAGGTGTCGGCAATCGACGCCAGGATACTCTCCCCGGTGCGGCCGTAGGCGTTATTGACGGTAATCGGGTTGTAGGCTACCGCCACCGTGACGCAACTGTCTTCGGGCTGGAAGCCGCGGCTAACGTGGAGGGGCTCCCAGGGGGAGTCCTCTTCGTTTTCTCCAAAGCACAAAGTATATTTGGCGGGGCTGCCCAGGGTGCCCCGGTCCATGATCCCTGGTCGAGCGTCGAAACCGTTCATGAAGCAAAGCCGCACCGCCCGGCCCAGACATGCGTTGGCCCGAGCCCCGGGGCCGAATAGTCCGTCCCTAGAGTTGACACCGATTTCGCTGCGAATGGGGCCGTTGACGATCATCAGGATAGAAGGGGAACTGGTGGAGGCCGAAGCGATGTGAACGAAGTCCTTCTCCTCTTCAAGCGCCCTTAGAGTGGTCACAAGAACCGGGAAGTATTCAGGCAAACAACCGGCCATCACCGCGTTGGCCGCGGCATTCTCAGAGGTTAGGACCCGCTGCCGCATCTCCAGCGAGAGGAGGTCTTCTTCCCCGGTCATTCCAACGTAGTCCAGCATCTCCCGGACTTTGTATTCCACCGGGGGGACTACCGGCAGGCCGTCGCTCCAACCGAAACGGTAGCACTCCTCGATAGCCTCGATAGTGTCGCTGGCTTCCACCGTCTTGGACCTGTCTGAGCCCGTGGACATTACTCTAGCCCCCTTCGCGTTACCCTGAAGATACCGTTTTCATCCTTGGCGCGTGCCGGTTTGAAACCGGCCCCTACGTTTTGGTGTCGTTCCTCGGGGGATGCTGGTTTCATCCTTCGTGGCGCCGGTCTCAACCGGCACGGGGGGTTGTCTCGCGAAGGGCCGGTGTTTTAACGGCGGCCCCGGTTCCGGCAATACCCCTAGACGCCGGCCAATCTTAGCTGCACGCCGGCCCTCTCTTCCTGAATCTTGGCCACCGCGTCGCAGTCCTCGGGACCCCAACCCCGGTGAAGGGCTTCCACGTACTGCTGGTCCACCAGATTGGACAACTCCAAGGGGATGCCGTATTCCCGCCCCAGGTCCGTAGCCAGCCTGACGTCTTTGGCCGCCAAGGCGGTGGCGAACCCCGGTTCGAAGTTGCCTTGGAAAAGCTGCCGGGGCATTTTGTCCGTAAGCATCCAGGAGCGGGCGGAGCTATTGACCATTACGTCGACCAGAACTTCCAAGTCCACCCCGGCCTTAACCCCCAGGGTGAGGGCTTCCGTCAGCATGACGGTGGTGCCCATGCTAATCAGATTGTTGCAAATCTTGCAGACGGCGCCGCTGCCGATGGGGCCGCAGTAGACAATATGCTGACCTATCGAGTCTAGCGCCGGCTTGACCCGCCGGAATGCGTCTTCATCGCCGCCCACCATCACGGCCAAGGTTCCTGCGGCGGCGCCGTGCACTCCGCCGCTAACCGGGGCGTCGATGACGGCGATACCCTGTTTCGAGCATTCCTGGTAGAGCCGTCGAATTACCGTAGGCGAGTTGGTGGAAAGGTCGACGTGGACGGTCCCTTCAGCGGCGCCTTCCAGGATTCCGTTTTCGCCCAGCACCGCCGCCTCCACGTCCCGGGGGACGGGGAGGGAAGTGAACACCGCCTCGTTTCCCAGGGCGGCCTCCTTTGGACTGTCGGCCCACTGAGCGCCCATCTCCAGCAGATTGGTGGCCGCCTCGCGGCGCAGGTCGTGGACGGTCAGTTGATGGCCGGCCTTGACCAAGTTGGCCGCCATCGGGTTGCCCATGTTGCCCGTGCCGATGAACCCTACCTTCATCTCTCTTGCTCCTTGTCGGACTTGCCCGCCGGTCTCCATCGGTCCCACCCGCTGTTGCGGGCGGTCCCGCCGGTTCTTCGGCCGCCGGTTCTTCGGATTGAGGGGGCCCTGAGGGCCGCGCCGCGTCAGCCTCGTCGAAAGTTTCTTTGGCAACTCGGAACGCGCTCACGGCGGCGGGCATTCCGCCATAGAAGATCATTTGAGAAATTATTTCGCAAATTTGCTCCCTGGTCACGCCGACGTGGAGAGCGCCCTGAATATGCCTGCGGATTAGCTGGGGACTGTGCCCCAACACGGTCAAGGCAGCGATGGTGCAGAGGCTGCGGGTCTGCAGGTTTACGGCGGGGCGGTTATATATCTCCCCGTAGATTACCGAGTCGACTAGGGACAAGACCTCCGGGGCAAGTTCCGCCATCGCCTGGTTCGGCCTAACGTTGCCCAGAGCGCCGTAATAGCGGCGCCTGAAATCCGCGGCGGCCTGTCTCAGGTCCTTCGATCCTTGACCGGTAGTCAAAGTGTCCTCACTCGTTGCAACGAATCAGGAGTTGCGCAGTTGAAGGTGCTTTCTTATCCAGCCCGGACCGCTACTCAAGGAAATGTGGCGGCCGGCCGCGTAACTCCCGCATAATCTCAAGGAAATGTGGCGGCCGGCCGCGTAACTCCCGCATAACTCCAATGTCAGAATGAAAGGAATTATAACACCGGGCCGCCCGTAAGGCGCCGGATTGCCGGCCGGCCATTACACGACTTGCCAGTAGCGCCGGCCCTCAACTAGCACTAGAGTACCCAGGTTATCCTTGGGGTGGAAGTGTCCGGCGGCTATCACGTATTCTTCCTTTTCCGCCCGGTCTAATAGCGCTTCGCGACTCCGCCTGCTGGCGTCTTTGTCCACGTCCACCCCGGCAGTCCAGGAAGGTTCATGCACCTGGGCCTTGCTATGCAGAACGTCACCGACGATCATCCCTTTCCGGTCCTGGGAGGAAATCAGGACCGCTTGATGGCCCGGAGTATGCCCGGGGGTGGGTAAAGTCGAGATTTCGTCGGTAATGCGATGCTCCCCCTCTATGAGCTCCATCTTCCGGAGGCGCTGCAGCGGCATCACTTGGGTCCTGACGTAGGGATGGGCTTCCAAGACATTCGGCTTGGTGAAGTGTTCCCAGTCCAGCTTTGGGACCAAGTATCTTGCGCGGCGGAAATACGGGGCGGCCATGCCTCCGGAGTACCTGATATTCCAACCCACGTGGTCCCCGTGGAGGTGGGTATGGACCACGATATCGACCTCATCCGAGGGCGAAACGCTGGTGTTGTTGTCCCGGCCCACCGGAGTAAGGATGGGCCGCAACTCCTCGTACAGATTGCCGGTTCGGTTGCCCCGCTCCGGATGAGGCCCCGGCCCCATGCCGGTGTCCACCAGTATGGTTTGTCCCTGGGAGCGCACGACCCAGACTCCGTAGTAAAGCTGGAGTTGACCATCCTCCAAAATGTCCTCGTACGGCGGCCACGCCCCGGGCGGCACGTCGGGAAACATCATTTCGGGTTTCCGGGGCGACGGTACCATGTCCAGTACCGCCGTAATATCGACATTGCCTACCGTTACCCGACCCGCCATGGTCAACTCCTTGCTACCATCTCGTGTGGCCCACCGTTCGGGAGAATGCAACCCCGCCCGAGTATCCGAGCCAAACACTCAAGCCCTGGGCCAGACCCTAAGCCCGGAGTCTAAATGGGTATTTCAAAATTCCCTTCTCCCTGGGGAGAAGATTAGGATGAGGGGAAAAGTCTGAAGGCAACCAAGATGGTCCGCGTCGGGAATCGCCCTCACCCTGCTCTCTCCTAAGTGGGAGAGGGAACTTTTTCAACACCCTCTAAGGGATCACGTGGCCGATGCTTAGGTCTTTTTAAGCCGCCAGTGTGCGTTCCCAATGGGCTTGGTCCGCCTTCGGGGCCGCGCATCGAGCGGGTAATTTGCGGTGCTCAGGCTTCGTTTGGCCCTACCTACAGAAGGGTCGGGCGTTGGGGCGCCTGGCAGCAAACGTTTGTCCGTGCCGGTTTAGTACTGAATCAGTGAAAAAAGGTCACAGCCCGGCAACCGCCGGCGTCCGTTTAGCTGGGTCAACTCAATAATGACAGCAGCATCGCTCACCAAGCCGCCGGACATGCTCACCAGCCGGGCGCTGGCTTCCAGGGTGCCCCCGGTAGCCAACAAGTCGTCCAACAGTAAGACCCGCTGGCCGGGGCTGATGCCGTCCGCGTGCATCTCCATTGAGCTTTTGCCGTATTCGAGGGCGTACTCCGTGGCGTGGGTCTGCCCCGGCAGCTTGCCGGGTTTTCGTACCGGTACCAGCGGCCTCCCCATGACATAGGCTAGGGCCGCTCCGAATATGAACCCGCGAGACTCCACGGCAACGATGGCGTCGACGGGACCGTTCTTGAAACGGTCCTGCAGCCGCTCGATTGTAAACCTGAAGGCTTCCACGTCCTGCAGCAAGGGGGTAATATCCCGGAAGAGGATGCCGGGCTCCGGGAAATCCGGGATGTCGCGAATGTAAGACTTGAGGTCCACGGGACTCCTCTCCACCGTTCCAGTGATTCCCATCGGGCGCGGGTATGAACTCCATAGGAAGGCCGGTCTGCGCTACAGTGGATCAGGCGGGGAGTGTAAAGTAGGCGTCCGGCGGCGTCAAGTTCGAAATAGGCGTTGGCGATGTTGAATTTATTGACTTGCAGCCCTTTGATTTTATATAATACCGGCTGCGCAAGTCAGCCCCGCTAAATGGCCCCGACTCAAGGGGCCATTTTATAGTGTGTCCGCCGCCCGGCGTCCTCGATGCCCCTGTGGCGCAATGGAAGCGCAGTCGATTTGTAATCGACAGGTTAGGGGTTCGAATCCCCTCTGGGGCTCTCAATCAACCCCGGGGCGGCCAGAGGGTACGGCGGCGCGGCCCCAGGGAAGGAGATTCTCGAAAACGTGGAGGGGTGGGTGAGTGGTTAAAGCCACCAGACTGTAAATCTGGCGTCCGGAAGGGCTTCGTAGGTTCGAATCCTACCCCCTCCACCATCTATAATATTAGTGCACGAAAATGGGCCGAAGGCCCGCCGAATAAGGCAACTGGCCCAGATAGCTCAGCGGTAGAGCACGTTCTTGGTAAGAACGGGGTCGGCGGTTCAATCCCGCCTCTGGGCTCCAGTCAAAGAAAAGGAGAATAGACCTAAATGGCCAAGGAGCGATTCGACAGGTCCAAACCCCACGTCAACGTAGGAACCATCGGTCACGTGGACCACGGCAAGACCACCCTGACGGCAGCCATAACCAAGGTGATGGCGAAAAGGGGCTTGGCCAATTACCGCGACATGGACAGTATTGACAACGCGCCTGAGGAAAAGGCCCGCGGCGTGACCATCGCCATTGCTCACGTGGAGTATTCGACGGACAACCGCCACTACGCCCACGTTGACTGCCCGGGGCACGCCGACTATATCAAGAACATGATTACCGGCGCGGCCCAGATGGACGGCGCCGTTCTGGTAGTCAGTGCGCCCGACGGCCCGATGCCTCAAACCCGGGAGCACATCCTTCTAGCCCGGCAAGTCGAGGTGCCGCGAATCTTGGTGGCCCTCAATAAGGTCGACATGATGGAGGACGAGGAGCTGCTGGAACTGGTGGAGTTGGAGGTGCGGGAGCTCCTCAGCCGCTATGAGTTCCCTGGCGACGACACTCCCATCATCCGGGTCAGCGGACTGAAGGCGCTGGAGGGCGACCCCGAGGCGGAAGCCGAAATCGTGAAACTAGTAGAGGCCATGGACGATTACATCCCTGTGCCTACCCGGGTGATCGACCGGCCCTTCTTGATGCCCATCGAGGACGTGTTCGGGATCAAAGGCCGGGGGACCGTCGTTACCGGTCGAGTGGAACGCGGCCAACTAAAGCAGGGCGAACCGGTGGAAATCATACGCTTCGGCGACGTTCGCGAAACCGTGGCCACCGGCCTGGAAATGTTCCACAAGCTGCTGGACTCCACCGAAGCCGGCGACGCGGTGGGCATCCTGTTGCGGGGAGTCGACCGGGACGAGGTGGAACGAGGCCAAGTGCTGGTAAAGCCCGGCTCGATGAAGCCCTACACCAACGCCGAGGCCGAGGTGTACGTGTTGAGCCGGGAAGAGGGCGGGCGCCACACCCCGTTCTTCCCCGGCTACAAGCCCCAGTTCTACATCCGGACAAGCGATATCACCGGCGAGATCCAGTTGCCCGAAGGGGTGGAAATGGTGATGCCCGGTGATAACATTCAGATGACAATCAAGCTGATCACGCCCGTCGCCATCGAAGAGGGCCTCCGTTTTGCTATCCGCGAAGGGGGACGCACCGTGGGCGCCGGGGTATTCACCAAGCTTTTGGATTAGGATATGGCTAAGAAGTCCGGCGACGTTCGACAAATCATTACGTTGCAGTGCGGCGACTGCCGGGAGCGGAACTACACCTCGGAAAAGAACCGGCGCAACGATTCGCAGCGGATCGAACTGCGAAAGTACTGCTCCCGATGCCGCCACCACACGACTCACCGAGAAGTGAGGTAGCCGGCAATGGCTAGAGCTTCGGCGCGAAGTTCCCGCATCGTTTCCACCGGGCCCTCTGGGAAAGTAAATCCGATGAGCTTTCTCCAAGAGACCGTTTCGGAGCTTCGCAAATCGGTCTGGCCTAGCCGCGAGGAAACCTCGCGGCTGACCGCGGTCGTAATTGCGCTGTCCATCGCGGCCGGGTTCTTCCTGGGTGGACTGGACCGCTTGTTCGCTGAGACATTTACCAAGTACGTCCTATAGCCGGCGGGCGATTCTCCATCCTGTCTCAGGCGAGAGCCGGGGCCGCTACCTCTAGCTCAGGGACTTAGCAAGGATTTGGCATGACAACAAGCAGCAATCCGCAACTAGAAGAGGCTCAAGGGCCCCGTTGGTACATCGTCCATACCTACTCGGGGCAAGAGGACGTGGTCGAGAAGAATTTGAAGCTACGTATTCAGAGCCTGGATATGCAGGACCGGATTCTTCAGGTGCTGGTGCCCACCGAGGAAGAGGTAGTGTTCAAAGAGGGGAAGCGCCGCTCCGAACGCCGCAAGCTGTTTCCGGGCTATATACTGGTCCAAATGTCGATGGACGATGAAAGCTGGTACGCGGTGCGTAATACCCCGGGGGTGACCGGGTTCGTCTCCAGCGAGGACGAGTCGGACAAGCGACCGAAGCCGGTGCCGCTGGAGGACAAGCAGATAGAAGACATCTTGAGCCAGGTGAACTCGGGCGCAACTCGGGTCAGCATCGGTTTGGAGCGGGGGGAAACGGTGCGAATCACCGAAGGCCCCTTCGTTGACTTCATTGGGGCTATAAACGATATCGACGAAGGCAAAGGCAAGGTGCGGGTGTTGGTTTCCTTTTTCGGCAGGGAGACGCCTGTGGAGTTGGACTTCCTACAAGTGGAGCGTATCTAGAGCTAATTTAGGCCACTCCTATCGGAAGATGGGCGGGGCCCGGCGAATCACTTTGGATTGGACCTATCTAGGAGCCTGCGGTGGCAAAAAAAGTTAGAGCAATAATCAAGCTTCAGTTGGAAGCAGGGAAAGCGACGCCGGCGCCGCCCGTCGGCCCCGCCCTCGGGCAGCACGGGGTCAACATTATGACCTTCGTCAAAGAGTACAACGCGAGGACCGCGGCGCAAGCCGGTACCATCGTGCCGGTGCACATCACCGTGTATGAAGACCGGTCCTTCGCCTTCGTAACCCGCACTCCGCCGGCGTCGGACCTGCTGCGAAAAGCGGCATCCGTCGAGAAAGGCGCCCCTGACGTCAGGCAAGGCCCGGTTGGGAGCATCAGCCGCCAAGCCTTGAAAGAGATCGCGGAAACCAAGGCCGTGGACTTGAACGCCTCATCCGTCGAACACGCGATGTCCATCATCGAAGGGACTGCCCGCAGCATGGGCATCCGGGTCGAGGAAGAGTGACTCGCCACCCGTACCCTAAGGACTAAATTATGGTCAAGCACAGCCGCAGGTATAGCAACGTAGCCGAACGGGTAGACGAGGGCCGGGAATACCAGCCCCGGGAGGCTATCGACTTGTTAAGAGAGCTCGCCACGGCCAAGTTCGATGAGACCGTCGAGCTGCACATGCGGACCAACGCGGACCCCAGACATGCCGATCAAATGGTGCGGGGCGTCACCGTCCTGCCGCATGGATTGGGCAAACAGGTCCGGGTGTTGGTTTTCGCCAGCGCCGACGCCGTGGATATTGCCCGGCAGGCCGGCGCCGACTACGTTGGCGAGGATGAGTTGATCCAGCAGATAGAGGGCGGCTGGATGGAGTTCGACGTGGGGCTGGCCGTGCCCCAGGTAATGCCCAAAATAGGCCGCTTGGGCCGCATCCTAGGCCGCAGCGGACTCATGCCCAACCCCAGGTCCGGCACCATGGTGCAGCCCCAAGACTTGCCCAGGGCGATCCAGGAGGCGAAGGCAGGGCGGGTGGAGTATCGGACCGATAGAACCGCCATAATCCACAGCGCTTTCGGCAAAGTGAGTTTCGATACCGATCAATTGTTGGAGAACCTAGCCGTATTAGTCGACGCCATACTCAAGGAAAAGCCGTCGGCCATCAAAGGTCCATTCCTGCGGTCGGCCTACCTGACCTCGTCCATGGGGCCGGGGATCGCCCTGGACGGCGCCGGACTTCAGGCCTTGGAGCCGCCGGAGTAACTCAGGCTTTCCTCGAAAGAACGGCCAAGAAGAACAATAGAATATTGCCAGAGACCGCGGGTCCCCGGAGCGCCGGGGCTAAGGACGCAAGCCGCCCGCCTAGGCGCGTTGAGACGACAGGGTAATCGGAGTTCCCCGCGCTTGGTTTCCGGCGCAATGGACTCCGGTTTTTCATTACCCGTCCAAGTACATAAAACAGGAGAAGGACTTGCCGACACCAGACAAAATCGACCGGGTTAACGTCCTGAAGGACAAACTGGAGCGCAGCACCATCGCGGTGACCGCCGACTACACCGGTATCTCAGTCAATGAAATGACCGAGCTCAGGCGGCGAATGCGGGCCGCCGGGGTGGAAGTGACGATTGTGAAGAACACCCTCATGGACTTGGCTGCGGAAGCCGCCCGGCGACCCCAGTTCAAGGAAGTAGTGAAGGGGCCTACCGCCGTGGCATTCGGCTACGATGACCCTCTAGACGTGGCCAAGGCCATTACCGACTATGTTCGCACCGTCCGTTCAACCCTAGCCGTAAGGGGGGCGGTCATGGGTGACGGGCCGGCCATGCCCGCGGCGGACGTAACTCGCCTCGCGGCCATACCCGGCAGACCTCAACTGGTAGCCAACCTGATGGGCCAGTTGCAAGCGCCGATTCAGCGGTTGCTGGCGGCGCTGAACGGCCCACTGCAAAACTTGGATGCTTTGCTGCAAGCCCGGATCCGGCAGCTTGAGTCGGCCCAGTCCGATAGTTGATCCCAACATGATTAACGTACAGCGGGAGGAACCATGACGAAAGACGAGATACTCGAATCGATCAAAGGTATGAATGTTCTGGAGTTGGCCGACTTGGTCAAGTCTCTGGAGGAGGAGTTTGGTATCACCGCCGCGGCGCCGGTGGCGGCGGCCGCGCCGGCCGGCGGAGCGGCGCTGGCCGAAGACGGAGCGGCCGCAGAAGAAGAACAGAGCGAATTCAACGTGAACATCAAGGAAATCGGCCCCAATAAGATCAACGTCATCAAGGCAGTACGGGAAGTAACTTCCTTGGGACTGCGGGAAGCCAAGGAGCTCGTGGAATCGGCCCCGGTCCGGGTCGGAGACCCCATGGCCAAGGATGACGCCGAGACCATGAAGAGCAAGTTGGAAGAAGCCGGCGCCGTCGTGGAAGTAAACTAACCGGCGGGGCTGCCCGGCTACTTCTCCGGTTGCCTAAATTGGGAGGGCGCTTTGAGCCGAAGGAAGGACAGGGAGCGGCGGCTGCGACTCAGACAGGAGAACCCGGATTACGTCGGGTTCCGGGGCGCCAACACTGTTACCGTAAGACCGGCGCCGGCTCTGGAAAGCGTGGTGTGCTCCGTTTGCCAGCGCAAGCGCAACGTGGCCGCCGCCGACATCCCCGAAGACCGGTCCAGCTTCGTTTGTCTGAATTGCCGGGGCGACCAGGCTACCGAAACGGAGGAAGCTGGTCGTTAAGGTAGTCATAGGCCCGGTTGAACTGGGCTTCTCCGCCTAGCCCTTCTTCCTCGGGCTGGTAGGCGACCCGGAAATCCGGTTCGACGCCGGAACCGCCCAGTTCTTTACCCAGAGGCGTGTACCAGCGGGAGACCGGCAAATAAATCGCCGACCCGTTGTCCAACTCGACGAAATTATAGGTCCCCGCCTTGCCAAAGGTCTGTGTGCCAATGACCACGGCCCTGTCGGCCTCTTGCAACACCGCCGCCACAGCTTCCGCCTCGCCCAACGTAGCTTGGTTTACCAGGACGGCGATGGGAATTTCACCAATGTCCACCCGCTCCAGGTCCTGCCGAACGAACTGTTCCCGCCGCTCTCCGTTCCGGTCCTCTTGGGATAGAAAGAGGCTTCCCGGCTCCAGGAACTGGCCCAGGGTGTCGCCGGCTGCCTCTTCCGATCCCCCGGGATTGGAGCGGAGGTCCAGCATCAAGGCCAGCATGTCGAAGCGCTTTAGTTCCTCCAAGGCTTCGAACACTTGCTCGCCGGTGTTGTCCCGGAACAGGGAGATGTACACGTACCCAATGCCTCCGGGGACCAACTGGCTGGACACCGAGGTAAGACTAATCGGACCCCGGAAGACCTCGAGTTCCACCGGTTCAGGCTCTCCGACCCGCTCCATACGAACCTTGATCTTGGTGCCTTCAGGACCCTTTACCTGATCGACGACTTCCTCGACACTCATTCCCGCTACCGGTATTCCCTCCACGTCCAATAGCGCGTCGCCGTCCTGGATGCCCGCCCTCTCTGCGGGAGAATCGGGGAAGGGGAAGAAGAGGAGGCGGTCTTCCTCGGCCACCACCTTGGCGCCGATGCCCAAATAGCTGCCGTCCAGGCTTTCTTCTAGGGTCTCTTTCGCCTGCGGGTACGCTTCAGCGTCGAAGAAAGAAGCAGCCGGTTCGCCCAAGCCGCCAACCATTCCGCTGATAGCCGCGGAGACCAAGTCGGGCTTTCGAACGTCCGGCCACTGGTCCTGATAGAGGACCAGACCGCGCCAAACATCGGCCAAGTCTTCGGGGACTCCCGGAGGGACCTGGCCCCTAAGTCGTCCCACCTCGGTGAGGAAGGGATAAGCGCCCGCATCCGCCAGTTCCAGCATCCTGGCCAGAGTGCTGCTCACCACCGCGTCGGAGTCCAAGCCGCCGGAACTAGCGTAGGTCTCATCAATTTTCTCCCACGCCTCCCAAATCACCTCGACCTCGTCGCCCGATTCGGTAGCAGCTTCTTGCGTACCGCAAGCTAAAAGGGCCGCCAAGAGTATGAAAGCCATAAGGCCCAGTGATTTGAGAAATTTGGCTGTCACGAGGTTTCCCAAGCTCCTTGGAGCACCGCAGCGATGGAGTGAACCATTATTATTGTAGCAAATAAGGACCGAGATAGCCCGCGTCTATGAAACGCCGTCGTTCCCGGCGGCCCATAGCAAAGGGCGGCCCTTTGTTACCGGGGCGCCAACGATTTCCTCAGAAAATACCTTGTTCATCCTTCGCGCGGGCCGGTTTGAAACCGGCCCCTACGGTTTTGTGTCGCTCCTGTTCACTCCGCCCCGCGGCATGCCGCCCTCCGGTAACATAGATTACGAGACAACGATACCCCCTTCGGTAACAATATTTATGAGTCAATTCGGGCCATTGGCAATTCGTATGGAAGTAGGTACACTGGTGCGGGCGTTGATCCGTCCGCATTCGGCGAGAAGGAGGAGGCTATGATCAAGGTTACGGTACTTTACGCCAACGAAGAGGGTAAGAGTTTTGACTTGGATTATTATGTCAACACTCATGTTCCGCTGGCGCAGCGGCTGCTGACTCCCATGGGAATGATCAAAGGGGAGGTGGAAAAGGGTATTTCCGCGGCGGACCCCAACCAGCCGGCCCCCTTCGTGGTATTGGGCCACTTATATTTCAACTCTGCCGATGAGGTACACGAGGCCTTCAAGACCCACGGCCGGGAAATACTGGGCGATATAAAAAACTACACCGACATCCAGCCTACATTTCAGATTAGCGAGACCATAGGTTAAGGCCCGGGGCTAAGCCGAGGTCCTCTTGCTTGCCGGTCCCAAGTGGGACCTGTTCCGTTTTAGCTTACCCTTTCTCGGTCCCTCGTCCAAGACGGGCGGAAAGGGAGCGCTATCCTCCAAGCGCCGGTCTTGCATCTCACGATGAAAAACTCCGGTAGAACAACCGTCGCCCTCAGCCGTCCAACCCGGCTTTCCATAGGCAAAGATAGCTTATGTTAACTACCGGCGCGGGGGAACTCCGGAGGCACGGCTTGGCGACAAGCCGGGATCAAGTCCTAAAGGTTACTTTCCGGTAGGCTTCGGTGTACTGATACCCTTGGTCAACGCCCGCGGTTTTCGCCCACTCTTTAACAAACTCCTCCACTTCCTCTTGGGTGTGGTTCTTCATCTGACTCTTGTGGGCCAACACCGCCTCCGTCTTCTTCTTGATGAAGTTGCTTACATCGACGTAGGTGTCGGGTTCTTCAGCGCCCCAAAAAAGGACCGTGCCGGTCTTGTGAGGTTCCAGGCCCTCCCGGTCCCACAGGTCTTCGAAGTGGAGATGGTCCCGGGCGCACGGAAATACGGCGTCCAAGGTTACCTGGCCGGTTATTCGGTGGTCCCGGTGCCACGCCAGGTTCCTGCGGTAGGGCTCGGGGCAGATCACCACCTCGGGCCGGACCCGGCGGACCTGCCGGACTAATTCTTTTCTAAACTCCTGGGTATCCTCCAGTTCGCCGTCGGGATGACCCAGCATAACCACGTCCTTGATTCCCAAAATTACCACGGCGCGCTGCTGTTCATCCCGGCGCATGGCAGCCAACTCCTCCGCGGCCACCTGCCGGTCGCTGGCGCCTTTACCGCCGTCGGTACAGAGCAGGTAGTGCACCGACGCCCCTTCGCTGGCCCACTTGGCCACGGTCCCTCCGCACCAGAATTCGGCGTCGTCAGGATGGGGTATGACCACTAAAACCCGCTGCGGCGTTTCTTCCATCCGCAGGATTCCTCCTAGGTTTGGCGGAGGTACCACTCCACGATTTCCTGTCCGGTCGCGGCCCAAACACCCTGGCGGCCCATGATGTGACCCAGTGCTTGGTCCAGATACTTGATCCGGTAGGGTTGGCCTATAAGGTAAGGATGCAGATTAAGGACCAGCAGCCGTCCGCTGTCGGCCCCATCCTGATGCAAACGGTCGAAGGCCTCTGTCACCATCCGGCTCCAGAGGTCGATGGGAACGGTCCTCCCGCGATGGGTGAATACCTCGTCCAGCTCCAGCATTACCGGCAAGGACACCATTTGGCCCCTGGGAACCTTCATCTGGTACGGCTGCTCGTCGTTGGGCCAATCGCACACGTAGCGGACTCCCAGCTCCGCCAGCAGTTCCACCGTACGGGTTGACTCTCCGTAGTCCGCTCCCACCCATCCCACCGGCGCCGCCCCGGTTGCTTGCTCCACGGCCCTCAAGGACCGGCTAATATGCTCCCGCTCCTCCTGTTCCGGCATTCCCTCGGTAATCATCTGACTGAAGCTCAGACCGTGTCCGATGAATTCCCAGCCTCGTTGCTTGCATTGGTCGACGATAAAAGGATAACCCTCGGCGACGCCGGCATCCAGGGCCGCCGTGCCCTTGACGCCGTACTTGTCCAGCACCCGCATCACGCGAAACACGCCTACCCGATTGCCGTATTCGTGGTGGGAGACTTCGTGGATGTCGGGTATCCTGGGGTAAGCGCCGTGCTGCTGGAAGAAGCTGGGAGGTATGAAGGCGCCTTCGGGGGGTTGCCACCGGACCGACTCCAGGCTGACTATGACGCACAAGGCAACCCTGGCGCCGTCGGGCCATCGCAGAGGCGGGCGGCCGGATATGGGCGACCAATCGTAGTAAGGGTTGTCCATAGACCGGGGTTGACGGTTGGCAGGCAAGGTTGAGACCTCCGCCTCAGACGTTGTTGGGCTGCCGTCTCGAGACCTGCTGTTTTGAGGCTACTGCCGGGCCCTCTTCCGCAAATCGGCTGCTACTTCATCGTAGTAATTGGCGATGTAGTACTCCGCAATCTCATCCGCGGTGGCAGCCCAGACGCCCTCATGGGAGAGGATATAGTCAAACACTTCGTCCAGATAACGGACCCGGTGGGGCTGCCCTATGAGGAAGGGGTGCAGGGCTACGCACATGACCCGCCCGCTCTCGGCGCCCTCCTCGTAGAGAGTGTCAAACTGGTCTTTGCAGGCTTGGAGGAAGTATTCGCCCTCCCAACTGGACCCCATCCAAAGCAGGAAGGCGTCGTTGATCTCTCTGCCGTAGGGAACGCCTACTAGCTTGCCCTGCGGAACGTTGATGGGGAAAGGTTGGTCGTCAATGAACCAGTCCACGTGGTATATCAAGCCCGCTTCCGCCATCAGCCTTGGGGTGTTGGGTGTAGCCGAGAAGGCGGGTCCCAGCATCCCCTTTAGTTGTTTGCCGGTGTGGCGGCGAATGGTGTCGATAGTGTCCCGGTAGAAGTCCCGCTCGTCCGCCTCGCTCATTCCGAAGAGGTAACGGGTGTTGTAGACGCCGTGACTCATGAAGTCCCAGTCCCGTTCCACCATGGCGTCCCGTATCTCGGGGAAATGATCCAACACGGCGACGTTGAGAGAGGTGGTAGCCCGTAGCCGGTAGTGGTCGAATACCTCCAGCATCCTCCAGAAGCCAGCCCGGTTGCCGTAGTCCCGGTAGCTGTACTGCATAACGTCCGGGTGGGGGACTCGAGGGTACTGGTCCCGGTACTCGTTGACCGGAGGCTGATATTCGTAGAACTCGATGTTTGGCGCCGTCCAGAAGGCAACGCGGGCGTTGTTCGGCCACTGGACCTTCGGACGGTCGATGATTGGTGAATAGGTAATGTAACCCGGGTCGTCCATAGCCCAAGGATTATATACGGGCCGCAAAACCCCGGTCAACGACCAGCGAGAACCATAGATACTCCTAGCCTCGACTTTCGCGCCGTCTTCGCGGGCCGTGTCCCCAGGTCACGGGGCCGGTGGGGTACCAAGGCCGCGTTATTCGGGCCAGATGCGGACCGACACCGCATCCTTTCTGTTCTTGATCCCGGCTCGTACCCTCTTTTCGTCCTCGCCGATGTCGCGCTGGTCCACCGGGGTAAGGTTCTTCAAGGCATCGGGGCTCTCGATTTCCCAGATGACCAGGTACTTGGGGTCGGCGGTGGAGAACTCGTCGATGCGCCGCATGAAGCGCCCGGCGATAAACCCCGGGAAGGCGCCGATCTCTTCCAAGTGGATTCTGTGGTACCACTGTACGAAGTCATCCTCCACCTCAGGGTCCACGTCCATCCGAACGTTCCACACGGTCTTGCTCTTCACCGACCCCACGGGGTCTCCGCGGCGCCCTGGAGAGTGGGTCCGGGGGTCGGCGGTACGGTAGCTTACCACCTGCTCATAGACCATCCGCGAGCCGTCCTTGATATACCTCAGCATCTGAGGACCGGTCGGGTTGGCCGGGTCGGCCTTGTTCCTGCACTTGAGCGTGCCGCAGGGCGGGTCACAGCGGCAAATGTACCTGTACACCTCCGTATCGAAGAACCCGGTCCCCGATATTTCGTACAAATGGAGATACTCGGGCTCTCCTTCTAGGCAACGGTACCTAGTGGAACTCCAGAACCCCGCCTCCAAGAGGTCGGGCATGTGCCACAGGTTACTCCACTCGGCAATCTTCTCCTTGGCATGCTCTTCGACGTTGAGGCGCACAACGTACAGGTAGGGCATGTTGGTAGCCATATTCTCCTCCCGTTATCAGCTTCTCCCGAAAATCCCTCTGAATGTCCCGAAGCTAGTTTCTCATATCTTGTGGGCCGTAGGTTACTCTGCTACAATCGCAGCCAGGCATGAAGCTCCTATTCCCGTAATTCCATTGCGCTTTTCGACGCGGCCAGGCAGCCACGCAACTGTATCGCCCCGGCCGCTGCCGGTACCAGGGTCTCCAAGGTCCCGGCCTCTTGAGGACTTTATTTTGCCGCTCCTAAAGTACAACAATGCCTTGCTGCCGGCGCTTCTGGATTTTGTAGAAAACGGCAGTTCTTGGGGAGATTCGGGCAGGGAGTTAGGGCGCCGCACCTTCCAGGAAACATTGGGCCAGCCGGGGCTTGCTCCCGAAGATAACTGCGTGCTTCTTGAGGAAGACGGCGGGATACAAGGTTTCTGCCTGGTTTCTCCCGAAATTCCCATCGCTCGCGCCGTGGTCGAACTGAACGTTGCCTCCGAACTGGCGGGTACACCGCCGGGGTTGGAGCTGGTCCAGTGGGCGGTAGAGCGGGCTGGAAACGTTGGGGCCCGGGTCGTTCATGCTTGCCTTCCCGAGTCCTCGCCCCATACGGGGGCCTTGACCGGCGCCGGATTCACTCAGGCGCGGAGCTACTGGGAAATGGTTTGGCGGCAAGACTCGCTGCCGGCGGCGCCGGTCCCCGACGGCTTTGCTGTCCGTCCCTTTCGCCGCGGCGACGCCGCCCTTTTGGCCGAGGTCCAGAACTCGGCCTTTGCCGCTAGCTGGGGGTTTTGCCCCAACGCCCCGGAGCAGATAGAGTATCGAAGCTCGATGGCACATACCTCCCACCAAGGGATACTTTTTTTGATGCAGGGGGAAAAGGCCGCCGGTTACTGTTGGACCTGTCTGGTCCCGGTGCAGGGCAAGATTAGGGGCGTAATCGGTATGATCGGCATAGTGCCCGATTTTCGCGGGCAAGGGATTAGCCGCTCGATCTTGCTCGCGGGCATGAATTACCTCCGGACTTTGAATGTGTGGGACATTGGGCTGGAGGTGGACGGCAACAACACCCCCGGCATCCGTTTGTATACTTCCGTGGGCTTCGAGAAGGTATCGGAGCGTCACTGGTTCGAGTTAGAGCTATCCTGAGGGCCGAACCCGAAGCGCTCGAAGACCTGAGCCGAGAGCACTCCCCCGGAGATTACGATCCTCATCGCCTCGTCAACGCTGATGTCCGTGGTTACTACCTCGGCGATGGGAGCGATCACCAAGAACCCCGACGATGGTATCGGAGTAGTGGGCACGTAAATCGCCAATAGTTCGTTTCCCTCGCTGTCGGTCATTCGGGAGGTAATCAGCCCGATGGACTTGATGCCGGGCCGGGGGAAGTCAATAAGGACGACGCCGCTGTAACGGTCTTCACGAGTGTTGGACAGTATGGTCACAGCGGCGCGGGTTGTGCCATAAATACCCCTTACCAGGGGGATCACCTCCATAACTCGATGGGCTAGGTCGATCACTCTCCGCCCCAGAACGAAAGCCGCGATGAGCCCCACTACGTAAACCAGCAACACCAGGGCCGCCAGCCCTAAACCGGTGACCTCCCTGCCGGGGAGCAGGTCCGTGGCGGGCTCGAAAACCGGGTTAAGCAGGTCGAAGAAGAACTTGAGCACCAGAATGGTGATGCCGATGGGCAGCATCACCAGAATTCCCGCGCCCAGGGTGCGCTGAAAGTGGCGCAAAATTGCGAGAAACGGCCGAAAAATGCGGCTTGTGGACTGCGGCGTCGGGCCGTTGTTCTTCAAAGGATTATCCAACTGCTTTTCTAAGAGGGTGTTGAAAAAGTGCCCTCTCCCACTTGGGAGAGGGCAGGGCGAGGGCGATTCCCCACGGGAACCATCTCGGTTGCCTTCGAACCTTCCCCCTCATCCCAACCTTCTCCCCGAGGAGAAGGGACTCTTGAAACACCCATTAAGGGATTCGCGGCCCGGGTTGGCTGTTTCACAAACGGAGGGCATCCGTTGGGAGCAAGCCGGAAAGGATGCCGGTGAGGAAAGGGCGATAGAGACGTTGCCCAAGCGTCGGCGGCATATTTTATTATCGCCTCAGGGCCTTAGTTGGTCAACGTACTGTATAAGCGGGAGAGTTGGCCGGCTACTTGGTCCCAGCCCATGCCCTCGGCCCTTCTCCTAGCGGCCAGACCCATGCTTTGTTGCAGCCTAGCGTTGGCAATTATCATTTCCAGGGAATTAGCGAACCCCTCGGGACACCGCCAAGACTTTAGATAGCCGGTGCGCCCGTGCTGCACGACGGTCGACAGCCCTCCCACCCTGGCGGCGACGACCGGGGTGCCGCAGGCCATGGACTCCAGTGCCACCAAGCCGAAACTCTCGTAATACGAGGGCACCACGCAAACGTCGGCGGCGTTGTAGTACAGGGGCAACTCTTCCTGGTCCACTCTGCCCACGAAGTCGAACACATCCTCCACCTGGAGGTCCTTGGCTAGGCTGCGGAGCTTATCGACTTCCTGGTCGCCGTTGGTCTCACCGCCGACAACCAGCACCCGGACCGGCTCGCAAGTTTCCAGATGGGCCGCCGTGTGAAGCAGCAGGTCCAGACCCTTCAAGGGCTCCAGCCGGCCCACGTACAGGAACACCCGTTCACCGTTGAGACCCAGCCGTTCCCTAGCTTCCAGTTGGTCCACCGGGCGAAAGAGGGAAAGGTCCACGCCGCAGGGCGACGTCTCGATCCGGTCGGCGTCGGCATCGTACAGCCGGACCATAGCGTCTCGTTCGTGGGGGCTGAAAGCAACGATTCTCTGGGCCGAGGCCATCAATTCTCGTTCCACTTGCCGGCGCTCCGGGGGTTCGACTTCACCGACTCGAGATTGCATCTTGATCAGCCCCAGAGTATGAAAGGTGACTACGTGAGGAATCTTCAACTCCCGGGCCAGAGCGGCGCCCACCCAGCCGGAAAGCCAGTAATGGGAGTGGACCAGCCGGTAAGCCAAGTCGTTGGACCGGCAAAAGTCCCGGACTTCCTCCAGAAAACCGGGCAAACGATGAAACAACGACTCCATGGGCGCGTCAGCATCGCCCCCCGGCAGATGCACTACCCGGACCATTGGGGAGATGTGCTCGATCGCTCCCTCGGCTTGAGGGTGGGCCCGAGTATATATGTCTACCGGAACACCCAGTTCACCCAGGGCCCTGGCCAACTCCCGGACGTAAACATTCATACCCCCCGACTTTCCCTGTCCGGGGGCAGCCAGGGGGCAAGCATGGAACGAAATGAAAGCAACCCTTTGGACACTCAATTCCGTTTCACCACCATTTGGTATAACTTCCGTTCACGGCCGCCCAAGTGGTGTTTATAGGGCTCGGCCCCCCGGAGAAAGTCGAAGAATCCAAGCCCTTGCTCTATCGCTTCCCGCAGGCATAGCGCATTCAGCAGAAGACCCACGCTGTAGTAACCATAGTCCGGATCGTACCCGCTATTGTACAACAGCCGGGTACGAGCGTAATCGAAGCACAGGCTGGTAGCAACGGGCCGGCCGTCGATCTCCATGAAGAACAGCTTCAACAGCCCCAGTTGGGCCATGCGGTTGGTAACCCTTTGGAAGAACCGCTCCCGCTCCGGTGTCATGTATTGGTCTTTGTCGGCACGGCTAAGCCGCATCAGTCTAATAAAATCACCGAGCCGGCCCTCGACTTCCTCCGGGCCGGTGACGCTGTACCAGCGCCATTCTACCGATGATTCCAAGCGGCGCAACTTGCGGCGCAACTCGTGTCGGTCTTTCTTCGTTAGCGCGGAAAGATAATCGTCCCAGGTTGCCGGCAACTCAATGCCGAAAGTAACGTCCTCCTGTTCGACTTCCACCAAGTAACCGTTGCCTTGGGCCGCCGCCGGCAGGTGAGTCAACGTAGGAGAGGACTCCACTAAAGAGAACAGCTCCAGACCGTCGCAGCTTTGTTCCTTCATGCGGCGGAGGAGGGCGTCGAAGAACACGTCTTCGTACCCGGGACTAACCATGAAATCGTTGTAATCGAAGGTGTCCTGGTTGCCTACGAAAGAAAGGGTGTCTCCGGTGCGGGACAGGGAAGCGATGGCGGCGACGCCGTTGGTATCACGGATGTAGAACCCGGCCATTCCCTTGCCGCCGCTGAACGTGTCCCACCATGCTTCTTGCCAATGGGGGGTTAGAAACAAGCTGTTCACCGGCGACGCGGATAGGAGCTTCTCCCATTCCTCGCGTATCTCATGGAACGACTTTAGCGGCGTGGCGGGCACTATTCTATCTCCGGCGCAATAGGGCAAGGAGCCCTTGCTTATCTATTACGCGGGACTCGAACCGCCCGCGGACGGCCGAGGTTACTACTCGGTTTCCCGGTTTTTGAACACCGCGCATGGACATGCAAAGGTGTTCCGCCTCTATTTCAACCGCTACGCCGTCGGGGCTGAGGGCTGAATATACCGCGTCGGCTACCTGGCTGGTCAGCCGTTCTTGCACTTGGGGCCTCCGGGAAGCCAGTTCCAAAGCCCGGGCCAGCTTGCTTATGCCAGCGATTTTCCCCCCCGGGATGTAGGCTAGGTGGGCGACACCGAAGAAGGGGAGAAGATGATGCTCGCAAAGAGAGTAGAAAGGTATGTTCCCCAAAAGTACCGGGTCTTGACTTTCCGCCTCGAACACGGTGTCTATTGCTGTTTCCGGGTCCAGCCCCACGCCGGAGCATAGGGTCCGGTACACGCGGGCCACCCGGTCCGGAGTGTCCCGTAGGCCCTCCCGGGAGGGGTCTTCTCCAATGGCTACCAGCAGGGCTTCTACTGCTTTCTTGATCTGTTGCTCTTGAATAATGGGGCCTCGTTAGTCATCGGGCGCCTACCATTGCCACGGCCTCCACGGCCTCGACGGTCGGTTCAACCTCTATGGTGCGGACGGCTACGCTGCTAACCGCCAAGTCCGGGTCCTTAAGGCCCGTTCCGGTAAAGATACATACTACCCTTTGTTCCGCCAGATTCAAACCCCCTTGGACCATCTTGACCAAGCCCGCGAAGGAGGCGGCCGACGCCGGCTCGCAAAAGATGCCTTCACGGGACGCGATTAGCCGGTACGCCTCCAGTATCTCGTCGTCGCTGACCGAATCGATCACTCCCCCGGATTCGTCCCGGGCCTCCTCCGCTCCCTCCCAACTGGCCGGGTTGCCAATGCGGATTGCCGAGGCAATGGTCTGGGGATTCATCACCGGCTCCCCCAATACTATGGGCGCCGCTCCTTGGGCTTGAAAACCCATCATGCGGGGCAAACGGCTGCTGCGGCCCAAGCCATGGTACTCCTGGAAACCCTTCCAGTAGGCAGTAATGTTCCCGGCGTTGCCCACCGGGATGAACAAGTAGTCGGGAGCGTCGCCCAGGACGTCGACCACTTCGAAGGCGGCAGTCTTTTGGCCTTGCAGCCGGTGCGGGTTCACTGAGTTGACCAGAGTGACCGGATGTTTGACGGTAAACTCTCTAACTAGGTCCAGGGCGGTATCGAAGTTGCCGTTGACCATCAGGATCTGGGCGCCGTAAGCCATGGCTTGGGCAAGTTTCCCCATGGCTACTTCACCCTTGGGGATTAGTACCAGGGCGGGCAGGTCGCAGTAGGCGCTGTACGCCGCGGCCGAAGCGCTGGTATTCCCCGTGGAAGCGCATATCACCGCCTGGCTGCCCTGCTCCAAGGCCTTGGCTATAGTCACCACCATGCCCCGGTCCTTGAATGACCCGGTGGGATTGCACCCCTCCAGCTTGAAGTAAAGCTCGGGACAGCCAAGTTCCTTGCCCAAACGGTTGGACTTGACCAAAGGCGTGTTGCCTTCCCCCAAGGTAACCAAAGGCGTGGCCTCGGTCACCGGCAGAAGCTCTTTGTAGGTGTTCAAGACCCCGAGTGCCATGCGATTTCAGTCCGGACGGTGTCTCTCCCCAGCCCCAACCAAGGGGGCAAACACGGGAACGGGGCTATTCCTCTATCCGGAGCAGGTTCTTGACCTCCCGTACCACTTCCAAGCCCGCCATGAGACGCAGCGATTCTTGGACCGAAGCTTCTCTGGCCGGATGGGTGGTAATCACGATTTCCGCCGTTTGCTCCAACTGGTTGGTATCTTTTTGTAGGACAGAGGCGATGCTGATGTGCCCGTCCCCTAATATCTTGGCGATCTGGGCCAATACGCCGGGCCGGTCGGCAATATTCAACCTGAGATAGTACTTGCTCATAAGGTCGTCTATCGCTTTAACCCGACCTGCCCCGGCACTCCCGCCGGCGGCCAAGACGCCGGGCGTACTCTCCGGCTGGGCCGCGCTTAGCCAGGGGGCACCGGGGCCGGCCTGGCTCCCCAGTCTGCGGGCTGCTTCGATCAAATCACCCACCACGGCGGAAGTGGTAGGCTCGCGTCCGGCGCCCATGCCGTGGAACAGGACCTTGCCGCACAAGCTCCCCGATACCTCCACGGCATTGTAGACGCCGTCTACTTTCGCCAGCATGTGGTCCAGAGGGACCAAGGCCGGGTACACCCTGGCCCGGATGGCTTGGCCGTCATCCTCGGTGGTTGCGATGGCCAGGGACTTTATGGCGTAGCCCAGTTCAAAGGCGTAGCGGAAGTCTTGGGGGTCCAGCCGGCTAATGCCCTGCCGGTACACGTCATCGGGGTTGACCGGCCGGTGGAAAGCTAGCGAGGCCAAAATGGCCAGCTTATAGACGGCGTCGACGCCCTCGACGTCGTTGGTGGGGTCCGCCTCGGCGTAGCCTTGTTGCTGGGCTTCCCGGAGGGCTTGGTCGAAGTCGGTATGATGGTATGCCATGCGGGTGAGGATGTAGTTGGTGGTGCCGTTGATGATGCTGCGGATGGAGCAGACTTCGTTGGCCGCCAACTCGCTCATCAAGCAACCGACGATGGGTATTCCCCCGCCGACGCTGGCCTCGAAAAGCAGACTTACTCCGTTGCGGCCGGCCAAGGAAAACAGTTCGGCGCCGTGCTTGGCCACTACCTCTTTATTGGCGGTAACCAACTGCTTGCCGCCGGCAAGGGCTTGCTTCATGTAAGCCGCCGCCGGCTGGGTCCCGCCCATTACTTCGACAACAATGTCAATCTCGCTGTCGGACAGGATGTCCTCGGGGTTCGTGGTTAGCAGGCCGTCAGGCAGGGGAACGTCCCGGGGTTTTCCGGCGTCCCTCACCAGGACTTTTCTTAGGTTGACGGGACGACCGACTTTAGCGGCTATGGCATGCCCATCCTCCAGCAAGGCTCTAGCCACGCCGCCGCCAACCACTCCCAAACCCATCAAGCCGACGTTGAAGGCTGACGGGAAAGCTGAAGAAATGGCCATGCCGGGCCTATCTTTCCTCAGGCAGGTTGCGGGGAGCGCTGATATTGACCTGTTCCGCCACCCAAGCGTAAATCTTACTGCTGAACTTCATCTTGAGCCAGCCTTCTTGTCTGCCGCGCTCCAGTTGTTCATCCTGCCATTGTTCCACCCGTTCAGCATTCACTTTGGCGCGAATGTTTCTCGATAAGGACCTGGATTCAGGCCCCCCCAGTTTACGAACAATGTAGGTGCCCTCCGGCGAGAATACCGGCCCCCCGATTTGCCCGACCGGCAACGCCGGCCTCCCCGCCCCTTCGTCGCCGAATAGCAACGGGCTGATGTCCGGGAAGGCCTCCCTAGGCACCCAACCCACGTACCCCGAAGGATCGGCGAAGCCTGCGGAAACGCCAACACTCTGGGCGACGTTGGCGAAGTCCTCGAGCTGCAACCTGCTTATCACGTCGGCGGGGTTTACCCGCCCGTCCGGGTCTAAGCGGATCCATTCGACTTCCACTTGCTCCATGGTTTCCGGGATACCCTGACCCAACCAAATGAAGAGCGCCCGGAGTCGTAACTGCTCTTCCAGAAGCTCTCGAAAGTCCGGATCCGACAGACCGGTCCGAGTGAGATACTTTTGGTACTCGTTCTTAAACTCCCGGTCCAACTGTCCTGGGTCCGTGGTTTGGCCGGCAGGAACCGTGGGGTAGAATCCGAGGGCCGGACTTCTCAGGGCTTCTTCCACGTCGTCCTCGGTGACCTCAATACCCAAGCCCGGGGCTTCTTGCCGCAGGACCTCGGCGTTCAGCAACCGTCGAAGATAATCGAAGGGGCGCGTCGAGAGGTCCACAGTGCCCGTGAGCCCTTGCTCCACCCGAATCCGTTGGACCAAGTCGCCCATGGTGAATTCAACTCCCCGGACTTGACCGGCCCACACTCTCGGGGGGCGGTAGAATTCCTGATAGTAACCGGCGGCGAGGACCCCTATCGCAACCAGTATGAGTCCGGCGCCCAACACCCAAGACAACCGGCGGTGGGTTTTCGAGGAACCCCGGAGGCCCGGTGGCGAGCTTTCTTCCTTTGGGGCCCGTCGGCTCCGGCGGCGGCGCTCCGGTCCCGGCCCGCCGGCCGGTCTGCGGCGCCGGAGGAAGGCCATCACCGGTCCTCAGGGCATGGAAACATGGTAAGACCCATGGGGTCGGAGCAGGGGCAATGGGAGAATCTGATCATTCCACCGAACCACAACGGGTATAGCGGGGATTTTAATTGCGGATACCGGCGCTCTTTGCGTGAAAAGCAACGAAGGGTATGAGAGCCAGGTGGCGCGCTCGTTGAATCGCTATGCGGAGCGTCCGCTGGTGTTTGGCGCAGACCCCGGTCCTGCGGCGGGGTTCGATCTTGGCTCGGTCGGACAAGAACCGGCGGATTTGATCTACGTTCTTGTAATCGATGTGCTTGACGTGGTCTACGCAAAAGGAACACACACGCCTGCGGGGCGCGAACCGCCCCCGGGGACGGCCTCCCGGGCGGCCTCCGGGGCGGCCCGGCGGTCTACTTCCTCCACTTCTGAACGGCGGTCGCGTCATTGCTGCTGTTACCCTCGGTCTACGAGTCGCTAGAAAGGTAAGTCGTCGATGTCGTCGGTCATCGGACCGGCGCCAGCCATGTCCGAGTCCATGTCGTAGGGGGGCGCCTGCTCGCCGGTACCGCTGGGCCTTGCCAAGAACTGCACGTCGGTCAGGGTGATGTCGTTGGCCCAACGAGTTTGACCGTCCCGGCCTTCGAAACTCTTGAGGTGCAGCCTGCCTTCAAGATAGACCTGTTGGCCTTTAGTCAGGTACTGGTTGCACAGTTCGGATAGCTTCCCCCAAGCGTTGACGTTGAACCAATCGGTCTCTTCCCGCTGCTCTCCGGAGGAAGTAGTGTACCGGCGGTTAGTAGCCACGGAGAACGACGTGACGCTTTGACCGGAAGGGGTGTAGCGCATTTCGGGGTCTCTTCCCAGATTACCGATGACTATAATCTTGTTCAAGGTCCCCCCTAAGGCCGCTCTTGCTCAGGGTTGCCGCCGCTCTCAGCCTGGTCCGACGGTTCTTCATCGGCAGTCTCGGCTTCTGCGGGCGGCGCGTCAACTGCTTCAGCCCCCGCTTCCTCCTCCACCGCCTCGGCTGCCGGCTCGTCAACCACTTCAGCTACCGCTTCCTCTTCCACTGTCTCGGCTGCAGGCTCGTCAACCGTTTCGGCCCTCGCTTCCTCTTCCACAGCCTCGGCTTGGGCTGCCGGCTCGTCAACCGTTTCAGCTACCGCTTCCTCTTCCACCGCTTCGGTTTCGGCTACCGGCTCGCCAACTTCTTCAGCCCCCGCTTCTTCTTCCACCGCTTCGGTTTCGGCTGCCGGCTCGCCAACTTCTTCAGCCCCCGCTTCTTCTTCCACCGCCTCGGTTTGGGTGGCCGGCGCCGCTTCGATAACGGGTTGGTCCGTTGCGGCGGTGTCTTCCGGGGCTTGGGCAGCGGTTTGGGCAGCCGCGGGTTGAGGCCCCGCTCCCGCCGGCGGAGCTATAACCACCAAGGAACGCAATACTTGCTCATCAAGGCGCAGGAAGGTTTGCAGTTCTTGGTTGAACGGCTTATCGGCGCTGAAGCGGGTCAAGTGGTAGCTGCCTTCCAAGAACTGGTAGGACCCCTTGCGGATTGGATAGGCCAGCCGCCTGGTCCCCCATTTCTCCTCGTGGGTGATATCCCCGTCTCGATTGCTTATGAAGTCCTTGATGCGGCCCCACGTATCGGAGGCCTGCTCCTGGTTCAGCATTGGACTTAGAACGACAACTAGTTCGTAATTACGCAAAAACACCCCGCTATGGGTTTAGGAAGTAATGGAATTATAGCATCGAGGCTAACGCCGCTCAACTACAGGTCGAGACCGGGTACCGGGAATGCCGAGGCTAGCTCCTTTACCTCTTGGCTGACCCGGCGTTTGAGCTTCTCATCTTCCGTGTTACCCAAGACTTCTATGATCATACGCGCCACCTCTTTGACCGCGGACTCATCAAACCCCCGGCTGGTGATGGCAGGGGTCCCAAGGCGCAACCCGCTGGCGACCCGAGGCGGCTTCGGGTCGAAGGGAATAGCATTCTTGTTAACGACTATGCCCACGTGTTCCAGGGCCGTTTCAGCTTCTTGGCCAGTAATTCCCAGGGGGGTGAGGTCAACCAGGGACAAATGATTCTCGGTGCCCCCGGACACCAATCGCAGCCCCCCCTCGGAGACCTCCCGGGCCAGAACCCGGCTATTGGCCACAACCCGGGCCGCGTATTCGGCGAACTCCGGTCCCATGGCCTCGCCGAAGCACACCGCCTTGGCGGCGATGGCGTGCATGAGGGGGCCGCCTTGGCAGAACGGGAAGACGGAGAAATCGATTTTTCGGGCCATGTCCGCCCCGGAAAGAATGAAGCCGCCCCTGGGCCCCCGTAAGCTTTTTTGGGTGGTGGACGTCACCAGCTGGGCGTGAGGCAGCGGAGACGGGTGGGCGCCGCCGGCCACCAAGCCGGAAATGTGGGCCATGTCCACCATCAACAACGCGCCCGCTTGGTCGGCGATGGCGCGAAACCTCGGGAAATCCAGGATGCGGGGATAGGCACTGCAACCGGCCACAATCAGCTTCGGTCGTTGTTCTTGGGCTTGGCGCTCCACTTCATCGTAGTCGATGGTCTCGGACTCCCGGTCCACACCGTAGGGGATAAAGTCATATAGCTTTCCCGAAAAGTTGACCGACGCTCCGTGGGTCAGATGGCCGCCATGGTCCAATTGCATGCCCATTACCCGGTCGCCGGGTTCCAGCAAGGCAAAGTATGCCGCCATGTTCGCTTGGGCGCCGCTGTGGGGCTGGACGTTGGCGTGCTCGGCGCCAAAGACTTCCTTGGCTCTTTCGACGGCCAGCCGCTCCACCACGTCCACGTTCTCGCAGCCCCCGTAGTAACGCCGCCCGGGGTATCCTTCGGCGTACTTGTTGTTCATCACCCCCGCTTGGGCTTCCAGGACAGCTCTACTCGCGTAGTTTTCGGCGGCTATCAGAACAATGCTGTTCCGCTGCCGCTCGTCTTCTCGTTGTATAGCCCTAGCGACCTCGGGGTCTCTTTGGGCTAAATCGACCATGGGAATCTCCCAACTGATAGCTTATTTTGACAGCTTCGATTAGGGATGGTGGAGCCGGGGGGATGACCAACGTGAACCGGGCTAAACCATGCCGCTTGAAGAGGACCGGCGCCGGGCCGGTTCGATTAGGTAGTGTACGCCCGTCCCAGGGGGCTGTCAACGAAAACATCGGGGAGGTAAGTGCTCAGAATTGATGAGGTGACCCACTCCCATAGTTCCGGCGCAGGTACGCCACAGGCGGGTCTGTCCCAGGTAAGACCGGGATCCAGGAAAACCAAACCGCGGGAAACCTTGAGTCCGCAACCGGCCTCTAGCGAAGACTTCCTGGACTCCGGCCTTCGCCGGAGTGACGGGGCCGGAATAACCCCTTAACTGTGAACGCTTACGACTGGCGCCCGGTCGTTGCGCGCCTTCTGCCGGTCATGTAAATTAGGGGCGAATCCCAATTTGAGGGAAGTGATGACTTCGGACCCGGCGGCGATGCCCACTCAGGAGCTCATCAAGCACTTGATGGCACCGGGGCGGGCCGAAAAGTTGGACCAGTTCGTGGTCTTGAGCTTCAGCGAAATCAACCTCCACGACACCATAGCCGACATCGGCTGCGGGCCGGGCTATTTTACGGTCCCTCTGGCCAAGCTCCTGGTCAACGGCAAAGTATACGCCCTTGATATTGATGATGAGATGCTGGAAGCTTGCCGCCGGACCGTGGCTCAAGCCCGGATGGGCAACGTGGAAATCGCCAAGTGCGCGGAGTTCGGGTTCCCCTTGGAACCAGGGTCGTTGGACGGCGCATTCATGGCCTTCGTCGTCCAGCAGAGCCCGGACAAGCCCCGGTTACTCCGGGCCGTGCGGGAGCTGCTAAAGCCCCGGGCTTGGTGCACCATCCTGGAATGGTACCGGACCGAAACGGAAACCGGCCCTCCGCTGGAGCGGCGGATAGACCCCGAGGACCTCACGGCGGCGGCGGCGGGCGCCGGCTTCCTGAATCCAGGCTGGCGGGACCTGAACGGCGAGCACTACCTGCTGACGCTGCGCAACGCGTAAGAGCCGAGGTTACCTTGCCGGTACTACCGGCAGCAGCACGTGGGACGGGCGCGCGGCGTCGTGATATACGCTGTTTTCCGCCGGAATCTTTATCGGGGAGGTAGCCGGATTCTCTCCCGTATTGCCATTGACGTCGAATCTTGGGAAGTTGCTCGATGAAATATCCAGCCGGACTCGATGGCCGCGAAGGAATAGGTTGCTGGTGGGAAACAGCTGGATAGTTATTGGGTAGACCTCGCCGGGCGTCAAAAGCTCCGGCCGCTCCCAAGAGTTGCGGAACTTGGCCCGGATGATACCGTCGGTCAAGTTCAAAGCATAGCCTTCGGGGTAGTCATGGGACTGGGGGTAGACGTCCACCAGTTTGGCGGTGAAATCGGTATCCACACAGGATGACGCGACCCAAAGATGCGCCGAAATGGGGCCGGTGACTTCCAGGTCTTCGGGCAGAGCCTCGGTCTGGAACACCAGTACGTCCGGCCGGGACGCCAGGGGCAGGTAGGGCGGGCGAGAGCCGTGAAACTCCGGGGATTCCCGCTGGTTGAACCCGCCTCCTTCCATAATCGGCTGCCCGGAGGAAATGTTGCCGCCGACGGTAGGTACCGGCCGCTCCGGGTCGAACAAGTACCGGCTGGGCCGCCCGTCGTTGACGGGCGTTTCCGTCGTCAGCAACCCGCCGGAATGTAGGCAATAAGGGGTGCTTTGGGCCCGAGCCGGGGGCCATTCCAACTCGCTCCTCCACCGGCCCCCGTGGTCCAACCTTTGGTGCGAATTGCGGCGGCCCGACCCGCCGCCCATGACAAATACTCGGACCAAGGGGTCTCCATCCCAACCGTTCTCCGCGCCTTTGAGCCAGCGATCGAAGAAGCGCAACCTTAGGTGGTTGTAGTCCCGGCCGAGATTGTTGTCCAGGATGGACAGTGGGCCCATGTCGGCGTCTCCCGAGTGGGTAACGGACCGGGCGCCGTGAGTCCAAGGCCCCATGATCAGGGACACCGGGCCTTTCTTGTTCCGGGAGAGGGCGGCGAAGTTGTCGGTGGTGCTTCTGGCGTAGGGGTCGTACCAACTGCCCATGTGCACCTGAGGTACGTCGGCAAAGGACCCGATATGGGCTTCGACGCACAAGCCAGCCTGCCGCCAGTAGGCGTCGAACTCTTCACGGGACCAAATTTCCATCAAGAAGTTTTCATAGTCGGGCGTCCATTGTAGTGGCGAATGGCCCTTTTTCCAGGGCATCCGCCGGAACCAGTCGTGAATATCCTGGCGCTGCAAGGCGGACTTGGTGACAAGAGGGTGGGCTTGGACGCCGGGGCTAGCCATTGCTTCGTTAAAGGCCCACGTGACCTGACGCAGTTCAAAGGCGCCTCCGTTGCGGCACCCGCTCAGAAAAGCGTTGGAGAACCCGCCCGAGTCCAGCCACATACAAGCCAAATTGGGCGGATTCAGACTAGCCAAGGCGGCTTGGGTATGAGCGCCATAGGACAAACCGTAGGTGCCGACTTTCCCGTTGCACCAAGGCTGCCCAGCCAGCCACTCCAACGTATCGAAACCGTCCCGGCCTTCGTCAACGTATTTGGTAAATCCTCCCTCGGAAGCGTACCGGCCCCGGCAGTCTTGGACGACCGTGACGTAACCGCGGGCGGTGAAAAAACCGGCTTCCAAGGCCATGACTTCCGCCGATTTGTTGTAGGGAGTCCGGTGCAACAGTACCGGGAACGCCCCTTCCACGAGCATTCCACTCCGGGACGGGCGATGAACGTCCGCCGCCAGCTTCACCCCGTCCCGCATCTCTACCATGACGTTCCGGGCGCAGTGAACCTGGAAATTCACGCCCGCCGCGGGTTCCTTTTGGCTCATCAAGCGACCTTTCTTTGCCAAGATCGGTTTACTTTGGTTAGGGGACGGCTATAAAGACACCGGCCCGGGGCGCTCCACCGCCGGCGGTAAGCCGGCCGTTTATCCTATGCTCCGGATCAAAGTTCCGGGCTAATGCTCTGGAAAGGATGGCGTCCGGCCTCAATTTTAGGCTCGCGGAACTCGCCGCGCAACCGGAGAGCAAGTTGACACAGGGCGATCGCATTGTAATTCGTATGGCACAGCCTGCCTTTGGCGCCCAACCCGTCATTCCGGTCGTACCTCCGGTAGATTCGCCGTGGCGAACCTTGAGCCGGAATCCAGAATCGCCCTCCGCTAGTTACCTTCCTTCACCGCAGTATTTTTCTGGTTTCCGGCTTCCGCCGGAAAGACGGCGTGGCGTAACCGGAGCGCCGCATCCATAACGCCTTTACTTAAGACCGGTGTAAAATGCGATTGGCCTGCAAGTTGACACTCAAAACCGGCCCCGGATATAGTTATTCCGATTCGCAAGTTTTTCAGGCTGGAGGTAGGACTCCCAATGCAACAACTTCGTCGTCCTACGCCGCCCGGCTTTGATGAAAGTATTTAGGGCGTGATTGGGTTGATCCGCCAGAGGCGTGACAGGCGACAGGGAATATTCCGGAAGGACCATTCGCGTACCCCAAGGGGTTCGAAGGCCAAGCCGGCCGCCGGGGAAGCGGCGTAGAGGAGCTAGGAGGAGAAGCTTAACTTGGCTAAGGATTATGACGTTTTGATAGTCGGGGGCGGCCTAGCCGGATTGACCGCCGGCATGTATGCGGCGCGGTACGGTCTGAGCACCGGATTGATCGAACAAATGATGGGCGGGGCCCAGATCATCAACGTTGAAAAGATCGATAACTTCCCCGGCTTCCCTCAAGGAATTTCCGGGGCCGAGCTGGGGCCGGTGGTCCAAGAACAAGCCATGGACGCCGGGGCCGAACTCATCATGGCCGAGGCGACCGGCATATCCCTGGACGGCCGCTACAGAGTCGTATCCAGCGACGGGGGTGATTACCGGGCCAAGACGGTCATCGTAGCCGCCGGATCGACTCTCCGCCGGCTGGGTATACCCGGCGAAGATGAACTCTACGGGCGCGGCGTGTCCCAGTGCGCCACGTGCGACGGCCCCCTGTACATGGGACAAGTGGTCGGCGTCGTGGGAGGAGGTGATTCGGCGGCGGACGAAGCCCTGGTGCTGGCCAAGTATGCCGGCAAGGTGCTGCTGTTTCACCGCCGGGACCAACTTCTGGCCCAACAAGCCTTGCAGGACCAAGTGAACGGCGACCCCAAAATCGAAGTCGTGTGGAATTCCCGCATCGAAGAAATAGTGGGTGAAGAAACGGTGTCCGGGGTTAGGGTGCGAGACCTGGTCACCAACGTCGAAGACCACGTGAACATCTCAGGCCTGTTCGTATACGTAGGCTTGGAGCCTAACTCGGAGATTGTGCGGGGGCTGATAGAGGTCGATAACGCCGGGCACATCCCGGTCAATACGTCGATGGAGACCCCGGTACCCGGGGTTTATGCTGTGGGGGACATCCGCCAAAATTCGGCGGCCCAACTGGTGTCCGCCGCCGGAGACGGAGCTACCGCCGCCATTGCCGCCTTCAAGTACGTCAAGAGCGCGGATTGGTAGACGCCCTGCCTTCCCGTCTGCTTGGATCCACTAGCCAACCCGACGGGCGAGCTTTTCAGGCCCGGTGTAGGACCGTCGATACGCAACATCGTCCGGTATGAGTCGTCTTACCGGGTAGGGGCAACCCTCGCAGCGTAGGCATATAGCCGATAAGAAACTCGCCAGCTTGGCTGGGTATATTCCGGTTACCGGTTATGAGAGGGTGATTATGGACCTGGTAGAAAAGCAACTGCGTCACAGCAAGACCATCGCGGTGGTGGGCTTGTCTGACAAACCCGACCGGGACAGCCACCGGGTGTCCAAGTACTTGCAGTCCCAAGGGTACCGGATCATACCGGTTAACCCGGTGATCTCCGAGGTGTTGGATGAGAAGAGCTACCCGGACCTGAAGTCAGTGCCGCTTCCCATTGACATGGTAAACATCTTCCGGCGTTCCGAGTTGGTACCTCCGGTGGTGGACGAGGCCATCGAGATAGGGGCGAAATACATCTGGATGCAAGACGGCGTGGTAAGTCCCGAGGCGGCGGCCAAGGCCGAAGCGGCAGGCATACCGGTGGTGATGGACGATTGAACCCTGCGCCAGCACCGCCGCCGGTTCGGCGGCAAACGTCCGGAGAGTCCGCCTCCACCGGCCTCCTAGAGGTCCATTGGTGGCCGTCCCACCATTACGGGCCCGCGCCGCCCTTCCCGTCCCGAACGGAGATCGATTATGCCGGACCAAGCGTTGTGCGACATCAAGGTCCTGGACTTTAGCCATTACATAGCCGGACCCTACGGTACCAAGCTGCTGGCCGACTATGGCGGCGACGTGGTCAAGGTGGAGCGTCCCGGCATCGGCGACCCGGCCAGGCGTATGGGCCCCTTCCCCGGCGACGCGCCCCACCACGAGAAAAGCGGCCTGTTTCTCCACCTCAACACCAACAAACGGAGCATCACCCTGAACTTGAAGAGCCCGGCCGGGCGTCAAATCGCTGTCGATCTGGCAAGGACCGCCGATGTCGTCGTGGAAAGCTTCCGCCCCGGAACTATGGCCGGCTTCGACCTGGATTACCCCGCCTTGGCCGGCATCAACCCTAGGCTGGTCATGACCTCCGTCTCCAACTTCGGACAAACGGGTCCCTACCGGGACTACAAGGGATCGGAAATAGTCCTCTACGGCATGGGCGGCGAGATGTATTCCACAGGGCTGGAGGACCGGGAGCCTATCAAGTTGGGAGGAACGGTGAGCCTCTACCAAGCCGGCGCTATGGCGGCGGTAGCCACCATGGGAGCTTTGTTGGCGGCAAGGCACGATGACACCGGTCAACAAGTGGACATTTCCATCATGGAAACCCAAGTGTCCAGCCAGGACCGGCGCGTCGCGGCCCTGGTCGGTTACCAGTACACCGGGGAGTTGGCGCCGCGACTCCCTTTGGGCCGCGGGGGCTACCCCTTCGGAATCTATCCCTGCTATGACGGTTATTTCGAGTGGTTCGGCGGGTTCATGTACTTTCCCCGAGTGGTCAAGATGTTGGGGGAACCCGACTTCCTGAGAGACCCCAAATGGACCGCTCCCACAGCCCAATCCGACCCGGAACTCATCGAGGAATTCAATGCCTATTTCTTGGGTTGGTGCTTGGAGCACACCAAGAAGGAGCTGTGGGAGAAAGCTCAGGCCGCCGGCGTCATCAGCGCCCCCTTGAACACCATGGAAGACGTCCTTGCCGACCCTGTATTCGCCGAACGCGGCGCCTTCGCCTCGATGGAACACAAAGAGGCTGGGGAGACGTTATTGCCCGGCCGGCCGTTCATCATGGACGAAACGCCGTGGTGCCTCAGGCGTCCAGCGCCGCTACTGGGTGAGCACAACGAAGAAGTCCTTGACACTCTGGGATACAGCCAAAGAGACCTAGTTAGGCTCCGGCATCAGGGCGTTATCTAGGGGCTTAATTGGAGGCGTATTCCAAAAGAGCGGGTCAACTTCTCTAAGAACCGCGGAAGCCTATCCGAAGACTATCAACATAGGGGACGCTAAATGAATAACAAAGACCTTACCGGTTTCTGGCAGCGCACCACCGAGGAACTGGCCCAAACACCAATCAACGCCGCGTTGGAAGAGGAACCCAACCTCAGCGACCGGGAGTACGTCACCTACGGGGTGGCCTTGGACAGCTTCCAGGGGCGGCGGCTTCGCGGTTGGTACTCAGTGCCCAACGACCTGAGGCACGGCGGGAAGGTACCGGCGGTTTTGGCGGTGCCCGGTTACATCGGAGAGAAACCAATCCCCTTTTACTTGGTGGCCAGCGGCTTCGCCGTGCTGACCCTATTCCCAAGGGGGCAAGGCGAGAGTATGCAGGAGTGGCAGTTGGAGTTCGGTACCAAGCTGACCTATAACATCTTGGACAAAGAAAAATACTACTACCGGGGCGGGTACATGGACTGCCTGCGGGGCTTGGACTTCCTTTGCTCCCGGCAAGAGATCGACCAGTCCCGGTTGGGAATGTGGAGCCGCAGCCAGGGCGGCGGACTAACCCTGACCACGGCGGCTTTGGACACTCGATTGCAAGCGGCGGTGGCCGAAGAACCCTTCCTTTGCAACTATCCCGTCGCGATAGATATCGACACCCCGCCGTACCACGAGTTGCGCGACTACGCCGCCGAGCACCCGGAACAACGCCAAGATATGCTGGATACCCTGGCTTACTTCGACACCCTCAACCTAGCGGAGTGCATCAGTTGCCCCACCTTGGTTAACGTGGGCATGAAAGACTACATATGCCCTTATGGAACGATCATGCCGGTGTTCGAGAGAATTACCGGGCCCAAAGCGGTTCACGTGTACCCGGACCTGGACCACAATCCTTGCACCGATTTCAACGCCCACGCCATGAGCTGGCTGCGCCGCTACTTGGGCGCCTGAATCCTAACGACCGCCTTGAGCAGTTCAGAATCAGGGGGAACGACCCTTGTTCTTTCTGAAAAACAAGGGTGACTCACGCATTGAGATTGGCGGCGCGGCGGCGGCCAAACCGACAGCCCGAGCTAGGGAGACCCTTGCAAGACCCCTTCTCCCTCTGAGAGAGGGTTGGGGTGAGAGCGTCTTTCAGCTTCAGGGGAGGCCCTGGATACCGGCTTTCGCCAGTATGACGAAAGTTATGCAAAGGTCTCAGTTAGGCGGGGAGGGAAAAGCGCTTAGGATGCCGAAATTGCCCTTGGAAGGCGTTAAGGTAATAGACCTTACCCTGGTTTGGGCTGGGCCTTACGCCACAACGCTGCTGTCGGACCTAGGCGCCGAAATCATCCGCGTGGAGTCCACCCGGTTCTTTGCGCCCATGAGCCGGGGCTACATGGCCCATCCCCCCCAGGAAATGGTAAAGGACTTCATGGTTTGGGTGGGCGGCTTGCCGGACCGGGAGGTGGGAGAAAGGCCCTGGAACCGCTGGCCCCTCTTCAATTCCCACGCTAGGAACAAGCGGAGCATGACCGTTGACCTGTTGACACCGGAAGGGAAAGAGGTGTTTCAACGCTTGCTCCGCATCAGCGACGTCTTGGTGGAGAATAACCCTACCGAGACCATGGAAAAGCTCGGTCTGACCTACGACGCCCTAAAGTGGGTCAAGCCTGACATCATCATGCTGCGCATGCCCTCCTACGGCAATACCGGCCCCTACAAGAATTACCGGGGCATCGGCTCGATGAACGAAGACGTGGCGGGTCACAACTCCCTCCGGGGCTACCCGGACATGGACGCCACGGGCATCACCTCGGTCTTCGCCGCCGACGCGGCTTCCGGCACCGGCGGCGCCTTTGCCGTCTTGGCCGCTCTGCACTACCGGCGGCGGACCGGCAAAGGCCAGTTGGTGGAGCTATCCCAAGTGGAGAACTTCTTTCCCTACGTCGGTCAAGCCTTCATGGACTACACCATGAACCGCCGGGTCCAGTCCACCTTGGGCAACCGGCACCCTTATGCCCTGCAAGGATGCTACCCCTGCAAGGGCGAAGACCGCTGGGTCTGCATCAGCATATTCAATGACGAGGAGTGGGGCAGCTTCTGCTCGGCCCTGGGCAACCCCCAGTGGGCAGTCGACGAGAAATTCGCCGATTCCTTCAGCCGGCTCAAGCACCACGATGAGATCGACGAGCACGTCAGCCGGTGGACCAAGCAATTGGACCCCTATGAGGTGATGCGGCGGTTACAAGAGGCAGGGGTTGCCGCCGGCCCGGTGATGGACCAACGGGACGCTTACGACGACCCTCATCTGGAGGCCCGGGGCGTATTTCAGGAAGTACGCCAAGAGGACACCGGTACCCACAGCTACCCCGGGGCCCCCTTCAGAATGTCCGGTGCCGACACCCGCATAAGGCGTGGGCCGGTGCGCTTGGGTGAGGACAACGAATACGTCTACAAGGTGCTACTGAAGTACTCGGACGAGGAGTATGCCGCACTGGAAAAGATGGGCCACATCGGCATGGACTACGTGGAAGGGCTGTGACCAGCGCCGGAAGCGCGCGCTAAAAAAGCTCGGCTATCTCCCGCTCCAGCCTCGCCTCCGGCGTCTCACCGGGTGTCTCAAATTCCTTGACCGGGCCTCGGCTGAGGTAGGCCAAGGACTCGGGCGAACCGTACTCCCTGGTGTGGACCACCACCGGCATGGGAAGGGCGTGCCCAAAGATAAGGGCTTGTTGCTTGGACTCCAATCGAGCCAACACGCCCCGTAGCTGCCTTCCGCCGGGAGTGCCCGACAGCGCCGCTTCGATGTCCCGGTCATTGTCCAACAAGCAGGTCAGCCGGGTACCTAACTGGCTCATAACCTCGGAGTCGATGACGCTGGGGCGTTGGTCGATGACCATAAGGGTTACGTTGTACTTCCTCAACTCCCGGGCGATGGTCCCAAAGATGGTCTGGGGCGCAATTGAAGGGCTGAGAAACTTGTGGGCTTCTTCTATGACCAAGACCAAGGGCCTCGGCTCACGACCCGCGCCGCCCTCGGCCTCCTCCTTCTGCCGCACGTACCTATCGTGTATTCGCCGCGACAGGAGATTGCTTACCAGGATGTAAGCCGTCAGGTCGTCCCCGAACCGGCCGAACTCCAGCACCACGTGTTTGCCTCGTTGCAAATGCTCGATCATGCGGGCCGCCGCGTCGGGCCCTGCGTGCTCAGTCAGAAAGCCGAAGCGCCTCAGCCGACCCAGCTTATTGTGCAGCGACGCCAACGCTTGGGGCTGCACTTGAATATCCGCGGCGAGGTCGAGGACTGAGGACCGGCCCTCCAATTCCAAGAACTCTTGGAGCCAGCGGCCCGGCCCGAACCGTTGCTCCAAGTTGTACGCCGCCGCCGCCGCCACCTCGGAGAGGTTCAGAGTTTCCCGTAGCAGTTCTACGTCTTCCGGCTCGATCTCACCGTACCCGATCCTGACCGTTTCGTCGGGGGTCGAGCCCCGGCGGCGGGAGCTTTCTTCGTCCAATGTAAAGGTCGATACCTGGGAAGGAAACAGCTGCTTCAGCCCTTTGACGAACCTGCCGTTGTCGGAGTCCTGACCCCCGTAGCCGTACTCGCTGTGCATGTCGAATATTAACGACGACGCTTTACCGCCCTTCAAAATTCCTACCAGCAGCAGCCGGGTCAAAAAGGTCTTGCCGGTGCCGCTCTTGCCGAACACCCCAATGGACCGCTTGACCAACTCTTCCAGGTCCAAACAGACCTTGGCCTCCATGTCCAAAGGGGTCCCGATCCAGAAGTGGCGTTCGTCCTCCTTGCCGAAGACCATAGCCACGTCCTGGTCGCCCGCGGCGTAGGCGCGAGAGAAATGGGGTGGAATCGTCTTGGCCGCCGCCGGCGTCTCTTCAGCCCCGCCGAGAACCACGGGCATAGTCAGGTTGGGAAGCACGGATATGGCGCCGTAAGCGACGGTTCCTTGTAGCGCCCCGGAAACGAAAGGGTCCTGAACGTCAGCGGCAAGGTTCTTCATCCTGGGGTCGGTGGTACCAGGGATACGTCGGTTATTACCCCGAAGAAGCGGCGTTGCACCCCTGAACAGTGACGAAGGCGCCAACTTTAACCTCCTCCACCGAAGTGGCGGGGTCCAAGCGGACTTCGACGCCGTTGGTCAACGAGCCGTCCACGACCAAGCCTAGAAAGCCGCTTCCTTGGCGGGTAAGGGGGTCCGGACGTGTAAGGCCGTCGGTCACGGGGCGATGCGGCGCAGGATAGAGTTCAGGCGCGGCGCGTCCCCGGCCAGTTGGGCGGCCAAGGCGCTGCCGGCTCGATTCAAGAAATCGGTGCCGTCCGGATGGGCTTGAGCGGCGTTCCGCAAGCAAGCGCCAGCCACTTCATCGGCCATCGGCATCCCCGATCCGAGGACCAGAGAGAGAAAGTCGAAGCGGCCGGTGAACCGGACAACCTGTTCGGGCGAACAGAGGTAAACAAAGGAGTGAATGCCCGGCGGCAGAGGGGGCAAGAAGTGGTTGTCTCTCCCTTCTCCCGCGCAGCCCGCAATCAGCGCGTCGAACCGGGTAGTCAACAGCCGGGCCAGTTGGGGGTTGTTGTCGAATATCTCTTCCTCGGTACCGGCGTCTTCACCCCGGGCCAGCACCGGGCGGCCGGCGTCCAGAGGCTCGGTGGCAACCCGGTAGACTACTCCGTATATCAGGGGAGACCCGGTTTGGACGAAGCTTCCCAGGGGCGGCGCCTCGTTGAGTCTATAGCATTGGGCCGCGAAGGACGTGGACGCAGCCTCCACCACCTCCCCTACTCTATGAGTCGTCAGCCCAGTCAAGCCCCCTCCAAATAGAGGTATTCACGCAGAGGAATTCACGTCTCGAAACGGCCGGAGCACAGCCCGAGGGGGCCGTCCTTGGCAATTGTAGCATAGGGTCCGGCCCATAGAAATTCAACAATGTCACGGGGATGTACCCTATGATTTTCCCTTGGACCACTCCGTCCGGGCTGGGTCGGCGTGCCGGGCAACCCGGCTGTGCTAAGATGACAGGGGCGATCCCATCCCAAGCGTAGACTCGCCGGCCCCAAGTAACCCCCCCAAGTACACTGACTCTACACTGACTCGATGCCAGCTTCCTCCAAGGGCCACGTCAGAGACAACCTTGCCGCCGGACCGGTCCATCTGCTGCTGGAAAACGCCAATGTCCTAACGCCGGGGCACGCGCAATCCAAGGCCCGGGCGGTGGCGGTGCGGGGTGGGACTATAGCCGCCGTCGGGAATGCGGCCGACATGGCCCACCTTCGCGGCGGCGCTGCTCGAGTCATCGACTGCCGGGGAATGACGCTGCTACCCGGCTTCGCCGACGCCCATTGTCACTTGTTGGCCGCCGCCGCCGCCCTCCAAGGGCTGAATTGCAGCCCCGAGGCCTTGCCCAGCATAGAAAGACTGAAGCAAGCAGTCCGCCGGCGAGGGGCGGCCACCCCCCATGGCCGCTGGGTCCGCGGCTTCGGCTATGACGAGCTGTCCTTCCGGGAAAAGCGGCATCCAACCCGCTGGGACCTGGATGAAGAGACTCCCCATCATCCGGTGCGGTTGGACCACCGCAGCGGACACGCCGTCGTGCTGAACAGCCTGGGGTTGGAGTTGGCCGGCATTCGCCGGGACACTCCGGACCCGGTGGACGGCGTCATCGACCGGGACCTATCCACGGGAGAGCCCACCGGGTTACTCCTGGAGATGTCGGGGTTCTTGCGGGACCGCCTGGGAAGGCTGAATAACGACGACGAGTTTCAAGAAGGGGTCTCCCGTCTGGACCGGATGTTGCTTAGCTATGGTATTACGTCGGCGCAGGACGCCGGCCCCAACAACGACGTGAGCCGATGGTCTACGTTCCGCGGCCTGCAATCCTCAGGAAGGCTCAGTTGCAGGGTGACCATGATGGCCGGCGCATCTCACATAAAGGACTTCTTAGCCGCGGGCCTCGCCTACGGTGACAGCGGCCAGAGGCTGGGGTTGGGCCACGCCAAATTGATGCTCACCCTGACCACCGGCGCCCTTCAGCCGGATATCGAGTTCCTGGGTGAAATGGTCAGGGAGGCTCACCGGGCGGGCTTTCCCGTGGCCGTTCACGCCGTGGAACAGGAAGCCGTGGCGGCAACCGCGGAGGTCTTGACAGCAAACCCGCTTCCACCCCCCTTGAGAAGCAGACCCGGTAGCCTTTCCGATAACAGGGAACCGCCGCCAACTCCCTCGCCTGGAGCACGGGTACTAGGTCCGGTCCAGCAGGTGAAAACCCCCTTCGCCGCCAGGTACTCCGGGACCGCATCGAGCACTGCGCCGAATGCCCGCCGGCCTTGGCCGCCCGGATAGCTCGAAGTGGGGCCGCGGTAGTAACCCAGCCGGGGTTCGTCTACTGGAACGGCGACAAGTACCGGGAGCGAGTTGCTCCTTCGACCCTTGGCCACCTTTATCCCGTAGATGAGTTGCTTGGAGCGGGCGTAGAGGTGGCGTTTGGTTCCGACGCCCCGGTCATCGACCCCAATCCTTGGCCGGCCATCTACAGCGCGGTGACCGGCGCCGCCAAGAGCGGGGAGAAGCTTCATCCCAAGCCTCCGGCGGGAAGGGCGGCATCGCGGAAAGTGCCGGTGGAGCTTGCGCTGCGCATGTACACGGCTGCCGGGGCCGCCTTGGAAGGCCGTCCGGAACGCAAAGGGACGATCAGCCCCGGGGAGTTGGCGGACTTGGTGCTGGTGGACCGGGACCCAACGAAAGTGGACCCGTCGGAGCTCAAGAACATCCAAGCGGAGCTTACGGTGTTGGGAGGAGAGGTGGTCTGGGAGCGCTGATTCCGCTCTAGTAGCCCCGCTCTCGAATATAGTCCGAAAGCTCCAACAAAGAGCGCCGGGCCGCGCCTCCGGGCAGGGACTCCAGGGCGCCCGAGGCTATCTCGCAATACTGCCGGACTACGGCAAAACAGTCGTTGATGATGTTGGACCCGTTGATCATATCCAGGGCGTCTTTCAGCGGACCATCCCCACCCCGTTCCTTGAAAAGCTTCTCGATGGGATTGTTATTGGGGTACCGTTCCATGAGCATTATCGTTGGCAGCGTCAGGACCCCTTGGAGAAGGTCGTTGCCGACGGGCTTTCCCAGTTCCGCCGGGTCTCCTCGAACGTCCAGCACGTCGTCCACAATCTGGAACGCCATCCCGATGTTGTAGCCGTAGGCGCTTAGGGCTTGTATCTGGTGTTCCGCAGCTTCGCCCAGGATAGCGCCCGCTTCGGCGGCAGTGCGAAACAACGAGGCGGTCTTGCGGTAGATACGCTCGTCGTACTGCTTGCGGGCCTGCTTGGCGTCAAAAGCGCTGAAGTATTCGATTAGCTCGCCGCTGGCCAGCTCCATGATGGTCTCGGAGAAGCGGCGAATAACCCGGACGTTGCCGGTTTCGCAAACAAAGGTAGCCGAGTTGGCAAAAACGTAGTCGCCAAATAGCACCGCCGCATGCTTGCCCCAAAGATTGCCCACCGTTGCTTGACCCCGCCGCAGGTCCGAGTTATCCACTGTATCGTCGTGGATCAAGGTGGCCATGTGAAGAAGCTCCACCGCCGACGCCATGGTAACCGCGTCCGCGTGGTTATGGGGAAAGAAGTCGGCGGCCAGTAGCGTAACGGCGGGGCGGATGCGTTTGCCGCCGCTGGCCACCAAATAGTTCAACAGCGGCTCCAGATACGGAGCGTCGGTACGAGGCAGGCCCCGCAACCGGTCCTCCACTTGGTCCAACTGGGCTTGCACCGGAGCATAGATGGACGCGATCCGCTCATCCAAGCCTTTGAGCAAGCTACCCCCTAAGCGGCACCCAGCCGCAGGACCTCGTCGTCGGCCACCTGGGGGTCCAATTTGGTGAACAGAGGAGAAGGAGGGCGCAAGCGGTTGCCCGGCTCGACGGCGTGGATGATCTTATCGACGTCCCAGTGCTCCGCTTCAACCCGGCCGTCGAACCCGAGAAACTCGTGGAGTTGTTGAGCGCTGAAGGGAAGGAATGGATACGTCATGACTTTCAAGCAGTTGATCGCTGCTATGGCCGCCCACAAGGCGGTGGCGGCATTCTGGCGGTCGCTCTTGATAGACTTCCACGGGGCGGCGGCGTCCAGGTAGCGGTTGGTTTCTTGGGCCAAGGAAAAGGCCGCACCCAGGGCCGCCTTGAAGCGGCAATTGTACAAGCTGCGGTCCACCCCTTCCAAGGCAACCTTGGCCCTATCCAACAGCCTCTTATCGGCTTCCCCCAGCGGGCCCGGGCGAGGGATGGCCCCCTCAAAGTTGCGATAAGTAAAAGACAGCACTCTGTGGACCAGGTTGCCGTAGGTCGCTACCAACTCGTCATTGTTGCGCCGCACAAACTCGCCCCAGGAAAAATCCGCGTCCGCCGCCTCGGGCATGTTGACGCACAGCAAATAACGCAGTGGGTCGGGGTCGTACCTGGACAAGTAGTCCGGCACCCAAACGGCCCAGTTCTGACTGGTGGAAAACTTTTGCCCCTCAAGGCTCAAGAATTCGTTTGCGGGTACGTCATAGGGTAAGTTCAGGTTGCCATATCCCATCAACATTGCAGGCCAGATGATCGAGTGAAAGGGAATGTTGTCTTTGCCAATGAAGTAGTACGACTTGGCCGCGGGGTCCTTCCAGAAGTCCTCCCAAGCGCCCTGTTGACCGGCCAGCCGGGCCCACTCCACCGCCGCCGAGAGGTAGCCGATTACCGCTTCGAACCAGACGTATATCCGTTTGCTGTCGTACCCATCCAAGGGGACCGGAACGCCCCAATTCAGGTCCCGGGTAATGGCCCGGTCTTTCAAGCCGTCTTCCAGGTACCTGCGGGTGAAATTCAGCACGTTGGGGCGCCAATGCTCCTGGCGTTGGACCCACTCCAGCAGGGGCTGCTGGAAAGCGGACAGCTTCAGGAAGAAGTGCTCCGAGTTGCGGAATTCCGGCCCGCCTCCGCACAGGGCGCACCTGGGGTCCAGCAGGTCTTGGGGGTCCAGGGTCCGGCCGCAGTCGTCGCACTGGTCCCCTCTAGCCTTGTTGGACCCGCAATGAGGGCAGCTTCCTTCCACGTAGCGGTCGGGTAGAAAGCGGTCACACCGCGCGCAGTGGGCCAGCAGCATGACGTCGGTATAGATGTACCCCCCCTCCCGCAGGACCCGGAAGATGTCGTGGACTATTTCCTGGTGGTTCTGGGTATGGGTGGTAGTGAAGAGGTCGAAGGATATGCCCAAGCGGTCCCAGGTATCCAGGAATTGGGCGTGGTACCGGTCAAGAATCTCCTGGGGGGGCACTCCTTCTTCCTCGGCCCGCACGGTTATGGGGGTGCCGTGGCTGTCGCTGCCAGACACCATGAGCACTTCATTGCCCTTTGCCCGGTGGTAACGAGCGAATATATCGGCACCCAGGTAACACCCGGCGATGTGGCCCAGATGGAGAGGGCCGTTGGCATAAGGCCAAGCCACGGCCACGAGAATACGCTCCGGCAAAGGCGGAAGTCCTTTCATGAACCCCCCTTTGGCGCTACTTGTTCCCGGGGTAACACCAAAGGGGGGTCGTGTTCGTTAAGTTTACCACAATCCCCGGCCAACGGTTGGAGGTCCACGACCGTCTAGGTTGAGGTTCATCCTTCCATGAGTCATCCCGAATTTTGGTGGCGGGCTGGGAAGGAAGGGGGATAGGCGAGTCACAGGGAACTGAGGGCAGCCCGCAACCTGGAGAGATGAACCGCAGTTGGTATCCCCTCAGTTCCCTGAGCCAGGGTGCGCCGGCGAATCCCCGGTCGAAGATGTGGACCACCCGTTGCTGCCACCGCTTGGCGCATTGGGAGAGCAACGAAGCGGTCTGCTCCCGCCGCTGGCTGGCCAGCTTGCCCCGGCTGGTCCACCAGCGCATAGCCGCCAGGGAAGGAGGTCCCTGCATGCCAGCCACCATGACGGTGAGCCACTGCAGTCCTGGGACGAACACCGGCGGTCCTCCCGGTGGATTGTAAAAGCCTGGTTTGATGCGCTTAAGGCGGGCAGCTTTGCTGGAGCGCACCGGGCATAGCCCCTCTAGGGCGATGCTCTCGGACTTCTCCAGCACACTTTCATCTCAGATAGCCAGAGCCCTTTGCCTTTGTTCCTCCAGTTGGGCCAGGCTCTGGTCTGCTCGGTGCCAGAGAAACTGCTCCAAGAGGGTGTGGCGCCATTTAGGAGAGCGCAGTAAATTGCTGAGCCGTTTGGTCCCAGCGGGGGCCTGACCGGGGGAGAGGACATGGGCGCCCAGTTCGCTCAACAGCAGTCCCGACCGGGAGTGGCGCAAGCGCACCATGGCAACCAGTGCCAGGAAAAAGGTGCGCACCAACCGCCGGTCGATCTGTTGGTCCAGCCATCGTTCCAACGGATCGATGAAAGATTGCAGCAGATTAGCAACGTCTTGCCCTTGCTTCCGGCCCACCCCTTGTTGCAACATATGAAAAGACCCCTCTCGGTGGTTTTGTCTTGACAATCCCATTCCACCGGAAGGGGTCTTTCTTTGCCCCTGTATTCTTATTCGACTTTTTGTCTTTTTCTAAACTCCGGGATGACTCATGGTTCTCGGGTGGCCTTCATAAGGGGAGTTTGGAGCTTAGACGCTGCTCCTGCGCCTCATCCAGAATACTAGCCCGGCGCTTCCGACGATAGCGACGATGGCTAGGACCAGGGCCACGATACCCAGAACGCTGGAGCCGGCGCCCTTATCGCCTTTGTCCCCCTTGTCTCCCTTGAGGCCTTCCCCGCCGGTTTCACCCTGGGTGCCCATGGAGCCGGCGTCGCCCTTGGATCCCATTGCGCCGGCGTCGCCAATATTGCCCTTGGCCCCGGCATCGCCCTTGTCACCCTTGGCCCCGGCATCGCCCTTGTCACCCTTGGCCCCGGCGTCGCCCTTGTCACCCTTGGCCCCGGGATCGCCTTTATCGCCCTTTTCCCCGGGGACACCCGTGGCGCCGGGGACTCCGGTTGCCGGCAGCTCCGGGGCCACCGTCGGCTCCGGCGTGGGTGCAGCTGTCGTGGCCACCGTCGGCTCCGGCGTGGGTGCAACTGTCGGGGCCACCGTCGGCTCCGGCGTGGGAGCAACTGTCGGGGCCACCGTCGGCTCCGGCGTGGGAGCAGGTGTGGATGCAGGAGCACCGCCTCCGCCGCCACCACCGCCGGTTGACGGCCGCCGTGTGGTGGGCTTGCGAGTGGGCGTCGAGGCCGGGGTGGCAACCGTCACGCTGGAAGCGCCGATTGTAATGGAGACCTTAGCTTCCGTTTCAAGGACGCCGGAGAAGGTGTAGGTCCTCTGGTCATTTGGCGCCGTGACCGTGTAAGTGCGGGTTTGAGGCCCTTCCTCAAGCAACCGGAACGTGACGGTCTGGCCGTCTGCCTCCGGACTGGTGAAGCCCGCAGGCAGGGTCTCCATGATCCTGCCCACCCGACCATAATGGTCGGCCAGGATAGTTACCGTCACCCGTCCTCCGGGAGCTACCGATGTTGGCGAGAAGGAGCGGCTGGCCGTCGGCTGCACGATAGCCACCTGCACCCTGTCATCTCCGCCGACCGGCGTACTGCTCTTGTCCTCGGCCTCAAGATTGCCGGAGAAGGTGTGGCTTCCCAGCGTATCCGATGCCGTAACCGTGTAGGTGCGGGTTTGAGGCCCTTCCTCAAGCAACCGGAACGTGACGGCCTGGCCCTCGGCGTCCGGGCTGGTGAACCCATCAGGCAGGGTCTCCACGATCCTGCCCACCCCACCGTAATTGTCCGCCCGGATGGTAACCGTTACTTCTTGGCCCGGAGCTACCGACGATGGCGAGAACGAGCGTGTCGCGCTGGGGCCCTCGGGAGCGGTCACCGTCACGGTAGAGGCGCCGCCAACCGCCGTCTCGTCCTTTCCTTCGTCCTCAAGATTGCCGGAGAAAGTGTAGCTTCCCGGCGTATCCGATGCCGTAACCGTGTAGGTGCGGGTTTGAGGCCCTTCCTCAAGTAACCGGAACGTGACGGCCTGGCCCTCGGCGTCCGGGCTGGTGAAGCCGGTAGGCAGGGTCTCCACGACCCTGCCTACCCCACCGTAATTGTCCGCCCGGATGGTAACCGTTACTTCTTGGCCCGGTTCTAACGACGCATCTGAGAATTCTCGCGTGGCGCTGGGATCCGGGTCCGGCAACACCGGAGTTGATGCCGGCGCCGAGGCCGTAATCGTCACCGTAGTCTCTCCGCCTACCTCCCTGTCGTCTTTGGCAGGGGTATCCTGGATAGTTCCCGAGAAGGAATGGTCGCCGGATCTGTCCGTGGCCGTGACCGTGTAAGCGCGAGTTTGGGGGCCAGGTGACAACAACCTGATCTTGACGGTCTGGCTGCCGTCTGCAGTGGTGAACCCATCAGGCACGGTCTCCACGATCCGACCCAACTCCCCGTAGCCGTTGGCGACGATGGTTACCGTCACCGTCTCACCAGGGGCAACTTCGGTTGCCGAGAATGAGCGCATCGCGCTGTGGCCCGAAGCATCCGCATGGTCCTGTGGCAGTAGCCACAGGCCACCGAAGGCTGCCCCGGCGACTACGGCTACCACCAAGAGGGCTAACACTTTATTGGCCAAGTTTTTCCTCTCTTTCTATCCAGCACTACACTCCATCCCGGCCTCCAGTGCTAGTTATCAAAGTACAGGTCGACGAGCTGGTATACCTCTTCCAAAGTAATGCGGTCGTCATAGTCGAAGAAGTCATCTATGGCTGTGAAGACTTCGCCCAAGTCGATCGTGCCGCTGCCGTCGGCGTCGTACTTGGCAACCAGCGGGTCCCCTCCGTCCTCGTCCACGTTGGTGACCATCACCATCACGTCGTGGGTGTCCATGTATGTGCCGTCGTCGGCTTTCACCGTGACCATGTAGGTGTTGTCCTCGTCGGCGTCGGCGGGACTCTCGTAGTCGGGCGCCCTCATGAAGGTGAGCACACCGCTGCTGATGTCGAAGTCGCCCGCGTCGTCGCCCTCAAGCGTCCAGGTAGCCATGTCCGCGTCGGGGCCTGACGCCGTGTACGTTGCCACGTCGTCCCGCCTGTCCTCGGCGTAGTCGACTCTTGCCAGGCCCGATATGGCCAGGCCTCCGACCATGATCATCGGCGCCTCGTCCACGTTGGTAACCTTGATGGTGACCGTCACCGTGGCGGTCTCTCCGGACGGATCAGTGGCCGTCACGGTGACTGTGTACGTGTCCTTCGTCTCTTTGTCTAGCGGCACGTCCGCCTTGGTGCTTATCTGAGCGGTTGCCCGGTTGATGGTGAACGAGTCCGCATCAGGCCCGCCCAATGTATACGTCAGTGTCTCCGGTGTTCGGACTCCGTCGGCCGGAGCGATAATGAAGTCCATTGCTACTACGGGCTCGCCTATGGTTCTGACCAGTTCAGTCGCGTCGGCGTTCCCAATTGCCGGGACGTTTTCACCGACCATCCGCTCCTGGTCCGTCTGGTCACCCTCCATCTCCTCGTCCTGGTCAGGGAAGAATGGCGCCTTGTTGCGCGTGTCCGCCAAGACCTGATTCGCCGTTACCATCATGGCGAAATCCTTAGCATCAGCAGGATCATTCGCGCTGCCGTCGGTGTACAGCGCTACAGCAACCAGGGTGTCCTGCACATCAGCAACAACGGGTGTGTAGGTCGCAGATGTCGCGCCTTTAATGAAGCAGTTGTTGGTGTTGGTGCCGTCGTCACATTCAGCCTCATCCAAATTCGCCAAGGCGGCCTGATCCGCCACAGAGCCCTTGTACCACTGCCACGAGACGCTGCCCGCGGTTATGTTGTCCTCGTCAGCCAGGGTGGCCGTCACCGGGAAAGCAACCCGCGGCTGCAGGGTGGAGAGGGTGACCGTTCCGTCTTCCTCTACGTTGGTGACTTTTACCGTCACGTCCTGCTTATCAGAGTTGCCCTTGGAGTCGGTGACCTTCACGGTCACTTCATATACGTTGTTCCGACCCGAGTCTCCGGGAGACTCGAAATCGGGCGCGTCCTCGAATGAGAGCGTGCGCATGTCGCCGGTGGTGGTGATATCGAACTTGTCGGCATCCGCACCCGACAACGCCCACGTCAGACCGGTAGCAGCGTTGTCAGCCTCGTCCTCGTCGGTGGCGGTGTATTCGGCTGCGTTAGGGTTGTTATCGGAGGCATCCACGTCCAGTACTGTTTCATTCTCTTCGTGGTCTATCGAGGCAGCTCCCATTACCGTCGGATCCTCGTTCACGTCGGTCACCGTGATGGTCACCTCCGACGTAACCGGAACCCCGAAGGGGTCGGTTGCCGTTACCGTTACTGTGTACGTTTCTTTCGTCTCGTGGTCCAGTGCCGCCTTGGTGGTCAGCTGACCGGTCGCCCGGTTGATGTCGAACGACGCTGCGTCATTGCCTGTGTCCAGCGAATATGTCAGTACGTCACCAGGATCAGTGGCTGCAACGCGAGGGCCTAGATTCCTGCCCGCAGGCGTGTTCTCCGCCACTTCCCTGGTCTGCGCGGTCTGAACGTCCGGCGTATTGAGGTCCTGGTCTGGGAACTTCGGGGGGGCATTGCTAGCCGGCGCGCGCCGCACACTGTTAGCCGAATCTTCCTGGGCCGTCTTGTCTTCGTCCTCGCCGTCGTCATACATGGCCCTAGCCCGCAGTCTATTGCCTACGTCACCGCTCACGGGTTCGTAAGTAGATGTAACCGAGTTTGCGCCATCGGTCGCGCCCGTGATGGGGCTGCTGCCCCGGTACCACTGCCAGGTGATGGTGTTCGCATCCTCGCCGTCCGGGTCATCCAGGGTGGCCGTGATGTCCCGACCCACCTGGGGCTGCAACGTGGACAGGGTCACCGTTCCGGGTTCGTCCACGTTGGTGATCGCGATGGTCGCTGCTTTCGTAGCGGGCGTTGCGCCGCCATCGGATGCCTGGACCGTAACTGTGTACATACGGTCGGTGTTGTCAGTGTCTTCATAGTCGGGGGAACTCTTAAAGCGCAGCACCCCGTTGTCTATGGAGAAGGCCGCTGCATCAGTGCCGCCCAGAGACCAGACGATCGTCTCCCCCTCCGGATCCGTTGCCCTAAAGGTCGCTACGGCACTCGTGCCGTTCTCTGCGTACTCCTCCGGCGCCTCGCCCTCCAAGTCCGGCATTTCGTCCACGTTGGTGACCTTGATGGTCACCGTAATGGTTGAACTCTCACTGAGTGAGTCCGCAGCCGTCACGGTTACTGTGTAGGTATCCTCGCTCTCTGTGTCGAGCTCGGCTTTGGTCTGCAGTTGCCCCGAGGTTCTGACGATGTCGAAGGAAGCCGCGTCAGGTCCGCCCAGCGAGTATGTTAAGACCGTATCTTCGACCGTATCTTCGTCTGTAGCGGCTACGGGGTCACCTATGTCTTGGCCTGATTCGGTATTCTCCAGGATACTCCGCTCCTGGGCCGTCTGGCGGCCGTCCATCTCATCGTCCTGGTCCGGGAATACCGGCGCCTTGTTGCGCGTGTCCACCAAGACCGGGTTCGCTGACATTCCTTCAGCTGTGTCCTTGGATTCGTCCGTGTTGGCCGTGTTGGCGTTATCCTCCGGGTTGGCATTACCGTCGGTGTAGGTCGCCGTCACGTCAAGGGTATCCCCAATGTCACCCGCAACCGGCGTGTAGGTATCAGACGTGGCATCTTCGATCGCGCCATCGTCATTCGACCACTGCCAGGAGACGCTGCCATCAGTTACGTTGTCAGGGTCAGCCAGGGTGGCCGTCACCGCGAAACCAACCCGCGGCTGCAGGGTAGAGAGGGTGACCACTCCATCTTCCTCTATGTTGGTGACCTTTACCGTCACTTCCTGCTCATCAGAGTTGCCCTTGGAGTCGGTGACCACCAGGGTCACTTCATACACGTTGTCCCCGCCCGAGTCTCCGGGAGACTCGTAGTCGGGGTTGGCCTTGAAGGAGAGGGTGCGCGTGGTGCCGGTCTCGGGGATACTGAACTTGCTGGCATCCGCGCCCGACAACGTCCACTTCAGGTCGGCATCCGCGTCTGCTGCGTCAACGTCGCTGCCGGTGTAGACGGATGGGACTGCGTTCAGCGCGGCAACCGTTGCCTCGTTGCTTTCAGCGTGGTCTATCGAGGCATCCCCTGTCACCATTGGAGCCTCGTTCACGTCGGTCACCGTGATGGTCACCACCGACATAGCTTCAGCCCCGAAGGGGTCGGTTGCCGTTACCGTTGCTGTGTCCGGGGGGCTTCCCTCGAAGTTCAGCGCCACCTTAGTGATCAGCTGACCGGTCGCCCGGTTGATGTCGAACGACATCGCACCCGTAGCATCCAGCGAGTAAGTCAGTACGTCGGGATCACTGGCTACAACGGGAGCTCCTATATTCGTGCCCGCGGGCGTGTTCTCCGCCACTTCTCTGGTCTGCGCGGTCTGAACACCGCCCGCAACAAGGTCCTGGTCGGGGAATGTCGGAGGGATGTTGGTCTCGGGAGCTTGACGGACAGCATGGGCCGAATCTTCCTGGGCTGTCTTGTCATCGTCCTCGCCGTCGTCGTACATGGCAGTAGCCCGCAATACGCTGCCTACGTCCCCGGTCGTGGGAGTGTAAGAGGACATGAGCGCGCCTGCGCCATCGGTCGCGCCTACGATCTCACTGTTGCCCCTGTACCACTGCCAGGTGACGGTGGTCGCAGTCGCGTTGTCCGGGTCAGTCAAGGTGGCCGTGATTGCCACACCCACCTGGGGCTGCAACGTGGACAGCATCACCGTTCCGGGTTCCTCCACGTTGGTGACCTCAATGGTCAATGTCTCCGTAGCGGTCGTGTTGTCTCCGCCGTCGGATGCCTGGACCGTAACTACGTAGGTGTTGTCGGTGCCGGTGTCTGCCGGCATCTCAAAGTCGGGGGAACTCTTGAATGTGAGCACCCCGTTCTCTATATCGAAGAGCCCGTCATCGGGGGCATCGTTATCGTCAGCGTCCAACGACCAGATGATGGACTCGCCCTCCGGGTCCACAGCCGTAAGGGTGGCCACCGCGCCCGTGCCGTTCTCGGCGTACATGATGGGGCCGTCGGCGTCCTGTGCATGGAGGAGGCCGCCGGGCAGCAGGAATAGCAGGCCCACGGCTAGGGCCGCGAGAAGCGTGATAATAGGAAAAGAGAGGCGCCTGTTTAAGGGGACGGAGGGGGAAGCTGCGCCGCCGGGAGGGGAGTGGGGACCGTAGAACGTGCGGTCAGAACCGCCCGTCAGGGCCCGTTGGAGCCGGTGCCCTAACGATGTTTGCGCTGTTTCAGCCGCAAAACTCGGGGGGGGGGGGGGGGGGGGGTTATGAATAGTTCTCATCTTGCTAATCAATCCTTTCACGTAATCCGATCTCCTCAGCTACTCGGGACCTAACGCGATTGCATTTGAAGCACGGAGGCGAAGATACCACCAGCAAAAGCTCACTGACAGTGCTCCACGTTCCGTACACGACGGAACTTAACACTATACTCGGCTATGTTGTCAAGGGGGGAGACTCGCGGAGAAATTGCAAAACCCTCGGCCCGCCCGAGGGCCAGTGGGCATCTAATCTATCTATACACCGACTATACACCGAACTCAGGGGATACGGGCGAGGTCTTTGTCCTGGCCCGTATCTTAGGCCCGGGTGGGGTTCTGGGCTATGGCATTAGAAAAACCGACGGTTATTTTGCTATCTATGGCCCGCGTCTTACTATACCGTTAGGGGCGGATTTGAAACCCGCCTACCTTGTGGTTGGAGGGTTGTTTTCCAAAAAAGCCAAATGCGATAGCCCTGAGGCGGGGTTCCACTGCCATTGACAATTCACGCCCTTCACTGGTACCATCGCGCTGTTAATAATTTCACATGAGCGCTGGGAAGGGGAGTAGTAGGAGCAACCGGTCCTAGAGAGCCGGCGGTTGGTGGAAGCCCGGTGACGGCAATGCTCTCAACTCGCCCTGGAGCGCCCCCGCCTGAACTTGACGTAGGGCGGGGCGGTTTGACACCGTTAAAGGTCCCCAAGCAGTTCCGGCGCCGAGAGGTCCGGCTCTCGCGGCAACACTTGATGCCGAGAGCTACCGCGCCGGAAAAGAAGGGTGGTACCGCGGGAATTGACAGCCCGTCCCTTCAGGGGGCGGGTTTTTCGTTGTCTGAAATCGGGGAGAGAAATGGAACAATCCGGCGCGGAAATCGTTTGCGAGAGCCTTCTTCAAGAAGGAGTTGATACCTTATTCGGCTTGCCCGGCGGGGCAGTGCTCCCTCTGTACGGAGCGCTCTCCGGCTACCCTGGGCTGCGGCACATCCTGGTCCGGCACGAGCAGGCCGCGGCCATGGCCGCCGACGGCTACGCCAGGGCTACGGGCAAAGTGGGCGTCTGCGTCGCTACTTCCGGGCCGGGCGCCACCAACCTGGTTACCGGCATCGCTAACGCCCAAATGGACTCGATACCCATGGTGGTCATCACCGGGCAGGTGCCCCGGGCCGCCATCGGCCGGGACGCATTCCAGGAAACCGACGTTACCGGCATTACGCTGCCAGTCACCAAGCACAGCTATTTGGTATTGAACGTCGCCGACATTGCGCCGGCCATCAAAGAAGCCTTTCACATTGCTCGGACGGGAAGGCCGGGGCCGGTGTTGGTGGACATCCCCAAGGATGTGCTCCTCGACGAGCGGACCGAGTTCCTTTGGCCGAAGACGGTGAACCTGGCCGGCTATCACCCGCCGGGGGAGGCCAAGCCGGAGCAGGTAGCCAAAGCCGCCGACCTGATCAACCGCGCCGAGCGGCCCATAATCCTGGCCGGACACGGGTTGCTCATCTCCCATGCCTATCAAGGGCTCAGCGACCTGGCGGAAAAGGCCCAGATCCCGGTTATTACCACCCTGCTGGGAATCAGCGCTTTTCCAACCAGCCACTACTTGAACCTGGGATTTCCCGGAATGCACGGCATGGCCCACGCCAGCTTGGCCATCAACGAGGCCGACCTGCTCATATCCCTGGGAATGCGCTTCGATGACCGGGTGACCGGGAGGCTGGCGGACTTTGCTCCCAACGCCAAGGTGGTCCACGTCGACATTGACCCTTCCGAGGTGAACAAGAACGTCAAAGCCACCGCGCCAGTGATAGGAGACCTCGCGCTGGTCTTGAAACAATTGCTGCCAATGGTGGAGCCGGCGGTCCACATCGACTGGCTGCGCCGGGTCGATAACCTCCGCGCCGAGCACCCCCCGCTCCAAATCCGGGAGACCGAAACCCTGCTCCCCCAGTTCGTGCTCCGGGAGCTTTCGGAGGCGACCAAGGGCGACTCCCTAATCGTGACCGGAGTAGGCCAGCACCAGATGTGGGCCGCCCAGTTTTGCTCCTTCCACGAGCCGAATACGTTGATTACGTCCGGCGGCCTGGGTTCCATGGGGTACGAAGTCCCCGCCGCCATTGGAGCCAAAGTGGGCCGGCCCGATAAGACCGTCTGGTCGGTAGCCGGCGACGGCGGCTTTCAAATGACCCTGTGCGACCTAGCCACCGCGGTGGAGAACAACATCGACGTCAAGTTCGCTCTCTTGAACAACGGTTCGCTGGGCATGGTCCACCAGTGGCAAGACCTCTTCTATAACAAAGACTATTTCGCTACCGTCTACTCTGGAAACCCGGACTTCGTCAAACTGGCGGAAGCCTACGGAGTCACCGGCATCCGGGTAACCGAAAAGAGTCAGGTGGCAGGCGCGATTCAGCAAGCCATGGAAACGCCCGGCCCGGTGGTGGTGGACTTCCTGGTCAAGGAGGACGAAAACGTCTACCCCATGATTCCCGCCGGCGAGTCCGTTAACGAGATGATGGAGGAGCCCTGGTTGGAGGGCATTCGATAGATGACCCAAAAGATAGTGGGCAAGGAACAATATCATACGATCGTGGCGCTGGTAGAAGACCGGCCCGGTGTGCTGACCCGGGTGGCCAGTATGTTCCGCAGGCGCGGGTTCAACATCGCCAGCCTGGCCGTGGGCAAGAGCGAGCGCCCCGGGTTGTCCCGCATGACCTTCGTCGTCAATGGCGACGAAGACACGGTCAACCAAGTAACCAAGCAACTGGACAAGCTAATTGAAGTGATCCGGGTGTCCGACATTTCCGGTCAAGAGATCGTGGCCAGAGAACTGGCCTTGATCAAGGTCAAGAGCAACTCGGCTTCCCGGGCCGACATCATTCAGATAGTCAACCTCTTCCGGGCGAACATCGTCGACGTGGGCGCCAAGTCGATGGTGATAGAGATCACCGGAGAGGAGGACAAGATCAACGCCCTGGAAAACCTGCTCCAGCCCTTCGGAATCCTGGAAATGCTCCGCACCGGAGTGGTGGCCATGGTCCGGGGCCAATCCGACGGCCGCGTCAGCGACAACGTGGGGTTGGACTTGAATGGCAGCGGAAACGGCCTCGGCGGCGCCCATTTCGCCTGACGGACCGGACGAACCCTTGGAGCGGCGGATTCCAAAAAGTTCAGACCCCGGGGATTCGACCCGAAAGAATTCAGGCCCGGCAAATCCAAACTTGGAAAATTCAGACACGAAGATGGTAACGTCATGGTAAACGTTTATTACGACAAAGACGCAGACCTGGGTGTGCTGGCCGGTAAGACCATCGGCATAGTGGGTTACGGCAGCCAGGGGCACGCCCATGCCCTGAATCTCAAGGACAACGGACAAAAGGTGAAAGTCGGCTTGTACCCGGGCAGCGGCAGCCGGGCCGTCGCCGAAGAGGCCGGCTTGGAGGTTGCCGACGTGCCCGAAGTGGCCGGGGCGGCCGACGTCCTCATGGTGGTTATTCCGGACCACGTCCAAGGCGGAGTCTACCGGGACGAGATCGCGCCGAACCTCCGGCCGGGAAGCGCCTTGATGGTAGCCCACGGGTTCAGCATTCACTACCGGGAGGTAGTGCCGCCGGACAACGTGGACGTGATGATGGTGGCGCCCAAGGCCCCGGGCCACCGGATGCGCGAGTTGTTCGTCGAGGGCGTCGGCGTCCCATCCCTGCTGGCGGTGCATCAAGACGCCACCGGCAACGCCAAGCAAATCGGCTTGGCCTATGCCAAGGGCATCGGCTGCACCAGCGCCGGGGTGTTGGAGACGACCATCAAGGACGAGACCGAGAGCGACCTCTTCGGAGAGCAGTCGATCCTCTGCGGCGGGGTCACCGCCCTAGTCAACGCCGCCTTTGAGACCCTGGTGGAGGCGGGATACCCCCAGGAAATCGCCTACTTCGAGTGCCTGCACGAGCTGAAGATGATCGTGGACCTGATGTACCAGGGCGGCCACAACTACATGCACTTCTCAGTCAGCGACACTGCCGAGTACGGCTCCCTCAGCCGTCGCGACCGCATCATCGACGAGCACGTGCGCGAGAACATGCGCACCGTGTTGAAGGAGATTCAGGACGGCACCTTCGCCAGGGAATGGATTGCCGAGAACGACGAGGGCCGCCCCCGGTTCGCCCCCATGCGCAAGGCCGCCCAGACCGCCCCCATCGAAACCATCGGCAAAGAGCTCCGGGCCATGATGCCCTGGATGGACCCCAAGTAGGTTTAGGACCAAGCAAGTGAGTCGATGGTTATGAATCAGAATCACCAAAACCACATTAGATTACGATTATTAGATTAGGGGGCAAGAAAATCTATGATTGGGGAGACGTTGAGTGTAGTTCACCATCGCACGCTGGTCTTGGCTGGGCTGGGTGCGGTGGACTACGTGACCCTGCCATTCCCTTCCGAGAACCTCTAAAGGGCGGGCTATCGAAGGGTCCGGCCGAATGGTCCGGACCCGGGCGTCATCACAATTAACTTAGGCAGGGAAGGGAGCGCAAGAAATGGCTGACGACAAAGTTTTGTTTTTGGATACTACCCTCCGGGATGGAGAACAGTCCGCAGGCATTGGAATGACGGGCGACGAGAAAATGGAGATCGCCCGCCAACTCCAAAGAATGCGGGTCGACATCATCGAGGCCGGATTTGCGGCCAGTTCCCCAGGGGACTTCGAGGCGGTCAGCAACATCGCCAAGGAGGTCAAGGGCCCCATCATAGCCTCCCTGGCCCGAGCGATCGCCAATGACGTGGACCAAGCCTGGGAAGCGGTCAAGCACGCCGAAAGGCCCCGAATCCACGTTTTTCTGTCGTCCTCGGAGATTCACCAGATGCACCAACTCCGCAAGAACCGGGAAGAGGTTATGGAGATGGCGGTGGCTATGGTGGAGCGGGCAAAGAGGTACTGCCCAGACGTGGAGTTCTCCCCCATGGACGCTACCCGCACCAACCGGGAGTACCTGTTCCAGATGCTGGGTGAAGTGATTCGCGCCGGCGCCACCACCGTCAACATTGCCGACACCGTGGGCTATGCCATACCGTCGGATTTCGCCGGGCTGATCAAGGACATCCGCAGGGAGGTGCCGGGGGTCGACGGGGTGACCCTTAGCGTGCACTGCCACAACGATCTGGGCCTAGCCGTATCCAACAGTCTGGCGGCCATCGAGGCCGGCGCCTTCCAAGTGGAAGGGTGCATCAACGGCATCGGCGAACGGGCCGGCAACGCCTCCCTGGAAGAGATCATTATGGCGGTGGACACCCGGAAGGACATCTTCAAGGTGGATACCGGCATTGATACCACGCAAATATATGCCGCCAGCCGTCTGGTCAGCCGCATCACCGGCATGTCAGTGCAATCGAACAAGGCCGTCGTGGGTGAAAACGCTTTCCGCCACGCGTCTGGCATACACCAAGACGGGGTGTTGAAGGACCGGTCGACCTACGAGGTGATGCAGCCCGAGCGGGTGGGCGTGCCCGGCAGCTCTTTGGTCCTGGGCAAGCTAAGCGGCCGGGCGGGACTACAAGCCAGGCTGGAGACTCTCGGCTACCAGTTGACCCGAGAAGAAATCTCCAACGTGTTCGAGTCGTTCAAAGTCCTAGCCGACAAGAAGCGGGAAGTTACCGACCGGGACCTGGAGATCCTGATGGACGAGGAGAAGAGGATATCCAGCGAGCCCGTCACTTACACCCTAGACCACGTTCAGTTCTCCAGCGGCGACCACGACATACCCACGGCGACGGTGCGGCTCATTGGGCCGAACCAGAAGGTGGTTTCCGATGCCTCCACCGGCAACGGCCCGGTAGACGCCGTTTGCAACGCCATCGACCGGGTCGTCGGGTCGTCGTCCAAGTTGGTGGACTTCAACGTACAATCGGTGACCGAAGGCATCGACTCCATGGGTACGGTTACCATCAAGATCGAAAACAACGATCAGACCTACACCGGCCGGGGCGCTTCCACCGACATAATCGTTGCCAGCGCCATGGCTTACCTTAGCGCGGTCAACCGCATGTTGGCCGCCGACGAGCTGGCCGCCTTGCCGCCGGTGGGGACGACGCCGGACTAGGAAAGGTCCAAGACAGGCGCAAAACAACCAAGAGGGGTGCCGCAGTTGCGGTGTACCTCTTTGGTTCATATTCTGACGACCTTGGGTTTGTTAGCGTCTCGTGCAATAGTATAATATGAACACTCTCCAACATGGAGGTGAAACGATGCAAGCGCAATTACCTCTCCTTGACGACGGCGCCTCTGCTGACAACTCGGTCCGGGTAACGACACGCCACATTAACTACGCGGTGGGTGGCAACCTCGCCCTGCAGGATGTCGCAGTTCCCGGTCTCTACTTTCTTGAAAAGTTTCTGAGCCAGGAAGAGCAAGATTACTGCGTACAGCGGGTAGATGCAGCCACCAACGAGTGGCGGAATGACCTCAGTCGGCGTGTTCAGCATTACGGCTGGCGTTATGACTACAAGGGGCGTGCCATCACTCCGGATATGCACTTGGGGGCTCTGCCAGATTGGTTGGATGATGTGGCGCAGACTCTATACAAACGAACCGGATTCTTCGACCGGGTACCCGAGCAGGTGATAGTAAACGAATACCAGCCGGGGCAGGGTATTGCGATGCATATTGATCATCCCGGGTTTGGGCCAACGGTCTGCACTGTATCGCTGCTGGACGACTGGGAAATGGACTTTTCAGGGAACTGGAAAGACAAATCCCCGGCGTTGTTGCAGCGCGGCTCCTGTGTGCTACTGACCGGTGAGTCACGTTCAGTTTGGCAGCATGGCATCGCCCCACGCAAGAGTGAGCCACTCGCCGCTGGACAGAGGAGTCGAAAACGCCGACTGTCCCTGACGTTCAGGACTGTCGTAAACCGCGACGGTGTGAACGAGCTTTAGCTAAATCCCGAGTCCCTTATCATCAAGAGGGAAACCCGCTATGCCCATCCGAGACTATTACGTTGGCGTCATAGACCGAATCATGCATGCACGCCAAATCCAACCGATGAGAAAGCCTTCTTTTTTCGTTCTCCCCGACGCCACTTTCGCACAAGTAGTGCAGAATACGTACTGGTATACACACCTCGGCGATACCCAGCCACATTATCGGTACGGTCGTTACTCGAATGTACTAGCGCGATGCATTAAGTCTAAACGTCGGGAGGCCCATGTAGACATTGGCTGTGGGGCTGGAGTGTTTTCGTGGGTTTTTCTCGATTGGGCTCAACAACACGGCATTCCGTACAACAATGTTGACCTGTATGGCTACGACCAATGTCAGGAAATGATAAGCCTCTCGCAGATGATACGTACTGGATTGAAGCCACACGTACCGACTTATCCACCATTGCAGTATCACTACGATATAGGGACGTTCATTAACTCAGTGAGCACAGGCCGTCGTAATGACACGCACTACACGATTACTTTTGGTCATGTATTGGCGCAAAGCCATGATCCTCGAGCTATCCAGGACTTCACGCGAATTATCTTGAATGTTCTTAAGTCACTAGGCCCAATGTGTTCCTGTCGATTGATAGCTGTTGATGCCCGTGGATGGCATAGTGAATTCTTAGAAGGCTGGGCACAGTTGCTCGGTTGTCTGACCCACGCGGGCGTAACCTATAATTTGGTCGACAGTTCGGACACCGTCAGGGTTGCACAATTGGTCCCTTCAGTTCCCCGAACCTAGAGCAGGCGCTTCTGAAATCCGGCATCAGCCGGCCGACTTGAGCCATCCAAGTGGAGAGCCGGATAGCCCAACTTCCGCAGGTGGGCTGCCAAGTCCGGAAAGCCGTTCACGGTGTAGACCTGCTTGGGCTGTACTTGGACTACATAGTCCACCAAAGAGTTGAAGTCGGCGTGGTCGCTATAGGGCAGGCTGCAATCGGTCTGCCAGCCCCAACCCCGGCTATGGTCATTGGCCCAGCCGGTTAACCCCATGAACCGCAGGCCGGCGACTCCCTCCAGGGCCCCGCGGGCCCACTTCCCCGGCGGGCAGAGCAGCACCTGTCCTTCGTTCCACCGGCCTTCGAAAGGGCGTAGGCGACCGGGAAATTGAATTCCGCCTTCTTGATAGAGGCGCGCTACGCCGTATACTCCCTCCTCCAGCATCACGTCGAACCCCCGGCTCAGCAGCAGGTGCAGCACCTCTTGGGCTTTGCCTAGCCGCCAGGCTTGGACCACAGGCCGCTCCCCTCTGGAGAGCCAGGTCTGAAGCGTCCCGTATGCGGCGGCCATTACTTGGTCCTGAGCCGGAAAGACGTATTGGGGCCTCCCGTAGGTCGCTTCCATGACCAAGACGTCGCACGGTACGGGTTCAAGCGCCTCGTTGGTTGGGCTGGCGTTGGTCTTGAAGTCCCCGGTGTAAAGCAGCCGCTCGCCGGTGCGCTTTGACTCGACTAGGGCTTGGGCCGAGCCGAGGCAATGGCCTGCGGGATGGAGGGTTAGAGTGTATTCCGCCGTTTCCAACGGCTCGCGGTAGTCCAGCAGGATGGGGCTGGACTTCTTCAAGTAATCCGACAGCAGCAGACCCGTGTTGCGGGTGAGGACGGGCCGGGCGTGCCTAGCGGTGTGATCCGTGTGCGCGTGGGATATAAGTCCGAATTCCCGCCGGCGGCGGGAATCCAGCCACAAGTCAAATTGAGGTAAGTACACCCCGCGGTCGAATACTACTTCCACCGGGACCTCAACGGGAACTAGGTCGGCGAAACAAACGGCCGGTCGGACCGGCCGTTGTCGGGCCCGCAGGTGTATGTTTGGGCCTCTACCCTCGCCGGATCAAGCGTCTATCCGTTCTACCTTGTAATGAAGAGTCCCCTTTGGAACAGTGATAGTGATCTCTTCTCCTACCAACCGGTCCAGCAGGGCCAAGCCCACCGGCGACGAGGTGGAAATTTTTCCGGAGGTGGCGTCCGCTTCTCGAACGTCAACCAACCGGTAAGCTAATTTCTTTCCGGAGCCAACGTCTTTCAACGTCACTTTGGTGCCCACAGTAGCTTTTTGACCGAGCTGGCCCCGCTTCTTGTCCATGATCCGAGCGGTTTTCAGGCTGTTTTCCAGCTCTCTTATCTGCGACTCAACGAAGGCCTGTCTTTCTTTGGCGGCATCCAATGGGGCATTCTCTCGAAAGTCTTTATCCTCCATCGCTTGACGGATTTCTTCTATGACGGCGATTCGTTCTACTTTTCTAGCCTCCAACTGTTGGACCAGCCGGTCATGCCCCTCCTGGCTCAAATAAGCGCCTTCGGTAGTTGTGGCGCCCGCGTTGGAAGATTTCTTGCCCGCGCCGCGGCGGCTTCGAGGGAGTCTCAGGTGGGCAGCCAAGCCGTTTTCGATCCAGCCCTGCTCTTTCCAGTAGCCGAGGAACGCCTTGACGGGAGTCAGCCTCTGGACCGACTCCGGCCCCCCAAGGCCGATATATTGAGCGTAGTCCGCAATCTGAGCGGGAGTAACTTCCCCTACGTTCCTTTCCCGTCCACACCAGGAGACAAAGCGGCCCAACTCTTGATGGTCCAACGGCGCTCCTCTGGAGGATTTCTTTGCGTTCATGAATCGAGTCAGTGATTCCGATAAAGAAGGCGCGCCGTCTGTTGTCAACTCCACTACCTCCAGAGTCGTGCCTGCCGGACAACCAGTCCCTTGGGACTACGCGTTCCTATGTTTCACAGGCTGTTTCATAGTGAATTCTTATTGTGGGCCTCTAAGCGGCTCTTGATAACCGGGTGTCCTCGACGAGCCGGCTTCGGCTGTCCAAGAACCTGGGTTATGATAGCAGTTAATAGTCTCTATATCAAATTGTCCTGGACGGCTGGACGGCGTAACTGTTCAAAGTTGGTGGGTGAATTCGGTTCCCGCCGGGTGTTGCGTACCTGACGGACCGGCCTCCTCTCCATATACTACCGGCAAGGCCGCGCCTATGCCGTAATTGTTGACCATTTTGGTCAACTTTCTATATAATTGGCACAGGCTAAACTACAGGAGGCGCTGATGGTACAGGCGACGCTAACGCGAGAAGTCGTCTTGGATGCTCTTAAGAACGTCTACGACCCCGAGATTCCGGTGAACATCGTGGACCTTGGGTTGGTGTACGACGTGCAGGTCAAGAACGATAGCGACATATACGTCCAGATGACCCTAACCTTCCCGGGCTGCGGCATGGGTCCTTTCATTGCTCAGCAAGCGGAATGGGCTGTCCAAGAACTCGACGGCGTGGAAGACGTGGAGATCGAATTGGTATTCGAACCGCCCTGGTCGCCCGAACTCATAAGTGAAGAGGCCAAAGCCCAACTGGGCATCTAGTGCACATCGTAACTTCGGCTTGATTGCGGCCCGTTCCCAAGGCGGATGGGCCGCTTCCCCGGCAAAAGGACAGACAAGATGTCAACTCCCCAAGAGAATGCCCGCTTGGAGCAAATCAAGCGGAGCTGGCAGCAAAAGCGCCAGATCACCGACCGCTTGGCTAAGGTCCGCACCAAGATCGGCGTTTACAGCGGCAAAGGCGGCGTAGGCAAGACCACCGTGGCAGTGAATCTAGCCGTCTCCCTGGCCCAACAGGGGAATAAGGTTGGGCTTTTGGACGTTGACATAGATTGTCCCAACGTGACCAAGGTCCTTGGCATTGCTGAGAAGCCGGGGTACACCGACGGCCAGATATTTCCCTCCGAGAAGTGGGGGGTCAAGGTAGTGTCCATGGCCTTCTTTCAGGAAAAGGAGGACGAGGCCATCATCTGGCGCGGCCCGATGATTCACAACGCGATAAACCAGTTCCTGCAAGCTACGGACTGGGGAGAGCTGGACTATCTCGTGGTCGACCTGCCGCCCGGGACCTCCGACTCTCCGCTGACTATCATGCAGACTCTGCCCATGGACGGCTTCTTGGTAGTGAGCACCCCTCAAGAATTGGCCAACATTGACGCCAAGCGCTGCATCAACATGATCCGCAAGCTCAACCTGAACGTTCTAGGCGTCGTGGAGAACTACACCGGTGAAGTCTTCGGGGAAGGGGCGGGGAAGAAGTTGGCCAAAGAGGTCGACGCGCCTTTCCTTGGCAGCATGGCCCTACGGTCCAGCTACCGGGAGACCGCCAAGCCCACGTCTCTGCTCGACCCGGAGGTGGAGCGGGAATACGCTCAAGTGATGGATGGCCTAAAGAAAAGCCTGAAAGAAATGGGAAGAGAGGCCGCTTGATTCCATTCGCTGGTCTTGCCTGAGCGAGGCCCGTCGGAGTAGGGCCTACTCGGATTCGGCCGAAGACACCGAAACCTCGGCGGTCCTCTCCGCCGGGGTTTTTCGTTTCGCCGACCTGACGGCCCGCCGGCGGCGGGTGCCGTCCGAAGAGATATTTATCAATATCTCCACTTCCAAGTCCATGGCTTCTTGAGAATAGGCGCTGGTCTCCCCCATGCGGCGAAACTTTCGGTAGCGCCGCTTGATGAGTTTGCCTTGAGAGAGCTTCGACAACTCGGCCAAGTGTTTAGCCACGGCAATCTGGATCGTGTTGGCAGCTTCCCGGGGATTGGTATGAGACCCCCCTTCAGGCTCCGGGATAATCTGGTCGGCGATGCCCAACTCCAAGCAGTCTTGGGCCGTCAGCATTAACGCCTCCGCCGCTTCTCGATCTAACATGTGGTCCGGGAAAGGCCCGCCCAAGTGGTGGTTCAAGGATATGGGAGAGTAGATAGCGTACTGTTGGATCAATATACGGTCCGACAGACCCAGGGCCAGCGCGCCTTCGCTGCCGCCCTCGCCAATGATTACGGAGACCATGGGTACCGGAGACTCGGCCATCAAGGAAAGGGTGGTGGCTATAGCATTGCCGATTCCTTGTTCCTCGGCTTCCAGGCCGGGATCGGCGCCTTGGGTATCGACGAGGGTTACCAACGGCAGTTGGAACCGGGCGGCGAGGTTGATCAACCGCTGGGCCTTGCGCAACCCGTCCGGATATACGTGGTACCGCTCACCCTCCAGCGGTGGACGCCGTTGCTGGCCGATAACTACCACGGGGTCGCCGCATAGGAAGCCGACGCCGCCGACTATCGACCGGTCGTCGCTGTTCACCCGGTCTCCGCGGAGCTCAATGAAATTGTCCAGCATCGAGCGCATGTACGCCATGGCTAGGGGGCGCTCCGCGTTCATAGCGATGGTAACCGATTCCCACACCCCGGCGTCGGCGGGCGTCCCCAACTGGAGCTTGAGCAAATCTTTGTGGTTTCCCTTGGCTTGTTTTTGAGTGGTGAGAATCTGCAACAGCGTCGCTAGACGGGACTGCAGCGCCTCCCGGTCCACCACGTTGTCCAAGAGACCATGGCCGAGATGGGCTTCAGCAGTGTGAGCGTCCAAGGGCAATGGTATCTTGGATGCTTCCTTCAACGTCTTCAGGGGAGCAAGGCCGATGAGAGAGCCGGGTTCGGCCAGAATCACGTCAGCCAAATTAGCGAAGCTGGCGTAAGCCTGGCCCGTGGACGGGTTGGACAGCACCACTATAAAGGGGGCGCCTTCTTCTCGCAGCCGGTTGGCCGCAGCCACCGTCTTGGCCATCTGCATTAGTGAGAGCACGCCTTCCTGCAGCCGGGCGCCGCCGCCGGACACCAAGGCGACCACCGGCAGGCGCCGCCGCGCCGCCGCCTCGAAGGCCATGGCTATCTTTTCTCCAACCACGCTGCCCATGCTGCCGCCCATGAAGCCAAAGTCCAAGACCACCAGCATCACTTCGATGTCGTCTATCCGGCACCGGCCGGTTACCGCCGCTTCGGTGAGACCGGTGCGGTTCTGGTCTTGAGCCACCATCTTACGATAGCGGCCCCGCCTGGAAAAGGAAATCGGGGCCACGGAGCTAAGGTACTTATGCGACTCTTTGAAGGTGCCCTTATCCGCCAGTAGGTCGATCCTCTCCCGGGCGGTCAGGGTGTAATGGAAGCGGCAAAAGGGGCAAACGCGGTAAGTCAAATAAGCCGGCGATTCTCTTATCGTTTCCTCGCACAGCAGGCAGCGGTCGTGGACCACCGACAAGTAAGTCCTGTCCTGGCCCCCGTCTCGACCGAACAAGTGGACTAGGAAGCTGGATAAGTTCCTCAGTTTGGCGCCTCCATATTTGCTCCCCTCCTTCGCCGGGGGAGCCGGGTCAAGACCGCCGGTGGGCCTCGCCCGTCCGTCTCATGCCCCCACGCGGCCCGCGGCGACGGGCCATAGGGGATTACTATCTATCTTACAACCCGCCTGGCCAAAATTAAATCCGCGGCGGGCAGCGAAAATGACTCAATTAATTTCCCACTGATTTCCCACCTGTCGCATCCTACACACCAGCCTGTTACTGCTGTATTACAGTCCCTCTACAGGATGGCCTGTTCGCCGATGTCCTACGAGACTTTGAAATCAGTCATATTCACGACTTCCACGGGTTCGAAAAGTCCCATGAGGACCGGACCTAGCTCGTCCCGAGCCGGACAACTACACGGCGGAGTTGTGTCTGATGGCCGACTTGTACCTTCATTGACTCTTTCGCCGTCGTGTTAAAATACTGCGGGCCGACGACCGAGGCCCGGCCCAATTCTGGAATGGAAATCGAATTTATTAGTGAAGGAGGGATAAGTCATGCCGCCCCGTTGGATTGACATGAGTGTAAACGGGCAAACCATGGAGGGGTACTTGGCCCAACCGGAGGCCGACGGCAAGCATCCGGCTGTGGTGGTGATCCAAGAGATCTGGGGAGTTAACTCGCACATCCAGTCTCTCACCGACCGGTTCCCCGCCCAGGGATACGTGGGCTTGGCCCCCGCTATGTACCACCGGCAGGGACCAATGACCATGGGCTTCCACGAGGAACGGGATACCGCCATCGCCAGGATGGGCCAGTGCAACGACCCTCAAATTGTGGCCGACGTTCAGGCGGCGGTGGACTTCCTAAAAACCCAGTCCTTCGTGCAATCGGACCGGATAGGCATCGTCGGGTTCTGCTTTGGGGGCAGGGTGGCCTATCTTGCCGCCTGCACCGTATCCGACCTCAAAGCTTCGGTGGTCTACTACGGCGGCCGGATCCTGCAACCCTTGGGGACTGAAGGACCTTCGCCCTTGGAGCAGACGGCCAACATCAAGGCCCCCATCCTGGGCTTGTTTGGAGAGGATGACGCGAATCCCACGCCAGCCGACGTGGCTACTATAGCCGGTGAGCTTGACAAGCACGGCAAGACTTACGAGTTTCACATGTACCCGGGTTGCGGACACGGCTTCAATTGCGATGCCCGGGCTGACTACCGGCCCGAGTCGGCGCGGGACGCTTGGGGCAAGGCCATGGCTTGGTTCGACAAGTACTTGAAAGATTAGCAGCCCCAAAGACCCCTTAATTCTCCACGGCGGTTGGAACTCGGGAACGGGCTGGCATAGTGCGCGCCGCAAGAGTCGGTCTTGCCGGCCGGTTTCCCTTGTCAAGAATCCGGACTTGAAGCCAACGTAGAACTACAACCCGCCCCGGGAAAGCCCCAGGTGAGCGAAGCAGCGCCAACTCCCGCCGGCATTACGCTAACAGAAGGGCAGAGCTTGGAGCGGGTGCTGGGGGACGACTCTGCCGCCTATAGTCTGCTGATGGCCGCGCGGTCGTTCACCAGAAGCATGGACCGCCAAGCCGATAAACCCGCGCCCGCCGGCGTAAGAACTTTTTCAACACCCTCTGAGGGCCCCGGCTGCCGGGTTCGAGATCCCTTGGCGCCACCAAGGGCGCGGATACACTTGGCGCGGGCATACGTTGACCGTGGTAACATACCATCGAACTAGAAAGGCAAACTAGAAAAGCGGAGTGAAGCCATGACTATTTCCGCGATGGGCGTCGTGTCCCGCCGCGCCGGTGAACCGGCGCTGCTGGAGGAAATCAACATCGAGCCGCCCGGCCCGGGAGAAGTGCTGGTTCGCATTCAGGCCAGCGGCGTTTGCCACACCGACCTGCTCTACAAGTCCGGCACGGTGGGGAACGATTTCCCGTACTTGTTGGGGCATGAAGGCTCCGGAATCATAGAAGCAGTGGGCGACGGCGTAACCGAACCTAAAGTAGGAGACTACGTGGTCTTGGCTTGGCGGGCGCCATGCGAGCGGTGCCGGTTTTGTTTGATCGGCCAACCCAATCTTTGCTCGGCAAGCCTGAACGCCGAGCCTCGCATGTCCACCAAGCAAGGAAACGAGGTGTTGAGCCCGGCCCTGGGAATCGGTTCCTTCTGCACCCACACTGTGGTAGCGGCCAAGCAAGCAATACCAGTACCCGAGGAGTGCCCGCCATCCCAGGCCTGCCTCATCGGATGCGGGGTCATGACGGGGGTGGGGGCGGCCCTATACACCGCGGGAGTGAGGCGGGGCAGCAGCGTGGCCGTCTACGGCTGCGGCGGCGTGGGTTGCAGCGTGATCATGGGAGCTAAGATAGCCCACGCCGGCAAGATCATCGGCGTAGACTTGGCGGACAATAAGCTGGACTGGGCCAGGCAATTCGGCGCCACTCACGTGGTGAATGCCGGTACCACCGACCCGGTGGATGCAATCAAAGAGCTGACCGGCGGCAACGGGGCCGACTACGCCTTCGAGGCCGTGGGCAGCCCGCAAACCCTTCTGCAAGCCCTTTGGTCCCGGGACTTGGCCGGTACCTGCACCCTAATCGGAGTGCCGGCGCCGGACATGAAAGTAGAGCTTCCAATGCTCCAGTTCTTTGGACTTGGGGGCGCCCTCCGGGTTAGCTGGTACGGCGATTGCTTGCCCTCTCGAGATTTTCCACTGCTCGCCGACTGGTACCGGAAGGGGGAGTTGGACCTTGACAGAGTAGTAAGCCGGGAAATAAGTTTGGAGGATACCGAAGCCGCCTTCGAAGCCATGGAGCGCGGTGAGGTGCTGCGCTCGGTAATACGTCTCCCCTGACAGACCCTTTGCCTGACGAACCCATTGCTTAACGGACCCTTTAATAGACTCTTAAGCGGGGGTGCCTACAACGGGATGAGAACCCCGCGCCAATCGAGTCCGGTCGGCCTGGGAACAACCGCCCCTAGAGAAGCGCCGGGAGGAATGTCATGGACCACCGGGAAATCGTGAAGAAGGCCATAGACGCGGGCGTGCAGTTAGTGTTCTTCCTCTATTGCGATAACGGAGGCGTCATTCGAGGTAAGAGCATCCACGTTTCCGGACTGAAGGAACGCTTGAACAACGGGATTGGCCACCCGAAAGCGATGCAGGCCATGACCGATACGGACCGGTTGCTGGAACTGGAGGACCTTACCCCGGTCGGCGAGATACGCTTGATTCCCGATCCAGAGACTTTCACCATCCTGCCCTACGCGCCCAAGCGGGCGGTCATGATGGCCGACATGATTCGATTGGACCGCCAGCCGTGGGAAGTCTGCGCCCGAAGCTTCCTGAAACGCATGCTGGACCGGGCGGCGTCCCGCGGCCTCACGATAAACGCCGCTTTCGAGCCGGAATGGACCCTGGCAACGAAAGAGGGCGATTACTATGCGCCCTGCGACGAAAGCATGGCTTACACCAGCTTGGGCGCTATCGCGCCAATGAAGGTCATAGACGACGTGGTGGCGGCCCTGGAAGGCCAGGGGGTGTCCGTAGAGCAGTACTACCCGGAATACGGCCACGGCCAGCAGGAACTGAGCATTCGATATGCGGATGCGCTGCGGGCCGCCGACAACCACGTCCTGTACCGGGAGACGGTGCGCAACGTCGCCTGGCAGCACGGGTTCTACGCTTCCTTCGCGCCAAAGCCTTTTCCGGACAAGCCGGGCAACGGGTGCCACCTTCACTTCAGCGCCTGGGATGACAAGGGCGAAAGAAACCTCTTCTTCGACGGGTCGGACCGCTTCGGCCTCAGCCAAATAGGATATCAATTCATCGGCGGAGTCTTAGAGCATCTACCCGCCTTGGTGACGATGACCTGTCCCAGCGTTAACAGCTACCGGCGCATCGGGCCGAAGAGGTGGAGCTCGTCCGTCATATGCTACGGACCGGACAACCGCGAGGCCCCCGTGCGCATCGCTTCTACCTTCTGGGGCGAAGAGATGGCTTCGACCAACCTGGAGCTGAAGCCCTCGGATTCCAGCGCCAACCCTTACCTTTCCCTGGGCAGCCTGATCGCCGCGGGGTTGGACGGGGTCGACCGCAAGCTCTACCCCAGCGACGACCTGATGCTGGAGGTGGACCCGGCCACCTTGACCGAGCAAGAGCTAGAGAAGCGGGGCATACAAGCCCTCCCCACCAGCTTGGGGGCGGCAATAGAGAACTTGGAAAATGACCAACTGCTGCTCGACGCGCTGGGCCCGGTATTGGCCAGGTCTTATCTGGCCATTCGCCGGGCCGACGACGAGTTGTTCTCCAGCAAAGACATGGACTACGAGCTAAAGCAGCATTTCTTCAAGTATTGAGGTAGGTCCGGCCCGCCGACATTCGTTGATTGACTTCGCGTGCAAGTTTCTCATCGCCTGCCCAGGCATAGCGCGATTAGCGGTTCCGGCGCATGGGCGGCATTCGCCTTGACACCGGCTTGGCCCAGGCTTATGCTGTCGCAACTTGGCCCCGGACACCTTATTTGGCCATGAACCAGCGGGCCGGCGAAAAGCGGTCGGAGATAGCGTGAGCAATGTAGACCGGCTACTGGAAGGTGCCTTGGACATCCACGTCCACATTGCTCCCGACCCCAAGGTGGAACGGCGGGGCAGCGCCATCGACATCGCCCAGCAAGCCCGGGATGCGGGGATGCGGGGACTAGTCCTCAAGAGCCATGAATACCCCACCCAACCAGTGGCCTACACCGCCAGCCAGGTGGTCCCCGGGATAAGCCTCATCGGCGGGGTTGCCCTGGACGTGGAGGTGGGCGGCCTGAACCCCATGGCGGTGGAATGCACCGCGTTGATGGGCGGAAGAGTGGTGTGGATGCCAACCTTCTCGGCCATGGCAGACCGGCGGCGGAACGGCCTCAGCGGCGGCATCTACATATTGGACGAGAGAGACCGGTTGGTGGCGGAAGCATTCGCGGTATTGGAAGTCGTCAAAGCCCACGACATGGTGTTGGCCACCGGGCACCTGTCCACCAAGGAAACGATGGCCTTGGTCTCCGAAGCAAGGAACCTGGGCATCAACCGGATTGTGGTCACCCACGCCACCACTATGTCGTTCTGGAACGGAATGACCCTGGAAGACATGAAAAACCTGGCCGCCATGGGCGCTTACATCGAACACTGCCTCCACGTAATGATGCCCCTCACCAACCGGCTCGCTCCGCAAGACCTAGTGAGCGCCATCACCGCCATAGGGTCTGAGAACTGCATCATCAGCACCGACTTCGGCCAAGACTATCACCCGATGCCTCCCGAAGGTTTGCGGATGGGAATAGCCACCCTGCTTCAAGCCGGCATGGACGAGGTGGAGGTGGGTATGCTGGTCAAGGATAATCCTTCCCGGCTGCTGGGACTGTAGGCTATTCCTGTTTCTCGAAGGTGGCTCTAACTATCTCACCGGCGCCCGGTTCTTCCGGGTCCACCCGGGCCCAGTGGGCGATGCGGTACCCAACAACCCAAGCTATGCCCCGTTGGGCCTCCAGCAAAGGCACCCGGTTCCTCCATTCCCTGGGTACCTTTTGGTCCGTCAGAAAATGTCTTAGCTTTTTGGTTCCGTCCATTCCCAATGGCTGAAATCGGTCCCCCTGCCGGCGGGCGCGCACCAGCAGCCGTCCCATCAGGGCGCGCCGGTTGAAGTAAGCAGTCCATGCCCCGTCCCCGGGTGAGTCCTCCAGCGCGTCATTCCTTAGCGAAGGCGGTCCGCCGCCGGGTGCCTCCAAATGGCCTACGGCTTGCAGCGTCACTCGCCACGGACCGGCACTGGCCGCGACTTCCGCGCCGCCTGATGAGGGCAAGGCAATAGGATAGTCCCCCTCCAATTCAGGAAACGGGCAGGGCCGTTCATCGCCCCGGGAAAGCCGCAATCCTTCGAATGACCTGTGGAACTTGAGACCTCCGGGTAAGTCCAAGACCCTGTCCCCTCCGGTCCCTTCGGCCAGGTTGTCCATAGCGTGGAGGTGGCGTTCCTCCAGCCTCAAAGTATTCCCCGTCACTTGGGCGTAGGCTTTTCGCAAGAGGAGCACTCGGAGGGCCGGATGCAGGTTGCCCAGAGTCGATTGCCGGAACTGGACCGCTCCATCCCGCTCCATCGCTACTTGAGGCCACAGGCGCGCTACCTCACCCTCCATGAAGTCCAACTCCAACGCCGCGGCCCGGGCGAGCCGGACCAACGATTGCCGGACCTTGGGGTTATACTCAGACGCCAAGTGGGGCAACAAGCCGTGGCGCACCCGGTTGCGGGTAAACCGGGACAAATAGTTCCCGCTGTCGTCCCGGAACCCGGCGTCGACAGCCTGGCAGTAGCCTATCGTTTCAGCCTTGGTAGCGCCCAAAAGGGGCCGGAAGAGATTAAGCCGTCCACCGTGCCACGGCCAAGGCCAAGGGGACAGTTCGGACATGCCCCGCAGCCCGTGAATGCCGCTTCCACGGAGAATGTGCAACAAGACCGTTTCGGCCACGTCATCGGCGGTATGGCCAGTGGCCACCGCGTCCGCGCCGGTGCTTTCCGCTACCTCCGCCAGGAACCCGTAGCGTAACTCTCTGGCCGCGTGTTCGAAAGAGGAGATGCGCCGCTCCTGTTGAAATTTCAATACGTTCCGCTCTTCCACCGTGGCATCCAGTCCCAATCGCTCAGCGAGGTCCGAAACGAAGCGGGCGTCGGCATAGGCTTCTTCGCCGCGGAAGTTATGGTTCAGGTGGGCCAAATGAAGCCGGAGACGATGCCGGTCCGTCAACCGGTGGAGACAGTGGACCAGGGCGGAAGAGTCGGGGCCGCCGGACACCGCCACCACCAAGGGCTTGGCGTCTCCCGAAAAGCCCGCTCGGAGCAACGCATTGGATACCAGATTCTCCAGCCCGGCCGGCGCGCCCACGGTGATTCTCTACCGGTTGTCGGGAGACAGGTGGCAAACGGAGTTGTAGCGGATCAACCGGTATCCCCGTTGGTCGCTCTCCACTACGCAGATAGAGCCAAGGCTGAGGGACATGCGGTGGAAGTTGGCCAAGGGCATCCCTAGCACCTTGCCAATCATGGAGCGAATAGCGAAATTATGGGACACGACAATCAGGGCCTCCTCGCCGGTATGGGCCTCTTCCAACTCCAAGAGGGAATTCCAAGCCCTCTCTTGAAGCTGGCCCAGTGACTCCCCGTTGGGCATGGAAACGGCGTCCGGAGCATCCCGCCAAGCCTTATAAACCTCGGGCCAACCGGCGCGCATCTCCTCTCCCGTGACCCCCTCCAGGTCACCCAAGCTTAGCTCTTTGAAGCCCGCGACCGGGACCACAGGCTTGCCGCCAATCCGGGAGATTTCGTCGGCAACCTGCATGGTCCGGTGCAAGGGACTGGAGTAGACGACGGAGTGTTTCCACCCCATTACGGCTTGGGCCGTTTCCTTGGCTTGCGCCATTCCCCGGGAATTCAATGAGGTATCCCAGTGCCCTTGAAACTTGCCCAGCTTGTTCCACTCGGTTTCTCCGTGGCGCGCCAGCACCAAGTTCATCGTTTCCTCTCGTCTTGGCCTGCCGGCACTTGGCGCAGCTCCACTTTGTCTATCCTCACGCCGTCCATCTCCTTGACAGTCAATCGCAACCCGGGATATTCGACTATATCCCCTTCTTCCGGGATGCGGCCCAATCGGTCCAGGATGAACCCGGCCACAGTCTGGTAATCGCCCTCGGGCAACCCTATCTCCAACTCGTCGTTTATGTCCAGTATCCCGACGCCGGCGTCTACTCGGTAAGTGTGTTCATCCAGGGAAACGTAGGCTCCCTCGGCGGCGGCGCCTTCTTCCGGCACTTGACCGACGATGACTTCCAAGAGTTGCTTCAACGTTGCCAGGCCGGCGATGCCCCCGAACTCGTCCACAGTCAACACCAAAGCGTGGCCGCTTTGCTGCATTTCGTCAAAGGCGCTGCTGACGGTCTTGGTCTCCGGAACGAAATACGCCGGGCGTAGACGGTCGGTGACCGGGCTTTGAGGTTGCAGTTGGTCCGCGCCCATAGCCAGAAGCACGTCCTTGATGGCCAGCACACCCACGACGTTCTCCATGGTACCTTCGTACACCGGGAACCGCGTGTGGCGGTGCTCCTGGTAAATCGGCAGGAAACCCTCCAGCGTCGTGCCGCGCTCGACCCAGATTATTTCCGGCCTGGGAGTCATTATTTCCCTTACTTGCCTATCGCCGAAGCGGAACACCTTTTCCAATAGCTCGGCCTCTTGGGCCTCCACCGTTCCCGACTGAGCGCCGGCGGCAATGAGAGTCCGGATTTCCTCCTCTCCCATCTGGGGAAATCCGCCGGTAATCCCCAAGGCCCGGTTTGCGGCCGAGGTAATGACTTCTACCATCCTGACCCCCGGGGCCAAGCCCAGTCCCACCAGCATCAAAGGGCGGGACACCGCGAGGGCCACCGATTCGGACCGGTGCCAGGCTACCGTCTTGGGCAGGGCCTCGCCAAATACCAGCAATATCAAGGTGACGCCGAAGGTCGACGCCAGCACCGCCTGGTAGTTGTTGCCGAGGAAACTTACTACCAGCGCCGTCCCCAATGCCGCCGCCGCAATATTCACCAGGTTGTTGCCCAGCAATACCGTCGCCAGGAACTTTTCCGGATGTTGCAGCAGGTGACCGACCCGGCTTGCTCCGGGGCGGCCGCTATTAACCAAGTGCATCAATCGGGCCCGGGGCAGTGCAATGAAGGCGGTTTCCGAACCGGAGAAGAAGCCGGATAGTACAACGCACAACAACAGGAGGACTAATTTCGTTAAGTCACCGATATCCATTTCGTGGGGGTACCTCCATAATAGAAGCCGAAATAGAAGCCGACTCCGGTATTGGCCAGCAGACGGGCGGTAAGGAGTCGGCGGCGCCACTTCATAGAAGCCGGCGCCGGCGCGTACGGGGCTTCGTTTGGATGATAGCACCGGCCCGCTGAGAGTGTAAAGTTGACTGCTTCGGGTCACGGGCCTATCCTGATAGCTAACCCGGCATGCTGCTTTTTCAGGTGAGGGATCAGACCGCCAATGCAACAAAGCCGCCCTCCCACATGGCCTGCTTCGCCCAGAAAATTGGAAAGTGATGGGGGCGGGGCAATCCTTACGCCGCGCGTGGGCAAGCTATGATGAACCCGCTCGCGAGGTTAGCCGAGGTTGCGGTCCCGATTACCGGGGAATGAGTCTGAATATTCTGGGAATAGAAACTTCCTGCGACGAAACGGCCATCGGAGTCGTGGCCGACGGTCGTCGGCTGCGCGCCAACGTTATCGCCTCTCAAGCCGGTCTTCACTCTCCTTACGGAGGCGTGGTCCCGGAGATTGCGTCCCGCCAGCACATCCGAGACCTAGTACCGTCGTTGGAGAAAGCGGCGGCCTCTTCCGGCGTTGCGCTGGAGGAAATAGACGCCGTATCGGTCACTTACGGCCCCGGTCTGGCGGGATCGCTAATCACCGGACTCAACGCGGCCAAGGCCATTGCGTTCACTCTAGGCGTGCCCCTGATTGGAGTGAACCATTTGGAGGGTCACATCTACGCTGCCTGGATAGGCGAGAGGGACCCGGCGGTGGACCCGGGGTTTCCCTTGGCGTGCCTCATTGCCTCCGGCGGGCACACCGACCTGGTACTGATGGAGGGCCACGGGGTCTATAAGCTGGTGGGCCGGACTCGAGACGATGCCGCCGGGGAGGCCTTCGACAAAGCGGCGCGCCTATTGGGACTGGGATTCCCCGGCGGTCCCGAGATACAACGAGTCTCCCAGGGAGCGGTCGGTGTCGAAGTACTGCCCCGGGCATGGATGAAAGACACTCTGGACTTCAGTTTCAGCGGCGTAAAAACCGCTTTGCTCCACTTGGCCCAAAGCAAGGGGATATACCCGTCGCCCGGCGAAAGCCTGGGGGATGGAGAGATTGCTGAAGTAGTCCGGGAGTTGGCCGCCGCGTTCCAGGAATCGGTTGTCGACGTTATGGCGGCCAAGCTCCTGATCATGGCGGACCGGTACAAGGCCCGGGGAATCATCTTGGCGGGAGGGGTAGCCGCCAATGCTTGGTTGCGTCAAGAAGTCCACCGCCGCGCTCCCCTTCCGGTACTCATACCCGAACCGGCGTTGTGTACCGACAATGGGGCGATGATCGCGGCGTCGGCGTATTATCAATACAAAAGGGGGGAGCAGTTCGGCATGGACCTGGACATCGATCCCGGGTTGCCCCTTGGTTAGCCCAGCTAATCTTCCCAGAGGTAGGATGGGCTGTTTCTCGACCAGCGGGTAGCAAGAAGGCCATTGACTACCTGGTAAACTTGGCGGCCGGCCCGGTCGCCCCGGTAGGGGAAAGTAAAACTCCAGTTGGCCCCCTGGAAAATCACCGAGCCGTCCGATTTGGCGAACAATCGGCCCCAAGACCAAGCCACAACGAATAAAGCCGTCAAAAGAAGCAGGAAGGGCGCCATATCCATTCCGATAACCGGAACCACGGGGCCGTCGAACCGGCCCGTCAGCCAGTAAGCCAGGGCCAAGTACAGTAAGACGCCTGCCACTGTCAGAAGCATCCCCTGGATGATGGAACCGGACCTTCGTCGGCGCGTCTTGACCGCCACGCTGCCCAACTCTTCCACCGGTACCAGAAACGTCTCGTTGTGTCCGTCGTTTTGGCAAAAAGCAAGCACCCGTTGGTTGGTGGCGACCAAGACCTGCCCCGTCTCCGGCGGCTGCTCAGTTAGGCCGAGTTCCGGCGAAAAGACGTAAGATATTCTTTCCCCCGGCAACAATGCTACGCCGCGTACTTGGATAGCGTTATCCTCCCTGATCCACGAGTCGCCGAACGTGCCTTCACCTAGGGAAATTATACTACCACACGGGGCCTTCAAGGTTGTTCTGGGCTCGGCGCCTCCGCAGGGAAAACGCCGCGCCAAAAAGTTTCTCGCGCCAAAAAGTTTCTATTGACAGAAAAATTCCAATATGATACGTTTCAGGTTGAAAAGCATTGATGGAGACGAGTAGTTAAGGGTAGGCGCCAAGCGAGCCTGGTACGGTGAAAGCAGGTACGCCGAGCTTATACGAAAATCCCTCCGGAGCTGCCAGCCGAAGTCCCTGGCAAGGGTGAGTAAGCTAGGCCGGACTCGTTGCCCGTTAGAAGCGACGGGGCATGTTGGTGCCCTGCTTGAGGGGTCTTGACTAGGTCAGGCAAATAGGGTGGTACCGCGGGAACTCAAGAGTCCCGTCCCTATGGGGGCGGGCCTTTTTTTGTTTGGCCGCTCCCGCTCTCTTCTCAGCAGGGAAAGACTTGAGGCCATGACGATTAAGGCGCGGGAACATCCAAGTCAACTGCTGGCCAAGCTCCCGGGGCCGGGAGTGGTCGGACCTCTCGGAGGCTGCTTTGAAGCTCAAGGGTTCGGAAATCATTTGCGAAAGTCTTCTTAGGGAAGGCACCGAGGTTATATTCGGGTACCCCGGCGGGGCGATCCTTCCTTTCTACGACGCTCTCTGGAACTATCCCCAGCTACGCCACATCCTGGTGCGCCACGAGCAAGGGGCGGCCCACGCCGCCGACGGCTACGCTCGGGTAACGGGCAAGGCGGGGGTCTGCGTCGCAACGTCGGGCCCCGGCGCAACCAACCTGATCACCGGCATCATGGGGGCCAAAGCCGATTCGGTGCCCATGATTGCGATAACCGGCCAAGTGGCCAGAGCTTCATTGGGATCCGAGGCGTTTCAGGAATGCGACATCTGCTCCATCGCGGCTTCCTGCACCAAGCGGGCTTTCATGGTGATGTCGGCCCGGGACCTGGCGCCGACCATCCGGGAGGCGTTTCAAATCGCCACCGAGGGGCGCCCGGGCCCGGTATTGATTGACGTGCCCCGGGACGTACAACAGGAAGAGATAGAGGTAGAGTTCCCCCCCATCAACCCTCCCGGTCTCCCTACCCTCTGCACGGAGACCCAGGAAGGGTTGCACCATGCGGCCCGGCTGATCAACGAAGCGCGGCGGCCCGTCATTATCAGCGGCCACGGCATTTTGAGCTCCGGCGCAACCCGGGAGGTGCAGGCCTTTGCGGAAAGAACGGGTATCCCCGTTATTACTACCCTGCTGGGCCTCAGCGGGTTCCCCGGCAATCATCCTTTGAGCCTGGGGATGCTTGGCATGCACGGCATGTACTGGGCCAACATAGTGGTCGATCAAGCGGACCTCATCATCGGGCTGGGAATGCGCTTCGATGACCGGGTCACGGGCAAGGTTTCCACTTTCGCTCCCCACGCTCGGATAATTCATCTGGACATAGACGCGTCCCAAGTGGGCCGTAACGTGCCCGTGGAGGTGCCTCTGGTCGGCGACGCCAAAGCGGTGCTGCAAGGACTGCTGCCTCTGGTGTCCCACGTGGACCGCCCCCAGTGGATGGGCTACATCGACGGCTTGAAGCGGGATCACCCCTCGCTGGCAATCCCGTCAGCCGGAGGCCTCCAAACCCAGCACGTGTTGGCCGGCCTGAACGAGTTGATACAGGACAACGAGGAGACCGTGGTCGTGACCGGAGTGGGCCAACACCAAATGTGGGCGGCCCAGTTCCTGTTCTTCGACCAAGCCAACAGTTTCGTGTCGTCCGGCGGTCTAGGCGCGATGGGGTTCGAGGTACCCGCCGCCTTGGGCGCTCAGGTGGGCCGGCCCGGCGCCACCGTGTGGAGCATCGCCGGAGACGGCGGCTTCCAGATGACCCTCCAAGAGCTCGCCACGGCCACCGAATCGAACTTGCCGATCAAGATCGCTGTATTCAACAACGGGTACTTGGGCATGGTGCGCCAATGGCAAGAGTTGTTCTATGACAACCATCTCAAGGCAGTGCCCGTGCCCGGCCCCGATTATGTAAAGTTGGCCGGCGCCTACGGCATTCCTTCTCTCCGGGTGACGGACCGGGAAGACGTAGTTCCAGCCATGCGCCAAGCTCAAGCCCACGATGGCCCCTTCCTCATCGAGTTCGTGGTGGAACCCGCCGCCAACGTCTACCCCATGGTACCGCCGGGGGGCTCCCTAGCCGATACTTTGGAAGACCCGCTGATATAGCCCCGCTGGTATCGAAGAAGTGACTATCTTAGGGGTCACTGGCGGCTGCGGGCGGTCGCCAGCGTCGGAGTTTGTATCTGAAAGAGCCACTGACGGTTGTCAGAGGCCACCGGCATCTTTAGGCGTTGTCGGAGTGAGCCTTTCATACCTAGGAAACCTCCTCATGGCGTCGCTTCCTCGGGAGTATCCGTAGCATCGGGTGCGGAGCTGACCTGAGTCCTGAAGGTCACCGAATCCAACTGGTTCTCGCAGGACGAGTCCGAGTAGAGGGTAGCCGTATATTCCTCGTCGGGGCTGAGTCCCAACAGTTGGACCTCTTCCTCTCCGGCGGGGACTTCGGCGCATGGGGCCTGCGCCCAAGTGAAAGCGGCGGACTCGGGAGCGTTGGAGATGACTATGAGCGCGGAGGTATCGGTGATTTCGGATATGCCGATGGACGGCGTAGGCACTAGCGTAGGGGTGGAAGTCGGTTCCGGCGTAGGTGTTGCTGTCGGTTCCGGCGTGATGATTAGTGGCGTGTCGACCCGCAGCATCAGCTTATCGCCGGCATTCCAAGGCTTCTCAGCCACAGGCCAGCTCAGGACGCTGCCGGTCTTGGTTGCGTCCGCCGCGTCCAGGGACAGGGTTACCGCGCCGTCCAGGGCAATGAAGTCGAGCTTACGGCCGGTCACGTCCAGGGTCAGCGTCGCCTCCACCTGGCCCGCCTCCCACTTGATCGGGCCGATGGTCGTGCTGCCGCCGACCGCCTCGCCGTCGGCGGTGGGGTCGAAGAAGGACTCGGCCAATATGTCAGTCGTCGGGGCGGTCACGGTCACACGGCTATCAATCGTTTTCCGCTCAAGCTCGGAGTAGGCGTTGCAGAGAAGCCGGTCGGCAGACATTCCGTTACGGAAGAACTGGTATTCACCTGAGGGGAGTGGGCGCGCCGTGCTCATGCGGCGCGTGAAGAAAATAGCGTCGGGGGGAGTACCGGGGTTGATCCCGCTGAACAAGATGGTTGGCTCCGGGTCAAGGGTCTCGAATATGAAAAGGTCCTTGTCCTCGCCCTCCAGCCAGTGCCGCCCCATGTTGTCCGGGGGATACCCTATGCCGAACCGGTCTTCCCAAACAACGGTCCCGGCGGGCTGGCCGGAACTAAGACTGTCCTCCGTCACGAATGTGGCCGTGCCTTCGTTGGCTATTTTCCAGAGAATCTTCCGCTCTTCGGTGTACTTCCGCTGGACGCAGGTCCGGTATTTTCGTGGGTTCGGAGCGGCATCGCCGCTGGCCCCGGACGCGCCCGGAACCGTGGCCTCAACCTCAAGCGCCGCGACTCTTGCCTTTAGTGCAGTCAGGGTTACGATCGGGGTGCTGCCGGTCTGCCCTGATGCGCCCCTCGCTGCGCCCCCGGGGGCGTCCAACAGGAAACGTTGCTCGTCAGTAGCGCCGGTCGCTCCTTCCGAAGAAGCCGCTGGCAACCACTCCTTGTGGTGCGGGCTGGCCACCGTATAGGCGTCTTCGCCCCAATAGGCGAAGTTCCCGAAGTAGTACCGCCCACTCGGTAGTATCTCCGAGTCGAGGCCCCAGTTATCATTGAGGAAGACTATCGCTTCCCTGCCGTCCCAGCGTGTCTCCCGCTCCGCCACAAGTTCGGGCAACACAGCGCGGGCCTCCGCTTCGGTTGTGTAGCGATACCCCAGCAAGACGGCGGTTATTTCATCCGGGCTGCCGCCCTTGCCGTCCCGCAGGTATTCGAGCACCCGGAATCTGAACTCCAAGACGGCGTAAGGCCAGAGGTCACCGTGGCGGCCCACGATGGATTTCACCGTGGGTGTTGCGCTGAGTAACTGCACCCGCGCCACTGTATCCGCACGCAGGATGCTTTCGTCCAGAGAGGCTGCGCCGTAATACCTTTCAGGGTTGTGGGCCATGATTTCCGGTTCCGCCGGCGTCGGCGTGGGCGCCTCTGCCACTGCAAGTGTCGGCCCAAACGTGGGTGACTCGGTAGCTATCGGAGCCGAGGCTTCCTCTGGCGCCGCCGGCCTATCCAAGTCCTTGCCGCACCCGATGCTCAGCAGTAGGGTTGCACCCAGCAAGCTCAGCAGGAGAACCGCCAGCGAGTATTTCCTGTTGGTCATGGTCCACATCTCCTTTCGGACCGTTTCCGTCACCGGCGTTACCAAGAACCGTCCGTCTCGTGATCTTCGTAGATGTCCTCCACCCCGTCCAGGTCTTGCGGCGATATGACCGGGATGGCTTTGTACGACGGGTTTTGCATGATGCCCTCGTATGCTGTATTCGAATACGGAACATTTGACAGTCCAAGGGTATGGCCGAACTCGTGGGCCACCGTGAAGTCTATGACCCGCCACTCGGCCTCCGGCATCAACGCAACAGGCTGACCGTGCAACGCCCAATCATCCGTCCAGATGTACCTCTTCGCAGGGAGTCGTCGATCTTTTGGGTCCACTAAGGCCGGGTCTTCCAGAATCAACGGTATATCCCCAAGTTTCTTTATGGGGACACCGCTCAGCCACACACAGGCATAGGAGTCGCCGTTCCGTGTCAAGCATGCGTGGTTCCTGTCCGCACGATAGTTGCCCACCAACTTGACCGTCACCAGGAAGCCGTCCGCGTTGTCGTCGTCGCACGTCCCGGTGCCCGCTTCGCAAAGTTTCAAAATCGGCAATGTCCCCCGGCTGGCCAGCGCCCTGTTCCATAGGCCCAACGGGCCTGCGGCATCCGCCACGGCTTCGGTGAAGATGGATACCGTGTTCGACCTGCGCGGCCTACCCGTGACATCCATCGGGCCTACTCTGTACCTGACGACGTGATCGTGCTGATGCCAAGGATATTCGGGCGCCGGAGTCGGCGTGGGTGCCGGCGTAGGTGTAGGTGTAGGCGTTGGCGTAGGTGTGGGAGTAGGGGTTGGCGTATGCGTTGGTCTGGGCGGTCTGGGAGTAGGTGTAGGTGCCCGCGTCGGCGTGGCAGTGGGTACTGGCGTGGGTGTCGGCTTGGGCGTGGCAGTGGGTGCCGGGGTAGCTGTCGGCTTCGGCGTGGCAGTGGGTGCCGGGGTAGCTGTCGGCTTCGGCGTGGCAGTAGGTGCCGGGGTAGCTGTCGGCTTGGGCGTGGCGGTAGGTACTGGGGTAGGGGTCGGTGCAGGACGACACACAAGGATACCATGAGGCGGGATGCGATAGCAGTTCGCCGGAGGAGTAGGAGTGGGCGGGCAAACCGGTGGGCAAGTTTGGCCTGTCGCGCCTTCGTCTTCGGGCTCATGTGAGTCTGCCGTGGCCGACGACACAAACACTATGACCGCCACGACCGCCGCAAAGCATAATAGGCCGAGGACCGCGTGCGGGAAAGGGACCTCCCGGCCCCATACGTTAACCAGCCGGTACTAGTCTCAACAAGCGCCCGAATTGACTCATTCGCTCTCCCCATCTCGTCCCACTATTACGTTCTTGCTGGTTTGGTCCCGCGCGAGCCGCCGGAGATTATAGTCCGCACTCCGGCACTCGCTGCATAGCATCCGGCTCAGGGCTTGTGACGGTCGAAAGGCTGCTGGGCGAAGGTCTGTCCAACCAGCTACCGTAGACTGTCGTGGAACCGGAGCGGGATTGGACGGATCGGAGGGATCCAGCCATCCCGGTCCGTTAACCGCATGCTCAGCTATTGTCCCTCTTCTACGCTATCGGCTATCCGTAACACACATCGAATGATCTAATCAGCCCATCAGACTCCCCGACGGCGTCCGGTCCGGTAAACCAAGAAGAACAGCAGCCCCAGGGCGATTAACAGGCCGATGCTTCCCAGCGGGGCGGCGATGCTTACGATGAGCCCTGTGTTTGACGAGTCCTTTTCGCCGGCTAGGACCAGATTTACCCGGGCCTCCGGTTTCGTCGGCGGCTGGGCGTCCCCGTCCGGCGACGGCATACCCTCTACTATATCCATGCTCCGGACTTCCCCTTGCCCCTCCAGAAAGTCCAGGGCCTGCCTGAAATCGTTGGTAAAGAGCCGGATGGATAGCTCGGCTTGTTCGCGGTCGCCCCGTTGCGACAAGAATACCCGGTCGAGGACCCCGTTCAGAGAGGACACTAGGCCTTTGACCCGGGATACGGTTCCGGTAACGTCCGACACCTCCACGGCCAGCGAGGCCGAAGGAGGCTCTCCGTCGTTCAAGTCCGGCGGGGATAACGATACGTTGATAGTCGCTAGGGCCACCCGGCGCTCCAGGAAGTTAAGCTGTCCTTGAATCCTCTCGATCTCGGACCTGACTCTGGCCAACTCCCGTTCGATGGTCAGGATCTCGCTGACTTGGGAGGCCCTCTCCAGTAGCTTCAGAAGGCTTTCCTCCTCTCTGAGGGCGCTCTTTAGACGGGCTTCCAAGTCGATGAACTGCTCGGACACGTCCTCCGATCCCAAGTCCCTGCTTAGCACAATACCCAAGGCCTCGATCCGCTCCAAGGCCTTAGAAAATTCGTCTTGAGGGACGCGGACCGTCACGTTAGCCTGCTGATAGCCCGGTCCTCCGAAGCTGGACAGTTGTTCCACGAACCCCCCCAAGCTCTCGGCCACGAGCCGGACTTGGGTGATCGCCCCTTCCACTTCCTCAACCTCCAGAGACAAAAAAGCCGTTGAAATGATTTTGCGCTGGACCGTCCGCAGAGAGGCCGACGACTCGAGTGATCCCCGCCCGCTGGCCTCAGTTATGGGGGCGGCCATGGCGGCCTCCGGCGCGGGCGTCGCCTGTGCATACGTGTCGTCGAGGGCCGGTCCTTCTCCGAAGACCTCTACCTCTTTGAGGACCTCCATTTCTTCGAGCATCTCGCTATCAGCCGTCATCGACCTCTCGGTCATAACCGCTTCTTTCTGCTCTCCGTCCAGCCCTCCGCCGCAAGCTAATATAACCACCAAGAGCAGCATCGCTCCACAGACGAGAACTTTACGCATAACACTACCTCCGACGCCAGTATTGGTATTATAGACGTAAGTAAAGGCCGCATGGTTCCCGAAAGGCATGAAGACGTGAGCAGTAGCTTGCTCCGCTTGGGCTCGCTCCCCTGAATTGTTGTATTGCGGGGAATTGAAGCGTCCCCTAGACCGATTCTAAGGAGACACCGGGGAGACGCCGGCGGCCGTCGAGTAACGGAGAAGTTCCGGCCTTGGCCCAGGGGCGGTGTCGCTACCCTTGGGGCCTGACCGGCAATGGCCTATACTGTAATGCCCGCCTTTGTTTCTAAAGGGACTCGGGCCAGCGGAGGCGATTGTGGAAAGGGTATCCATCCAAGAAGCGTCGTTGCGCCTGAACGTGTCCCAGCGCACCATCAGGGAGTGCATCCGCAACGGCGACCTCAAGGCTTTCAGGCAGGCAGGCCCTCGAAGCGAGCAGTGGGTAGTGGAGCTTCCCGAGGACGGTTGGGTGGACCCGTACAAGAAGTCCTACTTGGAGCTGAACCAGCGATTGCCCCAATGGTGGTGGGCCAACGAAGCCAAGATGGGAAAGGTCCACTACATCCAGGACCTGGGAGTGGAGGAGATAGAACCCGTCTACTTGTGCGGACTCCGCAGCAATAATATCTGGAGCGCGGCGGGCCATTCCGAAGAAGACCGGTGCGCCAAGTGCGTCGAAGCGGCCAACGAGCGGGGGCTGCCCATAGAGCCTCGGACCTGAAGCTCAGGAGCAAATCTCAGCCCGATGTTGAAAAAGTTCCCTCTCCCATCCCCTCATTCTAACCTTCTCCCCAGGGAGAAGGGATTTTTGAAACGCCTATTTAGCCGAGAGGCGGCGGGCTGATCCCGCCTCATGCACCCAAGCCGGGCCGGGTCATTGCTTCTGGGTCCAAGAGCTTGTCCAGTTCGGCCTCAGAGAGTTCCGTCTTGAGCCTGGCCATCTCCCGAATCGACTTTCCGGTGGCCGCCGCTTCCTTGGCGATGGCGGCGGCGGCATCGTAGCCGATGGCCGGAGTCAGCGCGGTGCCCAACATCAGCCCTCTTTCCACCATGTCCGGGCCGACGGACGTGGCTTCGATCCCCCTCACACACTGGTCGGCGAAGTTGTTTGCCGATGCCGCCAGCAGGGAGACGGACTGGAGAATGTTATAGGCCGCCACGGGCATCATCGTGTTTAGCTCGAAGTAGCCTCCTTGCCCCGCCAAGGCCACCGTAGCGTCGTTCCCCACTACTTGCGCTACCACTTGGATGACCGACTCGGCAATGACCGGGTTGACTTTCCCCGGCATGATGGAGCTCCCCGGCTGGACTTCCGGGACCGTTATCTCCCCCAGGCCGGCCCTCGGGCCGCAGGCAAGAAACCGGATGTCATTGGTTACTTTGTGGAGGCTGATGGCGATTGTCTTGAGTATTCCGCTGGCTTCCACGATTGCGTCGAGAGTCGACTGGGCTTGAAAGTGATTGCCGGTCTCCTTCACGTTGACTCCGGTGATTTCGGAGAGTAGCCGGCAGGTGGAGGCGGCGAACTCCGGATGGGTATTTACTCCCGTCCCAACCGCAGTACCCCCCAAGGCCACCTCGGCCAGGGCTTCTTTCAGCCGTTCGAGGCGCTGCAACCCATACTCGGCCTGTCCGGCGAAGCCGAGGAACTCCTGCCCCAACCTGACGGGCGTAGCGTCTTGGAGGTGGGTCCGTCCGGTCTTGACGACGGGCCAGAACTCGTCGGACTTCTTCCGCAACTCGGTCTTTAGGTTTTCCAAGGCAGGTACCAACTCTCCGTCGATAGCCATCAGCACCGCCAAGTGCATAGCGGTGGGGACCACGTCGTTGGAGGACTGGCCCATGTTGACGTGGTCGTTGGGGTGGACCAGACGGGAGCCCAAGTCGCCGCCTAATATTTGGGTAGCCTGGTTGGCAATGACCTCATTGGCGTTGGTGTTGGTGGAGGTGCCCGACCCGGTCTGGAAAATGTCAACGATGAAGTGCTCGTCCAGCAGGCCGTCAGCCGCCTCTCGCGCCGCTTCCACCACCGCCGCGCCGGTCTTCTCGTCCAGCAGCCCAAGAGCCACGTTGGTCTTGGCCGCGGCCAGCTTTATAAGGCCCAACGCCCGGATGAATGAACGAGGGAACCGCAGGTCGCTAATGAGGAAGTTGAGAAATGCCCGTCTGGTAGACGCCCCGTACAAGGCGTCGGCTGGCACCTCCATGGACCCCATGGAGTCTCGTTCGATTCTCACGTTGGCGTCGACAGCGGACATGGAATCACTCTCCTTACTATCAGTTCCCGTATTCTACCTTGACCGCAACTGCTGATAGTTTATTATTGGATTGGAGTTAGCTCAACACGTTTTGATTCGAAGCGAAGTCCGGGTCGAACCAGGTCCGGTCAAAACCGATTCGGGGGTGCGTCATGGCGGAGATGAGCGGGGCCCAAGCCTTGAGCCGTTCCTTGGCCCGTGAGGGAGTGGAGGTAATATTCGCTCTTCCCGGCGTGCAAATCATGGACGCCTTCGACGCCCTCTACGCCGAGCCCGGTATCCGGTTGGTCTTGGTGCGGCACGAACAGTCGGTCACTTTCATGGCCGACGGCTACGCCCGGGCCAGCGGGAGGCCCGGGGTAGGCCTGGTAGTGCCCGGTCCAGGGGCCCTCAACGCCACCGCCGGGCTGGGCACCGCCTACGCCACGTCGTCGCCGGTCCTGTTGGTCAGCGGGCAAATTGAAAGCTACAACCTGGGTAAAAACCGGGGCGCTCTTCACGAAATCGGCGAACAATTGGACGTTTTCCGGCACTTGACCAAGTGGTGCGCCCGCGCCGCTAACGTTGAGGAAATTCCCGGCCTGGTCCATGCCGCCGTGGGCCATCTTTCCACCGGCAGGCCCCGCCCGGTAGAGATCGAGGTCCCATGGGACGTGCTGCCCGCCGCCGCCGAAGTGGAGTTGATAGAACGGGAGAATTACCCCAAGCAACCCCCGGAACCCGCCGACGCCAAGAGGGCGGCGGAATTATTGGCCGCCGCCCAGAGGCCCCTGATTTGGGCCGGAGGGGGCGCCCGCGAGGCCGGCCTTTCCGTCGAACTGCTGGAGTTGGCTCAAGCCCTCAACGCTCCGGTCATTACCACGCCGGAGGGCAAGGGAGCGATACCCGAGGACAACCCCCTTGCCCTTGGCGCTTACTACTACGGCCACGGCCCGGTAAGCAGGGCCTTGCCCCAAGCGGACGTTATTCTCGCCGTGGGAAGCCGGTTACATTTTTCCCCGAAACTCCCCTGGGATATCCAGCCCCATCAGAAGCTCATCCAAATCGACGCCGATGCCGAGGAAGTAGGCCGCAATTTGCCGGTAACGGTGGGTATTACCGCAGACGGCAGGCTAGGCCTGCAAGCCCTGTTGGAACAACTGGGAGGCAAGACCTCCGCCAGCCGGTGGAGCGGCAAGGACTTGGCCAGCATCCGTCAAGAGACGTACCAAGAGCTAAGGGAGATGGCGCCGGACTCTATAGAGATCATAGAGGCCATGCGGAGGGAATTGGATGACGACGCGGTCCTGGTCAGCGGGACGACCCAAATCGGTTACTGGAGCCACCTGGCTTTCCCCGCCCTCCGCCCCCGCTCCTACATCACCTCCGGGTACTTCGCAACCCTGGGTTACGCCTTTCCGACCGCCTTGGGAGCAAAGGTGGGCAGCCCTCACCGCCAGGTCGTAGCCACTATCGGGGACGGCGGCTTCGCTTATGCCGCCAGCGAGTTGGCCACCGCCGTCCAAGAAGAGATCAACACCGTTACCATCGTTTTCAACAACGAAGCCTTGGGCGCATCCAACAACGATCAGCACCAGCGTTTCGGCGGGCGGGTCATAGGAACGCGGCTCCATAACCCAGACTTTGCCCGGTTGGCCGAAGTTTACGGAGCGCTGGGAATACGCCTCTCCGGGCACCAGGAACTGGGAGACGCCCTCAGGGCCGCGCTCCGTGCCCAACGGCCGGTAGTAATTGAAGTGCCGTTGCCCATCTCGACGCCGCCTTTCCAGATACCGCCCCGTGGAGCCGTAAAGTAACCTGTTCCCACCTCAGTCTCCGCCGCTAAGCTATGTCCGTAGATTCCAAAAACCAACTCACCCGGTACCGCCAGCGGAGCCTTCACCTGCTGCAAAGCGCAATCAGCCAAATGCAGGGGGGCCGGTGGTCTCGATCGGAAGATTTGCTGTGGGGCAGCCTCACCTTGGCGGTGAAAGGTGTGGCCCTGAGCCGGGGACAGCAACTAACCGGCGAGGCCCAGGTCCGAGAATACGCTGCGCAACTGGGCCGGGAGCGGCGCGACCGGCGGGTCCGCGACGCTTTCGATCAACTGGCCAAATTTGCCGAGTCGATAGAAGATATACGCGAACCTCGCTTCAGACTCGACCGGTTGTTGTCCATAATCGATGACATTAGCGCGGCGGTGGACCGCCTCTGGGAGATGGCACCCATTGCTGACACAGAGGATGCGGAGTATGGCCCCAAATAGCGCTTTTCCCGCTTTTCCAATCACGGCGGCGCCATCCTCGCCAAGGTCTCGCCCGGCGGTGGCCATCCACACCCACGGCTGCAAGTTGAACCAAGCCGACAGCGAGCTGTTGAGCCGCTGCTTCACCGGGGCGGGCTACCAAGTTGTGAATTGGATGGCCGGGGCCGACGTCTTGGTGCTGAACACCTGCACCGTTACCGCAGCCGCCGACGCAAAGGCCCGGCAAGCATTGCGGGCCGCCCGCCGCACCAACAGTGAAGCCGTCATCGTGGCTACCGGCTGCTACGCTGAGAGGGCCGCCGACCAATTGGCCCAAGTCGAAGGGGTCTCTCTCGTCGTGGGTAATTCAGGGAAAGACCAACTGGTCGCCTCGGTAACCGCAATGCTGGCCGAACGCGCCGGGGGGCAAGACACCGGCGTACCCGCTCCGGCTGTCCCGGAATCAGCGGGGGCGGCGCTGGCCGCAGACGCCTTGCGGCGGTCCCCCCGGGGCCGGAGCCGGTCCATGATCAAGATACAAGAGGGGTGCGATCAGATATGCGCCTACTGCATCGTACCCAAAGTACGGGGGCGGGAGCGCAGTATTTCCCTGGAAGCCCTGCTGTCCGAGATCAATCTCCGCGTTGAAGAGGGCTGCCGGGAAGTGGTGCTGACCGGCACCCAGTTGGGTACCTACGGCCACGACCTTGAAGGTCGCAGCCTGAAGGGTCTCTTGAGAGGAATCCTAGACGGAAGCCCCGTGCCCCGGCTCCGGGTGTCGTCGCTGCAGCCCCAAGAGATCACGGCCGAGCTGTTGGAGTTGTGGTCAGACCCCCGGCTATGCCCTCACTTCCACGTGCCCCTCCAGAGCGGCAGCAACCGGATACTGCGCTCCATGCGCCGCCGCTATGATACGGCCCAATTCGCCCGCACGGTGGAAGAAATCCGCCGCGCGTGGCCCGACGCCGGAATTACTACCGATGTTATCGTGGGGTTCCCCGGCGAAGGCGAAGCGGAGTACCGGGAGAGCCGGCAGCTCGCTGCGGCTATGGGGTTCAGCGCCATGCACGTATTCCCCTTCTCTCCCAGACCGGGCACCAGCGCCGCCTACCTCAATGACTCGGTACCGGCCCGCGTGAAGAAGGACCGCGCCGCCGGCATGGCCCTGGTGGCCGCGGACGGGTTCCGCGCCTTCCGTACCCAACAATTGGGGCGCGCCCGGCCCGTGCTATGGGAGTCGGCGGCAAGGTCCGGAAAGCTATCCGTCTGGGGAGGCTTGACCGATAACTATATTCGAGTCCGCACTGAGGACGAGCGGGACCTGCGAAACGCGATCACCGGGGCGCGGCTTTTGGAGTTGGCCGGCGATCACGTAATCAGCAAGGTTGCGTGACCCCGGACCCGTCGAAGGCTTACAACTCGACGGGCCGCAGGTAACCCGTTTCCCCTCGCCGCTCCAAGTAGCCGGCCCGTGTGTCGTGACCGTGGGAGAAGACCAGCAGCCAACCCTCACGCTCGGCCTGGGTCAGCATATCCCGCTTCTGGTACAGCGTGTCTTCCGGCGAGCTATCGAAGGCTGAAATTACCACCAAGTTCAAGTGATAGGGCGTCGGGACCAGATCCCCAAGAAAGACTACCTTCTCGCCGCCGTGGTTGAACATGACGCTCTGGTGGCCCCTGGCATGGCCGTCGGTAACGAATACGTTGAGACCGGGGAAAATCTCAGAATCGCCGTCCAGCAACTCCAACTGCCCCCGATCCGCGATGGGCAGGAAGTTGTCCACCCGGTGGGTGGAGTGGCAGCGTTCATTGGGGTTGCAGGCCTCGTCCCAGCAGGACTGCTGCACGTAATAGCGTGCTTTGGGAAAGGTCGGCATTACGTTGCCGGCCCGGTCCAGCCGGGTGCAGCCGCCGCTGTGGTCGAAGTGGAGGTGGCTAAGAATTACTGCGTGAATATCCTTAGGAGTAAGTCCCAGTCCTTTGAGACCCTTTAGGAGCCGGCTTGGCACCAGCCCCAGGTTCTCTTTATCGTTCTCCGCGTCCTTTGAACCGACGCCGGTATCAACCAGTACGTTCCGGCCGCATACTTGCAGCAGCAAGCAGTTGAGTCCTAGAGTTATGCGGTTCTTGCGGTCGGTAACGACACTGTTTTCCCAAGCCATCTTGGGGACCTGGCCGAACATGGACCCACCATCGAATTTGATCACGCCATCGCTAATGATCTTGACAGCCGTCGACATCATCTCTACACCCAATCCCTCATGCAAAATTCGTGTGATTTTGCCTCCGCCGAAGCTGCTTCCTACGTCAAGATAAGAGAATAGAAGTAATACTGCGCGTGGGAATGTTTGCTCAAGAGTCCAATCGAGACTAGCGGTGGGAAGCGTTACTTGACGGGGCGCCCCGCTTCTTGGAGAGTTTGCTAACCTGCCCCCATTTGTTGTGGTCGGCACCTCCTAGTATCGACTCATGATTTTGGACCGTCGTCGGCCGCGGTTCCGGCATTGACCAAAGCGTAACAAAACTAAAAAAAAATTATGACAAGCCGCCGCTGCCAACACTGGCCCTTTATGAGACAATATCAAGATAATGGCCGGTAAGTTTTGTGTTGTCAAGGGAATTTTGGTCAAAATTCGGTCTAAGTTTCAAATTTTTTTACGGCTCAGATTGAAATTAGTTTAATTTTTCAAGCGCATTTGTCCTCAGCGGCTCTTTTTCGGCCTCAAGTTTTTCGCGGGTATGGTTCGCACCTCCGGCCTAGTCTACTGCCATAAGACGCCGTCGGGACCCAGCCTCCGGACCTCTCGATCTACCCGAAAGGGTGCCGCTCTTGGCGGACCGGCGGGTCTCACGCCTACATACGACCGGCGCATGGCAATTCTCTGCGGGCCGTTGCAAGCCGGATACCTGCGCATCCATGCCAGCAGGGCATAACCCTCTGCCATTGACCGAGAGGAGAGTTCCGGCGGCGCGATGTGGGACAGGTTCACGGGGCGCTCTCCGGTGGGTGCCCGCCGGAGAGCGAGGCGCGCCCCTACTTTCGAAACACCCCTGAGAGTGATATAAAATGAGGTGCCCGGGCCGCTAGCCATGACGCCGGGCGCGGAGAGCCGAAGAGTGCTATACTACCAGGCATCATGTTAGCTTGATAATTAGGGATAGTCCGGTCTCAAGTTTGGATTCAGCGGGAGGATTGACAATGGCAAGCGAAGACAAAGCATTGATGGCACACCTGCTGCGGCGCGCCGGGTTTGGCGCCACCGGAGAAGAGCTGGACCGCTACCTGGCCAAGGGCTACGAGGCCACCGTCGAAGAGTTGCTGCACCCGGAGCGGACACCGCCGTTGGACCAGGACATCATTCGGCGCTATCACGTAGACCAGAATAGCTTGTACCTCTGGGAAAGCACCCAAGCTAACTGGCTGTACCTGATGATAAACAGCCCCCGACCCCTGGAAGAAAAGATGACCCTATTCTGGCACGGGCTGTTCGCTACCGCCTACGGCAAGCTGAATCACGCCAAGGGTGTCGTCAACCAGACCAATACCTTCCGCCGCTGCGGCTTGGGGTCCTTCCACAACCTGCTGTTGGAGCTTTCCCGGGACCCGGCGATGATCTTCTGGCTGGACAACAAGGACAACCACAAAGACGCTCCCAATGAGAACTACGGCAGAGAGTTGCTGGAGCTCTTTTCCATGGGCATCGGCAACTATACCGAAGACGACGTGAAAGCCTGCGCCCGGGCCTTCACCGGCTGGACCATCCGCAACGCCGAGTACATGAGCATCCGGGCATCCAGGGATTCGGTCTGGCCTCATGGCCGCTTGGACTGGCAGTTCGTTTACCTGCCCGAGGACCACGACGATTCCCCCAAGACCTTCCTTGGACATACGGGCCGGCTTAACGGCGAAGACGTCATCGACATCATTTGCCAACATCCCGCCACCAGTCAGTTCGTGGCCGGCAAGTTGTACAATTTCTTCGTCTCCGACGTACCGGACGACGCCGCTATCCAAGTACTGGCCGAAGAGTTCCGGCGAAGCGGCGGGGACATCCGCTCCGTAATGCGGGCCCTGTTCCTCTCCGAATTCTTCCGCGCCGAGGGCGTGCGCTACTCCCGGGTCAAGAGCCCGGCGGAGTTGGTGGCCGGAACGGCCCGTTTGGCCGGCAGCCGCAGCCACCTACACCCCAATTGGGACATCATCAATCTATCCCAAGACACCAACTTCATGGGCCAAGAAATACTGAACCCGCCGTCCGTGGAGGGGTGGCATACCGGCCGGGAATGGATAGACACCGGTACCTTGGTGGAGCGTGTCAACACCGCAGCCAAGGAGATCGGCGACGCGAACCAGCCCGGGGTCCGGGCCATCATCAACCGCATCAAGGCGAAGAGCCGGTCTCTATCCCCTCAGGACTTCGTAACTGCTTGCTTGGAGGAAGCGGGAAGCATAACCGTTTCGGACCGCACCTTCGAGCAACTGGCCGGCCGCGCCGAATCCGAGGGAGGCGTCAGCTTCGAAAATCCCGACCAAGCCGCCCGGTCCGAGCAGAGAGTCGTCGAGATGCTCCAATTGATATTGGCCACCCGCGAATATCAGATGGCGTAGCGCATAGCCTGCGGCAATAGATTTTGGGCGGCTGGTACACGTCAAGCCCGCCGGTGGAACCCGGCCATGGACGCTCGCTGGAAGCTGACCGCTTTGCCTTGCCCGAGGTGTTGAAATCATGACCACGACAACCGCGTTTCGCTACAGTCACACCATAGGATTCTTGGCCGCCAGCGACAAGGGATTCCTCAATCCCGTGGACATGGCCATCGACTCCGAAGGCACCCTCTACGTGCTCAACCGAGGAGGGCCGGAAATGGCCATCTACAACGACTACAAACGGGTTACCTTATGCACCGTGGATGAAGAGTATCTGGGACAGTTCGCCAGGGGCGGCTTGGAAGACGGGGGCCTGTGGTGGCCCAGCTCTATAGCCATCGACGGCAATGACCAAGTCTACGTCGCCGACGAGGCGCTGCACAGTGTGACTGTCTTCGACAAGCAAAGAGACTTCTTGGGCAAGTGGGGTACCGAGGGGGCCGGCGACGGGCAGTTGAACCGGCCCTCCAACATCGCCTTTGACCCGGAGGAAAACCTGTACCTTACCGACAGCCTCAACCACCGGGTGCAAAAATTCACGCCGGGCGGCCGGTTCTTGAGCAAGTTCGGCGAGCCGGGCAGCGGGCCTGGCCAGTTCGACATGCCTTGGGGTATCACCGTGGACCGGGAAGGGAACGTCTACGTATCCGATTGGCGCAACGACCGCATCCAGAAGTTCGACGCCGCCGGCAAGTTTCTCGCCCAGTGGGGCTCTCCCGGAGACGGCGCCGGCCAGCTCAACCGGCCCGCCGGTCTATCGGTGGATGGCGAAGGCAACATCTACGTGGCCGATTGGGGCAACGAACGGGCCCAAGTTATTAGCCCCCAGGGAGAAATGCTGGCGGAGTTCCGGGGCGACTCGGTGGAATCTACCTGGGCCCAAGCCTACTTTGTGGCCAACCCCGAGGAGGGCGCCGCCCGAAAGGCCTCGAACTTGGAGCCGGAGATCGACTCGCCCGGGGAGCAGCGCCGGGAAGAGTCCGCCAACGTCGAGAAGTTGCTATGGGCGCCTACCGCTATCAAACTGGACAGCCAGGGGCGGATTTACATCGTGGACAGCCTTCGCCACCGGTTGCAGGTTTATCAGAAAGGCTGACTACATGACCACAACTACCTCCTTTCGCTACAGTCACACCATAGGCTTCAACGCGGTCCGGTTCAGGGGATTCCAGCATCCCGTGGACGTGGCCTTGAATTCAGATGGAATATTGTACGTCGTCAACCGGACAGGACCGGAGGCGGGCAACCGCATCGACTCCAAGCGCATTACCATTTGCTCGGTGGACGAGGAGTACCTGGGAGAGTTTGGCACCGGCGGTATGAACGATGGGGAATTCTGGTGGCCCAGCTCCATAGCCATCGACAGCAAGAACCGGGTCTACGTTGCCGACGAGGCGCTGCAGAGCATCTCCGTCTTCACCAAGCAGGGGGAGTTCTTGAGCCGGTGGGGCAGCGAAGGGACCGGCGACGGGCTATTCAACCGCCCCTCAAACATGGTCTTCGACCCGGAAGATAACCTTTACCTGACCGACAGCCTAAACCACCGGGTGCAAAAGTTCACCCCGGACGGGCGGTTCCTGAGCAAGTTCGGCGAGCCGGGCGCCGGTCCTGGCCAATTCAACATGCCTTGGGGAATCGCCTTGGACCGCGACGATAACGTTTACGTATCCGATTGGCGCAACGACCGGGTCCAAAAGTTCGACGCCTCCGGCCAGTTCATAACCTACTGGGGGGGATCCGGAGAGGGCGCCGGGCAGTTCAACCGCCCCGCCGGTCTGTCAGTGGACGACGAGGGGAACATCTACGTGGCGGATTGGGCCAACGAGCGGGTACAGGCGCTCACTCCGCAGGGCGAGGTGCTGACCGAATTCCGCGGCGACTCGGTGGACTCCACTTGGGCCAAGGACTACTTCCTGGCCAACCCGGAAGAGGCGGCGGCGCGAGAGGCCGCGGACTTGGAGCCCGTGGTCGATCCTCCGGCGGAGCGGCACCGGGAAGAGTCGGCCAACATCGAGAAGTTGCTCTGGGGACCGACCGCGGTCAAGTTGGACGCCCAAGGCCGGATTTACATCGTGGACAGTTGCCGCCACCGGTTGCAGGTCTATCAGAAGGGCTGACGCCGTCACCCCCTACCTTTCTCGACCCTGGCCCACGAGTCTCTAAGGGGTACCGTCCGGTTGAATACCAGCTTGCCGGGAGACGAGTCCGCCGCGTCCACGCAGAAGTAACCCTGCCGCAGGAACTGGTAGACGCTTCCCCCGGGGGCCCCGCTTAGGCTCGGTTCAACCTTGCAGCCGGTCAAGGTTTCCAGGGAGTTGGGGTTCAAGTGAGCGGTAAAGTCCTTCCCGTCCTCCTCATCATTGGGGTCCTGCTTCAAGAACAAGTGGTCGTATAAGCGGACCTCGGCATCTACGGCGTGGCCTGCCGATACCCAATGGGAAGTACCCCTCACTTTCCTTCCGTCGGTGGATTGACCGCCCCGCGTGTCCGGATCATAGGTACACCGGAGCTCGGCCACGTCCCCGGTCCGGTCATCCCTTACTACGCCGGTGCAAGTAATGTAGTAAGCGTCCTTCAGACGTACCTCTCGCCCCGGCGCCAAACGGAAGAAGCCCTTGGGCGGGTCCTCCCGGAAGTCGTCCCGTTCGATGTACAGCACCCTGGAAAAGGGGGCCTTTCTCGAACCCATCGAAGGGTCCTCGGGATTATTCACCGAGTCCAATTCTTCAACTTGGTCCGCCGGGTAGTTTTCTATCACCACCCGCAGGGGCCGCAGCACCGCCATGACTCGAGGCGCCCGCCTGTTCAGGTCCTCCCGGAGGCTGTGCTCGAGCAGAGCGATGTCCACCAGGGCATTCCGTTTTCCTACGCCGATACGGTCGCAAAAGCTGCGGACCGCCTCCGGCGTATAACCGCGCCTTCTCAAGCCGGATAGAGTGGGCATTCGCGGGTCGTCCCAACCGGCCACGTGCCCTTGGGCCACCAAGTCCGCCAACTTCCTTTTGCTTAGCACCGTGTAACTGAGATTCAGACGGGCGAACTCGATCTGCAGCGGGTGAAATATGCCCAAAGTTTCGAGGAACCAGTCGTACAAAGGGTGATGGGCCTCGAACTCCAGGGTGCATATGGAATGGGTAACCCCTTCTATCGAGTCCGACTGGCCGTGGGTAAAGTCGTAAGTAGGGTATATGTGCCATTTGTCGCCGGTGCGGTGATGCTCGGCCTTGAGGATACGGTAGATCACCGGGTCTCGCAGATTCAAGTTAGGCGAAGCCATGTCGATCTTGACCCGCAGCACGTGGCTGCCCTCGTCAAACTCGCCGGCCCTCATTCGTTCCAAGAGGTCCAGGTTCTCCTCGACGGACCGGCCCCGGTAGGGGCTGTCCTTCCCGGGCTCAGTCAGGGTACCCCGGTACTCTCTTATTTCTTGGGCGTTCAAGCTGCAAACGTAGGCCTTGCCCATCTTGACAAGCTGGACGGCGTATTCGTAAAGAGCTTCAAAGTGGTCGGAGGCGTAGTAAAGGTGGTCTCCCCAGTCCCATCCCAACCAACGCACGTCTTCTTGGATGGATTGGACATACTCGACCTCCTCTTTGGTGGGATTGGTATCATCGAACCGTAGGTGGCAGACCCCGCCGTTTTCGGCGGCCACCCCGAAATTGAGGCAGGCGGACTTGGCGTGACCGATGTGGAGATACCCGTTTGGCTCCGGAGGAAAGCGGGTAACCACGCGGCCGTCATACTTGCCTGCCGCCACGTCGTCGGCCACAATACTGCGAACGAAGTCCGCGGGGCCGGTCGGTTTGGTGGATTCGGTTTCAGCCATCACCTTAGAGGGTGTCGAAAAAGTTCCCTCTCCCAGTGGGAGAAGGCAGGGTGGGGGCGATTCCCGACGCGGATCATCTCGGTTGCCTTCAGACTTTTCCCCTCATCATAACCTTCTCCCCAGGGAGAAGGGACTTTTGAAACACCTATTTAGACCCGGATCAGAGGTCAGGAACAGGGACTTAGGCCAAGCTAGCCGGCCAAGGCCTCCAGAGCTTCCATCGCGGCCTGAATGCGGTCTAGCACCCGCTCCCGGCCCAGGACTTCCAATGTTTCGAACAGCGGCGGCGAGGCCTGCCTTCCGGTGGCCGCAACCCGAAGCATCCCAAAGAACTGGCGGGGTGATATTTCCAACCGGGCGGCGGCGGCCCTGAGGGATTCTTCCAGGCATTGATGTCCAAACTCGGAAGCGTTGGCCAGGTCTTCCTTGGCAACGCCCAAAGACGCCAGGGTTGCTTCGCGGTCCATCCCCTTCTGTAGCAAGTCCTGCGGGTCGTAGGTCAAATGCTCCTGAAAGAAGTAGGCTGTCAGACCGGCGGCGTCCGACAGCAGCTTCAACCGCTCTTGCACCAGCGGCGTTATCTTCAGCAAGCACTCGCGGTCTACGGGCAGAGCGCTGGGTGGCAAGTCGCGTTCCAGAAAGGGCAGCAGCCGGTCGGCCAATGCCTGATGGGATAGCTGCCGGATATACACGCCGTTCATCCAGACCAACTTTTCGTGGTCGAAGATTGCGGCGGCTTTATGCACCCGGTCCAGGGTAAAATTTTCCACCACCGTCTCCGCCGGCATGACCTCGGTCTTGTCATCCAGCGACCACCCCAGCAGCATCAGGAAGTTCAACATCGTCTCCGGCAAAAACCCTTGGTCCCGGTAGTCCAAGACCGCCGTGGCGCCGTGGCGTTTGGACAGCTTGGAGCGGTCAGGGCCCATGATCATGGGCAAGTGCCCAAACTTGGGCGGCGTAAACCCCAAGGCTTGGTACAGTTGCAAATGCCGCGGAGTGCTGGGCAGCCACTCCTCGGCCCGCAAAACGTGGCTAATTTCCATCAAGTGGTCGTCGGCCACCACGGCCAAGTGGTAAGTTGGAAAGCCGTCGGTCTTGAGAATGATAAAGTCGTCCAATAGCTCGTTTTGCCAAGTTACTTCGCCCCGTATCAAGTCACGGAAGGCGGTGCCCCCGGACCTGGGTACCGCGAACCGCACCACCGAGGGCCCGCCCCCCGCCTCCAGCCGTCGCTCCTCGGCTGCTGACAAGTCCCGACAACGCCGGTCGTAGCCTTGGTGCTGGTTCCGCCGTTGCTGATCTTCCCGCATTTGCTTCAGGCGTTCTTCGGGACAATAGCAACGGTAAGCCCAGTTCCGCTCGATTAGGGTCTCGGCAAGGCCTTGGTAGATGTCCAATCGTTGCGACTGGTAATAGGGATAATGGGGGCCTCCTACCTTGGGGCCTTCGTCCCACTGGATATTCAGCCACCCGAGGGCCTCCAGCACCGCGTCGGCGGCACCGGGTACCAACCGCTCCTGATCGGTATCCTCCACCCGGACGACGAACTCGCCGCCGTGGTGCCTGGCAAACAGCCAGTTGAACAAGGCGGTGCGTATATTCCCTATGTGCGGTAGGCCGGTCGGGCTGGGCGCGAACCGGACCCGGACGTGGTCGGCCAAACACGGTCTCCTTTGAACTACCAACTGTACTCAGGCGCCATTCTAGCACGAACCGTCAGGCCTCCGCGGCAAGTATTTGCTATCTCAGTCGTCCGCCCCGGCCCGCAGCCGAGCTAACACCCGGGCCAAGTCCTCGGGCAAGGCGCTCCGGAACTCTACCTCTTGGCCGGAGAAGGGGTGCCGAAATCCCAAGTGGTGGGCATGCAGGAAGTGGCGCTCGAGCATGGGGCTGCGCCTCCCGTATACCCCATCACCCAGTAACGGGTGTCCCAAGTGGGCCAAGTGGACCCTAATCTGATGGGTGCGGCCGGTCTCCAAGTACAGTTCCAGCAGGCTGAATCCGCCGAAACCCTCCAACCGGCGGTAGCGGGTGCGCGACTCTCTCCCACCCGGCGTTACCGCCATCCGTTTACGGCGCCGGGGGTCCCGGCCGATGGGGGCGTCGATCAGGCCGCTGGGCGGGTCCGGCGCTCCCACGGCCACCGCCAGGTAGCCCTTGGTTACTTCTCTGGCCTTGATCTGGTTCGATAGGGCTTGATGAGCCTGGTGGTGTTTGGCGGCTACCATCAGGCCGGAGGTATCTTTGTCCAACCGGTGGACGATGCCGGGCCGCAGTCCATCCCCCACGCCCTGGATGTCCGGGCACAAGGCCAGTAACGCGTTCACCAGGGTTTGGTCCGGATGGCCGGGTCCCGGATGCACCGTCAGGCCGGCGGGCTTGTCAACCACCACGACGTGCTCATCCTGGTAGACCACGGTCAAAGGAATGGATTGGGGCGTCAAGCCCAACGGCCTGGGAGGAGGCACAGACACAGATACGCGGTCACCCGGCTGCACGCTTTGGGACGGCTTGGTTGGCGCGCCGTTGAGCAACACCGAACCATCGACGATCAAACGGTGCAACCGGCTCCTGGAAAGCCCGGTCCCCTTGTCAGCCAGAAACCGGTCCAGCCGCGGCCCAAAGCTTTTAACGTAGAATTCAGTGATGGAAACGGCTGGCACGCCACTGCCGTCACTCTCCCCTGCTCCGGGTGCTCGGTTAATCGAAAGGGGCCGGCGCGCCACTGCCGTCACTCTCTCCCTTGCCCGGTGTTCGGTTTAAGACGAGACTCATTTTCTTTGTTTCCGGCGGGTATATTCTCCCCCTCCTCTTCCCGGGGAGCTTCGGGGGCGGCTGACCCAATGTCTCCTCCGTCCCGGCTGCCCGGCGAGGGGTAGCTCTCCAATGGTCTTGCCTTGGTCCGGCCGAAGCTATCGCCTGACCTATCGGACGTAAGGAAAATCCATGCCAGCAATACCAAACCGACCACGATAGAGGCGTCGGCGACGTTGAAAATGGGCCAAGCGCCCACGTCCACGAAATCGGTAACATGGCCAAGGCGCAGCCGGTCTACTAGGTTTCCGACCGCGCCGCCCATCTGCAAAGCCAGGCTGAGGCGTAGGAGAACGGAAGGCCGGCGCTGTCTCCGGTATATGAACAACAGGACCGAAATACCGACTATCGAGATCAAGATAAGTGGGAAGTTTTGGTCTTGAAACAGCCCGAAGGCGCTGCCGGTATTGTACGTGTGGGTGAGCCTGAAGAACCCTTCTTCAGGAACGGACTCGCGGAATTCGATGAAGTGACGCACCAAGAACTTGGAAACTTGGTCCGCCAAGAAAACGAAGACGGCCAACTGTATCAGGACCAAGTCTTTGTAGATAGGGGGGCGCTTCGACGCCGGCGGTGAGGATTCGTCGCCGTGTTGGACCATCGCCGGCTACGCTAACGCTTTTACGAAGAACTCAACCACCCGTTCCGATAGTAGGTCCTCTTGGCCTGACCAGTAGTGGTCGGCGCCGGGCACCATGTGACAGTCCGGTGGGTGACTGAAAGAGTCCAACACAGCGGCGAACCGGTCCGACTGCGCCAGCTTGTCTTGATCGCCCGCGATCACCAGCGCCGGCCCCTTGCTCTTCTTCAACGCCGTGGCCTCCAGGGCCTGGAGCGGAGGCGATATGAGGGCGAATGCCTTTGCTTCGTCATGGAGGTCCGGGCTGTTCAAAATAACCGATGAGCCGAAGGAGTAGCCCGCCAGGCCCAGCCTGCCGCTATCAACTTCCGGCCTGCCCCTGAGCAGGTCCATCGCGGCAAGCACTTCTTGTTGTTCAAGCTCTCCGTGGCCGTGCTCGCCTTGGCTGTTGCCGGCGCCTCTGAAATTGAAACGCAGGGCCGCAAGCCCCCGGGACGCCAAGGCAAAACTTATCGACAACACGACGTTGTTGTCCATGTTGCCGCCATACAAGGGATGGGGATGACAGACCACGACTCCCGGGAGGGGCCCGGCGTTCCCTTCCGGCCAGGCTATCACGCCCTCGAAGTTCAGACCCTCGACTTTGAACGACACGGCGCCCTGCCGCACGGTTTAGCCTCCGTTAGCCTACTCCGCACATTAGCGGACCAGCTTCCGCTGCGCTATGCTCCATATTAGGAGAAGGGGTATGGTTTGGCAAGAAAATACGTGTCAAACTCAGGGGGTGTTTGGATGGTCTTGGCTGCGGCAATCCAAGCACACCCGTTGGCGGCTCCCTCGGTAGTCCTCCCCCAAGAATCCTGCTAGAATAGCCAACGATCATCCACGAATGGAGGCCTTGATGCGAGTGATAGACCTACGCAGCGATACGGTCAGCCAACCCACTGAGGAGATGCGGCGGGCGATGGCGGATGCCGAGGTTGGCGACGACGTTTCCGGGGAGGACCCAACAATGAACCGGTTGCAGGAACGGGCGGCCGAGATGTTGGGCAAGGAAGCGGGGATGTTTACCGCCAGCGGCACTATGAGCAACCTCATCGCCGCCCTGACTTATTGCCACCGGGGCGACGAAGTAATCATGGGAGACCAGTCCCACATGTTCTGGAATGAGTGCGGAGGCGTATCCGCATTGGCCGGGGCCCAAACCCGAGTCGTGCCCACCGACGAGCAGGGGAGGCTGGACCCCGCCGACGTGGAGGCCGCCATTCGCCCCAAAGGCAATATTCATTACCCCCCCACTACCCTGGTGTGCTTGGAAAACACTCATAACCGGTGCAGCGGCACCGCTTTGACCCCGGAGGATACCGGCAGGGTTGCCGAGGTGGCCCATGCCGCCGGCGCCAGCGTCCATATGGACGGCGCCCGGATTTTCAACGCCGCCGTAGCGTTAGAGGTCCCCGCCGAGGCCTTGGTGAGAGACGTGGACGACGTTACCTTTTGCCTTTCCAAGAGCCTCAGCTGTCCGGTAGGATCGGTGCTTTGCGGGACCCGGGAGTTCATCGACGAAGCCCGCCGGTGGCGCAAGATGCTAGGCGGCGGCATGCGTCAAGTGGGAGTGCTGGCGGCGGCCGGTATGGTGGCGTTGGACACCATGATCGACCGGCTGGCCGACGACCACGCCAGCGCCAGGCAGCTAGCCCGGGGCCTGGCCAATATCGACGGCCTCAGCGTCGACCCGGAAAAGATCCAGACCAACATCGTGATCTTCAAAGTGGACCCCTCGGTGGCTACCGCACAGGAATTGCTCGGCGCCCTAGGCCGGGAAGGCGTAAAGGCCGGCTCCCCAATGCCTCAGCATATAAGAATGGTAACCCACCGCGAGATAGACAGCGTCGATATCGACGAAGCCCTGAGCTTGACCTCCAAAGCGGTGCGCGGGCTGCGAAACGAGGCGTAGGAGCCCAAACCCATGTCCCTAACTTCCGAGTTGGACAACCGTGACAGCCCGGTGAGGAAGTTCCTCTTCGGGATTGAAAAACTAGGATTCTACATGTCCCGCCAAGCTCAAATCATTGAATGGCCGATCGTCAGCCTGTTGGAGCGACTGATGGGCCGGAAACCGCCGCCGCTCCGAGACCTGCGCCGGGAATTCAGGGACGCGCTGACTTCTCCACTGGCAAGGTAATCTTAGAAGCCTACAGAGGATTTATAGCGAGTTTAGTCATCTTACTGCAGTTTATAAAATTCTTGTAAACTACAGTAAGTTTGGTATAAACTGGCTCTATGGACCCGGTCCGCAACCCATATGCGCCAGGAGCCGGCACACCGCCCCCTGAATTGGTGGGCCGCGACGAGATTCGCGAAGACGCGCGAATCGCATTGGAGCGAATAAAGTTGGGGCGTCCCAGCAAAAGTATGATGATGGTTGGCCTGCGGGGCGTCGGAAAAACGGTGCTACTGGAGCGAATCCGGCAATGCGCCGAGGCCAGAGGTATCTATGCGCTCCAAATCGAAGCCCCTGAGAATCGCTCCCTTCCCTCCGTTTTGGCCCCGCAGCTGCGTGTGGCCTTGCTGAAACTTTCGAACCGAGATGCTGCAAAGCAACTGGCGCGCCGCGCCCTTCGAGCGCTGGCGGGGTTCGTCGGCGCCTTGAAGGTGAAGTATCAGGACATCGAAGTCGGATTGGACTTTGACCCCGAACCCGGATTGGCGGATAACGGAGACTTGGAGACCGACTTGCAGGAGTTGTTTGAAGTCGTCGGCGCCGCGGCGCAGGCGGATGGCGCCTGCGCCGCGCTATTCATCGACGAGCTCCAATACGTGAAAGAAGATGAGCTGGCAGCCCTGATCACGGCGTTGCACCGGACGTCGCAACGGCAACTCCCCATCACCATGGTCGGGGCTGGCTTACCCCAAGTGCGAGGCCGGATGGGGAAAGCCAAGTCTTACGCCGAGAGGCTTTTCGAGTTTCCGGAACTCGGGACACTATCCCCTGAAGACGCGAGGCTGGCGATTGCCAAGCCCGCCCAAGACGAAGGGGTTGAGATTGAACCACTGGCCCTCGACGCTGTCGTTGCTCAAACCCGATGCTACCCCTACTTTTTGCAAGAGTGGGGAAAGCATTTGTGGGACGTTGCCGAACGCTCTCCCATTACGGCCTCTAACGTGGAAGCCGCTTCCCAGCGCGCCATCGCCGCCCTTGATGAGAGCTTTTTTCGGGTCAGGTTCGACCGGCTTACGCCCTTGGAAAAAAGATATGCCCGAGCGATGGCGCAACTCGGCCCGGGGCCTCACCGATCCGGAGACGTTGCCGCTGCATTGGCCCGTCCGGTAACCTCTTTGGCTCCCACCCGCAATCAACTGATTAACAAAGGCATGATATGGAGTCCGAGTCACGGTGACACCGCTTTTACGGTACCGATGTTTGACGAGTTTATGCGGCGCATCATGCCCGGTGACGACTGGCGCCGGTCTTTATAGCCTTGATGAAGGAGTTGACTATGTCCGACCAAGAACTGCGCATCGTGGCGCCGACGGCCATCGTGGGTTACGGCTTTCAGGAAAGCTCCTTGGAGCGCGCCCTCCGGAAAGCCCCCCACCTCATCGCTTGCGACGGCGGCAGCACCGACCCGGGGCCCAACTACCTGGGCATGGGTAAAGCCTTCGTGGGACGGGACGCGGCCAAACGAGACTTGACCTTGATGCTCCAAGCCGCCGTGGACCAAAAGGTCCCAATGATCGTCGGCACCAGCGGCGGCGCGGGGGGAGACGCCCACCTGCAATGGACCCGGGAAATAGTCGAGGAGATCGCCCAAGAAAACAACTTGCACTTCAAGATGGCGCTTATTCACTCCGAACAGTCCCGGGACTACGTAGCCGGGAAGCTGGAGCAGGGAAGAATCGAGCCCATTTGGCCGCTGCCGGCCCTGGACCGAGAGTCGGTGGACCGGTGTACCAATATCGTGGGCATGGCCGGGGTTGAACCCTACGTTGAAGCTCTGAGCGAAGGGGCCCAGGTCATCCTTTGCGGCCGCTCGGACGACGCCGCCATCTTTGCCGCCCTGCCGGTCAAAGAGGAATTCGACCCGGCCCTGGGTTGGGTCGCGGGCAAGCTGTTGGAGTGCGGCGCCGCCTGCGCCGCCCCCCGCCAAAAATTTGGCAGCGAGGGCATCACCGTCACCGTCCGGAGAGACCACATATTGGTGGAGCCCAATCACCCGGAGTTGGCTTGCACTCCCCTCAGCGTTTCCACCTTCTTCCTACACGAGAACGAGACTCCCTTGTACCACACCGAGCCGTCGGGAGTCTTGGACCTGACCTCGCTAAACTGCGAGGCCGTGGATGACCGGACGGTAAAGGTCACCGGCGCCCGGTTCCTGCCCCGGGACAAGTACACCATCCGGCTGGAGGGAGTGGAGTTGGTGGGCTACCGGTGCATCTGCGTGTCATATACCCGGGACCCGGTGCTGGTACAATGCATCGACAGTTACTTGGAGGACGTGCGCTCGCTGGTCGTTAGCCGGGTCGATGGGATGGGAGTGCCGGAAAAGGACTACAAGCTGGTGTTCCGGGTGATCGGCAAGAACGCGGTAATGGGCGAGCGGGAGCCGGTTAAAGAGATGCTGGCCCATGAATTGGGGATAATCATGGAGGCCGTAGCCCCAACCCAGGAATTGGCCAACGAGATCCTTGGTCTGGCCCGCCAGGCCGGCAAGAACTTGCACTACCAGGGCAAACTGTGCGACGAGGGCTGCTTGACCTATCCGTACTCGCCCTCAGACATCCCCGTCGGGCCGGTCTACGAGTACAACATCCTTCACGCGGTTGAACCGGCCCACCCGCTGGAGATGTTTCCCATCGAGTACGCAACCGTTTGAATACGCAACGGCGCGGCGCTAGGGCGTTGGACCGAACCTTTTGACCGCGCCGAATCGGAGGTCAGCCGCCGGCGCAGCGGGAGCGGGGCAGGCCCGGCCTAACGGCGCGGCGAGGAGTTTTTCGGGTGGCAAGAATCCGCGACTTGGCAGTGATATGCCGGAGCAAGAACGCTAATCCCTTCTCCATCACCTTGGACATGGTGTTTCCCGATAAGGAGACCTTCGAGAAGGTACGCGCTTCGGGGGTAGTCAATCCCGGGCTCATATCCCGCCTTTATAACGTGCCTGTAAACGACGTGCTGCTGGTGGAGTTTCCCCCGGCCAACGCCATAAAAGCCACCATTCCCCGCCTGTACGGTTCCGGGGCGGTGGAAGACTCGGACGTTTACGGGGCGCAACAGCACGGGCCGTTGATGGACGTAGAGATACCGGAATAACGGTCCGGCCGCGGCAAGGAGGAATCCAGTGAACTTCGGTCTGTTCATGATACCGATCCACCACCCGGACAAAGGGTTGCCTCGGACCCTCAAGGAAGACATGCGGACCATCGTGACCGCCGACAAATTGGGCTATGAGGAGGCTTGGATCGGCGAGCACTTCACTATTCGTTGGGAGAACCTCCCGGCCCCGGACCTGTTCATTGCCAAGGCCTTTGCGTTGACCGAAAACATCAAGCTGGGTACCGGAGTGGTGCTTCTCCAGCTGCACGACCCAAAGATGCTGGCCCACCGGGTCTCTCTGCTGGACCACTTGGGAGAGGGGCGCTTCCTCTTCGGCGTCGGCACCGGCGGCGCCCCCACCGAGTTCGAGTTCTTCGGCGTCGACGGGGAAAAGAGGCACGACAGGGCCGCCGAGGTCCTCGACGCTGTCCTGAAGATATGGGAATCCGACGGAACGCTGGACTACCAGGGTGAGTTCTACCGGATCAAATCGCCAACGCCCATGCCGGAGGCGGACCTGCGCCTATGGCACAAACCCTACACTCTGCCCCACCCTCCCATTGCCGTGGCGGGAGTGAGCGTCAACTCCAGCACCCTGGAATGGGCCGGTCAGAACGGTTGGATACCCATGACCGCCAACGTCCTGCCCGCCGTCAACATGCCGACCCACTGGGAAGCCTATCGGAGAGGAGCGGCCAAGGCCGACCTGGTACCCGACAGGCGGGACTGGCGAATATGCTTGGACGTTCACGTGGCCGAAACCACCGAGGAGGCCCGAAATCACGCCCTGAACCACGGAATGGCCCGGTCGTACTCCCAATACTTCCTGCCCCTGCTAAGAAAATTGAAATTCCTTAGCTTGATCAAGCCGGAAGAGTCGATGCCCGACGAGGCAGTCACGATAGACTACCTCTTGGACAACCATTGGGTAGTGGGCGACCCGGAGTATTGTTTCGAGCGGATCCGCCAAGTATACGACCGCGTCGGCGGATTCGGGACTCTGCTCTTGGTTGCGCAAGACTGGGACCCGCCCGAAATCGGCTGGAAGTCCTTGGAGTTGTTCTCCAAGGAGGTGGCCCCGAAACTACGGGGCTTGGTCCCAAACGGCGCTTAAATAGCAACCTAAATTCGATAAGGAGGAATCCAAAATGGACTTCGGTTTATTCATGATGCCGATCCACCATCCCGACAAGGGACTGCCGCGGACTATCAAGGAAGACATGAATACCCTGGTGACCGCCGACAAGTTGGGCTATGAGGAAGCCTGGATCGGCGAGCACTTTACTATTCTTTGGGAGAACCTCCCGGCACCGGACCTGTTCATCGCCAAGGCCTTTGCCCTGACCGAGAACATCAAGCTGGGTACCGGGGTGGTGCTTCTTCAGTTGCACGACCCAAAGATGCTGGCCCACCGGGTCTCCATGCTGGACCACTTGGGCGAGGGGCGCTTTCTCTTTGGCGTCGGCACCGGCGGAGTCCCCACCGAGTTCGAGTTCTTCGGCGTCGACGGGGAAAAGCGGCACGAACGGGCCGCCGAGGTCCTCGACGCAGTGTTGAAGATTTGGGACTCGAATGGAACGCTGGACTACCAAGGAGAGTTCCATCAAATCAAATCGCCCACGCCCATACCGGAAGCGAGCCTGCGCTTGTGGCACAAACCTTACACTCTGCCCCATCCTCCGATTGCCGTCGCGGGAGTGAGCATCAACTCCGGCACCCTGGAATGGGCCGGACAGAACGGTTGGATACCCATGACCACCAGCCTTCTCCCCGCCATCCACATGCCTACCCACTGGGACGCCTATCAAAGGGGCGCGGTCAATGCCGGCCGGACGCCCGACCGGCGGGACTGGAGAGTATGCCTGGACATTCACGTGGCCGAAACTACCGAGGAAGCCCGGAACAACGTGTTGAACCACGGGTTTGCCCGGTCGTACTCCGATTACTTCCTGCCGTTGATGAAAAGGATGGACTTCCTGAGCTTGATAAAGCCGGACGAATCAACGCCCGATGAGGCGATCACAATAGACTACCTCCTGGATAATCATTGGGTGGTAGGCGACCCGGAGTACTGTTTGAACCGGATCCGCGAAGTATACGATCACGTGGGCGGCTTTGGGACTCTGCTTCAACTCGTCCAAGACTGGGACCCGCCCGAAGTAGGCTGGAAGTCGTTGGAGCTGTTTTCCAAGGAGGTAGCCCCCCAATTGCGGGGCCTGGTCCCCAACGGCGCTTAAATAGCGGCATCAATTCGACAAGGCGTCCGATTCAAAACAGTCGTCCTGGTCTGAAACTCCCTGGAAATAGGCCAGGTTCTGACGGCCTGACCCGGAAGGGGTAGAACGCCGGGCTCCGGCCCTGCTTCTTTCAAGGGGTTTGGAGATGATTTTTTCAGGCGTCTTGACAAGAATTGGGACGGCAATAGCAACTAAGGCGGCGGCGTCCCGGACTGGACGCCGGGTCGGCGCCAAGGTTTTGCGCCAAATTGCCGACAAACTCGAAGACGATCAGACGGCCTTGGAATTCCAGGAGTCGGTCAACCGCCGTTTTGTCGATTCCGAACGCCGCCAGTCGCGTACCCTTTACATTGCAGTCTTGGCCCTAGCCATAGCTATCGGCCACGTGGTCTATGCCATTATTCGTGACCACGTATTCGACGGGAGCATTTTCTAGGAGGTTGCTAGGGCGATAGCAGGCGTCCGCGCCGCCCCCTACGTTTTTGCGTCTTCGCCGCTCCGGTCTTCTTGGCCCCACCACCGCTTCAGCCGTTCCGAGATTTCTTTTTCCACTCCTTCCTGAGTAGGATGGTAGTAGCGGCGGCCTTTGAGGGAAGGTGGCAGGAATTCCTGGTCCACGAAGTGGTCTTGGTAGTCGTGGGCGTACTTGTAATCTTTACCGTAACCCATCTGGCGCATTAGTCCCGTAACGGCGTTCCGCAGGTGCAGTGGCACGGGTTCGTTGGCCCGCGTTCTAGCGTCTTCCAGGGCCTGCTCGATGGCGGCGTAAGCGGAGTTGCTTTTGGGCGCCGTGGCAAGGTAGACCGTGGCCTCGGCTAGGGGTATGCGCCCCTCGGGCATACCCAGGAAATGCACCGCTTGTTGGGCCGCCATCGCCACCGCGAGGGCTTGGGGTTCGGCCAAGCCGATGTCCTCCGCCGCCAAGACGACCAAGCGGCGAGCGATGAACAGCGGGTCTTCTCCGGCGTCTATCATCCGGGCCAGCCAGTAGAGGGCGCCGTCCGGAGACGACCCCCGGACCGACTTTATGAAGGCCGATATAGTGTCGTAGTGGCCTTCACCGGCCTTATCGTACAGGGGAGACCGGCGTTGCAGCGCGTCGGAGATGGTCTCCAGGTCCACGACCCGGCGTCCGGTGTCGTTGGCCCCCGTGGCATAAGCCGCGGTCTCCAAGGCGTTGAGAGCGACCCGGGCGTCCCCGTTGGCAATATTCACCAGGTGCTCCAAGGCATCCCGTTCTAGGTCGACTTTCAGGTCGCCCAAGCCCCGCTCCGTGTCGACCAAAGCCCGGCCGACGATGGTCTCCACCTGCCGGGGGGTCAAGGTCTCCAGCGTGGAGACCCGGGACCGGGACAATAAGGGGCCGATGACCTCGAAGGACGGGTTTTCCGTGGTCGCCCCGATCAAAGTAACCGTGCCGTCTTCCACGTGAGGCAGTATTACGTCTTGTTGAGCCTTGTTGAACCGGTGGATCTCATCGACGAACAGGATGGTCTTGCCGCCGTACATGCCCTGGCGCTCCCGGGCTTCGGACACGGTCCGGCGCAGGTCGGCGACACCGGAAGTGACGGCGCTGACCGACTCGAAGTGGGCGTCGGTGACGCTGGCTATCAACCGGGCCAGAGTCGTTTTGCCGCTGCCGGGCGGCCCCCAAAGAATGAAGGAGGGTATCCGCTCGGCGGCGATGGCCCGTCTAAGCACCCGGTCGGGGCCGACCACGTGCTCTTGCCCAACGAACTCGTCGAAGGACCGGGGGCGCATACGGTCGGCCAGCGGCGCTTCCCGCTGCGCCCGGCGCTGGCCTTCGTATTCAAACAGCGACTGGGAAGAGGACATATTCGGCTCCGTCGGAGAGATGAGCGAATATCTGCGGCCGCGCGGCCCTAATATCTTCTAATATCTTATCTGGGCCGGCCGCTGACCCCTAGACTAGCCTCTTACCGAAGGTAGGGCATGACTTTATCCGCGAAGAGGCGCATCGACCCTTCGACTTCACGGTGCGGTACCATGCCGCCGGCCTCGAACCAGCACATGAACTCGTCGGCCCGGTAACGCTGCTCCAACTCGCGCAGTTTAGCCACGCATTCCTCCGGCTCGCCTACGGCAGCGAACTCGTCGCGAACTATCTCGTAGGACAACTGCATTGCGCGCTCCCGTCCGGGCCCCCGGCTGGCGGCTCGTAAGGTGGCTAGGTAATTGTTGATGCTCACCTCGAAACCCGCCCTGGCCTTCTTCCGGTCCTCAGCAACGAACGTGGGCACGTTGATGCAAACTTTGCCGCCGGCGGCGGAGGGGCTTGGGGCCGCGCCGTTGAAATGCTTGCGAAATTCTTCCACGCCGGCCCGGGCGCCTTGGGTGGTGGATATTACCGGGGCTACCAGAATATTGTGCCCCATGGACCCCGCCATGCCGAAAGTATCGGGGCTGTTGGTAGCAACGTAAATGGGCGGGTGCGGCTTCTGGACAGGCTGGGGCTCCACCCGCACACCCTCTACCTTGTAGTGGTTACCGGCGAAGGAAAGCTCCTCTTCGGTCCACGCTTCCAGGATCAAGTCAACAGCCTCCGCAAATGCGCCTCTCCCTTCCTCGATGTCAACGCCGTAACCCCGGAAGTGGGCGAGGTTGGAGCCTCTGCCGATGCCGAATATTGCTCTGCCATGGGACAACAGGTCCAAGGTGGCCGTTTCCTCGGCCAACCTAATTGGGTGGTGGAGAGGGACTAGATTGACTGCCGTGCCGATCTTGATTCGCTTGGTAGTGGCCGCGATGGCGGATCCCACCAGCAGAGGCGACGGCATAACCGAAAACCGGCGGTTGAAGTGGAGTTCGGCCAACCATACCGTGTCAAATCCTAGCTCATCGGCCAGTTGGGCTTGGGCAATGGTGTCGTCGTAGCGGCCGGTATCCGATTGACCGTCGGCGCAGGGTAGTTGGTAGAAAACACCGAATTGCATCGATTGGCAGTCCGCAGTCAGGTTTTAAGAGTCACAGCGGGATATTTCCGTGCTTCTTGGCGGGCAGGCTGTCCCGCTTGTTTTGCAGCATCTCTAAGGCTCTTACAACCTTGGAACGGGTATCGGCCGGGTCTATGACGTCGTCGACGAAGCCGTAGCTGGCGGCCGTGAAGGGATTGATGAACTTGTCTTGGTACTCGGCAATTAATTTTTTTCGGGTCTTTTCCGGATTTTTGGATTTGGAAATTTGCTCACGGTAGATTATGTTAATCGCGCCTTCGGCGCCCATCACCGCGATCTCAGCCGACGGCCACACCAAGTTCACGTCGGAGCGTAGGTGCTTGCTGCTCATCACGATGTAGGCGCCGCCGTAAGCCTTGCGGGTAATCACCGTCACTTTGGGCACGGTGGCTTCGGCATAAGCAAAGATGAGTTTTGCGCCGTGCCGAATGATACCCCCGTGTTCTTGGTCCATTCCCGGCATGAACCCGGGCACATCTACCAAGGTTACCAACGGAACGTTGAAGCAGTCGCAAAATCGGACGAACCGGGCGGCCTTGGCCGACGCGTCGATATCCAATACTCCGGCGAGGTAGGACGGTTGGTTGCCCACGATCCCCACGGTCCGCCCGTTCATTCGGCCAAACCCTACTATCACGTTGCAGGCGAAGCTTTGATGGACCTCCATGAAATCCTCTTCGTCCACGATACGGTAGATTACTTCCCGCATGTCGTAGGCCCGGCTGGCATCGTCGGGGACCAAGTACCGCAGGTCCGGGTCGGGCCGGGCCGCCGCGTCGCCGGTACCGAACCCCCCGCCGAACAACGGCGGGTCTTCCATATTGTTGGCGGGCAGAAAGCTAAGTAAGTGCCTCACCCCGGCTAGACACTCCTCTTCGTTCTCGTAGACGAAGTGGGCCACGCCGCTCCGTGTGGCGTGGATAACGGCCCCGCCTAACTGCTCGTGAGTCACGTCCTCCCCGGTAACCGCTTTTACCACGTCGGGGCCGGTGATGTACATCTGGCCGATTTCATTGACCATGAACACGAAATCGGTAATCCCGGGAGAGTATACCGCGCCGCCGGCCGCCGGACCCAAGATCACCGAAATTTGGGGCACCACGCCGGAGTAGAGAGTGTTGCGAAGAAAGATATCCCCGTAAGCCGCCAGGCTCAGCGCGCCCTCCTGTATCCTGGCGCCTCCGGAATCGTTCAAGCCCACCACCGGGCAGCCGGTCTTGGCCGCCAAGTCCATGATCTTGCAAATCTTCTGGCTAACCACTTCCGACAGGGAACCGCCGAACACGGTGAAGTCCTGGGAGAAAGCGAACACTTGCCGCCCTTCCACCATACCGTGGCCGGTGACCACGGCGTCACCCAGAAACTTCCTATCGGCCAAGCCAAAGTCCGTGCTGTGGTGCAGCACGAAACTGTCGATCTCTTGGAATGTCCCTTCGTCCATCAGCAAGTGTAGGCGCTCCCTGGCAGTGAGCTTGCCCCGGCCGTGCTGTTGGTCTATGCGCTCTTGGCCGCCGCCTCTTAGGGCCTGCTGGCGCATCAGTTCCAGGGAGTCCAGCTTCTGGTCGATCATTCTCTTTTCAGGGGCCACTATCCCTCCCGGGGAAGAAGTGGGCGAGTCGAGACTGCTTCGCTGCCGCTCATCAGAGAAGTACGCCCGAGGCTATCGCGGCAAGGCGGTCCGGCAAGCCCGGCGTCGTCAAGGCCCTCGCCTCGGGACCGGGACTTGCCAAGAATAGTGATCATGTCCTTTCCCGCGGGTCCGTGGGTCGTCGAAGGGCAACGAAGCTAGTTCTACAGGGTACCGCTATAGTCCCGAATCGAGTCCATCCTAGCAGACGGGTATACCCCATGCAACAACGGGGCGGCATGCTAGAATGGACTTGGAGGTACCCCTTGCGTGATCAAGCAAACGTTCCCGGCAGCCTAGCCGCGGCCCGGGGAGAAACGCTCGCCTGGGGCAGCCGCACCTACGTTATGGGGGTTATCAACGTTACTCCCGACTCCTTTTCCGGCGACGGCGTGGGGTCGGACGTGCGGGCCGCTCTGGACCAAGCCCTGCGCTTTCAAGACGAAGGCGCCGACATCCTGGACGTGGGGGCCGAGTCGACCCGCCCCGGCGCGGTCCCCTTGCCTTCGGATGAAGAGCTGGCCCGTCTGCTGCCCGTGTTGGAGGCCCTCGCCCCCCGGGTGGGCCTCCCCATCAGCGTGGACACCTACAAGGCCTCCGTCGCCGCCCGGGCCGTTGAATACGGCATCGCTTTCATAAACGACGTTTGGGGGCTGAAGGCCGACCCGGACTTGGCCGGGGTGGCCGCGGAAGCGGGCGTCAAGCTGATCATCATGCACAACCAGGAGGGCCGCCGCTACCGGGACCTGGTGCCCGATATCGCCGCCAGCCTGTCCCGGAGCGCCGGGCTGGCCATCGAAGCCGGGGTGCCGGAGGGCGACATCATCGTGGACCCCGGAATCGGCTTCGGCAAAACACCGGACCATAACCTGGAAGTCCTCCGGCGGCTGGGAGAGCTCCGGGGGTTGGGGTACCCATTGCTGGCGGGCACGTCCCGCAAGTCCACCATCGGCTTGGTGCTGGAGCTTCCCCCGGACCAACGCTTGGAGGGCACCGCCGCCACGGTAGCGCTGACCATCAACAGCGGGGCCGACGTGGTGCGGGTCCACGATGTCAAAGAAATGGTACCGGTGTGCCGCATGACCGACGCTATCGTTCGCGGTTGGAGGCCCGAGAGTTGGAGCCGGTAGTAGCCTACTTAGGCTTAGGGTCCAATTTGGGACGGAGAGAAGAAAACCTGGCCGCCGCCGTCCGCTTGCTCGGTGAGGAGCCCGTCGGAGCCGGCAATCAGCCTGTGCATGAGCCCGGGCTGACTCCTTGGACGGCGCCGCGCCGGTTGTGGGTGCTGCGCGCCTCCTCGGTTTATGAGACCCGGCCCTGGGGAATTGAAGACCAGCCGGACTTCCTGAACTGCGTCCTAGAAGTCGGTACCCGGCTTTCACCTCCGGAACTGCTGGGCCGGGTCAAAGAGATCGAGGGAACGATGGGCCGCGAGCCCGGCGTGCGCTACGGCCCTCGCCTGATCGATATCGACATTCTGTTTTACGATGACGTTATCTTCGAGGGACCGGACCTGCGGGTACCCCACCCCCGCTTGCACCAAAGGGCCTTCGTGTTGGTCCCCCTGGCCGAGCTAAGTCCGGACTTGGTCCACCCCGTTCTCAACGCCTCCGTCGGCGTCCTGAACCGGAGCGTTGACGGTGCGGAGGGCGTATCCGCTTGGGGGCCGCCCCTGCCGGTCTTTGCCAAGGACGGCCAGGAGGATACCCTAAGGGATACCCTACCGGAAGGGGCATGACGCACCGAATCCGGTCTCCCTAAGCCCGTCATATAGTTCACTGGACGCACCTTTACGTTACGAGGCGGGGCAATCCCGGCGTAATGCCCGGATAGGGGCCGAGAAATTTGCGACCGCGTCAACTAGTTGACAATCTTCGTTGACTATCGGATATTTGAGGGTGGCTAGTCGTCGACGGTCAGCAGCGGTCTGCTGCTGACCGGAAGTCAATTGGAACTTGAGGAGACAAGGATGGCAGACAAACAACTAACTTTCGAAGGAGCGGCCCAAACCAGCCTGATGCGGGGCATCAATGAATTGGGCAGGGTCGTGGGACTAACCCTGGGGCCCAGCGGCAGGAACGTTCTCTTGAGCCGTATGTTTGGGCTCCCAATAGTGTGCAGCGATGGAGTCACCATCGCTAAAGAGGTGGAGCTTGCCAACCCCTATGAAAACATGGGGGCCCAGCTAGTCAAGGAGGCGGCTTCCAAGACCAACGACACCGTGGGCGACGGTACCACCACCTCGGTGGTCCTTGCCCAAGCCATGGTGCGCCGGGGCTTTATGAACGTGGCCGCCGGGGCCAACGGTATAGCCCTTAAAGCCGGCATTGACAAGGCCGTCGCGGCGGTGACCGAAGAACTGAAGAAAATGGCCGTGCCGGTGGAGAATCGTGAGCAGATTGGACGGGTAGCCGCTTTGTCCGCCCACGAGGAAGTTATCGCCAGCCTGCTGGCCGACGCTATGGATAAAGTGGGCCGGGACGGCGTGATCACCATCGAAGAGTCCAAGGCCTTGGCCGACGATCTGGAAGTGGTCGAGGGTGTAAGGTTGGACCGGGGATACATCTCTCCCCACTTCGTTACCGACACGGAACGCATGGAAGCCGTATTCGAAGACTCCTTGTTCTTGCTGACCGACCAAAAGATAAGCTCTCCCAACGACCTGGTCCCCATACTGGAAAAAGTCATCGAAGGCGGTCGGAAGCCGTTGATAATCATCGCGGAGGACGTTGAAGGAGAAGCGCTGGCAACCTTGGTGGTCAACAAGATGCGGGGCACTCTTTCCTGCGTCGCTATCAAGGCGCCGGGATTCGGCGAACGCCGGAAAGCCCTGCTGGAGGACATGGCCATCGTCACCGGCGGCCAGGTCATTACCGGCGACGCCGGCCTGCGCTTGGATGGAGCGGAATTAGAGCACCTGGGGTCGGCCCGCCGCGTCGTCGTCCGAAAGGATGACTCGACCATCGTAGAGGGCCGGGGCGCCGACAACGCCATCAAGGAGCGGGTGGAGCAGCTCCGGGTGCAAATCGAGGAAACAACTTCGGACTACGACCGGGAGAAATTGGAAGAGCGCCGAGCGGCGCTGGTGGGCGGCGTGGCAGTAGTGAAAGTGGGCGGCGCAACCGAACCGGAAGTGAACGAACGAAAGTCCCGCACCGAGGACGCTTTGTCAGCCACCAGAGCCGCAGTGGAAGAAGGAATCGTGCCGGGCGGGGGTGTCGCTATCGTTCGAACGGAGCATATTCTGGACGAGTTGGGGAAGCAGTTGGAAGGGGATGAGGCCGTGGGAGTGCGCCTAGTGCGCGAGGCCCTGAGCGCCCCCCTGTTGCTAATCGCCGATAACGCGGGCCATCCCGGTGAAGTAGTCTTGAATTCCGTGCGGGGCGGAGAAGGCGATTGGGGTTTCGACGCCGAGGTTGGGGAGTACTGCCATTTGATGGAACGGGGCATTGTGGACCCGGTCAAGGTAACCCGCTCCGCCTTGGAGAACGCCGGCAGCATCGCCGGGATGATGCTGACCACCGAGGCAATCATAACGGAGATACCGGAAGAAAAGCCCTTGCCCGCCGACGTGCAAGACTTCATGCACGACTAGCAAGCTCCCACCATGGGAAAATCGTTGGCCGGAGCGCCGGCGCCATGTCGTCCCTTGCCCGGATTCTTGGCCGCGCGACGGTCTCGTTGAGGGGGTTCCGGGGGACTATTAGCCCGCCGGGTTGTTGGGTACCCGGCGCCTGTGCCATCCAACGGCCTGATGAACGGTTGCGCATTGGACAAGGACTCGATTGCAACCCTGATTCAGGGTCAGCCTCCCTTGATACGAGAGTTTGTATCTCTGGAAACCCAACTGCAGCCCAACGGGTTCGACATCACCTTGAGAGAAGTGGGCGGCATGTCTTCGGCGGGCCGCATCGGCGCCTCACCCGGCGATCGAAGCTTGTCGGCCACGGAACCCCTAGGCTTCAACCAGGACAATTGGCTCCACTTGGCCCCGGGGTGCTACCTCATCACCTTCAATGAAGTGTTGAATCTTCCCTTGGACGTCATGGCTTTGGGCCGGCCTCGGTCCAGCTTGCTCCGCAGCGGAGTAAGCGTTCATACGGCGGTATGGGACGCGGGTTACCGCGGACGGTCCCAGGCGCTGCTGGTGGTCCACAATCCCATGGGTTACCACCTCCAGCAAGGGGCTAGGGTGGTGCAGTTGGTGTTTTTCTGCTTGCCTCAAGATGCCGGCCCCGGCTATCAAGGCCGTTTCCAAGGGGAAAACCTTGAATAAAGCGCGCCCAGGCAACCATGCTGTGGAGGCGTCGTCCGCCCCAAGCTGCCCTTCGGAGGACGTAAAAGCGGCCATCAAAGAGTTCGCCTTGGAATGCGGGTTCGACCTGGTAGGGGTAACCTCCGCCGGGGAGTTCGCCGAGGACCGGGCGGTTACGCTGGAGCGCCTGGAAGCCGGGCTCATGGACGGGCTGCCGTGGTTCACCGGAACCCGGGTACTCCGGGGCGCAGACCCTCAAGCCCTGCTGCCCGGCGCCCGCTCGATCATCTGCTTGGGGGTCAACTACTACGAGACATCCGGTCAAGCACCCCCTGAAGAAGTGGCAGCGGAAGCGCCGGGCGGCAAGGTAGCCAGGTACGCCCGGACGCCCGACTACCACAAAGTAATGAAGAAGCGCATGCGGGCCTATGTCTCCGGATTGCGGTCCCGATTGGGCAATGCCTTCGCGGCGCGGTGGTACGTGGACGACGGCCCGATGCTGGACCGGGCCGCCGCTCGTAGAGCCGGCGTGGGCTGGTTCGGCAAAAATACCAACATCCTTACCCCCGGCCTCGGCTCGTGGGTGTTCCTGGGACAGGTGATCACAGATCTGGAACTGGCTCCCGATCCACCCCTTAAGAAGACCTGCGGGAATTGCGTGATGTGCATCGAAGCGTGCCCTACGGACGCCATCGTAGCGCCTTACACCCTGGACAATTCCCGGTGCATATCCCACTTGACCATAGAGAACCGGGGCACGATACCTCCGGAATTGCGGCCCCAAATGCAGGACTGGGTCTTCGGTTGTGACATTTGCCAGGACGTTTGCCCGGTAAATCGAAAAGCCGGTCCATCATTGACGGCTTTCTGGGAACGGGACGGAGGGGGAGCCTGGACGCAATGGGATGATCAAGCCGGGTCCGGCATCGAAACGGGGATTCCGGATCGCCTGAGCCTAACCGGAATCTTAGAGATGTCCGAGGAGGACTTTCGCCGGCGTTTCCGCGGCAGTTCCATTCTCAGGGCCAAGCGGGTCGGCCTCCAGCGCAACGCTTGTGTGGCCTTGGGCAATCTTGGGGACACTGCGGCGGTGCCAGCCTTATGCGGCGCCTTGGCTCAAGGCGAACCCTTGGTGCGGGGCCACGCAGCCTGGGCCCTGGGGAACCTGGGCGGAGATGAAGCGCGGCTGGCCTTGGAGCAAGCCGCTAACACCGAGTCGGATTCCTGGGTGCTCCAGGAAATCGCCCTCGCCCAAGAATCGATGGAGGATTAGGGGCGGCCGGCGCTACGGCTGCCGCTGCTGCTCCGCCGCGGGCTGAGGGCCGTTGCGGGCCCGGGGTCCCCGTCTCTTCTTCCTCTTGGGAGGGGCAACGGTTGAAGCAACTCTGTTTCGACCGTGATTCTTGCCGAACTTCAGCTTCCTCATCTCCTCTTCGATGAGAAAAAAATCGCTTTTCGGCAGCAGGTGCAGGTTCCCCTGAAACGCCATGTACCAGTTCTCGGGGGGCCAGCGCTTGACGTAGTCCAAGCGGGGCGCCAGCAGATTAGCGTCGATGGACTGGTGTTCTTCCAGGACCAACTCCGGTTTTATTTGTATACGGTACGGCCAATTAGCGCTGCCCTCATTTTTCCAGACCGCCGTCTCATCCTCCACGTATGAGGACGTAGCCGTGGCCGTCGCCGTGAATCGACGGTCCATCGACACGTAGAAGAGGACCCGGTCCCCGGCCTCGATCCGCTGGACTTTTCGCTTGTGCTGGGCTTTCAGACCCTGGGAGGTGAACTTCAAGTCCCGGGTAATCCGGAAATTCTCCGGGTTGCTCACGATCATCCAGAAATTATGGGACATCTTTTCCTCGTTGCTAGGCACTCTGAAGGTCTGTCCGGTGCTACTAGGTTCACCTCCATTCTACCATTTCGGCGCGCTCGGGGTATTCTTCAGGAACACCCTTTTCGTACTTGGGTAAAAATGTAGGGGCCGATTTGGGGTCGTTCCCCTCGGCGGACCGGCGCGGCGGTCTGCGGGGAGATTACTGCCGGCTTACGCGTAGACCATTCCGACGGTACATCGCAAAACCGCCCTAGTTCCTTTCCGCCTCACCGAATCGGCAATATCTTGCTTATGCTTCCTAGGAAGTGTTCGCCGGAGCCTATGCTAGAATCCAGCCATTGCGAGTGTTGGGATGGTGTGTATTAGCGCCATTCCATCTTTGTACGCTTATGGCGAAAGGATATATAACATGGATCAAGCTATTCGCTCGTTCCTACAACACTTAATCGTCGAAAAAGGCTTCTCGCCCAACACGTCAGAAGCCTACTGCAACGACCTCAAGCAGTTCTGGGGCTTCCTTCAAGAACGCCGCAACGGTTCTCTCAACGGTTCTTCCAATGGCTCTTCCAACGGCTCGTATCCCTGGGATTCGGTGGACCTGAACCTGCTCAACGATTACGTCACCGACTTGCGGGGCCATAAAGGTTACCGGGACACTACCACCGCCCGAAAGGTGGCCGCCATCAGGTCCTTCTTTGGCTTCCTCTTCGAAAACGGGGACATCACCCAAGACCCCACGGAATCCATGGGTTCTCCCCGAGTAGGCCGGGCCCTGCCCAAGTGCTTGTCCAAGGAAGAGATATCCCGCTTGCTGGAAATAGCCCAACGGGCCGTCGGCAATGAGGCCCGGCGCGACGCGACTATTCTGGAGTTGCTCTACGCCACCGGCTTACGAGTAGGCGAACTGGTATCCCTCAATGCCTCTGACATAGACCTCCAAGAATCGTACATCCGCTGTTGGGGGAAGGGGTCCAAGGAACGGATCGTCTACCTGTACCCCAAGGCCTTACGGGAGCTCAAAAGTTACTTGAGCAAGGCCAGAGTGGCTCTCGTGGGCAGCCATAAGTCCCAGGCTGCCCTCTTCGTCAATCACCGAGGTGAGCGTTTGACCCGGCAGTGGGTTTGGAACATCCTTAAGTCCTACGGAGAGAAGGCCGGCATTCCTCAACGAATAACACCCCACACGTTGCGCCACAGCTTCGCCACCCACCTGCTGGAAAACGGAGCTTCCTTGCGCCACGTTCAAGAGTTGCTTGGCCACTCCAGCATTTCCACCACCCAGGTGTATACCCACGTAACCGGGACTCATCTGCACGAGGAATACGAAAAGAGCCATCCCCGGGCTTAGATGCCTTCCCCTTCAGGCCGCGAGCGGCGTTGCGGCCTGGTTGGGTCCAGGCGGGAAAGGTCCAAACCGGCTATCGTCTGGGCGGGCAGGCTAAGCCCCAATTGCCCACCCGGTACTGGGCAACGGTATCGTGCGCTCCTCTTGCGGGAAGTCTCGAGGCGGCGGCCCCGTACTCGAGCCCGGGGCGGGAATGAAGGGTTGGTATAAGGCGCCCCAGTCCCGGTGGATTAGGGCGCGATCGCCCTAACTCCCGACCTTGTCAGGCTGCCAATTTCATGGATTTACTGTTATAGTAAAACCAATCGATTCAACGCGCCCGGTGGCTGGAGTACCACGGCCTGCACGTACCGGCATTCCTCAGGAGGTAGGTCCCCATGGCTGGTAAATCTCGCCGGGTGGCGTCACGCCAGGCGCAGCTCAGCCGCAAAAGAAAAAAGACGCAGAAGGGACCCGGGCCCGCCATTCCCGACCCCTCCCTGCCGGTGGAGGCCGATGGGAAGCACGCCGAAGCGGTACCAGACGCTGCTCCGGTCGTTCCCGAACCCGCCGCGCCCCCTCGATCGCCGGCCGCTAGGCGTCCCAGCCCGGTGGCGTCGCGCTCTCCGGTAGCAGCGGGAGCGCCGACTAGGACGCCCCCCAGGGTCAGAGGGGAGCGGCCGCCAACCCAGCAATATGTCGGGGCCGAAGCCCGCCGCATAGTCGCTTTGGCCAGCGTAGTATTAGCTGTCATCATCGCGTTGGCAGTAGTACTATAGCCGCCGATGGCTCCTCCCCTGGTTGAGCGGCAGTTGCGCGTTACCCCGGAGCGGCCGGGCGTCTACATGATGAAAGACGCCCGGGGCAACATCTTGTACGTGGGTAAAGCCAGCGTCCTCCGCAACCGGCTGCGGACTTACTTCGGGTCCCCTTCGGGTCAGCCGCCCAAGATCCGCCGGATGATCGGCCACGTTCACGAGTTCGAGTACATCGTCACCGATACCGAGGCCGAAGCCCTTATCCTAGAGAATACTCTAATCAAGCGGTACCGGCCCCGCTACAACGCCCGGCTGAAAGATGACAAGACCTATCCATATTTGAAGATCGACCTCACCGAGGAATTCCCCCGGGTCTACATCACCCGCAAGGTAGCCCAGGACGGCGCTCGCTACTTCGGCCCCTTCGCCACCGCTGGTTCGGTACGCCAGACCATGGACTTGATCAAACGCTTGTTTCCCTACCGGTCCTGCACCAAGGCCATCACCGGTACCGACCCTAGGCCTTGTTTGGAATACTATATAAACCGCTGCGTAGCGCCCTGCACCGGCTATGCCACTCGCCAAGACTATGACAAAGTAATTCAGCAGGTCATCTTGTTCATGGAGGGGGATACCGAAGCGGTTACCGAAGACTTGCGCAGCAACATGCGGCGAGCGGCGGAGAAGCTCGAGTTCGAGCGGGCCGCCGTCCTGCGGGACCGGATTCGAAGCGTTGAGAAAGTGGCCGAAGAGCAGCGCATCAAGGTCGACTCCAACCCTATAAACGACATGGATCTCGTTGCCCTGGCTCAGGGTACCAACGAATCTTGGGTAGAAGTGTTCTTCGTACGGCACAACAAGCTCGTTGGCCGGGACCATTTTTTCATGCAGGGTACCCAAGACGACTCTCCCAACCTGGTTATCGGCCAGTTCATCAAACAGTTCTACCAGTCCGCCTCGGCAATACCCCCTTACATCCTGGTGCAACACCCGTTGGAAGACGGCGACGTGATACGGGAGTGGCTCCGGGGGTTGAGGGGCGGGGCGGTCCGCTTGATACACCCGCAACGGGGCATGCACAAGCAGTTGATGAACATCGTCGCCGAAAATGCCGCGCAAGGGTTGGCCCAACATCGCGTCAAGTGGTTGGACAATACCGACGTTATCCAGCAAGCGATGTCGGAACTTCAAGAGGAGCTCAGCCTCCCGGCCTCGCTCCACAGGATGGAGTGCTACGACATCTCCCACATTCAGGGAAGCAATTCGGTGGGCAGCATGGTCGTATTCGAGGACGGGCAGCCCAAACCGGCCCACTACCGCCGGTTCAAGGTCAAGACCGTGGAGGGTGTCGACGACTTTGAAAGCATGCGGGAAGTGCTTCGCCGCCGGTTCAAGCGCCTAGGACAGGCCCGGGCTGCCGAGTCGAAAAATGGCCGGCCGTCTCATCAAGCTTCCGCCGACACCTGGGGTATTCTGCCGGACTTGGTACTAATCGACGGGGGTAAGGGCCAGCTTTCGGCGGCGCTGGAGGTACTGTTGGAGCTCGGGTTGGACAATACCCCTTTGGCTTCCCTGGCTAAAGAAAATGAATGGCTATTCGTCCCCCACACCCCGGAGCCTATCGTGCTGCCTAGAAACTCCCAGGCGTTGTACTTGGTGCAGAGGATACGGGACGAGGCTCACCGATTTGCTATCACTTATCACCGGAATCTTCGCAGCAAGAGCGCTGTGCGGTCTCCCATCGACTTGGTAAGCGGCATAGGGCCCAAGAGAAAACGGATGTTGATGCGCCGTTTCGGCTCGTTGCAAGGTCTGAAAGACGCATCGGTGGACGACATCGCATCAGTGCCCGGCATGACCCGTTCCCTGGCCCTTCGGCTCAAGCAAATGATCTAACGCCGCTTGTCCCCGTACGGGGGTCCTTGGCGTCTCGGCGGGCCGGTCTGGACTCACAGAAAGGTACGCCGCTGTGCGGCGGGGTTCCAAGTCCGGTACCGAGTTCTCCCTAATATCAAAGGGGCTTCGGAATTTTGCTGCGCCGGTAGCCCGGCTGTTACTACACTTATACTATTAGCCGGGTTGATTGCGGTGTGACTTTGGGGTACTATATCCCCAAATCGTTGAGCGCCCGCGGCGCAAACACGGTGTAAGTGATGATAAAGGTATCAATTACCCTGCCCAACTCCACCCAAATCACCTTGGAGTCCTCGGAAACGGAATTCATCAGCGAGGTAGCGGGCGTCCTGCGGGACTTTACCAAGGCGCTGATAAAATCCCTCGCCGCCGAGAAGGAAGACCCGGATAACCAGGCCTCCTCAAAAAAAAGTAACAGTGTAAATGAGGCTCTGGCCCAGGCACCCGAGGCAGCGGTAACCGTTCATCTAGAACAAGCGGTAACGGATGTAACCCCCGCCTCTACTGAACAAGAGGTGACGGAAACAGCCCCCGCCCCGACCGAACAATCAGGAAACGCAGCAGCGTCCGCCACAACCCTACAAGCGGTAGCCGAAAGACCACCCGTTTCAACCGCACAAGCGATAGCCGAAGCAATCCCCGCCTCGACTACACAAACGATAGGGGAACCCGTGGCCGCCTCAACCGAACACGCGGCACCGGAAGCAGCGCCCGCGTCAACCGAACAAACGGTGGCGGAAGCAACGCCAATCTCAGCCGAACAAACAGCGGCGGAAGCAGCGCACGAGCGACGAGACACGCCCGCCGGGGAGGCTGCGGATGCTTTCATCAAATTCTGTGATTCGGCGCACCCCATGGGGGACATGCGGAGAGTGGTGGTAGCCACCGAGGGCGCCCAACAATTTCTGGGTATGGACAGCGTCGGCGTCGAAGAGCTGGCAATTCTTTTCGACCTGGCCGGATGGAGACGCCCCCACGACTTCACCCAAACCCTCCGCAACGCAGCTAGAGACAAGTTTCGTTGGCTGGAGCGGGTGCCTGGACGCGCCGGTAGGTACGCGGCAACCGACCTCGGACGGGAAATTACTTTAGGAGAGTAGCCGGGGCCGGCAATGTAAGCTTTCGCGGACTCTGTCGGATATTTGCCGGTGATTACGCTGGCGGAATCGGGCAACTTGATTTTCCCTAGCATTGGTTCTAGCCTGGTTCCATTCTTACACTATTAAGATAAGAAAAATGGTAATGGCTGCGCAAGCCTAACGCGCCCTTACCGGGCGCTGGAGAATGCGTCCGGGCATGATGCGAAATACACCGGATTCGAACGAAGAGGAACCTCCGCCCAGCGACGGTGGGGAGAAAACGCCCGGTGAACCTGTGTGGATCGCGGGATTCGCCTCGGCGCTTAACAGCCGGCGCATTGTAAAGGAGGCGGCCACAGCAAACATGGAGATCGTCACCGAAGCGCCCCGCCGGGCCTTGGCGGTCACTCCCCACCCCGACGATTGCGAAGGAGGGTGCGGTGGGACTCTATCCAAGTGGATCAAACAGTCAGGCACCGAAGCGGTGGTGGTCCTTTGCACCAATGGAGATAAAGGCACCGGGGACCGCAGAATGACTCCGGCTCGGCTGGCCGCTACCAGAGAGCAGGAGCAGCAAGAGGCCGCCGACGTCATGGGGGCCAAAAGGGTTATTTTCCTCTCTCATCCCGATGGAGGCCTTGAGGATACGCCGCTGTTTCGAGGGCAGCTCGTGCGGGCCATCCGTAGACACAAGCCTGAAGTTATTTTGGCCATCGACCCCTTTCGAATTCTCAGCCACACCCACCGGGACCACCGGGTAAGCGGCCAAGTGGCGGTGGACGCGGCCTTTACTTACGCTTGGAACGAGTTGCACTTTCCGGAGCAGATAAACCAAGAAAGGTTGGAGACCCACCAGGTCCGGGAAGCTTACCTCTGGGGGACCGAATCTCCCGACGCCTTCGTGGACATAAGCGACTACCTGGAGTTGAAAGCCGAGTCTTTGAGCCGGCACGTCAGCCAAATGTCCTCCGACCCGGTGAGGCGGGCCGAGAGGATTCGAAAAGGCGCCGCCCGGCAGGGAGAGGCGGCGGGCTTGGCTTACGCCGAGGGCTTCCGGCGCGTGCGGTTCGACCCCGGGTCCCTCGCCTGGGAGTTCATGAATTCCTAGCCGCCGTCCCACCGCCGCCGGAGACGCCTCGGGTGCAGCGAGTGAGGACCGGAAGCCGGTCTTCCCCCTTTGAAAGCCGCCGGCGGAAGCATTCGTTCAGTCTTGCCGCGGGACCGCTTGCTGGAAGAGCTGATCAGACTTGGCCGCCATGATGAAATCGTTGCGGTGCAGATTGCGAATCTTATGGGTCCACCAAGTTACGCCCACCCTCCCCCACTCCGTCACCAGCTTAGGGTGGTGGCCTTCCTCCTCGGCCAGATTGCCCAACTCGTTGGTGAAATTCAGCGCCTGCCTGAAATTGTCGAACTTGAAGACTCGGTCCAGCTTGCTGACGCCGTCGTCATCTATCAAGTCCCACTGAGGAACTAGGGGGCCTAACTCAGACACCTCCCGTGCGGTAACGGGCGGAGAATCCCGGCGGCAAGCCACGCATTTTTCCTGGTTAAGTGAACTCATTTCCACTCTCCTCCAATGCTTATACCGGCCCAGCGGCAAATAGGCCGGCGATTATCTCCATTTTAACACCGAGCAAAGACCCCGCCGTCCTTGTGAAGCAGACGCCGACAAGGGTATAGTTTCTTGGAGTCGATTCACTCTTTAGGGAAGGAGCGTCGATGGGATTGACAGCATTGCACGTTGAAGTCGGCAACCCGGCGGAACCGGACGTTACCGAGACGTTGGAGTTTCTTGTCGATTCCGGCGCCGTTTACTCGGTTGTTCCCAAGCATGTTCTGGACAGACTCGGGATACTGCCTCTGGTGGAACAGGAATTTCGATTGGCGGACGGCTCCGGAATTACCCGCAGAAAAGGCGTTGCGCTTTTCAAATTGGGAGAGCGGGTAGGCGGTGCGGACGTCATTTTCGGCGAAGAAGGGGACAGTCAACTCTTGGGAGCTTTTACGCTGGAAGCCCTCGGCTTGGCTCTGGACCCGTTGCGGAGAGAGCTAAGGGAGTTGCCCATGGTCCTAGGCGGCATGCCGAACACCTTGCCCCGGTAGCCGCCGGTCCGCCAGCCCGGGTGATGTTTATGTTAAGCGGGGTTGTTCCGGCGACCTATGCCTGATTCCAGCAACTACACAGTGTCAATTCACTTCGACCGCCGGCTATATCGCCACGACATTGCGGGCTCGATAGCCCACGCCCGCATGCTGGCCAAGCAGGACATCATTAGCCGTGAGGACTCCAACCGCATCATCGAAGGCCTCCAGGACATACGTCAAGAGATAGAAGCCGGCACGTTCAGTTGGGACCCTTCGCTGGAAGACCTGCACATGAACATCGAAAGCCGGCTGCGCCAGTTGGTCGGCCCCGCAGCCGGGCGGCTTCATACCGGCCGCTCACGCAACGACCAGATCGCCTTGGACATGCGCCTCTACACCAAGGAGGTTATCAACAAAACAATCGGCGGTCTCCAAGGTGTCCAACGTGCTTTGGTGGCATTGTCGGAACGCTACCAAGACGTACTGATGCCCGGATATACCCACCTGCAAAGGGCCCAACCGGTGCTGTTTGCTCACCATATGCTTGCTTATTTCCAGATGATCGGGCGCGACGTGTCCCGGTTCCGAGACTGCTATCAACGGGCCGACGTGCTTCCCCTTGGCAGCGGCGCGCTGGCCGGAGTCCCTTACCCATCCGACCGGGAGTTTCTGGCGTCGGAATTGGGTTTCAGTCAAATCAGCGCCAATAGCATGGACGCAGTCTCGGATCGGGACTTCGTGATTGAATACGTTGCCGCCGCCGCCGTCTGCATGATGCACTTCTCTCGCTTGGCCGAGGAGCTGGTCTTATGGTCCAGCCGGGAGTTCGCTTTCGTCCAATTAGCCGAGGAGTTTACCACCGGCAGCAGCATCATGCCGCAAAAGCGCAACCCCGATTTTGCCGAGTTAGCCCGAGGTAAGACGGGGCGGGTCTACGGCCACCTCATGGGCCTGTTGACGGTGCATAAGGGACTGCCCCTAACTTACAACCGGGACTTGCAAGAGGACAAAGAGGGGTTTTTCGACACGGTGGATACTTTGCTACCGACGCTGGACGTTTTTCAGGGTATGCTTTCCGGTCTGAATCTCAACGCAGACCGGGTGGGACTTCTGGCAGGGGAGGCTCAGGCACTGGCCACCGACTTGGCGGACTATCTGGTAGCCAAAGGGGTACCGTTTAGGGAAGCCCACGGCCTGGTTCGGGAGCTATGCCGCTACTGCGAGGAGCAAAACAAAGAACCCGGCGACTTGGACCTGGAAGAGTACCGGCGGTTTTCGCCCCTCTTCGACCAACGAGTCTACCTGATCACCGCCGAGTCTTCGGCGGCGGCCCGAGACATCCCCGGCGGCACGGCGCCGCAACGGGTGGCCGACGCCTTGGCCCAAGCCAAGAAAACCCTGGAGGAAGGTGCCGATGCCCTCTGAGGCGTACATCCAGATCGCGCCGTCGATTCTGTCCGCCGACTTCGGCAAGCTCGGAGAAGAGGTTAAGGAGGCCGCCGCCGCCGGCGCAGACTTGGTCCACGTGGACGTAATGGACGGCCGGTTCGTGCCAAACATTTCCTTGGGCGAGGTGGTGGTGGACGCCCTTCGCGCCTCCACGCATCTTCCCCTCAATATTCACCTGATGATTCTGGACCCGGACGCTCTACTTCACAGTTTCGTGAAATCAACCAGCGACCAAATAATTGTTCACGCCGAGGCCTGCCGGCACCTGCACCGCACCGTCACCGGAATCAAGAGCCAAGGTAATCAAGTAGGCGTGGCAATCAATCCGGGAACGCCCATATCCGCCGTAGAAGAGGTGCTGCCTCTACTGGATATGGTGCTGGTGATGTCGGTGAACCCAGGCTTCAGCGGGCAGACCTTCATCCCGGAGACGCTGGACAAAATCAAACGGCTGCGGCAAGTGATTTCCAGCGGGGGTTACCATGCCCGGATCGAGGTAGACGGCGGCGTCAAAGCCGATTGGACGGCTCAGGAATCGGTGCGGGCCGGAGCGAACATACTCGTGTCGGGCAGCGGCATCTTCAACAAAGGGGAGTCGGTGGCGGAGGCCATGAAGCGGATGCGCTGCTGCTTACACGGGTTGGCAACGGGGTAGAGGGTTACATCGAGACGCTTCCCAGCGCTTCCCGGGGCTTATTCCAGGAACTAACACGCCCGCGAGTCCGGCTCGGTAGACAGAAGTAATAAGTCCCCGGCTCGGCCCTCGCGCGAAGCTCCGGCGGATGCTAGAGGGCGGCTAGGGCCTTCCTGACCCGGGGAGACTTGGGCACGGAGCGCAAGCAGCGGCTGCATATCTTAACCTTGATGTGCTTGCCGTCTTGAAACAGGGTCTGCTTGTGTACGTTGGCCTTGAAGCGGGTCTTGGTATGGCGGTTCGAGTGGCTGACGTTATTGCCGCTCATCCCGGACTTGTGACAGATCTCGCATCTCATGATTTCGAGTCTCCGGCATGGCCGTCGCGCCTCGAGACGAGTCCTCGACTAGGGCCTTCGGCTGATAGTTAGTCAGATTAGCATACTACGGGACTTTCTTACAAGGAAACCGGCGCCGTCAACCTCCGGCTTCTATCCACCTCAGCCTTGCTCCAGCCTACGGGCAGGGTCGTTGGCCGGCAGGACGTCCCGCAGCTCTCCCCGAAGCTTCCACTCCGGCACCGGGGCCTCGCGGCCGGCCTTGGGCACGAAACCGGAGCGCTCGACCAGTTGATAGTTATGAACGTACCGCGGGCAGTTCTTGTATACCTCCGTTATGTCCACTCGAATGATGAACTGGGCCCCCGGATACTCTCGGAGCAACTCGTCGTCATCTTGCACCCTCGCGACGCCCTGTATTCTCAACCTTTGCTGCCCCGGAAAGTCGATGAGCAGAATTCCGACGTTGGGATTCACCAATAAGTTGCCCATCGACTGATATTTGCCATTGCCGTCGTAGTTGGGGAAGGCCAAACATCGCTCATTCACCACCCGCAGGAATCCGGGGTCTCCCCCCTTGTAGGAACAGGTCGGCAGACCACGGTGATCGCAGGTAGCCAGGAAGAACATATCAGCCCTTTCGATGAACTCCCGCTCTTCGGTACCGATCCGGTCCGATGCTCTTCCCGCCAGTCGGTCGGCGAGGGCCCGGGTGTCGAACCGGTCCTGCCAATGCCGGTTGCCTTCATGGAAGTCATGGACCTTCATGGCCTATCTCCCTGGACTCTGTAGATTTCCACGGCCGCGTTATCGATGACCGAGCCTCGTATCGGCGGGCGCGGCTTCTTCAAACAGACCCGCACCGCGTCGACCGGGAACTCGCCCAGCACCTTGTCGGCGATGGCTTGGGCCGTGGCTTCCAATAAGTTCCTCGACTCACCTTCCAGAACCCCTTGGACCGCGCGGTACAACTGAGGGTAGCTCACGGTGTCCTCAAGGCTGTCCGAGGCGCCCGGCTTCTTCAAGTCCAACTCCACCGCCAAGTCAACTACGTAGGACTGCCCCAGGGCCCGCTCCTCCGGGTTAGCTCCGTGAAAGCCATAGAATTGCATTCCTTCCAAGACTATCCGGTCCGGGGTCACCGAGGGATCAGTCATCAACCGCCAGCCACTAGCGTCCGGCGTTGAGTTCCAGGCTGAACGCCGGCAGATTAGCTTCTAAGTTTGGGTGTTACGGGCCGCAACGGCGTCCGCGATGGCCAACAAGTTCTGGGCCCGCTTGACAACGGGTACGTCAATCATCCGCCCCTCCAAGTCTACCGAACCCCGGCCTTCCGCCTCGGCCCGGTCCCACGCCTCCACCACTTGGCGAGCATAATCAACTTCCTCCGGGGACGGACTGAAGGTCTGGTTGATTACCTCGAGTTGGGCCGGGTGTATAGCGAATTTACCGGTGTATCCCAAGCGACGGGCCGCTTGCGCGTCCATCTTTAGCCCCTCCGGGTCCCGAAATCGAACGAAGGGCGAGTCCAAGGAAGCCACCCCGGCGGCCCGGGCCGCAATCGGCACGGCGGCCCGGGGAAAATAGACCTCTTCCCCCGCATCCGTGCGCTGGATGCCCATGTCGTTGGTGTAATCCTCGGCCCCGAAGGCGATAGCAACAGTCCGGCGTGAAGCCGAGGCTATCTGACGCACCGACGTGACGGCCGCGGCGCTCTCTATCCAGGGAATCAGCTTAACTTGGCCGGGCTTCAACCCGGCCTGGGTTTCCGCCGACGATATGATCCGGTCCGTCTCCTGAATATCCCAGACCGACCCGGCCTTGCCGATGCTGATTCCGTAAAGACATGGCCCAACAACGGCGGCGCCCTCGCCGGCGGTGAGTCCCGTGTCCAGAGAGTTCAAACGCGCCATGACCCGGCGGCCGGCTCGGGCCAACCGGGGGACCCACTGCCGGGCCAATTCGCGGGCATTCTCCTTCTCCGACGCAGGCACCGAATCCTCAAGGTCAACCATGATGACGTCGGCGTCAAAAGACAGGGCCCGCTCCAGCATGTTGGGCCGGTTGCCCGGCACGAAGATTACGCTTCTGATTAGTTCCAAGAGCCCCTCTGTTGGTTTGCACGGTTATTGGTGAGGGGAACGCCTCACCACCTCCTTCCAACTCTATCCCACTTGCAAATCCAACTGCAGCAGGTACGGCGGGTGTATTTCATCGTCCGGCACCCGTTCTATCTGCTGAGTTACCGGGTTTACTCTGAACCGCAGGTTCTCCAGCAGCTCATACCCTAGCAGGGGAGTAGAGGCGGGAACAAGCAGGGCGCCGAACCTCTGTCCCATGAGCTCGCCAACGGCGAAATAGGTCTCCACATCAACTAGGCCGGTGGCGCTCATCAACCTCACGGTTCCTCCGGTGGGCTGTAGTTCCAGTCCTTCAATCTCATCCGGTGGCAGGGTCATATACGTCGAGCCGGTGTCTACCAGGAACGTATATTCCCGCTCCTCGTGTTCCCCGAAAACCTTGGCCTTTACTTGCGTAACTCCCATGGCCCCTACTCCATATCCCCCCAAGTCTCGCCCCACTTGGCGTCCACCTTGAGGGTCACGTCCAGCTCCAAGGCAGCGGGCATCTCGTCGAAAACGACCTCTTTCAGACCGTCCATCTCGTCTTGGGGTACCTCGAAGACCAACTCATCGTGGACTTGCAAGAGCATCTTGGCCCGGAACTTTTCTTGCTCCAACCGTTGCTGGACTCGCACCATGGCCAGCTTCATTATGTCCGCCGCGGTGCCTTGTACCGGCATATTGATGGCCATTCGCTCGGCGGCGCCCCGGACGTTGAAATTGGAGGCGTTGATATCGGGGATGTAGCGCCGGCGCCCCATCACCGTTTCCACGTACTGGGTCTCCCGCGTCGTGGACTTGACGCTCTCGATGTATTCGCTAATTCCGGGGTACTTGGCAAAGTAGTTCTCGATGAACCTGGCCCCCTCTTCCCGGTTGAACCCCGTTTGCTGGGATATGCCGTGGGCCGAGAGGCCGTAGATAACGCCGAAGTTCAGTATCTTGGCGATACGCCGCATGTCCGAGGTGACCTCGTTTATGGGCGCCTCGAACATCAGTGACGCCGTGGAGGAGTGGACGTCCTCGCCGCGGCGAAACGCTTCCAGCAGTCCCGAGTCATGGGACAGGTGGGCCAGTACCCGCAGTTCGATCTGAGAATAATCGGCCGAGAACAGCAGCCAATCGGGAGCATCGTCAGCGACGAAAGCCCGGCGCACCCGGCGTCCCAACTCCGTTCGGATGGGGATGTTCTGGAGGTTTGGATCGCTGCTGGAAATTCTCCCCGTGGCGGAGCCGGTCTGGTTATAGCTGGTGTGAATCCGGCCGGTGACCGGGTTAATCATCTCCGGCAGAGCGTCCACGTAGGTGGACTTGAGCTTGGAGATTTGGCGGTACTCCAATATCTGGTCCACCAACGGGTGTAGACCCCGCAAAGATTCCAAGGCGTTGGCGTCGGTAGAATACCCCGTCTTGGTTCGTTTGGTACGGGGGAGGCCCAACTCTTTGAATAGAACGTCGCTGAGTTGCTGGGGAGAATTGATGTTGACCGAGTGGCCGATGGTCTGGTAAAGGCCCGTCTCAACCTGCTGCAACTGCTGGGTCAGGTCCTTGGACATTTCATGGAGGGCGCCGGCGTCCATCTTGATGCCGTGCCTTTGCATAGTAATCAGCACCGGCACCAGGGGCATTTCCATGCCGGTCATCAGACGCTCGAATCCTTGCGCGGCTACTTGCGGCTCCAAGGTTTGGCGGAGCCGCCCGGTCATATCCGCGTCGGCGGCGGCGTAGGGTACCGCCGATTCGATGGGGACTTGGTCGAACGTCAACTGCTTGCGGCCGGTGCCGATTAGTTGAGAGATGGGCGTCATCTCCCGGCCTAAGACGTCCAGGGACAGGTTTTTCAAACCCAAGGCGCTGCGGCCCAGGAGGTGAGCGGCGATCATGGTGTCGAAGTCGACGTTTCGACAAGCTATCCCGTGATTCAGGAGAACGCTCAAGTCGTAGTTGGCATTATGGGCGCACTTGGCGAGGCCCGGCGCTTCAAACAAAGGGCGCACCCGCGCCAGCACGTCCTCGACGGATAGCTGAGTCCCTTCTCTATGGCCCACGGGCACGTACCACGCGGTCCCCGGGGCGGTAGCAAAGCTTAGGCCCACTAGCTCCGCCCTCATGGGGTCCAAGCTGGTCGTTTCAGTGTCGAAGGCGAAGCCGCCGGCTTCTTCCAGGGCGGCCAGCATCGCCTCCAGCTCCTGTTCGGTCTGGACCACCCGGTAGGCCGCGTCACCTTCCTCCGATTTCGCGGCGTCTACCCCGTCGATAAGAGATGGGCTGCGGGCCCCTGGGGCGGGCAGGCGCTGGACGACACTGAAAAACTCCAACTCGGTCAGCAGGTCTACGACGGCTTGGCGGTCGTACTCACCGAATCGACAAGCCTCCAGATCCAGGTCGACGGGAGCATCCCGGGCAATGGTGGTCAATATCCGGTTCTCGAAGGCCCTCTCCCTGTTTTCCGCCAACGCCTCCCGAACGCTGGGCCGCTTGATCTCCTCCAAGTGCTGGAAGACGCCCTCCAAGTCCCGATATTCGACGAGCAAGCTAATAGCCGTCTTCTCCCCTACCTTGGGCACCCCGGGGATATTGTCGGACGAGTCGCCCACGAGGGCCTTGAAATCGGGTTGCTGGGCCGCGGTAAGGCCGGAGTACCGGGCGGCCAACTCCGTTTCGTCGTAAACCTTGCGGTCCTGAATGCTGTAGGACAGGTCCACCCGGACCCGCGGAGATACCAACTGGAAGGTATCCCGGTCTCCGGTAAGGATCACGGTATCTACGCCGAGGGACTCGGCTTGCCGGGATATGCTTCCCAAAAGGTCGTCGGCTTCGTAGCCGTCCAACTCGAACACAGGAACGCCGAAAGCCCGCATCAACTCTTTTACCCGGTCGAATTGGGGCCTCAACTCCGGGGGGGTTGCCTCCCGTTGGGCCTTGTACTCCTCGAACCGCTGGTGGCGAAAAGTAAGCGCCGAAGTATCGAATGCGATACCGCAATAGGTGGGGCGCCATTCTTGAAGGGCTCTCAGAAACACGTTGGTGAACCCGTATACCCCCGTGGTGTCCTCGCCGGTGGCGGACACGGTTAGGTGCCGTTGGACCGAAATCGCGCGAAAGGAACGGTGCACCATAGCGTGCCCGTCCATCAACATCAGCAGGGCGGCGTCACGCCGGTCCAACGCTTGCCGGTCCAACGCTTGATTGAACAAGGGGAGGTTCTTAGCCTCGTTTCCTGACGCCATGGCGGCTCCTCGGCTCGTGTGCGATAGACGGCGAAGGTCAGGGGCGGCCCTCGCGGGCAGTGGCCGCATTATACACCGGCCAGGCGGCGAGGGTCTGCGGCCCCCCAAAGACCCTGGCCGTTTCAAGACCGCACCCGGGGAAAGGGCTATGCCGCCCTCGAGACCTGCATACCCGGGAAGAAGCCATGCTGCGTTCAGGGCCTTTTCCCAGGGCCTTTTCCCAGGGCCTTTTCAGGGCCTTTTGTCACCCCAGAGCCTTTTCCCAGGGCCTTTTCATTGTCACCCCGAGCGGTAGCGAAGGGCCTAAAGTCCTAACCCGGGAGCATTCTCTCATCAACATAACAAGACCCTGCGACTGACACTCCTCCCTTCCCAACTCCGGATGCGCCCCCCTACTGTGATACATGTCAGACCCAAACGTTCCACCGGGACTCAGACCAAATCCAAGCCGCCGCCGGGGCGTCATGGGGCCTCGATGACCGGGAACCACTCCAAACCTGACCGCTCTCAACCTGCTCCCCAGCCCCCGGAATCCGCCCCAACCCGGCCAACGGGCTGAAATGGGGGGGATGGGGGGGAATGAGCGGAAATGAGAGGGGAATCGAAAAATCCGGGACCACCTTTCGCCGAGGCCTTTCCAAAGTTGCTCACCTCCGCGCCCACTTCCGCAAAAGAGCAATGCTTGCCCAACCTGGATTCCCTGGCATGACGATGTGTGTATTTACAACTTTGGAAAGACCCTGATGCCGCGTTCCAGAACTGCATCCTGGGAAGAGGCCATGCTACAATAGACGGCGCCGAGCGCTCACCAAGAGGAACGGGCCGTCCATGCCCCTATACGAGTACCGCTGCCAAGCCTGCGTAAAACTGTCCTCCCTATTCACCAAGTCCATCGGCTTGCCCGTGGAGCCGAAATGCCCCCACTGCCTGAGCCGCCGCGTCGAGCGCCGCATGTCCTCCTTCTCCATGGGGAAGTCCCTTCAATCCGTCCACGATCAAAGCCCGATGTCCTTGGGCGGGTCGCCGCTGGAGTTCTATAGCGACCCCCGGAACATCGGGCGTCACGTAGAGGACAGCTTCGCGCGGAAGGGCATGGATGTGCCCGAGTCCGTGCGGGATACCATTGACGCGGCCCGGCAAGGCGAAATGCCCAAGGGTCTGGACACGTGACCGGCCCGGCCCGCCTCTACGAAGCTTGCCGCGCGTCACTAGTGAGTTCGTTGACGTCGGTGGCGGAGCATTGCCCTGACATACCCGCCGCATCGCCGCTGCTGGCCCGGTTGCGAGACTTGGTCCGAGAGCTGGCGGCCGCCCCGCCGGACCTGAGCTATCGGCCCGATGGGGAAATCACTATTGATGAAGCGCTGGCCCTATTGTCAACGTCCCAGGGGTTGCTGCTGACGCTGCGCGGCCCCGGCGACGGAGAACGAATCAACGGCGAGACCCATCAGGCCCTGGCGGGGGCCATTGCCTGTCTGGAAGCCCGGCTGGGAGCCCACTTGCGGCAGCAGTTGGCCCGGCGCGTAAGGGGCCTGTACGTTATCATCAGCCCTGAAACAACCAATGGGCGCGACCCATTGAGGGTAGCCGAAGCAGCCGTCCGCGGGGGCGCTCGGATGCTGCAATTCCGGGACAAGACGGCGGACAAGGGAGACATCCTATCCTTGGCCCGAGGGCTACAGCAGTTGTGCCGGACTCACGATGTCGACCTGATCATCAATGACCACGCCGACGTAGCGGCGGTTGCGGGCAGCGCCGGAATGCACGTGGGCCAGACCGACTTGCCCGTCGCCGAAGCCCGGCGGGTCCTGTCTCCCCGTCAGGTCGTGGGCCGGTCCAATCACGAACTGTCCGAGTTGGAGCAGTCCCAGGAAATGGGGGCCGACCACCTGGCTTTCGGCCCTATCTACGCTACCAGTACCAAGGGGGTGGGACGGCCCCCTCAAGGGGTGGACCGGCTGCGCTTGGCTATAGATTCGGTCCGGGTGCCTCTCGTGGCCATCGGGGGCATCAACGCCCAAAACGCAGCGCCGGTGGTGGAGGCGGGGGCCGACGCCATTTGCGTAACCGCGGCCGTTGGCGCCGCTGCGGAACCGGAGGCGGCGGCGGCGGGACTGGTAAACGCTATCCGCGAAGCCGGAGGCCGCGTCTGATGTCTTCGTCATACAACCGGGAGTTGGCCGACATCGGGTCCCGGGCCATCGAGCAGCTTACCGCGCGCAACCGGGCCCGGGAGCGGGCGCTGTCGGTATCCAGGGAAGTAATTCGATGTTCCGCCAACGCAATTCGAGCCGTGCACCGGGGACAGTTCGAGAGCGCCAAGGAGGTGATAAGCCAAGCGGCCAGCCGCCTTGAAGAAACGGAACCGATACGGCTGGAAAACCCGGAAATTTACTTCGCCGGGTTCTTGGCCGACGCCCGCAAGGAGTTCAGTGAGGCAAACATTACCTTGGCGGTGATCTCCGGCGGCGCCATACCCCGCCCTGAGGACCTGGGAATCGACGCTTCTTCTTTTCTAAACGGCTTGGCCGACGTCATCGGAGAGCTCCGCCGTTACATCCTGGACGCTCTCCGAAGGGACCAGTTCGACCGGTGCCAGGAATTCATGGACCTCATGGACGAAATCTATAGCATCTTGATGACCGTGGACTTTCCCGAGGCGGTCACCGGAGGGTTGCGCCACAGCACGGACCAGATGCGGGGCGTTCTGGAGCGTACCCGGGGCGACCTAACAATGGCGTTGCGGCAAAGCAAGCTAGAGGCAAGGCTGGCCCGGTGGGAAGACCAACAAGCCGCTGGTTCCCAGTAGTCCATCCGGCGCCCAGGTTACGTTCGGCGGTGTTACAGCCAATAGCGGCCATACCTCCGGCTGGGCGGCGCCATCAAGCTCACACGGCGGCCTTTTCACCGGCCAATGAGCGGCGGCAACGGCCTGCATGTGCCTCTCTTATGTAAACTCCGCCCCATCCTAACTTCCGGAGACTGGAATGCAAGAAGGAATAAGCATCGGCAACGTCGAAATCCTGTCAGTGGTGGACATGTACTCGGCCCCACAAGTCCCCAGCGAGTTCTTCCCGGACGTTTCCGAAGACGAATGGGGGCCTTACCGGGCTGAGCAGTTGACTCCTGAAGGCGCAATCATTCTGCCCTACTGCCACTTCGCCATCCGCTCTCAGGACCAAGTCATAATGGTGGACACCGGCATTGGGGCCGGACCCCATCCCGGCATCAGCAATCAAACCGGAAACTTGATCAACGACCTCACGAGGGTCGGCATCTACCCCGATCAGGTAGACGTTGTGGTCCACACCCATCTCCACGCCGACCACGTGGGTTGGAACCTCAACTACGAGAGCGGCGCGCCTAAGCCCACCTTTCACAACGCCAGGTACCTGGTGCCGAGGGTCGACTGGGAACACTTCAGCCAGTCGGAAGTCCTCAACCTGGCTGAGAATAAACACGTCCTGGACCAAGTCATACCGCTGGAGGAGCTCGGCGTAATGGAGTTGGTAGACGGCGGACACGCCATCACTTCGGAAGTGTCCACCATCGATACCCCGGGGCACACGCCGGGACACCAGTGCATCCTCATCAACTCTCAGGGAGAACGAGCTGCGGTGGTCGGAGATGTCTTCCACATGAGCATCCAAGTGGAACGCCCCGACTGGTGCGTGCACGTCGACGTGGACAAGGCGGCCGGGCAAAAATGCCGGGAGGACCTCTTGGACCAGTCGGAGCGGGACGGAATGATAATTGCGGCAGGCCACTTCAAAGTGGACCAGCATTTCGGCCGCGCCGTTCGGAGGGAAGGCCGGCGCTACTGGCAAGTATTGTAGACTTGCCTATCCTAGTGTCTTTGCGCCATAGCGCCCCAACAAAACTTACCGTATAGTTTAGGTCGAAAATCGGCCCCGGAAAACGTCCGGTCCCGTGGGACTCGAGCTTAGAGTCGAGTCCATGATTGTGGTGGGCCGCCGGGAATTCAATATTTTGCGGCGGGCTGGTAGTAACGGGAGAGGAGTAGCTTCCGTGCTTGCTACGTCCCAGACCTGCGCGGTAATCGGCTTGGACGGTCTAATCGTTCAGGTAGAGGTGGACATATCCCCTGGATTGCCGGCGTTCAACATCGTCGGCTTGCCCGACACCGCCGTGCAAGAGTCCAGAGAACGAGTGCGGGCCGCGTTGCGGAACAGCGGCTGCGAGTTCCCCCTGCGGCGTATCACGGTCAACCTGGCGCCCGCCGACCTGAAGAAAGCGGGGCCGGCCTATGACCTGCCCATCGCCGTTGGGATTTTGCTTAGTTCGGGGCAAGTGAACGCCGGACTGGAAAAAACGATTTTCCTTGGCGAACTATCTCTGGACGGGGGCTTACGTCACACCACGGGTATTCTGGCCATGGTGTCCGTAGCCAGGGACCAGGGTTTCACCACGGCATATGTACCCACCTCGGACGCCGCGGAAGCGGCCTTGATTGAAGGCATCGAGGTGTTTCCGACCTCCAGCCTTGCCGGCTTGATCGCTCACCTACGGGGAGAGTCCCTCATCTCCGCGATGACAAGCAACGGGGTGCTGCCGGACAGCGCCCAGCCCAGCGCCGACGGGATGAACCTGGCCCACGTGAAAGGCCAAGAGCACGCCAAGCGGGCTTTGGAAGTAGCTGCCGCCGGATTTCACAATTTGCTGTTCAACGGGCCTCCCGGCAGCGGCAAGACCCTTCTCGCTCGATGCTTGCCGTCTATTCTTCCCAAGATGTCTCCAGAGGAGGCCCTCGAGGTCACGAAGATCTACAGCGTTACCGGCGCCCTGCCAGCCGACAGCCCCCTGGTACTGCTGCGGCCCTTTCGCTCGCCCCACTACACGATTTCGAACGCCGGCCTGGTCGGCGGCGGCAGGACGGTCAAGCCCGGTGAGATCACGCTGAGCCATCGGGGAGTGCTGTTCCTGGACGAACTCCCGGAGTTCAATCACACAGCGTTAGAGTCCCTGCGGCAGCCCTTGGAAGACAAGCTGGTTACCATCAGCCGCGTCAGCGGCACCTTCACCTATCCCGCCAGTTTCCTGTCGGTTAGGCAATAGCGACGAAACTCTACGGTACTCTTGGGCAGTGGATTTGGATGGAACCGAGGTTCAATAGCGTTCACCTACTCCTAGGGATCTATAACCACCCGTCAATACAAACAAGTCAGTTAGATAGAAAAACAGGCTTGCTTAACGGTCGGTTCGAACCCGGTTAGGCCCACCAGACTTGATAAAATCAAGAACTTTCACCCTGCGGGTCAGGTTGGCGCTGTAACCGACGCCTGCCTTGCCCCGGCGTCGGCCCGCCGGGAAACGGCAAATCAGGCCGACAGGTAACGTACCAGGCAGCGACGAGGCCCCTGCTGTAACGGCGGGGGCCTCTGGTTTGTCTCAGACCGCCGCTGCCATTTCGACGCTCGCGGCTACGTCCCGCGCGCTCCCCGCCATTCCCCGGCCGTCAGTCGATGGGAGTCCCGTTGAGCGCCCACGCCGCTTCCTGAACATGCTGGGCTAAGACCTGACGCGACATGGGCATAGGCACCTGGTAGTCATTTGCCTACGCGACTCCTATAGACAAATGTCTAGTGCAAAATAGACATTTGCTCCTTATATCCGGCGTGGAGGCTCACTACCATTTACGTCGGTGAGGGCTGCTTTTCAGGCGGCAAGCCTTGTCATGGGCGCCGAAAAGTCCAGGCAATCATTCGGCGTCAGGAGAGGGGAGCGATGACCAGTACCGGTAGACTAGGAATCCCAATGCTCGACGGAGCAGAGACGGCGGTCGCAACAGCCCGTGTTGACGTGGTCTCCGCGACCCGGTCCGCCTCCCATTCGATGAAAGGTCAAGTGATGAGAGCTAAGGTTCCACTTACTTAGGGAGGTTCAGGACGTGAAAGCAATGTCGAAGTCAATCATTGGTCTGGTGCTGAGCATCGCGGGGCTCGCCCTCCTGCTAACCGGGTGTTCCGATGAGCTAGATTCCAATCCTTCGAACGGGACAGATTCTAGCACCACCACCTCATCGGAGCAGGGAGGGCCCTTCTTCGATCTGATGAAACTCATCCCGCTAACCGAGGACAGTCGGAGCATTGTGTCATTCAACGGTTACAGGTTGGCGCGAGAGGCCAACGGCATACAGGCCCCGGCGGAGGATGCCAGCGACCAGGGCCTGGAAGAATACCTGCGCGAGCTCCAATTAACAGGAATGGCCGAAGGGCCCTGGATAAGTGGATTCACACGTGAATCCATGACTCAACTAGAGCAGAAGTACCTGGGCTTCGGCGTTGTAGACGTCGAGCGAAGCATCCTGGCTGGAGAACCACCCTACACCCTGGAGGCGGTAAGTGGCCGCTTCGATCCCGAGGCCACCGATACATCCCTCGCCGCCTGCGCCGAGTGCGATAAGCCCGAAGTACAAGAACACTTGGGAGTGAAGTTCTACAGCTGGGGTGAGGACTACACGCCAGACCTCAAGAAGAGACTGCAACCCCCGGCATACGATGTATTAGGCAGAGGCGGCCGAATCGCCGTTCTGGACTCTGTTGTGTTCAGAACACTTGGGACTGCGGGCATGAGGTCGCTGATCCGCACCTATGGTGGAAACGGAGACTCCCTCGCAGACGACCCTGACTTGGCGTTGGCTGCTGGCGCATTACAGAATCTCGGCGTCTATTCGGCGTTACTAGCTGGGGACGTGGAGAGGTTTACTGGCCCTCTTGATTCCCTCCTCAGCCCGGGAGAGGGGGCACAGCTACAGAAAATGCGGGACCAACTACAGATGGAAGCAGGAACTACCTCGGAAAAGTACAGTGTCTTGGGGGCGGGCGTTGCAAAGGATTCAGACGGCTTTGTCACGATCCTGGTCTTTGTCTACGAGGACGAGGGTGCGGCAAGCCGCAAGGTGCAGGACTTTGAGGAGAGGTTGGCCAACGGGCGGAGCATGTTAACGGAGCAGCCCTGGACCGAATACTTCCCAGAGAGTGAGGTATGGAATGACGGGATGGCGCTGATCGCCAGGTTGCGCACCGAGCATCCCCGGATCTGGGAGCAAATGGTGATGGCTGTGGATTCCCTGCTGTGGCAAGAATAGCTGAGGTGCAAGACGTAGCTGGCAGCACCCGTTCGGGACGTCTGAACGGTAGTTGGGCGTCCGAACCTTACATCCGGCTTGGAGGCTCACTACGATTTGTGTTGACGAGGGCTGCTTTTCGGGCGGCAAGCCTTGTCATGGGCGCCGAAAAGTCCAGGCAATCATACGGCGTTAGGAGAGAGGAGCGAAAATGTCAAAGTCCATCGCAAGTAGTGTGCTGCTCGCGGGCGCGATACTCCTCGCCATACTCCTGCCCGGATGTTCCGATGAGCCGACCCCTTCGCCGGTGGCCAAGGTTCTTCCTAGCGCCACTGCCACAACGACATTCGTTCCTACGGCAACGGCCACCCAAACAGGCACGCCTACACCCACTCGGCTCGCCACTCCCATTGCTACACCATCACCCGTTCCCACAGCCACGCCCACTCGGACCGCGACGCCCACAGCCACGCCGACGCCCTTGCCGACTGCAACACCCACGCCCACAGCCACACGCACACCAAGGCCCGCCCTGCCCCCGCCGCAATATGACATTGAGCCTGTCGCCGCTGATGCGGACCGAAAGCGCGATGAGCAGGTTCAGAATGCTATTGGCGGACTCCGCGACACCATGCCAGAACTGGCCACAAGAATCTGGGACCTTCCTTGGGTCGAAGACGGTATTGACAGGGTCGAGTTCGATGCATTTCGGGGGCTGATTCGTCTGGCAGATGCGGGGCATCTGGAAGACTTGCTCGAGGAGCCGTGGGTCTTGGAAGGCAGGAACTACCCAGCCCTTGAGTCCCTCGGGTATCTCGGGAGGACGGGGGAACTTGACAGGCTAATGTCCCATCCCAGCATCGCTGACGGTGTAACGGAACAAGAGGCGAAGATTATCGCCACGATCCACTCTCTTGTCGACCCTGACCTGCTGGACAAACTGCTGGACCCCGAGCAGGTCACCGTGGAGGAGCGGACTATCACCCTGCCTCTGGCGGGGGAGACGGAGTTGACGATCATCCGCATCCAGCCTGGACTTGATGACACCATGGACATCCTGGAACATGCCGTGCGGAGCATTGAGGGGTTCATGGGGCTTCCTTTCCCACGGCGACAGGTGATCTACACATTTGAGGGGGGCCGGAAAGGACCGGTTGCCGCGAACCATGGCACCCATGTATCGTTTTCGGTCGAAGAGCGAGACCGATCATATCTGCTTGAGGTCATCAGCCATGAAGCGGCCCACTACTACTGGAGAAGGGGGCCAGGCTGGATAACGGAGGGTGCAGCCACATTCTTGGAACTCGTTGTCGAGTATCCGATTGACGGTCAACCCTGCCCCCTAACCGCTAGGATGGGTTGGTCTTGTGCAGACCCGCTGGAGGGTCGTGCAGACGAAAGGCCCTGCCCCATAGCTCGAAACATCGCCGAGTTTGAAGCAGTGACTGACCCGTACCATCCCAGACTTTGCGGTGCTTACGGCCACTGCTTTTACGCATTGGGGGAGCGCGTCTTCCGGGACCTCCACCGCAACATGGACGAAATCAATTTCCGCCAGGCTTTCCGGCGCCTGTACCTGCACACCGTGTTTGAACCCGCAAACGAGTGCGGCGATAACTACAGCAGGTGGATGTGTCACATTAGGGAGGCCTTCATCACATACGCATCTCAGGAGACGGCCGCCGCCATCGAGAAGGTGATCGCCCGCTGGCACGACGGCACCGAACCTCATGGCCTGTCGTTCATTGACGACACCCCCGTCAATCCCGAGATCGCTGTCATCAATGGGCAAATCGAGGGCGCATATTTGAGCCTCTCCGAAGGTGGTCTTCCCGTCTCTGCCCTTACTCCTACTTTAGAACTACAAAACACGTACCGTATTTTCATGAACCTGGATTTCTCCTACGGGCACGCCGGCGGTCTCGTAGACCTGCCGATTGAGTTCGCTCTCTATTATGAGGATGGCTTTGCATACCAAGGATATCCGACGCACGTGTCGTTGCCTGCTGGGGAAGGGCGAAAGACCGCTCACTTAGAGCTAAATTACCAACCGGCGGTGGGGCGGCACTGGGTCCAGGTATATTGGGGGGACCAGAAAATAGCCGAAGCAACCTTCGAAGTTCTCGAGGTTCTGATCCCGCCCGACGTGTACTCTATCAGGGGAGTAATCACCGACACAGAGGGGCACCCGCTTGAGACGATTTTCTTGTTCGCTAAGCGAGGGCAGAACGAACTCAGTACATTCACTGGGCCTGAGGGTGACTTTGGGTTCCAAGCGGGATCATTCGGATCATTCGTCATAGAGGTCGCAGTTCCGGGAGATCGAGATTTTGTGGGATGGTACGACGGCAGCAGCGGCATAACCACCGACCCCAGCCGGGCCTCTGAGATTATCGTCGACGGCGGCGACGTCACCGGCATAGATATCGTCCTACCGACGGATCTCGAGAGCCTGCTTTGTCCGGCTGGTCGTTACCGTTCGAAAGAAACTGGCCGCTGTCCAGATCAGTAGTGTGGTGACGCTAGTCGATGTACCTAATAGAGCCTGCCTCCTGCCCACCTCGGCTCTGCCAACAGGTGGTGGGCTAGGGAGTCCGCACCGGCAGACGAGGAATCCCAGTCCTCGACGGAGTAGTGACAGCGGTCGCAGCGGCCCGTGTTGCCGTTACCTCTGCAGCCCGGGCTAATTCCGCCGGAACTCGGCAACCTCTCCCACTTGCTTATATTGTGGCTGTACGGAAACCAGCTTACCGGGCCGATACCGCCGGAACTCGGCAACCTCTCAGCATTGGAAGACCTGCGGCTATCTGATAACCGGCTGACCGGCTGCGTGCCGGCAACACTGAAGGCTATCGAAAACAACGACATCGAAGGCATGGGTTTGGAGGTCTGCACGGATTCCTAGTCACCCCAGAACTTGAGATGGCCATGAAAGAGACTGTGACTCGCGGGAGGTTACCGCCTCCGACTAATGAGGAGGCAGGGCCACCACCGCGCACGGTAGATACCACCGTCTTCGAGTTGTGGCTCGGCAGCCTGTCGACGCACCGAGGTCTCTCGATTCCTGTAGTGTGACGCGTAGGGACGGGGAAACACAAGCCGAGGAGCTAGGCCAGCCCACGCGCCAACGGGAAACCCTGACCCGAGGCCCACTCGATGTTCCTCCTGTTCGAGGCCCCGCGTGCGGGGCCTTCTTGTTGTCCTGAAATCGCCGGTTGTCGTAAAATGTTCTATGTAGAAGAACGACTTGAGAAGGACGCGAATGACGAACGCAGAGACCCCGGGGCGCCAGCGCAGGCCCAAGGAAGAGACGGCCCGGCTCGGCGATGAGATGTACAGGCGGGACGTCAAGGCGCAGGTGGAAGCCGACCACGATGGGGAGTACGTTGCAATCGACGTGGACAGCGGGGACTGGGCCGTCGCCGGAAGCGAGCTTGCCGCATCGGACAGTCTGCGGGCGCAGTGCCCGGACGCCATCAACGTCTGGCTGCTGCGCGTGGGTTACAGGGCGGTGGCCAGCATCGGGGGTGGGTCTCTGCGGATGGCGGAGTGGTAGAGGGGACTGTGAACGCAGCGTACGAGGCGGTAGTGTCCCTTCCATTACGAGGTCCGGCAGGACAAGCCCGGGACGTGGACGCCGTGGTGGACACCGGTTTCACCCGCTTCCTCACCCTGCCGCCGGCGATGGTCGCGGAGTTGGGATTGGGCTTCAGAGGCGTCAACCGCGTGATCTTGGCCGACGGCAGCGAAACGACGCTTGAGGTCTACGGCGTAACGGTGCTGTGGGACGGCCAGCCAAGAGAGGTTGTTGCCTACGTGTCGGATACGACGCCGCTCATCGGGATGTCGTTGCTGCACAGGCACAACCTGAACGTCGATGTCGAGGACGGCGGTCGGGTCCTCATACAGGCGAAGGCGTAGCGAGTTCCGGGACCTTCCGGTTCTACCCCAACGCCAGGAGGCGTTCTCCCGGTCGCCGCTCATTCTCAAAGCTCAGCCCAGCCGAAGGCTCACTCCTCCTCCCGTCCCCGCATCTCCCCATTCTCCATCCGGTAGCCGACGCTGGGCTCGATGAAGGTGTAGGCGGGATGGTCGGCGTCATTGCCCCGCTTGCGGCGGAGCTGTTTCTCCGCAAGCCGCAGCCTCTGAAAGTTGCCGAAGCAGTCCGTTCCGCACAGCCCAGACCACCACCGCCACCGCGCCGTCCTCGGCCTGCCCTACCAGCTCAAACTCCCCGGACTCCTCCAGCCTGAACCGCAGACTGCCCCTCATAACAGGGCAAGGCATAGACACATGCCTATAAGCGATGCGGTTCATATGCCCTTGATGCCTTCCAGCATATTGGACTAAATTCTAGGAGATGAATGAGTGCTGGACGGGTATTACCACCTAACGGGTTTTGCCTACTTAGACCCTCTCATTTCGAGGCTGAGCACACCGCGCCGGGTAGAGGGACATATCGCATTCCAGCTGCAATCTGCCGTAGTCCAATCTGATGGAGACGAGTCCTGAATCCAGTGAGCACAGCGGCCAGCGCGTTCCCCGCCTTCCTGCGCAGCTTCGACCTGCCGGAGCCGGGCGAGCTGCGGCGCGTGGCCAGGGTCTATGTCTGGGGACGCTGGTTCGTCTGGTCTCTTGCCGCGTTCGCCTGGCTGTACCCGCTCAACGTCGGCGAGGTGGTGTATGGGCCGAATGTCGCCCTTGCAATGCTGCTGCTCGCCACCAACGGATACCTGCACTACCGGCTCGCCACCGAAAGGACCGTGTCCTGGCGGTGGATGCTTGCGCTGAACGCCCTGGACCTGGCAATGCTGAGCGGCGGCGTTGCGGCGCACCAGGGGTACGAGTCCCCCTTCTTCGTGGGATACTACCCGTCCCTCGCCATGTTCGCGGTGGTCTTCGGGTCGGTCAGGCTCACCCTCGCCTGGGTGACGATGACGACGCTCGTCTACGCGGCGCTCTGCCTCGCGGTGGAGCCCGGGCTGGACTTCTCGGCCAATGATGAGGAGATACTGCTCATAAGGGTTGCCGGGATGTACACCGTGGTGGTCGTGGTCAACCTGATCTCCAGGGTGGAGCGGATCAGGAGGATGGAGGCCGTGGAGAGGGAGCGGGCGCTCCAGCGGGAGCGCATCGAGCTCTCCCACGCCATCCACAACACGATGGCCCAGTCCGCCTACCTGATAGGGATGGGCATCGAGAGGGCGAAGGGGCTTGCCGACCGGTCCAACGAGGACCTGATGTCCACGCTCGACGAGACCTCGGCCCTGTCGAGGTCGGCCATGTGGGAGATGCGGCACCCTATGGAGATCGGGGAGATCTTCGAGGGCATGGAGCTTGGCGGGGTGCTGGAGTCGCTGGCGGCGACCTTCTCGACCATCTCCTCCATACCCGCCGACCTGGTGCAGACGGGCGTCGAACCGCCCCTGCCCACCGCAACGCGGGGCGCGCTGTTCTCCATCGCCTTCAACGCCCTGACCAACGCCCTCCGCCACTCCCATGCGAGTCACGTCCGCGTCGGCCTTGACTTCGAGCGGGACGGCCTGCGAATGTCGATTGCCGACGATGGGACCGGTCTCCCTGAAAGACTACGCAACGCGCGGCCAGGGCTTCAGGAACATGAGGGAGGACGTCGAGCGCATGGGCGGCAGGCTCGTCGTTGAGACGAGCGGGTCCGAATGGACGACCACTGTGACTTGCGAGCTGCCCTATCAGCATATGAGAGGAGGGAGCTGAAATGGCTTCAACTCCGGTCAGAGTATTGCTGGTGGACGACCACCCGGTCATGCGGGACGGTCTCCAGCAGCTGCTGGAGCGGACCGGCGAGTTCGAGGTGGTGGGACACGCCGGAGACGGCGAGGAAGCGGAGCGGGTGGCGAAGGAGGTGGTCCCGGGATCTGGTCATCATGGATGTGCTGATGCCGGGCAGGGACGGCATAGATGCGTGCCGGGAGATCAATAGACGCGCTGGAGGACGTCAGGGTGCTCATGCTGACCGCTTCCACCGAGAAGGACGCAGTCATAGAGGCGGTGGCCGCCGGCGCCGACGGATACCTCCAGAAGTTCACCGGAACGGAGCAGCTGTTGGCCATGGTCAGGGATGTTGCCGGAGGCGAATACCGGATGCCGAGGGACGTGATGAGACGGGTGTTCAGGCGGCTGCGCCACCTGCCGGAGGATATCGATTCGCCACGGCGTAAGGCGCTGACGGTGAGGGGAGAAGGAGATACTCGCGCAGTTCGCGCAGGGCATGTCGTACGCCGCCATCGCCGAGTCCAGGGGGCAACCGCTCATCGACGGTCCGCAACACCATCTACCACATACAGGACAAGCTGGGATTCGGCAGCAAGCAGGAGATCGTCGTCTGGGCCGTGCGAAACGGACTGATGGACCGAGAGCTCGGCTGAGTTTCTCCCGCGCTAACTCCCCATGACTCGATAGCGCCTCCACCGCCCGCCCAACGTCTCACGGCAAGGCAGACCTCCAACCTACGCGTGCCAACGACCCATCCGACCCGGTTAGCCGCTTAGAGGGCAGTCCCGCAGCATTCGCGCCGCGAGCCTCCTGCCTTGCCCCGCCGTCGGCCCGCCGGGAAACGGCAAATCAGGCCGACAGGTAACGTACCAGGCAGCGACGAGGCCCCTGATCAACGACAATTAGGACTGCCTGCGCATTGCCTCACTAAAAAGTTACTTTTAGGAAGTGATTGCCTCAAATAGAATGCTACCGAAAAATCGGGAGGCGGTCACTTGACGGGAGGCATCAGCAGGATGGCGAAGCAAGAACTTCTGGCTGCGATTCGAGACCGTTACCGGACATCGTCCCGAAAGGACAAGAGCCTTATTCTCGACGAGTTCATCGCAGTCACCGGTCACCACCGGAAACACGGCATCAGGCTGCTGGGACAGGCCGGGGACGCGAAGGACAAGGCGCCTGGGGTCAAGGGCCGGCGCATCTACGACGAGGCGGTCCGAGAGGCGGTGATCATGATCTGGGAAGCTTCAGACCGCATCTGCGGGAAGAGGTTGAAGGCGGCGTTGCCCCATCTGGTGGAGTCTATGGAGCGACACGGACATCTGGGTCTGGACCTCGAAGTGCGAGACCGGTTGCTGTCTGCCAGCGCGGCCACCCTGGACCGGCTGCTCAAGCCCATCAGGGCAACCGTAGTCAGCCGGCGGAAACGGCGACGGAATCTGACCCGTGGCCGCCACATCCCGGTGCGGACCTTTGCCGACTGGGACCGCCCTCCGCCGGGCTTCCTGGAAATCGACCTGGTGGCCCACTGCGGGGATAACATGGGAGGTTCATTCATTTACAGCCTGGTGGCCACCGACGTCTGCACCGGCTGGACCGAGGCGGTGCCGCTGCTGGCTCGGGAGCAGTCCCTGGTGGTGGCTGGGCTGGAGGTGATCGCCAAACATCTGCCCTTTGCTATCCTGGGCATCGACTCCGACAATGACACGGTGTTCATCAACGAGACCCTCACCGGGTACTGCACGGATCGGGGTATCGAGTTCACTCGTTCCCGAGCGTACCGGAAGAATGACCAGGCGTGGATTGAGCAGAAGAACGGAGCGGTGATCCGGCGCTTCATGGGCCATGATCGATACTCGGGCCAGGTTGCGGGACAGACCATGGCGCACCTGTACGAGGCGATGCGCCGGTACGTGAACTATTTCCAGCCCTCGTTTAAACTAGCGGAGAAGAGACGGGATGGGTCTGCGGTGATCAAGCGCTACAGTCCTCCAGCCACGCCCTGCGAGCGCGTGATGCGGCACGAGGCCGTGAGCGCCGAGGTGAAGGCGAGACTCGGCGCACGCCGGGACACGTTGGACCCAATGGCGCTGCTGCACACTATCAGGGAGGCCCAATCAGCACTGGCGACGATCGTGTCCCCGGAGGTCGGGGCGACGCCGCGGGGCGAGAGTCTGGAACGGTTCCTGGCGAGACTGCCCGACCGGTGGCGTGAGGAGCAAGGGCATATTGACCGGAAGCCGCGGGTGAAACCGCGACGCACCTGGCGAACGCGACCCGATCCTTTCGAAGGGGTGTGGGTCGACGTACTGGCTTGGTTGCAGGAAGACCCGGACGCCAACGCGGTGGCGTTGTTGGGTCGATTGCAGTCAACTCATCCGGACCGTTTCAGCCGCGCCCACCTGCGAACTCTGCAACGCAGGGTGCAACAATGGCGAGGGATCATGGCGAACAAACTGGTCTACGCCGCATCCGACGAAACTCCGGCGGCGCAACATCCAATGCCGGAATTGGTGCTGGTCTAAGGTGGTCCTAAGTGCCGAGATTTCGGTAACATTCCTCGGTGAGGCAACGGGCCGGCATTCCTTATTGTCGTTAATCACACGTGGCGTATGCCCTCGGCGGAGAGCGTGTAGCGGGTGTCTCCGCGTTTGCCCCGGCGCTCGACAAGGCCCCATGTATCGACGAGGCTGCGCATCATCTGGCTGACCCGGCCCTCCGAGACGCCGAGCCAGAGGGCGAGGTGTGTCAAGGGCGGAGGGATTTTAGGACACGGAGCGGGTGCAAAGGCCATAGCTGAGAGAGACAAGTTGCACACCGGGGAAGATCGGGGGTCGTGAGCAAAGGCCCCTATCAGAGGGTACAAACAGAGGCGCGGCGGCGGCGTTGGGCATAGACCCCAAGACGCTGTGGAGGTGCAGGGCCAGGGGAATCTGACTCCCCGGCTGTCCGCCCTGGCGCGGCTGATGCTGACCAGGGACCTGTTGGCGGCGATGCGGCAGGGGGAGTGGCGGCTAGCGCAGTTTGAGGAACGTATGTGTGGGTGAGAGATAGAGATGGTCGATGCACCACCACGAAGGCGGTGCCTAGTACTCACAGACGGCTACGACGAGTGGCTAGTGGTTGGGGCCGGCAAGAGGCCTAGGGCCGGTAGTCTACACGCCGCCTAAGCAGACACGAAGGGGTCACGGTGAGCCAACTCTGCAATACCTGAGTGATCGGTTCTCACTTCTCGCAGACTACGCCGTCTCCGTCACCATCACGGGCGCTCGGTACCTTCGACTGAGGAAATCCTCGACCCGGTCCTTTGCTCCCCTGCACGCGCTGCTCCCCAGCTTCATCGGCCTCGTCGCATGACGCATAAGTGTCGCCTGCCATCGGGGTCGGCGTTGGATTGGCGGGGCCAGAGGCGGAATCTGTCTCAGTTATCGTCAGATGCGGCGGACTGGCACAGGTTTCCAACATGTCCTGGAGCGCTCCTGCCTCCGCTGGCGTCACCGTAAGTTCCCAAGTCTGCTTGACCCCGATCCAGCTAACAGCGTAGTCACACCAGTAGGACTCGTTTGGGGGACGCCATTCGTCTGGACCTTTGGCTCCCTTGGACCGATTGGCGCTAGCTGTCACGGCAATCAGATGATCGGGGTTATCAAGGCTGTTGGCGTACTGTTGCTTACGTTTGGCTGCCCAAGCCCAACCTCCCGATCGGTGAGCATTTGCTAATGGGACGAGATGATCAATGTCCAGCTTGCTCGCCTCTGTAACAGTCGTCGCTGTGAATGCCCCGAACCACTGTCCTGCCTCGACCTTGCACTGTCGGTCGCTCTTATACGTCACCGCAGCCTGACTCTCCCCGATCAGGACCTCATGGCGCGTGTCCTGACAATCGTCGTCCGCATCAATCCAGTGACGCCAGTCGTCGCGGTCGTATTGCGGGAGTTCGCCGGGAACGATAGACACAATGATTGATAGTTGAGTAGTGGCCTGGGCAGGCCCAACGACAGACACTGTTCCCAAGTCTGCGATGGTTATCTTCGCACCGAACACTTCAGGATTAGCCAGGACCGAGACCAACCTCGCTGATTCGGGTAGCTCAAAGACCACCCATCCCCGCACTATCTGACCCGCTGCAAGCTCACCCGAACCAAATGATGGTTCGACATCCGCGTCTGCAAAGCCGGGGACGTACACATACCCATCCGTGTCCTGGACTGCAAAGTAGAGCGGATTGTAGGGGTCGCCGTCGTCGCTGATTCCCACCTGCGTGATGTCCAAGGCTACCAGTCTCTTACCCGCATCCACTCCGAACACACCCGCAGGTGCCGGATCCTTGACCTCGTTGAGAGTGTACGAGCTTCCTCCGGCTTCGACCGTCGTCCCAATCTCCACGGGCGACGAAGGTGGTGAGGGTACAGGGGGAGGGTTGTGACTTACGATGTTACCGCCTTGGTCTTGCGCTAGGTCTGTGATGGTTACCTTCGCACCGAACACTTCAGGATCAGCCAGGACCGAGACCAACCTCGCTGATTCGGGTAGCTCAAAGACCACCCATCCCCGCACTATCTGACCCGCTGCAAGCTCACCCGAACCAAATGATGGTTCGACATCCGCGTCTGCAAAGCCGGGGACGTACACATACCCATCCGTGTCCTGGACTGCAAAGTAGAGCGGATTGTAGGGGTCGCCGTCGTCGCTGATTCCCACCTGCGTGATGTCCAAGGCTACCAGTCTCTTACCCGCATCCACTCCGAACACACCCGCAGGTGCCGGATCCTTGACCTCGTTGAGAGTGTACGAGCTTCCTCCGGCTTCGACCGTCGTCCCAATCTCCACGGGCGACGGTTCGGGTGTTGGCGTGGCCATGGGAGCCTGAGTTGGTGTGGGTTCGGGTGTTGGCGTGGCCGTGGGAGCCTGAGTTGGTGTGGGTTCGGGTGTTGGCACCGGTAAAGTTGCAGTAGGTTCAGGGGTTACTTTCGGAACGGGGGTGGCTGCCGGTGTGTCGGATGGAGACTGATTAGGGATTTCGCCTGGAGCCGGTGTGTTGGTCGGCAGATCCGTAGGGGCAGGTAATGACCCGTCGTCGCATGCCGACAGCAAAGCGGCGGCCAGCAAACATACCAGCCCAATCCATATTATCGGTCGAACGGACTGTCCCAATACACTCCCTACACCCGAAGTGAACGCCAACTGTTGCCTCCTTATTTAGCCTCGCCACAAAGCCCGTCGATCCCTCGTAGCCATAATATGCCCGGAGAACCTACTGGAACAAGCTAAACCTCAGCGTGAAAGTTCTTGATTTTATCAAGTCTGGTGGGCCTGACTTGACGGTAGGCAGTACCGTCTTCGAGATGTGGATGGGGCTGTGAGCGTTCCTAGCCTTACCATATCGAGGTCATGTAGTTCTGGAGACCTTCTTTCCATGTCTGGATTTTGGTCAGCCTAGGCTCTGGATCGCTCCGTGCGGTCTAGGTGGAATCGCCCTTTACTCAATCTGTAAGACCTGGTAGAAGGCCGGATTTACTTCGAACATTTCACTTCTACCTTTCCTTGCGGCGATTACGCGGGCGATGTTTCGTAGGGTGCGGCGTTCCTCCTCATCACGGGAATAATGGAATCCATTGGCAGTTTCTATACCCAGAAAGTCTATGTCGCAAAGTAAATTGAAGTAAAAGTTCGAGTCATCAGAGGCGACTCCTGCAGTGGCGAATAGCGACTCAATATCTTCTTTGAGAAGTAATCTGCCAGTACCTGCAAATTCATACAATACTGCCTCCAACTTGCCTTTGACGGGATCATCCTCTTTGAGAATGGAATTGAACGCATACTGGGAGTACTGGATCCGAGCGTCCAGCAGGTCGTTGGGCAAGACTTTATCGTGCCCTCTGTTGATTGCAATGCTGACGGCTGCTTTAACCAAATGGATGAGGTCCCTAGGTCTGGGGAGAGCTGTACGCAAAATAAAATCTTGGCTGGCAAGTCCCACGACAGAGTCTGGGAAGATGTCTTCCCAAACAGCCGTGGCGGTGCGCTCCCTCGGCGCAGCGTAGAGCATCCTTTCCTCCAAAACCCTGAGGAGCAACTCCTGGTCATTCCAAGTGACCTGCACAATGGGCAATTTGTCCTGTTCGGGCAAAAGATGCTGGATGAAGGCGAAGATGTCGCTTCGCAACAGTACCGTTATGGTCGTTTCAACTGGCTTTACTCTGTCGTCGGAACGCCTAAAGTCAACTGGAATGAACTGCGACACCCCGAGTAGTCCGGCGATTAGTTCTGCTAGGTGCCCAATATGTTCACCTGGACCCCAAGGTTCGTCCAAACCATCAATGAGCAGCGTTAGACTCTTCTTGCTTGCCAAAACTATTCCGAGATGGCGGCGAAGGTCGTTGATCATGGCATTGTGTAGGTTTTCGCTGATTTTGAGCCTTTGTTCACTCGCCTGGCCAATGTCGCCAACCCCCTCCAAAGATGCCACAGCATTATCGATTCGCTCGGAAAATGGAGGGCTGAGCACACGGGAATTTCTTTCATAATAATCGAGAAATGCGTTCTCGTCGGGAGTCCGTACATGAAAAATCGGACGACTGACGATTTCCGTCAATACACTGGTCGCAATCTCGCTGTATATCAAGTATTTCCAAAGACTCTCTATTAGAAATCCTCGTTCGGATCGATGGCGAACGTCATCCAACACTCGGATTAAGCCGTGAGTTTCGTATCCAATGGGTTTGATAACCGTAACGTGGTCTTCCCTACTCTTGCTCATTTCCGAACGTATGGCATAAAGAATGGCTGTCTTGCCTGTTCCCCTGCGACCCACCAGTATGGTCAAAGGACCTTCAAGGGCCTGGTAGTAGGAGCTAGTCTCCACGAAATACTCAAAAAGTCTGTCGGCCTCGTGCTCCGCGACCGGGTCGCCCAGGAACAAGGACCGAAGGTCGATTCTCGCTGACGTGCTACGCACTGCCTGCTGCCTGCGAGGCCTGCGGTGAGACAAGCTTTCGTTAACTGATTCGAGCCAAGACTTTGTTGCAGTCACACAGGATTCGGCTGTGTCGTGGAGTTTCAGCCATTGGTCGTAGTCGACCGGAGATTCGTAAGGGGCATGAGCCAACATTATCATCGGTCTGCCGAACCCTTGGGCCAGACCTGCGATGATGGAGGCTTTTAGGTTGTGATCCCTGTGGTCAGCGTGTTCAGTGCTGAGAAGATGTACGACGATAGCATCGGCGATTAGAAGCTTCTCCGCATACCAATCCAACATCTGCGATGAATATTCGTTTGGGTCGTCGATAATGATTGAGTCTGCAAAGATTGACTTTCTGATCTCCTCCATCGTGGCCAGTACGCTGTCAGTGTTCGACGGGGGTTTCAGATACATGACGGTTGGATTTTCTGGGCGTGGCACCTGTTGCCTAAAGCGCCTGTCGAGCAGTGTCTGATCAAGGCTTTGCCATGGCTTCTCAGAAAGGAACCGGTCCGCTAGGGTTTCGTGATTGTCATAACCGGCGTATCCCATGTTGAGGGAAGAGAAATAAATTCTCTTGTAATCTTTGTCAGCATCCGCAATGCCCGGGTTTAACGTGGTGAAGATTCGTTTGTACCTGGCAATCGCATATCCAAGCTCGAAACTCACGTTGGGATTGGGGTAGGTCAGGTCGCAAGAGAATATTTGGCTCCGGTCGACTTGGCCCAAAATAGTCTTGATCAGGCGGGAACCAGAGACAGGGTTATCTGTCCACTTTGTGAAGCGGACACTGTTTCGCTTTATGTCGCTGATTTCGTTAAGCTTGCTTAAGGCAGAGGAAATCGTTTCACCGATACTGGGAGGATCGCTGGGATAAGCGTAGAATACTCTTACCTGCGACGGCATGTCTGTTCACTCTCCCCGGTATCCCATAGTTTGAACCACACTTGGGTTGGCTTTACCGCTCTCTGCATTGCCTTTCCGCATTTTCGTTAAGGGTATCTGTATCATGCCGAATATACGGTCACATTGTGTCCCTCTGCACTCCTAGCCAAGAAGGTCGATTTAGGTGCTAATGCCTGGACCGCTTTCTTTAACTCACCTCGACCACCCTTCCGAGAGCGCTTCCACCTGCTCCAACACCGTGATTGTGGCCTTCTCTTGTTTGTCTGGTGGGTACCCGTGTTTGCGCAGGATGCGCCGGACCAAGACCCGCAGTTGGGCGCGGACGTTCTCCCGCAGCGTCCAGTCTATGGTCACGTTCCGCCGGACGGTCTCTACCAACTCGCGGGCGATGGCGCGGAGCGTTTCGTCTCCCAACACCTGCACGGCACTGTCGTTGATCTCCAGGGCATCGTAAAAGGCCAGTTCGTCTTCAGTCAAGCCCAGCCTTTCCCCACGGCAAGCGGCATCCCGCATATCCCTTGCCAACTGGATCAGTTCCTCAATCACCTGCGCCGCCTCAATCGCCCGGTTCTGGTAGCGGCGCAGAGTCTGCTCCAGCATCTCGGCGAAAGACCGGGCCTGAACTACATTGATCCGGCGGCGGGTGGCCACTTCGCCCCGGAGCAACTTTTACAGCAGCTCCACCGCCAGGTTGCGCTGGGGAATCCCCTGTACTTCCGCCAGAAACTCTTCGGACAGCACCGATATATCGGGCTTGTCCAACCCTGCCGCTGCGAAGATGTCCATTACGCCTTCCGAGGCTACTGATCGGGAAACTATCTGCTGTATCGCTAAATCCAAGTCTTCTTCCGGGCGTGAGTCGCCCGCTGCCCGCTTGGATAATGCCGCCTGCACCGCCTGGAAGAACCCTACATCGTCGCGGATGCGGAAAGTTTCTGCGTGGGGCACGGCCAGGGCAAAGGACTGGGAGAGTTCACGGACCGCAGCCATACAACGTTCCTTGCCGCTTTCCTGGGCTAGGATGTGTTCCTGTGCCGCCGGGAGCAGCCCCAAACGCTCTTGGAGTGTTCCAGTAGTCCACCTCGACCAGTCGAAACCGTGAAACAGGGCACAGCAGACATCGTACTTTTCCTGCATGACGGCCACCGCCTCTTCCTTGTCGATGGCGGCCCGACCAGTGCCTCCGCTCTCGGTGTATGTGACCAGCGCCTGCCGCAGGTCGTTGGCCAGTCCTAGGTAGTCCACCACCAAGCCGCCGGGCTTGTCTTTGAACACTCGGTTTACCCTGGCGATGGCTTGCATCAGCCCGTGGCCCCGCATGGGCTTGTCCAGGTACATTGTGTGCAGGCTGGGCGCGTCGAAGCCGGTCAGCCACATATCCCGCACCAGCACGATGCTGAAGGGGTCCTCAACATCCCGGAAGGATTGGCCAGGGCCTCCCGACGGGTCTTATTCCTAACGTGCTGCTGCCACTCCGGTGGGTCCGAGGCGGAGCCGGTCATCACGACCTTGATGCTACCCCCAGCGTCGGCATCATCTTGCCAGTCGGGGCGCAGACGCACCAACTCGTTGTAAAGATCAACGCAAATGCGCCGGCTCATGCACACCACCATCGCCTTGCCCTCCAGGACCTCCAGACGCTGCTCGAAGTGGTCCACGATGTCCCCGGCAATCCGCCTTTTACACCCTTTCTGGAAGACCGGGAACTTAGCAGAGTCGTTGAGGCGCTTGCCTACCTGCAAGACAGGAGCGGTAAATACTGGGAAATGCCTCTTTCCCTCAGCCACGAGGAAGGACGTGATATCCTAACTGCCGCGACCCTACTGAAGGGGGAAAACATTGACCTCAGGTGGAAATCATTCAACGTGAACTTGGACCAATGGGGCCCTGAACTTCAAGAACTGGAGAACGGCAGCGCGCTGCCGTTCATCTTCGAACAGGAAATCACTCTCAAGTTACAGGGGGTGGAGATTCCTATAGGAAGGATACGAACTCGCATCCCATCGGCCCGTCTCGCAGACCCCGAATCAGTCCAACGAGACTTGGCGTCCGGATCAGTCCCGCCTCTACGGCTGGTACCAGGGGATAGCGACAAGGCACATAGGGTCCTGGTGTCTTGACTGCGATAAAAGCCACGCAAGTGAACATTTCGCCTTCTCTCCCATTGATGATCAGTGCCAAGTCGTCAATGAGCATCACCAGAACGAGTTGAAACCTCGGACGTTGATATGGATGTCGTAGTAATTGACTGTGATTGGGGAGATGCCCTTCTTGCCGACATTGAAGCGCTATTGAAGAACGTCGCTTGCCATTTCACCGGATTCTTCAGAGAGCCTCCTGAAGGCAACATCGTGGTAGGAACTACTCCCCATCCGCACGACGACCCGATAACTCTCTTTCGTTCCTCCACAGAAGACCCGTTCACAATCCTTCTTTCGGCGCGGGGCAGACACTGGAGCCAATTCGCATATCAGTTCTCCCATGAACTCTGCCACATCATGTCCGACTATGAGCGTCTGCGATATAGTCGCAACAATTGGTTTCACGAGGCATTATGCGAACTTGCTTCGATTTTCACCATCCGACGCATGGTCGAAACATGGCCCATGCGTCCACCGTATGCCAATTGGGCAGGCTATGCACAATTACTCTCTAGCTACGCCGAAGAATACCTTGATCGAGAAGAGCGGCGACTGCCGGCCGGTATTACCCTTTCCAAATGGCTTCCATCGGAAGAAGAGGGTCTACGCGGAAACTGTCGTCAGATGGACAAGAACGCGGTGGTCGCCTACTCCCTCTTACCGATGTTCGAGAGTGAGCCCGCCGCGTGGAACACCATCCGCAGACTGCCCCATTCCTCAGTAATGTTCCGAGAATACATGCTCGAATGGCACTCATGGGTCGAGCCTGCTGAAAAACCGCTCGTGAAGCGTATACTGGACGCCTTCACTTAGGCTAGGGAACGGGACTTCTACGAAATCTTCAGTCGAGTAGAGGTGTGGCCTTACCCCAAAGTTAGTAGCATTGGCTAGTAGAGTACAGCTGACGCTTCAGCATACTCCTTTAGCGACCTGCCTCTCAACGAGCTGTGTAGAAGGAAGGGGATCAAGCCTCATTCCTACTGTGGAACGAGGAGTTCATGAAATCAGTGCAGGATTACATATCTAGAACGAACCTCAGCGTGAAGGTCCTCGACTTGTCCGTTTGGTGGCCCCAACCGTCACAATACAGGAATCGCTAGCCCTGTGTGCTTTGACAGGCTGCCGAGCCACATCTCGAAGACGGAGGTATCTACCGTAAACCGTGGTGAGGTCTCTTCCGCAATTCTCGGCCAGGCCGCGCAAACAGCAGCCTTGGCCCATATTATCGTCCCTGTGCGCCTGAGAAGACAAGACTAGCTGCGGCGGGTCGCCGGCGCTGGCCTCTTCTTTGTATAGATGCTTTCCCACTGGGCTTCGTTGACCTAGATGGGGAACCATAATTAGACTGGTAGGGGTAACAAACGGGTTGGAGTGACGTATGCGTGAGATTCAAGCCACCAAAGCTAGGACGCGTTTGGCCGAGCTCCTCCATGCTGTGGAGCGCGGTGAAACTGTCACCACAACCCGGTACGGAAAGCCAATTGTGCATCTGGTTCCGGCCCCGCCGCAGGACCGCGCTAACCGCCAACAGGCGGTGGAGCGCTTCCGGCAGCGCCGCGCAGGCTGGGGGCGGGTGGTTTTCTCCACTGAAGACATAATTGCTGGTCGCCATGAAGGTCACCGCCTATGAGCGGCTTGGTTGTCGATACACATGATAGTCTCGACATTCAGTCCGCAATTGACTTGGCAAGAGTCCATGGATTGTCCTTCTATGACGCCGTATACCTGGAACTGGCCAAGAGGAAAAACGCTAAACTCGCAACATTGGACGCAGCCCTGGGTCATGCTGCCCTCGTAGACGGGGTGCGGCTATTAGACGTCTAAGGATAATAGCGGAAACGTTATGACCGGCGTTGAAAGCACTGCAGGCAGGCTCATGATGGGCGCAGCTCTCGTGGCTGTTGGACTGTTGGCGGTGACCGCATGCGGCGGAGACAGCGGCCCTCAGCCCGCCACTGAGAGAATGGAGGGCGACGGCGGGGTTTCGGTAACGGAGTCTGCTTTATCGGAGGATGCCCGGGCCGGCATGGAGATTTTCGACACCAACTGCTCGGTGTGTCACGGCGCGGGCGCTGCCGGGACCGACCAGGGTCCGCCCTTGATCCACAAAATCTACGAACCCGGCCATCATTCGGACGTCAGCATTCGCAGCGCGGTGCGCGTGGGAGTGAAGCAGCACCACTGGTTCTTCGGCGACATGCCGCCCGTGGCGGCCGTCTCACCGGATGACGTGGAGAAGATCGTCTGCTACATCCGGCAGACGCAACGCGCGAATGGCATCTTCGAAGGTGATGACTTCAATACCGGGTGCTGACCCGTGCTGGGCAGGCGCCAAGCTGGGCTTGGACCAATCGCCGGCGAATCCGGCGCCTCGGCATCAGCAGTAGAGATTGCCAATCGTAGGCTGCGTCTTCAGATTCTGCAGGCATTCGAGCCTTGTCATCAGAATACTCGGCGTTTACAAGCGCGGCGCTTGGACGCAAGGGTTCCGTTTGCTTTTAGGGTATGGCCTATCTAGCGTTAGGCGTGTAAACCCCCAAAAGCAAACGGAACCGTCAACAACATCACCTGGGTCAAGCGTAATCCCACCCCGCATCAGTTCCCCCGCAGATTGACGATAAGCACTGAGCCCTTTTTTCACTTTGCAGTAGGGAGTGAATACTACTATAACCGCTATAACCGCGCTGCGTTTCAACACAGAGAACCTGCCCCTCGGGGCAAACCTACAGCGAAGTTGGGCGGTCGCTACCGTGTTCTCATCGAGTCCTCGGAATTGAAAGATACGGAACGCAGGGCCGCTCATCAAGCCCTAGATGAGGTCATTGCCGAAGTTTGGGACGGTCGTATTCAGAGTTTCAGGATGAAGATTCGGGGCATTCATGCTCCGGCCTATGAAGGTCAGGACGGGGGGCGCAAGATGCACCTGGAGCGGGACGGCTTCACTATCATCCGCATCAAGGGTGAACTAATGAAACGGGACTTGATTGAAAGTGCAGTTGAAAGTCTCCCTGGGAACGGCCACCCTGCCATATTCCCCGTCCGGGTGGTCAGAGAAATCGTTAGGCTACTATGCCCGTCGGACGGACAGGTTCTTGACCCATACCTGGGTAGCGGTTCCACGATGGTTGCTGCCGCTACTGAGGGTCGCAGTTGCATCGGCATTGATATAGGCGACCAATACTGCCGCTTCGCTAAAGAGAGGATAGAGACCCATCTGGCGGTGCTGGGCGGTTCACCCGCTCCTATGACCTAACCTATCCCGGCAAGGTTCCGAAGGTTCCGTTTGACTCCAATGGACGGGGCGACTCACCACATATTGAGCTTTGGCGGCGGCGTGAATACCGTGGCCCTCATGGTCCTGTTGATCCGGGACGGGATGCCGCTGGACGGCGTGGTCTTTGCCGACACCGGCGGGGAGACGCCGGCCACGTACCGGGCGGTCAAGGAAGCCTCGGAGTATCTCGCAGCCCATGAGGTTCCCTTTACCGTCGTGCGGGCCGGGCGACGGGACGGGGCCGACCTGTACGACACCGCTTGGCGTAGGAGAGTTATCCCGTCGGTCCAATGGCGCTGGTGCACCAGGGATTTCAAGGTGCGGCCCATCCATCGGTATTACGCCCGGCTTGGCGGCCACGTCAATCAGTACATCGGGATCGCTTTCGATGAGGCCCACCGCATGAAGGACAGCCGGGATGATCACGTTACCAACCTGTACCTCCTGATCGACGCTAGGCTTTCCCGCGGCGACTGCATTGAGATTATCCAAGCGGCGGGACTCCCGGTGCCGGAACGCAGCGGCTGCTTCTACTGCCCCTTCGGTTCCGTTTGCTTTTAGCGTATGGCCTATCTAGCGTTAGGCGTGTAAACCCCCAAAAGCAAACGGAACCCGACGGCGTACTTCAATTTCCCGTGGCCTCTGCTGGGAGATTCCCGCCCTTGGACGGTCCCGAGGCCTCTACGGGAATCTCGACAGGCTCAAGACGCAGCCTCAAGCCCAAGGCACGGGTGACTCTCAGCAGCGTTGTCAGGGTGGGGTTGCCGTCTTCAGACAGCGCCTCGTAGAGATTGCCCCGGTTTAGCCCGGTGTCACGAGCGAGGGCGCTCATGTTTTGTGCTCGAGCGACATGCTTCAGGGCAGCGCGAATCACGACCCCGTCCCCAAGGTCCTCATCCGTAGCCGCTCTGAGAAGTTCTTGAGCATCCTCCTCGGTCCTTATGTAGTCCGCTGCATCGAATTTTCGATACTCTTCAGACATCAGTCCCTCCATTCCATCGCCATTCTCTTGGCTCGCTCGATATCTCGCCGCTGGCTGTCCTTGTCGCCGCCACATAGCAAGACGATTAGCTCAGCACCTCTGGTGATGAAGTAGATCCGGTATCCAGGCCCATGCTGAATTCTCATCTCAGACACGCCACCGCCAACAGACCGCACGTCTCCGAAATGTCCATCCTCGGCTGCCAGCAATCTGGCGACGATACGGCTCACCGCCTGCCGATCCCGCAACCTGCCCAGCCATCGGTCGAAAGTCGCGCTTCGTAGGATCGTGAACATGACTGTATTGTACGATATACCGTACATTCTGTGAAGGGGACTTGGGACACGAGAGTTAGTTTAGAGCCGTAAAGGGAAGGCATGGTGACACCTTCCTGAAGTGCTACTGGTGCACCTACAGACTGCCCAGCTACAATTCAAAGATGGTTCTTGTATCTTGATTTGGCCTGTAACAATACTTCACGCTCGTGGAGCAAGGTGCGGCAGACCGACTGGTTCTTGGTCGAGAGAGACCGTTAGACAGCGAGGGTCGCCGCACCTCCCCCGAACAGCGCCCGAACAGTTGCCTGGGCTAACCTAGCCCGCATGTCAAGGGCGGTGAGACGCTGCTGGCCGTCTAAGACGATATCGGTTCGGCCATCGCCACCCTCAAAGCCGTAGATCGCCTCACAGGAGAGTGCCTCAAAGTTTTCGTCCTTGCCCTTCCAAAGAAGAAGGCTACCGATGTAGTAGTCGCGGAAGATGGAACTCATTAGCTCTTTGATGTCCCGCGGCTCCCATTCAAAGTCACGCTGGAAATCGGGGATCACGTACCGCCCCTCGCGCAAACGACCGACCATGTTGGCGAGACTCACGTGGTCGGGTTTCTGTGAGTCCTTCATGACGACGTACCTCCGGGATTCTCCACCAAGATTGCTCCCTGCATCCTGGCAAGTCTGCGGTCAAAGGTGTAAAGGGGCGTCGCTCCTGCCCGTTCCGCGGCTGTAAGGATCATCAAGTCCGAAAACCCGGCGCCTCCTTGGCGATAGCGATGTGCAGCTGCGGCGACGTCATCAGAATTCTCGACGACGAGACTGTCCGAAGCTGTTAGGTCCATCAATGCCTCCGCGACTCGGGTTCGTGTGAAGCGGTAGCTCCGTTCCAGTACCCAGGCGACCTCTACGACGACCTCGCGGCAAATGAATCCTGGATTGCCGGGCGTCAACTCGTCCAGCAATGCGCGTGCCGCCTCGGCATGTTCAGCGTTATCGCCCACCAAGTAGCGTACGATCACATTGGTGTCGAGCGCGGTCATCCTTCGATTGCCCCCTCTGCGATGGCACGGTCCATGTCTTCCAAGCTCACCGGCGGGCCGTCATACTTGAGGCTACCGAACAGTCGGCTGGTGGACCGCACTGGCATTATCAGCACCCCCTCGTCCAGAATGACATAGCGGACCCTATCCCCCGCCTTCACTGCCAGCGAATCCCTGACGGCTTTGGGCAATGTGGTCTGGCCCTTCACGGTTATGCTGGATTCAAACATTGAAAACGCTCCTTTACCTCAAAGAGTGGCCATTGGCATTACATTATGGCGGCCGGTAATGCCTTTGGCAATAGTGCTAGCTTGCTTTGGTTTGAGTAGGCCGTTTTTTGAGTAGTGGCCTTCCATACACCCAATACCACTCCCTAATGCATTCGTCATTGTCTACAGGCTTTCGAGCGAGCCCTCTGGCACGAGTGGTTGAGCGTGTCGCAGGCCAGGATAAATGTCCGGCTAAGTGGCCGGCATAAATGTCACTAGCTTAGTCCGCTATGGTATCAGATGTTGATACCGGCGGAGTTTCCGGGGTTCGACGCGTGGGCGGACTCTCGGCGTCAATGTATCTCCTCACGGTGTCTCTGTGGATTCCCAATTCCCTTGCCATCCGTCGGATGGACGTCCCCTTAAGCTTGGCCCGCTGCACCGCCTTCCATCTCTCCTGCTGCAGAAAGGTCGGCTTCCGCGGCGATGCGACTACCTGCAACCCGGCTACGTCCTGATCGTCAATTGCCGCAGCATGAGCATCTTCTTCTTGATCCGGCTTTGCGCTCGGCGATTCGAGAGCTGTAACCGAAGGTTTTGACGCGAGCCCGGGATCGGGGACCGGGATGGTGGCAGCTGAGGAAGTCCCGTTGCGGCTTCGGAGAGATGCCGCACTGGGCGGTGCTTCCTGGGAAGCGATGATGCGTCCCTCATGCTGTAGCGACAGCCGGCCGTCCAGTCCCTCCAGTACCACGACAACCGCTCCGGCGTAGCTGCGGCGTTGCTGAGTGGGCAGGAGCTGCAGGGCCTGTCTGTAATACTTCACAGTGTTGTCCTGGGCCACTCTCCTGCGGTGCTTGAAGCACAGGACCTGTTCCAAGGGCAGGTCTCGCTGCAAGGGACGGAATGCGGGCTCGGGGCACTGGGCCGGAACCCCAAAACGCCGGTTGAACCTGGGCAGGAACTGCTTCAACACGGCCTTGGCCTGCTCAAAGGTGGTTGCTTCTGCGAGCCGGAGTTCCGTGATCAGCCGGTCCTGGAAGGTTCCAGCCGTCCGCTCCACACGCCCCTTGGCTTGCGGAGAAAGGGCGAAAATCAGTTGTATTCCCAGCTCCTCCATGGCTCGGTCCGAACTGGGTTGGCTGGAAGGAGAAGGTCCCGGCGGGCTGATATTCCGAGACGGTGTTGGCGGCCCCGGCGGGCTGATATTCCGACCGGTGTTTGAAGACCGGGTGACGGTCGGTGTAGAGGGCGAGAGGAATGCCGCAGCGCCGGAGCAGTCCCTGCATCAGCAGGAAATAACTGCTGGTATCCTCCTGGCCGCAGAACAGGGCGTTGACCACGGCGCCGCTGGCATCGTCCACCGCGATCAGGAGGGTGAACTGGGGCCCTTCTTCGCCCAGCCACCGGTGGTAACTGCCATCCATCTGTATCAGCATGCCCTCCCGGGGCATCCTCTGGCGACGGACCCGGTGCTTCGGTGGGCGCCTTCGCCGCGGACTGCTGAGCCCGGCGTTCACCAGGATAGCGCCGAAGTGTAGTCCTGCCCATGTCGAGGCCCTCGCGTTCACTGAGCAACTCTGAGAGATGGGTGTGATTGGCTCCCTCGTACATCGTGCGAGCCAGGTGAACCACCCTGCTCCTGGTCGCCTCGGGAATAGCGTTGGTCGGTTCGCGGCCCCGGTGGCCGTGAGCAACGGCGGCAGCGCCTTTCTCCCGGTAAGCCGCCAGGATGCGCCTGGTGTGTCGGGAGCTGACGCCCATCAGTGTGGCTGCCTGGTCCAGTGTCATGTGCTCAGCCAGTAGACTGTTGAGAACCTGGAGTCTCGTCTGTTCTTTCTGAGTCAAAGTCACATTCTCCATGGAGTGAATGTGACATTTATGCTGGCCAGTTAGCGAGGACGTTTTCGCTGGACATCGACAACCAGGTGGTACAGTTTTACTCCGCCCCAGTGGCCCAACATGCCTCCGCCATTGACACTCCGGCCTGGTACACTTGGAAGGCGACTGACGGCAATAACAGGACTCCGCGAAGAATTCCCTTCCCGATGCAGGGCTTGTCCATCGCCGGGTTCATCCTGTAGGACGAATCGACCCCGAAGCGCAACTGCCGCGATGTCGCCTTCCACCATCCCCTGCCGTAAGGTTCTTTCGCACCTTTACTGGAAGGATTCAATCGTACACGCTCCTTGAGATTCACACGAACCTGTCCTACTTGTCTGCGCCGCGTATACTTGTGAGGTGGAGGCTTGAAAATGGACGCTGTTTCCCGAAACGATGCCGCACGGCCTTCCAGTCTGCTCAGACTGGCCGGAGTGGACTACCTGCGAACTGGCCTCAGAATCTCGTTGTGGCTCAGGTGGTTTGTTGTAATTGCCTGGTTGGTGCAGCTCCACCACCAGGTAAATTTCGCACACCCTGCGTATGTCGCACACACGCTGTTCGCCGGGCTACTGCTGGCAGTGAACACCTATGTCCTCTACCGCTTCGAGGCCCGGCTGACGGTCACATGGCGTTGGGTTCTCGCCCTCAGCTCTATGGACGTGGTAATGCTCACCGCAGGTCTCACAATCGCGACCGGTTCCGGGAATTCCTTTTTCGTTATGTATTACGCCGCTCTTGCCATGTTTGCCGCAGCGTGCACGTCCTTCAGAACCGCCGTCGCTGGGGCAACATTAGTAACGGCGGTGCACTTGGCGTTGAGCGTGGCAGCCGAGCCCCGGGGCGCCTTCGAGATATGGCAAGACCAAGCCCTGCTGACCGGCATCATCACCATGTACGCGGTTGTGGCAGCGGTGAGCCTTGTTACCCTGTTTGAGCGAACCAAGTCGAGGTCCGACCGGCAGAGAAGGCGGGAGGCTGTGCAGCGGGAACGGGAGCTTCAACTGGAGCGGACCGAGCTTTCCCAGACCATTCACAACACGATTGCGCAGTCGGCGTACCTGATCGGACTGGGTCTGGAGACAGCTATCGAGCTGGCCGACGCTCAGGACAGCAAGAATAAAGAGGAGCTTTCAGCCAAGCTGAATGCAACTCTGACGCTGTCGAAATCCACGATGTGGGAGCTGAGACATCCCATCGACGCCGGCGCGATATTCGAAGGACGGGAGTTGAGCCGGGTGTTGCGCTCCCACGCCTCGTCTTTCAGTACGATCACATCCATCCCGACGGAATTGGTCCAGACCGGCTTGGAGCCGCGCCTTCCCACGGCCACACGCCGGCGGCTATTCTCAATCGCGCACAACGCTATGACCAACGCCCTGCGTCACTCACAGGCTGGCAGAATCACTATAGAACTGGTCTTTGACGATGACGTGATCAGGTTGTCTGTATCGGATGACGGAATCGGGATCCCTGACGACTACGAAGACCGAGGGCACGGCTTCAGGAACATGAGAGCGGACGCCGAGCGCATGGGCGGATGGCTGGAAGCGGGACCCGGCGAGTCCGGGCGCGGTGCGGCCGTAACTTGCGTCCTTCCATGTGAGTTCTGGACCAGGAGGCGAATGACTTGTCATCAACGGCGCTGACAAAGGTGATGCTTGTAGACGACCATGAAATCATGCGGGACGGCCTCCGGGAAGTACTGGAGCGGTCGGGCGAATTCGAGGTGGTTGGAGAGGCCGGGGACGGCGACTCAGGGGTGAGAGGAGCCCGGAACCTCAAGCCCGACGTGATCATCATGGACGTGATGATGCCGCTCAAGGACGGGATCGAGGCCTGTCGTGAAATCACCGACTCGCTGCCCGAGACCAAGGTGCTGATGCTTACTGCCTCTTCGGAGGAGGACGCCGTGGTGGAATCGTTCGCCGCAGGGGCGACGGGATTTCTGCAGAAGTACTCGGGCAAAGAGCACCTGTTGCGCGCCGCCCGAGATGTTGCCCAGGGGGAATATCGGATACCCAAGGAGGTTGTAAAGCGGGCATTCTCCGGGATCCGATTTGGGTCCGAGCAGGTCAGCCCGCCAGGGACTATCAGACTGACCGAGCGGGAACGGGAAATACTTACACTGTTCAGCCAGGGGCTGACATACGCCGAAATCGCCGATGCCAGGGGTAACAAGTGGGTTACCATCCGCAACGCTGTCGCCGGCATCCAGAACAAGCTGGGCATCGGGACCAAGCGGGAGCTGGTGGTCTGGGCAGTACGCAACGGCCTGCTGGACGATTGGGAGATAGGAACTTGATCCCGGGCCTGCGCCTGACACCCGGAAGAGCGCAACGATTCATGCCGAATCGGGATGGTCCTTCGGCGCCAGCCTCGGCCCGGTCGGTCCGGGGACATTCCATGAATTGCCTCAATGGCATGTTACGTATCGCTAAAATACTGGCACAGTCAACGGCGGTCTTCCTGGCCTTGGTGGCGATACTGGCCTGCGGCGATTCCACGGAAGAGCCAGCGCCTTCGCCCACTGCGCGGTCGGTCATATTCGCCACTCCGCCTGCCGCAACATCCACGGGCGGCGATGACGATTCGGACTCCGATATTACGGTCGAACTTGACCAGACCGCGACTCCCTATCCGACAGCCACTCCCTATCCGACGGCGACGCCTTACCCGACGGCGACGCCGTACCCCGTGGCCGTGGTGGAGGCTGAATCCACGCCCGGAGCCGTTCCGGCGACACCTGTCGCGCAAACGTCCGCTCCTTCAACCGATCCCACTTCAGTTCCCTCTGCCGGCCCGACCATTCGAATCGCCATTCCCAAGAAGTCCGAGGTGAAGCACCCCAAGGCCGACTCTGCGATCAACAGATTGATAGACCGGGTCGAGGCCGGTGAAATCACCGCTGAGGAGGCCGCGAAGGAAGCGCCGTTGCACCGGGGAGAGTCCGTGGGGGTGATCATCACTCTTTCCGGCAATGTTGACGGCGTGGTCGCATTCCTGAGGGCGAACGGGGCATCGAACATCAACGCCGGCGAGGACTACATCGAGGCGTATGTCCCGATTCTCCTGCTGGGTCAGGCCTCCCAGCAGCCGGGTGTGTTGCGGGTAGACCAGATACAGCCGCCAGGCGAGACCCAGGGAACGCCGCAAGTTACAGGCCAGGGCCCCGAGGCACACGGCTCCAAAACCTGGAACGACGCGGGCTACTCCGGGCGGGGCATCAAGGTTGGTGTGATCGATCGTGGATTTTCGGGGTTTGCGGACATTATGGGGTCCGAAGTTCCGGCAACCGTCGAAGCGCGGTGCTATACCTGGCTTGGGCAACATTCTCCAAGCCTAGCCAACTGCTCCGATGGGGGTACCCACGGCTCCATCGTTTCCGAGTCGGTCATGGACATCGCTCCCGAGGCGACGCTCTACATATCAGACCCTCAAACACCGTCGGAACTGAGGGACGCCGTCGACTGGATGATCTCCGAAGGGGTCTCGGTGATCAACCACTCAAGACTCTGGTCGTTCGATGGACCGGGAGATGGCACCTCCCCTTTATCGGTCAGCCCGCTCAACTCTATTGACCAGGCAGTTGCGGCGGGCATCGTCTGGGTCAACGCAGCCGGGAATCAGGCTCGGGGGACATGGTTCCAGCGAGGCCCTTTCGATTACACCAGCGAAATCATTGATGGGGAAGAAGTCAGGTTTCTAAGGTTCTCGGGGTCCGAAATCAAGAATAGCAATTCGTATATTGGCGGCCGGCTCGAGCTGAGGTGGGAAGACGACTGGGGTGGGGCGGATTCTGACCTTGATCTGTTTGCACTGGTCCCGGGAACGGACAAAATCGCCCTGCAGAGCATCGACCTGCAATCGGGAGGGGAGGGCCACAATCCCTACGAATGGGCGAGGCTCTCTGCCACGTTTGACATCATGGTAGCACACTGGGGCGGCCCGGAACCGGACTGGATCCAGTTGATCGGGTGGGGGCCAACGAGGCTCACGCTGAGCTCTTCCGGGGCCGGGAGCATCATCAATCCCGCGGAGAGCGCCAATCCCGGCATGCTGGCCGTGGGCGCAGCCCCATGGTACGACGTAAGCGTACTTTCCGGCTTCAGCAGCCGGGGTCCCACGCCTGATGGACGCATCAAGCCCGAGGTGGTCGCCGTCAACTGCGGGGAAACAGCCACAGGTGGAGAAGGCTTCTGCGGCACCAGCCAGGCCTCGCCCCACGTCGCCGGCATGGCTGCTCTCGTCCGGCAGCGGTTTCCAAACTACACCCCCGCGCAGGTGGTGTCCTACCTGAAGGAGAACGCCGAGCAGCGCATAAGTAGTCCCGACCCCAACAACGACTGGGGCCACGGCTTCTTCGTTCTTCCGACTGTCACCCAGCCCGAGCAGCCCACTCCGACCGTGCCAGGCGCCGCAAGCATAACGTCAGTCGGTCCCGGCACAAACTCTCTGACCGTGGTCTGGCGCGCCCCTCTCCAGACCGGCGGCGCGACCATCACCTCCTACGGCCTTCGGCACATCCGCAGCGACGCGCCCAACAAGGGCGACAGCAACTGGACTATGAATAGGAACGTATGGACAGGGTTAGGCGCCCTGAGAGTCACGCAGGCCGGCCTGAGAGCCAACACCCGGTACGACGTGCAGGTGAGAGCGATCAACAGCGCCGGGGAAGGCCCCTGGTCAGCTACCTCCAGCGGGACAACCACGGCTATGTTGACTCCGCCAGGGGCGCCCGGGGGTCTGACGGCGACAGGAAACGGCCAGACGCTCATAGACCTAGGATGGAGCGCGCCGGCCAGCGATGGCGGGTCGAGGATAACCGGCTATCGCATCGAGGTGTCGACCAACCGCTCGTCCTGGAGCGATCTGGTATCCAACACAGGCGCCTCTGCCACCGGTTACACCCACACTGGCTTGGCGGCGGGCAGCACGAGACACTATCGGGTCTCGGCCATTAATGTTGCAGGCACCGGGTCACCGTCGAACGTCGCCGAGGCTAGCACTGATATTGCTTCCGTTCCCGACCTGGTGGTGGGCAGGCCCACGGTGGACACCAGTGCTCCTGAGGCTGGTGCGCGTTTGACCCTGAGCGCCACGGTTCGCAACCAGGGCAACGGGACATCGGGGTCTTCGACCCTGCGTTACTACCAGTCCACCGACTCGACGATCACGTCGGGCGACACCCAGATGAGTACGGACTTTGTATCCCGACTTGACGCCGCGGAGAGCGGTGGCGAATCGGTCGCCCTGACCGCGCCCGACACGCCGGGCACCTACTACTACGGCGCCTGCGTGGACTCCGTGTCCGACGAGTCCGACACGGCGAACAATTGCTCGCCCGCAGTGGCTGTCACGGTGGGCGCGGCTCCCGCGCCGGACCTGGTGGTGGACCGGCCCACGGTGAGCGAGAGCACCCCGGAGGCGGGAGCGCGATTCACCCTGAACGCCACCGTTCGCAACCAGGGCAGTGGCTCGTCGGCGTTCACTACTCTGCGCTACTACCAATCCAGCGACTCGACGATCACCTCGGGAGACGCCCAAGTGGGCACGGACTCGGTATCCCGACTTGACGGAGCGGAGGGCGGTGGCGAATCGGTCGCCCTGACAGCGCCCGATACGCCGGGCACGTACTACTACGGGGCCTGCGTGGACACCGTGTCCGACGAGTCCGACGCGGCCAACAACTGCTCGGTTGCGGTGGCCGTAACCGTTGGCGCGGCTCCCGCGCCGGACCTGGTGGTGGACAAGCCCACGGTGAGCGAGAGCACCCCGGAGGCGGGAGCGCGATTCACCCTGAACGCCACCGTTCGCAACCAGGGCAGTGGCTCGTCGGCGTTCACTACTCTGCGCTACTACCAATCCAGCGACTCGACGATCACCTCGGGAGACGCCCAAGTGGGCACGGACTCGGTATCCCGACTTGACGGAGCGGAGGGCGGTGGCGAATCGGTCGCCCTGACAGCGCCCGATACGCCGGGCACGTACTACTACGGGGCCTGCGTGGACACCGTGTCCGACGAGTCCGACGCGGCCAACAACTGCTCGGTTGCGGTGGCCGTAACCGTTGGCGCGGCTCCCGCGCCGGACCTGGTGGTGGACAGGCCCACGGTGAGCGAGAGCACCCCGGAGGCGGGAGCGCGATTCACCCTGAACGCCACCGTTCGCAACCAGGGCAGTGGCTCGTCGGCGTTCACTACTCTGCGCTACTACCAATCCAGCGACTCGACGATCACCTCGGGAGACGCCCAAGTGGGCACGGACTCGGTATCCCGACTTGACGGAGCGGAGGGCGGTGGCGAATCGGTCGCCCTGACAGCGCCCGATACGCCGGGCACGTACTACTACGGGGCCTGCGTGGACACCGTGTCCGACGAGTCCGACGCGGCCAACAACTGCTCGGTTGCGGTGGCCGTAACCGTTGGCGCGGCTCCCGCGCCGGACCTGGTGGTGGACAGGCCCACGGTGAGCGAGAGCACCCCGGAGGCGGGAGCGCGATTCACCCTGAACGCCACCGTTCGCAACCAGGGCAGTGGCTCGTCGGCGTTCACTACTCTGCGCTACTACCAATCCAGCGACTCGACGATCACCTCGGGAGACGCCCAAGTGGGCACGGACTCGGTATCCCGACTTGACGGAGCGGAGGGCGGTGGCGAATCGGTCGCCCTGACAGCGCCCGATACGCCGGGCACGTACTACTACGGGGCCTGCGTGGACACCGTGTCCGACGAGTCCGACGCGGCCAATAACTGCTCTGTTGCGGTGGCTGTAACCGTCGCGGCAGCGCTTGTCGCCCCATCCAATCAAAGATACATCTGGCAGGGTTCGGCGACGGTCGTCTCATGGGATCCGGTTCCAAATGCCGGTTACTACAAGGTCTACCACGACGACGACTTCGGCTCCAGTTGCCGATTGAGTGGAGGCAGTCCGAGCTTCTGCGAAGAGGTGGCAGGTAACGTCAGTGGCACCTCCTACACTCACGCCGACCCGGACAACGATAGGAACTACTATTGGATAGCCGCATGCAACGACGCAGGTTGTTCGGCGATTGACAGCGGCAACCCTGCCCAAAGGGAAGGCGCGGCTCCTGCGCCGGACTTGATTGTGGACACCCCCACAGTCAGCGAGAGCGCTCCTGAGGCTGGTGCGCGTTTCACCCTGAGCGCCACGGTTCGCAACCAGGGCAACGGGACATCGGCGTCTTCGACCCTGCGTTACTACCAGTCCACCGACTCGACGATCACCGCCAGCGACACGGAGGTGGACACCGACTCGGTGTCCCGCCTCAACGCGTCCAGCAGCGGAGACGAGTCGGTCAGACTGACCGCGCCCGACACGCAGGGCACCTACTACTACGGCGCCTGCGTGGACTCCGTGTCCGACGAGTCCGACACGGCCAACAACTGCTCGGCCGCGGTGGCTGTGACGGTGGGCGCGGCTCCCGCGCCGGACCTGGTGGTGGACCGGCCCACGGTCAGCGAGAGCGCCCCGGACGCTGAGGAAAGTTTCACCCTGAGCGCCACGGTTCGCAACCAGGGCAACGGGATATCGGCGTCTTCGACCCTGCGCTACTACCGGTCCACCGACTCTGCGATCACCACCGGCGACACGGTTGCCGGGACGGACTCGGTGTCCCGCCTCAACGCGTCCAGCAGCGGAAACGAGTCCATAAGCCTGACCGCGCCCGACACGCCGGGCACCTACTACTACGGCGCCTGCGTGGACGCCGTGTCCGATGAGTCCGACACGGCCAACAACTGCTCGGCCGCGGTGGCCGTAACCGTTGGCGCGGCTCCCGCGCCGGACCTGATAGTAACGAAATTCACAGTCAGCAACAGCAGCCCGGTCCCCGGTCAGTACTTCACTATGAACGTTACGGTACGCAATCAGGGCAATGGTTTATCAAGCTCGACCACGCTGCGCTACTACCGCTCCACCGATGCGACCATCACCACTAGCGACCGGGTAGTCCCGACAGCCGGGACGCCGGGCTATCTCTCTGTGGATGGTCTTAGCCCTTCCGGCAGCGTAGACAAGTCGGCCGCAACCCCAGCGCCGTCCGCACTTGACACTTACTATTACGGCGCGTGTGTGGAATCGGTTACCGGGGAATCCGATACGACGAACAACTGCTCGAGCGCGGCGACTGTAACGGTATCGAGAACAAACCGGCCTCCTCAGCTTACCGGGGATGTTGACGACAGGATCGTGAAATTGGGTGAATCATTCACAGTGGACCTCTCCGGTCTATTCACTGACCCGGACGGTGACGACATAACCAGCTATGGCTTCAGGTTCAGGACGAATGGAATCCTTAGTGGGATCGTCAACACCAAGACCGGCATTTTGAGCCTGCGTTCCACCGCCGTAGGGGAGACCATCGTCGCTGTTGACGCCGGAGACAGTAACGGTGCATCGGGTGCGTCTGCGGACCTGTTCCAGGTCACTGTAACTGCCGGGGAAACGGCTGAGGAGCCCGACGCACCCACCGCCCTGACGGCCGCTGCTGATGGCCAGACGGAGATCGACCTTTCCTGGAGGGCCCCCTCCGACGACGGCGGGGCGGACATCACCGGATACAGGATCGAGGTTTCGAACAATGGATCCAGCTGGAGCAACCTTGTGGCCGATACCGATTCCACCAGAACCAGCTACAGCCACACCGGTCTGACTGCCGGAAGCACGCGTCACTACCGGGTGTCGGCCATCAACTCAGAGGGCACCGGCCCGGCGTCGAACACCGACTCGGCCACCACCGATGCCGATACTGCCCCGGACCTGACAGTGGACACGCCGACGGTGGACGACAGCACGCTGGAAACAGGAGACTCCTTCACCCTTAGCGCAATAGTGCGCAACAGCGGCGATGCTTCGTCGGCGTCGACCACGCTGCGCTACTACCGCTCCTCCGACTCCACCATCACCACCGGCGATACGGAAGTCACGGACTCGGTGTCCGGGCTCATTGCGGGGGGAAGCAGCGATGAGTCCATAAACCTGACCGCGCCCGATACCGCCGGCACCTACTACTACGGCACCTGCGTGGACTCCGTTTCAGGGGAGTCCGATGCTACCAACAAGTCCAGCGGGGTGGCAGTGACCGTCAGCGCCGCCGCAACCCCGGACCTGAGTGGACACGCCGACGGTGGACGACAGCACGCTGGAAACAGGAGACTCCTTCACCCTTAGCGCGTCCGCAACGGCGGCGATGTTTCGTCGGCTCGACCACGCTACGCTACTATCGCTCCTCCGATTCCACCATCACCACCGGCGATACGGAAGTCGGGACGGACTCGGTGTCCGGGCTCAGTGTTGGGGGAACCATCACCACCGGCGATACGGAAGTCGGGACGGACTCGGTGTCCGGGCTCATGTTTCGTCGGGGGGAAGCAGCGATGAGTCCATAAACGATCTGACCGCGCCCGATACCGCCGGCACCTACTACTACGGCGCCTGCGTGGACTCCGTGTCCGGCGAGTCCGACACCACCAACAACTGCTCGGTCTCAGTGACCGTTGCCGTGGAGGCTGCCCCGGAGCCCGACCCGACACCGACACCGACCCCCAAGCCGACGGGCAAGGCGGTTACCGGGACCATCACCAGCTGCGAGGGAGAGCAGCTGACGCCGGGCATTGACAGCTACAGGATCACCATCGCCGGAACCGTCACTGCGAGCAGGGCTGTGGAAAATGTCAGGGTTGAGGGCACGTTCAACGGTAGCTTCGTGGGAATTGACGTCTTGGGGGATATGGCGGCAGGCGAGATTGCTTCGTTCAGCGTTACTGGATATGTATCCGAGAGCGTTGGCACCTGCGGGGCTGACTTAGAGTGGCTGGAGATCAACTGACGTCATCGGTAGTCAAGGTACGATTACTGACGGTATCTGGGTGCTAATAGGGAAGACCGATTCTAGGGAAATCCAGTTTTCGTGACCAGACGGCTACTGTCTGCTGGCAAGGGAGAAGCATGAATTATTCCAAACAGGAACACCATTCGGCAAGGTTGCTCTTGCCCCTGGTAGTGGCCGTGCTGGCCTCCTTGGCGATGCTGGCCTGCCGCGGCGGTCAGCCTGACCGTGCTCCTGAAATTACCATCAACCCTGAGGCCACCTCTACACCTGCGCCCGCAGCCGCCTCCAATGCGACGGCCGTGCCTGCTCAGGCACCGCGGGCGGCTTCAGATTCTGCCTCAACGCCGTTGCCTCAGGGAGACCAAGTCCTCTACCGCGCTATTTGGGCGGGCACCGTCTACGAGGTGCGAAGTCTTGTTGCTGCGGGTGCGGACGCAAACGCCAGAGACGCCGACGGCGACCCGCTCCTGTACACCGTCGTCTGCCGGGCCGAACCTGAAAAAGTGCAGATTCTCGTCGAAGCCGGGGCAGACGTTGACGCTAAAGACACAGACAACGACCCCATGCTCTATACTGCCGTCTGGCGGGATAGAATCGAGGCCCTGGAGATACTCGTCGAGGCAGGGGCCGACGTCAACGCTAGGGATGCCAGCGGAGACCCGCTCCTGTACACCGCTGTCTGGCGAGACAAAACGGAGGCCCTGAGGATTCTCGTGAACGCCGGCGCGGACGTCAACGCCAAAGACGCCGACGGTGACCCGCTCTTGTACACCGCTGTCTGGCGAGGCAAAACGGAGGCCCTGGACACTCTCATCGACGCAGGCGCTGACGTGAACTTGAGAAGGGCCAATGGCGAGTCGTTGCTGTACGTAGCCCGCTGGAGAGGACACACGGAGATAGAGCGGATTCTGATCGCCGCGGGCGCCACGGAATAACTGACGTTACTATCAGGGATTGCGATATGATCAGCCACGATTTGCCCCGGAAGGATCGAGCCATGAAGGAGCTGAGCGGCAGACGCATAGTGTCGGGCCGTTTCCTGAAGCTGGCGGCGGGCGGGCTGTCCCTTGTTGTGCTAGCGGTGCTCGCAGTACTGGCGGTGGGCTTCTTTGCGGATAGTCCCGAACCGTCCTCGTCCACTGTGCCGTCGTCCACTTCCGCACGCGTCACAGGCTCGGCTGCCCCGGCAGGCGGGGCGTCGCCTTTGGGTAGTACGGCCCTGCACTCCGCCATTGCCAAGGGCGACAGCGAGATGGTGCGCATTCTCGTGGAAGGGGGAGCAGACGTTAATGAGGTCAACGCTTTCGGGGAGCCGCCACTTCACGCAGCTATCGACAAGGGGGACAGCGGCATGGTGGCCCTTCTCCTGGAGGCGGGCGCCAATGTGGACGCGAAGAATACATTCGGCGACCCGGTCCTTCACCGCGCCATTCTGAAAGGAGAAAGTGGGATGGTGCGGATTCTGGCCGAGGCCGGAGCCAATATCAATATAATCGATGCTTTCGGCCACTCGGCCCTGGAGCGCGCAGTGCGGGAAGACAACAAGGAGATATTGCAAATTCTCCTTGACGAAGGAGCCCGTTAATTGACCCGAAGCGGATAGGCAGGAATCCAGGGGAGAGCCGCTGCTTATAAGCGACTTGGGGTAAACTAGTACTCAGTCAACCGTGGAATCAAAAGGGTAAAGGCGGTGAAGTTTGGTTCGGGCATCCTGGGTGTTGAACCTCCAGTTGATGGTGGCCCCGGCGGCGTTGCGCTCGGTGACCAAGGCTTGGACTTCCCGCCGGAGCGCCGCTTCATCGGGGAGCCGCTGCTTGAGGCAGGCTCGGGACAGTACGCTGAACTCAATCTCGGCCATGTTCAGCCAACTGCCGTGCTTGGGGGTGTAGTGGAACTCCAGCCGCTTGGCAATCCGCCGGGCCTCCGCCGCCGGGAACGTCTCGTACAGGGACGCTGGACGATGAGTGTTCAGATTGTCCATGACCACCCGCAGGACCTCGGCCTCCGGGTAAGCTTCGTCCACCAGCCAACGCATCTGCTGGGCGAAATCCTGCATGGTACGCCGCTGGGTCACCGCCACCTGCCGCCAGCCCGCCAACGGCTCACAGGCCAGGAACAGGTTGCGCGTACCCTCCCTGCGGTACTCGTAGTCCTGCCGCAGCGGAAGTCCCGGCCGGGGCGGCAGAGATGGCCGGGTCTCCGCCAACAACTGGGTGGAGGTCTCGTCAAAGCAGACCACCGGCCTTTGGGGGTCATAGGGTTCGGCATACAGGTTCAACACGTCCTCCATGTTGGCCACGAACTCGGCGCTCACCTTAGGAATACACCATTCCTTCTTCTGCCACGGTTTGAGAGCGTTTTTTTGAGCCGCTTACGCACTCCTTCGTGGGACATGGAGGACGCCAACCCCAACTCCACCACCTTCCCAGCCAGCAGGCGCAGGGTCCAGTGGTCATGGCCCTCCGGCGCCGGACTGCAGGCCAAGGCGACCAGGTGCGCCTCGCCCCGGTCATCCAACTTCCGATGCCGGTTGGCCTGGCGCCGGTCCCACAGGGCCCCGGCCAACCCCTCCTTGGTAAAACGCTGCTTGACCCGGTACACGGTTCCCAGCGCCACATCCAAGGCTTCCGCCACCTGCGGAGCCGCCCAACCGTCGCCGCTCTTGAGGAGAATCCGCGCCCTGGCGGTCACTCGGGCGGAGCATTTGCCGACCCGAATTAAATGCTGGAGTTCTTCCCTCTGTTCCGGCGCCAGCCGCACTGCGTACTTGTCCCTGACCATCACTGCCACCCCCGCCATCAATACTTCCTACCAGGCAGGATAGCCTAATTGGCCGATTTCTTAAACAATTGCTGATACCAAGTTGACTGGGTACTAGGGAATGCTCAGGACATATCTTCTGGGAAAGTCATCCATCGCGTTTCTTAGAGCCGCGGCCACCGTCGTCGCACTGTTGGCGCTGCTGGCCTGCGGCGGTTCCGACGACGAACAGGCGGAGTCTCTCACGGCGCCAGCGGGCATGTTCTCGACTCTCCCCACCCAGGAATCCCCGGTCGTGGGTGACCAGCCGCCCACAATCGAGCTGAACACGCCGGAGCCGTCGCCCACGCCACAACCGACTCCCACGCCCAATCCGACCTACACGCCGGTGCCAACACCCACTCCACTGCCCACGCCAACACCCGACCCGACCGGCACACCCGTGCCTACTCTCACACCCAACCCGACAGGTACCCCTGCGCCAACACCGACAACCAATCCGACCGGCACACCAGTGCCGACGGCCATGCCTCAACCCACGTACACGCCCAGTCCGGCTTCCCGAAGCATACCCGCGCCTGCTGGCGTGACCAACCCTACACCCACGCTTCATCAAACTGGTCAGCCACAGCCGCAGGGCACGCCGGGAGGGATCATCGGCGCAGACGCCAACATAATAATACTTGCTGATACCAGTGGAAGCATGGAAGGCAGTAAGATTGCCAAGCTTCAGACCGCCATCATGGACTTCGTAAATCGCGTTGAAGACCCGCTGGAATACATCGCTCTCATCGGGTTTGACGACAGCGTCGAAGTAGAAATCGAATTGCAGCCCTTTGGCGCAACGGAAAATCTGTGGCCGGGTAAAGTGGCAAACCTCTGTAGTGGCGGCGATACTGCCCTATACGATGCAGTCGCCTACGCCGTGGACTTGCTGAACGACATAGGGTCCCAAGAACGGGCAAACATCATCATCGTGCTTACTGACGGAGAGGATACTGACAGTCGGCATTCCCTCTCCTCGGTCGTCTCTAAGATAGAACAGGCTCCAGTAAATATAATTCTTTTCGGCTTGGCCTATGGAGACATCGGAGATTATGACTTGAGAATCTTGGAAGAACTGGCAGCCGCGGGTGATGGTAGGGGCAGGGCCTCCGTGGCGACTCCGGATGCAACAAATGAAGCCTTCCAGTCTCTGACTGAATGGTTCCAAGACTACACCGGCTCTTCGACGCCCAGCCAGCCTTCGCCATCTCCTGAGTCTTTTGCTTCCCGTGCAGCGCTAGAAGCACACTGCCATATTGGCTATACCGAAGTTACTCTGCGGGATGGCGGCATCGTTTGGGGAGTGCCGACGAGGTTCACCGACGATTCTTCTGTCGGCGCAGTTACATATATGCTACTTGGGGATCTGAAGGGATGCAGCTTCGCCGGCAAGGAGCTCGACCGATCAAGCAAGGTGTACGTGAGGGTTGAAGAGTTGGGGCCTCTCCGCGGCTACGAGTCCAAGACAGTGTGTGGGAAGACCAGCCGTACATGGAACTCGTGGGATGGGCTGCGGATCACTCATCTTCGCTTTTTTGACGAAAGCAGCCCTACTAAATTCAGAGAGTATATCTATGATCTCACAAACGAAATATATGTTGAATTTGCACAGTAATGTTGCAAATTAGGTGGCCAGATCCGCGAATCAGCTTATTTCCGACGGGGAGGAACCGAAACGTGAGCAATCACGATCGCACATACGGACTGACCCTAACGGTATTGAGGCTGACTGCCAGCATGGTTGCACTGCTGACGTTACTCGCCTGCGGCGGTTCCGCCGACGGACAGGCGCCGTCTCCCACAGCGCCAGCGGGAATGTTCTCGACTCTCCCTACTGAGGAGTCCCCGGTTTTGGGCGACCAGCCGCCCACCATAGAGCTGAATACGCCTGAGCCGACCCTCACGCCGCAACCCTCTCCGACGCCCAATCCTACCTACACGCCGGTGCCAACGCCCACCCCATTGCCTACACCCACACCCAATCCGACTGGCACACCCGTCCCGACTCCGACACCCAACCCTACAGGCACCCCTGTACCGACTGCCACGCCCAACCCGACGGCCACTCCGAATCCGACGGCTACGCCACAGCCCACCTACACTCCGCAGCCAACATACACTCCTGCACCATTGCCCACGGCGACACCATATCCGACGGCGACACCCAGGCCTGCCCCCACGACGGGGCCCTCGGATGAGCAAATAACCCCCGACAATTCTGCCCTTTGTATAGCGGTAGGCTACGACGATACCGAGACGGTAAAGATCCTTGCCAAAGTGGAAATGGACTTTAACGCAGAATGCGAGAGAGGAAGGACGCCCCTTTACATAGCAGTAAATTACGACTTTACCGACACTGTCCAAGTTCTTGTTGATGTAGGTGCAGACGTTAACGCGAGAGGCGAAACTGTATTATGTAATGCTATAAACTACGACAGCATCGAAACAGCTCGAATTCTCGTCGATGCAGGTGCGAATGTTAACGCAGATTGCGAATCTTCATGGGCTTGGTATAACGGTACAACCCCTCTCAAAATAGCATCCGGTTATGGTATGACTGAGATGGTACAACTCTTGGTCGACGCGGGGGCTAAGAGATAGCAATACTTGGTCTTATTGAAATGGTGAATTTCGTCCTCCGAATCTCTGCGCATAGGACTACCCGCCCCCGTCCCGCCCCACGGGCTCGATGGCGTGGGACGGGAGCCAGCCCTGCAGCTCGCCGCCGGGCAGGGCGACCTGCAGCCAGCCGTGGCGGGAGTCCACCAGCCGCACCTGTGCGCCGCTGTGCAGGGCGAATTCCTCACCGTACTGAGGTCCCGGTCCGCTCGATACTTCAACGGTCCTCGCGGTCACCACTGCAGTGTTTTCGTAGGGATTGGAGTAAAGCATGCTCAGCAGCAGCGCCAGCGGTATGAGCATGGCCAGGAAGGCGAGAACCGCTCCGCCACGGAGAATGGACCCCCTTCGCATGGTTGGCCGGATGATGATCGTCGCGACCGACAGCCCCACAACGGCCCACAACAGCAGCGCCGCGACGCCGAATTCAGTGGCCGTGGCCCACCGCCGCCCAAAGTCCGCCACACTGGCGACCAGTGAGTCCCCCTCGGCCTGAAGTTGGTCCACCGTCCGGCTGCGGGCCAGGTCTAGGTTGGCTATGACGTCCGGGTCCCGGGGCGATAGTTCCTCGGCCCGCAGGTAGTTGAGGACGGCCCGCCCCAGGTCGCCATCCTCAAGGTAGGCATTGCCCAGGTTATAGTAGACGGCGGTGTCGCGGTATCCCAGGCCGATCAGGGCCTCATATTGCTGGGTTGCCTCGGCGAACTCCCCGCGCTCGAACCGCCGGTTGGCCTCGGCCATCTTCTGATCAGCTGACGGTTCTTGGGCCATGACGCCGCTCGCCAGCGCCGCGAAGATGGCGAAAGCCGATAACAGGCCCATGGCGACGCTCATCCGCCGGTTCATGCCGTCAATGCCCCCTCGATTTCGCCCAATAGCTGCGAGGCGCGTTCGGCGTAGTTCCCAGTGCCGCCGGCGTTGGCCTCGGGGGGGGTGTACCTGGCCGACTCGCCCGCAGTCAGTATGTCGGCCACCCTCTCTTCCAGATCGGACGATACCCCCGCCTGACGTAACCTGCGGAGGAGCGCTTCACGGGTCATCCCGCTCACCTGCGTTTCCAACCGGGTGGAAAGGTAGGAGAGCAGCGCCTCGTAACCGGCTAGCCTGGGGTCGCTGCCGGAGGCAACAGCTCTGGACAAACCCGCCCTGGAGTCCGGAAGGGCGCTGTTGCGCAGGACCTCGGCGCGGGCGGCCTCCCGCGAGGCGAGTCGCCTCCGCCATGCGACTGCCCCGACTATGACCAGCGCGGGTATGGCCCAAGCAACCCAGTACCCTGTGCTTTCCACCAACTCCGTGCCGCGTTGGCGCAGGGACGGAGGCACGGCCTTGACGGGCCGCACCTCCGGGACTTCTTCCTCGACATCCGCAACGGCTGGCAGTGAAGGGACCGCAGGGGCGCCAGCCGCGTCGCCGATGCTTACAGCGATCGGGGCACTGGCAAGTTCAACGTACCGCTCCAGGGCCGGGTCGAAATAGGGATAACGAATCTCGGGAATAGTCAGCCCCCCAGCCTGTTCCGGCATCAGGACTATCTCGTAAGCGCGGCTCCCGGTGATCTGTCCGGCCACGACCCGGCTTTCGACGCTTACCGGCGATTCGATGACGCGCCAGCCGATAAACTGGGGCCAGTCGGGTTCTGGAAGCGCCTCAATATTCCCCTCTCCCGAAATCCTGAACGTCAGCAGCGCAGGCTCGTTGAGCTTGCTCCCGGTGGCATCAGCAGAGGCGGAGACCTCGAAGCTACCCACGGCCCCCGTGAACCCCTCCGGCTCCGGGACGGGCAGGGGGCGCACTTCCACCGCCACGGCGCCACTCTCCAGTCGACCGGGAGTGCCGGATGTCCCGGTCGAGACCTCCAGGACGGCGGGTTCGATGTTCCAGGCTCCGACGACGCTGGCGAACAGCACAGTTTGTACCTCGACCACCCGGTACTCGTCAGTCCCTATCATTTCGTTGTACTCGTCCTGTCTCGTTTGCTGGCTGTTCCAGAAACCGGCAAAGTCCGGCGGGTCGTACCTCACCCGCACGGAGGACAGGTTGGCGTCCATGCTCTGATATATCCTGAGGCTGTAGGTAATCTGCTGGCCCAGATAGAGGAGTTCATTGTCGACCGACGCCCTGATAAACAACGCCTCGCCGGGAGGCGACTGGGCACCAACGGAAGGAACGGCTACCGTCACCATTGCCGCTATTGCGATGGAGACGACGGTCAGGAATCGCCGTATGGTTGTTAGACCTGTCACGTTCCTTTCTACCAGTCGAACTCGCTGGGCGGTTTGGGAGAGACCAGCACCTGTCCTCGGCGTTCCTGGAGGGTCTGGGCAGCTTCGCCGACAGATTCCAGGATCTGGCTTGCCTGGGTCTCCGTCATGGGCTGGTCCTGCTCATCCGCTTCAGCGTCCCGCTCATCCTGCTCCTGCTCGTCCTCTTCTTCGTCTTGTTCTTCCTCTTCTTGTTGCTCGTCCTGTTGTTCTTCTTCCTGCTGTTGCTGGTCCTGCGGGGGCATCCGGGACAAGGCCAGTTCCAGATTGTGCTTGGCGTCCTCGTCTTCCGGGTTCATTCGAAGCACTTCTTCGTACGCCTCGACAGCATCAGGATAATTCTGCTGCTGAAAGGCGGTATTGCCCCGGTTGAAGAACCCACGGGCCCGCAACTCGCCCCCGGAGCGCCGCAGCGACTCGTCATAGCTTTGCAGCGCTTCCTCGTATTCCTCCGTCCGGTAGAGCGCGTTGCCGGAGTTGTAGTGTGGCTCACCGGATTCGGGAGCGCGGCCCTGCGCGTCCAGATAGGACTCAAGAGCGCTGGTATAGTCGCCGTTCAGGTAAGGCCCGTGGCCCGAGTTGTTGACTTGCGCCGGGGTGGGACCGCAGCCCAGCAGGCAGACCGCGAGAAGCGTAACGACAATCAGGATTTGGCGTGCAGGCATCTCAGGTTCCCTCCGAGGGTGCTTGCCGCCTTGTTCGCCGGGGAATAAACAGCCGGTCGGTCGTCAGCTCGGCCAGCGCCAAGCAGAGGGCGCCCGCGAGCAGGAACAATTGGAACCGCTCCACCTTCCTCTGGTTGAACTCGCTCTGGAGGCTCTGGTCCTGGAACGCCTGAATCTCGTCGGCCAACCCGGCGATGGAGCCGCCGTCAGTTGCCCGGAAGTAACGGCCTCCGCCCCTCTCAGCGACCTGTTGCAGCGCTACCTCATCGATTCTTGAGATGAGCACCTGGCCCTGCGCATCCTGCCGGTAGCCGGTGATTTCCCCGCGTTCGTCATACTCGGGCACCGGTCCTCCATCCGGCGAGCCGAAGCCCACGGTGTAGATTACTGCGCCCTGCCCCGCAGCCTCGCGAGCAGCGGTAACGGGGTCGCCTTCATGATTTTCGCCGTCGGTCATGATGACGATGACCTTCTGATTCTCACGCTCGGTGCTGAACCCTGCCATGGCCGTCTCGATGGCCTCCCCGATGACCGTGCCCTGTCGGGTAATTGCGTTGGGCCTGGCGTGGTTAAGGTAGGTGCGGGCAGTGGCGTAGTCGGAAGTCAGCGGGAATTGGATGAAGCTGGCCCCCGAGAACAGCACGATGCCGACCTCGTCTCCCTCCAGCCTGGAGATGAGGTCGGAAATTTCCAGCTTTGCCCGGTCGAGTCGAGTGGGCTTCAGGTCCTGGGCCAGCATACTGCGGGAGATATCCAGGGCGACCATTACCTGGACGCCGCCCTGCTCAACGATCTCGATGTCGCTTCCCCACTGGGGCCGCGCCAGGGACAGGATCAGCAGCGCGACACCAACAAACCAGAGGGCCAGCCGGAAACCGCGCACTCCGCGTCCAGCCGCTAGGCCCAGCCGTTCTAGGAGGGCCGAATCACCAATCCGCCGTAGCGCTGCGGCACGACGGGCCCACGCCCACCACAGGAAAAGCGCCAGCGCGGGCAGCGCAGCCAGCAAGAGCAGGAATTGCGGCGCTCCGAAGGTCATAACCTCTACGGTATCCTCCTGAACGCGGTTCGGGAGAGCAACACCTCAAGCAGAATCAGCAACAGGGCTGGCGCCAGGAACCAGGCCAGAACCTCCCGATAGCGGGTGAAGACAAGGACCTCGACCTCCGATTTCTCCAGCGCGTTGATCTCCGCGTAAATGCCCCGCAGACCTCCAGTGTCCGTGGCCCGGTAGTATTTGGCGCTGGTGACGTCCGCGATTTCCTGGAGTGTCTCCTCGTCCAAGGGGCTCTCTTCTGCTGCAACGCCGGTCTGGGTAGTCCCCACGCCAATGGTGTACAGCTTGATGTCAAGGGCTTCCGCAGCGGTGGCCACCGTTATCGGGTCAACTGGACCCGAGTTGTTTACGCCGTCCGTGAGAAGGGTAACCAGCCGGCTTTCCGAGTCGGAGTCCTTCAGCATATTGGCGGCCGTCGCCAAGCCGCTGCCGATGGCCGTTCCGTCTTCGATGCCCAGCTGGTCTGCCAAGTGCACGTCGCTCAGCAGGCGAAGGAGGACATCGTGGTCTAAAGTGGGTGGACTCTGGATAAACGCCTCCTGAGAGAAAACGACCAGCCCGATGCGGTCGTACTGCCGCTCCTCGATGAATTCGGCAATTATCTGTTTTGCCGCTGCCAGCCGGTGAGGGGCGAAGTCCGTCTGTCCCATGCTGCCGGATATGTCCAGGGCGATGGCTATATCCACCCCTTCGCCTCGGATGACCTCACGGGCATCCGCTATCTGCGGCCGGGCGGCGGCGACAATCACCAGCGCCAATGCGATAAACCGCAGGGCCGAAACGTAGGGCATCAGACGGAGCCGCACCGACCGACCGCCAGCGGAGACCAGGCCGGTGTCGGCGTATATCATTGCCGCAGGCCCCATCAGGCCTCGCCGCAAGCGGGGCAACGCTGCCAGGAGAGGCACTGCGAGCAGCAGAAACAGCAGCCACGGGGACCCGAAGCTGAGATCGCTCACGGGGCTGCTCCATGTACGGCAGGCGCAGGACCCGGCGCCCCGGGAACGGACGGCTTCGTGGCCTCAACTATGCTCCGTACCAGGACTGCGGCTTCGTTCGCCCGGGCTGCGTTTGGCTCGTGGTTGGCGAACTTCACTAGGTCCGCTTCCTGGAGCAACTCGATGACCAGCCTGGAATTTCCGTGATCGAGAGCCGACTGCCAAATGCCTGCAGCAATTTCCTCCGTCGACATTTCGTCAGCGTCCTGGCCACCCACGTTTCGCAGGTATGTCGCTCCCAGGTAGGTGCGCAGCGCCGCTGCCAAAAGGGTGTAATGCTCCTTCATCTCGCCTCTGCCTGGCAGGCCGAGGGCAGCAATCCGGTCCAGTTCCTGGGTCGCGACTTCCCAGGGAGTACGCAGGTCCGGCGGGGGTCCAGCTGGGGCGTCGGTACGGCGCGACCGGCGAAGGAAGGAAAAGGCGATTCCACACAGCAATACAACAACTGCGACCGCAATCAGTACGAGAACTATCGTCCGCTCCCAAAGCGGAGTTGTCAGGTCTGCGGGAGGACGGAGGTCTTTCAGTTCATCATCCGGGGACGACAATACGGAGTTCACGGTCAACCGCATGGGGTTGGGTGAGACCTGCACCACTGTTCCATCAGGACCGCGAACTGAAACGGGAAGATCCGGGGTCTCAAAGGTGCCGGGCGCAAACAGCGTAACCCGAAACTGCTTTGCGACCGTTCGGAACCCGTCGGTGAGGGAAACTGTCTGCACGGACGTCTGCCCTTGGACCTCGAATGGCCCCCATTCCGGTTCCAGCCGGGGAATAACTACTGTCGAGTCCTCGGGATGTGAAACTACGAGGCTCAGCGTTATCAGGTCGCCCACGGTCAGCTCGGAAGAATCGGCCGCCAGGGATACCCGGACACCGGGCGGCGGGCCGCTCTGGGCAGGCACGGCGGCAACGGCCACAATGGACAACGCCGTGGCAACCAGGAGAGATAACAACCCCCAAGCGCTCATACGGCGCCGTCCACCGCGGAAGGGGAAGTACAGTTGCCCGGGAGCAAGAGGCAATATCATCGCCCCAGCCTTTGTAGCCGGGTCTTGAAGAAGGCTCCGACTTCGGCAACGTAGTCTTTCTCGGTGGTTACGCTGACACGATCCACGCCTGCGGCAGTGAGAACGTCGCGCTTGCCTTCTGCCAGTCGGGACACTGTGTCGCCGAATTCTCTTCGCCACTCTCTGTTTTCGGTATCCACCCAACGCAGTTGTCCGCTTTCGGCGTCTTCCAGCGCGATTACACCCACGTTGGCGATCTCCTTTTCCAGTGGGTCGCTCAGGTCAAACGCCACCACGTCGTGCCTCCGGTTGGTGACCAGCATCGCCTGGCGGTAGGATTCGGGGTCGGCCAGGAAGTCGGAGACCAGGAAAACGATGCCTCGCCGCTTCAGCATCCTGTGGACCGTGTTGAGCGCCAGGGTGATGTCGGTACCAGTGCCCTGTGGTTGGAACAGCAGCAAGTCCCGCACCATCCTGAGCACGTGGCTTCGCCCCTTTCTCGGCGGCACCAGCGACTCCACCCGGTCGGAGAACAGCAGCAGCCCAACCTTGTCGTTGTTGGTAGTGGCGGCGAAGGACATGACCGCAGCCAGCTCAACCGCCAACTCCCGCTTGAAGCGGTTGCGGGTGCCGAAGTCCCCGGAGCCGCTCACGTCCACCACCAGCATGACCGTCAGTTCCCGCTCTTCGATGTAGCTCTTGACGTGCGGCTCGCCGGTTCTGGCGGTGACGTTCCAATCTATGGAGCGCACATCGTCGCCGGGGTGGTACTGCCGCACCTCGTCGAACTCCATGCCCCGGCCCTTGAAGACCGACTGGTACTCCCCGGCGAAGCTGTCGTCGACCAACTTGCGGGTCGTTATCTCGATCCGGCGGATCCTGGCGATCAGGTCCTCGGTCAGCATCTAGGGCACTTCGACGTTGTCCAGGATGCGCTGGACTATCTGCTCGCTGGTCACATCTTGGGCCTCGGCCTCAAAGGTGGTTATCACCCGGTGCCGCAGCACATCGGGCGCTAGCTGCTTGATGTCGTCGGGGACGACGTAGCCGCGCCCCTTGACGAACGCATAGGCCCGGGCCGCTGCTATGAGGAATATGCCAGCCCGGGGAGACGCGCCGAAGGAGATAAGGTTCGTCAAGTCGTCGAGACCCGCCACTCCGGGATTCCTGGTCGCAATCACGAGGTCAAGCACGTAGTCCTTGATCTTTTCGTCCACGTATACCTGGCGGACGATTTCCCGAGCGCTCAGGATGTATTGGGAGTCCACTACGGGCTGCACGTTCAGCGGGGCGCCCGACGTCATGCGCTCGATGATCTCCCGCTCCTCGGAACGGGCCGGATAATCGACGATCACCTTGAGCATAAACCGGTCAACTTGAGCCTCCGGCAGCGGGTAGGTGCCCTCCTGCTCGATGGGGTTCTGCGTCGCCAGCACCAGGAACGGCTTGTCGATAGGGAACGTCTCGTCACCAATGGTGACCTGTCCCTCCTGCATGGCTTCCAACAGGGCGCTCTGGACCTTCGCCGGCGCCCTGTTGACCTCGTCCGCCAGGACGAGGTTGGAGAAGACCGGTCCCTTCTGGACGCTGAATTCGCCGGTGCGGGGGTTGTAAATGCGAGTGCCGATCAGGTCGGCAGGCAGCAGGTCGGGGGTGAACTGGATGCGGGAGAATCCCGCCTGGATTGCTTGGCCGATGGTCTTGACCAGCAACGTCTTGGCCAGCCCCGGCACACCCTCCAGCAGGATGTGCCCGTCGGCCAGCAGCGCGACCATGGCCCGCTCCACCAGCCGGTCCTGCCCGATAATGGCCTTTCGAATCTCGCCGTCCAGTACCTGGACGAACCGCGCCTCTTTTTCTACCAAATCGTTTATCTGTCGAAAGCCTGTTAGGGTAGACATTGCTATTTTGGGCTCCTTTAACAAGTGGCTGTTCGATCTGCCAGGACGACTGCCGGTAAGTACCCATATGCGCTCTGGCTCTCTTCCAACGGAGAGCCTTTCTCGAGGTCGGAATCTCTTGACGGTATGACATCCGGTGTATGTCTTTGCCGCCGCTTGCTGGGACATACCTGGCACGCCGGGCGGCGGAATCGCGGTAGGGTATGGTGTCACCGTTGGATACGGGGTGGATGTCGGATACGGAGTCGATGTGGAATAAGGCGCGTTATCCCCGATTGCGGTACCTTGGACTGTGCCGCAGATGTCGGAGCATCAACCGTGTTCTTCATTTTCTCACCCGGAATTCGGTGGTAGGGCACTTGGCGGGGTCAATCGCTACGCCCAATATCGATGTGCGATCCAGGGCTTTGGAGAATCAGGCTAACAGTGGATGAGCTTTACCCATTCAGGTTCCCAGACTTTTGTCGGAGGTTCGTTTTTTCCTCTTATCTCATATGCCGCCAGTAATCCGTTTCGGGCCCGGAGGTGGGAAGTTGGTCGAGAAACCCTTGAATCAGCCTTGGCGTGAGTGCCGGGCTGGTGGGGTCGAGGTGACGGGCGGCGGCGGCGATGTAGGGCTGGCTTATGCGCCCGAGATATTGGGATACCCCCTCCGATCGTATGTTACTCAGGGCGTCCGTGTAGAACGACAATACATGGTCGTTGCCTATTTGCATGCCGGCCCCGACCGCCCCGGCAGCCACCAGCGTGGAGACGGCCAATATCGAGTGTTTCTGCTCTCGCGCGACTTCACTCAGTTGCGCAAAGACATCGGCAAGGCGTTGTGGTCCCGGAATCAATTCGGCATGCTCCCGGAGCAGGTCCACGGCGTCGCGCATATCGGCTATCGCCACAGGCGGAATGTCGATTGCATCCGCCGCCTGGCTGGAGGCACCTTCTAGGAGGGTGAGAAGGTCATTGACGGTGGAGACGGCGGTGCTTTCAGGAAGTACGTTCACGCGCTTGAGTTCCCTTACGAAGGTGTCCAGGTAGACGCGGGTCCCGTTGGTAACGTCGGAAGCTGCGGCGAGGAACCAGAGGGGCGAAAATCCCACGGTGAAGACACACCCGAGTTCCACAACGTTGCCAGCCACCTTGCGCTTGACCAACTCCGGGGCCGACATCTCCGACGGAAAACGCCCCTCCACGCCGCCGACAAACTCCACGGTGATCCGGAATGGACGGGCGACCGTGCACTGATATAGTTTCGATTCCCGGGCTGCCGGCGGCAATATATGGTCAGCGGCCTCCAGTAGCAGACCCCCGCCTCCGGCTGCCGTGGCGCGGAGCAGGCGTTCCGGCAAAGATACCATATACCCTGCCAGGGACCCCCGACTTTCCTGCCCGGGGCTCTTGGCGTCCTGGGTCTCTGGAGCTGTCTGTTCACGTTCCTCTGGCACCGCTTCCTCCCGCCTGTTCATGCCCGGGAAATGGAAACTACTTTCGTCGCCTTTGAATGCCCAATGTTGCGCCTCCCGTTCTTCGGCAATGATGCCTATCTTAGAACCTCTTGTCAAAGGACGTCAGGGTTCAAATGCACCCCTACTCAGTACTGAGCGACCCCAGGCGATGCCGACCATACTTGCAACTCCGGCAGGGTCTCCGCATGGACGGGGAAGCGGAGGCGGCGCAGGTCCCCGTGGGCCAGGTGGAGCAGCGCTCCCTGGATGTATACGAACGGGCCACCGTGGGAGGCGTCAGGTGATCGCCTTGGAACAGGCCCGCCGGCGCCTGGAGAGTCTCGAGCTCAATCGGGCGGTGTAAGTCCCGGACAACACCCTGGACGTTCCCACCCACATGCAGCTGACCCATCCCGAGATGCTGGAACAGCTGCTGGGTGTCGAGGTGGCGGCCCGTAGGGAGCGCTATCTTTCCACCAGGACCAAGATGGCCCACCTGCCCTTCCAGCGCACATTGGAGCAGTTCGACTTCACCTTCCAGCCCTCCATCGACGAGCGGCAGGTCAAGGAGATGGCCAGCCTGGCCTTTGTGCCCGAGGCCACCAACATCCTGCTCCTTGGCTCTCCCGGCGTGGGCAAGACTCACCTGGCGGTGGCCTTGGCCAAGAAGGCCGTCGAGCGTGGCTACGGGGCCTGCTTCGTCCGGGCCTACGACCTGATGGAGGACCTGCGCAAGGCCAGGCGGAGCACAGCCTGGACCGTCGCATGCGGGTCTACCTGGCTCCCAAAGTGCTGGTAGTGGACGAGTTCGGCATCTGGCCCTATGACCGGGACTCGGCCACCGCCTTATTCACCCTGGTGTCTGCCCGGTACGAGCGAGGCAGCATCATCCTGACCTCCAACAAGGGCTTCGGCGAGTGGGGAGAACTCTTGGGCGACACGGTCATCGCCTCAGCCATCCTGGACCGGCTATTGCACCATAGCCACGTGCTGAACATCCGGGGCGAAAGCTACCGGCTGAAGGAGAAACGACAAGCAGGATTGTTTAGCTCACACCAAGTATTCGGCGTGGGATCAGGGGAAGCGACCGCGGAAAGCTCAAGGACTCCGGTGGTGGGTCAAAACTAAACCGGCGATCGCCGGCAACAGACAGGGGTGGGTCAATTTTAGATCGGCGATGGTGTCATTGCTCTACGATAACGTCCCCGTAAATTGCTCAGGGAAAATGTCCGTCTATGAAGGACGTGACATTGAACCAACGAGAGCAGGCAAGACTCCAAGTACTCAACAGCGTGATGGAGCTTCAACTGCCCAAGGCCCAGGCGGCCGAACTTCTGGGGATCAGTGAACGCCAGCTTCGGCGAGTCTTAGCGGCCTACCGGAGGGACGGGGCCGCCGCACTGGTCCACGGCAACCGGGGCCGCAAGCCCCGCAATGCGGTCCCCGAGGATGTCGCTGCCGCCGCGGTGATTCTGGCCAGCGAGAAGTACGCCGGATTCAACCACAGCCACTTCACCGAAGTGCTGGCGGATCGGGAGGGTATTCACCTGAGCCGTCAGACGGTAAGCCGCCTTCTCAACCGCCATGGCCTGACCAGCGCCAGGCAGCATCGTCCTCCCAAGCACAGGGTCCGACGGGAACGGATGCCCCAGGAGGGCATGCTGCTGCAGATCGACGGCAGCCATCACCGCTGGCTGGAGCATAGAGGACCCAGATTCGTCCTGCTGCTGGCGGTGGACGATGCCACCGGGACGGTGGCCAATGCTCTCTTCCGACCGGAGGAGGACACCCGGGGCTACTTCCTGCTGATGGAGGGAGTCATACGCGGCTATGGGATCCCCCTGGCCATCTACGGCGATCGCCACGGTGTCTTCAAGTTCAACGGCAAGCCCCGGCACATTACCCAGCCCGTGGGCCCAACCCAGTTCACCCGGGCCATGGGGGAATTGGGTATTGAACAGATCTTTGCCCGTTCGCCACAGGCCAAGGGACGGGTGGAACGCATGGCCGGCACATTCCAGGACCGGCTGGTCAGCGAACTCAGGCTGGCGGGAGCCGCCGCCATCGACCAAGCCAACGCCGTGCTGCGGGACTTCCTACCCCACTTCAACAACCATTTCCGTGTGCCTGCCCAGCAGGTCCAGGCAGCCTATCGTTCCCTGGACTCCTCCCTGCATCTGGAACGAGTCCTATGCTTCAAGCACGGGCGCCAAGTAGCCAGGGACAACACCGTCAAGTACCAATTGCGCACCCTGCAGCTGCTCCCCGATCAGGATCGGTCCAGCTATGCCGGCGTCAAGGTGGAGGTGCTGGAGCGGAGCGACGGGCAGCTAATGGTCCAGCACGAGGGGAAAGTGATTGCCCACCAGGAGGCTCCGCCCAAGGCGGGAGCGCTGCGGGCCGCCCAGGGGGCTCTGGCTCCTACTCCCGAACTGGCCCAGGTGGTCAGGAACCTGAGCCGGCATGGTCTCACCAAGTCACAGCTGCAGCGCCTGGCCGCCTTGGGAGCGCCTGTCGACCAACCGATGGATGATGCGAACGGCCCCACCTCTTACACTCCGCCGCCCAGGCAGGCAACGCCGCCCAAGCAGGCCTTGTGGAAAGCTGTCCACCACGCCAAGCTACAGGGTGTCTCCCTGAGGAGCATCGCCAAGCTACTGGGTATTTCCAGAAACACGGTCAGGAAGTACGTTGAGTTGTCGGCTCCGCCCATCAACCGGACTCCCAGACGGTCTACCCTTTCAGTAACTCAGCACCACACCAACGGACATTTTCCCTGAGCACTTAGGCGGACGTTTTCGCTGGACAGCGACATAATTCTCGCTCACTTTAAACCCGTAACTAACACCAGTTAGCGAGGACGGAATCGCTGAGCAATAACATGGGACACAGTCCTATGCCTGAAGTACAGGCGCAGGGTTGGCCGGGACAACACTGTGAAGTACCGCTGGCGTACCCTGCAGCTGCTTCCCGATAGGGGTCGACCGAGCTATGCCGGGTCGGTGGTGGATGTGCTCGAAGGGCTGGACGGACGACTCGCAGTGCAACACGAAGGGCGTGTAGTCGCCTCCCAGGAAGCGCCTCCCCGTCCAAGTATCCTGCGCAGCTTCGACACGAGGACCGTACACACGACTGTTCCCAGCCGCCACACCAACGGTGTCATCAGGAGGTCGGAGGACGAAGTGGCGTCAATAGGCACAATCCTCGAAGTGAACAAACTCCGCGACGATGCTGACCGCAACGGCGCCGCAAGAGTTCGCAGGACTGCGACTCCGCGATCCGGAAAGCCCACCCCACTTCAGACGGCGAGATGGAAGGCGGTGCAGAAGGCGAAGCGCAAGGGGCTGTCCATTCGTGGGATCGCCCGGGAACTGGGCATACACAGAGACACCGTGAGGAAGTACATGCACGCTGAAAGCCCACCCATGTCGCGCGCTCGCGAAACGTCGGAAGTACCGTGATCTGCTAGCATGACAATCTACATAGAGGACATTTCCCCTTGACACTTAGGCGGACAGAATCCCTGAGCGTCGAAACCCTAATGGCCCAACTTCCCGCCGCCCTTGACAGCTGGCACATCGAGGGCGCCGTTGACATATTTGCGTTCTCCAAAGTATTGCCTGGCCGGTGCATTCTGGTGCTGGACGAAATCCAGGCGCTGCTATCTCGGTATCGCCAAGCCAACACCGGCCAGATGGAATTCGTCGGCGGGATTGCCGGGCTGCGCAAGCAGCGCATACATCCGTTGGGGGCCACGTCGCAGGAACCCGAAGTAGCAAATAACTTTCTCCGGGAATGCGACTGGATATACTACCCCATGAGAAAGAGGCGGCACCCTCAGATGGGCGGTCCTGGCCGGAATCATTATCCGCCGTGGTGCCACCTGCGGATTGAAGCCGCCGGGCCTAAGCCGCTGCGAGGAAAGACGGTGGAAGAACAGTTCGGCATCGGCGTAGCCCGGACCAAGCCCAAGCGGAAGGTTGTCCGGGGAATCACTCCCGCCAACATCTACGAAACGGCGGCGTTACAGTTTTCCTTTGCCGCTCTCCTCCATGGCAAGGCCGCCGGTAAGAACGTCATGGCCAAGGACATGCGGGAGGCGCTGAATGACGTAGATGTGATTGACTTCGACACCGAGGATATCGACGAGCCCGAGGTTGACAACGACACTCCGGCCTATGAAGTCTTTCAGGAAACAATGGAGCAGGAAAAGATGTTGCTCGGCAGTCTGTGGGCGCGGCTGCAAAGCAATGAGGCCATGGTGCGCAAAGGGCATTTGCAAATGGACTACATGATGTTTCAATTGCAGACGGCAGGATTCTCCTACAGTCAGACTCAGGTGGAGGAGACACTCGGGCGGTGGCTCAACCACCGGCCGGGCCGCGACGTGAAATTAGCGGATATCAGGGACCTATTTTGAAGCACCCCGCACCGATGGGGGCAAGCCCTGATATGTGGCAGTGCCGCCCGCACCGCCAACAGTGCTGCCTGGATGGGCCTACCAGCCGTAGTTGGGGCCACCCAGCGGATTAGAGGGGCCTTAAACTTTGCGCAAAGTTTAAGAATAGTATAAATTACGTGGCTATACAGCTTCGAGCAAGGGGGACAGGTCAGATGAACGTCAAAATGACATTGGAAGAAGCGATCATGGTTCAGGACATAAACGCAGCCATCCAGGAGGGGTGGATCAACACCACCACCCCGACCTTTACCGCTAGGGCGCTGGCGGTGGCGATTGAAAATACCGTAAGCCAGGGCGTGAATGTCGAGCGGAAGCTAACGGCGCTGCTGGACCGCATGGGCCTTCTTATGGACAGGCGAACATTCCGTCGAGACACCAAGACGTTGTTGAAGATTTTGCCGGAGTGGTGTCAAGAAGCCTCGCGTGTGAGAGAGAGTGTGGGCGTGGGTGCGATAGGCTCATCAGGCCTCGCGCCACAATCTTATTCTACGTGTTAATGGCTAAATCTATAGTCCCCTCCCTATATTTCGGAGTATTTCGGACTGCCGGAGGCTGTTGATGTTCACTTTGCTTCTGCCACCTAGACCGCGGTCGCCGGAACTCCTACCACCGCCACCGCCGCCGGAACCGATTTCGACGCCGGGGCCGATCTCCGGTATTCCAATGCCGCCGTCAGCCCCGCCGCCGCCAACTCCGACTCCGCCGTCCACGCCGGACCGCCCCCAAGACGCAGCCGGGACTTCCCTAACCCCAACGCCGACTCCAGGGCAGGGCCGCCCCCAAGACGCGGCCGGGACTTCAACGACCCCGGAGACAAGCGGCACTCCAGACCCCACCGCGCCGGCCTCGGGCTTCTAGGGCCAGACCCAGAGGTTCCGTTTGCTTTTAGGGGATAGTCTATGGTACCAGAGGAACGCCATCTCCTAAAAGCAAACGGAACCTGGACCAACTGACAGGTACGATTCTCCGATATCGACCTATCCTGTACACCAAGGTATTGAATACCTTGGTGTCAGGCTACGAGAGAAGCGTACCATGTCAGTTGGTCGGGTTCCCGAGACTCGGTCGTTCATCTGGTACCATCAGCAACTATGCCCTAAAAGTCCTTACGGCGTCCCCGGACCCAGAGTATCGGAACGAGAAATTTGTCACCGACCGCATCCATAACTACTACTTCGCCAAAACAATGGATAAGCTCCGGCCCGGCGGCGTCATGGCTTTCGTCACCACTCACAACACCCTGGACGCACAGCGGGCCAAGGCCATCCGCGAGTGGTTGGCCCAGCGGTGCGACCTGGCGGGAGCGGTGCGGCTGCCCAGCGACGCCTTTCCCGATACCGAAGTCATTACGGACATTATCTATATGAGGAAGCGCCAGCCCGGTGAACCGGCGGGTGACGACAGTTGGGTTGAGACCCAACCGATTGAGCTGCCTACTTCGGCGGGCCGTGAGGCCGCCTACAATATCAACAGTTACTACGCCGACAATCCATCGGCCGTCCTGGGCCGGAACAACGCCGAAGGCTCGATGTACGGCCCAGGAGAATACTCAGTAGCCAGCGAGGACGACCGCCCCTTGGCGCAAGTCCTACCAGCAGCCGTGGCCAGAGTCAGTGCGGCGCCGCCCCGGATTAGCCCTGTGGCCGCCCCCATGCCAAGGGTTTCCGCCGAAGCCCGCGTCAGCACCAGCAGGCCCGAAGGCCAATATTTCATAGACGAGGACGGCTCCCTGAAGGTCGTCAAGCGGGACTATCAGAAGACCGAGGTCGGCAAGACCAAAAAGGGGAAACCCATCTACGAACATTTGCCAATCACCGGGTCGTATGTGGACACCCCCGTCTTCCGATACAAGGGTGGGGAAGACCGGGTTAGAAGCATGATGGCGATCCGCGACGACGCCCGTCGCCTGCTGGACCTGGAGAGCGCCGACGCGCCCACTGAGGAAATAACCGAACTCCGCGACACCCTAAAGGCCAAGTATACGGAGTTCGTTAAGAAGCACGGCAACCTGAACGCCCAACAGAACCAAGCCTTAATGCGGGCCGATCCAGACTCGGCTTTTCTGCGGGCGCTGGAGCGGCCCCACGGCGACCAGTGGTACTGTGCCGACGTATTCAGCAAGCGAGTGGTCGGCGGGGTTCCGTTTGCTTTTAGGGGATATCCTATGGTACCAGAAGACCGCTATCTCCTAAAAGCAAACGGAACCCCGCTGCTCAAACGTCTGCGCCCGCGTCCTCTGCCGGGCCTCCGCAGAGCCCCGCCGCCGACCGGCAACAACCGCCCCAACGACTCCCACACCAGCCAGGACCCAGAGATTGAGTGAAGAACTCGCGGCCCTGAATGGGTCGCAAAGGAATGCCAGATACCTACTCCCGACCGCACGGTCGGGAGCCGGGGCTTCCTGCGAAGACCCCGGTGCAGCGTGTGGGATCCCCTCTTGGTTGACCACTTGTTGCGGTACACCATCTCTAGTGTGACCCTCCGCCTCTTCACCGTCTGGTAACGTATGCTGTTTCGGCTTCCCTTGCTATCCGTCGTTTCGACCGGCTCTCCACTGTTCCCAACACCAGGGACGGCCCCAGCTGCTGCCATGTCCTTGCCCCGTTTCCCGGCCACATCCATTCGGGCCACATCCGCCCACTCCTTGAAGGGCGCTCCCACCTCGGCCGCTTCACCAGGCTTCTTCCCTTCCAGCGCCTCATGCTCCCTGAACAGGTTGTAAGTCAAGGTCCAGCCGTCCAGGTAGAGTTGCCCGCTTTTCTGATGGTAAAGGCCGCTCAGGGTCTCCGCCCGTTGCCTCTGGATTCTCTGTAGCCCTTCCGATAAGTCGTTGTCGACCTCGGCCCCCATCCTCCGGGACCGGATATGTCGGGCCCTGCGGAACACGTGTTTGATCGCCGCCTTGTATGGCCGCAGCTTGTAGGTCTTGATGATCCGGGGCGGGCTTACGGATGCTTTGGCCGCCTTCCGCATGACCGCTTCCGCTGCCGCCGCGTCCCGCTTTACAGTCAAGTGGGACGCTAGCATGTACCTGGTGTCCCGGTCCATGATATTCCAATTCCAGAGCCTCTTGCCCCCCACCTTCACCCGCATTTCGCCGGCCACCCACTCCCCCCCGGTGCGAGCCGGGTGGTTCTTCATTTCCTCGAGGGCGGCGATGGTGTAGTCTTTTACCCACCCGTAGATGGTGGCCTTCGACGGCTCCGGTATGTCGTACATGTCGGCCATGCTCTCGGCGATTTGCTTGTAGGACATGCCCGAGTAGAACAATGCGATCGCCGTGCCAATCTGCCAGGTGGACATCCTCCGCCCATGAATGGCGCCGGTGTTGATGAACCGCTTGCCGCAATCCCGGCACCTGTACCGTTGTTTCCCGACCTGCCACCCGTCTTTAATGACATGCTCGCCGCCGCAGTACAGGCAGTTGACCTTTAAGCCCTTCGCAAATTGGTTCATTTGACCCCTGAATCAGAATATCACATCGGAATGTGCTATAATGATCTAACACCTTTAAGAGAACGCTGTTGAGAGGTATGAACGATAAGAACAGCCGGAATAACCCCCCGGTCTCCGGCAGGGACTCCTTCGAGTTCGGGGTAGTGGAGTTCAACTATAACCCCGGCCCAGACGCCCAGGACCGGCTGCGTCGCCTCTTCACCCTGCTGGTCAAGCACGCCACCAGGGGCTGGCCCGCCGCGCCGGAGAAAGACTCCCCTTCAGACACCCCGCCTGCAGGAGATCATGCCGAGCCGGGACCCTGATGCGCTCCCCCGGGTCCCTGACCGTTATCAGCCTCGGCGGGGGCGTGCAGTCACCGGTCATAGCTCTCATGGCCAACGAGAGCGCGTTTGACCGCGTCCCGAACCGTACCATCGCCGATACGAAGCGAGAGCCGCCGAGCATTCACACCAAGCTGGAATGGCTGACCGGCCAATTCGGATCCCCCTTACGCGGTGGACAAGGTACCTGGCATACGGGAGGACGTCAAGGCCCGCGCCAACCACAGCTCCATGGACATCCTCGTCTACCTGAAGGGCAGTGGCGGACAGGGCGGCGGCAGTGCGCAGACAACTACAACATCAGCCCCGTCCGCCACAAGATACTCGCGCTGCTGGGACTCGGGAGTAGACAGCGGGTCCCCGCCGGAACCGTCGTCGAACTGTGGCTGGGCATATCCACCAACGAGGCCATTCGCATGAAGCCTTCCCGCGACCGTTGGATACGGAACCGGTGTCCCCTGATCGGGGCAAGGCTGTTCAAGAGGGACTGCCTGGACTGGTGGGCGGCCCGCTACGACCGGCCCCTGGAGCGTTCGGCCCGCGTCGCCTGTACCTTCCAGTCCCGCCACAACTGGGTCGAGACGATGAGGAGGGGGCCCGGGCCGTCCAGTGGGGCCTTGGAGATCGACTCCCACCTGCAAGGCGGGCTGGCCCTCGACAAGCCCCCCACGCGCGTGCTTCAACGCTGCCCCTCCTTGAGGCGGTCCTGTTTGACGAGGCGGAGCTCGGAGGCGATGGGCAAAGGGACGGGTCCGGCAACGAGTGCGAGGCGCATTGCGGTGTCCGACCGGCCCGGCCATTGGCGCAGCGGCCCTTTGACGGCCGCCCGCCAAAGGAATACGATTCAAGGCATCAGTTGGCCCGCCGGTCCAGTCAACACCCCGGACCGCGGCGCCACCTGCAGGGACAGGTGATGCGGTGATAGTTTACTACTCGCAGACCCGCTCCCGAACAGAAGGCGGGTCTTTTTGACTTTTGAGGCCACGAGTGAAAAGAGGCAATCATGGCGAGAACCACACCTCAACAGCAGATCTACGGGCAAAGGGCGGCCATCTACGCCCGCGTCTCCCACCAGAGCCAGGCCGAGGAGGACAAGACCTCTATCTCCGAGCAGACCAGGGAGATGGAAGCCTACTGCCAGGTGAAGGGGCTGACCATCGTAGCGCGTTACCAGGAGGTGGGCCGCGGTTGGTCCAAGAAGCGCCCGGAGTTCCAGAGAATGCTGGCCGACGCCAAGCAGGGCCGCTTCGACACCATCGTCTGCTGGAAGTCCGACCGCCTCAGCCGGGGCATGTACCCCGCCGCCGCCCTGATGGAAGTGATCGAAGCCCACCAGATCCGCCTTGAAGCCGTGATGGACGCCATTGACCTGAAGACATTCGGTCTCATGGCGGCCATCGGAAAGATCGAACTGGACAATTTACGCGATCGCACATCCCTTGGCAGAAGAGGCGCCGCCAAGCAAGGGCGCATTCCATCCCACGGAATTCCCTACGGGTACCGTATCGGTGACGACGGCAAACCTTGCATAGAGGAGGTTGAGGCTGGCGTCGTACGACGAATCTTTGATCAATATGTTCACGAAGAAATTGGAATTCCGTCTATAGCGCGCCGGTTGATGGACGATGGGGTTCCCACTGCGAAGCCAGCTGGCAAGAGGTGGCATGAATCTCACGTGCACCGCATCCTGGGAAACGGAGCCTACAAAGGGACCTGGTGGTACGGCAAGTCCCGGCAGATTTCGACTGAAGACGGAAGAAAACGCTACCAACAACCGGAGGATACCTGGATACAAATCCCCTTCCCACCGCTGGTGGACGAGCAAACCTGGAACCGGGCACAGAGCCTTAAGAAGCTCCGCATGAGCCGTGCGAAGCGCAATACCCGGGTGTTTTACATGTTGCAACATCTCGTGCGTTGTTCGGGCTGCGGCATGCTTCTGGGAGGACGAGCAACGAAGCAAAACACCGTACGCCGTAACGGGAAGCTCTACCACTATGATCTGGAACCCCCTCGACGCTACTACCAGTGCTACGGGATGCAAAAGCGTCTCTTCAGTTGCCGGAGACACCCGTTCATCCGGGCGGAACGGCTGGAGGACCTGATTTGGAGGGAAGTCGCCAAGGTAGTCCAGAACCCCCAAATAATCGTCGCTGGTATGGAGGCCCTTATCCCTAGTCAAGATACCGACCTGGCCGAGGAGATTGCCCAGGCCGAGCGCGGTCTACGGGACATACAGTCCGAAGAGGATCGGATGATACGACTTTATGTCTCGGGGAAAATCGACGAAGACCAGCTTGATCGCCAACGCCAGTTCGTAACCGAACGATTAAAGCACTGTCGGGAACAACTGGAACGCTGCCGCGCTCGCGAGGTTGCGGCGAAAGACAAACGCGTCTTGGCTGGGCATATCGCACAGTGGGCGAGGACTATCGAACAGAGCCTGGATAGCCTGAGCTCCGAGGAGCGCAAAGAGGTCCTGGAATTCCTGTTAGATAGTGTCACGATCGACGGTGACAACAACGTCACCATCACCTTGACTATCCCCATACAAGATGCGGTTGCTATTGCCCCGCCGACAGCTTCATGCTGGTGGCGGCCATGAATCCCTGCCCCTGCGGCTTCTATACTCACCCCAAGACCGAATGCACCTGTTCCCCTTCAAGCGTCGCCCGCTATCAGAGACGGGTCAGCGGCCCCTTGTTGGACCGGATCGACGTATTCGTGGAAGTGCCGCCCGTCGAGTATGAGAAACTCGTGGATGAGGAGCCGGCCGAAGACTCGGCCCAGATGCGGCAACGGGTGGAGCGCGTCCGGGAGACTCAGCGTTCGAGATTTCGTGACAGCGGCTTCTTGTGCAACTCGGAGATGGGTCCGGCCGAGGTCTGGGATTTCTGCCCTTTGGACGATTCCGCCAAGGCCTTGCTTCAGACGGCAACCCAGCGGCTGAACCTCTCCGCTCGGGCCTTTCACCGGATCCTCAAGGTCTCGCGCACCATCGCCGACTTGGACGACGCCAAGGAGATAAGCGTCGCCCACCTCGCCGAGGCTTTGCAGTACCGGTCCCGGAGCATTGGATAGCCCGGAGCATTGGATGGCGTTCGCTAAGGCCCCCACCCCTTGTACCGCCCAGACCCTCGGCTATGGCGCCATTGGCGAAGGAGAGTTGACCCCATCAAGTCCGGACCGTTACCCCTCGATAGCTCCCTTGTCAGCGGTGTTTCTTGGGGGCTATCATAAGCTCCATGGATTCCAGCCGCGTCAGGTACCCTTTGGGGTCCCTCTCCAGTATCCAGGCCAAGACCTTTGGCGAGCCGGGGCATCGTACCTTCCATCTGGCCCTGGAGGCGGGCTTGGCTAGCTGCGTCGTTTGGCTGGAGAAAGAGCAGCTATTCCAATTGGGCATTCACTTGCAAGAGGTGGTCCAAAGATTGTCCTCCGAGGACCGGGAAGGCGGGAGCCGACCCGCCCAAGAGGCATGGTCCGGCGGGCAACTGTCCTTGGACTTCAAGGCGGGCCAGATGTCCTTGGAGTACGTGATAGAAACCAACTCCCTGGAATTGACGGCCTACGAAATCGAAGACCCCGAATCGGACGACACCTCGAGAGAAGGTTCCTCGGTTAGTTTTTGCATTACCATCGACCAAGCGGGAGACTTGGCTGAGGAAGCGTTGCGGATCTGCGCCGCCGGCCGGCCCCGCTGCTTCCTTTGCGGCTTGCCCATAAACCCCGAAGGACACGTGTGCCCCCGGTCCAACGGGCACACTGCCTTCGAGACCGGCTAACCGAGAGCCTTCTCCGAACAGGACCGGCCGGTGAACGACGACCCATTAATTTGCGAGATCATTCGTAGAGGTGAGATCGCCGCCTGTGAATTGGCGCCCGTAGGCTCAAACTACACCTTCTTGGTCCAGCTGCAATTGGACGGCAACACCAACCTGGGGATATACAAGCCCCGCGACGGCGAGTCGCCCCTCTGGGACTTTCCCCGGGGCACTTTATACAAGAGGGAGTACGCCGCATATTTGCTTAGCCAAATCCTGGGCTGGGACTTCATTCCCTTCACTATCATTCGAGACGGGCCCTATGGCATCGGCACGGTCCAAAGGTTCGTCGAGCACGACCCCAAGCAGAACTACTACTCCCTTACCAACGACAAAGCCGATCAGCTCAAGGCCATCGCTTGCTTCGATCTGGTAGCCAACAGCACCGACCGCAAGCCAAACCACTTGATCGTCGACGGCGACGGGAAACTGTGGGGCATTGACAACGGTCTGACTTTCCACGCCGACACAAAAATCCGAACGGTCATTTGGGACTTTAGCGGGGAACGCATCCCGGAGCGGCTGCTGTCCGATCTCAAACGGTTCAACGACCGGTTGCAATCTCCCCAAGGCCTCCTCGCCGAGTTGCTGGAGCTGCTCGACGGCGAGGAGGCTGCGGCATTTCAACGACGAATCGATTGGGTGCTAACCGAGGGCGCGTATCCGGGCTTGCCCGCCCGCTACCGCCGCCGCCGGACGTAGCGTTTGCTCCCTTGAGACACCGGGGAACTACCACACTTGGCCGAGAGGGGCGAAGGAAGATAAGGTGACAGTACAGCAAATCAGCGCAGTCACTCTGGCGGTGCGGGACATGGCCCGGTCCGTAGATTTTTTCCAAAGCAAAGTAGGGTTGAAAATGCTCTACGGAGGAGGGTCCGCGTCCTTCACCAGCTTCAGGGTCGGCCACGGATACCTGAACCTAACGTTGGAAGCTAGGGCGGAGCCGGCTTGGTGGGGCCGGTTGATATTCTACGTGGACGACGTCGACGCCATGTACCACCGCTTGGTCCAATCCGGGCTGACCCCTACCACCACCCCGGAGGACGCGCCTTGGGGCGAGCGCTACTTCCACGTTAACGATCCGGACGCTCATGAGTTGAGCTTCGCCAAACCGCTGGCGTGACGCGCCCGGCCCTTTCCGGGCGCGGCTGACCCCTAGCTCAAAGGTTGACTAAGAAGTTTATTACGTCGCCGTCTTGGATACCGTAGGTCTTCCCCTCGGACCGCAGCACTCCTTCTTTACGCCCTTGGGCTATGCTGCCGCAGCGGGCCAAGTCCTCGAAGGGTATGACCTCCGCCCGGATGAATCCCCGCTGGAAATCAGTGTGAATGACCCCGGCAGCTTGCTGCGCCGCCATTCCCGCCGGCACGCTCCAAGCCCGGACCTCCTCATCGCCCACGGTAAGAAAGGACACCAGCTCCAAGGCCTCGTAGCTGGTACGAACCACCTGGCGCACCGCCGATTCACCCAAGCCCAACTCCCGGCGAAACTCTTCCGCTTCTTCCTCCGGCATCATAGCCAGGTCGGCCTCCAGCTTACCGCAAAGGCTTACCACGGCTAGACCCGGAGGTTCGGACCGGCTATCACCATTCAGGTCCACTGACCCGTCCGGCGAGGACTCGTCGGTGTTCAGGACTAATATGACCGGTTTGGCGGTTAGAAGTTGATAGTCGGCGATCAGCCTCTTTTGGGACGGGGCCGCTTCTTGCCGCCTAAGGGGAACACCGTCGTCCAAAGCCCCCTTTACTTTCTTTACCGCTTCCAGCTGGGACACCAAGGCCGGCCTTTCGGCGGGCTTCGACTTCTTGATGCCGTCATCGAGGCGTTCCTCGGCGCGCTCCAAGACTTCCAGGTCGGCCAAGCTCAGCTCACCCAACATACCGGTCAAGTCACGGTCAGGATCAACGCTGCCCAGCGGGTGGGGCATTGCCGGGTCGGTAAAGTTCCTCACGACGAGCAAGAAGGCGTCCGCTCCTTGCAGCAGGTTCCGGTGCTTTCCATCAATGATTTGAGACCGGGCCGAGGACTGGGGCGGCGGGAGGTCCCAATAGGTAACCTCGGCGTGGACCACCTTCTTTCGTTGATACATTTCAGCCAGCGCGTCCAGCCGGCGGTCGGCTACCTTCACGACACCCACGTGCACTTCGCCGGCCCCCGCGGTATCGGTGCGGCCCTTGGTCAAGGCGTTGAAGATGGTGGTCTTCCCGCTGCCGGGCAGACCAATGATGGCCACGTCCATTCGGAGAATCTACCCTGCCCGGGTCTCAGTAAGACTGGAACAACCGGCCCCAATCGGTCTGCAGCGCGGAATTGATCCGCCGGCGGCCGTGGGTCTTGAGCCAGTAGCCGTTGTGGTAGAGGTTTGAAGCAAAGAAGGCCCAAGCAACCAAGGGGCTGCGCAACAGCAGCTTCTCCAAGGGCTTCAACGGGCCCCAATAGATCAGCTTCTGGCCCCGGCTGGCGAAAGTGTTTTCAACGCCGGAGAACCGCCAGTTTACTTGGCTTATGTCCTCGCCCACCACGTCGATCTTGTCAATGTCACCGCACCCCAGCCCCCGCTCGTGGGCCAGCCGGATGAACTTGATGCTCATGGGGTCGAACCCCATCATCTTGGCGGCCACCGCGTCGATGGCTACTTGGTCTGCGCTGGCCAATACCCGGTCCTTCACGTGCCATCGCATCGCCCGAGGGCCCGGTCCGTCGCCGGCAAAGGTACCGTCCATCACCGCGAAAATGCCGGGGTGGATTTCCTGCTGGATGGCCAGCAGGTCCACCAGGGTTTCATGGATCACCGAGTGGGTCCAGTGGCGTTTGCGGTGGAGCAAGCCGCCGAAGGCGTTTTTCATCGCTCCGGTCATAGTGGTAAACACGTGGGTCTTCATGGTGGGCAGGTGAACGACGTTAGTCCCGGGGAAGGACTCGGGTATCTGGATGCCCTCCGGGAAAATGTCATCCAGCGCCAGCATCTCCGCTTTGGGCTTGTATTCCACCCATCGATTAGGCGGCGTGTCCAAGTGAATCGTAGGCAGGCCATGCCGCTCTTGAACAGCCCGGTGTTTGTTGTTCGACTCTCCTTCGTAAGAATCGACCACCACAGTGCCGTTATGGGCCCCTATCAAGTTCTTGTGCCCCAGGTTCTTAAGGGCTTGAATCACCCCGTCCAGTTGCCAGGGGGTGGTGGAACAACCGGGGTACCAGTGCTGCCACGAAATGTTGATTTTTAACAACGTAGTGAGGTCCGGCTTCAGGTGTTGGGTCACCCCGGCCATGATCATGGCCCGTTGTACATCTTCCAACACCGTCTCGGGCCGGGCGGCTACCACCGCCACCAATGCCCGCCGGCTTGGCCGTAAAGCTTGGGCCGCCGGAGCCGTCATGGTTTGTGGTGTCTCGTGACCGGTCACCGCGCTCCCCCTCCTGTTTGGTTCACCCACACAGCTTACTCCAATGCTACCCGGCCGGGTATTGCCAGCTTGGCCGCTATCCGGACTTTTTCGCCGACCCCGATCAAGGGGCAAACGCCGCAACAGCGTTATGTCCACGGTAGTCCAGCCGACCCGGCCAAAACGCCGGCCGTTCCGGATGGTAGTAAAAAGAGCGCCCGACCTCAGTCGTTCAAGATCAAGACCAAGGCCACCACCAGGACCCAGCCGGCTATGGACAAGACCAGCGGCGGGTCCCGGGCGATGAGTTGCTCCGGCGCCTCGGCTTTATCGCTGGTGTTAAGCAAATACAGGTACCGGAACAAGCCCAACGTCACCAACGGTATGGTCAACAACATAGTGTTGTTTTGAGGCAGGTTCTCGGCCTCCACCGTGTATAGAGTATAGCTCAACCAAGCCGAAGTCGCCGAAATCGTCAGCAACTGCCCGATGAAGGACCCGGCATACTTGCTGAGGACAGACCTCTGGTCCACCGCGCCGCCGGCAAGCCGTACCTCGGCGTAGCGGCGCCCCAGCACGATGAACAAGGCGCCGGCGGCGGTGGTAGCGTAGAGCCAAGGCGAAGGCGTAACGTCGATAGCGACGGCGCCGGCCACTGCCCGGATCACGTACCCGCTGGCCACCATCAGAACATCGACGAGGACCAGTCGTTTGACCCCCAACGAATAGGAAACATTTATACCAAGGTATATGCCGCCAATGCCCGCCAGTACCGGGTCGATCAGGAATGAACCTACCAACCCCGCCGCGGCGAGGACCGTCATCAGGCCCGCCGCCAAGGGCGCGGATACCGTGCCCGACGCTATCGGCCGGCGCCTTTTGACCGGGTGCCGCCGGTCCGCCTGCCGGTCCGCCAGATCGTTGAACAAGTACACCGCGCCCGACAAAGCGCAAAAGCACGCGAATACTACCAGCAGTTTGCCGATCAACCCCGGGACTGGGTCTATGTCGTCCAGGGACCATGCCTGCCGGATAGCAAACATGAAGGGCAGGAACACCAAGACATTCTTGATCCACTGTTGCGGCCGCAGCGATCTGAGTAGGGCTACCCCGTGTATAGCCGCCGCGTTCCGCCCCATCGATTTGCAAATCTTTTCAGCCGTGCTCATATCACATCCGGTTTTATGAAGAAACCTCGAGGGCCGGAGATTCCCGTTCCCCGGCTGCCGTCCCGGTCGGCATCACTTTGTTCAGCCAGACCAGCGCCGCCAGACCTACGGCGACAGCGAACCACAGAGTAGCCAGCCGCACCAGCAACGTTCCGGCGGAGGCGCCTGCCTCAACCGGCATTGGAGCTTGTCATGAAAATACGAGGTTTCATTCCCTCTAGCGGCCCGCCGCGGCGGGCTACGGGTAATATTGAGGCGCTATCCGGAGGCGCGTAGCTGAGAGTACATCGCGCCCAAGGCGCCCATGCTCGCCGTGTATAGAGTAAAGATAATCACCGCGATCCACAGCAGCCAAAGGAACCGGTCGCTCAGGTCTATGCTCAGGGTCAAGCCGACAGCCACCGCCAGCAAGACCAAGAATACCAACAGCCCCAGCAGACTGCCAAACAGCAAGGACTTGAAGGCGTATGAGCCGCTACCCGATTTGGCGGAAGATATTCCGTAGTACCCACCTATAAAGGCGCCAAAGGGGACTCCAACCAGGTCCACAATGGGAATAAGCGCCAGTAGCAGCATGATTCCCAGGCCAACAAAAGCGCCCTTGACCATTAACCCCTCGGCCTCAGCCGGTACGAGGCCAGCCGGCATTGATTCGATCGGGTCTAGCCCGCCGCGTCTCATTATAAACAGCCCCGACGGAAAGGCGCTATCGAGCCGCCGCGGGCTTGAAATAAACAGACCCGACGGAGAGGCGCTATCGAGCCGCCGCGAGCTTGAAGCTCGTTTCGGGGGTTGTGGCAGTACCCCCTTCGCAAGGTTATACTGAAGGGGACCCGCCCTCTCAATTGCGCAACCTGATTTACAAGTTCTTCGTAACAATCCCCCATGCCGATTAAGACCGGCGCCACGAAGGATGAAAATCGCCTATCTTCATGGCAACAACACAAGTCTGTTCCACTCGGATTCAAGGGGAGGCGTCATTGAGCGCGGAAGGGCGCGAACAGCCGCCAAGCTACGAGGCGCCCGTTGCCCAATTATTGGGCATTCGCTCGGTGATTTCCGAGGATGGAGCGGGCCGCGCAACCATGATCGTCCGGGATGAGCACCTCCAAGAGGCCGGGGTTGTTCAAGGCGGTCTTATAGTTACCCTGGCCGATCACGCCATGTATCTTGCTTTGAGGACCCGCCTAACTCCGGGCCAACGAAGCACTACTGTGGAGCTGAAGGTAAACTTCATTTCTCCCGCCAAGGACGGGGAACTGACCGCCAACGCGCGGGTAATCAGCGCCGGCCGCCGGATCATAGTTGCGGAAGTGGAGGTGACTAACGACCGGGAAAAGTTGATAGCCCGGGGCTTAGGGACCTCCTTGGTGCTATCCTGAGCAACCTCGAGCGTTCCAGTGTGTTTTCATTTCAGTTGGCCTTTAAGAAAACTTGCAGCCGGGCTTACTCGCTTCGCCGAGTCGATTGGGTGAAGCAACCATCGAAATTGGAAATTCATCCCCGGCGATGCTATAATTTTCCTGGCGGACCGGCCCGGAGGTAGGCGTCATGAGGATTCCAATGAAAGTGGACTACGGGGTGAGGGCGCTGGTGGAGTTGGCCTTGCGCTACGGAGAAGGTCCGGTACAAACTGGGGACATCGCCTACACTCAGGGAATACCGGAGGCTTATCTGGACCAGTTGATGACCGTTCTCCAAAAGTGCGGCTTCGTGGTTAGCCGGAGGGGCCCCCAAGGCGGCCACAGGCTGGCCATGGACCCAAGGGACATCAACCTCCACATGGTGATGAATACCCTGGATAGCAGCGTGTCGCCCCTCGACTGCCTCATCCACCCCAATGATTGCGTCTTTTCCGAGTCCTGCGCCCAGCAGGAGGTGTGGAAGTCCGTCGAGGAAGCCGTCCAAGAGGTGCTGCAAAACATCACCGTGTCCGACTTGGCCAAACGGCAGCGTCACCTGAGTCAGCGAGTACCCGTCCACTGATAGCCCCAATTGCCCCGGCGGTCAGGACAAATCGAGTCCCATGGTCCGGCTAAACTCTCCGTCGCCCACCACCCTCATTTCTTGACAACCAACAACTCCGGATATAGACTCACTATTGATGTACCAATTCGAGGCTAGGCCTACCTGCGTCTGTACTTGTCCCCTTACATAGGGGGCATCCGAGCAGCGTCACATCGGCTTGCGCTCCCCCATAGACGGCCCACTATGAGGGGAGCGCAAGCTTTTTTATGCGAGGAATCAGGCCCCGTCCCGAATGAGAGGACGCAAACTCCAAGAGAAAGACCCGGCTCAAGGGAATTACTAGGAGGAAAGGCAACTATGGCGGAACAAGCCACTGCGTTGAGGCCCGACCAAGTAAAGCGGTACAGCCGTCACATCATCATGGGGGACGTCGGGAGCAAAGGACAGCGCGCCCTATTGCAGTCCAAGGCCCTCATCGTGGGCGCCGGCGGCCTGGGGTCTCCGTCGGCTATCTACCTGGCCCTAGCCGGCGTCGGCACCATCGGCATCGTCGATTTCGACGTGGTGGAGATGTCCAACTTGCAGCGGCAGATACTTCACCACACGGCGGACATTGGAAGACCCAAGTTGGAGTCGGCCAAGGATAACATCAAGGCGTATAACCCCGACGTTAACATAGTGATGCACGGGGATAGGCTCGAGTCGGACAACGCCATGGAAATCATCGGCCAATACGACCTAGTGATTAACGGCGCCGACAACTTTGCTACCCGTTACTTGGTCAACGACGCTTGCTATTTGTCGGGGAAACCCTTGGTCGACGGCAGCATCCTGATCTTCGACGGCCAAGCCACCGTTTTCATTCCCGGTCAAGGCTGCTATCGCTGTTTGTTCCCTTCACCGCCGCCTCCGGGAATGGTGCCCAACTGCGCCGAGGCGGGTGTGCTGGGGGCCCTCACCGGCCTGGTGGGCAGCATCCAAGCGACCGAAGCTTTGAAACTGGTCCTGGGGATTGGAGAGTCTCTCAGTTCTCGGCTGCTGCTTATAGACGCCTTGAGCATGAGCTTCCGAGAAGTGAAGCTGAAGCGGAACCCGTCATGCCCCCTCTGCGGCGACGAGCCGTCCGTCACCGAGTTGATCGACTACGAAGTCTTTTGCGGGCTGGCCGCCCCGGAACCCGTCGCGGCCGCTTCCGACTAGATTGCCGCGCCAAAAAGGACCCGCCAAAAAAGACCCATGATAGCTAAACTTACACGCAAGGGGATTCTGGCCACCATTGGAAATACGCCGGTGGTGGAGCTACAGAATATGAGCCCCAACGAAGACGTGCGCATCTTCGCCAAGCTGGAGGGCCAGAATCCCACCGGCAGCGTGAAGGACCGCATCGCTCTAAAGATGATTGAGCAAGCGGAGTTGGACGGGGAAATCTCCTCCAACCGCACGATCTTGGAGCCCACCAGCGGCAATACCGGCATCTCCCTAGCCATGATCGGCCGGATGAAGAGCTACAAGGTGGCCGTGGTAATGCCGGAAAACGTCAGCGTGGAGCGGTCGCAAGCGCTGGAAGCATACGGCGCCGACATCATCTACTCCGACCCTACCCGCGGCACCAACGGTTCCATCGAGGCGGCCCACAGGCTGATCGAAAAGAGTCCCCACGACTATCTCATGCTGTACCAGTACGGCAACCGCGGCAACCCCGGCGCTCACTACGAGACCACCGGGCAGGAAATCGTGGAAGCGTTACCCGAGGCTGACGCATTCGTGGCCGGCTTGGGGACCGGCGGGACCCTCATGGGCGTGGGGCAGCGGTTGAAGGAGCACAACCCCAGCATTAGAATCGTTGCGGTGGCGCCGGAGCCGGAGGACTTCGTTCCGGGTCTTAGGGACTTGGACCAAGGGTTTATTCCGCCGATTCTGGACCTCAACTTGCTGGACTCCAGGATACTGGTAAGCAGCTTCGATGCTTTTCGAGTCACCAAAGAGCTACTGCGTCAAGAAGGCATCTTCGCCGGCGTTTCTTCAGGCTCCGTAGTCTACGGCGCAATGAAGCAGGCGGAGCGCATGGACAGCGGCGCTATCGTATGCCTTCTGGCGGACGGCGGTTGGAAGTACCTGAGCACCAGCTTGTGGACCAAAGATTACGAGCAGATGGCTGAGGAGTCCAAGGGCAAGATTTGGTGGTGAGGCATAAAGCCTCCCGCCGCCTCCCCTACCATTGCTCAAGCCGCCCAACCTTCCGGCGTCGGCGAGAGTACCCTGCGCCGTTGGCTCGAAAACTATCACACCCGAGGCGAGCTCACCCGTCTTCGCCAAGAGTTTGCCAACCTCGCCCACCAGGAACTCCAAGACCTCATGCCGGACCGCGTCGATACCGGCCTGTAAAATAGGCCCAGCATAAAGACGGCTCCTCGGTTTCAGAGCTTGTATCCCCCACCCGCCGATGATATACTCACGTAGCATAGTCCTTCCTTACTGAAAGCGGGGGTTGTCCCGCTTTCTTGTTGAAGGAACCTAAGAGGGTTACGGGCAAGATCGGAAAGGAGGCATCGCTGTGAAAAGCGACTTTTTGATTGCGCTAACCCAGTTGGCTGCGGAACGCCACTTGCCTAAAGAACAAGTGCTGCAGGCCATTGAAGTTGCTCTCGGTTCGGCTTTCAAAAAGGACAACCCGGCGTCGGGGCAGAATATCTCGGTCAAGCTCAACCCCAACACCGGTGAGGTCAGCGTCTACGCTTTCAAGACCGTGGTTGAAACCGTGGAAGACCCGGACCGGGAGATAAGCCTTCCCGACGCGCAACGCATCAAGCAAAGCGCCTCTTTGGGTGAAGAGGTGGCCGCTGAGGAGCCCCTGCCTCACAACGCCAGCCGAATCGCCGCTCAGACCGCCAAACAGGTGGTGTTACAGCGGTTGCGCGAGGCTGAAAGGGAGCTCCTCTATCAAGAGTTCTTCCAGCATCAGAACGACATCGTGTCCGGCGTAATTGAACAGACCGACGCCGGCCGGTCCATTACTTTGGACCTGGGCCGCGCTCAAGCCGTCCTGCCCTACGAGGAGCAGGTGCCCACCGAGCGGTACCGCAAGGGCCAACGCACCAAGGTCTATGTCCTGAGCGTACGGAATAGCCCCAAAGGGCCTGAAATAATCGTCTCCCGCAGTCACAAGAATATGCTGAGACGCTTGTTCGAGATTGAAGTTCCCGAAGTGTACAACGGAGTCGTGGAAATACAAGCAATCGCTCGAGAGGCCGGATTTAGAAGCAAGGTGGCAGTCAATGCCACCCAGCAAGGCATCGACCCGGTGGGCTCCTGCATCGGCATTCGGGGCAACCGGATCCAAAGCATCGTCAACGAGCTACAAGGCGAGAAGATCGACGTAGTTTCTTGGGACAACGACCCCAAGATGTTTATATCCAAGGCTCTTAGCCCCTCCGAGCCGGTCCACGTCGAACTGTCCTCGGAGGACCAGGTCGCTATCGTGGTGGTCCCCGACCGGCAATTGTCCTTGGCAATCGGCAAAGAGGGGCAAAACACCCGCCTCGCCGCCCGGCTCACCGGTTGGCGGTTAGACATCAAAGGCCTCACCGAGTGGGAGGAACTCCGCGAGCGGCGCCTGCGGGAGTCTCAACAGAAAGTCGCCCAAGCCGCGGAAGGCTTAGGCAAGGAAACTGAGACGGCCGAAGAAGAAATACCCCTGGCGGTAGCCGAAGCCGAGCAGGTGGCCATCGAAGCCGAAGCAGCCATTTTGGAAGCGGAATCGGGAGTCACCGTGGAAGCCGCGGCGGAATTAGAGCCTGCGGCGGCTGAACAGGACGAGGACAAGATCCTCGAAGCATTGATACTGGAAGAAGAGCAAGTAACTCTCGAAGGCGGCGCGCCGGTCGAAGAAGAGGTTTCCGAAGGGTTTTCCGTGGAGGAACTAGCCACTTTTACCTTGGACGAGGTAGAGATCGAAGTTGAGGATAGCGAGCAGGTCGATTTCGAGCTCTTACCCACAATGCAGGTGCTTACTCCTGACGCCGGGAAAATCCGATTCGCGGAAGACATAGTAGAAGAGACCCGGGGCGGCGGACGAAGGGACCGGAAGGGCCGCCGGGGGCCGGGGAACCGCGGGGCCCGGCGCGGGGGCCGCTAACCGGCAACCCGCTTCCTAACAGGGAGGTGGCCTTGGTCAAGGGACGGCACACCCCACAACGCAGTTGCGTCGCCTGCGGTCAAAAACACGCCAAGAAAACACTGGTTCGAATTGTTAGAACGCCGCAGGGCGCGGTAACCGTCGACCTCACAGGGAAAAGCCCGGGCAGAGGCGCTTACTTGTGCCGGGCGCCGGCCTGTTGGGACCGGGGCATGAAAAAGGGTGTATTGGAACGAAGCCTCAAGCTTACCCTTTCGACTCAGGACAAAGCGGGACTGGTGAGTCTCTATCAGGAGACAGTCGTTGGTCAGCCCAACGAGGGACTATAGATGACGTCAGACGGAAGGCCAACCACGGTCGATGAACGGGCCAGACCCGGCGGGGCGGGCCGCAGGCCCGGCGAAGGACGCCGCCAGTCCAAGACCCTGATGTTACCCCCAACGTTGACCGTGCAACGCTTGTCGGAGCTTATCGACCAAAACCCCATCGACGTGATCAAGCAGTTGATGCGCAATGGCATCATGGCGGCCATGAACCAAGTCATCGACTATCAGGTAGCTACGGTGGTAACCAATGCTTACGGTATCCGGACCGCCCTAGCCGAGGCCGCCGAATCGGAAGGTCCCATTTCGACCGCCGGGGTGGGCGACCAGGACGCGGCCAACCTCACTTCCCGCCCCCCCGTGGTGACTATCTTGGGTCACGTTGACCACGGGAAGACGTCTCTTCTGGACACTATCCGGCGGACCCAGGTGGCTGAGGGTGAAGTTGGCGGTATTACCCAACATATCGGCGCTTACCAGGTCGATTTCCAGGGACAGCCGGTAACCTTTCTGGATACCCCGGGGCACGAGGCCTTTACGGCAATCCGGGCCCGCGGCGCTCGAATCACCGACATCGCTGTGCTGGTGGTCGCGGCCGACGATGGGCTAATGCCCCAGACCATCGAGGCTATCAACCACGCCAAGGCGGCCGAAGTTCCCATCGTAGTGGCCATAAACAAGATGGACCTCCCCGGGGCAGACCCGGAACGGGTCAAGCGCCAGCTAAGCGAACAGGACTTGCTGGTTGAAGACTGGGGCGGTGACATCGTCTCCGTGGAGCTATCCGCCCGTACCGGAGAAGGCATCGACGACCTGCTGGAGAACCTGATCGTCGTCGCCGAAGTGGCGGAACTCAAAGCCAATAAGGACAAGCCCGGCAGCGGAGTCGTCATCGAAGCAAAGTTGGACCGGAAGCGGGGTCCCACCGCCACGGTGTTGGTGCAGGACGGTGTCCTGGCGGCTGGGGACTACATTGTCGCCGGGGGATCGTGGGGCCGCGTCAAAGCAATAGGCGACGACCAAGGCAAGTCTGTTAAGCAAGTGTTTCCGGGGTCTCCCAGTGAAGTCCTGGGTTTCGGGTCTCTCCCGGAGGCCGGAGACCTGTTCTACGTAGCGCCAAACGAACGGGCCGCTCGAGGGGCGGTGGTACAACGGGAAAAGCTGCATTCCGCCCAGCAGGGCCAGGCCCGGGCTTTGACCTTGGACGAAGTAGTCAAGCAGATCGACGCCGGGGACGTAAAGGAACTGAACTTGGTATTGAAGGCCGACGTGCAGGGCAGCGTGGAAGCAATTCAACAATCGTTGGACGGCCTGTCTGCTGAGGACGCCAAGGTCCGCGTACTGCACAGCGCCTGCGGCAACGTGACCGAGTCCGACGTGATGCTGGCCAGTGCGTCGGAAGCAATCATCATCGGGTTCTCCATCGGCGTAGAAACCAGCGCCGAGCGTTTGGCCGACCGGATGGGCGTGGAGGTCCGGCGGTACAACATCATCTACCAGCTCATAGATGACATGGAGCAGGCGTTGCGCGGGATGTTGGACCCCGTATATACCGACGTCGTGCTTGGTCGGGCCGAAATCCGGGAGCTCTTTCCTTCACGCCGGGGCGTCCAAATCGCCGGATGCCGGGTCTTGGAGGGCCGCGTGACCCGGGGAGCTACGGTGCGGGTTAAACGGGACGGTGAAGCCATTCACGAGACGACAATTGCCAGCCTGCGCCACTTCCGGGACGAAGTGAATGAAATGACGGCCGGCACCGAGTGCGGCATCATTCTTCAAGGATTCAACGACTTTCAAACCAACGACGTGCTGGAAGCCCACCGTCAGGAACCCGGCCGGCGATAAACTCTCCCAGGGTAGTACCGGCGTTCAATTCCTCTGCTGCCCACTCTCCCGCACGCTTTGAAGGAAGCCTCCGATGCCCAGGCGTGTTGACCGCGTCAACGAATTACTACGCCACGAAATCAGCCGGTTGCTTATCCTGCAGGCCAAGGACCCCCGCCTGCAGGGGGTGATTAGCGTCATGCGCGTGGTCACTTCCCCCGACCTGCGGGAGGCCCAAGTTTTCATCAGCGTCATGGGGGACGCGGCGACTAAGCAAAGGGCCTTGGACGGGATACGATCGGCCGCGGCTTTCCTGCAGCGGGAACTGCGCCCCAGGCTGACGCTGCGCTACACTCCCTTTTTGACCTTTGCCCTCGACGAATCCTTAGAGGAAGGGAACCACGTCCTGGATCTCATGGACCGCATCCGGGATAGCGGCGCCCAAGGAACGGGGCCTTATGATGATGATAGCTACGTAGGCCCCCTGACCCTGCCGTCGAACAAGGGCTAACGTATGCCCAGAATGAAGAACAGCGGGCCGGCGTTATTCAATGGCTTCATCAACCTCTACAAGCCCGCCGGCATCACGTCAATGGAAGCGCTGCGGCGGGTGAAGCGAATCACCGGCCAACGCAATAAAGTAGGCCACGGCGGGACCATCGATCCCTTGGCCCAAGGGGTTCTCCCCGTCTGCTTGGGCCAAGCGACCCGCCTCATGGACTACGTGGTTGACGGTCCCAAAAGGTACCGGCTGGAGATCAAATTCGGGGTAACCACCACCACCTTCGACAGCGAAGGCGATGTCGTAAAAAGCGTGGAAGTCACCGAGTCGACTCTGCCTCGCGAGGCGGTGGAACAGGCGGCCCAATCCTTCCTCGGCCTCATCGACCAGATGCCGCCGATGTACAGCGCGGTTAAGGTCCAGGGTCAAAGACTCTACAAATTGGCCCGGGCCGGAATCGAAGTGGAAAGGCAACCCCGGCCGGTGGAAATCTACAGCATAAACGTAGCGGCATACTCTCCTCCCATTCTCACGTTGGAAGTGGAGAGCGGACGCGGCGTCTACATGCGGTCGCTGGCCCACGACTTGGGCGAAGCCCTGGGGTGCGGCGGGCACGTCGCCGGCCTAGTCCGCGTCACTTGCGGCAAGTTCGACGCGGCAGAGTCGGTGACTATAGAGGGACTAGAGCAAGCCGCCTCCCAGGCCGATGGATGGGAAGCATTATTGCACCCCTTGGACTGGGTCTTGCGGGACTTGCGAAGCATTACGGTGGGAAGCCAAGCCGAACAGTACCTGCGCCACGGCCAGTCGATTAGCCTTGGAGGCGCCTTCGTAGACGCCGGGTACATGGAGCCGTTTCGAGCTTACAGCAATCGGGGCCACTTCTTGGCTATAGTTAGGTTCGACCGGTCATCGAACACTTGGCGGCCCGTAAAGGTTTTCCAGACCGATTCTTCATCCCCCTTCGCTCCGGTCTCCTCCCTTGCCTGATACTTCCCGGGAGTTCACCCGGGCGGCCGCCGTCTCCTCATCTAACCTCGGGCCGTTGAACTTGGGAAACCGCCAGGCTTGAAATTCGAAGTTTCGCACCCCGCAATTACCGCCTAGCTACACTTGACAAAACCTACTACGCCTGTATATTGAGAGCGATTATGTTAAGCGGCCTACCTACGGGTCCCTCGCCGCTGTTCCCGGCGCGAAGAACGTTGATAACGCGGGGCTAACGGCTTGGGAAGCCGCTGCCCCTGCGTTTCGCGCAGGGAGGCCGGCTTTCGGCAGCACCATACCACGCTAGGCGTTCTCTCAGTTGCACTCAAAAATGGATAGGGGTCGATACCATGGAGGCATATTGCTTCAAATGCCGGAGCAAACGGGAGATTTCTAATCCGCAGCAAGTAACCCTAAAGAACGGACGACCTGCCACACAAGGCGTGTGTCCCATCTGCGGGACAAAAGTCTTCCGCATCGGGAAAGCTTAACCAACTTTAGATCGGAGGACGGCCGGCGGTTTACAACGGCGCGGCCCCCGATTGAGGTATAGCAAAGGACTCGAACCCAAGACGCGCCAGCAAGCTTTGCGGGTTCAGTTCCAAGAGGGAGCGGGCCTCTTCTTCGGTGAGACCCGCTCCTAAAGCTACTTGGCGAGCAAAGGACGGCGTCAACAAGTCATCGGGTTCGTGAGCGTCCGAATCCAATACCGTAAGAGCGCCGGCCTCTTTGGCCACTTTGACCACGTGGCCGTTGGTGAGGCTGTGGCCCTTGCGGGCGGACACCTCCAAGTAGACGCCATTTTCCGCAGCCCAGCGGGCTTCTTCATACCGGATCAGTCCGGGATGAGCCAGAATATCCACGGCGGAGGACCTAACCGCCGCTTCATTGGTCCCCGGTACCACGGGTTCCACTACAGTCTCTCCATGGACCGTAACCATCGCGGCCCCCAGGTCCTTGGCGGTGCGGGCCACTAGGTCAATATCCTCCTTGGGAACGTGGGTGACCTCGACGCCGGGCAATGCCAAGATATCCCATCGTTTGGTGGCCTCGCCGCAGTCCGTGACCAAGGTCTTGACAACAAATTCCAAGTTTCCCAAACCAACGTGGTCGGTAACGGCCATAGCCCTATACCCGCGAACGTGGGCCCGCCGGATCAACTCGATGGGGGATAGTACTCCGTCGCTAAGAAAAGTATGGGTGTGAAAATCGTACATAGCCGCCTCTGTACCGCCGCTTGCGCCCGCCGGGGCTTGTTCAGCTTTTACGGGGTCCGGACCCACCGGCGGATATAGGAAATTAGCCGCCGGCAAAAGGACCCCGTCATAATTATACCGGCATTATACCGGGTATTAAGGACACGCCGCCGTGCTCTTAGCGGTCAGCGCGCCGGTAATCCACCCAACTTCCTTTTTCAAGCATCCCATTTCAACCCCGCCGCACCTAAGGAGTCCGGACTCACCCGCAGGTCCGCAAGGCCGGAGTCACTATGGCCGGGGCAAACCGGCAGCGGGAACTAGGTGGCAATACCAACGACGGTATTAAATTAAGGCGTAGGGGAAAGACCAGGACTGAAGCACCGAGGGAAATCGGACGGCAATGAGTCAGTCAATCGGGACCGGGACCGAGTCCACATCCCCGGTCACTTGCGGCCGCTGTGGGCGAACAATTCGCCGAGGGTGGAGCTTTGCTTTCCAGTCCGGCCGGGGAGCGGCTGGGGCGAACGGTGAAACATCGCCAATTCAAGTCTCCAAGTGCGTCAGGTGCGCCCTTTTCCACAAGCCCATGCTCAAACGTTCTTTGATAGTGGCTGTGGTCGTGGGAACGATTCTAACCCTAGTGAATCAGGGCGACACGGTATTCGCCGGCGATTGGAAAAGCTCCCATTACTGGAAAGTGCCGTTAACCTTTTGCGTACCCTTCTGCGTGGCGACTTACGGCGCTCTAACCAATAGCCGTCGATAAGGGGCGGTACATCCCGGAGTTTGCCAGCGAGCGCGACCGGACCAACTATGTGCTCCGGTACCGGGCCAAACCTAGACCGACTATCCGAGTTTGCGGATTACAGCCACTACTTTGCCATGGACTTCCACGTTATCGGGGGGGTAATACATAGGCTCCATGGCGCTGTTAGCCGGTTGAAGCCGCACTTGACTTCCTTCATGGTAGAATTTCTTCAGAGTGGCTTCTTCTTCCGATATGAGCCAGGCGACCACCATCTCGCCATTGGCCGCCCCAGGCCCCGGCTTGACTATGACAACGTCCCCGTCGTCGATCAACGCGTCGATCATAGATGTTCCGTTTACGGTTAGGCCGTAAAGCTTGCCATAGCGCCGGGGTAAATCGGGGGACACCTCAATAGTGTCGAACTCCGCGCTGGAAGCCGCCGCCTCCGTGGAAAACACCGGGATGGGCATCCCCGCCGCGATGGCCCCCACGATCTGCACTTTAGGAACGCCGGAGGTTGGTCTGCCGCTCTCATCCAGCAACTCGATGCCCCGGGCCACGTCCGGCCGCCGGTTCAAGTAGCCGGCCTGCCTTAGCTTGTGCAGGTTGTAGTCCACCACCGAGGTGGAGCTGACATCGCAGGCTTTCTGAATGTCCCGAATCGTTGGGGGTATCCCGCTCTCGGAGATGAAATCCTGGATGAAGTCAAGAATCTTCTGACGCCGCGGAGAGAGTTTCTTCTTCCCTAACATGCAATACCTGCTCTAATAACCTTAGTGAAACCTTTGTTCTGCGCCCACGCTATCAAGAGGGACTCCAAGTGTCAATAACATGGTGTCACGTTCTTGCCCGGATCATTTCGCGGGAAAGGCGCAAGTGGCGGAAGCGGTCGATACTAAAAGAGGGGCGGCGCCCGTCGGGACGCTCATAAGTCGCCGGGGCGTGGTAGAGGGCGCGAGGCCTGAAGACCGGCCTAGAGTTTGTTGAGCCTGGCTGAGATACGCGACTTTCGCCGGGCCGCGGACTTCTTGTGCATGACCCCTTTTCGCGCGGCGCGGTCGAGGGTGCTGACCGCATCCCGCACCGCCACCGCGGCCACATCGGCGTCGCCCGCATCCACCGACCGCAGGGCTTTAGCGACGGCGGTGCGGGCGGCGGTCCGAACGCTGCCGTTGCGCTTGGCGCGTTTCAAAGACTGGCGGCCGGCTTTTCTAGCGGGCAAGTTGTTCCTCCTAATACCTTCGGCTTACACGTCCAAGTTCTTGACGTTACGGGCGTGAGTATGAATGAAATCCTTGCGCGGCGCAACCTCTTCACCCATCAAGGTGGCGAACACGTCGTCCACCTTGAATGCGTCGTCTATACGCACCCGCAGCATCTGGCGGGTTTCCGGGTTCATCGTGGTCTCCCACAACTGGTCCGGGTTCATCTCGCCCAAGCCTTTGTACCGTTGGACGTGAACATTTCGTTGCCCATTGACCTTCTCTAGAGCGGCGTCCTTCTCATCCTCGGAAAAAGCGTACTTGACTTGCTTACCGCTTTGGATGCGATAGAGAGGCGGTTGAGCGATGTACAGGAAGCCGTTATCGATAAGGCCCTGCATGCGCCTGTAGAAGAAGGTCAACACCAAGGTCCGGATGTGGGAGCCGTCCACGTCGGCGTCGGTCATAATAATAATCTTTTGGTACCGCACCTTCTCCGGATCAAAGTCCTCCCCTTCGCCTGCCCCCACCGCGGCGACCATAGCCCTAATTTCATCGTGGCCTATGATCTTGTCCGGTTGCTGTAGGACTCGTTCGACGTTGAGGATTTTCCCCTTGAGGGGCAGGATGGCCTGGAAATGGCGGTCTCGCCCCATCTTGGCCGAACCACCGGCGGATTCACCTTCGACTATGTAAAGTTCCGATTTGGCCGGGTCCCGCTCCGCGCAGTCCGCCAGTTTGCCCGGCAATGAAGTGCCGTCTAAGGCATTTTTTCGAATTACCAACTCCCGGGCCCGCTTGGCGGCCTCCCGGGCTTTCTGAGAGGTCAGGCACTTCTCGATGATCCGCTTGCTTTCGGGGAGGTTCTCCTCTAGGTAGCGGCTCAACCCTTCACTGACCACCGATTCCACAATGCCTCTGATCTCGGCGTTGCCCAGTTTGGTCTTGGTCTGGCCTTCAAACTGGGGGTCGGTAAGCTTTACGCTAATCACCGCCGACAGCCCCTCGCGCACGTCGTCGCCGATCAGGTTGGGTTGGTCGTCTTTGATAAACCCTTGCTTTCGAGCGTTGTCGTTGATGACTCTGGTCAATGCGGAGCGAAAACCGGTTAGGTGGCTGCCCCCCTCTTGAGTATTGATGCAGTTGGCGAAGGAGAATACCGACTCGCTAAAGCTGTCGTTGTATTGGACCGCCACCTCCACAACGGTATCGTCCACCGACTTCTCATAGTAGAAGGGGATGGACTGCATTACCTTTCGGTTCCTGTTGACGTTTCGGACCAGGTTGGCAATGCCGCCGTCGAAGTAGTAGGTGCGTTCCACGTCGCCGCGGCGCTGCTCCCGGTGCCACCCGCTGGCGAATTGTATCTCCAAGCCCTTGTTCAGGTACGCAATCTCTTTGAAGTGCGCCGTTAAGATATCGAACTCATACTCGATATTGGGGAAGATTTCCGGGTCGGGCCGGAAAGAGATAGTGGTGCCGTGGAGTCCGGTTTTCTGGTCCTTCACCAGTTTTCCAGTGGGCAAGCCCCTAGCGTACTCCTGGTAATAGTACCAGCCGTTCCGGCTTACTTCAGCTTTCAAATACTCGGACAAGCCGTTGACCACAGACCCCCCGACGCCGTGAAGCCCGCCGGTCACTTTATACGCGCCCCCGCCGAACTTGCCCCCGGCGTGGAGGGTGGTCATCACTGTTTCCAAGGCGGTCTTACCTGTGGTTGGATGAATATCTATCGGGATGCCCCTGCCATTATCGGAAACGGTGATCAGCCCGTCCGGGTCTAGGGAAATCCGCACCAGGCTGCAATAGCCGGCCATGGCTTCGTCAACCGCGTTATCCAGGATTTCGAAGATCAGATGATGCAGGCCGCGCTGGTCTGTACTGCCAATGTACATGCCCGGCCGCACCCTGACCGCTTCCAGCCCTTCCAGGACCCGTATGTCTTTGGCTGTGTATTCCAACGTTGTCTGCTGCATATCATCCTTATGGCTTGCGGATTTAGAGCCGACGCACGAGGGAGGAACCTAAACGAAAGAAGCAGCATGAAGCCGCTGCTTTAGCTTGAACAACGTATAGAAATTATACCAGATTCGAAGCTAATTTGCCGCCAAAATCGGGTCCAATTCCGGGACAATCCGACTTCGTGTCAATCTTTAGAAAGCAATCATGGAGCGGGGCTCCGGTTCCCCGGCCTTCCGGCCCGAGGAGAGCCTCCATGGGACCTGCCGTTGGTAACCGGCAGCGGTCGAGTTCCGGCTTTGGCCGCGGGAACCTCGCCCAGCGGCGGCATTGACCCTCTAGGCCGGAAAGATTCGGGTGTAGACTCCGGGAGAGCCGGCGGCGTGGGCCATTTCGCCCCGGACGACGTCCGACCAGACCGGCGTCCTAGCGGTACGCCAAGCCTCCCACTCGGGGCTTTCCGGTACCTGGACCGACTCCAATTCGTGCAGCGTCGTATACTTGGGATCACCCATCAGGGCTTGGAACCGGCGTCCCCGGATGTAGCCGGGTATGTCGTAGCACATGGGCAGCCGCTCCGTGTTGTATGCCTGGTTAAACTGGGCCTCCACCTCCGGAGGGACCGTCATGCGACCAACCAGCATCACCGGCGCCATGTCCGCGCTTGACGTGTCCTCGGAAACGCTCTCAGGATAAATGAGCCGGTACAGTACTCGAAAGTAATTGGTCCCAACGACGCTGGGCGACATCCGCTGCGACCACTCGGTCGGGTTGTTCAACCGACTCTGCCAAGCCGCCGAGTGCCACGTGCCGGGATCATCGAGCTCGTAGCAAGCTAAGTATTTGGGGCCGCCTTGGACCGCCGCGTACCGGGCCGCGTTCAGCACGCCGGTAATGGCGAGCCTTTCCGCTAGGTGCTCTTCGTTGTACCAGCGGTTGAACTCCTCTTCGTGCTCGGGCGCGACGTCGGTATAAACCATGAGCAGACCGAGGCCCTTCTTGGGTGTCATCTTGAACCCTCCTGATTGCCCGGAATTTTGCCGGGGTAATGAAAGGCGGAGAGGCGCGTCACTTGCCCCGATTGCTCGAATCTATCAGGGCGGCGGACCCGGAAAATAGCGGCGGTTTGTCCGCAAGCTATCCAAAGCGAACCCTACGGCGTGAAACAACGGCTCCGGTAGATCTTCCAAGCTAAACCAACCCCACTGGGAGGACCCCACCAACGCCCACCTGGGGCCGACCCCCTTGTCCCGTCATGCAGCCGAGTATATCACGTGCCCATGACAGTGAAGGGGACAGCCGCCTATACTACTGACCGTTGAGCTATGGACGCAGCGCTTTCCGCAGCACTGGCAGTAACGGGCGTTTCCGCGCTGGCTTGGGTCTACTTGATTTTGGGCCGGGGCCTTTTCTGGCGAATGGACCAGAGCCTCGGCCCCAGCAGCTCCGAGGCGGTCGAGGGCCTAACCTGGCCGCCGGTGGCGGCAGTCGTGCCGGCTCGAAACGAAGGCGATATGCTGCCTAGCACGCTGCCGTTGTTGCTGGGCCAAGACTACCCCGGCCCCTATCAAGTCTTTCTGGTGGACGACAACAGCACTGACGACACCGGGGAGACAGCCCGCCGGATTGCCGAGGAAACAGGAAGCCGCCGCCCTCTGACAGTGCTGTCCGGCGCGCCCTTGCCTCCGGGTTGGACCGGCAAGCTATGGGCGCTGGAGCAGGGGGTCAGGGCAGCCTCCGCGACACAGCCCGAGTACATCTTGCTTACCGACGCCGATATTGCCCACCAACCGAACAACGTGGCCGCCCTCGTATCAAAATCCCAGGCGGAGGGCCTGGACTTGGTCTCGTTGATGGCCCGCTTGCGAGTGAACACGGCGTGGGAGCGGCTGCTCATGCCGGCCTTCGTCTATTTCTTCGCCAAGCTGTACCCGTTCCGGTGGGTGAACGACCACACCAAATCGACGGCGGCCGCGGCAGGGGGTTGCGTGCTATTGCGGCGGGAGGCGCTGGAGCGCGCCGGAGGGCTGAAAAGCATTGCCGGGGAGCTGATCGATGATTGCTCCTTGGCCAAGCGTATCAAGGTTCACGGCAGCCCGGTAGCCGGAAGGGTCTGGCTGGGCTTGGCCCAAGATATGTTCAGCCGACGTTCTTATCAAGGCCCCGGCGGTATCTGGCAGATGGTTACCCGCACCGCATTCACCCAGTTGCGATATTCGGCCCCGCTTCTCCTAGCGACAGTGTTGGGGATGACCCTGCTATACACCGTGCCGGCGCTGGCTGTCGGCGGCGGCTTGGCCGCCGGGGCCCTGGCACAACAAACTACCCTGGCTTGGTGGCTGGCGGCGGCGGGTCTTCTGGCGTGGACATTGATGGCCGGGAGCTACTTGCCCGCGCTGCAATGGCTCCGCCAACCGCCGGTCCTAGGATTCCTGCTTCCCGTCATCGCAGCCCTGTACACGATGATGACCATCGACTCGGCCCGACGCTATTGGCAAGGGTCAGGGTCAGGTTGGAAAGGGCGCAGCTACGGGCGCCCACCCGCAATCAGCCCCCCGGAAGATCCTAACAACTGTTGATTAGCTCTCGCACTATTCAAATGCGGCCCCGGGAATCCCCCGGCCTCGAGAATCCCCTGGATTGAAGGACGAGGTGCCTTGGGATAGCCGGGCCTGTCTACTCCGGGATATCCTATCCGCTCCATCGTGCTCTATAATGCGGTCTGCCCCCGGCGGCACCCATCGTTGCCCATAAACAGCCTGTCAGGAGATTGATGAAATGGCACAGTTCCAAAGAACGACCCTGAACCCACCCTCGGCACCCCAGCCCTTAGGCGCCTACTCCCTCGCCGTGGAGGCCAGCGCCGGCCGCCTGCTGTTCGTCGCCGGGCAAGTGGGTCTGGACGCCGGCGGGAACCTGGTCGGCCCCGGCGACGTGGCAGCCCAGACCAAGCAAACTTTTCACAACATAGGCGAGATATTGAGCGGCGCCGGAGCGTCCTTCAGCAACGTGGTGGAGTTCACCAGCTACGTGGTGGGCCGGGAATCGGTGCAACCATTCATCCAAGCCCGCACCGAGATTTACCCCGGCCTGTTTCCCAACGGCGATTATCCCGCCAACACCTTGCTGGTGATAAGCGGCCTGGTACGGGAGGAGTTTCTAGTGGAGGTCAAAGCCGTCGCGGTGTTGCCGTGAACCGGGAATCACCCGAGTGACGGGAAGGGGAAACGCCGGGCGGTCTTGGAACCGCGTCCGAAAGCCGCCGGTCGAGTAGAAGCCAGGCCCTTTTCCCAGGGCTTTTTCATTGTTACCCTGAGCGGTAGCGAAGGGCCTAAAGTCCTAACCCGGAAACATTCTCTCACGAACACAAGGAACCTCTGAACACCTCTCAAAATTGTCGCAAAGTCAGATACAAACAGTAGCTAATTCGGTCGCTTATTCAGACCTTTCATAGGAAGACCCTGCGACTGACACTCCTCCCTTCCCAACTCCGGATGCGCCCCTCTACCGTGATAAGTGTCAGGCCCAAACGTTCCACCGGGACTCAGACCAAGTCCAAGCCGCCGCCGGGGCGCCATGGGGTCTCGATGACGGGGAACTACTCCAAACCTGACCGTTCCCAACCTGCTCCCCAGCCCCCGGCACCCACCCCAACCCGGTCAACGGCCTGGAATGGGGGGGAATGAGCGAAAATGAGAGGGGAATCGAAAAATCCGGGATCACCTTTCGCCGGGGCCTTTCCAAAGTTGCTCACCTCCGCGCCCGCTTCCGCGGATGAGCAATGCTTGCCCAACCTGGATTCCCTGGCATGACGATGTGTGTATTTACGAACTTTAGAAAGACCCTACCAAGTAACAAGCAGTTACTTACCTCTGCGCGGCCCGGAACACGGGCATAGGGATGCTGAGTAGGAGCGTATGCCGGTTGACGGCCTGCCAAAACTCGCCTCATAATGGCTCAATGACCTATCAAAGAAACCATTGACCCCACTATCCGTAGCGTACCGTTATTAACACCATCCGGCGAGCAGCCCGGGAGGAAAGTTCCGATGGCGACAGTTACTAAGAAACGGCAGCTGGGAAGGCCGGTTTCCATAGTGGGAGCGGGCATGTCCACCTTTGGCGCGTACAAAGACAAGACCAGCCGCGACTTGTTCGTGGACGCCTTCCAAGACATGCTGGAGCACATGGACCAAGGCATAGACGTGGAAGACATCGAGACTGCCTACTTGGGCAATTACTCGTCGGACCTGTTCGAGGGCCAAGGCCACACCGCGCCGATCATGGCCGGTTGGGTGGGTATGACGCCCATCCCGGTAACCCGGATCGAAAACGCTTGCGCCAGCAGCGGCAGCGCCTTGCGAGAGGGGGTCATGGCGATCGCTTCCGGCATGTACGACGTTGCGCTGGTGGGCGGCGTCGAGAAGATGACCGGCCTGGCCACAGAGGAAGTGACCGATGTGCTGGCTTCCGCCGCCGACGGCCTTTACGAGGTACCGGCCGGCCTGACCTTCCCCGGCATCTTTGGCGCCATGGCCAAAGCCCACATGGACCGGTTTGAAACCAACTTGGACCACTTGTTGAAGGTGAGTATCAAGAACCACAAGAACGGCGCCCTCAATCCTCAAGCCCAGTTCAACGTCAGCATTCTCGACTTGATGGAGCGGCGCAAAGCCCGGGCCCAGGAAAGGGGGCAGCAGGTACCCGGCTGGCAGGACGAAATGGACTTCCTCAACGACCCCGGAGCCAACCCGTGGATCGCTTGGCCCCTGCGTCTCTATGACTGCGCCCCCATAACCGACGGCGCCGCTTGCGTGCTGCTGGTTGCCGCGGAAATAGCAAACAACTTCACCGACAAGCCGGTGCACGTAGCGGGCATCGGACAAGCCACCGGCCGCGCCCTCCACGACGCCGAAGAGTTGACCTCCCTTTCCGCCGCTAGAACGGCGGCGGACCAAGCATACGCCATGGCCGGAGTCGGCCCCGCCGACATCCAGTTGGCCGAGGTCCACGATTGCTTCACTATTGCCGAGATCATCGCCTCGGAAGACTTGGGCTTCTTCGCGCCGGGGGAGGGGGCCAGGGCCGTCGATGAAGGCCGCACGTCACTAGACGGCGATACGCCGATCAATTCCTCCGGCGGCTTGAAAGCCAAGGGGCATCCCGTGGGGGCGTCCGGCATTGCTCAAATCATCGAGATCTATCATCAACTAAGAGGCGAAGCCGGCTCCCGCCAGGTGCCCAACGCCGATTTGGAGTTGGGCTTGACTCACAACGTGGGCGGCACCGGAGGCACCTGCGTGGTAAACGTCTTGAGGCGGGGTTAGGAGCCGGCGTGGACAGCGGCCACAAGGACTTCAACGCCGCCTCCTTCTACTCCTACTTGCTGGGAGAGAAGCGTTTGATGGGTGTGCGGTGCCGCTCTTGCGGGGTTTTGTCCGCAACGCCCCGGCCCATTTGCGGCTCCTGCCACGGCAAGGATATTGAATGGCACGAGTTTAGCGGGAAATCCACACTCAGTACCTTCACTTGCATATCTGTGGTACCGCTGGCTATGAGCAAGAGAGGCTACGGTCGGGACAATCCCTACACCGCCGGAGTGGTAACGCTGGAAGAGGGGCCGAGGATTAGCGCCCGTATATTGGGCGTAGACGGTAATAATCCCCAGAACATCAAGACCGGAATGGACTTGGTCTTGGACTTCGACGACTTGGACCCGGAAGACCCTTCTCTAGCCTTTAGGCCCGCTTGACTTCCCCGGCAATCAACCAACGGCTGGACTCCAGGCAAGGCGCTCGGCATAGCAACGCGGCAGGGCTGCTCCGTTGATTGCGGCCCGGTCTAACCCCACCTCCCAGCTTGTTCCGGCAACCGGCAAAAAGCAACGCGCTCAAAGCCGGCCGAAAGCTCTTTAGTCCAGCCCTCTAGTGCCCACCCAACCGGTCTCCGAAACGTCTATGATGACACCGTCGGGGCCGCTGTACTTGAACTCCACGTTGCCGGCATGGGGTCCGTCCATTTCCAGTCCACCCATTCCTATATGCAGCGCCTGGTTGATGTCGTCTCGAGGTCTAGCGTCGGCGGCCTCCATTTTCTTGGAGACCTCTTCCAAACTCTCCACCTCGAAGCCTATGTGGTGAATGCCGCTGTAGTCCTTTCCCCGCTCCGCGCCCGCTACTTGGTCATTCTGGAAGTCCAGTACCGCCACGTTGATATTGCCGTCGCTAAGGTAGAACCCTTTGGCGTTCTCACCGTCCAACTCGGCGATTTGCTTCAAACCAAAAACTTCAACGTAGAACTTGGCTGTCTTGGCGGCGTCCTGGGTGGCAATGGCGATATGCTTGATTTTAGCCATGCTCTCTCTCCTTCCGGCTGTATCGATCGACTGGCAGGCGCGCGGTCCCGCCCCACGCGCCCATCAAGATACCATCATTCGCGGCGGGCCGCCAACCCTGCCTTCTCCCCAGGGAGAAGGGACTTTTGAAGCACCCATCAAGTAGGGTCCGCAAAAATCTAAGGCGCACCCCCTCACGCCAACGCCGTGGATGTATGCCCGCGCCCATGTTAGAATTGTTCGACCCTAGCGCGACGGCGCCGCGGCGCACGCCGCTCCTAGCTCGGCTTTCCAACGGACCCGGCGGTGAGACTTTCCCCAGTAGCGTAGCTGCCGAGGTCCACACGAGCTAACTCATTCGAACGGAGGACCGAATCATGGCTGCTCCCAAGAAAATGAAGTTCGGGGTCTTCATGGCCCCGTTCCACAGAGTCGGTGAAAACCCAACCTTGGCCTTGGAGCGTGACCTGGAGCTGATCCAATGGTTGGACGTGCTGGGATTCGACGAAGCTTACATCGGCGAGCACCATAGCGCGGGCTGGGAGACCATCGCCTCTCCCGAGGTGTTCATGGCTACGGCCGCGGAGCGCACCCGTAACATCCGGCTGGGGACGGGGGTAATCAGCCTTCCCTATCACCACCCGCTTATGGTGGCGAACAGGATGGTGCTCCTTGACCATCTGACTAGGGGCCGCGTCATCCTGGGAGTGGGCCCCGGGGCCTTGACCTCCGATGCCCTGATGCTGGGTATCAAGCCGGAGCGTCAACGGGAGATGATGGACGAGTCCCTGGGAATAATCATGCGCTTGTTCGCTGAAACCGACCCCATAACCTACAAGAGCGACTGGTTCGAGTTGAACGAAGCGGTCCTCCAGCTCCGGCCCTATCAACAGCCTCATATTCCTGTAGCGGTAGCATCGGTGGAGTCCCCGTCGGGAGTGTCGTTGGCGGGCAAGCACGGCGCGGCGGTCTTGTCCCTGAGCGTGCCCCGGGACACGGTCCGCAAGACCACTCTGAAGGAGTTATGGTCCATTGCCGAGGAGACGGCGGCCGAGCATAACAAAGTCGTGCGCCGCGAGGACTGGGGGATAGTGATGGGCTGCCACTTGGCGGAAACCCGGAAGGAAGCGGTGGAAGACATCAGGGAGGGCGGCGCCAGGGTGGTGACGGAGTATTTCGACGAGACCCTGGGCAATCCGGCCCCCGACGTGCCCCGGGACCAGATCGTTGACTTCATGGTGGACCACAACCAATGGATCGTGGGTACGCCCGACGACTGCATCGCCGGAATCGAGCGGCTCCAAGAGGTCAGCGGCGGTTTCGGCAGCTTTATGATTCGGGTAGAGGACTGGGCGCCCCGGGAAAAGATACACCGGAGCTACGAGTTGCTGGCCCGCTACGTTATGCCCCGCTTCCAGGGTACCTTGACCGGCATCATTACTTCTCAGCAATGGGCCAGCGAACGAAAGGGCGCGCTGCAAGCCAATCGGACCGCCGGATTGCAACGGGCCACCGACACCTACTTCGCGCCACGTAAATAAGGGTACCAGCCGGCCCCGGCCGGGCCGGACCAACCTAACAAAACAGACATCGGCAGTGCATCGTATACCGATGCCTGTTTTATTTTTGGGCAAGCTCGCCGGATTCCACAACAAATCTTCTCAATTATTTGCTTGTTCGACGGCCCTTCTTTGGTATTATATATAATATCATGATACTGGCCCGCCGCTAAGGTTCACCGGCCTGATCAACGCCGGGGGCCTCCCGGCCGGGTCCAAGACCGTAGCATAAGTCGGTACCGCAATAAACGCAGAAGAAGCGTCCGCCATGCGAAAAACGAAGATTATAGCGACCATCGGCCCAACTTCTCGAGACCCGCACACTTTGGGGCGGCTGGCTGCGGCCGGGATGGACTGCGCCCGCCTCAACTTTTCTCACGGCAGTCTGGAGGACCACGGCGAAGTAATCCGCGTCGTGCGGCGGTTGTCCCGAGAGCACGGGCGGCCCATTGCTATTCTTCAAGACTTGGGCGGCATCAAGATGCGCTTGGGTGAACTGCCCGGACTGGTCCACCTCAACACTGGCGACGAGGTGTTGATAGCGCCGGAAGCCGGTTCCTCTCGCGATGACGTGTTGCCCTTTCCTCACCCCGAGGTGCTGAGCAATCTCCAGCTTGGGCACCAAGTTTTCATCGCCGACGGTATGATCCGGTTGGAAGTCATCGGAACTGACAATCAGGGGGTTAAGGCTCGAGTGCAAAGCGGCGGAAGCTTGTCGTCTTACAAAGGCGTTAATCTTCCGGGGGTATCCATCGACAGACCGGTGCTGACCGAGACCGATAAAATTGCTCTTCGATTCGGGGTGGAACAGGAAGTGGACTGGGTGGCCGTTTCCTTCGTACGCACCATCGAGGACGTCAGATACGCCAGGACCTATATGGATGGCATCGGCAGCAACTCCCTAATAATGGCTAAGCTGGAGCGAAGAGAAGGAATCGACAACATCGACTCCATACTCGAGGAGGCAGATGGAATCATGGTGGCCCGGGGCGACTTGGGCGTCGAGATTCCCATGGAGCAGGTGCCCATCGTTCAAAAACAGGTGGTTAGAAAGGCCAACGATAGGGCCAGGGTTTCGGTAATCGCAACTCAGATGCTCCGCTCCATGGTGGTTTCCCCCACTCCCACTCGGGCGGAGGTGTCTGACATTACCAACGCCGTGCTCGACGGCTGCGACGCTATTCTACTTTCCGACGAGACCTCGGTCGGAGAGTACCCGGTGGAGGCGGTCAGAGTGGCCGATACTACCATCAGAGAAGCGGAGCGGATATTCGAGTATCACAAAGACCACGACTCCAGCAACCGCACCCAGGCCATCGCTTCGGCGGCGGCCCGCTTGGTTCGGTCCCTTCGAGCCAAACCCATCGTCATCACCAGCACCGGGCGGGCCGCATTCGAAGTTTCCCGTTTCCGCCCCGATGGCGACGTCATTGTATTCTCGCACAACGAGAATGTGCTAAGAAGGCTATCATTAGGTTGGGGGCTTTGCCCGGTGGGGACCATTCCTCCGGAACGCGACGTGGCCAAGCTGGTGGCTTCTCTGGTCAAGTCCGCCTTGGATAGCAGGCTGGTGGCGGAAACCGACGTGGTGGCCATCATCCATGGATTCTTGCCCGGAGTCTCCGGGACTACCAACACGATTCAGATTCTGGACTTGCGAGAGTACTTGACGCCCGAGTCTTCCGGCGTTTCAGAGGACCTGGAAGCTGAGGTCCCCTCGCGGCTGGGGTTATAAACAGGGTGTCGGAGGCTACCGGCGGGTCACCCCCGGGCGGGCACCGAGGGGGGCAGGTCCGTCCGGCCCATCAGGTACAGGTCTATACCGCGGGCTGCGTCCCGCCCCTCGGCAATGGCCCACACCACCAGGGACTGGCCCCGCGCCGCGTCTCCAGCGGCGAACACCCCGGGAACACTGGTCATCTTGTTCCGTTCAACCTTAACGTTGCCTCGTTTGTCCAGTTCCACGCCTAGGTCCGCCAGCAACCCCTCGTGCTCGGGATGGAGGAATCCCATCGCCAACAGTACCAGGTCCGCATCGATAGAAAACTCACTGTCGGGTACCTCCCGCATCTCGAGGCCGCCGTTGTCCGCCGGTTGACTCCAGTCCACCCGGACTGCGTGCAACTGTTGGACCTTGCCGTTGCTGCCGCTAAATGCCTTGGTGGACACGTTGTAGTCCCGGAGGCCGCCCTCCTTGTGAGCGGCGCTGGTGCGCAAGATCACCGGCCATTGAGGCCAAGGATTGTTGGCCCCCCTGCTGACCGGTGGTTCCGGCAGCAGTTCAAATTGGTAGACCACCTCGGCGCCTTGCCGGTGGGCCGTGCCCAAGCAGTCTGCTCCGGTGTCCCCTCCGCCCAGTATCACGACCCGCTTTCCTTCGGCGGTAATCCGTTGAGACGGGTCCACTCCCTCTCCGGCCAAGACCCGGTTCTGCTGGGTCAGGTACTCCATGGCCAAATGGACTCCATCCAACTCTCGCCCCGGTACCGGCAGGTCTCGACCATGGGTCGCCCCGCAGGCCAAGCACACGGCGTCGAAGTCAGCCATCAACTCTTCCACCGGGTAACCTACGCCCACGTTTACCCCGGTAGAAAAGGTGATGCCCTCGTCAACCAACTGATTCAGCCGGCGGCCCACCACCTCTTTGTCGAGCTTGAAGTCCGGGATTCCCAGGGTTAGAAGACCGCCAAGGTAGTCATCCCGCTCGAACACGGTTACCCAATGGCCGGCCCGGTTGAGTTGCTGGGCTGCCGCCAAGCCGGCCGGTCCGGACCCCACCACGGCGACCTTCTTACCGGTCCGCCTTTGAGGAGGCTCGGGTCTAAGCCAGCCTTCCTCAAATCCCCGGTCGGCAATAGCCTTCTCGATATACTCGATGGTTACCGGGTCAGAGTCGATGCTGAGCACGCAGGAAGCTTCGCAAGGCGCGGGGCAGACACGGCCCGTAAATTCCGGGAAATTATTGGTGGAGTGGAGCACCGTCCACGCTCGCCGCCAGTTGCCCAGGTACACCTCATGGTTGAACTCCGGGATAACGTTCCCCAACGGGCAGCCCTTGTGGCAGAAAGGAACGGCGCAATCCATGCACCGGCTGCCCTGCTCCCGGGCCTCGTTTTCCGGCCAAGGCTCATACATCTCCCGGAAGTCGCCCTTCCTCTGGGAGACGGGGCGGAGATCAGGCGGCTTTCGCCCGGATTCCATGAATCCCGTAGGTTTACCCATGCCGCGTTGCTTCCGGTCCCATGCTTTCGCCCGGCGCGCCTCCGCTCTGCTTCTCCTCCAACACGCGCCGATAGTCCCGAGGCATGATCTTCTTGAATCTGGGAAGGGATTCATCCCAGCGGCCCAGGATGCGGCGGGCCGGGGCGGAGTCCGTATACTTCAGGTGCGCTTCAATCATGCTGCGCAGGGTCACGATATCATCATGTTCGGTAACTCCGACTAGGTCCGCCAGCCCAGGGTTGAACCGGGCGTGGAAGTCTCCCTCTTCATCGTACACGAAAGCCGCGCCGCCGCTCATGCCGGCGGCAAAATTGCGGCCGGTGCTGCCGAGCACCACGACCACGCCGCCGGTCATGTACTCGCAACCGTGGTCGCCCACGCTTTCCACGACTGCTCGGACGCCGCTGTTACGGACGCAAAAACGCTCCCCGGCCATACCGTTGATGAATGCCTCTCCGCCGGTGGCACCATACAGCGCGACGTTGCCCGCAATAATGTTTTCCTCGGGAACGAAACCGGCGTCCCGGGGTGGGCGGATGATAATGCGGCCCCCGGCCATACCCTTGCCCGCGTAGTCGTTGGCGTCGCCTTCCAGACGCATCTCCACCCCTTCCGTCAGAAACGCGCCGAAGCTCTGTCCGGCCGAGCCGGTGAAGCGTACCTTGATGGTTTCCGGCGGCAGCCCTGCTTCGCCGTAACTCTTGGCTATTTTGCCGCTCAACATAGCGCCAACGGTGCGGTTCGAGTTCCGTATCGGCAGGTCGATCTCTACCGGTTCCCCGTTTAACAGCGCCGGCCGGGACCTGGAGATCAACTGATGGTCGAGGGCCTCTTCCAAGCCGTGGTCTTGGACTTCGCAACAATAGACCGGCTCCCCGGGGACTCTGGGTTGCTGTTGGTAGAGAATGCGGGACAGGTCCAGCCCTTTGGCTTTCCAGTGTTCCGCGGCTTCGCTGGAATCCAGAACGTCCACCCGCCCTACCATGTCATTGACCGTGCGGAACCCCAACTCAGCCATGATTTCGCGCATCTCTTGGGCGACGAACTTGAAGTAGTTGATGATGTGCTCCGGGGTACCCGAGAACCGTTTACGCAGTTCGGGGTCCTGGGTGGCGACTCCCACCGAGCAGGTACCCAAGTGGCACTTGCGCAGCATGATGCAGCCGCTGACGATGAGGGCGGCCGTGGCATAGCCGAACTCCTCGGCGCCCAGTAGTGCGGCGATGGCGGCGTCCCGCCCGGTCTTGAGTTGACCATCGGTTTGCACCGAAATCCTGCTCCTCAATCCGTTGGCGACGAGTACTTGCTGCGTCTCGGCTATGCCCAGTTCCCAAGGTAGGCCGGCGTACTTGATGGAGGACTCGGGAGAGTTGCCGGTGCCACCGTCGTGGCCGCTGATCAGCACCACGTCGGCGTGTCCCTTGGCAACCCCGGCGGCAACGGTGCCTACACCCACTTCGGAAACCAGCTTGACGTGTATTCTCGCCTCCGGATTGATGTTCTTGAGGTCGTGGATTAGCTGGGCTAGGTCTTCAATGGAGTAGATGTCGTGGTGGGGCGGGGGGGAGATCAATTCCACGCCCGGCGTGGTCTTCCGTACCCAGCCGATGTAGTCGTCGACCTTGTTCCCCGACAGTTGACCGCCCTCGCCGGGCTTGGAACCTTGGGCCATCTTTATTTGCAAATCCGTAGCATTTACCAGGTAGTTGGCGGTCACGCCGAAGCGGCCCGAAGCGACCTGCTTAATGGCGCTGCTGGAGGAATCGCCGTTGGCGTCCACGCCGTAGCGGCGGTAGTCTTCGCCCCCCTCTCCGGTGTTGCTCCGGGCGCCCAAGCGGTTCATCGCTATGGCCATCGTCTCGTGGGCTTCCTTGCTTATGGACCCCAAAGAAACCGCGCCGGTGGCAAAGCGTTTGATGATTTCGTGCACCGGCTCAACCTCTTCAATGGGCACCGGCGGTTGGACTTTCCGGAAGTCCAGCAAGCCGCGCAGCGTGGCCAACTTATTGCTCTCGTCGTTGACCAGCCGGGCGAATTCCTGGTACATCTCCCAGTTATCGGACCGGGTAGAGTCCTGGAGGGCGGCGATGACGTCCGGGTTCCACTGGTGAAACTCATCGTGGCGGCGCCATTGGTAGAATCCCCCCATTTCCAGCTCTCGTCCGTCGGCCGGTACGGGGGCGTCAAAGGCCAAGCGGTGCCGTTGTAGTACCTCATCCTCGACAGCGTCAAGGCCGATTCCTTGGACCCGCGACGGGGTCCACGTGAAGTACTCGTCGACCAGTTCTTGGCTCAGGCCGATGGCCTCGAATATTTGAGCGCCCCGGTAGCTTTGGACCGTGGAAATGCCCATCTTGGACATGACCTTCAGGACACCCTTTTCAATGGCTTTGATGAAGTTCTTCTCGGCGTAGTCCGGCTGGGTACCGTCCAGGTCCCCGCAAGCCGCCATCTCTTGGATTGACTCCATCGCCAGGTAAGGGTAAATAGCCCCGGCGCCGTAACCTATGAGCAAAGAGAAGTGGTGTACTTCCTTGGGCTCCCCGGAATCCACTACCAACCCGACCCTGGTGCGGGTCCCTTCCCGAATGAGGTGGTGATGCACTGCGGAGGTAGCCAGCAAGCTGGGTATGGGCGCATGGCCGTCATCGACTCCCCGGTCCGAAAGGATGATTATGCAGTAGCCGTCGCGGATAGCTTGGGAAGCCTCTGCGCGCAAACGGTCCAACGCCTCCTTCAGAGAGCCGGGACCGCCCCGGGCGTGGAACAACGCCGGCAGGGTTACTGACCGCATGGCGCCGGTCTCTGTAGCTCGAATCTTTTCCAGGTCTTCCGAGTTGATGACCGGCGACTTGAGCTTCAGCTGATGGCAGTGCTCTGCCGTCTCGGCAAACAGGTTGCCTTCCCGGCCAATGAAGGCTTCCATGGACGTAACCAGGTCCTCCCGAATAGCGTCCAAGGGAGGATTGGTTACCTGGGCGAATAGTTGCTTGAAGTAGTTGAACAACAGGTGGTTCTTGTCCGACAGTATGGCGAGGGGAGAGTCATTCCCCATGGACCCCACGGCTTCAGCGCCATGGATGGCCATTGGAGCGATCAACATTCTCAGCTCTTCGGTGTTGTACCCGAAAGCCTGCTGTTGCTGGCGCAGGTCCGGTGTACCGGCGCCGGAAGACCAAGAACCGTTGGCGCTCTCAGGCTCGGGCAGCCCCTCCAACGATACTTTGTTATTCCGGAGCCATTGGCCGTAAGGCTTGCGGTTGGCCAGAGCGTGCTTCAGTTCCTCATCGCCGACGATGCGCCCCTCTTCCAGGTTTACCAAGAACATGCGCCCCGGCTGGAGCCTGCCCTTCTGCTTGACTTGTGAAGGTGGGATGTCCAGCACCCCGGTCTCCGAGGCCATTACCAGCTTGTCCTTCTTGGTCACCGTGTAACGGAAAGGCCGGAGACCGTTGCGGTCCAGAAGGGCGCAGATGCTCCGGCCGTCGGCCGATACGATCATCGCCGGACCGTCCCATGCTTCCATGAGACAGGAGTGGTACTCGTAGAAGTCCTTCTTTTCCTGGACCATGCCATCGTACTGTTCCCACGCTTCCGGGATCAGCATGAGCATGGCATGGTCCAAGCCCCGCCCGGTCATAAGCAGTAGTTCCAGGGCGCTGTCGATGCAGGCAGTGTCACTGGCGCCGGGCGTCATCACCGGTGTAATCTTGCTCATGTCGCCGCCGAACAACGGCGACTCGAACCGGGCCTCCCGGGCGTGCATCCAGTTCAGGTTGCCCCGCAGGGTGTTTATCTCCCCGTTATGCGCCAGGTACCGGTAGGGGTGGGCCAGCTTCCAATGCCCCAGGGTATTGGTGCTAAACCGGGAGTGCACTAGAGCAAAGGCGCTGACGAAGGTCGGTTGAGTAAGGTCTTGATAGAACCCGGAGATTTGGCGGGCCAGCAGCAGCCCCTTGTAGACAACCGTATTGACGGACATGCTGCAAATATAAAAATAGTCGGCTTCTTCTTCGGTAATACCCCACTCCTCAATGGAGTGTTCGATTACTTTCCGGGCCACGTAGAGCTTTCGCTCCAATCCCTCGCCGGCCTCTGACCCAGGGCCGCCGCCAATAAACACCTGCTGGATGCTGGGGCAAACGGCGCGGGAGTCCCGCCCCAGCTTGCTTTTGTCCACCGGTACGTCCCGCCATCCCAGTAGCTCCAGCCCCTCATCTTCAATGGCTTTGTTTACCAAGGCGCGGCACTTTTCTTGGGCCTCAAGCAGGGGAGGAAGGAAAACCATGCCCACGCCGTACTCGCCGGCACCAGGCAAAGTCATGCCCAGCCGGGAACACTCTTCAACAAAGAACCAGTGGGGTAGTTGGACTAGGACCCCGGCGCCGTCTCCCGTCTCCGGGTCACAGCCCGAGGCGCCCCGGTGTCCCAGGTTCACCAGCATTTGCAGGGACTCTTCGATTATCCCGTGGGACTTCTTGCCGGTGATGTTGGCCACGACGCCGACGCCGCAGCTATCATGTTCGTGCTCCGGCGAGTAAAGCCCCCGTTGCGCCAACTCTCTGAACTGGTTCATAAGACGCCGACCAGCGGATCCCTACCTGCTTTTGTCCGCTCGATATAGGTTGGGATTGATAGAGGTTGATTCATACCGCAGGTCCGCATGAACAGGCCCGGTAACTTCGCGGACCGCTGCGATTGCATAGGCTCAAAGGCCATAAGAATAATTTGTAAAATATATCACAATGAACAACAACCAAAAAGGGGCTGGACGCGGGATGCCGGACTCGTCGCCGGAATATCCCTCGGTGGCCTTGCTCCAAAAGTCCGTTTTGCTCCAAAAGTCACTGGTCTGCTCCAAAAGTCTCACCACGGCACTGAGGGGGCTTGTTGCAACAGGTTACTCACTGGCACAACGTCTGAGCGATTGAGCAAACCGTCTCCCAATATCGCCTCTCCGTTCTACCACCCCGGCGAATTCCTCAAAGGTGATGACACAGCTACTCTTGGTGTCGCTCCTGGATTCACAGGATAATGCGAAATAAGGGCACCCGGCCGCTTCTGGCAGGGGGGATAGTCTACTCGGAGATTCGCTCTAGGGCAGGCACTATCACGTCAATTTGGTAGCCCATCACCGCGGAGGATTACGCATCCCTAGCTCGCACTGAACGACCCACCGGGAAAGCCCCAACAGCCGGGGGGGAGGGCGGGTCAAGATGGCGGATGGGCCGTAGTCAATTAGCAGCCTGACTTACCAAATGTCGTCGTGGTCGAACACTCTATGATCGTTTCTCCAAACCTCTAAGAGTTCACAGCGACTTAAGAGTAGGCCAGACTTAGAAGCCGAAAATACTTTGCCTTTCACCACGACTATGTCACCGACTTCAATGAGCTTGTTGAGATAGTGCCAATCCGCTTCATGGAAGTACAAATGCGCCCCTGCTAGGTGCGGTTCCTCCGGGTCGTTAGTATCAATTCGGACATCTCCTTCGACCTTCGATATGCTCGTAACTGGAGCGCTAACGAGGAAGACTTGGTCTATATATCTGCGTTGTTCAACGTCATCAGCTTCGTCCTCCGTCAAACCCCAAAACTCAGCAAAGATGTCGCTAATCGGTCTCTCCGCAGAATAGGTCGCGTCTGAAGTCGGAAGCCGGTCTCTAGGGAGGGGGAACACCCTCTGGTCAGCGGGTGTGTGCTTTCGTTGATTGCCTCTATCAAATTTCCTTTCGAACCACGGCCACAAACTCCAAATTAACAGCAGCGTTCCCAATATGAGGATTCCAATGTAAATGGCTCCTTCCAGGCTGCCTCTGGAGAACCACGTGACCCAAGTCTGCGCAGAATCGAGTAACCCTGGAAAGTCTACGACGCGTATAACGACGGCAACGATGGAACTGGCCCCGAGGAACCTAGCCAAGTGGCGAAAGCGGCTAATTATCATCCGACTGCGCCCGCGGCGGCAGGGCCGCTAGTTAGTTTATCCTAGTCGCGAGCATTGCCGACGACCACCGGGGCAAGCAGCCAGCAGACCATCGCACCGGATGTTGTCGTTGCCCATATGGTTTCAGATCCCCAACCGCCCGCCAACGACAGTTGAGCTGCGAAGCAGGGTATCTACAGTCCTGGCACAATCCTCAAGGGACCATCTGCCCCATTCTTTCGGGGACCACAGGAAAGCCTTTCCAAGAAACGGGGATTTGCCGTTTTACCCGCCTATTACTTTGGCTCACATAGACGATCAGGCCGTCGGCACCGTCCACGAGGCCAATGCCCACTGCTCGGAACCAAGGATAGTCTGCAAGGGAAGCGTGTAGCGAACGCGCCGCCCCCCTCAAGTCAGAATTCATACTCCATGGTTTCCTATGAGGGAAACATTCAGTTCATTTATGACAGTATCAATCGGCGCTATATAGGCGTGGGTGCCTCTATTGGTGGCAGCGAACAGTAACCCTACCGCAGCATCGCCATCTTCGGTGACCACTAAACTTCCTGAGTCTCCTGGCAGCGCGAATGCGTCGTCCTCGTCTGCTCGTACTGTCCACGAATCTGTAAACCACACTGCTGCTGAGAAGTTTGAGTTCTTGTAAGGTAGCACCCAAGGTGTTCCCACGAACGCCTGGATCGTTCCGGTTGTCAACCCAGTCGTTCGTCCGACCTTTTTGACTCTTAGCCCAGCAGATGGAGTGATGGTCTTTGTAGGAGTGTCATATCCTTCATCTACTCCCCCTTGCCAAGAAGAAACCACTAGATCATCCGGTACACTAGCAATCGCCGCGTCGCAGCGTGCTAGTGGAACAAGGGGAGGTGTTCCGCTCCGCAATTCAACAATATTAGCGTGGCGACAAAGTTGGCGAGGGGCCGGGAGCCCTGGGCGAGCATCCATCGGACTTGGAGACAGGATGGGCTGGCCTACCGGAATGTGATTGCAAGCGGCGAATACGTGATTGTTCGAAAGTGCCATAAGCATACCGCTCGAATCTACCAGTGCCCCGAAAGTTCCGGTATAGTTTTCCCCAGCCGGTGCACAAGAGCTACCGCAGGCGATACGTCCATTGTGCTCGAATTGTTGGCCGCGGTTGCTGACAGCCGCTATGGCCTCCGGTCTGATGACGATTCTTCCTAAATTTGTTACCTGGATGGTGGCTCCATCAATCTCTGTGGTGAGGCGGTCAAGACCCCGTTGGCCGCCTCTAGTGACGTAGATGTGGACAATGTCTTGGTCAGAACCCATCGAGTAACCGACAGATTGAACAGCCAAGCCAGCAAACCCATAGTCAGGCAACTTTGCTCCCCCGAAGTCTGCAGCCGCGGGAAATACATCAGAAAGTGTCTGGAGGTCAACGCCGCCCCTCGCAACATCGAAGTTGCCGTTTTTGAGGAACTCGCCTGCCAACTGTTCCGCAACTGTTTGCGCTGTGGTCTGTTGCAACATAGGGCTTCTACCAAAAGATAGAACTTGGGAACGTCAGTATAACATTGTGTCAAGGGAACTAAGGACGTATTTGCTAAACAGTGTTTGGGGAATCCCCACTTAGTGCACTGTCCGGGCTTGAGGAAGCACAGGCTGGGACGGCAGAGGCCAATCATGGAGGCGGGATTGTTCCGTTTTCTCCTGGTGTTTTCAAGGGGTTGTCTGAATCGAGGAAAACACCACTTCCGAACGGAACCGTCATGTCTATCCGGGCAGTGGGATACTGGCCTGTTTCAAGTGTGCGATAATTTCGTGGCCAGCGTTGTCCCAATCAGTAGCGAGGGCCTGCTCCCCTCCCACCATGCCTATAGGGTCTTCCCCCTCCAGTTTGATGAACACGCGGGGAACCTTTCTTTGGTATGCGTAGCCGATTTCCTGGTCAGGCCAGCCTCCCTTGTGAAAATCACCGGTTACAAAACCAATGAAAATATGCATCGTGTCCAATGCCTTCAATATCTCCTTCTGCCATAGCATACTTGGAGTTACGTCCTCATGTGCTAGGAAACAACGGAATCCCTGGGCCTCAAGCTGGACCCGCACCTCCGAAACCTTGCTCTTATAAGCTGCTCGGTAGCTCAGAAACACCAACTGCTTGCCTTTGTAACCGTCACCCCACACTTGATTCATATTTCCTTCGGACAGTACGACCTGTGCGGTTCCAGGCTCGTACAGTATGCGCGTGGCGACTTCAAACAGGTCAACATCCTTGACGGCCCAATGGTTTCTGTGCCGCTCACCAGACCCATGGGCCCCCATGCCCAGAGATTCGAAAACCCGTTCTTCCTTCATCACCAATTTGGGATAGATGTCAGGTAGGGTGTACATGATTTCAAACTGCCTCTGCTCTGCCCGGATGTCACTGATTTTCCCGATTGAACCAATGACGTTCCAACCTTCGTAAGTAAAGAGACAGGGCAACTTCATCAGTGCATCAAAGTCGGGGGCAGAGGTGGAGCCAAATTTTTGCTTGACTACATCGGACGTATGCTCAAACATCCGGCTGCGAAGAAGGCTGACATTGTACCACCACCCCTGATTTTGTTCCCATGCATCCGGGTTGCCAGAGCCTATCTTCAACAGGTTGTACATTGCAAACTCCTTGCTTCAGTTCCGCTCGGAAGTAGTCTCTTCCCCGATTCAGACAACCCGGCCTTGTTGAAATATGCTGTTCGTTGCAATAATCGGGATTCTGTTGCAAAAAGCCACTCATACTGTGGGACCTAATCCCGCACAAATCTAACGATCTGATTGCCTAGTACTCAGTCAACTTGGTTTTGGGATTTGTTTAAGAAAGAGGCCAATTGAGCTATCCTGTCTGGTGAGAAGTGTTGATGGCGGGGGTGGCAGTGATGGTCAGGGACAAATACGCCGTGGGGCTGGCGCCGGAACAACGGGAAGGGCTCCAGCGACTGGTCCGGGTGGGCAAAAACTCAGCCCGAGTGACCGCTAGAGCGCGGATTCTCCTAAAGAGCGACGACGGTTGGGCGGCGCCCCAAGTGGCCGAAGCTTTGGATGTGGCCCTGAGCACCGTATACCGGGTCAAGCAGCGCTTTGCCGAAGAAGGGTTGGAGGGGGTCTTGCAGGACCATCCCCAAGCCAACCGGCCCCGGAAGTTGGACGATCGGGGCGAAGCCCACCTGATAGCCTTGGCCTGCAGCCCGCCGCCGGAAGGGCATGACCACTGGACCCTGCGTCTGCTGGCCGGGAAGGTGGTGGAGTTGGGGCTGGCGCTCTCCATGTCCCACGAGGGGGTGCGCCAGCGTCTCAAAAAAACGCCCTCAAGCCGTGGCAGAAGAAGGAGTGGTGCATTCCCAAGGTGAGCGCCGACTTCGTGGCCCACATGGAGGATGTCCTGGACCTCTACGCCGAACCCTATGACCCCCAACGTCCGGTGGTCTGCTTTGATGAGACCTCCACCCAGTTGTTGGCGGAGACCCAGCTCGCTCTGCCGCCCCGGCCGGGACTTCCGCTGCGGCAGGACTACGAATACCGGCGGGAGGGTACCCGCAACCTGTTCTTGGCCTGTGAGCCCTTGGCCGGTTGGCGAGAGGTGGCGGTCACGGAGCGGCGCACGATGCAAGACTTCGCCCGCCGGATGCGCTGGCTGGCGGATGAAGCCTACCCGGAAGCCGAGGTGGTAAGGGTTGTCTTGGACAATCTGAACACCCATCGAACGGCGTCGCTGTACGAGACTTTCCCGGCGGAGGAAGCCCGGAGGATTGCCAGGCGGCTGGAGTTTCATTACACGCCCAAGCACGGCAGTTGGTTGAACATGGCGGAGATTGAGTTCAGCGTCCTGTCCCGCTCCTGCCTGAAGCAGCGGCTCTCCGGCGAGGAGGCCCTCAGGAGGGAAGTCGATGCTCTGGTCACAGAGCGCAACGCCGCCAAAACCACCATCAACTGGCGGTTCAACACCCGGGACGCACGAACCAAACTTCACCGCCTTTACCCTTCCGATTTTACGGTTGACTGAGTACTAGGTCAACCTGCGCGGCCCACCCTGCTGCCAACCATGCCAACGCTTGGACATGAGAGGGGCTATTCGCCCACCATGCTTGCCACGCGTAGGCTGACTTGGGCAGCGGGGCACGAATAAGGCACTCTATCTCTGAGAATGACATGCGACCCTCGTCCGCTCCCACCTCTGCCTGCTGAAACAGCCACTCAAATAACAGACGATACTTGTGGCCTGGGCCTGGGGGTTAATCCTATCCATAAGTGGTTCCTGCGGCATGATGGGCAGCACCCGCTATCTGCCCGCTAAATAGGTCCCGTCGTAGTCCAACGGAGAGAAGTCGCCAGCAAGCCATCGGACGAATTGGCGCACGTATCCTCGGTGGACGTGCTGAGTGTTTGGCGAATAGTTGGAGTCCTTCATCGCCTGTTCGTAGATTGGCAGGACTTGTTCGACCTCTGCCAAGGCCTGTTGGCTGACTTTTCTTTCCATCCGTTCCTCCCTCCTGTGTGGTCAGCGGTCAGATCGCGGAGTACGTTGCCCGGCTCTACCTCAGTCAAACTTCAATACCTCTTCCGTCGTTTCAATGCCTTCCATGCCTTCCATGCACCCAAACCGATGACGGCACCGACAACGGCAGGCGCGGCGACAACTACGGCGGCTGGGATTGCGTAGGCTGACCCCCCTATCGCCAAGCCAGCGGCGCCAAGCCCCCCACGCTTACACCGACTCCACCGCCTACGGCGGTCCCTGCTGCTCCTGCTGCGATGTCATTCTTCTTCATTATTGGTCACATTTCCTCTCTGGTCAGCATCCATGCCCTCTTAAGAGGCAATTCTGTCTGGATCTCAGCGGGGAACCCCTCATGGGTGCGATAGGCCTTGTTCCGAGAATTCGGCGTTGCTTCAAAAGGCTGATGTAGCAGCGAGTTCTGAAACGAACGCGGTCTTGTTCCAAAAAAACACTTCGCCGTTTCCGTGGACAGGATATATCCGATCAGGCGTTGGTATTTGGCGGCTAACTGCCCTAAGACAAGTTCGCCTTAGCGAAGTCTTCGGTATCGGAGCGGCTTTTTGGATGGCAGTGCGGATGCACCAAGGCCCCGTTGTCGATCATAGTCTGTCCGCCCTCGCCGTGTGGCTTTACATGATGGATTTCAGCCTCGGCCAAGTCCACGTGAGCACCGCAACCAGGCCGTCGACACGCTGCTCCGTCTCTCCAGTAGATTACCTCTCGCTCCAAGCCGTTGAAAGCGCGCTTTGGGTCCAATGGAGTGAGAGTCCCCAGGAATTCAACCATGCGCCGGACATAATAGGAATGACGACGATCGATGTTGTCGCCGCGGTCGGAATTCGACCTGGTCCAAACGCCATATCGATTCCACATCTCATCCGGCTCGCCTTCTCTGGTGGCCTTCGCTGACTTAGCCAACGCTGCCGAAAACTTGCCTTGGGCTTTTTGCAGACCGGACTCCCACGACTTGGTGTAGTCGTCCCAAATCTGGTCCAAGAAAAGAACAAGGTGCATTGCATCGTGGCCTCGTAGCGGCAACTTTGGCCCGACGCCCAAAAGTTGATTGAGCTTGTCGAGGATACTGACCAACCGCTTACACGTAGGCGACTCTGAATCAAAGTCCAGATTCGTATGGTAGTAGTCGTCAATGGCCCCGGAGTTAATGTCGGTAAATTGACTGGCCCGGTGCCGCTCTAGGAACAATATGGCGACCTGTGCAGCAAGCTGTCGGGTCTTTCCCCGGTCACGCCCCGGCTTCATCCGTAGTACGTTTTGGAAGAATTCGTGCCCTGGATACCGCGGTATATCAGGCTTTCCGCCTAGTTGAAGTATGAAGCCGGTGAATTCGCCTGGGTAGGTATCCCGTTTTTCCTGGGCATTCAGCGGTGAGCCGGATTGAAGGCGCACAAAGAGGTCCCGGACTTCGTTGTCGTTCTCGGTCTCGATATATGCCACCGGGACTTCAGCGTCTAGCAGACGTTTCTGAAGGTCTTCCGACAGTCCCTGGTATGTTTTGCCACCCCAGGGGCAAGGTTCATCTTGCAGGAAACTGGGAAACCTGGCACGGGGATCATTAATGTCGAACAGAGGGAAAGCCCCTTCCAAAAAACGGTGAAGGGCCGTTATCCTCTGTTGACCGTCGATAATGTCGTAGGATTCCCGTGTCAGTCCCGCCGCTTTTGTTTTCTTGTAGTGGAGATAAATGGTCGGTAGCTGATATTCGCGCATCACCGAGTCGATCAGTTTCTTTCGCTGGGATGGACTCCACGCCTCCCCCCTCTGGTACTCAGGGTTCGCCTGAGCCATCCCATTCTTGCTGAGGTCTACCAGGTCTCGAACGCTTAGAAATTTTCGGGCGGTTTTCAACAGACATTTCCTCCTCTCTCCATTTGTTTATTGCTCCATCCATACTGAAAGCCAATGGAGCCCCCGGGGTGGAGGCTCAGGGTTGCGGTCCAGGGTTCGAAGGGTCGGTAATTCTACGCAGCAAGTCGGCGGCGCGTTCTACAATTTGTTCTTCTATGTTCTGCGGCATAAGCGGTGGGTACGCAAAGACTTGTCTCGGTACATCCAACACACCCAGATGCAATCGCGCGGGCCACGTAGGTTCTTGCCGAGCTTTCTGCAGGAGATAGTGAAACACCACGGAGTATTCATCACGCTTCTCTACGGCACTAAGCCAAAGCTTAAGCGCCTGTTCGCCTGCATTGGTTTTGATTCCACAATCCGGGTCTATTTTGATAGCCAAATCGCCCCGGTACGTACTGATAATAGTATGAAAGTGCTTTGGGACATCGCAAACTTCACCGCGTTCTCTCTCCCAAAAGGCGATGTAATTTTTCTTTAATTCAAGGATGGCCGTCCTGGTCTTTTCGTACCGCTCCCCACATGGGGACAGGTTAGGCTCTGCATCCCTGAGAGAATCCAAGTCCTTGGTTGCCAAATGAGTTCGGTTCAACATGCCGTAAAATGCCACATAGGGAGGGCCAAATCTACCTGGGCGTATAATGTTCCTAACTATTCGTTCTTGCTCCGCGGTGCTTCCAATACAGAACGAAGTAAAGGTTGAAATTGACACCGGTTTCATCGTCTTGTCCAATTCCAAAAGACTGTTCGGGATATATAGTTGGTCTTGCGGGTTGGGAGCAAACACCCCTTTCAGGCGGTAGGTCAAAGAGAATACGCGATTGCCAACTTCTTTGTCGGCGTATTTGAGTTCTCGGCAATCCTTACACTCTCTACTAGGCGGGAACTTATATCTAGACCCCTTGCGCCAAGCAACACTATCACAGATGCGGCGATACTCGTTACGGCCAACTTTGAACCAATAATGGGTGAGGGGGTCCAGACCGTTCTGAGCAGCTGTTAATCGCACGCGAAGTGCAGCGCGGCGGCTTGACACACGGCTCCCTGTCGGTTACAGTCTTAGCAACCGCAGAAACATATAGAGTCGCCGCCGCTCTCCGAGCGACCACTATTGATGGATGGCTTTTCCGTTTCTCGGCCTTTGAAAATCAGAGGGCCGTCACCCGCCGACCTTCAAAACAACCGAATCCCTGAGTGTCTTGATATTATAACGCTGGACCAATTGGCCCCCGTTGAATTAGCGGGGGCTTTCTCGTGTAAGGTTAGCCCAGCACACCGCTAATTGGGGCTTGGAATGGACCTCGACCAGATACTAACGCAGATGCGCGACATCTACTCCCAGGACCCGAAACACGCTGTCCGCAGTCAATCATTTATCAAGCCGCTTCATAAGGGGCTTGCAGAAGATTTGGATGCTCTGCTCACGCCTACTGCCCGCAGGCGGAATATCACTGTAGTCGAGGAAGCGACCATTTTCGGCTCCCACAAGCCCAAGGATGTCGATGTCTCGGTAGTCGACCCTGAAAACGGTCCGTTGATCATGGTCGGGGTACGGAGCCAGATGAGCTCCGTCGCCAAAAACGCCCTCACCTACTACGAAGGGATTATCGGTGAGTGCATCAGCATACAAGACAGGTTTCCCATGGCTGTAATCAGTTATCTGTATTTGATGCCCCTCCAACCGATTATCCACGGCCGCGAGCAAGAGGCGATTAACCATGCTCGGTACGCCCGGATGTACGATGCGATTACAGGGCGCATCGGGCAGGCGTACCGAGACATCCGCGGAGTTTTCGACCAGTTTGCTTACGTCGTGGTTGATTTCAAGCAATCGCCGCCGGTGCTCCGTGACGATTTTGTGACAGGCGGAGAACACGACCTCACTATAGGTACGTTCATTGAGCGGACCGTCCACACCTTCAATCAGCGTCACATCTTCCTTGACTTGTTCCAGGAGTGCTCTCATTAGCTGCGCTGATCCCTGTACGCCGTTCTCCAAGAGGCCAGGGTGTGTATACCTTCTTGGATAGATGAGACCTCCCGCGCAGAGAGTCCTAGGGCATTGACGAGAATAGACACGTCACCTATCTGGTAAGGGTTCTCGTCGCACCGCAGTGCCTTATCCACATCAGCTATATGGCCAATCGGTAGGGACTCCGGGGTAGGAATGCAAACCTTGGCAACTTCGCCGGGGATGAGATTCAACACACCGCCGCCGAGTGAGTGCACGCGCAGTTCGCAAGCCAAGAGGGTCAAGGACGTGTACCACCCTGCGAGAAGTTGTTCAGCGGCGTAGCCGTTTCGGAGGAACCCACAGAGGATGCTATTGCTCGCCACCAGGTTGGCGTCGTTCTCCACCAGTGCCGGGACTTCTCTGAAAACCGACAGCAGCACGTCGGGAACACGCACGTCGGGAACCTTGTACCAAGGCTTCCGGCGATTACACTTATAGCCTGTATCGATACCTTCACTTTCGCCTTGAAGGATGTACTGTTGTTCCGGCTCTGAGAGAGTCCCATTCGGGTAAAAGAGCCTATTCAGGCTATCGACGGGAATGGCAGAGGTACGAGCTCCGACCCTCGTCAATTCGCGGCTGGCGACAACGGCTCCTCGCAGACTCTCCGGGGGAAGCCTGAACTTAGTGACCGTCTCCGTGTCTGGGTGGAAAAACCGCTTGTGCCCACATACGTACCCGATATTGAACGTGCAAAACTCTGGAATCGGGGAAGTCAACGGAAGCAGGCGCTCTCGAAGGAAGGCATCTAAGTCGTCGTTCAGCAGTGCCCTGGCAAACGGACGGTCCTCAATCACTGCTTGAATCGCCAGGCTCTTTCTCGTCACTGGATGGTCAGCTTCCAAGTCCCGTGTGTGCCTGTAAGCCTCAAAGCGTACGGTGCGCGTTGAGGTGCCCCAGTTGTCCGCGAACAGGATTACTGCCTCCTGCATTAGTTCAGGAAAGATGCGTTCCTTGACCCGCACCAACCGCAAGTCGCCAAAGTTGTTTCCTAGGAATTGCCACAGAGCCTTGGCGTAGCGAACGTGGGTGATCTCGTAGGGCAGAACGAAAGCGAGCCGCCCTCCACGCGTCAGGAACCGGGTCGCGTGCAGAAGGAAAGCCATCCACACGCTGCCAGCGGCATCCATTGGCTCCCCCAGTGCTTCCTCGGCGGCTCTACTAGCTCTTTCCTCCTGAGTCTCCGGGAGTGAGCGCAGTCGAACATATGGAGGGTTCCCAATGGCCACATCAATCTCGAATGGGGTCACGTCCAAGAAGTCGCCCAAGATTGACTGGTCGGCGCTCGCCAGTCCGGATTCAATGGCTGACCGGTAAGCAGCGTCCATTATCTCTACGCCGTGAACCTGGCTGGCATTCATTTGCTTTAGCGCCGCCAAAAAAACGCCCGAGCCGAAACAGGGTTCAAGAACTCTATCAGTCTCCGAACGAACTGCCCACCTAGCCATCACCTGTGCGGCGACCGGCGGCGTGTAGTATATGCCGTTGCGCCTTCGGTTTAGGACACTCGAACCCATTGCAGTTGCTCTCTCCCCATTCCGCCTAATACCGCCTTCTCTTGGGAATCCGCCGACGCTGGCAGAGGCTCTCCAGCCTCTCCAGCACCACCTGATAGTTGGATGGCTTCCTGTCTCCGGCCTTCCACTTTTGGACGGCATTGTACGAAACACCCAATTCGCGGGCTATTGCCGCCTGGGTCCAACCCCTATCTTCTAGCCTCGAAATCATCACCTGGACGGCGTTCATGCCGTCAACGGTAGCATACACTGTCTATCCCCCGCAAGCCTCTTTTGTCAGTCCTCATCCGTATTTATTACCATAGACAATGTATGTTATACTAGCTATACACCAATAGAAGGGAGACTCAGAATGAACGACCAACTAGCTCTCAACATGGACGGGCAACTCGCCCTCTCGATTCCGACGGCCCTCGGCCCCAATGACCCCGACGACGGCGACGAGGGCCGCAAAGCCCGTGGAATGGCGATAGCGGCCCTCGTCAGCATCACCAAGACGCCCCTGGGCTACCGTGTCCCCTCGCAAAGCGGCAACGGTAGCTACATGGTGAGCGTAGGTGATACGGAGTTTTGCAGTTGCGCCGACTTTGAAGCACGCCAACGCTTCTGCAAGCACGTCGTCGCCGTCGAGTATACCATCCGGCGCGAGGAACGGCCCGATGGCTCCACCGTCGAGACCAAGACCTTCCGAGTGGCCGTTCAGGGCCAGGACTGGCCCGCCTACAATGCGGCGCAGATGCACGAGCAGGAATGGTTCGGCAAGCTGCTCCGGGACCTGTGCGACGGCGTTGAACAGCCGCCTCAGCGCATGGGCCGACCGCGGATGCCCCTGGGCGACATGGTGCTCGGTATCGGCCTTAAGGTCTACTCGATGCTGTCCACCCGAAGGGCCATGACCGCCGTCAGGAACGCCGGAACGGACGGCCTCCTGGACAAGGCGCCGTCCTGCACCAGCATGTTCCGCTACCTGGAGAACCCGGCCCTCACGCCAGTCCTCAAGAGCCTGATTGAACAGAGCTCGTTGCCCCTCAAGGCCGTGGAAACGGCCTTTGCCGTCGATTCCAGCGGCTTCTCCACTAGGGTCTTTGACAGGTGGCACAGCCACAAATGGGACAAGGTAATCAAAGAAGCCCGGTGGGTTAAGGCGCACATCATCGTGGGCGTTACCACCAACATCATCACCAGCGCAGAGGTCAGCGAGACGATGGGCCACGACTCCCCGCAGTTTGCGCCCCTGGTGCAGGCCACGGCCCGGAATTTCCAGGTCAACGAGGTCTCGGCGGATAAAGCTTATCTCTCCAAGAAGAACCTGCACCTGGTAGACGATCTCGGCGGGACGGCCTACATCCCCTTCAAGGCCAACTCCAAGGCCATCACCCACCACAAGCGGGACGGCCTGTGGGAGCGGGCGATTCACTTTTTCAACCTGAACCGGGCGGCTTTCCTAGCCCGGTATCACCTGCGGTCCAACGTCGAGACGACCTTCCACATGGTGAAGGCCAAGTTCGGCGGTGCCGTCAGAGCCAAGACTCCCACGGCGCAGGTCAACGAGGTCTTGATGAAGCTGTTGTGTCATAATATCGTAGTGCTGATCCACGAGATGCACGAGTTGGACATCGACCCGACTTTTGGAGCAGAATCGTCATTTACTCCAAAAGTCTCCTGAATTTGGGACTTTAGGAGCAAGGCCTCCCTCGGTAGCAGAGGGAGACCTTAGCCTCGCTTGCCCTGTCAATTATTGCCGGATTGCGGTCTCGACCCTGAATACGCCCGTTAGCCGCCCAACAACTCGGCGAGCTCCGCGGCCGTAGCCTCCAGCCGGATCCGCAAGCGCGGTCCGGAGTGGCTGATCTCAATACGCCGCAGCAGGTCGGCCTGCTCGGCCTCGGGGACCAAACCGGCCCCCAGCTTCAACACCCCGTCCAGGAAATCGCCGAGATCGGAAGCCGCTTCTGGGCTGGCAAAGTCCAAATTTGCCGTGATGGCAAGAGTCTGCCCGTTCTGAGACAAGACCATGCCGGCGTGTCGCAAGTCCTCCAGGGTTTCTACCACGCTGGGAAGGCCATCCAAGCCGTCACTCATGAACGGGGTTTCACCCAGACCGGAGGCCACCTGATCAAGGCCGATGGAACGTAGGTCGGTCTGCAATCGAATAAGCCCTGGACCCAGATCGTTGAACGCGTCCATAGTGTCGCCCGACAACCGGTCCCCGCTCCCATCTTGAACGTCGATAACCGCCCGGACTGCCTCCGGGGTTCCCGCCGCCAAAGTTCCCCCCTCCAACATAGTCAGGGCAAAGCTCCCGCTGTCATCCTCGGGGTGATACAGTTGTCGGCCCCGGTAGTCGGATGTGCCGATGGGACTGCCGGCAGCCTCCTCGATGGAGGAGATTAGCTCGGCTTCGTCGAAATCGCTCGCCGCTATAATGCCGAAGAATTCCTCGGCCTCGGATAGGTCCAAGAAAACGGACGCCTGGGAAATCCGCCTCAAGTCGAGCCCCGTTTCGGTCATGGCTTCGCCCAGCAATTCGTCCAAGGTTTGGGAATCACCCCCATCTAAAGGAATAGCATCATAGAAGGGCGTGAAAGCGTCGCTGGCCAATAGACCCGACAGGTTGACGTCGGCGATCAAGGTTGCCCTCTCAGGTATCAGCTTAACCGGGTCGGTCTCTTTGCCGCCTCCGCAGGCCGTGATAAGAACCGCTATAACGGCTCCTATAACTGCCGGAATAATCAACTGTTTAGCGCGTAAGGCGCGCATTAGACCTCCTTCAATGTCATGCTTTTGGCCACTGTTGGCAACAGGTCGCGTTTAGGGGGCCTGTAGGCTTTTCGGCCGCTTCAGACCGGCACAATAGGTAGGGAACGCTCGATAGGAACCGAATCTATCCCCTCGACTCTGAACAAGTTATTATTGTTGACCGTGGCTTGGGCGCGGCTTATACTCGGTCTGAAAGAGGCGGTATAGCCCCGGAGGTTGCGCCTGGAATCTGCGGATTTGGCCCAGTTCGTGGTTGAGGTAGCGTCGGATAAGCTGGCCGCCGACATCGTGATGCTGGACTTGCGCCAGGTTGCTCCATTTGCCGACTACTTCATAATCATGTCGGCGGATTCAGCGCGGCAGATCGAGGCCTTGGAAGAAGATATCACACAAGCCCTTAAAGATGAAGGGGCGCACAGGCACCGTCGTGAGGGCGCGCCTTCCTCGGGCTGGGTACTGTTGGACTTCAGCGACGTTATCGTCCACATATTTGGCCCCGAAGAGCGCGAATACTACGACTTGGAGCGGCTTTGGTCCCAAGCCCCCCAGGTAGTCAGGGTTCTTTGATCCACGGATCAACGTCTCGAGAGTAGTCCAGGACCTCCTCCGGGTTGAAGAAGATCCCAACCTCCCGCCGGGCGGAATCCAGACTATCCGAGCCGTGCACCAAGTTTCTCCCGATGTCCAAGCCCAAGTCGCCGCGAATGGTTCCCGGGGCCGCGCTGGCGGGGCTGGTTACTCCCATAGTATTACGTACGACTTCCACGGCATTCTCGGCTTTCCACACCATCGCCACCACTGGCCCGGAAGTAATGAAGTCCACCAACCCCCGGAAAAAGGGCCGCTCCACGTGCTCGGCATAGTGCCGCCGAGCCAAGGCCTCGTCAACCTGCACCAGCTTCATGGCGGCCAATTTTAGGCCCCGCCGCTCCAACCGGCAGATTACCTCGCCAACCAGGCCCCGCTGGACCCCGTCGGGCTTAACAAGGACTAGCGTCTGTTCCATGTTTAATACTCGCTCATATCATAAGTTCTATACTAGGACGAATTTCAACCCAGGGGCGGGTCAAGACCGCTGAGGTGTCCGGTCCCGCCGTTTGGGACCCCCGACGCTGGGCATCCGCAAGTAGGATGGTTGGAGGGTGGCCAGGTCCTCGACGGCGCCCGCGGCAAGGCGGTTCCAACCAATGTGGCACAACCCCCAGAGCCGTGACGCCGGCGCGGATTGGACAACCAAGCCCAACGGTCCCAAGCGGTCATGAATCAACCCGCGCCGCACCGCCGCGCCTTCGCCGCAGAATACAGTCTTATCATCAATGGAGTCCAACACCTCATCCGGGGAACACACAAAATCATCTCTCATGCGCTGGCCGTCAGGGCCAAAAAGCCCGGCGGCCACCTCTCCCCGGCCAGCGTCCAGAAGGGCGCATACCTGGGCGCCGGACCCCAAGTAGGGCCAGGCTTCCAGTTCCAGGGTGCCCACGCCAACCACGGGCTTTCCGGCCGCCTGGGCCAGCCCTTTAGCCGCGCTCATCCCCACTCGGAGCGCACTGAATCCTCCGGGCCCCAAGGCGACCGCTATCCCATCCAATTCTTGGGGGGCCAGCCTCCGGCTCCCCAATAGGTCCGCCACCGCCGGCATCAACTCCACGGTATGGTTCACCGCCGAATACCAGGCACGGCAAGACACCACCAGTTCCTCGTCGTAGAGAGCTACTCCGGCGTACCTGGTTGAAGTGTCGATTGAGAGAAGCAACTAGTTGGCGACCTCTTCAGTCACGGGCAAGTCATCCACCAATCGCCGTAAGATACTTTCGTACCTTGACGGGACATTCGAAATCGTGACGGTCCTTTGTTCCTCGCCGGTCCCATAGTCGAGGGATATCCAGCAACACTCCGCCGGGAATAAATCGGCGGCCCTGTCAGCCCACTCGACGACGCAAACGCCCTCCCCAAGCAACTGCTCGTCCAACCCTAAGTCCCAGGCTTCCGCCGAGCCGTCGATGCGGTACAGGTCGAGATGGTGCAGAGTCAACCTGCCTTGGCGCCGGGCCATCAATACGAAGGTGGGGCTGCGCACATACCCGGGCACGTCCAAGCCTCGGCCAATTCCTTGCGTAAGGCAAGTTTTACCGGCGCCCAAGGGGCCGGTCAATAAGTAAACGTCTCCCGGCTGAGCTTGGCGGCCAATAACCGCGCCCACCTCTTGGGTCTCTTCGGGACTGTTGGTCCGAATGCGGATAGAGCGCCCCATCAGCTAACTGAAGTGGTCCCAGCCGCGGCGGGCCGCCTTATATTCTGCCCCTCGAGCACCGACCACCCGCACATTGCCCGGCTCGCCGGGCAGGACCTCGCCCACGACGGCCGCCCCGGCGGGCAGAAGAGGCAGTACCCGCCGCATTAACTCCGGAGACGCCGCAAAGAGCAAAACGTAGTCTTCTCCCCCGTTCAACGCCAAGTCCAAGTAATCGCAAGGAAAGGCCTGCTTGAGCAGGGGGTGCACCGGCAGATCTTCGGCGTTCACGCGGGCGGATAGGCCGCCGGCCATACAAAGCTTGGACAGGTCGTCAGTCAGACCGTCGCTTAGGTCCATGGCTGCCGCTACCCCCGCTTCAGCCAGAAGGCGGCCCTGGGCCACGGCCGGATCGGGCCGGCGGTGGCGCTCGATCAAATACTCCGCCGCCTCGTCCGGGATGCTTGGAGACGCTTTTCCGCCATCCTCACCCTCGGTTAGCAGCCGCAGCCCCGCGCCGGAGCTGCCAAGGTACCCGGTAACCGCGATGCGGTCTCCAACCCTGGCTGCCGAGCGCAGCATGGGCTGGCCGGAGTGGACCCCGGTCAGGCCCACGGTTATGAACACCACCGGAGAGCGCACAATATCTCCGCCCACCAAAGCGACCCCAAATTCGTTGGCGATTTGGAGCATTCCCCGGTACAGCTCACGAATGTCTTCGACCTCTGTCTCGGGAGGCAAGCCCAGGGTCACCACGGCGTAGAGGGGCAAGCCGCCCATGGCCGCAATGTCGCTGATGTTCGAGGCCAGGGACTTCCAACCGAGATCGGCCCAAGGAGTGGTATCCCTAGTGAAGTGCACCCCTTCGACCAAAGTATCCGTGGTCAGTAATTCCTTCGCTCTGCCCGTCTCCCAAGCGGCGGTGTCATCGCCGGTATCGACCAGCAAGCCGAAACCGGCGGCGGCCCCGTTGTCAGCCCCGGACCGTTGCCCCGTAATCATAGCGTTGAGCATATCCAAAAGGCCGAACTCGCCCAAGTCCTTGATTTGCATAGCCAGGCGATTATATCCCCTTTTTTCTTGGATGCTCAACGACACTCACCCCGATACATCACATGACTATCGAGGCGGCCTTGGCAAGGCGAGAGTTGGCCAGCCGCGAGAGGGCGGTTTTTTAACGTTGGCTTTGGTGACGGTGGTCACGGGTTTTGCCAAGGGTTGGTGACGTCAACATCCAGTCCCTGAAAATCGGCGACGTTGCGGGTAGCGACCGAGAGGCCATGGGCTTTGGCTGTCCCGGCAATCAGCGCATCCGCCAAGGGAAGGGCACGACCTAACCGTCGGATTTGCGCCCGAAACCGCGCGGCCCACTCTGCTTCCGGACGCGCAACTGCCAGGATCCGGTCATCATACTTGACAACAAAGGCCGACAGCGTGGAGATTATCCGCTCGCGCCGGTGCCCTGGCGGCAGCATCTGTATACCAAACTCCAGCTCGTGCAACACCACCGACGACAGCCACAAGTCGTCGTGATCAGTCAGGAATGCTATGACCCGCCGGTCAGGTGCAGGTTTGGTTAGCTCTGAAATTACGTTTGCGTCGAGGAGAGAGCCGCTCATTGGCCGACTTGAGAGATGAAGGCTATCTCGCGTTCGAGCTCGCGGCGGCTTGGGATTTCGAGGTCTATTCCCCGCGGCATATTCTCAACCAACCACTGGCCTAGGGGTTGGCGAGTTGAAATCTTCCCGTACCATGCCTCGGCGGGCACGACGACGAAGTGGCGCCGACGGCCTATTTGCTGAGGTCCCTCAGTTTCGGCAAGGCGCAGAAGTTCAGATAGGCGGGCCTTCGCCTCGACTACCGTCCAAACGCGGCGGGGCTTTGAGTTATTCGACAGCGGTATTTCTCCACCCGAGTTATGCTAGTCTATTATAGACTAGATGATTGTAAAGGCCAACGCCGCCGGAGCGATTGGGCGCCCCTATCGAGCGCAACCTTTACGGGACGTCCATAGTGCGCAGGCGGCGCACGGTGAGCCAGAGGAACACCGCAGTCACGACGGCGGTCCCCACGATGGCCGCCGGGAGTCCTATGACGAAACCGTCCAAAGCCTCGAAGGAATCTTTGTCGATTCCATGCATCAGGGCCAGGGTGTAACCGCGCACGCTGAGGTAGCGGATGCCGCCGAGGAATGAGCTAAGCAGGCCCTCCCAGAGGAACACGTAGACCAAGGCAAATCCAAGGGCCCGGGTGGTCACCAGTCCGGCCCAAGTGAATATGGCCGAGTAGGCCACCGCGCCGGCCAGCAGGGCCGCGCCGACAGCGAACACGGTGAGGGCGTCCCTGAGAGGGCCGAGAATGGCTACCAGGACCCCGCTCAATACGATCAACGGGACGGCCATCAGTAGGACCGCCAGAAATTTGGGCGCTACGATGCGCCAACGAGATACCGGCTTCAACACCAAGTAGCCAAGGGTCCTGTCCTCTAGGTCGTTGCCGAAGGCGGCCGTCGCCAGCGCCATAGTAACGATAGGCAATATGGCGGCCACCAACATGCCGTCCAGCGTAACCCGGGTGAAGGTTTCCGAGTCCCCCGACCCGCCGTCTGCGAAGGCCGCTAGCAGCGCGGCTATTCCCACGGGCAAGGCGGCCACGACGAGAATCAGCGCAAGGCGCTTGCGCCCGGCCAACTGGTTCAGGGATAGGCGGAGCAGGGCTTCCACTCAGGCCTCCATCAGATAGCTGAAGACGCTCTCCAGAGAGTCGTCCATGGGCTCGACCCGGGTCAGTGTCACGTCGTGTTCCTGAGCGAGGCGCGGGATAGACATCTGAAGAGACGTGACGTTGCGGCTGAGCACGATCAGGGACCCGTCCTCGTCGATGGAAATGGACTCCACCTCGGGCAGGCCCACCAACGCCGCCGCCAGGACGCGGGGGCGGCCGCAGGCGACGCGGACTGTGTACGGTCTCTCGTCCAGTTCGGCCCGAATGGCCCGGTAGTCGCCGGCCGCCGCCAGCTTCCCGCTGATCAGCAGCAATATGTTGTCGGCCAGGGCCTCGACCTCCTCTAGGATGTGGGACGAGATCAGGACCGTCCGCCCCTCGGCGGCCATGCGGGTCAGCAGGTCTTGAAACTCCAACCGCTGCCTGGGGTCGGTGCCATTCAACGGCTCGTCCAACATCAATACCTGGGGATCGTGGACCATGGCGGCCGCCAGCCTTATGCGCTGCTTCATGCCCCGGGAATAGGTCCCCAGGGGCCGGCCCTGGACATCGGCCAGACCCACGGCGTCGACGGCCCGATCCACCGCCGGCGCCAAGGGTTTGAGGTCGTACAGCCTTCCCGAAAATTCCACGAACTGGCGCCCGGTGAAGAACCCGTACACAGCCTCCTGCGCCAACATCACCCCCAGCCGCCGGTAAAGTTCCGGGTTGTCCCGCACCGGCTCGCCCAGCACCGTTACCTCGCCCTTGGAGGGAGCGGCAAGCCCGGCGATTATGTGAAGCAAAGTGGTCTTGCCCGCCCCGTTGGGTCCCAGCAGCCCGGTGATCCCGGGGCGCACTTGAAGAGATACGTCGTTGACCGCGACCACGCTTCCAAACCATTTGGACAGCCCCCGTACGTCGATCACGGCGTCCTGGTCCGAGTCCGGTGAAGCGGCGGCGCGGGAAGTCACGGGGTCAACCTCCGATAGCGCCACCACAGGACGGCGGCGCATCCCCCGGTCACCAGGACGTACCACGCGGCGATGACGGCGGCGTGGAGCTCTCGAGCGGACCCGACCGCTCCCCCGCCGGGGTCCTCCCCGAATATCATGTCGCTGATGAATATGGGGGCGCTGCCAATGTCGATGAGGGCCAGCCACTTTGCCGCGCCGCCGCCGATGGATTCGACGAGGGAGTTGCTGGCGGCGGTGGCGATGAACCAAAGGCCGATGACGAAGACCGCCGCATAGGCCCGGCGGGTTGTGAAGGCCGCGGCGGCCAGCGGCAGGGTGGCGGTGAAGAGGGCGATGGCGGCGCCGGCCCCCAAGAACCTGGGGATGTCGAGCCAGTTGTCCCGCAGGTATCCTCCCGGGTCCTCGGCGCCCAGAACCAAGCCGATCATCAGTATGACTTGGGGCAAATATACCAGGGCCAAAGTGACCGACAGGAACGCGGCCCACCTGCCTAACGCGTAGTCGGTACCGGTCAAGGGACGCACCAAGTAAAGATTGATCACGCCGTTTCGGCGGTCGGCGCACAGGAGTTCCGGGGCTATGATGGCCCCAATGATAATCAGAGGAATGATGGCGCCCCTGTAGTACGAGGCCAAGGCGGGCGCGTCATCGATATCCCCAAAAGCCGCCGCGGCGATCATGAAGACCAGGGCCGGCACCATGAGGACCAAGAACAAGAGGGCCGGCAAGATCTTGGAAGGCCACCCCCGGCCCACGCCGAGGGCCATCCGGACCCCATTCACCCACAGGGCCTTGTGGACCCGGGACCTTCCTTCCCGGCGTCCCTCGTAGCTCTGATAGCCTATGTCATAGACTTGGCCCCGGCCCGCCGTCATCGGGAAGGGCTCCGGAATATGTCGGTGAGTTGGTGCCGGGCCGGGGCCAAGCGCCGCAGCCGGGCATCGGACTCCACGACGGCGTCCCGTATCGCGTCGTAGCCCCCATCGTCTATCTCATCGACCACCACCACGGAGCCGTCGACCCGGGCCTGGATGCCCCGCAGCCGGAGGGCCTGGACGAAACCCGGGCGGTTGCCGTCGACCTCTATGAACACCGTCCGGGTCTCCTGGGTGAACCCGGTGACGGCGCCCTCCTCAATCACTTGCCCGCCCTCCAGCACGACTATCCGGTCGCAGGTGCGCTCCACGTCGCCCATCAGGTGGGTGGACAGCAGGACGCTGATGTCGAACTCCCGGCCGATCCGGCGGACCAAGTCCAGCATCTCGTTGCGGCCGGCCGGGTCCAGCCCGGCGGTGGGTTCGTCCAGCAACACTATCGCCGGGTCGTGGACTATGGCTTGGGCCAGCTTGACCCGCTGCTTCATGCCGGTGGAGTACTCGCCCATGGGGCGGTAGCGCTCCTCGTCCAGCCCCACGTGCCGCAGCACGTCGGCGGACCGGGTGCGGGCCTCGCCGGGGGGCAAGCCGCTGATCTGGGCCATGTGAGAGAGGAACTCGGAGGCGGTGGTCGAGGACGGCAGACAATCGTTCTCGGGCATGTATCCCACCCGGGACCTGACTGATATGGAGTGATAAGGCTCTTCTCCCAGAACCATTACCCTGCCGCCGGTGGGCGCCATCAAGCCCAAGAACAGCTTGATGGCCGTCGTCTTGCCGGCACCGTTGGGCCCCAGCAGGCCCGATATGCCCTCAGCGACTTGGAAGTTAACGGCGTCTAGGGCGGTAATGGTGCCGAAGCGCTTGGTCAGCCCTTGAGCGTCTACGAGAGGTTCAGATTGCATACTTATACCAGTTTAACAGCAATCCGCCCCGCTATCGCAACACCGTGGGTTGCAGGCAACAAATTCTTCTTGACAGCCCACCGTCCCATCAGTATACTGAGCGCACCGCCGCCGACTAAAAGGCGGGGAAGGCACTTTAACAGTTGAATAGTGGAAGGAAGTAAGGTTTTTTACGTCAGAGAGTTTGATCTTGGCTCAGGGTGAACGCTGGCGGCGCGCTTAATGCATGCAAGTCGAGCGTGACCCGGGGGCTTCGGCCCTCGGGGAAAGCGGCAGACGGCTGAGTAACGCGTGAGTAACCTACCCTCCGGTGGGGTATAACCCCGAGAAATCGGGAATAATCCCGCATACGACCTCCATGCCTTGGTGTGGAGATGAAAGCCCTCGGGCGCCGGGGGAGGGGCTCGCGTCCTATCAGGTAGTTGGTAGGGTAATGGCCTACCAAGCCGATGACGGGTAGCTGGTCTGAGAGGACGACCAGCCAGAGGGGGACTGAGACACGGCCCCCACTCCTACGGGAGGCAGCAGCAGGGAATTTTGGGCAATGGGCGAAAGCCTGACCCAGCGACGTCGCGTGGGGGATGAAGGCCTTAGGGCTGTAAACCCCTTTTCCAAGGGAAGAGGAAGGACGGTACCTTGGGAATAAGCTCCGGCTAACTACGTGCCAGCAGCCGCGGTAATACGTAGGGGGCTAGCGTTACCCGGAATCACTGGGCGTAAAGAGCGCGTAGGCGGCTGGATAAGTCTTCTGTGAAAGCTCCCGGCTTAACTGGGAGAGGTCAGGGGATACTATTCGGCTTGAGGGCAGTAGAGGAAGGCGGAATTCCCGGTGTAGCGGTGAAATGCGTAGATATCGGGAGGAACACCAGTGGCGAAAGCGGCCTTCTGGGCTGTGCCTGACGCTGAGGCGCGAGAGCGTGGGGAGCAAACTGGATTAGATACCCAGGTAGTCCACGCCCTAAACGATGGATGCTAGGTATAGGGGGTATCGACCCCCCCTGTGCCGCAGCTAACGCGATAAGCATCCCGCCTGGGGACTACGGCCGCAAGGCTAAAACTCAAAAGAATTGACGGGGGCCCGCACAAGCGGTGGAGCGTGTGGTTTAATTCGATGCTAAGCGAAAAACCTTACCAGGGCTTGACATGTTGGTAGTAGGAACCCGAAAGGGTGACGATTCCGGGGTAACCCGGGAAGCCTTCACAGGTGCTGCATGGCTGTCGTCAGCTCGTGCCGTGAGGTGTTGGGTTAAGTCCCGCAACGAGCGCAACCCTTGTCGCTAGTTATCTTCTCTAGCGAGACAGCCTCTCACAAGGAGGAGGAAGGTGGGGATGACGTCAAGTCATCATGGCCCTTATGCCCTGGGCTACACACACGCTACAATGGCCGGTACAATGGGCTGCGAAAGCGCGAGCTGGAGCCAATCCCACCAAAGCCGGCCCCAGTTGGGATTGCAGGCTGCAACCCGCCTGCATGAACGCGGAATCGCTAGTAACCGCAGGTCAGCACACTGCGGTGAATACGTTCCCGGGCCTTGTACACACCGCCCGTCACGTCATGGAAGCCGAGAACGATTGAAGTCGCTGAGCTAACCCGCAAGGGAGGCAGGCGCCGAGGTCGGGCTTGGTGACTGGGACGAAGTCGTAACAAGGTAGCTGTACCGGAAGGTGCGGCTGGATCACCTCCTTTCTAAGGAGCTAAGGCTTTGCCTGTTCCCCGGTTACGCCGGGGGGAGGCCCGGCCCAACTCCTAGGTCGACCGGTGGGTGTTCCGTTTTGAAAGCCGTCTCGATTGAGCCTTTGCGCCTCCGGGCGCCGCTCTCGGGCTGAAGGAACGGTCCCCTGAGAAAGTCCACCGATGCCCCCGGTTACGCCGGGGGGCCTATATCAAATAAGAACTAACTCTTCCTTCCGCTATTCAGGTGTTAAGGTGCCACGATATGAAGAGCCGGACTCAATTGAGTTCGGCTTTTTACATAGAGAAGATTATGAGCGGCGTGACCGATTCTCGAAAAAAATTACATGGAATTCAGACCACCCTAAGGAATATTCTGCCGGAGCTTAAGGAAAGTTATGGGGTAAAGAGCCTTGGCGTCTTCGGCTCATACGCCAGAGGGGACCAGGAGGACCACAGCGACCTTGACCTGCTGGCAGAATTCGACCGCGCGCCAACTATCTTCGAGTTCGTAAGACTCCGGCGCCATCTGGCCTCGAAATTGGGGGTCAATGTCGACCTCTTAATGAGGTCCGCTCTAAAGCCAAACATCGGAAAACTGATTCTAAGGGAATTGGCACCGGTGTGATGAAGGACCGGACTCAATGAGTTCGGCTTTCTCTTTCCTTCAGCCGTCCCTGTCTGGAGGAACAATGACCCGTCTTGCACAGGAATTTCACGATGCTATGATTCACATTTACCAAGAAGCTAGTAGTGAGTCAAACTTGATTTAGATGGTAATGTGAAAGAATGGCCGAAGGAGCTACCCTGACTCTGGAAAGTATTGATGGGAGGTGGTGGTATGGTCAGGGAAAAGTATGGAGTCGGGCTGACGCCGGAACAGCGGAACCAACTCCAGCATCTGATTCGTGCAGGGAAAGGCTCAGCCCGGGTGATCATCCGGGCACGGATTCTGCTCAAGACCGATGAGGGATGGACCGCTCCCCAGGTGGCGAAAGCCTTGGATGTGGCCGAGGGCACGGTATTTCGGGTCAAGCGGCGCTTCGCCGAAGCGGGGCTGGAAGGGGTGCTGAAAGACCGGCCCCAAGCCCATCGGTACCGGAAGCTGGACGACCGGGGCGAAGCCCACCTCATCGCCTTGGCCTGCTCCGAACCGCCGGAAGGGCATGAACACTGGACCCTGCGCCTTTTGGCGGGCAAGGTGGTGGAGTTGGGGTTGGCGCCATCCCTATCCCACGAGACGGTGCGGCTGCACCTGAAAAAAACGCCCTCAAGCCGTGGCAGAAGCAGGAGTGGTGCATTCCCAAGGTGAGCGCCGAGTTCGTGGCCCACATGGAGGACGTGCTGGATTTGTACGCCGAACCCTATGACCCGCAGCGGCCGCTGGTCTGCTTTGACGAGACCTCCACCCAGTTGCTGGCTGACACCCGGCCCCCGCTGCGAGCCCAGCCGGGGAGACCAGCGCGGCAGGACTACGAGTATCGCAGGGAGGGCACCCGAAACTTGTTTCTGGCCTGTGAGCCCCTGGCCGGCTGGCGGCAGGTGGCGGTCACCGAGCGGTGCACCATGCAGGACTTCGCCCACCAGATGCGCTGGCTGGTAGATGAAGCCTACCCGGAAGCCCAGGTGGTGCGGCTGGTCTTGGACAATCTGAACACTCATCGGACAGCGTCCCTGTACGAGACCTTCCCAGCGGCGGAGGCCCGGCGCATCGCCCAGCGGTTGGAGTTTCACTACACCCCCAAGCACGGCAGTTGGCTGAATATGGCGGAAATCGAATTCAGCATCCTGTCTCGCTGCTGCCTTAAGCAGCGGCTCCCCGATGAAGCGGCGCTCCGGCGGGAAGTCCAAGCCTTGGTCACCCAGCGCAACGCCGCCGGGGCCACCATCCACTGGCGGTTCAACACCCAGGACGCCCGAACCAAACTCCATCGCCTCTATCCCTTTGATTCCTAACATGACTGAGTACTAGGGGATTCGACTATTTCGCAACGCGATTCAGAGTCATGCTAGACAAGCACGGAGGAGTCGAAACTGCTCGTCGGCTGCTCAATGCTAGGAATGCGCAAGAAGGGTTAACCCGCCTCTGGGAACACAATAGGCTAGACTTAAGTGTCGAGTACCACGTGCTACAGCCTCGATTCCGAGAGCTATTCGATAACAATGTTCGGAAAGAAGCGGTGCAGCGGATAAACGGGCTAGGCTATGCCGTTGACGAAGATGGCAAGCTTGTTCACCTATGACCGGTGGTCAGGAGACCCGCTGGCAAGGAAATCATTCATGTCGGAAACCGAAGCCATTCAAATCCATTCAACGACCTACCTGAATCTTCTCTCCGCCTACCGGCAGCTTTTCATTGCGCAGCTAAAATGCCTGTGCGAATTGACGAGTGAATCGGAAAGCCCAGAGGCAAAGCATCGGACCCGGACAGAACAGGCCCCCCCTCCGGCATCCCAGCCAACAACAGCGGAAACCACCGCAAGCCAGTCCCCGGATGCAGGCTCACGCCGCCGGAACGGAGGCGATTTTCCCGAGTTCTTTACCTTAGGCACTCGCAAAGCCGACGTGTCCCGTATCCAGGGAGCGCCTAAGTCTACGAGCACTGGTGAAGATCTAGGGTACGAGGGCGAAAACTGGAACTACGGTGATGGAGAGTTGTCTTCTGTGGTCAGTTTTAACAAGTCCGGGAGGGTTGAAGGCTGGTACAACCGTGGCAACCTAAAGGTAAGGATAGTTCCCGGTCCCAACATCACTACTTCCCCATCACTCACCATAGGTTCCCATAAAGACGATGTTGTCAGGCTGCAGGGAACGCCGTTCCGCGTCAGCGCACCATTCCGCCGAACCCGCACCGCTATTCGGGAGGAAAGAAGACTCAACAGGGAACTGGGCATAAAACCCGATGAAGAAGGGAAGGACGGTGAAAGCGACCGTCAAACTTGGTATTTCCGAGGCGGCACTGTTGAGTTCTCCTTTTCTACAGGCCGCGTCACTTCATTCGATAACAAAGACGGTTCTCTCAAGGTCCAGAGAAGATGGCCAGAGCGTGACATAGAATGGACGGGTGACGACTTCTTCACACTGAGGTCAACCCAAAGAGAGGTAAAGAGAGTTCAAGGAGAACCAATTAGCAAAAGCAAGATGCCTCTTGGCACCGAAGTATGGCATTATGGCCGCTTTAGCGAAGTCGAGTTCAAGTCGGGCCGGGTTTTAGCCTGGAGCAACATCGGAGCAGGCCTGAAAGTCCGGCTAGTCCCGGGACCCAACGTAACTTCCCGTCCCCTATTCAAGTTAGGCTCCCACAAAGACGATGTGGTCAGGTTGCAAGGAACACCCCACTCCATTAACGCCTACAGAAGTCGCTCGGGAATCGGCAATTACGAATTCTGGAGTTCCAGTGGTGGGACCGTGCATTTCTCTTCCTCTGATCGTGTCATAGACTGGGAGAACCAAGATAGTTCCCTTAAAGTCCGGGGCATACGGCCTGACCGCAAGCCTGGAGAAACTAGCAATACCGGTGCCTACGTAGGCCGAGGTTCTAGTTGTCTGTTGCCAGTTATGGGGTTGTCCGCCATTGTGACGGCTGTTCCCGCTATTTGGCTTTTGCTCTAGGGGTCAGGTGATGGAGTGAGGAGATAGAAGATGACGACGAGGGCGAGCAAGTCCAGCAGACTACCCAAAAACTAGTGGAAGAAGCGATGCAGTCGTATTCTATTCGCGGCAGCCTCTTTTCCGGGGCGCGGTACTATTGCACCAAAGAAGGCTGCGTTTTCTTCGATGGCTCCCGCCGTGCCTGGTGGCATGGGTGGAAGGCGGTGGTGCACATGCAAAACATCGGTCACCGAATCGCCAGAGTTTAGCATCGGGTCGTATCGGAAGCCGCACAATTCAACTGCGTTATATGGGAAGTGCAACCAATGAACGAAAAGGACATCAGCAAGGATCCCGAAATCCTTGGCGGGACACCAGTGTTCCCTGGCACCAGGGTTCCTGTACGCATCCTGATTGAGTATCTGGAAGCGGGCGACAGGCTTCACGATTTCCTCGAAGACTTTCCCACGGTGACGAGAGAGCAGGCGATAGCGGTCCTCCGGTGTGCAAAGAGGGCGCTTACCGGGCAGGCCAGTGAAGCTGCTGGTTGACGAATCTCTCCCGAGGCGGCTTGTAGCGCACTTTCCCGACGAAGTTGAGGTTCATACAGTCCAAAGTATGGGATGGGCCGGTAAATCAAACGGTGATCTTCTGAGGCTCGGGGTCGACTATGGGTTCGATGTATTTATCACCGCCGATAGAGGTATCGAATACCAGCAGAACATGGACACTCTACCGATACCGGTAGTCGTGATGATTGCATCACGGACGCGAGTCCAGGAACTGCGACCGCTCGTCGACCGAGTGATCGATGTAGTAGCAGGAGATTTACAAAGGCGCGTCTACCGTGTGACGGAATAGCATAGTTAACCTTTAAGGTTTCTACGCCTCTCCCCCAAGCTACCATTCTCCTTCACTATGCAAATAAAACGGTAAAGATATGGATTGGAAGTTATGACACCTGAGGATGAAGCACTGGAGTACTACCGGAAGCTAGTGTCCTTTATCTATCGAGAAGTTGGGGCAATGAAACGCGACAATCATCCCGAACTGTACGACGAGTCCAACATTCCCCAAGTCAACTCAAAAAGGAAAGAAGATCCCAAGCGGTTCTACCACAAGAGCAAATCCCAGAACACTATCGGGGTAATAGACCGGCATTATGAAGACTAGAGCGGACTGACGCTAGAGGAAGTGTTGGCGGCATTCCGAGATGGCGATTGGCTTCTGGGAAGGACGCGGCACTCTTTTGGAGGTCCCAAATGGGCTAACATTGCAGAAACAACCTTAGCTCTCCGGGAGGCCATTCTAAATAAGGACTGGCAGTCCGTACCTCAATTGGTCGAGAAGATTAAGGGCCTTCGCCATAATAATGGTTTGGTTGTCGACAAGTTCAAGGAGCTTGACCTGTAATAAGGCCTTCGGCACAATATGCAAATGAACGAAAACGCATTACTCCAAAAAATCACGGCGAACCCGGACAACTTTGGGGGCAAGCCGATCATTCGCGGCCGTCGCCTGGCGGTTGAGCATGTCTTGGGGATGCCGGCCGCCGGGGATTCTCCCCAGACCATCCTCAGCGGCTACCCTTGGTTGGAGGAGGAGGATATTCAGGCTTGCCTACTCTACGCCCGCAAGGTTATCGGACGCGAGCGGGGGAACTGATAGCAATCGAGAAATCGAACTCGCTAAGTGGTTTGTGGTAGTACACAGAGAATTGGACGGCGACGGCTTCATCATTACCGCATACTCGACGAGCCGGATAGCCTCGTTGCGAAGAAGAAAGCAAATATGGCCCTGAAAGACCTGAACGAGTACTTGGACTTAGCTCCGGTAGCGCAACAAGTCTCCCAAGCGTGATTTGTGGTCTTCCTACGACGAAGAGGCGGATGTTCTCTACATTCGCTTTGACAGGTCGATCCCGGCTACTGATAGCGAGCTTACCGACGACGACGTCATCCTGCGCTACGCGGGCGAGGAGATCGTCGGGATCACCGTCTTGCGCGCCAGTCAGCGGTGAGGGGCGGGCTTCTTAATACGGCGGGCAAGTCCTAGGGGATGATTTTTACCCAAGGAAGTGCGAGAATTGGTAAGTGATTTATTATGACCACCCAATCGGTAGAAAAACACACCCGCAAGGCCCTTGAATTCTTGGAGCATTCCGATCGAGAGTTGGCCGGTGGCGACGTCTTGCAGGGCTCAGAAAAGTTGTGGGGCGCTGCCTCCCATGCACTGATGGCGGTGGCCATCCAACGGGGTTGGGACTTCGGCAAGCACTCCGCCCTGAAGGTAGCCGCGGATCGGTTGGCTAATGAACTAGGCGATTCCAATCTCCTTGGAGAGTTCTTGGCGGCCCAGCAGTTCCATGCCAACTTCTACCATGATTTTATGGAGGATGATGACGTTGCCCGAGGCCGTCCCGTGGTCCACCGCTTCGTTCACCGGTTAGTCGAATTGGTGGAGGAGTTAAGCCCGGGAAAAGTGTGATCCGGGACTGCTAACCAAAGGCCAACTCCGAGAATTCCTCCGTGAGTTCTTAGACCGCGTACGTTTCCCCATGTAAATGTTAACCTCCAAGATACGTGCTGATAGGATGTAAACAATCGGTCCTATCGGCTTGTGCGTTGCTTGCAGTGTTTCTTGTCGGTTGTGATGGTATTACCACTCCGGAAGCAATGCCAACCCAATCGACCGGCCAGACAACAAGCCGGGACCAGGCGCCGACTCTTACTACGGACGTAGAGTCCACGCCCCCGAAAATGGTAGCAGCCACCACGGCCCCTCAACCGGTCGCTACTGAGGCTCAGACGCCTACCGGCACCCTGACTCAGGTCTTCACCGATTTACCTACTCCTACACCAAAGACGCCGACAGGCCCTACATCTGCGGTTCCCGCAACGGCCATTCCGTCGCCAAATACCAATCCTGCGCCAATAGTAGTCGTCATCGTTGTACTGCTGCCCCCGCCGGCACCACCGCTTACTGCCACCCCGGCGCCGACAGATACTCCGGCGCTAACTCCAACCTCAACGCCGACAGCCACACCACCACCCACTTCTACGCCAGAGCCGATACTTACGGCAGGACCGACTCCTACACCAGTGCCGACCGCGACTCCAGGACCGACTGCCACCCCAGAACCGACTCCTACACCAGAACCCGCTGCCACCCCAGAACCGACTCCTACACCAGAGCCTACTGCCACACCAGAGCCGACTCCTACACCAGAGCCCACTGCCACACCGGAACCGACTGCGGTTCCAAGTAGGGACGGTTGCTCTCCAGGCCAAGTGGACCTAAACACGGCTTCATTGGAAGAGCTAGACAGAATCAAGCACATCGGCCCGGTGCGGGCTGACCAAATAGTACTAATGCGGCCGTTCGTCTCGGTCGGCGACTTGATAGATATTGCCGGGATCGGACCGAAGCGGTTGGCTGACATCAGGTCCCAGGGAATCGCTTGCGTGGCCGGATAGCCGGTATGCGCCGGCGTCATCAAGATTCCCGCCGGAGCTGTGCCCCGGAAGGTGAGGCTGGATCACTTCCTTTCTAATGAGTGCAGGTCTAAAGGAGCACAAGCCGGGCCGGCCGGCCCCCGATTCTTCGGGTGGGGAGGTACCGCTCAACTCCTAGGCAGACCGGCGGGGTGTTCCGTTCCTAGAGTCATACAGTTGAGCCACGCTCCCCCGGCAGCAAGAAAGGTCCCTTAAGAAAGTCCACCAACGTCCTCGATTATGCCGGAGGATCTACAAATAAGAGCCAATTCTTCCTTCCCCTATTCAATAGTTAAGGTGATAAGAAAGGCCCCGGCTGGGTTTGGGGCCTTTTTCTTTGTTTCGTCAAAGTTGCGGAATCAAGTCAAGACCTATGACAGGTGATGGTAGACCGCTTCGGATAGAATTGTAGACAGTACTTCTGCCCAGTGAAGTTAGAGGCTCCTATGCCTTCCTCCATCGAGTGGACCGACGAGACGTGGAACCCGTTGACCGGTTGCAGCCGTGTCTCGCCCGGCTGCGACCATTGCTACATGTTTGCCCTTTATCCTCGGCTGAAGGCTATGGGGGTCCCGGGGTACGAGACTTCTCCAGATGATATTCGACCGTTGCCCGACCGGCTGCACATCCCTTCAGCTTGGAAGAAACCGCGCCACGTATTCGTAAACAGCATGTCCGATCTGTTCTATCCAAAGGTCCCCTTCAGCTTCGTGTCCGAGGTCTTCGCAACAATGCAGAAAGCCATATCCAACGGTGGGCACATCTTTCAAATTCTGACTAAACGACCGGGAAGGGCGGCAGCCTGGTGGCAGGAGAACGCGAGGGACCTCCAGAATAGCTGGCCAGCAAACATCTGGATCGGCACCTCAATAGAGTCACAAAAATACGCTCCGAGACTGACCGTATTGGCCCGCATCCCGGCATCCGTCCGTTTCGTTTCTGCAGAACCGTTGTTGGGCCGTACCGACCTTTCACCTTGGTTGAATAGCGGAGTAGTGCAGTGGGTGATCGTTGGGGGTGAAAGCGGACCAGGCGCGAGGCCAATGGAGTTAGACTGGGTGCGGGACCTGCGGGATCAGTCAGTCGCGGCCGAAGTGGCATTCTTCCTAAAGCAACTCGGTGGAGTCCGGGGGAAACGGGGTGAAGCAGCAGCGGTTATTGATGGCAGGCGATGGCAACAGATGCCCACGGTACCGGAGTGAGCCGTGGCCGGAACGTCATTCGGAGGGTCATGGACCCTTGAGAAACTGGATATCCTCGAGCGCTATCTCAATGCCTATACCATGGTGCTAAAGGACCGGCCTTTTCGTCTGATTTACGTCGATGCCTTCGCTGGCCAAGGGTCATTCCACTTGAACGCCGAATATTACCAGGATGATTACTATGACTTTCGAGAACTTCATGCCGGGTCACCACGGAGGGCTTTGGGGATACAAGACAAGCCTTTCGATAAGCTTATGTTCTGCGAGATTGACCCACGACGCTACCAAGCCTTGACCGAGTTGCGCCGGGAATTTCCCGGCCGGGACATAGAAGTTCGTAACGAAGACGCGAATAGGATGCTCCCCGGATTTTGCGTCGGCCTTCAGCCTCTAGACAGGGCAGTGGTATTTCTCGACCCGTTTGCCACCGAAGTTTCCTGGTCTACTGTTGTGACCATAGCGGAGACAGAAAAGATCGACTGCTGGATTTTGTTTCCCGTTGGCGCTATCGGGCGGATGATGCCCAGGGATGATCAGCCGTCAAATGCTTTGGCAGTCCAATTGGACAGGATATTCGGTCTAAGAGAGCATTGGAGTGACTTCTACAGGCCGTCTCCGCAACTGTCCCTCTTTGAATCTACTCCGCGTCAAGAAAGGATCAGCGGAAGTGGTCGGATTGCCGATAGATATCATGAACGACTTGGAGAGGTGTTCTTCAGAGTTGCGCCAACCCGAAGAACCTTTGTAAATTCTAGAAACACTCCCATGTTCGAACTGTTCTTCGGGGCCAGCAACCCCGAAGGCACTAGGCCCGCCATAAGAATAGCGGACCACATACTGCAAAACTGGTAGGGGGCAGTGCCTGATTCCCCCCTACCCTTAATTCACCTCATCGACGAACCGTGTCAGCAATCCCGCCAACCGCTGCGGCGTTTCCACGTTGGGCGAGTGGCCTATGCCGTGGAAGATGTGCAAGTGGCGCGACTCCTCGGGCAGCGCTAGGTAGTCGGCCAAAATGTTGTGGACGCCCACCGTCGTATCCAGGTCGCTGCCTATCACCAGGGTCGGCACTGTTATTTCTTTCAGGCGCCCCCGAAGCCGTATCTCCGCCATGGACCGCCGGCTGCCCAGGGCCCGCTCGATGGGGTTTCTAGCGATGTCTCCCAAGGCCGCCCGCTTGAACTCCTCGGTCACGTGGGGCGCATAGAACCCCATGTCTCCTCCGGGGAGAGCGCCGGTCCGAAATTGCTCCCGGATCGCCTCGTCCCACCCCTCCGGCAGGGGCAATCCGTCCAGGGGCAACGAATTGAGCAGCACCAGCCCCTTCAGCCGGGACGGATAGTCCAAGGCGTACTGGGCAACTGTCGCCCCGCCCAAGGAGTGGCCGGCCAGCGTGAACCGCTCCAACCCAAGGGCATCCGCGGCGTTGTGCAAGTCTCCGGCGAAGCTCTCCACGGTGTAGGCGTCCTCCGAAGGGGAACGCTGGGAATCGCCGGCCCCCCGGTTGTTCAACGCGATGACCCGGAACCGGGCCGGGTCCATCCGCTCCATCGTCAAGTGCCACATCCTGCCGGAAGATATGTTTCCGTGGACCAGCACAACCGCCTCGCTGCCGCTCCCGTGTTGGTAGTACTGAAGCTTGACACTCCCCGCTTGGACGAAAGAAGACTCCATAACACCTCCAGTATTTAGGCGGCAAAAACCCGCCCATCCGGTCAGTTAGCGCTAGGGATATTTTTTGAGTTATCCTAACATAGCAGCCAACTCATTATGAGAGGCGCCCATGACCAACCTCCTCGACGGCATCAGAGTCATCGATTGGACCCAGGTCCATCATGGCGCGGCTACCGGCTATATGCTGGGGGACTTGGGCGCCGACGTCATCAAGATTGAAGACCCCGACGGCGACATCGCCCGGACTTGGCGCAGCATCATGGGAGTGCCGCTGGACCTGCCAGGCGGCCGCAACATTCTGTTCGAGGGCGCGAACCGCAATAAGCGTTCCATCACGTTGAACCTCAAGACGCTTGAAGGGAGCAGCATTTTTCGCAAACTGGCCGCCGGCGCCGACGTGCTCATCACCAACCATCGCCGGGCCGTCCGCGAAAGATTGGGCCTAGACTACGAGGCCATCCGCCAAGACAATCCCCGTTTGATCTACGCGGTGGCCAGCGGGTACGGGGAGGAGGGGCCGTCTTCCCACGAACGGTCCTTCGACAACGTGGCCTTTGCTTGGTCGGGCATGATGCACTTGATCGGGGAGGAGGACAGCCCACCCCAATACATGGCGCCCGGCGTTGCCGACCAGTTGGGTGCCACGATGCTGAGCCAAGCCGTCATCGGGGCGCTTTACTGGCGGGAGCGCACCGGAGAGGGCCAACGGGTGGAAGCCTCTCTATTGGGCGCCTTGGTCCACCTCCTGGCCATCCCCTTCAACATGCACCTCATGGGCGGGCATCTGCCAAAACGGCCCACCCGCCAAAAAGTGTTCAATCCCTTGGTGGGATGGTACCCCTGCTCCGACGGCAATTGGATCATGTTCTCCAACAACCAGCCCCAGAGATCGTGGAGCGATTTTTGCCAGGTCCTGGGCTTGGGTGAAGCAGTGGAAACTGACCCCAAGTTCGACTCGACCCGCAGCCGGGCGGAAAACTGCGAAGACCTAATCGCACTGGTCGACCGGGCTACTAGGACCAAGCCTCGGGCCGAGTGGCTGTCGCAGTTCCGGGGCCGGGGACTCATTTGCGCTCCGGTCAACAGCGTTGAGGACGCCGCCGAAGACGCCCAGATCGCGGCCAACGGCTATGTATTCGACTTCGAGCACGAAACTTTGGGCAAGACCAAGACCATCGGATTTCCTATCTCCTTCAGCCGATTGGACCCCGAGGTCAGGACGGGAGCCCCGGAGCTGGGGCAGCACACGGAGGAGGTCCTCCTTCAACACGACTACTCATGGACCGACATAAAGAAGCTCAGGGAAAAAGGCGTCATCTAACGGGTAAGCCCGAGCAACGAACAGACTTTAAGGAGGAACCATGCGATTGGAAGGCAAGGTATCCATAGTTACCGGCGGCGCCCACGGGATGGGGGCGGTGGAGGCCAAACTCTTTGCCCGAGAGGGCGCTAAGGTTGTGATTGGGGACCTCCTCGAGGAAGAGGGAAAGCAGGTGGAGGCGGAAATCACGGAGGCGGGCGGGCAAGCAATGTTCATCCCCATGGACGTTACCCAAGAGGATGTGTGGAAGGAAGCCGTTCAACAAACGGTCGCTCGGTTTGGGCTGCTGAACGTGCTGGTCAACAACGCCGGCATCAGCGGCGGGATTACCTCGGACCTGATGGAAGTCCAAGCTTGGGACCGCCTGATGGATATCAACGCCAGGGGAGTTTTCCTCGGTATGAAATATGCTATCAAAGAAATGCAAAGAGCCGGCGGCGGTTCCATAGTGAATATCTCCTCCATATCCGGGATCGTCGGCCAGGACTACACCCACCCCGGTTACAACGCTTCCAAAGGCGCCGTGCGGCTATTGACCAAGACCGCCGCGATCCAGTACGCCAAAGACGGCATCCGGGTAAACTCGGTGCACCCAGGTTTGATGCCCCCTATGTTGACGTCGCTGCCCTCGGAGGATGCCCAGCGCTACTTGGACCAAAGGCAGAACATGTTGAATTCGATCCCCATGGGCCGGGTAGGACGCCAGGAAGAGGTTGCCAACGCGGTGCTATTCCTGGCTTCCGATGACGCCTCTTACATCACCGGCGCCGAGTTGGTCGTAGACGGGGGGTATACCGCTCAATAAGCTAGCCTGCCGTAACGGTTAGGGCTAGGCCCTGGTCAAGCTGAGCCCCCTAGGCCCTCATCCCGAACTCGATCAATCCAAGAATCGAAGGGACGTGGACACCCAATGTCCCCGGGGTGAGTCCATTAACTCACGGAACGGGCTGCCGTGACGACGTTTCAGTCCTGACGCCCGGCGATTGTAACCGAAAGGCTTAGTAGGTAAACTTGGGCCGCGCAGAAGTCGAAACACCCGGATTTCCGGCCCCATCCCCGGGTAGAGCCAGAGCGGGTAATCGGTCCCGTCCGTGCGCCATAATCAAAACAGCCGCACCCGCGGCCACAGGAGGACCCCAGTACCATGCCAGAAGTTACTGTACACACTCCCGGAACCCCCTCATGGGCCGAACTGTCCACCACCGACGCGGCCGGGGCCCTGGCTTTCTATAGCGCCCTATTCGGGTGGGAAGACGACCCGCAGGCCATCAGCGAAGACTGGTTCTACCACATGCAGAAACTCAACGGCCTGGAAACAGCGGCCATTTACGAGCAAGGCGCGGAAGAACGGGCTCAAGGAGTGCCGCCCCACTGGAACACCTACATCACGGTCGACAACGTCGACTCAGTTGCGGAACAGGCCGGGCAATTGGGGGGCGCGGTGCTCCTCAACCCCATGGACGTGTTCGAGGCGGGGCGGATGGCAATGCTTCAAGACCCGCAAGGAGCAATCTTCGCGGTGTGGCAGCCGAACCAACATATCGGGGTCCGGGTGAAGGGCGAGCCGGGGGCGATGATTTGGAACGAGTTGATGACTTCCAGCACTAGCGCCGCCATCGAGTTTTACGGCGGGCTATTGGGTCTGGAGCGAGGCGAGACCATGGGAGAAATGAACTATACTCTCATCCGGGCCCAAGGGACCGAAGTGGCCGGAGTATTGGAAATTACTCCGGAAATGGGACCGGTCCCGCCCCACTGGACGATCTATTTCGCGGTCAACGACGTCGATGAGACCGTGGCCAAGGCCCGGTCCTTGGGAGGCGGCGTATTGGTCCCGGGAACGGATATTCCCGCCATCGGCCGGTTTGCGGCCCTCACGGACCCGCAGGGAGCGGCTTTCAGCATCTTCAAAGGCGGCTAACCGGACGCTGAAGTACAGTCGCCATCCTCCATGTCGACACGGTTAGCCGTCTAACTACAAGGGTCACGTTGGTCAAAGCGAGGCGATTCCCCCATGGCGGGGCTAATTCACCCGATGTGCCAGTCACTTCCATCTTTTCGGGGTGAGGCAACCCTCGCGTTATGCCTAGACGGAGAGTAAGAAACCTGTATACGAAGTTAATCAGGTCACGAGAGTTCGCGGCGAGCCTTCCCCTTTATTTCGGATAGCGTTACAGGGAGAGACGACAATGGGATTCCGGGTACTGTACCACCTGAATACCGATAACCTGAAGGGCGTCCCGGAAGAAGCTCGTTTGGCCCAATCATTGGGGTACGACGGCCTTTGCACCGATGAAACGGGCCACGACCCCTTCTTCCCCCTGCTGCTGGCGGCCGGCGCGGCGCCCGGCGTATCGTTGGAAACTAGGGTGGCCATCGCCTTTCCCCGTTCCCCTATGGTCGTAGCTTATTCGGCATGGGACCTCCAAGATTTTTCCGGAGGGCGGTTCCGTCTGGGCCTGGGCACCCAGGTAAAGGGCCACATTCAACGGCGATTTTCGGCCGAATGGGGGTCTCCCGGCCCACGTTTACGGGAGTATATCCAGTCCCTCCACGCCATATGGGATAACTGGCAAGAGGGGAAGAAACTGGACTTCCGCGGGCGGTTTTACTCGTTTACGCTGATGACCCCCTTCTTCAGCCCCGGGGCCAACTCTGCCGGCAAGCCGCCGGTGTTCATAAGCGCCCTCAACCCCTACAACTGCCGGGTCGCTGGGGAGGTGTGCGACGGCTTGGCTCTTCACCCCATCACTTCCGCCAAGTACCTTGAATCCGTCGTCAAGCCCAACATCGCCGAAGGGGCGGAGAAAGCGGGGCGCAACCCGGCGGACGTGATTTTGACCGGGGGAGGATTCGTGGCCACCGGACCCAACCAGGAAGCCATCTCCGCCAAGAAAGAGGAGATCAAACGCCGGATCGCATTCTATTTCTCCACCAGGACCTATTTCCCGGTGCTCGAGGTCCACGGATTTCAAGAAGTAGGCCAAAGACTTCACGAAATGTCGCTGAAAGGGGAATGGGACCGTATGACAGGACTGGTGAGCGACGAAATGCTAGACCAGTTCACTGTCATCGGCCCCTACGACGAAGTAGCGGACCGGTTGAAGGAGCGGTTCGGCGGGCTGATAGACGAGATTGTGCTGGGTATTGGAGGGCTTTCCGCCGGCAACCAAGAGGCGGCCAGGAAGATAATCGAGGAACTTCATTCCTAGCGCCCAAAAGCATCACCAAGTTAGGACAGTGAAACACCACTCGATCTCAAATGGTCAAAGGCCTCCGGCCACGTGGCTTCCAGTGGGTCCGCGGTTTTCCACCGTACGAAGGTGGACAGTTGGGGGTTCCCTACTGCGGGAAACCCTTGCACCGCGGCTAGATGGGCTCCGGTCTTCAGGAACTCGTTTATGGCGTGGTCGTTCTCCCAGATTGAAACGGTCGAGAATCGGAGCCTGAGAAAGTCCGCTTTTAACCGGTAGCTGACCAGTCCTGGGAAATCACTCAACGCTCGGCGAACCTCACGGTTTAAGGCGAAGAATCTTGGCAATTTCCACCAGTGCCTTACCTTCAGGCTGGTTGCTACAACGGTGAATTCGGGTCCATCCATCCCGGCCGGTCACAGCACCCGGTTGGTGCTTGGCTTCTCCGCCCAGCGTCCGGCTTCCACGGCGGTCAGGAAGTCCAACACCGTCCGGTTGAACAGGTCCGGCTCTTCCAGATTGATGGCATGGCCGCTTTGGGGCAGCACCGACAGCCCCGACTTGGGTATGTTCCGCTTCATGAACACGGCCGGCTCAACGCAAGGCTCGTCTTCATCGCCTATTATGACGAGGGTAGGCACTTGGAGTTGGCGCAGCTTGTCCTCGAGGGCGTAGATGGTAGGCCGCTTCATCACGAATCCCCGGAAGGTCAACTCCGAACCCAAGGCGGAGTGGGCCGTCAGCAAACGGCGGAACTCCTCGAAACCCCGGGGGTCTTTTCGGAGCAGTTGCACCCGGGTATCACTGTAGCCGTAATCGTTGGCCACCGCTTCCATGCCCTCGGTACGCAGACGCTGGCATATCGACTCGGCGGCGGCCATGAAATTCTCCCGGTCGGTGGTGCCCGACCCCGCCGACGCCACGACCAACGAGCGGGCCATTTCCGGGTGAGCTATGCCGAAGTTCAGCGTCACACTGCCCCCCATGGACAGGCCCCCAACGTGGGCTTGGTCAATCCCAAGATGGCGCAGCAAAAGGTACAAGTCGTTAACCACAATATCCTGGGAGTACGCCTCCGGGTCGCTGGGAACGTCCGACGGAGGCCAACCCCGGGCGGCGTAGGTGATGACTTGGTAACGCCGGCTAAAAAACCTCACTTGAGCCTCCCAACTCTCGTAGGAGCCTCCGAATTCATGGCACCACACCAGCGGGTAACCCTCGCCGGTCACCTCGTAGTAAATATTTACGCCGTTGGCCGAAAACTTTGGCATCGTTCGCCTCCAATCGATTCTCGACTCGGATGATAGGCCCGCCCCTGTCCCGGGTCGACTCAGATAGTAGGTTCATACTGTGTCCATCGCGCAGCGGCAAAGCGGCTGGCTCGAAAGACCCAATCGTCGTTCGCACCAACGCCCTCACCCTAGCCCTCTCCCAGAAGGAGAGGGGACTTTAGACACTTTATACAAGGGTTCGTCTCTACCACGGGGGATTTTTGACACTTCGTCCAAGGGTTTGTCCCTACCCAGGACGATTGAAAGGCTCCTAAACTCAGGGGCTCACACTTTAGGCCATACTTTGGTTGCGAATTCCTCCATGCGCTGCAGAGCCAGGTCCATGTCGGTGGTCTGCCTGACGAAGTCGAAGACGAGTAAGCCGACCCCCAATTGCTCGTACTGCCGGATGTCCGAGGCGATCTGGTCCGCGTCGCCCACGAAGGGAAGCCTGTTGCTATCGGAGGAGGTGGAGCCGCCGTTCTTTAGCTCGAACTGATGCGTACGATAGATCACGTCGATCTCCGAGGGGTCCCTGCCAAACCTTCGGGCGTAGGAGGCCAGTTGTTTCAGCCCGGCAGCCAGTTCCTCGGCGGTTGCCATCGGGAAGGTGGGGTTCGACCCCAAGGGGTACCAACCGTCGGCGAACTCGGCGGTACGGCGCAACGCCGGCCGGCTTTCGCCGCCCACCCAGATGGGAGGATGCGGTTTCTGGACCGGCTTGGGCAAGAAGTTTATGTTATCGAAGCGGCAGTATTTACCCTCGAAGCTGGGATTGTCGCTGGTCCACAACTCCTTGTAAGCGCGAATGTATTCGTCGGTTACCGCACCTCGTTCCTCGAAGGGGGGCAAGCCCAATGCTTCGAACTCTTCCCGCATCCAGCCGACGCCCACGCCGACCACCAGCCGTCCCTGAGACAGCAGGTCCAGGGTAGCCAGGGCCTTGGCGGCAACCAACGGGTTGCGGTGAGGCACCACGACGACACTGCATACCAGCCGGATAGCCCGGGTCTGGGCCGCCAGGAAGGACAGCAATATCAGCATCTCCATAGAGTCGCCCGAAGGAGCGCCGGGGAATTCTCCGCCTTCCGTATAAGGGTAGGGCGAATCGATCCGCCGCGGCACCACGATGTGGTCCCCGGTGAACAGGCTGTCGTACCCCATCTCCTCGCCCTTCCTGGCCATTAGCCCCAAGGTCTCCGGCGCCGCCAAGTGGGCCCGGTTCGGCAATGTGAAACCGTACTTCATCCTCAAGCCTCCGAAATCGAAACCTTAAGATTTGAATAGCCGCTGGGAACAACCCATAGCCGACCGGAAGATTGGGGCGCCCTGGATGCGTCCTAGGGTCCGCCACTCCGGCCCCCATACCGCCGAAAGACCGAGAGGCGGCGGCTCAGGCCAAGGGCACGACCAAGGTAATACGCGGCTCGTTACCCACCGCCCTGGTGGTATGGCCTTGGCCGGTGAGGTCTTCGGCCAGCAAGACGGTGCCGGGGCCCATTCTCCGCACGGTACCGTCGCCGAGGCCTATTTCCAACTCACCGGCGATAGTGATGGTGTACTGGCGCCGCGGGGCGCAATGCCAGTCCAAGAAGTAGCCGGGAGGGTTGCGCCGGATAGTAATGCCGGTGGCGGCCTCCAATACGGTCCCTTCTCCGTGGGCGCCCTCGGTATCCACGAAGGGCTGGAAGTCGGGTTCAAATTCTTCGATGTGGGACTGTCCGTCGTCTCCGGAATAGACTCTAAGAAAGTTCGCCACGTGACCTCCTCAAGCTACAAGGTTCCGGCGGGTATCATGAGGCTGGCGTGACCGCGGGAGTCGGGGGTCGCGGTCCTTGGCTGCGGACGCGGTGCTAATAGTACATCAATTCCCACCAGCGTCAAGAAACGGACCGTTTCTCGACCGCCGCTTAATTAACCCTGTACCCGGTCCTCAGTAATAGGGAACTTACAACGCCGCCGCCACCTCTCGCCGGAGACGGTTGACCCATGCCCGGATGGCCCGGTCCGAGCCAACGCAACCCCAGGATAGGGCCAGAGTCCGGTAAATCCAGGGTCGGCTGACCCTTGAAGGCCGGGCCGGGTCGAGCCATGACGTGTTTCGGGCCAAGCGGGCCAGGGTCGCCAAGCCGATGAGCATGGGCCAGAGGGCCGCCAACCTGAGCCTGACGCAGCGGGCCGGGACTGCCAACACATACTCCTCCGCCGCGTCGTAGCGGTCCAGCGTCTTTCTTATCCAACTCACCAATACGGGCCGCGCCGCGCCGCTGTTGGATGGGTCCAGCAGTTCTTCGGGGGATACTCCAATGCCGGCGAGACAGGAACCAGGCAAGTAGCAACGTCCGATGCGCAGGTCCCTTGGCGCGTCCCTTAGTACATTCGTCAACTGCAAAGCCTTGCCGAAAGCGACTCCCGTTTCGCGCATCCGCTCCCCATTCCACCGTCGCAGCGCTGCCGAATGGGCCATGGTGATCGAAGTCCAAAACTCCCCAACGCAGCCGGCTACGTGGTAAGTGTAGCGGTCCAATTCATCCGGTGACTGGAAAGCCGCCAACCGCCCCGAGTCCTCGGCGGGAAAGGTGGTCAGGTCGGTCTCCATACCCTGGGTTAGGGTCGCCACCACCGACTGCACCAGCGAGCGGTCCGGTTCAAGGGTCGACTCCAAAAGAGTAAACGCGCTGGGCAATGCGGACAGCAGGAGTCGTTCTTCGGGAATAGCTTGCCGGTCGGTCAGGGCCCCGACTATGAGGCGGACCGCTTCCGGCTCGGCCGGACCTTTGACCTGCCTTCGAAACGAGAGCAGGTGCTCCAACCGTTGCGCCGGCGGGACCAAGCCGGAGTCGGCGATAGTGTCGGCGGCCCTAGCCAGCAAGTATGCCAAGCCCACAGGACGGCGAAGGCCGCCGGGCAACACCCTGATGCTGAGATAGAAAGACCGGGAAACTCCCTTGAGCAAGTCTCCCAGAAGCAGCCGCCGCTGGGAAGATGAAATCACGGGGTGCCCCGTCCTGGTACCGGTGCTTGAAACATCCGACGTTCCGGAAATCCGAGTCCCTAACTGTAGTCCATCGGCATCAGGGCCTAATCCGACGGCGGGTGGCTGGAAATCCTCACCATCAGCGGGGGCCAACCGGACAGCCGAGGGCCCGTTGAAGGAGGCGGTAATACCAAGCCTGATTTATGACCGGTTGTTGGGCCCATTCCACCACCCGGCCTTGGCAGAACTTCCGATTCAGGAACCATGCCGGGCCATAGCCTGGGTCGTGAACTCTTTGGTCTCGATGTTGCCGAGGGCATCCCCCACCAACTCGTCAACGGGAAGCCCCGCCTCCAGCCTAGACACGGTTTCCGGGTTGGCGCGGGTTTCCGGGTGACGAGGGACGAACAAGCTGCAGCAATCTTGGTCGGGCTGTATCGAAATTGGGAATGTTTCGATCTCTCGAGCGGCGCTGACGATCTCTTCCTTGTTGAACCCAACCAATGGCCGGAGTATGGGCATGCCGGCAGCTGCGTCGATGACCGCAATATTGTCCAGGGTTTGGGAGCTGACTTGACCGCAGCTTTCGCCGGTCACGATGGCCTTGGCGCCCTGCCGCCGGGCTAGGGCCTCGGTTATGCGTACCATGAACCGCCGGTACAGTATCACCCGGTAAGCCGGCGGGGTCTCAACGATGATCCTCTTCTGGATTTCACCCAAGGGTGCCAAGAACAGACTCGAACGGTACTGGTTCCTGGTCAGGTGGTTGGCAAGCTCCATCGACTTCTCGATGGAGGACCGGTCCACCAAGGGGTAGCTATGAAAGTGAACGAACTTAGCCCTGCAGCCGCGCTTCATCATGTTCCAAGCGGCCACCGGCGAGTCCAGCCCCCCGGAAAGCATGACCATTACTTCCCCGCTGACCCCCACAGGCAGCCCCCCGTAGGCCGGCACTTCCTCGAAGTAGAGCAGTATTCCCGTCGGCAGCACATCCAGGAAGATTCGAAGCTCGGGGTTGCTTAGGTCGACCTTGACGCCGGTCAACTCTCTGACAAAGGTTCCCAGGCCGCGGTTGATTTCTTCGGACTTGAGAGGGAACCGCTTGTCGGCCCGGTTGGTCGTGATGCGAAAAGACCGGAAAGAGCGCCCCTCCAGGAATCCGGGCAGGACTTCTTTTACTTTCTCCAAGTCCCGGGGGAGGTGGTATGCCCTGAAGAACTTGGCCACGCCAAAGCATTGCTTCACCCGGCGAGCCACGGTTTCCCAATCGGCGTCGTCCTCCAGGGTTAGCCCCGCCAGCATGTGGCCCTGCCATACTTCCTGCACCCCGGCCCCCTTGGTTGCCAGCCGCAGGTTGTCCACCAGACGGCGCATGAACCAAGGCCGGTTCTTGCCCTTCAAGGCCAGCTCATGGGTCTTTACTATCACGTGAACCTTCATGGCCGCATTTTGCTCAGGCATCCGCGGACCGGTTTTCGAGAGGGTCTTGGGCGGGGCCGGTACGCTCCAGAAGAAGCTGGCTGCACAGGGAACCCCGCCTAGCCGAAGCTATTAGCTCCACGGGGTCGCCCCAGCGCCATCCGGCGTACAGGGTGACACCGGGGCCGGCCGCAGCCGCAACCGGCGGGTCTTTCGGGGGCTCCTCGAGGCTGCCACCGTACAGGCGCATCATCAAGGTGTAGCCGCGGCGGTCTTGCCGCCCCGAGTTGATGGGGCCGCCAACCCGGACGCCGACTCCCAGCTTTTCAAAGCCTATACGCTTGGCGCCGTCTTCGAAGGTCTCCCCACGGCGAAGGGAAGCTGCGGGCAGCCCCCACGTGCCGGGGAAGTCCTCGTCGTCCTCAGGCCGGCGCACCAAGAGCACCCGCGAAGGGTCGTCTTCCTTCACCAGCGCCAAGGCCACCGACCGGATTAGCGGGTTGGCAACGTTCATCAGGGCTTCATTGTACGCCACCGGCCGGTGGACGGCCAATTCGCAGCCCAAGCGCCCGTCTCACCTCTTTTTCCCATTAGGGCGCCGTCCCGTTGCTGTCAAGAAGAATAATCATGGACCTATCCGGTGTTCAGGCACCACAACAGGCTTATTCCTACCGGACCTCCGCTACATCACAGAGAGACTTCTAACCGTCCGCTATCCACCCAGGCCATAGCGGGAGCGGACATACCTCAGCCAGTCACTCCACCTGCCCTCAGTGTCGTGTTCTTGAACCCATCCCACCCATTCCTGATGAGTGAACACGGCGAACCGTGCCCGACCCTTGAAAAGCCGTCCCCACTGCCCCAATCCTGCAATCCCACTTCGCCTAAGAGCGGCATCAAGAGCATCGTTGCGTTCGTCAACCGCCACGGCCGACACTACCAGGTCGTACCGTCCCGACTGTGCGATACCTTCGGCCAGAGCGTGCTGGTGGAATAGTTGATAGCCGTGCCTCATTGCCGGACAGTGAGGGAGACTAGCCAAGGTTTCTTCATCAATAAATGGTACCAGATGCTTCCAGTACCTGCGGCCCCAAGCTGCCTGATGGCATTGATTCCTGCGGTCTTTCAAAACCTCCGCAGGGCGTTTGCAGCGGTCGGGATCGGGGTTGCCACGCCGTCTGGAACTACCCTTGTGCCGCCACGCAGAACATTCGTAGAAGCTGTGCTCGGTGAGCTTGTTCTCCACCAGCATCAGTCCTCGACCTTGGTTCACTTTCAGGCCAAGGTCCGGCGAGGTCTGGTTGGCGCCCCTTGTGCCTCCCTCTTCCCCCAGCAAGTGTGAAGGGCATAGTTCACCATTCTCGACGTGCTCCAACTCGATCTCTTCAAGCGAATCAATCTGCTCAGCAACATGGCGCTTGAGAAACGAAGCGAACATGGCTCGACCGTCAGCAGACCCCCGGAACGGAAAGTACAGGTTGGCGCATAGAATCCACGAACTCTTGAGGTTGTGCACGCCCGCATGCTTCTGCACTTTGGTCCTCTCAAGGTATGCCGGCAGCGAGTCTTCCGACTCACGGCCTATACCGGGCCACAGACCTTCTTCCCACCAGTCTTTTGGCAAGATGTGGGCATAGGGGCGGCCCTTCCACTCCCCATGCTCCTTTGATGCCACGTGCCCCTTACGCCATTCGGTCTAGTAATCTTTCATCCACTGGTCGAAAGATTCCATATCCCTCTCTCCTTAGTTAGAGAACCGGATCAGGCTATCTTGAGGAACGAGCCGTCCTGTGGACGTGCTCGCGGAGCGCACCATTGATGTCTGTCTGGTATCCGCGACCATCACGAGCACGGGCCTTGAACCAGGCTATGATGTCCGCGTCGAGCCTCAGCGTAATCTGCTGCTTCACAGGCCGGTAGAAGACCCCGCGCTTGGCGTCGGACCAGTCGATAATCTCCAGGGCGTCGGTCGTGTCAATCTCGTCGTCGGGCAGAGCCTCTAACGTCCGTATCTGCTCCTGAACGTCTGACGGCAACTCAGTAATGTCCTTCTTCATAAGCCTCCCTCTCACGTCTGGTCGCCTTACGTGCGGAGATGATGCGCCCGATCTCTTCGCCGGTCTCCGTGTCGAAATCGGGCCAAGTGTGGACTACCATCACGATTTGAGTGCCCACCATGCCGATGGTTCGCCACCGTTGCTCATATGGATATGGGTCTTCCCGCGTGGCAGACATGGGATCGTCAAACACGAAGACCGCAGCCTCGAAGCTGAGGCCGTGCGCTTGAAGGTTCGCCCTATTCTTGGCCTGGTCCCAAGTCCAACGCAAACGCAGTCGCCCTTCACCATACTACGCAATTGTAGTTACAGAAACGGCTAGGCGTCAACACTTGTTCCACCGCTCGCGGCGAGCTGATGCCCGATGGGGTGGGCAGCAGGGTCTGACTACGGGTCCAGAACGAACCTCAACGTGAAGGTCTCGATTTTGTCCAGTTTGTGGGGCCGGTCTCAACCGCTATGGGGGATTGGTATGAGGGGGGCAACAAACTCCTGCCTTCGCGGGAGCGGCGGCGGGATGGGCCACTCGCGCCATATCGCCCGGTCCGGGGAGGTATGCTAGGGTCTCATCGAGGGGGAAGGAACTTCGGAAATACCCTTTAGGAACGCTTTCGGAGGACGCCGCTTTTATCCAACACCGGCGGTGATCCGGGCCCGGGTCTCCCACGCTCTCCGGGAAAGTTATCCACACACCGGAGAGAGTTATCCGCCAAAATCCTGGGCTTATCCACTTAACATGCTGGCGGTCTGGCTGGCGCTTGGTTTGAAAATTGCTTCCTTGATGGTCAAAACATCCTGGCGTAATTGGCCGTTTTCGTTGATCTCGCCATTGATTTTCCCGGCCCCATGAATAACCGTGGCATGGTCTCGGCCCCCCAATAAGCGACCCACTTGCGTTGGGGACAGCTCCAGCTCATAGATGAGCAAGTACATGCCCACTTGCCGGGCCAAAGCAATCTTTTGCGTCCGGCTTCTCCCCAGGATATCGCCGGAGGTTATCCGGTAGTACCGCGAGACCTCTTCGATTATTCGCTCCGGGTCGATGGAGTGGCGGGCGGCATCGGAACTCAGACCGTCCAAAACGTGGGAAATGGACTTCAACGTAACGGGGGTATTCATTAGTTGGGAAAAAGCCGCGATCCGGTTCAACGTGCCTTCCAGTTCCCGGACGTTTTTCTGTACCCGTTTGGCAATCAGTTCTACTATGCTCTCTTCCAAGGAGACCCCAAGCTCCTCGGCCTTGGAAACCAGAATGGCCATTCTGGTTTCCAAGTTCGGCGGCTGGATATCAGTAATCAAGCCCCATTCGAACCGCGACCGCAGCCGGTCTTCCAACAGGGCCAAGGCCCGGGGCGGCCGGTCGGAAGTGATTACTACTTGGTTCCCCGAATTGTGCAAGTCGTTGAAGGTGTGAAAGAACCCTTCGTGGGTCTGTTCCTTACCGCTCATGAACTGTACGTCGTCCATGAGCAAAACTTGGACGCTGCGGTACCGGCCGCGAAACTCCTCGGTCGTCCGGTTGCGGATTGCTGAGATGAACTCGTTGGTAAACTGCTCGGAAGTCGCGTAAAGCACCGACAGCCCCCGCGACGCACACTCGTGCCCGATGGCGTGAAGCAGATGGGTCTTGCCCAAACCAACGCCTGAATATATGAAGAGGGGGTTATAACCTTGTCCGGGAGCGTCGGACACCGCTCGGGCGGCGCTGTATGCCAGACGGTTCGAGGACCCCACTACGAAAGATTCGAAGGTGTACTTGGGGTTCAAGTTAGGCCGCCGTTGGTATTGGGCATCAGCGGTGGCGTATAACTCATCGCTTGGCGTGGAACCGTTCATCGGGGCGGACAGAGAGTCCGTTTCCGCCTGATGAGGGGCCCCGTTCTTCACTTGGAACTGGACGTCCAAGGGTTGATGAGTGATCTTTTCCACCGTCTTTTGAATCGACTGGTACATGCGCCGCTCCAGCCAAGCCACGGCGAAGGGGGTGGGCACTTCCACCACGAAAGAGCGGCCGTCGCAGCTAATCCCTTCCGTTTGCTTCAACCAGGTATCGAATGTTGGGCGAGGAAGCTGGAGTTGAAGCTCACCCAGAACAGCCCTCCAGACTTCCCTTGTAGTTGGCTCCCTCATTGAACTCTGTCCTCCCAAACCCATCTAATTGGGGGCGGCCCCTGATTCACGACGAATATCCAAGCAGCGGAGTTTCACCTTCCGAGTAAGACCGGATGGTCCGGGTCCTACCGCCTGAGAGAGGCCCGGTCCTACCCGCCGCCTCCCTGAAGGAATGCCTGCGGGTGAGCCAAGAAGAGGCGGTCGGCGGATTCTGAATAAGATAACCACGGCTGAAGTTTCAACTCGGAGAGTCTAAGACACGCCTAAAAGGGTATTGTCAATGGGGAACGCCACGAATTTGGTGGCCATTTTCTCCGGCGTGGCCGCCCCTAAGTCCGGTGAAAAGAGAGGGCGGGTTGGGCCGGCTCGCCGCGGCGGGCCGCGAGCGATTACTATGACAATACAGGCAGGCCCTCACGATTCCACCCATAGAGGCTGAATGGTCACGGGACGCGGCCTGATTTGCGGGGTTAGGCGCGGGCATATATAATTGCCCCCGGCGCAGGTTAAGACGACGCGGCGTCCACACCCAATCACGGCGTCGGAACCAGCGAACAAGCTCCAACGGCGAAGGGACCGAGTAGTTGGCTCTTAGGCGCATGGGACAGCTCGGAGTAGGCCGCACGAGGGGGCGCCCAAGGGACCCCCTTTCTGTTTTTCCGGCGGCAGAGGATTGCCATGGCACAAACTAAGCCCAAGCCCCACAGCGAGCCCAGCCCAGGGGTAACTGAAGTCGGGCCTGAGGGATCATTGCCCGAGGGCATTACCAACGAAGACCTCATCGACTTCTTCACCAGGATGGTGCTGGTCCGCACCACCGACGAGCGGGTCTGGGCGTTGAACCGCCAAGGCAAAGTGCCTATAGCGGCATCGGCCCAAGGCCACGAAGCCGCTCAGCTAGGCAGCTTGCTGGCCGCCGAAAAAGACGGCAAGTGCTTCTTGTTCCCCTACTACCGGGACCTTGCTCTCAAGATGGCGGCGGGACTGACGCCAACCCAAGTGATGCTGTCCTTCATGGGCAAAACCGGAGACCCGTACAGCAACGGGCGTCAATTCCCGCTTCAGGGCGCCGACATTCCACGAAATATCATCCAGATATCCAACGTGGTCAGCGCCGGGTTGACCCAGGCCGCCGGGTACGCCCTTGGTTGTAAGATGCTGGGTGACATCACGGTAACGTTGGTGTTCTTTGGCGACGGAGGCTCCAGCGAAGGAGAAGCCCACGAAGCCATGAACTTCGCCGGCGTCCACCGCCTGCCCTTGGTCTTCATTTGCGAAAATAACCGTTACGCTATTTCCGTGCCCAAATCCCGCCAGATGGCCATCGACGACTTGGCCTCCCGGGCCGCCGGCTACGGCTTTCCCGGCTTTACTATAGACGGCATGGACTTGATTCAATGCTATGAGGCGGTCAGGCAGGCTATCAAACACGCCCGCAGCCAGGGGCCGGTCTTGCTGGAGATGAACTTGGAAAGGTTCATGCCCCATACGACGGATGACGACGACCGGCGCTATCGGCCCGAGACCGAGGTCCAACAAGCTCGTCAAAGAGACCCGGTTTTAACCCTGGAGAGCCTTCTGGTGGCCCAGGGCGCAATCACCCCGGAGCGGGTGGAAGAAATAAAGGCCCAAGCGCGCCGGGCCGTAAACGAAGCAACCGACGCCGCCGAGGCAGCCGGTGCCCCAGACGTGTCAACTTTGCACCATCTGGTGTTTAGTCCCTAGTTTAGGCCCTAGTTCAGTCCCCATGAGGAGGGGTTTTTGGCGGTCAAGACAGTCATTGACGCGGTAAGGGAAGCCATCCAAGAAGAGATGCGGCGGGACTCCTCCGTGTTCGTATTGGGCGAGGACGTCGGCCTCCGCGGCGGCGTATTCTTGGCCACCCAGGGACTTATCGAGGAATTCGGCGAAGAGCGGGTCATGGACACGCCCCTAGCGGAAGCCTCCATAATGGGAGTCGCTCTTGGGGCCGCTTTCCGTGGCTTGAGGCCTCTTCCGGAGGTCCAGTTTTCCGACTTCGTGTGGCCCACGGTCAACCAGTTGATCGGCGAAGCCTCCCGGGTCTGCTACGGGACCAACGGAGCGGTCCAAGTCCCTCTGGTGGTGCGCATACCTTACGGCGGCGGCATCCGCGGCGGACTGTTCCACTCCCAAAACGTTGAGGCGCATTTCTTTCACACCCCGGGGCTTAAAGTCGTTACTCCGGCGACTCCCTACGACGCCAAGGGCCTTCTCAAGTCATCCATCAGGGACAATAATCCTGTCGTTTTCTTGGAGCACAAGAAGACCTACCGCTTAGTTCGAGGCGAGGTACCCGAGGAAGAATATACCCTGCCCATTGGGGTGGCGGACGTCAAGCGGACGGGCGGGGACATTACCGCCGTCTCCTACGGGTTGACGCTCCATTACTGCCTGGAAGCGGCGCAGCAAGTCGCCTCCGAGGGTATCGACGTGGAGGTAGTGGACCTGAGGACCCTAACACCCCTGGACAAAGATACTGTACTGGAGTCGGTCAGGAAGACCGGCAAGCTGCTTATTGCTCACGAGGACAACGTTACCGGAGGAGTAGGCGCCGAAATAGCCGCTATCGCCGCCGCCGAGGCTTTCGAGTATCTGGACGGCCCCATATCCCGGGTCTGCGGCCCGGACGTGCCTACCATGCCCTTCGCTCAGAGCCTGGAAGAAGCCTATATGCCCGACACCGAAAAGATCGCGCAGGCCTTGCGCAAGCTTGCGGGCTACTGAAGAGTGACGGTGCCCCCTTGGCTGTAACCATCGAGCTTCCCCACGTAGGCGAGTCCGTAGTCGAAGGCACCATCGGCAAGTGGCTCAAACAGCCCGGCGACGCTGTCGAACGCTACGAGCCCCTAGTGGAAGTAATCACTGACAAAGTCACTATGGAAGTGCCCTCCCCGGTAAACGGTTCACTCCTTCGAGTGATAGCCCAGGAAGGTGAGACCATCCCCATGGGGGCGCCCATCGCCGAGATGGAGACCGACGAAGTCCTTCCCGAGACTCCGGCCCCACCATCTCCGGAACTAATCACCGTGGGACCGGAATCCCAACCGGTGACTACCACCGGGTACTTGATCAAGGACGTACCGCCGGTGGGTCCGACCGGCGGCGGCCCCGCGCCGGCGGATGCCCCGCCCGGAGACGGCCCGCGGACGGGACCAGGGAGCGGCATCCCCCGCGTATCCCCCGCGGTACGGCGCCTCGTCAAAGAGCACGGCATCGACCTTAGCCTGGTGCGGGGCACCGGCATGGGCGGGCGCATCACCCGGGATGACGTGCTGGAACACCTAAAAGCCGGGCCGGTTGAAGCCGGGCCGGACCCCAGCGTAACGGGCCGGGTACCAGCGGTGGGTTCCGAGAAACCGGACCATGAAAAAGAGGAAGTCCACGTCCCCCTGTCCCCGGTGCGCCGGATGATAGCGGAAGCTATGGTAAGAAGCGTGAGCCGGATCCCTCACGCTTGGAGCGCCGTCGAGGTGGATGTTACAAACCTGGTGGCGCTGCGGGCCCAAGTGAGGCCGGACTTCGAGCGGCGCGAGGGCGTTGACCTTACTTACTTGCCTTTCATCATCAAGGCCGTGGTCGAGTCCCTAAAGGAGCACCCCACCCTCAACGCCTCCTGGGGGGAGGACAAGATCATCCTAAAAAAGCGAATAAACCTGGGGATTGCGGTGGCCGCTCCGGAAGGCCTGATTGTGCCGGTCATCCACGACGCCGACCGCCTGAGCGTGGCCGCCTTGGCCCAAGCAGCCCGGGGCCTTACCCAGCGGGCCAGGCAAAGCAAGCTGACGTTGGCTGACGTCCAAGGGGGCACCTTTACTCTGAACAACACCGGCGCTTTGGGATCAATAGTGTCCCAGCCCATCATTAATCATCCCCAGGCAGCCATCATGACGACCGAGGCCATTCAGAAGCGAGCCGTGGTGCGCGGCGATGCTATAGCGATACGATCGATGATGAACCTCTGCTTGTCCTTCGATCACCGCATAAACGACGGGGCCGAGTCCAGCGGGTTTTTGCAGTCCGTGAAAACCCGGCTTGAGGCCATGGGTCCCGGTACTCCGGTCTACTAAGTAACTTATCGTGCCGCCCCGTTCCCTTTGCCGCGTATACCGGCTGGGCACTGTCGATTATCAACAGGCTTGGGACTTGCAGGTCCGCCTAGCCCAAGACGTTCAAAGGGGAAGCCAACCCAACACCCTCCTGCTCTTGGAGCATCCTTCAACCTTTACCAAAGGGCGGCTCAGCCTTCCGGAGCACATTCTGCTCGGCGCTGACCAGTCTCAAGCAAAGGGCATCCCCGTCTACGAGACCGACCGGGGAGGCCAAGTCACCTATCACGGCCCCGGGCAGCTAGTTGCATATCCCGTAGTGGACCTGCGGCACTGGGGAGGGCCGCTGAAGTACGTGCGGACTTTGGAAAAGATTATCGCGGCCACTCTGGCGGACTTCGACATTGACTCCAACACGTTGGAGGGACTAACCGGCGTGTGGGCCGCCTCCGCCAAAATCGCCGCCATTGGGGTGAAAATCAGCCGGGGAGTCGCTTATCACGGCTTCTCAATCAACGTCAACACCGACCTGTCTTACTATGATTACATCGTTCCCTGCGGCATTGAAGACCGTCCGGTGACCTCCATGGCCCAACTGCTTGGCCGGTCGATGGACGTGGCGGCGGTCCAATATAGCCTGGTTTACCGCTTCGGCCAAGGTATGGGATTCAAGATGCAAGAAGCACAGGAGATCATAGCCCTGTCGGAAGTCTCCCCGCTCTAGAGTAGACCCAAGCGTCTTAAGTCTGCTTCATTCCACCGGGTCCCACTTAGCACGCTTCGAAGAGTGCCCAAAGGAAGTGTCCGTCCTCGTGCGTGGAAGTGGATGCTGACTCTACGGCCGTCCATATGCCGGTAAACTCTAGCTGAGCCACGACTTCGCCTGTAAGTGAATCCATCTCGTTCCAAGGCACGCGTTAACTCGCCTACCGAAACATTCCGCAGACGCTGGATTATATGGGGTAACAACGTCATACATGGACGGCGATTGTCGGCCTGTTGCTCGCTGCATGTTTTCCTTTTGGCGGCTGCTCCCCCGCAGCTATCATGTCCTCAACATATGCTGCCGCGGCGTCTTCAATTCCGCTCAAGGCTTCTTCTCTGCTGTAGCCCCACGCCGCACACCCCGGCAGGTCCTCGATCCAAGAACTCCAGCGGCCATCTTGCTCGTCTTGCAACTCGACCGGGTAGAGGAAGGAGCCCTTGCCTTTGGCAAGGAGTTTGTAGCGGCCTGGAGCGACCCTCTCAAACAACTCGGTGTTGCCACCCGGATTTCCTAGCCTATGTTTGGGAAGAAACGCCGTGTAGGTGTTCTTTGCCCAGCCGGGAACAGCTTGCGCAAACTCCTTTGGGCCGAAAACCAATGGCAACCTGCCATCTCTACAAGCCGCATGAATTTCCAAGGCTAGCCTTTTCACTTTGGACTCCAAATTCTTCCATTCAGTCCTATTCAGTATACTACCAAGACATCTCGAATCTGTCGTTTTCAGCGAACTCCCCGGGACTCTCAACTCACTACGCCTCGCGGGATAACTGACCAAACTATACTATGGTGAGATTTTAGGATGGCAAATTTCCTTTGACACCCCTTACTCCCGTTGCTACAATCGCTCCACTCGGCATACACGGCTGCTAGGCTCAACTACGGAGTCTCTTAGCATCTCTCTTCCCTACACCCCCGCGCGTCATTAGTGTCGAAGGGATATCACATGCCCGTTTCCGAGAAAGTTCAGGGTTTCGTCGAGCAGGGCGGTTGGATCCGCCGGATGTTCGAAGCGGGCATAGTTTTGAAGTCCCAGTATGGCGAGGACAACGTTTTCGACCTGTCCTTGGGCAACCCGGTGGTGGAGCCGCCTCCGGAGTTTCACCGGGAATTGCGGCGGCTGGCCGAAAACCCCATAGAAGGGATGCACCGGTACATGCCCAACGCCGGCTATCCGGAGACCCGGCAGGCAGTGGCCGACGGCCTTGCCCATGAGACCGGCCTTTTCTTCAACGCGGGCGACGTCGTCATGACTTGCGGCGCGGCGGCGGCCCTGAACGTGGTCCTGAAAACAATACTCAATCCTGCCCAAGAGGTCATCGTCCTCGCCCCCTATTTCGTCGAGTACGGCTACTACGTTGATAATCACGGCGGCGCGGCGGTTACGGTCCCCACCGGGCCCGATTTTCAACTCGACCTTGACGCCATCGAAGCCGCCGTCGGCCCCAACACACGGGCCTTGATAATCAACTCGCCGAATAACCCCGCCGGGGTGATTTACCCGCCGGACCAGCTTCAAGGGTTGGCTGATTTGCTGCGGCGCAAACAGGACCACCACGGTACCGAGATCTTCATCATCAGCGACGAACCTTACCGGCGTATCATCTTCGACGGCCTAACCTACCCTCAAGTCTTTCCCCACTACGTCAACACCATCGCGGTCACCTCCCATGCCAAAGACTTGGCGTTGCCCGGCGAGCGCATCGGCTACATAGCCATCAATCCGGACTATCCGGAAAGGCAAGAGTTGGCCGACGGCCTCATCTTTTGCAACCGGACCCTGGGTTTCGTCAACGCGCCGGCGTTGATGCAGCGCCTAATACGTTCTTTGCAAGGGGTGACGGTGGACCCCGAAGACTATCAGCGGAAGAGGGACTTCCTCTACGACCACCTGACCGATATGGGCTACTTTATAGTCAAACCTCAAGGCGCCTTCTATCTATTCCCCAAGACGCCCATCGACGACGACGTTGTTTTCGTGGACGCGCTGCAACAGTGGAATGTGTTGACCGTACCCGGCAGGGGTTTCGGCGCGCCGGGCCATTTCCGCATTTCCTACTGCGTGGAAGACCGGGTGCTAGAGGGCGCATTGGACGGCTTCGGCAAGGCCGCCGCGCAGTTTGGCTTGTAGGCTGCCTATAAGATGCGGGCGTTTCGGGTTGCGTACCATGCGGTTTTCGACCCAGGCCCCAGAAGCTGCCCCTTGCCAAGACTCACGGGCTAAGACTCGCGAAAAATCAAGTCCAAGGCCATAGAAAACCCTTCCAACAACGGAGAGGTGAGGGTGCCGCCGCTCTGAAAAGAGGAATAGAGCTCCGGCCCCTCAGCGCCCATCGTTATTACGTCCACCCCCCCGGCATCGGGGTCCACCAGCCAGTACTCCCGCACCCCGTGGCGGCCGTAGAGAAGGCGCTTGTAGCCTCTATCGTAATCGGCGGTGGCGGGCGACAATATTTCCACCACCAAGTCGGGGGCGCCTTGTATGTTGGCATCGGTAATGATTCCGGACCGGGCGTCGGACACGAAGAGAATGTCCGGCTGCGCCACGTCGTACTCGGACAGGACTACGTCCAATGGCGCGAACCAAACACGGCCAAGGCTATTGTCGTTTACGAATTGACGCAGCGCCACGAACAATTGAGCGGCGATAGCCTGATGTCTTTGGGTCGGAGACGGTGCCAACAACATCTCCCCGTCCAAGAGCTGGTACCGCTTGTCAGGCGGCGTGGTCATATATTCCCTAACGGTAAACCTTATCGCGGGTCTTGGACGGACCATCCCATCCTCCGGAAATAAGCGGAGCGCCTACTCCCCCAGGTTGACCACAATGTTGTCCGGCCCCCTTGAAAGCACCGCCTCGGCGGGTTCGTCGGTCACGTTCCCCTCTATGTGGGGCATGTGGGCCGGCACGAAGATGAAGTCTCCTGGGCCGGCGTCCACGTATTCTTCGAAGTCCTCTCCAAAGTAGACCCGTATCCGGCCGCTCAGCACGAAGGCGGCGGTTTCCGCCTCGCCGTGATGGTGGGGCGGGCCCAGGGTGTTGGGTAGACAGGTCACGTGGCCCAACCAGATCTTGCCGGCGCCGACGGTTTTGGAGTCGATGCCCGGCTTCCGGACCATACCCCGGGTTTGGGTTGTAGTGCCCGGGTCCTGGGTGCCGTGTACCACCCGCACCACCTTGCCTTCCACGGAAGTGCTCACGATTAGCCTCCCAAAAACTCAATAAATTACGGTCAACAGACGCCGATTCTCCCAGAGGAGCTGCGCCCGGATTCTTGCGCCGTATCTGGCGCTAATATTACGCCAACGGGCCCCGGGCTTCAAGCTTCAGGCGCTCCCAGGGGACGGACCCAACGAGGGCCGGCATTTCCGGGGGATGCTCTTGCGCCGGTTGGCACCACGTAATATAACTGAGCGAGCAAATACGGGAACCGGCCAAGGAGGCCCGTCTTGAACGTGACCGAGGCCATCGCGGAGTACGTCGTTACCACCAGCTTGGAGGACTTCCCCGCCGAGGCGGTGGAGGCCGCCAAGGGGGCCATAATCGATTGCTTGGGATGTATGTTGGCGGGGTCCACGGAGCCGCTGGCAGACCTACTTTGCGAGTACGTGAAGTCCTCGGGAGGCTCTCCTAATGCCACGGTGGTCGGACGCGGCTTCAAGGCGTGGGCGCCGGAAGCCGCCTTGGTCAATGGGGCCATGGGGCACGCCCTTGACTACGACGACATTTCGAGAGCAATAAAGGGCCACCCCAGTGTTGTGTTACTTCCGGCCGCTCTGGCCTTGGCCGAGGAGCGGAACTCCGCCGGCAAGGACTTACTCTTGGCTTACATGCTGGGGTTTGAAGTGGCCTCCAGCGTGGGTGTCTCCCTCAACCCCGCTTATCACGACGACTTGGGCTGGCATCCCACAGGACCCCTGGGCGCGTTGGGAGCGGCGGCGGCCGCCGCACGAGTCCTGAAGTTGGACCGGCGCCAAACCGCAATGGCGGTATCCCTAGCCGCTTCCCAAGCCGCCGGACTGCGCCAGAACTTTGGCACCATGACCAAGCCCTACCACGCCGGCGCCTCCTGCCGCACCGGGGTAAGCTCCGCTCAACTGGTGAAGGCGGGTTTCACCGCCAGCGCCGACGGTATCGAAGGCCGGTTCGGATTCTTGCACGCCTACTCCGGCGGCGCGGGCTACCACAAAGAGCGGGTGGTCGACACTCTAGGCAAGCAGTGCTTCCTGTTGACTTCGGGCATAGAGATCAAGAAATACCCCTGCTGCGGAAGCGCCCACCTAGCCCTCGACGCCGCGTCTAAAATCTTAGCCCAAGAGGACCTCGACCCGGCCCAAGTCGATGAAGTCAACGTAGAGGTTGACTTCGATCCGCCCCGCTCCCTAGTCCACTCGCGCCCGGTATCGGGGCTGGAAGGCAAGTTTAGCCTTCAATACTGCTTGGCCGCCGCCATCCTCGACCGGAAGATCGGCGTGGGAACTTTTTCCGATGCTCAAGTCATGCGGCCGGAAGCCCAAGCCTTGATCCCCAGAATAAACATGCGGCGCATTCCCGGTTACGAGGGCAGGCCAAGCTGGATAGAAGCGTACCATGAGGTGGAGTTCCGGTTGCGGGATGGCCGGACCTTGCGGCAGCGGGCCGACCGGATAACCCAGGGAGGCCTGCGCGGCGCTTCCATGGAAGACATACGCCGGAAGTTCGAGGACTGCGCCGCTCAAGCCTTGCCGGCGGAAGCAGTCCGCGGTCTCTTGCGGCAGTTGGAAAATCTGGAGGACTTGGACGACGCGGCCCGGTTAGCCGACCTGCTGCGGGGGAATTCCGGCGACAATTCCCCCGGGTGATCGGCTCCGCCATTGCTCTCGTGGGACCGGCTATCGACAGCATGGCCTGTCGTACCGTTCCCCCGGCGGCCCAATGCCCGGCCCGGGGTTGGCCAAGAGGCCCGCTCGGAAGCGGGGCGGCCCAGTTCACCGCCGCTGCATGTCCACGGCGCCCCACTGCCGGAAAAGCCCCGGCTCGTTGACACCTAGAGGGGCGCAAACTATCATTCGACCAATACCCCGTATGCGGCGAGGGCCCGGCCCCCGGGGGGGTCGCCGCCGCTCCGGTACTATGGTTCCGAGAAGGAGAGGACCCTATGCAAGGCAAGACCGTGCTAGCCGGCATCCTGAAACAGGAAGGGACCGAGTATATCTTTTGCTTTCCCAACAACCCGCTGATCGATGCCGCCGCCTCCGCGGGCATCCGGCCCATCATCTCGCGGATGGAGCGAGGAGCGGTGAACATGGCCGACGGCTACAGCCGGGTCAACAACGGCTTGCCGACGGGAGTTTGTTTGGTGCAAGCCGGACCGGGGATTGAAAATGCCTTCCCCGGAGTGGCCCAAGCCTTCGCCGACTCATCCCCAATCTTCATGCTGCCCGGCCATCAAGGGACCCAGAGGGACGGCGTGTCTTCCGACTTTCGCGCCAGCCCCAACTACGCCGGCGTGACCAAGTGGGCGGACTTGATCAACCACTCGGAACGCATCCCCGAGATGATGCGGCGGGCTTACACCCACCTTCGAACGGGGCGTCCCAGGCCGGTCCTGCTGGAAATGCCGAAAGACGTCTTGGATGGAGAGGTTGACGAGTCCCAATTCAACTACGCCCCCATGGTCAAACGGCGAAGCGCCGGAGACCCCCGGGACACGGAGAGCGTGGCCAAGTCCCTCTTGAAGGCCAGCCGGCCCGTAATCTACGCCGGGCAGGGAGTGCTCTACGCCGAAGCGACCCTCGAACTGGTGGAGCTAGCCGAGTTGCTCAACGCTCCGGTAATGACCACTACCTTGGGCAAGAGCGGCTTTCCCGAGGACCACTACTTGTCTCTAGGGACCGGGGGCAACTCCGGTACCAAGGCTGTCGGTGTATTCTTGCGCAAAGCCGACCTAGTCTTCGGCATCGGTACCAGCTTTCAGAATACCCTGGCTTCGGCGCCGGTCCCGGCGGGCAAGGCGGTAATACAGTCTACCCTCGACGAGACCGACCTGAACGGGGAATACCCCCTGGAGGACATTATCATCGGCGACGCCAAGCTGGTGTTGCGGCAGTTGATCGAGGAAGTCCACCGGCAGGCCGGGGCCGGAGGCCGCCGGGACGACGCGGGCCCGGCGGAAGAAATCAAGGCGGTGAAAGATGAGTGGCTGGCCGAGTGGATGCCCCGGTTAACTTCCAACGATACGCCCATCAGTCCCTATAGAGTCATCTGGGAGTTGGACCAAGGCTTGGACAAAGCCAACAGCATCGTCACCCACGACTCGGGAAATCCCCGGGACCAGATGGTCCCCTTCTACACCGCCACCACGCCCCGGGGCTATGTTGGCTGGGGAAACTCGACCCAGCTAGGCACCGGCCTGGGATTGATCATGGGAGCCAAGCTGGCCGCGCCGGAAAAGACCGCCCTCAATCTAATGGGCGATACCGCGGTGGGTATGTGCGGCACCGACTTCGAGACCGCGGCGCGCAACAAGATAGGTATCATAACGGTCATCATGAATAACGGCGCTATGGGCGGCTATGAGAAGAACATCCCTATAGCGGTGGAGAAGTACGGTTCCAAGTTCACCACCGGAGACTACACTAAGATGGCTGAGAGCCTCGGCTGCCACGCCGAGACCATCACCCAACCGGACCAGATCGCGCCGGCGTTGCAGCGGGCGCAACGGATTGCCCAAGAAGGACAACCGGTGGCCCTGGAAATCATCACCCGAGAGGAGCCGGTGCTCTCCAGGTATTATTAACCTGAACTGTCCGCCTGTTCTTCCTCCACCAACTCCAGCATCCGGCGAACGAAGCGTTCCACGATTGGCCGCCCTCGCTCGATGACGTCATCTTCCATGAAATCGTGGTAGAAGTTGGCGTGAAACTGCTCGGCCACAAGCAAATCGGACAGAAGCGCCGGTTCGTCAAACTCTTGGGACAGTCTATTCACTGCCGCCACCTTGGCGTTGTGCTTGCTATACCTCCATCCTCGCCGCATGGCGACCGCCATGACGGAATGGGAAGCCGCGCCCCACAGCTTTTCGGAACCCTGAAGTTCGTCGCCGTTGCTGAACTCCCGCTCGGAACGCTCCAAGAATTCCAGTGCGGTTCGAACATGGTCCGCTATCGTCATCGTTCGTCTCGTCGTTATTGGTCCTCTATCAGTTCTCCGACGGACCGGCCGGTCGCTGTGCCCAACTCGAAGATTTCCGGGCCGGAGAACTCCCGGCGCGAGCGCATAAAAAGGCGGCGCCTAGCAAGAAGGCCGGTTGGAGTACTCCGGGTCCACCTTGCGGGGTAAGAACCGGCCCTCCCGGGCGCCCTTGAACTCGCCGTTCTCCACCATCACCTTGCCGCGAAGAATGGTGGTCACCGGCCAACCCTCGACCTCGAACCCTTCCCAGATGCTGTAGTCCGTGATATGGAAGTCGCTCGTGGCCAGCTTCTTCTTTATGCTTGGATCAATCAAAATAATGTCGGCGTCACTGCCCGGCGCGATTACTCCCTTTCGAGGGTACAGCCCCATAATCTTGGCGGCGTTGGCGGAGGTGACGTCGACGAACCGCTGCAATGACATGCCCCGTTTGGACACTCCCTCGCTGTAGCTAATGCCCACCCGGGTCTCGGCGCCGTTGTGGCCGCCGGTCACGTCGGATATGGTCTTACCCCAGATTTTGATGTCCCAGGTAGTGCAGTATTCATCGGTGGCCATGGTGCTAAGGCCGCCCCGCACTATGCCGTCCCACAAAGAGAGCCGGTCTTCCTCCGACTTCAAGGACGGGTAGGTGTGGTACTTCATGCCGTTCTCTTCCCGGTAGTTGTCGGCGCTGAAACAGCAATAGTTATGTAAAGTCTCGCCGTAGACCGGCATGCCCTTGGCCCGGGACTCTTGAATCGCTTCCAATCCTTGCTTGGCGCTCACGTGAACGAAGTAGACCGGCGCTCCGGTCCATTCGGCCACCCGCAAAACCCGCCGGAACGAAACGTCTTCCGACTCGGCGCTGTGGACCAAGTGCATGTTCCACCACTCGGTGCGCTCTTCATCAGCCAACTTCCGGTACATATGCTGGACCATGTCGTCGTCCTCCGAATGTACCAGCAGCATTGCGTCGAGGCGCCGCACCTCTTCCATAAGGTCGTGGAGGTGTCCCATGCGCACCATCCGAGGCTCCCCTATGGTCGACGGCGGCCGGATGTTGGTAGTAAAAATCTTGAAGGTGGGAAACCCGTCGGCCACCGCGTCGCCCAACTGGGCAATGATATTGGGCGGTATCTCCCCCAACAACATCAGGTGGTGGGAGTAGTCGGCGTATGAGTTGCCCTGCCATACCGAGGTCCTCTCCTGTACCGCTTGGTTGATGTCGATGCCCGGGTACTGGATAGCAAAGTCCAGAATGGTGGTAGTACCGCCGAACAGGGCGGCCCGGCTTACTTGGTCCGGCGGGGCAGTCTTGAGGTCCCCGTGACCCATCACGGGAGCATACACGTGGGCGTGGGGTTCAATGCCTCCGGGGGCCACGATCTTGCCGGCGGCGTCGATGACGCGGCCCGCTTCCTCGGTGAGGGTCCCGGCCGCGGCCACCGCAACGATTTTCTCCCCTTGGACCGCCACGTCCCAGTCGCCGACACCCCACGGGGTCACCACCTGACCGCCGCGGACGATTAGGTCCAGCATCTTAGCACCTCCTTTGGCTTCTGCGTTTCGACCCGACACCGGAGTTTAGCATAAAGCGGGCGACGGCATTATCGTCCTCCTTTTAGGACTACTCAGTACAATACTCGTTCTAGCTTACTGGTACGGTATAGTTCAACGAGGACTGACGGCCATTGGCCTTGGCATCGCCGGGTTGAGCGCCAGCCTAATAGAATTTCCGGGGAATAAAGCGCGATTTTTCCGGCAATTTTCCTCTTGACACGCTACTCATGGCGTATATAATAGAGGTTTGCCAGTATATGCGCGGTCTAACGGCTTTCGTTATCCCCTCAACCGACCCCAACCGTTCATTACCCCTTTTTTGCTGTCGCCCAGGCTCCCTTTCCTAGTTTAGGCATTCCTCCCAAGGAGAATGGCAAATGGGTTTGCCCTCTGTCCAAAATGGACATTCCGTAGAACTTCCCGGTGTAAAGACCTACGCGCGGATTCCCCAAGTCTTGGACGTGCCCAATCTCATCCAGAGCCAGATCCAGTCCTACGACTGGTTCAAAGCCGACGGTCTGACCGAAGTATACAAAGAAATCTCGCCGATTGCAGACTACACCGGCAAGAAGTACGAGCTCCACTTCCACGAACACTACTTCCGGGACCCCAAGTACTCACCGCAAGAAAGCAAAGAACGAGAGATTACTTTCTCTCAGCCCCTGTACGTGAAGACCCGCTTGGTGATGAAGGATACCGGCGAGATCAAGGAGCAGGAGATCTTCATGGGGGACATTCCCATGATGACTCCCAACGGCACCTTCGTTATCAACGGGGCCGAACGGGTCGTGGTTAGCCAGTTGGTGCGTTCGCCAGGTATCTACTTCGTGTACGAAAGGAACCCGGTGAGCGACCGGAACCTGTGCTTTGCCAAGCTTATCCCCGCCCGGGGGGCCTGGCTGGAATTCGAGACCAGCTCCAAGGACGTGCTTTCCATCAAGGTCGACCGGAAGCGCAAGGTCTCCGCAACCACTTTCCTGCGAGCCTTGGGCGTGGCGTCCGACGAGGAATTGCTGGCCCTGTTCGCGAAGGTTGATACCGACGAAAACCATCAATACATCCAGTCCACCTTGGACCGGGACCCGGCGGTGGAAACCAAAGACCTGAACTTCCGGGAGGACGACTTGCGGTCTCTATGGGAGTGGCTGCATCCCGACCGGGAGTTCGACTCCGCTTTGGCCAAGCGCATCGCCGGCGCTCAGATCGAGTTCTATCGCCGCTTGCGGCCCGGCGAACCCCCAAGCCTGGAAAACTCCCGCAACTTGATACAGAACTTGTTCTTCGGGCCGCGGCGCTACGACTTGGGCCGGGTGGGGCGGTACAAGCTCAACCGGCGGCTCGCCCAGCAGGACAACGCCGACCTGATGATCTTGACTCTTCACGACGTGGTAGCGGTCATACGCACCATGATTAGCATGAACCAAGGCGAAGGAAGTCCGGACGACATCGATCATTTGGGCAACCGCCGGGTCAGGGCAGTGGGCGAGTTGGTGCAAAACCAGGTGCGGGTCGGCCTGCTTCGCATGGAGCGAATGGTCAAAGAGAAAATGACCTTGGTGGACCCGGAGACCGCGGCGCCTCAGGGCCTGGTGAACATCCGCCCCGTGGTCGCCGCGGTCAGGGAGTTCTTCGGCGGCTCCCAGCTTTCCCAATTCATGGACCAAACGAACCCCTTGGCGGAGCTTACCCACAAGCGCCGCCTTTCCGCCTTGGGGCCGGGGGGCTTGTCCAGGGAACGGGCCGGGTTCGACGTTCGAGACGTCCACTTCTCCCACTACGGAAGGATCTGCCCGATAGAGACCCCGGAAGGACCCAACATCGGCTTGTTGAGCTCCTTGGCCTCCTATGCCAGGATCAACTCTTACGGCTTCATTGAGTCCCCGTACCGCTGGGTCCTAAAGTCTCTACCCAATGACGCCCCCGATCTGGTAGGGCGCTCCGTGACCGCCGACGTCCGGGACGAGTCCGGCAAAGTTATCGTCGCCAAGGGCAAAACAATTACCAAGAGAAAGTTGGCCGCCGTGCGCAGCCTGCCTGAGGGTACGGTGATAGAAGTCCGCGCGTTCGTCTCAGCGGAAGAGGACGCGGTGGTCTATCTATCGGCGGACCAAGAAGAAAACTACCGGGTGGCTCAAGCCAACTCGGCGCTGGACGGCTTGAACCAGTTCGTGAGCGACCGGGTCGAAGTGCGGGAAGGTGAGACCTACACCGAGGCCACCCCCGACGCCGTCGACTTGATAGACGTGTCGCCAATGCAGATCATGAGCGTGTCTGCGGCCCTCATACCCTTCCTGGAGCATGACGACGCCAACCGGGCCCTGATGGGTTCCAACATGCAGCGCCAAGCGGTCCCCTTGCTGCGGCCTCAAGCCCCGGTGGTGGGCACCGGAATCGAAAGCCGCGTGGCCCGAGACAGCGGCCAAGTGGTGCTCTCGGAAGCCTCCGGCGCCGTGACCTCGGTGACCGGCAGTGAGATAGTGGTAAGCGACGGCGAGGGCCAAGAGTACCGACACCCCTTGATCAAGTTCGCCCGCACCAACCAGGGCACTTGTTTCGACCAGCGCCCCATCGTGGCCAAGGGCGACGTAGTAGACCGGGGTGACATCCTGGCGGACAGCTCTTCCACCGACCACGGCGATCTGGCCTTGGGTCAGAACGTGGTCGTAGCCTTCATGTCTTGGGAAGGTTACAACTACGAGGACGCCATCATCGTTAGCGAACGGCTGGTGACGGACGATTACTTTACGTCGATCCACATCGAAAAGCACGAAATGGAAGCCCGGGAAACCAAGTTGGGCCCCGAGGAAATCACCCGAGACATCCCCAACGTGGGTGAGACAAGCCTACGGGACCTCGACGACCGGGGAATCATTCGAATCGGCGCCGAGGTGGGCCCCGGCGACATCCTGGTGGGCAAAGTGACTCCAAAAGGAGAAACCGAGCTTACGGCCGAGGAAAAGCTGCTCCGGGCAATCTTCGGGGAAAAGTCCCGGGACGTAAAAGACACCTCCCTCCGGGTTCCCCACGGAGAGCGGGGAAAGATCATCGACGTCAAGGTCTTGAACCGGGTCAACCGGGACGACCTGCCTCCGGGAGTCAACGAAGCGGTAAGGGTCTGGATAGCCCAGACTCGGAAAATCTCGGTGGGAGATAAGATGGCCGGCCGTCACGGCAACAAGGGCGTCGTGTCCCGTATCCTGCCGGAAGAGGACATGCCCTTCTTGGCCGACGGTACGCCCGTGGATATCATCCTGAACCCCATCGGAGTGCCCTCCCGGATGAACTTGGGTCAAGTGCTTGAGACCCACTTGGGATGGGCCGCCCGGGGCCTGAACTTCCGCGCCAACACACCGGTATTCGACGGTGCCCGGGACGACTCGATCGAGGACGCTCTGGCGCGAGTCTGGTTCGTCCAGCAAGCGGGCGCCGTGGACGTGAGTCCCAGCGACGGCGCGCGTCAAATCGACTTCGCCAAGCTGCGGGGCTGGCTGGAAGAACGGGGCCTCGACTACCAAAGCCTATTCGACGACATCGTCAGCGGCGCCGCCCAAGAGGCCTGCCTGCGCTGGTGGCTCAAGGACACGGCGGAGGAAGACCCGGAGGGGTTGGGCCCCGCGGAAATGCGGCAGTTGGCCCTTAAAGTGCACCGGGAGCGGGGAATAGCCCCGCCAACCTTCGGTAAGTTCGAGTTGTTCGACGGCCGCAGCGGGGAACCCTTCGACCAGCTGGTGACCGTCGGCAGCATATATATACTGAAGCTGATCCACTTGGTCGAGGACAAAATCCACGCCCGCTCCACCGGGCCTTACTCCATGATCACTCAGCAGCCCCTGGGAGGAAAAGCCCAGTTCGGCGGCCAGCGGTTCGGTGAAATGGAGGTCTGGGCCTTGGAGGCCTACAGCGCCGCGTACAACTTGCAGGAGGTGCTGACCGTAAAGTCCGACGACGTGGCCGGGCGGGTCAAGACGTACGAAGCGGTGGTCAAGGGTGAACCCATCGGGCAGCCCGGGGTGCCGGAATCGTTCAACGTTCTTCTCAAGGAGCTTCAAAGCCTGGGGCTATCCGTAGAGTTGTTGAACGAAGACAACCGCCCTTCGCTGACCCAAGGAATGGCCGACGACACTGATCTTTACCAAGCCTTGGAGGCGATTTAATGGTCAGAATGGCAGACAGGACGGAAACTCAGGGCACCAACTTCAACGCAATACGCATATCTATCGCCTCTCCTGAGCAGATCCTGAACTGGTCCCACGGCGAAGTCACCAAGCCGGAAACCATCAATTACCGGACCCTGCGTCCGGAGAAGGACGGCCTTTTCTGCGAGCGCTTGTTCGGACCCACCAAGGACTGGGAATGTTTCTGCGGCAAGTACAAGCGCATACGCTACCGGGGCGTGATTTGCGACCGGTGCGGAGTGGAAGTTACCCGGTCTAAAGTGCGCCGGGAGCGCATGGGCCACCTTAGATTAGCCGCGCCGGTAGCCCACATCTGGTTTAGCAAGACCACCCCCAGCCGGTTGGGCCTCTTGTTGGACCTTTCCCCCAGGAACCTGGAGCGGGTATTGTATTTCGCTCAACACATCGTCGTATCCGTAGACGAGGAAGCCCGCCAAGAGGCCATCGAGGAGGAAAGAGCCAAGCACGACCTGGAGGTCGGCAAGCACCGCCAGGCCGGCGACGAACGGATCAAGGAACTGACCGGGCGGGTTGAAGGCGGCGAGGAGTCCGACGGGGAATCCAACGACGCCGCCGATCCGGAAGTGGAAAGCAAGGCCATCCAGGTGGAAATCGACGCCATCAACAGCCAGGTGGCTGACGAAGAGAGCCAGTTGACCGAGCAGTTGCAAACGCGGATCGACGATCTGGAGGACCTAAGAGTCCACCAACTCATTGCCGAGTCCAGGTACCGGGAGCTCAAGGAGGCTTACGGCAACGTCTTTCAAGCGGCCATGGGCGCCGAGGCAATCCTCGAGATACTAAAGACCATAGACCTAGAGGCTCTCCGAGAGCACCTAATATCCGAGATGCACTCCACCTCGGGGCAGCGCCGCAAGAAGGCCATCAAACGCTTGCGGGTGGTCGAGTCCTTCCGAAAAAGCGGGAACCGGGTTGAGGACATGATTTTGTCCATCCTGCCTGTGCTCCCTCCGGAACTGCGGCCCATGGTCCAGTTGGACGGCGGGCGGTTTGCTACCAGCGACCTCAACGACCTTTACCGTCGCGTCATCAACCGGAACAACCGGCTAAAGCGGCTCATGCAACTGGGTGCGCCGGAAATAATCATTCGCAACGAAAAGCGAATGCTGCAAGAAGCGGTGGACGCGCTCATCGACAACGGACGCCGCGGCCGGCCCATACAAGGGAGCCATAACCACAAGCTAAAGTCCTTGTCGGACCTGCTCCGCGGCAAGCAGGGCCGCTTCCGGCAGAACCTCTTGGGGAAACGGGTTGACTATAGCGGCCGGTCCGTGATCGTCGTAGGGCCGGAGCTAAAGATGCACGAGTGCGGTCTGCCGAAGCGGATGGCCTTGGAGCTGTTCAAGCCCTTTGTGATGCACCGTCTGGCCGTTTTGGGCATAGCCCCCAACATCAAGAACGCGAAACGTATGGTCGAACGGGCCCGTCCCGAGGTCTGGGACATCCTGGAAGACGTTATAAAGAACCGGCCCGTCATGCTGAACCGGGCGCCGACCCTCCACAGACTGGGGATTCAGGCGTTCATGCCGGTGCTCATAGAAGGCAACGCGATCCAAATACACCCGCTGGTTTGCTCGGCCTTCAACGCCGATTTCGACGGGGACCAGATGGCCGTCCATGTGCCTTTGTCCAGGATGGCGGTGCTGGAAGCCCGTGAGGCCATGTTGAGCACTCATAACATGCTCTCTCCGGCTTCCGGAGACCCCTTGGTGGCCCCGACCTTGGACATGGTTATGGGCTGCTACTATCTGACCCAGGCGCGGGAGGGCGCCGAAGGCGAGGGCAAACGCTTCAACGACTTCGACGAAGCCCGCATCGCCCACGCCTCCGAGTTGATCGACCTGCACGCCCGCATCAAGGTCCGGCACGTGGAGGGCTGCGAAGATGAAGAGTGGGTGGAAACCACTTTGGGCCGGTTGATGTTCAATGAAGAACTCCCGCCGTCCATCGGTTTCAAGAATGCGCTGATGGACCGGGGCGGACTCAAAGACCTTACCCAGGAGTTGCACCGGCGCCTCACCAATGACGAGACTGCCGATACCCTAGACAAAATCAAGAGCCTCGGGTTCCACTACGCCACGATTTCCGGGATCACGATAGCCATCAACGACATACAGGTGTCCACCAAGAAGCCGGAGATACTCACCGAGGCTGCCGAGCTGGTCGCCGGCTTCGAAGACCAGTACCTGTCCGGCTTGATCTCCGAAGAAGAGCGGTATGATAAGACGGTGGACGTGTGGACTAGGGCTTCGGACCAGACCACCGAACTGGTGGAAGAGGAGTTGAGCAACTACGGCGGCATAGCCGTGATGGCGGTATCGGGGGCCAAAGGTAACATTTCCCAAATAAAGCAAATGGCGGGAATGCGCGGCCTGATGAGCAATCCCAAAGGCCGCATCATCGACTTGCCAATCAAGTCCAGCTTCCGGGAAGGGCTGACCGCGATGGAATACTTCATCTCCACCCACGGAGCGCGAAAAGGGTTGGCCGATACCGCCCTGCGCACCGCGGACAGCGGATACTTGACCCGCCGGCTCATCGACATCGCCCAAGAAGTGATCATCCTCCAAAACGACTGCAACACCTTCGATGCCTACTGGGTTTCCGGGAGGTCGGAAGAGCCGTCCCAAGGTTCCACCAAGGACCGGCTAGTGGGCCGGTTGGCGGCAGCCCCCGTGGCCCACCCGGAGACGGGAGAAGTCTTGGTGGACCGCAACCAGGAGATAGACGAAGCGACGGCAGCTCAGTTGATCGAGGCGGGGGTGATGGAGGTGCCTGTCCGGTCGCCTTTGATCTGCGAGTCCCGCCGGGGCGTGTGCCGCATGTGCTACGGCAGGTTGCAGGCCACTGGGACCCTGGTTGAAGACGGCCAAGCGGTGGGTATCATCGCCGCCCAGAGCATTGGCGAACCCGGCACCCAGTTGACCATGAGGACCTTCCACACCGGCGGGGTTGCCGGGTTGGACATTACCAGCGGCCTGCCAAGGGTGGAGGAACTCTTCGAGGCCCGGGTGCCCAAGGGAGCGGCCATCTTGGCCGACATCGACGGCATCGTCGAAATAGAGAACGACGAAGAGGGCCGCAGGCTCCGGCTGACCAGCCGGGAAGAATTCCAAGAGGACTACGCCATCCCGGAGGGGGCGAAGCTCTTGGTGGACCAAGGAGAATACGTTGAGCCCGGGATGGTCTTGGCCAGCGCTCTAGCCGCTCTGGACGGCGGCGACAGCGCGTCCGAAGACGAGCAGCAACTAACCCAAGACGTGGTCGCCAATATCGGCGGCAGAGTGGAACTGAACGGCGACAGCGTGTCCATCGTATGGGAGGACGTGGAAGAGCGGGAGCATCTGATTCCGGCCTCCGCTCACATTCTGGTATCCACAGACGACCAAGTTAAAGCCGGAGACGCCCTGATCAGCGGGCCGCTAAACCCCCACGACATTCTCCACATACGGGGTAAGGACGAGTTGCAGCGCTACTTGGTGGATGAAGTACAGCAGGTGTACCAGTCCCAGGGGGTGCGCATCCACGAAAAGCACATCGAGATAATCCTGCGGCAGATGCTGCGCAGGGTCTCGGTCGAGTCCACCGGCGACTGCGACTTCATCCCCGGTCAAATGGTGGACAAGTTCGAGTTTCAAGAGAAGAACGCCAAGGTGCTGGCCGAGGGCGGCGAGCCCGCCACAGCCAAGCCAATTCTGCTAGGGGTTACCCGGGCGTCTTTGCTCACCGACAGCTTCCTCTCGGCGGCTTCCTTTCAAGAAACTACCCGGGTGCTCACCCAAGCCGCCGTGAGCGGCGCCCAAGACTGGCTGCTGGGCTTGAAAGAGAACGTCATCATCGGCCGGTTGATCCCGGCCCGTCTCAGCGTGCCCGGAATGGAACGGCTTCTGGAGCCGGAAGCGATACCGGGGCTGGAAATGGCCGGCGCCTGGCTGGGGATTCCCGGCTCTAAAGAAAACGGGGGAGTTGCTGGGGCCGTAACCCAGTCAGATGCGCGGGGTATCTTCGGCGAGGCTTCGGAGGAGGCCTTCGACTTCTTCGACGGCCTGGACGATGAAAAGGATAACGGCGGAGACGACGACGGTATCCCTCCTATAGCCGGGTCCGGTGCTGACGGAGGGTCACCATCCGAGGCCGCCCTTACCTTGGTGGAGGGGGGAGAAGTTGGTACCAACGGTCTGAGCCAAGATAATGGCGGCGCCAGTGAAGACTTAGGGCAGGGGGTTGAGGGTACCGCCGGCACCGGCGGCAGCCCGTCGGAAGATGAGTCAGAGTAGCATTGCTCCAAGGGCGCCGTCCGCGCTGCCCCAACCGGACCTATCCGTGGACCTGGCGCCCCGCAATCCCAATCACCTCCGCATTGCCAACCCCGTCATAATCGCGTCCGGCACTTTCGGTTACGACGGCTATGGCCGGGGCATCACCCCCGAAATGGACTTGCGCCGTCTGGGGGCGGTAATACCCAAAACGGTCACTCGACGCCCGAGGGAAGGCAACCCCGAGCCTCGCTGGCATCCCACATCCTTCAGAGAGGCGATGGAGTCCGGAGACACCGTATTCTTGAACTCCATAGGTCTGACCAACCCGGGTATCGAAGCCGCCCTTTCTCAGTTGACCCCTGAATGGGCAAATTACGGGACCACGGTCCTGCTGAGCCTGTCAGCGGACAGCGCGGCCCAGTTTGGCGAGATGGCCGCGATGGCCGGTGCCGCCGGTGGATTCCAAGGTTTGGAACTCAATCTTAGCTGCCCCAACGTGGAAAACGGCGCTCTGTTTGGTCATAGTCCTCAACTCACGGCGGCGGCAGTGGAGGCGGTCAGAGCCGAATCCGGTCTACCGGTGGTGGCAAAGCTGGCGCCCAACGTTCCCGACATATCCGACGTCGCCCGGGCCGCCGTAGCCGCGGGCGCCGACGCGCTGACCATCTCCAACACCCTTCCGGCCATGTCGATAGACGTGGAGTCCCGCAGGCCGGTCCTCGGCGCGGTCACCGGCGGCCTCTCCGGGCACGGGCTTCGCCCCGTTTCCCTCGCTCTGGTGTACCGGGCGGCTCAAGTGGTTGACGTGCCGATCATTGGCGTCGGGGGAGTGTTCGACGCCAAGCACGCCATGGAGTATATCCTTGCCGGCGCCACTGCCGTACAAGTGGGCAGCGCCAATCTGGTGAACTTGTGGTCTCCATTCCGAATCCTGGAAGAACTGAGAGAGCTTCTAGCGTCTTGGGGAGTGAGCCGCCTCGAAGATATGGTGGGCGGCGCTCAGGTCAACATTGATCACCAACGGGCATGACGCCGGGATACGATCCCATAGCCCTAGCCCAGACTGCCTAACCTAAGTCTCGATGAATCGCCGAAACCCCAACCGGAAAAGAAGTCGGGGTGCAAGCTTGTATCCGCCCGCCGCGCGGGATGAAGGCGCTCCCATTGGCATCGCGGGACTTATCCTTCCTCTGGACGCTCCCGGAACGCCGGACGTTGGAACACTAGCCTAGTTAGTAGCCTACGGGCGGCCCGTGAGCAGCGGTAAGCACACCCCGACAAGGTGGTGACACCCATGGTTTCCGTGCTTGGCAAAATTCTTGGCGACGGCAGCGAAAAGGCCGTCAAGAAGATCTACCCCATTTGCGAGAGAATCAACGCCTTGGAGGAAGGGGTCGAGAAACTCTCTGACGCCGGGCTTCGCGCCATGACGGATGACTTCAGGAACCGTCTGGCCGGCAAAGAAACCCTCGATGACCTGCTGCCGGAAGCCTTTGCCGCGGTTAGAGAGATGGCGCGGCGGTGCCTGGGTCAACGCCACTACGACGTGCAACTCATTGGCGGGGTGGTGCTGCACCGGGGCCAAATCGCTGAAATGAAGACCGGCGAGGGCAAGACCCTCGTCGCCACATTGCCCGTATTCCTGAATGCTCTAGCCGGCAAGGGCGTCCACATCGTCACCGTCAACGACTACCTGGCCCGCCGGGACCCGGTGTGGATGGGCCCCATATACCACGGACTGGGCTTGTCGGTGGGTTGTTTGCAGCACGACTCCGCGTACCTCTTCGACCCGGAGCTAACCGGCGCTCCCGACGGCATGGATTTCCTGCGGCGAGTCCCCCGCGCCGAAGCCTACGCCGCCGACATCACCTACGGCACCAACAACGAGTTCGGGTTCGATTATCTCCGGGACAACATGGCTACCGAGCTTTCCCAGCGGGTACAGCGCGAGCTTCACTACGCTATCGTCGACGAGGTGGACAACATTCTCGTCGACGAGGCCCGAACGCCTCTAATCATCAGCGGACCGGCTGAGGAGCCGGTGCAACTCTACTACACCTTCGCCAAGCTGGCCCCCCGGCTCCGGTTAGAGGAGGACTACACCATAGACGAGCGCACCAAGAGCATATCGTTGACGCAAGAAGGCATCACCAAGATGGAGCGGTGGAGCAAGGTCGGCAACCTGTACGAGCCCGAAAATTTCCACTTGGTGCATTACATTGAAAACGCTCTCAACGCCGAGGTGATGAAGCAGCGAGACAAGGAATACGTGGTCAAAGACGGTGAAGTAGTAATCGTCGACGAGTTCACCGGCAGGCTCCAGTTCGGACGGCGCTGGTCCGACGGGCTTCACCAGGCAGTGGAGGCCAAAGAAGGCATAAAGATTCAGAGGGAGAGCATTACCTACGCTACTATCACACTGCAAAACTACTTCCGGATGTACGACAAGCTGGCCGGGATGACCGGTACCGCCGAAACGGAGGCCGACGAGTTTCACAAGATATACCGCCTCGAAGTGGTAATCGCACCCACCAACTTACCTATGATCAGGAACGACGGCCCGGACTTGGTGTTTCAGAACGGGGAGGCCAAGTGGCGGGTGGTTACCAATGACATCGCCGAAATGCACGCCCAAGGACGGCCGGTGCTGGTGGGAACCACCTCCATAGAGGCGTCGGAGGCGCTGAGCGAGCGGTTGACGCGGCGGGGCGTTGTCCACAAGGTGCTCAACGCAAAGAACCACGAGCACGAGGCAACCATCGTGGCCCAAGCGGGCCGACCGTCCGCGGTGACCGTTTCCACCAACATGGCCGGCCGGGGGACTGACATCGTCCTAGGCGGCAGTAACACTACCGATCCCGCCTGGCAAGATGATCACGATAGAGTTGTGCAGCTGGGCGGTCTGCACGTTGTCGGGACCGACCACCACGACGCCCGGCGAATCGATAACCAGTTGCGGGGGCGCTCCGGCCGGCAGGGCGACCCCGGCAGTTCCCAGTTCTACGTCTCCGTGGAAGACGAGTTGATTCGCCGGTTTGGCGGCGACCGCATCAAGACCGTGATGGGATGGACCGGAATCGACGAGGACACCCCCATCGAAAACCGTTTGATCACCAAGTCCATCAGTGGGGCGCAAGAAAAGGTGGAAGGCTACCACTTCGACATCAGGAAGCACCTGCTGGACTTTGACGACGTGCTGAACAAGCAGCGGGAGGTCATCTACGTCGACCGGGCCCAAATCCTGGCCGGGGACAATCTAAAGAACAAGATTTTGGAAATGGTGCGCCAAGAGTTCCTGGACTTGGCGCGCAAGTTTCTTCCGGACCGGCACGGAGACTCCTGGAACGTTCCGGGGCTTCTCGACGAACTGAACCAAATCTGCTCTCTTCCCGAAGACCTGAGTACCGAAGACGCCGTCTACCAGTACGATCTGGACCAGATCGCCCGGATACTGTCAGAGCACGCCGACGCAGTATACGAGGCGCGAGAGGCCGAGGTTGGCGCCGAGCAGATGCGCATTGTCGAGAGGCTGCTGCTGCTGCGAGCTATCGACACCCATTGGGTAACCCACCTCACTACCATGGAGAACTTGCGCACCGGGATCGGTCTGCAAGCCTACGGCCAGCGGGACCCTCTGGTTATGTACCGCACCGAAGGGCACAAATTGTTTCAAGAGTTGACCCAGAGGATGCAGTATGACGTGGTCCACACCCTGTTCCACGTCACCATAACCCACCAGGCCGCCAACGGGGGGCGCAGGGCCGCAGCAGCCAAGGCCGCCAGCCCCATGGACGCAGTCAACCCCAAAGGCGCGGAGGCGCTCCCGGCGGGGGCGGCGAAGGTGGGGCGCAACGCGCCGTGCCCCTGCGGCAGCGGCAAGAAGTACAAGCGTTGCCACGGGGCCAACTCCTGAGGTCCGGCGGGGGCTGGTCTCGCGAACCGGTGCTGGGGGAAGGAAGGCGGGAGGGTTTCCCTTTAAGAAATCTTGGCCCGCCCCAAGCGCAGGGAATTGGCGACCACGCTGACCGAACTGAAGGCCATGGCCAAGGCCGCGAGGACCGGGTTCAAGAAGCCCTCGCCGCCGAAGAAAAAGCTCAGACCGCCGGGCACACCCCCTAAGGCGTCAAACACCGGGTACAAGACCCCCGCCGCCACCGGGATCAGCAGCGCGTTATAGAAGAAAGCCCAGAACAGGTTCTGCTTTATCGTCCTGATGGTCCGGCGGCTCAGGTTAAAGGCGTCAATCACGCCGCTTACGCTCCCTCGCATCAGAGTGACGTCCGCCGATTCCATCGCCGCGTCGGTACCAGATCCCATGGCAATGCCAACGTCGGCCTGAGCCAAGGCCGGTGCGTCGTTTATTCCGTCGCCCACCATGGCCACCACTTTGCCCTCCGACTGAAGCCGCCGGACCACCTCTACCTTTTCCTGGGGAAGGACCTCCGCCTCCAGCCAATCCACCCCCAGTTCATCGGCAACGGCCTTGGCGGTCCGGGCGTTATCTCCGGTCAACATTACCACTTCCAGACCCAGCCGTTGCAAGCGGGCCACGCCGGCCCGAGCGTCCGGCTTCAACTTGTCGGCCACTCCCAACACTCCCAGCGCGATATTATTCGCGGCCAGGAACATGGGCGTCGCTCCTTTTTCAGCCAGCCGCCTAGCCTCATTCTCCAAGCCATCCAAGTCGACGGCCTCGGCCTCCATTAGGGCTTGGTTGCCCAAGAGCACGGCCCGGCCGTCCACCCGCGCCGCTATGCCTTGACCGGGAATGGCCCGGAAATCTACCGAAGGCTCAAGGGCCAAGTCTCTACTCTGAGCTTCACGCACCACCGCGTCCGCTATAGGGTGCTCGGAACCCCGCTCCGCCGACGCCGCCAATCGAAGAACTTCGGCTTCGGATGCGCCGGACCCTATTACGCCGGTCACCGCCGGCCGTCCCGTGGTAAGGGTGCCGGTCTTATCCAACACCACGGCGCCGGCCCGGCTCATTACCTCCAAAGCTTGGGCGCTGCGAATCAACACGCCATGTTCCGCCCCCTTACCGGTACCCACGATTATCGCCGTGGGCGTGGCCAACCCGAGGGCGCAAGGGCAAGCAATAATCAATATCGCAACGAACACCAAGGCAGCGAAAGTCAACGCCGGCGCCGGACCCAGAAACATCCAGAACAGAAACGCGGCAAAAGCAACGCCCATAACGGCGGGCGCGAAGTAAGCGGCGACCCGGTCAGCCAGCCGCTGGATGGGCGCCTTGGAAGCTTGGGCTTCTTCCACCATCCGGATGATTTGGCCCAGAGCCGTTTGCCCCCCGACCTTGCCGGTCCGGAACCGGAAGGCCCCCTGCTTATTCAAGGTCCCGGCGTATACCTCCTGTCCGGGCCCCTTATCCACCGGCATGCTCTCGCCGGTCAACATCGCTTCGTCAACGGCCGAGAAACCTTCAATCACTCGACCGTCCACCGGCACTTTTTCGCCCGGCCGGACCAAGACCACGTTCCCAGGGGCGACGGACTCTATGGGAACGTCCACCTCTCTTCCGCCACGGACCAAGCGGGCCGTTTTGGGGCGCAGACCCATCAAGCGGCGGATTGCTTCGGAGGTCCGGCCCTTGGCCCGGGCCTCCAAGTAGCGCCCCAAGAGAATCAAAGCGATGATTATAGCCGCCGTGTCGAAGTAGACTTCGGTACCGATGCCGTGGTCTACCAAAACTCCAGGCGCCAAGGCATCCATTAGCACGATGGCGGCACTGAAACCGTAAGCGGCGCTGGTGCCCAGAGCGGCCAGGGTGTGCATATTGGCGGAACCGCGGCGCAGCGCAGGTATCCCCGACCTATAGAAAGTCCATCCCGCCCAAAATTGCACCGGCGTGGCCAGGGCCCACAACAGGAACGGGTAGAACTGCCGCTGCATCAAAGTATCAACCCAATTGAAGGCGTTGAAACTACCCAAGAACAGCAGGATAGCCCCGGCGGCGGCCAGAAGCAGCCGGCCCCGCAGGGCCCGGATTTCCTTGACCTTGGCCAGCCTATCTAGTTCCTCGCGGGTCCCGCCGGCGTCTTGGCCGGCCGCGTCCAAACGGTACCCGGCTTTCTCGACCGCTTGCTGAAAATCACCGAACCCGGCCACTCCCGATACATACTCGACGGTAGCTTTTTCCGTAGCCAGGTTGACGCCGGCCCGGGACACTCCGGGTAACCCGGCGAGAGCGGACTCGACCCGGAATACACAAGCGGCGCAGGTCATCCCGGCCACGTTAAACGTCGTGCTGGTGGTCGGCACCCGGTATCCCGCTTTCGACACGGCGACGCTGAGGCAGTCCAACGCCACCTCCCCAGCCTCAAAGCCAACGGCGGCGGTCTCGGTGGCCAGGTTTACCGCAACCTCCCTAACGCCGGACACCCCTTTCAACGCGGCCTCCACGCGGGAGACGCACGCGGCGCAGGTCATCCCTTCAATCGGGATGGTCAGGTTCTTAGCACGTTCTACGACAGCGGACATTGGTTAAAGTTACTCTATGACGATGCCGGGAAGAGCGCGGAGTCAGGCATATGCTCATAGCGGCAGGTCATACGCCCTCGACGATCAAAACGTTGCTGACGGCCGTCCGGAACCTGATGTCTCTGGCAGGCCCATACTCAGTGGAGTTGTACCACTCTTTCGCTCGCTCGGCGCTTTCGAACTCGATGACCACTAGCCGTTTGGGAGTCCAGTCCCCTTCCAATTTGTCATACGGTCCGGCCCGCACCAGGTACTTGCCGCCAAAGGCTTCGACACTGGACGGCACGGCTTTGACATATTCTTGGTAGCCTTGGCCATCGGTGACGTCCACGTCCGCGATTAAGTAACCAGCCATGGCATCCTCCCCAATACTGCTCTTTTGGGCAGCCGGTTGCTGCGCGATCTTAGGTTATGCCCCTTGGATCTCCAGGGTATTGGGCGGCCCCGCTTAACCCTGCGTGCAAGTTCCGTGTCCCTTGTCCGGGCGCGACGCGAGGGTTGCCCTACCCCCGAAAGGTGGAGCGTGATTGGCCCGCCGCGGCGGGCCAATCACGCTCCCATTCTCTCATCGAAGACGGGACATATCGGACAACGCCGTTGTTGAATTGGCAGTCCTGTTTTCAGCCTGAAAAATTCGCATGTCGACCTACTTGTTGGCCAGGATGTACAGGTCCTTCAATTCGGCCACGAGTTGGTCTTCTCGGCCCGCCTTTATGCCGTCGATGACGCAGGAGTGAAGGTGCCCTTCCAAAAGAATGCTTTCCATCTTCTCGATAGCCCGCCTCACCGCGTAGGTCTGTTTGAGGACATCGACGCAGTACTTGTCCTCCTCCAGCATCCTCCGGATGCCGGTCAAATGCCCCTCTATGTAGCTCAGTCTCTTGAGAGCTTCAGCTTTGCTATCCGACAAAACAGCGCTCCTTGAAGTCGGCTTAAACCCCTACCCTGGGGGTATGGGTATACTGGATCATAGTAGCCCATGTTAAGACTGTAAGGCAACAGGTCCCAGTGGGCAGATTTGCTATCGCCGGTCCAGACACGCCGCCGAGGTTACACCCTATCAAGCGTTTCTTCCTCAGTCGGGACCTCGACCCGTCCGGTACCAATAGTCCCAGGGTTGGAGCCGGCGCCGAGACGGCCACAGCGGCTCCCGGGTTAGCAGCTTATAGCCGGCCGCCAGCACGACTCCGGCAGCGAACCCCCCCACGTGAGCAAAGAAAGCAACACTCACTTGGTCCGGGATGGCCAGGGAGACGACGCCCTGTACGAGTTGCCAAACAAACCACAGACCCAATAAGGCGACGGCGGGGAGCCGTACCGGAGTTATGAAGTAGAAGATGATCAGAGCGCTAATCCGGTTGTATGGATGAAGGAGTATGTAAGCGCCCATGACTCCGGAGATGGCGCCGCTGGCCCCTATAAGCGGCGCTTGGGCGTGGGGGTCGATGGCCCACTGGCTCAGCGCAGCGCCGACGCCGGCCAAGAGGTAGAAGACCAGATATTTGACGCGCCCCAGCCAATCTTCTACGTTGCCGCCGAAGACCCACAGGAACATCATGTTGACGGCGAAGTGGAGGAACCCCCCGTGGATGAACATCGAAGAAAAAATCGTTGCCCAAGTTGGCACCGGAGAATCGATATTCTGAAGCGCGCCTCCACCCTGCAGCGGAATTATGGGAAGGTCCGGAACGACAGTATCGCGAAGCCGATCCGTTACCTCGGTGCAAGGGAGGCCGTCCCCAAAGTGCAATAACCGATAGACGCAGGCTTGGCCTCGGGTTAGCTCATCGGCGATAAATCCCCACTTGCCGAAGAAGGCGCCGATGTCCAGGTCTCCGCCCCCTCCCAAAACCCCCAGCCCGCCTAGCTGCAGCTCGTAGAGGAACACCAAGGAGCACAGGCCGATGAGAAAGAGGTTGACGACGGGGAAAGTACGGCGGAGGGTGTCGGCGTCCGCAATGGGGATCAAAGAAGGTCCAGCCTTCTGAGACTTGGCCTTGGATCAGGCCTTGCTGGGACCGCTGGTCTAGGAAAAGCTCAAGGCGCAAAGTCTCCCGCGGCGTGGGCAATGACCTCCGCCGCGGTCTTGGGTTGCATTTTGTCCATATTGAGCATCATGTGATAGAGGCTGGGGTTGTTGGGGTGCGTGTTGAAGAACTTACGGAAGTAGGAGGCCCTCGCCCGCTCCAACTCCTCCACGTAGGCTTCAGCGTCGTCGTGATTCAGGTGCTCGCGCTCCATCAAGGTTCGCGTGCGAACTTCCAAGCCGGCCATCAGACCGACGTGCATGACACCCGGTTCGTCGGCCAGGATTATGTTAGCTCCTCTGCCTATGATCACAACGTTCCCTTCGCGATATAAACCTCTCAATATGTCGGTAGTCGCCTTTATGAAAGCTTTATCATCCACTTGGGTCGCTGTCGCCGTCGATTCGCCGGCCAGTTCCATGTAGGTTTCCGGCGGCAATGTATCTATCCCGCGTCCGAAGTAGGGTTCCCCGCTGACTCCGGACATGGCCGAGCGTTCCAGCATGGTCTGCAAGAACCGGCCCAAGCGGTCACGAAACCGGATCACCCGCTGCTCTTTGTCGATCAGCCCGACGACGGGTTTGCCAACCAACCTCGCCGCCTGGGTAAAGACTAACCGGTCTACGAAGTTTAACTCCAGTTGCTGGGAAACCAATTGCCCTATGGTGACCGGGCCGCTGCCGATGGGACCGTTGATAGTTATTACCGGCATGGCGCCCTCCTGCAAATGAAAAATTGGTTAAGGACACCCAAGGACGGCGGCCCATCGCCCTAGGTAGCCCCGCTACCCATCAAGCGCAGCCGGCGCCTCTTGTATTCGTCGCTAAGAAGGCCCATGGCGAAGGAGTCGTACCAAGTGTCGTCTTTTCGATGAGTCTTTCGAAGATGCCCCTCAAGGACGAAGCCTACGTGATGAAGCATTTGAAGGGCGTGTTCATTGTATTCGGGAACGTCGGCCCAAACCCGGTGCAGTTCGTAGGTGTCGTAGGCCTGGTCCAGCAGTAATATTAGGGCCATAGTGCCGTAGTGCCGGTGCCACAAGTCCTTGCGGCCAATTATTATGTAGAGTTGCGCTTCTTGCAAGGCCCACTGAATGGCCAACTGGGCCTCGCCGATGTGTTCTCCGTCCTTAGTGTATATGGATAGAATCTTGCGGTCCTCGCTTTCGAAGACCCGGCTCCAGTCGGCTTCAGAGCCTTGCAAGATACGGTGGGGCGAGTAGCCGGTATGCAGCGGCGTTCCGTCTTCGCCGCGCCCATACCATAGTGAGGTCACGTCGCTATCGTCGAGCCAATCCGCCATTCGTTGGACATCTTCTTGGGTTGTCGGCAGCAACGCTACTTTTGGGAACATGTCCTTCCCCCGCGCCCGGAAGAAACCGTCCGGCCCGGACGCCAGAATCTAGACCTTCTATCGCGCATCCCGGTACTGGGGATTTTATCAGCGCGCCATAGTCAAATCAAACGGCCGGCCCAAAATTTATACCTATCGTCAACTCGAAACCCCCAGCGCCAAACCATAGAGTCATTCAGCTCGCCCGATTTGACGTTTACCGGCGCAAACGGCAGCTAGCCGATGTGAAAGTTCCTCATGGCCTGACCAGCCACAACCTTTGGATTGCCCCACTCCCTTTATGGGTGTCTCAAAAGTCCCCTCTCCCTAGGGAGAAGGTTAGGATGATAGGGGTGAGGCAATAGTAATTTTTCAGGCTTCGTAGGGTGATGGGGGAAACACGGGCCGGTGGGCATCGCCCGCGTTGGGCAATCCACCAAGCTGAAGCGGGCGTTCCCGCCTCGTCAGGGGCGGGCGGGCGCTGCGGTAACTAAACTTGCCGGCGCCTCGGAGTTGCTTAGGGCGTGCTGACCGCCTGTTGCTGCACCGCCGCGATAGCTTGCACCTGGTTCATCAAGACGCGGAAGTTTTCAAAGGTCAACGACTGGGCCCCGTCACACTTGGCCAAGTCCGGGTTGGGGTGCACCTCCACAAGCAGTCCGTGGGCCCCGGCAGCGATAGCGGCGAGGGCTACCGGTGTGACCAAGTACCACTTGCCGGTGCTGTGGCTGGGGTCGGCAACAATCGGCAGATGGCTCAAGCGTTTGATCACCGGAATGGCGGCCACGTCCATGGTAAACCGGGTAAACTGCTCGAAGCCCCTTATGCCCCGTTCGCACAATATGACGCGGCTATTGCCGGCCGCCATGACGTATTCCGCCGCCAGCAGCCACTCCTCATAGGGCGCCGCCAAGCCCCGTTTGACCATTACGGGTTTGTTGGCGGCCCCGACCTCATCCAATAAATTGTAGTTCTGCATGTTCCGGGCGCCGACTTGGAGGATGTCGGCGTACTCACTGACCGTCTGCACGTCCGCCGGCGACATCACTTCGGTGATGATGGGCAGGCCCGTCTCTCCTTTGGCTAAGTTGAGCAGCTTCAACCCGTCCAAACCCATGCCCCGGAAGCTGTACGGCGAGGTGCGCGGCTTGAAGGCCCCGCCGCGCAAAACGGTGGCGCCGGCCGCTTTTACCGCTTTGGCGGTGGATACCATTTGCTCTTCGTCTTCCACGGAGCAAGGGCCGGCCATAATCACCGGGTCGGGACCGCCGATTACGGCGTCCCCCACTTTCACCGTGGAACCTTCCGGATGGAACTCTCGGCTAGCCAGCTTGTAGGGCTTGGAAATGAGCACTACCTCGGCGACGCCGGCCATCAATTCCATCTCGTCTTTTAGCTCGGGGGGCAGGGACCCCAAAACACCAACTATGGTGCGTTCCACCCCTCGGGAGACTTGAGCCGTCAGGCCCCGGGCCTCAATTCGTTGCCGCACTTGATTCAGGTTGCCTTCAGAACTGTCCCTGGTCATTACCACGATCATGGTTATGTTCACCCGTAGCGGATATATGAGCACCGGCGGCCGGCCTTGCCCGCCGACTTCCGGAGGGGCGCCGAGGCTGCGAGAAACTGTTGTTGGGTTGCCGCCAATGGGACGTCGGCCTTTCGCGGCCCGGGGTCGAGGCAATACTCTATCAGCTTGCTTCTACACCCTGAAGCCTGAGGACATCGGTCCCATTCAGGTACAGATTTGCCAACTCCCCCGGCTCTTTATCGGTGTTGACCAGTATAAGAACGCGGACGCATCGGGGCAAACCGCCCGGGACGTCCACCTCGGTGGACCCCATCAACGCCGTATTGTTCCAACCCAGTTGCCGGGCCGCCGCCGCTGGGTAGCAAGCGTTCAAGTCGGGAGTCATAGTAAAGTGCACCGCAGCCACGTCAGGTTCTTCAATTGAGTTGGCGTCTATCAATTGGGCCAGCAGGTCTTTGGTTGCGGCATATATGGCCGCCGCGGTATTCTCTTGGGCGGTGGTCGCTCCCCGGATGCCGCGACACACGGACATCAACCGGCGCCCCTGCTTGCCGCGGCCCGTTGGCCAACGAGTTCGCTCACGAACCGGCTGGCGCGTTGGACTAACTGGTCTCTGGGTGATTCTAACATCACTCGGACTAAGGCGCTACCGACCACCGCCGCCTCAGCCCGGCGGCCCACTTCCTCCACGTGTTCCCTGCGAGAGATCCCGAATCCGACGGCGACGGGCAAAGACGTGTGGGCCCGCACTCGCTTGACCAACCGGAAGCCCCGGTCCGAGACGCTGTCGCGGGCGCCGGTCACCCCGGTGACGCTGATGCAATAGACGAAGCCGGCGGCGCGGGCGCAAGCGGCGCGGATACTTTCGTCGGTACTGGTCGGGGCCAGCAAGGGAATGATAGGAATATCTCTGGGGCCGCAACAAGCCGCCAGAGGCCCGATTTCAAACTGGGGAAGGTCTACTACGATTATGCCGTCTACACCCTTCGAATCGGCGTCTTGGGCGAACCTTTCCAGGCCGTACTGGTATATCGGGTTGTAATACCCCATTAGCAGCAACGGCGCGTCGGGCGTCCGGTCGCGCAGTTCCTGGACCAGGTCGAAGCAGTCTTTCAGGGTGGTCCCCTCTTGCAGGGCCCGGAAACTGGACTCTTGAATGATTGGCCCTTCCGCCAGAGGGTCGCTAAAGGGGACTCCCAACTCGACCAAGTCGGCCCCCGCAGACACTAACGCCGGCACCAGCTCCAACGTAGCCGACCTGTCGGGAAACCCGGCAGTCAAGAACACTATCAGGCCCGGCCTTCCTTCCCGGCGCAGGCCGTCGAAGGTTTGCTTTATTCGTTTTCCGCCCATGCCCCATGCGTCGAATTACGGCTCGGCTCAACCAGGCCAATGTAACTTACATGCCGGTAGTTGTCTAGACCCCGTATATCTCCAAGGCCACCGCCAAGGCGTTCTGCCCGGCGTGAGCAAGGATGCCGGGCCACAACGAGCCGGTTTGCCGGTAGAGCCAGGCGAAGAGAAGGCCGGTGACGAAGACGGGGACCAAGGCCCCCACCGATAAGTGGAAGGCGCTAAACACTGCCGCGCTAACCACCATGGCCCACCCCACGCCCAGCCCGGGAATCAGCCCGGCAAAGACGAACCCCCGAAAGAATATCTCCTCGGTGATGGGAGTCGCCACCGCTAGGGCCTGAAAAGTTAACGCGGCGGCGGCCCCGGGAAAGGCGATATCCGAAGGAATCTCCGGCGGAGAAAGAAAGTCTACCTCCAACAGGCCCACCACCGCCGCATAGACCACGGTGAACAGCAGGCTAGCCCCCAGAGTACCGGCAGTTAAGAGCGCCGCCTTGAATTCAGGAATTCTCCAGGAGACGAAGCCTAACGTCGAGATGGGTACTTGGAAGCGGTAGATTCCTAGCCGCCACACCACCCCAAGAATGACGAGGCCCATAAGGTGAACGCTAATCCAGGTTGCCAGGGCCTTATCGTATCTATCCACCGCGCCGCCGGCGCCCAGAGAAATCAAAGCCACGGGGGCCACGGCTATAGCGACCAGCAGAATGCCCAAGCCGACCTGCCCGCCGCGCCAAGGGACCGGTACCATCTTGGCCCACAGCTCCGGTCCGGTTGCACCGGCGTGGGCCTCCCTTGATTCGAGGCGGTCCCAACAATCGGCACAGTAGGCGGCGCCCTCGGTTCGGACGGCGCCGCAGTTGACACAGTACAACGCCGGTCTCCCAGTCTCAATCCGGCATAACGCCCGGAGGAATCGTGAAACGCGGGGGAATCGCGGGGACGAACCCAGAGTCTCCTTGTGCGGCGCCGGGCCTTTCCCCCGGAGTTGCAAGGGGTCCAGGACTCGGGCCCGCCGGTGCCTCAAGGGCCGCTAACGCCCAAGCCCATGAACATGATAATGGGCTTTCCGCCGGTTTACCAACTAGACCAGAAGGAGCGGCGGCCTTTTCCCCGGTTCAGAATTGCCCATAATCCGCCGCCGCGGGCTTCACAACGGAAGGAAAACCGGAGATTTTCGTGGCGGGTCTACCCTGACCGGGTAGGCCCGGGCTTGGCCGCCGTTAATTGGACCGCTCATTGAAGATTAGGGCGGGCAGTCCCCCTCGAACTGCCGTTGCGCCCGCGCCGTTATCGGCCCATAATAGCCCCCGGCCGGGCCGTCTCAGCCGCCGTTCAAAGCCGGAAATATTGGTTCATTGCCCTCCCGGGCGCTTTCAGGAGGAGGTATGGCAGAAGGAGAGCCACTGTCCCGTGAAGCTTTCTTGATATTGGCCGAGGCGTTGGGCATCGACGCAAGCGGCGCCCACGGCGAGGAGCTGCTGGCGTTCGTGCGCAACACTCACGCCACCCTGGAGGCCCTGAAGGACATGGAGGTGTTGGAGGCGGAACCGGATATGGCCTTTCTGCCCCGGTCGGGCTAGGCCGCGCCCGCACCGTCGCTAGGCGTCCCTACATGGACACGCGCCACGCCTTCACTCGAAGGGATACCGGGACGTAAACCCGTACCAGCGCCTTGGGTTTACGGCATGCGTCGAAAGGAGGACCTATGGACTCATTGGAAATTTGCTACATGAGCGCCGGGGAACTGTCCAAGCTCATCGAAAGCAAAGAAGTGTCCCCCGTTGAGGTTATCGACGCGCACTTGGCCCGCATCGAGATCACCGAGCCGGTGCTGAACTCCTTCATAACACTGTTGCCCGACCAAGCCCGCGCCTCGGCCCGGAGAGCGGAGGCTGAGATACGGAAGGGCAACTATCTTGGCCCGCTCCACGGCATACCCGTGGCTTTGAAAGACCTTTTCCACACCGCCGGCGTGCGCACCACTTCCGGGTCGAGGATCTTCGATACCTTCATCCCCGATGAAGACTGTACCGTGGCCAAGCGGTTCCGGCAAGCCGGGGCGATTCTGCTGGGCAAGCTAAACATGCACCAGTTCGCTTACGGCCCGACGGGAGAGAACCCCGACTACGGCGACAGCCGCAACCCTTGGGACCCGGAGTTGGTTAGCGGCGGGTCCAGCGGCGGCTCCGGGTCGGCGGCGGCGGCAGGCCAGTGCACCATCACCACGGGCAGCGACACCGGGGGGTCGATACGGATCCCGTCCGCGCTTTGCGGCGTCGTGGGGCTGAAACCCACCTACGGTTTGGTCAGCCGCCGGGGCCTAACTCCCCTCTCTTGGAGCATGGACCACCCGGGTCCTATGGTCCGCACCGTGGAAGACGCCGCGTTGACGATGAATGTCATCGCCGGCCACGACCCCAACGACGTAGCGTCGGCCAAAGTGGACGTGCCCGACTATACGACGGCCCTCACCGGCGACGTCCGGGGTCTCCGCATCGGCGTACCCGCAGAGTATTTCGAAGCCCCCCTGGACCCTCAAATCGACCGGGCGGTCCGGGACGCTTTGGGGTTGCTCGAATCCATGGGCGCCGTTGTCACCGAGGTCTCGTTCCCCATGTTCCTCAAGGCCCAAGCGATTTCCACAGCCATCCTGATGGCGGAAGCCTCCGCCTATCACCGGGACTTGCTAGCAAAAGACGCGGACAAGCTGTATCCACCGGTGCGCCTGCGCCTGGAAGCCGGCCTGTTCGTGTCCGCCGCCGACTACCTGCGGGCCCAGCAGGGGAGAGCGTTGCTCGACGAGCAAGTACGGCGATTGCTGGAAGAGGTGGACCTCTTGGCCGGCCCCACCGAACCGGTCACAGCGCCGAAACCGCTGGAAGCCAGGGTACAGGTTGGAGAAGAATCCGTGGGGACCGTGCCCGCCTTGACCCAATACACCCGGTCCTTCAACATTACGGGAAGTCCCGCCATATCCATTCCTTGCGGGTTCTCCGACGCCGGTATGCCCATTGCGCTGCAACTGGCGGGACGGCCCTTCGACGAGTTGACGGTGCTGCGGGCCGCCCACGCCTACGAGCAGGCTACTGAATGGCATCGCCGCCGTCCGCCCGTCTGAGAAGGTCCGTCACGCCGCAAAGATTTTAGGGGGGCGCCCCTTGAGATTTTGCGGACTATCCTTAGAAGCGCCTTCTTGCTACGCCCAGTCCCGGGTCTGCCGGACCTGACCAAAGGAATCCAGGCGAATTCCGGCTGCTGAACGGCCCTCCAAGTCTCACGGACACTACTTTACCCGATGTGCAAGTTTTTCAGGTCGGGGAAAGGACCGATAATCCGACAACGCTGCCATTGGATATGACCCGTCTTCGACGAGGGAAAGATGGAAGGTGATGGGGCAACGCGGAGTTTGCCTGGACTAGCAATAAGAAACTTGCACGCCGGGTTGATCAAAAGCAGTCTATTGCCACGTTCTGCCCTGGAAGGCCGCGCGAAAATCCGGGGCGCCCGGATTTTAGATACGCCTCGATGCAGTAGGTAACGCCGGTGATAGAATATCACTTATCTGCGCGGCCACCGCGTCTACCCGGAACTTGGTTATTGGCAACTGGGTTTATATGGAGCGCGCCAAGTTGGGCGAAATCACCGCAGTGACCTTCGACCTTTGGCAAACGTTGCTGCTCGATGACCGGGACGTGGGCCTAGCCAGGACCATGGTCAGGATCGAAGGGGCCCGGGCAGCCCTGGCCCGGTTTGGCGAAGACTACGGCTTGGAGCACATCCAGGAGGCCTACTGGGCTTGCTACCGACGCTGCAGCAGCATCCGAAAGCGGCACATGGACGTCAGCTTCCGGGAGCAAGTGGATATCTTCATCGATTACATCAGCCCCGGACTGGTGCGGCGCTTGGACCAAGAGACTATCGACGAAATCGCCGGCATATATGCCGACTCCTTTCTGGTACGCCCCCCATCCCCTCACCCGGACGCTCTAAACGTCCTGACGGGGCTGAAAGACATAGGGCTGAGTTTGGGCTTGATTTCCAATACCGGTATGACTCCCGGCACCACCTTCCGTAGATTTCTCGAGAACGAGGGTATGCTGGCCCATTTCGACGCGTTGACATTCTCGGATGAGGTGTTGATTTCCAAACCGTCCAGCGAGATTTTTCTGATGACCCTGCGGGCCATGAGCGCGGCTCCTGAGCAAACCGTGCACGTGGGCGACCATGTGGTCAACGATGTGGTCGGCGCCAAGCGCTGCGGCCTCAAGACGGTATGGATTGAAGGGTTCTACGAGCGGGACGACCCCCAAGACCCCGACTCCGAGCCTGACGCTACCGTTGCGGACTTGGGACAGGTGGTCCAAGCCATCGCCCGGTTATCCGGCCGGGCGTGATCCAACGGAGCTAATCTATATTGACAAGGCTTAGCCTCGGTGCTACTTTCGATTCACTTCCTCAACCCTAGATCAGCGTGCGTCCATGCCTGCCCAACCTTACCTCTAGGAATCCGCGCCTAACCACCAGGCAATCGGAAACAGAGACCTTCCTCCCCTGCGAGGAGGCCATGGAAGAGGGTACCCGAGAAAATACTGCCGCTCAGCTAAAAGAACTGTGCGACACCATACTCTCCCATCGGCCTCTGATCGTCGCCAGCAACCGGGGTCCGGTCGAGCACCAGATGACCGCGGAGGGCCGCCCGGAAGCCCGCAGGGGCAGCGGTAGTGTGGTCACCGCCCTTAACTCCTTGTCCCATAGCGCGGAATACACCTGGGTAGCCAGCGCAATGGGTGAAGGAGACCGGGTAGCTTCCAACGAAGGGCAAGGCCGCCTTAAGTCCCCGTTGTCCGGCCATAAGATTCACTTGCGCTACGTCGTCACCCCCCGCCGGGTCTATCACAAGTATTACAACGTCTTCTGCAATCCTCTCCTCTGGTTCCTGCAACACTACATGTGGAACCCGCCCTATAGCCCCAACGTCGACGCTGCCATTCACGACGCTTGGCTTACCGGGTACATTCCGGTGAACCAAGCCTTTGCCCAAGCCGTCGTCCAAGAAACGCAACGGGGCGCAGAGCCCCCGGTTGTCATAGGCCATGACTACCATCTTTACCTCTTGCCGAAATACGTAAGGCAGGAATTGCCCGACGCTATCATCGAGCACTTCGTGCATGTTCCCTGGCCCACGCCCCGCTACTGGCAAATGATACCCAACTACATGACCCGCCAAATATGCTCCAGCCTGTGCGCGGTTGACCTATTGGGGTTTCAGACGCCGCAAGACCGGCGCAGCTTTCTCAACACCGTGGAAGAGTTTCTGCCGGAAGCGGAGGTAGACCATAGGGAGTGGACCGTGGTGTGGAGAGACCCTCACTTAACTCCGAAATACGTAAGGCAGGAATTGCCCGACGCTATCATCGAGCACTTCGTGCATGTTCCCTGGCCCACGCCCCGCTACTGGCAAATGATACCCAACTACATATATGCTCCAGCCTGTGCGCGGTTGACCTATTGGGGTTTCAGACGCCGCAAGACCGGCGCAGCTTTCTCAACACGTGGAAGAGTTTCTGCCGGAAGCGGAGGTAGACCATAGGGAGTGGACCGTGGTGTGGAGAGGCCGTGTTACCCGGGCCAAGGTATACCCCCTCTCCATCAACGTGTCCGAGGTCCAAAGGATCGCCAATTCCCCCCGGGCCTTGGACTACGAATCCCGCTTGGCCCCTCTATGCGGACCCAGCACCATCATGCGCATCGACCGGGCCGAGCCAAATAAGAACATCGTCCGGGGTTTCAAGGCATTCGAACTGTTGCTGAACCGATACCCCGACCTACAGGGCAAAGTAATTTTTCTTGCGTTTCTGGTACCCTCGCGGACTCACATACGTCAATACCAACGGTACATGGAAGAGATCCAACAGATCGTCGGCCAGATCAACAACACCTTCGGTAGCGAGGAATGGCAGCCCATTCACGCCTTCATCGAAAACAACTATACTCAAGCCATCGCCGGCATGAAGCTTTATGACGCCTTGCTGGTGAACACCATCATCGAGGGCATGAACCTGGTAGCCAAAGAAGGGCCGGTAGTGAACGCCCGCGACGGGGTCCTGATCCTCTCGGAAACCAGCGGCGTACACCACCAGCTAAGCGAGGGGGGCCTATCGATATCGCCAACCGACATCGAAGGCACCATGGACGCCTTGTATCAAGCAATAACGATGACCCCCGAAGACCGCAAGCGCAGGTCGTCTCTGCTGGTCTCGGAGATATGCCGCGAAGACATCACTCATTGGTTATCGAGGCAATTTCGGGACATCGCCGACCTGCTGTAGCCAAATCCCGTGGACAAGCTTTTCAGGCTGGGACCAGGATTGCCCATGCGACAACGCCGTCGTCCGATGTGTCCGGGCTTCGACCAAAGAATAGCGGCGTGATTGGCCCGCCGCGGCGGGCCAATCACGCCGCATCTTTAAGGGAGCGGGGCAACCCTCGCGTTGCTCCCCTCCGGGCCACAAGAAACCTGCCCACGAGGTTGGCTAGCCCAACCCGCAAGCCTTTCTCAAGCCTTCATTAAAGAACGGACAATCTGAACATGCTTGGAACAGCAGATGGAAGAGCTTTTTAACACCCGGCTTCCGGACAGTGAACGCCCCGACATCCAACTGTGTATCTTCCCTCACCTGAAGGAATTCCTGGTCATAGACCTGCGGAACGAGACCAGGAATGTCGTGCTGTTGAACTCGGCGGAGGTATTTACCGAAGAGTTCTTCAAGGCGGTAGAGGAAGAGTTTTCGGAGATTATAAGAGCGGACACTGAGTTTCCATTTGCCCATCTCATCAATCTTCCGATGCGCTTGGAGGAGGCGGTCAGAGAAACCGCCATGACTTTCGTTTTGGACCGGCTGGGGGTGGACCCGCACACCGGACCGCTTCCCAACGTCATCGTCTTCATCGTGAGCGGCGGGGCATTGGGGGCCCAATCGGAATTGGTCTTGGAGGGACTAAAGCAACTTCTGCAAACCGGCTGCGGCGACGGCGTCGCCGCGGAGTGGGAAGCCCAGCTATCCCGGCTGATTGCCGACGAGAGCGCGGCGCTGCAGACGGTGAGCCGCCAAGAGTTGACCGAGGCCTTGCTCGGCGACTCGCCCGATTACTTCACCCTCTGGGAGAGCCGGAACTAGAGACTAGGTACCGGAGTTGAAGCCCCGCTACCGGGCAATCAACCCATTGCTCTTTAGACACGTTCCAGCAGCGGCGTAACTTCAAGGAAAACGGGAGCGAATACAAGGGACACTATAGCCATCAGCTTGAGCAGGATGTTGAGGGAAGGGCCGGAAGTATCCTTGAACGGGTCGCCCACCACGTCGCCCTCAACTGCCGCTTTGTGGGCCTCAGAGCCCTTGCCGCCATAGTGGCCAAGCTCCACGTATTTCTTGGCGTTGTCCCAAGCCCCCCCAGCGGTGGCCATCATAATCGCCAGCATGAAGCCGGAGCCGACGGCGCCGATTAGCAGCCCCCCCAGGGCCTCGGGACCAAGAATGAAACCGGCGGCTATGGGCACGACCACCGCCATCAAACCGGGTATGATCATTTCCCGGAGAGCGCCCCTAGTGCTGATGTCCACACACCGGGCGTAGTCCGGAGGGTTGTCGCCCTCCATCAAGCCGGGAATTTCCCGGAACTGGCGCCGCACTTCGTTGACAATGGAATAGGCCGCCCTCCCCACCGCTTTCATGGTGAAGGCGGAAAACAGGAAGGGCATCATAGCGCCCACAAGAAGGCCCACCAAGGTCTTGTGGTCCAGCAGGTCGATTCCAAAGTTTATGTCGGCGGCGATAGAATATGCCGCCAGCAGGGCCAGGGAGGTCAGGGCCGCCGAACCGATGGCAAACCCTTTTCCGGTGGCCGCGGTAGTATTCCCCAGGGCGTCCAGAGCATCGGTGCGCTGCCGCACCTCCGGGGCCAACTGGGCTTGTTCGGCGATGCCCCCGGCGTTGTCGGCAACCGGGCCGTAGGCGTCCGTAGCCAAGGTGATGCCCAAGGTGGAAAGCAGACCCACTCCGGCCAAGGCAACGCCGTAGAATTCCGCTAGTTCGTAAGCAATGACGATAGTCACGGCGACGGATACCAGCGGGATGACGGTGCTCAGCATCCCGGTGGCAATGCCGCTGATCATTACCGTAGCAGCGCCCGTTTGAGAATTTTCCGCCACCTGTTGGGTCGGCCGGTAGTCATAGGAAGTGTAGTACTCGGTGGATAACCCAATCACGATTCCCGCCGCCAGCCCTACAAGCACCGCCCAGAACCATTCGAACTCCATGTCCATGGCCAGTACTATGATCAAAGCAAAGATGACCACGAATACGGCGGCGGCGAAAATCCCGCGGCGCAACGCCCAAAGCAGTTGACCGAAGTCCGCTTGTTCGTTGCTCCGGACCAGGAAGGTGCCCAGAATCGCCGCCAGAATCCCGGCGCCGGCGAGCAGCAAAGGAAAGACGGCCATGTCGCTCTTCCAATCACCTCCGGCCACTGCCAGCGCCGCCGCGGCCAAGGCTATGGCGGATATAATCGACCCCACGTAGGACTCGAACAGGTCGGCGCCCATGCCGGCCACGTCGCCCACGTTGTCCCCCACGTTGTCGGCAATGACGCCGGGATTGCGAGGATCGTCTTCCGGAATGCCGGCCTCTACTTTGCCCACCAGATCGGTCCCAACGTCGGCGGCTTTAGTAAAGATGCCGCCCCCGACGCGGGCGAACAGGGCGATGGAGCTGGCCCCGAAACCGAACCCGGCAACGACGGCGGGGTCTTTGAAAATCACGTATAGGATGGTTACGCCAAGCAGTCCGATTCCGACGACGGTGACGCCCATGACCGAGCCGCTGGAAAATGCCACCCGTAACGCCGGGTTCAAGCCGCGCAAAGCGGCGGCTGCGGTCCGAACGTTGGCTCTCACCGCCACGTTCATCCCAATGAACCCGGCGGTGGCGGAGCAAACGGTGCCAACCAAGTAAGCGATGGCCGTCCTCGGCACCAAGTCATCACGGGTATGCCAATCTATGAGCACCCAAAGAACGCCCGCAACCACTATTACGAAGGGCAGCAGCACGGTGTATTCCCGCCGCAGAAAGGCGCCGGCGCCCTCCTTGATCGCGTCGCCGATGGCCCGCATCCGCTGGTTTCCGGGGTCCGCCTCCAAGACTCGAAACGCGGTGGCCGCCGCGAACAACAGGGCAACGCAGCCGGCCACGATCGCCACAATTATGGACTCCACTAAGACACCTTCTCCATGCAAAGAAATGCGCCGGATTTTGAGCGTGCCGAAGGTATCACAATCAATATGGGGTGTCAAGAAACGGCGCGGGCCGTTCAGAGCTTTTCGGCTTGGCCGCCGGAGCGCCGGCGCCACGGAGAAGAAGCTGGAAGGACCAAACTACTTGTCAGGTTCATCGGAGGCTGGGACACCGCCGCTCTACGGCCCGCCAAGGGCCTCATTCCGGTATCACGCCTTTCGTCCGAATCGTAACCGGTACCCAATAACCGCCGGCGAGGTGCTATAATCCCGTTTGTTGGTCCCAGGCTCAGGACTTGCCTGCCGGGCCAAATCTCTAGAGATTCTTAGAGGGTATCGAAAAAGTTCTCTCTCCCACGTGGGAGAGAGCAGGGTGAGGGCGATTCCTGGCGCGCGTCATCCCGGTTGCCTTCAGACCTTTCCCCTCATCCCAACCTTCTCCCCAGGGAGAAGGGACTTTTGAAACACTCAATTTAGAGCCGGGCGCCGCCGCGGGCTTTAGGAGGAGAGACCGATGTTCATCGGCTACTTTACGGAGCGGCCCTACCAAGACCCCGATTCGGGCTATTTCGGCGCGACCGGTTCTCCCATCATGGACCTGAAAGTCAGCAATGAATCATACAACGCCGAATTGGGGGCCCATCTTTACAACCGGTACCTGGACGAAAAGATCTACGCGGAAGAAATGGGCTTCGACGGCTTGGTGCTCAACGAGCACCACGGCACTCCCTTCTGCATGGGTGGTGCCATGAATGTGGAGGCGTCCATCCTGGCCCGGATTACCTCCCGGGCCAAAATAGTCTTGCTGGGTAATATCATCCCGATCTGGGATGACCCCCTGTGGCTGGTGGAGCAACTGTCCATGATCGACATGATTTCCAGGGGCCGCTTGGTCTCCGGTTGGGTCCGGGGTACCGGAAGGGAAAGCGTCGCCCATAACGCGCCGCCGACCTACAACTGGGAACGTTTCAAAGAAGCCCACGAGTTCATCGTAAAGGCTTGGACTACCCCCGGGCCCTTTCGATGGGAGGGCAAGCATTACCAGTTCCGCCACGTAAATCCTTGGGCCAAGCCATACCAGAAGCCGCACCCGCCCATCTGGCTGCCGGGGGTCGTCAGCCGGGATTCTCTGATGTGGGCCGCCGAAAAGCGGTACCCATACATCATGCTATCCACGGAGCTTGAACCCACCAGGCAAGCATTCCAGTTGTACCACGATACTGCCGCTGAGCTTGGGTACCAGTCGGGACCTCAAAATATCGGGTACTTGTGGAAGGTGCACGTCGACGAGACCGAAGAACTGGCCGATGAGGTGGGCAGAAAGTACGTTCAAGGCCCCAGCAACCCCTTCTTGGCGGGGAACGAAGGGACGGTCAATCCCGCTTTGATGCGCCTACCCGGGCTAACCTCCCGCACCAGAGTGCTGCCCACCCAGGCGGTGGCGACCAAAGCCAGAGGCGGCGTTGAGACCGTGTTGGGGCGGCCCTACGAAAGGCAGATCCAAGACTACACCATAATTTCGGGAACGCCGAAAACGGTCATTCCCAAGATTCGCCACGTCTTGGAATACATCCGCCCCGGCAGTGTCTTCTTTTGGGACGGCGACGGCGCCATGAGCCACGACGACGCCATGCGCAGCCTGCGGTTGATGGGAGAAGAGGTGATCCCGGCGGTCCGCGAGATTGCCGACGAGTTGGAGTTGCCCGGCCCCTTCGAGGTTGACCCGGCCTCTGGCAAGCCGGCCCGGGATGGACAGAATACCAGCGGCGCAACGGTTGAAGGCAGCCCAGACGCCCTATAGATTTCCGCTAGACCCCCGCTGGCGTGCCGGAACGAACCCGGCCCGGCGACGCCCGGTCTCAACGTTAGGAGGCCATGCCCCTGTCCAAAGTGGACCCGGCCCCGGACGTTATAGTCATCGGCGGCGGCCCCGGGGGGAGCACCGCCGCTACCATGCTGGCCCGCAAGGGCGCCCGGGTGCTGTTGCTGGAACAGGAACGTTTCCCCAGGGACCACGTTGGGGAATCGCTGCTCCCTGCCAGCATGCCGGTCTTGGAGGAGTTGGGCGTCCTACCCTTGGTGCAACGGACCGGATTCCTGCCCAAATGGGGCGCCACGATGGTATGGGGACAGGGACGAAGAGCCTTGGAGTTGGTACTTCAGGGAGACCAACCGGAAATACCCCCACGCCTACCAAGTTTGGCGTCCCCAGTTCGATAAACTCCTATTGGACAGTAGCCGGGCGGGCGGCGTCGACGTGAGGGAGGGCCACCGGGTAGTCGATGTCCTGTATGACCACGGCAGGCCCGGCGGAGTCCGCTTCACACGACGGCGACGGAAGCCTAGGAGAGGCGCTGACCTCTTTCGTGGTGGACGCCAGCGGCCAAAGCGCGTTGCTGGGCCGCAACCTCCGGCAGAGGCGCTGGGACTCCTTTTTCCGGAACCTGGCGGTCTACGGCTACTTCGAGGGCGTTCAACCGCTGCCTCACCCCGACGAGACCAACATATTCATCGAGGCCTATCCCCACGGCTGGTTCTGGAATATACCCCTGCACACCGGCCGGACCAGCGTGGGGGTTGTGGTAGACAGCTCTACGGGCAAGAAGGGTATCCGGGCGGGCGGGCCCCAGGGTTTTCTTATAGCCCAACTCCCTCAAGCGCCGCGGACCGCCCGGATGCTAAAGAACGCCCGGCTGGTTGCAGGCCCCCAGGTAGTCAAGGACTGGTCCTACGCCTGCCGAAAGCTGGCCGGCGACGGCTACGCTTTGGTGGGCGACGCCGCTTGCTTCGTGGACCCGCTATTTTCCTCCGGCGTCCATCTGGCCCTCACGTCCGGTGTGCTGGCCGCCGCCTACGCCGCTTCCGCCATGAAGGACGGGGACTTGGGAGAAGCCGCGGGGCGGGTGTACCAGGAGATGTACTTGAAGGAGTACCACCAGTTCAGGGACTTGGCCCGGCTGTTCTATTCCAGCAACTTGAACGCCGAATCCTACTTTTGGGAAGCCCGCCGTTTGCTGGGAGGAAACGGCGAATTTACCCCCCGGCATGCCTTCGTTCGCGCCGTGGCGGGTCAGCCGCCCAAGGGCTACGAACGAGCGGTGCTGGACCACGGCAAAGCTCCCGCCGACTTCGCGGCCAGCGTTGGTATTGTGGAGGCCGACCAAGCCAAACGCCGGGCGTTGTTGGCCCGTTACCGGTCCGGCCCAGACACCTATGACGGACGGTTCCTCGACGCTCTGCCGCGCTTGGCCGCCGGAGTGGGAGTGGAGCGGAAGCCGGTAGTCGGCGAAGGCGAGTTCGTTTGGGGGTACGTCGTGACTACCCCGGGAAACCCGGAAGGGACCCCGTGCAGCGGCTTAGTAGCAAAACTGGTTGCGCTAATCGACGGCAGGTCGTCAGTAAGACAACTGCTGGACCAGCTAAAAGACGGATTTCACGAAAATCAGTTTAAGACGATCGATAGCAACGCTTTGTCCGCATTGCAGGTTCTGTACGTCGAGGGCGCCGTGGAGACACTGGCGGGACTTTAGCCGCTTGGCTTCTTGGCAATGGCGTGTGGGTGCTGAGACCAAGTCCTTGTGAGATAATGCGGGGCGGACCCGTTGATTACATCCAATTGCTTCCAGAGGAGTAGCGGACAGTGCCGTCGTCTTGGCAAGTCGTTAAATCCGGCGGGCGGGACATGGACGCCTACCACAGTATGCCCGAGGGCAATGGTCCCTTTTCGGCCGTGGTGGTAATTCACCACGGCGGGGGTGTGGACCGGTTCGTTCAAGAAACTGCTAACAAGTTGGCGGCCAACGGGTATGCGGCCGTGGCGCCCAATCTCTTCCACCGGCTCACGGATGATATCCTGGCGGTAGACCCCCATAGAGTCCATCATCTGAAGGACCCGGAAGTGGCGACGGACATTGACGCGGCGATAGACTGGCTAAAGGGCCAAACTTCAGTGGGCTGTCACAGAATCGGAGTCGTTGGTTTTTCCATGGGAGGGCGAGCCGCCTGGCTGGCCGCCGTGAACCCCCGCGTCACGGCTGCGGTCCCTTACTACGGAGAAGATATCACGGTGCCTTGGGGAGAGGAGTCCCAGGCTCCCCTTTGCTTGAGCTCGAGCATTGGTTGTCCCATCTTGTTTCACTTCGGCGAAGACGACCAAAACCCTTCCCAGGCGCACATGCGGGAACTGGACGCGGAGTTGACCCGCTTCGGCAAACCGCACCGGTTCTATACTTACCCAGAGGCCGGCCACGGCTTCATGGACCTCACGTCAGTGGGGTACCGGAAAGACGCGGCCCAGGTATCCTGGTTCCGGACCATGGAGTTCCTATCCGAGCACTTGGCACAGCCGGGGAAATCATAATGCGATTTGGGACCTTCGTTTTTCCTGTAAGCGCCGATCCCGAAGGCGACCACCAAGTCATCGAGAACACTCTCCGGGAAGTGGACTTGGCGGAAGAAATCGGCCTAGACGCGGTCTGGCTCACGGAGCACCACTTCGACGGCGCAGTGGCCTATGCCGACCCGCTGGTGTTTGGGGCCGCGGTAGCCACCCGGACCAGTAGGGTGCGCATCGGCTTCGCCGTAGTGGAGATGGCGCTGCATCACCCGGTACGCTTGGCGGTCCAGACGGCCCTGTTGGACCACTTGAGCAAGGGCCGCCTCACCGTCGGCATAGGCCGGGGGTCCGCTTACAACGAGTACGAGTACCTGGGATTCGGGTCGACCCTCGAAGAGGGCTTCCGGATGTTGCCGGAGGCTGAGGAACTGTTGGTCAAGGCGTGGACCGGTGACGGCGTAGACCACGACGGCCGGTTCTGGAAGGCCGTTTTTCCAGCCCTACGGCCTCGCCCTTACCAGAAGCCTCACCCTCCTTTGGTGCGGGCCTGCATCAGCGAGGTGTCCGCAGTGGAGATGGCCAAGATTGGGCGCCCCGTCCTCATCGGAGTGCAAGCGGTGGCCACCTTGCGGCGCCGGCTCCAGCTATACCACGACACCATGTTGGGGGCCGGCTTCCCCGAAGAATCGGTGGAAGAAGCCTTGGACGAGACTTGGGCGCAGCGTTCGTTGTTCGTTGCCGAAAGCGATGATGAGGCCCTGGAGGTAGCGTCGGCAGCCCTGGAGCGGTACCTAAAGCATCTTCTGGACGCCCGTATCCTGTACAATCCTGGGGGCGCCGCGCCAAGGCCGCCGGAGCAGGCCCCTCCCGACGGCGAGATTCTGGAGCATGTATTCTTGGCGGGCACCGCCAAGAGGGTCGCCGAGCAGATCGCGGAACTCAAAGAAGCCGGAGTCCGCAACCTGCTGCTGAACGCCAACATGGGTCAGATGGCCCCGGACCAAGTTGAAAGGTCCATGCGTCTCTTCGGCGAGAAAGTGCTCCCAAAGTTCCGGGACTAACGAGAGCTATTCCAACGGCATTTGGACGAGTCCGGCTCCTCCAAAGCCTCTCGATACCCGGACGGAGCTTTCGAGCAACGGTTCAGTTGCTTCCCCCTCGCGGCCTTTGGTTGTCTAGTCCGGTAGGCCGCGGCTTACGCCAGGCCGGGCGGGCTTCTTGGTTTCGCCCCGTAGCAGCCCCAAGCTCCACAGTCCACCAACCGCCAACAGCGCCATGCTGGCTATTTGCAGCCCCGCCATGGTCAAGAAGGTCACTCGCATCCCGGAAATGAACGCCGAGGCTGCCTTGGTGTCGGCGGCGTCGGAAATGACTGCCAGACTTGGTTCCACTCCCTTCGACGCCATCGTGGCCGTTACGATGACGGTGGCTACGGCGATTCCGGTAACCGTGAATGTATTCCGCAGCATCTGTAGAAAGGCCGACACCACGCTGTGCTTGCTCCGCTCGACGGAACCCAGAATTGCGCTGTTGATGGGTAGGCTGAGCATGGCGTTGCTCGAGCTCTGAAGCGCCAGTGCAAGTATGATGACGTGAAGCGGAGTGGAGGCATCAAGTTGGGACAGGAGAAACAGGCCCGCGGAGGATACGACGGCGCCTCCAATCGCCACGGGCCTCCATCCGAAGCGGTCGGTGAGCCTACCCCCGATGGGGGCGTTAACTACCATGACCAGCGCCATGACAGTCATGACGAGGCCCGCTTGGCTGGCGCTGTAGCCTACGACGCCAAGCAAATAGAAGGGCATCAAGAAAATGGGCGATGCTCCGGCAACGAAAAACAACGACCTAACGGCGACCGCCAACAAGAACAACCTAGCTTTGAAGAGCCTGACGTCGATCACGGGAACAGGCGTACGCAACTCCCACCACACGAAAACGCCCAACAGTCCTGCGGAGATTCCCACCCCGCCTATGATCAAGGGAGAGTCCCAGCCGAGGCGGTGACCGTGAGTGACGGCCAACAGAAACACCGTCAACGCCAGCGTCGAAATTACTGCCCCCGCCCAATCGAAAGAGTCCTTCAAGACCTTGGTGCCGCTTTCTCCGGCGCGGCCCTCGTCCACCAATGTCAGAAAGGGAACCAGGCTCAAAAGGCCCATCGGGATGAAGATTAGAAAAACATAACGCCATCCCAGGGCGCCTAAGATGAGTCCTCCCAGGGCCGGCCCAATCACCAACCCGAAGCCAACCGCCATCATGTGCAGTCCTAAGGCGGCGCCCCTTTGCCGGTCCGGGAAGAGGGAGGTGACGATGGCCATTTCGTTGGCCAAGACCATGGCGATGCCGATTCCTTGGACCGCTCGGAACAGGAACAACGCGGTGAGATTAGTGGCGGTTGCCGACAACGCCGTCGCTCCAACGAAGGCCACCATACCCCAAGCGAAGATCCGCCTCCGGCCCACCATGTCCGATAACCGGCCCATGGGAAGCAAGAGGGCGCTGATGGCCAGCATGTGGCTCAAGGTCACCCATTGCACCGTCGGCAAGTCACTGTCGAACCGGTCCGCGATGTTGGGTAGAGCGATGTTGACCGCGCCCAAGTGGGACACCTCAACCACCGTTAGCGTCGCCGTCGCGGCGGCGGCCCACCACCGATAGTTGGGCCTCGTCCTTACCCATCGCCCTATGAGTCCCAGTGAGGTCACCGGCCTATGATTCCTTTACTCTAAAGTTGCCGGCCAAGGCTAACGGCGGAAGCATCATTCCATCAAGCAGGAAAGAGGCTGCCCAAGGCAGCATAATTATAGGCATATCATTCACACTGGAAGTGCGAGTTGGATAGAGGAGCGGAGCATCGGCCAATGCACGGTCCGGCGCGGCCTAGAGTCCCGTCCCGGCCCCGGTTATGGGGCGAGCAGGCCCTGGCAGTCGGCTTGAAGCACGGGGCTAAACCTTATCCTGCCGCGTCGTCAAGAGAAGCGCGGCTCAAACGGACACCAGCGGCCGGGTCCAAGTCCACGGCGGTTACCCACCCGAGGGGTTCCTTCTTGGAAGTCCCCAACGGCGTGCCGGAGTAGGCGGCGGTTACCCCGCCTTGAGACACCTCCACGTGACGGTCCCAGTGGCCCAAGGCTAGGTAGTCGCAAGTAGCGTCGGCTACTTCGCCGGGAAAGATGGGCGAGGAGCGCAGGTCCAAGTCTTCCTCGTAGTGAAAATGCCCATGGGCCAAGGCCACCAACCACCGGTCGTCATCCCTTGGCGGCATTCCGGCCAGCGGGTGAAAGTCCGGCGTATGCATCAGCATCGCCCTTCCCCAAACATCCAGGGTCAACTCAGGGAAGAAGATGGTCTGGCCTTCCGGATCAGTCACAACGTGGAGGTTGGGAGGCCGGCGCCGAAAGGGTCCGCGGAGATAAATCGAATCGTCGCCGTAGAGGTCGTGGTTGCCGGGCAACAACACGGCGGGTACGTCGAGCCGGCCGATTTCGGCAAGGAAGCGATCCAGGACTTCATCACCAACCCTGCCGTTGTCGAAAATATCACCGACCAGCAGCAAAGCGTCCCCGGCCAGCTTGGGGACTGCGTCGACCATCGCCCGGAAAGCGCCTTCAGCCAGGGGGTGGCCCGCGTCGTCTCCCAAGTGGATGTCGGAGGTGTGAATCAGCCTTATCTTCTTCTTCGGATGCAATACGAATATTGGAGATTAACGTTTGGCGCTGGCCGGTTCCGGTTCCGACTTGCCAATGACCCCGTTTTCCCGCAGCTCCGCAATCCGGGCCGGACTGAAACCGGCCTCGGTTAGGACCTCTTCGTTGTGTTCGCCCAACAAGGGCGGGTGGCGCCTCGCGCTGGGCGGAGTGGCAGTAAGCTTGAACGGGGAATTGGGGATTCGAAGGTCCGGGACTTGAGGGTGGGGTATATCCACGATCATGTTCCGGGCCAGCACCTGGGGGTCGTTGACTACCTGAGAGACCCGGTTGATGGGGCCGCAAGGAACGCCGGCGTCGGTTATGAGGTTGACCCAGTGTTCCGTCGGTCCGGCGCGAAATATATCGCTAAGGAGGTCCACGCAGTGGGAGCGGTGTTTCACCCGGTGGGTATTGGTGATGAACCGGGGGTCTTCCAGCAGATCGGTCCGCCCGATGGCGCGGCACATTCGTTCCCATAGTCCCTGGTTGGCGCATCCCAGGATGAAATACCCGTCGGAGGTAGGAAAGCTCTGGTAGGGGACCAAGCTGGGGTGGCCGGAACCCATCCTTTCCGGGTCCTCGCCGGTGCCGAGGTAGCGGGTGGCGTGGTAGCTCAGGGTGGACACCTGACCGTCCAGCAAGGAAGTGTCGATCCACTGGCCTTCTCCGGTATTGGCCCGGTGCCAGAGGGCGGTCATGATGGAACCATAGGCCATCATGCCGGTAAATAGATCGACCAAGGAAAAGCCGACTCTCAAGGGCATTCCGTCAGGCTCGCCGGTAAGGTTCATCAGGCCGCTGTAGGCCTGGATGATCAGGTCGTAACCAGGCTTGTCCGCCAGAGGGCCGGTGCGGCCGTAGCCCGACACCGAGCAATAGATGATGTCGGGATTTACCTGCCGGACCGCCTCGTAGCCCAAGCCCATGCGGTCCAAAGCTCCGGTGCGGAAACTCTCGACCATCACGTCGGCCTTGGCCGCCAACTCCAGGACGATGTTCACGCCTTCTTGCCGCTTCAGGTCCACGCTAATGCTTCGCTTGTTCCGGTTGAAGGAGAGGAATTGGGTGCTCACGTCGTTCCAGAAGGGGGTCCAGCTACGGGTCTCGTCGCCTAGCTCCGGCTCCTCTACCTTGACCACGTCCGCGCCCATGTCGCCCAAGAGCATGGTGCAATACGGCCCGGCGAGGGTGCGGGTCAAGTCCACCACAATCAGGTCGTCCAAGGCCGAGGTCATGTGTTCCTCACGTTGAGTCCGGGTCTAGGCATTCCGGCTTTGACGGGGGGGATTATAGCATGGGGATAGCCGGGCGGCGGCGTTTCCAGGGGCGGAAGCTTCGACTGCCGGGTTGAGGGGCTGCAGGCTACTCTCTTGGGGTATAGGAACAACAGGTCCGATTGGTTTCTCGCGTTCCAGCGTCTATGCTGGGAGCAAAGGGTCAACTCACGCCCCGTCGAAGCTTCGCGGTGGCCGCTTCGTCCACGGACCACGCGGCCGTGTCGATAGCGACTTTGTAGATGGTACGGGCCCGCTCCGCGCTCACCTTACCGTCCCGAACGTCCTGAAGGACCAGCCGTGGGTCCCGCTCCGTCGGCGGACCGTAGCCGCCCCCGCCCGGGGTCTGGTAGCTAATCACGTCCCCGGGGTCAAGCTGGACGGTCGTTTTCGAGCCCAGCTCCCGGTGTTCACCCGCCGGGTTCTTAATGTAGTAGGCCTTGCGTCCGGACTCCCCGCCAAAGAGCCCCCAGGGGCCCCAACGGTCCCGGTCGGAAAGGATAGTGAACGAGGCCTCGTGGTCGAGAACAACGTACTGCCGGTGGATACCCAGCCCCCCGCGGAATTTCCCCGGTCCCTCGGAGTTTTCTATCAGCTCGTAGCGGGCGATGCGGATGGGGTAGTTGAGCTCCGTCTCCTCTATCGGCGCATTCTCCGTGTTTTGGCCGTGGACTTGTACCGCGTCGGGGCCGTCGCTGATGGCCCGCCCGCCGTACCCGCCGCCGACGGCCTCGTAAAAACAGTAGTAGTCGCCGGTCCGGGGATTGACGCCCCCGGAACCGACCTGTGCCATCATTCCTTTGGTCCCGGCCGGCACTCGATGGGGCACTGCCTGGGACATAGCTTTGAGCACCACTTCGACGACCCGCACCTGAGTTTCCCAGCCTCCCACAACCGGGTAGGGAAGGTCGCAGTTGACCACCGTGCCTTGGGGCGCGTTCACCCGCACGTGACGGTAGAACCCTTCGTTGACCGGCACGTCGGGGTCGGTCAAGCATTTCAGGACATAGGCGCAGCCGGCGTAGCTCTGAGCATAGGTGGAGTTTATAGGCGCCCTCCGCTGGGGGTCTGAGCCGGTAAGATCGAACAGGACTCCTTCCTCGTCAACCACCACTTTGGCTGCTAGACGCACCGGTTCGTCGGTGAAGCCGTCGCTGTCCATCCAGCCTTCGGCGGTATAGGTCCCCTTGGGCAGCTTGGCCATTTCCGCCCGGATGCGCCGCTCGGTGTAATCGAAAAGCTCGCCAATGTAGAAGGAAAGGCTTTCGGGGCCCGCGCGGTCGAGCAGGCCGGTAAGCCGGCGGATGCCGGTATTGTTGGCGGCGATTTGAGCGCGGAAGTCCCCCGCGGTTTCCTGCTTGGCCCGGACCTGTCCCAGGATCAAGGTGAACACGTCGCGCACTATCCGGCCCCGGCTCACCATCTTGACCGGACGGATTATGACGCCCTCCTGGTACACCTCCCGGAAAGGGCCGACGCTGGCCGGGGCACCTCCCCCCACATCTACGTGATGGGCCAAGTTGGCCACGTACCCGTAGATTTCACCGTCGTAGAATACGGGTGAAATTAGAACGATGTCGTTGAGGTGCACTCCGCCGGTGTACGGATAATTGACCACCAGCACGTCCGCCGGCTCCAGGTTTTCTGGGCCGTACTCGGTGACCGCGGACCGGACCGTCTGCACCATAGACCCGAGATGATTGGGTTGGGTGAAGGCTTGGGCCACGGGGCGAAGCTGGCCGTCGAAAAGGGCGCAGGAAAAATCGCACCGGGTCTTTATGTTGGTGGAGTAGGCGCTGTGGCGCAGCGCCGCCGCCATTTCCTCACTGGCTTCCGAGAGGTCGTTGCGAATAACCTCGAATTTGATGGGGTCCATTTGCGCCTCGGCTCGGTTCAAAGGGGCCTCCTTTGCCGGATAGATCCAGAGCGGCCGGGGGGTGTCAAGGCGTCCGGCTGTCTCGCGCCATGACGCATATCAACGGGCAAGCCGCCGGGTATTGCCCAAGGCCTCTGGAGCTTTTCAGCCCAAGATATTTGGCGCCGGTTCCTCGGGAAACGCGGTTTTGGTCCTTCGTGGGCCGGTTTGAAACCGACCCCTACGTTTTGGTGTGGTTCCTCGGGAAATGCGGTTTTGGTCCTTTGGGGTGGCCGGTTTGAAACCGGCTCCTGCATCGCTTTGAAAATTGTAAGGCTCTTGAAAATTACGAGACTCTGTTTTCGGCCCTAGGTTGGCCGATTATAGCACGCCATTTTGATAACATACGCTAAGAACTGTTTCGTATGAATCTCAAATGCTCGGGAACAACTCCGGGAGGACCGATAGACGCGGCTAACGAAGAACAAGCCTCTATTGTGGTGCTGGGCGGCATCAACATGGACCTGGTCACGGTGTCGCCTCGCTTCCCGGAGGCCGGAGAGACGGTGGTCGGCAGCCGCTTCCTTGCCTATGGAGGAGGCAAGGGGGCCAACCAAGCCGTGGCCGCCGCCCGCATGGGGGCCGGCGTAGCCATGGTGGGCAGGGTCGGCGACGATGTTTTTGGACCGCAGCTAGTGGAATCTCTGGCCGCCAACGGCGTGGACGTGACCGGGGTCGGGGTAGAGGAGGGGGCAAGCTCCGGCTTGGCGGTCATAAACATAGACGCATCCTCTCAGAACCGGATAATTCAGATCCTGGGAGCCAACGGCGCTTGCGGCGGCGCGGAGGAGGAACGGGTCGTTCGGGCATTGGGGAGCGCTTCCACTCTGCTGCTTCAGTTGGAAGTGCCTGTCGATCTATCTCTGGGCGTGGCCCGGAAAGCGGCTTCCCTGGGGAAGCGGGTAATATTGGACCCCGGCCCGGTGCGTCCGCTTCCCCCTGAGTTCTACCCTTATTGCAGCATAATCACCCCCAACGAGACGGAAGCCCAAGCGTTGGTGGGATTTCCTATCACCGGCGCTGCGTCGGCGGCAAAAGCTGCGGGTGTACTGGTCGGCCGCGGCGTGAAGACCGCCGTAATCAAGCTGGGCGCTCAAGGCGCCTACTATGCCACGGCGGCGTCGGGAGAACATATCCCCGCGCTGCCGGTAGAAGCGGTAGATTCGGTGGCTGCCGGCGACGCCTTCAACGGGGCGATGGCGGTGTCCTTGGCCGAAGGACAGAGTCTCGACCGGGCCATGCGCGTGGCCGCGGCGGCGGGCGCTTTGGCGGTGACCAAGTTTGGCGCCCAAGACTCCATGCCCACCCGAGAGGAAGTGGAGGCTCTGCTGCGAGAGCGCGGGGCCTGATACGCCTTCGCCCCGCGATAAAGCCACCGCCCTCTATGAGTGCCGGGAATCAGGGCCGGCAGCCTCTTTGACGGCGTCTAGCCCTTCCTCCGTAGAGAACAAATATGTTGAAGCCGTTGCCCCGCTCCCGGACCCCAGTGGTGCAGCGTCCACGCTATGAAGCCGCCGGCTATCTCAGCGACGACCAGAATTGACACAACCCACCAGAAGGCCCGGGTCTTGATCTCCAAAATGATAGCTAAAGCCGTCAAGACGGGTACCACTCCCCCGGCGGCGATAGCAGCCCATCTGGCAATAAGGGCCGGCGCGGACGTCAACGCCAAAAGCAGTAATCCGGAAAGGTAGGAGAGGGACGCGGCAACCAGGGATACGATACCGGTGGACTTCCAATATGCGTCGGGCGTCGGAGTTGCCCACGTCCCCACAACCACCAGCAAGAGCCCCAATGAGGCGGCGGCCACCCCCGCGGCGCCTATGCTCCCGTACCTGTCTCTTTGGGACAACGCGGCAGGCGCCAACGCCAGCAAACAGAACCCGGCCACGGAAAGAGCCGTGAGCAGTAGCCGTCCTCTGGTCTTGGTGTATTCACCCAGCAAAGCCATGGCCACGACCACGAGGAGGGCCGCCGCCAGCGAAACCAACAGCGCGGTGAATATCCCTCTTGGGGCTACGCGAATGCGGGGGGGAACGCCCAATGCCCAATACCATGCCAAATGCCGTGGGACATCATAGCCCATCATGGTATGCTGGGGAAGACGTGGAACAGACCGCCTCATCAGATGATAGACATTGCCCGTCCTGCGCGGCCCGGTTGCTGCCCAAAGAAGTAGCGGGGAAACTGCGGCCAGTATGTACCGAGTGCGGCCGGGTAGTCTACTATGACCCCAAAGTGGCTGCCACCTGCATCGTCCAGCGGGGAGACGAGGTGCTGATGGTGCGCCGCGCCGTCCAGCCCGGCATCGGCCTGTGGAGTATGCCGGGGGGCTACGTCGACCGGGGCGAAGTAATTGAGGAAGCCGCCGCAAGGGAAGTGCTGGAAGAGACCGGTTTGGAGGTGGAAGTGGGCCGGTTGGTGGGGCTTTTCTCCGAGAGGGGCCATCCAGTCATAGTCGCGGCGTTCACCGCCCGGGAGACCGGCGGGAGCCTTAGCGCCGGAGAAGAGGCCCAGGAAGTAGGGTTCTTCCCCCTTGACGACCTTCCTTCCTTGGCCTTCCCCAGGGACAGCCAAATATTGGCCGGTTGGCTGGTCCAGAGCGCCGCTCAATCATAAGCGCCTGATTCGAGAAGGGGAGCAACATTTTAATGTCGCGTCAATTCGGCGGCCAATATTCCATGTTTTCCGGGACCAGAAAAGCGGCTTGGCAGCAGTTGGCTCATCATATCGGCGGCGAGTTCATCGACGGCGAACTACTGGGCCGCGACTCGGTGATGGCCACCCACAGGATATGGACCATCAGGCTCGAGCATTACCGCCGACCTTCATTGACCTACAGCGGAGGGAATGATTACACCCAACTGACAGCGTCTTACGTGAGCCCGGACCGCTTCACTTGGTGGGTCCAGAACCGTGACTTGGGCGTCTGGATCGGGGACTTGCCGGGGCTGAAACAACTGGGCAATCTGTTCGGCCTGCCGAAAGTCGAGGTCGGCGAGCCCGATTTCGATAGCAGGTTCGTAACGGCGGGGTCCAACCCGGAGCAAGTGGCCGCCCTCTTTGCCAGCCCCGAGATGCGGCGTCTGTTGCAGCTTCAACCGAAGATCTATCTGGACAGCAAACGCAGGGGCCGGAGATGGGAAGCGACGGACTTCGAGTTGGGATTCCAAGAGTCCGGGACCATACTCAACTTTGACCGGCTCAGGGGGCTGTTCGAGCTGTTCAAAGTCACCCTGGACCAACTGGTTGCGATTGGATCAGCCTCCGACGATAGCTATTAAGATGATAGCCCTTGATCTCAGGGGCGGATAGATTGATGAGACCCCCTCTCGATAAAATCTGCACCAGAATCGCCGGCGCCGCTCTGGACCTCCTTTTCCCCATCCCCTGCGCCGGCTGCGGCAGGGAGGGCAAGATCATCTGCGAAAGGTGTATGCCGGATTTGCCCAAGCTAACATCGCCTTACTGCGCTGTTTGCGCTTCACCTGATTCTCCGTCTCCCTGCCGTTGGTGCAATGAAAGCTCCCCGGCTTTCGACGGCATTCGAGCGCCGTTTCTCATGGAAGGGATCATCAAGCAAGCGGTCCACAGCTTCAAATACCGCAGCGTCCGAGCGGCAGCCCCGGAGTTGGGCCGATTGTTGGCGGCCTACCTGTCCGAACGCCGTATCCCGGGAGAAACGCTCGTGCCGGTCCCCTTGCATTCGCGCCGGCTCCGGCACAGGGGCTACAATCAGTCCCGGTTGCTGGCCCGAGAGGTGGCAAGGCGGGCGGGCCTCCGGCTGGACCCTAGCTTGCTCAAGCGGACCAAGGACGGGCCGCCCCAAGTGGAAGCCGCGTCACCGGCCCAACGACGTTCCAACGTGGAGGCGAGCTTCCAATGTACTCGGGACCTCACCGGTCGAGAAGCTCATCCTAGTCGACGACGTAGCCACTACGGGAAGCACGTTTTCCGCTTGCGCCGCCTCCTTGAAGGCCGCCGGAGCAAGCTCCGTGTGGGGGTTGGCGCTGGCCAGGGAGAAGTAAGAGCGGATTGACAAGGCAAGCCTGGTCTGATGAAATTACCTCGTTCCATAAGTACCGGTCTGAGACCGACTAATCCGGGTCGGACTAGTCCGGGCATTGGTCCCGATCAATCAAAAGTTATATTTATTAGGGAGGGTATGACATGCCTGACAAGACGCTGATCTACGTGGGCGACGAAGCGGCTGGCTTGTACCGAAAAGAGGCTGGCGATGCAAACTGGGAGTCGTTGTTGAACGGTCTCCCTCCCAGTCCTCAGGTCAGAGCGATTGTGTTTCATCCTTCGGACGCCAATGTTGTGTTGGTCGGCACCCAGCGGGGCGTCTACAAGAGCTCGGACCGGGGGGATACCTTCAAGCGGACCAACTTGCCGGAAGGGCGCGTCGTTTGGTCCTTCAAGTTCAATCCCCACAATCCCGACGTGATTTTCCTGGGGACTGAAGGCAGCGAAGTCTATAGGAGCGAAGACGGCGGCGACAACTGGCAGTATTGGTCCGTCATCGAGAACCCGGACGCCTATCAAATGTCATTCTCGACGCGCATTCTGGGCATCGCCATCGATGAGAACAATGCGGACAACATGTACGCGGCCCTAGAAGTGGGCGGGGCGGCCAGCAGCGCCGACGGGGGCAAGAACTGGAAGATCGCAAACAAGAACTTCGGCAGTGACGTAAACCTTCTGGACTTGCACGGCGTGGCCATTGGCGGGGCCGGCTCCGGGTCAGTCTTCATTTCGAACCGGACGGGCGTCTGGCGCTCCGAAGACCGGGGCGAGAACTGGCGTAACGTCCAGTTCGAGAACTTCTCCGACATTCGCTACTCCCGCGGGGTAGAGGTCGCCCCCAACAACCCGGATACCCTGTACGCCTGTGTGGGTCTGGACTTCGGCAGCGAACAAGGGGGCGTTCTGCGCTCTACCGATGGAGGCGACACCTGGCACCGCTTCGACAAGGGAGTCGCCCCGGGCAGCACTACCTTCGGCATCGCGGTCAACGATCGAGACCCGGAGCAAGTGTACTTCTGCACCCGGCGGGGCCAAGTATTCGGCACTCATGACGGCGGCGCCACGTGGGACGAGCACGCCCTGCCCGAAACCGCCAAGAGCGTCAAAGCCGTCGCTTGCACCTCAGTCTAGGGCTTGACCTGGGTAGCAGGCGGCACAGCGGTTTAGGAGATAATCAATGGGCGCTACGGCCCGTCAAGACATAGTTGCGGCCGCCGCAGCCCTGGGGCCCCGTATCCATGAAGCGCGGGAAGAGTTGGATGAGTCCCGGCAGTTGCCCTCCCATCTTGCCCAAGAGCTAAACCGGGCCGGGTTACTCCAGCTATATCTACCTCGGGCCTTGGGCGGCAGCGAGACCGACCCCCTGACCGCCTACCGGGCCGTCGAGGAGCTCTCGAAAATTGACGGGTCGGTGGGGTGGTGCTCATACATATTGAGCTCCGGCGCCCACTTCATGGGATGGCTGCCTCCAAAGGCCGCCTTGGACATCGTCGGGCAGCCCCCCGATCTGCGGGCTTCAGGGTCGCTTCGGCCCGAGGGCGAGGCCCTGGCGGTAGACGGCGGGTACCGCGTCTCGGGGCAATGGGACTTTGCTAGCGGCATCGACCAAGCCAACTGGCTCATGTGTACCTGTAGAATCAAGGACCGCCGCGGCCCCTTATTGAGGCGCGATGGCGCCCCGGCCACCAAGACCTTGGTGCTTCCCGCGGACATGGGCGCGGTCATCGACACTTGGTCGGTGGTAGGCATGCGCGGCACCGGCAGCAAAGACTTCGTGGTCGATGACGTGTTCGTGCCTGCGGAGCGGGCTTTTTCTTTGGAGGATGAACCTTACGATCCCGCGCCGCTGTACAACCGCCGGTTCGTCATGGTAGCCATCTGGGCCCTCAACGTTGCTACTTCTTTGGGAATGGCCCGGGGCGCCATCGACGCCTTTCTGGAACTAGCCAACTCCTTGCGGTCCACCAGTTCTCCCACGCTGCTCCGGGACCGCCAGTCGGTACAGGCCGCGGTGGGCCAAGCCGAGGCTATGGTCAGCGGGGCGCGGGCTTACGTCCTCGACGCCATCGGCGCGGCATGGCAAGCCGTCTGCGAGGACGCTCCGGACCCGGGCCCTCAAATTGCCCGTGCCCGGTTGGCTATCTACCACGCCATTCACGAGACGGTCCGGGCCGTGGGCCTGCTGTTCCACGCCGCCGGGACCAACGCTATACGCCGCAAGCACCCCTTGGAACGCTTCTTTAGAGACGCTCACGTGGCGGCCCAAAACGCGGCGGGACTGTCGTCAAACGCGGAATCCGCCGGAAGGGTATTGCTGGGGATCGAGCCCATTGGCATCGGTTGGTAAGCGGGCCCGGCGGCGCGCCCTCTCCAGACTAGGACGGCTGGGCGGTACCCCTACGGCCGCACCCAGGTCTCGGACCAAGCCAAGCAGGCCGTGCTGCTCTGCTTGTCTCCCCGCATTTCCTTGGCGACGCTGCCGTCCGCGACTTCGCCATTGATTGTAATCTGAGCTTTCGAGGCGGGGATGAAACAGGAATACACACCGTGGGTCCGGGACCCGCTGGCCGGGCTATTCAGCATGAAGGGTTCGAGAAAATCGTACCAAGTCAGGTCAATGGAGTCTTCGTCGCTCTCCACACTCTCAGTCCAGAAGGAACTGGGGTTCCCCGACTTGGAAAACACTGCGTCGATGACCGGAATGCTCTCATCAGCGAACTCCGGGAAGAGCATACTCTCGATTTCTCCTTGAAGCCAGCGGGCCATGGCGATGTTGTCCGAGTATATCCGGACTTCATCATCGATCAAATCACTCTTGATGTAGAGCACGTGGCCGGGTCCGCCGGGCGAGTACAGGATGCGCCAGTGGCTGGCCCGGGTAGTCTGGTCGCCGCCGTCTTGCTTGGAAAGCCTTATGAAGGAGTTTTCGCCGGTCAAACGCACCTCGGCCGGGTCGATAGGATTGGCAGCCGTCATGGGTAGACCTCCGTTAGTTTATTCTGCTGGTTTACTCCGCCGAACATCTTAGCACCGAGAGCAAGCCGGGGCTACACGCCGAAGCACCAGGCGGGGCTCCAGCGGATTCGGCTTGGGCGGCTGTCCTGAAGGTTTGCAAAGTCGAGTCCCTCAGCTTTACGACAATCTATCTATGTGATTCGGCGATGTGACTCGGCGACGTAACCCGTCGCTCTAACCGGCGGAATCAGGGGCGTCGCAAAGCCAGCGTTTCTTCGTATTCGCCATAGTCGGCCCAACAAATCGGGGCCGCCCCCTTTTATGGGGCCGCCCCGATTCAACTCCGTCATGGCCCGCCGCCGGACGCCCGACCCGGTCACTCTTTAGCGGGGAACCAGTCTTGTTTCCAGGGAAAGCCGCCGTCGGCCCCGTCATAAGCGGGCAGACCTTGCTCCACCCGTTCCCGGTAAGGGCTGGCTATAGGCTCGTTGTAGGGATAGATCCCGCTTTCGTAGACCTCGGGACCCTTCTTGAAGTGCTTTGCCTCTTCCAACGTCTCGACGAAAGGAGCGTTCATATCGTAAAGCTGGTCCACCCGCTTGGGGCGGGGCCCGGCTTTTGAAACATGGCCGTAGAGTTCCCGGCCCACAATGCGCTCGGCCATCCATACGGTGTCGATGAGCTTGTCAATATCGACGCCCGTCTCAATGCCCATGTCTTCCATCATGTGCAAAATGTCTTCGCTGGGGGCCATGCCGGTGGCCCGGCCGTTGCCGCAGTAGGGGCAACCGCCAAAGCCGCCGATGGTCCCATCCAACTCCAGCGTGTCATCGGGGGTTAGGGTTCGCATGGCGGCGTAGGCCGAGGCGATGGCCATGTTGCGTCCGTTGTGCAGGTGCAAGCGGAAGTGATCGATGTCCGGCCACCGCTCTTTTACCCGGGTCAAGCTTTCCTCTACCTTTGCGGGGGTGCAGTGGCTCATGGGGTCGCCCATAGAGACGCTGCGCACCTTTATACCCACCTCTTCCCACATGCCGTACTGTTTTTCCAGCAGGCTCATGAGGCTGCTCACGGGGAACTCACCCAGGAAGTTGGACCCCCAACTGGCGTTGCATCCGATGCCGGCCTCTTTGACGTCCAACTCCTGAGCTTGGGCTACGACCTGGGGCCAGCGTTCCATCTCCTGCATCTGGGAGCGGTTGGTGTTGCGGCGGGTGAAAACGTCGCACAGGTGGCACGTCAGGCGGGGGTAGGGGTCCCGCTCTATAGTCAGAGGCGGCGAGTAAGCCCTAGCCCGCTCCACACCCCTAGCGTTCAAAGCCAAGGCGGTGTAGGTAACATCGGGATTGGGGTTGAACTGGGACACGATTTCATCTATCCGGGCCATCTGGGGCGTCCACTTGGGGCTAACGAAGGACCCGACGACTATGTTCTTTAGACCGGTCTCGGACAAAGCGTCGAGCAATTCGACTTTGTCCTCCACCGATATCTCCGCGTCTTCAATCTGCATGCCTTCGCGCATGCCTTCCTCTTTGTACTTGACCGTTGGCCAGTTGGACATGTGATTCTCCTTTGCGGCGCAAGGTATGAAAGGGATTCAGAGAGCGGAGTAACCGGAATCGCGTAGCGCCCACGGTGGTTATAGCCTGGCTGTGGCTCTCTTTGGTGCTCAGTTGGTGCTCAGATTGTATGGTTTGGCCCGAACCGATGTCAACAACAGCTCAGTTTGACACGGCCCCGGCTTCGCTTCTATAATGGCGATAGCGCACTCCTGAAGCTTAACAACTTAATAGGCCAAGGCACGTAGGGGAGCTCGGTTGAGCCGGGCTGAGAGGGCGACCGCAAATGTCACCGACCCTTGCGAACCTGATCTGGGTAATGCCAGCGGAGGGAATCGGGTTATGGTATTTGTGTTTATGGTAGGCCGCCTGAGGATTCCCCTCGGCGGCCTATTTTTTTGAAAGACCCAGGGGAAGACCGGACAGAAGAATCAAGTTGGACAGGGCATGGAACAACGAAACCCGCGGCCGATTAAAATCCGGGCCGACTCCATCTATAAGTCCTACGCCATAGACGGACGCCGGCAGCAGGTGCTTGACGGGATCGATCTCGTGGTAAGCTCGGGCCAGTTCGTTAGCATCATTGGGCCCAGTGGATGCGGCAAGAGCACCCTGCTAAACATTCTTGCCGGATTGGACCAAGCCGACGGCGGCACGGTGGAGTTGAACGGCGACTCGGAAGGGCCAAGGCTAGGAAGGGTCGGATACATGCAGCAAAAGGACCTGTTACTGCCTTGGCGCACCGTCTTGGACAATGCGGCGTTGGGACTCGAGTTACAAGGAACGCCGCGGCGCCAAGCCCGCCGGAGGGCCTCAGAATTCATCGAGTTGTTCGGACTGAAAGGATTCGAGCGCCAGTTCCCCTTTGCCCTGTCCGGAGGCATGCGGCAGCGGGCGGCGTTCCTCCGGACCATGTTGCTGGACCAAGATGTCGTGTTGTTGGATGAACCCTTCGGCGCCCTAGACTCCTTGACCCGGGTCCAAATGCAAGAATGGCTGTTGGACCTATGGAGCGCCCTGGGAAAGACCATCATCCTGATAACCCATGACGTGGACGAAGCGGTGCTGCTGTCCGACCGGGTACACGTGTTGACCGCCCGTCCGGCCGGCACGACAATGGTGCTGGACGTAGACCTACCCCGGCCGCGGGACTTCAAGCAAGTCACCGGACGGGATTTCGTCGAGCTCAAAGCGCGGCTTCTGGCCCCGCTGCACGAGGAAACTTCCAAGCAGTCCCCGCCGCCGGGCGCCGGCAGCAAGCATCCATGACTAAAGAAAGCCCGCACCCGCCGGCGCCCCCATCCCACGATGAGAGGCCTGGGCCTCTCCGCAGCAGTTGGCCGAGGGCCGGCATAGCCCTTGTCCGCTCTTGGGCCGCCCCCTTGGTGATCCTGGCGGCCCTGGCCGGAGCCTGGGAGCTATGGGTCCAGATTGGTGAGGTGCCCAAGTGGCAACTGCCCGCGCCTTCATCCATCGGCAGGGAGTTGGCCGACAGCCGCGCGTTGCTTTGGGACAATACCCTGGTCACCATCAAGGAGATTGGGTTGGGGTTCTTGGCGGCACTGGGGGCTGGAGTGGTGTTGGCCGCGCTGATCGCTTACTCGAGGATATTGGAAAGGTCGGTCTACCCCTTGGTGATCGCTTCCCAAACTATTCCCATCATTGCCATAGCTCCTTTGCTCCTGATTTGGGTCGGCTACGGGATTACGCCCAAAGTGATTGTGGTGGCCTTGATATCCTTCTATCCCATCGCCGTCAATACGGTCGACGGCCTAAAGTCTATAGACCCGGACATGGTGAGCATGATGCGGGCCATGGGCGCCTCCCGGTGGCAGGTCTTTACCAAGCTTCAGGTGCCTTCGTCGCTGCCTTTCATGTTTTCGGGGATAAAGATTGGTATCTCAGTCAGCGTAATCGCGGCGGTCATCGGCGAGTGGGTAGGGGGAAGCGCCGGTCTAGGGTACTTGATAACTTATTCCCAGCCGCTGTTCCTGACCGCCCGGGTTTTCGCGGCCATTGTCATCTTGTCCGTGATGGGCATGTTGCTCTTCGGGCTTGCCAGCTTGGTCGAGCGGTTGATGCTGCCCTGGTATCACACGGAGAAACAAGCCAAAGCTCTAAGACACAATTGATGTTTATTCACCTCTTCGGCCGTTTCTCATCCCCAATCTCTCATTCTTCGCGAAATACCATTTTCCTCCCTCGCGGCGCCGGTCTCGACCGGCATGGGGGATTGCCCTGAAAATAGAGGGTTTTCATTCGCCTACGCAGCCTGCCGCGGCCAATTCCTAGAGAATGGACCGGAAGCGAACCGGGAGCAAACATGGCAGTGACGCCTGGAAGGAGCGCCTTACCAATGAAGACACGGGCTGGTTTGATTGCGATATCTTTGTTACTGTTGCTGACCGCAGCCGCCTGCGGGGCCGGCGCCACGCCAACTTCGGTCCCTCAAGCCACCACGGCACCCGCGCAACTGGATGAAGTGTCGGTGTCGTTGGACTGGTTTCCATGGTCCAACCATGCCGGCCTATTCGTCGCTCAAGACAAGGGGTACTTTGCCGACGAAGGGTTGACTGTGGATATACACCCTCCGGCGGACCCGGCCGCCGTCTTGCAAACGGTAGCGGCGGGGCGGGACGACTTCGGTATCAACTACCAAACCGGCGTGCTAATCGCCCGGGAGCAGGGAATCCCGGTGGTATCCATCATGGCGCTGGTCCAGCACCCCCTCAACTCGGTGATGGCGCTGAAGAAGTCGGGCATCTCCCAGCCTAAAGATTTGGCCGGCAAGACCGTTGGTTGGCCCGGAATTCCGGACAACGAGCCCCTTCTGGATACCATGCTGAAAAGCCAAGGGCTGTCCCTGGACGATGTGGAGTTGGTCAACGTTGGATTCGACTTGGTGCCCGCCCTCATCAGCGAGAAGGTTGACGCCATCGTGGGGGCTTACTGGGTACACGAGTCAATTTCCGCCACCAACCAGGGTTTCGAACTCAATATCATGCGGATGGAGCAACACGGCGTGCCCGATTTCTACGAGTTGGTGCTCGTGACCACTGAAGACAAGATTTCCCAAGACCCCGACTTGGTACAGCGCTTTGTTCGGGGAGTCATGCGGGGCTACCAGGATGCGATCGCGGACCCCCAAGCTGCAGTAGACCTGTTAAAACGACTGAGGCCGGAAGTGGACCTGGACATTGAAAAGCCGGGAGTCGATCTATTAGCTCCTCTCTGGTCATCCGAGACCGGCGAATTCGGCTCGCAAGAGGAAGTCAGGTGGACCAACTTTGCTAGGTGGATGCAAGAAAACGGCCTGCTTGCTTCCGAGGGTGATCCTAACGCCGCTTTCGACAATAGCTTCGTAGCCGGTTCCTCCCAAGAGCGTTAAGGGGCCGGTGATGGGCGTGTCCTTGTTTCGACCCATCAATTTAGCTCCGCCTCCGGTGATATACTTACCCGGAACGGCTAATTGAAGAGCGGGCTGGAGGAGCGATCAATGGCATTGTATTTCCTACTGGGGACCCTCACTTCCACCGGCCAGAAGATGGTGCACGGGAACCATGAGCTTGTGGTAGAGGCCGCACGAGATATAGAGATCGACGGCGCCGAGGTCCTCGGTCAATACGCGGTGCTGGGCAGGTACGACTACGTCATGATGGTCGAGGCCGATGACAACGACGCCGTAGCCCGCCTCTCCCTTGAAGTAGGCGTGAGAACCGGGCTTCACATTGAGACACTGCCTGCCATCGCTGTGGGATTCCTAAAGGAGAGACCGGCTGATGATCCGTCCTGGCGATTGACATCAGTACAGAACGAGCCCCCTGAGCAGCCGGATTAGACCCCCGTCGGATCAGACCCTGGTCCAAATCTTTTGCCAATGGTCTATATAGGTCTATTCGGGAGGGACCCTAATTCGTGGGTTTGAGCGACGAACTGCGGGCCGGTACCGGCACCCTCTGGGAGCGGGTAGTAACTCACCACTTCGTTACCCAACTGGGCGATAATACGCTTCCCAGCAGCGTCTTCGACGTCTACTTCGACCAAGACTACCTGTTTCTGAAAGACTGGTCAGTCCTGTTGAGCCTCGCCGCGGCCAAGGCACCGGACTTCGACGCCGCCCGCCGTCTAGTCGGCTTTCTCCACTTGGGGCTGAGCGGCGAAGAGGGACTATTTCAGCAAGCGTTTAGAGAAAGGGGGCTGCCTCCCCACGCCGTCGCCAACCTCGAACGCCGGCCCACCACCCTGCATTACAGCGGCTATCTACGCCGTATTGCTTACGAAGGAAGTTTCATCGACCTGGCAACCACCCTGTTGGCCGTGGAGTGGCCTTACCTGGACTGGGCCCAACGCCTGACAAGCGCGGGCAAACGTCCTGACAATTACTACTACAAGTCCTGGATCGACATTCATTGCAGCCCGGAGATGACCGGCTTCGTGGCTTGGCTCCGCGGGACCGTTGACTCTACCCCGGTTATATCGGCCGACCTTGCCCGCTTGCAAAGCATCTTCCGTGACGTGCTCCGATATGAGCTTCTCTTCTGGGACATGGCCTACGGAAGTGAGGACTGGCCCGAATGAGCACCGTCCCCACAGCCATGACCATCGCCGGTTCCGACTCGGGCGGCGGCGCCGGTATCCAAGCCGATCTGAAGACCTTCGCCGCTCTCGGCGTGTATGGAACGTCGGTGTTGACCGCCGTTACGGCCCAAAACACGGTGGGGGTTACCGACGTACACGAAATACCTACGGATGTCATAGCCGCCCAGATGGAAGCGGTACTCGCCGACATCGGTACCGGCGCGGTCAAGACAGGCATGCTGGCCAGCGGCTCCATCATCGAGTGCGTAGCGGCCGGACTGGAGCGGCGCAACGTTCCCTGGCTGGTGGTGGACCCGGTTATGGTGGCCAAAAGCGGGGACCCGCTCCTGCGGGAGGACGCCATTGAAGCTCTACGGCGCCGGCTGTTGCCCAAAGCGTCAGTGGTCACGCCTAACATTCCTGAGGCGGAGGCCCTAACCGGACTGCGGATCACCGACGATGCAGAGGCTCGCCGCGCCGCCAAGGAAATACTGGACATGGGCGCCCAAGCCGTGGTGGTCAAAGGGGGCCACCGGAAGGGTACGGCCAAGGACTTGTTCTACGACGGTCGCGGTTTTCATGAGTTTTCCTCCCCCCGTATCAACACTACCAACACCCACGGCACCGGCTGCTCCTTCGCCTCGGCAATTGCTGCGGGACTGGCCAAAGACATGAGTTTGCTGCAAGCGGTGGCCCTAGCGAAAGAATACGTGACCGAAGCTATCAGCCGCTCCTTCTCCGTTGGTAAAGGACACGGGCCGCTCAACCACTTCTACCGGCATTGGCGCTAGCCGGAGCATATCAATCTTCCAACGTCATACGGAAGTACATCCACTACGGACGTTCATCGCCCGTCTTCACGCTGCCGGCTCGCCGCGTCCTGTTGACGTTACGCTATAATGGCTTTCGAACAAAGCTTTAGCCACGAAGGATAATCCAAACATTCGCCTAGATCAGAGGTAAGCCAGGAATGTTCAAGCCCGTCGCCAGCCGCGTCAACTTCCCGGAAGTGGACGCCGGCGTCCTCAAGCACTGGAAGGACAACAACGTTTTCCAACGGACCACCACCGAACGGGAAGACGCCCCTTTGTTCATGCTCTTCGAGGGTCCGCCCACGGCCAACGGCAGCCCCGGTATTCACCACGTGTTGGCCCGGGTGTTCAAGGACGTGATATGCCGCCACCGTACCATGAAGGGGTACCGTTGCCTGCGCAAAGGCGGGTGGGACACCCACGGTCTGCCGGTGGAACTGGAAGTAGAGCGGGAGCTTGGCCTCTCCAGCAAGCGGGAAATCGAGGAATACGGCATCCAACGGTTCAATCAGAAGTGCCGCGAGAGCGTGTTCCATTACCTGAAAGAGTGGGAGACCCTCACGGACCGGATCGGTTTCTGGGTGGACATGGACCACCCCTACGTAACCCTGGACAACGACTACATAGAGTCGGATTGGTGGATTCTGAAGGAACTCTGGGACCGGGGCCTTCTATACCGGGACATGCGGGGCACTCCCCACTGCCCCCGTTGCGTCACCAGCCTCAGCTCCCATGAGGTGGCCCTGGGCTACCGCGAAGATACTCCGGACCCTTCCGTGTTCGTCAAGTTTAGAGTCGGCGGCGCCGACTCCAGGTCTACCCGGGGGACTGGCGCCGATGACGGTCGAGAAGGGACTATTTGGGGGTCGCCAATCCCCACCTATTTGCTGGCATGGACAACCACGCCATGGACTCTCCCCGGTAACACGGCCCTAGCGGTCAACGATGCGGCTGACTATTCGATGGTGGAGTTGGGCCCCGAGGATAGCCGGGAGCGCTTGGTCCTAGCAACTCGACTCCTGGAAACAATCATCAAGGGTCCCTACACTCTCATTGCTTCCCTGAGGGGGGAGGACCTGGTCGGCATCCCGTATCAACCCCTTTACCCGCCGGCTAAACACGGCGTGGACATCCAGCAGTTTACGGGGAGGGACGGAGCGGCCGACGGGACCAACACCGCGTTGGCGCCGGCCGGCGGTCTGACCCCCAGCGTGGTTGCCGCCGACTTCGTCTCGTTGGAAGACGGCACCGGCATCGTTCACGTAGCTCCCGCCTTCGGCGACGAAGACTTGATCCTTGGCCGGGAAAAGGGTCTGGCCTTCGTACAGCCGGTAGACCTGCAGGGTAACATCACCGGCGCCTACTCATTTGCCGGCAAGTTCGTCAAAGACGCCGACGAAGAAATCCTAGACGACCTGAAGGCGCGGGGCCATCTATATCACCGGGACATCTACCGCCACACCTACCCCTTCTGCTGGCGCTGCGACACGCCCCTCCTCTACTACGCCAAAAGCTCTTGGTACATCCGCACCTCCGCTTATAAAGAGCAACTGGTCGCCGGCAACGGCCGCATCAATTGGTACCCCGAGTACATAAAAGAGGGCCGGTTCGGCGAGTGGCTGCGCAACAACGTTGACTGGGCCATCTCCAGGGAAAGGTATTGGGGGACACCCATACCCATCTGGGAGTGCCGGAAATGCGGACAAGCGTTGTGCATCGGCAGTACCGCGGAACTCAAGGACCACGCCGTCCCTGAGCACCGGGACCAAGTGGACAACCTAGACTTGCACCGCCCTTACGTCGACGAAATCCTCCTCGCCTGCCCTTCGGAGGACTGCGACGGGCGGATGCACCGCATCCCCGAGGTAATGGATGCGTGGTTCGATTCCGGAGCAATGCCTTTCGCCCAGTGGCACTATCCCTTCGAAAACGGAAACATGGTGGAGGACGGCCGCTATCCAGCCGACTACATCTGCGAAGCGGTAGACCAGACCCGCGGGTGGTTCTACAGTCTGCACGCCATATCCACTTTGCTCAAGGGGCAGCCCTCCTACCGGAACGTCATCTGCTTGGGCCTGGTACTGGATGAAAAGGGCCGCAAAATGAGCAAGCGGGTCGGCAACGTAGTCGAGCCGATGCCCTTGCTGGACCGGCACGGCGCCGACGCCTTGCGCTGGTACCTTTTCACGGCGTCCCACCCAGGCGAGCCCCGCCGGTTCTCCGACAAGCTGGTGAACGAGACCCTGCGCCGGGTACTGTTGACTCTGTGGAACGTTTACTCCTTCTTTACCAACTACGCTTCCATCGACCGGTACCACCCGGACCAACAACCGGCGGGGTGGCGTCCGGAAAATGAACTGGACCGGTGGATACTGTCCGAGCTCAACACGCTGATTTCCCAGGTAGACGATTACCTGGATGCTTATGACCCCACCAACGCCGGGCGCCGCATCCAAGAGTTTATCGACCGGCTTTCCAACTGGTACGTGCGCCGCTCCCGGCGTCGGTTCTGGCGCAGCGAGAATGACGCCGACAAGCTTGGCGGGTACGTTACTCTGCACACCTGTCTAGTGACGCTGACCAAACTCATGGCGCCCTTGGCCCCTTTCGTGACCGAAGAGATTTATCGAAACTTGGTTTGCCAAGTGGACCCGGAGCAGCCGGACAGCGTTCATCTTGCCGCCTATCCAAAGGCCGACCCATCCCTGGTAGACCAACCGCTAATGGAAGCGACCCGCCTGGCGATGCGCATCGCCAGCATGGGCCGGGGGGCCAGGTCCCACGCCGGCATCAAAGTGCGTCAACCCCTTTCCAGCGTGGCCGTAAGAATCCGGACTCCGAGTGAAAAGGACCACATCGCTCTGGTCCGGGAGCAGGTGCTGGAAGAGTTGAACATCAAAGAGCTTCTGGAGTTGGATGAAGCATCCGAGGTGTGGCGGCAAGCCCAACAAGAGGCCGGAGAGGAATCGGAAGCTACGGTCAAACTCGGCAACCACGTCGTGACGATGGAAGGCGGCTACGCCGTCGCCGTGGACGTCACGGTCACCCCCGGGCTGGCCGAAGAGGGCTTGGCCCGGGAACTGGTGCACCGGATTCAGAACTTGCGGCGGGCGGCGGACTTCGAAGTCACCGACCGGATCATTACTTGCTACCAGGCGCCGGAAGAAATCGCTCGAGTCATGACCGGCGCCTTTGGCGACTACATCCGCCAAGAGACGCTCAGTGAAGAGTTGGTGGTGGGGGCGCCGCAAGACGGTGCCAAGTCCGAATTGCTCAAAGTGGAAGGCATGGAAGTTACGCTGGGAGTCCGGCGGGTCTAGAGCCGCCTGCGATGCCGGAGCTCCCGGAGGTCGAAAATACCCGCCGCTACCTGGTACAAGCAGACCTGCCGGGGCGCGCTTTCACCGGCGCTGATATCTCTTGGCCCAAGGCGGTGCGTAGTCCATCGCTGGACGAGTTTCTTTCCGGAGTCGCCGGCGGCAAGGTGGAGAGCGTCGGCCGCCGCGGCAAGTACATACTGATAGACCTGCTGATAAACTTGGGCGAGGCCGCTCCGCCAAAGACCCGGACGTTGATCGTTCACTTGGGCATGACCGGAGAGCTGCGGGTCCAGGACCGGGAGCAGCCCGCCCATCCCATGGTCCGTCACACTTTTTCCTTGGACGACGGCAGCGAGCTGCGTTTCATCGACGGACGAAAGTTTGGCAAGCTGTGGCTGGCCGACGACCCCGCGGAGGCGCTGCCGCCTCTGGGCCCGGAACCGCTGGAGGATGGATTTACCTCCGAGGGCCTGGCCCTTAGCTTCAAGGGAAGAAACGCGCCGGTAAAAGCCTTGCTGTTGGAGCAGTCAATCGTGGCGGGGATGGGGAACCTGTATGCCGACGAGTCCCTGTTCCTGGCGGGCATCCACCCGCTGCGGCCGGCTTCGGGGTTATCGGCCGACGAAATCTCCCGTTTGCGCGGCTCCATCGTGGCGGCCCTTACCACCGCCTTGGAACAGTACGACGCCAGCCGCAGCGAAAGCTGGCCGGACCCGCCTATGGGTCTCGACGCTTGGTCTCTCAGCCGGAAAGACGGCGAACCATGCCCGCGTTGCGAAAGCCCGGTCTCGGCCATCCGGGTGCGGGGGCGGGGCACCTGTTTCTGCCCCGCCTGTCAGAAGTAGGGGCCCTCTCAATGGGCGTTTCAAAAGTCCCTTCCCTTGGGGAGAAGGTTAGGATGGCCGGAGATTTGAGAATAATCAAGTATCATCAAGAGAGTATTATCGCTGATTGAATGAGCCCGGGCGCCGGGCCCCTAAACCGCCGTCCCGTAGACGTGGTCCGGAACGACTATCACGACCGAGCGCCGGTCGTCTCGCATGGCTTGGTCGTACTCGTCCCAATCGGGGTGCTCCTCTCCCGAGGCGGTCCGGTACGTGTCTCTCAGGGCCAAACGCAGCTCCTCGGCGTCCGTGTTATCGGCGGACAGAACCTGAGCGCGCCCTTCTAGGACTACGAATCCCCACCAACTCTCGTTGGATACCAGCAGCGAGCAGCGCGGGTCTCGTCTCAAGTTCTTTAGCTTGGCCCGCTCCTCGGTAACGGTGAAAGCCACGCCGTTTCTCAACGGACCGCAGCTTACAATGCTCATCTGGGCCGCTCCGCTGCGGCGAAAGGTTGTAATCACGCCGCGATGGGTCTGCGCCACGAAGGCCCTAACTTTTTCGGTAAGCATTAACACCCCTTCTCAGCGAATAATAATCAAGTTGTTCGAAGGCGGGCGGCGCGAGGCAAGAACTGAAGATCTCCGGGTCTCCCGGACTAATACGCTAACTGAGCCAAAAGGTGGAGCCGCTGTCCTCTTTCTGGACCTCGATACGGACAGGAAACACGTCCTTAAGATCGTCCAAGTGAGTAATTACTATGATCTTATCGAAGTCTTGCTGGATTGCGCCGATGACATCCAAGATCCGTTCCCGCCCGGCGTTGTCCTGGGTGCCGAATCCTTCGTCGATGAACAGGATGGGCAGCGGGGCGCCCATTCGGTGAGCAAGGACCTTGGATAGAGCAATGCGGAGGGCCAGGTTCACCCGGAAGGCCTCGCCGCCGCTGTACATTTCGTAGCTGCGAGGACCTAGCTCGTCGCCGACGTGAATCTCCAGGGTTTCAATGGGGTCCCCGCGCCCGGTGCGCCGCTCCCGCTGGGTCTCCAGCTTTAGGTGCATTCGATTGTCGGTCATGCGCCCCAGCAAGGTGTTGGCTTCCTCCTCCAATTGGGGGATGACCGTCTCAATGAGCATCGCTTGGACTCCCTGACGTCCAAACGCCGTCACCAACTCTTGGAATATGCTCTGGTCGGTCTGGAACTCGGCTAGACGGGCGGAGCTATCGGCAATTTCCTGCTTCAATACCCCGAGTCTTTGCATTTCGCCTTCCAAGAACCCGCGCCGGGCGACTAATTCCTGACGCCGGCCATCCAACTGCCGTTGTTCCTCTTCAGAAGCCTTGAGCTTGGCCTCCCACTCCGGGAGGGCGGCGGCGGCCGCTTTATCGGCTTGGCGCCGTTCTTCCAAGGCGGCTAGCTCGGCCTTGCGCCGCAGCAGCATCTGTTCGGCCCGAGCCGCCGACTCCTCTTCTTGAGGGAGGTTGGATTCGGCGTCGGACAGCAGCCGGGCTTGCTCATCGAAGTGCTGCCACTCTTGTACCCTAGAGTAGGCCTGCCGCCGGGCCTCGTCGTCATAGCCCAGGGCCTCCAGCTCCTTCTTCAACCTTTGCAGCTGGGGCCGTTCCTCGGCGGCGTAGCTCTCGTCGGATAGTGCCGCCTGTATGGAACTTAGCTGAGCTTCGCACCGCTCCAACTCCTCCTGAGTTTGCTGCGCTTCTTTTAGGCGCCGTGTCAAGTCGCTGAGCTTCAATTCCCCGTCTCGTCTGGCTTTGTCCAATGCCTTTTGCCGCGCCGTCAGCTTTTGCTCCAACGCCGACCGTTGAGCCTCCAATTCCTTCATTTGGGAGGCGTTGAGACTATACAAGCTGCGCTTCTCGGCGATGTCCTTTTCGTAGGTTTCGGCGAGGCGCACGCAGCCGTCCTCCGCTAGAGGAGTCCAGCAAAGGGGGCAAACGGCTTGCCGGCCATCGGTGCGCCGGAGCAGGTCCAGCTTGGACCGCAGCTCTTGACCTTCCGCTTTATACCTCTCGGCAACGCTCTGGGATTCACCAATCCGCGTGGCCAGAGTCTGGTGTTCCTCGCGTTCACGGGTAAGTTCGAGGTCTTCATTCTTCAGCCCTTCAAGCTTGACCCCGGCCCTTTCCAGTTGCTCCGCCAGGTCCTTCTCGCCACGGGCCTTGGCGGGAAGCTCCACCTCTACTTTTTGGCGCAACTGCTCCCCTTGGGTTTCCAAGCGGGCCCGTTTATTGCCCATGGAGCTTGCCAACCCGGCTTTGGCCTTGCTTAGTTCATCGTAGGTCAGGCGGGTGTCCTCTAGCACCTCGAAGCGCTGGCGGGCTTCCTTCAGCATCCGGGCCCCTTCTTGAATAGTTGGTGACTGCTCAAGAAGGGTTCGGTATTGTTGGATGCGGTCCCGCCCGATCTTCAAGCCGGACTCTAGTTGGTCCATGTCTTGGACTAAAGTGCCCATTTGGGCTTGGGCTTCGATAAACCGGTGGGCCAGTTGTTGCAACTCGGTAACCTTGGCCCGTAAGGAGTCGGTCTCCCGCAGGCGTTCCTCCAACTCGCCTGAGAGTCTGTCGAATTGTTCGTCCAACGCTCCTAATGCGCCGGACAGGTCGCCTATCTGCTCGACCTGGCTGTGCATCTGATCGAGGGCGCCCGTGAGGGATATGGCGTTGCTCTTGCAATCATCGGACCGCTCCTTGGCCAGGTCCCGAAGCCGGTCGTATGCCTCCAAGCCCAAGATCTTGGCCAACACGGCCTTCCGGTCGGCGGGAGCCTTGTTGCTAAACTCATCGGCCCGGCCTTGGAGCAGGAAAGCAGAGTTGGTGAAGGTCTCGTAGTCCATCCCCACGAACTGGTCTATCTTCTTCTGGGTCTCCCGGATGTTATTCCCGGTAATCGGCTCGGAAGAACCGCCGTTGAGCACCAGCAACTGTAGGTCGGTCACCCCTTGCCGGCGTCTGCCTCCACCGCGGGCGTGGATCCGCACCGTCCGATAGTGCGTATCCCGGGCCAGGAAATCCAACTCCACGCGGCATTGGTCGGCCCCATAAGAGATTAGCTCATCGTGGGTCCTCGCCCGGGCCTTGCCCCACAAACACCAGGTAATAGCGTCCAACAGCGCCGACTTCCCATGGCCGTTGGCCCCGCAGAGGCAAGCCAAGTGGATACCGGTGAAATCCAAGGTGGGGACGTTTCTCCGGTAGCACAAGAAGTTCTCCATGTTGAGAGAAAGGGGTATCATGGATATGCTCCGAGGTAAATGGTGGGTCGGCCGGCCCCCGGCAATCACCGGGTTGCCGCAGCGCCTCAACCCGCCGTGGCCGCCGTCATTCTAGCACAAGCGCGCCGGCGGTTTTCCGGCTGACGGGACCTAAAACGCGGGCCGCGGCAAGACAATGGCCACCAAGGAAAAGGCTAATATAATTAACCCGGTGGGCAAGTTTTTCAAACCGGAATTAGGGTTGCCGGCGCAATGACCGAAATAAGAGCGTTACAAAGGAACAACGGCGGCTGAGATGAGTGCAGTGGCCCAAGCAAACAACGGCGACAAGATAGTTGTAGTAGAAAACCTTTGCAAGGCCTACGGCGCCCTGCGGGCGGTAGACGGGGTCTCTTTCTCCATCCAAGCCGGCGAGGTATTCGGCATTTTGGGTCCCAATGGCGCGGGAAAGACCACCACGGTGGAGATCCTGGAAGGGATGCGGCTCCCCGACACGGGCGCCGCCCGAATAAAGGGGATTGACGTACAGCAAGACCCCCGGGGCGTCAAATCCCTAATCGGCATTCAACTCCAATCGACTTCCTTCTTCGACCGGCTCAGTCTTGCGGAAATCCTGGGTGTGTTCGCCAGCATCTACCACCGCCGGGTAGACGCCCCGGCCCTGCTGCGGCAAGTGGAAATGGAGGACCGGGCAAAGTCCATGTACAAGGAGCTTTCCGGCGGGCAAAAACAACGCTTCTCCCTCGCCACTACCCTGGTGAACGACCCGGTAGTCCTGTTTCTCGACGAACCTACCACCGGCCTTGACCCTCAGGCCCGGCGGCACATGTGGGAATTGATCAAAGAGTTCAAGGTGCAGGGCCGCACGGTGCTGCTGACCACCCACTACATGGAGGAAGCGGAGGAGTTGTGCGACCGGGTGGCCATCATGGACCAGGGCCGGATCGTGGCCTTAGACACGCCCCAAGCCCTTATCGACCAGCTTCTGGCCAAAGGCTTCCGCAAAGAGCGGACGGAGCAAGCGGCAAACCTGGAAGACGTGTTCATCGACATAACCGGCCGGGCCCTGCGGGATACTTGATGCTGGGGGCCAACCCTACGTGGGTGCTTACCGTCGCTTCCCTGAAGATGTGGTTCCGGGACCGGCAGGCCATTTTTTGGACCTTCTTCTTGCCCCTCGTCATCATGATCATCTTCGGCGTCTTGAACTTTGGAGACCTGGGCAAAGTCGACTTGGGGGTGATCGACCAAGCGCAGAATGAAGCTTCCCGCCGGCTGGTCGGCGGCTTGGAGGGGATGGAGACCTTCGACCTGACCACCGGCGACACCGAGGAAGCGGAACAACTGGCCCTGTCCAACGGCGACCGGGACTTGGTGCTGGTAATACCCCAAGGCTTCGCGCGGCCCGGAGGACCAGACTCCGTAAGAATTTTCTACAACACCGGACAGACCCGGGAAGTCCAAGTGGGCCAATCCATCGTGCGGCAGCTTCTCGACGAAATGACCTTTGCCGTCAGTGAAACGCCGCGCCGTTTTACCGTGGCGGCCCAGCCGGTGGAAAGCCGCAACCTGCGCTTCATCGACTTCCTGATGCCTGGAGTCGTTGCTATGTCTATCATGCAGATGGGCCTGTTTAGCGTGGCTTTCACCTTCGTCCAAATGAAGAACCGGGGCATCTTGCGCCGCTTGTTGGCCACGCCGGTACGGCCGGCCAGCTTCCTGTTTGGCCAAGTGGTCACCCGGCTGGCGGTTTCCATTATCCAGACGCTGATACTGATCGGCGTGGCGGTGGCCTTCTTCAACGTGGAGTTGGCGGGGAACTTGGCGTCGGTGATAGTGCTGGCCCTGCTGGGCGGCGGGGTGTTCGTCAGTTTGGGCTTCGCGGTCTCCGGTTGGGCCCGCAGCGAGGAAGTGGCCGCCCCCATCGCCAACGTGATCGCGCTGCCCATGATGTTCCTCTCCGGGGTATTCTTCCCGCGCAACGCCATGCCCGCAGCCTTGGAATCGGTCACCGACTTTCTTCCGCTTACCTACTTGATCGAAGCTATGCGCAACGTGGCCATAGATGGAGAGGTCCTGTGGTCCCAGGGTTGGAACGTTCTGGGTCTGGCGGTCTGGCTGGCTATTTCCTTTGTGGTGGCCGCAAGGCTGTTCCGGTGGGAATAGGCCGGCCTATTCACCTTGACCCTGCCCGCGCGGGCACTCTACAATCGGTCCATTGCCTCTAGTAACGGGGCCGGCCCATACCCGCGGCTCCGGGGCTGACCAACGAAAAACAAAAGGAAGGGTTGGATGTTTGAAAACCTGACCGAAAGGCTCACGGGCATCTTCCAAAAGCTGTCCAGTAAGGGCCGCTTGACCGAAAAGGATATTGACGAAGCCCTCGGCCAAGTGCGCCGCTCGCTGCTGGAGGCCGACGTCAACTTCCGGGTGGCCCGGGACTTTGCCGCCAAGGTCAAGGAACGGTCCTTGGGCGCCGAAGTGATGGAAAGCTTGACCCCCGGCCAGCAAGTGGTCAAGGTGGTGCATGAAGAGCTTACCGACCTACTTAGGGGCGGCGACCACCGACTGGCCCCGTCCAGTCAACCGCCCTCAGTCATTATGCTGGTCGGACTGCAGGGCTCGGGCAAGACCACCACAGCCGCCAAGCTGGCTTTGGCCCTGCGCCGTCAAGGGCACCGGTCGCTGCTGGTGGCGGCCGACCTTCGCCGGCCCGCAGCCATCCAACAACTGGAAACCCTGGGCCGTCAGTTGGACATTGCGGTCTACTCGGAGGACCCCAAGGACGCTTCGGCTGAGCAGGCCGCCCGTAATGGCGTAAAGCGGGCCGAGGAGTTGGGCGTAACCTGGGCCATCGTAGACACCGGGGGCCGGCTCCACATCGACGACGAAATGATGAAGGAGATGGAAAGAGTCAAGTCGGCGGTGTCTCCTCAAGAGATCCTGCTGGTGGTCGATGCCATGACCGGCCAGGACGCGGTAAACGCGGCCCAGGAGTTTCACCATCGAGTCTCTTTGACCGGTTTGGTCCTGACCAAGCTGGACGGCGACGCCCGAGGCGGGGCCGCCCTGTCGGTCACCCGGGTCACCGGCGTCCCCATCAAGTACGTGGGCGTGGGTGAGAGGGCCGACGCATTGGAGCAATTCCACCCCGACCGAATGGCTTCCCGCATCCTGGCTATGGGCGACGTGATGACCCTCATCGAGAAGGCCCAGGACGCGGTTGACGAGAAGCAAGCCAAAGAGTTGGAGCGGAAGTTCCGCCAAGCCACCTTCGACCTGGGAGACTTCCTAGAGCAAATTCAAAGCGTAAAGAACATGGGGTCGCTGAGCCAGATCATGGAGATGATCCCCGGCATGAACCAGCTAAGCAAGAAGCTGCCCATCGGGGCGCTGGAGGACGGTCAGGTGCGGAAAGTGGAAGCGATGATCCGCTCGATGACGCCCGACGAAAGGCGGCGGCCGGAAATCATCAACGGTAGCCGGCGGCGGCGCATCGCCAAGGGCAGCGGCACCACTCCCCAGGACATCAACCAACTGCTGAACCAGTTCCGCCAGACCCAGAAGCTGGTCCGCCAGATGTCCCGTTCCCGCAACCCGGCCAACCTGATGAATATGTTCCGGTAACCCTCACGCCATCCCGCCCCGGAGGGCGGTGAACAAGTACACCGTAGCGTAGGCGCGCCATGGCGACCAACGGGCGGCGAACTCCTCCAGTTGGGCGTCGTTCAGGTCCTCTCCTTTGAAGAATACCCTTGATACCACCCGGCGCAGCGCCAAGTCCCCGAGAGGCAAGGCGTCGGGCCTGCCCAAGGCCCGGACCAACAGCCATTGGGCGGTCCAATGCCCTACGCCCCGCAACTCCACGATTTTCGCTACTACTTCGTCGTCGGCCATTTCGCGCAGGGATTCCAGACCAACCGGCGAGAACTCCAGGGCCGCTTTGGCGATTCCCTGAACATACTCCGCTTTGCGCCGGCTAAGTTTCAATGCTTGGAGTTCCTCCACGGAAAGAGCGGCTAGGGTATGGGGGCGCGGAAAGGAGTAATAGGTCTCTCCATCGAAGGTCCGGTTCGGTCCATACGTTTCGATGAGCAAAGTGCGGATAACTCGGGCCACGTTGGCCGAGATCTGCTGGCCCAAGACCGCCAGCACCAAGGCTTCGAATACCGTAGGCGTGTGGGGCAAATGCAAACCGTGGAAGCGCCGGATGATGTCCGCCATGCCCTGTTGGTCTCCACAATGTTCATAAAACCCTGACAGGTCTTGGTTGGCCCCCAGCAGCCAGCCTACCCGCGAGGCCGCGGCTGCGGCGTCCTCACACACCAAGCGGTTGCCCTGCAACTCTACCATCAACTTGGGCGCTTCAACGCTGCCTTCTGACCGCACCGACGCTAGGACCAGCTTGCCGTCCAAGTCCAGCAACCGGCGGAAGACCCCTCCTTCTATCGAGTCGGTGCCGTACCTGCCTTGGAAATAGGTGTGGTAGCCTGCCGTCAACTCGAAGTCGAAGGGCGCCAGAGGCTTGATAACGGTTGTTGATTTATCCACGAAATCCCTTTCTCCAAGAGGGTGTTGAAAAAGTTCCCTCTCCCAACTTAGGAGCGGGCAGGGTGAGGGCGATTCCCGGCGCGGCCAAAACGAACCGGCGCAACCGTCCCGTAGTGGTAATTGGCACCGTAGGGGCGGGTTTGAAACCCGCCCCTACGGTGCCAGGTTGTGCCAATTTGCCGCGGACCATCTCGGTTGCCCCCAGACTTTTCCCCCAGGGAGAAGGGACTTTTGAAACACCCATTCAGAAACGCCCCCTCATGCTAACCTTCTCTCCAGGGAGAAGGGACTTTGAAACGCCCATCAAGCGCAGTCATGGTATGCAACACATGCGGGCGGAGCTAGCCATTTCCCAGTCGCGCCGACCCCAATTCGCAGTACTTTGCTCCGCCCGGCCCCAACCGGCTCCGTATCAGGTGAACAGCCTCCACCCGCCAGGGTTCACTGGCCCCCAAGGGAGTGGCCGAAATCACCGCGCCGGTACTGCGGTGGGCGCTTTCGGAGGCCTGTTCCCTGACCCGGCCCAAAGTGAGGTGAGGACTGAAGGGGCGCGTTTCCTTAGAGAGTCCCAATTCCCAAGCCCCTCGTTCCAGCCCGGCTTGAAGCTTTTGAAGGGGGTCCACCTCGCCGCGAATTCCCGCCCAGACCACCCTGGGCCTCTTGGGGTTGGGAAACATTCCCAAGTCGGACAGTCCAATGGAAAAGGGTTCGACCGCGGCCGCGCTTCTACCCATGACATCCAGCACGTCCCTTGCTTGGTGCGGCGCGATGTTGCCCAAGAACTTCAGCGTCAGGTGAATCCCGTCGGGGTTTACCCAACGCACTTCCCGGGGCAGTTGTGCCTCCAACACTCGAATGGCTTCTTCAAGGACCGATACGGCGGCCGGCGAGACGCGGATAGCCACGAACGCGCGAAGGGTTTCTTCAGCCCGGCTCAACTCTCCAACTCCATCCTCAAATCCCTCAGGCAATGGTACCAATGGACCAAGTCGTCCAAAGAGTATTGGGCGTTGACAGGGCTTGGATTGGGTACCACGAATACCTTGGCCCTTCCGATGGTTTGGGGTTGCAGTCCCAACTCCGGCCGGTCTTTGATTCCTTCGGCGTACCTCAAGTAAGCCGAATAGGCCATGACCCCGTGAAAGGCGGCTATCAGTGGAGCGCAGCACCGCAGCTTGGCCCGCAACTCCGGTGCCCAACGGCGGAAGTCCGCGGCCCTTAATCCCGAACCCTGGCGGGTGGGCCGTTTTACCACGTCGGTAAAGCCGATGCCATAGCGAAGCAGACCGGCGTCGTCTTGGGGTGTCACCTCTTGGCCCACCAAGCCGGACCGGTTCAGCGCGGCCCAAAACCGGTTCTGGGGGTTGGCGAAGTAGTGGCCCGCCTTGACGGAGTACTCCGAGGGGTTTAGCCCCACGAACACGATGGCCAAGTCTTTCTCCAGATAGTCCCTCAGGGTGGGAAACTCTTCCACGCCGTCTCTACCTCCGCGATAGTCCGTCCTTACCCGGCATGGTTATGTAAAGCGCCGCAAGTACAAGGCCCGCGAAGAATGCGGGGCTGTTATAGCGCCAGCAGTTGAGCCGCATTGCCGCCCAGAATAGCCTCTTTGTCTGCTTGGTCCAAGCCGGAATCCTGTACCTGCCGCAAGAGCCGCTCGGGCTGGATGAGCGGAAAGTCCGTAGCGAACAATATCTTGTTCGCGCCCACCAAGCCGGCGACGGTGGGAATCACTTGGGCCCGGTACAAGAAAGGCGACGCCGCCGTGTCGAAGTAGACATTCTCAAGGACTCCGGGTAATTCGGGCATTAGCGCATAGAACGGAAGCCCACCGCCCCAATGAGCGCATATTATGGTGTTCTCCGGGAAATTCTTGATGAGTTGATAGAGCTTGTCCGGGGTGGTCCGGCCCTTCCCCGGGTACTGATGGCCTACCGGTTCCGAGGCGTGCACCACCACCGGCAGACCCAGCCGGCGGGCCGCATCCATCAGCGGCGCCATATCCGGGCTGCTCGTGATGTCCAACCCCTGGGTATCCGGGTGAAGCTCCCCAATCCCCTTGACCCCCGCGGCGGCGCAGCGCTCCACCTCCACTATCGCTTGTTCCCCCCAAGCCGGGTTGACCGAACAGAAGCCGACAAGCCGGTCCCGGTGTCTATCGACCGATTCGATGATGTAATCGTTGGCCTCCCGGGCCAACTCCGGGTCGGTCCAGCCCATGCCGATTATACAAGCGCGGGAGATTCCTGCCCGGTCCATGGCTGAGAGCAAGTCCTCGGCGGCGGCCATGGGGGCGTCGGCTTTAGCGAAAAGGGCAGCGTAGGTAGCGTCTCGGCGCAGCAGCTCGGCCCGCCGGCCCCGAAAACCGGGAGGCAAGACGTGACAGTGGCTATCGATCACCATAGGCCAATGGAAAGAATTATAGGTTCGACGCTCCAGCTTTGCCACCGTCTCGCGTTTTCCCAAACGAGCTCAATGCCCGTGTTGCCTCAAAACTAAGTGTTACCGAAGTGCAGTCGTTGTCTAGACACTCCGGCGAGGCGGGCTTATAATCTTGCCGTCGAAAAGCCCTGCCTACTTTCTACATGGGAGCTATTGGGGGCTACATGGAAGCGGCAATTCTTGGGCTTTGGAAAGAAGCGGCGGTAGGAGCAGGCCGCCGCGGGAAGCAATAACGAGACTATGAAGAAATCTGGAAACAGCGGTCTTAGCGTGGCCGAGCTAGAGGCGATAGCCCGGGAGTTGCGCCGCGACATAGTCGAAACCATCTACAAAGCGGGAAGCGGCCATCCGGGCGGCTCGCTTTCCGAGTTGGAAGTCCTGATAGCCTTATATTTTCATGCCATGCGCCACGACCCGTCGGAGCCTAGATGGCCCGATCGGGACCGGCTGGTCCTGAGCAAAGGGCATGCGTCACCGGGTCTGTACGCCGTCCTTGCCCGCGCCGGTTACATCCCGCGAGAAGAGTTGGCCACTTTCCGCAAGCTGGACAGCCGGCTTCAAGGCCACGCCCACCCCATGACGCCGGGGGTGGAAATGAACTCGGGTTCCCTGGGCATGGGGCTATCCTTCGCGTTGGGGTGCGCCCTTGCCGCCCGGCTGGACGGTAGAGAGTACCTGGTATACGCCCTGCTGGGCGACGGCGAGTGCGACGAGGGTGAAGTATGGGAAGCCGCCATGGCGGCTTCCCATCACAAGGCGACCAACCTGATCGCCATCATAGACCGCAACCGAATACAGAACGACCGGTTCACCGACGAGGTGATGTCCCTGGAACCACTGGCTGACAAGTGGCGTTCCTTCGGCTGGCGAGTAATGGAAACGGACGGCCACGATCTCAACTCCTTGCTTGCTACCATCGACAAGGCGCGGGCCCGGCGGGCCCGGCCCACGGCGGTCATCGCCCACACCGTCAAAGGCAAGGGCGTCTCTTTCATGGAAAACAACCCGGGGTTCCACGGGCGGGCGCCCAACAATGAGGAGTTCGAGCAAGCCATGAAGGAGTTGGCCTGATGGCTGCCCAGAGGACGAAGGCCGCCACCCGGGAGACCTACGGCCGCACCCTGCTGGAAATTGCCGAAGACCACCCGGACATCGTGGTCCTAGGCGGGGACCTCAACGTGTCGGTATTTACGCATCTCTGGCGCGACCAATACCCGGACCGGTTCTTCGACTTCGGCCCCGCCGAGCAGAACATGATCGGCGTGGCTGCCGGGTTGGCAGCCTCGGGCAAGATCCCCTTCGTGAGCACATTCGCGGTGTTCGGCGTGGGCAGACCCTTCGATCAGTTGCGGGTGCTCGTGGCCCAGCCTCACCTCAACCTGAAGCTGGTCTGCACTCACGCCGGCATCCTTACTGGCGAGGACGGGATGTCGGCTCACGGCATCGAGGACTTGGCGTTGGCTTGCTCCCTTGTGGGATTCAACGTCGTCGTCCCATCCGACTCGGTGGAAACCGCTCAGGCGGTGCGCGCCGCAGCTGAGACCGAGGGCCCTTTCTACATCCGCTTGGCCCGGGCCGCCACGCCCGTTGTCCACGACGGACCGCATAAGTTCGTGTTGGGGCGCTCGGAAGTGCTGCGGGAAGGCGGAGACCTCACGATTATTGCCGCCGGCGTCATGGTCTCGGTAAGCCTAGACGCCGCCGAACTCCTCGCGCAATCGGGTATTCACGCCAGGGTAATCAACATGGCTACGTTGAAGCCGGTGGATGAAGCAACGATCTTGGCCGCGGCCAGGGAAACGGGGGCTATAGTCACCGCCGAGGAGCACTACATACACGGCGGCTTGGGCAGCATCGTGGCCCAGGTAGTCGGCCAAGGCCACCCCGTGCCGCTGGAGATGGTGGCCCTCCTAGGATACACCGGCTCCGGCAAGGCCGACGAGCTCATGGCCCGGAGCGGGCTCAGTCCGGAGCGGGTGCAAGCGGCCGCCGAGAAGGCTCTCCGACGCAAACGAAGCTAGGCCCGACTCTCCCGCAGCATCCAACGCCCCCGTTCAGACCGGCTATTGTTCTTTCCATTGCCGCCGAAACCCCGGTTGCTCTTTTTTCTGAGGCCGGCTACTGTTCGTTTCCGTTGTCGCCGAAACCCCGGTCGCTAAAAACGCCGGTCTCTCGTCCTTGAAAGACATGGACGACGAACCCTTCCCGGACGATGCCAACAGCGTCCACCATGTCCTCGTCTACGGTGTCGATTATTTCTTGGATGGAATCTTGGGTCAGACTCTCGTCAACAGCAACGGACAGGTGCACGACGCCATCAGCAAAATGGATGTCGATACGTCCAACGGGGCGGTCCTCTTCCCGAATGGTATAGGCTTCGGAATATGGGGTGCGCACCTCGCGCTCGAAGCTAAAATCCGCCACGCCTCACCTCCCCGTCTATTCTCTAACTTGACCGCTGCCCATGATTACCCACTTATAGGACGTGAGCTCTCGAAGACCCAAGGGGCCCCTGGCGTGGAACTTTTGAGTGCTGATGCCCACCTCGGCGCCTAAGCCAAACTGAGCGCCGTCGGTGAACCGGGTGCTGGCGTTAACGAATACCGCCGCGGCGTCCACTTCGTCCAGAAAGCGCATCGCCGCCGAATAGTCTTCGGTTACTATCGCCTCGGAGTGGCCGGAGCCGTAAACCTCGATGTGCCCCAAGGCTTCATCCAGCGAGTCCACCACCTTCACCGCGGCGGTGAGCGATAGGAACTCTTTGCCCCAGTCCTCTTCGCTGCTGGGCACTATCTTCGGCCCGGGATTCGGCCCCAGGATGCTTAACGCCCGGTGGTCGCAGTGCAACTCCACGCCGGCCAAGGACAACTGATTTGCGACCCGGGGCAAGCATTTGCGGGCTACTCCGGAATGCACCAGCACCGTGTCCAAGGCATTACAAACGGTGGGCCGCTGCACTTTAGCGTTGAATATGATGTTGGCGGCCATTTCAACGTCCGCCGCCCGGTCAACGTAGGTGTGGCAAACCCCGACGCCGCCGGTTACGGCGGGCATGGCGGCATGGTCCGCCACGAACTGAATCAGCCCGGGACCGCCCCGGGGGACCACCAAGTCGATGTATTCCTTCAGACCCAGCATGGCGTCCACCAAGGCCCGGTCCGGGTTGTCGATAAACTGTACCGCGTCCTCCGGCACGCCGGCCTGGGAAATGCGCCGCCGGACCAGTTCAACTAGGGCGGTGTTGGAATGCAAGCTCTCTTTACCGCCCCTCAGCAAGCAAGCATTGCTCGACTTGACGCAAAGGGCCGAAATATCCACGCTAACGTTGGGGCGGCTCTCGTAGATGCTGGCGACGACTCCCAAGGGGACTCGCCGCTTGCCCACCAACAAGCCATTGGGAAGGGTGGTCATGTCCTGAGTTTCCCCCACCGGGTCGGGCAAGGCCGCCACGCGGCGAACGTCTTGAGCCATACTCTCGAGCTGGTCGGGAGTCAACCGGAGGCGGTCGAGCATGGCTTCACTCAGGCCGCCGGTTTGGGCCGCTTGATAGTCCCGCCGGTTTGCTTCCAAAACCGCCGCCTGGTCCCCTTCCAAGGCGTCGGCAATGCCGAGGAGGGCCCGGTTTTTTACTAGGGTAGACGTTTGGGCCAAGACGCGGCCGGCGGCCCGGGCCGCCCTGGCCTTGATTACCAAATCGTCGGTCGTCTTGGTAGTCATGTTCCTCCGCAAACGTCCTAGAGCAGGGCCAGGTTGTTCCGGTGCACTACCTCTTGGCCGTAGTCGTAGCCCAAGGCTCCCTGGATTTGCTCGGACCGGACTCCTCGGATTCGGGAAATTGCTTCCGCCCCGTAGTTGGCCATGCCGCAAGCTATCTTCCCGCCTTCCTGGTCCAATATATAAACAATATCACCCCGGCGGAACTCGCCTTTCACGCCGGTTATACCGGCGGGCAGCAGGCTTCGATTGTGGTCTCGCAGCGCCGCGGCAGCGCCGCTATCGACAACCACTTCGCCTTTATGGGATACACCGCTTACCATCCACCTCTTTCGAGCCTCCAGTTTCTCGGCGCCGGGCCGGAAGAGAGTGCCGATAGACTCGCCCCGAGTCGCCCGCAGCACAGCGTCGGGGGCTAGGCCGTGGCACATTACCATGCCTATTCCGGAAGTAGTCACCAAGTGGGCCGCTTCCAGCTTGGTGGCCATGCCGCCCCGGGCCCAAGGTTTGCGGTTTTTCCCGGCCACCGACGCCACCTCGCCGTCCACGCGATTGACGGTAGGAATCAAACGTGCGGTCGGGTCAACCCGGGGGTCAGCTGTATACAAACCGTCGATATCGGTCAATACGACCAGCAGGTCGGCGTCGACCAAGTTGGCCACCAAGGCGGAGAGCCGGTCGTTGTCTCCGAACACCTCCCCTATCTCGTCCACAGCCACGACATCGTTCTCGTTGAGAATGGGCACCACTCCAAACTCCAGGAGGCTTTGCAGAGTGTTGCGAACGTTCAGATAAGCTTGGCGGTTGGACAAGGCGTCTATGGTGAGCAAAGTCTGAGCAACCTTGAAACCATGGGAAGCGAACATCTCCTGGTAAGTGTGCATCAGGCGGCTTTGGCCCACGGCCGCCATCACCTGCCGGCTGGGGATGTCTCGCTCTGAAAGGTCAACACCTGACCCCAAGGCTTCGCGGCCTGCCGAGATAGCGCCGGAACTCACCAGGAGCGGCTCGGCGCCCGACGCCGCGAGTTGGCACACTTGACGCGCCAAGTCGGCCATCACTTCCAAGTTCAAGGCTTGGTGCTCCGGCGGCTTGGTCAAGATGCTGGTGCCCGCTTTGATTACTATTCGGCGGCGGGCGTTCCCCGGCAGGTCTTTTTCTACTGCGGGACCGGCGTCGGGGCGGGCGGCGCTGGGCATGGGCGAGTCCTTTCCCAGGTGGACCGGGGCGGAGAGACGGCCCTCTCAATTAGCCGAACATTATAACACGGGACTTGGCCCAACCTACCTGACGCTCGCGGGAGTGACGGGCAATGGCGCCTTGACCCGCCGGGAATCCGGGGTGGGGTGACTGGAGCGGCGCTCCGTGACTTCTTTCGAGGGGACCGTAAAGTACCACTACCTCTGGGGCTTTCGATCTTCACCCCGTCGTCCGCCACCGCTTGCGCGGTCGGCAGCCGACTTATAAAATGGTTGCGACGGGGCCGGTTATTGAACCGGACCCCTTTAGGCGTGTATGCAAAAAGGCGCCGCCATGAGGTGGACGCGCCCCGCCTCCAGTCTATCAATACAACAGTTAGGGGAAGAATAGCCGGCCCATGTCTCTGAGCGGAGTTCTATCTTCTATCCGCAACCACCCGGAATACCGCCGGCACTTGGACCAAGTCGCCGGTTCGCCGGAGCCGCCCCAGGCCGCTATCCGGCAAGGAGGGCGTCCGGCATACATCGCCGCGTTATGGCTTCAACAGCAGGAGCCTTTGCTGGTGATCACTCCTCGGCCCGAGGACGCCCGCCGGCTCCACGACCAACTCCTGACCTATCTGGGAGAAACCGTGCCCGTCCATCTGCTTCCCGAGCCGGAAGTGCTGCCCTTCGAGCGGCTGGTGGTAGACGCCCAGACCAGCAACCAGCGGTTGGTCGCCTTGGCGGCGCTGGCCCGCTCCGGCTACTCTCATCGGGGACCGCCCGTGCCGCCGCCCTTAATCGTCACTTCCGTGGGCGCCGCGCTTTACAAGACCCTTCCTGTCGAGTTGATGGCCGGGTTGCCTAGTGAGAATGGCCAAGCAGCTGATTTTCGGGTGGCGGTGGGATCGAGAGTCCGGCTCACCGAGCTCTTTGGCCGATGGGTGAAACTTGGCTACCGCAACCAGCCTCTGGTGGAAGCTCCCGGCAGTTTCAGCCACCGGGGCGGCATCATCGACGTATACCCGCCTCACTCCGATCTACCCTACCGAGTAGAGTTGTGGGACGACGAGGTGGAGACCATCCGCCTTTTCGACCCCTACACTCAGCGTTCGGTCCACAACGTACAAGAGTTCAGCCTCATTCCGGCCCGGGAGCAACTCCCCGAGATGGTCAACCGCGCCGACGTAGAACAGGCCCTCGACGGTATCGACTTTACCGGTTGCTCCGCCGAAGTTACGGAGCGTATGGAAGACGAGATGCTGAACCTATTCTCCGCTCCCAACAGTGAAGTGCTGTCTCTTTACAACGGGTTGCTGAACCGGACGTGTCTATTGGAGTACCTACCATCGAGGGGCCGGGTGGTGTTGGAGCGGGCAAGCCAAATCGAGGGAGAAGCCCAAGAATTGGGTGAGCGGTTCGACCGGATGCGGGCCGCCAGGGAAGAACGGGGCGAGTTACCCCGTGGGTTTCCTTCCCCGTACATCGAGTGGGAGCGCTTCGCCAACCGATTGGAGCAAACACAGCGGCTGCTGCTTCAAAGCTGGCTAAGCGCGGAGGACGATCTTATATTCCAGCCTTCGGTCCCCTATTACGGGAGACTGGAGCAATTGGCCGGGGACGCGGGCCGGTACCAGCGGGAGGGCAAAGCCGTCGTAGCCGTGACTCAGCACGCCCGCCGGCTTGCCGAGATCCTGGAAGAAGCGGGCGTGAACGTGGCGCTGTGCGAGTCACTGGAGCAAGCGCCCCGTCCCGGCTTGGTCTACGTCGTGCCGGGATCGTTGCGGGAGGGCTGGGCGGCGGGTCATCCACAGGCTCTTTTATCTGCCGAATTTCCTCCGTCGTCCACTGGTGAAGGCGAGTCGGAGACAGTGTACCCGCTGCTGCTTCTAACCGACGCCGAGCTTTTCGGAACGGTCAAGGAGCGGCGCTACCGGCGCAGAAGCAGGGCGGAGCACGGTCCCGAGGTGGTCCTGGCCGACTTGGTCCCCGGTAGTTTCGTGGTCCACGTGGACCACGGGGTGGCCCGGTTCGCCGGCACTACCAAGATCGGCGAAGACGGCGAGGAACAAGAGTACCTGGTGCTGGAGTATGCCCAGGAGGACAAGCTTTACGTACCCACCGACCACCTGGACCGGGTAACGGCCTACGTGGGCGCCCTGGACCGGCCGCCTACCCTCACCCGTCTTAGCGCCCTCGACTGGGCTAGGGTAAAAGAGAGGGTCAAAGGCGCTACCAAAGAGTTGGCCCAAGACTTGGTGAAGCTCCATGCCGCCCGGCAAACGGCCCAGGGGCATGAATGCGGCCCGGATACGACTTGGCAACAGGAGTTGGAAGACTCGTTCCCCTACGAGGAGACGTCCGACCAAGCCAATGCTATTGACGAAGTCAAGGTCGACATGGAGCAGTCCAAGCCCATGGACCGGCTCATCTGCGGGGACGTGGGCTACGGCAAGACGGAGGTGGCCCTGCGGGCATCCTTCAAGTCGGTCAACGACGGGATGCAGGTGGGCCTCTTGGTGCCCACCACCGTACTAGCCCAGCAACACTACGCTACCTTCAGCGAGCGCCTCAGCCCCTTCCCGGTCCGGGTCGAAGTGCTCAGCAGGTTTCGCACGCCCAAAGAGCAGCAAGAGGTCATCGAGGGGTTGAAAGACGGGTCCGTCGACATCGTCATAGGCACTCACCGGCTGTTGCAAAAGGACGTGCAGTTCAAGTCTCTGGGGCTGGCCGTGGTGGACGAGGAACAGCGCTTCGGCGTCGCTCACAAGGAGCAACTCAAGAAGCTCCGGCGGGAAGTGGACGTCCTTACCCTCAGCGCCACGCCGATCCCCCGCACTTTGCACCTGTCGCTCTCCGGCATCCGCGACTTGAGTACCATGGATACTCCGCCCGAGGCGCGGCTGCCGATAAAAACCTTCGTATCCGAATACAGCGAAGAGGTCATCAAGGAAGCCATCTTGCGGGAATTGGAGCGCAACGGCCAGGTATTCTTCCTCCATAACCGGGTGAAAACTATCCGGCAGACGGCGGACCAACTGTCTAATCTGGTGCCTCAAGCCCGGGTCATGGTGGCCCACGGTCAGATGGCAGAGACGCAACTGGAAGACGTGATGGTGGCTTTTGCGAATGGTGAGGCCGACGTGCTGGTCTGCACCACTATCATCGAGTCGGGGCTAGACATGCCCAACGTAAACACGTTGATCGTTGACCGCAGCGACCGCTTTGGGCTGGCCCAGCTTTATCAACTCCGGGGCCGGGTGGGCCGGGGAGACCACCGGGCCTACGCCTACTTATTGATTCCTCGAGGCCGCCGCATCACCGGGGCGGCGGAGCAAAGAATCCAAGCGATCCTGGAAGCCGCCGATTTGGGGTCCGGTTTTCGAATTGCGATGCGGGACCTGGAAATCCGGGGCGCGGGCAACCTGCTGGGCGCCGCCCAAAGCGGCCACATTCAGGAGGTGGGGTTGGACCTCTACAGCCAAATGCTCCGGGAAGCGGTCCGCGAGCTCAACCAACAGTCAGGCAAGGAGGACCCGTACCCGGAACCGGAGGCCGAAATGCCCCGAATGGACCTGCCGTTGCAGGCCCGTATTCCCGAGGACTATGTCTCCCATCTGCCCACCCGCCTTGCCGTCTACCAGCGATTGGCCCGAATCGTTCAACGGAAGGAAATCCCCGAGCTCCGCGAGGAGTTGCGGGACCGGTTCGGCCCGCCCCCCGAGGAGGTGGAGAACCTGCTCCTCATTTCCGACCTCCGGGCCTTGGCCGGCGCCGCCAGAGTCGAGTCCGTCCACAATGACGGGGAATCAATCGTTATGACGTTGCGCTCCCCGGTAGGAGGCGCCAGGGCGCCGCTGCAGCAGGCATTGGGGCCGTCGGCCAACGTGGGCAACCGGCAAATCCATCTGCCGCTGCGGAAGCTGGGAGAAGAATGGGCATCTCGTCTCGCCAAAGTCCTGGAACGACTCCTTGTTTTCCAAAGGAGAGTGAGCGCTTTGGCCGGGTAAACCGCCGGCAATAAACCTGACGTATAAGTTTTCATCGGGTCGGGGCTAGGACCGCCAATGCAACGACGCCGTAGTTCGATACAGCCAGTCTCAGACTAGAGAGGCGGCGGGTGATTGGGCTGGTAGTTGGCCGGTATCTCGAAAATACTTTTAGGGACGAAAGACCGCATGATGCAAACATCAACAGAAACGGACCAAGTTCCGGCTGCAACTCCGGAAACCCAGGCCCCGCCACCTCGGCAGGGTCGCCGGCTGCGCTACCCCGCTGCGGTTGTGATTGCCTTAGCCGCGGCGGCCCTTATTCTAGCCGCTTGCGGCGGCGCGGGGGATTCCAATGGCCGGCCCCCTTCCAACGCTTCACCCGCGTCGACCCCCACCGGAGGGGGATTGGATGAAGAAGGGGATGAGATGCCGTCGGTCGCCTCCGGCAGTGAATCGGAGGCTATGGCCGAAGACCTAGCGCCGAACTTTACTTTTACGCTGTTCCAAGGCGAAGACGAGTTGGGAGGCGAAGAACTGGACCTGGACCGGCTGCGGGGGAAACCGGTAGTCCTCAACTTCTGGGCCGGCCTGTGTCCACCCTGCCGGGCCGAGATGCCGGACCTTCAGGAGTTCTACGAGGTTTTTGGTGACCGGGTAATCCTGTTGGGCATCGACCTGGGGCAGTTCACCGGCTTGGGAAACCGGCAAGACGCTCAAAAACTTTTGAATGACCTGGAGGTGACTTACCCCGCCGGCTACGCTACAGACGCGGGCATAGTGCGTGACTACTCGGTCCTAGGAATGCCCACCACCGTGTTCATCGACGCTGACGGGGAGGTGTTCAAGTCGTGGACCGGGGCGCTGAACCGCGAGGTGCTGGAAGAACAAACCAACTCCCTGTTGGGCCAATAAACCTTCTTGACCCTCAAGCGGGCGGGAATATAATAGGCATTATCCTAATGGCGTAGGGTTTTCCCAAGGCCTCCCGGCGATTCAGGACGCAACCGGCGGCGGCCCCAGTTCGTTCCTTTAGATTTTGTCCCATTTGATAAGGAGGTAGATATGTCTACCGTAGATGAGCGCTATAGAGAAAAGTTCGCTAAGTCTATCGACTGGTACGAGAGGGGTGAGACGGCGTTTGCCGGAGGGGTTACCCACCAGTCCCGGTTTACCTCACCCTTTCCCACGTATTACGAACGCGCCGAGGGGCCGTTCAAATATGACGTTGACGGCAACGAGATTATCGACTACGTGATGGGCAACGGGAGCTTGCTGCTAGGCCATAGCCCGCCCGCGGTGGTGGATGCGGTCAGGGCGCAAATCGACCGGGGAACGCACCTAGGGGGTGCAACGACCTGGGAGGTCGAGTACGCCGAGACGGTCAAGAAGCTCATGCCTAAGCTGGAACGGGTCAGGTTCACCTCCTCCGGCACCGAGTCTACCCTGTTGGCGATGAGGCTCGCCCGGGCCTACACCGGCAAGGACAAGATAGTGAAGTTTCACGAGCACTTCCACGGGTGGCACGACTACGTAGTCATAGGCGCCGGGCAGTCGGTCGGCGGGGTACCCCAAGGCGTCAAAGACTCGATCATCGTCGCTGCCGCAGACGTAAGGGAAGTGGACCGTATCCTAGAGCAAGACGACGACGTGGCGGGGGTGATCGTGGAGTGCAATGGGGCCCACTTCGGCACCTTTCCTCTACAGAACCCGAAGTTCCTCCGAGACCTTCAAGAGGTGTGCCGCAAGCACAAGGTGGTCTTCATCATGGATGAGGTCATCACCGGCTTTCGCTTGTCCAGCGGAGGCGCCCAGGAACGGTGGGACTTGGACCCCGACTTGACCGCCATGGCCAAGATCATGGCCGGCGGCCAGCCGGGCGCGGCCGTGGGCGGCAAGGCCGAGATCATGGAGACCATGGCCTTCAAGGAGGACGAAGAGTGGAACACCCAAAAGCGCGTGGCCCAAGGCGGCACCTATAACGCCCAACCTATTGCCGCCGCCGCTGGCATGGCTCAGTTGAACGCGATAGCCAACGAGCCGGTAGTGGAAAAGGCGGACCGGGCGGCCAAGAGGCTCAAGGACGGCATCAACGAAGCTTTCATTAAGAACGAGGTCACAGGCCATTCCCACGGCATTTCCTCCCTAGTCCAAGTGAACCTGGGCTATGAGTGCGATTGCGACCGCGCCCTGTGCACCATGCCTTATGAGGAGATATACCGGAGTATGCCCTTCGAGAAGACCAGGGCCATTCGCCGGGCTGTCTTGGTGAACGGTTCCGACGCTATGGACTGGAACGGCCTCTGCTACGTGGTTTCCTCGGTCCATGATGACGAGGTGGTTGACCGCACCATCGAGGGTTTCAACCAAGCGCTCCAGGACCTGCGCGCCGATGGAGTCGTATAGACCCTGTGGAAGCCTGCCCGACTTCAGGCCGCCGAGCCCAGCGCCACGGCGGACCGCTGGGCGCCGGGCGGGTTCATAGCCAACAGCAATGCGTCGGGGTGTGGCCCAGTGGAAGGGCGCCACGTTCGGGACGTGGAGGTCGGTGGTTCGAATCCACTCACCCCGACCAATTTAGGACGCATTTAAGGATGAAGTGGCAAATCCAAGAGTGATTTACCAGGCCAAGCCCGGCAGCCCCATCGACGTCGACCGGAAACTCTACGACCGCTTGGCCCACCAGATCGACCAACGTACTCTGGTGGACCAATTCATCGTGCCGGTCCGCTCCGGCAGGGCTTGGGCCGTCAGCGCCGGTCAGCTATGCCGGATCGTGGTAGTAGAGGGTCCTCAGGTGGCTGATTTCAACGCTTGGAACCTCCACAACGCCCGCGAGCGTTTCTGGGCGGGCCGCACCAAGCAGCTCCACCGGGCCCACGTAGCTACTTACGACCGGCTGTGGTCTTGCTTGCCTTACCTGCGCCCAATGCTGACCGTCACCCGCGAGACGGTCCAGTACGGCTTCGACGAGGACGGCGGCGGGTGTCACGACTTGCTTGGGACCAGGTGCGACCCCTACGTAACCAAGCTGCTCAACGGGGAAGACTTCGACTACAGTTGCCACTCTAATTTGACCAGGGCCATTGCCCCTTATCGCCTCACGGAGGCCGACGTTCACGACGTGCTGAACATTTTCCAGCTAACCGGCTTGACCTCGGAGCACCAGTACTTCGTGAAGCCCTCCCCGGCAAAGAAGGGCGACTTTTTCGAGTTCCTCGCCGAAATTGACCTCTTGTGCGCCATCTCAGCCTGTCCCCAGGGTGACCTCTCCGTCGCCGCTTGGGGTCCCGACGCCGCTAGCCGGAGTCCACTTGCCACCCCCTTGGCGTGGAGGTGTACCAACCGGCACCGGAACTGTTGGAGGGCTGGGCGCCCCCCGAACCTGTGAGCTATGCGGGTGCCCACGGCCTCCGGCCCCCCGACCATGAAACGGCGGCGTCCTAGCCCCAGCCCACGTTCCCGATTCACAAGCCCAACTCATCGAGAAGGGGAGGCCACTTGTCCCGCCAAGGCCTTGCCGACTCGAAGGCCGCCGACGCCCTCAACACCAAGGGGTCGTCCAAGTGCCGCCCAATGATTTGCAGTCCCACCGGGAGGCCGTCCTCGGTCCAACCGGCTGGAATAGACGCCGCGGGCTGGCCCGTCATGTTGAAGGGAAAAGTAAACGAAAGCCAATGGAACTGGTCGACCATCCGGCCTTCTATCCTTTCCGGACCCTGCATATAGACCGGAAAAGGCGGGCAACCGAGGGTCGGCGTCAGCAACAGGTCGTACTCGCGCATGAACTTCCACATCTTGTTGACCACGCCTTTCCGCGCTATGACCGCGCCGGTCAGTTCCTCTGCCGTCCAAGGCCGTTGAAGAAAGTCGACCAAGTGCGGCGTCATCCGGCCTGGGTGCCGGCCAACCAACTCTCGCATGCCCCGTAGGTCCGTCTCCAAGGCCACCAGTCCCCAGAAGACCCCTGAGATGTCCTCCCAGCCAGGATGGGCCTCCTCCACCACGCAGCCCAGTTGGCCCTCGAAGACCGCCACGGCTTCGCCGACCACCCGGCGCACCTCGGCATCGACCGCAGCGTACCCCCAGTCCGGGCTGTAGGCCACCTTCAGCCCTTGAAGGCCACCTTCCAGGCATTCGACCCAATCGAAGTCCGCTCCGGGCAGCGAATGCCGGTCCCGATCGTCGGGTCCGGCAATGACCGAGAGCATGAGGGCGCTGTCGGCCACGGTCCGGCTCATCGGACCGATGTGCTCCAATCCTTCCCAGCTGGAGATGCCCGGGTACCGCTCGTCCCGGGCGCCCGGATACAAGGGCACCCGGCCCATGGAGGCTTTGATTCCGTAGAGGCCGCTATGGGCCGACGGGATGCGTATGGAGCCGCCCCCGTCGCTGCCGATAGCAAAGGGTCCCATGCCGCTGGCCACGGCCGCGCCCGAACCCGCGCTGGAGCCGCCGGGGGTTAGTCCGGTATTCCACGGGTTGCGGGTAGTCTCGAACACCGGATTATGCCCGACGGCGCTGTACCCGAACTCGGGCACATTCGTCTTGCCCAGGATGATTGCTCCCGCATTCTTCAGCCGCTCGACCACGATATCGTCCTCTTCCGGGACGAAATCCTCATACGCCACCGAGCCGGACACGGTGCGTATCCCTTGAGTGGCTACCAAGTCCTTTATTCCTACTGGGACTCCGGCCAACGGCCCCACTTCGTGACCGGCCATCAACTCCCGCTCCAGCCTCTTGGCGGTTTGTACGGCCAAGTCCGGAGTCGGCGTACAGAAAGCGTGCAAAATGGGTTCCAACTTGTCCATGCGGGAAAGCTCTGCCTCGATGACCTCAACCGGTGAGAGTTCTTTGGCGCGAATTTTGCCCGCCAAGGTAACCGCGTCCATGCGGCAGATGTCATTGCCGGTAGTCATGCGCAGCCTCCTTCAGTGATTGGCGTCCTCATGATTCGGGCCTTGAAGCGCTGGAGCCGCACCGCCGTAACCGCGGCCCGGGCTTTCGTTGCGGGTACTGGTTGGCCCCCATGCTCGGACCGTCCCTTTTGGGCGCAAACTTCGGGTTGGTCCGGCCCGCCGGAGCGGGCGCCTCAATTCTACATCGTCGGCAAGTGAAGCGCACTGATGTGCCTGTAGCCGGGCACCCGGTCCTAGCCCGGCAAAGCCTGATTGCCGGATGGCCCGGCGCCAAGAGTCCCGCGGCGGCGGTCTAATGATATACTGCGGCCTTGGGGATGCAGCCGCCCGGCAGCAAGAGGCAGGCTTGTTTTGGCTGTTACTTCGCTCCTCGGCGTCTGTCTTCAACGCGGCCTTTCAGTGTCGATACCGCCAGCTTAGGCCCCGGGGAAACGAGCGTCTTGGTCTTGCTCGAGCAAGGGCCAAGGAGCGAACTCTGACCAGTTTGGATTGATGGGGAGATGATCCCGTGTTTCTAATGCGGTTTACGGAGCGAGCCTATACCAACTATACGGCCGGGGACGTGGAGAGCACGTCCAAGACTGCCTACTTGACCATCCCCAACTCCTTCAGTGAACCGTCGGTGGTAGCCCGGCAATACAACGAATACCTGGACGAATGGGAGTATGCCGAGGAGATCGGCTTCGACGGGATGATGCTCAACGAGCATCACAACACCCCTACCAGCTTGGGTGCGGCGATGAACTTGGAGGCCGCCATCCTGGCTCGTACCACAAGGCGCCCTAAGATCGTCCTCATGGGCAACATACTGGCCATACACGACAATCCCTTGCGCCTCGCCGAAGAGTTGGCCGAAATCGACCTGATCTCCGGAGGGCGCCTCGTATCGGGATTTGTGCGCGGCTTGGGCACGGAGTCCATCGCCACCAATGCCAACCCGGTGCACAACCGGGAACGGTTCGAAGAAGCACACGATCTGATCATCAAGGCGTGGACCACCCCCGGACCTTTCCGGTACGAAGGCAAACACTATCACTTCAGGGTGGTGAACCCTTTCCAAGTCCCGCTGCAAAAACCCCATCCGCCGGTGTGGATTCCCGGCTCCGGAAGCGGTGAAACCGTGGTCTGGTGCGCCCAACACCACTATCCCTATCTTTACCTTGGCATCGTCGCCGACACTTTCGGGCACATGCAAGAGATCTACAAGGACGCCGCGCGGGAGAGCGGCTACGAGGCAGGCCCGGAACATTTCGGGTACATGTTGCCGATCTACGTTCAGGACACCGACGAGCAAGCGCAGGAGACGGGCCGCGGCTTTCTAGAAGCCCTGGTCGGTGTTGGGCGCTTTCCGATTCTACAAGAGCACGCGGCCCCGCCCGGCTACAACAAAGCCCGCCCGGCGGCCCGCGGCGCCTCAGACCCAAGGGCCGCCAGAGTCCAAGCGGTCAGAAGCGTTGATCCCTTTCTTAGCGGGGGCCCCATCTCCGATGAAGGTTACCGGGAATTGATCGAATCCAACCGGCTGGTTATCGGCAGCCCGGATACCGTGATCAAGAAAATCCGGGAGGTCGTGAGCCGGCTGCGGCCGGGGATTCTGGGCATATGGACGAACGACGGGTCGATAACTCACAAAAACGCTATGCGGTGCCTGGACCTAGTAGGCCAAGAGGTACTGCCCGCGGTCCGAGAGATGGGGAAAGAACTGGAATTAACCGACCCGTTTCAAAAAGCTCCTTAACCCATTCCCTCGACAAGAAAGCATCGCACCCAGCTATCCCTTGACGCCGCAAAGGTAGGAAATTAGAATCGCACCCGTACAGGACCCGTGTCCCGCGCGGCCATGGCGGCGCGGCCGCCCGCCGTGAAATAATCACCCGAAGCGAGCGCATGAAACAATCGCGGGACATAATCACTAGGAAAATCGGAGAGACAGAATGGGACTGAGCGAATACCGGGCGATCTCGTCGGATTCCCACATCGTGGAGCCGGAGGACTTGTGGGAAAAGCGCATCGACCGCCATTACAAGGACCGGGGCCCCCGCCTGCTGCACGAAGGCGAAGAGGACCAGTGGATTTGCGACGGCCTCCGGTTCGGCGCCATCGGTATCAATCAACAGGCCGGGTTGCGTTTCGAAGACCCGGATAAGCTCACCGTGGGCGGCAGCATGGAAACCGTCCCCTTGGGCGGGCTCGACCCCCACGAGCACGTTAAGGACATGGACTTGGACGGGGTTGCCGGCGGGGTCCTCTATCCATCCCAAGGGCTGACGCTGTTCCGGGTTCCCGCCAGCGACGTGTTGTCCGCCTCTTTCAGGGCTTACAACGATTACGTGGCGGAATTCTGCGGCGCGCACCCCGACCGGCTCAAGGGAATCGCTATGATCAACGTGGACGACATCGCGGACGGTGTCGGAGAGTTGGCGCGGGCCTCCCAGCTGGGGCTATGCGGGGCGATGATCACGGTGAATCCCATTTTACCCTACGACCATCCCGGCTATGACCGGTTCTGGGCCGCCGCCCAAGACTTGGACATGCCCCTCAGCCTCCACGTGGGGACCCAGCGCTGGAAGCCGGGGATGGATATGGAGACGGTGGCCGCTCAAACCACCGAGGATTTCCCCAACCGGGAGTACGACCCAAGGCAATGCGTCTACAAGATGATTTTCTCCGGGGTCTTCGAAAGACACCCCAAGCTAAAGGTCGGAGTGGTCGAGTTCGAAATATCCTGGGCCCCCTACTTTATGTCGCGGATGGACAATTTCTATAGACACCGGGCCACCGGCGTCCATGGCAACCGGTTCAACACCGACGCTCTGCCCAGCGATTTCTTCAAGAGAAACATCTTCATTGGGTTCCAAGAGGACGATTTAGGGGTCGAACTCCGGCACCGCGTTGGTGTCGAAAACTTGCTCTGGGGGTCCGATTACCCTCACGCCGAGTCCACCTTTCCCAAGTCCCGGGAGATTCTCGACCAGATATTTGAGGGGGTGGATGATGAGGACAAGATCAAGATAGCGGGAGAAAACACCGCCAAGCTCTATCATTTCTGAATGCGGGTCTGAATCCGGTCCTGCGCCGGGCGCTGCCGGACCTAAGATTACAACGATCACCCATCAACTACGCTCTTTTGCGGTGGCCTTAAATCAAAGCGTCGGTCGAGCCGGCCTGACCTCGTTAGGCAGGCCCGGCCGATGCTTGCTTTTCTCGCGGAATGCAGCAAATGCAATCCCATCACGGGGATAAACAGCAGGATATCCTACCCAACAGGTTTATCAACGGTTTGCTAATAAAGGCCAAGAACCCGCCCGACGAAGGCCCGGTCGTCTCAGGAGAAAGCCGTGAAACGCAGTGAGGGGCGAATCCTAACCACCCACGCCGGCAGTTTGCCGAGGAACGACGAACTGGTCAACCTACTGGCCGCCCAAAGCAGGAGGGAGCCGGTGGATACCCAGGAATTCGAGGCCGTGGTAAGCGTGTCGACTCAGGACGTCATCAACAAGCAGCTTGGCGCTGGCATAAGCGTCGGAAACAGCGGGGAGCAATCGAGGATAAGCTTTTCCACCTACGTAACGCTTCGCATGAACGGGTTCGGGGGTAGCTGGAAGCGCCGGTTCGACCCCCAGTTGAGGGAATTTGACGGCATAACCGGCCCGGTCCCAATTGACATCATCAACGACGCGCCCAAGTGCATCGGGCCGGTCAGCTACGAAAGATTGGATGAGGCCGAAAAGGAATGCGACGACTTGCTGAAATACCACCAAAGCGGGGAGTCCCGGTTCGAAGAGCTGTTTATGACGGCGGTCTCTCCTGGGATACTCTGTCTTACCATGCTCAACGACTATTACCCGACTTACGAGGAATACCTCCGGGTAGTTGCGGAAGAAATGAGGAAGGAGTATGAGCTCATCGCCTCCAAAGGCCTGCTGCTGCAAGTGGACTGTCCCGACTTGGCCATGGAGCGAAGCGTGGCTTATCAGGACGAGCCCCTCAGCGTATTCCAGGAACTAGTCCGGCTGCACGTCGGGGCTATCAATCAGGCGGTGGTCAACATTCCCCCTGAGCAGGTCCGACTTCACGTCTGCTGGGGCAATGGCGAAGCCCCCCATACCGGAGACGTACCCCTAGCCGACATCCTTCCCTTGCTGTACGAAGCCAAGGTGGGAGCGTTGGTAATGGAGATGGCCAACCCCAGGCACGCTCACGAGTACAAGGTTTACCAGCGTTACCCCCTGCCAGAGGACATGTTGCTGGTGGCGGGAGTCATCGACACCAAGACCAACTACGTCGAGCACCCGGAGGTCGTCGCCGACCGGATAGCCTTGGCGATTAAAGCCGTGAGAGACCCCACGCGGGTAATAGCGGGCACCGACTGTGGATTTGCTACCATAGCCGGCACGGAACGAGTGCATAAAGACGTGGTGTGGCAAAAACTGGAGTCAATGCGGCAAGGCGCCGACATCGCCGGGCAAGCAGCCAACTGGTGACCGGAAAGAAAGAGGGCGATTGGACCGGTCCAATCGCCCTCTTTCTTTCCGCCCCCGGCAAGCCCCCAAACCTATGCCGTAACCTGCGGCGGGACTACCGCGCCGGCCCGTCACCGGCGCTGAACTATAACCCCAAGCTACGGCTCGACGTTATAGCCCCGTGCTATAGATTATAGAGCCTAGCGGGGTTGTCCCACAGGATTTTCTTCTTACTCTCGTCGCTGATGGGCAACTCCATGAAGGTGTCCATGGTGTGAGGGTACTTGGCGTCGCCATGGGGATAGTCGGAAGTGGTTAGCAGCCGCTCGTCCCCCACAACCTCGATGACGTGGGAAACGAAGGACTCGCCGCATTCCACGGCGGCGTAGCCCTGCCGCTGGAAGTATTCCGAGGGCTCCATCTTCAAGTGCTGCATCTCTCCGTAGGGGTGCCGCCATTCGTAGTGGTCGTCCATCCGGTCCAACCAGAAAGGCAGCCATCCGCATTGGCCTTCCAGAAAAGCGAACTGGAGCTTGGGGAACCGCTCCATGACGCCGCCCATGATTATGTCCATGCAGGCCATCATTTGCTCGATTGAGTGGGTGGCGATGTGAGCGGTGCCCATGTCGTCCGGGAAGCGGTCCGCCCCGGCGGCGGGCATCCGGGAACCGGTAGTTTCGTGGAAGCCGATGGCCACGCCCAAGTCTTGGGCGGTGGCCCACAGGGGATCATAGTACGGGTCGTGCCAAGCGCGGCCGTTGTACATGTTGGGCCGGAGGAAGATTGCTTTGAAGGTCAGTTTTTCGACGGCCCGGCGGGCTTCAGCTACCGCCGTTTCCACGTCGTGAGGCGAAACCGCCGCCGCACCGAACATCCGCTTGGGGTCTCCCCCCTGGATGAAATCGTAGAGCCAGTTGTTATAAGCGCGGCAAGCCGCCTCGGCGAAACGGGGGTCCATCCCGTTCCTAGCGGTGATGTACATTCCGGAGGTGGGGTACAGCACCGCCAAGTCCAACCCCTCGGTGTCCATCGCCCTCAGTTGGGAGGCCGGGTCGAAATTGGTGGCCCGGGCATCGGCGTACATGTCGCCCAGGACCTTATCTTCGGCGTCGGTCATGTTCGACCAGTTGTAATCGGTCATGCTGGCCATGACGTCGCCTTCCACTATGGTGCGTATGTCCCACTGGCGCTCCTGCAGCCGCCTGGGAGCCCTGTCCTTGAACTCGGCGTCGATATACCGTTCCCATAGATCGACGGGCTCCATGACGTGTAATTCGGCGTCGATTTGCTTGAATCCGTTCTTGGCCACGGGCCTACCTCCTTGACCTCAGATGTGTTTGCTTTGCAGCCGGAACTGATTTGCTCGATGCTTTCCCCGCCTTGCGGCAAAGTCAACCGAGCGTTCGTCAGGTTTAAGAGTATCCCCTTGGGCCATTAACCTGTCAAGTCTGGTTGGGATAGGTGCCAGGTCTGACTTCTATAGGGGCGTCGTGAGGGCCGCCCGCTACGAATTCCGCCGGAGGGCGGCCGCCCGCAAGCCAACAATCCAAAGACCCAATAATAATAGTAGACATAACGGAGCAATCGGAGTATTTTGGCTTTATATTGGCGGCGCGCCGATTCTCCCACACAACACCTACCGAGGAGGGCTGGCCATGTTTCGACGACCTGAGATAGAAGAAATCCTGGAGTATGGAAAGGCCGTTGGCCTCGACCTTACGCCCACCGAGGCCCGCATCATGGGCTCCCGCATGGTGGAAGCCATCGCTGCTTTGGAGACCTTCTACGAGATGAGAATCGAGGAGCAGACCCTGCCCCTCAAGTACTTCAACCGGGACCCCGGGTACCGCCCAACGGAAGAAGAAGACCCTTTGAACGCTTTCATCACCAAGTGCCGCGTCGAAGGCGCCGACAGCGGCCCCCTAAAGGGCAAGTCCATCGGGTTGAAGGACCACATCAGCGTCGCCGGTGTTCCTCTGACCTTCGGCTCCCACATGATGGACGGGTACATCCCGGATTTCGACGCCACCATCGTGACCCGGGTCCTCGACGCCGGGGGCACCATCACCGGAAAAATGAATATGGAAGACTTCTCCTTCGGAGGCCCCGGAATCAGCGGCGTCGGCGATTACGGCCGGCCGTTGAACCCCCATAATCACGCCCACGTCACCGGCGGCTCGTCCTCCGGGTCTGGGGCCGCCGTGGCTTCCGGGGCGGTGGACTTGGCTTTCGGCGGCGATCAAGGCGGCTCGGTCCGCATTCCCGCCGCGTGGTGCGGTATCGTCGGCATGATAGCTACCCACGGCCTGATTCCCCACACCGGGGTATTCGGCTTGGACCCGTCGGTGGACTTTGCCGGACCGATGGCCCGCACCGTGGAGGAAGTCGCAACCCTGTTCCAGTGCGTCGCCGGGCCTGACGGCTACGACCCGCGGCAAATCAACCTTCCGACCCAACTGCCCGACTATGCCGGCGCGCTGACCAAGGGTGTCAAAGGACTGAAGATCGGCGTCCTTTCCGAAGGCTTTGGACGGGAGTGCAGCGAAGCCGACGTGGATGAAGCGGTGATGGAAGCGATTTCGGTCCTTGAGAAGGCCGGGGCCCAAGCCCAAAAGGTGTCGGTGCCCCTGCATAAGAAAGCGTCCCTAGCCCTTGTCCCGATATACATGGAAGGGGGGAAGCACCTCATCGACACCAATCTGGGGGGCGCCTTCGCCAAGACCTATTACCCCAGTTCCCTCATGGCAATCTTTGGCCGCTTGCGGCAAAGCTCCGCCACCGAGTTTCCACCGAACGTGAAGCTGAACCTGCTGCTAGGCAGCTATCTACAGCAGCGGTACCAGGGACGCCTGTACGCCAAAGGCCACAACGTACGGCCAACCGTCGTCAAGCAATACGACCAAGCATTTGGCCAAGTGGACCTTCTGGCAATGCCCACCACACCCTTCAAGCCCTGGTTGTGGCGGGAACCCAAAGACTACGAACAAGCCCTGGACCAGACCATCTACGGCGGAGAAGATGGCCCGAATCTAAACACCCTAGTCACCAATACCGGCCCATTCAACTTCACCGGGCATCCCGCCATCAGCATCCCCTGCGGAAAGTCGGAGGGCTTGCCCATCGGCCTCATGTTGGTGGCCCCCTACTTCCGCGAGGACGTGCTGTTTCAAGCGGGCTACGCCTACGAGCAATCTGTGGACTGGGCGAGCATGGTCCGGGTCCCCGCCGCTGCGGGCGTGTAGCGGCGCCGCGGTTCCTGGTCTTGTTGATCCTCCGGGACTAAACCGCCGGCGCGGGGCCGCTTTTACCCGTACCCGCGCCGGACCCTTGGGCCGATTACTGTTCAGCTGGAAGCAAATGGAGTGCGGTTGGCCCGCCGCGGCGGGCCAACCGCACTCCATTTCTCCCGTTTCGTCACGTTGACAACTTGATTGGGTGTATGGTATATGAGTTCGTCAATTATGGATTTCTTGCGCCAAGGCCGAAGGCAACTCGCATTTGACAAATGAAACCAGACGACGCAGCAAATTCGTAAAGTGTCACATTACCGGATGAACGCCCGAATTCCACAACATTAAGGAGGTACCGCAGTGCTTTCTGCGAGCCGTTTGATCTTGCCCATTGGTATCATCCTAATCGCGCTCCTTGTGGCAGCGTGCGGAGGAGGAGAAGAAGCTACCTCGACTCCGCCGCCTACCGAGGCCATGATGGAAGCTACCGAGGCCCCGGAGCCCACCGAGGCCATGATGGAGGAACCTACCGAGGCCATGATGGAGGAGCCGGAACCTACCGAGGCCATGATGGAGGAACCGGAGCCTACCGAGGCCATGATGGAGGAGCCGACCCCCACTTCAGCCGCGATTGAGGGCGCCGGTACGGGAGAACTGGCTTGGGCCAATCCTAGCGCGGCATCGCTGGCCAAATATGCGGACGCGAAGCAGGGGGGAACGCTGATCGTTGGACTCAAGTCCCCCATAGGACCACTGGACCCCGATATTAACCTCACCGGCAACGCCCACCAAGTCCTCGTAAACACTTACGAATCCCTCTTGGAGCGGGACTGGGAATATGCTACGACGGATACTTACGAGGACGAATTCCCGGCGCGAAAGTTCGGCTTGGCGAAGGCGGTCAGGTGGGAAGGGAACACCATAATACTCGAGTTGCAAGAAGGCGTGAAGTTCCACGACGGGACTGACTTCGATGCCGAAGCCGCCGAGTTCGCTTACCGGCGGATATTCGACAAAGAATTTGAGTATTACAGCGACCAAGCAGGCGCGGTGGCCGCTGATATAGGACAACTGGTAGTCGGCTACGAAGTGCGGGACAAGTACACCCTGGCGGTAGAGCTTACCGAAAGGAACTGGGACTTCCCGGACTGGCAGAGCGGCTACGGCAGGTACGCCATGATGAGTCCCACCGCGGTCAGGACCTATGGCAACGAAGCGATGGCGTCCACCTACATCGTGGGCACCGGACCATTCAAACTGGTATCCCACGAGCCCAACGTTCGGACCGTGTTGGAAGCCAACGAGGACTACTGGCGGGGGCGTCCCAACCTGGACCGCTTGATCTTCATTCCCATTCCCGACGAAGGCGCCCGGGTTGCCGCTCTCCTGGAGGGTCAAGTTGACGTCATCTACGAGGTTGGACCCGACTACGTCGATGAAATCTCGGAGAGAAGCGACCTCACGTTCTACTCTAGGGGGAAGCCCTCGGTGTGGGAGTTTCAACCGAACTACAAGTTCGAAGACAGCCCTCTCCTAGACCAGAGGGTCCGGAAAGCCCTGAGCTTGGCCATCGACCGCTCGGGCATGGCCGACATCCTCATGAAGGGCACCATGTACCCGGCGCAAATGTTCTCGTCACCCAATGCGGCTACCCACCAATCGGACATACCCGTGGACCCGTACGACCCCGAAGCAGCCAGGGCGATGCTGGCCGACGCGGGCTACCCCGACGGCTTCGATATCAAGATCAAGGTCCCCGGCGCCGGCTGTGGAATCCCCGGGACCATTCTGATGACCGAGATGGTCCAGTCCCAGTGGCAGGAGATCGGCGTCAACCTGGATATAACCAGCATGGACTGGGTCCAATACGTTGGCGAGTGGATTCAGGGCGCCGAAGACCCGGTCAATACGGACTTTGAATTGCTTTCCATGTGCTCGGGGTTGGATTCCCCCTATCGCGTAACCATGGACATGGCGACCTACACCTGGGCGCCCGGCGGCTGGAACGTCGGTCACTTCTCAGACCCGGAGATCGACAGGCTGCTGCAGACCGGCGCGACGGCCGACACCTACGAAGAGTACCTGGACTTCACCAAGCAGGCCGAAGCAAGGGCAGTTGAACTCACTCAGAATTTCTGGCTGGTCCACGACGGCAACCCCATCGCGGCCAGCAACAAGATCAAGGGGTGGAAGCCCGCCAAAGAGTGGGTAGACCGGTTTACCTACGCCTGGATCGAGGAATAACCCAATCAACAGCGGCTCTCCAATGTGAGGAGACCTGCGGGACGGCTCGGCGCTACCGTTATGGGGTGCTGTGCCGTCCCGCTAGAGTTAGGCTAGGGGTGGGCTAAGTACGTAAGCCCTTCCCTTGGCGGAGTCCAAGAACTAGTTCGCTTCCCAAGTCGGTTGGAGGCCAAGGATCCCGGTTAGATGGCTAAGTGGATTGTTTCTCGGATCCTCTATCTGATCCCGGTGCTCTTTGGGGCATCGGTAATTGTGTTTTTGCTCATCAAGGTTACTCCGGGCGACGCTGTAGTCGCTTGGACCGGCCCCTTTGCTACCGAAAAGACTCGGCAAGATGTCCGGGTAGCCCTGGGTCTGGACAAGCACATAGTCATACAGTACATAAAGTGGATCGGGAATACCCTCCAGGGCGACCTGGGGGTGTCCTTCTCAACTAAGATTCAGGTCAAGGACGTAGTTTGGGCCGCTTTCAAGAACACCCTTATCTTGACCGCGGCCGCGGGCGGCGTGGCGATGATCTTCGGAGTCTGGCTGGGGATCATTTCCGCATTGCAACGAGGTCGGATTACCGACAAGGTCATCCTAACTTTTGCTACCCTCGGGCTCAGCGTTCCTCCCTACTGGCTGAGTCTAATGGTGATTTTCTATGTAAGCTTGAACTCGGGGTGGTTCCCCTCGGGAGGGATGGGGCCTACTATAGGGGGAGGAGGGGTAGGCGAACTTATCCGGCACCTCATCTTACCGGCCCTTGTCGCCTCCGTGATACCCATGGGTATCATTGCCCGGGTTAGCCGCACCGCCATGTTGGAAACCCTAGGCCAAGACTACCTGACGGGGCTGCGGGCCAAGGGGCTGAAAGAGCGGACCGTCATTTACAAGCACGCCCTCCGAAACGCAATGCCAACCATTACTACCATGATCGGTTTGCAAATGGCCTATTTGATGCTGGGGACCGCGGCCTTCGTGGAGATTATCTTCACCTGGCCCGGACTTGGGTTGGAGACTTTCAGGGCCATCGGGCAACGAGACCTGCCGCTATTGATGGGAATAGTGCTGGTTAGCACATTGGTATTTGCTGTTTTCAACTTGATCGTGGACGTCATCTACACTCTAACGAATCCACGGGTAAGGCCTAGCTAGTGGCTCGATTGAGCGGGGGCCTGAATATGCTCGACTCCGTTCGCTCCGGCGGGGTGCGGACGGGGCGAGGCTTGTGGCAGCGGCGGCCGGGGTGGCAAGGGCTCAAGTACCTGGCGAGGTACTACCCGGCCGCGGTTATTGCGGGTCTGTTGATCATAGCGGTCGGCGTAACCTCCGGGCTTGGGCCCGAGGTCATCTCGATGAACCCCAACAAAATTGATATTCACTCCCAGTACCAGGGTCCCGGAGCGGAGAACCACATCCTGGGGACCGACATCCAGGGAAGGGACATTCTGGCCCGCCTTATTTGGGGAAGCCGCAGCGCTCTCGCCGTGGCCATCGTCCCAGTGTCCATAGCCGCCGTCATTGGGCTGCTTCTGGCATCCATCGCCGGCTTCTTCGGCAGGGCGTCGGAAATTACTATTTTGCGGGGCACGGATATCCTGTTCGGGTTGCCGCCATTCATGCTGGCAGTTGCGATAGCCGCTAGTTTGGGCCCCGGGTTGTTCAACATGATCATCGCCATAACGGCGATATTGATTGCCCCGATGACTAGGGTCGCCCATCAGGTGGTGGTTAGCATCCGCGAGCAGATCTTCGTGGAGGCGGCGAGGGCCAGCGGAGCAAGAAACCATCAAATCGTATGGCACCACGTGCTGCCCAATATGCTGCCCCCGGTAATCGCTTACGGAGTGTCTTTGGTAGGGCTGCAGATAGTATTCGGCGCGGGTCTCAGCTTCATCGGGCTGGGCGTTCAGCCGCCCGACGCCGACTGGGGAAAGATGATCTCTGAGGGAAGAGACGCCCTCCAAGACGCTCCCTGGGTCGCGGCGTTCCCTGGGTTGTGCATTTTCGTGGTGGCAGCCGCATTCAATGTAGTGGCCGACTCGGTGCGCGACGTTTTGGACCCCTATACCAGAGTATGATTCGATACAGTGTTCTACCCGGCGCGGCGTTTGGAGCCCCTGTACAAGAGCATGATTCGACACAGTATCCGGCTCAGCGTTTGGAGCCCCTGTACAAGAACATGATTCGACACAGTATCCGGCTCGGCACAACGTTTGGGACCCCTATGCCAAAGTATAATTCCACCGAGATTCGGAAAACGGAACGACGCGAATGATCGACGAGGCGCCCCTTCTCGAAATAGATAACCTACAGACGTTCTTCTATACTCGAACCGGCACCGTCAAAGCCGCCGACGGCGTGAGTTTCTCATTAAGCCGGGGCGAAATCGTGGGGCTGGTGGGAGAGTCGGGCAGTGGAAAGAGCGTCACCGCCTTCTCCATCATGCGGTTGGTCAAACCGCCCGGGCAGATAGTGGGGGGCAGGGTGCTGCTGGGCGGCGATGATCTACTCTTGAAGTCGGACGAAGAGATGCGCGCCGTTAGAGGGCGCAGCCTCTCCATGATCTTTCAAGACCCCGCCAACTTCCTGGACCCTCTTTTTACCGCGGGCCAAGCCATCAGCGAAGCCATGCGGATGCACCAAGATATCAGCCGGGATGACGCCAGAGAGGCCGCCATCCAGCTCTTGATTCAACTCAAGGTGCCGTCTCCGACAACGGTCGTGGACTCCTATCCGTTCCAACTCAGCGGCGGAATGTGTCAAAGAGTCCTGATTGCTACGGCGATGGCCAGCAAACCCGCCCTGCTCATAGCCGACGAAGCCACCAGCGCGCTGGACGTGACCGTCCAAGCCAGCATCCTACGGACTCTACAAGAGTTGCGGGACACATCGGGCACGGCGGTCTTGGTTACTACACACAACATGCAGGTGGTGCGGAAAGTATGCGCCCGTACCATGGTAATGTACTCCGGGCAAATAATGGAGTCGGGGCCCACCAACGAAGTATTGGATGAGCCGCTTCACCCCTACACGGCAGGGTTGTTGAGTTGCGTGCCGACCCTGGACCAACTGGGCCAGCAGCTATCCTCCATCCCCGGAGAGCCTCCGATTCCGGGAAGTATCGAAAAGGGTTGCGTGTTCTACCCCCGTTGTCCCATCCGCAAGCCGGTGTGCGAAGACGTGCAGCCGCCGTTGCAAGAGATACGACCGGGACGCATGAGCGCTTGCCCCTACTTGCAGGAGACCGATGGACGAACCTCTGCTGCGCGTTGAAAACGTCAAGAAGCACTTCCCGGTGAGCAGGGGAACCTTCCTCGGCTCCGACACCCGCGTTGTCAAAGCGGTGGACGACGTTAGCTTTACCCTCCAAGCCGGGGAGGTGCTGGGCGTCGTCGGAGAATCCGGGTCGGGAAAGAGCACTTTGGGCCGGTTGGTCCTGGGCCTCATCGAGCCCACTTCCGGAGAGGTCTGGTTTGAAGGAGAGCGAACAAAGGGACTCTCCGGCAGGAGGATGCGGGCCCTGCGTCTCAAGATGCAAATCGTGTTCCAGGACCCTTTCGGCTCCCTAAATCCTCGAATGCCCGTCGGGAAGTCCATCGGCTATGCTCTCCACGTAAACGGAATCATGACGGGAGAAGCGCTTCGGATCAAGGTGGGCGACCTGCTGGAGCAGGTGGGCCTGAGCCGCAGTCACGCCGACCGGCTGCCCCACCAACTCAGCGGCGGTCAGAGGCAGCGGGTGGGCATAGCCCGGGCGGTCTCGGTCAATCCGAGGCTCATCGTGGCCGACGAACCAATTGCCGCACTGGACCTTTCCGCTCAAGCCCAAGTCTTGAACCTGTTCAAAGACCTCCAGCAACAACTGGGGATAGCTTACATATTCGTTACCCATGACCTGAGCGTCGCCGCCTTCATGTCGAACCGGATTGCGGTGATGTACGGCGGGCAAATCGTGGAGATGGCCGAGCGGAGGCAGCTGCTCGACGACCCGCAGCATCCTTATACTCAAGCCTTGCTTTCGGCGGCCGTGCTGGGAAACTGGCAGGACCAAGTAGAAGAAATCGTGCTGGAAGGCGACCCGCCCAGCCCCATAAACCCGCCTCCTGGGTGTAAGTTCCATCCCCGATGCCCCCTAGCCGGGAGCTACTGTCAAGCGGCCGAACCGGAGCTCAAGGAAATAGAAGCGGGCCACGTGACGGCATGCCACGTGGCCCACGGCGTTCCGGTCGAGGCAATGGCGGCGTCGGGGGCCGCCGCTGGGAATAGCTAACCCGGCGGACTTGCCCTCACGCTCTTTGGAGGGGGTTCGGGTCACGGCGTTCCGGAACATCAGGCGGATCATCTCGGTTGCCTTCAGACCTTTCCCCTCATCCTAGCCTTCTCCTCAGGGAGAAGGGACTTTTGACACACCCATTTAGGGAGCGCAGGCATCCGTGGCGGCGGCAGGCGGCGCGTCAATAGCGTTGGGCCGCTAGCGTCTCCATGGCTAATAACCGGAGGGCAAGCCCTCATCCTGGGGCCTCGGCCTAGCGCATACACCACGAGAAAGGCGTTAACATGGCAGGTGACATGGAAGGCAAAATCGCTCTGGTGACGGGAGGAGGTTCGGGAATCGGCAGGGCCGCTTCAATTGCTTTCGCCGGAGCGGGGGCCAAGGTCGTCGTGGCCGATATGAATAGTGCCGGCGGTCAAGAAACCGTGCGTTTCATTGAAGACGCGGGCGGCGAGGCCGTCTTCGTCAGCGCCGACGTAACCAAGGCGTCCGAGGTGGAGGCCATGGTCAACCTGGTCGTCCAAACCTACGGCCGGCTGGACTGCGCCTATAACAACGCCGGAGTCCTCCGGAGCCCCGGTGCACTAACGCACGAAGCCCCGGAGGAGGCTTGGAATGCGACCATCGCCACTAATCTTACCGGCGTATGGCTGTGCATGAAGTACGAAGTCCCTCAGATGATCAAGCAGGGAGGCGGCGCCATCGTCAACACGTCGTCGGTTTGGGGACTGGTGGGCGCCGCGGGATTCTCGGCCTACGTCGCCAGCAAACACGGTGTGGCCGGCTTGACCAAGACCGCGGCGTTGGAATACGCCGGATCAAACATCCGGGTAAATTGCGTGAACCCGGGGTCCACCGATACTCAAATGGTCCAAGACGCTATCGGCGCCATCAGCGGCGGCAATCCGGAGGTTATGGCGAAGAAGATCGCCCAGTTACATCCCGTCGGACGCATGGGCAGACCGGAAGAGATCGCCCAAGCCGTGGTGTGGCTATGCTCCGACGCCGCTTCCTTCGTAACCGGCCACGCCTTATCCGTTGACGGCGGCTATACTGCCCAATAGTATTGATTAGGGCTTCCGGCCGCCGGCCCGCGGCCGGAGCATAGAGCGCCGGAAGAATTCCCGCCGAAAGAATTTCCATTGAAGACCGGGCCCTATTAGAAGGCCATAGCAATTCCTATAAGACCATCAGGGGCCTATCGAAGGGCCGGTAATATTCTAGGAGGTGCGTCATGGCGCTGCGACTTCCATCGGCAGAAGACCTAAGAAATCTGGCCCAAGCCAACCACTTCAACCTCAACGATGAGGAGATGGCCGCTTTCCAGAAGCTAACCCCGGGTATATTCCAGGTATACGAGCAGCTGTACCAAATGCCGGAGGCCCGGCAGCCCATCAAATACCCGGACCGGGACCCCGGCTACAGGCCGTCGCCGGAAGAAGACCCCTACAACGCCATCATCCGCCGCTGCACTCTGAAAGGCGCGTCCTCCGGCAAGCTGGCGGGCAAGAGGATCGGCTTGAAGAACAACGTATTCGTGGCGGGCATGCCCATGACTTGCGGCACCCTGCTGTTGGAAGACTACGTGTCGGACACCGACGCCACCATCGTGACTCGATTGCTCGACGAAGGGGCCGAAATAAACACGTTGCTTAATTTGGAGAACTTTTGCTTCTCCGGGGCCGGGGACACCAGCACCTTCGGAGCGGTCTTGAACCCCCACAACACGGACCATTTGGCCGGAGGCTCCTCCGGCGGATCCGGCGCCGCTTTATATTACGACGACATCGACATTACCATAGGCGGCGACCAAGGCGGCTCCATTCGAATACCCGCTTCTTGGTGCGGGGTGGTCGGCCTGAAGCCGACCCACGGCCTGGTACCCTACACCGGCATCGCGGGGATCGATAATACTTGCGACCACACCGGGCCTATGGCTCGTACCGTGGCCGACACTGCCCTCACCCTGGAAGCCATTGCCGGGAAAGACCCCTTGGACCCGCGCCAAGCCGGGGAAGTCCCGGTGGAGCCCTATACCGCAGCCCTGGGCCAGGGAATCAGGGGCCTCCGCATTGGGGTGTTGACGGAAGGCTTCGGGACTCCCAATTCGGAACCCGACGTGGACGAAGGGGTGCGCCGGGCTATTGAAGTGCTCAGTGAGTTGGGGGCCGTCACCAGCGAGGTCTCGGTCCCGGCGCACAAGGAGGCGCCCGCCATCGTACTGGGTCTTATCCTGGAAGGCGCCACCGCCCTATTGCGAAGCAACGGTATGGGATATCACTGGGAAGGTTTGTACCTTCCTAATCTGGTCGAATCTCTCGGCAAGTCGATGCGGGCCCAAGGCGACGATTTGCCCCCCACGGTGAAACTCTTCCTGATAGTGGGGACCTACATGCAGGAGCACTATCACGGGCGTATGTACGCCAAGGCCCAAAATCTGCGCCCTCAGCTTCGCGCCAGCTACGACCGGGCCTTCGAGCAATTCGACCTGCTGGCTCTGCCCACGGTACCGGTCAAGGCCTACAAGCACAACCCGGACCAAGACGTTTTCGAGATGGTTGCCCACTCCCTTAACATGAATGGAAATACGGCGCCCTTCAATCAGACCGGCCATCCGGCCGTCAGCGTTCCCTGCGGCAAGTCCAACGGTCTGCCGCTAGGTCTCATGTTGGTGGGGCGGCGCTTCGAGGACGCCACCGTGCTGCGGGCGGCCCACGCTTTCGAGCAGCACGTAGCCTGGGAGACGCTCTAAAGCGCCCTACGCGCCTGGGGCATTTCGCGCTTTCACCTTTGCGCGTTGGAGGGTTGCTCCAGCCAGGGGTAGGAAAATACTCAAGACAATGCCGGTTTCATCCTAGCTGGGCCGGTTTGAAACTGACCCCTACGTTAAGGTTGACTGAGTCCTAAGCTTGGTCTCCCTTGGCCTCTAGTGCCTCAAGTATGGTTCCGGGCGACATGGGCAGCGTATTCATGCGGGTCCCCGTAGCGCGGGATACGGCGATAGCGAGGGCCGGCAACGGGGGAATGATTGGCGCTTCGCCTACGCCTCGCAACCCGAATGGATGGCGGGGGTTGGGCACTTCCACTACCACCGTGTCAATCATGGGCACGTCCAGACTGGTAGGCATCCGATAATCCAGGAAGCTGGAATTGAGCATCGTCCCGTCGCCGGTGTACACGTACTCTTCGTTGAGGGCCCAGCCGATGCCTTGCACAGTACCGCCTTGGATCTGCCCCTCCACGTAGCTGGGATGTACCGCGGTCCCGGCGTCCAGGAAGGCGGTGTAGCGCAGAATATCCACCTTCCCCGTCTCCGGGTCCACCTCCACGTCTACAATGTTTCCCGCAATGATGGGGCCTACGCCGGTGGAGGTGGCCGAGGCCGAGCAAGTAACCGGGCCGCCGGTACGCATGAGCCGGCCGGCCAGTTCCTTGAAAGTGAACCTGTCTTCCGGGTTCTTGGCACAGACGAACACGCCGTTTTCAAAGACCACGTCCTCGTCTTGGACTTCCCACAGCAGGGCGGCCCGGGCGCTCATTTGCCGCTTGACCTCCTCGGCGGCAGCGATAGCCGCCAGACCGGTATTGAACGTAATCCGGCTGCCGCCGGTGGGCGCCGTATAACCGATGGCGTCGGTATCCACGACGGTGGGGGACACGTCCTCCGTCTTTAGACCCAACAATTCCGCCGCCTGCATGGCCACCGAGGTGCGGGTACCCCCGATATCAACCGAGCCGGTGATAAGATTTATGGTGCCGTTGCTATTGACGTTGATGGTGGCCGAGGAGGCTTGGCCGGCCTGCCAGCGGAACCCCAAGGCGACCCCCCGCCCCCGGTTGGGGCCTTCCAACGGTGCGCCGTAGTGAGGATGGGCTTGCATCGCTTCCTCGATCTCTTTGACGCCAAGCCGGGCGTGGGGCACGCCGTTGGGCATCCTGTCCCCTTCCTTGGCCACATTCATCAACCGGAATTCCAGGGGGTCCAAGCCCAGCTTCCGCGCCAACTCGTCGATGACGGGTTCCACGGCAAAAGCGGCTTGCGGCTGTCCGGGCGCCCGGTACGCCTGGACTTTTTGTTTATTGCAAATCACGTCATAGCCGTCAACCTGGATATTCTCGATGTTGTAGGGGCCCAGGCCGCACAGGGTTCCCCCGCCCACGGGGGACCCGGGATATGCCCCGGCTTCGTAGGCCAAGTAGCACTGGGCCGCCGTAATCTTTCCCACCTTGGTTGCGCCGATCTTGGTGCGTAGATGCGTTGCCGAGGTGGGGCCGGTGCCCTCGAACACCTCTTGCCGCGTCATCACCATCTTTACCGGACGCCCGCTCTTCCTGGACAGAACTGCGGCCACCGGTTCCAAGTAAGTAGTGAGCTTGGCGCCGAACCCGCCGCCTATTTCCGTCGGTATGACCTTCACCATCGACTCGGGGACGCCGGTGATGGCGGCGGTGGCGGACCGGATGGCAAAGGCCCCTTGGGTGCAGGTCCAAACGGTCAACCGCCCGTCCTGCGCCCAAGAGGCCGTGGCGGCGTGAGGTTCGATGTAACCCTGATGTACCGTTTGGGTATGGAATTCCCGCTCCACGATGACGTCGGCCTCGGCGAACCCTTTCTCCACGTCGCCCAGTTGGTGTTGGATGTGCCCGGCCACGTTGCTTTGAACGCCGGTGTCGTCGCCCCTGGAAAAGCGCTCGACGCGGAACCTGGTGGTCATATTTTCGTGGATCAGGGGCGCGCCCTCTCTCAAAGCGTCGTGCAAGGTCAGAAGCGGCTCCAAGACCTCGTAGTCCACTTGGATGAGTTCGAGGGCCTGCTCCGCGACGTGGGGACTGGCCGCCGCTACGGCCGCCACCGCGTGGCCTTTGTAGACCGCCTTGTCGTGGGCCATCACGTGTTCCGCCATCATCCGGGCATTACCCTGGATCTCCGCAAAGTCGATCATCTGGTCTTCGATGATGGGGAAGTCCTTGGCGGTGACGACTGCGGCCACCCCGGGCAACGCCTCGGCCCGGCTGGTATCAATGGACCGGATGCGCGCGTGGGCATGGGGGCTCCGAAGGACCTTGCCGTGCAGCATCCCAGATATTTGAATATCGGCCCCGTACTTAGCGGCGCCGTTCACCTTCTCCAATCCGTCGTGGCGGATGGGTCTGGTCCCCAGCACCTTGTACCCGCCCGGGCTTTCCTTGCTACGGTCTACGGTTGTTGTCATACGTTCCTCTACTCCAGTCCATCAACCAAATATAGCGCCAACCGGCCCATCATTTCGGCGGACAGAGTCCCCAAGCCAAGTAAACGCGGCGCGGCAGAGGTGAGTGTAAATAAGGGCGCTTTTCATGTCAATTTTCACGGCAAAGACACCAAACGCAGAGGCCGGTTTGAAACCGGCCAGCTCCCGCGGGTTGTGGACAATCCATGTGTCCCAACATTATTATGGCGCTGTCGGGTCCGGCCTATCGCCCAACAGCGGCCGGCGGGCCTGGGCGAGGGCAATAACCCCACAACCGGACCAACTCTTTGGAGAGCCAAATGAACGTGCGGGTCTACACCCAACCCGGTTGATTTAGCTGCCGGACGCTGGAAGAGTTTCTAGCCTCCAACGGTGTTCAGTTCGAGCACCACGATCTAGCCGCCGATGAGCCGGCCCGGGAGTACCTCAAGGACCGGGGCATCAAGTCCCTTCCAGTCACCATAGTGGACGATGAGGAAGTCATCATTGGGTATTACCCGAAGAAGCTGGTCTCGGCGCTAAACCTGAGAACCGCCGTGGACTTGTCAAGCAAGACCGGCTGGTTGTCAGAAAAGTATGAAGTGATGTTTAGCGCCGCGCTCCGGGCCGCGCGTCAGCTATCCCAGGAACACTTAGACCAGCAAGTGCCGTGGCGGCCTTGGAGTTTGCGGGATACGATTCTTCACGTGCTGTCCTTCCCGGAGCTCGCTTGGCGCAGTCACAGCCACGGGAGCATGAGCACCGAAGACATGCGGGCCTCCGACGAGCGTTTGAAGAACGTAACCTCGGTGGATGACATCGTAGGCTATGGAGACGGCGTCCGCCGGAGCATCATCGAGTTCTTGAGCGGCAGCGACTCGGAGTCCTTCGATAGAGTGGTCCCCGCCCACTATGGGGGCGAAGTTACGGTGTTGGAACTGCTCAATATCATCCTGAGCCACAGCACCCACCATCTCAAACAAGTCTATTGGCACATGGAAAACGATCTAGGCATTGCTCTGGACCGGCCGGCCACCGACCGGGACTTGGAAGGGATCGTTACCCCGACGGCTTTAATCTAGGCATTGCCGAGCACAGCCAACATACATATAAAAAATATACCTAACATCCTACGAGAAAAGTTCAACCCGCTGGTAAACGGGCAACACGGCCAGGGGCTGTGGCGTAGGTCCTACACTCTAGGTCCTACACTCAATGAGATTCGCCGATTAGCCGCCCAATTCGTCGCGGATTTGATTGACGATCCGCCGCACGCCCTGAAGGTCGGCGGCTTGGGGACCGGAATCCAAGTAATTCTGAAGGTCTTCCCGCGCGTCCTCATAGCGGCCAAGCTGGTATAGCACCAAGCCTCGGTCGCGCCTTTCCTCCAATAGCTCCGGCCGCAGAAGGACTATCCGCTCGATCATTGCCAGGGAGCGTTGGAAGTCCTCTCGCTGCAAATAAATGCCTTTCAAGTTCCGCAGCATCCGAGCGATGAAGTCCCGGTTGCTTACCGGACTCAGCAATCCCGGGTCCCAAGCGACGTTTGCTTGGGTAATCTGCCGCATCCGCCCCGCGCACTCTTCCTCAGAAAGCAAGATGCCCCGAGAAAACGGGTCGATGAACACGTCCTCCAGGTCCCGGTGCCTCAACAGGAAGTGCCCCGGCATACCTATTCCAACTAGGGGAATGCCAAGGCGCTTGCCGACTTCGACACAGACCAAGGCCAGGGAAATGGGAATACCGCTGCGCCGCCTCAATACTTCATTCAAATAGCTGTTGCGGGGGTCGTAGTAATCGTCTTCATTACCCCGGAACCCTACCTCGTCGAACAGGTACTCACTCAGCGTGTTGACGGAGAACAATGGGTCCCGCTGCCGGCCAAGCCGTTGCGATGCGCCGCCGGCCAAGGAGTCCAACACGCTCAGTTGCTGGGGAATATCCATGCCGGGGTACTCGGTCGCCGCGATGAGCAAGGCGGCGGTGGCAAGGTCGATATCATCACCGCCCTGCGTTAGCACCACGAACTGCTCCAAGATCGACTCGTTGCTCATCCGCAGATTTCCCTAGCCGTGCTGAAAACGCTCTCAAACATCTCTCGAGTCAAACGGCCGGTCAAAGTGTTATGTTGACTGGGATGATAGGAGCCGACCAGCGTCACGCCGCCGGGAAGATTATACGTTACCAGGTGACCGAATTTGGGGCGGGGCGAAGGAAGCTCCAAGCCCCGCGCGGAGCAGGTACCGAGGTAAGCATCGAAGGCTATCTTCCCCAAGGCGACAACCACTCGGACATTCCGCAACAGCTCGAATTCCCGCATGAGGTAGGGGGAGCAGTTGCTCCGCTCCGCCGGCAATGGCTTATTGCCCGGAGGGGCGCAGCGCAGGGCGGCGGTGATGTAAGCGTCCCGCAGGCTGAGCCCGTCGTCCCGCCGGCGAGATTCGGGAGAGTTGGAGAACCCGAATTTGTGCAGGGTCCCGTACAACCATTCCCCGCTCCGGTCCCCGGTAAACATCCTGCCGGTCCTGTTGGCGCCGTGGGCCGCCGGCGCCAGACCCAAAATCAGCAGCCGCGCGTTCGGGTCCCCGAACCCCGGCACGGGCCGGCCCCAGTAGTCCCATTCCATGTACATCCGCCGTTTGTCCCGGGCTACCGCTTGCCGGTGGGCCACCAAGCGCGGGCACTTGACGCAGCAGACTATGGATTCAGCCAAGCGTTCTAGGTCGTTCAAAGTAAACTTGTCACTCGCGCCGGGGTTTCGCAGCCTGAGGAATTTTAACTACACCCCGTGTGAACCGCAACACACATGCCCCTTCTTCAACCCGGCAAACTAGCACGCCGGGTTGATCGTAAGCAGTCTCTTGCTGCGTTCTGTCCTGGACGCCGAAAATCCGGCGGACCCTCGGCGAGGGTCTTTTCATTGTCACCCTTGTATATTAACTCTCAGGGACGGAGGTACCGTTGCTTGGGGCATAAAAGCCCGGCGCTCAGATAGGTCTCCCTCCGCCCTTTGCCGAGTGCGGACGGCATCATGGGCCACCAAGCCCGCATTAGCAAGGTTGCACCGCAACGGGCAGGGAGGAAAACCGTCTAAAAGAGAGAGGAGGAGTTATATGGGATACTTGGGTGTGGATGTGGCGAAAGAGTCTCTGGAAGACGCTACAAGGTCTCGGGGAGGTCCTTTCCCAACACGAGGGCAGGAATTGATGCTCGGTTGGTTGTCCAGGGACTTCCCCCAGGGGGACCTGCAACTGATCGTGGAGCCGACTCCCAACTTGGTCCGGGCCCTGATCCGGGAGTTGGCCTACACCTTGATCAATCCGGCCCAGACTGCCGCCTTCGCGCGGGTGCAGGGGAAGCGGGCTAAGACCGACCGGGTGGACGCCCGGGTACTGGCCTCCCTGGGGGAGAGTCAACAGCCGAACAGTCCCCCGCCGGAGGAGGATCAGCTCAAAGCTTTGAGACGCCACCTGGAATGGCTGGAAAAGGAGCTTCAGGCCACACAATCCTGGGCCATGGACGCCACCCTCTGGAACGGACCACCGCAACTGGAGGAGGAAATAAAGCTGGTGAGAGAGGCCATGGCCAGCCGGCAGGAACGAGACCAGGAGTGGAGCCGCCAAACGTTCCCGGTGTAGGAGAGCGGACCGCTCCTGTTGACCTGCCACCGGTGAGCCGGTGCTCCAGCGCCGGAACCTGGGCCGCCTTCTGTGGCCCAACCCGGAAGGCAATCCGGCAAGGGCTACTACCGCCGGGTGGGAGCGCCCAGGGTGCGCGCTGGGCTGTATCTGCCCGGTGAGCGCCCTGCGCTGGAACCCGGCGGTGAAGGCCTTGGGAGAATGAGGCCGGGAAACGGGCCGGGTGCGCATCGTGGCGGCGATGCACAAGCTGCTGCGCCTCTGCTTTGGGGTTCTCAAGAGCGGAAGGCCCTTCGACCTTTCTCTCCATCAGGCTACCTTATATGGTTGACATTTAATACGGCACCCTCCGAAGAGCCTAAAGTCCTAACCCGGGAACACCTGAACATAGCAAGACCCTCTGACACTCCTCCCTTCCCAACTCCGGATGCGCCCCCCTACCGTGATAAATGTCAGGCCCAAACGTTCCACCGGGACTCAGACCAAATCCAAGCCGCCGTCATGGAGCCTCGATGACCGGGAACTACTCCCAACCTGACCGCTCCCAACCTGCTCCCCGGCATCCGCCCCAACCCGGCCAACGGGCTGGAATGGGGGGGAATGGGGGGAAATAAGAGGGAAATCGAAAAATCCGGGACCACCTTTCGCCGAGGCCTTTCCAAAGTTGCTCACCTCCCCGCCCACTTCCGCGAAGGAGCAATGCTTGCCCAACCTGGATTCCCTGGCATGACGATGTGTGTATTTACGAACTTTGGAAAGACCCTGCACCCCCGGCGAGGATAATCAGTCCTTCAGGTGAATATAGGCTATAATTGGACTGCCCTGGCCACCAGGCCCCGCGAGGGGGGTAAAACGCCTTGCCTCGCCGTTTCTTAACTACAGGGCCCTCAACCTTCATAGTGATGCCCAGCCCAGTCCGGAGATCGAGGGGCCAAGAAAACTACACCGATTGAGAGGTGGAAATATGCCTGATTACAAGACCAAAGTAGGCAACGTCGAACTGGTTTGTCTCAACGACGGGTTCCCTGAAATGTCCCCCATGGAGGCGTTCCCCGATACCAAGATCGAGGAATGGCGGGAGTACCCCGGGGTTGTCGACAGCACCGATCACTTCAGGAGCAGATTTGGGACTACCGCGCTGCGCTCCGCCGGGAAGCTAATCATTGTGGATACGGGCCTACAGGAGCTGGACGGTACCCTTCTGGAGGACATGAAAGCAAAGGGCGTTGACCGGGAGGCCGTTGATTTCGTCGTGTTTACCCATCTTCATCCCGACCACGTGGGATGGAACCTGAGCAACGGCTCCCCAAATTTCCCCAGGGCTCGGTACCTAGTTCCAAGGAAGGAATGGGACTACTGGACTCGACCGGACGTATTGAAAGAATCGGAGCACATCACCAACCAAGTGCTGCCCTTGAAAGACCTGAGCGTCATGGACCTTATCGACGGCGATTACAAAATCACCGACGAGCTAACCACCGTCTCGACTCCCGGGCACACCCCCGGGCACACGTCTATTATCATCGCTTCCGCCGGCGAGCGGGGTTACGTATTGGGTGACGTGGCGCATCATCACCTTCAGGCCCACCATACCGATTGGACGCCCATTTGGGACGTGGAACCGGAGGTGTCTCGAAAGACCCGGCACGCCGTGCTGGACATGCTGGAAGCCGAAGGAATTGTCGTGTCGGCGGGGCATTTCCCCGACCCGGGTTTTGGACGCTTCGTCCGGGGGGCGGACCGCCGGGTGTGGCAGGGCATCTAGTCCGGGGCAGGACTCTTCACGGGTCAGCGGACACCCAATGGTCCCTGTCTAACGACGCCGGGAGACCCCCGGGACCACCCTTCTAAGAAGCTCCGGGGTTGACCCCGCGTGGAGGGTCCGCCGCCATAGCAAACATATCCAACGCAACAGGGATAGAAAGGAGGGGTTGACATCGTGCCAAGCGCCTCAATTGAAGCTGCGGTGGTTTCGACCCTCGTCGAACTTGAGATTCCGCATGAAGTCATCGAGATAGACCCCGCCTTCGCCGACACCGCAGCCTTTTGCCAAGAGTACGGCTACTCTCTCGATAACTGCGGCAACACCATTGTGGTCGCATCCAAGAAAGAGCCGAAGCAGTACGCTGCTTGCATAGTCTGCGGCTCAGACAGGTTGGACGTAAACAAGACTGTCAGGGGCCTCATGGAGACGTCCCGCTTGTCATTCGCTACGGCCCAAGAAACCGAGGCACTGACCGGCATGACCCTGGGAGGGGTTACGCCCTTTGCCCTTCCCGCTCACCTGCCCCTCTACGCCGACGAGAAGCTGCTCGGTCTCGATTGCGTCATTCTAGGTTCCGGAGGCAGGTCGTCTAAGCTAAGCGTCTCCCCCGAGGCCCTAAAGCGGCTGCCCCGGCTCCGGTTCGTGCCCGGTCTGTCTTTACAACCCAAGCCTGCTCAAGGCTAGAGGGACGGAGGCGCACCTGGGCAATAATAATCAGGCGCTGTCGCTGCTGCGCATCTCAACTCCCGCTACCTCCTCTTGGAGCACCACGGCTACGGTGCGGTCCTTCTCTCCCCAACCCCGGTTCATGGCCTGCATCATTAGCTGCTCCACCAAGCTGCTCACCGGCAACGGCACGTCGTTTTGGCGGCCCAGTTCCGTGGCCAAGCCAAGGTCCTTTCGGCCTAGGTCCAGCGTGAAGTCGGGCGGCTCGAACCGGCGTTGGAAGACGGTGCGGGACAAGCGGGGGGCGATCGACCCGACGGCGCCCCGGCTGCCCGACTCCACCAAAATGGGAAGCTCCACTCCGGCCTTCAAACCAAGGGTGAGGCCCTCAGCGACGGCTTGAAGCACCGTGGCCGTGGTCATGTTGTGGACCACCTTGCAGATGCAGGCGGTGCCCAGACCCCCGGTGTAGATCACCTTGTCCGCGAAGACGTCGAACATCGGGTGCAACCGGTCGAAGAGGTCCCGTTCCCCGCCCACCATCAAGATCACGCCTCGATCTATAGCATCCTGGGGGCTGCTTAGCACCGGGGAGTCCATCACGTGGGCCCCCTTGTCTCGAAACAGCGGTTCGAGTCTTCGGATAAGGTCGGGGCCGCAGGTTGACATGTCCAAATAGATGCCGCCCGGCTGGATGCCCTCGAGAATTCCTTCGGGTCCCTTGACCACCTGCTCGACCACCTGGGGCCTGGGCAAAGAAGAAAATAAGACCTCGCTGAGGCGGGCGGCCTCGGCTGGAGAACCGGCCAGCCGAGCGCCTCCTTCCAAGAGCGGTCTCACGGCCCCTTCCGAGATGTCATAGACCACCATCGGGTACCCCGCCTTCTGGATATTGACCGCCATGGGAGTACCCATCTTGCCGAGTCCAACAAAGCCCACCGTTTCCATAGTTAACCTCCTGCCTGGGTTGGTTTAGAGGGTATTGAAAAAGTTTCCTCTTCCACTTGGGAGAGGGCAGGGTGAGGGCGATTCCCGACGCGGACCATCTCGGTTACCTTCAGACCTTTCCCCTCATCCTAACCCTCTCCCCGGGGAGAAGGGACTTTTGAAACCCCCATTTAGGGAATTATATACCCGCGCACACCGGCATCGTGCGCCGGGGGCCGGGGCGCACCTAGATTGAGTTAACCCGATGCGCAATTTTTTCAGGCCGTGGATAGGACTGCCAGTGCAACAACGGCGTCGCTCCATATGGCCCGTCTTCTACGAAAGAACTGGAGCGTGATAGGACTGTCCGCCAACGGCGGGCCAGCCCTATCACGCTCTCTTTCCTCGGGGGTGGGGCAGCCCTCCCATTATGCTTGGACGAGATATAAGAAACTTGCACAAGGAATTAAGTTAATGGTTCGGCGCGGTCAATAGGAGAACGCTTAAGGGTAGAGCAACCGGCGGGCGGCTTTCTTCAAGCCGGCGCGGAAGTCGGGATGGGCGACGGCGGTCAGTTCTTCGGCCCGCTCCCGCATAGTCTTTCCCAGCAGCCGCGCGACTCCGTGCTCCGTCACTACGATGTCGGCCAAGAGCCGCGGGACGCTGACCACCGTACCCTCGGGCAACAGCGGCACGATGCGGGAGGCGGCGCCTCCATCATTGGCGGACGGGGTGGTGGAGGGAAGGACCGTAATGGAACGGCCGCCTCGAGACCATAAGGCGCCGGTCACTACCTCCAACAGTCCGCCGGTGCCGCTCACCATCGCCGGTCCGATAGACTCGGACGCGATCTGGCCCGTGAGGTCCACCATCAAGGCGGCGTTTACGGCCAACATATTGTCGTTGGCCGCTATGTTCCTTGGGTCAAGCACGTAAGAGCATCCCCGCAGGTCGAAGGCGGGGTTATCTTCGAGGTACGCCCAGTCCTCTTCATCCCCCACGATGCCGCACGAGACCGCCTTGCCTTGGTCAACCGACTTGCGTCTGCCGGAAATAACCCCGTCGCGCACGTACCGCGCCACCGGCGAAGGAGTGATCTCCGAGTGCCAGCCCAGGTCCTCCTTATCGTCGAAGGGCTGGCAATAGACTACGCCGAAGCTGGTAGCCCCGCCGCCGATCTGCAATGTGTCGCCGTCCCGCACCAGTTCGGCCACGTACCAGGCAATGGACCGGACGACCGGGCCGGGCCTGATGTGCCTCGCCGATAACGAAGGGCTGTCGTACTCGACGAAATGGCTAAAGGCGTCCACGGGCAGAGTCGTTTCACCACAGCACCGGGGGATGCTGCGGCTAACCTCCGCCACGGCGCAACGGGCCCGAGCAATGTATTCTTTCTGGTTCCACACGTGGGGGCCTAGATTCACCATTCCGTTTTCGTCCGGAGGCGTAACTTGGACCAACACCACGTCGGGCGAGCGGCTCTCCGGCAGGGTCCGGCATTCCTCGGCGCCCTTGAAGCGAAGCGAGAATGGGGAAGGTAGAAAGTCGTGGCGGCGGCCTTTCATCGCTTCCCCGCTGAGGGGAGAGGCCCAGTGTTCATGGACCACCGTTAGGGGGCCTTCCAAGCCGGGTTGGAGCCACAGGTATGGCCACCCGGCGGCGGTGTGGGCCACCTCGACGCCCTCCAGCTCATCCATCCGCCCGGCCAGGGTATCGCCCAAGAGTTGGGGGTTGCACCCTATGGGGATCACCACCCGGTCCTTGGGCCGGATAGACTTCAAGGCTTCTTCGGCGGGCACCAGCCGGCGCCGGTATGTTTCTTGCCAGTCCATTTCCTAAGCCTGGTTCTTTGGCCGATGGGAGTAAACAAAGGCTGCTATGTCTGGAATGCGGGACCCCGGACCGAAAACACCGGTCACACCCATCGCCTCCAGGGAAGGGATGGCATCCTTGCGTACGATGCCGCCCACTACGATGGGCACGTGTGAGATGCCCCGCTCCGCCAATGCTTCCCGGAGGGCGGAAATGAGGGGTATAGGGTCCCGGTCGCAAATCCTATACCCAATGAAGTCAACGTCTTCCTGGAGAGCGGCGTCGGCCATCTCCACGGGTTCCACGTGGCCCGAGGCAATGACCTCCATACCGGCGTCCCTAAGCCCTTGGGCTACGACGAAGTACCCCGCGGTGTGACCCGAAGTATCGCTGCCCAAGAGAAAGCGCAAACGGCCCGCTGCCACTGGCCCTCACCCGCCGGGGGTCGTCCCGTAGAGACGCAGAATGAAACCTCCCCGCTTGCGCAGCTCTACGGCGTCCCCGGCCTCGGACAGGGCTTGAACGATTTCCCCAACGCTAAGGTAGGCTTGGACGGCCTGAAGCGTTGGTCCCACGATGTTCTCCTTGGCTAGGTAGGCGTCCGCGAGGCGGCGTTTGGCTGCCTCCGCGGTGCCGCTATCCCGGCCGCTTTTGACCAGCTCCAACCGGCGGACCTGCTCCCGCCGCCACTCCGGGTCCACTGTCAATATTTCTTTCTGCCCAACCCCTAGGTCTTCATCCTCTTGAGTCCGAAAACGGTTGACGCCCACCACCACTTGCCCTCCCGAGTCGATGGCATTTTGCCGCCGGTAAGCCGCTTCGTGAGACTCTCCGGACATATAATCGAAGGCTTCCTGGCCGTCCATACCCTCGAGTTTTTCCAGGATGTCATTGGCTTTGCGCTCCAACTCATTGGTGAGGGCCTCGACGCAGTAAGAGCCGCCGAGGGGGTCCACCGTCGAGGTAACGCCGGACTCGAAGGCAATGATCTGCTGGGTGCGCAAGGAGAGGGTCTGGCTGAACGCGGTTGGCGTGGCCAAGGCTTCGTCGAAGGCATTTACCGACATCGACTGGGCGCCGCCCATCACCGCGGCCAAGGCGTGGATCGTGGCTCGGACCACGTTATTGAGGGGTTGTTGGGCGGTCAGGCTGACGCCGGAGGTCTGGACGTGGAAGCGCAGCCGCCAGGACCGGGGGTCTTGGGCATGGAACCGCTCCCGCAACAACCGGGCCCACATCCGGCGCATAGCCCTGAACTTGGCTACCTCTTCGAGGAATTGGTTCTCGGCGTTCAGGAAGAAGGACAAGCGAGGAGCAAAGGAGTCGACGTCCTCACCCCGGGCCAGCAAGGCCTGAATCGTATAGACTCCCTGGAATACGCCGAAGGCCATCTCCTGAGCCGCCGAGATACCGGTTTCCCGCGTGTTGCGCACGGAGATGCTGGTGTGGTTCCACTTGGGCAAGTGGCGGGCGCAGTACTGGACAATGTCGGCGTAGTGATTGCCCCGCAGCTCCGGGCCGTCGCCCCCAGGCAGCACGTAGTTCTGGATGGTACCGCGGAGACGGGACAGGGGCACACCCCTCTTTTGGGCCGCCGCGATGACCATGCAAAAAGCCGGGATGGAGTTTCCGGTCTGGTTTATGCTGATGCGGCCAATGTCTATCCCGTCCAGCACGGTTTCCATGTCAACCAGGGTGTCGATCCAAACGCCGCCGGCGCCCACCAGCCCCTCGGCCCTGGGGTCGGTGGAATCGAAGGGCGCGTAGCCCATTCCGGTAAGGCTTATGCCCGTTTGACCTTGTTCGATAAGGTGCTTCAACCGCCGGTTGGTCTCCACGGCGGTACCCACGCCCATCACCTGCCGCACCGTCCAGCCCCGGGTACGGTAGCCCAACGGGGCCACGCCCCGGGTAAAGGGGTACTCCCCGGGGAAGCCCAAGTCACACAGGTAGTCCATGCCCTGCAGGTCCGCCGAGGTATAGACGGCCTTCAATGGAATCGCGGAGGTAGTAGCGGGCGGTTCGCCGGTCTCGCCGAAGCCGTCCAATACCTCGGCCACCTTGGCTTCGTACTGGCGGCGGGCCTGCTCCAGTGCTTCCAGGGCCTCTTGTTTCAACATCGCCTTGGCTCCCGACCGGATAGCGGTAGAAGGCTCTGGGGTCCCGAGTCTTGGCGCCCCCAATATAGCACAGGCCGCCGCGGCAAACTAAGGCGCCAACGCGGCCACTACGGCCACAGTCTTGGAGCAGCCCGGGACAAGGGGACTATTATCAACCGGCTATCGGCCTTCCGGCTGAAGAAATTGAAAGAACAATTCTAGGGCGTGAATTTCAGCCGGGTCCCATGCCTGGATTTTAGCCCGGAAGAACAATCTCAAGAACAATCTGATGAAGTAATACAGGGCCGGTGAGACTCGCATTGCGCGGCCCCAGGAAGCCGGCCCGGGCGCGCCGGTTGCCTCACCAGGGCTTGAAAGGGTTTTAGCTCGACGGTATGCTTACCGACGCTAGGGCCTGGAAGCATAAACTACCGGCGGCAGCCACCGCCCGCGGGGGCGGGCTTTCGGAGATTCGAAAATGAGCGCGTCGACGTCCAACTCCAACGAGGCATCGTTCAATGGGGCATCGTTCAATAATGTTCAGTTCGGAATCTTCGATTGGATCGAGTGGGACGAGCGGCCCGCCAGCGAGATATTCGAGGGCCGGCTCAAGATGCTGGAATACGCCGACCGCCGCGGCTTCTATTGCTACCACTTGGCCGAGCATCACCTTACGCCCCTCAGCGTAGCGCCTTCGCCCAGCGTGTTTCTATCGGCGGCTTGTCAACGCACCAAGAACATCCGGTTGGGGCCGCTGGTCTACCTACTGCCTTTCTACAACCCGGTCCGGTTGCTTCACGAAATCTGCATGTTGGACCAGCTTAGCAACGGCCGGTTGGAGTTGGGAGTCGGGCGCGGCATATCGCCGGTTGAAGCCGATCATTTCGGTTTGGACCCGGACAAGCTTTGGGATATGTTCCATGAGACCCTCCGGGTGCTGATGGCCGGATTTACCGGTGAAGTCTTGAACATAGACGGAACCTACTATAACTACAAAGACCTCCGAATTTGGGTCCGTCCTTACCAGAAACCTTACCCGCCTTTGTGGTACGCCAGCAACAATATCGAAACGGTGCCTTGGATTGCTCAGCACGGCTTCAACACGAGTCACGTCTTCTCTTCATCCGCCGAAACCAAGCCACACTTCGACCTCTACAAACAGGTCTGGCGAAAGCACAAAGACGATTCCGGCCGTTTCAACGCCCACGTCGAAGAACCCAAGCTAGGCCTAACCCGGCACGTCTATGTGGCCCCCACTGATGAGCAGGCCCTAGAAGAGGGCCGCAAGGCATACCGCGCTTGGTTCCATAACATCAATTACCTTTGGAGCAGGGCGGGCTACAACTTCCTGGACAGTGTGAGCAACTTCGATGAGCTTCAACCCCAAGGCATTGTGATTGCGGGCTCGCCAAAGTCGGTCAGGGAGCAAGTGCGACGAACTATCGATGAAACCGGGATAAACTACTTTTGTTCCATCTTCTCTTGGGGCGACTTGACCCACCAACAAGTCATGAGGTCCATAGACCTTTTCGCCCGAGAGGTCATGCCCCACGTCTGATGGACCCGTCCGGCGCCGTGTCCCACTCCCTTGAGCCGACTCCGGGGCTTTCCCGCCACAGGCCCGGCCGCGCCAGTGGAGTTAACCCCAACCTTGAGAAGAAGTGGAGAAGGGGTGTGCCCGATGACGCCGCCGGAAACGCCGGTTGGCGGGCCCGCCTATAGCCTATTGAATTTCGCCCGCGTACTCCGGCGGCGCTTTGGACTGGCCCCATAGTTCCGGCTTATCGCTGGGAGCGGCGTCATAATAATCGCGTTCCACGTCGACTATCGAGTTCCTGAACTCCCGGGGCTCGTTACAGCGCCGGCAAATCCCTCTACTGATTGGGCCGTTGGCCGGTTCGATAACCCAGTGGTGGCAACAAGTTTCCATCTGGGCATCTTCGGGCGCCGTCTGTACCGGTTCCTGACGAATCACCATGTTACTTCCTCTCAACCATCCAATCGCCTGGGACGGATACAAATTGTTAGACCTGTCTACGGGCGGGGTTGCCGGGGGTTGCTGCCGGGGGCTTCTGCGGTTTGGCGGAAGGACCTTGGACTTGGCAGGGAATCAGGGGCCGGTCTCCGCCCACAACCTCCGCGCTATCTCCTGGGGCTGAACATAGTCCACGTCATTTGTTTATGTCAACGATATTTGGGCCAATTTATAAACGATTTTTAACATTCGACCAATTTAATGATTCGGCCAAAGTTCCGGTCTCGCCGCGGTCAAGGACGTGCCGCCCCGCGTCAAAGCGCACAGAATCGCTCATGGCCCGCCTCGACCGGCCGCGTAAAGCCGCGAAAACCGGAGATTTTGACGCCAATCTCCCATGCCGGTCTCGACCGGCGCCGCCAAGGACCAAAACGGTATCCCCCGAGAAACCACGCCAAAACGTAGGGGCCGGTTTGAAACCGGCATTTCCCAAGAAACACTGTCCGCAACACTCTACGGGTTCCTACCGAGGCTCGAACCATTGAAGGCGCAAGGAGCATCCCATATAATCTAGGTGCGCCCAGCGACGGTAGACCTTTTGACACACCACTTGTGACACCACCGAGATTTCCGGGCGCCAAGGTCCTCTATCAAGGCAGGAGGGTGTTATCTCGGGCAAGGGAAGGCCGGGGGGTTCTGGGTGGAGCGGCGCCCGTTACGGACCGGCGAGGCCCCTTGCCTGGTCCTTGGTAGTACCGGGGCAGAATTAGATGCCGGGTTGATTTCTCAAGTTTAGTCCTATAGGGGGAGGGACCCATTATGAAACGAGTAACCAAGGACCAGTTATGCACCAGCTTCGATGCGGACAACCCCCCGGCGTTGCGGGTCCAGCTCGGGGAGACCTTCGTAATGGAGACCAACGACCGGTTCGCTACCTATGAAGGCCCGGACTCACCCCCGGAAGCTATGGAAACCCTCAAGACGATGGCCGGGCCTGTCTTTATCGAGGGCGCCAAGCCGGGGGACACTCTGAAGATCGAAGTGCTGGACGTGAGCCTCCCCTTGGACTACGGCTGGATTGGAGCGATACCGGGGCGCGGGCCCCTAACCGACCGCATTCCTCAATTTCGCAAGACCAGGGTGGCCATCACGTCCGAGGGCGTGGTCTTCAATGACAAAGTTACTATGCCCCTTCGTCCGATGGTCAGCAAAATTGGAGTTGCGCCCCAAAACGGCCCGGCCTTGAGCAACGACAAGGGTGAATTCGGCGGTACCATGGCAAACACTCAAATCACCAAGGGCAGCGTCGTATATCTCCCGGTATTCCAAGAAGGGGGCCTGCTTACGATTGGCGACTGTCACGCCGCCATGGGCGACGGCGAGACTACGGCGTCAGCCGTGGAGTGCGCCCTCGACGCCACCTTCAGGATAACAGTCTCCGAGGACTTCAAAGCCGCCCGGCCCGTCGTTGCCACTGAAACCGAGGTCATGACCACCGGCGAGGGTGAGACTATGGAGGCGGCCACCAAGGCGGCGGTGACCGCCATGGCGGACCTGATGGAGGACCGGCTGGGAGTCGATTCCACCGACGCCGCCATGCTCATCGCCAGCGTGGCCGACGTGCGTGTCGGCGAGGCCGCCGTACCTCCCTTCACCATGAGGGTGGCCGTACCTCGGTCTATGGTCTCCATTTAGAAGCCGGTTAGAAGCCGGTCGACTCGAAATCCGATTGCTTCACTCCCGGCCCTCGAGGCGGCGACTGTGGAAGTAGGAATCTACATACGGGATTTCCTGGAAGACCCCCACCGACCTATCTACGAACAAATCGAAGAAGCGGCGGAGGTGTGCCGCCGCGCCCGGTCCATGGGCTTCTCCGTAATCTTCGTACCCCAGCACTTCATAGCCCACCCCACCGTATGGCTCCAGCCGATGCAGACCCTAGCCCGCCTGGCGCCCGACGCGGAGGGCCTCAAGCTGCTGACGTCGGTCTTGCTTCTGCCCTACTTCAGCCCCGTTGACATTGCCGAGCAGACGGCCACTTTGGACCACATCAGCAACGGCCGTTTCATTCTGGGCGTCGGCATAAGCTACCGGGAAAGGGAGCTCGAGGCTTTCGGGACCAACCGGAAGGACCGGGTTGGGCGCTTCGAAGAGTCCATCACCATAATGAAGCGGCTGTGGAACGGAGAGGAAGTAACCTTCGAAGGCCGTCACTGGCAGGTCCAACAGGCCAAAATGGCTTTTACCCCCGTGCAAAAGCCCCATCCTCCCATCTGGATCGCCGCTCAGAGCCGGGGAGCGGCCCGGCGGGCCGCCGTCATGGGGGACGCCTGTCTGATCGGACCCCAACCAAGCTGGGAGGACTTTGCCTTCCTGGCCGGCGTCTATCGAGAAGCGGTAGCAGCGTCGGGCCAAGGTTCCAAGGGGCTGGTTGCGGCCAACCGGTCCATCGCCATCGCCAGGGACCGGGAAACCGCCATAACCCAAGCGACGGCCTCCGGGGAGGCCAAGGCGGGAATGTACTCCTCTTTCAATATGCAGGAAAAGACCGCCGTTGACCTGGGGCTGGGAGGGCCAAGAAAGCTGGAGGACTGGGCCATCGTGGGAAGTCCCCAAGACTGCGCCGAGACCATCACCCGTTGCCATGAGTCTCACGGTCTCGACTACATTGGATTTGCCAGCCTCAACCTGCCCGACGGCTTCGACGCCCGCTTGGAATACCTTCAGCTTATTTCGGAAGAGTTGTTGCCCCTGTTGCCTGAATGACCACCCTTTTCTCCGGCAAGCTGGCCCCGGCTGGTTAAAGCTCGGATTCGCTAAGATGAGGAGGCTGCAATGAACGCCACGGACAAACGGTCCACTGTCATTCTCAACGGCACCACCATCGACGGTACTGGAGGGCCGCCGACCACCGGCGAGGCCATCGTTATCGAGTCCAACCACATCCGAAGCGTGGGGCCGGTCCCCGGCGACCTGAACCTGGAAGACCCCGGCCAAGTACGGGTCATAGACGCATCGGGGCAATGGGTCATGCCTGGGCTCATCGACGGCCACTGCCACCTTTCCTTTGGCCAGCCGGCCATGCCCGGGGTCAGTATCGCCAAAGGCGCCACCAGCCCCGAATTCAACACCCTGCGGGCCGCTAGGAACGCGCAAAAGGTGCTGAGAAGCGGCGTAACCAGTTTGTCGATTCCCGGCGGGACCTGGTTTACCGACGTGGCCCTTCGTGAGGCTATCAACGCCGGGCTGATCGAGGGCCCCCGCATCTACTGCGCCGGCCGGTTCATCATCACCTACGGCAGTATCGGCGACGACGAGCCGTCGTGGATGGGAACTCCGGAGCACTTCCTGGGAAAGCTGGCCAACAACGTCTCCGACATGATCGCCGAGGTGCGCCGGCAGTGCAAGCACGGAGTTGACTTCATCAAGATAGCCGACAGCACTTGGGGTGACAACCAAACGATATCCAAGGAGGAGTTGTCCGCCATAGTGGATGAAGCCCACCGCAGGAACGTAAGAGTGGCAGTACACTCCCGCGGCTCGGCGTCCACCCGCGCCGCCGCCGAAGCCGGCATCGACTGGATCATGCACGCCGACCTGGCAACGGAAGAGGACCTCTACGCCGTCGCCGAGGCCGGCGTCCGGATCATGCCCACCATCACTTTCTTGGAGCGGGCCGCCGAGGTGGGCGGAGACTACGGCCGGGGTACCAGGGAGATGGACTTGATCACCCGGAACCTGGAAAGCTCCGCCAACGTGCTGGAAACGGCCCGGGCCACGGGAGTGAAGCTGCTGTGCGGGACCGACAGCGGGAACTCTCCCCTCATGCCCTACGGCGAGCTTCACGCCAACGAGGCCGACATATTCGTTCGCCACGGGGGCTATACGCCCATGGAGGCCATAGTCGCTTGCACCCGGGACAACGCCTATGCCGTCGGGTTGGAGGACGACCTCGGGGTGATCGCGCCGGGCAAGTTGGCGGACATCATCATACTGGACGAGGACCCGTTGGCAGACATTCGAGTGTTGCAGGGGGGCCGCCACCTCACGACGGTCATCAAAGACGGCAAGGTGGTGGACCTGAACGGCGGGCGCCAAGACGACGAGCAGCGGCTAACCCTGGAAGCAGCCGGGGCCTAGAGCGGCCGCCGCCGAGCCGGTCTTCCGGGGCAAGGTACGGCGCACGCCTCTCATGGCCTCCACAACGCCCTTCTGCCAGGGCCAGCGGGTATGCAGAAGAGGGTCCCGATGCCCAGGGCATCGGGCTTAGTGGCGGGCGAACTCCGCTCCGCTGCGTTGAGAATGACGCGAAAATTAGAAGTCCGTCGCGTTCCTTTCAACCGGCTGGGTGCGTCGAGGCCCGGCGGCGTATAATAAGCGGAGGCGATTCCTGAGCGACCGGGGTCCCCCGGCCAGCGGTCAATCCCCGGCTTGCGGCGCGGCCCAGGGCGTTCAGGCATTGGGAGTAAGCGTTGACCCCGACCGTCGTTATTGCTGGAGTACGCAGCGGAGTAGGCAAGACCACCATTGCAACCGGCATCATGGGGGCTTTGAGCCGCCGCGGCCACAAAGTGCAGCCCTTCAAGGCCGGCCCCGACTACATCGACCCGTCCTACCACCAAATCGCTTGCGGCGTGCCCAGCCGCAACCTGGACACTTGGCTCTTGCCCCGCCAAACGGTGCTAGAGCTGTTCCAGAGAGCCGCCTCGCAACGCCGGGTCTCCCTGGTCGAGGGAGTAATGGGGGTGTTCGACGGCCACTCGGGTTTGACTGAGGAGGGCTCCACCGCCCAGCTGGCAAAACTGCTGAACGCTCCAGTGATTCTGGTGGCCGACGCCTCCAAGGTTGCCCGCAGCGTTGCCGCCGAGGTGCTGGGCTATCAGCAGTTCGACCCCCACTTGCGCATCGCCGGCGTTATTCTCAACGGAGTCGCCGGGGCCCGCCACTTGGAGTTCTGCCAACCCCAAATCGAAGAGACGACCGGTCTACCCGTGTTGGGTTACCTGCCGCGGCGCGGCGAGTTCGAGCAGCCCGAGCGGCACCTAGGCTTGATACCCACCGTGGAAGGCACCGTGGCCCGCCGGTGGTACGACGCCCTAATCGCTCAGATAGAGGAGACGGTCGACTTGGACCATATCCTCCGTCTGGCGGACACCTGCGACCCTCCCACCGTCCCACCGGAGGCTTACCCGGAAGAGACGCAGCCGAAGCGGGCCAGAATCGCTATAGCCAGGGACAAGGCCTTCAACTTCTACTATCAGGACTCCCTCGATCTCTTGGAAGCCTGGGGCGCCGAGCTTGTACCCTTCAGCCCCTTGGAAGACCGGCGGCTTCCCGAAGGCGTTGGCGGTATTTACCTCGGCGGCGGTTTTCCGGAGATGTTCGCCGGGGAGTTGGCCGGAAACTATGAGATGCGGGCGGCCATCGAAAAGGCGGTTGGCCGCGGTGTGCCGGTGTACGCCGAATGCGGCGGGCTGATGTACCTGGGGCGCAGCCTCTCCGACTTGGAGGGTGTCCGGCATTCAATGGTCGGGGTGATACCCGCGGTATCCGCCATGTCAGACCGGCGGTTGACCCTGGGGTACCGGGAGGTTGAGGCTAGGACAGACAGCCCGTTGATGCGGCGCGGCCAGCGAGCGCGCGGGCACGAGTTCCACTGGTCCATCCTGGATGAGCCTCCCAAACCCGAGGAGTCAGTCTACCGCGTGCTTGACCAGAACGACCGCGCCGACGGCTTCCGGGTTGGCAGCGTTTGGGCGGCTTATATCCACATACACCTGGCCAGCGACCCGGCTATGGCCCGGCGATTTGTAGATACTTGCGCGGCCGGGTCCGTACTAGAAAGAGGAGTTGACGGGCCCGGCGCGCGGGTCCCAGGATGAAGGTGGCTATAATGCTGTCGAGGCGCACCAGGCAATAATCGATTTGGAGGCGAAGCCCCATGGACACGGAAGAGACCCCTAGTGAAGGACCCCAGTCAGTCAAAGGCCCGCGTATCAACAAAGGCCTCGTAATCGTCAACACCGGCAACGGAAAAGGAAAGACGACCGCGGCCATGGGAGTGCTCCTGAGAGCTTGGGGCCGCGACCTAAAGGTAATAATGCTCCAGTTCATCAAGCACACCACAGCGAACTTCGGCGAGCAGCGGGGCGCCAAGAAGATGGGCATCGAGATGAGGGCCATGGGGGACGGGTTTACTTGGCGCTCCCGCAACCTGGAGGAGACGGCCGACTTGGCCCAAGCCCACTGGGAAGACTGCAAAGAGGTCATCGCCTCCGGTGGGTACGATCTGGTAGTCCTAGACGAGTTTACTTATCCTCTCCACTACGGTTGGATACCGGTGGAAGACGTGATCGAGACCCTGAAGCAGCGCCCGGACATGCAGCACGTCATCATCACCGGGCGCCACGCCCCGGAAGCCCTGGTCGAGTACGCCGACTTGGTAACCGAGATGAAGGTCGTGAAGCATCCATACCAGCAGGGCATCAAAGCCCAACCGGGTATCGAGTTCTAGGGAACTCCGTCCCGGAGGCCGCCGGCGTGATAGACGAAGCCGCAGCGGCAGGCCTACTGTCTCCATCTCCCGGTAGCAAGGGGGGCGGGTTATCCGGCCTTTCCTGGATGAAGCTCCGCAAACCATATGTCCCCGTGGCTAGGGGGCCGAGCCAAAGGCGAAATTAGGTCTAGTCGTACGCTAACCGATAGGAGTTTTCCCCGTGCCTATATCACCCCTGATTGACGGTACCCTGGCCCGCATCGCCCCCTTGGACGAGGAGGCGATGGCGGCGGCCCGCGCCCGGCAGGATACCTTGACCAAGCCCCTGGGAAGTCTGGGAAGGCTGGAGGAACTGTCGGCGCTGCTGGCCGGAATCTTCGGAGAGCCCGTTCCGCGGATACAGCGCAAGGCTATTATCGTAGCCGCCGGCGATCACGGAGTAGTGGCTGAAGGGGTCAGCGCTTACCCTCAGGAAGTGACCCCGCAAATGGTGTTGAATTTTTTGAGGGGCGGCGCGGCTATCAACGTCTTGGCCCGGCACGCCGGGGCCAACATCCTAGTCCTAGACGCGGGGGTGGCCTCGGACCTAGAACCTAACCCGTTGCTCCGTTCCGCAAAAGTGGGCCGAGGTACCGCAAACATGGCCCTTGGGCCGGCGATGACCCGGGACAAAGCTATCCGGTGCCTCGAAACCGGCATTGAGGCAGCCCGGGAACAAATCGATGACGGCGCCGACCTGATCGCCTTTGGCGACATGGGCATCGGAAACACCACCCCCTCCAGCGCCATCACTGCGGTGATGAGCGGTGCCGACCCGGCGGTCACCACTGGCAGGGGTACCGGCATTGACGACGTGGCCTTGGCGCAAAAAGTTGACGTAGTCCGGCGCTCAATAGACCTCAACCGGCCGGACCCCCAAGACGGCCTCGACGTTTTGGCCAAGATCGGCGGATTTGAGATAGGCGTCCTGGCCGGGGGCATGCTGGCGACGGCCGCAGGCCGCAGGCCGGTGATAGTTGACGGTTTCATCTCCGGGGCCTCCGCTCTGATTGCCCGGTCTCTGTGTCCTACGGCCGGGCGCTACTTCATTGCCTCCCATCAATCGCTGGAACCCGGTCATCGAGTTGGACTGGAAGCCATGGGGCTAAGGCCCCTGTTGGACTTGGACATGCGGTTGGGAGAGGGCACCGGCGCCGCCCTGGCCATGCACATCGTCGAAGCCGCGGCCAAGTGCTTAGCCGAGATGGCGACCTTCGCCGAAGCCGGTGTGTCCGAGCGCATCGAAGATGAAGACGCAATCCACCACGACTCAAGCGAGGGGGCCGGAAACTGACCTCGTTGCTTGCGGCCCTTAGCTTCCTCACGGTAGTCCCCGCCACGGGAAACCGGAGGCCGACCCCGCAGCAAATCAGCAACTCCCGCATCTTCTATCCGGCCGTCGGCCTGCTGCTGGGCCTGATGTTGCTGGGGTTGGAACGGGGCTGCGGAGAAGTATTTCCGGATTTCTTGTCCGCCGCCGTGCTGGTGGTATCCCTCGTCATCGTGACACGAGGGTTACACCTGGACGGCTTGATGGATACCTGCGACGGGTTGTTCGGAGGCTTCGATCCGGAGCGGCGGTTGGAAATCATGGGAGACTCCCGCGTAGGCGCCTTTGGTGTGGCGGGGGCGGTCTCGGCGCTGCTGCTGAAATATGGGGCGCTGGTTGGGCTTTTGAGTTTGAATCATCCGGGGAAGGAGTGGGCGCTTCTGCTTTTCCCTATGCTGTCTCGTTGGTCTATGGTAGTAGCCTTGAGCGCCTTTCCCTACGCGCGCCGGGAAGGCTTGGGCTCCCCCTTTCACCGGAGTAACGGCTACCCGCAGGCCGCCGCCGCGGCGGTGACCGCGGCAGCGGCGGCCCTGCTCTTAGGCGGCATCGGCGGCGGCGGCATGCTGGTTGGAGTGTCCGCCTTGGCTTGGCTGTTGGGTTGGGCTATGGCCGGCCGTTTGGGGGGGCTGACCGGCGATACCTACGGCGCTATCAACGAGATAGCGGAGGCCGCGGCGCTGCTGGCGGCGGCGGCGATGCTGCCCCACGGGTGGATAGAGCCTTTGCCTCAGCTGGTGGGTTGACAGTTTCGCCGTCCAAACTAAAATCGAGCTACTCTGCCCCCGGCCGGGCGGCGCGGGCTACGCTGATTCGCGCCGGAAATGACCGGACTTTTACCGGATTTTTTGATTGACGTGGACCGGTGATGTGGACCGGCGCTGAAGACTTGGCAATGCTGGCGTTGGCGGTGGCCTTGGACCTGAGCGTCGGCGAACCGCCGGCCCGGTTTCATCCGACGGTTTGGATGGGCCGTACCGTAGATATCGCCGCAAAGCTGGCCCCGGCGAGGGGCCGGGCCGGGATATTGGCCGGGGCCGTCATGACCCTGGCGGTCGCCGCCCTTTGGACCGTGGCAGCCTACCTCGCCCTCTGGGGGCTGCGGGAATTGCATACCCTAGCCTATTTGTTCGTCGGCGCCCTGTTGCTCAAGACCACTTTCTCTCTCCGGATGCTCCACCGGGCCGCGGCGGAGGTCCGGCGCCGGGTGGAGGCCGAAGACTTAGCCCGGGCCCGCCAAGGTCTGAAGTCGCTGGTGAGCCGGGACACGTCCCAGCTATCCCGAGAGCAAACCGTTGGAGCCGCCGTGGAGTCCGTTTCGGAAAACTTGAGTGATAGCTTCGTCGGGCCGTGGCTGTTCTTTGCGGTGTTCGGACTGCCGGGCGCCGTGGCTTACCGGGCCGTGAATACACTGGATAGCATGGTTGGATATCGCGGCGAGTTCGAATTTCTGGGGAAGGCGTCGGCTAAGTTGGACGATCTGCTAAACTTGATTCCGGCCCGCGTATCGGCGCTACTCTTGGTTTTCGGTACAGCCGTCTTGCCCGGTCAACAGACAGTTGGCGCTTGGCGAATAATGTGGCGGGACCATTCCCGCACCCAGAGCCCCAACGCCGGGTGGGCCATGAGCGGCATGGCGGGGGCCTTGGGGGTTGCACTTGACAAGGCCGGCCACTACCGCTTGGGCGACAGTAACCGCCCCATCGTTCCCCACGACATTACCCAGGCCATTCGGTCCATGTACGCGGTCGCTTTGCTGGGCTTGGCGGCGGCTCTGGCTTTGACCTATGCGCGAACGATCATCGCGAGTCTGTGACCTCAGGGCTGTTTCAAAAGTCCCTTCTCCTTGGGGAGAAGGATAAGATGAGGAGAAAGGTCTGAAGGCAACCGAGATGGTCCGCGTCGAGAATCGCCCTCACCCCACCTCCTCCCAAGTGGGAGAGGGAACTTTTTTTCAACACTTTCTCAGGGTTGGGATCGGGCGGCGAAGTCCAATTCGGGTCCTACCAAGGCTTGATTTCCCGGTGTCCGTAGGCGCGGTAATTCATGTCTGACAAGGTACCTCACGATCTCGGAACAACGACCCCAGGGCGGCCGGCCCACGGGGGGGTCAGGCCGGCGGAACTGAGGGCCTTCGGACTAAGGCCCGAGGAAGTCCTGGACTTCAGCGCCAGCATCAGCCCAATCGGGCCTCCCGCCGGCGTCCGCGAGGCTTTGCAACAAGTGGACTTGGCGGCGTACCCCGACCCCCAGTGCCTGGTCTTGCGGGAAGCAATTTGCCGCCGTTTCTCCGAGTCCGCTCCGGGGCGGGCCCCGGCTGAAGATATATCGATAGAAAATATACTGGTGGGGAACGGCTCCACCGAAATAATTCATCTTTTGACCCGGGCCTACCTTTCGCCGCCGCGCCCGGACACGGAGAACCTCGCTTTCCTCTTCGCCCCCACTTACAGCGAGTATTCCAGCGCGGCCCGTTTGGCCGGGGCCGTCACCCGTTCCATACAGTCGACGCGGCATCCTCCATTCCGGTGGGACCTGGAGCAAGTGGCGCGGGAGATCCATCGGCTACGGCCCAGCCTGGTCTTCCTGTGCAACCCCAACAATCCCACCGGCGTCTTCCTGGACCGTCAAGACGTCTCCAACATAGCCGAGTCCACGTCCCGCGTCGGAGGACTGCTGGTAATCGATGAAGCCTACCTTTCCTTCGCCGAGGACGCCTGGGACTCGCCGGCCCTTTGGCCCGGCGGCAACGTGGCGCTGTTACGTTCCATGACCAAAGACTACGGGCTGACGGCCCTCCGGCTGGGCTATGTCCTGGCCTCCCGGGAGGTAACCTCTCGGCTGGCCCTGTTCCAACCCGACTGGAGCGTCAACGGATTGGCTCAAGCCGCCGGAGTAGCGGCCCTCGCCGACGCTGAATACCTACCCCGCGTCCGCCGGGCAGTTGCGGAGGCCAAGGAGTACCTTGCGGCGCGGCTGACCAGAACGGGCTTTACGGTGCCGCCGTCCTCGGCCAACTTTCTACTGGTCCGGGTGGGCGACGGGGCCTCTTGGCGCAGCAAGCTGATGAAGCTGGGCCTGTGCGTCCGTGACTGCGCCTCTTTCGGTTTGCCCGAGTACATCCGGGTAGGGATTCGCTCTTTGCCCGACTGCCGGCGGCTGGCCGACGCGGTTAGCGAGTTGGCCTGAGCCAAGGACTTGAAACCCTTCGCATCAGCAACGGTTTCCAAATCGGAAACGCCCTCCCCTAGAGTGAGAGGGGATTTCTTCAGAGAATGGAAAGGCTCCGCCGGAGTCGCCACCGCCCTTGCCGTTTCATTACGGGGTGGGTAGAATGAACTCAATCGGGCGTCCCAGGAGTCTCTATGACCACTACCGAGGAAAGCGTCATCCCCAACCGTTTCGGCGATAGATTTGGCTATCCCAAGGGCAGAGCGGCTACCAAGGTAAAACCCTATATGACCGAGTTCGTGCAGGAATTCATCAAACTCTCCCCCTTCGCCGTGATGGCCACCAGCGACGCCTCGGGTAACTGCGACGCCTCGCCCAAGGGAGGTCAGCCCGGATTCGTCCGGGTGTTGGACGAAAACCGCTTGCTCTTCCCTGACGTAGCCGGCAACAAATTGTTCCAGTCCTACCAGAACGTCGACGCCAATCCCAATATAGGACTGCTCTTCCTCATTCCGGGACTGAACGACACCGTCCGCGTCAACGGGCGAGTGAGCATAGTGGACAAGAAAAACTTGGACAGACAAAACATCGAGTTGTCCCTGTACGAATACGACGACAACTCGAAACATCTTCAGGGGATGCTGATCGAAGTTACGGAGTCCTACGGCCACTGCCCGCGGGCCTTCAACTTTTCCCGTCTGTGGGACGTGGATACTATTTCGGCGAACCAAGGGGGACGGCCCCTGGCCGACCGGTTGACGAATGTGTGAGCGGCGCCGGAACCGGCCTTGAGGCGCCGCTGACCGGAGAGGCCCGGAAAACACCCTAGACTTGCGGCATGGCGCCAACGGGTATGCTAACCCTACGCCGCGGCCGTAGTGTGGGCATGGCGGTCTGTGGAGCGTCCGGCGGCGGATGTAGTTTCCCCAGCGGCGCAAACAAGGCTGGGCCGCGTCCCGTCTCATCCGCCCTAGGGCTGTCGTAATAGTCCCTGCTTACGGCTTGGTTGACCGGGAAGGTTTTCCGGCACCGTTTACCTGCTTAACCGGGTCTCTCCGCAATTCTTGAGGCGAGGTAGCTGATGACGGCTATATCCTTTGAAAAGACGACCCTATCCAATGGGCTCGACGTGATCCTTCATCAAGACCACTCAATTCCTGTCGTAGCCGTCAACGTTTGGTATCACGTAGGCTCCAAGGATGAAGAGATGGGCCGCACCGGATTCGCGCATCTCTTCGAGCACATCATGTTCGAAGGTTCCAAACACCATAACAAGAGCTACTTCGACCCCCTTCAGAAAGCCGGGGCTAATCTCAACGGCTCCACCACCCTCGACCGGACCAACTACTGGGAGGACGTTCCGTCGAACTATCTGGAGTTGGCCCTGTGGCTGGAATCCGACCGGATGGGATTCCTCCTCGAAGCCTTGGACCAGCAGCGTTTCGACATTCAACGGGACGTGGTAAAAAACGAGCGGCGCCAGACCTATGAGAACCGCCCTTACGGATTGGCCCATCAGAACATACAGAGCGCATTGTTTCCTCTTCCCCATCCCTATCATTGGATGACCATCGGGTCCCAGGAAGACTTGGACGCGGCCAGCCTGGAGGACGTCAAGTCGTTTTTCGAGCGCTATTACTCCCCTTCTAACGCCAGCTTGGCCATCGCCGGAGACTTCCAAAAAGACGATGCCTTGGAGTTGGTGAACCGTTACTTCGGCGGCTTGCCCCCCGGCCCGCCACTGGCGCGGAAAGGCCGTCAGGACTCCAGCCTGGCCGGGCGCGTCGAACTGGAGATGCGGGACAAGGTATCCCTTCCCCGTATATACATCTCTTGGCCGACCCCTCCGGATTTCAGCGGCGACGACGCTCCCTTGGAGTTGCTGGAGGCGATTCTTGCCGACGGCCTCAGCTCCCGGCTTCACCGCGCCTTGGTTTACGAGAAGCAAATCGCTCAGACCGTTTCCATCAGGTACGGCCCGTCCGAGATCGCCGGTCAATTCATTGTTCAGGTTACGGCGGCCCCCGGCCACGAGTTGGCCGAGGTGGAGGCGGCCGCCGACGCGGAAATGGCGAGGCTTTCACGGGAACCGCCCACTGAAGAAGAAATTGCCCGGGTCAAGAACCGGCTCGAGTCAAGCCACTACCGGCAACTCGCCAGGATAGGCGGGTTCGGCGGCCGCGCCGACCAACTCAACCACTTCAATGTCTTTGCTCAAGACGTCGAGGCGATCAACTCCAGCCTGGATCGCTACTTGACAGTGCAATGCGAAGACATACTGCGGGTGAGCGAGTCGGTGCTGAACGGGCGTCAGGTACGGCTGAGAGTATTGCCAGAGCGGCCCCTCCAGCCAACAGCCTCGGTCGCTTTGGACCGCGCCGCTATGCCGCCGCCGGCCCGGCAGCCGGCTTTTACCCCGCCCACTCCTCTTCGCAGCCGATTGGAGAACGGCCTGGAAATTATGGTCGTGGAGCTACCGGGACTCCCGATAGTGGCCTTTGGAATTATGCTGCGGGGAGGCGCTGTGTCGGACCCTCAACACCTGCCCGGGCTCTCCAGCTTTACCGCCGAAATGCTGTCTGAGGGCACGTCCACCAAGACCAGCCAGGAAATCGCGGGGGCCTTCGACTTCATTGGCGCTCGATTGTCCACCGACGTGCGCCGCGAACACGCCTTGCTGGCCACGGAAACCCTGACGAAACATTGGCCGGCTGCGTTGGAGTTGGTGGCCGACCTCATAAAGAATCCTACGTTTCCCGAGCACGAGTTGGAGCGAGTCCGCCGCGAGTTACTGACCGATCTACGCCGCAGCAAGGATGATCCCACAGCCGTTGCCGAGCAAGTGATGTGCGGCTTGGTGTTCGATCAAGAAACCGGGTACGGCCATCCAATTCACGGCACGGAAGCCGCAGTGGAGTCGCTGACCCGGGACGACGTGGCCGCCATGTTCAGGCAGGCGTACGGCCCCGCCGGCGCTACGATGATGGTTGCCGGTGACGTAAACTTGGCCGCGGTGACCCGGCAAGCCCAAGCCGCCCTAGGGGACTGGCAAGCGCCCTCGAGGACCCTACCCGAGCCAAAGGGCGTGGCGGAGGGAGGCGTCGACGCGGCCACCATCTATTTGGTGGACCGGCCCGGGGCGGCCCAATCGGTGGTCCGCGCTTTGCATGCCACTATACCGCGCAACCATCCGGACTACTTTGGCCTCCTACTGCTAAACTACGCCTTTGGCGGACAGTTCGCGGCCCGGTTGAACCAGAACTTGCGCCAAGACAAAGGGTACAGCTACGGGTACCAGTCCATCGTTCAATGGCATCTGGGACCGTCCCTGCTGTATGCCGGAGGCAGCGTCGAGACCCACGTGACCAAAGAGTCGGTGGCCGAAACCCTACGAGAGTTCAGGGACGTTCACTCCGACCGTCCCATCACCCAGACCGAGCTGGACGCCGCCAAGGCGGGCATCTTGCAAAGCTATCCCGCCAGCTTCGAACGCCCCAGCCAGCTAATCAACCACCTGCTTCAAATGGTGCTGTTCGACTTGCCAATAGACTACTTTCACACCGTGAAACCTAACATCGACGCCGTGGACTTGGAAGGGGTCCAACGCATAGGCGGCGAGTTGGTCCGGCCGGACCAGCTATGCCTGCTGGTGGTCGGCGACCGCCAAGCGGTGGAACCCGGACTACTCGAACTGGGGCTGCCGTTGATAATCTTGGATGAAGACGGAGCGCCGGCGAAGGACTGAGGGGCCGGCTATGATTCCGGGTCACAACCCCCGAATAGCTTCCCTTTGGGCTTGGAACAATGGCTCCATGCCCCTAGCCGCCAAAGCCAGTACCCCGTCAACCCGCTCACGCGGAAATGGCGCCGCTTCGGTAGCTCCTTGCAACTCGACCAACCCCCCTTGGCCGGTGAGCACCACGTTGAAGTCCACCTCCGCTTGAAAGTCCTCTTGGTAGCACAGGTCCAGCAGCAGGGCGTCCTTCAGAATACCGACGCTGATAGCGGCCACCGCGGTCCGCAAGGGCACTTTGGGCAACACTTTGCGGCGGACCAGCATTTTAGTCGCCTGATAAAGGGCGACGTAAGCGCCTGTAATGGCCGCAGTTCGAGTCCCTCCGTCGGCCTCCAGCACGTCGCAGTCTATCTGGACCGTTCGTTCCCCCAAAGCCTCCAAATCGGTGACCGCCCGCAGTGACCGGCCAATCAAGCGTTGGATTTCTTGGGAGCGGCCGCTGGGCCGCCCGCTGTCCCGGGACCTAGCCGTGCGCGACGTCGTGGCCCTGGGCAGCATATCGTATTCGGCGGTTACCCACCCCCGCCCTTGGCCTCTAAGGAAAGGCGGCACTCTCTCTTCCAGTGAAGCGGCGCATATCACCTTGGTCGATCCCATCTGGATCAACGCCGAGCCCTCGGCGAACTTTTGATAGCCCGGGGTGATAGTCGTGGGCCTCGCCTGGTCCCAGCGCCGGCCATCCGGTCTATCCAGTGCCCGTCTATTCAATATGGAATGCCCTCCCGTCGGAGACTTCAGACCTCCGCCGGCGGATCGAGTACCCGTCAGCTTGATGACCAGTATACATGAGGCTAGGCGGCGGCGAATTCTGGACTCAAGGCGGGACTGCCTTGGGGCATCATTCTCCGGTCTTTACCCATAACCGCCGTCCGTCGCTGATGAACTCAATGGCCCCGTCCCGGTCCGTTCGGTAAAGGCCTTCAGCCCCCACAATTTGCTCCAGTCTTTCGACGACGTCAGTATGGGGATGCCCGAACCTGTTAGATTTGCCCGCCGATACCACGGCCACTACCGGATCGACCCGGGAGAGGAACCGGGGCGTTGTCGAGGTCTTGCTGCCGTGGTGAGCCACCTTCAGAACGGTGCTTGCCAGGTTACGGTCACCCTTGGTCAAGTGGTTTTCGGCGCGGGCTTCAATGTCGGCGGCAAGCAGGAAACTCACGTCGTCGTAAACCAGCCTAAGGACCAAGCCGTTGTTGTTCTTGTCGGCTACGGAGCCGCCGAGGGGCTTGTCCGGCGGATTGAGGACCTCTATCACCAGGCCCGGCTCCAGCATAATTCGATGCCCTGCCCACAACTGCACTTTTTCCGGCCCGCCTCCCTCGAGGCTGGCCTGCCATGGGGGGTAGAGGGCGCTTTCGGGGTCCTCCAACCCCACCATAACCGACCCCACCCGGTACCGGTCCAATACCTCCAACAAACCACGGCTGTGGTCGGCGTCCAAGTGGGTCAGCGCCACCACCTCCAGGCTCCGGTCACCCCTTGACATCGGTCCGCTGATGGCCCGAACTCCACTTTCCGCCCCGGGGCCGCCGTCCACCAATACCTGTTTGCCTTGCGGGGTGACAATCAACGCGCTGTCGCCCTGCCCAACGTCGAAGAAGTACACGTGGAGCTTGCCGTCCGGCCCGCTGAACACCTGGAGCCACAGAAACACCGAGGCAACGACCAACCCGGCGCCGATGGTTAGCAGCCTCATGGCCGGCGTAAATACCAAGGCCGGGTGCGTTCTTACGTCTTCGGAGGGCCCAAATGCCCGCATAAGCACGGTCCACGCGGCTGGAAGATATGGCCGCCCCGCCGCCAACAACACCAGCCCTCCGATAGTCAGGTACCACGCCCAAACCAACCCGGCCCCCACCCAAGCGCCGGAGACGGTATAGCTGGGCACCCGGGACACCAACTCCACCAAATAGGACAGGGGGATCCAGCTAATCCATCCAAATAACTGGCCCAGGTCCGGGTGCAAGAGCCCGCCCACCGCCGTGGCAAAGGCACCGGCGAGTATCCAGGGCAGCGAAGGCAAAGCAGCAACCGTGCCCAGGATGCCCAACAATGGAATTCGATGGAAATGCAGGGCCACCAGCGGCCACGTTGCCAGAGTGGCCGCAATCGATACCAGAAGAGCGGTCGCCAACCAGCCCAACGCATAATTCAGCCCGCCATAGCCGGTCAAGCCGGGGCCTCCTAGAGTCGCCGTCACACGAGAAACGTAAGGCATGGCCAAAACAATACCGGCGATGCCGGCAAAGCTCAGTTGGAACGAGACTTGCTGGAGGGCCTGAGGACTGACCGCTACCATAACGGCGGCGCTGAGAGACAGGGTCGGCAGAACGGCGCGGGGGCGGCCCAAGGCCAGGGCGGCGAGAACGACGCTGCCCATGATTGCCGCCCGGACCACCGACAGAGGCAGGCCGCTGATCAGGGCGTACAGCCAGATCAGCAATAAGGGGATTATCAAGTACATCCCCCACCCGCGGCCCAAGACGGCGCTGCATATCCCCAGCGCCAGAGCCATCAAAACCCCTACGTGCAGACCTGAAATTGCCAGCAAGTGGGCGGTGCCGGTGTTCCTGAATTCCTCTTTCAGGTCTTCGGGTAGCGGTCCTCGCTGCCCCAGAAGCAGCGCGCGGGCCACGGCGGATTGAGGCTCGGGGAGATGTTGTTGAATCGATTCGGATAGATCACGGCGCAGGTCGAATATCCAATCCCGCCACCCGCTCCTTGATTCCTCCGGAAGACCCACCAGAGTCACGTCCCTGGAATAAACGACTCCGGAAATACCCTGATTGGCCAGATAGGAGGCATAATCACGCTCGGCTAGGGTTCGGGGACGGTGCACCGTCCCGGACAGTGCCAAGCGGTCCCCACGGCGAAAATAGGGTGGCTCTCGGGATGCGACAAAGCCTTCCGGGGGTTCCCCGTAGACCAGGGCGTTGAGGTTGACGGGGTCCGGCCCTTCACCCCTGTCGATGGACTCCACGCCCAATACAAACTCGATGCGTTGCGCCGTCGCCTCCGGGTCGTCCGTTATCTGCCCCCGCAAGGTGACGGTCGCCCCGTCATCTGCGGTCAGGGGCGTCAGAGGCCGGTCGGCGGCCTCCACCCGCAGCAAAGCGATGAGCAAGGCCCCAGCCAACACCGCCGGCCAAATGGAACGCCGGTGAAGATAGAGAACGGCGCCGGCGGCGAAAGTAGCTATGATGAGCAGCGATAGCGGAAGCGCCGCAACGTCGACGCGCAAGCCGATGAAAACGCCGAGCAGCCAGAACGCGGCTAGGAGTCCCAGTCTCATGCCGCCCCCGCTTCAAACCCGAAAGTGCGGCGGTCGACGCTCACCGGATCAAAGTTGGAGGGCAAGGAAACCTGAAAAGGTCTGGGCCGTGGCGGAGTTAGAGCAACCGCTCCATGGGTTGCGGCTGCGGTACCGGCCTGCGCTTCTTGGAGGAAGCCGGCGGCTTGGACCCATCGCCGGACGTTGCTAGAATCGTGCCGTCGGTGACGGTGATAGCCAGAGGGTCGCCTTGCTCGGCGTGGGCGGCACTGGTGACCACACGGCCCGTCGCCCGGTTTTCCACCACCGAGAAGCCCCGGCCCAACGTTGCCGCCGGGTCCAATGCTTTCAAACGGTACTCCATGCCCTCAGTGTGGGACCTAGCCAGTCCGATACGCGCAGCCCAGCCGGAATGGGCGCCTCTGGAGAGATCATCCACCCGCCGCCGCCAAGTAGCTAGGTCGGGCAATCCGGACTCCATCCGCCGTAGAATGCCGGACAACTTATCTCTGTCGCTTTGGGTCCGGTGGGCCGCGGCTCGGTGAGTGAAGTCCGCCAGCGCCGCCAGCCGCCTCCGCAGTTCGTATTGATCGGGTACCACAAGCTCCGCCGCCGCGGAGGGGGTTGGCGCTCGAACGTCCGCCACGTAGTCCGCGATAGTAAAGTCGGTCTCGTGACCAATAGCGCTTACTATGGGGACCTTGCTGGCGTATATAGCGCGGGCCACCGCTTCCTCGTTGAAGGGCCCCAACTCTTCCAAAGAGCCGCCGCCCCGAGCAATGATTACCACACTGGCCCGGTTATCCCGTTCCAGCCGTTCCAAGGCCGCGACGATCATGGGCGCGGCTTCCGCTCCCTGAACCTGGGTAGGAGACAAGACCAACTCCACCAATGGGTAGCGGCGCCGGACCACGTTTCGTATGTCGTGGAACACCGAGCCTGCCGGAGACGTTACCACGCCAACAACGCCGGGGAATTGGGGCAATGGCCGCTTGCGGCTTGGTTCAAACAGCCCTTCGGCATCCAACCGCAGCCGAAGACGCTCCAACTCCAAGGACAACTCGCCCACGCCTTGAGGCATCGCCAAGTCCACCATGAAATCGGTCGAACCTCTGGGTTCGTAGAAAGTGATGCGGCCGTGGGCGGATACTTCGGTACCCACGGCCAGAAGCTCGGACCCAGGCTGGCCCCTGAACATCACGCAGTTCAGTACGCTCTGGTCGTCCTTCAGGGTAAAGTAAGAATGCCCCGATGATGAAACTCTGAGGTTGGATATCTCGCCGACCACCCACAAGTCGGCCAACATAGGGTCGCGCTCGAAAGACTGTCTCAGGTGGCTGGTTACTTGCGCTACGGTGTAGACGGCCACGCTATCAGCTCGCCTCCTGCGGAGGTTTTCTTAGCATCGTTCCGATGGCCTTACCCCGTATTTCATCCCGGGCCGGGCGGCGGCGAAGACCGGGTCAGGTCACCCGCTCCGTGTACGCTCCGGTGCGGGTGTCCACCCTGACGATGGTGCCCGGCGTTATGAACATGGGGACGTTGACGCGCAGGCCGGTCTCCAAGGTCGCCGGCTTGGTCCCGCCCTGGGCGGTATCTCCCTTGAAGGCGGGCGGAGTTTCCGCTACTTGCAACTCTACGTGGGTTGGCAGATTGACGTTTATGACGGCCCCTTTGTAGAACACCACCTCGACCATCATCTGCTCTTTGAGGTAGTCTAGGGTCCCGCTCAATATATCCTTGGTCAACTCGTGCTGGTCGAAGGTCTCTTGGTCCAAGAAATAGTAGAACTCCCCGTCGGTGTATAGGAACTGGGCTTCCCGGTTGTCCATGTCGGCCAAGGAAAACTCGGTATCGTAACGCTGGAAAGTGCGCTCCACCACGGCGCCGGATAGAAGGTTCTTTAGCTTGATGCGGGTGACCGGGGCCCGTTGCTGCATCTTGTGCCGCTCGTAGTCCATGATCTGCCAGGGTTGCCCGTCCAGTTCGATGACCAAGCCGCGGCTAAGGTCGCTAAAGTTAATGCTCATAAGAGTCCATCCCCCGGTCCAAGGCCGCGAATTGGTCCGAACTAATCGTTGATCCAGGCAGGGGCAGTCAAGGCCCGGAATTACTTGGATGCCTTGCTCAGCGTAACGGCGCCGTCATTTCCCAGTAGGACTATGTCTTCGATCCGGACTCCGCCCCAGCCGCTGACGTAGATGCCGGGCTCTACGGTGAACACCGTCTCCGCCGCCAAGAGGTCTGAGGACTTCGGCCCCACCCGCGGGTTTTCGTGCACGGCCAAGCCCACGCCGTGGCCTAGGCCGTGGCCGAAGTTGTCGCCATAGCCAGCCTCGGCGATGACCCCGCGTGCCAGACCGTCGCACTCTTCGCCGCTCATCCCCGGTTTGACGGTGTTGATGGCAGTAAGCTGGGCGCCCAATACTATGTCGTATATTTTCCGGAAGGTGTCGTCCGGTTCTCCGACCACCACCGTGCGGGTGATATCGGAGCAATAGCCGCCGACCTTAGCCCCCATGTCGATGACGATGGGTTCGCCAATACCTATGGGCCGGTCGGTCGGTCGGTGGTGGGCCATGGCGCCGTTGGGCCCCGCGGCCACGATGGTATCGAAGCTTGTACTGTCCGCGCCGAAGTCCCGCATCGACGCCTCCAAACGCCAAGCTACTTCCCGCTCGGTCATACCTTCCTCTATCTGAGGGCAAACCGCCTCCATAGCCCGGTCCGAAGCGTCTATTGCTTTCTGCAAGTTGGTCAACTCGAAGCCGTCTTTGACGGCCCGCTGCCCTTCGGTGACGCCCGCGGTCGCTACCAGAGAGACCTCAGCGAGGGACCCGTCCCCCTTCAGAGCTTCAATAAGATTATGGTAAGTGGATACCGTCATGTTCTGGCTTTCGAATCCCAGCCTCCGCACGCCGGTGTCCTTTAGCCATTCGATCAACCAGTCCCATCCTCCTCCGCTCACTTGCATGACCCGGTAATCCGGGGCCTGGCTGGTGGCTTGCTCGGTGTAGCGGAAGTCGGTAACCAGTACCGCTTGGTGGTTGCTGATGAGCAGATAGCCGGCCGACCCGGTGAAGCCGGACAGGTAGCGGCGGTTTTCGGGCGTCGAAATCAGCATCGCGTCCACTTCGCGCTCCGGCAACCGGCTGATCAACCGGTCTATTCGGTCTTTCATTCGGTCTCTCCTTGGGCCTCTCTCTCTTCGACAATCCCGGCCAGAATGTCCAAGGCCGCAGTATAGCTTCTCCATCCGAAGCCCGCAATTTGGCCGATGGAGATATCGGAGATGATCGAGGGCCGCCTCCACTCTTCCCTAGCGAAAAGATTGCTCAAGTGTACTTCGATGACCGGCACGCCGGCGTCTATGAGGGCGTCTTTTAGAGCATAGCCATAGGTCGTCAGCGCGCCCGGGTTTATGATGAGGCCCTGAATCTTCCCCCAGTTTTCCTGAATGCGGTCAATGAGGCCGCCTTCGGCGTTGGATTGATAGAAATCGACTTCCACCCCCAGGGACTGGGCCCGGACTGCCATTTCCCCGTTGATCTCATCCAGGGTCTTGACTCCGTAGACGCCCGGGAGACGGCGGCCCAGGATATTGATGTTCGGTCCGTTCAACACCAAGAAACGGGCCATGTCGTCTATCTCCCGGCGCCGCTGTGGATAGAGTCCGGCCCCGACGCCTTGGCATCCGGGTCCTCTTCATTCACTGAAGACCCTTCCACTGAGGATGCGTCTTGCGAAGGGCGGTCTTGCGGCGGTTCCTCGGGGGAGACGGTCGAATCGGCGGCGTTGGAGTGGGGGTGATAGGCTAAGTAAGCGGCCAACGCCTCTTGGTTGGTGACGTGGGTATATATTTGGGTCGTCGTGGGGCTGGAGTGGCCCAGCAACTCTTGGATAACCCGCAGGTCGGCGCCACCTTCCAGCATGTGGGTGGCAAAAGTGTGCCGGAAGGTATGGGGGTGTACTCCGTTTCGGGTCCCGGCCCTCGCCGCGTAGCTGCGGACCAGCTTCTCGATGCTCCGGCGGGAAAGGCGCTTGCCGTAACGGTTCAAAAGGAGAGCGTCCTCATGGCCGGCCAATAATAAGGGGCGCGCCTCTTGTAGGTACTTCTTCAAAGCCGCCTCGGTCGGTTGGCCGAACACTACCCAACGTTCCTTGGCGCCTTTGCCTTGGACCAGGATTTCCCGCCGCTCGAAGTAAACGTCGGCTACATTCAGCGTTTGAATTTCGGCCAAGCGCACTCCGCAGGAGTAGAGGACCTCCAAGATAGCCCGGTCCCTGACCCCCAATGGCCCCGAGTCGTCGGGCGCTTCCAGCACCCGGTCTACTTCTCGTTTCCCCAAGAAGGTAGGCAACGGCTTCTCTACCTTTAGCTTGAAGCTTCGGCCCGACGGCACCGGCGTTGAGTGAAACAACCCCTCCTGTACCAGGAAGCGGTAGAAAGACCGCAGCACCGTCAGCTTGCGGGCTACGCTGACCCTGGCGTAACCCCGGCCTCCTCCCCGGGCACCCGTGGCCAGCCACGCCAGATAGCCGTGGAGCATCCGCCGGTCCATGTCGGTCAGACTCTTTCCTTCTTGAGCGAGATAGTCCCGGAAAGGCGCCAAGTCGGCCATGTAGACTCGGACGGTGTTCTCGGCAAGGCCCCGTTGTCCCCTCAGGAAAGCCGGGAACCGCTCCATTCGGGCGTCGCATTGCTGAATATTGAGGGATTGATCTAGCTCAGCCGTTGTGCTCATGCCATGAACCCCAAAGGGGTGGTCTTCAAGCCGGGCCCGAGGCGCCGCCAGCGAACGGGCCCCGCTCGTGGATTCCCGGACCTGGACCGGCAAGGGTGGACTATCGAAGGTACGACGGACCGGCGCTTAGCCCAGCCGCCGGAGCTAACTGGCAACGGACGCCAACTCATCGCTTTTTTCGCCGATGGACTCGGTCCAGCTACAAGAGGTGCAGGCTGCGGTGGAGCGGTTGGAGTACACCATCAGGCCGCCGCACTCCGGGCAAGGCGTGGCTACGGGTTTGCGGTTGCTTATGAAATCGCACTGGGGATAACGGGAGCAGCCATAGAAAGACCGGCCCCGGCCTCGGGCGCGGCGCTCCACGATGTCGCCACCGCATTTGGGGCAGGTAGCGTCGGTCTTATTGAGCAGCGGCTTGGTGGTCTTGCAATCGGGGAAGCCGGTACAGGCCATGAACCGGCCAAAGCGCCCCGTCTTGATGATCATGGGCTTGCCGCAGTTCTCGCACACCTCGTCGGTCGCTTCCTCCACCTTGGTGCGGGGCATGGAAGATTGGGCCGCCTCCAAGGCCTTGTTGAACGGGTCGTAGAACTCCTCAAGCATGGGCACCCACTGGCGCTCGCCCCGGGACACGTCGTCCAGCTCCTCCTCCATCTTGGCGGTGAACTCCAAGTCCATCAGGTCGGTGAAGTATTCGGTTAACAGATCGGTGACCGTGATGCCCAGTGGGGTCGGCGTCAAGCGGTTCTGTTCCTTATTCACGTAGTGGCGGTCCAGAAGCGTGCCGATGGTGGGGGCGTAGGTGCTGGGCCGGCCGATGCCCCTTTCTTCCATAGCCTTGATCAAGGTCGCTTCGGTGAATCGCGGCGGCGGCTCGGTAAAGTGTTGCAGCGCGTCGAGCTTGAGGCACTCCAGGGGGTCGCCGCCCGTCAACTCGGGCAAAGCCTGACGGGCATCCTCGTCCGGCGCGTCGTCGCGGCTCTCCAGGTAAACCGACCGGAATCCCGGGAACTTGAGCACCGAACCCGTGGCTCTGAAGTTATAGACGTTGGAAGAATTGCGGCAAGCGGCGTCGATATCCACCGTGGTCGCCTCGGAGCGGGCGTCGGCCATTTGGCTCGCTAACATACGCCTCCATACCAAGGTATAGAGGCTGAGTTGGTCCCGATTCAGGTACGGTTTCAAAGATTGGGGGTCCCGCCGGATCGACGTGGGCCGGATTGCCTCGTGGGCTTCCTGGGCCGCCTTGGCCCGGTTGCGGTGAATCCTGGGCTTGTCCGGCAGGTACTCCTTGCCGTACCGCTGGCCAATATAGTCCCTCACCTCGCTCAAGGCCGACGAAGCTACCTGGATCGAGTCGGTCCGCATATAGGTGATCAGCCCCACGGGGCCGCCGTCGCCCACTGCCAGGCCTTCGTAAAGCTGCTGGGCAACGGCCATCGTCCGTTGGGCGGTGAACCTCAATTTGCGCCCCGCTTCCTGCTGCATGGTGCTGGTGATAAAGGGCGCCGCGGGCCGCTGCCTCACTTCCCGTTTCTTGACCGAGGCCACGGCGTAAGAGGCGCCGTTAAGCTCGGCTTCGTAGCGGCGGGCCTCTTCCTCGGTGGCGATGGCAACCCGGCTCTTCTGCCCCTTGAGGGAGTGAAGCACGCCGGTAAATTCGTCCTTTTCATCCTTGGGCCCGGACTGCTTACTGAGTTGGGCCTCCAGGGTCCATGATTCCACCGGCATGAAGGCTTGGATTTCCCGTTCCCGGTCCACCACCATCCGCAAGGCTGCCGACTGGACCCGGCCGGCCGACAGGCCGCGTTGGACCCGTCGCCACAACAACGGGCTGATCTGATAGCCCACCAGCCGGTCCAAAATACGGCGGGCCTGTTGGGCGTTGACCAGCTGCATGTCGATTTCTCTAGGGTTTTCGAAAGCCTCTTGGACCGCCTCCCTGGTGATCTCGTGGAAGACCACCCTCTGGGGAGGCTCCGGCAGCCGGTCCCAATCGGCCGCTGCTTGCAGGTGCCAGGAAATCGCCTCGCCTTCCCGGTCGGGGTCGGTGGCCAAATAAATCCGGGTTGCTTCGTTGCCGGCCTTCTTCAGGTCCTTGATGATGCCCTGCTTGTCCGGCATCACCGTGTAGGACGGCGCGAAGTCCTGCTCCACGTCAACGCCGATTTTGCTCTTTGGCAGGTCGCGGACGTGCCCTTGGGACGCCGCGACCAAGTACTTCTTGCCCAGCATCTGGCCCACTGTCCGGGCCTTCGCCGGAGATTCGACAATGACCAGGTTCTTCCCGGCGGCGCTTGAAGATAGGACGCTCTTTTGACCGCCGGCCTTGCGCCGTTTTGTTCCGGCGCGCGGCGGCTTGGCCTTGGCGCCCGTCTTGTTGGTGGTCTTGGGGCTCGAATTAGTTGCCATAGGCAGAGGAGGTCTCCCGTATTCTAATGTAGTGCATGCAGCCTACTTGCTTTACTTTCCCTTTTAGCTCCAGTATGGACAGCGTGCCACTAACCGCGGCAATTGGCAAGGAGGCGCTCCGGCGAATATCATCAATATGCAACGGCTCGTCCTGCAAGTGCTTGAGCAGGTCCGCTTCGTCGGAGTCTTCAGATTCCACGGCGGCGGGCATCTCAAGCTGGCGCGTCAACACCGTCAAGTTGAGCTCCTCCAGCACGTCGGTATAGGTGGAAACCAGCTTAGCCCCTTCCTGGATCATCCGGTTGGTGAACTGGCTGTTGGGAGAAAAAATGCTGCCGGGGATGCAGAACACCTCCCGGTCTTGGTCCAAGGCGTGGCGAACGGTCCACGCGGCGCCGCTTTGCATGGGCGCCTCGATGACCAGGGTCCCCAAGCTCATTCCGCTGATCAACCGGTTCCGTCTCGGAAAGCTCCGGGCGTCCGGCCTAACCCCCAGTGGATATTCGCTAACCACCGCTCCTTGGCCTTGAGCCCGTTGGAAAAGCGACGCGTGCTCCCGGGGATATACATTATCCAACCCATTGGCCAGGACGGCTATGGTGCGCCCTCCGGCGTCCAAGGCGGCCCGGTGGGCGACGCCGTCTATCCCCCGGGCCAGTCCGCTGACGATGGTGATGCCGTTGCCCGCCAGATCGGTGGACAGCCTGGCTGCGGCTTCCCGACCGTAGGCTGTGGGTCCCCGGGTGCCCACGATAGCGACCGCTCGCTCATCGGCGGGCAGCAAGGACCCCTTAGCATAGAGGACGGGCGGCGGGTCGGCGATCTCCTTCAACCGGGGAGGGTAATCCGGATGGCGCCAATTCAAGGCCTCCACTCCGGCGCGGGCCAACCGCTCCATTTCATCGTCCGGCGAGACTCGACTCCGGGCCGCCGCTATTTCCTGCCCGGGGCGTTCCTCGATTCCGGCTGCTCTTAACTCTTCAGGGCCGGCCTTCCAGGCCCGGGCCAAGTCTCCAAAATGGGCCTCCAACCTACGAAATCTAACCGTTCCAAGCTGCGGTACCCGGTTGAGGGCCACCCAATATTTGATATCTTCCATTACAGGGATTCTAGCATACGGAAAATTTGCCAACAATAAATCCGGCGCCAATAAATTCGCGGGCAATCGCGCCATTCGCCTTTAATTGACACGAATAGGCCATGATGATATATTCGGTACGCTGACCGTTGGGCGTAACCGTTGCCCGCAGGCGCGCTTCTCCAAAGGACGACAGGGATACCTACCAAGACGCCGCCGGCAAGGTCTAATCAGATAATTCCCTATAGCAACATGACAAAGACCCCATACTATCTACGCGCGCCTACAGCCGTAGATCTCCCTTCTCCAGTCATTGACCCTCCAGCTATTCTCTCCGTTCCCGGGCATTACTACAGAATCATTTTTCGCCCGTGATCAGGACGGGAGGTCCGCAAATGCAGATGCGGGACTTTGTGGTGCGGTTCGCCGGCGAGGGCGGCCAAGGCGTGGTCACCTCCGCCGAGGGCTTGGCCCAAACCGCGACCCAAGCGGGTTATCACGCATTAACCTTCGCGACTTTCCCTTCCCAGATCATGGGGGGGCCCACTTGGACCCAGGCCCGGATTTCGGTGGACCCGGTCCTCAGCCCGGGGGACGACGTAGACGTACTGGTCGCGTTCAACCCCGAGGCTTACCAGAGTCACTCCAGCGACGTTAAGGACGGCGGAGTAATCATATTCAACTCCAACGAGTTTCAACTGGAAGAAGACCCCAGAGGATTCGGACTGCCCATCGGTGACCTGGCAAAGTCAACTGGCAACGCCAGGGCCGCCAACATGGTAATCATCGGCGCCCTGGCCTACTTGGTAAACATGCCTTGGGACCACTTGGAACAGTTCGTAACCAAGCGGTTCAGCCGAGGCCGGGCCGGTGACGACGCCATCATCAAGTCCAACATCATGGCTTTGAACTTGGGGATGGAGCACATTTCCCAGTCCGGTTTCACTCTTGGCAACCTGGCCGACCCTCAGATGCCCGAAGGGGCTCAATTGATGCTTAAAGGCAACGAGGCCCTGGCCTTGGGCGCCTTGGCGGCCGGCCTCCAGTTCTACGTGGGGTACCCCATCTCCCCCGCCACCTCCATATTGGTCTACATGGAGCGCAATCTGGTTGGCCCCGGGAAGTTTGCTTATCAGGTAAGTTCGGAGATCGAATCGATCACCGCCCTGTTGGGAAGCGGTTTCGCCGGGAAGAAGTCCATGACGGCAACCGCCGGGCCCGGACTGTCCCTGATGAGCGAGGGCCTGGGTCTGGGGTGGATAGCCGAGATACCTTGCGTAGTGGTAGACGTGCAAAGGGGCGGTCCGGCCACCGGGCTGCCCACCAAAACCGAACAGTCGGACCTAATGAGTTGCATGTACCCGGCCCACGGCGACGTCCGCTTGCCCGTCATTGCTGTCGGCACCGTGGAGGAGTGCTTCTACGGAGCGGTAAAGGCCCTGAACTGGTCGGAGCGGTACCAGGGGCCGGTTGTCCTGATGAGCGAGATGTCATTGGCCGAGCGCGTGCAGAACATTCCAAAACCGGACCTATCGACCGTCGAAGTGAACGACCGGGAAGTTTATAGGGGCAGCAACGGGTACCAACGTTACGAGGGGCGGGAGCTTTCGCCCATGCCTCTACCGGGCAACCCAGGTTCCTACGTAGCCAACGGCAGCGAACACGACGCCATGGGGGACACTACACATTTGCCCGAGCGCCACGTCCAAATGACGGAGCGGCGGTTCGGTAAGATCAAGCTGCTGGAGGAAGACTTCTACGAGCGGGACAGGCCGGATGAACCGGTTGCGCTGCTGCCGTGGGGCGGCTCGAAGGGGCCGGCCCAAGAAGCCTACAACGTATTGAAGGAAACGGGCGTACCCGTCGGCTGGTACTACACGATATTCCTCAACCCGCTCCCCCCAAAGCTGTTGGAAGAACTGCGGCGAAAAGAGTTGGTTATCGTGCCGGAATTAAACTACCAGGGCCAGTTCTCCAGCATCCTAAGGTCTTGGGGGGTGAAGGCGGAGTCCATCACGCAATACACGGGACTACCCTTCAAGGTCCGGGACTTGGTGAATGAAGTAACGAAGAAAGTCAATGCGTTCCAGGGAGATCTGATCCACGCATGAGCAAGAATAATCCTGAATACGATTTCAAATGGTGCCCCGGTTGCGGCGACTTCGGAGTGCGCCGCGCCCTTGAATTTGCGATGATAGACCGGGCCGAAGAGTCCGGGCTTCCGATAGAAAGCAACGTGGTCGTGGCGGGCATTGGGTGCTCGGGCAATCTGGTACACTTGCTGGAAGGCCCCCAACCCTACGGCTTCCACGGCATCCACGGGCGGTCATTGCCTATCTCCCTTGGGGTCAAGATGGCCCGGCCGGAGTTGAACGTGGTGGTAGTGGCCGGCGACGGCGACTTCCTGAGCATCGGCGCCGAGCACATCGGCCACCAAGCGTCCCGCAACCTGAACATCTGCGCCGTGATCATGGACAACGGCGTCTACGGGTTGACCAAGGGCCAGAGTTCCCCCACCACCAAGCTCGGCGAGATTACCAGTTCCACCCCTTATGGGAAGCTTGAAACCCAGTCAAATCCTCTGGCCCTTTACTTGACCTTGGGGATTTCGTTCATCGCCTCCGGATTTTCCGGCCAGCCAAGGCCCTTGGCCAACTTGATCAAGCAAGGAATGGACCACCCCGGGTTCTCGATAGTCCACGTCCAGTCTCCCTGCACTACCTATAACGACACGTACGAAGAACTTAAGGGTGACCCCAAGAAGGGGATAGATCCAACGCTATGGGCAGTACCGGAAGACCACGAGAGCGCAGACCGGGAAGCGGCCCATGACCTGCTCCGGCAGGGAGGGGTGCCGGTGGGAATCGTATACAAAGACGAAAGCCGGCCGCCTTTCGACCAAAGGGTGGCGGAGATGCAAGAAAGGGTCGGAACCAAGACCGTCGAGGACCTAATGGCGGCCTTCGAGTTCTAGGCCGGACCGTCAACCGGGAAGTAAAGTCCCCCGCGCGTTGGTGCGGGGGACTTTTCATGGGAAAATCCGACCCGTCGGGTTAGTTAGCGTCCGCGAGACTTCGAGGGCCCTTCAGTCACCGGATTTCGTCTGAATTCCTTTTATCAGGTCCGGCAGGTCCGGGACTGCGGGTAGCAAGAACGCGCGTCCATAGTAGCGTAACTTAACTGCTGGCAGGATAGTAGCCGTCAGGGAACTCCTCCTCCAGAGCCTGATATTTGGAAGGGCACTTGACTAGGATGGTGTCCGCTTCAAATATTCGCCCTGGGCCGTAGCTCCCCTGAAGAATGACCTCCGAGTGGGGATTGAAGAAGAGGTCCGGGACCACCCCTTGATAGCTTGCCGCAAGATTCACCGAAGCGCTTTCGGCGTCCTTATCTATTAGCTGGAAGCTCCATACGTTGGACTCAGAGGCTTGTTGGAAGGAGCCGTCGACCAGTTTGCCGGCCACCCGGACTGTCCTTCCGTCTTGGGCCTCGGCCTTGTTCATGAATTCGGTGACGGTCATGAAATAAAGAGCATTGCCCGGGAACGCCGCGTATATCATGTAGCCGACGGCTAGGCCAACGGCCAACACCAGAATGCCAATCCGCGTTTTGTTGCTGCGGCCCTTGGCCTCCTCAAGCTCCATGGCCGCTCCGGGGTTTTGATCTAAGTCTTCCAACAACCTCTCCCAGGTACCGCCAAGCTTCCCGAGCCCGGACTCCGTCGCCAAGCCTCAGAGTTATGGTACAACACCTTTCGCCATCCCACTAGACCGCGCCGTACCGGTAAGTCCGGATTCTCGAGCCTTTGGGCAACGCTCAGGTCTTGCTTACCTTTAATCTCCTAATCTCCTAATCTCCGTCCCCGCCATCCCGCAATTCCAGTACGCGCCTCAATTCTTTGATCTCCGTTTGCATCTCTTGCTGCCTCCGGGTCACAAAGAAAACGTAGACGAAAAATAAGGCCCAACTTACCGCAAAGGCCGCAAACAAATAGGGAAGGTTGGAGGCCGGAAGTTGGGTCTGGAGCAGCGAGATGGGCATTGGTTATTACTCCATTGGAAGAATGTCGGCGGCGGCCCGGGCCCGCCGCAAAGAGAACCTCATCCCCTTGATACGATCTTCCGTGTCCCGCAGAGCCATTCGTTCCGCTATCAGGTACACCATGAAAACCAAGAAGGTAAGGAAGGAGAACAACAGCACCGACTCCATCGTCCGGTTCAAAGACCCGCTATCCGCCAGCGGGCCCACTACCGGCGTGGGGTGAATTCCGGGCCACCATTGGACCGAAAAATACACCACGATAACGTCGGCGAAGCCGATAATTCCCATGACGGCCCCGTAGACCGCTGCTTTAGCCTGGCTTGGCGCGTAGGCGCGGACCATCAGGTATGCTACGTAAATCAGCCACAGAATCAACGTGGTGGTCAGACGGGGCGTCCAGAGCCACCAAGCGTTCCAAGTGGGCTTAGCCCAGATTATTCCGGTGATCAGGGCCAAGCTAATGAATACCACCCCCACCTCCGCGGCCGCGTGGGCCAAGCTGTCCCACTTGGACTCGCGCCGAAACACGTACACCGCGCTGGCAATGAATACTATCAAGAAGGCCACGAAGGACATGATGGAGAGGGGCACGTGGAAGTAGAAAATACGCTGCACGTGCCCGAGGACCGAGTCGGTGGGGGCCGCCATGAATATCAAGTAGAGGTTGACCAGCATGAGAACGCCGGCCAATAGCAACAAGTAGCTGCGGAAGCTAAGGCGGCTGCCCGCTTGCAGGAAGCCCCGCCAAAGGGCCGGGGCTTTGCTTCCGGTACGCTCAATTCCCCGGGTGCCGGCCACGTCCCGTCATTCCTCCACGACGAACGAAAATGCCCACGGACATATTACCAGAAACAATACGTCGAAAGCCCCCAAAAGGGGCAGCCAGTGCCCAATTCCTACCGCAGTCTCCACCCCTATGGCCCGCTTGGTCGCTTCCACGGCCCCCACGATGACGGGCAAGATGACGGGAAAGAACAGGACCGGAAGCAAAAGCTCCCTGGACCTAGTTTGGACCGCGATCGCTGAAAATAGGGTGCCCACCAAAGCGAAGCCCAAGGTAGCCAGCACGATGGTTAGTACCAGGGTAAAGGAGACGGCTGAAAAATTGAGCAAACCCGCGAATATTGGGAGCAGAATCGCTTCCACCAGAAGCATGAAAATGAAGCTGGCCGCGGCCTTTCCCAGGAAGATGGCGTCCCGGCTTACCGGCGTGAGCAACAGCCCGTCCAAGCCGCCCTGCTCCCTTTCCCGCACAAACGCCCGGTTCATGGCCAATACCCCGGCGAAAGCGAAGGCCGCCCATAGGATGCCCGGCGCCAGCGCCTCAACCCGCTGAGCTGTCACGTTCAAGGCGAAGTTGAAGACAACGAGGACCACCACGCCGAAGACCAACACTGAGATCAACAGGTCGCGGGAGCGTATCTCCAGCAGGATGTCTTTCCAGACCAACACCCCGATGGGGCGCAAGAACCGTATCACCGGCCGGGATCCAAGACTTCTTCCAGCCGCTGCCTGAGCTCGGTGCCGCCCCGAAATTCGCTTGGCGCCGGGAAGTGAATTTTTCCTTTGGATAGAATCCCCGCTTGGTGGGACCAGGATAGCCCCAGTTCCAGGTCGTGGGTGGTCATCATCACGCTGCGGCCCGCGTCGGTCCACTCCTCCAGCAGAGACCGGAGCATACCCACCGACTCCCTGTCCAGCCCGGCGGCCGGCTCATCCAGCAACAGCACCAGCGGCCGGTGGAGCACGGCCCGGGCGATGGCCAACCTCTTCTGCATTCCGTTGGAGAGGGTGCGTACACGCCGGTTGGCCCGGTGCGCCAAGCCCAGCATTGAGAGGGTCTCATCCGCCCTCGCCCCGCAATTTTCGAGGCCGAAGAGCCGTCCATAGTGGACCAGATTTTCTCGGCAGGTAAGGTCCTGGTAGAGAAAGGTCTCGTGCCCCACCACACCTACCCGCCGGCGCAGCCCATCGGCGTCCCCCTTTTGGCTACGCCCGGCTACCTGGATAGCGCCGGCGTCGGCCCTCACCTGGGTGGAAAGGATTTTCAGCAAGGTGGTCTTACCGGCGCCGTTGGCCCCGAATAAAGTCAGTAATTCGCCCCACGGCAGCGTTAAGTCCAAGTCCCATAAGACCGGCCACTCACCGAAGCTCTTCTCCAACCCGCGGACTCGGATAGCGTCGCCCGAAGGAGGGGTTACCACGGCCCGGCCCCGGGGGAAAGGCCGGCCCTTCGCCCGGCTTCCAGGCGAGAGTGGAGCAGCCGTTCCGGAGGTATGCCCTGCCGCATAGGCGTCATGGTACAGGTGTCCTTATTCCCTCGCAAGATTGCCCGAAGCGGCGGCGAGTCTCAGGGGGGTCTTTGGTGGACGGCATTGGCCGGTTCCTGCTTAGCCGGGCGTCAGAAGCAGGTCCCGCCAGTCTCGCCACAGCGTTCCGTCGATTCCTGGATGGTTCGGACCCGAGTACGCCTCTCGCCGGGAAGCGCAAGCGCTGACCGGGCACCTACCGCACCGGGGACGCTTGGTGCACAGGACCTGGCCGTGCAGCCTGAGCAACTCGTGAAGGTCTATCATAGAGACGCCCAAGGCCGCCATCCACTCCCGCTGGGCGCGATACAAGGCCTTCAAGCTCTCCCTGATATGTCCCGCGCTCCACGGCCTGTTCCCGGCGCTTACACCCCTCAAGCGCTGGATCACTCTACAGCCGTTGCCGTCTATGGGCAACGCTTCTTGACCCCAACCATAACCCAGGACACACTCCGCAATCTTTTCGCCCACGCCTCTTATGCTTAGTAGGCTATCTCGGTCTTCGGGGAGCTTTCCCGAGTTCTGCCACAGAGCGAGCGCCACGGACTCGACAAAAGGAATCTGGCCTTTTCTGACGAAAGTTTCCCCGGCCTTACGGTAGGCGCACCAACCGTCCATGAGGGCGGCCGTATCCGGAAATGCCTCGAAAAAGGATCGGCATACCTCCACCAGCAGCCGGTCTTTGGTCTTGGGGCTGAGGCCGAATAGGAGGAGGACTCGGTAAGGGCTGCGGAGGTGACCGGTCTTGGCCCACACCTCGGATTCCCAGGGAAAGCCACGGTAATGACCCCGGAGTTCCCGGACAGCCCTCAAGACCGCGGGGCCGTTCAGTTCAAGATCGTTGGGCATTCCAAGAACCCCCCGAAAGCGCAACCGGCGAGACGCCGAACTGACTCCAACCGGGCAAGCCGGCCTTCGTGAACGTTTCAGCGTGGAGAGTACCCGCCGCGCCGCCCCCAGTCAACACGGCCCAGTAGCCAACGAAGCCCCCAGGGGATACAATTAGCCCGCCGCTCCAGGCGTCATCGAGGGACGCCTTGATACTACCGGCCCAGTGGGGCCGCCGCCTGACAGCAAGCAAGACCAACAGTAACAACCAGGAGTAAAAACTATGAAGATCGCTAAGTACCTTGCCCATGGGCAAATAAGCTACGGCGCTTTGGAGGGAGACACAGTCCAAGAGTTGAGCGCCAGTCCATTTGAGCCTTACGAGGTAACCGACCACGCTCACAAGCTTTCCGAGGTTAAACTTCTGGCCCCCTGCGCGCCTTCGAAGATCTTGGCCATCGGCCTGAACTACTCCAGCCACCTCCACGACCGCCAGGGGCCCAGCGAGCCTATGGTATTTTACAAGACGCCCAACTCGGTCATCGGACCGGACGACACCATCGTTCGGCCCAAGGACACCGCCAAGCTGGACGCCGAAGGCGAGTTGGTTGTCGTGATAAAAGACACTTGCCGCAACGTCCCCAAGTCGGAAGCCATGCAGCACGTCTTGGGTTACACCTGCGGCAACGACGTGAGCGCCCGGGACTGGCAGAAGGACGACCGCAATTGGTGGCGGGCCAAGTCGGCGGACACTTTCTCCCCCGCCGGCCCCTTCATTGCCACCGACATCGACCCTCACAACGTGCGATTGTCTTGCAGGATCAACGGCACCGAGGTCCAGGGTGAAAGCACCAATTACCTTATTTTCGACATCCCCACTATCATTTCCTTCGCCACCCGCTTTGTCACGCTGGAACCCGGTGACATGATCTATACCGGAACGCCGGGGACGCCGGGAGAGATGAAGGACGGCGACGTGTGTGAAGTAGAGGTCGAGGGAATCGGGGTGCTCAGCAATCCGGTAAAGCTGGAAAGCTGACTCCGCCGCCGCAGAGCTAGACCCCGGTTGGAGTTTCCCAGGTCGGCAGTCCAACCTACCGTTACGAGGGCGGCCAAGGATGCAGCAGTTGTGCTTGCGCCATCTCCGGCGGCCAAACCACCGCTTTGCGCCCCCCTTGCCATTGAATCAAAAGAGTAAACCGTCCCACCTGCAAACCGGTGTTGGGATCAATCTTGAACCTTCCGTAGAACGTGGAGAAGTCTAGACGGTTCGCGGTCTCCCTCAGCACCCGGTCTTCCAGTGTCCCGGCCTCCTCGACGCACTTTTGGGCCGCTACCCCCGCCGCGTAGGCTTGGGCCATGGGGTAATCGACTGGTCCGCGGCCCCGCCGAGCTAAGGACGCCTCCACCGCGGAGGCTGACGGACCGTAATCGTTGGAGCAGGCGCCGGTCGGCTCCCACTGACTGGGTCCAATGAATCCTTTGGTCTTCTCGCCCAAGGCTTGCCGGAACTGATGTATGGGCGCGGCAACTACCGCCGCCGCCGTGAAGCTATGGGGCGTGTCTACCAGTTGTTGAGCGAACCGGAGGTCATTGGAGATCCTCCCCACCACCGCCAGCGCCTCCGGACCTGCCTCCCCAACTTCCCTCAGAACTTGGCTGAAGTCACTCAGGCGGGGTGAAAACTCCCGGTCGTAGCTGACATGAAAGCCAAGAGCTTCGGCCTGCCGGCGCACCCCAGAAGATACCTCCCGGGAGAATGCGCCGGGGCTAACGCGGACCAGCCCAATGGTGGAAGCGGTCGGGTCGGCTTGGCGGACCAACGGAAGCAAGCCCGCCAAGTAGCCGCTGGCCGGAGACAAGGTCCCCACCAACCACCGGTACCCTTGCCGGTGTATGTTGTCGGAGGCGCCGCCCTGGTTCCAGAGAAGGCGTTGGCAACCTTCGGCCACCTCCGCGGCGGCCAAGGTCAAGACGCTGGAATAGGGGCCGAAGAGCAAGTCAACGCGGTCCTGGGTTATCAACCTTGCCGCGGCCCGGCGCACCGAATCGGCGTCGCTGGCGTCGTCATAGTGGACCACGGACACCAAAGCTCGATTGCTCCGGCCGCCGCTCCAACGGTCAATGACCAGACCGCCGGAACGGTTAACGTCGTCGGCCCACATCCGGAGCCCCGCCAGGACTTGCTTCCCCTGCACTTGGAACTGCCCGGACAAAGATACCGGTATGCCCGCCTTGATGGAACTAGGCGCATTCACTGGAACAACCGCGGCTCTTCACTCTCTACCTTAAAGTGGGCGTAAGACCCGGCCTTCCCACCGTCACTCCGGGCCTTTCCCTCTATCACGCCGACTCCCACACTTTAACACTTCCTCATCACACCGGATTCCTCACGTCGTATCAGACCGACGACATGGGTTTTGGTGCGTTCCCAACGACGCCTGGAGGAGGCCTTCACCATCCGCCTCAAGGCCGAACAGCTTCTGGAGCGCTTGACCCGTTGGCGCTCTAACCATAGAATGGCCTCATTCAAGGCCCGGCGGGGACCGGACCGGTCTGGCAACGCCGTGAACGCTCATTGGAAATCGGGAAAGGACATCTGGGCCGCCCAGCTGCTGCCAAGGGGCCAAAGACACTGCCCGGCCAGTCGCCGGGAACGGCGGCGGCCCCGGTCAAGTTAGAAACGGCCTGGGGCATACTGCGGTAAAGAGGAATCCCCTCGTAACTCATAGTACGGAGGAATAATTTATGGCGGTAAGAACTCGCATCGGCGTAATGGTGCCTTCCACGAACACCACTTTCGAGGCGGACTGTCAATTGGTATCGCCCAAGGACGTGACCATCCACGGCCAGAGGTTGTGGTTGACCAATGAATTCACCGACGCGGAAGGCATGGACCGGATGAACGTGGAGATCGAATCGGCCGCCAAATACCTGGCCACAGCCAGCGTCGACGCCATCGCCTACGGTTGCACGACGGGCAGCTTCTACAAGGGGCCGGGGTGGGATGACGAGATGTTGGGGTTGATCCAACAAGCGGCGAATGTCCCGGCGTCGGCCACCAGCCCATCGGTGGTGGAGGCGTTACACTTCTTCGGCGCCAAGCGTATCTCCGTTGCGTCACCCTACCCGCGTTGGAACAACGAGAAACTCGAAGCTTATCTACTGGCTCAAGGGTTCGACGTGCTCAACGTGGAAGGCGAACCCACGGCTTCAACCTCCGGCAACCAGGGCGTGAACGACCAAGACCCGGAAACGATTCTGGAGTTTGCTTCCCGGGTGTGCTTGCCGGAGTCCGACGCATTGCTCTGTTCCTGCACCGCTTGGCGGTCCCTGGAGGTCGTGGACGAGTTGGAGCGGCGGTTGGGCAAACCGGTAGTAACGTCCAACCAAGCTACTATCTGGGCCACATTCCGGAGCCTGGGTCTCACTCCGGAGATTCGCGGGTACGGCAAACTCCTGGAAAGCCTAGCCCCCGTCGCGGCGTAGGCTTGGACCAGTCCCGCTAGCGGCCGCGTCCATCGATTTTATGGACTCGGCCCTGAGGTTTCAACAAGCTCATGTTTCAAACTCAGGGGCCGGGATATTACCGGGCGAGCAATCTATGAATGCAACTTTGGTCCGGATTAGGCCGTGATTGGGACCGGTCTAGCGTATGTGGGGGTGGTGGTCCGAGACGCGGCGGCGGTGGCTTCCACCCTGGAACGCGACTTTCTGCTGCCCCGGCGCAGCTACCCGGTTGGCTCAACGGGCAGACAAGCGCCGGCGTTCCCCGTCGGCCGTGCTCTGGTGGCTCTGTTCGACCTGGGCGACCCTTTTGTCGGCGGGGCCGAGAAGACCGGTGTACACCACCTGGCAATATCCGTGGACGACGTAGACCGAGCGGGCCGGGAGGCAGCCGAGCATGGAGCGCCCTGCCGGTCCGGGGTCCCAGAAGCGGGGTTAGGAGGCGCGCCCCGCTTGTTGCTGGACCCAGAGGCCACCGGCGGGGTGATGGCATATCTCAGCGAACCCTTGGCCTTCGACGCCGCGAATCACGGCCCGGTGGAGCGTATCGACCACATAGGCGTGGCCAGCCGGGACAATCGAGGGGCGGTTGATGTCTTTTCCCGCTGCTTGGGCTGGCCGGTGGAAAGCACCCAGACCGACGCGGAAGTTCGCACTACGGTCGAGACCTTCACCTCCGATAAGTACGGCGTGGTCCATCATACCCGGCAGCCGGAGTTCCTCGGCGGGCTGCGGGTGACCTTCATTACTATCGGCGATTGCGAGATCGAGTTCTTGCAGGACCTGGGACAGGGCCCCAGCGGGAAAGAGCGGCAGGCAGGGCCCGGCAGCACCCAGCAAGACCAGAGCGTGATAGCTCGTTTCATCGACGCCCGGGGTGCCGGACTGCACCACGTTGCCTTCAAAGTCGGCGACATAGACGGTCTATTGGCCCGCTTGCACCAAGCCGGCCACGTCTTGATCGACCGCGCCGGGCGTCCGGGGAGCCGCCAAGGGAAGATCGGGTTCATTCACCCGGCAAGCCTGGGAGGATGGCTGGTCCATCTAGTACAGAGGCAAGACGTAGATCAGCCCCAGCCAAACGACTTGGGGGAACACTCATGAAGTACGACTACATCGTGATCGGCGCCGGGTCCGCCGGGTGCGTGCTGGCTACCCGTCTTACGGAAGACCCCGGCAAATCGGTGCTGTTACTAGAGGCGGGCCCCGATTATCCGGAGTTCGAGCATCTGCCCATAGACTTGAAAGACGGGAATAACGTTTGGCGGTCCGCCTATGGTCCCCACAGTTGGGACTTCAGGGCCAAAGGCTCGGCGCTGCAAACGGAGCCGGTGGTGATTCCCCGGGGCAAAGCCACCGGCGGCTCCAGCGCCATCAACGGCCAAGTGCTTTTTCGAGGAGTGCCCGAGGACTACGATAACTGGGCGGAATGGGGCAACGACGAGTGGTCTTTCACCAAGGTATTGCCCCATTTCCGCAAGCTGGAGAACGATAGGGACTACCCCGGCGGCGATTTCCACGGCAACGAGGGGCCTATCCCGGTCCGGCGGTACAAGCGATGGGAGTGGCTCCCCTACTTCGGCGCCTTCCACGACGCTTGCGTGGCCCTTGGCTTTCCCGAAGACCCGGACCAGAACCACCCGGACTCCAACGGAGTCGCCGCGAGGCCCTTGAATAATATCGACGGCGTCCGTATGAGTACCGCCCTCACCTACCTCAATCTGGCCCGGCACCGGCTCAACATTACCGTCCGGGGCAACGTCACGGTGCGGCGTATCCTTTTCGATGGCACCCGGGCCGTCGGGGTGGAGGCGGAAAGCGGCGGAGAGGTCTTTACCGTCGGCGGCGAGCAAGTAATCTTGAGCGGGGGCGCCATTGCCTCGCCTCAGATTCTCATGCTCTCGGGAGTGGGGCCGAGGGACCACCTGCGCCGCATGGGAATCGAGGTGGTGCGGGAGGCGCCGGGAGTCGGCGAAAACCTGCGGGACCACCCTGCGGCCTTCGTCCTGCTTCGCGGCCAAGGCAAACCTCCCGATGACTTGGCGCCCAGCATCCAGATAGGCCTCCGGTTCAGCCACGAAGGTTCGCCAACGAGGGCCGACCTGCAGATCAGCCCGATTCTGATGTCCAGCGAACACCGCCCCGCCAGCGTACAGATCGACAGCGAGGAGTTCCACTTCGGCATCAGTTCGGCATTGCAGAACGCCGTCAGCGCCGGCCGCCTCAGGCTGGCTTCCACCGACCCCAAGACCCAGCCCGACCTTGACTACAACTACTTGTCGGACCCTTACGACCGGCAGCGAATGCGGCAGGCTATTCATACCGCTCTACGAATCGCGGAGCAGCCACCCTTCAGCAACTATGTCGTCGAGCGGTTGAACCCCACCGATGAGGACCTGGCTTCCGACGATGCCTTGGACAATTGGCTGCTGCGTAACGTTTGCACCCAGCACCATTCATCAGGCACCTGCAAAATGGGTCCGGACTCAGATTCCATGGCAGTGGTTGACCAGTATTGCCGCGTCCGGGGCATGGAGAACCTCAGGGTAGTTGACGCCTCGATAATGCCCGACGTTGTTCGGGCCAACACCAACGCCACCACCATCATGATCGCCGAGAGGGTCGCCGACTGGATCAAAGAGGGAAAGTGAACCGGGGAGTTGCCTCGTAGCCGAGACCGCCTCACCACGAGATGTTTGCGGCGGCAAGGTCCGCTCCCAGCCGGAGGGCCTTCAGCTTCTCCCAGGCTATCCCTTTAACCACGCGGGTCGAACCGGCCGCCGTGTCGAAGCCGCAATCGGTGCCGGCGATAACCCGGGTCGGGTCTCCCACGGCATTGACCGCCAAGGCTATCCGGTCCGCCACGACTTCCGGGTGCTCGACGTAGTTGGTCTTAGTATCGATTACCCCGCATATCAGCAGCATGCCGCTGGGCAACGGGTACCGCTTGAAGACCTTGTGCTCGTGGGAATGCCTGGGGTTGGCCATCTCCAGCGACAAGGCGCCCACCTTGGCTTCGTAGAGCAGGGGTAGGATGTCGGCCAGGGCCACGTCGTAATGGTGCGGGGCCTCGGTGTTGCCCCAACAAACGTGCAGGCGTACCCGGTCGGGAGGGATGTTCCGTATCGCATGATTGATGGCCCTTATGTTAAGCCGCACCAAGTCTTGGAAAACACTCAGTGGCTCATCTTGGTAGGTAATGTGCCGCTCCATCGCTAGGTCCGGGCAGTCCAACTGGAGCACCAAGCCTTTAGCGGCTACCAGTTCATACTCTTTACGCATCTCTTCGGCGAGGGCTAAGACGTACTCTTCGTAGCTGGGATAGTACTCATTGAGCATGGTGAGTGCGATGATCCCCGGGGATGCCGCGGTCATAAAAAGCTCGTCAAATCCATGCGGGTTGGCTTCCGCGTAGGCCCGCAGGTCGTCGCACTCCTTCTCCGCTTCGTCCAACCTCTCGTAGCTGACCGGTCCGATGCACTTGGGAGGGCCGTCGATCAAGTCCACAGCCCGGGGGCTGATAACAGCGGGGAACTCGTTGACGTCCTTCATACCCCTGCGCCGCCACGAGCCGCCGAAACCACGCATCCGCAAGCTCACGTAGGTGGAGAAGCTCATCCTCGACTGCTCTCCGCTGTTGCCTACGTTTATGCCGGCTTCGACCTGTTTATCTATTACTTGGCGCGTTGAAGCCTCGGCTTCCCGGGCCAGCGCTTTCTCGTCGACGGCCTCGCCCCGGCTCTGGGCGGCCAGCAGGTCCACCAGGCTGTCGGACCGGGGCAGGCTCCCGGCGTGAGTCGTCAGAATTCTCCCTTCGCTGCGCTTCATCCTCGCCTCCCTTAGACACTACTTTGACACTACTTTGACACTACTACGATGGGCCACTATAGTCACAACCATGTGGCAGGTCAACGAAGACAACCTGGGTTCCATTGCCATCGGAGCGGGCATCCTGGGCACCGGCGGGGGAGGCAATCCATACATCGGGCAGCTGCGGGCCCGTCAAGCCATCAAGGAGCATGGCCCGGTCGCCGTCCTGGCTCCGGAAGAGCTTGCCAATGACGCCCAAGTGGTCTGCGTCGGAGGCATAGGCGCCCCCACCATCGGCATCGAAAAAATCCGCGGCCTCCAGTCTTACTACGCCTTGCAAGCGATGGAGGAGTACACCGGCAAGAAAGCCACGGCCCTGATCTCCAACGAGATTGGTGGAAGCAACTCCGTGGAACCCTTGATTCCGGCCGCCATACGGGGTTTGCCGGTGGTCGACGCCGACGGCATGGGCCGGGCCTTCCCGGAACTCCACTTGAAGACATTCTTCGTGTACGGCGTTCCCTGGTACCCCTTGAGTCTTAGCGACGAGAAAGGGAACACCGTCATAATTCCGGAGGCTATCAGCGCCCGTTGGACCGAGCGCATCGCTAGGGCGGTAACGGTACAAATGGGTTGCATAGCTTGCTACGCCCTAGCTCCCATGTCCGCGGACCAAGTGCGTAGCACCGCGGTCCTCCACACCCTATCCTTGGCCCGGAGGGTCGGCGACGCGGTCAAGGAGGCCCAAGCCCATCGAGAGGATCCCATCGCGGCTATTCTGGAGACCTGCCCCGGCAAGACGCTGTTCGCGGGTAAGGTTACGGACCTAGACCGGCGCACGGCGGCCGGGTTCGCTCGGGGTACCGTAGCCATCCAGGGTCTGAGCGAATACGCCGGTTCCCAGCTGATCATCGACTTCCAAAACGAGAACCTCATCGCCCGACGGGACGGGCAGGTCATTTGCACAGTCCCGGACCTTATTTGCGTGGTAGACACCGAGCGGGGAGAACCCATCACCACCGAGCTAATGCGGTACGGTTTCCGGGTCACGGTCCTGGGATTCCCGGCGCCGGCCCTCTGGACCACGCCGGAGGCTTTGGCTATCGCCGGCCCCCGGGCCTTTGGCTACGATATGGACTTCGATCCCCTCAGCCTAGAGTGAAAGCTATGCGCATCGGCGTTGACGTAGGCGGGACCAACACCGACGCCGTCCTGATGGACGGCCCTAAGTTGTTGGCCCAAGCCAAAGTCCCCACCACAGCCGACGTAACTTCGGGTATCGTAGCCGCCTTGGAAGAAGCGCTCACGCAACGACCGCCGGACGCCGTCGTGACTAGCGTGATGCTGGGCACTACCCACTTCACCAACGCCTTGCTGGAAGGCAAAGGCTTGGCCCCGACGGCGGTCTTGCGGCTGTGCCTGCCGGCTACCACTCTCTTGCCGCCGTTAGTGGACTGGCCCGGCGAGTTGAGAGACGCCATCGGCGGCCTCACTTTCATGGTTAGCGGCGGCCACGAGTTCGACGGCCGCGAAATCTCGTCCCTGAATCTGGCCGAGGTGCGGGATGCTGCTCGAAAGATGCGCCGGGAAGGAGTGCGCTCCGTTGCGGTGTGCGGAGTGTTCTCTCCGGTAACCTCCGCCCACGAGCAGGCGGCGGCTGAGTTATTGCGTGAAGAAATCCCCGGAGTCCACGTTACCCAGTCTCACGAGAACGGCCGCATCGGCATCCTGGAGCGAGAAAATGCGTCAACCCTGAACGCTTGCCTGGCCGACCTAGCCGCCGACACTATCAGGGGGATTCGAGAGGCGCTGGAGGTCCTGGGGCTGAAAGCGCGCCTGTACTTGAGCCAGAACGACGGCACCCTAATGGACGCCGATTTCGCGGCGCGCTTTCCGGTTTTCACCATCGCGTCCGGGCCAACCAACAGCATACGGGGGGCGGCATTCCTTTCCGGGGTGCGGGACGGCATCGTAGTGGACGTTGGCGGCAGTTCCACGGACGTGGGAGCGCTGGTGCGAGGCTTCCCCCGCGAGGCGTCGGCGTCGGTGGACTTGGCCGGAGTCCGCACCAACTTTCGCATGCCCGACGTGGTGTCCAAGGCCTTGGGCGGAGGCAGCGTCATTCGAAAAGCGCCGTTGCAAATTGGGCCGGAAAGCGTGGGCTACCGGTTGACCCAAGAGGCGTTGGTCTTCGGCGGAAGCACGTTGACCGCCACCGACGTTGCCGTGGCAGGCGGGCTGGCGGGGGTCGGCGATCCCAAGTTGGTACGGGGGTTGGCGGCGGGTACCGTGGCTAAAGCGCTTCAGGAGATACAGCGCCGGGTGGAAGAGGCCGTGGACCAAGTGAAGACCAGCCCCGCTCCGGCGCCGGTGGTGCTGGTCGGCGGGGGCAGTGTCTTGGTTGACGACCATATCAATGGGGCCGCCGAGGTGCTGCGTCCCGAGCACGCCGGCGTCGCCAACGCCATCGGGGCCGCCATAGCCCAAGTCGGCGGTCAAATGGAGCGGGTCTTCTCGCTGGAGAACGCTGACCGGCGCCAAGCCTTGGCGGCTTGCCAAGGTGCGGCCGTCGATAGGGCCGTGGCGGCCGGGGCCGACCCCAATGTAGTCGAGGTGGATGAGGTGCCCCTGACTTATCTACCCAGCAACGCTATCCTCATCCGGGTCAAGGCCGCCGGAGATTTGGCGCCGGCTTGAGACGTCCTCCGCTTTTCACCGGCGGCGGAACAGGGTCAAGAAACGGTCCTGGTAATGGTCGAAGAGTCCCCACCGGGTTAGCTCTTGGTGAAGAATCTTGGGGTCCAGACCCTGCTCCACTTGGCGGAAGAGTTCCTCGATCTTTTGAACGGCGCCGCGAGGCACGTCCACTCGGGGGTCCGACTCCAGCAGGCCCATGGACTGTATTTCGTTTACGTTAGAAGCCAGGGACGCCGAGGTGTACTCGTAAATGAACTTTAGAATGGATAAGTCCCACAGCTCGTCGATCCCCAAGATTACGGCGGCGGAATCCACGCCCCGCTCGTCCAGATCATCGGCGATGCGCTGGGCCACCTCCAGGACCTTGCCACCCACGATTTCCAGATTGCCCGGCTCGTTGCGGTATTGATACATGATCCCCGGACTGTTTGGACCGAAGCGCCGGACCAGAGATTCCATGTATTTTCTGGCTTCGCCGCTGAACCCCTCCAGGTTCATCATGTAAGTGGGGGTTACGATTGCCGGCTGCTGGGAGACTACCTTGCCTTCCCGAATGACCGCCTCGTCTTCCCCCGGTACCAACTCCTCGTAAGAAGGCTGGGTCAGAAGATAGTACCGCAGGTCGGTAACGCCAAAGGTGGCCAGGTGCCGCTTTGGGGGGCGCAGCACCCGGGTAAGCTGGAGGGCACTCCACATACGTTGTTCGGCTTCGTCCATATCGTTAACGCCGGACCCTTACTCTTGATCGAATCTACGGGGAGGGGTCGAACTCCATCATACCGCATTTTAACACGGGTATATCTTAGGCTAACGACTACTACGCTCTATTACGCTCGTTTTCAGAGCCTTCTCCTTTTTGGGAGAGGCCTGAACAAGTCTCGAATTTTACGCAAAGTCAGATACAAACCGTGGCTAATTCAGCCACTTATTCAGACTTTTCTTAGGAAACGCGATTGCCTGTAAACGTTCGAATTTTAGGGAGCACGGTTACCCGCAAACGTTCAAAGCCGTGAGGGCAAGCACTTGGCTGCAAAGGACCATTTCGTCAATGCTGGCATAGTCATCCCCGTAGGACCCGCCGGAGGGGCCATAGATTGGCGCGGGAATTCCTGCTTCCCATAAGTGGGCGTCGTCGTCCCCGTAGCGAATGCCCAACCCGGACGCGGCGCCCACGCTTCGGGGCTCCCGTCGGGTCACCGTCCGGTAGCTGGAGACCAACGCTTCGACTATTGGCTGCTTCACGGGCATGTCCATAGGCGGGTGGTCCAATATCCAGGTATTGAACTTCCTCTCCACTGGGTGGACCAATTCGTAATCGAAGTCCGGGTCTTGGGCTTTAAGGCCCCGGAGGGTGCGCTCTAGATCACCCCGAATGGTGTCGGCCGTCATACCTGGGATCGTGCTAACCGCCACGAATGCTGTACAAAGGTCCGAGTTTCGGCTCACCGACCGCAGGTCATAGGTCTCCCCGCGCCCCCCAATGATGGAACCGATCTTGACCCAGGGGAGGCCCTCCACGTCCCAAGGCTGGTAGCTGAGTTTGGTGTCGTAAATAGCGTTTATGGCCGTCATCATCTGAGGGATAGCGTCCACGCCGTGAAGGTCGTCTCCCGCGGGATGCCGGCCCTTGACGTGCAAGGAAAACACGGTCATGCCGCCGTGCTTGGTCACCACGTTATGGGCGCCGTAAGGCTCGGTAACGACAGCAGTGTCAGCCCGGTACCCCTTATCCAGAAGATGCTTGGTGCCCAGGCCCCCTTGAAGCTCAGCCAACACACAAGCGATGATCATATCGCCCGCCAGACTCACGCCCGACTTGCGTACCGCCTCGGCAGCGTGGATCATCGAGGCGACCCCGCTTTTCATGTTACGGATGCCCGCCCCATGTAACCGGTTTCCTTCTATCCAAGGGTCGAAGGGGTCGCGAGTCCAACCCGCTGCCAAGGGGTTAATATCCAGGTGGCCGTTGAACATGATACTGCGTCCTTGGCCGGAACCCTTCAGCGTAGCCACGGTCTGGAACCATCCCGGTTCCACTTCCTGGAGATCCACCTCGTAGGCCCGCTCGGAAAGGTAATCGGCAATCCAGCGGGCGATGGGTGTTTCGTCGCCAATGAAGCTAGGAATTCTGACCAGCGATTTCCCCAGCTCGACCAGCTCTTTCTCATCGATGTTCCGGAGCGCTCGCACTTGCAGGTCTCGATCAAGCATGGCAAGCCCCGCTAAAGGCCGACCTGCCAGAAGCGCTTGCCTTGATCGCGTATCACCCGTCCGAATCCCGGCGCCGGAAAGTGACAGGAGATCATGGGGGTACCATCGGCTTCCACTTGGTCCAGAACTTTCTCCCTAGTAACGGTTGCTGCCGCGGCATCTTCGTCGAAGAGAGGACTCCAGCCGTTTTCGGTTATCTGGGCAGGGTGAATAAACACGTCGCCCTGAATGAGCGCCCTCTGACCTTGTGACGACACCATAACACTCATGTGGCCTGGGGTGTGGCCCGGAGTGTGAATAGCTTTCACTTCGTCAGTCAGGTCGGTGTCGCTGGCGAGGGTATCGAGCACGCCCAGGTTGACCAACGGGTCCACGAAGCGGTCCATGTAAGGGTACCTGGCGGCAGCTCGGACTTCCGACTTTTGGAAATGGTCCAAATCGGCTTGGTGCACTAGGTATCGAGCATTGGGAAACGCGGGGACCCACCTGCCGCCTTCATTTCTGGTGTTCCACCCCACGTGGTCTAGGTGGAGATGGGAAAAGAACACGGTATCCACGTCCTCGAGGTTAATACTCTTGGCCGCCAGGTCGTCCATGAGTTCGCCCCGCTGGCCGCCAAGGTAGTCAATGGGGCCGGGGCCGTAGCCCGTATCAATAAGAATAGTGCGTCCGCCGGAGCGCACCAGGTAGCAACCAATTTCGATCCGCATGTAGTCGCGGCCGTCGAAGGTATCGGCGTAGCGGTCCCGGAAGGGCGCCCAGGCATCCAACGGCACGGTGGGCCACAGCTCCTCTAAAGGCGTGGGGAAAACGCAATTCATGTCGGATAGCGCCACGATTTCAACGCTCCCCAATACCATATTAAAGTTTCCCATGGCGGCTGGACCTCCTTTCTATTAGACCAGTATACCCACCACCCTTGACCGGCTCACCTTCCATTGACATCACGTTCAATAAGCTCTCCCCCTAGCTCCGCTTAACAGTTTTGAGTTTTAGGACTTTAGGTTCTTCGCTCCTCTGCGTTCAGAATCTAACGTGAAATAAAAATATCCTGTGGCCACCGGAGAGGTGCCTGGCCGCCCGAAGGAGCTTATTATACAATAGCCCTCTGAACGCTGGGTGCGCCCTGGGCAACCCAAGGCGGCGGGAGCGGCGGGAGCGACGATATGGCTGCGGCGGCAGATTTGCGCTTTGGGATCGCAATCCCTCAAATATTTCCTTCCGGCAAGATCGAGCCGGACGCCATTGCTCGCTGGCTGGTCAAGGCAGAGGCTCTGGGTTACTACGGGGGATGGGTACAGGAACAGGTCTTGGGTACCGTGGCCACCCTGGACCCCATTCCCTTGTTGTCTTACGCCGCCGCGCTGACCGACCGCATCAAGTTGGGTACCTCGGTGATGCTGACCGTGCTGCGCAACCCGGTGCCATTGGCCAAGAGCTTGGCAAGCTTGGACCAGCTATCCCAAGGCAGGCTTATGCTGGGAGTGGGGCTGGGAGGCTATGCCGGCGTCTACTCTGCTTTCGGCATGTCCCGCGGAGGCAGAATACAGCGGTTCGAGGAAAGTATTGAGCTAATCAAGCGGTTGTGGGCTGAGGACAAGGTCAACTTCCAGGGCCGTTTCTGGCAACTGGACGGTCTGTCCATCAACCCCAGACCGCTGCAGGACCCCCGGCCGCCCATCTGGTTCGGCACCCGTTCGGACCAAGCCTTGAGGCGGGCGGTGAGGGTTGGGGACGGCTGGATGGGCGCCGGAGCGACGCCTACGACCGACTTCAAAGAGGAAGTTAAGTTGGTGCGGCGGTTGTTGGAAGAAGAGGGACGCGACCCTGCCGCTTTTGCTTTGTCCAAACGAGTCTACGTCGCGGTGGACGAAAACAAGGACCGGGCGGCCCAAAGGCTTCGGGAGTGGTTCGGCCGCTACTACCATCAGCCGGACATGGCGCTGAAGGTGTCGGTTTACGGCGGCGCGGAGGAGTGCGTCCAAGGACTGGCGGAGGTTGCCGATCAAGGAGTCGAGCTAATAATGGTCAACCCGGTGTACGACTTCGAGGAGCAGGCGGAGCGCTTGGCCAAAGAGGTGCTGCCCCAGCTCAAAGGAAGGTGAGGGCGCCGATGATGCCTACTATGGCGGCCCGCTTCGGTATCAGTCTTTCCACACGGGCGGTGTTGTTCGGCTGGGGCACCCTGCCCGACCTGGCCCGGGCGGCCCGGACTGCTGAGGACTCGGGATACTTCGACGGGGTCTGGGTTGGAGACAATCTACTATCCAAACCGCGGGTCGAGGCCATCGTCACTCTTTCGGCCATCGCCGCCCATACCCAACGAGTAACGTTGGGGACCATCTGCTTGGCCAGCTTCCCCATGCGTCACCCCATCTTGCTGGCCATCCAGTGGGCCAGCCTGGACCAGCTGTCGGAAGGGCGCACCATTCTCGCCGTCTGCAACGGGGCCCCGGCACGGGTTGGGCTGGAGATCGCCAACGAGTACGACGCTATGGGTATACGCTCGGAGGAACGGGTGGGCCGGGTTATCGAAGGCATAGAAATTCTGCGCCGCCTCTGGTCCGAGGACCTGGTCGACCACCACGGAAAATACTACTCGTTCAACGCCGTCGACGCGCTGCCCAAGCCGGCCCAGCAACGGGTGCCCATACTGATCGCGGTCAATCCCCGGCCTCCCCAGGCGGACCAAACCTTGGAAGAGAGGATACTGCGCCGCATCGCCAAACATGCCGACGGGTGGCAGACCGACGCTACCCCGGTTGACACTTTCAAGAGCCGGTTCGACCGGATATGCGACTATGCGGCCCGGCAAGGCAGAGACCCGTCCAACTTCCAGTCTTGTTTGCATCTGATGGTCAACATCAACGAAGACCGGGACCTAGCCTTCCGGCAGGCCCAGCAGTTCCTTGCCCAATACTACGGTACCGGGTACATCAGCAAAGAGCGGGCCGAGCTATGGCTGGCTTACGGCCCTCCGAAGGCGATTATCGAGAAGATACAGGGGTACGTCGATGCCGGCTGCACATCGCCGGTGCTGAGGTTTGTAGCCCCAAACTTGGAGCAACAGCTAAGCCGGTGTATTGAAGAGGTGCTACCCGCCTTCAGGACCGGGTGACGGCGCTCCGGAGAACCGGTCCGGGCGGCAAGGCTCAAGCATCCTCACGTCGGCGCCGTCCGCTATCTCCAACGCCGCCAGTTCGCCTATCAGGGGCGCCAGGGTCACCCCGCTGTGCGTCAACGCAATGTACACGTTCGGCGCCGCCTCGGGGAATCCCAGGACCGGAAAGCCGTCTAGGGGCATAGGGCGGTACCCGACCGGCTCGGGAATGGCCTTGGTGCCGGCGAGGGCCGGGATGTATTGTGCCGCCCGGGCTAACAGGTCCCTGGCATGAGCCAACGAGTCGTCCTCGCTTAGACTCTCCTGGGTGCCTTCGCCGACTTGAACGGTACCGTCGGCCCTTTGCCGCAGGTGAATCTTGGGATGCGCGGCGTCCAACTCGGGGGCGTAGAGCACCGAGTTCAACGCCGGGGGGAGGCGGCCGGTATTTACCACGACCCCGGGACTATATTCTTGAGGGACGTTTATCCCGGCCATGGCCGCCAACCCCGTCGTAGCCACGCCGGCGGCCAGCACTAGAACATCACACGGGACGTCGCCCTGACCAGTCCGGACACTCTCGATCCTTACTCGTCCCTGGGAAGGGCTAGGGCCGTTCAGGCCAATTACCGAAGACTGGGTCCGCACCAAGACGCCGGCTTCGCAGGCCCGGGACAGACAGGCGTCCACCACCTTCCGGGGATCGACTTGCCCGTCGGCGGGGCTGAAAGCGGCGGCGGCCACCTTCCCCGGAGCGAGGCCGGGCTCCAGACGCCGCAACTCCGCCTCATCGATCATCCGGCAAGGATAGCCCCAGCTTTGGAGACGCCGCACCCGCTCGTCCAGCAGCGCGGCGGCCTCGGCAGTCGCTTCCCACTCGACCTGCCCGCCCCATCGCAAGCCTAGGTCCGACTCCAAGCCGCGGGCGAAGCGGCTCCACATTTCCAGCGAACGGCGGTTGAGGTCGTGGTACCAGGCCGGGCTCTTGGCGGTCCCGTTAATCCAAGCGAAGGAGTGGCCGCTGGCGCCGGACCCCGGTTGGCCTCCGTCTAAGACGGTCACCTCCACGGGCCTTTGGGAGAGGTGGTAGGCGATGGACGCGCCGACAATGCCGGCGCCCACCACTACTACCTTTGCGCCTTCACCATTGCTGACCTGGGACGGCATCTACCTCCACTCGGGACCCGGATATTCGGCCTCGGCTCCCCCCGGACATTTACTCTACTTGCTTCAGCAGTTCCTCCCGCAGCCGCCGCACCACGGTCTCCAATTCATCATCCCGGAGATTGAGGGGGTCCACCGCCAGTTCGTCGGGATTGCCCAACTGATGCAGGAAAATTGGCGGGTCGCCGGTCTGCATGGCGTTGGCGACCTCGTTGCGGGAACGCCCCCGCCAATTCCGGCCAAAGCCCATTACCGCGGTGGGGATCAAGTAGTCCAACTCATCGTGCTCGAGGGTGATTTCCAGGCCGGGGACCTCGGCCAAAGCGTCCACAACCTTCCCTGCCTTGACGGCGTATTCCCGCATTTCTTGTTCTTCGTCTTCTTCGACGAAACCCTCGAGGGCGGTAACCAGGCCGACGACCTCCTCCTTGGCCACTTTCATGCCGCGGCCCAAGGCTTGGTGAGGCGCCGCGTTGGCGGCGGCGGCCTCGATGAGGTCTTTACGGCCGCAAAGGATACCCGTCCCTTGGGGGCCGCGCACGCCCTTTCCCCCACTATAGACAACCATGTCGGCGCCCCCGTCGATATACCGCCGGAGGTTGCTTCGGGGAGGCAGCATCGACGCGCCGTCTACGATGACCGGCACCCCGTGTTCGTGGGCCACCCGGCACACGCCCTCCAGGGACAGGGCCCGCCGGTTGGTAAAGGGGGCGAACAAGTAGGCCACCGCGGCCGTCTTCTCGTTGATTGCTGCTTCCAGGTCCGCAACGCTGACTCCCTTGGCGTGTCCGATTTCGACTAACTTCCCCCCGGCGGCGCGATAGGCTTGGTCGTAGTGGAACCGGTGCATGTTCTGGATGATTATTTCGTTTTTCATGCCCTCGCTTTCGGGCAGGCGGCGCATCTTGCCGTGGTCGGTACCGGCGACGCAGGCGGCCGCTTGTAATATCAGCCCTCCCGCCGCCCCGCTGCACACGAACCCGGCCTCGGCGCCGGTCACGCGGGCGATCACCTCGCCGGCTTTCCGGTTCAGCTCCGCCAACTCGACGAACACCGTGGCGGCGTCGACCATCACCTCCAACACTTCTTGCCGGGTCCTGGTACCGCCGTACCTGGTCACGGAACCGGCGGCGTGGATGATAGGCGTGACTCCCAGTCTCTTATACGCTGCTGCCGGGTCCCTCGACTCTGTTGCCATCTATACCTCCCAAGATCAGGACGGAATGGGGTTGCGGCGGTCCGGCGCCAATCGCCGATATGGATTTTACGCCTGGTGAAGTTCTCTCTGTAATCGTATGGTTATATGACTTTTGCTGTTATTCCTCAATCAGCCCTTGAAAGCATCCTTTATCTTCTGGAAGAACGACTTGCTGCCCACTCGTTCCAAGAACCGAGTCCACTCCTGTTCGGCGCTGGCGGAACGCTTCAAGTCCTTTATGCGTTGCTCCATCATCTCCAGGACCCGTTTCTCCTCGCCTTTGTCCAGCCAAAAGCCGTGCTCCGATTTGCAGGCGTCCAGCCAAAGCTCGTTATAGCGGTACCTGAACTGGTGCATGGTTGCTTGGCACTTGGGGCACGAAAGCTCGCTTTCTCCCGCCCTGGTAATCATGGACCCTTTGAGCTCGTCCTTGTCCAGCACCGTGTCTTCCAACCGGTCCAACTCTTCGTGGTCCAGCCACATCCCCTCACAGCCAAGACACTTGTCCACCTCGATACCTCTGTAATTGGTGAGCTTCAGTTCCGATGCGCATCTGGGGCATTCCATTAAAGGGGCCTCCTTTTCCAGTTGATAGCTAGGTAACACCCTGCCCGTGGTCCGCGAGGGCAGTCTCAATCTAGCTAACCCCGTGTGCAAGTTTCTTATCGCCTGTCCGGGCATAACGCAAGGGCGGCCCTACCCCGGAAAGAGGGTGGTTGGCTGTCTTTCAAGCAGAAGCCGGTGTGCGGCGCTTGCCTCACGCTAGGATAACCCCAACCATAAGTTGGTTCAAGACGGCTGTCATGTTCGGGTGCGCCCTATGTTTTTGCGTTCACATCGTAGGGGCATCCGCCACGGCGGATTGGCCCCTACATGGATTCTTTCGTTCGACACGAGAATGGCCATAAAAAGAGCGGGCTTCCAAATTAGGTCTGCAAAATCTTGAGGGCACCCGTCTGGACAGGGTATTTCCAAAGTTCGTAAATACACACATCGTCATGCCAGGGAATCCAGGTTGCGCAAGCATTGCTCCTTCGCGGAAGTGGGCGCGGAGATGAGCAACTTTGGAAAGGCCTCGGCGAAAGGTGATCCCGGATTTTTCGATTTCCCTCTCATTTTCGCTCATTTTCGCTCATTTTCCCCCATTCCAACCCGTTGGCCGGGTTGGGGCGGATTCCCGGGGCTGGGGAGCAGGTTGGGAGCGGTCAGGTTGGGAGTAGTTCCCGGTGAGGCCCCATGACGCCCCGGCGGCGCCTTGGATTTGGTCTGAGTCCCGGTGGAACGTTTGGGCCTGACATTTATCACGGTAGGGGGGCGCATCCGGAGTTGGGAAGGGAGGAGTGTCAGTCGCAGGGTCTTCTTATGTTCAAGAGAGAATGTTCCCGGGTTAGGACTTTAGGCCCTTCGCTACCGCTCAGGGTGACAATGAAAAGGCCCTGGTTGCCACGTCCTGCAAGCTTACCAACGGGCATGGGAGCTCCGGGGAAATGTCAACAATTAGCTCTGCCAATTGATGATAGAATTAAGCACCCTTGAGGGCGGGCGGCCCGATTGGTTTCGAGGCGTTCCGGCGCCCGGAGGCCCGGACTCGCCGCAGACTCGATAGATATTCGCAGGGAGGCTGCCATGGACCTGGTGATTCGAAACGTTAGGCTGATCGACGGCACCGGCGCCGGCCCGGTATCCCAAGTCAGCGTGGAAGTGACCGGCAGCGCTATCAGCTGGATCGGTGAAGAGTCCACCCGGCCCCGGCGCACAGTGCACCAGGAAGAGGTCAGCGGGCAAGGACTGACCCTCATCCCGGGCCTCATCGACTGCCACGAACACTTCACCGGAGACGGCGGCATGGACAGCATGGACCGCTTGTTGGGGGATACCCGGGAACAGTTCACCCTCAAAGCGGTGGGCAACTGCCGGCGGGCCCTGATGTCCGGCGTCACTTCGGCCCGGGACGTGGGGGCGCGCTTCGGCATCAACATAAACATCGCCCAGCAGACCGCTTCCGGGGCGGTCCAAGGGCCACGCATCATAGCTTCCGGCGAGTGGTTCCAGTTCCCCGGCACTTGGCCTGCCGGCCTGACCAGGAGCATGGATACTCCCGAAGAGCTGCTCATAGGCATTCAGGAGATGGTCCACCGGGGCGCCGGCCTGATCAAAGTAGGCGCCACCGGCTTGGGGCCGAGGGGAGAGCAATTTTCCAGTCTGGGGCCGGAGGCCCTGGAGGCGGCCGTAAGGGCGTCCCACGAGGCGGGGCTGAAGATTGCCGCCCATTGCATCGGCTACGAAGGGACCCGGGACGCGGTGGAGGCCGGAATCGATTCCATAGAGCATGGAATGTTTGCCGACGAGGCGACGGTCCAGCTAATGGCTGAGAAAGGGACTTACTTGGTCCCGACGATGTCCACTTGGGACACCAGAGAGCGCTTGACGACCCAGATGGGATGGACCAAAGAGCAGATGGCCGACATTTTGAGCCGGAAGGAGAACGGCATAGCCAGCTTCAAGCGGGCCTTGGCCGCAGGCGTCAAGATTGCTACCGGCACCGACTCGGGAGGCTCCGCCGCCCGCCATGGTTTCATCGCCCGGGAAGTCGAGCTAATGGTCGAGCACGGCATGGCGCCCAATGACGCCCTGGAAGCCTCGACCGGAGTCGCCGCCGACCTCTTGGGGATTCAAGACCAAGCGGGCACCATCGAAGTTGGCAAACAGGCCGACCTGGTCCTAATCGACGGAGACCCGCACTCGGACCCCGGCGCGCTGAGAAACGTTTGGGCGGTGTTCCAAGGCGGCCGGCGGGTACGTTAGCGCCCTCCGCCGGGCAGCCCCTACCAGCAAGGCCAACCGGGTGCGCCCGGGTGAGGCGATAACGCCCGTCGCTGGGCAGCCCTACCCCTTCACGGGATACCGGGCCTCCACTCCCGCCGCCTCCTCTTGCCACAGGAAGGCTTTGGTGAAGTCCTCTTCGGCCCAACCCTTGTTCATACATTGGCGGAGGACCTGCTCGAAAAGGTTCGCCATCGGCATGGGAACGTTCGCAGTCCGGCCCAACTCAGTTGCCAGGGCTACGTCCTTCAACGACAGGTCGATAGTAAAGTAAGGCGGTTGAAACAGGCCTTGAAACACCGACCTGGAAAAGTTCCCTTCCGCCAGTCCAAGAGCGCCCCTCGAACCGGTATCCATGAGGACATCCAGCTCCACACCCGCTTTTAAGCCCAGCGTGATCCCCTCAGCTAGGACTTGGCCCATGACGAAAGTAATCATGTTGTTGACCAGCTTGCACACGGCCGCGGTCCCAAGTCCGCCAGTGTACACCACCTTGTCGGCGAAGGCTTCTAGGACCGGCAGGACTCGGTCGAAGTCTTCCCGCCTGCCGCCGGCCATAGCGATCAAGCTCCGGTCCGCCGCCCTGGGAGGTGAGCTCAACACCGGAACGTCCATTATCCGGGCGCCCTTCCGCAAGAACATGGGCTCCAAGCGTTGCACCAACTCTGGGCCGCAGGTCGACAGGTCGAGATAAATCGCCCCTTCTTTGATCCCTTCCAGCAGCCCGCCGCTGCCCAAGGCCACATCTTCCACGTCCCGGGGTCTTGGCAAAGAAGTGCACACTATCTCGCTGAGGCCCGCTACTTCGGCGGGCGACGCCGCCAGCTTGGCCCCTCCTTCCAGCAGCGGCCTAGTGGCTCCCTCTCGAACGTCGTGCACCACCATCGGGTACCCGGCCTTCTGGATATTCGCCGCCATGGGAGTCCCCAATCTACCCAAGCCAATAAATCCTACGGTTTCCATGTCGTCTCCTCTCTCCACGTCTTGGGGCCAGCTCAACCGCTGCGCCGGTCCTGACACGCCGATTCTACGGCAATCCCCACTGTCTCATATGCGCCGAGCGAGTTCAATTCCTTGCAAACCGCCGCAGCCCGGTAGTATGCTGTCGGCCAGCCCCTCCGGACTCTCTTCCTACGCTCACGGTGAATATCCGGAGTTTTCCTATTCATAAAAACTCATTGCCGGGGTCCTTCGAAATAGCTTGATTGTGCCTAAACCTCCTTGCCCTACGACGCGAGCGCAGCCCTGGGGTTGGTCTAGGCGGAGCACACCCGGCCGAACGTTCAAGTCCAGTCCAAGCAGAGGCGCCGAATGAACAAACAAGACATCCCTTTCCTTTCCTTGGCGGAGCTGTCAAGGCTCATCGAAGCCAAGGAGGTCTCGCCGGTGGAGGCTACGGAGGCCTATCTGGACCGGGTCGACCAAGTGGACGGTAAGCTGAACTCCTACATCACCGTATGCCGGGAGGAAGCCATGGCTTCGGCGCGGGAGGCCGAGAAGGCCGTCGCCTCCGGGGGTTACCTGGGGCCGATGCACGGGATTCCCGTCGCGGTCAAAGACCAATTCTACACTAAGGGAATCCGCACCACCGCCGGCTCCAACCTCCTCTGGGACTTCGTTCCGGACGAGGACGCCACCGTGGTGGCCAATCTGAAGCGGGCCGGCGCCGTGCTGCTGGGCAAGCTAAACCTCAGCGAGTTCGCTCTTGGGGAGAGCTTTCACCATCCGGGGGGAACGCCTCGGAACCCCTGGGACCTATCAAGGAATCCCGGCATCTCCAGCAGCGGCTCGGCGGCAGCTACGGCGGCCTACTTGTGCGCCGCCGCTTTGGGAGAGGATACCGGGGGCTCCACGCGGATTCCGGCGGCTTGGAGCGGGTTGGTGGGGCTCCGGCCCACTTGGGGGCTGGTCAGCAGGTACGGTGTGCTACCCGTTTGCTGGTCGATGGATACGGTGGGACCCGTTTCCCACACTGTGGAAGACTGCGCTATTACCTTCCAGGCCATTGCCGGCTACGACCCCAAGGACCCCTCCACGCGCAACGCGCCGACGCCCGACTACCGGCGGGCGCTGACCGGGGACATCCGGGGACTCCGCGTCGGAGTGATCACCGACAAGGTTTACGGCGACGACGTGGACCCGGAAATCAGCGGCGCCGTAGCCGCGGCGGCGGGCGCGCTGGCAGAACTGGGCGCGGCGGTGAAGGAGGTATCCATTCCGTTGCTCGAAGCCGGAGGCACGGTCTCCAAATGCTTGACCGACCTGTACGGCGCCAATATCCATCATCAATGGCTTAAAACCAGGGCGGCGGAGTACGACTACAACTCGAGAGTCCGGCTGCTGACCGCCATCCTCACGCCGGCCCAAGCATTCTATAAAGCTGAAAAGCTGCGGACACTCATCCGCAGCCAGATTCTACAGCAGCTACAGGAAGTCGACGCCCTGGTACTGCCCACGTCCCCCGTGGCAGCGCCCAAGATAGTCGACGCTCCGGGGATCAAGAGCCAAGCCGACGCTCACAGCCGTATGTCCGGTGTCCGGAGTTGGACCGGCGCTTTCAATCTGGCCGGGGTTCCCGCTATATCCGTCCCCTGCGGGTTCACTTCCGAGAATTTGCCGGTCTCGCTGCAAATAGCGGGGCGCCCCTTCGAGGATGCGGCGATTATGAACATAGGCCACGCCTACGAGCAGGGCGTCTCGTGGAACACCAGAAGGCCGCCGCTGTAGCATCGCACGGAAAAGGCTGCTAAGAAGATTTGCCAGGCGCGCTGACGACGATTTGGGCCGGTGTTCAATTGATCGCTCAGTTGGCTTACTGACTAATCGCCTAGCTGGCTTTCTTTTAGTAAGGCGCGCCGCCACTCCGGCCGACCGCAGCCGGAAGCAGGAGTGGCCCAGCTAGGTTATATCCAGTCCGACCGCCGGTCCCGGATGTTTACCAGGGTCCACGTTGAAGGCACCACGATACCCACCATCAGCATCTTGAGCAGGTCGCCGGGGATGAACGGATAGAGTCCTTTGGACAGGACGTCTCCCCACTCAACAAAGCCCTTGGCCCCCAACCAGAGGATTCCTGGCACGTAGAGGACCGCGTTCCCCGCCAGGAGGGCCCAGAGCAGGCCGGAGCGATTCCGGATCCGTTCCGCCAGGAAGCCGGTCACCAGGGCGGCGGCCACGAACCCGATGAGGTAACCGCCGGTGGGGCCGCCGGTGGTGTAGCTCCACCCGTTGTTGCCGTCTTGGAACACCGGAGCGCCCGCCATGCCCACAAAGTAGAACAGGAGCAGGCTGGCCACGCCGCGCCAGCTGCCCAGGGACGCGCCGGCCAGCAGCACGCCGAAGGTCTGCAGGGTGATGGGAATCGGGTTGTCGGGGAGGTAGAACCGGGCGCGGCCGCAGAGGGCGATGAGCACCGCGAATCCCACGATCAGGACCGCGTCCCGGAGCAGGTCCCAAGTCAGGGACTCGCGCCGGGGCCAAAGGGCTTCGGCTATGGTCACCCTGTTAGGAGAGAGTTCCACGGGCCCTCCCGGCAAGTGCGTGGCGTTGGGGGCCAAGCTACGGCCAGTAGTATTACCGACGGTAGTATAATGAGGGCCGCGGTTGGCGGTCAACGCTTGCCGGATCTACCTTGCGCAATCGAAGCGACGATAGCTAGGACGGGACTGCCGGACGGGGCCGTCGGAATCTAGGCAAGGGAACCCGGCGCGGCAGAACCCTGAGGTTTCGGTCCTGTTTGGGCCAGGAGGCGCGCCGCGGGCGGATACCCGATTCCCCTAACCACGAGTTATTGACTATGGAAGAGCTAATGACCAGAGCTTTGGACTTGGCCCGGTTGAAGGGCGCCGAGTACGCGGATATCCGGATAGTACAGACCGACCAAGAACGGTACGTGGTCAGGAACGGCGCCGTGGATACTCTGAGCACGGACTATTCCATGGGGTTCGGCGTGCGGGTAGTGGCGGGGGGCGCCTGGGGGTTTGCTTCCAGCCGCGACCCGTCCCCGTCCGAAGTTGACCGGATCACCGCCCTAGCCGTGCGTACCGCCGGGGCTTCCGCTCGGCTCTCTTGGCGGCCCGCCGGCTTCAAGAACGTCCGAGAGTCAAGAGGGGTCCACTTGGGCCCCGCGGTAACCAGTACAGGAAGCTACGCCACTCCCATTGAGATAGACCCTTTTGTTGTTGCGCCCGAGGAGAAGGTAGGGTTGCTGCTGGAAGCAGACCAACGAGCCGCCTCAGTCCAAGGAATTTCGGCTAGACAAGGAAGCCTAGTCTTGATAAGGGAGCGCAAGTCGTTTGCTAACACCGAAGGCGCTTACGTTGAACAGACCATCCACGAGAGCGGCGGCGGCCTTCAGGTTACCGCCGTCGGACACGGCGAGGTACAGCGCCGCTCCTATCCCCAGTCCCCGGGCCGCCAACACGGCTGCGCGGGATGGGAATACATCACCCGCATGGACCTAGTCGGAAACGCCGAACGCATAGCCAGCGAGGCGGCGGCCTTGCTCACCGCCGATCCCTGCCCCATCGACGTGACCACGGACGTTATCATCGGCGGCTCCCAGTTAGCCCTCCAAGTCCACGAGTCGTGCGGCCACGCCATTGAATTGGACCGGGTCCTGGGTTCGGAAGCCGCCTACGCCGGGACCTCATTCTTGACCCCGGACAAGCTGAACAATTTTCGTTACGGCTCAGAATGCGTCAACATCACGGCCGACAGCCTCCGCGCGCCCGGTGTGGGTAGCTTTGGTTGGGACGACGAGGGAGTCCCTTCCCAGTCCACCTCCATCGTGAAAGACGGGGCGTTCGTGGGTTATCTAATGTCCCGGGAGACCGCGCCGCTGCTGGGGCTGGAATCCAACGGCTGCATGCGGGCGTCGTCGTGGAACCGCATTCCCTTGGTCCGCATGACCAACGTCAGCCTCGAGCCGGGAAGCTGGAATCTGGAAGACTTGGTGGCGGACACGGACCGGGGCATCTATATGGAGACTAACCGGTCCTGGTCTATCGACGACCGGCGCTACAATTTTCAATTCGGCACCGAGATGGGGTACGAGATCAAGCACGGCAAGCTGGGCCGCTTGCTTCGGAACTGCACCTATACCGGCATCACGCCCCAATTCTGGAACTCCTGCGACGCCGTATGCAACCGGGATAGCTGGGAAATGTGGGGCACTCCCCAATGCGGCAAGGGCCAGCCGGGGCAAATCGCCTCCACCGGACACGGAGCGGCGCCGGCCCGGTTCCGTAACGTTAGAGTGGGGATCATGCGATGATGGGTCAAGACGCCTGCGAGGCCATACTTCGAAAGGCTCTGGGCCTGTCTCAAGCCGATGAAGCGGACTTCTACCTAAGCGTACAAGAGCAGGGGCTGACCCGGTTTGCTAGCAACGCCATACATCAGAACGTCAGCCACAGCAACGCCCAACTCCACGTCCGGGCTGCCGTGGGCAAACGCTTGGGGCGGGCCGTGACCAACAATCTCAGCGACGAGGGCATTGCCAAAGCGGTGTCCCAAGCCCTTCTGAACGCCGGGTTGATGCCCGAGGACCCAGACTTCCCGGGTCTTCCCCGGCCGGCGCCGGTTCTTCCGGTAGCTTCCTATGACCCGGCGACGGCCGGGTATACTCCCGAGGACCGGGCGGAAATCGTGTCTGCAGTGTGCCGGATAGCCGGGCAAAACGGGTTGGAAGCATCGGGGGCTTGCCGTACGGGTAGTCAAGAATCGGCCGTGTTCAGCACTAACGGAGTACGGGCTTACCACGCGAGCACCTCCGCCGGCCTGCTCAACACAATGATGAGCGCCACCTCCTCCGGGTGGTCCAAGAGCGGCTCATGGCGCATCTCGCAGTTGGACCCGGAAGCCCTAGCCGCCGAAGCCGCCGCAAAGGCCCTCGACGGCATGGACCCCCAAGGCATCGACCCGGGCGCTTACGAGGTTGTACTGGACCATTACGCCGTGGACGACATGTTGTCCGCTCTAAGCCTCTACGGCATGGGGGCCCAATCAGTCCAGGAAGGCCGGAGTTGGATGAATGGCGTCATCGGCGAAAAAGCGATGAGCCCCGCCGTCTCCATATGGGACGATGGCGCCCATCCCGAGGGTTGGCCGGTGCCCTTCGACTTTGAAGGTATGCCCAAGCAGCGCGTCGACATCGTAACTGACGGAGTGGTGGCGCAACCGGTCCACAGTTCTTACACCGCCGGCAAGGAGGGCCGGACGTCCACCGGGCACCAAGCCGTTTTTACGGGGGCGCCATACGCCACCAATTTGTTCATGCGTCGGGGAGAGGATACACCGGAGGAAATGATCGCGTCGACGGATTACGGCATCTACGTCACCCGCTTCCATTACACCCGCTTAGCCCATAGCAAAGGGTGCGTAATGACCGGCATGACCCGCGACGGTACCTTCCTAATCGAAAAGGGGCGAATTAGCCGCCCGGTCAAGAACTTGCGGTTCACCCAGTCCTACGTGGAGGCGCTGGCCGGGGTCGAGGGTATAAGCAATCAGACCAAGCTACTGTTGAACGAGTCTGGATTCGCGGCTAGAGTCCCGGCGTTGAAGCTAAGGGCGTTCAACTTCACCGGCCTAACGGTTTGAACCGGCGGTCATTCGGGGAAAGGGCCGCAGCCGGGAGCTTCCTCAAGACGGGACCTACAGCAAAATACTCTCTTGCCAAGGCTGCTGCGGTTGACGACGCCTAGCGGCTCAGGTACACTTTCCCCGGCGGAAACGCCACTCTAGGAATGGCCTGGGAGCCCGGCTAGAAGGATTGCCGAAAGAGTCCCGGCGGACAACTTAACAGAGGATAACTTTAGGATGTGCGGCGTCAGCGGAATTCTATACAAGAACAGCGGCAGTGACGGCTCCTTCCCCGTGGGTGAAGACCTGATCAAAATGTTGGAACCGATGGTGCACCGGGGAAAGGACTCCAGCGGCATTACGGTAGTAGGCGAAAAACTGGACGGCAGCCTCCTCATCCGCATCTGGACCGAGCACGCGGCCCAATTCGGAGAAGTGCTGGCCCGGGCCGAAGAGGCTGTGGTCCGCACCGGCGGCGTGGTTGTTTCTCGCCGTTCCTGGGGGAATTTCCTACGGTTGCTCATCAACTATGAGGGCGAGGTTCCCGCCTTGGCCGAAGCGTTGCTGAACACCCCGGGAGTGGGGCTGCACAGCATCGGCGAGACCTCCGAAGTCATCAAAGACGTTGGAACTCCGGTGACCATGGACAACAAGCACGACGTGAGCCAGCTTAGGGGGACCCACGGCATCGGCCACGTTCGTATGGCCACCGAAAGCCGGGTCGACGTGAACCACGCCCACCCATTTTGGGCCTACCCCTTCACCGACGTGACCGTAGTGCACAACGGGCAACTCACCAACTACCACAAGCTCAAGCGTATGTACCAGGACCAAGGCCACCACTTTCAAACAGGGAACGACTCAGAAGTAATCGCCGTCTACTTGGCCGACAAGCTGGCCCAAGGCCAACCCTTGGACCAAGCGTTGCGAGATTCGCTGGATGACTTGGACGGAACCTTCACCTACCTGGTTTCCACCAAGGACGGCTTGGGCTACGCCAAGGACCAGTGGTCGGCCAAGCCCCTGGTAACGATGGAAACCGACGACATAGTGGCCATCGCCTCTGAGGAAGTCTCTCTTCGAGGAGTGTTCGACCAAGAGATAGCGAGGGTGGAACCGCAAAAGAGCGAGGTTATGACTTGGTTACTCTAGACGCTGGCCAAATCACCAGCCGAGAGCTAAATCGCCAGCTAAGAGAGTTAGCGTCCAAGGGCGCCGAGGTCACTATTCTGAACCCCCAGTCCCACAACAACATTGGCGTGGGGATATTTGACTCCTGTAAGATTCACGTCAAAGGCAGCGTAGGTTATTTCGGCGCTAGCTTGCTGGACGGCCCCGAGGTTACCATCGACGGCAACGCCGGCTGGGCCCTCGGGGAAAACATGATGTCGGGCAAGGTAGTCCTTGCCAAGGACGCCGGCGCATCCGTGGGCGCGACCATGCGGGGTGGAGAGATATTCGTCGGCGGGGACACCGGGGCCCGGGCGGGTATATCCATGAAGGGCGGCAGCCTTATCGTGGCCGGGAGCACCGGCTTCCTCACCGGGTTCATGATGCAAAAGGGCCGCATCATCATCTGCGGCGACGCCGGCGAGGCGGTCGGCGATTCCATGTACGAGGGCGCAATCTACGTGGCGGGAGACATAGCGTCTTTGGGGAACGACGCTACCATAGAGGAAATCAGCGAAGAAGAAGTCATCGATATCCTGGGAACCCTGAAAAAGTACGGCGTTCAAAAGAACCTGAGCTTCACCAAAGTCGTGTCCGCAAAGAAGCTCTACCACTACGACTCCCTGGAGCGTCTGGAAAAGTCCGTCGTCAATTGACAATTTGGTAGCAGGGTTCCTGGATTGATGGGTCTTGGCAGGGTCTTGGATTGAAGTGGGGGCGGCCTTCTGAGGCCCGCCCCGAAATGCTAAAATCCCGGGCTGAAATCGGTTGTTCCTTCCCCAACCGGGGCAAGTCCAGAAAACATCTTCGAGAGGTGGGGCCTTTCATGGTAATGAGCGAAAGCCGGATTTGGTCGCCTTGGGTGATGGAGGACATCCACGCCAAGGCTGAGCTAGGCCGTTATCGTATCCGGGGGTTCAGCACCTTTCAAAATATTACCCACTTCGACGACCTGACCTTCCTTTCCACGGGCCTCACTCGTTTCCCGCTGGAGGGTTACAAGGAACGCTGCAACACTAGGACGGTCATTGGCGCCCAGCACGCGGAAAACCCCTTGGTGCTGGAAACACCCATCTACATAAGCGGCATGAGCTACGGCGCTTTATCCGCCAACGCCAAGACGGCTTTGGGGAAAGGGGCCGCGATGGTGGGCACCGCCAGCTGCACCGGCGACGGCGGTATGCTCCAAGCCGAAAGGGACGCCTCGGAGAAGCTGATATACCAGGTGCTGCCCAGCCGGTACGGCTTCAACCCCCATCACTTGGTCCAGGCCCAAGCGATAGAGATTGTGGTGGGGCAGGGCGCCAAGCCGGGCACCGGCGGTATGCTCATGGGCGTCAAGGTCCTCGACGCCATCGCCGACATGCGGGACTTGCCTCAGGGCATCGACCAACGCAGCCCGGCCCGCCATCCGGACTGGCTGGGACCCGATGACCTAGCCGTCAAGATCGAGCAGTTGCGGGATGCCACCGACTGGACCGTGCCCATCCATGTGAAGCTTGGGGCCTGCCGGGTGGACGACGACGTCAAGCTGGCCGCAAAGGCCGGGGCCGACGCTATCGTCATCGACAGCATGGCGGCAGGCACCGGAGCATCGGCCGAGGTCCTCATCGATCATAGCGGAATACCCACTGTCCCGGCCATCGTCATGGCCCGGGAGGCCCTGCGAGAGTTGGGACTCTACGGCAAAGTGAGCTTGATTGCCTCCGGCGGTATCCGGCACGGCGCCGACGTGGCCAAGGCCCTGGCTCTGGGCGCCGACGCGGTGGCCATCGGAATCGGCGCCCTTATCGCCCTAAATTGCAACCGGGAAATACCGGAATCGGACTTCGTCAAGGAAATGGGTGTCCCCGCCGGCAAGTGCCGGCATTGCCACACCGGCAAGTGCCCGGTAGGAATCGCCACCCAAAACCCCGAACTGGTAAAGCGCTTGGATCCCGACGAAGCCGCCGAACGGGTGGCCAACTACATCAACTCCATGACCATGGAACTAGCTTTGCTCACCCGGTCTCTCGGCAAGGGCGACGTCCACAGCTTGGAGCCGGAAGACATGGCGGCCCTGACCATCGAGGCCTCCGCCATGGCCCGGGTGCCCCTGGTGGGCACCAACAAAGTCTATTAAGGATTTAGCCGTCAGCGCCGTCCCTGGGAGCGGTTGGAATAAAATCGGACGGCGCTCGCAGCCGGAGACCTTCCGGGACCAGCCAACCCGCCGCTTTTAGTCCGGACGCCCATGCCCAAGAGGAGACCGCCCCGAAGGAGTTCATCATGGCTGATAGGGAAGAAGTCCGCCAGAGGATGCAGGACGACGGGATCGAGTATCTCTTGGCCCAATTCGTTGATATCAACGGCTCCGCCAAGGTCAAGATGGTTCCCGCCGCCCACCTCGATGACGTTATCGACGAAGGAGCGGGGTTCGCCGGCGCTGCCCTTCCGGGCATGGGGCAGGGCCCCCACTCCCACGACATGCTGGCTAGGATCGACTTGGACTCCTATACCCCGCTGCCGTGGACCCAGGGCGTCGCTCGTTTCGCCAGCGACCTATTCGTGGACGACGAGCCCCACATGTTCTGCCCCCGCCAAAATTTCAAGCGGGTGCTGTCCAACCTTAGGGATACTGGCTACGTCTTCAACGTCGGAATCGAACCGGAGCACTTCCTGGTAACGAAGAACGACAACGGTTCCATCTCCGTCTGGGACCCCAACGACGTGGACAGCCTCACGAAACCTTGCTACGACTTTAAGGGCATCGCCAACGTTATGGACTACCTGCGGGACATGATGGACGGCATGCGCCGCATCGGATGGGACGCCTACCAGTCGGACCATGAGGACGCCAACGGCCAGTACGAGATCAACTTCCACTATACCGACGCCCTCACCACCGCCGACCGCTACACTTTCTTCAAGATGATGACCAGTCAGTACGCCCAGAAGTACGGGGCCATAGCGACCCACATGGCCAAACCCTTTAGCGACCGCACCGGCAGCGGCGGCCACATTCACTTCCACTTGGCAGACGCCGCCACCGGGGAGAACCTCTTCTTGGACGAGGAGGACCCCCGCGGATTGGGCCTGTCGGAAATGGCCTATCACTTCATCGGAGGTGTCTTCGATCACGCGGCGGCCCTTTGCTGCGTAATGTCCCCCACGGTGAACTGCTACAAGCGGCTGCAAGTAGGTCCGGCCCTGATGGGGTCAACCTCCGGGTTCCTCTGGACGCCGGCGTTCATTTCCTACGGCGACAACAACCGTACCCAGATGATCCGTACCGCCGGCCCAGGCCATTTGGAGGACCGGACCATTTCATCCGCTTGCAACCCTTACCTCGCCCTAGCGGCCTACGTTACGGCGGGGATGGACGGCATCCGCCGGAGGTTGGACCCGGGCGAGCCTCACTTGGGGAACCTCTACAGCCTCGGCTTGGAGGAAATCCACCGCAGAGGCATACGCCAGCTTCCCCAGTCTCTGGCCGATTCGCTGCGGGAGCTTCGCCAAGACGAGGTGGCCCAAGCCGCTTTGGGCGTAATCTACGACGAGTTCGTTACTTTGAAAGAAGGGGAATGGCGAGAGTACCACCGGCAGGTCACTCAGTGGGAGTTGGACCGGTACTTGACCATGTTCTAGCCGCAGACCGGAATGTCTTTCCTTCTAAACTGCCCCAGTTGCGGGGAACGAAACGTTAGCGAATTCCGCTTCGGCGGGGAGGTCACCGTCCGCCCCCAACCCAACGCAACCGAAGAAGAATGGACCAGCTACTTCTATACCCGGAAGAACGCCGCCGGGGTGCAGCGGGAGTGGTGGGTCCACCGCTTCGGTTGCCGCAAGTGGTTCCATGCCCTGCGGGACACACTCACCAACCAAGTCCAAGACACCTTTTGGCCATAGCGTAGATCACCTGGCGCCAACGCTTTATTCATGCCCGACATAGACAACAAGCACAGCAACAAGAACAGGCTGGACGCTCGGCCCTCCGAGATAATCGACCGCGATAAGCCGGTAGCGTTTCACTTCGACGGCAAGCGGGTGACCGCCCACGAAGGCGATACCGTTGCGTCGGCCCTCTATGCCGCCGGTGTTTCCACCTTCAGCCGCGGGTTCAAGTATCACCGGAACCGGGGGCTGCTCTGCGCCGCCGGAAGGTGCCCCAACTGCTTGGTCAACGTGGACGGCACGCCTAACGTGAGGGCCTGCACCCAGCCGGCCAAGCAGGGCATGAAAGTCCGGCACCAGAACAGTTGGCCGTCTCTGAACTTCGATTTCCTATCCATATTGGACCGGCTGGGTTGGTTGATGCCGGTGGGCTTCTACTACAAAGCGCTGCACCGGCCCAAACTCCTTTGGAAATTGGCCGAAGGAGTCATCCGGCGGGTCGGCGGTCTGGGCGCCATAGACATCAACTCGGTGCCTGAGGCCGACTATGGCCATCAGCACCGGCACACCGACGTTGCCGTAATCGGCGGCGGCCCCGCCGGAATGTCCGCGGCCCTCGCCGCGGCGGACCGGGGCCTGGGGGTTACTTTGGTTGACGACCAGCCCCGGCTCGGCGGGCACCTGCGGTTCAGTTCCCAGGTCTACCGCGGCGTTGCCGATTTCCCCGACGCCTCCGGGGTTGAGATTGCCGGCAAACTTGCCGGGGCGGTCCATGACTCCTCTAACGTGCAAGTAATGGCCGGCGCCGCCGCCTTCGCTCACTACAACGATAACCTGCTGGCCGTATTACATGGCACCGGAGTAACGAAACTCCGCGCCAAGCGGGTGGTCTACGCCACCGGCTCCTATGAAGTGCCGATGCTGTTCGAGAACAACGACTTGCCCGGCATCATGCTGGCCACCGCCGCCCAACGATTGGTCCATCTCTACGGTGTAAGACCCGGAAAGCGGGCCGTGGTGGCGACGTGCAATGACCAAGGTTACCGGGCCGCTTTGGACTTGGTTGACGCCGGCGTTGAAGTTGCCGCGGTCATCGACTCCAGGCCCGCTCCATCTCAGGGCCTGGAAGCCGCCGCCGTCGTCGGCTCCCGCAATATCCCCATCTTCCTTAGCCACGCGGTCATCAAGGCCCAGGGAAAGACCAGGGTCCGGGGCGTCGCCGCGGCGCGGTTGGAGAAGGGAGAGCCGACGGACGATGCGGTGGGCCTCCGGTGCGACTTGGTTTGCATGTCCGGCGGGTTCCAGCCCGCCAATCCGCTCATGTACCAGTCCGGCGCCACTCTCCGGTATGACCACGCCTTGGGCGAGGCCAGGCCGGAGGAGCTGCCGGAGGGTGTTGACGCCGCCGGGGAAGTAACCGGCATCCATGATCTAGCCGCCGTGGTCCTTCAAGGCCGTCTGGCGGGCTTGGCGGCGGGAGAAATCCTGGGCCAAGAATCTTCGTCGACGAACGCCGATGTCGAAGGCCTGCGCCGGGAGTTGGCCCAGTTGGAGGACGACTTTCGGGCCCGGGCCGAAAACAACGGCCCCGCTCTCGTAGGGAAACCTGGAAAGAAACAGTTCGTTTGCTTTTGCGAAGACGTAACCGCCAAGGACATCGCCGTAGCAGTGGAAGAAGGCTTCGAAGACATCCAGACCTTGAAGCGGTACAGCACGGTCACCATGGGCCCATGCCAAGGAAAGATGTGCCTGAAGGCGTTGGTCGGCTTGTGCGCCGGCTACACGGGTCAAACTATCGACGCTACGGGGGTGACCACGGCCCGTCCTCCACTTCATCCGGTGCCCTTGGCCGCTCTGGCCGGCCACTCCCACATGCCGATCAAGCGCTCACCGATGGACCGCAACCACCGGGACCTGGGCGCGCTTATGATGGAGGTAGGCCCTTGGCAGCGGCCCCACAGCTATGAAGCGCCCCAAGACGAGTGCCGGGCCGTGCGTCAGCGGGTGGGCATCATCGACGTCAGCACTTTGGGCAAGCTGGACGTGCGGGGCCGCGACGCCGGAAAGCTGTTGGACAAGGTCTATACCCACCACTTCTCCAACCTGAGAGTCGGCCGCATCCGCTATGGACTGATGTGCTCCGACAACAGCACCATTCTGGACGACGGCACGGTTACCAGGCTGGCCGAAGACCGATACTTCGTTACCACCACCACGGGTAACGTGGACCTGATCGAGGAGTGGTTCTCTTGGTGGAACGCCGGTACCGGCATGTGCGCTCACGTTCACAACATCACTTCCAACTACGCCGCGGTAAACGTTGCCGGCCCCAAAGCTAGGGAGACCCTCGCGAAGCTCACCGACATAGACTTGGACCCGGCCGCCTTCGGCTACATGAGGTCGTCCCAAGGGCTGGTGGCCGGGGTACCCGCCATCATGTTGCGCATCGGCTTCGTTGGGGAAACCGGGTGGGAAGTCCACGTCCCGGCCGAATACGCTGAGTACTTGTGGGACGTGATCATGGAAGCCGGGCGCGAGTTCGGCATTGCTCCCTTCGGTGTGGAGGCGCAGCGGATTCTACGCCTCGAGAAGAAGCACATCATCATCGGCCAAGATACCGACGCGGTTTCCAACCCCCTAGAAAGCGACATGGAGTGGGTGGTGCGTTTCGACAAAGAAGACTTCATAGGCCGGGGCGGTCTACGGTCCATCAGCGAGCGGGGCCTTCGGAACAAGTTGGTGGGTTTCGTCATGCGGGACGGCTTGGTCCCCGATGACGGGGACCCGGTGGTAATGGGGCCTACTCCCGTGGGCCGGGTCACCAGTTCCAGACTCAGCCCCACCCTGGGCAAAGGGTTCGGGCTTGCTTGGGTCCCCATAGAACTGGCCGAAGAAGGTCTGGAAATTCACATCCTAGTAGATGGAAGGTCCCTTCCGGCGCAAGTTACTCTCAAGCCGTTCTACGATCCCGAAGGCGAGCGGTTGAGGGCCTAGCCATGACCTCTTGGAGTCCGACGAGGCGCAGCGCCATGCACCACCAGCACCTGGCATTGGGCGCGTCCATGGTGGACAAGGACGGTTGGCAGCAGCCGGTCCGGTACACCTCGGAGGAGGACGAGTTGCGGTGCCTTAGGGGCGGGGTCGGCCTGCAGGATATCAGCCCGTCAGGCAAAGTGATCATAGAAGGGGAAGACGTAGAAACCTTCCTAGCGGCGGCGTTACCCGGTACCGGCGGCTTGGCCCCCGGGGAGGTCCGCGCTGCGGTAGGCCCCGATGCCGCAACGCCGGAGGACTTGGTTTTGGCCCGGCTGTCTCGGGACGAATTCCTGGTATTGACACCGCCCGGCCGGGCGCCCGCCTTGATGGAAGCCTTGGGCGAGTCGCCGGATAGCTGCGCCCACGTTTTGGACATGACATCGGGTCTGGCCGGAGTAGGGATCATCGGACCCCAAGCCGACCTGCTGCTGAGCGCGATCTCTGAGTTGGACGTGGCCGACTCCGCTTTTCCCAACATGCGCTGCGCCCGGACCAAGACGGCCGACATACACGGCACGCTGCTCCGCGTGGACCGGGGCGACCTGCCCTGCTATCGGTTGTACTTCACCAGAGAGTTCGGCGAGTACGTATGGGACGCCCTGTTGGAGGCCGGCGCGGAATACAAAGCCGTACCCGTTGGACTGGAAGCAATGGCCGGATTAGAGGGGTAGGACGTGTTCCAGCTATTTCAAAAATCTCGAATGTGGCAGAAGCGCCCCCTCAAGGACAGCTACGAAGTGGTCATTATCGGGGGCGGAGTCCACGGCCTATCCACCGCCTACTACCTGGGCAAACTTGGTGTCCGGGACGTGGCCGTTGTCGATAGAGGCTATTTGGGGGGAGGCGCCAGCGCCAGGACCACCGCCATCATCCGGGCCAACTATCTAACGCCCCAAGGCATTCCTTTCTTCAACGAGAGTGTAAAGCTATATGAGGGCCTGGCAAAAGAGCTTAATTTCAATTTGCTGTTCAACCAAATGGGGCGGCTGGACTTGGGCCACACGGACTCCGCCGTCTATGGCCTCCGGATGCGCACCGAGTTCAACCAGATTCTGGGCGTGAACAGCCGGATGATCGGCACCAAGGAGATCAAGAAGCTGGTCCCGCCCATGGACCTGCGGGAAGGCAAGCCGTACCCCATCCTGGCAGCGTTGTACCATCCGCCCTGCGGCGTGATCCGGCACGACGCCGTCGTTTGGGGGTACGGCCGCGGCGCCAGCAGGTTGGGCGCCGAGCTGCATCCCTTTACCGAAGTCACCGGGATTGACCGGAGCAACGGCCGGGTGACCGGCGTCGAGACCAGCAAGGGCTTCATCAAGGCGAACACCGTAATCAGCGCTACGGCGGGCTGGAGCTCCACCATTGCTAACATGGTCGACTTGGAGTTGCCGATCTCAACCCACCCGCTTCAAGCCATGGTCACGGAACCGCTCAAGCCCTTCCTAGACAAGACGATCTCTTCCGCCAATTTCCACGCTTACGTCTACCAGACGGACCGCGGCGAGGTGGTCATCGGAGGGGGCGTGGACCCTTATCCCAGCTACAGCCAGCGGTCAACCTTGTTGCCCATGGAGGAGTTGGCGGCCCACACCCTGGAAATGTTCCCTTGCTTGAAGAACGTAAAAGTCCTTAGGCAGTGGGCCGGGCTCTGCGACATGTCGCCCGACTACGCGCCAATCATGGGCGTGGTCGAAGGAATCGACGGGTTCGTCCTTACTTGCGGCTGGGGCAGTTGGGGATTCAAAGCGGCGCCGGTGGCCGGCAAGCGTCTAGCCCAGCTAATCGCCACGGGAGAGACCCCGGACCTGATCAAGCCCTTTGCCCTCTCCCGCTTCCGCGATGGGATGCTGGTCAACGAGCGGGCGGCGGCGCCGGCGGCTGCCATACACTAGCCCTCTGTCTTTCCGGGACCGCCGCGCCGGCTATGAAGCGAGCAACTCCCGAAGGGCCGCGTTGAGAAAGCGCGTATCTTCGTCGTTGAACCCCGGACCCCCGGCCAAATGCCCCCAAACGGACTGGAACGGCCTCAACTCCGCATTGGGCATCTGGGCGACTTCCAACTCGCTGTCTTCCGGCGGGAAATACAGGTCCGTTTTGCAAGGCATGACGATAGCCTTGGCCCTGATAGCGCCGAGAGCTCTCTTGAAATCCCCGCCGTAGACCGGATTGGCGCTGATGTCGGCGTTTTGCCAGGTCCAGATCATCGCCAGCAGGTCGTTGGCGTCGGCGCCGAGGCGCCGGCCTTCCCAGAAGGCCGTCAGGTAGTCCTCTAGGGACGAGTACCCAATCCGCAGGTAGACTTCCTCTCTGTAGAACGCCTGGGAGACCGCCCAACCGGCATAGACCCGGCCCATGGCCCGCAGACCCTTGACCGGGGGTTTTTCATACCAGCCGCCCTGCCAAGCGTCGTCGGCGGTCAGGGCAGCCTTGACGCCTTCGAGGAATACGTAATTGTGCCGCGAGGTCTTGGCCGACCCGCAGTTGGCCAGGATGCGGTCGACCATATTAGGGAAGAGGCTTCCCCATTGGAACGTTTGCTGGGCGCCCATGGACCAGCCGCACACCAAAGCGATTCTTTCGATGCCGAAAACCTCGGTCAGCAGCCGGTGCTGGCACATGACGTTGTCGTATAGAGTGACTCCGGGGAACCGGGCCCGGTCGTAAGGCGGCGGCGTGTTACTAGGCGAGGACGACAGTCCATTGCCAAACATGTTGGGCACGATGATGAAGTACTTTCCCGGGTCCAAGGCCATGCGGTCACCGATGTGGCCCTCGTTCTGAGTGTGCTGCCCGCCAAAGAAAGTTGGGAAAACAATCACGTTATCCTTGTCGGCGTTGAGGGTGCCGTAGGTCTTATAAGCCAACCGGGCCCCCCGTATCGTGGCGCCGGATTGCAGAGCCACGTTGCCCAACTCGAATATTTCATAGTCCGGCATGGGTCACCTCTGATCCGAAGATAAGCTATTAGTCCTTGCGATGGATTTTGTGATCGACGCTTTAGCTGACTCGATGCGCGAATGCTCCAGACCGGAAAAAGGATTGCCAATGCAACAACGTCGCGATATGTGCAGGCCTCCGAGAGAATAAGAGAGTGATTGGCCCGCTGCGCCAATCACTCTCTTTCTTTCCCGGGTGGGGCAACTCTCGGGTTATGCCCAAACCGGCGATAAGAAACCTGCTCATCGGCTTAGCTAAGGTTGCTTGCGGTCGATTCCCGGCCCCTGACACCGGGGTAGAATAACATCGATCAAGCGCGGCAGTGAAGCCGGACCGCCGCCGGGATTCAAAGACGGAGTCCGTCGCGGGGCGGGCCTTTTGACAGCGGCCCGCAATAGGGATTTAATGTCAACACTAAGCAGAGCGAGGTGGAAGCATGAAAGCGGCAGTGTTACGGGAAGTTGATCGGCCCCTAGAGGTTGAAGAAGTCCAAGTCGATAAGCCGGGGTCCAGGGAAGTGCTGGTCCAAACGGGCGCCACCGGGGTTTGCCACAGCGACCTTCACTTTGTGCAGGGGCTCTACGCGACGCCCATGCCCGTAATCTTGGGCCATGAAGCGGCCGGCACCGTGGAGGCCGTGGGAGACCAGGTTACATACCTCAAGCCCGGCGACCGGGTCATCACTTGTTTATCCGTGTTCTGCGGCCACTGTGAGCGGTGTTTGAGCGGGCGCATGGTGCTTTGCTCCAAGGCCGACGTGGTCCGCACCCCAAGCGAACCGCCAAGGTTAAGCCAGGGGGGTTCTCCAATCAGCCAGTTCGCTCACATATCCTCTTTCGCGGAGCAGATGCTGGTGCACGAGCACGCGGCGGTCAAGGTCCGAGACGACATCCCCATCGAGCAACTGGCTCTGATCGGCTGCGGGGTAACCACCGGGTTGGGGGCCGCTCTCAACACAGCCAAGGTCGAACCGGGCAGCACCGTTGCCGTGATTGGTTGCGGCGGCGTGGGGTTGAACTGCATTCAGGGGGCCGCCCTGGCCGGCGCCCTCCGGATAATAGCCATCGACGCAGTAGAGACCAAGCTGACCATGGCCCGGGAGTTCGGGGCCACCGACGTGATCGATGCCTCGGGGGGAGGGGTGGTGGAGAAGATAAAGGACCTGACCTTCGGCGGCGTGGACTACGCATTCGAGGCCATCGGCAAGAAGGAGACCGCCGAGCAGTCGTTCCAGATGTTGAGGGCCGGGGGTACCGCCACCATAATCGGGATGATTCCCGAGGGTACGAAAATCGAGTTGGACGGTCCGTCTTTCCTGAGGGAGCGGAAAATTCAAGGCAGCAGCATGGGGTCCAACCGGTTCCGCACCGACATGCCCCGCTACATCGAGTTCTACCGGCAGGGCCGCCTAAAGCTGGACCAATTGGTTTCCCAACGGCTCAAGCTGGAACAGATCAACGACGCTTTCGACGACATGCTTCAAGGCGACGTTGCTCGGAGCGTAATTACTTTCTCCTGAGGACCTTGAATATCTTCGGCTTGGACGCGCTTAGAGCCCGCGCCGTTCTCATTAACCCCGGGCGCAAGTTTCTTGTCGCCCGTTTGGGCATAACGCAAGGGTTGCCCCACCCCGGAAAGAATGAGGGTGGTTGGCCCGCCGCGGCGGGCCACGTCTCAATCCAAGTTAGTTCGCCCACTTGGGCTCCCGCTTCTGGAGGAAAGCGGAAATCCCCTCTTGGGCGTCGTGGGCCATCAGGTTCTCCACCATCACCTTTTGAGCGAACCCGTAGGCGGCGGGCCGGCCCATCTCCAATTGTTGGTAGAAGGCGGGTTTGCCAATGGCTAAGGTATGAGAACTGGCGGAGCTAATTTGACGGGCCAAGGCCATCACCCGCTCCTCCAACTCATCGGGAGGCGCAACCCGGTTGACCAAGCCGCACTCCAAGGCCTCCCGGGCCGGTATCGGGGTCCCGGTTAGCAACATCTCCATGGCCTTCTTGGGCATGACGGCCCGGGAGACGGCGACGCCGGGAGTGGTGCAAAACAGGCCGATCTGCACTCCGGGAGTGGCGAAGGAAGCCGTCTCCGCCGCCACGGCTAGGTCGCAGGTGGCCACGAGTTGGCAACCGGCCGCCGTGGCCAGCCCTTGGACTTGGGCAATCACCGGCTTGGGGAGCAACCGGATGGCCTCCATGACTTCGGTGCACGCCGCGAAAATGCCGGTGTACGTTTCTTCGTCGGAATCGACCATCTCGTTAAGGTCGTGGCCCGAGCTGAACACCGGGCCTTCCGACCGGACGACCACCACGCGCACTTCCGGATCATCTTCGATGCGCTTCAAGTGAGCATGCAAAGCCGCCAACACTTCGGTTGACAAAGCGTGATGCTTGGCCGGGTTGTTCAGAGTCAGTACCGCCACGCCATCAGTTAGCTCGTACAGGACCGGCTCTTCTATTGCCGACTTTTCCATCACCGACTCTTTGATCATAGAAAGCTCCTTTAGTTGTCCGGTGACTGTTGCGGCGCTCAAGGATGACTCTCCCTACCCCGGGGAGAGGCCAAGGATTCGGCAACGCCTCTCCGGTGAGTGTAGCATTGGCGGTTAGCACGGTCTAGTCCCGATGGCCGGCGGATTCAATCAGTAAGAACAATTAGCGACAACCCGACATCGCATGGGGTGTTGAGAAACTTCAGGTCACAGCCGATGCAGGGCGGGCAACACTTCTTTGCCAACCAACTCGGCGTGACGCAAGACGTCCTTTTGCGGTGTCTCCGGGTAGAAAATACGCAGGGCTACTTCAGTGAACCCCAAGTCCCGGTAGCGAGTGATTTGCTCGACGCATTCTTGGGGGCTGCCCACAATGAACGTATCATCCATGAGCGTCTCCAGATCGCCAGTCACCTTTCTAATCAACTCTGGGTCGGTCCCTTGGAGGCCGTGATTCGCGTACTCCTTATACTTGCGCTCGAATCCCTGCCGGGCCTTATCCAGCGCCTCCTCGCGGCTGCCGGAGCAAAAGAACTCCCGGGCAATGACCATGTCCGAGGGCACTTCATGTCCGCTCTCGGCTAGACTCTCGTGGTACAAGTCTATCTGCCGGCGGATCATCTCGAAGGGTTGGGCCGGGCCTACGAACAAGATGTCACCTTCACGGCCTACCCGCCGTATCGCCGGGTCGCTCATGCCCGCCAGCCAGAGCGTCGGGTAAGGTTTCGTGTAGGGCTTCGTAGTGGGCAGCGCGTTGGTTACGTCGTAGTAACGCCCATGATGAGTAACCTCATCCTCGGTCCAAAGCCGCTTCATCAAGGCAAGTCCTTCCGAGAAACGTGCGCCGCGTTGGGACATGCGAGTGCCGAAGGCCTCGCATTCCTCCGGCCGGTAACCCTGACCCAATCCCAGGATGAAACGCCCCTCGCTGATGTGGTCCAACGTGGCTGTTTGCTCCGCTATGTCCACCGGGTTGAGCAAGGGCGACAAGAGGACCGAAGTAGCCAGCTTCATGTTGCCCGGCTCTCCGGCCAAGCGGGACAGCACCGGAATCGGTTGAAAGTGCTGGTAGGGGTGAATCAGGTAGTGGTGGGCCCAACAGTATGTATCGAACCCCACGTCTCTCGCTACTCGAAACTGCTCCAGTTGGTCTTTCCATTGTTGGTGAAGGTCCAGGGTATCCCGGATAACCACTTGGCCCACCTGGTAACCGACGCGCATAGCAATTCCTCCGTCCTAATAGGGTCTCCGAGCATCCAAAATACCCGGCTTGGCCACACCGAGGGGGCAACCCCATCAGTCAGCCCCGGTCAGCGCCGCGATTATCCGACCTTCGATCGAACGGGACCGCTCCCGGACGCGAATCCCGTCAAGTCCGCCCAAGGGATGAGGAATTACCACCGGCTCGAAGTTGGGCAGGCCAAAGGACCGGGCGTGGGCCAAGGCCGCGTCTTGGAAGGGAGCGGTACATACTACGAGGGCGGGAATGCCCCGATTCTCCAAGCTCATGGCGTCGTGCACACTGCACGCGGTGCAAGAACCTCAATCGGCGATAGCCGTGACCACGAAGTCGCAGCGGTCTGAAAGGGAGTCGATGATGCCTTCGTCGGCAGGTCTAGAGTAAACGAACTTCTCCAGAAGCAGCGAGTCCCCCAGCTCGAATCGCTTGTCCAGACCCTCCTTGATTTCCCGCAGCAGCAGGTCGGCATTGGCTTTCCGGTTTCCCAGAAAGCCTCCGGTCTTGCCGTGCAGCTCCAAGAGCCTAGGCGCGGGCCGCCAGCGATTACGCGCGTCGGGGTCAACCGGCGTCATCAAGTCCAGCCGGTCGAGCTTTTCCCTTACATGGTCCGGGACCGCTTTAGTCATAGCATGCTCCTCCAAGCCCTGGATCAAGGGACTTCTATCCGCTTGGTGACCTTAGCCGAGCCCCAGCCGGGCAGGTACACCGAGTGGGGGCCGCCGGCTCCTCCGGCTACTATGATGTGAATATTCTCCGGGCGGCGCACCACCGGCGCCATCTGGTTATCGTCGTTGGGGTCCACGAACTTGGGCCAGAAGTACTCCCGGCGGGCGTCGCCCTGGGGCGGACCGCCGCGGCGCAGCCGGCCCACCGGTTTCCGCGCGTGCTCGAACAGGAACATCCTGACGTCCCGTTTCTTCCATCCCGCCTCGGCAAGGATACGGGCGTGCTCGGGCCCCAGGACTACCAAGGTGTCTCCCATCACGTACATCTGCACATTGCCCAAAGTGCACATGGAGTCGGCCAGGACCGTCAGAAAATCCCTGGGGTCGGCGGCGTGGTACATGACGTTGTGCGGCGCCTCGGCGGGGTACACCGTTACTGTGCTGTCGCTCTTGGCGAAGCCCGCCTCGACGTGAAGCGGTTCCCACGGGTTGGCGTCTTCATCCTCGGCCACACAGTAGGTGTAGGCGCCGGGGTGGCCGAAGGTCGATTTATTAGTCTCACCCGGAACGGCCCCGCCCAAGTTTACCAGGACCAACTTGACCGCCCGGCCGATGGTGGCGTTGGCCCTCCAGCCCTGTCCAAAACAGTTGTAACCGGAGTTGATGCCCAGTTTCTTTACCAGCGGCCCGTTGACGATCAGCAAAGGGGTGTGAATTCCTGTGGAGCACTGGACTCCCCGCAGGTTGAACCGTTCTTCCATCATGGCTTGGATGGCCGCGGTCACCACCGGCATGTGCTCCGGTAGACATCCCGCCATCACCGAGTTCACCGCGATTCTTTCGACGGTAGCTCTGCCGCCCAGGGGAGGCACCTCGGCGATCACCTCGTCGGGGGAGCGCCGCAAGAAATCAACGAACTCTTTCACGCGGGCCTTGGTGGGGGGTACCACCGGCAGGCCATCGGTCCAGCCAGTCTCGTACAGCAACTCCATCGTGGCCGCGGTGTCGGGGGCAAAGGTAGTCGGGTCGTTCAAGCTTTCGGTCCTTGGCTGACTTACGCGCAATCTTTCATCAGATAATACCGTTGTCATCCTTGGGGTGGGCCGGTTTGAAACCGGCCCCTACGTTTTGGTGTGGTTCCTTGGGGAATGTTGGTTTCATCCTTGGGGTGGGCCGGTTTGAATCCGGCACCTACGGTTTGGTTGGTTCCTTGGGGAATGCTGGTTTCATCCTTCGGGGGCTGGTCACGACCGGTTTGGGGGTTTCTATGGGCGGCAGCAACTTGGCGGGTACCCGTGCCGGCGGGGGGCTTTCCCGGGGTCATTCCAATCAAGCTGCCTGCGGCGCTCCCTCTTGCTCGAAGAGGAAACACCCGCGTCTGCCCCGGTTGAGAGCTAGTCCGCGGGCACGGCCGAGTCTACCCTTCCTTTGAACGCCGGCATGACTTCCTCGGAGAACCACTCCAACTGCTCCAGAATCACAGTCTGGGGAGTGCCCATCGGCTGGCCTATGTTGATCCGGCTCAAGCCGGGGTACCTTTCCTCCAGTCCCTTTAGTTGCTCTATGATTAGGTCCGGGGGGCCGCACAAGAAGACGCCGCCGTCAACGGCCTCCTCCATCGTGGGTAGCCCGGCATACGGGGCCCGTTTCCGGTCGCTAATATCCTTGATTTGTTCTTCGCTCAGCCTGCGGGTGAGCCGGAGGGGACCGAACATCTTGAGATTTTCTTCGAAGTACTTGGAGGCTTCCTTAATGCCTTGTTCCCGGGTCTTGGCTATGTGACAGTGGAAGCCAACGATGAGGTCCTCGCCCAGTTCGGCGTCGCGCCCACTGCGTACCAGGGCGTCCCGATAACCTTCGACTACGCTGTCCATTGCGCCGCCCTCGGCCACGCCGCCGCCAATAATACCCTTGATACGGTGCTTGGCCATGAAGTCCAAGGCTCGAGTCGTGCCGCCCTGGATAGGTTGCCAGCATTCGATGGGCCGATTCATCGGTTTGGGCACCAAAGTGATCTCATCGAGTTCGTACCCTCGATACTGCACCGGCGGTGGGATATTGTAATTCTTGCCGTGATGGGAGAAGGACCGCTCGTTGAAGGCCTTCATGAGGACCTCAACCTGCTCTTCGAACATGTCCCGGTTGGCATCCTGGTCCAGCAGCGGCGCGCCGAAGCTCTCCACCTCCCGGGTGTGGTAGCCGCGGCCCACCCCGAAGATGACGCGCCCTCCGGTAAGGATGTCGGCCATGGCAAAATCTTCGGCCAGCCGCAATGGGTGCCACATGGGCGCGATATTGAAGGCGCAGCCAAGTTTGATGTTCTTGGTCAGATGGGCGAGGTGAACGTTCATCATCAACAGATTGGGGAGACACTCGTAGCCTTCGGTTTGAAAATGGTGCTCGGCCATCCAAAAGGACTCGTAGCCCGTCCGGTCCATAACCTTGGCTATAGCCTCCGTCTTGGGAAATACTGTGGCTAGGTGCTCGTCAGAGAAGGAACGGTCGTTGACCGGCGTCCCGCCGTAGCCAACGTCGTCCATGTCCACGTGGCCGGCGTAAAGGCTGCTGAATTCTGTAATCATGACTTACCTTTCCATATTTGGTTACTAATAAGGGCCGGTTGTTTTGATTCCACCCCGTGGCCAGATCCATCTTTTGCATCCTACATCCGTGTCGGGGGGTGCCCCAAAGCTGGTCCGGCGGCTTGATAGGGTTCGGATTGACGAATTCATTGTAGCCGCGCCTCGTGGAGTGTCAAGAAGAAAGCCGCTGACGGGGCGCATAACCGCCGGAAAGGGGGCTTTGGTCGAAACGGGGATGAACGGGCAAACCGCAACCGCCGGGCGTGAGCGCCGCTTCCAAGACACAGTATGGTCAACCGGCCGGCTTATTCCCTCAAACGGAACCGCTTGAGGTCGTCGGAAATGATCAACTCAGCCCCGGTCAGTTCTTGAATATCCTCCGGACTCCACCCCGGCGCATGCTCCAAGAGCTTGAACCCATTGGGGGTCACTTCGAAAAGACCCAAGTCGGTAGCCACCAACTTCACCACCCCGGGGGCGGTAATGGGCAGGGAGCACCGCTTGAGCAACCGGGGCCCGCCCTGTCGAGTAACGTGCTCCATAGCAATGAAGACACGCTTGGCGCAGGCCGCCAGGTCCATGGCGCCGCCAATGCCGCCCCCTTTGCGAGGCGGAATGCGCCAGTTGGCGAAGTCGCCGTTTTCCGCCACCTCATAGGCGCCCATGACGGTCACGTCAACCATGCCGCTGCGAATCAGCGCGAAGGAGTCGGCGTGGTGAACTATGGCCATGCCGGGCTGCACCGTAACGTGCTGGCCGCTGGCGTTGACCAAGTGCCTATCTTCTTCACCCTCGGGCGCCAGGGGGCCGAATCCAATAACCCCGTTCTCCGAGTGGTAGATAATATCCTTGTTGGGGTCAACGTAGTTGGAACAAAGGGTGGGCATACCCACGCCCAGATTGACAATCCATTCGTCCTGAAACTCCATGGCAAGACGGTCGCACATAGCTTGCCGGTCCAGCTTCGGTTTATCCGCCATCAGGAACCTCCATTCTAAGACGGTGTCGAAAAAGTTCCCTCTCCCGGTGAGAGAGGGCAGGGTGAGGGCGATTTTCGACGCGAACCATCCCGGTTGCTTTCAGACTTTCCCCCTCATCCCAACCTTCTCCCTAGGGAGAAGGGACTTTGGGGACACCCATTAAGACCTTGCGGCAGCGCCGGTAGCCGTCATTCTGAGCGGCCCAAAATCTTATCCCGGCGCGAAGATGCTTCGTCGTTCTTTCGGCGAGGGACTCCTCAGAAAGGGCTATACCTCTCTCGTCTGATTTGTTTGATTCCGCCGCTTACCCGCCGGTCTCTCCAGGCGTGCCGGACGCGCCCAGCAACCCTACCCGGTACCTAGCCGCACTTGACGCATGGCCTCGATGATATCTTCCGTGTCCAGAACCATCTCGGTTATGCCCACTTGGTCTTGATAAACTTGGGGGGCGATCTGAGACTTGATCTCCGGCTCGGCGATGTGGTAGACCGGCAAGTCCAACCTCACGCCGGCCAGCACCCCGGCCCATGCCGGGTCGCCTTCGGTTACGGTTAGGCCGTAGAGCTTGCTACTCTCGGCGTTGGGCGTGCCCAGCAGCACCACCATATCGCTGGTGCCGAACCTGTCCGCCGCCTGCTTGATCTCTTCTTGACCGTCCAGGTCAAGAGCGCCAGCGGAGGTTCAAACGAAGCAATGGGTTACTTCCAAAACTACCCGCGACCCGGCGCTCTCGGCGCACCGGGCAATCGCGCCGCCCTGGACTCCTTCTCGTTCGCCAAGGGCGATAACTTTTTTGCTTTTCAACTCCATGTCAAGCAACTCCTTTTCTGAATTCCCGGTCTTTCAATTTTCGGCGCACGTCATTCCGAGAAGCGGAGCGACCAGGGCAATCGCGTCTTATTTGGCGTTAGCTTTGATTAGGCCTTCTGCCTACCGGACTCTGACAGTTCGGGAGTGCCGACGAGTTGGAATTTAGCTTTGGATATGGCTCGCAGGAATTAAGACGCGATTGCCCTGGGCCGGTATACTTGACACTTGCGAGTTAGCCGGTAACTATGATGCTAAGTATCTTTTGGCGTCAGTTGCAATCGCTGTATGCGGTGTTGGTTGGACAATTTGGTATGAGGTATCCCATGTTACCTCGGACTCTTTGGCAGACACCGTCACTGCTATCGGACAGGGAATCAGCGCAGCGATTGCGGTAGCGATCTTCATTGTAGCAGTTGGAGAGATCGTGATGGTAATAGCAAGAAGAATCAATCAGCGACGGGATGAAGCCAAATTGGAAGAGGGGCGCCAACAGGAACGTCGCGCGTGGATCGAATGGTTGGAACGGCAGACGCAAGCTATTGCCGCAGGCGAAGAATTCACCGAACCTTCCCCGGCTCAAAAGGAAGCCAATTCTTCTGAGCCATAGCCAAAACCCTTGACAGTTTACTCTCCGCTAAAATTCCCAATCCAAAATGCCTCAGTTCAGGCCACTTGGAACCCTCTCCGCTTCTACCACTATTGCGATACCCAAGGCTAACCCCGCGTGCAACTTTTCAGGCTAGGGATAGGATTGCCGATGCGGCAACGTCGTCCTCCGGTATGTCCCGTCTTGCGCTAGGGAAATGAAGGGTGATTGGGAACTCGTGCATCGGTTTAGCCGTTCCGCTCCAAGATGATGGAGAGTCCATCGGATAGCTGGGTCATGCGCCCCAAGAAAAGGCTTCCCTTGGCCAAAAACATGGCCCGCTCCATCTCACCCGTTGACATCCGGTCCAAGGCATGGCCCAAGAAGGGGACCGCCGACGCAATATGCCCCTGGGTGGGCGAAAACCCAGGCATTCCGTGGTCCTCGACGAATCTGGGCATGTCCTCCCGGCTGGTCTCCTTAGCCAAGGCGCTCATGGCGGCAATGAGCCGGTAATTGAGTTGGGGCACGTTGCCGCTGCCCGAAGGCTCGGTAAGCTCCGGATTCTGCAACTCGGTGGCATACTTGTCTATATCCTGGAACTTCAGCCCCAACCGGTCAAGAGGGTCTGCAACGAGGCACTGCATGATGGCTTGTTGGGACGAACCGGCGCCCACGGTGTGACGGCCCACCGAGTCCAGACGCAACTTGGGCGAATACCCGTCGTCCTTCTCCACCAGAATCGCCACTCCGGCCAGAACGTCCTCCAGAATGGGCTGGTCATGGTCCAGATGGCCGCGGTACTTCATCCCCAGCTTGGCCAGGGAACAACCGGCAACCACGGCCACCCGGTGGAATACGCCGGCGCTAACCTGGGAAGCGGCCAACATAAGGGCGTGGACCGGTCCGCAGCAGAAGGCTTTGACGTCGGACCCGGTGGCGGCGCTGCAGCCGCACGTCTCGGCGATTGCCTTGGCCAGGTTGCCGCCGCCGCGCTGGTAGCGCTCGCCAACGGCTTCTTCGCCGGAGTTTATGACGTAGTCCACTTCCTCCGGAGCGGTACCGCTCTGGGACAGCAGCCCGCGCAGGGCCATGGCGGCGCTGGCCTTGCAGGCCAGGTTCTCCAAGAGGACTTCCGGCGTTAAAGTAGCGTCCTGGGCATGGGCCGCGGCGACGCATCCAACAATTCGGCCATCCATCAGATACAGGGGGGCCGCGTCTTCCTTGCCTCCTATCCTCGCCTCGATGGACGATTGGGGGTGCCCCCCCCCCAGGGCTTCCAGGTCCTTGGGAGACATCATCGGGTGATCTTTCAACGCAGCGCCCACCCTCTTTACGAAGCCCTCCTCCAACCACACCAAGTCGAAAGCGTCGCACACCTTCAAAAGCCCGTAGAACTCTTCCTCGGGCATGATCTCCCCGCGGGGCCCCCAGCGGTCTCCGCCCTCCTTAATTTGATACCATGGTCTAGGTATGCTGGAGAGGGCATCGGGATAGACCGCCCCAAGGAAAGCCCGGTTGGGTGGGTAGGCGGCGGCATCGCCGTAGCCGCGCAAGTGGGAGCTAAGGGCATTCAGGAGTCCGGGGTCGGCCGACAAGTCTCGCGACGGTTTGGAGCCGTACCGGACCAGACCTGGCGTATGAGCAAGAAAATAGCGCGCGCCCCGGATTACGGGCTGTTTAACACCTTCCTGCAATACTCACGTCCGCCGCTGCGGGTCCTTCGGGCGAATTCTTCCGCAAAAGGACTCCCAATGGCGCCCTCCCAGCTTTGTTAGACGCTCCAAGTACATGACTCTTGGGCATCCGGTTGGGTCGATAACAGGGGCAGGCATCCTGCATGAGAAAGGGGCGTCGCCCAGCGCCTAATACTCCTCGCTGCTGAGACGGCCAAACCCGTAGTGGTCATCGTACCGCCAAGGCGTGGGCAACGGCCCGGCGGTAGGCACATATTGGTCCAACAACCCCCCGCTTGGCTTCTGAGGGCTGCCTATCACCCGCTCCACTGGCGGCAACGGGTCCATACCCAAAAGCTCGGCCCGGAAGAAGCTGGTGGACACAATGGCGTCGGCTTCCGGGACGGGCTCGAGCATTGTCGGGGCGCCGCCGGTGGGGTCGTCTTCGCTGGTCAAGAACACCGTTTTGACGCCGGCTCGCTCGCAGGCTTGGACAGTGCGGATTACCTCGATAAACTCGTTGCCCCCCGCGTCCCAAGTTACCAGCGCGCCCCGGGCGCCCAGCATCTTGGCCAGCTTGGCGGTCTGATTGGCGGTCATTTCCTTCTCGTGCTGCGTCGTCCACTCCGTCCTGGTAGCGATCACTCCCAAGAAGTTGAAGTCAGTCCCGTGCCGCCGGTATAGGTCCAGCAGCGCCGGATTGTTGGCTTCGGTCCAAGAGGTTGCGAATGCCGTCCTATAGGGGCCGGTAATAGCGCCGTCGAGGATTTCGTTGGGGTGAAACAACCAAGGCGGCGTCAACTGGGTCAGTCCGTAAGTCGAGGTGCAAAAGGTGGACTGGGACCCGGACATGGCTTGGGGTGAGTGCAGGCACAGGATATAGACTACCTTGGGGAGGGACGGGTCAACCTCGGTTAGCTCGAAGACTTCCGATTGGGGAGGTTCCAAGCCCCTGGTGGCCTCGGCCAGCCGGTCGGAGACGGTCAGCGCCGCCTTGTGGACAGCGTCGTTTCTCGCGTCCACGCCAAGGGCCGGGTCCGGTTCCACGACCACGCATAAGTTATGTAAAGAGCTTTGCGGGATGATCTCGGCCCAGGGCCCCGACATATCCATGAACACGAACAAAGGATCGCCGCCGGCCTCATGCCAAGGTGTTTCCGACACTTCCACCACTCCGACGCCGGCCAGCCGGTTGGTGCGCCCGTCTCCAACAGTTGCTATCGCGCGGCCGCAAATACCCGGATAGACCACTCCGGGACCTTCGATCTTGACGCGGGGCTCGACCACGTCCCGCACCGGCCAGATTCGCACCGACTCGCCCGGGCGGGCAAGTTCCAAATCGACCTTCCGGATGCGGGGGTCTTCCGCGATCTCCTCCAGCAGTTCTTGCCGGTTGACCTCCAGCAGTCCGTCGGCCCAGCGGGTGCGCGAACCGAATGACACCCGTCGTACCGGAAACGTTCCCAGTTCAAGACGCATGGACTGCCTCGGCGGTCTCGAAGAGGGTGGGGCCTTCTACCGGGGTTTGCAGCGCTCGCAGCGCCGTTCGAACGATTTGCAGCCCATAAGCAAAGTCTTTTTCCGGACCGAGCTCCGGGTCGCCGCACACGTGCTCGATGCGCGCCCCGCGGATGACCCGGTTGGCGCCGGTGGTCAGGGCTAGATTGTATATCGCCGAGATCATGGCCACCGGAATGCCAGCCCTTTCGATTTCCTTGCTGATCGTTGCGCCGCAACGATTGCAGGTGCCTCAAGTTGCTACCAGTATGCACCCGGTTACGCCGGCCTCCTTGAGTTCTTGGGCCATTTGAACGCCCAGACGCTTGGACTTATCCACCGGAGTGCTTACTCCGGGCATGGCGATTATTTGGGAGAAAACCGCGCCCACGGTCCCGTCCCGTTCCAGCTTCCGCAAGTGGCTCAACGGAAGAATATAGTTGGGGTTCTCGCTGGAGATCTGGTTGTAATACCCGCCGTGGTAGGCCTCCCAGTCTTGACCGGTCAGCGCGTCCAGTCCCTCCACCGAGTAAGCAAAATAGCGTTCCGGGTCGCCGGAGGTTTGGCGGTCCGGGTTGCCCTTGGGAATCAGGCCGCCGGTGGTTATCAAAGCGATGGTATCTTGTGTCAGGTTCGTCAGGGCGGCGGCGGGCCGCACCGCCTCGGGGAACTGGAAAGGCACTTCGGACCGGAATTCTTCCCCTTGGAGTTTCTTGACGAGCATGTCTACAGCCCGTTTGTACCCCGGTTCCGACCGGGTGGTCACTTTTCGGAGTCCCCTCGGCAGGTACCCTTCTTCTTGAGCCGGGCCCAGTTCTACGCCGCGGCCCAGCTTCAAGACTAGGGGGCCTACTTGGGAAAGGACGGCTTGCATCTCGGCGGGGCTGGTACCCGTGGGCACTACGATGACTTCCAGCCGGTGGGTTGCCGCTCCGGGATTTTCGGGGTGCATGGCGGTCACCGCGGGTATGCCCAAGTCCCCGGCGGCCTTGCAGACCGCGCCGCAGGCTAGGCCGTAGCGCCCGGCCTCGAAAGCCGGTCCGGCCACCAAAACGTCGGGCTTCGTTTCCCTCAAGGCCGACGCCACGGACTCCAAGGCCGCCGGTTGCTCCTCATTGATATAGTTGTCCCCACAAATGATGGTGACGGCTACCGAGCCTTCTCCACCCAGGAGCTGCTCCAAGAGCCGCCCGGGCCCAATCGCGCCGTCCCGAACCTCCGGGGGCATGTTGGCTTTCTCTTCTCCGCCAACGCCGCCGAAGAACTGGTTGAGGTAGTAGACGATCCGTAGCGGAGCCGCCATTTAACAACTCCCTGCTATCTACTGAGGATTGGGCGCCTTGAAATACGAGCTAATGATAACACCAACGCCGCCTCTACCGGCCTCCCAGCACTGGGGGCTTTAATTTCCACCCTGTGGGCCGGCCAAGGACTAGATCCCTAGGCTTCCGCACCCTTTTCCCGCCTGAAGAACTCGCCGGGTTGACTACCCGGATTTACTCCATAGTTAGCATTATCTTTCCGAAATTGGCGTTGCTTTCCATGTATTCGTGGGCCTGGGAGACTTCATCCAGAGGAAAGGAGCGGTCGATGACGGGTTGGATGCGGCCGTCGGCAATTAGGGGAAGAACGTTCCTCTTGAACTGGACGGTAAGAGCAATCTTTTCCTCCAATGACCTGGTGCGCAGCGTAGTGCCGTGAACTCGAAGGCGCTTGGGCATCAACTGGCCCAGGCTGGCTTCAACCTTATCGCCGCCCATGAGGCCCACCAAGACCAATCGACCCCAAAGAGACAATGAGTCCAGGTTCCGCTTCCAGTAGGGAGCGCCGACCATGTCCAACACGACGTTTACCCCGGTACCGTTGGTCCATTCACGGACAACCTGGGCAAAGTCCTGCTCCTTATAGTTGATTCCCGCGTCGAGACCCAGCTTTGCGGCTTGGGCCAGCTTATCGTTGGAACCCGCCGTCCCCAAAACGTAGGCGCCGGCGTGGTGGGCCAGTTGCAACGCCGCCGTTCCAACACCGCTGCCGACCGCGTGAATCAGCACCGATTCGCCCATTCTTAGCCCGCAGTGATTGAACAACGCGTCGTAGGCCGTCAAGAAGACCTCGGGAATCGCCGCCGCTTGAACAAAGTTCAAATTGGGCGGCATGGGAATGGCCATAAGCTCGTGGGTAGCGGTCCGGGTGGCGTAACCGCCTCCTCCCAATAAACCAAATACTTTCGCCCCGGGAGCGGTCCCCCGCACTCGCTCACCGGCTTCGAGCACCACCCCGGCGAACTCCAAGCCGGGGACATCGCTTCGAACTCCCGGAGGAGCCGGGTACCCGCCCTGACGTTGCATCAAATCGGCCCGGTTCAAGGCGCTGGCTCTAACATCCACCAGCACTTCCTCCGGCCCGGCAACGGGGTCCTCGACCTCCTCCACTCGAAACACTTCCGGGCCTCCCGGCTTGGTAATTACGGCGGCGCGCATGGCGGTACCCCTTTGGTTAAGAAGCTGAACTGGGTTAACCTGTGGGCAAGTTTCTTATCGACGGTACAGACACAACGCGGGGGGGTTGCTCCACCCCGGTATGATGACCTCTCATCGACGGCTGCCAAACCGGGCGGGGGCGTTACCGCACTGGCAATTCCATCCCCGGCCTGAAGAACTTGCCCATCAGGTTGAGATAGCGGCCGGACTCTACTGGGGACGGGGCCGGCTGCCGTCGTTAATCATCGGCGGCGGCAACCCGGTCATCGGCGGTTACGGCCCCGGGTTTCATCAATTTCCGCTCCCCGATGGACAGGACCAGTACGGTGGCTATTACCAAGAGGACGATATTGGACCAAATCGCAATGTCGTAGGTCCCCCTCGCGTCGTACAAGAGCCCGCCCAAATAGGCGCCGAGACCTGAGCCCACGGGCATAACCGCGAACATCGCCCCATAGATTGTGCCCAAGTTCTTGACGCCAAAACCGTCCGAAGCGTAGGCCGCGGTGATCGACACCACCGCGGTCCACGAGAAGCCTACCAAGGTTATGCCCACCAGAAGGGCCGAAAGGCCCAGACCAGGTATTCCCAGGAATGAAATACCCATGGACAAGAGAACGATTACGAAGCCCACGGTCCTCAGATTGTACGAGAAGGTTAGCCACCTGCGCCGGCCTTGCCGGTCTGAGAGGTGCCCCAGGTAAAGAGCCCCGACTATGGCTGCGGCGCCGATTAAACTGAACGCCCCCGCCGCCACCATGGGATGGTAGCCCAGGTCTTGGGCGTAGGTCACGAAGTGAGCATTCACGAAGCTCATCGAGTACCCTCAAACGAAGTACCCGAAGGTTAGCTTCATGAATAATGGTGTCCGCACCGCCTCGCGGAAAGTAGCGTCTCGCCCAAAGAGTCTTGTCGGCCAACCGGATTCGGCCGGGCCTTTGGCCTGGTCACCGGCGGGTTCTCCCATAGGCCGCAGGTCCATTTCCTCCGGCCGGTTCCGAATCAGCAAGTAGCCGGCGGGAAGCACTATAGCAAGCAGGACCCCTCCCAAGAACCAATACGCTTCCCTCCAGTCGGCAAGCCACAGGAACAAAGACGCCCCAGGCACCAGCACCATTCCACCCAGGGAACCGGCGCCGTTGAGCAGACCGAGAGTAAACCCGCGCCGCTCATAGAACCAGCCGCTGATTATCTTGGTCAGGATCGGCCCCATGCCAAGGGTGATGCCAATGGCCATTACGGAGAACAGCAAGTAGAGGTGGGCCAAGTTCTGGATGAGGGGGAGCAGCAGCAGCACCCCGCCCATGACCACAACACCGGCTATTACCGCCGCTTTGGGGCTGTAGCGGTCCGCCAGGTATCCCGCCAGCGGCCTAAACAGCCCCGAAAGCATGAAGGCGATTCCAAAGGCAAGGGAGAGGCTGGCCCTACTCCATCCGAACTCCTGGGTCATGGGCTTCAAGAAAACGCCGAAGGAAAAGTTGCCGCCGGAGATGCCGAACATGACGAAAATACTGCCGACGACGACAAACCAGCCATAGAAGATCTTGTTGCGCGAAAGGACCCGTATCAAGGGCCGGCCTTATAAAGCAAAAGATTCATTCCCTATCTATGTCCTCAAGACCCGTCTTGGCCCAACGACCCGCCTCATAGCCCCGTGTTTAGGGCAAGCCCTCCGGTGAACTCGATTGATATTCTTACTTGATAGAACCCTAACCCCTGAGGCCGTCAGCCCGTATTTCTTCTATTGACAGAACCCTAGTCCCAGATGCCGTCAGACGGTATTTCCTCTATTGACAGAACCCTAGTCCCAGATGCCGTCAGCCGGTATTTCGGTCATGCGTTGAACGTACACGCCGGGCACGTGGACGTGGTCCGGGTCCAGCTCACCCGGCTCGACAATGCGGTTTTCCACCTCGACGATAGTTGTCTTGGCGGCCATGGCCATGATGGGGTTGAAGCTGCGGCCGGTAAGTCGGAACTGGAGGTTGCCCAGTTTGTCCGCTTTCCAAGCCCGCACGAAAGCATAGTCGGCCGGGAGGGGGTACTCCAAGACGTAGGTCCGGCCGTTTATCTGCCGGTGCTCCTTGCCTTCGGCCAACTCGGTGCCGACGCTGGCCGGAGTGTAGAATGCGCCGATGCCCGACGCGGCGGCGCGGATGCGTTCGGCCAAAGTCCCTTGGGGTAGCAACTCGGCGTCTATTTCGCCGTCGTTGTATTTTTGCACGAAGGGGGTTACTTGCGACGGGTGAGTGGGGGCGGTGAAGGCGCAAATCATCTTGCTCATCCGGCCCGCCTCTATCAGGGTGCCCACGTCGACCACGTCATCCACGACGCCGTGTGAATTGGATATGCCGGTCAGGTCTTTTGCGCCCTGCTCGTGCAGCGCGGCGATAAGGTTGCGTGGTATACCGACTGAGGCGAAACCGGGAAACATGATGGTTGAGCCATCAGGTACGTCGGCCACCGCCTCGTGGAAAGAGTCCCAGACCTTGTTCTTCATCGACCCGGTCACCTCGCGGCGCGGTGGACTACATATTACAACACACTTGAAGCCGTCGCTAGGTTTGGCGCCCGGCACGGAGCAATCGCATTCGGACTCACCGCAACTCGGATGACGCCGGCGCCGAACACTTCACTCCGGTCGTACCTCCGGTACATTCGCCGCGGCGAACCCCGATCCGGAATCCAGGGCCGGCCTCGGTCACTATCGTTGCTATATCACGGCATTTCTGGATTCCGGCTTTCGCCGGAACGACGACGCAGTGTAACCGAAACACTGCTCTGTGACTTCCTTTATCGTCGATACGAAATACGTTACCATGCCTCTTATGGAGAAGGGGCGGGCCTTGACAACCAAGCCGATTGGCCGAAGAATTCAGCTATAGCTTGGGTCTATCGGCGCTGAAACATCTCGGAAGGGAACCGGCCGCCGCCCCCGCGGGAGGAAGCGAAACCCAATATGTCGCTGAATAGGGCCACGTTTCACGTCACCAGCACCGACTTGGAGTTCATGGTACTCGACAAGTCCGAACTGCCCCCGGAGTTCACTGGGCATCAAGTAATCCGTGAGGGCGTTCTAGACAACGAGACTATGGCGGAGCACGGTTTCGCCAACAGCACCCCGGAGCGTTTCCGGCAGGCCGGCCGGATCACCGGATTCATGCGAGAGTTCGGCCCCACCTCCGCCAAAGACACCCCTGAAGGCTTCAACTTTCTGGCCGCCACCGTAGCCCACCTCTTCGACGCCCCGGAGTCGGTGGACGGTTGGATGCACAACGTGTTCCTGAAAGATTTCGAGGACAATATAGGCGGAGACGTCGGCCAAGGACATCGACTAATATCGGCGGAACGTCTGGAAACGAAAAAGTTCTTCAACCAAGCGGTCGCCCTAAAGGTACTCCAAGAGGGGCCGACGGGCTTGGTGTCTTCCACCGTCATCGACTTCCGGGTGGGCCGGGTCTTGGGAGTGGCTTTTATCGGCACGGTGGGCGACTGCGACCGCCTCGACCTGACAAGCGAGTTGGGCTTGGCCTTGGAGAAGAAGATAGTCAGGGTGGTTTTGGGGAGCGGGTAACGCGCTACTTGGCCGCTTGAAGAACGGCGCCGGTCAACTAACCCGCTCCTAACAGCCTCACCACTTCGTCCCCCACCTGAGACGTGGAGGAGGCGCCGCCCAAGTCGGGCGTCAGGGTCTTTCGTTCGTTCAAGCACCGGGCCACCGCGGCGTCGACCCGTCGGGCGGCCTCCGGCTCCTCCAGATGGTCCAACATCATCGCCAGCGCCGAGATGGTAGCCAGGGGGTTGGCGATGCCTTGGCCGGCAATGTCGAATGCCGCGCCGTGGACCGGCTCGAACATGGAAGGATAGTCCCGTTCCGGGTTGATGTTGGCGCTGGGGGCCAACCCCATGCTGCCGGTGACCACGGCGGCGATATCAGACAGGATATCGGCAAATAGGTTCGAGGCGACCACCACGTCGAAGCTCTCCGGCCAGCGCACCAAGTCCATACAAGCCCGGTCCACCAACAGGGACTCGGTCTCCACCTGAGGGAACCGACCCGCCACCTCGTCAAACACCTCGTCCCAAAACACCATGCCAAAGGACTGGGCGTTGGACTTGGTAACGGACGTGACTTTGTTGCCTTTGTTCTCTTCTTCGTTGCGGCGCACGCAGTACTCGAAGGCGGCTTCGATGATTCTCTGGGTGCCCCGGCGGGTGAAGACGTTGGTCTGCATCACCGTCTCGTGGGAGGTGCCCGGATAGACCCTGCCGCCTACCGGGGCATACTCCCCTTCGGTATTCTCCCGGAAGATGACCAAGTCGATCTCTCCAGGCCTCTTGCCGGCCAGCGGCGACGTGACTCCAGGGTAAAGATAGGCCGGGCGGATGCACACGCCTTGGTCGAATCCCCGGCGCATCGGGAGCAGCAGGCCGTTGAGAGTGATATGGTCGGGTATGTTCGGGTCGCCCACGGCCCCGAAGAGGATAGCGTCGTAGGACTTGAGCAGATCAAGGCCGTCTTCGGGCATCAAGAGTCCGGTTTCTCGGTAGTAGCTGGACCCCCAAGGAAACTCGACGCAGCGGAAGCTGGGTCCTTGGCCGCCGGCGGCCAAGGCGTCAAGCACTTTTCTTGCTTCCGTCACCACCTCGGGGCCGACGCCGTCGCCGGGGATTACCGCCAGATTGTATTCAACCATGGTTCTGGGCCTCTTTCAACGTTAGGCGCTCTTGGGTTGCTGGGTCGGAACTTTAAATCCGCTGAACGCCCCCACCCAATACTCGAAAGTGGTGCATATTTTCAGCGTCCGGGAACGCTTCCCGCGCTCGAAGAAATGCCGACTTGCCCTTGCGCTGCCTTGCATCGATCAAGACGCCGATTATGGTCCCGCTGTGCCCGACGTTGACCCCCACCGCCCCCACAGTCTCCGCAAACTCCATCACCGCCGCCAGCTTGGGCTTGGGCATCACCGCCTGGCTGGCCCGGGCGCTTATAGTAGCGCCCCGGCCGACGGCCCCAGGGTCCTGTTCCTTTATGCCCAGCTTGACCAGTCGAAGGGCTTCATTCACCTCATCTTGAATAGACCGCCACAGGGACCCCCGGTCTACGGCGTTGAACCTCACCGTATCGACGGTACCGCCGAAGTCCAGAGCAATTATTTCCATGGGAGGCGGTGGACCCAGGGATTCAAAAACTCGCCCCGCTATATGGTCGAATAGAGCGATGCCCGGAAACATGACGCCGTCGGAAGGCTCCACCGACAGGGCGATTCGAGCAATCGCCTCCGGCGGAAGCTCGGTACCCAGCGCCAACCCGGCGGCGGCCACGGTAGCGGCTATGTCGGCGCTGCTGCTTCCCAAGCCTTTGCTCCGGGGTATGGGACTGCTTAGCTCCAGCCGGGCGCCCGCTTCCGTCCTGCCCAAGTGGGCCAGCGCCGCCCGCAGCGCCGCCGCGGCCTTTGGACAATCGGCCGGGGCTAGGACTCCGCCCCCGTTCTCGTATACCGTTACTCTGGCCCGGGCAAAAAAATCGACGGGGCAAGTCACCAGGAAATTTACCCCGGGATCGGCCCCGTCCATCATGCCCTGCACCAACTCTCCGCAAACGCCGGGAACGCGAGCCGCGGCGGCGCCGACGGGAACACCCAGATCTTCCGGAGACGAAGTTTGTTGGTATCGAGATTCAGTAGTCATTTCTCAGAAAACTTGGTTAATCTTATCTCCTTTGATGCGGTTTGGAATACCCGCCACCACCAGGTGGACCGAATCCGCAACGGCGGCCACCTGCTGGTTGACCAGACCCAGCAGGTCTTGAAACCGGCGCCCCAGGGGTTCCGGCGGTACCAGGCTGAGTCCGACTTCGCTGCTGACTAGGATGAAGGACGCCTCGCTTCGTTCAATCGCCTTTAGCATACGACTGCCCGAGTTGAGTACCTCGGGCCCGGCGGCGTCATGACCGGCACAGTCCAAGAGCATGTTACTCACCCAAAAGTCCAAGCTGTCGATGAGCACCACTCCCGGCGGGTCGGGCGCCGCCGTCACCTCCTCCAAGCGGGCCGCCAATTCCAAGGGTTCCTCGAGGGTCGTCCAGTGGGCCGGGCGGGCTTGGCAGTGGTGGCGGATCCGCTCTTCCATTTCGTCGTCCGTGGCAAGCCCGGTAGCGACGTAAAGAGTAGGCCGGTCTATGTCCCGGGCCAGCTTTTCGGCGAAGGCGCTCTTACCCGACCGGACTCCGCCAAGGACCAAGCGCAGCCGGGAAGCCATCAGACCCCAGTTTCCCCGCCGTCGAACTCCGGGCCAAGGCCGGCCATCCGGTAGACCAAGTCCATCCGGAGGCTGCCCCTCACCCAGTCGGCCAGCTTGTCGTATTCCAAGTCCAAGGTCAGGTCCTCAGGCGACAGGGGCAAACTAACCCCTTTTCGACGAGCCAAAGCTTGCAACAAGGCTTGCCGCAGTCCTCCATTGTGGAAAAGCCCGTGGATGTAGGTGCCCATAACCCAACCCGACTGGTCCAATACCCCGTCGAAGGAGTTGCTTGGGTCCGCTCCAACGCCGGCCCTGTCTTCGATATGGAATGCCGGCATGTCTTCAATATGGAATCCCGGGTCCGGACTGGACGCTGAATTAAACGCCGGGTCCGGTCCGCCGCCGGAAGTCCGGCCCATGTGGATCTCGTACCCGCGAATGGAAAGGCCTTTTGCTCCCGCCAGCAAGCCTTCGTTTCCATATATCCGTCCTTGGACGCGGTGGGTCTCCTTAGACCCGCCAAAGCGGGTGGTCAAAGGCAGGATTCCCAGCCCCGGCATCTCCGTCCGGGGCGATTCCACCATCTCCGGGTCGTAGAGCTTGGCTCCCAACATCTGGTACCCGCCGCAAATCCCGATGACTGCGGTCCCGTCTCGATATGCCTCCGTTACAGCCTTGGACAAGCCCCGTTCATCCATCCAGGCCAGGTCCGGAATGGTGGTCTTGGTCCCGGGCAAAACGACCAAGTCGGGGCAGGCCAGTTGCCGGGGAGAGTTGACGTAGCGGAGGGAGACGCCATTTTCCCGGGCCAGCGGTTCGAAGTCGTCGAAGTTTGAAATGTGAGGAACTTGAATTACCGCAATGTCCAGTACCCTGCCGCCGGGGGTACGCGCCGGCAGGTCCAAGGCCACCGAGTCTTCTTCGGGGATGTGTATGTCTCTAAAGTGATTTACCACGCCAACTACCGGAATACCGGTGCGCTCCTCAAGCCAGCGCAGCCCGTCGGTGAGCAGGCCGGGGTCTCCTCGAAACTTGTTTATGACCACTCCTTTGATTGCGTCCCGTTCCGGGGGGTCGAGGAGTTCCAGGGTGCCGACCACGGAAGCAAAAACGCCGCCCCGGTCGATGTCGGCGCAAAGCAGCACGGGAGCGCCGGCGTACAGAGCCACGCGCATGTTAACGATTTCGCTAGCCTTCAAATTGATCTCAGCGGGGCTGCCCGCCCCTTCAATCACGACGACGTCGTACTCGTTTCTCAGGGTGTCCAGCGACCTACGGACCGAGTCCCAGAGTCGAGACTTCAACTCCACGTAGTCAAGGCTCCGGGCTGACAACTGGGGCCGGCCCAACAGCACCACCTGGGACCGGTGGTCCGCTTCCGGCTTTAGAAGCACCGGGTTCATCTCCACCCTGGCTTCGACCCCCGCCGCTTCCGCTTGGACCGCTTGGGCGCGCCCGATTTCGCCGCCGTCCGGGGTGACGTAGGAGTTGTTGGACATATTCTGGGCCTTGAACGGGGCCACTCTCAACCCGTCTTGGCGAAATATGCGGCACAGGGCGGACACGAGCACGCTCTTGCCCACGTGGGAAGCTGTTCCTTGGACCATCAACACTTTGCCGGGCATTGGGCCGTTCTTCTCAGTCCTTGGTCTGATTACAAGACCACATTCGTCGAATTGGTCAGATTCCCGGTTTCAAACCGTCCAAGTGGGAGGTATCGTTAAATAATTGGAGCACGGCGTTGTCGGAGTAAACGTCGACGACGGACACGCCGCAATTGTCCAGTAGGAACCGCCAGTTGGCCTCCAAAGGTAACTTCATCAGGGCTACGAAGACGGCCCGCAACGCTCCGCCATGCCCCACGATCAGCACCGTGCGGTCCCCGTAGTCCTCTCTGAGATTGCTTATGAAGTCCGCGATGCGGCTACTGGTTTGACGGGTACTTTCCCCGCCCGGAGGGGCGAAGTCCAAGTCTTTGACCAAGGAAGCTTCGTATAGCTCGGGGTACAGTTCCTTGGTCTGTTGGACGGTAAGCCCTTCGAAAACGCCCTTATCGTACTCCCGGAGACTGGGCGTGGTATGCAAGGGTACGCTCCTCCGGCCTAGTACCTTCCGGGCCGTCTCGACGCTCCGCCGCAGATCGCTGCAATATGCCGCGTCGAAAACCACGCCGGCCAACCGCCGAGCCGCTAACTCGGCTTGCCGATTGCCCGCTTCAGACAGGCTAATGTCCGTATGGCCCTGGATACGGCCGAGAGCGTTCCACTCGGTCTCACCGTGGCGCAGGATGAACCATTTACCCATTAGCTCAACCAGCTTCGATGCCGATTCTTGTGGGCGCTGAGGCGTCAATCGAAGGATGCCGGCCAGCCGCCGGTCCCAGTGAAGGCCCGGGCCAACATCGTGGAACAACGCCGGCTGCCTACCCCTCGATATTCTAGCAGAGTCTAGGCGGCAGTCTACTTTACCGCCTTCAACCGCCCCGGCTCGATATAAGCTTAGGCTCGGCTCGACGGAAAAGCTTTACCGTGCCACATTGGACGCCATCAAAAACCGTCTCCCGTTACCCGTGCCGCATTTCGCAATACGCACCCGGTCCGGGGGGACAATCCCGGCACAAGCTGAAATGATTGACGGGAAAAGCCCCACCGCACGCCTGATTGACGAATATTACGAAATCAGCATACAACATATTGACAAGTCAAAGCGGTCTTTATACAATATGTCGACTTCAAGCTGATTTCCAGGCGTGATTCATACCCCTATACAATATCAACTTCCAGGATGCGGAGGCTCTTGATGGAAGCTTATTGCGTTAAGTGCAGGTCCAAGAAGGAAATCCAGAACCCCCAGGGCATCACTATGAAGAACGGCAAACCCGCCACCCAGGGCGTATGCCCCACCTGCGGGACCAAGGTCTTCCGAATAGGCGCCGCTCCCTAATACCCCGTCCTCTTCTTGGGCGGCTAAATAGGCCCAGCCTCGGGCGCGGCGGCCATGCTCAGAGCAAGCTCTTGCCTTTAGCAGTGATCTCAGATGCCGCTCACTCACAGTTGACGGACGGCTGATTCCGGCAGCCGCGCAATAGCCCTATCGAAGCCGGCATCCCGTCGGTTAGGGCCTGTGGCACGTCGGCTCTGGTTGCAACGCCATGGTGGCAAGCCTCTCGTCGTGAGGGGTTTTTCGATCCCCTCGAAAACCCCCATTCCCCAGGCTGAATTGCTTGTTGCCAATCCCTCGACGTTTCCAGTTCGACCGGCAACGTCTTGGCCGGTAACTCCTCCTTACGTAAGGTCCAACGACTGCTTTTCAGGCCCCTTTCCCCGCAAGGCCGAGCGGTGTTATCCTGACACGGTTGCTTGAATCTGTTTATTCACTTGTTTAGACTGGATTTCCTGGGTAATTGCGAACATCGACCCCGTCCGCCCATTCAGGGTCATAGCAGACACAATCTTGCAGGGCAAGGATGCCCCGGAGAGAGAGCGGAGGACTCATGGCTAACACGGCAAACATCGTCTTCTTCAACGGCGAGCTGCGGCCTGAAAGCGAAGTGGGCATTCCCATCCGCGACTTGGGCTTTGTATATGGAGATGCCGCCTTCGACGCCGCCCGGACCTTCAACGGAAAGGTTTTCAAGCTGCGGGCGCACGTGCGCCGTTTGTACGACTCCTTGCGCTACCTGCGAATCGACCCGGGCATGAGCCCCGAAGAAATGGAGCGGCGGTCTCTGGAAGTAGTCGAACACAACTATCCTTTGCTCCCGCCCACCCAGGACATGTGGGTGATGCAACGGATCACCCGGGGTGTCGAGGGACTGGAGATTGGGGAAACCACTCGGCCTACGGTGCTAATTGAGACTCACGCCATTCCCTTCGCTCGGCGGGCTGCTATGTACCGGGACGGCTTGAGAGTATTCACTCCCTCCGTGCCCCGGGTGCCGCCCCGCTTCATGAGCCCCCGGGCCAAAACTCACAACTACTTGAACATGGTCTTGGGCGACCTCGAAGCTCAAGGGTCCGACCCAGGTTCTTGGGCGATACTTCTCGACGAGGCCGGAAATTTTACTGAAGGCCGCGGCTCCAATATCTTCCTGGTTAAAGACGGCGTCGTCCTCACGCCCCAGGGCCAATTCGTCTTGGAGGGCATCACCCGGGAGACCGTCTTAGAACTGGCTTCCGGATTGGATATACCCGCCGAGGAGCGGGACTTGGACTTGTATGACGCTTATACCGCCGACGAGGCTTTCATTACCTCCACCAGCTTGTGCATCTGCCCCGCCGTTTCGGTCAACGGCGCCACCGTCGGCGGCGGCCGGGTACCGGGTCCCGTCACTCAAAGGTTGATTTCCGCTTTCAGCGATGTGGCCGGGATGGACTACTTCGACCAGTACCTGTCCCACCTTCCCTGAACTTAGGCGTTGGGAACGCCCGACGGTTGGCGCAAACAGGCTTTGCCCCGACCGGGGCCAATGGGACCGTAAGGCCCGGCCATTGGACCCCGCCGTCCAGATTCCTTCTTAGGGTTCAATCAATCTTGGGATTGCTCATGGTCCGCCGCCGCGGACCGCGCAAGAGAACGAAGATCGGAGAATGCAGTGCCTCAACAACTTGACGACATAGTGGAACCCGGCGGCGCGAACCGTCTGGCTACCGGGTTTGGGTTTACCGAAGGTCCCCTGTGGCACCCCGACGGCTACTGGTTGTTCGTGGACATCCCCAACAACTCGGTCCACAGGATGAGCGCCGACGGCGCGGTCGAGGCCTTCAGAGTGAATAGCGGCGGCTCCAACGGAATGACCTTCGATCTTCAAGGGACGCCTGATCGTTTGCGAAGGGGACAACCGCCGGATGGCAAGACGGCAGCCTGACGGCAGCTATGCGCCCATCGCCGAACGATTGGGAGGCAAGCGCCTCAACAAACCAAACGACGTGGTGGGCCGCTCCGACGGGAGCATCTACTTCACCGACCCGGGCGGGCGCATGGCGCCGGAGGAGCGGGAGTTGGACTACTCCGGTGTCCACCGCATCGATCCGAACGGGGCTTTCGACGTCGTAACCACCGAGACCGAGTACCCGAACGGACTGGCTTTCTCGTCCGACGAGAAGCACCTCTACGTCGCTATCACCCGGCTGGACGCTCGCTGCATTGAACAGAAGGAGCGGGGAGAAGTATGCCCCCACCAGTTCATTCGGGTCTTCGACGTAGCCGACGACGGGTCCCTCAACAATAACCGGGTGTTTGCTGAAATGGTCTCGGCGGAAGACGGCGTGCCCGACGGGATGAAGGTGGACGTCGAGGGCAGAATCTATTGCACCGGCGCCGGGGGTTGCTGGGTTTTCGACGCCCCCGGAAACCACCTGGGAATCATTCGATTGCCCGAGATTCCGGCCAACTGCGCTTGGGGCGGCCCAGACAACCGTACGATGCTGTTCACCGCCCGCACCTCGGTATACAGCTTGAGAATGAAGACCGCCGGTACCAGGATACCCACAGCCGGTTAGAAGTCCTTGAAGGGAGACGGGTTGCTGACGGCATGACCGCGTACGATGCTATCGTAATCGGCTTGGGCGGAATGGGCAGCGCGGCCCTGTATCAAATGGCCCGCCGAGGCCTGAAGGTGTTGGGGCTGGAGCGGTACGACATTCCCAACGACATGGGTTCTTCCCACGGCGTCACCCGCATGATACGCCTCACCGTCCAAGAGCACCCTTCATATGTTCCTCTCGTCCGGCGGGCCTATACTCTTTGGCGCCAGTTGGAGAACGTCTCCGGAGAGCGCCTGCTGTTCACTACCGGTTCCCTGCGCGCCGGGTCCGAGGGCAACCGGATGTTCGACGGCTCTCTGGAGGCCTGCGAGGCCCACGGGATTCCCTACGAAGTCATGACCGGCCCGGAGATCAACCGCCGTTTCCCGGGATATCAACTGCCAAAGGAAATCCTTGGGGTCTATCAGCCCGACGGCGGCTTCCTCTTGTCCGAGCAGTGCATCGTGGCCCACGTGGCTGCTGCCCTGAACCAGGGCGCCGAGGCCCACGGCAGAGAGCAGGTCCTGGAATGGACGCCGACGGCGGCGGGGGTAGAAGTTAGGACGGACCGGGGTAGCTACGCCGCCCGCAAGTTGGTTGTTTGTTCGGGGGCATGGACGGCCAAGCTGCTCCCCCAACTGGCCGAGTCGACGGTACCGGAAAGGCAGGTCTTGGGCTGGTTCCAACCGCTGGCGCCGGACCTCTTCCGCCCCCGGTCCTTCCCAGTGTTCGGACTGGTGGTGGAAGAAGGCAGGTTCTACGGCTTCCCTTCCTACGGCATACCCGGGTTCAAGGTGGGTCGGACCCATCACCTGGACCAGCAAGTCGATCCGGACCACATGGACCGGGACGTGCATTTGGAGGATGAGGAGCTGCTGCTGGATTTTACCAAGCGGTACTTTCCCCAAGCGGCCGGGCCCGTCTTGGCGCTGAAGACGTGCTTGTTTACCAACAGCCCGGACGAGCACTTCATCCTGGATGTCCTGCCGGAGTTCCCTCAAGTGAGCGTGGCGGCGGGCTTTTCCGGCCACGGGTTCAAATATTGCAGCGTCGTGGGAGAAATCATGGCCGACCTAACCCAACACGGCGATACCTCCCATGACCTGAGCTTGTTCCGCCTCGCTCGGCTACAATAAGCCCGCGTCTTACAATCGAAGTAAATCGCGAAGCAACTCGACTGAAGGAACTTGCCCAAAGGGTTGGTAAACCATTGGTTTGGCTAATGGTGGCCCTTGGCGGGGCCGCCGGTTCCGTCCTGCGCTACGCCGTAGGGCGCTTGCTCGCGTCTCATTGGGGGGCTTCTCCCGCCATAGCCACCCTCTTGGTGAACGTGTCCGGCTCCTTTGCCCTCGGCTTATTCATTACCCTATCCCTGGAAAAATCGTCATTGCCGGCGGAGTACCGGACCATGATCGCCGTAGGTGTCTTGGGCGGCTATACCACCTTCTCCGCCCTGGCTTTCGAGGCGGTGGACTTCGCTCAGTCCGGGGAGGCGCTGAAAGCCGGCGTCAGTGTTGCCGGGAACATCATCCTGGGCCTTGCCGCGGCGTATCTGGGCATCCTGGCCGGCCGCAGCTTCTAAACCCCGGTCCCTGAGCTTGTCCGGGAATGGACCGAGGGGCCGCAGCGCCGGTACGCTGCACGGTCCTCTTAATTTGCAAACGCCCCATCGGGCTTTAGACCTTTTGACCCGATCTACTGGGCGCCGCGGAGAACGTCCGCCGCCTTGAGGCCCCGGGCCCACAGGGCGGCCAAGACCAAGGACAAGACGGCCGCGGCCCCCAAGCAGGCCAAAACCAGGCCGACCAACCAGCCCTCTAACCCGATGATCATGGGAGGGATTACGTCCCGCCCAGCGATGGTGACATCCAGAAATCCGAGCACCCAGCGGCCCAGCCAGACGCCCAGACCAGACCCAACGCCAATCCCCAGAGCGGCGATCAGCAATCGTTCCAAGGCCAGCGCCTCGAATACCTGAAAGTTGGAGAAGCCCAAGGCCCGGGCAACCGTCAAGTCTACCCGGCCGCTGCGGACCGCCACCAAGCCGTGAATCGCCAGCGTCAGCGCCACCGCTATCGTAATCGCGGCGATAGCAAGAATGGTGAGGCCGTTCCACCCGCCGCCCGCCAAGGGGTCGCGCTCCACCAGGCTCACCATAGCTTTGCTATCTCCTACTGAGACGTGTCCGGGCACGTGCTCGACCAAGGCCGAGATGACTTGCCGGCGGTCCACCCCCGGTTGAGGTGAAACCCACACTTGCGGTGGCGGGTCCAGCCTCAACTCGAATATCCGCTCCACGTGCCGGCGATAGTCTTCGTCGGCCACCAGCAAGAACAGCCGGGAGGACGAAGTCAGGGTTGGGAAGTAATCGGTCACGCCGGTTATCGACACCGCAATGACTTGGTCTCCGGCCTGAAAACGGACCACCTGTCCCACTTGGAACCCATCACTCCCGACGGCGGGTAAAGGATAGGCCCCTGAGGGCAAGAAAATGCCGCGCAACGTACCGCTGATGGGGGTGCGCCACGAATAGCGAAGGCCCCCGTTCCCGTTCCTAGCCGCCTCGGGCAAATACTCGATGACGTCCGGCTCAACGGCTTGGCCGGTCAACGCCCGCCACGCCCCGGGCTGTTCGAAGTCCTCGATCACAGACCCCATTTCGGGAAACCTCGGACCTTTAACCGTCACATCGTCCAGGCTGAGACTGCCCGGTTGTACCGCAGACGCTATTTGTTTAGTGATGAACAAAGACACCAAGGCGAATTGGACTTCAGGCTGCCGGTCCCTAACGGGCAGCGCCGCTTCCAAGTAACTCCAACCGTCTTCGGACCCTGCCTCCAGAAGGTTGCCAAGAAGGATGTTGTGAAGCCTCTCCTTAGTGTCCAACACCCGGGCCCACACGTTCAAGTTTCGTTGCCCTGTGTCCCGCTGTAGGTCGGCCGCGTTGACCCAGAGGCCCATCAGCTCCGCGCCGGCGGGAATGACTATGCCCGTAGCCGAGTCCAGCGCCGGGAACAAAGCCCGCGGTTGATTGGGGCGAAGAGGAGTCAAAAGGTCATCGAGACTCTCACCGGCGAAGTCCTCTCTGAACCAGGAAGTCCGGGGAAAGGTCTCCGGATCTAAACGGATGAGGGACGAGAAGGCGCCGGGAAATCCGTCCACAAGGACTACCGATTCCCGGGTCCAGGGAGTCACGGCCTCCACCCCGGGAGTATTGGACATGGCTGCTTGAACGGACTCCTCGAATCCGGTTCCTCTCAGGACGATGTCTCCGCCTTGGCGAAACAGCGCTTGTTCTTTCTGACTGCGGGCCAACGTAGACTGAAAACCAGCGCCGAAAACGCCCACCGCCGCCGCCAGCATTAGGATTATCAGCAGAGAGCCGTGAGGAAGGGAGTCTCTGGACAGCCGCGCCAAGGACAAAGCCGCCCAAGCCGGGCTGGAGCGGCTCACCCCCCAAGCCAACAGCCTTACCAGCCAGGGTAATATGCGCAGCGCAATGACCGCGGCGGCCAGCAGGACCATAACCGGGCCGAATAGAAGACTGGGATCAACCTCGAGGGCCCGGGACGCCGTGTCCCGGGAGACGAATCCTCCCCGGCCGCTGATTTGCCACCATAGCACCCCCAACGCCGCCAGGACCAATAGGTCTATGTAGTAACGGTGCAAAAAGGACACTGAGGGCGGCCTAGCCCTATGGACCAAGGAACCGGCTACGCCCTGGCGGGCCAGACTTACGCTGTGGGCCGCCAGGACGGCCAAGCTCAACCCTCCGCCGATGCCCCCCATGACGAACATGTCCGCGGAAAGCCCCACCGATAAACCGCCTTCATCCACGCCGACGGGGTTCATGGCGCCCAAGAGCAGGTACTTCACGATGGCCAGGGCAACGAAAGGGCCGACCGCTATGGCCGCCAGCGCAATTACTCCTTCGGCGGCGATCAACAGCGTGCTCACTTGGAGGACGCTGCCGCCCCGGCTGCGCAAGAGGCTGGCCTCCTCGGCCCGGTAGCGAGTCAGGAGGCCCATGACCAAGGCCAAGAAATACAGGACTACAAGGACGACCAACCCGATGAACAAATATACGGGCACTCTGGCAAAGGTCAGTTCCTTCTGATAGTCGCTCAGCCTATTCTTCAAACCGGCAAACACGAAGGTGCGGGGGAACCGCTTGTTGATATCCGTCTCCAGCCCTATTATCGAGTCCCTGGTGAGACCCGTATTGCCGGCGGTGACTGTTCGGGTATCGAAGTAGAGGAACCACCCGAAGTCCCCCGCCGCGGCGGGGTAGGCCGCGCCCAAGCCGTCGAAGAAGGCCTCCTCAGCCACGTAGAAGGGTACCAGGACGATGTCACCCCGGGGACCGCGCCGCTCCACGTTGAAATAGCTTTGTATGTCGAGCCAATACTCTTCACGCGGGTCTATCGGTTCCACCAAGCCCGCCACGGTGAGCACCACCCGCTGGGAAGGGTCGCTGCGGAAGGGGTAAACGGATACTTGAGAGCCCGTGGTCAAGCGAAAGTTGTTGGCGGCCCTCACACCCAGCAGCGCCTCGAGCCGCAAGACTCCGTCATCGCGGCTTACGTCGGCTTTAGGCCAGCTGCCATCAGCCAAGCGGGAATGCTCCTCGAATCCGGTGAGGAAAAATGGCCGGCCTACGATGTTCCCTTGAATCGTTTGCGTGCCGTCGGCGCTGAACACCAAGGGCCAGTCGGGTAGGGTTCGGCCAAAGCGATGGACCGCTCTAGTCATGTTCCCTACCCGGGCCTCGGCAATTTCCTCAACTTCGCCCCGGAGCTTGTGGTAATCCTCCGGCCCCAACGGCCGGTTTTGGACTATCACTTGGGCGTCCAGGGCCGAGGGCTTGGCGATTCCCAGGGTGTGCCGGAGTCCGGCCTCGGCGATGCCGCGGGAGTAGATAGCGCCCACCGCCATCAGGGTGACGGCGGCTAGAATCCCGAAAGAGGTGACAGCCAAAAGAGGCCAAGACGAGCGGATACGCCTCGCCAGCAGCCAGTAGAGTGTTCTCGTCCAAGCCACAGTCGTTACAAACCTGAAATTGCTCGAAACCGCCTGAGATTACATTAAATTTATGGCCATGAATTTTATGTCGCCCGCGCAGCTATTGGCTGGGATGTTAACCGTAGGCTAATGGCCCGTCAACGTCGGGGCGGCGCTCCCCAAGGAACCACACCAAAACGCAGCCGCGCTTTCACGAGAGAACATCGTACCGGAGTGGGGCAACTCCTGGTTGTGCCCGGACCAGCGATAGGAAACTCGCTCCCGAGGTCGGCCCATAGTTGCTAACTTAGGCAGCCCGGATATAATAAAGGCCGCCCTCGGCCCGAGGGGCCCGGGCATTCTCTTAGATACGGAAATCAAATGAAATACGACGTGATAGTTGTCGGCGCCGGTTCGGCAGGCTCCGTGGTGGCCGGCAGGGCCGCGGAAGACAAGGATGTGTCCGTCCTGCTGCTGGAAGCGGGTCCGGACTATCCCGACCCGGCGTTATTGCCGGATGAACTCAAATTCGGCGCCAGCAGGGCGGCGGAGAACCAAGACTCAATACACAACTGGGCTTTGAGAGGAACCATCACCGAGGAGCAGAGTGAGATCCACGTAGCCCAGGGCAAGGTCATCGGCGGGTCCGGGTCCATAAACGGGCAAGTATTCCTGAGGGGACTGCCGGAAGACTTCGACGCTTGGGCGTCCCTGGGAAATGACGAGTGGTCTTACGTTAAGGTGCTTCCATATTTCCGGAAGGTGGAGCGGGACCTAGACATTCGCGACGACTTCCACGGGTCGGAGGGGCCGATTCCCGTAAGCCGCCGGGAAGCCGACGCTTGGCCCGTGATCCAAGCCGCTTTACACGCCGCGTGCATACAGGAAGGGTTCCCAGCCACGGAAGACATGAATAGCCCCAACACCTCAGGCGTTGGGGCTATTCCGATGAACAACCAGAGCGGCGTGAGAATGAGCACCGCCATTACCCATCTCAACCAGGCCCGCCACCGGCTCAACCTCACCGTAAGGGGCAACGTATTCGTCAGGAAAGTTTTGTTCGAAGGGACGGCGGTGGCCGGCGTAGAGGCTGAAAGCGGCGGCGAGGTCTTCACTCTGGAAGCAAGCAGGGTCGTGCTGAGCGCCGGCGCGCTGAAATCGCCCCACTTGCTCATGCTTTCCGGTATCGGTCCCGAGGACCAACTCCGACGGCACGGCGTCCCGGTCCTGCTCAATCTGCCGGGCGTTGGCCGGAACCTCTGGAACCATCCCATCGCTCCGGTGTCTTTCAGAATCAAAGAGGGCATAACCCTCGTACCCGACGCTGCGGCGGTGCGGATCGCGTTGCGTTACACCGCCGAGGGATCGTCCGACGCCAACGACATGATGTTGATGACCAACTCGGTTTTCAATCCTCTTACCGGTGAAGTGTTGGCCGACCACGTCGCACGAGTATCCTGCGCCCTCGAATTGCCCGACGGCTGTGGATACCTCAGCTTGGCGTCCGCCGACCCTCACGTGCAACCCTCCTTCGACTACCGGTACTTCCAAAACGAGAACGACATCCGGCGCATGCGGGAAGGCGTCCGTCTGGCCGTGCGAATTCTCGAATCTTCAGCTTATCAGGACGTGTCAGAGGGGCGGATCAGGCCCACTGACGAGGAACTAGCTTCCGACGAGGCGTTGGACCTATGGATTCGCCGAAATGTCGGCACCGCCAGACACGTATCCGGGACCTGCAAAATGGGGCCCGCTTCCGATCCTATGGCCGTGGTGGACCAGCAGTGCCAGGTCAAAGGAGTACAGGGTTTGTGGGTAGCGGACTCGTCGGTTATGCCCCGGGTCCCGCGGGCAAACACCAACGCTACCGCGATCATGATCGGCGAGCGGGTGGCTGACTGGGTCATTCAACGGTGACTCAGCGGGGGCCGACGCGGCTGCCGGGGTAGCACCGAGGGACTCCGGCCGGGGAAGCCGGCGGCCCGCCGGGGAAGCCGGCGGCCCGCCGGGACCGCGGCGGGGTATGAGGAATTAACCCTTGCGGTGTTATAATTGGGCCGCGGCGAACGACAGGGGCGCGCCGACTTGATGTCCGGGTCGACGATCATTCGACAGCTTGGACAACCCGGGGCCAACCGTCGTCTCTCTGTCTAAATCCGCCACGGGCCGGTGTAGCTCAGTGGTAGAGCAGCGGTTTCGTAAACCGCAGGTCAAGGGTTCGACTCCCCTCACCGGCTCCATTGTCAACGGCTTTTTGCGGCTACACCAGCCTCCCTTAGCTTTCTTGCCAATTGTTCCAGGCCATTCCTCGGTCAGGGCCGCTAATCTACTCTTAGGAGCAAGCCATGAAAGTCCTGATTAGAAACGGGCACATTTTCACTGCGGTTGACAGCTACACGGCGGACATTCTCCTCGACGACGGCAAGATACGCACCATCGGAATCGACTTGGAAGCGGAGGCGGACAAGACCATCGACGCCGCCGGCAAGTACGTGATTCCCGGAGGAGTCGATCCTCATACCCACCTGGATTTCCCCTTCGGCGGCACCGTCTCCGCCGACGATTTCCGCACCGGCACCATTGCGGCCGCCGTGGGGGGCACCACCAGCATCGTGGACTTCGCCGTCCAGAAGCGGGGCCACTCGTTGTCGCAAGCGTTGGAAGAGTGGCACCAGAAGGCCGGCGGGCGAGCCGCCATCGACTACGGTTTCCACATGATCGTCCAGGACCTGCCGGACAGCCGGCTGGCGGAGTTGGACGACATGGTCGGTCAAGGGGTCACCAGCTTCAAGATGTTCATGGCCTATAAGGGCGCCGTAATGGTGGATGACGACACCATCTTCCGGGCCATGGTCCGGGCCGCCGACAACGGCGCTCTGGTGTGCTTGCACGCCGAGCACGGTGACATGATCGACGTCCTAGTCAAGGGCGCCTTGGCCCAAGGAAACACCGCGCCCAAGTTCCACGCCTCGACCCGCCCAACTATTACCGAGGCGGAAGCGACCCACCGGGCGATTCGCATGGCCGAGGTAGCCGGTGCGCCGGTATATTTCGTCCACCTCAGTTGCGCCGACGCCCTTCAGGAGGTGCAAGCGGCCCGGTCGCGGCAAAAGTACGTCTACGCCGAAACCTGCCCCCAATACCTGACCTTGGACAACAGCCGGTACGACCAAGAAGGATTCGAGGGAGCCAAGTACGTGCTCACTCCCCCCTTGCGGGACAAGTGGCATCAAGCCGAGCTCTGGAACGGTCTGCGCCGCGACGACCTCCAAGTGGTTTCCACGGACCATTGCGCTTTCCGGTTCAGCGACCAAAAGACCATGGGCAAAGACGATTTTTCGAAGATACCCAACGGCGGCCCGGGCATCGAGAACCGGTTCAGCTTGCTCTACACCAACGGCGCGGCGTCAGGCCTGCTGACCATGAACCGTCTTGTGGAGATTTTCTCAACGACTCCGGCCAAGCTGTTCGGGCTGTTCCCTCGCAAGGGCACCATCGCGGTAGGCAGCGACGGCGATATCGTGGTCTTCGACCCCAATCAAGAGTCCGTAATCAGCGCCCAGACTCACCACATGAACGTGGACTACAACCTATACGAAGGGATGAAGGTCAAGGGCGTGCCCCAAGTGGTGGTGTCCGGCGGGCAGGTCGTGGTCGAAGACGGGAAGTACGTCGGCGCCCCCGGCAGCGGCCGGTTCCTGAAGAGAAGCGCGATGTAGCGTTGCGGTCATTCTCGGTCGATGGGAGTCGAAATGGGCAGAGTCGGGCTTATCTTCCTGGACCGGCCGTCGCTTCCGGAGCAAGTCGAACTGGTACGCTATGCCGAGGTGCGGGGGTTCGAGTCGGCCTGGGTCTGCGAGACCCGTTTGGTCCGGGACGCGGTGACGCCCCTGGCAGCCTTCGCCCAAGTGACCGAGCGCATCAAGCTGGCAACCGGGGTGGTCAACAACTGGACCCGGACTTCCGGGTTGATGGCAATGACCCTCGCCACCCTTCACGAGCTATCCGCCGGCAGGGTAATGATGGGCATCGGGGCCTACTGGGACCCCTTGGCCCGGAACCAGGGAATCCGCCGCCGCAAGACCCTCACCGCCATGCGGGAGTACGTGACTGTAGTGCGGCGCCTGCTGGATATGGAAACCGTCGATTACCAGGGTGAAGTCGTGAAAGTTAGAGACCTTCGCCTTGACTTGGGCCACGACGTTCACCGCTCGGCCAAAAGAGTGCCTATCTACATCGGCGCCACGGGCCCCAAAATGCTGGAGCTTGCCGGAGAAATCGGCGACGGGGTCTTTCACAACTTCTTTACTTCCGTAGGCTACCTGAGGAAATCACTGGAGAGGGTCGAAATCGGCGCGGCTCGGGCCGGGCGGTCGATGAACGACATCGACATGCCCCAAATGATGGCGGTGGCCATGTCCGAAGACGCCGAGGCCGCCCGCAGTACGGCCCGCTACGCCATAGCCATGTACATGGGACAGCAGCCCCACATCGCTGCGGCCAGCGGCGTGGGCCAAGGTGCTATCCAAGAGATTCACGACGCCATGGGCGGATGGCCCCCCAGAGAGGGCGGCATAGAAGCGGCGATGCCGTTGGTGGGAGACGACCTGGTAGACCTGCTCAGCGCCTCGGGAACGCCGGAGATGTGCCGGTCCCGGGTCCAACAGTACTTGTCCGCCGGCGCTTCATACCCGGTCCTTTGCCCCTTGACCGCCAACATCGAAGAGATCATAGACGCCTTCGCTCCAAGGCAAGAGAGTATCTAGGAATACTCTCAGAGGGAGGTCACATGCCGAGAATAGTCCGCGCCGGGTTGGTCCAAGCCAGCGTGGGGGAAGAAGCCCCGGGGGACCCGTACTCCCTAAAAGAATACATGATCGACAAACACGTCGGGCTCATCGAGGAGGCGTCGGAACGGGGGGTGCAAGTCCTGTGTCTACAGGAATTGTTCTATGGCCCCTATTTTTGCGCCGAGCAGGACCCTCGTTGGTACTCCATGGTCGAGCGGGTCCCTGAGGGTCCAACGGTCGTTCAAATGCAGGGGTTGGCCAAAAAGCACAACATGGTGATGGTGATTCCCATCTACGAGGAGGAGATGCCCGGAGTTTATTACAACACCGCCGCCGTGCTGGACCGGGACGGGGCGTATTTGGGCAAATACCGGAAAACTCACATCCCCCATCTCGCTCCGGGGTTCTGGGAGAAATTTTACTTCAAGCCCGGAAACAGCGGTTATCCCGTGTTTGCCACCGCCGCCGGCAACATAGGGGTTTACATTTGCTACGACCGTCATTTCCCGGAAGGGGCAAGGGCCCTGGGTCTCAACGGGGCCGAGATAGTCTTCAACCCGTCAGCCACAGTCGCGGGCCTGTCCGAGTACCTTTGGGAGTTGGAGCAGCCCGCCCACGCGGTAGCCAACGGTTACTTCATTGGCGCCATCAACCGGGTCGGCCGTGAGCCGCCTTGGGACATCGGAGAGTTCTATGGAAAGAGCTACTTCTGCGACCCAAGGGGGCAAATCACGGCTCAGGGTTCTCGGGATAAAGATGAAGTGATTGTGGCGGACCTAGACTTGGACCAAATCCGAGAGGTACGGACCACCTGGCAGTTCTTCCGGGACCGCCGCCCCGACACTTACGACGAGCTAATTGCTCCCTAGCCCGCTCCACGGTATGCTGCTCCTCTATTGCCTGACCGCCTCCCCCGGTCACGCGCTAAGTTTCACCGGCTGCGGCCATTCTTCGCGGGGTTCCCGTTGGTTCATCATGCTATCAAAGATTTCAATCGCGGGCTTGTCGAAATAGTAAACAACACCGCATCGCTGACAAATCAACCCCGGAAACTCCCAGTCAAACCGCAAGGACCCTTCGCACTTCAAGCAGTGTTGCATGCAGTCCCTCCTAACCCCCCATCTCATTCTACGGTTGATATTACGTTCTTCGATTAAGTTAAGATTCATCCCCGATTGCTGCCTCAAGCCTGGGACTTCCGGGATGTAAGGCCGCGATTATCCCGTGAAATAGATGGTCTTCCTGTCGTGCTGGGAGAAGAGGTGTGTTCGAACCGGGAAAGCTGGCGCCTGCTTTTGGACGGGCCGTCATCAAACGTCCGGAATCCGATTAACCTGGCGTATAATCTTCCGGGAAGGGGCTGAACACTCATCGAATCAAGGGGCGCCGTGACCGGGATGATCGAACCTTATCGGGCGGACCACGTGGGCAGCTTATTGCGTCCTCCCCAGGTCCTAGCGGCCCACAAGAGATACGAGCAAGGCGCGATGGGACTGGAGGAGCTGCGCGAGATTGAAGACGCCGCCGTCGCGGGCGCCCTGGCATTGCAGCGGGAAGCCGGCGTGGACGTGTTCACCGACGGGGAGTACCGCCGGTCCTCGTTTCTCAGCGGCCCGGCCCAGTGGTTGGAAGGGTTCGCTCCCCCGGCCGAGTCATTCATGCGGCAATGGCACGGGCCCGGCGGGGGCTTGGTACCCACCAGGGTGCAAGTGGTAGCGGGGAAGCTCACCCCAAAGGGCCGCTTCACCGCTCACGAGACCGCCTATATGAAAGAACACTCACCGGGTCCGATAAAGGTGACCATGCCCAGTCCCAGCATGTTGGGCTACGGCGGATTCAAGGACGGCGTGACCGACCGGACCTACAGGACCCGTTCCGAGATGCTCCAAGACTTAGCTCGCTTGATCAACAACGAACTCCGGGCCGTGGTCGACGAAGGCATCCCCTACGTACAGTTGGACGCGCCCAGCTACGCCACGAGGTTCTTCGGCGAAGACCGCCGCCGGGAGCTTCAAGCCCAAGGAGTCGACGTCGAGGCGGAACTGGAGGAATTCTTGGCCGCCGACAACGCCTGCCTGAGGGGCGTCAAAGGCCATGGGGTTACGGTAGCGGTCCACCTCTGCCGGGGTAATCACCGGAGCCGCTGGCAAACTGAGGGGGCCTACGACCCCATTGCCGAGAAGCTGTTCGGAAGCTTGCAAGTTGATAGGTACCTGCTAGAGTACGACACGCCGCGCAGCGGCAGTTTCCGGCCGCTGCGGTTCGTGCCGCCGGGAAAGACGGTGGTGTTGGGGTTGATCACGACCAAGGACGGGACCCTGGAATCTCAGGACTCGCTGCTGAAGCGGGTAGATGAAGCTTCCGAGTACGTCCCGCTAGAGAATTTGGCTATCAGCCCCCAGTGCGGCTTCGCCTCCATCAGCACCGGCAATTTACTCTCTTGGGACGATCAGCGAAGGAAGCTGGAGTCGGTTGCCCAAGTTGCCCGCAGAATCTGGGGCTAGGGGCCGCTGTACCCTCGCCGCAGCTGCCCCTAGAACCCCCAGCTAACCCGGCGTGCAAGTTTTTCCGGCTGGGGATAAGATTGCCGATGCAATAACGTTGCCGCCCGGCATAATCTGCCTTGGACGAGAGGACCGAAGGGTAATTGGCCCGCCGACGGCGGGCCAATTACTATCTTTCTTTACTGGCTTTCTTTAGGGAGCGGGCCGAACGAGTTCCCCGTGCGCCAGTTGGGTCGAACTGCCGAGGCCTCCGGCCCCCGGCAGTTCGACTTGATCTACCCGGCTACTCCAGAAGGGACATGGCTTTTGGAAGGGCAACCTAGCAACCAGGACACTACTAAGGACCTCACGAGCAGCGCCTACCGGTTCGTTATCGCCGGGCTCATCCTCCTAGTCAACCTGGCGTTGGGCTTGAACCTTTTCAACGCTTCTCCCTTATTCCCGCTGATCATCGAGGACTACTCGATCAGCCGGGCCACTGCCGGACTAATGGTGACGCTGGCGTTGCTGATAGCCGCCGGCTTTGGCCTCCCCGGCAGTGTGATCATTGCCCGGATGGGGACCAGACGGGCGTTTATGATCGGCTGGGCCCTGTTGAGCCTGCTTGTGGTCTCGGCATGGGTCCCCAATTTCGCCACCATGCTGGTGTTGAGAGTTGCCTACGGGCTTGCCATCGCTCTCCTCTTCACCGCCACGGCCCCGCTGATGATGCAGTGGTTCAAACCCAGGCAAATCCTGATGATGAACAGCATCAGCTCGGCGGTGTTCAACCTGGGCATCGCTGTGGCGGTGGTCACGGCGGCGCCCCTATCCGGCGCGGTTGGCTGGCCCAAAGCGTTGAGCGTGTTTGGCGCCATCGGCGTCGTGGGGGCTTTGGCTTGGTTCCTCTTGGGCAGCCCAGCAAGTCAAGCCCGCCGCATGGTCCCCATAGTGAGCCGGCGGGCGCTGTGGGAAGTCGTCTCCAACCGGACCATCATCCTGCTGGTTGCTGCCGACGCGGGCGCTTTCTTCCAATACACCGCTCTTACCACCTGGCTGCCCAGTTTCTTCAACGAGTCCAGGGGCTTGTCTCTGAACCAAGCCGGTTTCATTACCGGTCTTTTGCCCTTCATCGGTATCTTCGCGGTGCTGCTGGGAGGGTTCTTGCCGGTCCGGCCCGGCTCCAAGAAAATGATCTTCCTAGCATCCGGCGTCATGGTGGTCTTGGGCGGACCCGGGGCGTTCTTGTTCAGCAACCTGGGCGGTATCTACGTCTCAGTAATAGTCCTGGGTATCGGTTCCTTTCTGTATCTTCCGACGCTCATGTCATGGCCCATGGAAATGCCCGGAATGACACCTGAGAAGGTCGCCGTAGTCTGGGGCCTGATCGTCACCGTCGTCGGTTTCGGGAGCTTTCTATCGCCCCTTCTGGTCGGCGGGCTGCGAAACGTTTCCGGAAGTTTCTTGCCGGGATTCATTATTTGCGCCGCGGCTTCCTCAGCCTTGATCGGCGCGTCGGTCCTGCTGCCGGGGCGTCACTAAGGCGCCAGGATTGACAACCCCTACCTTCACGAGTAATTTTAAGGCCGCCGCGGTTAGCCCCCGAGTCCACCGGTCTTGCCGCGCCGTCCCGCGGGAGTTGATACGGACTGAGTCCAGCTAACCCGATGGCGGGGTGACTGCTGTCCCTGAAAGCCTTGCGTTAAAGAAACACCGGGCAGCGAAACACTCCGTGAATTGAACCGATGAATTGAAGAGGAGGGAGCCGGCATGGGTGTGCAGCCTTTAGATATTCAGCCTTACAGGGTGCACGTTTCCGACGAGATTCTCGAGGACCTGAGGGATAGGCTGGCTCACACCCGCTGGTCCGATGAGATTCCCGGCGCGGAATGGGACTACGGAACCAACTTGGCCTACCTCAAAGAGCTCGTGGCCTACTGGCAAGACGCCTTCGACTGGCGGGCCCAAGAGGAACGCATCAACTCCCTCGCTCATTTCCGGACTACGGTTGACGGCTTAGGAATCCACTTTGTCCAACAACGGGGCAAAGGGCCAAGTCCCATGCCCTTGGTCATCACCCACGGATGGCCGGGCTCCTTCTTCGAGATGCACAAGATCCTGCCCCTGTTGACCGACCCCGGGAGCCACGGCGGAGACCCGGCCGATTCCTTCGACGTGGTGGTCCCTTCTATGCCGGGCTACGGCTTCTCGGACCGTACCTCCCAACGGGGCATGCACGTGATGAGAATCTCGGATCTATGGGCCAAGTTGATGACGAAAGGGCTGTCCTACGACCGGTTCGGCGCCCAAGGCGGCGACTGGGGCGCCAGCGTGACGGCCTACCTGGGCTTGGCCTACCCCCAGCATTTGATCGGGATACACGTGACCTCCATGGTCCGGCCAACCCCCTACCTTGGCCCCGGGTCCCGGGAGCTAACGGAGGTCGAAAAGGGGCACTTGAAGCAGCGGGAAGATTGGCTGGCGGCCGAGGGCGGCTATTCCCACATTCAAGGCACCAAGCCCCAAACCCTAGCCTACGGGTTGAACGATTCTCCGGCCGGACTGGCGGCTTGGATCGTCGAGAAGTACCGCACTTGGAGCGACTGCGCCGGGGACGTGGAAAAGCGCTTCACCAAAGACGAGTTGCTCACTACCGTCATGATTTACTGGGCGACCCAGACGATCAACTCGTCCACCCGCCTCTACTACGAGACCCTGCGCCATCCTTGGGAGATGAAGCGGGAGGAGCGCATCCAGGTACCGTCGGCCATGGCGGTGTTTCCCAAGGAATTGAGCCGCCCGCCCCGGGAGTGGGGCGAGCGTTCGTTCAACGTGCAGCGGTGGACCGAAATGCCCCGAGGCGGGCACTTCGCCGCTCTGGAAGAGCCGGAGCTACTGGCTGAAGATATTCGTTCCTTCTTCCGCCCTCTCAGGGAGCGTTGAAAAAGTCCCCTCTCCCAAGTGGGCGAGGGCAGGGTGAGGGCGATTCCCGGCGCGGCCAAAACGAACAGCCGCAACCACCCCGCCGCGGTAGATCAACGTGTAGGGGCGGGTTTGAAACCCGCCCCTTAAGAGACTAGAGGGGGCCACCCCCAGGGCGGTTAAACGTTCAAGCCGCCGCCCCGCGATTATCTTAGGTGCTTGTCGTAGAACACCATTACCCGGTGCCACATGTCCTGGGCCGCCGCCGCTTGATAGCTGGGGCGGTAGTCGGCAAAGAATGCGTGCCCGGCGTTGGGGTACATCCGGAACTCGTAGGTCTTGTTGTGCTTGTCCAGTTCCTCTTGCATCCGCTCGGCATGGGCCGGAGACGGGTTGGGGTCGTCCTCTCCGAAGGTGGCCAGAAGGGGACACGACAGGGTCGGGATCATGTCTATGGGAGAGACCGGGCGGGACTCGGTGTGCTCATCCTGGATTATGAACCCGCCGGCCGAGTCCACGGCCGCGTCGATGTTACTGCTCTTGCAGGCCGTAATCAGGGTGTACCTGCCCCCAGAGCAAAAGCCGATGATGCCCACTTTACCGTTGCAATGGGCCTGCCCCTTGAGAAACCGGGCGGCGGCGTCCAAGTCGCCCACGGCGCGGGCGTCCGGCGACGCGAACATCTTTTGGATCACTTGGTCCATGTTATCAGGATCGGGCGCCCCTTCCCTGGTATACAGTTCCGGCGCTATCGCCAGGTAACCTTGGGCCGCAAAGCGGCGCGCGACGTCTTTGATGTGCTCCACCAATCCGAAGGCTTCCGGGGTCACAATTACTCCAGGGTAGTAGCCGGGCGCCTCGGGGCGGCTAAAGTAGGCGTCGATCATCGCCCCTTCATGGCCTGGGTACTGCATTGATTCAGACTTTATGGCCTGTGGTCGCATGAGTTCACTCCTTTAATCTACTAGCGCCGGCACCCCCAGGACCCGCCCGTGGGGGTAACTCCTTGGGAACCGGTCCTCGCAACGCTCGGTGCGGCGCTTCCGGTCTGGCTGGACTCCCGCCTATTTTGCCCGATATGGCCGCCGGTGGCAACCGGCGCTCGACTCCGGACGGCCCTGAAATCAATCGAGAGGCGGCTATTGGCCCCCCTTCTCAGGACGCCACCAGACCAAGCCGGGTCTCAAGGGCTGGGACCCTCGGATGATAAACGTACCGCCGGTTTCTTCCAACAGGTCCTCCAACAACTCCTCCAGACGCGCCGCTTGGGGTGTTCCGGGGGTCAAATACAAGCGGTCGGTTAGCTGCTCGAGGGCCTGCCGGCGATCGTCGAAGCCCCGGGGCGGCTGGGTTGGCAGCATTTCCAGGTGGAACTCTATTCCCAGTTGGGAGAGCACGTCTTGGAGTTCCGGAAGGCTGGCCAGGGGCAGGCGCTCCTCGCCGTGGACCTGCTTCCACAGATCGTAGGTCTGGGATTGGGGAGGGGCTTGGAACAACACTACCAGGACCCGCTGGCGGGCATGGGCTTCCAGCTTCCTGAGGAATTGCTCAATTTCCCGGACGACGTACAACACGTGGACGCATATGACCAGGTCGGCCGGCCCTACTTGCGCCTGTTCCCAGGTCGATTCCACCAAGGATAGGTTCTGTATGGAGAACTCCGAGGTCTGCTGCCTAAGAACGGCGCCCATGCTGGCCGACGGCTCGACAGCAACCACGCGGCGGCAACGCAAAGCCAGGGGAAGGGCCAGCCGGCCGGCGCCGGCCCCAACGTCCAGCACCGTACTTTGGGGCGTCACCTCCTCTAGCAGACGGTTGACCAAGCCGTCATCGGAACGCCGCGGGTCTGCTTTGAATTGCTGGGCATAGGGCTGCCAATGGTCCGTAGGAGGAGGGACGTTCCCGCGCATCCTTTCAGACTGGGCGTGCTCGGTTTCTACCATTCGGTTCCAACGTTGAGTTGCCAGCATCAGCGTTTCCCTCTCGTAAGGCGCCGTAAGGATCTTGATAGTTTAAGCCATTTTCCTCAAGTCCATATCCCGTAAGCATTGAAAAAGCGTGGAACACCCGCCGAGTCCACCTGCAAAAATTCCAATTTAGGAACCGCCAAAACCCCTGTTTAGCAAATTGCTGCGGGGGAATCCTATTTAGGCAGTGGGAGGGACTGATTGGTAATATAATCGACCGGGATATGTTGGCCCGCTTCAGGTCTCGAAACGGGAACGCCCCGACCCCCAAGTTATATTGATGATCATATCAGCTAACAATGTTAGCCTCCTCATTACAGCCCTTCTCATCGCTGCCCTGGCATCTTGCGGCGGCTCTAAGACATCCACTGCAGGCCCCCCGGCCACGGCGACGCGGAGTGGGGCGGGAACCGCCGCGGCTCCAACGATTGAGGGCCCGGTGGTCCAACCCCGGCCTACCGATGCGACGACGCCAAGCGTTGCTCCCACCATCAACACCCCGGTCCGGCCAACGTCCGGCCCGGGGTCAACTCTAAGTTCACCGCCCGCATCAACGCCCGCCTCGGGGGCCATAGCGGCGCCCACGCCGTTGCCGCTGCGGCCCCTGGAGATTGAGCGGGTATTCCCAAACCTCCAGTTCAGCCGGTTGACCAACTTGGTCCAACCCGATGAGGACGCGGACAGGCTCTTCGTAACCGAGCAAAGCGGACACATTTTCGTTTTTCCCAATCAGCAAGACGCTCCCCAAGCGTCTCTGTTCTTGGACCTCAGTTCTCAGGTCAATGAAGGCCACAATGAAGAAGGACTGCTGGGGCTGGCCTTCGACCCCGATTTTCGAAGCAACGGTTACTTCTACGTATACTATTCCGCGGCAACCCCCCGGCGTTCGGTAATATCCAGGTTTTCGGCCGGCAGGACCGACCCCAACACAGCGGACGCCGACAGTGAGCTAATCATCATGGAAATTCCCCAACCCGCCGGTAACCACAACGGCGGGCAGTTAGCTTTTGGGCCCGACGGCTACCTGTACGCAGGCTTGGGCGACGGCGGCGAGAGCGGAGACCGCTTCGGAAACGGGCAAAATCCGGCGACCCTCTTGGGCTCGATTCTGCGAATCGACGTTGCCGCCGCTTCAGAGAATGAGAGGTACCGTGTTCCCGAGGATAATCCCTTTGTGGGGGCGGGTGAAGCTCGGCCCGAGGTCTGGGTCTACGGACTGCGTAACCCTTGGCGTTTTTCCTTCGACACCCAAAGCGGCCGGTTGTGGGCGGCGGACGTCGGTCAAAACAGCTGGGAGGAAATAGACCTGATAGAGAAAGGGCTGAACTACGGCTGGAACGTCATGGAGGGGGCTCACTGCTTTTCACCCGGGACCGGGTGCAACGAGACCGGGCTTCAATTGCCCGCGGCGGAATACAGCACCTGGGAAGGATGCTCGGTTACCGGCGGTTACGTGTACCGGGGCACCGCGTTGCCCTCCCTATTCGGTGCGTACGTCTTCGGCGATTTTTGCTCGGGGAAGATTTGGGGCATCAGGTTCGACGGGCAATCGGTGACCGAATCCATGCTCCTAGTTGACTCCGACTTGCAGATTACTTCCTTTGGCGTAGACCGGGCGGGAAACCTCTACGTCGTCTCTCGGAACCAAGGAGTCTACCGTTTCGCCCCCGATAACTAGGCGGGCCGACCAATGTTCGAATATACCGAAGACACCGGAGTCCAACCTGTCATTCCGTCCCGCGTATCACGTAGGGGCGGGCATCGAGCCGGAATCCATAGTCTGAGTTCGGCTGCATAGTTGGTGGAACCGGCCTTCCCCAGTGCCGTATCGTCTCTGGACTCCGGCTTTCGCTGAAGAGGTGCGGGTTCGACGCCTAACGCGGTTGCCCTGACCATGCGGCCCCAGGGCCGGTTGGCTGTGCCTCGAACCGAGGCTATAATGCCGCCAACTATGCGGGCTTTGGTCTTGGAACAACCCGGCAGCCCTCCACGATTGACCGTTACCGAGGTACCGGACCCCGTACCCGGCCCGGGCGAGGCTCTGGTGCGGGTTGTGGCCTGCGGGCTGTGTCACCACGATTTGCTGGTTGCCAAGGGGCTGCTGCGGCGCGGGGTCAAGCCCGGGCTTATCCTGGGCCACGAGGTGTCGGGTGTCGTGAGCCAAGTAGGGCCGGAGGTCCGGCGGGTCAAACCCGGAGACCGGGTGGTAGCTATCCTGACCGACGCTTGCGGCCGGTGCGAGCGTTGCAGCCGGGGCCTTGAGCACCGCTGCGTCACCGGACAGGGCATTGGGCACACCCGCGACGGGGGCTTCGCGGAATACCTCGCGGTCTCGGAGTTCAGCCTGGTACCGGTACCCGACGCCCTCGATCTGCCATCCGCCGCCCTGCTCGCTTGCCCCATGGGAGTTGCTTTGCAGGGACTCCAAGCCGCCGCTCAAGTTCAACCCGGCGAGGTTGTCGTGGTGACGGGGGCCGGCGGCGGCTTGGGGGTCCACGCGTTGCAGTTTAGTGCCGCCCTCGGTTGCCGCACGCTGGCGGTGACTTCGTCGCCGGAGAAAAGGGCCCGGTTGGAAGAACATGGAGCCAGTGAAGTCGTGGAGTGCGGGCCCTTGGACTTTAGCGAAATCGTCCGCGCCCTCACGGAAGACCGGGGGGCCGACGCGGTGCTAGATACGGTGGGGTCCGCCCTCTTCCCGTCCACCTGGCTCAGCTTGGCCCAGTACGGGCGCTGGGTAATCCTGGGTGAAGTCGCGGGCGGCGCGATACGGCTGGACCCGGCTGAGGTGATTTTCCGCGACGCTCGAATCCTGGGTTCGAGCGGAGTATCACGAGACACAGTTATCGAGGCGGGAGAGATGGTGTCCCGGGGCCTAGTCCGACCGGTCATCGAGGACGCGCTGTCCCTCGATGAAGCAGGCCATGCAATCGAATTGCTGGCCGGCCGCAGCGTGCTGGGGAGAATCGTTCTGACGCCGCCCTGAGGGGAGGGTCCGCCGGGCGGCCGGCCTAACGCCCGATAAGATGGAACAACCCGGAGGCTGCCGCCGTGGGGGCGCGGCGTCCGAGACGCAATATCCTCCCTATCTCTCCCCGGTCCCACATGACCAGGAACTGGCTGGCAATGAAGACCGAACTATAAGTCCCGATCACCGTCCCAATGGCTACCACCAGCAGCAGCCCGCGAATGCTGGGGCCGCCGATGAGTAACATTGCCAGCAAAACGAACAAGGTAGTGAAGCTGGTATTCAGCGACCTGCCGATGGTGTCCATGATGCTAACGTTCACCAGACCGGCCATGTCCCGGTCCGGATGGCGGGACACGTTCTCCCGGATTCTGTCGAACACCACGATAGTGTCGTTCACGCTATAGCCGGCGACAATCAAGACTCCCACGACGAACATGGAGTTGACCTCCATGTCTATCACCTTACCCAATATGGAGAACACGCCGAGAACGAATACGACGTCGTGAACCAAGGCCAGGATGGCGCTGATCCCGTACCGGTACGCCTTTGGCACCCGCCGGAAGGCGTACCAGATATACAGCAGAATGAACACCGAGGCCGCCAGCACCGCGAAGAAAGCGTTCCGCACCGTTTCGGTGGCAACGATGGGCGAGACCGATTCGAACTCGACACCCTCGATCACGCCGATGAATTTATCCAGGTCGTCCTCGATGCACTGGCGTTCGGACACTCCATCCCGAATGCACTCGTCCTTGAATGGACCCCTATTGCTGTTGGTTTCATCATCCAGCAGCTTGGTGCGTATGAACACGGTCTGGCTGCCCAACTTCTGTATCAAAGCCTCGGGATACCCCAGCTCGTTCATTCGCTCCTGAATATTGGCCTCTTCGACCTGTCTATCGAAGGTGATATTCAGGACGGAACCGCTGGCGAAGTCGATCCCGGCGTTGAGCCCCGAGTCCCTGGAGAGCCAGCCGGGGGGCGCGACCATGAAGACGACGCCGGGCATGATTATCGCGGCGGAGAACAAGAAGTACCAAAAGCGTTTGCCCACTATGTCCAGCACGGCTAGCCCCCTCCTCCGGCGGTCCGTGTCGTACGTGCGGCGCCTTCCGGAGTGAATAGGCTAATGCGGCCGCCGAGGCCGACCCATGCCAACAATTGGAGCAGGTTGCGGCTCACCACAACCGCGGTAAACATGCTAATCAGCACCCCGATGCCCAAGCTTATCGCAAAGCCGGTAACCAACGCCCCTCCCAAGCGGTCGCCGAACCAAAGAAGCACGCCGCAAGTGATCAACGTGGAAATATTACCGTCGCGGATGGCCGGCCACGCCCGGCTAAACCCTACTTCCATCGACGAAGCCAGCGTCCGGCCGATGCGCACCTCCTCCTTCATCCGTTCGAAGATCAGCACGTTGGCGTCCACCGCCATACCGATGGACAGGATAAAGCCCCCTATGTGGGAAAGGGTCAAGGTGATGGGGATGAGCTTGAACACGGCCAGCACCACCACCGCATAGAACACCAGGGAAACGGCGGCGACTACCCCGGCCATCCGGTAGTAGGCCACCATGAACGCCATCACCAGTCCCAAGCCTACTAGACCGGCGATAAGGCTGTTTCTAAGAGATTCCGCTCCCAGAAGAGCGTCAACGTCCGCTTCTTGGATTACTCTCAAGGGCACCGGCAGACTTCCGGCCTCCAGTTGAATGGCTAAGAACTTGGCCTCTTCTCGGGTGAAATTGCCCGTAATCCTGGTAACGCCGTCTCGTATGCAGGCCTGGGCCACCGGCGCCAGCAACTCCTCACGGTCCAAGAAGAAAGCGATCCGCTTGTCGGGTTGACCCACGATGCGGCAAGTCAAGTCCGCAAAAATGTCGCTGCCCCGGCCGTTGAAGTGAATTATTACCACCCATCCGATTCCAACGTTGTCTGCTTGGGCGTAAGCCTGGGACAAGTCTTCCCCGGTCAAGCCGATGTCGGCGTCGGTAAACTGGATACACTGGGGGCTCGTGCAAGTCCGTTCTCTGAAGACTAGCTGGGCGGTCCGGCCGATGAGGGATTTGGCATCGTCTATGGCGCTGGTCACCCGGAAGCGCTCGATGGCGCCCAGTCTTTCCACAAGAACGGCGGCGGCGGCCTCGCGTTTGGAGGTGCTGACGGTGGCGGAGCCGATTCTGAAGCTGCGGTCGTCTTGCCGCTGGACTTCCAAGTCTTCGTACCCCGCTTCCGACAGGGCCGACCGCAAGGTCTTCTCGTCGGCCGGCTCCGGCACAGGGTCGACGAACCCGACTTCGGTAACCGAACCGCTGGCTCCGGGAAGCTGGACTATGAGCCGGTCATCGCCGAATTGCTGGATAATGGGCTCCTCGGTACCAAAGAGGTTAACCCGCCCGCTGATAACCTCCAGCACCCCCTGCATCTGGTCGGGACTCGGGGCTTCTACGTCTTCAATGTCCAAAGACGCTATAGCGCTCAGACCAGACTCAGCCTCCAGCGTTTCCTGAAATTCCGTTCGCCGGGGGTCGTCTTGGCCCAGCAAAGGGGTCTTGACCTGGAGACCCACCAGGCTGCGGGCTTGGACAGTAAAACTCTCGAAAGCCAGCTCTTCCTCGCCGAAGCGCAACTCCCGGAGGGCTTCCTCAACATCGGCCGGGGTCGAAGGTTCCTCGAACTCCAGGTTGAAGCTGGTGCCGGTATCGGCCTGGTATACCAGGTGGCCTCCCCCGCGCAGGTCCAAGCCCAGCTTGAGCCCCAGAGGACCGGTGCCGCCTCGCTTCAGGTCTGCGCCGCCCGGAATGTTTATGTCTATATTCTTGAAGCCGAGCGACGCGACAGCTATGCCAATCAACAGCAACATGAAGATTGTCAGGCGAATGCTGCGGTCACGGGCGGAAGGCGGGAAAAACACCCACAAGAAGAAGCCCAAGGCGCCGCCGATCCACCTCCCAACCATAGGCTACGTCCTTTTCTCCTCGTGGTCGACGGTCTTGGACGCCAAAGCGAGCGCTTCTTCCCGGGTGGATATCTCACCCGTAGCGCTTGCTTCGTCGATTCTATGCAACAGTGCGCCGATCAAAGGCCCCGGCTCAAGGTTGAACCGCTCCATTAGGTCGCGCCCATTGACCAAGGAGACAGGCGGAGGCGCAACCGATGGGTGGAAATGTTCATGGAGAAGATGCCCAATCATTCTAGCATGGCCGGCCCAATCCTCATTATTGAGTTCGGGGCCTTTTGCGCTCAAAAAATCAGCCAGGCTCAGGTACAAGGTATCGACGGCCGCGTCCCCCAGGTCCCGGAAGAAGCGATAGGTAGCCCGCCGGGTTGGAAGCTCAACTCCCTGCATCATGTGGACCGGACGCAAATGATGCTGCACCATCTTGGCCACGGCGGCGGCACCCCTGGATTCAAGTCTAAGCTCGGTCAACCGCCGGGCGGTAATCCGGGCGCCGGCTTCGGAATGACCCAGAAATCGAGTGCGGCCCGTCGCGTCGTCTTGTTTGGTCTGGGGTTTGGCAATGTCGTGGAACAAGGCGGCGAGCTTCAGCAGCGTGCGCCGGGTATGGCCGTTGCAGATTTTCCGGTCAAAATAAGCGTCGGTTTCCGGTGTCCAGTAAATCAAGGTATAGACCGGAGAATTCTGATGGCCCTTGGTGACTCTTTCCGCAGCTTCCACAGCGTGGAGCGAGTGCCCCCAAACATCCCAGTAATGGGCCTTGGGCTGCTCGACTCCCTTGGTGTCCGCTAGCTCGGGAATAATCCGGCACAGCAGGTCCAGACGGTCGAGGACCTCCAGGCTGGCCATGGCGCCGTTCATGGACAGAATGCTCAAGAATTCGTCGCGGACCCGTTCCCGGGCCACCCTGGCTATAAGCCCGGCGTCAGCGACTATCAATCGGGCCGTCTCCGGCTCGATGCCAAACCCCAGGCCCGCGGCCAGACGCACTGCCCGCAGCAGCCGTCCCGGATCGTCCTTAAAGACCCGGGGGCCAACCCCTCGTATGCGCTTGCGGGATAGGTCCAGCCTGCCGTTGAAAGGGTCTATCAAGGCGTCTCCGGTCACCGGAGAGCCCCAATCGGACAGCGGCAGGGCCAAGGCGTTGATGGTGAATTCTCGGCGGGCCAAGTCTTCTTCTATGGTACCGGAGAAGGAGCTCAGGTCGATGCTCCACTGCCCGCCCGGCGGAGCCTCCACGACCACCCGGCACTTGCCAAACCGCGCGCCCAAGGGAGCAAAAGATCCCCCCAATTCCCGGGCCAACTCCCGCCCGGCGGCCTCGGAGTCCCCCGGCAACGCTATGTCTATATCCTGGCTAGGGGCCCGGGAAAGAAGAGAGTCCCGCAAACGCCCGCCAACCAGGTACGCCGGGCCTCCGCGAGCGAAGAAGAATTCCTGGAGTTTCGTCAGCATCTCAGAAAGGCGGCCGGCCCTCGCCCATCGACCGGATACGGGCCGATGGGCCGAGAGATTAACCAGCGCCGGCGCCGTTATCGTCCTCCCGCTCTTCGTCCTCTTGGTCTTCGTCCACATCTTCCGTCGGCGGCGCAATCTTCCACAGGTTGTCCGGGGACACCAGCCGGTCGATGTACAATACGCCGTTCAGATGGTTTATCTCATGCTCTAGGGCTTGGGCCAGTAGGTCTTCGGCTTTTATCTTAACGACCTTGCCATCGAGGCCGATAGCCCTAGCTCTGACGCTCTCCGCATGTTTGACCATGCCCCTATAACCCGGAATGCTGAGACAGCCTTCCTCGACTTCCCTTTCGCCTTCCAGTTTCACGACTTCCGGATTGATCAGCACCATCGGCTCTTCCCACTCGGGCAACTGGATTACGGCAACCCTTTGCAAAGACCCCACTTGATTGGCCGCCAACCCCACGCCATGCTCCGCGTGCATGGTCTCGACCATGTCCGCAGTGAACTTCTTCATGTTGGTGGGAACCTTCCCAATTTTAATTGCTTGCTGCCGGAGAATCGGGTCGGGCAGCAAGCGCATCCGCAAGACAGTCATTCCGGGCTATCCTTCATGGATCGATGACATGCCGATACACAGACGCACCGATGTTTTCGTTGGCCGTGGGTTTATCCCCGTGATGCGACTAGACTATCCCGGGCGCGGTCAAGAGGCCGGATTCCGCCGGTCCCAGACCCCCGGTCTTTGGAAGGGTGGGGGCGTAACGCTTCGCCGTCCTGAGCGGCAACCGGCTCTTAGAGGGTGTAGAAAAAGTTCCCTCTCCCAAGTGGGAGAGGGCAGGGTGAGGGCGGTTCCCGACGCGGATCATCTCGGTTGCCTTCAGACCTTTCCCCCCATCCTAACCTTCTCCCCAGGGAGAAGGGGCTTTTGAAACACTCTTTTAGAAAAGCGGGACTGCCGCAGTCTTGCTATTGTCAGCGCTGCTATTATATTGAAGCCAATAACGGAGTGTAAAGCCACCCTAGAGCAGGTGCACCGGGTCTACGTCCACGGTACACCCCTTGGGGAAGGCAGTCCCCTCCAGGAACCGTTGCAGGTCCCGCCCCCGCAGCACCAGATGCCACCGGTACCGGCCTCTCAATCGAGAGGGTATCCCGGGGGCCGGGCCAACGATTTCGACGCCGGTCAAGCCTTGGGCGTAGGCCCGTTGCCGCAGTTGCCGGGCGGCGGCCACCGCTTGCTGTTGGCAAACCGTCTGATTCACGTCCTGGTACACGAGATGGACCAACCGGTTGAACGGCGGGTTCCCCAGTAGGCGGCGGGTCTGGACTTCCCTTTCGAACATAGCGGAGTAGTCCTGCTTAGCGGCCGCCGTGATAGCGTAGTGCTCCGGAGTGTAGGTCTGAATGAAGACCTTACCCGGGGCGCTGCCTCTCCCGGCGCGGCCCGCCACCTGGCAAAAAAGGCTGAAGGCGCGCTCTCCCGCCCGGAAGTCCGGCAAGTACATCCCAACGTCGGCCAGCACCACGGCCACCAAGGTTACGTTGGGGACGTCCAATCCCTTGGCGACCAGTTGGGTGCCCACCAGCACTTGTATTTCACCGCTGTTCAGGCCGGCCATGATATCTTCCGCCCTGGACCCGGCGCGAGTGGCGTCGGCGTCCCAGCGGGCAATGTTCACACCGGGCAGCAACTCGGTCAATTTCTCGACCACCCGTTGGGTGCCGACGCCGACGCTTTGTATTCTTCCCCCCCGGCAACGGCGGCACCTGGCGGGGGTACGGCCCCGCCGGTTGCAGCGGTGACACCACAACCTTCCGTCGGTGGAATGATAGGTCAGGGACACTGAGCAGCGGGCGCAGTTGGCCACCTGGCCACAGTCCCGGCATTGGACTATGGGTGCGCTGCCTCGCCGGTTCAAGAACAAGATCGCTTGGTATCCCCGGTCCACACAGCGCCTCAACTCAGAGGCCAAGGCGCGGCTGAAGATGCTACGGTTACCCTCCCGCAACTCCTTACGCATGTCGGAGACCTGAACCTCGGCCAGTTCCTGGCCGCCGTCGGTACCATGGGTCCTAATCGGTCCAACCCGGCGGGATAGTTCCAACAACTTGAAGTGGCCTTTTTGGGCCCGGTAGTAGGTCTCCACGTCAGGGGTGGCGCTGCCCAGTACTAGGGGCGCGCCAGTCAATCGAGACAGCTCCAAGCCAACGGTCCGGGCATGATAGTGGGGTTGGGACTCCTCTTGCTTATAGGTCCACTCGTGTTCCTCGTCGATGACGATCAACCCCAGCCGCCGCACCGGAGAGAATATCGCGCTCCGGGGGCCTACGACCACGTCACAGTGGCCGTCCCGGATTTTCCACCATTGGTCAAACCTCTGCCGCGGCGTCAGGCCGCTATGGAGCACGGCTACCCGGCCGGGGAACCGGGCGTTGACCCGGTGCAGCGTCTGGGGGGTTAAGGCGATTTCGGGTATCAAGAAAATCGCTTGACGGCCTTGGGCGACCACCTCCTGGATAGCCCTCAAGTAGACCTCAGTCTTTCCACTGCCGGTTACCCCGTGCAAGAGAAACACCCGCGGCGTACTCGTCGGGTCTTCCAATGCCCCGAGGATGCGGGCCAGCGCATCCTCTTGCTCCCAAGTTAGGGTGAGAGCTTTCGAGGCGGGCGGAGCGGCGTTTTGAAGAGACTCGGCAACCGGACCCGGTCCCATTCTGACCCACTCGCGGCCCAATAGACCTTTCCTGACCAGCGCGTCGGCAACCCCGCGGCCATAGTCCTTGTTAGCCCGGGAAACCAAATAGCCTTCGGACTCCTCGGCGACCGCGCCCAGCAAGTCCCGCTGCTTTTGATGAAGACCTTGCGCCGCGTCCGGCAAATCATGGCTTGGCTGAGTTACGCGGAACAAGTAACTTTGGTAGCGGGGCGCAATACGCGGCCTTGGCAACTCGGCCCGACGATACACCAGCCCTTGTTGTACCAGCCGGGACAGTTCCCGTTGGCCGCCGCGGCCCAAGAGCTTGAGGAAATCCAGCTCTCGAAGGCCCGAGGAGCCGCGCAACTCCCTTAGGGCGTCGGCCGTCTGGGGCCGGAGCGCCTCGAGGTCGTCGTCCTCATAGGAACCGGGGCTAACCTGGGAATGCACCTGTCCTTCGAAGCCAGGCGGCAGCAACGGCGCTACGGCCGAGAACAAAGGAGAAAGATAGTACGCGCTCAGCCACTTGGCCAGCTTGAGGTGAACGGGGCTGACCAGGGGGGCCGGCTCGATGGGTTGAAGGATGTCGCGAGTAACTTCTACTTGGGGGGCGTCCGCCAACTCCATCGCCACCCCTTGAGCCACCCGCCGGCCAAAGGGGACCCAAACCAGCTGTCCCGGGGTTACGGTAAACCGGTCGGGGATGCTGTAGGAAAAGGTGCGCGAACTAGCCGTCGGCGCATCCACGGCGACTTCCACGTATTTCATGCCGGGGCTTGTTCCAGTGGCCCCCACACGGGGCAACTCCGCGTCAGCATGAGGAAGGCCTTGGCGGTTGTCAGCGAGTGGAGGAAGCTAGGTCTGGTTGGCCGGTTGGCCTCGCGGCCGCCGGGGAAGGCTCTTTTCTTTGATTCGCGCCGCCCTGCCTTGGAGACCGCGCAAGTAATAGAGCTTGGCCCGGCGCACCGAGCCCCGACGGGTCACTTCCAAGGAATCGATCAACGGCGAATAGAGGGGGAATATTCGTTCGATTCCGATGCCGCCGGAAATTCTCCGCACAGTGAAGTTGGCAGCGGGGCCTTTGCCGTTTTGCAATCGAATCACCACGCCCTGGAAGGCCTGGATACGCTCCCGGTCGCCCTCTCGAATGCGGAAATTCACTCTTACCGTATCCCCCGGCCCGAAAGGAGTTATTTTCGGGTTAGCCTCGGACTTGACCAGCATTGGGGCTTTCATCGGTGTTCGCCTGTCCTGATTTGATATCCGGTTTAATGTTCCGGCGGTCTATGCCGCCGCCGCGGGTCGAAAGACCTCGAATTGCTTCTTGCTCATCGAGTATACCCGTTAAGGCGAGGGGGTTCAACGGCAGGCAGGCCGCATAGGCCCCGATTTAAGCCAAGCGCCCACATTACCAGCAACTTATCAAGGGACGGTCCTTTCGCCGCGCAACCTTACGGCAACGGACGGTCTTTTCGCTGCGCAACCTTACTGCTGCTCCTCGCAACTTCATCATCATGGACAAGCCTCCCTTCCGGCGCTACCATCGCTAACATACCCCCACAGCGGTCTGAGAGCGCCACCGAGCAACAGCGGCAACCTGCCGGTCATGAAGAAGGGCCGGGGGGGCCGTGAGCAACATGGAACGCAATGTCAAGACGCCCGATCATTGAATCGTATTCTCCACGCGGATTGAAGATGCCCGGTAAAGTGCCAGATCAGGTATCAGCGAGCCCAAGGGGGATCTTGGGCTCTAGGCGGTTCTTGGCGGCATTGCTCGTAGGGCTGCTCACGGTCGCCGCGGCGGCCTGCGGAGGCCCCGGACCCACAGCGACTGCCCCACCACCGACGGGTTTGCCCGACCCGCCTCAGACTACAACCCAAGCGGCGGGACCGGAGGCTACCACGGCTACGCCGGCGTCCACTGCCACGCCTACGGCTGTCCTACACCGACTCCGAGTCCCGCCGTCGCCGTGGTACCTACCGCCACTCCCACGGCTATGCCGGTAATCACCATCGCTCCCACCATTACGCCTAGCCCCACGGCCCGGCCACGGGCCGCCCCGGTAATTCCGGATATTTTGCCCCGGGGCCTGTTCTTCACCCTGCCGAACAAAGCAGACGTGATGCTTAGCCCGGACGGGTCCCGTATCAGCTTCCGGGCGCCGGTCTGCGGCTTTAGCGGGTGCTACATGAACCTCTGGGTAGCGCCTTCAGATGACCTCTCCCTAGCCAGGCCGGTAACCCGGGACCTAATGCACGGCGTACACGGCTACGTCTGGTCCTTCACAAATAACCACTTGCTGTATTGGAGGGATACGGACGGCGACGAGAATTGGCAAATATTCAGTGTCAACGTCACTACTCAGGAGACCACCGGCCTGACTCCGTCAACGGGCGTGCAGGCTAATCTTAACGAGGTCAGCCACAAATTCCCCGAAGAGGTGCTGGTGGAGATCAACGACCGCGACCCCGAACTCCACGACCTCTACCGCATCAACATACTGGACGGCGCGCGCAGCCTTGTTCTGCGCAACGAAGGGTTCTTCGATTTCGTCGTCGACCGAGAGTTCAATGTCCGCATCGCCATGCAGTTCAAGCCCGACGGAGGTACCGAGTTGCTTGGACCGTTGCCGCAAGGGGAATGGGAATCCCTCGCCGCCATTGACATGCAAGATTCATTAACCACGTTCCCCCTTGGATTCGATGAAACCGGCGCGGTGCTGTTCATGGCGGATAGCAGGGACCGGAATACTGCCGCGCTGGTCAAAATCAACATGGATACGCAAGAACGAACCGTCGCCGCCGCCGACCCCAGAGCGGATGTCGACGACGTTCTGGTCCAACCCGCTACCGGTCTCCCCCAAGCAGCAGCGTTTATCTTCCAGCGCAAAGAGTGGCAAATCATTGACGAATCGATAGGGCCCGACCTGGCTTACTTGAGCGCCTTGGCTGACGGGGACTTCGAAATAACCAGTCAGACCCTCGATAACAAACGCTGGATCGTCGCATTCACCATTGACACCGGGCCCCGCCGCTTCTATCTATACGACCGGGACGCCCACGAGGCCCGGTTCCTCTTTGCCAAGCAGGACTCCCTCGAGGGGCTTCCTTTAGCAAACATGAGACCGGTCGTGATCAAATCGAGGGACGGCCTTGACTTGGTTAGCTACCTTACGCTGCCGCCCTGGACCGATTCGGACACTGACGGTCTGCCTGATAAGCCCTTGGCGATGGTCCTGCTGATTCACGGGGGGCCATGGGCCCGCGACGAGTGGGGCTATCAGATGGAGCATCAACTCCTATCCAACCGGGGGTATGCCGTTCTGAGCGTGAATTTCAGGGGTTCCACCGGGTTCGGTAAAGATTTCCTAAATGCCGCCAACGGGGAATACGCCGGCAAGATGCACGAGGACCTCATCGACTCCGTGGACTGGGCCATCGAGGAAGGCATCGCGGACTCCAAGCGGATTGCGATCATGGGGTACAGCTACGGCGGATACGCCGCTTTGGTGGGTCTTACCTTCACCCCGGACGTTTTCGCTTGCGGCGTCGAGTTCGCCGGGCCGTCAAACCTGATTACGGACTTGGAGTCCATCCCGCCCTACTTGGAGCCGGTGATCGAATTGTTCGCCACGCGGATTGGGGACCACCGCACCGAAGAGGGCCGGGCCTTCCTTCTCCAACGCTCTCCATTGACCTTCGTGGACCGGATCAGCAAGCCTCTGCTGATAGCCCACGGCGCTAACGATCCACGGGTCAAGGAGGCGGAGTCGGCGCAGATCGTGAAGGCAATGCAAGAGAAGGGCATTCCCGTTACCTATTTGCTGTACCCCGACGAAGGGCATGGTTTCGCTTCGGCTACCAATGCCCAGTCCTTCATTGCCGTGGCGGAAGCATTCTTGGCCCAGTGCTTGGGCGGCCGGTACCAGCCCATGAGTCATGAGCTCTTCGGCTCCAGCGTCACGGTTCCCGCTGGCGCGGAGCAGGTACCGGGGTTGGAGTCGGCTATTAGCCAGCCATCCTCTGGGGATTCCAGGTAGCGTTTCTTCAAAAAAGTGCCATGACAAAGTACCATGTTCATCCTTCGCGGCGCCGGCCTCGACCGGCATGGGGATTGCTACCGGTCGATTTGCTGCGTTGAGGTAGTAGAGCGACGCAAATTCCGTCGCCCTGCTGACGGCCCTTCGCCCACCAAGTCTGAACGGTTACCCGCCGTTACTGAAGGTGGCGTTAATCGCATTGGGCTGGTATGCTAATTGGACTCAGTGCAAGTCGACAACGCTTGCGGGCTGTTGGCCTCATCAGTTGACTTCATCACAAGGTAGCGGGGAGCGACGAGAATGAGCGATTACAGAGTCATTTCCCAAGATAGTCACGTTCTAGAGCCGCCGGACCTCTGGACCGGCAGGATTGAGAAGAAGTTCAAGGACAGGGCCCCGCATATTGTCCGCGGGGAAGAGCAAGACCAGTGGTGGTGTGACGGGCGACTGATGCAGGGTATGGGGTTCGCCGTCAACCTGGGAGTGCGGTTCGAGACGCCGGAAAAGCTGACCGACGTAGGTAGATTGGACGATGCTCCCATCGGCGGGTTCTTTCCCGACGAGCACGTCAAAGACATGGACACCGATGGAGTCGACGCCGAAGTGCTGTTCCCCAGCTACGCTTTCAAGCTATACAACTCGGTGTCCGACCGCGATCTCCTCAACGCTTGCTTTAGGGTGTACAACGATTGGATCGACGAGTTTTGCAGGACGCATCCCAAGCAGCTCCACGGCATCGCCATGCTCAACGTCGACGACGTGGAGGACGGTGTGACCGAGCTGCAACGGTGTGCGAATCGAGGCTTCGCCGGCGCGATGGTCCCGGTGTTCCCCCCGCTGTACCCCCATGAGGGGCGGCGGTACTTTTCTCCCGAATACGAACCCCTATGGGCGGCCGCTCAGGACCTGGACATGCCGCTCCACCTTCACATCCTCACCAACCGGCGCGCCTTCGATGAGTCGATCCACGCTGTCGATAGCCTCGTCCCGGCCGCCGGCGGCGATCGGAGCCCGGCCTTCATGGCCTGCCACGACCATTGGCCGCGGATGTCTTTGGGCGACATCATATTCAGCGGGGTGTTGGAGCGGTACCCCAAGCTTCGGGTAGGAGCGGTGGAGTACGAGTTGTCGTGGATACCCCATTTCCTGGACCGGATGGACTATACCTACACGCAGCGGGGCGTCACTACCGCCGGTAAGCAGACCTTGGGGCAGGGTATGCTTCCCAGTGATTACTTTCACCGGAACTGCTTTGCCGGCTTTCAAGAGGACGCTTTGGGAATACGGGACCGGGACATCATAGGCGTGGACAACATCATGTGGGGGTCCGATTATCCCCACGCCGAGTCGACCTTCCCCAGGAGCCGGGAGATCCTCGAGGAGATTCTCGTGGATTGCACCGACCAAGAAAAGACCAAGATCGTCGGCGGCAACGCGGCCAAGCTATATAAACTGGACTAGGCTTCACGGTTTCAAGCAATAGCCAAGAATAAAGGAGGGTGGTTGGGCCGACCTAACCACCCTCCATCTGTTTGGGGCTGGGCAACCCTTGCGGTATGCCCGGACCTAAGTTAATTCTTATTTCATCAGGTCTTATTTCATCAGAGGGGACTAAATTGAGGACGAACGCATGGAACGTATAGGAGTCGAGTTTGTCGCCGGCCTTCAACCCAACGAAATAGTCGAGTGCGTGGCCTATGCTGAAGAACTGGGCTATGAGTCCGCCTGGATGGCCGAGGGCCACGGAGGGGACCAATTTTCCATATTGACCGCCTGTGCCCTTCAGACTCAAAGAATCTTGTTGGGGGCCGGCATCAGCGTGGTCTTCGTGCGCAGCGCGCCCACCATAGCCATGGCGGCGGCCTCGGTGGACCAGTTCTCCGACGGCCGGTTTATTCTAGGGTTGGCGTCGGGCCATCGCGAGATGGTGGAGGGCGAACACGGCGTCCGTTATCACCGGCCGATCCAGCACATCCGGGAATACGTGGACATCATCCGCGGCCTGCTGCGGGACGGTGTCATCCAGCACGACGGCGAGCTGATCAAGATCGAGAATTTCGACTTTTGGTTCAAGCATACCAACCCAAGAATCCCCATTTTCCTCGGCGCAGTGAATCCCCGCATGTTGGAGGTCTGTGGAGAGATAGCCGACGGCGTGATGCTGACTCATATCACTCTGGACAAGGTGCGGGAAGCCGTAAAGCACATAGCAACCGGGGCCAAGCGGGCTGGCCGCCGGCCCGAAGACATCGACGTGTCGGCTATGTGGGGCTGCTTCGTGGCTGCGGACCGGAATGAAGCCAGGGAGCGCTACCGGGACTACTTGGCCCTTTACCCAATTCGCTTGGCCCGGTACCGGAAATTGATGGCCGACGCCGGATTTCCCGGAGAAGTGGAAGCCATCAGCCGGGCAAACGAAGAAGGGAACATGCCCTTGGCCCGAAGCCTTGTACCGGACGAGTTGATCGACCAAATTGGACTGGTAGGGACTCCGGAAGACGTTGCCAAGAAGCTCCAAGAGCACCGGGAAGCCGGCGTAAACCTGCCCATAATTGCGCCCTTGGTGGAAGGCCCGAAGGCGTCGGACGAAATGAAATACATTATTCAGGCCTGCGCCCCGTCTTAGCCGGAGCGCGGGCATAGCAATTCCTCAGAAGATACCGTTTTTATCCTTTGCGGGAGCCGGTTTGAAACCGGCTCCTACATTTTTGTGTCGTTCCTCATTTGCGCCGTTCCGCTGAAAATGCAATTCTCCTCTTTAGCGGCGCCGGTCTCAACCGGTCGCTTATTCAGGCCTTTCACAGCAAGACCCTGCCACTGACACTCCCCCCCTTCCCAACCCCGGATGCGCCCCTATACCGTGATAAATGTCAGACCCAAACCTTCCACGGGGGACTCAGACCAAATCCAAGCCGTCGCCGGGGCGTCATGGGGCCTGATGACCGGGAACTGCTCCAAACCTGGCCGCTCCCAACCTGCTCCCCAGCCGCCGGAATCCGCCCCAACCCGTCCAACGAGCTGGAATGGGGGGAAATGAGCGGAAATGAGAGGGGAATCGAAAAATCCGGGATCGCCTTTCGCCGAGGCTTTTCCAAAGTTGCTCACCTCCGCGCCCATCTCCACGAAAGAGCAGTGCTTGCCCAACCTGGATTCCTTGATATGACGATGTGTGTATTTACGGACCTTGAAAAGGCCCTGCGCCTAGAGACCCCGGGATTGACGGCGTGCGGTACCTGCTTCATACTTTCCGGAACAGTCACGATACGGGCAGGTCAGCCATCGAATAAGGGGCGCGTTTTGGTCAAAGAAGTCTACTTCTTCACCGAAATGGGGTATACGGAGTACCCCCAAGAAGAGGCGCGGCGGCGCGGCTACAACAACTTCATGTTTCCCAACGAGCATTTCAGCCCCGATAAGGCCCAGACCCTCTACAACATGTACTTCGAGGAACTCCAGTACTGCACCGAGACCGGTTTCGACGGCGTAATGATCAACGAACACCATAACAACCCCTTGTGCATGATGCCGTCGGTGAACGTAATTGGCTCCGTTCTAGCCCGTACCACCAACAAAGGAAAGATCGTCTTCTTGGGCAACGTCCTGCCCATCCACGATAATCCGCTGCGAGTCGCCGAAGAGATCGCAATGATCGACATCCTGTCCGGGGGTCGCGTGGTCTGCGGATTCGTGCGGGGCATTGCACAGGAAAGCTTGGCCACCAACACCAACCCCCTTCATAACCGGGAGCGCTTCGACGAGGGCCACGACGTCATCATCAAGGCTTGGACGACACCCGGCCCCTTCCGCTGGGAGGGCAAGCACTACCATTACCGGGTAGTAAACCCGTGGGTAATGCCGCTCCAGAAGCCGCATCCGCCCATCTGGATTCCTGGAGTGGCCAGCCCCGAGTCTGTAATCTGGGCGGCGAAGCACCGGTACCCTTACGTTGCTCTTGCTCCGCCTCTGAATTTGCTAGATGAGATCTACGAGCTTTACGAGAGCACGGCGCAAGCCGATGGCTGGACTCCCACGTCGGAAAACCGCGGGTATGCCATCCGGGTAAGCGTGGCTGACACCGACGAGCAGGCCTACGAGGAAGGCAAGAACTTCTTCTGGCAACTGGGCACCTCCTTTGGCGTAACGCCTCCCCACTGGCTAACGCCGCCGGGGTATTTGAGCAAGAGGACCGCCGCCAGCGCCCGCCAGCAGCAGAGGGTAAAATTCGAACGCAAACATCAGGACATGCGAAGGTCGATCAAGCCGGGCGGCACAGCCAGCGACTACGCCGACTCCAACGCGAGCTATCAGATCGTTACCGGCAACCCCGACACGGTGATCGAAAAGCTCAAACACGCCATCGACTTGATCGATCCCGCTTACCTGATTCTTTGGGGCCGAGAGGGTCACATGTCCCATGAGGTGGCGCTGCGGAGCATCGACCTCATGAGCCAGGAAGTGATACCGGCCCTGAAGGAGTACCGGGCTGACCGGGAGAAGGCCAAGCAAGCGGCGGCCGCCTCGTCTTAACCCCCCAGTGTCGTTGGAAAACCTGGACCTAGGCGCCGGTTCGGGAGTTAACGTCATGTCTCAAACACACCTGGTATACCTCATGGAAGAAGTTTGGCAGTCAATCGCCTCCCTGTGCGCGTCCTTGACCGCTGACCAATGGAAACTGCCCACCGACTGCCCCGGTTGGTCGGTGCAGGACCAGCTATCCCACTTGGTTGGCGCTGAGTCGGGTATTTTGGGGCATCCCGCGCCGCCCCACACCCCTCCGGACGCCGACCACGTCAAAAACGAGATCGGGCGAAAGAACGAAGTGGTTGTGGACTGGCGGCGTAACCGGCCGGGGTCCGAGGTGCTGGAGGAGTTCCAAGAATTGACCAAGCGGCGGCTTGGCATTCTCCGGGGGTATAGTAATGAAGATTTCGCCGCCGAGACCCAAACACCCATTGGCCCGGGCACTGTAGCCGACTTCATCAGGATCCGTATATTCGACGCTTGGATACACGAGCAGGATATTCGCCGGGCAGTTGAGCGGCCCGGGCGCCTGGAAGGGCCGGCGGCCGAGCATTCGGTGGGGCGGGTAGCCATGGCGATGCCCTACGTGGTGGGGAAGAAGGTCCAAGCAGCCGACGGGACCACGGTGGTCTTCCAAGTCACCGGATCCGCCGGCCGCGTCCTGCCCGTGGCCATGGAGGGAAGCCGGGCCCGCGCTCTCGACGCGCCGCCTCCCCGTCCGACGATCAGCATTACCATGGACGTCGAGGCTTTCGCCTGCTTGGGATGCGGGCGCTGGGACCCGGCTCAGGCCGTCGCTTCGGGTAGGGTTCTCATAGAAGGAGACCGGGCCCTGGGTGAGACCATCGTCAAGCAAATGAATATCATGATTTAAGGCCCTTCCAGATTTAAGGGCCTTCCAGCGTCAAACGCCGTGGGCCATTTATTATCCGATTATTATCCGGGCCTGCTATAATCCTCGGGTTGCGTCATCAAGCCCAAGCCTGCGACGGCCAGGAAGAAGTAACCATTGGCTATATTCGCTAGACCTCTAGGCAACGTCAGCGCCGCCAGGCTCCCTTGGGGAATCCACTACAGTTGGGTCATCGTCGGAGTGTTGGCGGTGATCCAGATATTCGGCAGCTCCATTTTCATGATCGGCGGGATCATGGTGCCTCCTCTGAGCGGCCCTGTGGCTGAGGGCGGCTTCGGCTGGAGCATAGGGGTCATCGGCGGGGCTATCGCGGTCTACTATCTGTTTGGCGCGATCTTCGCCCCCATCAGCGGCTATCTGGGTGACCGGTTTGGGACCCGTCGGATGGCGTTGTCGGGCATTCTCCTCTACGGCGTGGGCATGTGCTTATTGGGTTTCACCACCCAAGTCTGGCATTTCTTCCTGTTCTACAGTTTGATCATGTCCTTGGCCGCGTCCATAACCATGGTACCCCTCATGGCGGCCGTCAGCGGTTGGTTCAGGCGGCGCATGGGCTGGGCCATCGGCGTCATGTGGGCCGTCGGGGGCGTCGGCACCGCCGCATTGGCGCCCGTGATTGCTTATATGCTCGACGCCCTAGGATGGCGGGACACATTCTTGGCGGTCGGCATTGGGGGGGCCGCCGTGATGCTGCTGCTCTTCCCATTAATGCGGAACAAGCCCGCCGACGTCGGCATCGAACCCTATGGGACCAGGAAAACGGACCCACCGCCCATGACTACGGACAGCGCCATAGCCAAGGTACGGCTCAAAGTGTTCAACCAACACATACGCCGGACCCGGGCCTTCTGGAACCTGCCCGTGATCCACGGCTTAGGCTGCGCCGGCCACGGCATCGTGCTGGTCTACGTAGTCCCCTTGGCAGTCGAGCAGGGCATATCCCTAACCACGGCGGCCGTGACAATCACGATCATCATGCTGGTGAGTATCATCAGCCGGCTGGGAAGTCCGGTGCTTGCCGAAATGTACGGCCCAAGGAAAATGATGACCGCTAGCCTCATCATCCAGGGCCTCACGGTGCTGATGCTCTTCTGGGCCCAAGACGTTTGGGTCTTCTACTTGTTTGGCGCCGCCTTCGGTTTTGGCTTCGGGGGCGAGTGGACCAGCTATATGGAGATAAACCGCCGTTACTTTGGCGCCGGACCCCTGGGAACTTGCTACGGATGGCAAATGACGGGCGCGATGTTGGGCCACGCTATCACCACGGCCCTAGCCGGCCTGGTGATCATAGCGACCGGCTCCTTGTACCCGGTGTTCGCTCTCTCCGTCGCCTTCAGCTTGGCCGGAGTAATAGTCATCGCGACGCTGGACTCAACATCCAAAGTCTTGATACCCCACTGGGAAGACGATCTGCCCGCCGAAGCCCAGGCTGCGCGCCCTCGAACCGCTCCGGCGGCCGGCGACGGCTAGCCCTTACTCCTCCTCCAACAACCCCTCCACCCACTGGGTCATGGGTCCCTTGTCGTACAAGTCGTTGAGCAGGACTCCATTTCGAAATACATCCCCCTGAAAGAACCGCTCGTAGAGCACTTGGCGGGAGCCGAAGGCACTGCAGCACACATCCCAGGCCAAGCGAAAGATTCTCACCCGCTCTTGGGCCGACGTGGTATCCGTCTCCAGGTAGCGCTCGATTTCCGCCGCCAGCGGCCCGTCCATGTCCGCTTCGGAAGGCAAAGCCATCAGGCTGCTGGACCCCAGCAGATGTAGAATCTCCACCATTCTGGGATACATGCGAATGGACAGGTTGCGGGCCACCCGCAACGGCATCTCCGCCGGGCAAGTTACCCCCCAACCATCGACGAAAGCGTCGGCCTCCGCGGCCCTGAGGCATGCCTTGGTGACTTCCAGGTTCTCGATTATCTCGGCAGTCATCTGTTGGACGTGGGGATTTTGCCCCGATCCCAAGGTCCGGACCATCAAGTTAGCCAGACCAAGAATGAACTCGCACTTGACCACGTTCTTGGTAACGACTTGATGGCCCGAGTGCAGGTACTGATGGGTGTTGACGGCCATGTTGTTGCACAGGTCCACGTCGCCCAGCAGGAAGACCCGCTCCCAAGGCACCAGGACGTTATCGAAGAAGGCGATGGCGTCCATCTCTTCGAAACGGGACCCCAAGGGGTGGTCGAATCGGGAGCGGCCAAGGTCGAAGCTTTCCCGGCACTGGAACTTGAGTCCGGCGGTGTTGCACGGGATAGCAAACGCGAAGGATGTCCTTCCCGGCGCCCCTTGGGGCAGCCGGTGGGACCTGGCCGGATAAACCGCGATTTCATCGGCAATGGGCAAAGTGGCCAGCACCCGGGCCCCATTTACTACGATGCCTTCATCGGTTTCTTTGGTTACGGACAGGGCGATGTCGGGGTCGTCAGCCAGCGGGGCGCCGGGCTGAGGGGTCCGGTTGCGCTGCAAGTTGACCAAGGTGTGGGTCAGGACCAAGTCGTTTTCACGCACGTACTCGTAGTAGTTCCGGATATTGTCTTTGAACTCGGGGCGGTTTTGGGCGAAGTAGTCGCCGGCGCCCGCCATGGCCATTAGGCTGACATTCAGAAAATCGGGCGTGCGCCCCATCATGCCGGCGGTTACCCGGGCCCAGTTGCGCATCATCTTGCGGCGAGATTCCAACTCAGCGCTGCTACTGGGAGTAATGAACGACCGGCCCACGCGCTCCCCCGTGGTGGGCGAGGCGTAGGTCATTTCATCGAACAGCTCCGGCTGGTGCTGCATGTCGTATAGACGGGCCAGGGTATTTACGCCGTTGCGCAGGCCGGGGTGGGTAGTTGCGTCTTGGACTCTTTCCCCAAGAAGGAACAACTGGGGGCCCCGATCCTTGAGGCCCGCGATGAATTCCGATCCGGTCCTGACAGGCATCTTCCAACTCCTTCGTTGGCGCCTTGGACTCATTGTGCCTTAATATGTTTGTCTTTGAAAAGCCCTCACTTTTTAACGACGAGTCGAGGTTGGGGCCCTAACCCGCCGCCCTTTCATCACGAGGGTCACTCCGTTACGGACTTACTCCAGGCTAGTCAGTTGATTTCGAGGCGGATCGCGGGGTTGGCGCCGGTTGCGCGGGTATCCTACACATAGAGACCGGAAGGGGAGACTGGAACGGCTCGGACGATAGATGGTTGACACCGGTTGGGCGGGTATCCTACTCTTTCCGGCAACGGGCCGGAAATCTAGGCGCCAAGCAAAGCAATGTTTCGTATCTTCTCCAACTTTTTCTGGATATCTCTATCCTCATAAGGAGGTGGTCCGAAATGGCCCTTCCCCCGAACCGAGTAGACTACAGCCCGATCATCGAACGGCCCCGGTTGGAGTGGCCCAACGGCGCCCGGGTCGCTCTTTGGATCGCTCCCAACGTGGAGCACTATGAATATCTCCCGGTCCAAGACAGCCCCCGCAATCCCTGGCCTCGCACCCCTTATCCGGACGTCCAGCAGTACTCGTACCGGGACTACGGCAACCGCGTGGGCTTTTGGCGCATGGTCGACACGCTGGACCGCCACGGAATCCGCTGCTGCGTTTCCCTCAACATGGCGGTGCTGGAGCACTTTCCCGAGATCGGCCAGGCTATGGTGGACCGGGATTGGGACTTCATGAGCCACGGAATCTATAACACCCGCTACCTGTATTCCCACAATGAAGAGGAGGAAAGGGAGTTCTACCGGGACAATATAGAGACCCTGCGGCGCCATACCGGCAAGCAACTAAAGGGTATGCTGGGGCCCGCAATCTCGGGCACGGAACGCACTCCCGATCTTATGGCCGAGGCCGGCCTCATTTACCACACCGACTGGATGCACGATGATCAACCGGTGCCCATCAAAGTGAACTCGGGCAAACTTGTTTCGGTGCCTTACTCCATCGAGTTGAACGACGCTCCGTTGTTCCGGCTCAATTACGAGGGAGATTACTTCGCCGAAATCTGCAAAGCCCAGTTCGACCAACTCTATAAAGAGGGCGCCGGCAGCGGCCGCGTGATGTGTATTGCTCTACACCCCTTCCTCATCGGCCAACCCCACCGTATCAAGTTCCTGGACGAGGTCTTGGGTTACATCATGTCTCACGACGGCGTATGGCAGACCACCGCCGACGAGATAGCCGAGTATTACATCGCCAACTACTACGATGAGGCGGCAGCCCATGCCCGCCAGTTCAACCCGTAACAGCCGCCCGGGGGACGCCCCTATAAAGGGCGCACCCTTAGCCTATAGGAGAGTCGCCATTATGCCAGCACAACGGCGTTTCGGCATGGACCATGCTCATTACGAATGGTCGCCCATCGTAAAACGGGGGGCATTGCGTTGGCCAGACGGCGCCAGGGTAGCCCTCTGCGTCATCGTCAATCTGGAGCACACCGAGTGGAGCCCCCCAGAAGACAGCTTCAACGCCGCGCTGTCGGGGGGTCTGGGGGTCAGGCCCTTCCCCGACTATGCGCGCATTTCCCACCGGGAATACGGCCATCGAGTGGGGATATTCCGAGTGCTGGACGTACTGGAGAGCTACGGGGTACCCGCCACGGTGGCCATGGACGCGCTGACCGCGGAGAACTATCCGTACCTGGTAAAACATTGCAAAGACCGGGGCTGCGAGATCATCGGCCACGGCGTGTCCGCCAGTCAAATGATAACCAGCAACATGCCCGAGGAAGAGGAGTTGGAGTATATCCGAGCCTCGGTGGAAGCCCTGCGGCGGGCCGCCGGTACCGCTCCCGTCGGCTGGCTGGGACCGGAATACGGAGAATCGCCGCGTACGCCCGATTTGCTGGCCCAAGCCGGCATTTCCTACGTATGCGACTGGACCAACGACGAGCAGCCGTACCTTATGAAAGACAGTCCGGCGGAGCTATTCGCCCTCCCAATCATGCTGGAGCTTGACGACGTCAACGCCCTTTCGAGCCGCGGCGTCACGGCAGGCCGGTACCGGGACCTGCTCAAAGACGGCTTCGACACTCTATACCGGGACGGAGGCAGCAACGGCAGGTTGATGGTCCTGAACCTCCACCCTTGGTTGATAGGCCAGCCCTTCCGCATCGGGTACTTGAACGACGCGTTGAGTCACATGTTCCGGCGCCAAGGGGTATGGGCCGCTACCGGATCGGAAATAATCGACTGGTTCCGGAGCCACCGGCCCCGGGACTAAAAGCAGCGGCAAGACCCACGCGCCCCGGCTTGAAGATCCTTGAACAGGCTACTGGCCAAATGTTAGACCAGGGTCGGCCAGCCGTTCCTGTCTCAAAGACCTCATCCGGAGGTCTGGGCGTTCACAGCGGCATTTACGCCTCCAAGTTCCAACCTCCGGCCAGAAGTCTCGGTGGATTTGCCGGAAGGTAGATTGGCCTTTGATTCCCCTTGACACTCATAGGGCGCCGTGAAACGTAGCCAGCGGATATTTTTCACATGGTTTTTGCCCGGTTTGCCGCTAGCCTTGAACCGAATCCGGAAGCGGAACGGCGCAAGTATGTTTGACGACCCTAAGGCACTGACCAGCGCCAATTGGAACGACATCCACGTATGGCTGGTTTGGTTTTGGACCTACTTGCCGCTGGTCATCACTTTCGGACTCTCGATGTTGACCGCCCACGCGGTCATACCCTCGCTTGTCGCCACAGGGCAGCTTCCCGCTTCTGCAAACCGGTGGAAGATACCGCTGACCGGGTTCGCGTTCTTGGTGGCGGTTGCGGCTATAGTAGTATTGGTCCTAGGCATTAACAGCACGCTGAACTTGGAAAAGTTCTGGGACAGGTACCTCATATAGCCTCCCGCCAACTGCGCTCCGGCGGGCTAAACCGGGCCGGCGCCACCGGTCGGCAATAAACCTGGAACCAGCGTCATGCTAGGCCGCGGACGGATTATGTCGTGAGGAGACCCCGGGGGAAAATGCTTGCCCTAACCCTTGTAGGGTCAGGGGTTACGGTTATTGTTGGATTCGTCATAGTAGTGTTGCTCATTTCTTGGTTTTCCAACCCGCCCTTTGGCCTAGGAAACGCGCCATCCCAGCCCATAGCCTTCCCTCATACCGTCCACGTTGCGCAAGAAGGGATACAGTGTGAGTTCTGCCACCGAAACGTGACCAAGGGGGAGGCCGCCACCGTTCCGGCCGTCGAGCAGTGCATGTTTTGCCACCAAAACATCGTAGGCTCGACCGCCGCCGCTCAAGCGGAAATAGCTAAAGTGCGCGTGAGTTTCGAGACCAACCGGCCCATCAATTGGGAAAGGGTCCATAGACTCCCCGACCACGTCAGATTTGTCCACGAAGCCCACATCCGCTTCTTGACGGAGGCCGACATATCGGACCGCACCTCCGCGGAGAAAGTGCAAGCGGCCTGCTCCATCTGCCACGGCAACATTGCCCAAGCCACGGAAGTCAAACCCAAGCGGTTCCAGTCGATGAAGATGGGCACTTGCATGGACTGCCACCGCTTTCTTTCCCAGGTGCCGAAAGACGGCACCTATGATATTCCCGAAGTCACGGACTTCCCAACCGACTGCACGATTTGCCATAAATGATTTCGAACATGCACTTCATCCGGGGACTTACCCCGTGAAATTGACCCGCCGGAATTTCTTGACTTGGGCCGGTCTCGGCGCCGTGGGCGCCGTGGCCTGCGAAGGATTCGGCATTCGCCACGGCGAGTTCGATCTTCAAAGTCCGGTAAGCCTTCCCGAGGACCTTGTCAAAGGCAATGACAACTGGTACGCAACGTTGTGCCGCAATTGCGCCACCGGGGAGGGCATCGTCGTCCGGGTGATGGAGGGGCGGGCCAAGAAGGTGGAGGGCAACCCGCTGTACCCCGTCAACCACGGGAAGCATAGCGCCTCGTGCGAAGCCGCTTTGCAGGCCCTCTACCATCCGGACCGCGTCACGGGTCCGTTGCAGAGGTCCGGCCCCCGGGAATTGGGTCAGTTCGCCCCTCTTTCCTGGCCGGACGCCCTGGAAAGCCTGAGGCAACAGCTGGCGTCTAGGGGCAAGGACATGCTGTTGGTCACCGAACCGCAACGGGGCCACATGGGCATGTTGGTCAATAAGTTCGCCGAGTCCCTGGGCGGCCGCCACATGGGTTTCGAGGCGTTGGACAACAACACTTACCGCGCCGCCGTCAAGGGAGTATTCGGCCAAGACTTGATGCCCGACTTTGACCTGGAGAACGCCAAATTCCTGCTGTCATTCGGCGCGGATTTCTTGTCCACTTGGTTGTCCCCCACCCGTTGGAACCGGGGCTACGGTGAGTTTCGCCAAGGCTCTGACCGGCGCCGGGGCACCCTGTACCAGGTGGACTCGCGGTTTTCTATGACCGCCGCCAACGCCGACAAGTGGATACCGATCAGGCCGGGGTGGGAAGGCCACCTGGCTTTGAGCCTCGCCTACGTCATCATCTCCGAAGGCCTCGAGGCGCCGGGCGTCGACGTTGCCGTCCTGACCGACGGTCAAGGCGCCGCGGCTTTGGACCGCTTCAGACCGGAAGAGCTGGTCAACCAAATGTTCTTGGAACCGGGTCTAAGGGGAGAAGAGGGCGTTCGGACCATCCGCCGCTTGGCCCGGGAGTTCGCAGCCAATCGACCCAGCATCGCCATCGGGGGCGGCTCGGCGGGCGCTCACACCAACGGCCTGTCCAATCTGGAAGCCATCTATTCGTTGAACTACTTGGTGGGAAGCGCCGGCGCCGAGGGAGGAATCCGGTTCAATCCCGGCAGCCCCCTGGCGGGGGTTCCCGCCGCCTCTCAGTCGGGCGCCTTGAACGATTGGAAGCAGGTCAAGGAAGACTTGGCCAAAGGCAAAATTCGCTTGTTTATGACGCACCAAGCGGACCCGGTGCACGGGCTGCCAGCCCAAGTCGATTTCAAAGAGGCGCTGGTGCAGTCCAACGACCTCTTCATCGTTAGCTTTTCGCCCTTCCTGGACGAGACCAGCACCTTGGCGGACCTCATTCTCCCCGATCGGGTGTCCTTGGAAGACTGGGGCGATGACGTGCCTGAGCCCGGGCCCGGATACCAGGTGGTCGGGTTCCAGCAGCCGGTGGTAAATCCTTTCTACGAGTTGGACCCGCGAAGCTTCGCCGACGTGTTGCTGGACATGAGCAGGGTACTGGGCAGAGAGGCCGACTTGCCTTGGCCCAACTACAAGCAGATGCTTAGAGAGGGGTCCGACGATCTTTTTGCTCTTAATCGGGGGTCCGTTCAGGCGTCTACCGCCGAGGAGTTCTGGAACCGTTTGCTGCAACGGGGCGGCTGGTGGGACGAGGAGGTCACCGGGCCTTCAGCAATAAGGCCGCCCACCGGACTGCTGAACCGCATGGCCTCCCAAGCAAGGCGGCCCGAATACGCCGGCGCGGAACAGGGTTCCGGGACCTTCTATTTGACTCCCTTCTCCCACAATACTCTCTTGGACGGCCGGAACAGCCACTTGCCCTGGCTCCAAGGGGCGCCGGACCCGCTGTCCACCATCACCTGGCAGACCTGGGTGGAAATAAGCGACCAAGACGCCGAGGCGCTAAGGGTCAGGGAAGGGGACGTGGTATCCATCGAGTCATCCAAGGGTTCGGTACGGGTCTTGGTATACCCGACACCGGCGGTCCCCCCCGGCACGGTGTCCGTCCCCTTCGGCCAAGGCCGCCGGCATGGCTCGCCCTACGCCACCGACCGCCCCGGTATAGAAAGCTCCAATATCATGGACATCCTGGAGCCCAGCGTCGTGGAAGGGACGGGCGCCCTGGCGTGGGCCGGTACCCGGGTAAAGCTGTCCAAGACGGGAGACAGCGTTAAGGTGTCCAAGTTCGAAGGCATCGTCCGAGCGGTGGAAGTGGGCGTATTCCCAGGGGAGCGAATTATTCTTACCATATCGCCGGAGGAGTCATAATTTAGGGCGTCCGGCTAGTGATAGACGGACAGCGAAAGGCTGGATTCGATATGCCCGAGCCAAGAGTTGACCACAAATGGGGCATGGTTGTAGACCTAGACCGGTGTACCGGGTGCCAAGCGTGCGTCGTTGCTTGCCAGGCGGAAAACAACCTGCCCATCAACACTAAGGACCTGTTCCTGCAACGGCGGGCCTACGAGTGGATACGCATCGAGCGGTACTGGGAGGGAGAGTTCCCCAACGTCAAGGCCCGCTTCATCCCCATCATGTGTCAACACTGCGAGAACGCACCTTGTGAACCGGTTTGCCCGGTGTACGCAACCTACCACAACGATGAAGGGCTTAACGTCCAGATTTATAACCGGTGCGTGGGCACCCGGTACTGCGCAAACAACTGTCCTTATCAAGTCCGGTTCTTCAACTATTGGGAGCCGGTATGGCCCGAGCGTTTGAGGAACCAATTGAATACCGACGTTACCATACGCAGCCGGGGGGTGATGGAAAGGTGCAGCTTTTGCATCCAGCGCATCCGCCGGGCCGAACTGAAGGTGGAAAGGCAGGAACGGTCCACCTTGGATTACGAGACCATGAAATCGCGCAACCTTCTACCAGCGTGCGTTATGGCTTGCCCAACCAACGCCCTGAAATTTGCCGACCAATCGGACACCACCGGCCCGGTGTACGAATACTTCGAAGAGGCTAACCACCTTTTGGAGGAGCGGCACCACCGGACGGAGCGGGTTGAAGAACCCCGTACCAGGGTATACCGGCTGTTGCAAGAGATGGGCACCAAGCCCAACGTGATTTACTTGAAGAAAGTGGACATGTTCCCAATAAATAAGGAAGCCGGGCATGGCGGCTAGCGACCACGGCCACAGCGGCATGTGGGTCTTTCCGGCCCCGGACGCCGTTACTCAGGACGTGGCCGGCAAAACGTCGGCAATGCCCCGGCGGTTTTCCATGGCTCTGGCCCTGGCCGGAGTCCTGTTCGTGCTGGGGATCATTGGGTTCGCGGCCCGGGCCGTCGTCGACGGCTTCGGTGAACACGCCCCTTGGGGTTACTTTGCCGCTATATTCTTCTTCATTTTCATGATTACCAGCGCCGCGCCCCTGGCGGCGGTGGCCTTCCGATTTACCAAGAGCCACTGGAGGAGACCCCTCTCCCGGGTGTCCGAATTGTTCGCTGTGGTCGGCGTGCTGAATATTTTGATGTTCATCCCGTTGATGATCGTCTTGCCCTCGATCAAGAACCCCGACATAGGCGTCGAGGAACTGGAGATACGGCGTTCCGTGTGGTTCGAGGTCCCCATAGGCGCACCCTACGCATGGGACCTCCTTGCCGTCATCTTCCTGGCGGTGACCAGCTTGGTCATCCTCTGGCTGTCAATCGTGCCGGACATGGCGGAGCACCGGCTGACCGCCACCGGACTCAGGCGGAGAGTCTACTCCCTTCTATCCGGCCATTGGTACGGGTCCAAGCGGCAATGGATGACCCAGAAAGCCGGCCTGGCCATGCTGGGCGCCTTCTACTTCATGCTGCTGGTCTACGCCCACTTCATCATCACTACCGACTACGCTATGAGTCTGGTCCCCGGGTGGAAAGACTCGATATTTCCGCCGCTGTACAGCCTCACCAGCTTCCAAGGGTCTCTCGGCTTGATTCTGGTAGTGCTGTTCATAATGCGCCGGTGGGGCGGGTATCGGGAGTATATCGGCATATCCACTTTCTGGTCGGCCAGCAAGATACTCTTGGGATTGAGCTTGTTGTGGGCTTACCATTCTTTCGCTTTCTTCATCACCTTCTGGTTCGGCCGCCTCGAAGTGGAACAAAACATCATCAAGTACTTTTTCATCGAGGCTTACGGCGGGGCCTTTGCCGCCAATCTATTCTTCAGTTTTGCCCTTCCCTTCCTGATTCTGCTGTGGAACCCGGTGCGCAAGACCGACTGGGGGCCAGCTTTGGCCGGTTTGTCGGCAGTGTCAGGAGCGTTCATCTTCAACTTGAAGACTTTCGTGGGCTCATTCAATGCGGGGGATATTTACGCCATCATCTTCGAGTTTGTGCCCGGCCCAACCTGGCCCGACCTCTGGGACGTCTTCATGGTGCTCGGCGGGCTGGGGGCCGCGGCGCTGTTGTACTTGGTTGCAACCAAGCTGGTCCCCATACTGTCGGTGTGGGAGATCAAGGAGGGCGCCAAATACCAACGGATGGATACCCTAATCCGGGGACAATATCTGGTGCTGGCCAAACCCGAATAGCGGGAAAGAGATACATCCTGACATAAAACAGGGGCACGACACCGGGTCGCAAAATATGAGCACAAGTATCTTTCGGCAAAGCAATGAGGCAGTCTAGGAGCTTCCATGCAGGAAGGTAGAATCCTCCCCGCCAGGCAGATCAACACGGACCTGCTCCGGTCCGTTCTGAACTCGCCCAAGTGGTTTTGGATTTCCATCGCCATCCTGGCGGTGTTCGTGCTGGGCGCCTTCAGCGCGGCCGGTTTCATGGTCAACAAAGGAATGGGCGTTACCGGCATGAACCGGCCGGTAATGTGGGGCTTCTTCATCACCAATTTCGTGTTCTGGATCGGCATCAGCCACGCCGGCGTGATGCTGTCGGCTATCCTCCGGTTGTCCAAGGCGGAATGGAGGCGGCCCGCCACCCGGGCCGCGGAAATCCTGACCGTCTTTTCGCTGATGACGGCGGTGCTGATGCCGCTGATCCACACCGGGCGTCCTTGGCGCACCGTTTACTGGATCTACACCCTGCCCTTCGTGCCCTACGACTTCGCTAGGGGCATCTGGCCCAATATCCGCTCCCCGCTGGTCTGGGACCCCAGCGCCATCTACACCTATTTGACCTCCAGCGTTCTGTTCGTAATCATTGCTTTGCTGCCCGACTTTGCGGTACTGCGGGACCGTACCACCGGGTGGAGCCACCGGATTTACGGGCTGCTGGCCATGGGCTGGCAAGGGAACCCGCGGCAATGGAAGCTGCAAATCATCGCCGGGGTGCTCCTCTCCGCCTTGATTCTGCCGGTTTTCGTCTCCGTGCATAGCATAGTGTCCTGGGACTTCGGCATGGCCGTGTCGGTCAAGTCCTGGCATTCCACCATCTTTGCTCCCTATTTCGTCGTGGGCGCCGTCCATTCCGGCGTATCGGCGGTAGTCTTCGTAATGATCCTGCTGCGCTGGTGCTATAGCTGGCAGGACTACATACGGTTGGAGCACATCGACGCGTTGGGAAGGCTCCTGGTAGTGGTAGCCACCGGTTGGTTCTACTTCTTCGCCATGGAGGTTATCTTCGGCTTCTACGGGATGGAGGCCGATGAACTGGCGGTGCGGGACTTCCAGTTTACCCAGGCGCCGTGGAACCTGTGGATGATCTTCTTCGTGGGGCTGACCTATTTCCTGCCGGTCAGCTTGTGGTTGACCCGGTCGACACGCCGCAACTTGTGGCTCATGTCCCTGGCGTGTATTTCCGTCAACATCGGCATGTGGTTGGAGCGTTTCTTGATCATCGTACCCGGCTTGGCCCAAAAGCAGGTGTTCACTTTCGACTGGTATACCTACGCGCCCAGCATCGTCGAGATCGTCATTATCATGGGGACCTTCGCCATGGTGGCCATCTTGATGTTGTTGATCAGCCGGGTTATCCCGCTCATACCTCTCTACGACATCAAAGAAGGGGACATTCTCAAGACTCAGATCCAGATCGGACGGCGGACGGTGCCGGCTACGTTCCGGGAAGACTGATATTGCCAAGCTCGTCGTTATTGGCAGGCGCTCCGGAGTGAAACCAATGTTGGAGACCGGGATCAAGGGGGAATGACATGGCTAGACGACCAATACTAGGCTTATTCGAAGACCCGAACTACGCCGCCGAAGCCGGCGACGCCTTGCAACGGGCTAATATTTCGCCGAATGACTACGACTTTCTTACCGACGCTCCCTACCCTGAAGGGGCCTTCGGGGAGCGCCACGAACGCCACCGGCTGTATGTGTTCCCATTTGTCGGCGCCCTGATCGGGGTAACCATCGGTATCCTCCTTACTTCCATGACCCAGTTGGCCTATCCCTTGACCCAAGGCGGCAAACCGATCCTGTCCCTTCCTCCCATGGCCGTTGTAACCTATGAGACGACGATGTTGGGGGCCATCATCTTCACGGTCCTCGGCATCATCTTCGAGTCGAGGCTTCCCAAGGTAAAAATGGGGCTTTACGACAACCGCATTACGGAGGGGTATATCGGAGTCCTCGTGAACGCGGAAGAAGAACAACTGTCCCAAGTTTCTGTCATATTGACCCAAGCCGGCGCCGTAGACGTGGTCCGAGAGACGTAGGCGCCCTCAGCAACATGCAAAGCGCTCACATAAATCGAGTCCTCAAGAAGCTCATAGCGGGCCCGTCGGTGCGGCTCAAGCATTATTTGTTTGGCGCCGCTATATTGGGCGCGCTGGGGGCCCTATCCTGCACCCAGGGCGCCTACCCGGTGGACATTTTCTACGAGATGCACTACCAGCAATCGTACAAGTCCCACGAGCCGCCGAGGTTGAGTCCTCCCGGCAGTTCCGTGGCCTGGTTCCCGCCGCCGGAAGCAACCGCCTTCGCCGCGGAGACCGGAGAGCACCTGTACTCGATAAATTGCTCCATGTGCCACGGCGCGGGTGGCCAAGGAGACGGGCCCGTGGTGGAAACGATGAAAGCGTCCTACGGGTACAAGCCGGTAATCGACCCGCCTATAGTCACGGACAATCCGGTGGACAATATAGTGCTGATCCTTGAGTCCCAGACCCGCTTTTTCGGCCCGGACTCCGTAATGCCCCCCTTCGGACGGCTGTTGAGCGACGATCAGCGCGCGGCCATCGCCCAGTACATCCATACGCTGCCTGAAGCGCGGGCGGCCCCAACCCCGGCGCCAAGAGCAACGACGGAGCCGCAACTGCCGTCAGGCGCTTTGCAAGTCGGCGTCATCGGCGACGAGTTGGTATTCGATACGGACCAACTCGAAGTGTCCGGCGGCGGCGAGGTGGTCCTGTTCTTCACTAATTCGTCCATTCTCTACCAACACAACCTAGTGATTGTGCGGGACGGGGAGAAAGACACAGTCTCGACCCGGGGCGCCGCCGCCGGTCCTAACAACGACTGGATTGAACCGGGTGATTCGGACGTTATCGCCTACGTAGGACTGCTGGATCCCGGAGAAACGGCTGAGGCGCGGTTTACCGCCCCGCCGGAAGGCGTCTTCCAGTTTGTTTGCACCTTCCCGGGGCACAACGTCACCATGTTCGGGGACTTCCTAGTCACTCCCTAGACCGCTTTGGCATGGCAATCGGGCCGTTTTCATTCAACCTTCGCCCCCGGGGAGGCCCGGTGCCGGCCCCGCCGTCACCTCCGATATCCAGCCGGCGAATTCGTTTATTGGCCTTCGAGGCGACCGATTGTCTATACTAACTCCTAATGCTAACGGCGGAGGCTGTCCGCCAGTGAGAATCGCCGACCCACGCCGAACAAACCCGATCCGGAGCATATGCTGAATTTCGACGACGTCAAAGTCCTAACCTTCGATTGCTACGGGACCCTCATCGACTGGGAAGGGGGCATCCTATCCGCTCTCAAACCTTTGCTTTCCCGCAGCGGGACGGTGTTGCCCGACAGCGAACTACTCCGGCTCTATGGCCGATTCGAGCGCGAAGCCCAAGGCCGGGCCGACTTCGTGAACTATCGGACTGTCTTGAGAATGGTTGCTAAGAACCTGAGCGGCCGCCTAAACTTGGACTTGAAGCCGCAAGAAGAGAACGTATTGTCCGAATCAATAGCCGATTGGCTTCCCTTTGCCGACACAGTCGCGGCCCTCAAGAGGCTGAAGGAACGCTTTCGCCTTGGCATCCTATCCAACGTGGACGATGAGTTATTCAGACTGTCCCAGACCCGCATGGAAGTGCCTTTCGACTGGGTGATTACCTCGGAACAACTGGGGTCCTACAAGCCCGCGGAGCGCAATTTCCTTCAAGCCATATCAAAAATGGAGATAGACCCAGGCCAGCACGTTCACGTGGCGCAAAGCCTGTATCACGACATCGTCCCCGCCGGCGCCCTAGGTATCAAGACAGTGTGGGTTAACCGGCGGGGCGCCGCCTCCACGCCAACTCCGGAAGCAACGCCCGACCTGGAGACGCCTGACCTTCAAACTCTGGTAAAGATAATATTTCAGGAACCGGCCAAGGACAGCTAAACTCGGTCTTGCGCCATTGATACTGAATAACCAGCCTCCTATGCGAGTTTTTCCAAGGCAAGCCTCGTGGGGCGCTTATGTACAGTAGACCTACGCCGGTATGGTTGGCCATTCTGGGCGGCGCGTTGGGGGTCCTTGCGATTTCGACCCTGGCGCCGGGCCTCGCCAATGCCCAGGATGGTGAGCCTCAGTCGGCCTACGAGGAAAAGGAAGCCCAATCCATCGATCGAATGCTGTTATGCCCGGTGTGCCCGGCGCAAACCATCGATCAAGCCCAGGTCCCCGTCGCCCAACAGATGCGCAACCTGGTCCGGGAGATGCTGTCTCAAGGCGCTACCCGCCGGGAAATCCTGGACTTCTTTGCTGACCGGTATGGAGATGACGTGCTGGCGGCGCCCCCCAAATCAGGGATCAACCTTCTAGCTTGGTTCCTGCCGGTGATCGGCATAGCGGCGGCTTTGGGCGCCGGGTTCGTCGTCCTGAAGGCGATGGCCGCCCGCCGCCCGTCCGAAGCACCGCTGGTCTTGCCCAATCAAGAGGGTCTGGAGCCTTACTTGGAGACCGTCGACCATGATCTCGGACTCTTGGGAAGCGTAAGGGAAGACCCGCAACCCGGCAACTCCGGAGCGCGGGAAGATGGCGGCGGAACATCCGGCGCCGAAGCCGACGGCGTAGAAATCACGCGGGAGGACAATACTACGAGAGATGGCTGACCTGGGAGCAATATCCCTGTGGATCGCCTTGGCGCTGGCGTCATACGCCGCCTTTGGGTCCGTGGCGGGTAAGCTGCGGATTGCTCCCGCGCTGGCCGAAAGCGCCCGCAGCGCCGCCTACTTGACCGTCCTGGTTCTATTGATAGCCACCTTATGCCTGGTGGTGTCCTTCATCAACCGGGACTTCGAAGTTGCTTACGTAGCCCGTCACAGCGACTTGGCGATGCCCGACCACTTCACTTGGGTAGCATTTTACGCGGGCAACGAAGGTTCGTTGCTGTTCATTGCATTCGCTCTGTCGGTGATGTCGGCCTTGGCCCTATGGCTGGCGCCGGTCAAGGTGCGGGACACCCTCCCTTACACCGCCGCCGTGCTGATGGTGGTGCTGGCGTTCTTCTTGGCCGTGATGGGGTTCATGGCCAATCCCTTTGACAAACTGCCCGTTACACCCGCCGACGGTGAGGGAATCAACCCGCTATTGACCCACTTGGGCATGTTCTTCCATCCGCCGGCGCTGATGGCCGGTCTGATAGCTATTTCCATACCGTTCGCTTTCTCCTTGGGTTCGCTAATCGGAGGCAAAACGGGGGACGAGTGGGTGGACTCCGGCCGTTCTTGGGGGATAGTGGCTTGGGGTCTTCTGGCCGGCGGCCTGCTGTTGGGTTCTTGGTGGGCCTACACCATTCTGGGGTGGGGAGGGTTCTGGTTCTGGGACCCGGTGGAAAACGCCGCCTTCATGCCCTGGTTGGGCCTGACCGCCTTCGTTCACTCCATCATGGTGCAAAAGCGCCGGGGAATGTTCCGTATGTGGAACATCGCCCTGATCAACGTGGCCTTCGCCTTGGCGTTGTACGGTATGTTCATGAACCGGGGCGGGCCGGTCCCTTCAGTCCATTCCTTCGGCGCGTCGACGCTGGGATGGATATTCCTGGTGTTCCTAGCGGTGGGCGTGATAGTGCCCTTCGCCGTCTTCTTCTGGCGTTACTCACTGCTAAAGAGCGCCCAATCCTTGGATTCGATGCTTTCCCGGGAAGCCGCGTTCTTGGTGAACAACCTACTTTTGCTGGCCATAGCTTTCGTTACCCTCTGGGGGACGGTGTACCCCTTGATTTCCCGGCTCGTCGGGGGTGATGAAATCTCGGTGGCTAGACCCTTCTACGACCAAGTAAACGGCCCGCTGCTCTTGGGTCTGATCTTCCTCATGGGGGTAGGCCCCCTGTTGCCCTGGCGCCGGGCCACTTGGGCCAGCCTTCGCCGGGCGTTGCTGGTCCCCGTTTCCGCGGCGATAGCGGTGGTGGTGATACTGGTCGGCCTGGGCATGCGGCAGGAATACGCCCTGATCGGGTTTGGCTTGGGGGCGCTGGTTGCCGCCGGTATTTTTGCGGAGTGGTACCGCGGTACCATGTCGCGGCGCCGCGGCGGGGGCGAAAACTACGCCACGGCCTTCATTCGCCTCATAGCGGCCAACCGCCCCCGCTACGGCGGGTATATAGTCCACCTATCGATTGTAATGGTTGCCTTGGGTGTAATCGGGACTTCGTTTTTCAATACCCAAAAAGACGTGATTTTGGCGCCGGGGGAGCGGGTCTTCGTTGAGGACTACGAGTTGGAGTACCTGGGAACGGCGGCTGAACCCAAGGGTAACCGGACCGAGTTCGTGTCCACAGTAAACGTATACCGGGAAGGCGAGTCCTTGGGGGCCGTCGAGCCCAAGCGCTCGTTCTATCCTTCGTTCAACATGGCGTCCACCCGGGCGGCTATAAGGTCGACCCCCGTTGAAGACCTCTACGTGGTCCCCAGCGAAAACATGCCTGACGGAAGCGTTGGATTTCGCATCTTGGTGAACCCGCTAATCTGGTGGATGTGGGTGGCGGGTCCGGTGCTGGTCCTTGGCGCGCTGGTCTCGTTGTGGCCCCAGTCCGTCCGCGCCCCCGCCAGGGTTGGCGGCCCCAGGCCGGTCCCCTCCGGCACTCAACCCAGTACGGCGTAGAATACTGTTGGCCGCCGCATCAACCGTCGACAGGCCACACCCGATTTCGGGGCGAAGGGCGGACGCTTCAATCGATCGGCCGATGGCTTCAATTCCACACAAGGACCTGAGCTAGCATGACGGCGTTGGTGGTGGGCGCCGTCCTCGCGGCTTTTAGCATCGCGGTGCTGGCCTATCCCTTCCTGAGGTCCCGTCTGCGATCCGTCAGAAGCGGGCCGCAGGACAAATCAGGTCCTGGGGCGCCGGAACTGGAAAACATTTATGACGCCGTACGAACGCTTCAGCTGGAGTTCCAGTTGGGCCGCATTCCGGAGAACCTATACCGGGAACAGCTGCGGAGCTATCGATTGCAAGCGGCCGCCGTCTTGAAGCAAGAGATGACGGAGAATACGGGCCCTCCCGGCCAGCTCTTGGAGCAAGAAGTCCTAGCGGCCCGGGCAGCCCTTAAGAGCGCCAATGGAAGCCCGGCCCCTTGCCCCAATTGCGGGTCGGCTCCAGCGGCTGAAATGACTAATTGCCCGGAATGCGGAGCTTCGTTGAAAGTGAGATGACCTTTGCGATTCTCCATAGGGCCGGACTTATTCTTCCCCTGCTGATTGCGGCATCCCTAATAGCGGTAGTTGCAGTCGACGGCGCCATCGAGGTCCAAGCTCAAGAACCAACCACGATCCGAGGCCGTGTCATTGCCGGTACCGGAGATGCGGCCCTACCACCGGATATTCCTGTACTCTTGCTAGTTGCAAGCCCAGAGGGTGAATTGGCCGCCACCAGACAAGTCGCCGCCGATGAAGAAGGGGGGTTTGAATTTGACCAAGTTCCTCGTTGGGAGGGCGGAGTCTATACCCTCAGCGTGGACTATGCGGGAGTGTTCTATAGCACGTCGCTGAGTCTCCAAGACTTGTCCGACGAGGTGCGGCTCACCGTCTACGAACCCACCCAGGATGCTTCGGTGGTAAAAGTGGCCCGCCAACTCTTGGTGATTGCCGACGTGGACGCTAAGAACCGGGAGGTCTCAGCCTTGGAATTCGTGCTCCTAGACAATATCAGCGACCGTACCCTCCTGCCCGACCTGGCCAACCCGGAGCGTCTAAACTTTCTGCGTTTCGCGCTCCCGCCCCAAGCCGAAGGGCTGGACGTCCGCTCGGACCTGCCGGACGGCGACATCATATCCATCGGCACCGGTTTCGCTCTTACGTCAGCCGTCACGCCGGGGGAACACAGCCTAGATTTCACTTTTCGGTTTCCTTACCGGGGCGACCGGGTCTCCTACCGTCAGTCCCTACCCCAAGGCGCGGAGGTCTATCAGGTATTGGTACCTCATAGATTGCCGGGCGTCACGGTATCACCGCTGCAAACCGTTTCCGAGGTGAGTATCGACTCCTCCCTCTACAGAGTGTGGGAGGGCAGGGACTTCGGACGGGGGCAAGGAATAACTCTCGAGCTGAGCAATCTTCCTGAACCCAGCCTGGGGGCGCGCTTGGAAAAATCGGTAACCGACGGAACATTTTGGAAGATCGCCATCCCCAGCGCCCTTGGCGCAGTCCTGGCTTTCTTGCTCCTATTCGGCGTCCTCAAGGCCCCCAAGCGGCAGCCCGGAACCTCGGGGTCTGTCTCCAGCGGAGTTACGAAGGAGCCGGCAAACCGGGACGCCATAGTTAGGGAAATAGCGGAGTTGGACGAACGGTTCCAGCAGGGCGGGGTAGCGGAGGACATTTACGACCGACAGCGGGTGGGGCTGGTTTCACGTATTCTCGGGCCAAGTGCAACGGTGGAACCGCCTGATGGTCCCGGCGGCTAAGGAGGCTAGTCGTGTCGAGAAGCCAGCTTGAGTAAACGAGGTTGGATCTTGCTGGGGACCGCCGTCCCGGTCCTGGCGCTTATATCCGTGCTGGCTTGGGCCTCGGTTAAATCGGGCAGCAACCCGGGAGGTCTGGGAGTAAACGACGAATTCGGCCAGGTCGACATCGACCAAAGGACTGCCCGGGGCTTTACGTTGGAATTGTTCAGCGGCCCCGCCGCGGCGGGTGCTGGTGAAGGCGGGACATTGGACTTGGCCGACCTTCGAGGGAAATTGGTAATGTTGGATTTTTGGGCGTCCTGGTGCCCCCCCTGCCGGCACGAAGCCCCGGACTTGGCCCAGGTCTACCGTGAGTATCGGGGGGCGCCGGTGGAGTTCGTGGGGGTAGATATTTGGGATAGCCGCGGCGCCGCTTTGGACCACATCGAGCGTTATGACGTACCCTACCCCAACGGCTTCGACGGCGAGGGCTTAATTGCTATCGATTACGGAATAAGGGGTATCCCCGAAAAAATCTTCATCGACAGGGACGGCGAAACCATCAAGAAATTTGTTGGCCCAATAACGGCCGATACTTTACGCAGCACCCTCAACGAGATGCTGGGATTAGAGGAAGACCAACCTCAAGCTAATCCGTAGGCGCGCCTCGTCTGTGGATAAAAGGCGGCATGCTTCCGTGATACACTTGGGGCGAAATTCCTGGGGGTGAGTAGCTGCGTGGGATTATCCTGGGGGCCTGTGAAAGTTTTCGTCCGCCCGAAGAACTACCTTCCAATCATCTTCCTAGCGGTAGCTCTGGCCCTAGCTGCGGCGCCTGGCTGCGGGGATTCTTCGACTCCTGACGCTTCTCCAGCAACAGCATCTCCGGCATCGGGAGAGTCGTCGATACCGGCGGCAACCCCTGAGGACGAAACTTCCCCAACAGCTTCTCCGGCGCAGAAGCAGGGGGAGTCGTCAACATCCGCGGCAACTCCCGGGAACGAGGCCTCGCCAACAGCCTCTTCGGGATCGGAGCAGAGGCCGCTGGACCTGTTGAAGCGCTCCAACGAAATCATGGAGGCGGTGTCAAGCTTCCGAGCCAGACTCGACTTGAGCGGGGAGGCGCTGGGCCAAAAGTTGTCCATATCCATGGATATGGAATTGAGCCGTAACGACCGGATACGCAACGTCATGGAAATCGAATCGTCTGCAAGCACTCAGACCATAGAGCAAGTCGTCGACCTACCGTTTGCTTACACCAAACTCCCAGGCGAGGGCTGGGTCAGGATGGACATGGGGGCTATGGCCAACTTGTCCGGTACACTCCCATTCTCAGACCCCCGAGAATTTACAAATAGCTTCTTTCCCGCCGAGGACACCCCTTGGGAACTGTATAACGTCGCCTCCAGGGGTCGGGAGGAAGTCGACGGAATCCAAACGGAGCGGCTGAATGTCCAGTTCGATTTTCAAGAGGTCTGGGAGTACCTCGACTCGGAGATTAGAGACTCTTACGGCCAGTCCTTTGGTGTAGGCGGGGAGGTAACGGAGGAGTTTCTCCAGGGAATAGAGATTAGAAATTTGGATGTCTGGGTCGATGAGCAGGGTTATGCTCGAAGATTCGAGATTGACATGGTCATGGGTGAAGCCGTGTCGATCTTCATGAACATACGAGTGTTCGATTTCAACCGGGATATCAATATAAGCCTGCCCCAAGAATTCACTCAAATGAGCCCATGACCCAGCCGGCGGCGATTGCTATGGATTGGGGCGGTACCTGGACCCGGGCCGCCATAGTTGATCGCGGAGGCAATTTCCTCTGGCAGTCTCGGGCGGCCAATCCCAAGGACGGCAGCCAATCGGAGCTGTTGGAGTCCGCGGACGGGCTGCTACGCGACGCCATAGCTTGGTGCGGCGGTTCTTCCATCGCCGGAGTGGGTATCGCCATCGCCGGGCCCGTGGACCCGGAAACGGGAATCCTGTACGACCCGCCCAACCTCCGCGTCCTGAACGGGGTATCCCTCAAGTACCGGTGGGAACCAATGACGGGTTATCCCGTGTGGGTGCAGAACGACGCCAATCTTGCCGCGCTGGCCGAGTTTCATTACGGCGCAGGGAGCGAAGCCGCGGATATGGGCCGGCCGCCCCTTACCCTGGTGTACCTAACAATCAGCACCGGCATAGGCGGCGGCGTGATAGACCGGGGCCGGTTGTTCTCCGGGGCCGGCGGCTTGGCGGCCGAGATAGGACACATGACCATCGACACCGGGGAAACCGCGCCCCAATGCCAGTGCGGCAACCGGGGGCATTTGGAATCCCTTGCTTCCGGCACCGCCATCGCCCGGACCGCTCGGGAAAGGCTGTCCAGTTCCGGTTCGCCCACCTCATCCCTGACGGCCCAAGCAATCGGCTCCGCCATCACCTCCGAGGACGTGTTTCGAGCGGCGGCCCAAGGGGACGAATTGGCGACGGAGGTGGTGGAAGGAGCGGTGCAAGCTCTGGCCGTGGGGCTGGTCAACGTTCTCCACCTGTTCAACCCGGACCTTCTGGTCCTTGGAGGAGGGGTTGCCGCGGGACTGGAGGAGTTGGGACTGCTGCCGAAAATCAAAGCCCTGATGCTCCCCAAGGCCATGAGCGAGCCGCACAAGGACTTCGACCTAGTGCCCAGCCGACTGGGCGACGGCGTGGGAATGGTCGGCGCCGCAGCCATGGTATGGCAAAACGCTGACCAAGGCTAAGCAATATACGGGCCTACCATTAGGCTGAGCCTAAGTTGGGCCGGGGCCCCGGTCCGCCGGAAGGGAAGCGTAAGCAAAGATAGGCAACATGTTTAACGGCCACCGGCTCCATGGGCGCTGGACTGCCGCGGAGCGGACGGGGGAGGTTGAGCTCAGTCGAGCCCAACCTCATACTTACCGGACCAAAGAGGAGATTCGGACATGAAATGGTGCAGGTTCAAGGCTGACGACAAGGTATCCTACGGCATAGTCGAGGGCGAAACCGTCGTCGCGGTGGACGGAAGCCCCTTTGACGGCTACACAAGGGCCTCCGACACTCATCCCCTCGGCTCCGTGAAGCTGCTGGCGCCGGTAATACCGCCGACTTTCTATGCCGCCGGAATAAACTATCCGGAGCATGCAACCTGGGCTGCCATCAACGCGGGGACCCAGCCCAATTTACCCACGAAGGCCGACGTTGGCTACCGGGCGGCCAATGCCTTGATCGCCAGCGGCGAGCCAATCATAGTACCCAAGGACGCCACCGAGGAAGTGCAGTACGAAGGTGAACTGGTGGCAGTCATCGGAAAGAAGTGCAAGAACGTCTCGGAAGCGGAAGCCTTGGACTACGTCCTCGGGTTCACCATAGGCAACGACGTGAGCGAGCGCGCCTGGCAACGGAATGACCGGACCATGTGGCGCGCCAAGAACACGGACACGTTCAAGCCAATGGGGCCTTGGATCGTCACCGGCTTGGACCCGGACGACCTTCACTGCAAGGTTAGCCTCAACGGGCGGGTGGTATGCGAATACGACGTTTCGACCGCCCTTTTCGGCGTCCGCACTTACATCAGCGAAATGAGCCGCTACCTGACTCTATACCCGGGTGACGTGCTGTGGATGGGCACGGAAGGCGCCGGCGAGAACATGAAAGACGGCGACGTAATCGAGATAGAGATCAGCGACATTGGCGTACTGCGGAACCGGGTGGTACGGGAACGGTAAGCTCCTCGCTCCAACCATCATCCGCAGGCGCCGGGCATGCCCCGAATAAGTCCGTGAACTGCGGCCGGTCGGATCAAGACGACGGCTTGTTCAGAGGCCCTCTAGGCCCGTCTCGGCGGCCCAGGCTTGGACCCCGCGGCGAAAAGCCAGGGCCCCCATCGGTGCGATGACGGCCTGCAACGCCTCCAGAATCTCCCGGGGCGTGGCGCCCTCGCGGAGCGCCACCCTAACGTGAGCTTGAATCTGCTCAACGTCAGCTCTAAGGGCGGCTTCTACTACTATTTGAAGCAACTCCTTGGTCTTGCGGTCCAGCAACCGCTGACCGGTGTAAGTGGCCTCGATAAACTCATTGTACTTCTTGGCCCATTCCAGGTCCTCCGCGGCCATGATACGGTGCATCTCCAGGGTGTACCCCCGGTCCTGCTGGGCTTGTTCGATAAATGACTTCGCCTCATCCGTTGCCATTAGCGCCTCCTTCCTTTCAGCAATAGCCCCATTTCATCGATAACTCCCGGGCCGGCTCCCGGCGCCGGCCCCTGGGCGGTTCTAATCCGGTCTCCATGCGGTTCTAATATTCTATGCCCGTGAATACCTCTAGGTCCGGCGTGATCACTCCAAGAAAGAAGATTCATCCCCGGTTTGGCGGGGGACTTCATTTCATCAGAGGTCGTACTGCCGGCGGGCCGCCGCCTGCTTGGGATTGTTTTGCTGGAACAGGTCAGGGTGGGTACCCCGGGCCAAGGCTAAGTAGTAGGTGAACAACTGAAGGGGTAGTACATAAACCAACGGACTCCAAAATTCAGGCGCTTGAGGCATAGCAAATGACTCCGCGGCCAGACCGGATAGCAGTTCGTCACCTTCCTCTACCAAGGCCCACACGCCGGCGCCAACCTCCCGCGAGGCCCGGGCTATATCCGAAGCCCGCTCGTAGCCCGGCCCGGGGGGCGCAATCAAGGTTAGCAGACACTCCTCGCTCACGGAACAAAAAGGCCCGTGGAGCAACTGCTCGATTTGAAGCCCTTCACAGTCGCTGGCGCTGGTTTCTTTGATTTTCAAGGCTACTTCGTAGGCATTGGCGGTATTCGGCCCCCAGCCGACGCAAAGGAACCGGCCGCGCTCCCGGAACCGCTGCGCCGCTTGCCGGGCCGCAGTCTCTTGAGTTAGCACCCGCGCTGCTATTTGCGGGACTTCTTCCAACTGGGCCCGGAGTAATGGCAGGTCTTCACTGCTATCCGTCCGGCGTCCGGTAGCTACCGCCAGCAACGCCAGCACAGTCAACGCGGTCGTGTAGCTCACCGTGAATGCGGCGGACCGTTCCTGCTCTACGGTATTAAGAACAGTGTCGGCCGCCTGAATCCTGGACCCGGGGTTGGTGGAGGTTATGGACACCGTGTACGCGCCGGCGGCCTTGGCCATTTCCAGGGCCAAGAAAGAGTAGGTCTTGGTACCCCGGTGGCTGATGACTATGACGGCGTCCTCTTTGTTCAATGGCGGCGGGTATCCGCAAAACTCGAAGGAATGCCAGGCTTGGACGTCCAAGGCCCGGGCGCAGGACCGTCGGAACCAGTGCTGGGCCACCAGAGCGGCATGCCAGGAAGTGCCGATGCCCACTATATACAGCCGCCGTCTTTCTACCAAATTGGCGGCGGCCTCTTGGGCCCCGTCCTCATGTTTGCGCAGCATCTCCTCGATGGCTTGAGGCTGCCGGTGGATGGCGTCGTACATGAAATAGGGGTGGCTTTGGCGAACATCTTGTCCCTGGGTCATTCCTATCACCTTCATGAGAATGCGCTTTGGCGGCGCTGCTATCTAACGGATTGTACCCCCTTGGCAAAGCAACTCACCAGAGGTTAAATCCAAAACCGTGTTAAAATTGGCCGACGCAAAATCGGCTGCCTTTCCGCCGCACTCGAAAAGCGTTTTCGAAAAGGATAAAGCAGTTGATCAGCCCGACCGATTATCCGCCCGATTCCTTTCGACGCGAAGACGAAAGCGACGACAGCCTGTTCTACGCCTCTCCCAGGCTGGTCGTTCACATCGACGACTACGCCATCGAGGCCGTGGGCCGGGTGTTCCGCGACCAGATACCGCCCGATTACGTGGTATTGGACCTGATGAGTAGCTGGCGCTCTCATTGGCCCGATGACCACCCCAAGAAGCGAATGGTCGGACTGGGGCTCAACGCCCCCGAGATGGCCGACAACCCGGACTTGGACGAGTACGTAATCCATGACCTGAACCGGGACCCCGTCCTACCCTTCGAGTCGGACTCCTTCGACGCGGTGGTAATCACCGTATCAGCCCAGTATTTGGTGCATCCGGTGGAAGTCTTCAAGGAAATCAACCGCCTCCTCAAGCCGGGCGGCAGCTTTATCGTTACTTTCTCCAACCGCATGTTCCCTACCAAAGCAGTACTCATGTGGCGCAACTCCACCGACCAAGGGCGAATGGAGCTGGTGGCCTCCTATATGGAGGCTGCCGGGAATTTCGTCGATATCCGGGCCGGTCTCGTCAATGGGGGCCAAAGCCCCCCGGGAGACCCTCTCTTCGCTGTGGTGAGCCGGAAGCAGGGAGACTGACCGCAGGGGCCATAGCTTGAGAAAACCCAGCAGGGCGACTCACAGGCCCTCGTTATCTTCTATCTTCGATAGACCTTCTCGGCGGCACGGCAGTCAACACCAGCACCGCCGCTACGGCTACACCCACTCCGAATATGAAAAATGCTGGTAGATAAGTACCGGTGAAGTCGAACATGAAGCCGGCTACGACGGGGCCAACGGCCTGCCCGCCTATCTGCACCGGCAGCGCCAGCCCGCGAATGGCACCCAGGTGCCTTCGACCATAATAGTCGGCCCACACCAGCCGCAGCAGCAGTTGCAACCCTCCGATGCCGGCGCCCAAAGCAAAAGCCGACCCCAAACCCCAACCAATGGTGCTGCTGACCCCGGTCCCCATGGCGCCCAACGCTACCGAGAGACCCGCCAGCGACAATAGCAACCTTACCGGGACCCGCCGTGCCGTGTTGAACCACAGGAATCCACCAACGACTTGCGACAAAGCGAAGGCGCTGGCCATCAGCGCCGCCGAGGACGGGGACAGCCCCTGGTTTATGTAGTGGGGCACCTGGTGCAATGAAACCCCCGCTTGGGCCATGAACCCAAAGGCCGAAAATCCGGCCAAAATCCAGAACGCCCGGGTCCGAAGGGCCTCTCCCGCGGTGAAGTTGGCCTCGGCGTCAGCCGTCCAGTCATCCCTTTTGTCGGCCATGTCTCGATGGGCCGGAGGAGAGCCTTCGGAACCACCGGAGTCAACCTCCAGCCCGATATCCTCAGGCCGCCTGGCCATTAACAACAGTGAAGGCAGGACGCCGACGGATACGGTAAATATCCCCAAGGACATCCAGGCTACCCGCCAGTCCCAACCGCTGATGATAACCTGAACCAAGGGAGGCATCAGGGCCAGTCCGGTCCCTTGAGACGCTCCCAGCAAGGCTAGGGCAAGAGGCCGGCGGCGAATGAACCAGTTGCTCACCGCCGTCGCGGTGCCCAACTCCAAGGGGCTGGCGAAAAGCATCCGGCCCGGAACGTACAAGGAATAGAACATCCAGCTTTGACTTACCACGGAAAGTCCAATGGCGAAGGCGCCGACCAGTCCGGACGTGACGCCGACCACCAGGCCGGACCCATAGCGGTCGATCAGGCGTCCGACCGCCGGGGATACGGCTACGGCGCAAAGACCGCCCAGGCTGAGAGCGCCGGAAAAGAGGCCGCGGGACCACCCGAACTCATCGGTCATCGGCACTACGAACACGGATAGAGTGGCCGCGGCCATCAGGGGCCTCGAGGAGTAGCTGGTCAAAGCGGAAACAACGAGGACGATCCATCCAAAGTAAAAAGGAAGCGACCGGGCCAGCCGTTGTTGGCGCTCACCAATCATGGCGAGGGCTGCGAAGCCCGGAAGCGTCCACAGCCTTCAGAAGGCCTAGTCAGGGGGGCCGAATGGCTCGCTGGTGTTTTCATAGCAAGACAGCGCGTCCAAACTAACCGTCACGCGGCCGATCAACCCGGCAAGTCATGCTCCGGCGCCACTCCATTCATAGGGCCAAGTTGAGGCTATCTGGCATTGGGGGCGGGGCCGCTTTTGGCGCTTGGCATGAAATTGACTTAATATATACTCGGCGGCAAGAACCGGTGGGGTGATTATGACACGAACCTTGCGGGTGGCCCTCGCCCAAATAAACACTACGGTAGGCGATATTCCGGGCAACGTTGCGGTCATGCTGGAGTACGTCGCGCGGGCCCGGGAAGCAAAGGCCGACTTGGTTGCCTTTCCCGAGTTGTCCACCACCGGCTACCCTCCGGAGGACCTACTGTTCAAGCCTTCCTTTCTGCGGGACAACGTGGCGGCCATGAAAGAAGTGGTCGCCTCCGGGAAGGACATCGCCGTCGTCGTGGGATACGTCCAACTCGGAACGGACATAGCCAACGCGGCAGCGGTTGGCTACAACGGGGAGTTGATCGATTCCTACGCCAAAATATACTTGCCCAACTATGGCGTCTTCGATGAGGAACGATACTTCCGGCGGGGAGACACCTGCCCAGTTTACGTCATAAACGGCGTCAAAGTTGGTGTCAACATTTGCGAGGACATTTGGTACCCCGTAGGCCCTGTCGCAGTGCAAAGAGAGGCCGGAGCGGAGGTTATCGTAAACATCAACGCCTCGCCGTTCCATGCCGGTAAAAGGGCCTACCGGGAAAAGATGGTCTCCACCCGGGCCGCCGACAACGAGCTTCACGTCGCCTACTTGAACGCCGTGGGCGGGCAGGACGAATTGGTATTCGACGGGGCCAGCCTGGTTTGCGACATGAACGGTACCCCGGTAACCAGGGGGCCGACGTTCGCCGAATCCCTGGTGGTCGCCGATTTGGACATTGAAGCCGTGTTCCGGGCCAGGCTCCGAGACCCACGCCCCCGTAAGGAAAACCCCACCATTTTGCGAGAGATCGGCGCTTCCAAGACGATTTACGTTTCCGGCTTCCAAGAAAAAGCCCGGCAAACAGACCGCCCGGGCCCGGAGAACCGGCAACCGGCTCATCAGGTGATGAGCGAAGTCGAAGAGGTCTATCACGCCCTGGTAACGGGTACCAGGGACTATCTGCGTAAGTCCGGCTTTGGCAAGGCCTTGGTGGGACTGTCCGGCGGTGTGGATTCGGCCCTTACCGCCGCCATCGCCGTCGACGCGCTAGGGCCACGCAACGTATCCGGCATAAGCATGCCCTCCCGGTGGTCGTCGGAGGGCAGCGTGAGCGACGCTAAGGAACTGGCGCATAACCTGGGTATCGATCTTTGGACCGTGCCCATCGAGCAAGCTCACGCCGCTTTCGAAGACATGCTCCAACCCCATTTCCAGGGTACCCAGGCCAACGTGGCCGAGGAGAACCTCCAAGCCCGGATCAGAGGCGCCGTTCTCATGGCTATTTCCAATAAGTTCGGCTGGATGGTCTTGACCACCGGGAACAAGAGCGAGATGGCAATGGGCTACGCAACCCTCTACGGCGATATGGCGGGCGGCTTCGCGGTGATCAAGGACGTGCCCAAGACCATGGTCTATGAATTATGCCGCTGGCGCAACCAACACTTGGACCCGCGTCCGGTGATTCCCGCTGCGGTCATCAATAAGCCGCCTTCGGCCGAACTGAAGGAAGGGCAACTGGACCAAGACTCCCTGCCTCCTTACGACGTGCTGGACCCGGTGGTCAAGGCTTACGCCGAGGAGGACGCCGGCTACGACGATATGGTGTCCATGGGTTTCGATCCCCAGGTAGCGCGCCAGGTAATTTCCGCGGTAGACCGCAACGAGTATAAACGGCGGCAAGCCCCTCCGGGCGTCAAAATCACGCCCCGGGCTTTCGGCAAAGACCGGCGCTTGCCCATTGTCAACAAGTACCGGCAATGGTAGGGAGCTCGGACCTGCAGCGAGTCCGCCGCGCCGCCGAGACCGCAGCCCTGCCAACCAACCCTGGGCCGCGAATCTTCCCGTTGGAACATCAGCCGATCTCAGCCACTACTTTCCCCATGTCGCTGGTATCGTAGCCGCCCAAAGCGTCGACTTCTCTTTTGAAGTCTTGGACTTGGAGCAATTCGAGCAAAGGCTCAAGCAGCCGGCTGCGGAAGTATACCTGCGGTATGACCAGATCGTAGCGCTCGTTGAGGAGCGGAACGAAGTCCAACTTCAAGGCGCGGGCCGCGCTCAGAATGCCCAAGCCGGCGTCCGCGGACCCTCCCTTGACCGCGGCGGCCACCGCCAGGTGACTGTATTCTTCGCGTCCGTAGCCAATCACGCTATCCGGCGCAATGTCCAAGGACTTTAGCTTGTAGTCCAGCAGCAACCTGGTGCCCGATCCCCGTTGCCGGTTCACGAAAGTAACGCCGGGCCGGGGGAGGTCCGTCAGGTCGCCAATGCTCTTGGGGTTGCCGGGGGGCAAGATCAGTCCTTGGACCCGTCCCACCAGGTTGACCACAGCCACGGGCACATCGGGAAGGTACCGGCGGATGTATGACAAGTTGTATTCTCCGGTATTCTCGTCAAGCAAGTGGGAACCGGCGAGGTGCGCCTCGCCCCGGCGCATAGCGACCAAGCCTCCTAGGCTTCCCACGTGGGACGAGGAGAGATTGACGGGTCTGCCGGCCTTGGCCCCGCCGCGGCGCAGGCGGCTGGCCATCAAGTCCAAAGTAAGGTCGTGGCTGCCGATAGCCACAATGGTGTTTTCGATCTCCTCCAAAGGGCGGAGTAGCTCCACTTGGACTTGGGCGCCCGTGTCCAACCCCTCGGAAAATCGGGGAATCAGCGCCAAGCCGTCGGCTTGAACCAAGGACATAATAACCCCGGCGCCCCGCTGCACCGGTGTCGCCACCAGCTTTTCGCCTACCCGGCCCAACCTAACCCTCAGGTACTCGTCTTCCCCCACCGGCGACTGAACCTTTCGAGTGATGCGGGCGGCCACCACAGGGCGTTTTTCCAATTCCAGCCCAAGCATTCGTTCCAGCAGGGGCTTGACGAAGAGTTCGGCGGTCAAGACCGCTGAAACCGGGTACCCCGGCAAGCCGATCACCGGCTTACCCCGGACCAGTCCCAACACCACCGGGTGGCCGGGGCGGACTGCCACCCCATGGACCAGCAATTGGCCCAGTTCCTCCACGACCGGCGCGGTGTAATCTTCGGAACCGGCCGAGGACCCGGCGTTGACGATTACCAAGTCGCACTGCACCAACGCCCCGGATACCGCCTCCTTGATCAGAAACGGGTCGTCGGTTACCGGCGGCAGGGTCTCACTTTGTCCTCCCCATTCCTGGACCAAGCCGGACAGCATCAACGAGTTGAACTCCACGATGTCTCCGGGCTTGAGAGACGGTGACCCGGCGGGCACCAACTCCTTGCCGGTGGGAATGACGGCCACTCGAGGCCGCCGCCGCACCATCAACTCCGTGGACCCGGAGGCGGCGCAGGCGCCTAGGTCCACCGCGTTGAGACGGTGATTCTCGGGCAGCACCATTTCCGTGGCCACTATGTCCTCACCCATAGGCCGCACGTGCTGCCAGGGCGCCACCGGGGCCATCGTCTCCACCGCGTCGTCGCCTATCCGGTGGAGGTGCTCGATCATAATCACGGCGTCATACCCCGGCGGCATAGGGTCTCCCGTGTCCACCCAGACCGCTTGGGTCCCCACCGCCAGCCGCACCGGTGAAGTCTCGGTTGCGTCCACGGTGTCCGGGGAGCGGACTGCCGCACCGTCCATAGCCGCAGCGTCATAGTGGGGTGAAGATTCGACGGCCCATACCGGTGCGGCGGTCACTCTGCCTTGGGCTTGAGCCAACGGGACAGCCTCTCCGGGCAAGGGGGAGAGGACGCCGGCCGCCTCCAGGGCGCCAAAAAAGCGCCGGTTCGCCTCTTCCAAGGGAACGTCTTCCAGGAAATACCGGCGGTGGTCCCGGCGCCGGCTCATCCTTGGAACAACCTCACCGCCACGTCTTCACCGGCGTAGAGGCCGCTCCGGTCCGGCGGCACCCGCACCAAGCCGTCGGCCCTGATTAGGGTATAGATGAGGCTGGACTTGCCGAACACCGGGTTGGCGATCCACTGACCGTTTTCTTGCTCCAACCGCACCGGCACGTGGTCTTCTCGTCCCGGGGCCGACGAGATTTCATGGGACAAGCTGGCATTTGCGGCCTCCGGGGTGGGCGGCTGAGTGCATCCCCGGAGGTGATAGAGGGTAGGCCGGACCAACAGATCGAAAACCACCATGGCGGATACCGGGTTGCCGGGCAGTCCGAAGACCGGTTTTTCATCCACCAGCCCCACGATGGCCGGCTTACCCGGTCGAAGGGAAATGCCGTGGACCAAGACCCCCGGCCGGCCCAGGTTTTCTATCACCTTGGCGGTGAGATCACGGGCGCCGACGGAGCTGCCGGCGGACAAAACGACCACGTCGCACCGGGCCAACGCTTCCTTAGCCGCCGCCAATAGCTCCTCGTAATCGTCGGGCACGATGCCCATAGCGATGGGGATAGCCCCCGATTGACGCGCCAAGCCGGAAACCGTATAGCTGTTGACGTCGCGAATCTGCCCCGCGGCGGGAGTCATTTCCGGGGCCACAACCTCATCGCCCATGGAGACGATAGCAACCCGGGGGCGGCGGGAGACCTTGGTTTCGGTCACCCCCAGCGCGGTCAGACCGCCCAAGTCTTGGGGCCTCAGGAGATGGCCTGCCGGCAGCACCAATTCGCCGCGGCTAACGTCTTCCCCCACTTGCACCACGTTCTCGCCAGGCGCCACGGGCCGCAGCACCTCGATGGTGGCTTGGTCTACGGGTTGCGTCTGTTCGACCATAACAACCGCGTCGGCGCCGCGGGCCAACATGCCGCCGGTGTAGGTAACCGCCGCCTCAGCCACTCCCAAGGCCACGGACGCTTCCCGCCCCATCGCCACTTCACCGATAACGTTGAAGTAGGCCGGCAGTCCTTCCGAAGCCCCGAAGGTGTCGGCGGCGCGCACGGAAAACCCGTCCATGGTGGAGCGGGGAAAGGACGGCAGGTCTTCCGGAGCGTATACGGCTTCGGCAGTAACTTCTCCTAGAGCGTCCGCGGTAGGCAAGCTCGTTGCCTGGTCCATCAGGACGGCTCCCAATTGGTCGAGCAGGACGCGAAGGGCCTTCTCCGGAGGCACTACGTTGAAAAACTCGGGCATCCGCTCTCGGCCCTCCGGCGATTAGCTCCAATAACGAAGATATTATATCCCACCCGGTTAGAATGCCGTTCCCGGAGGCATTAAACTGAGGCAGGGTATTTCCAAAGTCCGTAAATACACACATCGTCATGCCAGGGAATCCAGGTTGCGCAAGCATTGCTCATTCGCGGAAGTGGGCGCGGAAGTGGGCGCGGAGGTGAGCAACTTTGGAAAGGCCTCGGCGAAAGGTGAGCCCGGATTTTTCGATTCCCCTCTCATTTCCGCTCATTTCCCCCCATTCCAGCCCGTTGGCCGGGTTGGGGCGGATTCCGGGGGCTGGGGAGCAGGTTTGGAGTAGTTCCCGGTCATTGAGGCCCCATGACGCCCCGGTGACGGCTTGGATTTGGTCTGAGTCCCGGCGGAACGTTTGGGCCTGACATTTATCACGGTAGGGGGGCGCATCCGGAGTTGGGAAGGGAGAAGTGTCAGTCGCAGGGTCTTCTTATGTTCAAGAGAGAATGTTCCCGGGTTAGGACTTTAGGCCCTTCGCTACCGCTCAGGGTGGCAATGAAAAAGCCCTATAAACCGAGGGAAGTCCGGTTGACAACGAATGCGGCCCCATGCAGAATTAAAGCCCCGGACCGCGGCCGGAACGGCTGGGATAGGGCCGCCGCTTCTTATGGACATCCCAATATGCTTGGCGAGAAAGCTTGGTTAGTAGACAACGCCCTGTCTCCCCACGGCGGGAGCCTGGTAGAACGGGTTGCTCCTCGCCGGGCAGCAATAGAAACGGTAAGGCGCCTCCCCAGAGTGGCTATCCGCGACCAGCTAGCCCGGGAGGTAGTCAACATCGCATACGGGTTCTTTTCGCCTCTAGAAGGCTTCATGGGGCGGGAAGACTTGGACTCGGTGGCGCGGCAAATGACCCTAGCCCGCGGTTACGTGTGGAGTATGCCCATAGTGCTGGACATTTCCAACGAAGAATTGGAGCGCTTGGAAGTTAAAGCCGGGGACTCGATAGTGTTAGCCTACCAAGACCAACCAATGGCGGTGATGGACATCGAGGAAACCTACTCTTACGACCAAGAGTTCCTGGCCCGCCAAATCTACGGCACTACCGATATGTCCCATCCCGGAGTCTTGCGCACCTACGGGTACCGAGACCGGTTCGTGGCCGGCCCGGTCACCTTGGTCAACCGCCCGGTCATCAACCCTCCCTTCGACCAATTCTGGCATACGCCGCGAGAGCTCCGGGATATTCTCGCCCAACGCGGCTGGGAGCGGGTGGTAGCCCACCAGAGCCGCAACGTGCCCCACTCCGGCCACGAATGGATGATGAAGGGGGCGTGGTTGGCGGCGAAAGCCGACGCGGTCCTGGTAAGCGCCGTGGTCGGCGAGAAGAAGACCGGCGACTATATCGACGAGGCCATAGTACTGGCTCACGACCGTCTGCGGGAGTGCGGTTTCTTCCGTCAAGATATTCACTTGACTTCCATCCTGCTCTGGGACATGCGCTACGCGGGACCCAGGGAGGCGGTGTTCCACGCCATCGTCCGCAAGAACCTGGGCTGCACTCACCACATGTTCGGGCGGGACCACGCCGGAGTCGGTGCCTTCTATGATACCTACGCCGCTCATCGCGTATTCGAAGGTCTGCCGGACTTGGGTATCGAGCCGGTCTTTACCCTGGAATGGTGGTACTGCCCGGCGTGCGCGGGGGTAGCCTACGAGGGCTTGTGCGGCCACCGGGAAGGGAAACTCGACCTGTACGGCACTCTAATACGCGACATCATTCAAGGCGGCGCGGAGCCGGCGCCCCTCACTCTACGGGCTGAGATACTGCAAGCGGCCCGGGAATGCGCCGAGAATTACGGGTCCGGGTCGTCTTTCGTCACCGAAGAGTACCTCCAAAACCGCACGCCGGTTATGTCCATGCACCCAATCGACTGCTCTTGTTGCAGCGGACCTTGAGCGGATTGGCTCCGAAACCCGCCTTTGGCCCAAGGGAGATTCCTGGTTGCCGGAGCTTGACCGCCGGGATACGTACCGCTTTATGTTAATCGCCGGATATCAATCACCCGATGTTGATCAACCGGAGGAGCGATGCCCGCCTACGTAGACCCGGGCGCCTGCAACGCCTGCGAGGGTATACACCAAGGCCCCCTGTGCGTCTATATCTGCCCCAACGACCTGATGGTCCTGGACCCGGCCATCCAAAAAGGGCTCAACCAGGAACCGGACATGTGCTCGGAGTGCTACGCTTGCGTCAAATTGTGCCCCGAGAACGCAATTCACGTCCGGGGGTACGCCGATTTCGTGCCCTTGGGGGCCGAAGTGCAGCCGGTCTACGTAGAGGGACAGATTCGCTGGGACATACGCTTTCGAGACGGAAGGACCGAAAATTTTACTTTCCCGGTGCGGACCACTCCCCTGGGATCTATCGATCCCCATGAAGGCGCGGCTGAAGCCGACCACAGCCAACTCAAAGGGCCCTCGCTGTTCGGCGAGCCGGCAATCCTGCAAATCGACGAAATACCTTCGCCGAAGTTTGAGAGATAAGGTTTTTATGATGGCGGAACCGGAAACTGAAATAGTGGACTGCGACGTGCTCGTCATCGGCGGGGGAATGGCCGGCTGCGGCGCCGCCTTCGAAGCCACCCACTGGGCCAAGGGACTGCGGGTGGTGATGGTGGACAAAGCGGCTACGGACCGCAGCGGCGCCACCGGAGAGGGGCTCTCCGCCATCAACTGCTACATGGGCATGCGGTGGGGTTGGAACCGGCCGGAGGACTACGTGGAGTACGTCCGAAATGACATGATGGGCATCGTCCGCGAGGACCTGACCTACGACGTCGCCCGCCACGTGGACGGCACCGTGCACCTGTTCGAGCAATGGGGTCTCCCCTTCTGGAAGGAGGATGACGGCACCTACGTCCGGGAGGGACGCTGGCAGGTGATGATTCACGGCGAGTCCATCAAACCGATAATCGCCGAAGCCGCCAAGACGGCGTTGGGCCCGGAAAATCATTATCAGAGGGTATTCATTACTCACCTGCTGACCGGGGATGACGACAATAACCGGATAGCCGGGGCCATGGGCTTCGACGTGCGGAGCAACAAGGTATACCTGTTCAGGGCCAAGGCGGTTATTAGCGCGGCCGGCGGCACCACGGCTTTGTTTCGACCACGCAACGTCGGCGAGGGCAGCGGCCGGACTTGGTATTCCATCTTCGATACCGGGTCCGTCTACGGGATCATCATCCCGGTGGGCGCCGAGATGACCCAAATGGAGCACCGCTTCGTGCCCAGCCGGTTCAAGGACAGCTACGGGCCGGTGGGCGCTTGGTCCCAACTTTTCCGGGCCGACTTCCATAATGCCTACGGCCAGAACTATTTTCAGGAGCGTCTGCCCGAGCTAAAGAAATACGATCCCTACGGCTCAGTGGTCCCAACGCCCACTCCACTAAGGAACCACTTGTTGCTCACCGAGATACAGGCGGGCCGGGGGCCCATATATTTGCGCACGCCGGAAGCAATAGAAAACCTGGCGGCGGGAGACCCCGTAAAAAAGCGGAAGGTGGTCGAGGAAGCCTGGGAGGACTTCCTGGATATGACCGTCTCCCAAGCCCTCCTATGGGCGTCGCAAAACATAGCGCCGGAGGAGAAACCGTCGGAAGTGGTCTTGGCCGAGCCTTACATCATGGGGTCCCACTCGGGGGAAGCGGGCGCTTGGGTCAGCGGACCCGAAGGCGTCTCGCCTCAAGACTACCGATGGGGATACAACAAGATGACCACGGTCAGCGGCCTTTTCGCCGCCGGGGACGGCGTCGGCGCCTCCCCTCACAAGTTTTCTTCCGGGTCATTCACCGAGGGCCGGCTGGCCGGCAAAGCCGCCGTGGCTTACGCCTACGATCACTCGAGGGCGTCTACCGTCAGCGATCACAAGGTCACGGCCATGAAAAATGAAATCCTGCGGCCTCTGCTCACCTTCGACCGGCATCAGGGAGCGTCGACGGACCCGGAAGTGAACCCCCACTACCTCCGTCCTAAACAGGGCCTGTTCCGCCTCCAAAAGCTCATGGACGAGTATGCCGCCGGAGTAGCCGCCGGGTTCACCACCAACGAACCGACGCTGTTGCGGGGGCTGGAGCTGATGGCCATGCTCCGGGAGGACCTGGAACTGCTGGCGGCGCGAAACCGCCATGAGTTGCTCCGTTGTTGGGAGTTGGTTCACCGGGCCTGGGTGGGTGAGGCCCACATGCGCCACTTGTTGCACCGGAAAGAGACCAGATGGCCGGGCTATTACTACCGGTCCGACTACCCCGATATGGACGAGAAGGACTGGCGGGTTTTCGTCAACTCCAGGTACGACCCGGCAACCAAAGAGTGGACCGTGTTCTCCCGGCCATGTCTCCGGATCTTCAAGTAAACCGCGAATGAACCGGGGACGGGCCGGCGCGGGCAGCGGCCCGGGAGCAAGAAGCGGTCCCTTCCCAAAGGTTTAGCCGGGTATACGAACCACCGCCTCGACTTCCACCAAGTACTCGGGGCGAACTAGGGCGGCGACCACCACGGTGCTGCTGGCCGGCGGACTGCTGGGCCAAGTCTCGGAGCGCACCTTGGCGTAGGCGGCGTAATCGTTGATGTCGGTAAGAAAGCAAGTAATCTTGACCGTGTCCTGAATCGTTGCCCCGGCGGCCTCGGCGATGGCCCGGACGTTGGCTATGACCTGCCGGGACTGGGCTTCGCAGTCGCCCTCGCCGACCAAGGCGCCGCTGCTGTCGGTGCTTATGTTGCCGGAGATGAATAGCAGGTCCCCAACCCGGATACCCGGTGAAAGCGCGGGGTTCGGAGCAATTCCCGAAGGGGTTATCGGCGTGCGCTCTGGCATTATGTTTACCTCCAAATATTATTGGGCAAACCATCTACAGGGGTTTATCGACGTGAAGCCCGGCCATTATACCAGCGGCGGAGAAGTACGGGGGAGGGACGCCCCGCGTCTTGGCGGATCAAAAGAACCGGGGCCGGTTCGCTTAGTTGCGGGCCGTGGCCGGGATGCTGGACCGGTCGCGGGTAACTGAAGTGACTCCTCGGACTCCCTCGAGCTTGGCGAACAACTTGCCCAATTGGTCCAACCCGGTGGTGTGCAGCGTCAGCTCGATGGTGACCGTGCCGTCCTCAAGCTCCCGGGTGATGACCGAGGCCATGTTGACGCGTTCCTCGGAGACGGCCACGGTGATGTCCCGCAACAGTCCGACTCTATCGTAGGACGCCATCTTCACCCGGACCGGATACAAGGCTTCGGTCGCGCCCCAGTTCACCTTCACCACCCGGTCTTGCTCGTCTTCATTCCGCAAGCTGGCGCAGTCCTTCTTATGTACGGTAACGCCCCTAGTGCGGGTGATGAATCCAAGAATCTCGTCCCCGGGAATGGGATTGCAACACCGGGCCATGCGAATGAGCAAGTCCCCCACGCCCAAGACGGAAATGCCGGAACTGGGGCTGGACAAAGGAAGATTGGGCCGGGGCTGCTCGGCCAGCGGCTCCGATTCCTGGCGTGCTTGGGCCAGCCGGTGAGCCAACTGGCTCTCGGTAATTAAGCCCGATCCCAAGTGGGCCAAGAAATCGTCCATGTTGTCGTATTTGCAGATGGCCAGCACTTCATCGTCGGTCAGGCGATGGCTGAACCGCCTCAACTCCCGGCGCAGCAACTCCCGGCCCCGTTGGATGTTGCTGCTGCGGGCTTGGCGCCGGAACCATTGGCGGACCTTTTGGCGGGCGCTGGCCGAGACCACGTACCCCCGGTTGGGGTTGAGCCAGTCGAGGCTGGGGCCGCGGTCGGCCTTCGAAACAACGATTTCCACGGTGTCGCCGTTATCCAGAGGAGTATCCAAGGACACCAACCGGCCGTTCACTTTGGCGCCAATGCACTTGTGCCCCAACTCGGTGTGAATCTTGTAGGCGAAGTCCACCGGAGTGGACCCGGCCGTAAGCTCGGCGATGTCTCCCTTGGGCGTGTACACAAACACTTGATCGTGGAAAATGTCCTGTTTGACCGACTCGATGAACTCGTCGGTACCGGCCACGTCTCGCTGCCACTCCAACAATTGGCGCAGCCAGGTCATTTTTTCTTCGAACCGCTGGTCGCCGGATTTTCCTTCTTTGTAGCTCCAGTGGGCCGCCACGCCGTATTCGGCGATCTGGTGCAAGTCGTAGGTCTTGATCTGCACCTCGAGGGGATTGCCGCCTTCGCAAATCACGGTAGTGTGGAGGGCCTGGTACAGGTTTTCCTTGGGGGTGGCTATGTAGTCGTCGATCTGCCCGGGGATGGGGCGCCAGAGTTCGTGGATCACTCCCAGGGTCATGTAGCAGTCTTCCTTGGTGTCCACCAGCACCCGCAAGGCGTACAAGTCGTATATGTCCTGTAGCTCCTTGCCTTGTTGGGCGTACTTTTGCATCTTGGTGTAGGTGCTGTAGATTCCCTTGGGCCTCCCGGTGACCTCTCCCTTGACGTTGAACCGCTCCATCTCTTGCCGGAGCTGGGCGGCGACTTTTTCGATGTAGGCTTCCCGTTCCACGCGTTTGGCGGCCAGCATGTTGGAGATTTGCCGGTAGTTGGCTTCGTCCAAGTGACGGAAGGCCAAGTCGTCGAGGCGCCACTTTATTTCCCAGATGCCGAGCCGGTGGGCCAAGGGCGAGTATATGTCCAGGGTTTCCTGAGCGATTCGCTTCCGCTTTTCCGGGGACAGCGCATCCAGAGTGCTCATGTTGTGCAACCGGTCCGCCAGCTTGATGAGGACCACCCGGATGTCCTCCGCCATTGAGACCAGCATCTTGCGCAAACTGTCGGCGTAGAGACTGTCCTGCTCGTCGCCGTGGGCCAGGCTGTTCTCCGTCGGGCCGTGAAACCGGGCGTCCATGCGGGTGAGCTTGGTTACGCCGTCGACCAACTTGGCGGATTCGGGGCCGAACCGCGCCTCCACCTCGTCCAAGGTCACACCGCAGTCCTCCACCACGTCGTGCAGCAAGGCGGCGATGATGGTGTGGGGGTCCAAGCGGAGGTCGGCTAGGAACAGGGCGGTTTCCAGGGGGTGGGCAATGTAGGGTTCGCCCGACTTGCGGGTCTGACCGGTGTGGCACTCTTCGGCGTAGGCGTATGCCTGCCCTATGAGCTCCGTAGCCTCCTCTGGCAGGTAGGCGGTGACCCGGTCTAATAAAGTTTTGTTGCTACTTACAGCTACCCCAATTTCGTAGCCTCGCCCGCTTGAATGATAGACGGTGGGGACGCTTCAAGCTTGGAAACGGCCTTCTTTTGTCGGATTCTACGCTTTTTCGAAAAAAAATACTACTCTGGCATTTGACTGAGCAAAGACCCTAAGAACTTTACACGGTTATTTGTCATTGATACGCTAGACACGCTCAACCCCCTGGCGTCGGCCCCGGCTCACGTCAGGTCGTTCGAAAATGGGATCGGGTTGTGCGATCCCATTTTATTTATTCGAGGACAAATCTTCTCGGACCTATTACTATGCCAGCTACCCACATCAAAGCAATCCCCGAGTCCCCAGCAGACCTTATGAAAACTTTGGGCAGTAGCCTGTTGCGACATGCTCTTTTCGTCCATTATCGCGCCGCGCCGACGTCTAGCAGCCGCTGAGAGAACGAAAACATAGCCGGGCTGGGCCTGGAGGCCCTGAGATTGGGAGATAGCCGGTGGCAGAAGGAGCCGTCATGTCCAATCCGCGCGCTGAATACTCTCCGATTTTCCATCGAAAGCCGTTGCGGCTTCCCGGCAACGCCCGGGTGGCGGTCTGGCCGGTGATCAACGTAGAAGAGTGGGACATCAACGCGGCCATGGCCCGGACCGTACTACCGAGTCCTCAAGGAGTCAGTCTGATCCCCGACATCGCCAACTTTGGCTGGTTCGATTACGGTCTGCGCGTTGGATTCTGGCGATTCAAGCAGGTCCTGGACCGCCATGGCATCCGGGCGACGGTGAGCCTCAACGCTTCCGTCTGCCTCAGCTATCCCCAATTGGTGCGGGAGAGCCTGGATGCGGGTTGGGAGATGCTGGGCCACGGGTTCATACAGCGGGTGATCAACAGCGAGCCGGACGAACGGGAGGTGATACGCCGCACCATCGACACCATCAGAGAGTTTACGGGCGCGGCGCCCCGGGGTTGGATGGGGCCGGGACTGGCCGAGACCTTTGACACTCCGGATATTCTGGCCGAAGAAGGAATCGAATACGTGTGCGACTGGTGCAACGATGACCAGCCCTACGAAATGAAGGTCAAGAGCGGGCGCTTGGTCGCGGTGCCGTATACCGTGGAGCTCAACGACATTCCCATCTACTTGGTTCAACACCACGGCTCGGCGGAGATATTCCACCGGGCCAAAGACCAGTTTGACACCCTCTACCGAGAAGGGGCGGAAAGCGCCCGCGTCATGGCCATTTCCACCCACCCGTATATTACGGGGGTACCCCACCGTATCAAGTACTACGACATGATCTTCGACTACATTCGCCGGTTCGAAGGCGTCGTATTCATGACCGGCAGCGAGATTCTCGACTGGTTCAACGAGGCGTCCAAGAGCGAGTAAACCGCCCTCGAGGAAGCTCCTCTCGTGGCTCCAGCTCAACCCGAGGACTCTACCAGTCGTTCCTTCAGGTCCTCCGGGACTAGGCCCATCCGCTGGTTGAACCTTGTAAGCTCCCGCTCTCCGACCACGCGGGCGGACTCGATCATGAGCCGTATCCCCCCAATGAAGTCGGCGACGTTGATGTACTCCGCCTCGATTCCTCTATCCGGTGCGCCGTTATGGTAGTTGCCCAAGGGAAAGCCTATACCGGTGGTCCGGTAACCATAGCGGGCGAAGGCGCTGGCTTCGCACACGCCGCCACTCATCAATTGCCGCTGGGCTTGGAATCTCAGCCATGGGGGATTGCTAACAGTCCAAAGGCCCTGCCCGGACGCCTCCTATGGGGCGGGCCGGCGGCGGGAGAAGCGTCCCAGGCCAAAGCGAAATTGAAACGAAGCAGTAAACATGGAAGCGGTTCCTCGAAGGGCCTGTTTGGTCCCCATCTTGCTGCGGCCTCTAGTCCGGCCGGTGAAGAGGATTGGCGCTTCACAGACTTTGAGGCCCGACGCCAATACCAACAACGCCGCTTCCGGAACAAACTCAAAATCCTTGCCTTTGGCCCGGTCCACCACCAGCGACGCCGCCCTTCTGGTGAATACTCGGAAGTTGGTGGTACACTCCCGCGGCGAGCCGGCGCACCAATGGTACAGCAGGTTGACCATGCGGCTGGCCAGGCGCCGCGGCAGGGCGTAATTTCTAACGCCGCCGCCGTCTACGTAGCGGCTGCCTTGAACGAGGTCTACGGTTCCACCCCGCATGACATCCAATAAACGGGGCAGGTCCCGGGGATCATGGGAGCCGTCGGCGTCCATGGTCGCCACGTAGCTGGCGCCCTCGTTCATCGCTTCCTTCAGGCCGCGTCGAAGGGCCGAACCGAGGCCCAATCTGCTTGGACGGGCAATTACGGTCAGGTTGCCAAAGGTCTCGGCCAGTTCCCGGGCCACTTCTTGGGTGCCGTCCTGGCTGTTATCGTCGACTACCAGTAGTTGCAGGTCCAGCCCCAAGCCCTCAAGCCCGCCGACCACTTGGGCCAGATTTTCGGCCTCGTTATAGGTTGGCAACACGACAGCCAACTCAGCCATGTCGGCCTCCGCCGGAGTGTCAATCGAGTAAAGTGTCAATCGAGTAATATGAAGTATAAAGTGGACGACGCCGTTGTTACATTGCCAGTCCAGTCTCCAGCCCGAACAACTTGTCCATTTAATTAGCTAACGGCGCGTGCAAGTTTCTTATCGCCCCTCCAGACATAACGTAAGGGTTGCCCCACCCCCGGAACGATAAGAGTGCGGTTGACCCGCCGCGACGGGCCAACCGCACTCTATTTCTCCCTTTGCACACGGGTCATATCGGACGAAGACGTTATTGTGCTGGCAATCCAATCCGCAGCCTGAAAAACCGGCACACAGGGTTAGCTAACGGCGCCGATGCTATACTGGGGCGGGGCGCCGCGAAAGCCGGGGGACATGGTCTTGGGAAGCCTAACGAGGCCATTTCGTCCGGGGTCGCTAGGGTGTTTATTCGAGCGTTTCCCCCATTTCTTAGGAGGTGGACCGTGCTGGAGCAATTTCGAGTTAAGCTTGACGAGGCCGTGTTGGTGGGAGCCGACGACCTCAAAGCTACGGTGGCCGGTGTATTCGAGAAATTCGGAGTGGACAGCGCCGACGCCCAACTGGCGGCGGACGTACTGGTGCTGGCCGACTTGAGGGGCGTCGACTCTCACGGCGTGTCCAACATGCTCAAGAGCTATATCAGCGGCTACCAGTCCGGCGAGATTAACCCAAGACCGGACTGGCGGGTCATCCGGGAGTCGCCCAGCACCGCCAACGTAGATTCAGACCGGGGGTTGGGGATCATCATTACTCCCAAGGCCATGGAGATAGCGATTCAGAAAGCCAAGGCCGTGGGCGTTGGCATGGTCGCCATTGGCAACGCCCGGCACTTGGGCATGGCCTCTTACCACTCCATGATGGCCTTGGAGCATGACATGATCGGGGTGTGCATGACCAGTTGCCCGCCCAGGGTGGTGCCTACTTTCGGGGCCGAGCCGCGCTTGGGGACCAATCCTATCGCGGTAGCCGTGCCCGCGAGAAATGAACCGCCCTTCGTGTTCGACGCAGCCACTAGCAGTGTCGCGGTGAACAAGATTCACATCGCCAAACGCTTGGGTGTCAAGATGGAAGCTGGATGGGTTGCCGACCATGACGGCAGCCCCATTATGGAAGAAACAGACCCTTCGGACGAATACAACCTTCTACCGGCGGGCAGCACCAGGGAGCTTGGTTCCCACAAAGGGTACGGTTTTTCTTGCATCGTGGACATTCTGGCGGGTATATTGACCGGCGCCGGCTACGGGATGGTACCCGGCCGTCCCAACTTCGGGCATTACGTGGCCGCCTATCGCATAGACGCGTTCACCGACGTTGATAGTTTCAAGGACACGATGGACGAGTGGCTGCGCATGATGAAATCCACCAAGCCGGCGCCGGGGCATGACCGGGTACTGGTGGCCGGCCAACCGGAAGCCGAGGTGGAAGCGGTACGCCGGGACCAAGGCATTCCGCTGCATCACGAGGTAGTCCAGTGGGTCCGGGACACGTGCGCCGAACTGTCGGTGGCTTGCTTCGTCTAGCCTACTCCTCGTCGGGCGGCGTAGGGCCAATTCCGGACGTTAGGCCATGAAGTCCAACGTCAGCTTGATGAACTCTTCGGGCTGTTCTATGTGGGGTTGATGGCCGCAGTTATCGACGATTACCAAGTCGGACCCCGGGATGGCTTTTTGGTATAGCCGCCCGCACTCCAGGGGCACGAGCCGGTCTTCCCGGCCCCACACGATTCGAGCGGGTATTTTGACCCGGGACAAAAGCTGCGGCAAGCGAGGGTCGTGGGCGTAGGGTTTCCACAGCAAACGCACCGACATCTCCCGGTTGCGCTCATCCGTTGCCGACTTCTCCGGCGTTGGGTCTTGGGGATACAGCTCGTCGTACTCAGGCGCTTGCTTGGGGTCGTGATATAGCAACTCCAGGACTTGGGCGGGGCTGATAATGAAAACGTCCACGATCTCCCCGGTCTCGGGCTTCACGCCCAGGGCGTCCACCAGCATCAACTTGCTAAAGGCGTGCCCGCAGGCCGCCGCTATTTCGGCGGCCAAGAAACCGCCTGTCGAAAAGCCAACCGCCCGAACGCCCTCCAGCCCCTGTTGCTCGATGAACCAGGTATAGAAGCACGCCATGTCGAACATCGACTCGATCCAGTCGGGGCGTTCGGACCGGTCGTAGCCGGGATGGGAGGGCATATACACGGTGTAGTGTTCCGCCAGACCCTGAGCATAGCGCAGCCAGCCTTCGCTTCCCGCGCCGCCGTGCAGCCACAGAAGAGGTTCGCCGGAGCCCCCCTTGAGCAAGTGGACCTTGCAACCGCCTACGGTAACAAACTCCTCGGTAAACCCTGCGGCCATGACATGCACTCTCCTATTTCATTAGATGGATTGGGAGTTACGCACTTGGAGGTAACCCGGCCCAATACATGCCCCAAACCTTTAGCTTACGGCGCTTTTTGGTAGGGGTCCGGCAGCTCCAACTCTTCGCCAATTTCCCGCAAAGCGGGTATGACCTCCTGGCCCAGTAGTTCCAAGCAGCGCATACTGTCATCGTGGCTGGTGGAGCCGTCGTTAGTCCAAATGCCGACCACGCCGGGCCGTATCTCCGCCAAGACCTCCCGCAGCTTGTGGATTACGGTATCCGGATTGCCAATGATCCAGCGGTTGGCGTCGATGGCCGCGTCATAAGCCTCGGGACTCAGGCGGACCTGGCTGAAGGGGTCGCTGCGGACCCGCTCCTTAAGCCGCTGAAATCGGGGCTCCTGAAACCGGGGGTGGCGGAGGCTGGAATTATAGCCCACCGGCGCCATGTAGTCCCGCGGCAGGGGTACGGCGCCGACGCCGACGTTTCCGAGCAAGAAACCTTTGCCCGCCTCCCGGGCTTTTTCGTCGGTGTCTTGCACGTGGACTCGCACCAAGTAGCCAAAGTGTTCCGGGCCCGACTCATAGCCGTGTTCTCGGGCGGTTTCGGCATAAACGTCCATCATGTCCGTGGTAACGCCGGGGTCGGTCTCGAGAAACATGTACGGATAGCGGCGTTCCGCACACCACTGGAGGGTGTCCGGGCTGCCCAGCCCCGGAATCCAGACCGGCGGGTGAGGCTTTTGCAACGGCGCAACGAAGGGGTTGACTACCCGGAAGTGGTAGTGCTTGCCTTCCCAGCGAAAAGGCCCCGGAGTGGTCCAAGCCTTTATCACCAAGTCATGGGCCTCTTCGAAACGCTCTCGATTGAACAAAGGGTTGGTGTTGGTAGCAAGGCTTTCTATGCCGGTGCCCCGGACGAAACCCGACACCAAACGCCCCTTGGAAATCATGTCGATTTCCGCCAGCTCCTCGGCCAACCGGATGGGATTATCGAAGATGGGCAGCGGGTTGCCCAGAAGGACGATCTTGGATTTCTTGGTGATGCGGGCCAGGATTGCGGCTTCCAAGTTCATGGTGGAACCAAGGCAAGTAGGGGTATTGTGGTGCTCATTTAGCATCAACCCGTCAAAGCCCACCTCTTCCGAATACTCGTATTCGTCCAAGTGCTCGTTGTATATCCGGGACCCCACTTCAGGGTCGAAGTGGGAGTTGGAAAAAGTCAGACGCACCGCGCTGTTGACGCTGTTGCGGACGTCCCGCTCGGTGTAGTTGACGTAGGCCCGCTCGGTAAACCGCATCAAGAACATGGAACACCTCCGGCAATTCCAATAGAAGAGTCTATGCAAGAGCCTGCAATCGGCCGGTCCACCACACCCCGGGGAAATCCATCGCCCGCCGGGCTTGCCCGGCCCGTCTCCGGTCAGCGAATGGCAGCCCACGGCCCCGGACGGGACACGTCGTTGGCGGCGCGCCCTATTGTGGCCCAGTTGAGCCGCCAACTCAATAGCTCAGACACGCGCCTTCAGGGACCCGTAACGAGGACTCCCGTCGATCATCCTACTAGCGGCGCTATCCGGGGTCAAGGATTCATGGACGCGGCTTCGAACTTGCCACGAGGCAACGCCTGGACTAGTATTAGCGGCAGTCAAGGCACTGTTGCGCGTCAGAGCCGAAAGATTGGGCCGGGTCCCAGGTCGGCACTAGGAGCCGGCTCTGTAACTTTACCGGCCGGCGAAGGAGTTTCGTAGCTTGGGCATGAAGATAGGCATCATGGGCGCCGGCGCTTTGGGCAGCTACGTTGGGGCCTTCCTGGCCAGGGAAGGCGAGGACGTCACACTGGTCGATATGTGGCCGGAGCACGTGGACGCAATCCAGAATAGGGGCTTGCGGGCCAGCGGCAGCCAGGGAGACTTCACGGTACCCGTGCGGGCCTTGCACATCACCAACGGCCAAGCTATCCGAGAGCCATTCGATGTCGCGCTAATTTCCGTCAAGTCCTACGACACCGAGTGGGCGACCCACTTCATCAAGCGGTACGTGGCACCCCTAGGATTTTTCGTTTCTCTCCAGAACTGCTGGAATGACCCGTTGATCGGCAACATCGTGGGCAACAGCCGTGAAGTCGGCTGTATCGCGTCGCATATTGAAGTCGCTTTGTGGGAGCCGGGCCACGTAACGCGGGGCGGCGCGGTGGGCCGAGACTCGGGTCACCACGTATTCCGAGTTGGCGAGCAGGACGGCCGGACCACCCCGCGCGTCGAAGACCTTGCCAGGCTGCTGAACGCTATCGACGGATCCTACGCCACCGACAATCTCTGGGGGGAGCGTTGGGCCAAGCTGTGCCAAAACTCCATGGGTAACGCCATCTCCGCCATGTCGGGGCTCGGCTCCCAGGACATGGCCCAAGACCCCCGCTGCCGGTTGATTCGAGTCCACCTGGCCAAGGAAGCGGCGAAGGTAGGCTTGGCCATGGGCTTGAAGGTGGTGGATGTGAACGGCCATCCAGCCGCCGCATGGGCCGACGCCGACCGGGGAGACGTGTTCGAGGAACTGGATGACCACTTGAGGAACCACGGGGGGCGTACCAACTGGCTGGCCTCTATGGCCCAAGACGTCAAGAAAGGACGCCGCACCGAGATCGACCAGATGAACGGGCTGGTATCCGCCAAAGGACTGGAAGTGTCCGTTCCCACGCCCTTCAACGACGCTATCGTCGACACCATGCACCGCATCGACGACGGGTCTCTAGCTCCGGGGCCGGCCAACGTGGAGCGCATTCTAAGCGCCGTCGGCCGGTAGCTTATGAAATGCAGCTATAGCCGGCAGGTTGGAAAACTTAGGGTGTGGACCAACGCCTAAGTCCCCGCTTACCTGCGGCTGAATGAGGCTAAGCAAGGAGGCCCCCTGTGTTCATAAAAGTGGAGCCCGCGGACTTCTTCATGTACCGGGTGAATCTGATCTTCGACACGGAGAGCCCGGACTCGGAGGACCAAGAAGTAAGGGACTACTTGGTGCAAAACGAGCTGGAACCCAAGTACCGCAATGCCGACGAGTACGAAGGCCGCCAGTGCGAACTGATGCTGTTTGGCGGCTGTTACTTGGGACGGCATTTGCAGAGCATCGGCCAGATACAGCGGAACGCGGTCGAGGTTGAAGTGCTTACCGCCGAAATAGAACGGCATCTCCAGTCAGTTGAGGGGGCACCCCGGCCCGACGCTGAGGAACTGGGTCAAGAAGCCATGGCGCGGCTGGTCCAGGAATTTCACCACGAGTCGTCCTTCCAAACAAATGAGAAGGGTGAGATATACGCGGCTTTGGATGAAGCCGCCGTGATTGACGCGGCCCGGCGCCTGGCTATAGGGTCCCAACCGGACTAGGGTGGGTCGCAATGTCTTGACCGGGAACCTTGCGTTGAGGCGGTCCGGGAGACTTGAGAGGCCAAATTGGGAGCTTTTGATTGGAGCGGGCGATGGGAATCGAACCCACATAGCTAGCTTGGAAGGCTAGAGCTCTACCACTGAGCTACGCCCGCTAATTGGACCGGCCTCTCACTCAATTATAAATCCATACTCCCGTGGCTTGCCAGACCGGAAAGGAGGACGCCCCCGTCCCTGGGCAACCACAAGGGATTGCCCATAAAACCCGCGGCGGTCCCGCCGCAACGACTCCGGCCAACCAGCATTCGCGCCCACCCACCCGCCATTGCCATGAAAATACCGTTTTCGTCCTTCGCGCGGGCCGCGAATCGGGGAATATATTGCACGGCCGCCGGGGATTGACTTTCCGCCCAACCTGTTCGACATTAAAGGCGCTTGCGGCCGGCCCGCGAGTAATTCGCACGCAATTACTAACGAAGTCATTCGCAAGGGGAGGAAAACCATGTCGATAGTCAGACGAGACTACCCGGATATTGCGCCTCAAGGCCCTACCTTCAGCCGGGGCGTGCGCAGCGGGAACTGGTTGTTCGTTGCCGGTTGTACCGCCCGGGGCACCGGCGCCCAAGGCGGGCCGTTGATGGACCAGTTGCGGGTCACTCTGGACAAGGTTACCCGGATCGTGGCGGCGGAAGGCGGCGCGCCTTCCAACATCGTCAAGATCACTACCTTTGTAACCAGCATCCCCGATTGGCGGGCCCACGACGCGGAAGGCCAAGCCTTGTTCCAAGAATTCTTCAAGGGAGAATACCCGGCCAATACCTTGGTGGAGATTGGCGCGCTGGCCGAGCCGGGGCTGGACGTGGAAATCGAAGCGACGGCGGACCTTGGGTGAACCTAAGTATTCCAGTCCGCGAGGTCAAGCGTCCGCGCCGGTTAAGCCCTTTGCCCACTCCCTCACGTGGTTGGGACTAAGGGGCAATGTCGTCACTCGATATCCGAGGGCGTTGGCGACGGCGTTGGCCAGTGTAGCTCCGGTGGCCAAAATCGACCCTTCCCCGGCGCCCTTGACGCCCAGCGGGTTCAGTGGTGAAGGGGCTTCTTCCAAGATCACACTCTCGATGTTGGGTACGTCGACGCTGGTGGGAAGTAGGTAGTCCATCAGAGTTCCGGCCTGCAACTGCCCGTCTTCGCTGTACACCAGTTCTTCCAGGATGGTCCCTCCAATGCCTTGGACCGCGCCTCCGACGGACTGCCCGTGCATCGTAAGCGGATTGATGCAGCGTCCCACGTCTTCCACAACCACGTATTTGAGAATATCGATCTTGCCGGTTTCCGGGTCCACGGCCACGTGGGCGGCGTGGGTGCCATAGGCATAGGTCCAGTCCTCGACCCGAAAGTACTCGGTGGCTTCCAAACCCGCCGTGTTATCGTAGCCGGCGGCAGTCTTGGCCAGCCTGGCTACATCGGAGAGGCCGAGGAGCGGCCCTTCGCCGTTTTTGCGTTGTACGCCCCCGCTCCGCATTTCCAGGTTGCCCGGCTCCGCGTCCAAGTACCCGGCGGCGACATCCAGGATGCGGGCCTGAAGGGTCTGAGCGGCCAGATGAATGGCGCTGCCCGCCATCACCGTGGCCCTGCTGCCGAAGGTGCCGATGCTTTGGGGCATGTAGTCCGTGCTGCCGTGGAATACTCGAATGCTTTCCAGGGGTGCGCCCAAGCTTTCGGCGCAGATTTGGGCCATGACGGTCTCGTGGCCCTGCCCCAAGGTGGAAATGCCCAGATATAATTCGATTAGGCCGTCCTCCAGGACCACAATCCTGGCGCCTTCGTAGGGGCCGAAGCCGGTCGGCTCGACGTAGCTAGCAATTCCGACGCCGTGATACTTGCCGTCGTCGCCTTTGCCCAAGCGTCGTTTTAGATCCCGGTAACCTATTTGCTCCACCGCTCTGGAAAAGGCCGAAGGGTAGTCGCCGCTGTCGTATACGGTATTGCTGCCGTCGACCCGCGTCACGCCGACGGTATAGGGCATCTCCGAGGGCTGGATCAAGTTCTTCAGCCGGACATCCACCGGGTCCAGTCCCAGGTCCTCGGCAACCATGTCCAGCAGCCGCTCCCTGATGAAGCATCCCTCGTACATGCCCGGGGCCCGGTAAGTGCCGGTGCCCGTCTTGTTGGTCATCACGCAGTTGATACTGGCTTCGTAGGCCGGCACCCGGTACGGCCCGGTCAAGAAGGCCGCCGTCAAAGCGGGGACCACGCAGCCGTGGGTCCGAACGTATCCGCCCATGTCCCCGTAGATCGCGGCGCGGAGGCCTAGGAGAGTGCCGTCCCGCTTGGCGGCCACCTCCACTTCGCACGACACCTCCCGTGAGTGGTTCGACGAAATCAGGTGTTCCAACCGGTCCTCGACCCACTTCACCGGTTGGCCCAGCTTCATCGCGGCAAAGGGAATCAGGAAGTCCTCCGGGTAGAACTCTCCCCGTATGCCGAAGCCTCCCCCCACGTCCGGCTCGATGAAGTGAATCTTTTCTTCGGGGATATCCAGATGAGAGGACAGAATTGCTCTATTGAAGTGCGGCACCTTGGTGGGGCCCCACACCGTGACGTCGCCGCTTTCGGCGTCGAAGTCGGCAATCAGTCCCCGGGTCTCCATAGGGTTGCCGGTGTGGCGGTTGGTCTTGAACCGCTCTTTCCGCGTGTACTCCGCGTTGCGAAATACCGCGTCGGTATCTCCTGTAGAGATGGTGGTGTGGCCGGCCAAGTTGCTGCCGGCGGCCTCGTGGACCACCACTCGGTCCTTCAAGGACTGGTCCATGTCGACCAGCACCGGCAGAGGCTCGTAGGTTACTTGCACCGCCTCCAAAGCGTCCTCGGCCAGGTACTTGCTGTCCGCCACTACTACCGCCACGGGTTCGCCGGCATAACGGACCTTGTCTCGCGCCAAGGGAAGTTGAAGATACTCTTCCAAGCCGGATAGGGCGAAGACCCTGACAGGAATGGGCTTGGCCAAGGACGCTATGTCTTCAAAGGTGTAGACGGCGCGGACCCCGGGGATAGCCAGCACCCCGCTGCCGTCGATAGCGGCGATTCGCGCGTGGGCGTGAGGGCTGCGCAGGATGGCCGCGTGCAGCATGCCTGGAAATTTCAGGTCATCAACGTACTGGCCTCTTCCGGTCAAGAAACGTACGTCTTCTTTTCGACGCACCGGGACCCCGATGTATTGCTGCTCCATTTCGTCTCCGGTTTACAAAAGCAATAGCGGTGATTATTTGTTAGTTGGTCGGTTGACGCCGGGACGAGGGGAACCAGGACTAAGCTGCTCCGCACCCTCTGCCCGTGGGCTCATTCCCTCGGGCTCCCCTCGACGGAGCGGCGACGGAGGTTAAGGCGCGGCGGTCCTAGTCGGGGATTAGAGCATCGAAGAAGGAATGCTAAGAGTAGTTCCCCCGGCTCGTTTGCAGGATTGCTTGGACGATAGGAGCGTAGCCGGTGCAACGGCAAATATTCCCGGAGATGGCCTCCCGGACTTGCTCCTCGGTAGGATGGGGCGTATCCCGAAGAAAGGCGGTGGCCGTCATCAGAAATCCCGGAGTGCAAAAGCCGCACTGGAGAGCATGGTTATCTTGGAAGGCCGACTGAAGGGGGTTCAACCGCTCCCCTTCGGCTAGGCCCTCGACCGTGGACAGGTCGGCGCCGTCCGCCTGCACCGCCAGCATGAGGCACGAGCGGACAGCATCGCCGTTGAACAAAACAGTACACGCTCCACACATGCCGTGCTCGCATCCCAAGTGGGTGCCGGTCAGGTCCAACTCGTGGCGAAGGAAGTCCGCTAGGGTCAGCCTCACTTCGACGGTGCGCTCGTATTCTTGGCCGTTGACCCTCAACCTGATGCTCCGCGTTGAACTCATGTTGCGGCTCCTTCTTTGGCCCGGCTAAGGGCTGCCGCCACCGCTCTTCGGGCCACCACCCCGCCAACCTCCTTGCGGTATTCCGAAGAGGCATGGATGTCGGAGGGCGGGTCCACCGTTTCCGCCACGGCTTTCGCGACTCCCTCAAGGGTTTGGTTGTCGACTTTTTCTCCCAACAAAGCTTCTTCGGCCCGCCTCACCCGGACCGGAGTACCGCCGACAGCGAACAAAGTTACTCGCGCGCCGCTGCAGCTACCGTTGGCGTCCAGGCGGAGCAGCGCCATAGCCCCCACTAAAGCGAAGTCCCCCGCCCGGCGGCAAACTTCCTCGGTGCCCCATCCCCAACCGCCGTCTAGGGGTGGGACCCGGACCTGGGTCAAAAGCTCGCCCGGTTCCAGGGCCGTGGTCAGATAGCCGATGAAAAAGTCCTCGGCGGCTACCACTCGCTCGCCGACGGACCCGGCGAGCACTATTTCAGCTTCGAGGGTGACGCCGGCGGCAGGCAACTCCGCCGCCGGGTCCGCGTGGGTGAGGCTGCCCCCAACCGTACCCCGGTTCCGCGTCGGGAAGTGACCGATGAGGGGTAGAGCCTCTGCCAGTAGCGGGCAATGCTGCTGGACCGCGGCCGACCGTTCGGCGGTCCGCTGCCGGGTCAGGGCACCGACGCGAAGCTCGCCGGCGGCAGTGGATGAAATATAGTCCAACTCACTGATCCGGTTGATGTCGACGATTACCTCGGGACGTACCAGCCGCATGTTCAATAGGGGCATCAGGCTCTGGCCTCCCGCCAAAACCTTGGCTTCCAGCCCGTACCGGTCCAACAAGGCCGTTGCTTCAGCCACCGTGTCAGGGGAAAAATACTCAAACTTCGGCGGTTTCATTGTCCGTATCCAGCGCCGGGCCAGCCGGTGTGAAATATGTCAAAGACCACACCGTCAGGACCGGCCCGCAGGCATGTCTAATTCTTCAAAGTAAGGATAAAAAGGCTGAGCCGGCCAGGAACTGGAACCCGACCGGAGTAAGCGGCCCGATCATGGAGACAGAGTATAAACACGGCCCGACTCAAGCGCAAGCAAGGCCGACTAAGGGGGTGTACCCGGCTAAGGTCCTAGCCTGGGCGGCCTCCCGAATCGGCGTCCTCGGAGCGATTGAATCCCGGGAGCCGTATCAAATCGTATAGTAGCCGGGTATTATCTTAGAATCAGACGGGAACGACGCAACTTTTCTTGTCATGCGTGCAATGAAGAAACCCAGAGTTTTGCTTCCCCTAGCGTTGGCCGGGGTGATAATCGCGGTCCTGTTCCTATCCCCGCTGCGGCAGTTGTGGTCAACAGGGCCAGCCGAGGACGTCCGAACCGCCGGCTCCTCCGGGCAGGACGACAGCGGCGGTTTGGGCGCCCGTGACCTGCAGATAATTTCGGTCCTTGGGAAAGATGGGATACCAGCAATTTTGGAACCTCGCTTCCTTCCCGCTGAGGCGGCAACCAGCCAAATGACGCCCACCGAACTCGTCTTGGGACTGTCTATAGACGGAGACCACCGGGCCTACCCATTGAACCTACTAAGCCGGCATGAAATCGTCAACGACACAGTGGGAGGCGAGCCGGTGGCAGTCACTTGGTGACCCCTGTGCTTTACGGGCATTGTATATGCCCGAGAACTAAAGGGGGCCGTCCACACCTTTGGAGTATCGGGCAAGCTTATCATGAACGCCTTGGTAATGTACGACCATCAGACCGATACCCTGTGGAGCCAGTTCCTGAGCCGGGGCGTAGAGGGCCCGCTGGCCGGTGCTTCGCTGGAGGTCCTGCCGGTGCTGCAGGCCACGTGGCAACAGTGGTTGGACCTGCACCCGGATACTTTGGTCCTGGATAAAAGAGGCCGGTACCAGCAAGATACCTACGAATCCTACTATCGCAGCAACGCACTGGGGATCTTGGGCGAGTCCAACGAGGACACGCGCTTGCCGGGTAAGGAGTTGGTGATAGGGATTGAGGATGCGGGTCAAGCGAAAGCCTACCCTTTCCACGCTATATCGGAGGAGGTGTCCATCAATGACGAATTTGCCGGAAAGCCTTTGCTGGTAGCGTTCGACCCGGCAAGCGAAACCGGCGCAGCCTTCGACCGGCGGGTCGGCGGCCGCGTTCTAACTTTCCAGCCGGCAGCGAAAGCCGGCGATGGATTCGCCCTGCTGCGGGACAAGGAAACCGGGAGTACTTGGCAGGCCCTGACAGGGCGGGCCATAGACGGTACCATGACCGGCGCTGCGTTAACGCGGCTACCGTCCTTCTACTCATTCTGGTTCGCTTGGTCGGACTTCCACCCCGAAACCGAACTATATGGGCACACCCGAGGAGGCACAATCGGTTGAGCGGCCACACCAATAGCAGTACAATTGGTGGGTTTTCAAGGGAATCTACCGGAAGGGCCGTCCAACTCGGCCCGCCGGAGGACCGTATGCCCAGCAAAGACAAGCGGCAGTGGCTCGAAGATACTCTTCGACCCGCGGTCGAAAAATTCCCGGAGCGGCGAAAGGAGTTTCGCACCGACAGCGGGATACCCATCGAGCCCCTCTACGGCCCCGAGGACCTAGCCGAACAAGGACTGGAATATCACCGGGACTTGGGGTATCCGGGCGAGTTCCCCTATACCCGGGGCGTGCAACCCAACACTTACCGGGGCCGTATTTGGACCATGCGCCAGTACTCGGGCTACGCCACCGCCGGGGATACCAACCGCCGGTTCAGGTACCTGCTGGAGCAGGGACAGACCGGCCTCTCAGTCGCTTTCGACCTGCCTACCCAGATCGGCTACGACTCGGACCATCCGGCAGCATTGGGAGAAGTGGGCAAAGTAGGCGTCCCCATTTGCAGCCTGGAAGACATGCGGGCGCTATTCGAAGGCATTCCTCTGGACCAAGTCAGCACATCGATGACCATCAACGCCACCGCTTCGATACTGCTGTGTCTTTACATCGCCGCCGCCAAAGGCCAAGGGATTGCGCCAGCCCAAGTCAACGGCACCATACAGAACGACATATTAAAAGAGTACATAGCGCGGGGTACTTACGCCTACCCTCCCAGGCCATCCATCCGTCTGGTGACCGACGTATTCAAGTACTGCGCCGAACAGGTCCCCCGGTGGAACACTATCAGCATCAGCGGTTACCACATGCGGGAAGCCGGCGCCACCGCGGTCCAGGAGTTGGCTTTCACCTTTTCCAACGCCGTCGCCTACCTTGACGAGGCCATCGGGGCCGGGTTAGACGTCGACGAGTTCGCCCCCAGGGTATCCTTCTTCTTCGTGGCCCAAAACAATCTGTTCGAGGAAGTCGCCAAGTACCGAGCGGCGCGGCGGATGTGGGCCAAGATAATGAGGGAGCGGTTCGGCGCCAAAGACCCCCGGTCGATGATGTTGCGGTTCCACACTCAAACCGCCGGGGTCAGCCTCACCGCCCAACAGCCGGACAACAACATAATCCGTTGCACGGTGCAAGCCTTGGCGGCCGTACTGGGGGGGTCCCAGTCGCTGCACGTTAATTCCCGGGACGAGGCCTTGGCTTTGCCCACCGAAGAATCGGTCCAACTCTCCTTGCGGACCCAGCAGATTCTCGCCTACGAAAGCGGCGCGGCGGACGTAGTCGACCCCTTGGCCGGCTCCTACTACGTGGAGAGCTTGACCAACCAACTGGAAAAGGAGGCTTTCGCTTACATAGAGCGGATAGAGGAGTTGGGCGGCGCCGTGGCCGCCATCGAGCAGGGGTTTCAAGTCCGGGAGATCGGAGACGCAGCCTACCAACACCGGCAAGACGTAGAGTCGGGGGCCAGCACCATCGTCGGCGTGAACCGGTTCGTTACCGATTCGCCTCCCGTCGAGGGGTTGTTGCAGGTGGACGCCAAGATGGTCCAAAGCCAATTGAAGCGGTTGGAACGGCTGCGAAAAGAACGGGACGGTGATCAAGTAAAGGCCGCCCTGTCCCTCTTGAGAGACGTTGCCAAGGGGACGGACAACACTGTCCCGGCCATCCTGGAGTGCGTCGAGAGCTACTGCACCCTTGGCGAGATCTGCCAAGTGTTTCGAGAAGTCTTCGGCGAGCAGCGCGAGTTCGCGGCGTTCTAACGCCGGCGGTCTAACGGAAAAAGCGCAGACCGCTACATCGGGGGGCAAAAACCATGGCTGACCTGATACTGACCGAGGAAGAGCAGATGCTCCAGACTTTGGTCCGGGACTTTGCCGACCGGGAGTTGGCGCCCCGGGCCAAAGAGGTGGATGAAAAAGCGGAATTCTCTTGGGAGAACTGGCGGGGAATGGCCCAGTTGGGGTTGACCGGCATCGGCCTCGGCTCCAAGTACGGCGGCAGCGACGGCGGGTACCGGCAGGTCGCCATCGTCGCCGACGAGCTAGCCAGAGGCGACCCTTCGGCCAGCGTTTGCTTGCTGACTCACCTTTCTTTGGGCAGCACCTCCATCAAGCTGTTCGGGAATGAAGAGCAGCGCCAGCGGTTCCTTCCTCCCCTGGTTGCGGGGGAGCATATCGCCGCGTGGGCCCTGACCGAGCCCGGCGGGGGTTCCGACGCTGCGGCGCTACGGACCACCGCCATCGAACGGGACGGCACCTATTTTCTAAACGGCAGCAAGATGTTCATCACCAATGGGCATGAGGCGGAGCGCTACGTGGTGTTCGCCACCCAGGACCCATCCAAGGGCTACAAGGGCATAAGCGCCTTCGTAGTCCCCAGGAATGCTCCCGGTTTCCAAGTAAATCCGCTGCACGGGAAGATGGGAATGCGGGGGTCAAGCACCTGCGAGTTGGTTTTTCAGGATACGCCGGTGCCCACGGAAAACCTGCTGGGCGAGGAAGGACAGGGGTTCCGCTACGCCATGGCGATCCTAGACGCCAGCCGTATCGTCGTCGCGGCCCAATGCTTGGGTATCGGCCAGTCGGCCCTGGAAGCGGCGGTCCGTTACGCTCAGCAGCGTGAAACTTTTGGCAAGCCCATTGCCCAGCATCAAGCCATCCAGTTCATGCTGGCCGACATGGCCACCGACGTGTACGCCGCCAGGGTCGCTACTATGAACGCCGCAACCCTGAAAGACAACGAGGAGCCCTTCATCAACGCCGCGTCGATGGCCAAGCTCATTGCTTCGGAGATGTGCGTCAGGGTGGCTTCCCAGGCGGTGCAGGTCCACGGCGGCTACGGCTACTTCAAAGAATCGGCGGTGGAGCGAATATTCAGGGACTCCCGGGTAACCACCATATACGAGGGCACTTCGGAAATCCAGCGCCTCGTCATCGCCCGACAAATACTCGCCGAATATATGGCGTAGGCGCCCACTCTACATATGACGTAAGCGCCCACTTTGAGGGCGGACCCGACTCTTGAGACCCATGAAGGGTACCAAGATAATTCATGGAAAATCGCCCATCTTCATGGCAACAACGCAAAAACGTAGGGGCCGGTTTGAAACCGGCCACCGCGAAGGACGAAAACGGTGTTTTCTGAGAAATTGTTATGGCCCTCTGCGGCGGGTCGCGTATGGGAATGAAAATCGCCTATCTTCATGGCAATCCGGGGCAACCCGGGGAAATCCGCCCGCGGAGTTAGCCGGTGACTGAGACTTGCAGCGTCAACTACATAGACCACGTTGGCGTGGCGGTACGAGACATCGAGGCTGCGCTTAAGCTGTTTCAAGACGTCTTCGGCGCGCCGGACTCGGATATCGTCGATTTGCACGACCAAGGGGTCCGGGCAACACTGATTCAGGTGGGGCAAACCCGGCTGGAGTTGCTGGAGCCTTTGTCCATCGATTCGCCGGTGGGTCGTTTCATCGAGCGGCGGGGCGAAGGACTACACCATTTAGCGCTCAACGTGTCGGAGATAGCTCAAAAGCTGGAAACCCTCGAGTCCCTGGGCCTCCAGTTGGTGGATAAAGAACCTCGGCAGGGGCTTTCGGGTACAATTGCTTTCGTCCATCCCCAGTCGGTGTTTGGAGTCCTTACCGAACTGGTGGAAAACACGCCGCGGCCGGTCCAGTAGGTCTATGGACATGGAAGAACCGAGCAGACCCATCCGGGTACTGGTAGCCAAGCCGGGATTGGACGGGCACGACCGGGGGGCAAAGGTCGTGGCCAGGGCCTTACGCGACGCCGGAATGGAGGTAATCTACACGGGAATCAGACAGACTCCTCAGATGATAGTCCAGGCTGCCGTTCAAGAGGACGTGGACGTGATGGGCTTGAGCATCCTGTCGGGGGCCCACATGGAAATCCTGCCTGAGATCATTGGTCTACTAGAGGAGAAGGGTATGGGCGACGTGGTAACGGTAGTGGGGGGGATAGTTCCAGAAGTAGACCGGCAGCGTCTGATGGACTTGGGGATTTCCGGCGTTTTCGGCCCCGGCACGTCTACCGGAGCCATCGTGGAATTTATTCAGCAGGCGATGAAAGACCGTAGGTGACCCCGCCTGCCGCTTCTCAAAAGTCTCAAACTTGACTATTCTCAATCACTTGACATCATAGACATCATGGCTCTTATAATTACCCCCGGCTTAAAACGGCAGAGCGCAGAGACTGCAATGAGGTTCAACGTTGCTCAACTGCTCAAAGAGCCGGTTGGTTCCTACAGAGATTACCAATTGGACGAAAGGATTACCGGACCGCAACGACTCGCCGATACGGCCAGCGGTCCGGTTCACATGTTACGCACGCACCACGGCATCTTGGTCAGGGCCGCGCTGGAAACCCAGTCCACTATAGCTTGCGGACGTTGCTTGGTTGAGTTTGTTCGCACCGCTGAGTTGGCCGTAGAGGAAGAATTCTTCCCCACCGTAGACTTGCGTACCGGCCGGGGGATCGCCCCTCCGCCGGAGGCTGAAGAGGGGTCGCTAATCGACGACAGCCACGTTCTGGACCTTACCGGGGCCATGTTGGAGTGGATTCTTACGGACATGCCGATGAAGCCCTTGTGCCGGCGCGACTGCCGGGGATTGTGCCCAGAATGCGGCGCCAACCTCAACGTGATCCGCTGCGATTGCAAGAGTTCCGGCCAAGACCCCCGGTGGCAAGCGTTGGCCGGCTTGGCAACCGAGCAGCGGGCATGACATTGCTCCGGAAGGCTTGATAAATGGGCGCAGTACCCAATAAGAAATTGACCAGAGCCAGGAAGGGCCGGCGGTTCAACGCCGCTTACAAATTGAAGCCGGTCAGCCCCTCCTATTGCTCCCGTTGCCGCAGCGCCAAGCTGCCCCACGTGGTATGCCCCCGGTGCGGCTATTATAGAGGCAGACCCATATTTGAAGCCTTGGCGTAGAAGGACTTGGAGCAGAAGGGCTTGAGTTTGACGCCGTTCCTTGGTCCGGCAACCCGGCTTCCCAAAGAACGGCCCACCGCGTCGAAAGAAATGAGGGATATGAAAATGAGCGAAGGTTCCAGCGCCGCCGATAACCTGGCGTACGTCTTCCCCGGCCAGGGGTCCCAGTCCGTGGGCATGGGCGAGGAGTTGTACGCCAACTCTCCGGCGGCCAGGGAAGTATTCCAGGAAGCCGACGAGAGTCTTGGCGTTCCATTGTCCAAACTGATGTTTCAGGGGCCGGCCCATCAACTCCAAGACACCGTCAATTCCCAGCCGGCAATCATGACCGTAAGCATCGCCTGCTGGAGGGCGTGGGAAGAGTTGCAAGGCCCGGACGCCCAGGAACCCGCTGTCGTGGCCGGGCATAGCTTGGGCGAGTATACGTCCATGGTGGTGTCGGGAGTCCTGGGTTTCAATGAAGCGGTGCAGTTGACCCGGGAGCGGGGCCGGTTGATGCGAGAAGCGTCGATTGACAGGCCGGGGGGCATGGCTGCCATCATCGGCTTGAACGAGTTGGACTTGGGCCACGTCTGCGCCGAGACCGGCGTGGAGATGGCCAACATCAATTCGGATGACCAGATAGTCATCAGCGGCGATAAGATCGGGGTCGCCCGGGCGATGGACTTGGCGTCGGCTAGGGGCGCCCGCAAGACCGTTCCTTTGCCCGTTAGCGGAGCGTTCCACTCGTCTCGAATGGTGGGGGCTAGAGCGGGTTTAGCCGAGGCCATCAAGGGATTGAACTTCAACGATCCCAAGTTTCCCATCATCGCCAATTCCGACACCAAGGCCCTGACCACGGCCCCCCAAGTCAAACAGGAGTTGGTGCAAGGGTTGTGCCAGTGCGTGCAGTGGAAGAACTCCGTAAAGTGCATGGTTGACGCCGGAGTATCCCAATTCGTGGAATTCGGCTCCGGCGGCGTCCTGGCAGGCTTGATCAAGCGGATCGACCGAAACGTGCAAGCCTTCGCGCTGTCCGATCCGGCGTCCATTCGGAAGGCATCCATTCAGAAATCGAACGGAGGAGCCAGCTAGACACTTGGGGGCGTCTGCAGGTGTCCGATGCCGAAGGTAAAGATTAGGGATCCCAGGCGCAGGGCTAGGATAGCGGCCCTTCAATACCTTCACGCAGCCGACGCCACCGATAATCATAGCGAAGCCTCTCTGGAGTGGTTAGCCAGCGAAGACCCCTTGGGGGCTAGAGCAGTCGCTTTCGCTCGAGGGTTGATCGAGGGAGTGGCCGCCCACCGCTCTAAGTTAGATGGAATCATCCACCGATACGCCCCGGCTTGGCCGGTGGACCAGCTACCTTTAGTAGACCGGAATATCCTTCGCATTGCTCTGTTCGAGTTGTTATACGCATCCAACGTTCCTCGCAAGACCGCCATCAATGAGGCTGTGGAGTTGGCCAAAGTTTTCGGGAGCGAGAGTTCCGCGAGATTCATCAATGGGGTCTTGGGGTCGGCCATGAGCGGGTTGGAGACGAGGGACATTGGCGTCGAGGAGACCGCACCGGAAGGGAGATGATGATTTGGCCACTGTATATGACCGCGTCAAATCCATCGTAGTCGATAAACTGGGAGTCGACGAATCGGAAGTTAACGAAAATTCCTCATTCGTGGACAACCTCGGCGCCGACTCCCTGGACTTGGTAGAGTTGATAATGGCCTTCGAGGAAGAGTTCTCCACTGACGGCGAGCAGTTGGAAATCTCGGATGAAGACGCGGGAAACATCATCACCATCAGCGACGCAGTGAAATACTTGAAAGCCCACGGGATGACCGACTCAGCGACGGACGGTGAATAAAGCCGGAGGCGGAGCGGTGCCCTTCGTCGGCTTCTCCGGCGGCTAGGCACCCGCCGTCGTAAAAGGGGCCTAGCGGCGCGCCCCGGAACAATCAAAAAGAAAAAGGGGAAAGTAAGAGGGGCAACGCCCTAGAGCCTCAGGGCTGGCAGCGGCACGAAAATGAGTGGCCGGGCCGGGTTATACCCTGAAGCAGCTACTAAAGAAATCAGGCCCGCCCGCCGTTTCACCATCCGCCATTTTAACGGAATAGCGCCGGTGCGGTCATTTCCGACCTAGGGTTTCCGGGAGGGGTGTCATGAACAACCTGGAAGAGGTCGCGCTGCTAGTCAAGTCCTGCACCGATTGTTCGCTGCACCGCGACCGGACCAACGCCGTTCCCGGAGAGGGGCCCGCCGACGCCGAGTTGATGTTCATCGGCGAGGGTCCCGGATTTCAAGAAGATAAGCAGGGCCGTCCCTTCGTCGGTCCCGCCGGGCAGTTCCTCGAGGGTCTGCTGGCCTCAATAGGCGCAACCCGCGAGCAAGTATTCATAGCCAACATGATCAAATGCCGCCCGCCGCAGAACCGGGACCCCGCACCTACGGAAATCGCTGCTTGCGGCAAATACCTGGACCGGCAGATAGAATTGGTGAACCCAAGATTGATCGTTACTCTGGGCCGGTTCTCCTTGGGCCGGTTTTTCCCCGGCGAGAGCATAACCCGGGCCCGGGGCAAGGTCCGGGAAAAGGACGGTCGATTCATCTATCCGATAATGCACCCCGCGGCGGCCCTCCATAAACAGGAGTTGCGAAGCGTCATAATCCAGGACTTCAAAGGGATCCCTGCCGTCTTGGAGGAGCTGCCAAAAGACGTCCCGGCAGCCTCCGAGGTCCGTTACCAAGAAGCCCCAAACCCAGAGCAGTTAAGTCTGTTCTAAGAATTGCTGGCTAACCACTTGAGCACACAACTCCGCATCATTCCCCTGGGCGGCCTGGGCGAGATTGGCAAGAACATGATGGCCGTGGAATACGGCGACGATATTATCGTCGTCGATTGCGGGGTCCAGTTCCCGGAAGAGGACATGCTTGGCGTGGACCTCATCATCCCCGATGTTTCCTACTTGCGGGAAAGGGCGGAGCGGGTCCGCGCGATCCTAATCACCCACGGGCACGAAGACCACATCGGAGCGCTGCCCTTCATCCTTCCCCAGCTTCAGGTGCCAGTCTACGCCCCGCGGCTGGCCCACGGCCTGATATCCGCAAAGCTCAAGCAGCGGCGGGATACCCGGGACGCGGTGCTGGAACCAATCGAGCCGGGGGTCGCGTATCAATTCGGAAGGAGCTTCTCGGCCACTTGGTTCCGCGTATGCCACAGCATCCCGGACGCTATGGGGATAGCTATTGAGACCCCCATGGGGCCGTTGATCCACACGGGGGACTTCAAGATAGACCATACTCCGGTGGATGGGCGCACCATAGACCTGACGGCTCTGGCCCATTACGGCGCCCAGGGAGTGTTGGCACTGCTGTCCGACTCCACCTATGCCGACGTCCCGGGATACACTCCGTCGGAACAAGTAGTGGGCGAAGCCTTGGACCGGGCGATTGGCGACGCTACCGGCCGTGTTATGGTTGCTACCTTCGCTTCCTTGATATCCCGAATCCAGCAAGTGCTGGACGCCGCAGAGAAACACGACCGGGTGGTTAGCATCGTCGGCCGCAGCATGGTGGACACCGTGAACGTGGCGGAAGACATGGGGTACTTGAGCCTGTCCCCGGGCGTTCTACGTTCTTTGAGTGACACTCGGCGGATGCCCCCGGAAAAGGTGGTGTTGCTGACCACCGGCAGCCAAGGCGAGCCCACCTCGGCCCTGGTGCGAATAGCCAACCAAGACCATCGGGACGTGCGGGTGATGCCGGGAGACACGGTAATAATATCCGCCACGCCCATACCGGGGAACGAGTTGCCCGTGAGCCGCACCATCGACAATTTGCTGCGCCAAGGCGCCAAGGTCCTCTACAATAAGGTGGCCTTGGTCCACGTGCATGGCCATGCCAGTCAAGAAGAACTGAAGATGGTGCTGAACCTAGTCCGCCCCCGCTATTTCGTGCCGGTGCACGGCGAATATCGCCACCTGACCGCCCACGCCCAGATAGCGTGGGACCTGGGTATCGCCCAATCGGGCATCTTCGTCTTGGAGGATGGAGACGTACTGGAGATGTCCCCGGAAACGGCCGCAGTGGTTGATAAAGTCCCGGCCGGCCCCATATTCATCGACGGATTGAGCACCCGCGATTACAAGAGCGACGTGCTCCGCCAACGAAAAGCCCTGTCCAAAGATGGCGTGGTGGTAGTGGTCCTGTCGGTGGGCGGCGGCGCGGGGAAGGCCGCGGCAAAGGTCCTCAGCAGCGGGTTCATGGAGGACGTAGAGACGGACCAACTGTTCCAAGACTTGACCGGTCAAGTGCAATCGGTGTTGAACGGGGAAATCTCACCGGGCACTGGACTGGAAGCGACCAAGTCGAAAATCAGAGAAACTGCCAGGGATTTCATAGCTAACGCAACGGGCCGACGCCCTATGATTATTCCAGTGGTGTTGGAAGGCTAACTAGCCGCCCGCCGGCGGTTGCCGGCGCCTCAGGCACTCACTGGAGGTAGGGATGGCCCAATCATTGCGCCGGGCGCGCCCCTTTTCGCCTTCGGCGGCTCTGAAGGAACTCATCAGCGACAGCCCGGTAAACGCGTTGAAGAGCTTGGCCATAGTCGTCCTTGGGCTGGCCGCAGGACTCGGTTTATGGCTAAGCCCCTCGGCCAGAGACTGGGCCTTCAAGGCCCTGGGTTATGGCTGGATTCCGGCCGGGGCTTGGATTGCCGCCTCCCTGGCAGCCCTCAGGTACCGTCCCAGGTCTATAGTCATCAGATGGCGTTGGTGGTTGATGGGCGCCTCCATAGCTGCCGCCGCCATAGCACTCCTATCGTTAGTCAGCCCCAGCGGCGGCCCCTTGGCCGAAGTGAGTTTGGGAGGCCGCTGGGGCTCTGCCATAGCCGGCGGTACCGTGGTCCAGACCGTGGGAATGGTGGCCGTCGTTAACGCCCTTCTGCCGTTGATATTATTCCCGCGCCGGGTGGGGCGCGCCTATCTGAGGCTCTTGCGGTACTTAGCCCTGGGGGTGCAGGGCGGCGCCATCTACCTGTATTTGGGCCTACACCACGGTATCCACTTCTTGGACCGAGGGCTGCGGTCCGCGTTTAGCAGCCCCCTTCCCGGGCACTGGGCCGCCCGGGCATGGTTCATGGTTCTTTGGCTTTGGCGGCCCGGCTTGCTGCGCCGGTCCTCCGCCCCTGCGGAACCCGAGCCAGCCGCCGACGCGGCCACAGAACCCGAGGGGGCCGTTAGTCTATGGGCAAAGACCGACCCCGGCGTGATCCCTAGCTGGGCCGGAGAAGAAGCTGCCGGTCCCCTTCCCGCCGCCGCGCCGGCGCCCATAGCCAAGAATGGGGCTTCCGAGTGGAAGCTTCCTCCCATTGACTTGCTAACAACCGGGGAATCCCGCTCCGACGCGAATGGCCCCTTGGAGCAGATGGCCCGGCATATCGAGGGCACCCTGGCGGACCACGGCGTAAGCGTAGAAGTCGGGGATATCAAAGCGGGTCCCCGGATAGTCCGTTTCGGCTTGGTGCCCGGTTGGCTGGCCAAGAAAGGCGACTCCGGCAAGGAGGACCAAGAGGAGGCCAAGGGGGAGCGCAGCCGTGTCAAGGTGCAAAGTATCTTGATGCGCGAAAAGGACTTGGCCTTGGCGCTGCAAACTCCATACCTCCGCATTGAGGCGCCGGTCCCGGGTGAGGCCCTGGTTGGGCTTGAGGTTCCCAGCCCCACTCCTTCCAAAGTTCACCTGCGGGAAGTGATAGAGGCGGCCAGTTTCGGTTCGTTGGCCGCCAAGGGGGCCCTGCCCATCGCGATCGGACAGGATACCGGGGGGGCGGCGGTGTCCGTGGACCTCTCGACCTTGCCGCACATGTTGATTGCCGGCGCCACCGGCGCCGGCAAGAGCGTATGTATCAATTCGATCATCGCTACTCTCCTGTTGACCAAGCCCCCAGACCAGCTCAGACTCCTCTTGGTGGACCCCAAGCGGGTCGAGCTTACGCCGTTCAACGGCGTTCCGCACCTGATCACGCCGGTTATCGTGGACAACGACCAAGTCAACATTGCGCTGCAGGGGTTGATGCGGGAGATGTTGCGCCGATACAAGAGCATGGAAGAGGTGGGCGCCCGGAATATTTCCAGCTACAACAGCAAGGCGGCGGAGCGATTGCCGTACCTGGTGTTGATTGTAGACGAGTTGGCCGATCTCATGATAGCCGGCGGATTCGAAGTGGAGCAAAACCTGGTACGTCTTGCCCAATTGGGCCGGGCCACCGGCATCCATCTGGTCTTAGCCACGCAGCGGCCGTCGGTCAACGTGGTAACCGGCTTGCTCAAGGCCAACGTTCCAGCCCGCATCGCCTTTGCGGTGGCCTCTCAAATCGATTCCAGGGTCATACTCGACGCCGTCGGCGCGGAGAAGCTCCTCGGCAAGGGGGACATGTTGCTCCTGCACAACGATTCTCCCAAACCGCGGCGAGTTCAAGGCACGCTGGTGTACGATGAGGAAATCGACAAGATTGTCGACTTCTGGACCAACCAGAAGGGGCCGCCCTTGCCCGAGATTCCCATGGGAGACGCCGGCGGCCCCGAGGAAGGCGAAGAAGACGAGGAAGTGGACCAAAAACTAATGGAACAAGCCCGTGACATGGCCCTCGGCAATCCTCGCATATCGCCGTCGTACCTGGAGCGCCGGTTGAAGATCGGGGGCTGGCGGGCTACCCAGATCATGGGAATCCTGGAAGACGAGGGGCTGGTCGTCTCCCGTTAGGGGTCTCCCTCGTACCGCTATTTGGAAGACGAGGAACCGGTCCTCTCTCGTTAGGGCGTTCCCTTTTCCCCGTTCTCCAAGGGTCTGCTTTCAGGTATCCACGACCCCGCGTCAGCCTAATGGCCTGGTATTTCCCGCCCAGTATAAGCAGTCCGCGCGGCGTCTTCGGCGGGCCGCATTTTTTCGGGCGTGTCCGAGTATGCGACGCCTTTCGGCGGGTCTTTCCCTTGCATTCCATCCTTTGGTATTATTGGCTTGTCGTCGCTTTGGGACCTAAGACCTACTATGAGCTTCCAAGGGCCCCGGCATCTAGGGAAGGTACCGGCTTTTGTTGATTGACCTTCATTGTCACAGCTACCCCAAGTCGGATGATAGCTTCATGGCGGTCGACGAGCTCATAGAGGCGGCCCAAGCCAAGGGCTTGGACGGTATCTGCTTGACCGAACACGATTCCTTTTGGACCCGGGAAGATATCGAGGCCTTATCTTCCAAGCATCAATTCTTGGTCCTGCCCGGCTGCGAAATAAATACGGACACCGGCCACGTCTTGGTCTTTGGGCTGGACCGCTACGTCTTTGGCCTCCACAAGCCTCCGTTCCTTCGCGCCGCGGTGAAAGCCGGAAAGGCGGTGACCGTCGCCGCCCACCCTTACCGCCGCAGGTTCTTGGAAGACCCGGGCATTAGCTCCGAAGCCCGTCGGGGGATGCTGGAACGGGCGGCGGGAGACGAGCTATTCCAGATCTGCGATGCCATCGAAGGGATCAACGGGCGGGGCAGTCCGACGCAAAACGGCTTCTCTCAAGAGTTGGGCGAACTCTTGGGGGCCGGCATGACCGGCGGCAGCGACGCCCACCGGGAGGGTGAGTTGGGCACTGCCGCAACCAGGTTCGAGTCCCCGATTAACGGGCTGGATGATCTCATCAGGGAGCTAAAGGAAGGCCGTTTCCGGGCCGAGGACCTGCGCAACGGGAACTGAAAAGCCGGGGAAAGGATGCCCGCACAACCTTCCCGCCGGGGTTGCCGGCAGTCCGGACCGCGGTTGGACCCGTGGAGGAATACCGATGGTCGAGGCGCTAAGGATCGAGAACTTGGTGGTGCGCTTTGGGACCAAGGATGGGCCGGTCAAGGCACTGAACGGCGTCAACTTGGTCCAAGAGGAAGGGCAAGTCTATTGCTTGGTAGGTGAGAGCGGCGCGGGGAAGACCACCTTGGCTCTGGCAATCATGGGGCTGCTGCCCCGCACCGCCACGGTGCAGGAAGGCGCCATATTCTTCGATGGGGTGGACTTGCTCCGGGCCGGCAAAGAACACTGGCGCGGGTTGCGGGGCAAAGAGATCTCCATGATATTTCAGGATGCCCATTCCTCGCTGAACCCGGTGCAACTGGTGGGCGATCAACTCCAAGAGGTCATCCTGGAACACACCGACGTTACCCCCCGCGTGGCCAACGGGATGGCCCGGGATATCCTGAGGGAGATGGGCTTCCCCGATCCCAGGCTGATAATGGGCCAGTACCCCTTCAGCTTGAGCGGCGGCATGGCCCAGCGGGTCATGCTGGCCATCGGGATGGTGTTGAGCCCGCGCTTGCTGATTGCCGACGAGCCCACGTCTGGCTTGGACGTTACCTTGCAAGCGGAAATTCTCGACTTGCTCAGGCGGTTGTGCCGGGACCATCACACGTCGATTCTGCTAATTACTCATGACATGAGCGTGGTGGCCTCCATGGCCAACCAGGTAGGGGTTATCTACGGCGGGACCATGGTGGAATCGGCGGAAGTGATTCCCGCGTTCAAGCGGCCCCTGCACCCCTATACCTGGGCGCTGCTCCAGGCTTTACCCCGGTTGGACCAACCGGCCAAGAGGCTGATGCCGCTGCCGGGCAGCCCGCCGGACATGGTCAACTTGCCCGAGGAATGCCCCTTCTTGCCCAGGTGCAACAAGGCCGTCACTCAATGCCGCGCCAGCCGCCGGCCCAGGCTGGAGGAAAAAGAGGCTCGCCACTTGGTCGCTTGCTACAACCCAGTCGTGCACCCGGACTAGCAGCTATTGCCGGGGGCGGGGCCGCAAGCCTTTAAGTAGCAACTCGGTCCTCAACCGGCGGGGACTGCTCCGCCGCCAACAACTCAAGGGCTAGGTCCGGCTCCAGATTACCTTGCTTGATTGCCAGGTCCGCCTCCAGCAACCGGCGGTAGCGCGCGGCGACGGCTTGGCGGGAAAGGCGGCGGGCTTGGTCCAAGGTCTTGCGAAGGACGAACTGGGAAGATACCCCCAAGAGTCTGCCCAAGTCTTTCTGGGACGTTCCGTTGTCCAGGGAGTCCCGGGTCAGGGCCAATAGCCGCAGTTGACGCTCGACCATGGCTATAATATAGGATACTTCTCGCCCGTCCTGCCGTAGCTGGCGTAACAACCGGAGGGCCAGCCCGGGCCGGCCGTCGATCATGGCGTCGACGGCGGCGAATATGCTGGCTTCTCGCACTTGGGCTACCAGTTCTTCCACGTCCGATTCCTCTATACGGCGGCCGGATGCGTAGAGCGACAGCTTTTCCAACTCCCCATCCAGGGTCCAGAGGTCATTGCCGACCAGATCGCTCAACCGCTTTATGGCCGCCGGGCTGATGCCAGCGCTTTTTTGTTGGGACGCCTCTTTGATCCAACGAGACAAGCCCTCACCGGTCGGAGCGGCCAGGGACTGGATCTGGGCCACCGGTTTCAGCAAGCGGAGCAAAGGATTGCTGTCGGTAATTAGTCCATCGGTGAAGACCAAAAAGGTCGTTTCCGGCATCCCCGGCACGACTTGGGCAAGCTTGTCCCAGCCGCCCCGGGCGGACTCCCCTTGTCCTGAATCCCCGCTTCGTTCCCGGTTGCGGCCTGGACGCCGCTCTTGAGTCGACAATAAGCCGTCCACCACCACCAATCTTCCCGTGTCCATGAAAGGGAGGGCATTGCAAATGCTAAACAACTCTTGCGGTTTGACCTGCCCGCCCTGGAGGTTGTGGCGGTTGCCTTCCAGGAGGCCTTCGACGCCGGCGTCGGCAGTCAGGCGTTTCAATGCCTGGGGAACGAGGAAACTGTCGCCGTGGAGCACGTGGGCGGGCAACTACAAACTCCTAAAGAACACTCGAGAATCCCCAAAGCCGGTCTTGGGCGCCTCCCCTTGGCCGGTATCCCCCCTTCCAAATCTAGCTGTATAGTAAGGCGGCGCGGCGCTTGTACGCAACGGCAGCTCCCGGGAAATACTCCACTCGCATAGTATCGCCCCGCCCGGGGAGGCGCGCGAAGGTCTTCGAAACACTCCGATGACCGGTCGAGGCATATCCATCATTTCTATGACTGTAGGAGGCGGAAATGGGACCTGAACTGGTGGACTATCTGCTCTATCAACCGGAGGACACCGGCATACTCTGGATCAAGTTCAACCGCCCGGAGCGAATGAATGCCCTAGTCGGGACCTCCGAGGAAAAGGGCACGGTGGCCAAGGTTGGCGAATACATGCGGGCGGGGGATGACGACCCGAACATCCGGGTTATCGTTCTCACGGGAGTGGGGCGCGGTTTCTGCTCCGGGGCCGACATGAGAAGGGACATTCCGGACTCGGTAAAGGGGGAGAACTTCTCCGGCGACCGGGGAACGGCCGAGGGGCCCGACGCCGCCCGTGAGCATTTCTTCCACGGGTTCACTAAACTGCATCGAGATATTTCCCAGGTCCGCAAACCAACCATCGCCATGATCAACGGCCCGGCGGTGGGGTCCGGCATGGACATGGCGCTGCACTGCGACATCCGCGTCGGATGCGAAAACACCCGTTTCATCGGCTATCAGCAACTCGGGCAGATCTTCGAGAACGGGGGCAGCTACTACCTCCCCAAAATGGCCGGCTTGGGCCGGGCGTTGGAGTTCGCCTACACGGGGCACTTGGACGCTCAGAGGGCCTACGAGTGGGGGCTGCTGAACCACTTGGTCTCTTCGGAGGAGTTGGAACCTACGACCAGGGAATTGTGCGACCGGATCATAAGAAACCCTCCCATGGTGCAGTGGATAAGCAAGCGGATCATGCGTTCCGCCCTGGACGCCTCCCTCGAGACGACGATGGTCTTGACCTCCAACGCCGGCGGGATACTCAACGGCTCAGAAGATGCGGAAGAGGCTCGAAGGGCCTTTCTGGAAAAGCGGGCCCCGGTGTTCAAAGGCCGTTAGCCCAAAAGCGATTGGCATGGAAGAACCTTACATTAAGTGCTTCGGTGGCCGGGTCAGCACCAAGGGAATCATCAGCGGCTAAAGACGCATAGAAGAAAAAATTGCCTCGATGGCCGGGACGATGCGGATAACATTGGCCCCCGCCGCCGTAACCGGGGGCGGCTCCGGATAGGGTGCGCCGGACTGGGTACCCGGTTATTATGGTCCCGACCGCTCAGCCTGATAACCCGCTCTGCCGGCGGCCGCAGCCGCCGGAGCTAATAGTAAGGTCTCGGAGGCATTGGCGGGTCAACAGGTCAACAGATGACGACGAAGGGGAAAGTGCTATGAAAGTAGGGATGATCGGCCTAGGGAACATGGGCAGCCCCATGGCGGGCTGGGTGTTAAAGGCGGGGCTGCCTCTGGTGGTCCACGACATCAGGGAAGACGCCGCCGGACCATTGCTGGAGCAGGGCGCAACCTGGGCCAACTCACCGGCGGAGGCGGCCGCCCAGTGCGACGTGATCTGCACCTGCGTGCCGGGACCCCCGGAGATGGAAGCGGCCGCCTTGGGTCCAAAGGGAATCGTGGAGGGGATCAAGCCGGACTCCATCTACATCGACCACACCACCAATTCGCCGTCCACGGTGCGGATGGTGGGAGACGCCGTAAAAGCGCGAAAGGCGTACATGCTGGACGCCCCCTTGGACGGCGGCAGGGAAGGCTCCCTGGCGGGAGAAATCACGCTGTTCGTCGGCGGCGACGAGTCCGCCTTGAATAGGGCGCGGCCGGTCCTGGACTCCTTCTCCAGAAGCGTCGTTTGGGTGGGGGAGTTGGGCAACGGCTCGGTGACGAAGATCGTTCACAATGCTTTGGCCATGAGCATCGACCTGCTTCTGGCCGAGTGTATGACCCTGGGCGTCAAGGCCGGGGTGCCGACGGAGCGCTTGATCGAGGCCTTCCGGGAAGGGTGGATCATCAGCGAAAACATGAGCTTTGCCAAACGGTTGCCGGAAACCCTGTTCAAAGGGGATTTCTCGGCCAGATTTGCTCTCAAACTTGCTCATAAAGACTTTCGCTTGGCCGGAGAGCTGGCCGACCGCTACGGCGTCCCAACCCGCATAGTAGACCTCTGCCAGGCCGAATTGCTGGAGGCGATGAACCGGGGCTGGGGTGATTACGACCGCACCGTCTCCTCCACACTTCAAGAAGAGCGGGCCAACGTAAAGCTGAGGGTCAACGGCTAGGCCGCCTTGCGGGTAGGGCTTCTTGCCCCGGCGCCTTCCGGCATGGCTCAGGGCCGTGATTAAGGGCGGGATTACAAGCGGGCGGAGATGGTTCCCACCATCGCCCCGTTTCGAATTTCCTCGGGCTCTTCCCGGGCTACTGGGTCTCCGATGGCTCCTAGGTCGGACTCCTCCAGCTTGTAATACCTGATGCTGTTGTCCAGCGTCATCTTTCTTCTCGCCTGGTCGGAGACATCGTCCCTCCCCATCAGAGTCGCCACCGTCCCCGGATAGGGCAGCCCGTCGTGGCCGGTCTCCCCCACGAACAGGGCGTCGAAGTGCAAGTAATCGGAGGCGAACAGCATCGAGTCCTCCCCGACGTGCTCGATGAACCAGGGAATGAACTCGTCCCCCGGCTCGCAACTAAAGAACACCCGGCCGCTCTTGATGTACTCGCTGGGCTTGGCCGATATGCCGGCCCACCGCTCAGGGGCCACCTCGTTGTACTCGTCCATTCGGTTCATCCAGTAGGGCACCCAACCGGCCCCGGCCTCCAAGAACGCGACTCTAAGGTTGGGGTAGCGCTCCAAAACGCCGCTGGTAATAACGTTGGAACAAGCGAGCATTTGGGCGAAGGCGTGGGCCATGTGGTTGATCTCCAGCATGTGGTCCGGGCGGTTGATGTCGAAGTAGGTGCGGAAGAAAGTGGGCAGGGCCGGCCCGTGCACCGCCACCGCCACGTCCAAGCGCTCCGCCTCGGCCCAAAAGGGGTTTAGCCGCGGATCGCTGAGCAAAGTGTCCTCGCGGACGGTGCAACCGATCTGGATGCCCACCATGCCCAGTTGGGTTACCGCCCGCCTCATTTCTTGGATTGCCAGGTCCACGTCCTGCAGCGGGACTGCCCCGATTCCCTTGAGGCGTCTTGGAGACACCTGGCAGTAGTTGTAGAGCCAGTCGTTGTAAGCCCTGGCCCGGGCGTCGGCGAATCCGGCGTCATGGGTCACGTTTAGGGGCAACTCATCGGTGGGATACACAACCGCCACGTCGATGTTGTCCTCGTCCATGTCCGCAAGCCTGGCCCAGGGGTTGTAGGTGCCCATCCGTCGGTACAGGTACGACTTGCCGACTGGGGGGAACTGGTTGCCGTTGACTCCCACGAAGCCGTTCTCGCCCTCGGGAGTCCAGACCCTGCCGTCGACCAACCGGACAATATTGCCCTTAGACGCTTCGGTGTAGATGGGCCGGCGGTCCCGGTACTTGGGGTCGATGCCCTCGTAAGTTTCGTTGACCTCTACGACGTGACCGTCGCCGTCGATAATTATTTCAGGCCGCTCAACCATAGCTTCATCCTCGCTCTTACCGGATTGGGATAGTATATCAGGCTTGGCGGGATTCGGCCCGAACGCCTACGATGTTTCATGCTCACGATGTTTCACGGTCTGCTAATACTCCCGTCATTGCCGTGAGGATCGGCGACTTTCATCCCCATAACCGGCCCACCGGGGCGGGGAATGGGAATTCTTCCTTTTCATTGTCCTTGGGTGCTATACTCTCCGCAGGAAGCCTGCCGGGCCCTATTCGCCTCCGGCGGGGGCCGGCGTTGCCTGAACACCGGCCGTGGACGCGGCCGCCTTGAGCCTGCCGAGGAGATGAAACACGTGCAAACACAGTCTCGGGTAGACCCCATAAAGTTCGAAGTCATTCGCAACGCCTTGGTCGAGGCGGTGGAGGAGATGGCGGCGGCCCTCCGGCACAGCGCCTATTCCACCAACATCAAGACTCGCTGCGATTTTTCTTGCGCTCTTTTCGACCGAGACCTGCGGCCCGTTGCCCAAGCCTTCACCCAGCCGGTCCATCTGGGGTCCATGGTCGAAATGATGCCTCGCATGATCCGGGAGTACGGACCGGAGAACTTGGGTCCGGGCGACTTCATCTTTTCCAACGATCCCTACGGCGGCGGGGTGCACCTCAACGACATCGGCGTGGTTGCGCCGGTCTATCACAACGGAGAGATTTTCGCATACGTAGCAAACATGGCCCACCACGTGGACGTAGGCGGAGGCGCCCCGGCAAGCGTGGGCGCCTTTCGGGAAGTGTACCAAGAGGGCGTCATAATTCCCGGCGTCAAGATGGTGCAAGGGGGGAAGATGGTCTCCGACGTCTTCAGGTTGGTGCTGGCCCAGATCCGGTCCAAGCGAGAGACGGCGGGCGACTTCCGCGCCCAGATTGCGGCCAATAATACCGGCGCCAGGCGGCTTGCCGGGTTGTTGGACCGGTTGGGCGCCGAGACCATCACTTTCTACATTGAAGAGCTCTTTGCTTACACCGACCGCCGGACGGAAGCTGAGTTGGCCAAGCTCCCCAAGGGCGAATACGTCGCCGACGGTTACGTGGACAACGACGGTTTTACCGAGGACCCGGTGCGTTTGGTGGGAAAGGTGATTATCGACGACGACGGCGTGCTCTTCGACATGACCGGCTCCGACCCGCAACGGCCGGCGCCGGTCAACTCCACTTATGCCCAGACCTTCTCCACCTGCGCCTACGTGCTCAAGAGCCTCGCGGACCCGGACCTGCCGGTAAACGCCGGGTTCTATCGCCACGTCCGTATGGTGGCGCCCAAGGGCACCGTCGTCAATTGCACGGAGCCGTCGCCGGTAGTCGGGGGCTGGGAAACCCACGTCCGCCTCAACGACGTTTTCTACAAGGCGCTGGCCGCCGCGATACCGGAACGGGTGCCGGCCGGGTCCAAGGCCATGCAGTGCCACGCCGGTTTCGGCGGCACCGACCCTCGGACCGGCGAGTACTATTGCTACCTGGAGACCATTGCCGGCGGCTACGGGGCCCGGGCCAGCAGCGACGGCCCGGACGCGGTGCAGACCCACGGGCAAAACACCGAGAACGCCCCCATCGAGGAAACGGAAATCAACTACCCGGTCCGGATCAGCCGCTACGAGTTGGTGGAAGACTCGGAAGGCCCCGGCAGATACCGGGGGGGCCTCGGCTTGAGAAGGGACTACCACTTGCTGGACCATGAAGCGACCTTCACCGTTCTGGCGGACCGGGACCGCTGGGGGCCTTGGGGGCTTTTCGGCGGACATGACGGGCTGAAGGCCAGCTACGTCCTCAACCCGGACCAAGAGAACCAAGAGTTGAGTTCCAAGGTGACCCTTCAACTCAAGCCCGGCGAGAAAGTGAGCTACCGGACCTGCGGCGGCGGCGGCTACGGCCCGCCCGAGGAGCGGGAACCCGCTCTGGTATTGCAGGACGTGCGCGAGCGGAAAATCAGCGCCGTCCGGGCCCGGGAAGTGTACAAGGTAGCCGTCGACACAAACGGTTGGACGGTGGACCAGCAAGAAACGGCCAAGCTCCGGTCGAATCACGTCGCTTCCTGAACGCTTGGCACCGTCCGAACGTAGATTTAGTTAGCCGGGAACCCACAACCCAATACGGCTTTGCCGGTCAAGGCGCTGCCTATTAACCCCTATCAAGGGGCGAGAACGGGCCCGCGGTTGAAGTAAATCGCGCATGAGATGGACTGGAGCCGGTTGAAGTCGCGCCGGCGGCTTTCGGGGCTGCCCGGCTCTTGGACTTAATCCGCCATGACACCCGGCCCCGGCCGGAGGAGGAAACCGCAAATGACCGTCAAGTACCGCTTGGGCATCGACGTGGGGGGAACCTTCACCGATGCCACCCTTATCAATGAGTCCACGGGCGAAATCCAGATAGGGAAAGTGCATTCGACGCCGCGAGACCCGTCGGTAGGATTTCTTGAAGCCGCCCACCGTATCTTGCGGCAAGCCGGTGTTGGTCCGGATGCGGTTGCCTACGTGGTCCACGGCACTACCGTAGCCACCAACGCCATCATCGAAGGGAACCTGGCAGCCACGGCCTTCATTACTACTGACGGTTTCCGGGACATGCTGGAGATTCAGCGTCAGATCCGGCCGGTACTATACGACCTTCTCTTCGAGAAGCCCCGGCCCCTGGTACCCAGATATTTGTGCTACGGAGTTCCGGAAAGACTGGACGCCCAAGGCAACGTGCTGGTACCCCTCGACGAAGAGGCGGTGCGCCGGGTGGCCCAAGAGTTGCGCGAGGAAGGCGTGGAGTCCATCGCTATTTGCTACCTCCACTCCTACATCAACTCCGTCCACGAGAAGCGGACCGGGGAGATTATCCGGGAAGTGTTCCCGGAGAGCAGTCTTTCCCTCTCTTCCGAAGTGGCGCCGGAATTCCGGGAATACTTTAGGGCCAGCACCACCGTCATCAACGCGGGAGTCCGCCCCATCGTCAGCCGCTATCTGGGCAGCATCGAGGGGCGGTTGCGGGAGGCGGGCCTTTCGGCGGAGTTGCTGGTTATGCAGAGCAGCGGCGGGGTGCTTACCTTCGAAGCAGCCCAAGAAAAGCCGGTGTTCATGGTGGAATCGGGGCCGGCCGCTGGGGTCATAGCCGCCAATTACTTGGGTAACGCCTTGGGACGGTCCGACGCCTTGTCTATTGACATGGGGGGTACCACCGCCAAGGCGGGGCTGATCCAGAACGGCGCGCCCCGGGTGACCAAAGACTATGAGGTAGGGGCCTCGGCCCGGTCCTCCGAGCGGGGCGCCAAGGGCGGCGGCTACCCGATTCGCACGCCGGTCATCGACCTTGTGGAAATCGGGGCCGGCGGCGGCTCCATCGCTTGGGTCGACTCGGGCGGGGGTCTCCGAGTGGGGCCCCACAGCGCCGGGGCCGACCCCGGCCCGGTGTGCTACGGTTTGGGGGGGACTGAGCCAACTATCACCGACGCCAACGTGACCCTGGGCCGCCTCGACCCCGACTACTTCCTGGGCGGGGAGATGTCACTGGACGTCGAAGGGGCCCGGTGGGCGATCAAGGAAAAGTGCGCCGATCCCTTGGGACTTGACGTCATCGAAGCTGCTATAGGCATCATAGAGATCGCCAACACCGCCATGGTAAACGCCCTGCGCCGCATCTCGGTGCAACGGGGCTACGACCCCCGGGACTTTGTCCTGGTCGCTTTCGGCGGCGCCGGACCGGTACACGCCAACCGGTTGGCGGCGGAACTGGAAATACCAACCACCCTCATTCCCATGAGCCCGGGAATCTTCTCGGCCATGGGCCTCCTAGTGACTGACCTCAAGCACGATTATTCCGTTACCTTGATCGAACGCTTAGAGAACTTGGACTTGGAGGGTCTGGAGGCGGCTTATCAGGGGATGGAAGACCAGGGCCGGCAAGCCTTGCTGCGGGAAGGGGTCCGCCCGGAGGATATTGCGTTCCAGCGGCAAGTGGACATGCGGTACGTCGGCCAGAGCTATGAGTTGCCCATCCCCTTGGGAGGCGGGCAGTTCGACGCCGCCAGACTTAGCGGCGTCCAAGAGCAGTTCCACCAAGAGCACGAACGGGCTTACGGGTTCAACGCGCCGGAAGAGCCCATGGAGGTAGTCACCCTGCGGGTCACCGCCATCGGAAACATCTCCAAGCCGCGCCTGCGCGAGCTCGGGCAGAACGGCGCCGACCTCGGGCAGGCCCAGCGGGCCACTAGGCCCATATACTTTGCCGAGAGTGAAGGCTTCACCGAGTGCCCCATCTACGGGCGGTACCAGTTGGGGCCGGGATCGGTGATCAAGGGTCCCGCCGTGGTGGAAGAGATGGACTCCACCACCGTCATCCATCCCGGGTACACGGCGACCGTGGATAAATTCGGCAACATGTTCCTGACTTCGTCCGAAGGGTAGGAGAGGGAACTTTTTCAACACCCTCCAAGACATGAGGAGCGTTTAGAGTATGGAGGACATTACAAAAGAGCAGCTAAGCCAAATGCTGGAGAGTGAGGGCTTGGACCCCGACTGGGCGGGTGTGGAGCAACTCTTGCCCAAGGCCCGGCAACTTGGACTGCGTTTGAAGCTGCTGCGGTCCGCCGACCTCGGCATTGAAGAAATTGGCGGTGTATTCAGTCCTCATTGGCCTACCGGCTGAGGAGACGGTCTTAGGAGACGTGATGACCGGCAAGACTATCGATCAGCTCTGTTACTTGACCATACGAGAAGCGGCCAAGCTGATCCAAAAGCGTGATCTTTCTCCGGTGGAGCTTACCAGGGCCCACCTTCAGCGCATCGACGACTTGGACGGTAAGCTCCGGGCCTTCGTAGCCCTGCTTCCCGATGAGGCGATGGAAGAGGCCCGGGTGGCCGAGGCCGAGATTCTGCAAGGTAAATACCGGGGGCCTCTACATGGGATTCCGGTGGCCCACAAAGACCAGTTCGATTCCCGGGGCCTGCCCAGCCGCGCCCGTCCCGACGCCGATCAACTCAAGGACGTAATCGAGGACGCCACGGCAGTCCGGAGGCTCAGGGAAGCAGGCTCGGTCTTCCTGGGTAAGCTGGAAATGGACGGGTGGGCGGTTGGCGAGGACGCGGAAGACCAGCGGGACCAAGCGCGCAACGCTTGGGACCTGACCCGCACCCCCGGGGCCTCCAGCAGCGGCTCCGGGGCCGGCTTGGCCGGCGGTTTGTGCATGGGGTCCTTGGGTGAAGACAGCGGCGGCTCCATCAGGTATCCCGCCGCGGTGTCCGGCGTGGTGGGTCTGAAGCCGACCTACGGTCTCGTCAGCCGCTTCGGGCTGGCCCCGTTGAGTTGGTCTTTGGACCACGGAGGCCCCATGGCCCGGACCGTCGAGGACACGGCCCTGCTGCTCCAAGCCGCCGCGGGCCACGACCCCAGGGACCCGACTTCCATCAACGTTCCGGTACCCGACTACACGGCGGCACTGCGGGAAGATGTTAGCGGCCTCAGCATCGGCGTGCCCCGGGACCACATCGACAGGCTCGGCGCGGACATGGACGGGGAAATCCTGCACGCCATGGACCGGGCGCTGTCCGAGTTGGAAGGACTTGGCGCTCGAGTTCAGGACGTGCGGATTCCCAGCTTGGAATACGGACCCATCGCAATGGTCGCGATGTGGTACGTGGAAACTTACACTCCCAGGAAGAAAGACCTCCAGAATCGACCGGAGATCTTCGGCGACATGGCGCGGGACATCCTGTACCAGGGGAGCCTAATCTCGTCGGCGGACTACGTGTTGACCCATCAACTCCGCTCCAGACTCCGGCGGGAGTACGCCGAAACCCTCCGCACGGTAGACGTGTTGGTGCTCCCCACGACGCCGTACCCCGCGCCGGTCGCCCAGGAATTTCACGGGGAGGCGCTGGTTACCGGAATTTTCAACTTGGTCCACTTCATGGGCCCCTTTAACTTGACCGGGACCCCGGCCATCTCCGTGCCCTCGGGGTTCAACTCCGCCGGTCTGCCTATGGGCATGCAGATTTTGGGCAAGGCCCTTGACGAGTCTACCGTGCTGCGGGTCGCTTACACCTACCAACAGCACGCCGGTCGGCACAAACGCCGCCCGCCGATTTAGCCCCGGTAGTTAATCCCGTGTGCAAGCCTTACCGCCCGTCCGGATACAACGCCAGGGTTGCTCCACCCCGTAAAGAACGAGGGTGGTATGGCCGGCATGCTTTCAGCGGGCCGTCTCCGACGAGAGAAATGGGATACCGGGCTCCACCCTCGGAGTGGGTCCGGCTAAAAAGTGGAAACGCCGTAGCGCAAGGCTTGGCGGCGGAAGTCATAAGGTAGGACGGGAAAGGAGAGTCGGCCATGAAAGTCGGAATCTACAACAGCGTCAAGGATGTGCCCGGGAGAGGAAAGAACCTGCCCGCGATAATGGACGAGGTCATCGAAGAAGCGGTATTGGCCGAAGAGATGGGCTTCGATTGTATGTTCCTGGGGGAGCACCACATGGACCAGGAGGGTCAAATCCTCCCTTCACCCCTGGTTACCGCCGCGGTGATCGCCGCCCACACTCAACGACTGAAAATAGGTACCGCCGTGCTTCTGCTCCCCTTGTATCACCCGGTCCACATCGCCGAGGACGTGGCTACTTTGGATATCATTTCAAAGGGCCGGGTTATCCTGGGAGTGGGCCTGGGTTATCAACAAGTCGACTTCGACACCTACGGCTTGCACCTGCGGGACGCCAGAGGAAGGCTGGAAGAAGGGGTGGAGATCATCAAGAAGTGCTGGACCGGGGAGACCTTCTCCTACCACGGCAAGCACTTTCAGCTCAATGACGTTACTTGCGTGCCGACTCCCTTGCAAAGGCCTGGCCCGCCCCTCTGGTTCGGAGGCAGCGCCGACGCGGCGGTGCGCCGGGCCGGAAGGATGGGCGACGGCTGGATCGGCACGATGTTCCAGAACGAGGAGGGCGCCCGCCATTTGTCGGACCTATACCGGAGCGCCGCGGGCGGCGGGCGGGTTGCTCTGATGCGGGATGCCTGGGTCGCCGGGACCCGGGAAGAAGCAATGCGGCAGTACGAGCCCTACTGGCTGCCGGTCATCAAGTATTACTGGCAAGCCGGGCTGCCGGAACTTCAACACATTCGCTCGGAGAGCGACATTACCATGGATGCTCTGGCGCCTCCGGTGATGATCATCGGCAGTCCGGAGGAATGCATAGGCCAATTCCACAAGTGGGGGGAGATTGCCGGCAGCGACTACTTGGTGCTGCGCATTCGCCAAGAGCACTCGGGCGGGCCGCCCCATGACCAGATAATGGGCGCCATTCGACGCTTCGGCGAAGAGGTATTGCCCCACCTGAACTGATTCACGTCATCGCCGGGTAACAGTTTTTCGGAGGGACCGGTCATGGCAGACCTCCTTATCAAGAACGGAATGTTGATCGACGGCAGCGGCAATCCGGGCTACTACGCTTCGGTGGTGGTGGAGGGAGATACGCTGCAAATACTGCGGGGCGACCCGTCTCAAGTAGAGGCGTCCAGGGTGATAGACGCTTCGGGGCACGTCGTGTGCCCGGGCTTCGTGGACCTGCACTCCCACGCCGGCCTCACCATTTTGGGAGAACCGCACCACGACCCCAAGGTCCGTCAGGGCGTCACCACCGAGTTGGTGGGCATCGACGGGATTTCCCACGCCCCCTTCCGGACCACCGAAGAGTTGAACCGGTACATATGGCTGGACTCGGGGCTCAACGGGTACCCTCCCGTACCGGCCGACTGGTTGACGGTAGCTGACATGCTCAGCAAGTACGACAACAAGGTGGCCATCAACGTTGCGTATATATTGGGCAACTCTCCGGTGCGCATCTGGGCCATGGGCTATGAAGACCGGGAGGCCACCGGGTCGGAACTGGAGGAAATGAAGTCGGTGGTGGCGGAGGCCATGGCGGAGGGCGCTTGGGGGCTGTCCACCGGACTGGACTACCCGCCCGGCCAGTACGCCACCACCGGCGAGTTGGCGGCCCTCTCCGAAGTGTCGGCCCGCTACGGCGGCTTCTACCATACCCACGTGCGGTCCGAGCTTGCCGCCCATGGCATGATGGCGCCCTGGGAGGAAGCGTTGGACATCGGACGCCGCAGTGACAGCCCCGTCCACTTGACCCACTACCGGCAGAGCGCGCAAGGGGAGGGCAGCCACTTGGACTATTTGGGGCTGGTGGAAAACGCCCGGAACGAAGGCATGGACGTTACTTTCGACTGCTACACCTACCCCCACTCGGGCACTACCCTGGGCATTGGATTTCCCGCTTGGACCAAGAACAAAGGCCCCGAAGGGCTCATGGAATTGCTGCGGGACCCCAAGGCCCGGGAGAGAATGAAGAAGGACTTTCCGCTGGAGCGAAACGTTACCAGGGGCGACAACTGGCTAACCAACTTCCAGCGCCCCGAGAACAAGAAGTATGAAGGCAGATTGCTAAGGGACGTCGCCGAGATGCGGGAACAGGACCCGGCGGAATGTATGTTCGACTTGATGCTGGAGGAAAACCTGGGCGTTTCCATCGTGGGCCGGGGCACCAACCCTCATACTTTGCCGAGCATGGTGGCCCATCCTCACGGGATGATCGCCAGCGACGCAATCTTGTTTGGCGACTTTCCCAGTCCCAGGACCTACGGCTGCTTCCCCTTGGTGTTGGCTGAGTTCGTCCGTTCGGAACGCCAATTGAGCCTACAGGAAGCGGTCCGGAAAATGACCTCCTTCCCCGCCCAGCGTTTGGGCGTGCCGGACCGGGGGCTGCTTCGCGACGGTTACAAAGCGGACATCGTAGTCTTCGACCCGACCAACGTGAAGGTCCGGGCTACCCGGGAGAACCCCAAGCAGTACCCGGAAGGTATCCCCTACGTGATCGTCAACGGGCAGGTAGTAATCGATCAGAGCGAAAACACCGGCGCCCTGCCGGGCCGGGCCGTCCGGCGCGGGCGGTCTTCAACTTAGCTGATTAGCTTGATACTTACGGCAAGGTCTCACAAGAAGATTTGACGGTCTTTAGCCCAAAACCGCTGTGGGCCCGTCTACCCTCTCGCGTGTGGAACGGGTCCGACCCTCTATGCCCCTGACGGAAGACTACATGGAAAGTTGCCCGCTAGACCCGCTGGCCGCAAGGTAGCGCGGGAGTCGTTGGAGCGCGGCTTCCATGAAAAGCTACTCATTCCTCAGCCTCGTTAGAAACGCCCTGAGCCACCATGAAAACTGGCCCCGCGCGTGGCGGAGTCCCGAGCCCAAGCAGGCCTACGACGTAGTGGTGGTGGGCGCCGGAGGCCACGGCCTTGCCACCGCCTACTATCTGGCCAAGGAGCACGGCATCTCCAACGTCGCCGTTCTCGAGAAAGGCTACGTGGGGGGCGGCAACACCGGACGCAACACGGAGATCGTCCGCTCCAACTACCTGTGGGACGAAGCGGCCCATCTCTACGAGTTTTCTCTAAAGATGTGGGGCAGCCTCTCCCGTGAACTCAATTTCAACCTGATGTTCAGCCAGCGCGGCGTGGTGAGTCTCGGCCACAGCTTGCAAGAGATGCGGGACATCGCTCGCCGGGTAAACGCCAACCGGTTGAACGGCATCGACAGCGAGTTGCTCGACGCCGGCGAGGTCAAAAAGCTGGTCCCGATTCTCAATACCTCCTCCGACGCCCGCTACCCAATCCTCGGCGCGTCGTTGCAACGAAGAGGGGGGACTGCCCGCCACGACGCCTTGAGTTGGGGGTACGCCCGCGCCGCCGATTCCAGGGGGGTCGACGTCATCCAGCACTGCGAAGTCACCGGCATTCGCTGCTACGACGGGCGGGTGGTTGGCGTAGAAACAAGCAAGGGATTTATCAAAGCGGGCAAGGTGGCCGTCGCCGTGGCCGGCGCCTCCAGTGTCTTGGCCGACATGGCCGGGCTGCGCCTACCCATTGAAAGCCACCCGTTGCAGGCTTGGGTCTCTGAGCCGGTCAAGCCGGTCTTGGACGTTGTGATCATGTCCAACGCGGTGCATGCCTATATCAGCCAGACCGCCAGAGGGGAGTTGCTGGCGGGAGCGGGCATAGACTCGTATACCGGCTACGGCCAGCGGGGCAGTTTTTCGGTCTTGGAACACGCCAACGCCGCCATCGTCGAGTTGTTCCCCATCTTCAGCCGCTTACGCTTGATGCGCCAGTGGGGCGGTATCGTCGACGTTAGCCCCGACGCTTGCCCGATAATCGGCAAGACGCCGGTCCAAGGACTGTACTTCAATTGTGGATGGGGCACCGGCGGTTACAAGTCCACCCCCGGGTCCGGCTGGGTATACGCCTATACCATTGCCAACGACCGGCCTCACCCGCTAAACGAGCCCTTTGAGCTGGACCGGTTTGCTACCGGCCGGCTAATCGACGAGCACGGCGCCGCCGGTGTTGCTCATTAGCTTCCTACCATCAGCTTACTTGGAACCGGCTCTGAATGGCCCTTGACCATACAAGACGCCCTTCGAAAAGCCCGCCAAATCGCGGGATAGCATTTCAAACCAGGGCGGAATGACGTATCGACGATGCTCCTAATCGAGTGCCCCTGGTGTGGACCCAGGGAAGAGAGCGAGTTTTCCTACGGCGGCGAGGCCCACATTGCGAGGCCCGCGGCGCCGGACTCACTGTCCGACGCGGAATGGGCGGACTACCTGTTCATGCGAAAGAATTCCCGGGGCCGGCACTTGGAACAGTGGTCCCACTCCGGCGGTTGCCGCCGCTGGTTCAATGTCGAAAGAAACACCGTCAGCTACCGGATCACCTCGGTCTATCGCCCGGGAGAGCCGCCTCCGGGAGGCATGGAATGACCCAGGTCCACCGTCTGGCTGCCGGGGGTCGGATCGACCGCCAAAGACCGCTCCGGTTCACTTTCGATAGTAAACCCTTAGATGGTTATGCCGGCGATACTCTGGCCTCGGCCCTCCTCGCCAACGGCGTCCGAGTCGTCGGAAGGAGCCTGAAGTATCGCCGTCCCCGCGGCGTCGTAGCTGCCGGGCCCGAGGAGCCCAACGCCGTCCTCCAGATAGGTAAAGGTCCCGCAACCTTGCCCAATCAGGTGGCCTCCGAGGTGGAGTTGTACGATGGCTTGGACGCTGCTGCCGTCGGCTGCTGGCCCAGCTTGAACTTCGATCTTCGCGCCGCCGTCGGCCTCTTCTCCCCCTTGATGCCTCCCGGCTTCTATTACAAGACCTTCATGTGGCCTAAAGGCGCCTGGAAGATGTACGAGGCTTTGATTCGCCGGGCGGCGGGTCTAGGTGTCTCGCCTCAAGGGCCGGACCCGGACCGGTACGACAAGGTCAACGCTCATTGCGACGTTCTCGTGGTGGGCGGCGGCCCGGCGGGACTCGCGGCGGCCCTCGAAGCGGGGCGTACCGGGGCCCGAGTCATACTCGCGGATGAAAATCCCGAGTTTGGCGGAAGTCTTTTGGGGCGCCGTCAGGCCATCAATGGCAAGCCTGCGGCCGAGTGGGTCTCCGGGGCGGTGGATGAGCTGGCCTCGACGGTGGAAGTCCGCCTACTCCCCCGGAGCACTGCCGTCGGTTACTACGATCATAATTTCATCACGATACTCCAGCGGGTCTCCGACCATCCGGCGGGCGCTAATCCGTTAAGTCCCGGTCCGGCAAATACCAGTGCCGGGGTCCCGAGGCAACGCCTGTGGCGCGTCCGGGCCAAGCAGGTCGTGCTGGCCGCCGGCGCCATCGAACGCCCGCTGGTCTTCGCCAACAATGACCGTCCCGGCGTCATGCTGGCCGGCGCGGTCTCGACCTACTTGAACAAGTACGCGGTAGCACCGGGGTCCAGAGCGGTGGTATTCACCAATAACGACGGTGCCTATGGGACCGCCTTGGACCTAGCCGACGCCGGTCTAACGGTCGAGGCGGTGGTCAACCTCGGCCCGGAATCCGCCGGTCCACTAGCAGCCCAGGCGCGCCAAAGAGGCATCGAAGTTCTCGAACGGTCCGCCGTGGTTAACGTCAAGGGGCGCATGGGAGTGACGGGCGTGGAGGTAATGAGTCTCGACGATTCGGGGCGCGGCGTCGAAGGCCGCAGGCGCGGCATTCCCTGCGACCTTGTCGCTGTATCCGGGGGCTGGAACCCCGCCGTCCACCTGCACAACCAGTCGGGGGGCAAGCTGCGGTTCAACCGCGCCTACGCCTGTTTCTCGCCGGATGAGCCGGTCCCAGGGGAACGCTCGGCGGGCGCCTGCAACGGTACCTTCACCCTCGCCGGGTGTTTGGCCGAAGGCGCCGGCGCGGGGGCCCAAGCGGCTCTCGATGCCGGGTTTGGGAAAGGCGTCAGGTCATTGAACGACTTCGCCGTCGACGAGCCGGCGGAGAATCATGTAGAGGCCGTTTGGACAGTACCCTCGCCCAAGGCTGCGGGCCGGGGAGCCAAGCAGTTCGTCGATTTTCAGACCGATACCACCGCCGCGGACATCGTCATCGCGAGCCGGGAGGGTTACCGGTCCATTGAGCACGTAAAGCGTTACACCACCCTCGGCATGGGTACCGACCAAGGTAAGCTGGGCAACGTGGCCGGCATGGGCGTCTTGGCCGAGACCTTGGACGAAGATATTGCGTCCATAGGAACGACCACCTTCCGCCCGCCCTACACGCCGGTTACCTACGGCGCCACGGCGGGGCGGGCCGCCGGCCCCTGGTTCGACCCGGTGCGGAAGACTCCTATTCACCGGTGGCACGAGCAAGCGGGCGCCCTGTTCGAGAACGTAGGCCAGTGGAAGCGGCCTTGGTACTACCCCCAAGCTGGTGAGAGTATGCAAGACGCGGTGAATCGAGAGTCTTTAGCGGCCCGCGGCGGTGTCGCCATCACCGACGCCTCGACCCTGGGAAAGATAGACATACAAGGTCCCGACGCCGCCGAGTTCTTGAACCGGGTATATACCAACTCTTGGCTGAAGCTGCCCGTCGGCAGGTGCCGCTATGGGCTTATGCTCGGCGAAGACGGCATGATCATGGACGATGGAGTAACCGCGCGGCTGGGGGAGCGCCATTACCTCATGCACACTACCACCGGCAACGCGGCGGCGGTCATGGCGTGGCTGGAGCGGTGGCTGCAGACGGAGTGGCCGGAGCTGAAAGTCTACCTTACGTCGGTGACCGACCACTGGGCCACCATTTCTCTAGTAGGGCCTGGCAGCCGCAATCTGGCGTCGGAACTATGCAGCGGCGTCGATTTTTCCGGGGACGCTTTCCCCTTCATGTCCGTTCGCCTTGGGACCTTCGCAGGGACGCCGGCCCGGGTGTTCCGCATCAGCTTCAGTGGAGAGTTGACCTACGAGGTAAACGTTCCGGCTGACCTTGGCAGGGCCGTTTGGGATGCCTGCATCGAGGCCGGCGCCAAGTACGGCATTGCTCCCTACGGCACCGAGGTCATGCACCTGCTCCGAGCGGAGAAGGGGTTCATCATCGTCGGGCAGGACACCGACGGCTCGGTCACGCCCGACGACGCAGGCATGGCTTGGGTGGTGGACAAACGCAAGGACTTTCTTGGCAAGCGCTCCTTGTCCCGGTCGGACATGCTGCGCGGTGACCGGAAGCAATTGGTGGGGCTGCTGGCGGCAGCGCCGTCGGGAGTGCTGCCCGACGGAGGCCACGTCGTCGAGGGTCCCAACGCCCGCAGGCCGAGACCCAGTCTTGGCCACGTCACGTCAAGCTACTACAGCGCCTGCTTGGGCCGCTCCATCGCTCTCGCCATGATAAAAGGCGGACGGTCTCGAATGGGAGGCCAAGTGTACGTGTCCGGTACCGATGGGCGCACCGCCGCCGCGACGATCTGCAGTCCGGTGTTTTATGATCCCGCCGGGGAACGTCAGAATGTCTGAGCAATGCCCGCAAATCGACGCTAGGCGCGAGTCGCCCTTGGCTGAATTCCTTGCCTCTAGGCGAAGCCGGGGCCGCTCCGCCGGACCGAGAGTAACGATGACCGAGCGGGCCTTTCTCGGCCACGTTAATCTTCGCGGCGACCCCTCAGACACCGCCTTTCTGGACGCTGCGGGGGCAATCCTCGGGACTAGCTTGCCTACGACGCCAAACACGGTGACGGATGGCGCCGGAGTAACCGTCTGCTGGCTCGGCCCCGACGAATGGCTCTTCTTGACGCCGCCGGGCATGGAGTCTTCTTTAATCGACGGCTTTGCGGCCCTGGATAACGCTTTCGCTGCCGTCACCGACTTGAGCAGCGGCCAGACCGTGATATCCATCCGAGGGCCGAAAGCCCGCGATGTCTTGGCCAAGGGGTGCAGTTTGGACCTTCATCCCCAGGTTTTCGGTCCCGGGGCTTGCGCCCAAACCCTCGCCGCCGGCGTGGCAGTAATCATCAGGCTAGTGAACGAGGCCCCTGCCTTCGATATTATCGTCCGGCGCAGCTTCGCCGAGTACCTGGCTCTCTGGCTCGAGGACGCTTCCCAGGAATACGGCCTGGAAGTGGAGGCAGACGGACCAATGCCGGCTTGACTCGCGGCCCCAATACCTCCCGAAATGTTTCCAAAAAGGCAGGCGGGCTAGAAGGTCGCCACCGGGTTGACAGGGGAGCCGGTCCCCCCGATAAGGACCAGAGGGTTCACGGTAAACAGGAACTCGTACTTTCCTTCTTCTTCGCAAACTTGAGCCAACGGCTCCAGCAGGGCGTTGTCGATGAGGGCCACCCCGTAGGAGAACAGGACCCCATGGATCGACCAGGGTAGGCCGTAGCCGTTGGGCATCATTTCGGTCATGTCCCAGCACAGAAGGGCAACGTCATGGTCCCTGATGAAAGGCAAACAGGAGGCATGGACGCCGGGGATGCGGTTCATGTCGCCGCCGTATTGGCCGCCGTCCCGGTTGTAAGCCTCCAAGCCGCTGTAGAGCAGCACCGCGTCACCGGGCTCGATGCTCACCTGCTGCGCCGCCGCGATCTCTTCCAATTCCCAACCGTGGACGGGGGAATCGAAGGTCACGTAAGGCCGGCCCCGGTGCTTGGGTACGTTTAGCAGCACGCCTCTAGTCATGATTCCGTCCCGCCAAACGTCGATGGAGGCGTAGCGGGCGCCGTCGAAAGTAATCTCCTCCTTCGGGTCTTTCCCGTCCCATGAGCCGTGCTTGTCCCAAACGTGGCAAAGCGCGTCAAGGTGGGTGACGGAGAAGCCGTGCTGGTATATGCCGATGTAGTCCATAGCGCCGCCGCCGTCATCGGGCCTTTCCAGGGTGTGGGTATAGTGCTGAATCGGTCTGGGGTTGTTGAACGCGGGCGCCACCGGGAGCGGCCGGGACAGAGAGACGGTCCGGCCTCTCGCCACGAGTTTGGCGGCGTCGACGCGCTTTTGCGGTGTAATCAGGTTAATGGCCCCGGCGGCGCTGTTGGCGCCCCAGCGCTGCCAGTTTCGCCCGTCGCGCAAGTATCCCTCCACCTGCTCTCTGGTAGGTATTCTATCGTCAGTCATAGCGTAACCCTCCCTGCTCCGAAAATAGTCTCATTCCCTACAACGTCTGCCAGTCCGCGTGCTGCTCGAAGGCGTGGGCCGCTTGGAAGAGAGCGGCGTCATCGAAATGCTTGGCCACCAGCATCATTCCCACGGGCAGCCCGTTCGACTTGGCGCAGGGTACGTTCAACGCCGGGTTGCCCGCCACGTCGAAGGGCGAAGTGTTATCCAGCATGTTCCCGCCGGTGGTCATCTTTTCCAAGATCCCGCTGTCGTAGTTATGCCGGTGGGCCTTCATGACGGTTGTGGGCATGGCCAGAAGGTCCACTTGTTGAAAGACCTCATCATACTTGGCCCTTAACATTCGGCGCAGGACTTGGGCCTTGGCGTAGAGGCGTCCGTGGTACCTTTCGCCCATGTAGGTACCCAACAACAAGCTAAACTTGGTAAAAGGCGGCAGGTCGTTGGACTGGGTCTGTCGAAACTTTCCGATGGTGTCCACCAAATGGGGGTCATAAGCGCCGCGCACGTGATGGTACATGCCGTTGTTTTGCCATAGGGAGGTAAACCCCTCGTTCACCAGGCTCCACTCCATGCCCATGGCTTGGCGGTGCTCTGGAACGGACACTTCGGTAATCCGAGCGCCCAGGCCGCCCAAGATGCCGACGGCCTTGCGGACCCCGGCTTCCACGTCCGGCTCAGAGAGGGGCAAGCCGAATCCTTCAGCTAGAACGCCGATGCGCAGGCCGTCCACCCCCTTGGCGAGAGCTTCCGTGTATGGCTGGACCGGCACCTCGTCCTGTCGATGGTCCAAAGGGTCTTTACCGGCTATGACTTCCAAGGTCAACGCTACCTCGGCCACAGTCAGGGCTTGGGGGCCGGCGTGGTCCAGGGTGCCGTCGTTGCCCACGCAGCCGGTGTACGGGACCAGGGTATGGGTCGGTTTCAGGCCTACCACCCCGCAAAAGGAGGACGGTATCCGTATGGAGCCCGCTTGGTCGCCGCCGATGGTGACGTCGATGTAGTCGTAGTAGGGCGCGGCGCCGGAGCCGCTGGAGGAGCCGCCGGCCGTATATTCCGGGTTATGGGGGTTCAAGATGCGCCCGTAATCGCTGGTGTCGGCCCCGCCGGAAAAGGCCATGCTATCCATGTTCAGCAACGCCACTATCTCGGCCCCCTCGTCCAAGAGCCGGGTTACGATGGTAGCGTCCGACTCCGGGACGCAACCGTCCAAAACCCGGGAGGCGAGGGTCAAAGGCATACCGGCCACGCAAATATTGTTCTTAAGGCCGATTCGCTTTCCCGCCAGCTTGCCGGTGGGCGCTCCCTTGAGGCTGCAGCGGCGGATGACGGCGTTGAAGGGGTCTTCTTCCTTGGACGGACGGTAACCCGGGTCCCGGTTAGGGTACTTCAACGGCGCTTTCGGCAACGGCATCAAGTCCAGTTCCTCGAAGAGCCGGAACATCTCCGGCATCGCCGTGGTAAAAGCTTCCAGTTCCTCGTCACTGAGTTGGAAGTAATTGGCGTCGGCCAGTTCGATTAGCTCGCTTTCTGAAGGCATTTGAAACGGCACGTCAGTCCTCCTATTGCGCAGCGAGTGATTTCATAGCCGCCTGCTCCGGAGCGGCACGGGCGGGGCCACCCACGGAGAATAACCGGAGTTATGGAGTGGTCTCGGGCGGCATACCGATTCTACACCCTCCGGGCCGACAGCGGATAGCGCCGCCAGTTTAGATGCCCGGCCGCCGTTGAATTCCCCCGGCTCACGGCGCCGGGTCTTGTGATTTTCATTTTCTGGCGCGGCCCGCCGCGACTGGTTCCACCGTTGACCAAGTACCACCCCCAGATTTTCGAAAGAGCCGTAACTAGGGGGGCCGGTAGACAAGGACCTAGGCCGGTAATAGACTTGCTCCAACAATCCCCCTCGAAGTTTGAATGAGGTCGGTCCAATGCCCGTCTTCGATCACGAATACCTTCACAAGGCCGCATTCCACGTGTACCAGGCCAAGGGTTCCTCGGAAGAAGAAGCTGCAACCGTAGCCGATCACATCGTCAAAGCCAACCTGGTGGGCCACGACTCCCACGGAGTGATCAATGTTCCTGTCTATGCCGACCGTATAGACAAGGGCCACATAGTTCCGGGCGCTCACTTCCAGGTGGAGAGGGAAGCGCCTTGCACCGCGGTGATCAACGGCAACTGGGGGTTCGGCTTCGTGGTGACCGAGCGAGCCATGGACATGGCCATAGCCAAGGCTAAGACCCACGGCGTGGCCGCTGTCACAGTCCACTATCAAAGCCACATCGGCCGGCTGGGCGACTATCCCACCATGGCCCTTCAAGAGGGAATGATTGGGTTGATAACCGCCGACTCCGGGGCCGGCCCCAAGGCGGTGGCGCCCTTTGGCGGGAGGGAGCGCCGTCTGGGTACCAACCCCATCTGCATCGGTATGCCCAGCTACCTGGAGGGCCCCGTCCTGTTGGACATGGCAACCAGCGCCGTTGCCCAAGGCAAGATCAGCCTGGCCCGGAGCCGCCGGAAGCAGGTGCCGTCCGGTTGGATCATCAACAAGGACGGCGGCCCCACCACGAACCCCAACGACTACTTCGCCGGCGGGGCCATCTTACCGGTCGGAGCCGATCAGGGGCACAAGGGCTACGGCCTCTCCTTCATGGTGGAGGTTTTTTCGGGGCTGCTGACGGGACTTGGATTCGGGCTGGACCCCCAAGGCAGGCACAACGACGGGGTATTCATCGGCGTGTTCAACGTGGACCACTTCAGGCCGCTGGAGCAGTTCAAGAATGAGGTGGGGGAGTTCGTCCGGTTCGTCAAATCCTCCCCGCCGGCGGCCGGTTTCGAAGAAGTCCTCTATCCCGGGGAGATCGAGTACCGGACCGAGCAGCGGCGGCGCAAAGAGGGAATCTTCGTGGAAGACGAGACTTGGGAGCGGATCCGCGGGCTGATGAAGCAACTGGACGTCGAAAAAGCGGTGGGGCAACCCTGACAAAGCTCTGCGCCCAAGTCTCCAAAGACCCGCTCCGGGGTTCCGGACCGAAGCATCCGATCAGAGCGGGGTTAATTCATGCCGGGGCCAAGGCATGGAAGTTCGGGCGGCCGAAAGCTAAAGGGAATCTATAATGCCGGAGTGGTCGTATAATTAACGTGTCTAGGTTGGCTTCATTGACATCTTCCATCTTATAGAGGATTTCCCATGGCGTTACAGCGGATATCCCTTCGAGACGTGAACATCCGACAAAGGCTGGTCCTGCCTATACTGGTAGCCGGCGCGGCGTTGGCCGCCGCCATAACCGGCGCCGTCATCGTTGGCAGCGGCGGTGGCACCGACAGCCTCAACCTGTTCGTGGACCGCACCCTGTCCGGGAACTCTCAACAATTCCTGGGAGGGCTTATCGGGGCGTCGGCGTTGTTTGCCCTAGCCGCCGGTATGGCATCCGCAGTCAATCCGTGCGGGTTTGCGATGCTGCCGGCCTACTTGGGCCTATACCTTGGCACCAACGCCAAGGAGGAAGAGAAGTTAAGCCCGATCCGAAACACAGGGAGGGCGCTCTTAGTTGGTGGAGCGGTATCCGCCGGGTTCATAGTCCTTTTTGGAGTAGTCGGCGGCATTCTGAGCGTAAGCACCTCTCTGGTTAGCAACCTGGTGCCGTGGCTTGGGCTGGTCATAGGCTTCGGGCTGGTGCTCGCGGGGGCCTGGATGGTGGGTGGAGGTAGGCTCTACACCGGCCTCGCCGCCCGGGCGGCCGACCGCTTGGGCGACCCGAACCAAGTGAGCGCCAAGGGTTACTTCATGTTTGGGTTGAGCTATGGCACCGCCTCTTTGAGTTGCACCCTGCCGATTTTCATATCGGTGGTGGGCATTGGCGTGGCGGGCTTCAGCGCCAAGTCGGTCGCGGGGAACTTCTTCCTCTACGCCCTGGGAATGGGTATGGTAATCATGGCTTTGACGCTGGGAATGGCTTTCTTCAAAGGCGCCATGGTCAGCCTCATGCGCAAGGCCCTCCCGTATATACAACCGTTAGCGTCCGCATTCATGGTAGTAGCCGGCACCTACATCGTCTTCTATTGGCTGACCATCGGCCGCGACCTTCTGTAGGGATGCGCCCGTAAGACTACCTCTAGGACGAAGACATAGCCGGGCTAGGCCTGAAGGCCTCGGAGTTGTGAGAGGGTGTTGAGAAAGTTCCCTCTCCAAAGTGGGAGAGGGCGAACTCCGACGCACCCCCCGAACCGCTGGGGAAACTTGCCACGCTTCCCTTTCACGCTTACAATGCGGTTCCGGGCCCTACCGGGCGTTGTTGGACCGGCGGTTCTCGGTTTGGCATATTCGATGCTAACTTGCCGGACGCCGGATAGGGTTATTTCCCGATTTAACCGTGCCAACGAACGTCATCGACGCTAAACACTTTAGGGCAGTAGGAGTGGTCCAATGAAATTCGACTTGTTTGCTTTGCCAACGATACCGGGGACTCTTGAAGACCGGAAGAATCTCCGTCCCATAGGCCGGAATAACGAACGCTTTCAGGAGATGATCGACGAGATCCGCAAGCTGGTGACGATGGCCGACGACGCCGGCTTCGAAGCCTTTTCCACTACCGAGCACCATTTCCACTCCGAAGGTTTCGAAGCGTCGGTAGCCCCGCTAATGATCTACGCCGACCTGGCCGCTAGGACCAAGCACATCAAGTTCGCTCCCCTGGGCCTGGTTTTGCCGTCCTGGGACCCCCTCCGATGCGCTGAGGAGCTGGCCATCTTGGACCACTTGACCAAAGGGCGGGTCATCGCCGGGTTTGCCCGTGGCTATCAAGACCGGTGGACCAATATATTGGGGCAGCACTACCACGTTACGGGCGCGCCGATGGACGGGTCGGACGTGGACAACCATAACCGGCGGGTCTTCGAAGAGGTCTTCAAAATAATCAAGATGGCTTGGACCCAGGAATCCATCGAGTACAACAGCGAGTACTACTCGATTCCCCAGCCCTACGAAGAGGGCATCAGGCGCTGGCCGGTCCACGAATGGACTCGAAAATACGGCGCCCCCGGAGAGGTGGACGAGGACGGTGTAGTCCGACGCATCAGCGTGATTCCGAAGCCCTACCAGGACCCGCATCCTCCTTTCTGGCAGCCCTTTTCGGTCAGTGAGTCTACCATCCGTTGGACTGCCAAAGAGAACATTCTTCCTTGGATACTGACTTCTTTGCCCGAGACCTTCTCCAAGTTTTGCAAGATCTATCAAGAAGAAGGGACCTCCGCCGGCAGAAGCCTGCGTCTAGGACAAAGCGTGGGCGCCATCAGGGACGTGTCTCTAGCCAGGACCTACGAGGAGGCCTACGCCCAGGGAGTACAGGCAACAGCCTCGGCCTTCTACCACTACTTCGGCCCCTTCGGTTTCTTGGAGGCTTTCCGAAACCCCGGTGAGGAAGCGCCCTCTCCTCTGGAGTTTCCCACGCCTGAGGACGTATACAAACGCATGTTGGAGCACGATTTCGCTTTTTGCGGAACTCCGGACGACGTCAAGCGGAAGATGGAGCCCCTGGCCCAGTGCTACGGCGACGGGGAGTTGGAATGGTTTAGCTGGTTCACCCCCCAGGGCCTGTTGCCCTGGGACTCCGTCGAGCGGCAGATGGAAATGTTTGCAGCGGAAGTCATGCCCGCCTTCAAAGACTAGAGATCATCTCGCTCTGGGAGCACCGTCCGGTCCTCTATGAGTCCGCCCAACGGCCGGTCATGCCAACAGTGTGCCCGGACAAGCCTTCCAGTGACGGCGAGAGGGGCACCCCAACTCGCACGGCTTCGGTCGCTGGGCGCAACGGCGCTCGCCACGAAGGGAGTACCGGCGGGTTCTTGACATGGACTCTTTCTAGTTTGGTCCTCTGGATTAACCCCCGGATGCGGCTAATAAGCTCTCCAATCCGCTCGTCCGGAACCGCCACAACCCGCCAAGGCGCGCCGGATGAAAGGATGAAAAGGGTATGTTCCAGTAACCCACACCAAAACGTAGGGGCCGGTTTGAAACCGCCCCCCCAAGGATGAAACCGGCATTTCCCGAGCAACCCCAGCGCATAATATCGATAGGGGAGAAGCAGCATGGCAACAAGAGACTTCATTGGCTACGGGCCAAACCCCACACCGGCGCAGTGGCCCAACGGCGCCCGCATCGCGGTCTCCGTGGTAGTCAATTACGAGGAAGGATCGGAGTATTCCATACTGGACGGAGACCCGGCCGGAGAAACCGGCGGAGAGGCCCCTTCACCGGTCGCGCCCGGAGAGAGGGACTTGGCCAACGAGTCCTTCTACGAGTACGGCAGCCGGGTCGGTGTTTGGCGCATTCTCAATATCCTTGACGAAGTCGGAATCAAGAGCACTTTCTACGCCTGCGCCCTGGCCTTGGAGCGGAATCCCCGCGTAGGGCCGGAGATCGTGGGCCGGGGCCACGAGGTAATGGGCCACGGGAACCGGTGGGAAGAGTACTACAAAATGGACCGGGAATCGGAGCGGGCGGCTATTCGCAACGCGGTGGAGGGGATCACCCGGGCAACCGGCCAGCGGCCCCTGGGATGGTACACTCGTTACGGCCCCAGTGTTAACACCAGAGACTTGGTAGTGGAAGAGGGCGGATTCATCTATGACTGCAACGCCTACAACGACGACCTGCCCTATTACACCCAGGTGAACGGCAAGCCCTGGTTGGTCATACCCTACTCCCTGGAAGTGAACGACTACGGGTTTTGGCGGGGCGGCATGTCCCGGCCCAGCGACTTCTTCGAGACCGCCCGCAACTGCTTCGATACCCTGTACCAAGAAGGGGCCACGCATCCCAAGATGATGTCCGTCGGCCTCCACTGCCGCATCATCGGAAAGCCGTCCCGGTCGGTGGCCCTGAAACAGTTTCTGGAATACGCTAAAGAGAAGCCGGGCGTTTGGTTTACCCGCAGGATCGATATCGCCCGCTGGTGGCTGGATAATTACCCCGCCCCATGACTCCGCGGGACCGGCGTATCATTGAGTCCGGGAGTCCGGCGGTCCCAAGCGGCGGCGTCAGGCGGCCCCAAAACTGAGGAGGTCTACGATGACAACCCAAGAGATATCGAAACTTACTGCAAGGCTTGAGGAGCTGGAGAAGAGAGTCCAAGCTACCGAGGACTATAATGCAATCCGGAATCTGAAGTCCAAGTACGCGGCCTACTGCGACGACAATTACAATCCGGACGGGCTTGCCGAGTTGTTCGTCGAGAACGCGGTCTGGATCAGCCCGGACCACGGCAGGTTCGAGGGACGGGAAGCCATCCGTGGATTCTTCCAAGGCGCGTCCAAGATTTACTCTTTCGCTATTCATTACAGCCTGAACTCCCAGATCGAGGTGAGCGGAGACACCGCCAAGGCTAGGTGGTTCCTGTTCATGCCCTGTACTATGGCCGACGGGAGCCGAGCATTTTGGCGGGCCGGGATCGACGATGAAGAGTACGTGCGCGTGAACGGCGAATGGAAGTTCAAGAGCAAGACCGCCTCCGGCATCTTTAGCACCCCCTTCGAGGAAGGCTGGGCCAAGGTCCAGTTCTCTAAGTAGCACTTTTTGGCTAGCTCTTTACGTTCCACAATACTTAAAAGCCGCAACTACAAGTACTGGGCCTTCGGCGCCATAGCCGTCGGCACCCTTGGGTCTGTAGTAGACCACGGCAGCGTGAACGTGGCCCTGCCGACCGTGGCAGGTCACTTCAACACCGACCTTCCCACCATTCAATGGGTGGTCCTTGGCTATACGCTGACCATCAGCGCGCTGCTCCTTCCCATGGGCCGCTTGGCCGATATTTTCGGCTCCAAGAGGATATACATCCTGGGCAGCTTGTTGTTCGTCCTTGGCGCCGGTCTGGCGGGGTCGTCTTCCAGCCTGATAATGCTCATCCTTTCCAGAATCCTGCAGGGCATCGGCGCGGCCATGACCCAGGGTACCGGGATGGCCATCATCGTTTACGCCTTTCCGGTCAACGAGAGGGGCAGAGCCATTGGCCTGATCATGACGGTGGTCGGCACGGGAGCGGTACTGGGCCCCGCCGTTGGCGGCTTGCTGGTCGACGCCTTCGATTGGCCCTACGTTTTCTTCATCAACATCCCTCTCGGGCTCATAGGGGCAGCAACCGCCCTGGCGGTCCTAGCCAACATAGGTTCGGCCACGGGGGGCCAGGAGAAGCAAGCCAAATTCGACTGGCTGGGGGCCGCTCTATCTACCGGCGCCTTGGTAACCCTGCTCCTAGCGATGACCAACGGCCACAGGACCGGGTGGGCGTCGCCTCCGATCATCACGACGGCGGCGGCCTTCCTCGTCCTGCTGGTCTCCTTCATTTGGTGGGAGCTGAGGACTACCAACCCCATGCTGGACCTGAGGCTGTTTGCCCGCAAGACCTTTTCCTGCGGGGTCTCAGCCAACTTCCTGACCTTCATGGGTAGCTCCGCAATCCTAGTGCTTATGCCCTTCTACTTACAGGGTGTCTTGGGCTTGAGCCCAAGGATTGCCGGCTTTGCGGTCATGCCCGGCGCCCTTTGCATGGCTATATTCGGCCCGTTGAGCGGCGTGCTGTCCGATCGCTACGGGTCCCGGTGGTTCACCGTCGGCGGCCTAGCCTGTACTGCTATCGGACTGTTCCTCCTCTCCCGCCTGACCGCTGACTCATCGCTGGGAATGGTTATGCCCGGATTGATCCTGACCAGCTCCGGAATGGGAATGTTCTACTCCCCCAACAGCAGTTCCGTGCTGAGCTCCGTGGAGTTGGAAAAATACGGCATCGTTTCTTCCTTTCTCAACCTAGTGCGTAACGGGGCCAACATCATCAGCTTGGCCATGGCCACAGCAATCCTGACGGCGACCATGGGTGCTATGGGGTTCGAGCCCAGCTTGGACGTGGTGCGCGAGTCTACGGAAGCGGGGGTCGGCCACGCCTTTTCGGTTGGTCTGCGCAACGCGTTCCTGGTGATGATGGGCCTGATCCTGGTAGGCATGGCGGTGTCCGCGGTGAAGGGTGAAAGGGTGAAGGAACTGGGGCCTGTGGCGCCCACCTGACGCCGTCCCTCTCTATCTCGCGAAAACAGCTTCTAAACCGGGTCCAACGCATGGCGTTTCACGATGCTGCGGCCGCCCATGAGGACCCTATAGGAACGCAGCCGCTCCCAACCGGGGCGGGCCCCGGCCAGAACAACCGCTTGTGTTGACCGAGCGTGGGAGTGTGTCTAAAATCGATTGAGTTGCGATTGGGCCGGGGTTGGGGGTTGGGTCTCGGGCCCCGGACCGCATGACGGTACCGGATCCGAAGTTTGCGGAAACCGCGCCGGAATCGGCCGGGAATATTGGTCCAGCCGACATTGCCGCGGTACCGGGGGGTGAAATGGAGAAGGCGGAGATTCCTTTCCTAACTGCCGTTGAGTTGTCCCATCTGATAGCCGGGAAAGAAGTCTCTCCCGTGGAAGCCACCGAGGCCTACCTGGACCGCATAGACAGCTTGGACTTCAAATTCAATGCCTACCTTACCGTGAGCCGCAAACATGCTTTGACCGCCGCCCGAGAGGCGGAACAAGCCATTGCCCGGGGCGAATATTTGGGGCCTTTGCACGGGGTCCCGGTGGCGGTCAAGGACCAGCTATGGACCGCCGGCATCCGGACCACCGCCGGCTCCCGCTTTCTGGCCGACTTCGTGCCTGAAGAGGACGCCACCGTAATTACCAAACTGAAAGAAGCGGGCGCAATTCTGCTGGGCAAAACCAACATGACCGAGTTCGCTGTCGGCAACGGCTTCCAGCGCTACAGCGTCCCCCGGAATCCCTGGAACCTGGACGTGTTCACCGGGTCCTCCAGCAGCGGCTCGGGCGCGGCCACCGCCGCTTACCTTTGCGCCACGTCGTTGGGCGAGGATACCGGCGGCTCCATCCGGTTTCCCGCCGCTTGGTGCGGCGTGGTGGGCTTGAGGCCCACTTGGGGCAGGGTAAGCCGCCACGGGTTACTGACCGGCGTCTGGTCCATGGACGCCGTCGGTCCCATATCCCGGTCGGTGGAGGACGCCGCCATTACCTTGAACGCCATCGCCGGCCACGACCCCAAGGACCCCTATACCTGGAACACGCCGGTGCCTGACTACACCCGGTCCCTGGACGGAAATATCCGGGGCATGCGGGTCGGGATCGTGAAAGAGCACATGGAAGACGAGGTAACCGACTCTGACGTTAAGGGCGCTGTCTCGAGGGCGGCTTCGGTGCTGGAAGGTCTCGGTGCTTCAGTGGGGGAAGCGTCCATTCCCTTGGCCAACCATGGCTTGCTGCTACTCGCAATACATCTGGGAGTGGAACCGGCCCTAAACCACCGGCAGCGGATCAGGGACCGCCTCCAAGACTACCTACACGGCAATCGGAGGGGGCTGATCACCGGCAGCATCATGCCGGCCCAAGCCTACTACAAGGCCCAAAAGCTGCGGGAAATGACGCGGCGCCAGGTCCTTGAAGCTTTGCAAACCTGGGATGTCTTGGTGACTCCCAGCATGGGACGGACGGCTCAGGAGATAGAAGGTTACGACCGCGTGTCGTTGTTGAGCCGGCCCTACCTGTTCTCCGGCGCTTTCAGCCTGGCCAATACGCCGGCCATTTCGGTTCCTTGCGGGTTCAGCGCCCAGGGTCTGCCCATCGGCCTTCAAATCGGAGGGCGGCCCGGCGCCGAGGAAACCGTCCTCAAAGCGGCGCACGCCTACGAGAGGAACACGCCTTGGCACACCAAGAGGCCGCCCGCGGCAGTCTAAGACCTAACCTAAATCTCGCTGGAGGTCCCCGCTAATGGCAATTGACTCCACTTCCCAACAGGTCTACGACGAGGCTACGGTCATCGACGCCCTGAACGTTAGCAACTGGAAGAGCCCGGCGGTTTACCAAAGCCTCAAACAGGGGGGCGTAACTGCCATCAACGCCACCATCACTGTGTGGGAAGGCTACCAGGAAACAATGGACAACATCGCGGCTTGGCTGCGCCGGTTCCAGGAATACAGTGATTCCATCGTCCAAGCAAAGACTGTGGACGATATCCTGGCCGCCAAACGAGAGGGCAAGACCGGGGTGATTCTGGGGTGGCAAAATGCCTCGCCCATCGGCAACGACTTGGACCGCTTGGCCCTGTTCCACGCTCTCGGAGTAAGGATAGTCCAGATTACTTACAACGAGCGGAACCTGCTGGGCAACGGGTGCTACGAAAGGACCGACGAAGGGTTGAGCAGCTTCGGGGTAGACGCGGTCAAGGAGATAAACCGGCTGGGAATCTTGGTGGACCTGTCCCACGTGGGTGACCGCACGACCCTGGACGCCATCGAAGTTTCGGACGGCCCTGTCTCGTTCACCCACGCCAACGCCCGGTCCCACTTCAATCATCCGCGTAACAAGAGCGACGACGCCCTCCGCTTGCTGGCGGAAAAGGGCGGCGTAGTCGGCGCCAACGCCTTTCCTTCGTTCATGCCCAAGGGCTACGATTCCACCTTGGAAGATTACGTCGACTCCATAGAAGACCTGGTACACCGGGTAGGGATCGATCACGTGGGCATTGGGACCGACTTTACTCAAGACCAATCGCAAGAGTTCTTCGATTGGATATTCGCCCAGCAAGGCACCAAATACCGGCCGATAGCCGCCGAATTTCCCGCGTCCTTGGGGCATCCGAAAGACTTGGAGACGCCGGACAAATTCCCCAACGTGGCCAAAGTCCTGCTTGCCCGGGGATATAAAGCCGAGGATGCGGCCAAGATACTCGGAGGCAACTGGTTGAGGCTGTTCAAAGAGGTATGGAGATAGTAGATGCCAGCCTCTATTGCTTTCTCTATCGACGCCTCGATGATAAGATGGCTCGAAGTCCAACTATAGAATATTTGGCCGGGGCCGGGTACGCCCCACTCCTACGGAGGTAGCCTCGATGGCGAATAACGGGTTCAAAGTCCTCGATAGCGACATGCATCTTCTCGAGCCGGTAGACCTGTGGGAGAAGTATTTGGACCCCCAGTTCAAAGACCGGGCCCCCAAGGGTCTGCGGCGAACGCCGCTGGACCTGGGGCTGGAGGTACAAGGGAGCATTGGTCCGAATTTTCAAGCAGGGTCGCAAACCTGGCTGGAAGAGGCCCACGCTCGACTGATGCCCAATTACGTGGAGGAAGCCGAGAGGGGCTTCGACGCCGTGGCCCAGTTGAAGGCTATGGACAAAGAAGGGATCGACGCCACCGTCCTCTATCCCTCACGAGGGCTGTACGCTAACAGCTTCGAAGACATAGACCCGGATTTTTCTCTGGCCATCGCCCAAGCCTACAACAACTGGTTGGCCGACTTCTGCAATGCTGGACAACCCGCCAGAATGTTCGGCGCCGCCATGGTGCCGATTCAGGACGTAGAGGCGTCGGTGAAGGAGGCCCGCCGGGCCGTGACCGAGTTGGGCTTCAAGTCCGTGTTCATCCGTCCCAACCCGCCCCGACCCGGCGTCTACTACCACCATCGCAGCTTCGACCCCCTGTGGGCCGAGATCGAGCGGCTGGGGGCGGCTTTGGGTTTCCACGAGGGGACTTCCTCCTACATGCCGACCGTAGGGACGGACCGTTTCGGCAACGATGAGTTTTCCCTCCAGCACGCTTGTTCCCATCCGATGGAACAAATGCTGGCCCTTTCCGCCATGACCCTTGGAGGCGTATTGGAGCGGTTCCCGAACCTGCGAGTAGCCTTCCTGGAGGGGAACGGTTCCTGGTTGCCTTTCTGGTTGTGGCGGCTGGATGAACACTGGGAGCTAGCGGGTCGGTACGAGAAGCCCGAACTGACCGGAAAGCCCAGCGAATACTTCTACCGTCAGTGCTACGTTTCCTTGGAATGCGACGAGGCGCCCGCCAAGCAGGCCATCGAGATCTGCGGGGATGAGTGCTTTGTCTTCTCCACTGACTTTCCCCACGTTGACGCCAAGTTCCCCAAGGCGACGGAGCAATTCCTGGAGTTGCCCATCTCCAACGAGAGCAAGCGGAAGATACTGTGGGACAACTGCGCTCGCCTGTATAACTTCTAGCGCCATCTCCGGTGACGGCCCCCCGGGCTGAAGGGCAGTGATTCATCGAGGGGACCGGCAGGTCCTAGACCCGGCGCGGGGGGCGCGAGCTCAGCGGCTAGGTTCCTCTCTCAGCATGGCTCTTGCGACCCGGATAATCGAGTCTCGGTCCAAGGCGCCGGTCCACTTCTGGAAAATCTCCCCGTCGCCGCTGATGAAGATGGTCGTGGGAATAGCCTCCACCCTGTACTTGCGGACTATATTGCCGTCCTTGGTGAATCCAACAGGGTAGGTAATGCCAATGGATTGCAGCAGCTTGGTGGAGTCGAGGTAGGAGCCGTAGCCGGTATATTCCCCTATGTCGATGCCCAGGAACTCCACTTGGTCGTGGTACTCCTCATAGAAGCCCTGAAGCTCCGGCATCTCCTGCCAGCAAGGGCCGCAGAGCCTGGCCCAGAAATTCAGTACCACCGGCTTTCCCCGGAGTTGGGACAGCCGCAACCGGTCGGCTCCCAGAACGTCCTGCCCTTGGGCAAGAGTAAAGCTGAAGTCAGGGGCTAGGTCCGTCCGGCTTGCTGGAGACGGAGACGCTACGGACGTACTTGTGGGCGGCGATGGTGTCGGCGTGTCCGAAGGCGGCGCGGCGGATTCCCGGCCCGCAGTATCGGGCGGCGTCTTTGTCCCCGTTGACTCCGGTGCGCAGGCCGCCGTGCCAAGTAAGCACAAGCAAAGAGCGGCGCCCATCATCAGCCATTTCAACATGCCTCGATTCTAGCAGAACCGGTTGATAGCACCCACTACAGTCCAGCAGGGTCCGGCAGCGGCAAGCGACCGGTTGGACCGGGTCCCGGTCACCGGGACTCTCGTAGGCACTGCTCCAGCAACTCCAAAGCGGCGTTGCCAAAGGTCCACATGTTGGCTTCCCGGTCCGCTACACCGGTTTCCAGGGTTATCACTCGCTCGACCGGGCCGGCCACCGCAATGCAAGCGTGCCCCGCCGAATCGCCGTACCGGTTGCCGGTAGGCCCGCTGGCCCCGGTCTCGCTCAAGGCCCAAGTCGTCCCCAGCGCCTCGCGTATAGTACCCGCGTTCAAGGAAGCGTAGGGCTCACTGCTGGCCCGGATGCCCGCCATGGCTTGGTCGGGTACTTGCAGCAAGCCTTCCTGAGAAGCCCGGGTATAGATAACCGCTCCGCCGACGTAAAAAGCGGAGGCTCCGGGGACCGCAACCAGGGACGCGGAAATCAAGCCGCCGCAAGCGGACTCGGATACCGCGATGGTCTGTTGGTATTCCTTGAGTAACGCGCCCACCGACGCAGCCATCGAGCTCAGATTCGCCATTATTTCCTCCTCAGTGACCAAAGCCTACTCTCACGGCATCCCAGCGTCAACCGGGGTCCGGCCTACCCACGGGCCGCTATCGTTTTCGCGGCAGCCCTGCGCGCGCCAAGAGGAACGGTGGACGAGGGCAGTAGACTCCACGCCGCGTTCGGAATGACGACCTGGGAATGACTCCACGATTCCACCATAGAGACTGAACAGTTAGGAAGTATTGCTCCCGTAGGGCGGGACTCGTAAAATGGCCCAAGTTGGCAAGGACGGTTACAAGTTGGAAAGCCGGTGAGGCCAATCGAGCTTCTTCCCGCCCATCCCCTTCTCTGGCGCCGCCCGGGGATGCCCGTCCGATACAAGGAGAGGCCCGCGGGGTTATGCGATGCCGCCTTCATACTTAGGTGAGTCCGTTCCGGTACCGGGCCGGACTTGGATCGCGTCACGGCCCAGTTGCCGCTGGTTGAGGCTCGTTGACCGGCGGCCCGTTTGGAAAGCGGCGGGTCTGTTATTGATGGTGGTGCTGCTGGCGGCCTGTGAAGAGTCTGCTACATTTACGCCTGTCGCCAGAACCGCATCCACGCCGTCGGCGCCGCCTACCGAAACGAGGCTCTCTCCAACCGTTACCCCGGCGCAGCCCGTTAGGATCATCTCCCCGGGTGACAGCGGCGAATCGATGGGAGAATCGGTCCTTGGCGGGACTTCTCAGACGTTCCTCTTAAGCCAGCAAATCATTGGCGAATTACCGGAGGGCGACTTGGTATGGGCGGCCCACGAAGTCGACCTTACCCCCGGCCAGGGGGTGGAGCACTCCCATGAATTCGCTTTCATATATGCCTTGACCGACTCACATCTATTGTCGAGCGCTTCGGAGTCATGGCAGTTGCTGCCCGGCGCGGGCGTAGCCGTCGACTCCGACATAACCCACCGTCACGGCACACAGGAGAACGAGTCAACCTACTTGGAGATCAGGCTCGCTGCCGCCGGGGAGGACCCTCCGGAACTTCCCCCGGAAAACCGGCTGGTCTTCGAAAGCGGACCCCTGCGAGGCGCTCCGTCATCACCGCTGGCCGCTTTCGCACTGTCGAGAATGCCGCCGGGAAGCCGGACCAGCATACATGCTCACCCCGGCCCCGAATTCATCTACCAACTCACCGGTGAAATAGAGTACGAAAACTCCATAATCGGCGTGAGAAGAATGGGGCCGGGAGACGTTGCTGGGGCCCCCTCGGAAACCGCGGTCCAGAAACGGAACCCCTTTCGGGAAGACGCCGTATTCTTATCGTGGTTCCTGCTGGACCCCGCCCTGCCCTTTGCGTCGCGGGCCCGGTTCGAGCCGGGTGGCGCCGAGAAATAGGACCCCGGCGCAATAATCCGGGGCGCATGCCGGCGCCGAGGCAGGTTGTGAAGGCGTCCATCCCCGCGTACAATGCCGCTAGCCGATTTTCCCGGCCAATTTATGATTAGACACTTGACGGACACGCGGGAGCTGACCCGCCAGTGGATGGAAGAAGCGCTGTTTCCCCTCAGCGACTCATTACGAGAGGACCTGGGGACGAGGCCGCTGGAGCACCGGTCGCTTTACTGCTTGTTCTATGAGCCAAGCTTTCTTACCCGCACCTCCTTCGAGAGGGCCATATCCTTATTGGGCGGGCACGTCCAGTTCACCGAGGACGCCTCCCAGTTCTTCCCGGTGCGGGCCGGGTCTAACATCGAGGACACTATCAAGTTCCTTGCCAGCCTGCACTTCGACGCCGCGGTCGTGCGCAGCAGCGCGGCCGGGGCGGTGACAGCCGCCGCCGCCGCCGACGTGATCCCGGTCATCAGCGGGGGCAGCGACCTAGACCACCCCACCCAGGCATTGCTGGACGTGTATACCCTGCGGAGGGAACTGGGAAGGGTCGATGGACTCAAGATAGGCGTGGTTGGCAGGGTGGACCATCGCAACGTGAACGCTTTGCTGATGGCGCTGGCCAAGTACCGCCAAGTAGAAGTCGTCCTTTTCCCCTTCTCCGGCGGAGCGGCGCCCGAGGTGCTGGACTATTGCAACTCATCGAGCATGACTCTCAACGTGGAGTCGTCCATCGCGGGTACCGCCCACAGTTTCGACGCTATCTACCTGAATGGGGCGGAAACGGCGGCCCACGCCCAACTCGTTGCGGCGCACAACCTGGCAAAAACCAAGGTGGATGAGGCCCTGCTTCAAGAACTGAGGCCGAACTGCGTCATCATGGACCCCATGCAGCGGACGGAGCCGTTGATCTCCAACAGCTCAGACACCAGGTGGGCCGGCTACCGGCAGGCGGAGAACGGGCTGTTCGTCAGGATGGCGGTCCTGAAGCACATCTTGACGAGTTGACCCCACGCAATTTTCTTAACGGCCCTAGCTCTCCAGGCTATCAGAGACTATCAGGGTCCATCAGTTGGGCCCAGCGGCGATAGAAGGCCCTGTGGTTGCTTTCGCTAATTTTGAAATCGCTGGCCCACGCCCCAAGCTCTTGATTGAACCCGTCGTGCCCCAGCCCCATACGCATGTTCAACCGGTTGCGCCGGGCCACCACCCCTCTGGCGGTCTGGGTACATCCCTGCCAGTTGTCCATGTCGTCCTGCTCGTAGGTGCCGGAGGCGGAAAAGCTGCGTAAGCTGGCAAGCCGCATGGCCGCTTTTACTTCAGCGGGGGCGGCGGCGTCCACGTAGGCCCATACCCAGATTTCGGTCTTGCCGGGCCCTTTGGGGTGCCAAACGCGAAAAGTGTGGGCCGGGGCCCGGTTCAACGAGAAATTGGGGAAGGCGGTGCCGAAGATAGGGTACACTTTATTGAAGCGCGGGCCGAGGCGCCGTTCCATTTCCGGCCGGATTTCTTCCTCGTAGGCTTGTATTTCCGGGATGGGCGGGTTTGCGTTATCCTGCGGCCCTATCGTCACCACGCCGTGGCCGTTCCTTGGGGACACGATGCTGCCGGTCCAATTTCGCCGGGCTGCCCGGTCTGACCCGTAACCGGTCAACATGGCGGACAGATGGCTCCAAGCCGCGTGGTAAATGTCTCCGACGAAGTTCTCCGCAGGAAACTTCCAGTTGCACGGCACCACCCACTTGTGGGGCGCGCCTATTACTTCCACGCCTCCTTCCCTTCGGTCGACGAAAGCGTCCAAATACCAGGTCATCTCTCCCAGGTATTGGTCGAGGGGCGGCGTCGCCGAGTCGAAGGTTGCAAAGACCAGCCCCTTGTAGCTGGCCAGTTGGGCTACCGGTACCAGGCCCCACTCCTTGGTATCCAACTCGTTGTAGTAGGCGTCTTGCAAATTGGGCACGGCCTTCAAACCCCCGTCGCTGCCGTAGGCCCAGCCGTGATAGGCGCATATGAAGGCCGCGGCGTTGCCGGTGTCAGCCCGGCACAACCGGTTGCCGCGGTGCCGGCACACGTTCAAGAAAGCGTTGACTTTGCCCTTGCCGTCCCGGACCACCAGCACCGGGTCTTCGCCCATGTAGGTGGTCATAAAATCGCCGGGGTTAGGAATCTGGCTTTCGTGGCAAAGAAAGAGCCAGCATCGAGCGAATATCTGCTCCAGTTCCTGACGGTAGATGTCTTGCTCGTAGAAGACACGTTGGCTAACCAAGCCGTTATCGGCATCCACCAAGCCCTTGACATCCGCAACCATGGAGCGCCTCCTCAGAATTTAGACGCCGGCCCCTCGTTCCCTTAATGAGTGTTTCAAAAGCCCCTTCTCCCTAGGGAGAATGATCGATCAGGCCGCGCCGGACTCTACTTTGGCTTGATGAAGGGCTTGGTCCACTATGTCCACGCCTACCGTTTCGCTCCAAGCAGCCAGCAACCTTTGGCTGATCGGCCCGGGTATCTCCCCCTCTATGGGCCGGTTGTCGATGAGGGACACGGGCAATACGCAGTAGACGGTGTTGGCCAAGAAGGCCTCGTCGGCGGTGTAGGCGTCATAGGGCTGAAGGTCTTCTTCCGACGTGGGGATGCCCAGCTTCTGGGCCAACTCCAGCACGTCCATCCGGGCGACTCCCTGGAGGATGGCGCGGTCGGTGGGCGTCCGCAGCACGCCGTCAGTCACGATGAAGAAGTTGCCTACCGTGTTCTCGGTGAGGTTCCCGTCGAGGTCCAGGAGCACCGCGTGAGCGTCCGGGTCTACGTCGGCCGCTTCCAGGTCGGCCAAAGCAAAGTTCATGCGGCTGTAGTGTTTGAGCTTGGGCTCCAGGGACTCGGGAGAATAGCTCCGGGTCCGAGGGAACACAACGTGGCCGCCGGTCTGGTACTCATGAGCGTAGGGCCCGAAGGCAACGGGTATCACCGAAATACACACCTTGGCCGGGGCGCTCCCGGCTCTGGTTCCATAGGACTCGGCGTAACCGCGGACCACGGTGTGCCACACCATGAAATCGCCGCCGGGGGGCCGCAGGTGGGCGTTCCGTTCAATAACCTCGTAGGTTTTCTCCTCCATTTCATCCTTGGTCAAGCCCGGGTCGATGCGGGCGAACTTCATTGAGCGGTACAGGCGGTCCAAGTGCTCCTTCTGTCGGTGGACCTTGCCGTCGAAGGTCCGTGACACGTCGTAGACCGTATCGCCCCGCATAAAGGCCTTGTTCGCGATGTGGATGGTGCATTCTTCGTCGGAAACGAAGTCGCCGTTGAAATAGGAAATACGCTCGCTCATCTCTCCTCTCCTTTCTTGATCGACTCCTATAGTCTCGGAATAGTCACGCCATACGCCGTTGAATCAATCCGGTTGCGGTCAAACCGAGCCATCTATAACCACGTCCAATACGGCAGGCTTCCCCGAATCCAACGCCTGACGCAGCGCCGGGCCGATCTCTGACGGGTCCTCGATGGTCCGTCCGTAGACGCCGATGGCACTAGCAATTCCGGCGATGTTGAGGGGCACGGGGAAGTCCATGCCCACGTACCCGTCCGGCGTCTCTTCATGAACAATCTGGTTCTTGTAGGTATTCAGATTGACCTTGAGAATCCGGTAGGAGCGGTTATTGCAGACCAAGTAGATTACCGGGATGTTCGCCGCGGCGGCGGTCCACAGCCCCTGCACCGTCATCATCGCGCTGCCGTCGCCAACCACCCCCACCACGGGCCGGTCCGGGTGGGCCAACTTCACCCCCATGGTACTTCCCATACCCCAGCCGATGGCCCCGGCGCGTTCGCCAAAGATGGAGTCCGGTTGGTTGAACCGGAAAGCGCCGTGGAGAGCATCTTTGGAACTTATGGAGTCGTCCACGATTATGGCCTCGGGGGGCAAGGCGTTGGCGGCCTCAGTCATCATCCGCTCGGCCGTCATGGGGCGTTGGTCCCACCGGTCCTTCAGCCGCTTCTCCCAAGCGGCCCTTCGCTCCTCTTTTTGCCAGGCTACCGACTCCGCCCGGCTGAGGGCAGTCTCTTGGGCCGAGCCTGACATATTTTGCGCCGCCGCGTCGTATATGTCCACCAAACCCGAATTGGGGTCGGCAATGATACCCAGGTCCGTGGGCTCGCTCCGGCCGACCGCGCGGTGAGACGAATCCAAGTGGATGAGCTTGGTTTTGGCGGAGAGGGACTGCCCGGAGAAGTAGAAGAACCCGGAGAATACGTCGGTACCGACGGCCAAGACCACGTCGCTAGAGGAGAGCAACTCTCTCGAGGCGGGAAGAGCGGCATTGATCCGGCCCAGGAACTGGGGGTGCCCGGAAGGGAAGTTCATTCTGGCGTACGAAGTCGTATAAACCCCGGCGCCCAACAACTCGGCCAGCCGGACCGCAACATCGGTCCCTCCCGACTGGGCCAGCCGGTCGCCTACCAACATTACCGGGTTGGCGGCGGAGGACAGCAGGTCCGCGGCGGCTTGGACCGCCTCCGGGTCGGCAGCGGCCCGGTAGTGATGTCTTGACGACGGCAATATCTCCACGTCGGCTTCGTCGTCGAAAGCGTTGGCAGCCACCGCGACGTAAACCGGGCCGGTTGGGGGAGTCTTGGCCTCGTTGAATGCCCGACGGAGTACGCTGGGCACCTGCTCCGGGTGGGTGATTTCGGCGCTCCACTTGGTAAACTGGCGAGCCATCTCTACCAAGTCGGCCCGGCCTTCAGCGAGCTTGCGCACGTCCTTGTTACCCGAGGTCAGGACCAACGGAGTCCCGCCGTCCATCGCGTGGTGCAGCAGGCTGATGCCATTGGCCAGCCCGGTCTCGATGTGCAAGTTTACGAAGGAAGGCTCACCCGCGGCGCAAGCGTAGCCGTCGGCCATGCCCATGGCCACGCCTTCTTGAGTGGCCAGCACGTACTCGATATCCGGGAAGGCCGGCAGGGACGACATTATGGCCCCTTCGCTTGTCCCCGGATTGCCGAAGATATACTTCACGCCTTCGGCCCGGAGCATCTCCAGGAAGGCGCGTTTTCCGGTCATTCTGGCCATTGGGTTCCCCCGGGTGTTGGAGTTTGACAGTGGGCGTCTATTTCAGCGCGGCTGCATCTGCGGGCATCATTGGCTCTTGAGTTGGACGCTGCCGCATCGGCCTTGCCGGTTTACCCCGTGCGCAAGTTTCTTATCGCCTGTCCCGGCATTGGGCAAGGGTTGCCCCATCCTGTAAAAAAGAGGGTAGTCGGCCCGCCCCGGCGGGCCGACTACCCTCTTTTCCCTTGGTGAAGACGGGCCACATCTGACGACATCGTCCTTGAGTCGGGAATCCAGTCCCCAGCTTGAAAATTTGCGCATGGAATCAACTATCCATCCCGGTACTGGAAGTTAGCCTATTCTAACATCAAAGAGCAAAGGGTACCCACCTCTGCCGCGATAGAAGGATTGTTGCCGGACCGGACTTTAGCAATGAGGAATATTAGCCTTACCCTCGATGGTTTGTCCATATAGCTAACCCCGTGAGCAAGTTTCTTACCGCCTGTCCAAGCACAACGCTTAGGTTGCCCTACCCCGGCGGGCCAACCGTCCTCCATTTCTCTCGGTTGCCTTCAGACCTTTCCCCCTCATCCTAGCCTTCTCTCCGGGGAGAAGGGACTCTTGAAACACCCGTTTAGAGAAGGTGATGGTAGAGACGGAGGTCTTTTCGCCGGTTAGAGTGGGGGGCGCCGCCGCGGTGTAACATTGGAGCGGCGCGGGATGTCTTGGGTTCGGCGGGCTTGAACACGAGCCTACACATAGGAGAAGAGTTGTATGTCGGGAATCACCTACGAGAAGCGCGGACGGATCGCCTACGTTACTATCAACCGCCCCGAAGCCATGAACGCAATCGGACCGGAGGAACAGAAGGAACTGGCCGAGGCCTGGTACGATTTCCGGGACGACCCGGAGGCCTGGTTGGCTATCTTGACCGGATCGGGGGACCGGGCGTTTTGCGCCGGGGCTGATCTGAAGACCTACACGCCGGTCTTGGGGGAGAGGGACATCTATGACCTAAGGCAGGACGCCAACCGCTTGGGGTTTGGGGGGATAACCCGGGGCATAGACCTCTGGAAACCCGTCATCGCGGCGGTCAACGGGTACGCCCTGGCCGGCGGGTTGGAACTGGCCCTGGCTTGCGATATCCGGGTGGCCTCCAGCAACGCGATGTTCGGCTGTTCCGAGGTTAGGCGGGGGTTCCATCATTGCGACGGCGGTACGGCCCGGCTGCCCCTCATCGTGGGGCTGGGCAACGCCCTGAAAATGCAATTGACCGGAGAACCCATAGACGCCCAAGAAGCCCTGCGGACCGGACTAGTGAGCGACGTGGTGGCCCCGCCGGCCCTGATGGATACGGCCGAAGGCTACGCGGAGATGATCATTCGCAACGGTCCCTTGGGCGTGCGTTCAGCAAAAGAGTCCATGGTCCGCGGATTGGGAAGACCGTTGGAGGACTCCCTGCGCTTGGAGAACCTGTTGTTCGCCACGTTGACTCGGACCGAGGACTTCAAAGAGGGGCCCAAGGCGTTCGCGGAGAAGCGGGACCCGGTGTGGAAAGGGCACTGACCGCCCCCGGCGCCCAACCGCCAATGGGGAGAGGGTCCAACGTTGGCCTCAGAGCAGCGGAGCGCCGGACGCAAACCTCTTCATGACGTTGCGGGTTATGTATGAGACGTTATTCTCGTAGCCGTTGTAGGACAACGACCCGCACCAGCTGATGGAGCCTACCGAAAACACGGCGCCGTCGTTTGGGTATTCAAAGTAGACCATATCGGCTTTCACCAAGGGTTGCTGACTCCCTCCCTCTTTGGCGTTGGTGACTAGAATCTCCTCGACGGCGTGCTGGTAGGAGTCGGAATGGCCGAAGGAGGTGGCCAGCACCAAGGTGTGAGGCGGGGTTCCCAGGGCGTAGTCGATGCGGTCCAACTCGTGGCCGGCGGCGCCATGCTCCAAAATCAAGCTGTCGAAATCGCCGATCAGTTCGTCCTGCCCGACACCTTCGAATATGAAAGCGGCCCGGGGGTCCAAGCTGTCGCGCTGCCGGCGGTAAGGAGCGTTCCGGTCCAGACCTTCCGCGGCAAAGCCGACGCCGAGCATCTTCTGGGGGGCTCTGTTGCGAAAGCGCCACAGGCCCCCCATCTCGCCGGTGGTGCTATGAAACTCCTCGCCGGGTGCCGCTTCCCAGGTCCTTATGCCCCTGGAACGCCGGACTTCCACCGTGTGCCCGCCCTCCGGGTCCAAGGAGGTTATCCAATAGAACCCGTTGCCCCCCAGGTACATAAGTCTACCGCCGCTATTGAGGTAACCCTCCAGCCCTTCCAGCATTTGCCCCGACCAGTACTCGGGATGGGTGCCGGTCAACACGACTTTATAGGGGGCCAGGAGCTCGGCTCCTTCATGGTGCAAGTCTTCGTCGGTGACCACGTCGAAGGGATCGCCTTGGGACTCCAGCCAGTCCACCAAGAGAAGGTCGGCGTTGAACTGGTGGGGACTGCCGTTGAGGATGGGCGTCCCATACTTGGGGCGCATATTCAGGACCGGGCGCAGCCGCGACGAGTAACAGACCCCGCTGCCGTCGCTGTGGTGGTCGTACATACTGGAGAGCTTTTGTTCGACGATGTACTTGTCTTGGGGCTGTTCCGGGTACGGCGAGTCAGCGATGCGCTCGTCCAAGGCTTGGATGTCGGGATGGTCCATGACGTGCTCGTTGCCATAGGCCAGGTAGCTGAAGGTCGGGGCCAGAAACGCGATTCGCGCCGACGCCGTACCCCTCTTGGGTCTGACGAAGAAGGGGACGTAGTCTTCACCGCCGTCGGTCCTCAAGCGGGCGGCATAGACGCCGCTCTTCAGCCGGTCCGGCACGACCAGCTCAAAATCGACTTCCCAACGGGCATCGTCCAAATCGTCGTCGTGAAAGTGGATGGCGCCGTACTCCTCCGGTACCCGGTTAAAGTCCATTTCACCACCGGTCCAGTTGTGCCCCTTCATAGCCCGGGCCGGCATATTGACCGCCCGGCCGTGCAACCCCCTGGGCGCCGTGTCCGTCACCTTCGCCGACCCGCTGTCCGCCGCGAAGTTCCAAGCGGCAATCAATGGGGCGCCGACGCCGCCGGGCGGGGTCCCCTCTTTGAGCGACTCCAATTGTTCCAGGCTCAGGGCATCGGCAAAGAGCCGCGGCCTCTCTATCTTCCCGTTGAAATGGCCGCCTACCTCCCTTTCCGAGTCCGGGCCTTCCCAGTATCCCGCCATCAAGAAGGGAAGGCCGCTGCGCCCCACCCCTTGGACCGCGGTGGACCGCTCCACCACAAGCCGAGACGCATCCAGCGGCCACCCGGAAACCGGGTCTTGGGTGAGTCTCACCTGCCCGGACGCCGCGTCGTAGGAAGCCGCAACAAAGTACCAGTTCAACGCTCGCAAGGGCTGGCCGGTGCTGGCCCGCTCAACCCGGCCCGACTCGTCCCCCAGCCACAGGCCCAGGCTGCCATCGGCGTCGAGCACCATGCCGCACCCCACCCGCTCCTCCTCGGACCACGCGGTCAATAGCCCCTGGGCTCCCTTGCCGGGGGTAGTCGGGTAAATCCAGGCCTGCAAGGTGAAACTACCCGCCGGCCGCAGCGAAGGGCTGTCCGGTACCAGAACGTATGAACCCCGGCGCAACACCTGACGGCGACCGGGGTACTCCCCGTTCGCCGAAGAATCGATAACTTCTTCTTTGAACCCGGGCCCCTTGGGACTCTCATTGCCGTGAATAAGGCGCACGATGTGGGCCCGGTAGCGCGGCTGTTGGCAGCTCACCATGAACCGGACCGTTTCACCCTGTTGCACGCTCAAGCGATCGGCGTAGCCAACGATTTGCATGATTCCCCCCTCGTGAAGGCGGCGTTCTGCGATATAGTTGCCGGAAGGCGGCCGTCAAGCCGTCTCCCCTCCCTAAAATAAACGCAGTGCAGGCGGTTGCGCAACTTCTTTAGCGCCTCCACTCGGCGATGTTCCACATTTCGCTGTCCCAAGCGTTCATGCGGACGCCTCGCAGGTTGTTGGCGTGCCCCGAAACGATGCCCCGGATTACCAGGGGGATCTCGTAGTAGTTCTGTACGATGATGTCGTTTAGCTGCTTGATCAAGGCGTTGCGCTCCGGCCCTATTCTGGCTTGGGCAAGCTGGACCAAGACTTCGTCATAGGTCTCGTTGCATGCCCGGGAGTTGTTGTCGCCGGCCCAGTTGTTCTCCCGGGTCTGGATGTGCTCGCAGCCCCGGCCTGCCAGGTGCAACTGGGGGTCGATGCCGGGGCCGGTGGTGTACATCTGCACGTCGGCGAAGAACCGGCGGTAAGTGGCCCCCTCATCGACGGCCGGGTCGCCGCCGAAGAATACGCTGGCGTCGTGTTGCGCCAGTTCGGTCTCGATGCCGATGCCGCGCCACCAGTCCCGGACCAGGGCCTGGGTATCCTCTCGGATAGCGTTGGCAGTGGTCTGGTAAGTAATCTTCAGGGGAACGCCGTTGTATTCACGGACGCCGTCCCCGTCCGCGTCCAAGACGCCGCTGTCCTCCAACAGCTTCTTGGCGCCCTCGATGTCCTGGGCGAGACATCCATCGTTGGCCGTCGAAACGTATCTATGAGGGGCCACCACCAGATTGCACGCGGGCTTTCCGGCGAAGCCGTAGAGGTCCTCAGAGATGCGGGCGCGGTCGATGGCCATGGACATAGCCTGGGGAATCGGAGTGAAGGTCAGGAACGGGTGAGGATTCTGTCCGTCCAAGTACTCGGAGCGGTCGCCGCCCAAAGCGGGGTCCGGGTTCGTTTGATTGACGACGATGCGTTCCACGTCGCTGGCGAAGGCGGAAACGATTTTGCCCTGTCCGCCCGCTTCCATCTTGGCCAGGGTCTCCGGCTCGATCTGCAGGTTCCAGGCGTAATCGGCTTCACCGGCTTCCAGGACGGCCCGGGCCGCCGATTCCGCGTCCCCGCCTCCCTTCAAGACCACCCGGTCGAAGTAGGCCGCCTCCCCCCGGTAGAACGGGTTGCGCTCATAGACGGCTTGGTCATTCGCCTTGAACTCGATGATGCGGTAGGGGCCGGACCCCAAGGGGGCGGCGTTCTGAGCGTCACAGGTCCTGGCTGCGCTACCCACGCAGCCGGCGAACTGGCCCCCGCTGATGATCGGCGTGCCGGCGCTGACGAAGGTAGTGTAGGGGTAGGGCACCGGCGCGTCGAACCTGATCTCCACGGTGCGGTCGTCGAGGGCCCGGACCGACGTGATGCCGGAAAAGGCGTTCTTCCCGGAGCAGCCGGTCTCCTCGTCGGCGCAGTAGCGCCAAGTGAACACGACATCATCGGCCGTGAGGTCGCTGCCGTCGGACCACTTCAGGCCCTCCCGCAGCTTCCAGGTAATGGACATCAGATCCTCGGCAACCCCGCCGTTCTCCACGGTCGGGATTTCGGCGGCCAGCCTTGGCGTCAGCTCACCGTTGGGGTCGTAGTTGGCCAGAGGCTCCAGGGTGACGGCGCCGGCGTCCCGGTCTTTATAGCCGTCAGCCAAGTACGGGCCGGGCAGAGAGGGGGCCTGCCAGTAGAGTATCGTCAAAACCTTCTCTTCCCTCACGGTCTCCGTCCGGGGCGGCGAGGGGTCGGGCGCGGCCGTGGTCGGGGCCTCCGGGGAGCCGCCGCAAGCAACAACCAAGAGCGGGACAACCAAGCCAAGGGCGAGTTTTGGAAAATCGAACATGGGATCGGGTCTTTTAGTTTAGGCTAGGGAAAGGTCCGGCTCAAGTGCGCCGTACAGCCAACTTCTTGCCCCGAGGTTTCAATATGGACGTTTCAAGACGTTTCAATATGAGGTTTCAATATAAGGGTTGGGAGCGGCTCAAGCAACGGCCACTATGCCATTCGAGTCTCCAACCGACAAAGGCTGAAGGCTCCTCCGGCGGAAGGCCCCCCGGATTGGCTTGCCGGTTCCGGGCACCAGCGGCGGGACCGGCGCGTTGATTGGGCGGACGCAGCTACCCCCGCAGGACAATATTTGAAATGTCAATGGAATGTATCACAATAGATGCGGTTGACAACTTATACGGACACAATATACCATCTGGAACCGCAAACCCGTGAAACCTTGAGAGCGTCACCCAACATGGCTACGGACCGCCGCGAGGAAGAGATCACCCTCCCGTGGCCCCTGGCTGCCAAGATAGTAGCGGCGTACGCCAAGCTGGCATACGAGAGGCTCTCGCCCTACGGGGTCACGCCGGTACAGTGGGCCATCCTCGAAGCATGTTCCAGGGGCCGGGAGGACACGGTGACCGGGTTGGCGCGGGTGATTCCATTAGACACCGCCTCCATAAGCCGGCAAGTGGACGGGCTGGTCAAGAAGGGTTTGATTCAGCGGCGCCGGCAGCGGCGGGACCGGCGCGTAGTGAGGTTGGAGTTGACCGAAGAAGGAACGGGCCTGATGCCGGAGCTCTCCCTGCGTTTGGAGGAGGTCGATTCCATACTCCTAGGGGGAGTCACGGCGGAGGAGAACAGGGTCTTCATACGTACCGTGGGGAAGATACTAGCAAACTTCAAGGGGACTCAAGTGTTGTTGAAGGAGGTAGGCGCCGTAAAAGCTGCGTCGAGGTGAAGCCCGCCCCCGGCAAGAGTTGGGCTCCACCACGACGGTCCTAGTCCTGATACGAAAAGTATCGGGACCCTAACGCCGTCAGGGTAGTCATTCCCGGCCGCGCTGTCAAGTCGGCCGGGGTGGCTATCCGGGCATCCTTCGCCCTCTACGGGGCATTGCCCCCGCCCGGCGCGAAGGGCGTTGAGTCAGCTTCTTTATTCGCCAAATGCGGTCATGGGCGTTTTTGCGGTGAACAGGGTCGTCAATGGCGGGAACTCAAGTATTCACTCCGATAAAGATCAGAGTAATCACAGGTGCGATCGCGGCGGCGCTGCTTGCGCTGGTGTTGATATCCGGCCCCGCGCCCTCATTCGCCGACGAGCCGGAGGAGGAAGCGCCCTACTCGGTCACGCCGAAGGTAACCATCGGGGGCGTGCCGGAGACGATCAACGGCTTGGACCCGTTGGACGTTACGTTCACCTTTTCGGAAGACGTGACCGGGTTCGAGGCGGCGGACATCACCGTGGACAACGGCAGCCTGAAGGACCTGACCGGCAGCGGCGCGGAATACTCGGCCACGGTGACGCCAACCGGCCCCGGAGACCTGTCGGTGACGGTGGCAGCGCAGTCGGTGCAGGCAGCGCAGGGTGAAAACAACGCCGCCGGACCGCCGGAGGCGGAGACAGCAACGGCGAGGCTTATCACCAAACCTAAGTTCGCCAAGGGTCCCTCGGGGATCACCCGCGCCGTGGAGGAGGACATAGCGGCCGGCGCGCGGGTCGGCGGGACGGTTGCGGCGAGGGACCCAGACGGCGACGCGTTGACCTACTCGCTGTCCGGCTCAGACCTTTTCGACATCGACCCCGCCACCGGCGGGATCAGCGTAGCCGCGGGCGCCGTTTTGGACTACGAAACCGCCCAGTCCCACACCGTGACCGTGGGCGTCACCGACGGAGAAGACGACGACGGCAACCCAGAGACCGAACCGGCCATCGATGACACGGTGGAGGTCGTAATCACCGTTTACGACGTTCACGAGCCGCCCGCCAAGCCCGACAAACCCTTGGTGGCTCCGTCTTCCGGTGATCCCGCGGCCTCGCTGGAGGTGAGTTGGACGGCCCCGGACAACTCCGGGCAGCCGCCCATCACGGACTACCAAGTGCGGCACCGGAAGAACGGCGACAAGTACAAAGATGACTGGACCGAGCAAACCGTCACTGGCACGGCGACCGCGGCGACCATAACCGGTCTGGACCCCGACACCAAGTATAGAGTGCAGGTAGCGGCGACCAACGATGAGGGGACCGGTCCTTGGTCGGAACCCGGAACGAAGAGAACCGCTGATTGGACCATCAGCATCGAGGAGCCGGAGGGGCCGCGGACCACCGGTGACGCCTTCGAGGTCCGGGTCATCATCCCGCAGGTTGGGGTAGTGGACCCGGTCGCCGTCGCGTACGATGCGACCAACGCGCCGCTGCCGCAACAAACTTGTGCATTTCGCAGCGATGGCGGCGACTACCGAGTCTGCTTCCGGGTCACTCCCGAGCATGAGAACCGGCCCGGGTCTTGGCCCTTCGAGGTCCGTTTCACTGCCGGATATGAGGGCCGGGAGGTGAGTTGGCCGGTTACGGTGGACCCGGACCCGCCGGTCGTGACTATCTCCGGGCCCAGCGAGCCGCAGAGCGGGCCCTTCGAGGTCCGGTTCTCCCTGAGTGAGAAGAACGCCGGTTTCGAGGAGAGCGACGTCACGGTGGCCAACGGCTCGGTCACGGCCTTCTCGGGATCGGAGAGGAGTTACACGGCCCAGATCGCGCCGGAGTCCAGCGGGCAAGTGACCGTGGCGGTGCCGGCAGGGGCGCTCCAAGACGGAGTGGGCCACCGGAACAAGGCGACGCAGCACTCGGTTACGGCGGACCTCGGCGAGCCGACGGTATCCATCGAGGGCGTGCCAGCGACGATCAGCAACGTGGCCCCGTTGGAGGTCACGTTTACCTTTTCGGAGGACGTGACCGGGTTCTATGGGCCGGACGTTACGGTGGTAAACGGCAGCCTGGAGGACTGGGACGGGAGCGGAGCGGACTACTCGGCCACGGTGACGCCGGACGGAGGCGGAGACCTGACAGTGACGGTCTCGACCCGCGCGGCCCAGGGCAAGAACAACGTCGCGGGACCGCTGGAGGCGGAGACGGCAACGGCGGTCCTCACTGGCCCGGCCACCTTCATCGCCGGGCCCAAGGGACCCTTGACCACCGAAGACCCTTTCGATATTCGGATCACCTACTTGGGCCTCTCTGACGGGGCAACTTTTGGCGAATCGATTCTGAACGCCACCCTCAGCGGCGACATTTTCCCGGGAGACGACGGCGTCCGGGAGGTGACGGTGACGCCGGACCCCCCCGGTCCCACGGGGATCAGGCAGGGGGCCACGGGCAGGTATAACGTCAGCGTGGTCTCATCCTGGGACAAGGGTAACGAGAGATTCATTGGGGAATACGTGGTGGAAGTAGACCCGGACCCGCCGGTGGTGATCATCTCAGGACCGGAGGAGCCCCAGGACGGGCCTTTCCAGTTGACCATAGACTTCTCGGAGCCGGTTAGCCAGCTTTTCGAGGAAGACGTGGCGGTGACCAACGGCACGGTGGCGTCCTTCGAGCGAACTAAGGACGAGATGCGGCCGGACCGCTATACCCTCACCATCGCTCCCACCGCCGTCGGGCAAGTAACCTTGGCCGTGCCGGCCGGGGCAGTCCAGGACGGAGTGGAGCACCCTAACGAGGCGGCGCAGCACTCGGTGACGGTAAACCCCGCCAAGCCGGACGCTCCCAAGGTACAACGGTCGGACAGCGACCCGAACACCAAGTTGGACGTTAGCTGGGCGCCGCCATCCAACGCCGGGGATGCGGTCACCGATTACGACCTACAATACCGCGTCGAGGGCGAGGAGGAATGGACCGACCACGCTTTCGATAGCGCCGAGACCCGGACCACCATCAGCGGCAAGAGGGCCACTGTCTACGAGGTGCGGGTGCGCGCCGCCGTCGGCGAGAACTCCCCGGCCGGTACTGCCGTTGGGGACCCGGTCAAGATAACCGACCCGGATGGCGACCTTCTGACCTACTCTCTGGACTTCCTCCCGGGTCACGAAAATGACGCCGACTCCTTCGACATAAACCCCGCCACCGGCCAGATCAGCGTGGCCGAGGGCGTCCGCCATGGCGACCTGGACTACGAAGTCCAATCTGAATACGTAATGCGAGTGTTGGCCCACGACGGCATAAGTAACCTACAGGACAGGGCCTCGGCCCCGCTTACCATCACCGTGACCGACACCCAGCCGCCAGGCAGGCCCACCGCGCCTACTGTCGTCCAAGGAGCCAATCCGGCGACCGGACTCGAAATAAGCTGGACTGCTACGGGCGCGGACGGTGTGGCCCCTATCACCGATTACGACGTGCACTACCGCGTCGAGGGCGCGGAGGACTGGACACGCCACGACTTCGACGGCGCGGTCCCCGGGACAACTATCGGCGGCTTGGAGCCCGGCGCTGTCTACGAGGTGCAGGTGCTCGCCAGGAACCCTGAGGGCGACAGCCCCTGGTCGGAAAGCGGGACGGGCGTAACCGGCCCCGCCAAGCTGAACGCCCAGCGGGAAGTGCGCGAGGACGCCCGGCCGGGCGACCCGGTGGGTGAGCCAGTGACGGTGGACGACCCCCAAGGCCACACCCTGATCTACTCCATAGTGACCGACGAGTACGCCGAGTCCGGGTTCGCGCGCAGCCAGTCGAACCCCGGGCACGGGCATAGCGAGTTCACCATAGACCCGGCCACCGGCCAGATCACGGTGGCCCCAGGCGCGAAGCTTGACTACGAGACAGCCCACCGCCACACGTTGACGGTGCAGGCGAGACACGCGGCGCCGGGACATCCCGACGACCACATCATCTACGCTATCATCAGCGTGGTCATCGACGTGACCGACGTGGAGGAGCCTTCTGACGGCCCGTCTCCGCGCAATCCGGACGGCGGCGGCAATCCGGACGGCGGCGGCAATCCGGACGGCGGAAGCGGCGGCGGCAATCCCGGCGGCGGAAGCGGCGGCGACAATCCCGGCGGCGGAAGCGACGGCGACAATCCCGGCGGCGGAAGCGGCCGGCAATCCCGGCGGCGGAAGCGGCGGCGGCAATCCCGGCGGCGGAAGCGGCGGCGGCAGTCCCGGCGGCGGTGGCGGCAACAACTCCCCGAGCTTCGGACCCGGGTCCGGCAACGCCCGGGAGATAGCCGAGAACGCAGCGGCAGGCAGCCGCGTCAGCGGCCCGGTTACGGCAACGGACCCCGACGGCGATTCGTTGACCTACTTGCTGTGGGGCTCCGGCGCTTTCGACATCGACCCCGCCACCGGCCAGATCATCGTGAGTGGAGCACTGGACTACGAGGCCACATCGCGCTACCAGGTGGCAGTGACGGTCAGCGACGGCAGGGGCGGTGACGGCAACGCCGATTCCGCCATCGATGACTATATAAACTTGGTCATTAACGTCATCGACGTGGACGAACCGCCGGCCAAGACCGGCGCACCGTCGGTGACCCCGGCCTCAGCCACTCCCGAGACCGCGCTGGACGTAACTTGGACCGCCCCGGCTAACACCGGGCCGGTCATCACCGACTACGACGTGCGGTATAGGGTGCGGGGCAGCGGCGACGGCTTCACCGATGCCGGCTACGACGGCACGGCCACCACGACCGCCATCAGCGGCCTGGACCCGGGCGCTGTCTACGAAGTGCAGATAGCCGCGACCAACGATGAGGATACGGGCGACTGGTCGGACCCAGGTACAGGTTCCACCAACGCGGTCCGCGAGGTGGCAGAGAACTCCCCGGCCGGAACCCTCGTCGGCACCCCGGTGACAATCGAGGCCCCGGCCGGAGACACCGTCACCTACACCCTCGGCAACGGCGGGGACGCCGGCTTCTTTGACATTGACTCCGTCACCGGTCAGATCACGCTGACGGAGCTCGCCGATCTGGATTATGAGACGAAAAGTGTCCACCGCGTTACGGTGGTGGGCAATGATGGAGCAACAACGAAATCATTCGAAGTGACCATCAACATAACCGACGTGGACGAGCCGCCCGCCAGGCCCGGCGCGCCCACAGTTGAACCCGCCTCCGGCGGGTCGGACAATCCCGACACCAGCCTGGACGTGACCTGGACGGCGCCTGCCAATACCGGGCCGGCCATTACCGGCTACGACGTGCGGTACAGGAAGCAGGGCGAGCCGGAGTGGACGGAGCACGCCTTCACCGGCACGGGGGCCGCGACGGCCATCGAGGACCTCGATTCCGAGACGACGTATGAAGTGCAGATAGCCGCGGCCAACGACGAGGGCGCCAGCGGCTGGTCGGAACCGGGGACGGGCGGGAGCCCCTTTCCACAGCCTACAGAGCCGATTCCTAGCGGCCCCGATGACCCTGAGGGTCACAACGACCCTGAGGAGCCCGGCAACTCTGAGGAGCCCGGCGTCCCTGAGGGTCCCGGTAACCCTAACGAGACCGACAACCCGGACGGCGCGCCGCCGACGGTGACGACTCCCAACGGCCCTAGCGGCTTTCCCCGCACCGGCGGCTCCAATGATTCCCTCATCCGAGAGGTGGCCGAGAGTGCGCCGGCCGGCAGCCCCGTCGGGAAGCTGATTACGGCGCTAGACCCCGAAAACGACCCGCTGACCTACTCGTTGACCGGTTCCGACACTTTCGACCCGCCCCGGCGGATCTTCGACATCGATCCCGCCACTGGCCAGATTTTCGTGGTTGGGGAGGGACTGGACTACGAAACCGTCCAGTCCTACACCGTGACCCTAATGGTCACCGACGGCAAGGGCGCCAACGGCGCCCCCGACCCTGCTATTGACGACACCGTGGAGGTGGTCATCAACGTAACCGACGTTGACGAACCGCCGGCCAGGCTCGGCGCGCCGACGGTTGCGCCGTCGTCAACCGACCCCAACACCGCATTGGAGGTGACTTGGACGGCCCCGGCCAACACCGGACCGGCCGTAACGGACTACAGAGTCCGCTACCGGAAGCAGGGCGGCGGCGCCTGGTCGGAACCCATCTTTACCGGCACGGCGACCGCGGCGGCGATTGGCGGTCTGGAGCCGGGCGGCACATATGAAGTACAGGTAGCTGCGGACAACGACGAGGGCGCCAGCCCTTGGTCGAACTCTGAAACGAGCAGCACCTTCCCCGACACGGCTGCAAAGATAGACCCCTCCGGCCTCGATCATCGGGGCGGCGCTAACGAGGGAGGGGAAGCTGATGGAGGTGATAGTCCAGATCACAACAGCGATTTCAGTGATAGAGACGGCCGGAACGGACCCGGCAACGCCTATGGTCAACAGGTCAGCAGGCTGGACTCCGGAGCCTACCTGCCGGCCTACTCTCCGACGGAGTCCACAGCCGTTTTCCGCTCCGTCGTCGGCCGGGTCTCGCTAGAACAGCAGTCAACCGCGCTGTTGGTCTCGCTGCGCGCGAGATGGAGGGTGCCAACAAACAGAGGACCTCCCGTATCTAACAAGGGACCTCCCGCCGGCTAAGTTGGCCCGCAACCGCGGAAGCGGGGGAAAACGGCAGGGCGTAGACCACCTTGGCCGGCGCCGGGACGTGACCTGGACGGTGCCTGCCGGCACCGGGTCGGCACACCGGCTACAGCGTGCGGTACAGGAAGCAGGCCGAGCCGGAGTGGATTGACCACGCCTTCACGGGCACGGGGACCGCGACGGCCATCGAGGACTTGGAGTCCGACACGACGTACGAGGTGCAGATAGCCGCGGCCAACGACGAGGGTACCAGCTAGTAGACTGGCTCATCAACGCCGGTTGCGGCACGGTGCAGATAGCCGCGGCCAACGACGAGGGTACCAGCCCTTGGTCGGACTCCGGCGCGGGCAGCACGGAGCCTGCGGCCATAAAGTCCGCAACTCCCTCTGAACCCGTCGTGAGCGTTCCGACCGTCTCCTTCAGGGCGGACGGCGCGGCGGTCTCCGAGGGATGGCGGGTCGAATTCGCCGTCGAGGCAAGCAGCGCCCCCGGCGCGCGCCTCAGCGTTATGGTCCGCATCTCCGGCGGCGGGGCCTTCTACCTAGCCGACGGCAGCCGCACCGTGACTATCCACGCCGGTGAGGTCTCCGCCGTGCTCTCTCTGCCCACCGCCAACGACGGACGGGACGAACCCGACGGCACCGTTAACGCCGCCGTTCAGGAGGGCGAAGGTTATGCCCCCGGCGAGCCAGCCAGCGGGTAGTGGACGCCGCCCTTGTACCGGTGTTTGCCCCTGTTGGTGACGCCCCGGTCGGTTAAGCTCCAAGCGCTTCATCATAGCCGGAGAAAAAACCTCCCAGGATACCTTGCCACTGAGGTTTCGTAGGGAGGAATACCTCCTGACGTTCCGAGTGTGTCATGTTAGGCTGGCTAGATTTCGCCGGTTGCTCCCGGCGCGGCGGCGGCTCGAAGCTGGAGTCCCAGGGCGCGCACAACCTTGAGCACGGTGGCGAACTCCGGGTTGCCGTTGGAGGACAGCGACTTATAGAGGCTCTCCCTGCCCAGCCCGGTCTCCTCCGCGACTCTTCTCATTCTATGGGCGCGGGCAATGTCCCCCAATGTCGCCATAATCAGACTCAAGTCACCATCTTCCAGGGCAACGTTCAGGTAGGCCGCCATATCCTCCTCGGTCTCCAGGTGCTCAGCAGGGTCCCACGGCCGGGTCTGCGTCTTTTCCATTGCTGCTACCTCCTATAGTCCCCTGGCCAGTTCCAGCGCCCTTCGTATATCCCGCTCCTGGCTATCCTTGTCGCCTCCGGCCAGAAGGACAACCAGGGCCCAGCCTAGCCGCACGAAGTACACCCGGTAGCCTGGGCCGTAGTCGATGCGAATCTCGGATACTCCCTCGCCCACCGGTCTTACGTCCCCCGGGTTGCCCAGGGACAGTCGACGGATACGGCCATCGATGCGCACCCGTGCTTCTCTGTCCCGAAGCCGCCTGAACCAACGGGCGTAAACTTCGGTCTGGCGAATCTCAACCACTACATTATTGTAATCCACAGGATACCGAAATGCAAGAAGCAAACGTGTAGGGGCGGGTTTGAAACCCGCCCCTACGGCGCCAGGTTGTACCAATTTGCCGCGGATTATCCCGGTTGCATTCGAACCTTTCCCCCTCATCTTAACTTTCTCCCCAGGGAGAAGGGACTTTTGACGCACCCATTCAGAAATGTCCCCTCTCGTGGTGGGAGAGGGTTAGGGTGAGGGCGATTCCCGCGACGGGAGACTCTCATGTCCGGCGAGTAGGGATAGAGTAGGGACAGGGGCAGGTTAGAACTCACGAAGTCTGAACGGTTACCCGGAGACCGCTACGGAACGCAGCAGGGCCAGCCTTGACCGTAGATACAATCTTACGGATAATAGTGGCTAACACGAAGAGAAGAGTGTCACGATGGCTGACCCAGCATCGGCAACGCCCGACTACACGATGGGCTTCAGCGAAGAATTTCTCCAGGCTCTCAGGAGATACACCGCTGAGACCCAGGCCGGGCATCTGCTCCCCTATCTCAAGCCCGGACAGCGCATTCTCGACTTCGGTTGCGGACCGGGCACCATATCGGCAGGTCTGGCCAAGGCGGTGGAACCCGGCGAGCTGCACGGCGTCGACATGGAGGAGTCGCAGATCGACCTAGCAAGGTCCGTCGCCAAGGCGGGCGGGCACGACAACGCCACCTTCCACGCTGGCGACGTGACCGAGCTTCCCTTCGAAGACGGCTTCTTCGACGTCGCCCACTGCCATAACGTTCTTACCCACGTTCCGGATACCTTGACGGCACTGAGCGAGGTGAAGCGGGTCTTGAAGCCGGCGGGCATAGTCTCCGCACGTGAAATGATTTGCGAGTCGTGTTTCACCCATCCCGATTTCGGCGTTATCCGAAAGGCGTGGGACATGTTCGAAGACCTTCTCGCAGCCGACGAAGGCCATCCGCAGATGGGGAAGGACATGAAGGCCCACTTCCTCAAGGCCGGGTTCACGGACATCCGGGTTACCGCCTCTTTCGATACCTACTGCACACCCGAAGACGTTGCGTTCATCTACTCTTTCGCCCAACTGTGGTTCCTGTCAACCGAGATCACGGAAGCGGCAATAAAGTACGGGGCGTCTACCGAAAAGCTGTGCAACGACATCCGCATCGCCTATGAAAAGTGGAAGGACCACCCCGGTGCCATTTGCGCCGTCGCATACGGCGAGGTTGTAGCCTTTAAGCCCTAGTCCCGGCCAACGGTTATTCCGGCAATGTGGGCCTGCCGCTCATCTAGACCCGCGGGAGGCTCGGGGGTGGCCGCCCTGAGGCCCCGGGGTGCACTTTTCTGCCGCGCGCGCTTCCCCTTTGCGGCTACTGGGACTGTTTCAGGGCAGCGTAGTTGGCGAGTATCTTGGATGTGGTAGCTACGAAGACGCGCATCTCTTCCTCGCTAACGCCCTCTACGAGCTTGGCATTGTATACCTGCAGGCGCTGGTGAACCTGGAAGGTCAGATCATTCCCCTTTTCGGTCAGTCTCAACATCACGGTGCGCCGGTCGCTGCGGAGGCGCCGCCGACGCAACAGGCCCATGTCAACCAGCTTGGTCACCACCCGGCTTATGCGGGACGCGTCGACAGGTAATATTCCTGCCAACTGCGTGGCGGTGCACTCCCCTTGTTCCATGCAAACCCTTAGAAGATTGAACTCCAACGGGAGGAGGTCGTAGGGCTCCACCTCTTCCGCCGTCCCCTTATCGACGGCGTTCACCAGACCGGCCACACATGCGCCTAGGTCCGCCGGCAGTGTCTCCACCCGGAGGTCCCGGTCACCCTGCAACTGTTGCTGGGCGTTTGTCACTCATTTCCCTGTGCAGTAGGAATTGGATGCAGTGGGATTTGAATATTGTAGAGCATTAAGCGCCCCGATTCCATCTGCCGAATCGACTCATAAATTCGGATTCTACCCCGGATTCTTTAGGATCTTGCCACGAGACCTCGTAGCGGTTGCGGAACCCATTGCAACCTGAACAAGCCAATACAATATTGCTGTAGGACTCGTGCCAACTCTTGCAGATTCCCAGCCGGTGTCCCTCTCTTCGATCCTTATCGGAAACCGGTATTACATGATCCACTGTTAAGAGCAGTCAATGTTGATAGCTATCAACAAGGCTCACCCCGCAATAGGCCCAAGACGTTTGGCCATGCTTGACCAACCGGTGCCCGTACTATCGGCGAGCATTGCTGCCCTTCAATTTAGGCAAAATCTTGTAGCCGCCTTTGGGATATTCGTCAAATGGTTTCATTCACCTACCGCCGCCGCCATCTCCGGGTCTGCCGCAACCGCGACGGTCACGTGCAACCGACGCCCGATGGCTCCCAGAGCGGCGTCCATCTGGTCCAAACGCGAGCGGTGCTGAACGTCCAACACCCGGTCCACCTGCGGCATGTGCCACCCCAGGCGGCGGGCCAACTCCGCTTTGCCCACGCCCTGGTCTCTCATTCCCTGGTACAGCATCACCTTCACGGAAGTCAGGGTCGGCAATATGGCGTAGGTCTCGCCCTGAGTCGGCTGGGGAATGTCCCTCCGGTCGTGGATGCGGGCCGCTATCGCCTCTTCCAGCGCGTGGACGGCACGAGCGATGGCCTCCTCCCGGTCGTCTCCGAAGGTGGTCAACTCCGGGAAGTCGGGGGAGGTCGCCAGCAAGGTCCCGTCATCGTCTTCCAGCGTTATGGGATAGGCGATCATCAGTCCAACCCCAAGTCCTTCTTTATTTTCGCAACGAGGCCCCGGCCCAGCTCCTTCCCGCCGCCGTGCATCGGCAACTGGCTGGTGCGGTCTCCAAGCCGGACGGTGAGATGTCCGCTGCCGCCTTTGTGGGTGTGGAAGGCGCAGCCCTGTTTCCTCAGCCACCGCCGGAGTTCTCGTGCGTTCATCTTTTCATATCATGCACAACATTTATGTTGTTGTCAACGTCTGTGTTTTCCTTGCGGGAGGAGACACGGGCTCGCGCGCAGCTCACCTCCGAGGACATGGGATTCGCCGTACCGGCACGGGTGTATTACCCTTGTACAAAGAAACTCATGGGTGAGCAAGTCGCATCCTGAACGATTCCGTAGCTGAAATCGAGGGCATACCGGAGGCGGTTAGCTCTCCCGCTCATTCCACGCTTCGGCCCGGCGCATGAAGACCAAGGGGTCTTCCAGCCACTCCGCATAGCCAATACGCCTGTCGTCGGTCAGCCAGTCGGTCTTCTCGCTCAGGCAGGAAGTCAGCTCGGGTTCATCCGCGTCAACGGTGAAGCCTCCGATCTCCGCCTCAGTATCGTGGGCCGTTACCACAAAGGCGTCGCCTGAGGAGACGTGGACGGCGCGGTTACCGATTTCTTCCCCGGCGATGGCGTCTATGTCTCCACTACGAAGCATGGCCAGCTGTTCCGGCTCACTCAACTGGTCCTCAATATAGACCACTTGCGGCTTCGTGTCGTCCGGTGGATAGAGACGGCGGCGCCCTATGAGGCTAGTGGACTCTCCCGCGGCGGTGATGAAGTAGTCCGCACTGCCGTCGACAATTACCGTCTCTCGCGGCGTGTCGACGCGAACGCCGTCGACGAGGACACCCTCCGAGTCCGCCAACCCGGTCAGCTGCAACAGACGGGACTCGTTCGTGGTGCCCACAAAGGTGCCGACGATTACGTCGCCGGTCAGGTCTTGGTAGGTGGCCAAGCGGCTCGCGTCCTCGGCGCGCACCAGCAGCGACTGGCGAAAGATTATATGGCCGGAGGTGAAGACCACGGCCGCTTCCCCGGAAGCGTCCCGCGTCCGGGAGTCACGGATGGTGATACCGCCGCCCACTACGTCGTAGTCCGGGCTGGCGGACTGCAGCCAGGCACCATCCCATTCCGCAATGGGATGTCGGACGAAGGACAGCTCCGCTCCCTCCATAGCCTCAAGAGCAGTCAGTATGTCCGCCTCTCACCCAAGATGGGCGCCGAATCCGGGTGCCGACGGGTCCGTGTCAGCGCTGTAGCTGACGGGAGGGTAGAAGACGTAGAAGCCGAAGTCCAAAACGCGCTCGTCTTCCACGCAAGCTTCCGACGGGGCGCTCTGGGACGAGCACGCGCTAAGGCAGAGCAACAGCACGCCGCACACAGCCATCACGCCGAGAGCAGTCGATAACGGCGCTACTGCCGACGGAACGATTCTCGCTTTCGGGAACACGCCGGCTTTCGGCACGATGCGGGACCTCGAGTCATCATCACCAAACGAAATAATATTGAGTTCGGATGGATTATACAGCCCCCCGGAGCTTGGGCGTTCTTGGTACGCGGACTGATGGAGAAGGACTAACCGAGCCGCAGCCGCTTACGGCGACTGGGGATGAGTAACCCGGACCGTGATGACATCGGTGTCCTGGTACTGTTGATGGCGTACCGAAGAGGCGAAGCCCCGCAGCAGCCGCAATGACAGCTCATTTTCCACCGGAGTTTCCGAGTCGTGCTGCTGGAGTTGCCGGATTTGGTCCTCGAGATTCGCTTCGTTTCCCCCGCCGATGAACTCCAGGTCGGCCACCGCGCCTTCGCTGGACGCTAGGACGACCAACCGACGTCCGTCCTTCTGGTCTTCGCCCTCGTCATCATCCAGGTCTTCCAGATTCAGCGGGGCCAGCGTCAGAAGCGTCTCTTCTGCGACCGCGCTTAGCCGGTCCTTCATCGCATTGTCCCAGCCTCTACGAGTTGCGAACTTGGTGATAAATGCGTTGAGGTCCGGCAAGGCGTCGATGTGGAGCCGCGACTGAAATCGCATCCGCCGCGGGTTGCTGAACTCCAGATACAAAATCATCGCTATCGCGGCTACTCCACCGGTGGTTATGCCGCTCTGAATCAACGCACCCCACACCGGGCCGATGTCCGTCAGCGAGAACAGTCCAAACTGGAAAGCTGCGCCAATCCAGAAGCAGACCCCCGCCACTAAAACCTTTTGCCGGTTCTGTTCGGTCTGGATAACCGTCCGGGCGCCGTCGACAAACAGGGTCCCGCTCAGCACGATAAGATACCCCGCCATTACCGGTCCCGGTATGGCACTGAGCAGCCCCGACACCTTGGGCAGAAACGCCGCGGCGATGAATATGCCCCCGATGCAGTAACCTACCCTCCGGGAAGCGATACCGGTGGTCTGGATGTATGACACGATGCCCGGATTGATGATGTTAGGCACCGTGCCGGCGACGCCGGCCAGCAAGTTAGTCACGCCGGTGCCCGATAATGCCCCCTGCACCTGCCGGAAATCAACGGCCCGCTCTTCTCGCCAAGCGACCCGCTGATGGGTAATGGACTCTCCGTTTGCCTGAATGGAGATGACCACGCTGAGGAACAGAAAGGCCGGAAGCAGCGTCCAGAATGGGATGCCGAAGTCGAGTCCCAGCCCCGGCCACTCGCCCGGCAACCCAATCCAGGAGGCCTGCATCACCCGGTCCACGTCGTACAAGCCGAACACCGCGGCAACCGCGCAGCCGGCGATTATACCCAGCACCGGCCCCCACAGGCGCAATATCGCCGAGCCCCGCAGGATGAGGGCAGCAACAACGCCCAAGGTAGACAGCGCCGTCAGGTGCGCCCCCACCGCATCGTCCGGCGATGTCCCCTCCAGCAGGCGCGGCACCACCGAAGCGAGGGTGATGGACAGTATCATCATCACCGTGCCGCCCACGGTTGGCGTGACGATTCGCCTCATGATGAACAGCCACTTGGATATGACGATCTGAGTAACCGCGGTAACGAGGACCAAGGCCGTCAGCGTTGCCGGCCCCCCGTCCACCACTGCCGTGATGCAAAAAGGGATCGAGAACGCGGCGGTGAACATGGGCAGAACGGCGCCCGCTCCAACCGGCCCCAACCGCCGCACCTGTATCAATGTGGACACGCCGCAGACCAGCAGAGAGGCGAAGACCATCCAAACCAGATATGATTCGCCCCTTCCTGACGCTGCAGCCACCACAACCGGCGTGACAAGCAAGGTGGCGGAAGCGATCAGGCTGAACTGGAACCCATAGCCCAACGAGGCCAATAGGGGCGGGTTTTCGTGGGCCTCGTAGCGGGGGTTCCTGGAGGCTGGCGTCGCTATCGGAATTACCTCCCGGACTTTATTGCGTGGTGGGCCGGAGTGTGCTGTACTGCGAACTTTCCGCTGGGAGGTCCCAATATAAGGAGCCGGTCGAGGAACCCCGGCCTAGTCCCACGAGCCTCCGGCCCGCCAGAGTCAGAGGCTCGTTCGCTGTAAGGCAAGACCGGTGCGACCCGCCATCCTAGACGCTGCCTCAGCACCCTCAACCCCGGCCCCCATTATCTTTGGTGCGCCTCTGTAAAGGCAAGCAGAACCCGACTGCGTGACGATGCGCTGACCGCTAACCGAAGACTTCCCATACCTCGTAGACAGAACCAGCACCCTCTGGCATCCAGGCGGCCTGTGCTCAGCGTGCGGTCGATGGCTTCCCGTTTGGTTTCGAATGGGCTGTGCCACCGATTATAGGGAAGACGCGATCCCTTGATTCCCCGGCCATGGTTCCAGCGGTTGCATGTCGCCGCGCGTCCTGTTGGTGGGATCGTCCTCGTAGACCCAATAAGTCATCGTCTCATCCTCTGTTTCTCTGCCTTCATCCGGACGATTGTAACCTGCGGCATCGGCTGACATATTTCTGCGACATTTCATCGCTATCGTGAGCAGCGTCAGAAATATTCACGAAGGAGGTGAGACGATGATCCGCAGGAAACTCAAGAAGCTGGTGACGAAGACGTTCCTGGTGGGTACGCTCCTGGGGGCCATGCTCTCTGCGGCGCTACTCATCGGATGTACGGACAACACGAGACCCGATGACGGCCGCGACGCCGACCGCCCCACGGTTAGTCAGAGCATCTCCGAGGGAGGGGGCGGCGAATCCGGGAGTGAGCACAGCGGCGGACGCGAAGGCAGCGAATCCGGCGGAGAGGGCGCTGAAGGCGGTGATGAGAGTGGTGGTGAATCCGGCGGCGCCGGCAGCGAAGAGGCCAGCGCGAACATGCTGGCGCCGGATGAGACCTTCGACATGGTACGCGGCGGTGCCCGCCTCATCATGAGCTACGACGCTCCAAGCAACTCCTTCAAAGGCACGGTGGAGAACACGACCAACGGCGTCCTCGACCAGGTCAGGATCGAAGTGCACCTCTCCAACGGAACGGAGCTCGGCCCTACGATTCCGATAGACATGGCCCCCGGCGAGGTGGTATCGATAGACATGCCTGCGACGGCGGCATCGTTCACCGGATGGACGCCACATGCCGAGGTCGGAAGCGGCGAGGGGGGCCAGGCAGGCGGCGAAGGTGGCGGCGAAGGTGGCGGCGAAAGCGGTCCCGAAGGCGCCGAGAGTGGCGGAGCCAGCAATGAAGCCGCGATGGAAGCAGCCATGTCCAGCCCCATCACGCCCCTCGACCAGACGTGGAACGGCGTCCTGGGCGGGCTGGCCGTCTCCGCCCGGTACGATGCGGCAACTCAGTCCGTCCAGTCAACGGTGCAGAACACCCTCTCACAAAAGCTCTGCTACGTGCAGGCCGAACCCCACCTGAAGTCGGGAACGACGACGGTGGGAGAGCTTGGCCCCGACGTGCTGGGCATCTGATCCCCGGACAGCAAGCTACGTCCAGCGTGTCGGTATCCAGTGAGCCGAGTCTTGCCGGGGTGTCGTACGACGGGTACGTCATTCACCTGGAGGTGTTCGATTGCGCCGGCCCTGGGCCTGTGCCCCACACGGGTGGAGAAGGCGGTGAACAGGGTTCCGGTGAGAGTGGTACAGAATCCAGTAGCGAGTCCGGCGGGAGCGTCGAAGAGGGCAGCGCCAACATGCTGGCGCCGGACGAGACCTTCGATGCGGTTCGCGGCGGCGCCCGGCTGATCCTGAGCTACGACGCTGCAAGCAACTCCTTCAAGGGCACGGTGGAGAACACGACCAACGGCGTCCTTACCCAGGTCAGGATTGAGGTGCACCTCTCCAACGGAACGGAGCTGGGTCCGACGACCCCCAGATCCCTCGCTCCCGGCGAAATCGTGACGGTCACCCTCCCTGCAACGCAGGCGTCGTTCACTGGATGGGTGGCCCACGCCGAGGTTGGTTCCGGTAACGAGGGGAGCGGCTCCGGCGGGGAGTCCGGCGGCGAACACGGCGGCAGTGGCGGCGAGTCCAGCGGAGAACACGGCAGCGGCGGCGAGGGTCGGGGCGGCGGCTAGAGCCAACCGGAGCCGGCCAAGGGAGATGCCGAAACCCGGCTCCAGGTGAGATAATTCGGCCACGAGCCCCGGTGGACAGGGAGGCGGCGCCCCGTGAGGCGCCGCCTCCACGATAGCTCTTTAGAGGGCTGATTATGAGCGGCACGGTACTGATAATCGAAGACGACGCGAGGATAGCGAACTGGGTCAAGGTGTACTTCGAGCGCGCCGGATTCTCCGCCGAGGTTGCCCATGACGGCGAGTCCGGTCTGGCCTTAGCCCGTAACCTAGCCCCGGACCTGATAATCCTCGACCTGATGCTCCCCCGTCTCGACGGCGTGGAGCTGTGCAGAATCCTGCGCCGGGAGTCCGACGTTCCGATAATCATGCTGACGGCCAGGGAAGCCCACGCCGAGCGAGTCATCGGACTGGACAGCGGAGCCGACGATTACGTCGTCAAGCCCTTCGACCCGGAGGAGCTCATCGCGCGGGCCCAAGCCGTGCTTCGCCGCGTCAAGGACAGGGTCCAGCAGGTCCTGACGCAGGGCGACATCACGCTGAACGAGACCACCCGGAGCGTGACGGTCGATGGAGAACCCGTAGATCTGAGCCAGTCCCAAATCGCCCTGCTGTCGACGTTCATGCGTCATCCCAACCAGGCGCTCACCCGCGAGCAGCTAATCTCGTTGACCTTCAACGATGAATTCGACGGGTTCGACCGCGCCATCGACAGCCAGATCGCCCGCCTGCGAAGGCAGATCAGCCGGGATGGCAGCCAGCCTATTCAGACCGTCTACGGAGCTGGCTACAGGTTCGTGGTGGAGAACGAGTGATGTCGCTGCGCTGGCGAATCATGGGTCCGATGGTCCTTGTCATCGTTCTCACCGTGCTGATCAGCGTCGGTCTGGGCTACTACGCCACCCAGTCCCGCCTGGGCGTGTTCGTAGAGGAGATAGGCGTTGACGAGGCGGGCCGGTTGGCCCGGAGTCTGAGCCGGGAGTACACCGCGGCCGGTGGCTGGGACACGGTGGACAGACCGCTGTCCGAAGCCGGGTATATCTATGACGCGATTCCTCAGAGGGAGCGCCACGAAGGAGGCGAGGGAGAGTCCTCGGACCTCTTTCACGATGACCCGGTACGAGTCGTCATCGTCGGCGTCGATGGCCGCGTGGTGAAGGACAACCTGTCCGAGCTGCCGCCCGGGACCGCCGCGCCCGACCTGGACGGGCATCGCGAGACGGTGCTCGATCTGAGCACGGACCAGCCCGTGGGCCACGTCTATGTGGACGTGAACCGTGAGTTCCTGTCGGCCGAGTCGCACGGATTTCTGAGCACGCTCCTATATGTGATCATCATTGGCGGATCGCTGACCGTTGGCGTTGCCGTCCTGCTGGCCGCTTGGTTGTCCAAGCGCATCACAGCGCCGGTGACGGCCCTGACGGAGGCAACCCAGGCAATTGCCCAGGGAGATGCGGCCCAACTGCCGGTCACATCCTCGGATGAGTTGGGACGGATGAGCGCGGCTTTCAACCGGATGATCTCCACCTTGGAGACTCAACGCGACCTCCGCAGGCGGCTGATAAACGATGTCTCCCATGAATTGAATACGCCACTGACCGTCATTCAGCTGGAGGCAAGAGGACTCCGCGATGGACTTCAGACGCCGGAGAGCGCGTCCGACAACATCATCCAGGAGGTGGACAGGCTGCGCGGTCTCACAACCGATCTGGACTGGCTAGCGGAGACGGACCATGGTGAGATGAGGCTCACGCTCGAAGGGGGTTCGGCTGATGAGCTACTGGCCGCAGAGGTAGACCGCTGGAGGCCACAATCTCAGGCTCGACAGGTTGAATTGTCGCTGGAGGTGTCCGCCGACCTCCCGGACATGGCCCTCGACTGGATGCGCATGAGCCAGGCATTGGGCAACCTTCTGAGCAACGCTATTCATTGCACCGAGGCCGGGGGAAGTATCGTTCTTGGAGCAGGGTTGGAGGGCGGCAAGACGTTGGCTATCTCGGTCACCGATGACGGGATCGGCATCGGTGCCGCAGACCTTCCCTACGTCTTCGACCGCTTCTACCGTACCGACCAGTCCCGCAGTCGTGGGATAAGAGGCACAGGTCTGGGACTGGCCATCACCCGGGCTATAGTCGAAGCACACGGCGGTACAATTGCCGTAACAAGTGACGGGCCTGGACAGGGTGTCACCGTGACTATTCGTCTTCCCTTGAAGAAGTGAGGATCATCATCCCCGCCCCACGAGAACAGCGCCCACGGCGGTCGAGGAGTTATGAATTCAGTACGCCTAGGCCCGAAATGGTGGCCCATTCTTGAAAGCGCAGATGGGCCGTGGAGCCGGAGCAAATGCCCGTGGCATCCAACGCCTTCCACTGGCAACCGGTGCGCAACACATAGAAGATACCGTCGGAGCCCCACAAGCGTTGCTATCGAGGTGCCATTGCTTTATGGACCGCCTGCCAAGGCTTCCTGGTGAACCGCCTGTCGAGGTCCCGCTCGATGTCACGCCATTTCCGTTCATCCTCCACCGTGATGAACGTTACCGCCTCACCTGAGCGGCCCATACGGCCGGTCCGTCCGACGCGGTGGGTGAACAGCTGCTCCGAGTCCGGTAGGTCATAGTTAATGACCTGGCCAATACCCTCGAAGTCCAAGCCTCTGGCGGCCACATTCGTCGCCACCAAGATCGAAGCGGCGCCGGAGCGGAAGTCCGTCATCACCCGTTCACGTGCGCTTTGGCTTAGATTTCCCTGAAGTGCTCCTACCGGGTAGTCCAACGAATCTAGTTGTCTTGCCAGATGCTTGACACCGCGCTTGGTCTTGAGAAAGACGATAACCGGGGTACCCTCTCGCCCGTCCAGCAGCGTTCTCAGGGCCTCCATCTTGTCACTCTTCTGAATAGTGTAGACTAGGTGCTCGACGGTGGGCGGCGCTTGCAACCCCGCGTCCACTTCCACCCTTACAGGCCGACGCAGATGCTTCGCGGCGGTTTGGGCCACCCACTCGGGCATGGTTGCGGAAAGAAGCACTGTCTGCCGCTGCTTGGGTGCCCGGCCTATGATGGATTCGACATCGGGGGCAAACCCCCTATCTAGCATTTCATCCGCTTCGTCCAGCACAAGGAATCGTACTGAACCCAGGTCGAGTGTCCCTTGACGTAGATGGTCCAACGTCCGGCCTGGAGTGCCAACGACGATATGGATTCCGTTCCTCAACGCTGCGTACTCCGGCCGCAGGGACCGGCCGCCATACAGTAGCCCCACGCGGAGCTGCTGTGAAGAAGCCAGTGCCTCTATGACCCCGGCTACCTGAATGGCCAGTTCACGTGTGGGTAGCAGCACAAGCGCCTGGACATGCTGGACCGACGGATCGCACCGCTCTGTCAGGGGCACTGCGAACGCCAGCGTCTTTCCAGACCCCGTACGCGCCTGGCCAATCAAGTCTCGCCCCGCCATGAGATGAGGGATCGCCTTCCCCTGAATGGGTGTGGGCTTTGATATGTTCATCCTGGAAATCGCCGCCTTGGTAGCGGCCTTCAAAGGCATTTCAGAAAATACCGGACCGGTGGACGGGGCGTTATCAACGGCTTGGTTGCTTGCAGTAGACGACTTGGTCGCGTTTATGCTGGCCATTGAGGAATGCCCGTGGCGACGGGCTTTGAAGCATGAGGGACAATACACCGGCTTGCCCTGGTTTGGCCGGAAGGGGAGAGCGGCAGATATGCCGCAGTCATCGCAAACGGCTTGATGCCGGGTGCGGTTGGCCGGGCGCAGGCGGGCAGGCGAAGAGCGATAAGTCATACGAGAACGGACTCCCTAATCTAGAATGGCGACACAGGTGGATCAGCGGGGAGGTGAACAAGATGAGGAGGGGAACGTCCGTTCTTGAGTCAGACCTTGGCGAGCTAATCAAGTGTGTTCTCGTATTATAGACGAAAATAACAGAACCCGCTAGGCTTGAGTATTAACTCGGGCAATGACCTCACCATCCTGTTATCATAGGATGTGAGGTGATTAGATTTGAGTGACCGCCAAAATAATGCCATTCGCAACCTGGCCATCATAGCCCACGTCGACCACGGTAAGACCACCCTGGTCGACGCCCTGCTAAAACAGGGCCAGGTCTTTCAGGCCCATCAACAGGTCGGCGCTTTGATAATGGACACCAACCCTCTGGAGCGGGAGCGTGGCATTACCATCCTGGCCAAAAACGCCTCTGTCTCCTATGGCGGTGTCCGGATCAACATTATCGACACGCCGGGACATGCTGATTTCAGCGGCGAAGTGGAACGTGTTATGAATATGGCTGATGGCTGCCTGTTGTTAGTGGATGCCGTCGACGGCCCTATGCCCCAGACTACCTACGTGCTGCGTCAAGCTTTCCGGCAGAATGTCATACCAATGGTTGTCATTAACAAAATCGACCGCCCCGAGGCTCGCGTAGCGGAGGTGGTCGCGATGGTCCAAGACCTGTTCTTGGAATTGGCTACTAAGGTAGAACAACTGGATTTTCCGGTGTTATACACGTCGGCCCGTCAGGGCTACGCTACGGCGGAGCCTGATGATACTCCGGGAGAGGATATGCAGCCTCTCTTCGAAGCAATCTTGGAGTGGGTGCCGCCGCCCAGCGGTGACCCCTGCGCCCCGCTGCAAATGCTGGTGGCAGCCTTGGACTATGACAACTATCTGGGCCGGGTATCCATTGGCCGCATCTCCAATGGCACGCTCAGGCTGGGGGATGATGTAACCCTGCTGGACCGCGACGGTGGGGCCAGCACCCACAACCTTGAACATATCTTCGTGTTCCGCGGAATGGAACGAGTTGAAGTACCCGAGGCTTACGCAGGGGACATCGTGGCTGTGACCGGCCCCGAAGGCGTGTCCATCGGCGATACCGTTGCCTCTCCGGAAGGCCCGGAGGCCTTGCCGACTATCAACATCATTGAACCCACGGTACGGATGACCTTCGGCGTCAGCACTTCCCCTCTCATGGGTCGGGAGGGGGTCCATTGCACTTCTCGAAACCTTCAGGAACGGCTGATTAAAGAATTGCGCACCAACGTCAGCTTGCGAGTGGATGCCACCCCTAGCCCTGATGTGTTCGAAGTCGCTGGACGGGGTGAACTGCACCTGTCCATTCTGGTCGAGACGATGCGTCGTGAACAGTTCGAGTTTCAGGTATCACGCCCTGCGCCTGTCACAAAGGTGATTGATGGCAGGGTGTACGAGCCCTACGAAATTCTGAATATAAGCGCTCGAGAAGAATATGTGGGCGTACTCACCGAGTATCTCTCCACCCATATGGCCCAGCTCCGAGATATTCGGTACGGCGAGAACGGCTACGTCGATATGGAGTACAAGATACCTACTCGGGGACTGATTGGATTCAACGACTTCTTCCTTCGGACCACCCGCGGCGACGGAGTGAAGAGCAGCATCTTCACCTCCTACGAGCCTATGGAGGGTGAGATAAAGTCCCAGCGTGGCGGCGTACTTGTGGCATCCGAGGGCGGTGTGGCTGTTACTCATGGCCTGATCAACGCCCAGGGCCGAGGCGATACCTTCATCGAGCCGGGCGCTATAGTCTATGAAGGAATGATTATTGGATCTCACCGCCGCGAAAGCGACATTGAGATCAACGTGTGCAAGGAAAAGAAGTTGACCAACATGCGGTCATCGACGGCTGACGTGGTCAAGCGCCTTAACGCCACCGTAAGGATGAGCCTCGAGGAGTCTCTGGCATTTATCTCCGACGACGAACTTTTGGAAGTTACACCCGTCAATCTTCGTCTCCGCAAGGCGGACCTCTCCGCATTGGACCGCAAACGTCAACGCCGCAACGGAGTCCATCCCCAGGACTAGGAGCTCTGTTTCCACTTCGGCATCACGGTTACCATCCCTGAATACTGTAGGCCGTCAACGGAAATGGGACAGTTTGGAAGAAGAGAGACTAGGCCTAGTTTGAATGTCTGGTGAGTACTTCGCTGAGAGCCCTGTTGTGGCGTCTTCGTCTAACGAAAATCTGAGCTTGGATTAAGGCGTACCGGATGAGTTGGACAGGTCTGACGAAAGTTGAGAGAAGCTTGGTCTCGACATCGTTGGTACTGTCTACAGTACACCACGGTCGGGCGTGGTGGGCCGTGTGGGGATCGAACCCACGACACCCGGATTAAAAGTCCGGTGCTCTGCCTAACTGAGCTAACGGCCCGCGGCGGTCAAGCGGTGCTGTCTTGGTATGGGGATTCCGGGCTGCCGCAATCGAGGGGTGCGGCAGGAGGGGCGGCGATAAACGCGCTGCCCGTTTCCGATACGGGGTTATTGTATCATCTCAGCCATGATTGCCATGAAAATAGCGTTTCCACCCTTGGGAGAGGGCCGGCTTGAAACCGGCCCTTACATTTTGGTGTGGTTGCCATGAAGATAGGCGATTTTCATCCTTCGCGGGGGCCGGTCTCGACCGGCATGGGAAATCGTTATGACTGGGTCGTAACTGTTTAGGTTCAGGGGGACTCATGGGCTTTTTGACCGCTTGGAGGGCATGCCGTCAGATACGGAACATTCCGTGGGAAGCCGAATTCGTCTCCACAGACTCCGAAGGGTTACCTTCGGTTCTCTTTACTTGCAGTCCCGTTGGGCGGTGTGATAACGTGGCGAAAGCAAGCCGAGACATCCGACAGAGGAAGGATCATGAGCTATAAGCCGAAGTTCTTGGGACACGTTAACCTTTTCGTGCGAAGTGCCGAACGCTCCCGGGACTGGTATGAAGACCTGCTGGGGCTGCACACCTACGATTTCAAGCCGGGGGTTGCCGCTTTCATGTCTGCGGATAAAGAACTCTCCCACGAGATCGCCTTCATCGAGGTAGGAGACAACGCTCCCTTGCAACAGAAGGGTCAGGTCGGCTTGAACCACATGGCTTGGTACATGAACAGCCTCGATGACCTGAAAGAGCTATATCACCGGCTCAAAGAAAAGGACGTCTCCATCGAGCGGGTGTCCGACCACGGACTGTCCATCGGCATCTACATCCGAGACCCGGACGGCAACGGCATCGAGCTTTCCTATGAGTTGCCCCGCAGCGAGTGGGGCCGAGAGGAGAGCCTCTTCATGAGTGGAGGTTACACCGAGCAGGGACGGTTTCCGGGGCCTTGGGACGCGGAGCTAGCCAGGGACGCGGTTGCCGCCAGATAGGCGTCCTAGAGATTCTTCGCTATGGTCCGGGGCGCCAAGGCAGGTTCTTGGCGCCCCCTAATTATTCCCACTCACTGTCGGTCGGCCATATGTTATGGCTGCCCAGGGCCGCGCCCTTTAGGACGTCCTCGTCTTTCCAGGTTGCTGAGGCCTCCTGAAACTTGGTGAAGTGGGGAGCTTGCAGATGAGCCTGGAAAGCCGCCTCGTCAGTGTACACTTCGTATACCCAAACCCGGTTGGGGTCTCCGGCGTCTTGAATAACGTCGAACCGCAAGCAACCCGGCTCATCATTTACCGCGCCCTTGGCGTCTTCTAACAGTCCCGCTACGAACTCTTCCTTGTGCCCCTCTTTGATCTGAATAGGCGCCACTATGACGTACATGTTCATCTCCGGCAGAAAGTTGTGTTGGTTTCAGTCATACGCCGGGCTTGGCCCGTAGTTTGGCCCGCAGCTTGGATAGTACAACTGAGGGACTCCGCGCGCAACCGGAAAGCCGGCCCGGCCCGTCAGTCGGGTTGGTAACGCTGGACCATGACTTCATGGGCGCGGGCGCGCATCCGTGAGGCGTCGTACCAAGCCTGCATCCGCAGCATCAGGTCCATGCTCACGTCGAAGGCCTTTTCAATCCGCAGGGCCATCTCCGGCGAAAGGGAAGCTTTGCCGTTCAGCAGGCCCGAGAGCGTTGCCCGGCGAACGCCCAGAATCCGCGCCGCCTCGGTTACGTTCAGGCCCAACCCTTCGATGATCTCGGTGCGGATGAAGTCGCCCGGATGGGAAGGTGTCATGTTCACCTTGACGCCGCTGGTAACCATCAGTGATAGTCCTCCAAGTTCAGGTTATCCACGTAACCGTCCTCTTCTTCAAACGTGATCCGCCAATTGCCGGATACTGACACGCTCCATTCGTCCCGGCGGCCGCCTGAGAGCCGGTGAACACGCCAGCCAGGCGGTGCGTTGGAAATGAAGCTGTCCATGTGCTCAGCCAGCATCAACACCGTCAGAATCTTGCGCAGCCGGTCTACCATATCCTGTCCTAGGAATCTGGGGTTATCGTCCTCAATCAATCGGAGCAAACCCCTATGGCGGACAGAGCGAACGATCATATAGCTAAGTGTACGGTGTTACAGTACATTACTCAAGTCCTCTTTCGCGGAAGATAGGATTCTCCCTAGGCAAAAAGCGAGTTATGGGTTGGGCTGTCCTCTCATAAGCAGCAGCCCGACCTCGTGCCCTGGTAACCTGGGGTAGGCTATTTTCTTATCGCTCCTTCATGGAAATCACTGGGAGACCTTCATGTTAGGTTGACACCGGTCCAGGGGCTGGGCGGGAAAGCAAGAAAACCGGTACAAGAGACGGCTTGGCGTCCCCGCCCAACTAGCCCCATAATGCGGCCCGGCCCTTGTGTTCCCGGGTTGGCGGATTATAAAGCCTCGAGTGAATAACCTATGTGGGCGTTGGTAGCTCTGGCCGGCACTGCGTGCTTCGCCGGAGTAAATATAATCGATAAGCACATTCTGGACCGGCGCCTTCCCAGCGTTATCAGCTTTTACGCTTGGATAGTGCTCGTGCACCTAGTGTACGTGGTCATCATTTTGGCAGTCACCGGACTGCCCTGGGACGCCCCCGGTGACAAGCTTCTCGTAGCATTCCTCTCGGGCTTGGCCATGGGCGCCGGGTTTGCCTTCATGTTCTTCGGCCTCAAGCTGGAGGAGGTGTCGCGGGTCAGCGCCATCACCGAAATCTACCCGGTATACGTCGCTTTGCTGGCCGTAGCCTTTCTGGGCGAGTCCCTCAGCCCGGTGCAGTGGGCGGCCATTTTACTGGTGGTGCTGGGCGGGATACTGATTTCACTCCGGGGCAGCCTGGGCCGGAGCCTGCCCCGCTGGAGCCGCGCGCTGCCCTTCCTGCTGGCCACCGGCATCGGCCAAGGGGTTGGATTTTTCGCGGCCAAGTTTGCTCTGGACGGCCTTTCCCTTTGGACGACCTTCGTGTTCCAGCAATTGGGCTTGCTGGCGGTGTTCGTATTCTTCGCCCAGCCACGGGCTTGGCGGGACCTGGTTTCGGTGTTGAGAAACCCAAGATTCTTGATGTTCATGATAGCCGGGGAGGCGGCGCTGCCCTTCGTCGCCCTCGCCCTGTCTTTGTGGGCAATCAGCTTGGGGCAAGTCTCCCTGGTAGCGGCGTTGCTGGCGTCCCGGCCCCTGTTCGTGTTCGTAGGAAGCTCCATCCTGAGCAGCCAAAGGTGGCGTCTGATGGATGAGTCCGTAACTCCCGGTACTTTGGCCTACAAGGCCGTATCCATTGCTATGATAGTGGCCGGAGTGAGCGTGCTGGGGCTCTACTAGCGGACCGGGCTGTTTGGCGCCCCAATCGACCGGCCGGGACCGTCGGATACGACGGCGTCCGGCACTCAGGCCAAGGGCTCGAGACCCTCGAAGTAACGCCGCGGATTGTCAACCATCACCCGGTCCAAGACCGGCTGCCCGACCCCGGACTCTCTGAGCCTGGGCAGGATAGCGCGGGTTATCCAGAGATAGCCGTCCGGGTTCTCTAGCCTGGTGGGAAATCCCACGGGAGTCACCCGGGACAAGACAACGTGCCAGTCGTGGGAGAGCATTAGATTGGCCCCAAGGCCCTCGTCAAGCAACTCTTTCAAGTAGTCGACCCGCTCCTGCCAGGGAGGCAAGTGGGGGCGGCCCAAGGGATTATTGATGTCCCAGCCCAGCCAAACACCCAATCGGGCCAACTCCCGGTGGTAGTCCTTCTCCAGGGTATTGTTCAAGTGGCCGACGTAAATGCTGTGGGGCTCCACCCCTTCCTCTTTCAAAATACCGACTTGCCTCTCTCCAATGCGGCTTTGGGGAGGAGTGTGGGTTGTAATCGGCGCGCCGGTTTTCCGATGGGTCCAAGCGGCGGCCCGGAGCATCAACTCCTCCTGCTCCAGGATAGGGTCGCCGGTAGCCACCTTGATTATTCCGGCTTTGATTCCGGTGCCTTCAATCCCCTCCTCAATCTCCCGGGCCCACAATCTGCCAACAAAGTCGGGGGTCCGGCCCCAAAAACTTCGCGAAACGTCCAACCAAGAACCGGTGCAACAAATAAACTGGACCCCCGACCGCCAGGATACTTGCTCCATGAGCTTTACGTCTCGTCCCAAATCCAAGGGAGAGACCTCCACGATAGTGTCTACTCCTTCGCGGCGGGCCCGGGTAAGCTCGTCGGCAGCAACTTCCAACGCATTATCCCGGTCGATCAACTCGTCGTAGGTGGTAGGAATACCGGCCGAGGAGTCAACCAAATGCTCGTGGGGCAGCGTAAAGCCCAGGTTTGCGGTGTCCAGCGGACCCGATACCGAATTAATCAACGGCATTCAACACCTCCGGAAACGCTTCAGGAAGTTTGCCACCTGCGGCTACTCGGTTTCCTTGAATAACTCCCGGCCAATCAACATGCGGCGGATCTCGCTCGTGCCGGCCCCGATCTCGTAGAGCTTGGCATCCCGTAGCAACCGGCCGGTAGGAAAGTCTTGGACGTAGCCGTTGCCCCCCAGGGTTTGAATCGCCTCCAGCGCCATCCAGGTAGCCTTCTCGGCCGAGTAGAGGATGCAACCGGCGGCGTCCTTCCGGCTCACCTCTCCCCGGTCACAGGCTTTAGCTACGGCGTATACGTATGACCGGCACGCGGACAGGGTGGTGTACATATCGGCCAGCTTGGCTTGCATTATTTGAAACTCTCCGATGGGCCGGCCGAACTGGCGTCGTTGATGCACGTAGGGGAGCACCACGTCCAAACAGGCCTGCATGATGCCCAAAGGCCCGGCGCTAAGTACCAACCGCTCATAGTCAAGGCCGCTCATCAGCACCCCGACGCCGCCGTTCAACGAGCCGAGCACGTTGCCTTCCGGGACCTCGCAGTCGTCGAACACCAACTCGCTGGTGTTGGACCCCCGCATTCCCAGCTTGTCCAGTTTCGGCGAAGGCGCGAATCCGGGGAAGTCCCGCTCCACCAGAAAGGCGGTGATGCCCCGGGATTCCGCATCGGGGTCGGTCTTGGCGTAGACCACTAGCACGTCGGCGTCGGGGCCGTTGGTTATCCACATCTTGGCCCCGTTCAGTATGAACCGGTCGCCGCGCTTTTCCGCTCTGAGCCGCATGCTCACCACGTCGGAACCGGCCTCGGACTCGCTCATGGCGAGGGCGCCCACGTGCTCGCCGCTGATGAGCTTGGGCAGGTAGCGGCCTCTCTGGTCGTCATTGCCGTTTCGGAATATCTGGTTGACGCACAGATTCGAATGGGCGCCGTAGCTCAACCCCACGCTGGCCGAGCCCCGGGAGATTTCCTCCATGACCACCACGTGGGCCAAGTAACCCAGGCCGGCGCCGCCGCTCTCTTCCGACACAGTAATGCCCAGCAGCCCCAAGGCCCCTAGCTTGGGCCACAGGTCGCCGGGAAAGTCGTTGGTATCATCGATAGTTTGGGCCCGGGGCGTGATTTCGCTGGCCGTGAAGTCCTTCACCGTACCTCGGACGATATCCAAGGTCTCGCCCAATGCGTGGTCCAAGCCGGGGAAGGACATGGGTCGCGAGCTCATGGCGCTGCTCCTGGGAGGGCCGCCGCCGGGTCCAATGCCTACGCTATTTGTGAAACTGAGGCAACACGTCTCTACCCAAAATATCCAGTTGCTCCGCCGTTTCATAGGCCGGACATAGGGGCCGGACCACGAATTTCGAGGCGCCGGCGTCCACGTAGGCCTGGATGGTCTCAGCGATTCGTTCCGCCGGGCCCAAGGCGCTGTACTCGGTGAAATACACGTCGGGCCGGTGCCTGGTTACGTATTCGTAGGTCTTGGACACGGTTTCTTCGCCATTGGCTGATAAGTAATATCCGACCAGCACGCCGACGTGGTCGTCCTCGATAACCCGTCCGTGCTCATCGGCGGTGTTAAAGATGATCTCTCTACCCTCGCGGATTTCGTTGGGGGTTGCGCTGGAGACCAGCCAACCGTCGCCGACCCGGCCCACCCGCCGCGCCGCCGCCGGGCTGCGGCCGCCGATCCAGACGGGGGGCGACGGCTTGAAGAAGGGTTTGGGCGTGACCGTAACGTTATGACAAGCGAAGAACTGCCCTTCGTGAGTTACCTCGTCTTCTTCCCACAGCCGGCGCATCAAGCGGATTGCTTCTTCGGTGCGGGGGCCGCGGTTCTCTTTGGATACGCCGCAGGCCTCGTACTCTTCAGGCTCCTCCTGTCCCAGTCCCACGGCCGGCAGCATTCTGCCTTGGGACAAAAAGTCCAGGGTGGCGATCTGCTTAGCCAGCACCACGGGGTTGCGCAGCGGCATAGCCAGGACGCTGGTACCGAACTTTAGACGCGGCGAGTACGCGGCTACCATGGAGAGGGCCACCAAGGGTTCGAGACTAAACTGGTCGCTGACTATGCGGTCGCTGAGCCAGATGGAATCGTAGCCATGCTTGTCACCAACTTCCACCAGTTGCCGCAGGTAGTCCGGTTCTTCCCCGCCTTGGCCGAATGAGCCGGGCATATATCCGATTGCTACGCTCATGTGTGCCCTCTTGGTAACTTAAGTGTTCAGTAATTGCTCCGAAAATGACCGGGTTCCTCGCCGCCCTCGAAGTGAGGCGCCGGCTGAACTTCGACGGGCCGCGGCGCCCCGGAGCACGAATGGTACCGGCGACTGCGTTGGTACCGGCCCAATTATAACCCATAGCGCCGTCGTCATAGTGTCTCCCCTAAAGCGTCTCGTACTGAGCGTCCTTGACGTCACTCCGGATAAGGAGACCTTTGCTTAACTTTAGTCATACCGGCTTTCGCCGGTATCCAGGGCCTCCCCCGAAGCTGGAAGACGCCCTCACCCTAACCCTCTCCCGGAAGGAGAGGGGATTTCTTCCGCGAATGAAAAGGCCCTGCCGGGCTAGAGGGGCCTCTTGGCGGGCGCGCCGGGCCGTCTCGGATACTGCTCCGGAGTGGAGCGCTTCTTGTCGACAGCAACTATTACCCGCCCGTCGGCGAGGCCGCTGACCCGGACCGGATAAACTCCGGCCAAGCTACCCCCCAAAGTCTCCAAGGCGCGGGCCGCGCCGGCAAGTTCTTCTTCAACACCCTTCCTTAGAAGGACTACGCGCCCTCCCAGGCGGCAAAAAGGCAGGGTGTACTCCAAAAGGGTCGATAGCCGCGCAACGCCCCGGCTGGCCGTCGCGTCGAAGCTCTCCCGCAACTCGCCTCGGCGGGCCGCCGTCTCCGCCCGTTCGGCCACCACTTCAACGCCGCCGAGGCCCAACAGGTCCACCACGCGCTCCAAGAACCTGGCTTTCTTGCCTGTCGATTCGATCAGGGTCAGATGAATTTCCGGTAAAGCAAGCTTCAAGGGCAGGCCGGGGAAACCGCCGCCGCTGCCCACGTCGGCTAGGCTGAGGCCCGCTCGGGGAGGTTTCGGCAAGGCCAGAAGGGCCGTGAGAGAATCGAGGAAGTGCCTTACTTGCACTTCGCCGCAGCCGGTAATGGCCGTCAGGTTGATTCGCCGGTTCCACTCGGCCAGTTCCGAATAGTAGGTCTGGAATTGGCCAAGCTGACGGGGCGACAGGGCCAGGCCAAGCTCGCCGGCGCCCGCGGCCAGTATTTCCATAGGTTGGGACATCAAGAGACATTATAATCTCGGCGGCAGGCTCACTTGTTAATTGACAGTCCAAATGCCGCACCGTATCATTAGCCCGTAATTCCAGGCTGCCGGCAATGGGGCCGGATGACGGTAGAAGCGATGATTAGGCTGGCCGAGTCAACAGCATCCCGGGTATGGGCTAAAAACCGGACTACAGACACGACTTCCAACCTGACGCAGGCGCGGAGGCGATGATATGGCGACCAAAGCGTACCTTTTAGTGGAAACGGCGGTGGGGAAGACCCGGGAGGTGGCCAACACATTGAAGGGGTTGGAAGGCATCGAAACCGTGGACGTGGTAACGGGCCCCTACGACATAATCGCAATCATCCACGCCGAAGATATGACGGTGGTCGGCAACCTGGTAACCGGGCACATACACACCGTGACGGGTGTGGTGCGGACGGTTACTTGCGTGGCGGTAGGTTCATAGCCCCCGGACAGGCCGCCGGAACGTCTGAGTTTTTAGCCGCCGCCTCTTGGTTTTCCATTTCTCGAAGCGGAGATTGACCGTGGAGTTCAAGTTCAGCCCCGATGACGAGTCCTTCCGCCACGAGCTCCGAGACTTCGTTGCGGGTGAACTCCCTACGGATTGGGAGGGGGCCGGCCGTTGGCCGGAAACCCGGGATATCGAACTGACGCGGCAAATGCGCAAAAAGCTGGCTTCAAAGGGCTGGCTGACCATGCACTGGCCGGAAGAGTACGGCGGCCAGAACGCTTCGCCGGTCCGCTCGGCTATCTTCAACGAAGAAATGGCCTACATGCGGGCCCCGGGCCGGGATATCTTCGGAGTGCGGATGTTGGGGCCCACGCTGATGATGTACGGCACCGAGGAACAGAAGCAGGCCCACCTAACCCCCGTGGCCAGGGGTGAAGTGCAGTGGTGCCAGGGCTACAGCGAGCCGGGGTCGGGGTCCGACCTGGCTTCCCTCAACACTCGAGCGGTTAGAGACGGTGACGAGTTCGTCATCAACGGCAGCAAGATATGGACAACCCTCGGCCACCGGGCCGACTGGATCATGCTGCTCACCCGCACCGACCCCGACGCGCCCAAACACCGGGGGATCAGCTTTATCCTGGTGGACATGAAAAGCCCAGGGATCGAAGTCCGCCCCATCATCGACATGAGCAACAGCCACGAGTTCAACGAAATCATCTTCGACAACGTCAGGGTACCCCGCAAAAACGTGGTGGGTGAAGAAAACCAGGGTTGGTACGTGGCGGTAACTTTGCTGGACTTTGAACGCTCCGGGATCGATTATTCGGCCATGGGGCGCCGCCTGCTGGACGAGACCAAGGAATACGCCGTCGAGACCAAGCGCGACGGTAAAGCCTTGATTGATACCCCGTGGGTCCGCAACTTGCTGGCCGACCGCTACATCGAGTGCGAGGTCGCCCGCCTCATGGCTTACAACGTGGCCTACATGCAGGGCGAAGGCCTCGTGCCTAATAAAGAAGCTTCCATGAGCAAGGTCTTTGGTAGCGAGACGCTGCAACGGATCACCGCAGCGGGGTTGGATATCTTGGGGTTGTACGGCCTGCTGGGCAGGGCCGATAAATGGGCGCCCCTCAAGGGCAGGATTCAAGAAAACTGGATGATCAGCTTCTCCCACAAGATCGCCGCGGGGACTTCCGAGGTCCAACGCAACATCATCGCCAGCCGGGGCCTGGGTCTGCCCCGGGGCTAAATAGTTCTCTAATCTGCGGCGAAGGCCTGAAGAGCGGCGCCGTCAAGGTCAGTGTCCGCCTCTCGGCACCGGCGTATGATCCGAAAAACCGTCCGTACCGTCACTGAGAACCGCTCCGCCGTCTCCTTCACGCCAAGGTTTTCCGATTGCATCGTCGTCCAGACCTTCAGGTCGCGGGCTAGCCGGCGATGCCTCTGGAACCAGATGGGATCATCATACTTGCATTGAGGCAGCGGGCAATCGAGGCACGCCGGAGACACTTCGCAACCGGTGTCCTCATAGTGGTAGAATTCCGGGACGGCGTCTATCATGGATTTATCCGCTTTGGACTTATCGACTACGGACTCGACCGGGATGGGCTTAGCCGGCGGCGCCATAACCATCACGTTCCTCCAAAACAAATGTTCTGATAGCTGCCGGATATTATAGAACGTGTGTTCTGAGAACGTCAATGCCTTTCCTCAGCAATTTCCCGGTCGATTTCTTCAGACCGTTCTTGGTCCCAGGGCTATCGCATTAGAAAAATTGACGGTTATTTTGCTATCTATGGCCCGCGTCTTAGCCATACCGTGGCCCGCGTATTACCATACCGGAGGAGTCACCCATGACCGAGTACGAAACTATGGTCTACCGGCGAAAAGACAAGACCGGCTACATCAAGTTCAACCGCCCCCAATCGCTCAACGCCGTGAACGACCAGTTCGACAGCGACTTTCACGACGCCCTGCTGGAGTTCGATACCGACGAAGAAGCTTGGGTGGCTATCATCCACGGGGAAGGCCGCAGCTTCTGCGCCGGGGCCGACGTGAAGCAGCGCTTCGTCGATATGCCGGCCCAACAAATGGCCTCCCGGGAGCGGGGCAGCAGTGCGGAAAGCTACCTGGGCCGGTCCATCAACTGGAAGCCGGTCATCGCTGCCGTACACGGGTACGCCTTGGGCGCCGGCATCCTCATCGCCGCTGAATGCGACCTAATCGTCGCCTCGGAGGAAGCCCAATTCGGCCTTACCGAGACCAAGCGGGGCCTGCCCGGAGGCCGGGTCTGGGCCAAGCTGAACGCATTCATGCCGTCAAAAGTGGCTAGTGAAATGATAATTACCGGAGAACCGGTGAGCGCGTCGGAGCTATACAGATTGGGGTTTATCAACCGTCTGGTCCCCACCGGCCGGCACCTTGAAGCCGCTGAGGAGCTGGCCCAGAAGGTACTGAAAGCGCCGCCGTTGGCCTCCCGGGCCGGGGTCCGCGTTACCCGACGCCAGTGGGTCCAGCCTTCGTTCGAAGCCGACCTATACTCTCAGGCGTTAAAGCTGCACCACACCGAAGACTTCAAGGAGTCCAGCCGGTCCTTCGTAGAAAAGAGGCCGCCGGTGTACCATGCCCGGTGAAGCTTAGTTGAGAAGCTATCCCGCTTTCGCGAGAGTGACGGTCACGCAATGGAAGTTTCAGGCGAAGCTTCTATCGGGGCTGCGGCGGCCAGCAAGTGATTGCGCGTCTCGATCGCCATGGGGTGGACCAAGCGGCCCCGGGAAGCCATGGCAATGATTTCTCTCGTCAAGAACTCCAAAAGGGCTTGGTCCAAGTCTTCCAAAGCTAATGTACGCAACTCGTCGATATACGGATAACGGCCCGCTTTCTTGGGGTCCAGCTTGTCTGCCAAAAAGACAACCTTGCCCAGGTCGTCCAATGAAGGATGGCCGGTGGTGTGCCAGTACACTGCCCGGTGAAGGGACGGGTCATCCAGTCCGTCGTCTCTAGCCAGCCATTCCGCCCCTACCGGCCCGTGGAGCAGCAGCGGTTCCACCCGTTCCACCGTTCCTACGTCCAGTCCCAACTCGGCGGCGTGGCGAAGCAAGTCCCCGCCGGGCGTCGCCCTAGCCACGTCGTGAGCCAGCATTCCCAAGGCGGCGCGTTCTGCATCGACGCCGTGGCGCACGGCCAACTCGCGGGCAATAACCCGGACCCGCTGAATATGAGATTGGAGCCCGCTGGGCAGGGCGTCCACTCGCTTTTGTATTCGGAGATCCAAATCCCCCACGCAACGCCTCCGCCTACCCCATAGCGCTCAGCTTGCGCCCGCCCAGCAGGTGCAGATGAAGATGCTCGATCTCTTGACCCGAGTCCTGCCCTTGGTTTAGAGCAAGCCGGTAGCCGCTGAGGGTCACTCCTTCACGCCGGGCCATCTCTTCAGCCACGACGAACATCTGCCCCACGACCGGCACTTGGCCGGGCCCTACGTAGGCCAGCGACGCCAGGTGGGTGTTGGGAATAATCAGAAGGTGGACCGGCGCTTTGGGGTTGATGTCCCGAATCACGAACACCCGGTCGTCCCGGTATATTGGGGCCTCGTGAGTCGAGTCCCTGGCTATGTTACAAAAGATACATTGTGCCGTGCTCACGATTCAATCGCCTCCATATCCTTGCTGCTCCGCGGCCGGGCTGTTGGAGAGTAACCGGGCCAAGCCCCCTTGTCCTGCTGCCGGTCGAGACGCCCCCGCTCAACCCCGGTCTAGGTTCTGAAGCGCCAAATCCTTGTGAAAATTAACGTCTCCATAGATTATCTCCAGAGCCTTGGCCCGGCGCGTGTAGAGTTGCAGGTCGTGCTCTCTGGTGAAGCCAATGGCGCCGTGGCATTGGTGGGCCAGAACGCAGACCCGTCGGTAGGCGGCGCTAACCCAGGCCTTGGCCATAGACACTTCCCGCTGGGAGGGGCCGCCTTCCGAGACCCGCCAAGCCGCTTGATAGACGATGTTGCGGGAGCCTTCGACGTCCGTGGCCATGTCGGCGCAGTGGTGCTGCACCGCTTGAAAGCTTCCAATCGGCCGGCCGAACTGAGTCCGTTGCTTGACGTACTCGACTGTCATATCCAACACCGCGCCGGCGCCGCCCAGCATTTCGGCGCATTTACCGGAAACCGCCCGTTGCAGGGCCCGCTGCACTATCGGCCAACCCTCGTCGACCGGCCCAAGAACCGAGGCCGCGGGCACGCTTACTCCGTCCAAGGCAACTTCAAACTGGCGGTCCGAGGAGATAGTGTTGAGGGGGTTGACGCTGAGGCCTCGACTGCCCGAAGAGACCATGAAGATAGTGACGCCGTGGGCCGGGTCACTCCCGGAGGAGGTCCGGGCCGGCACCAAGATGATATCGGCGGCGGCGGCATCGGGAACGAATAGCTTGGTGCCGCTGATTAGGTAATCATCCCCTTGTCGTTGGGCTGCGGCTTCAACTCCCCAGGGCTCATACGTCGCCGACGGTTCGGTTAGCGCCATGGTCATCATTTGCTGCCCGGAGCAAATCCGGGGGAGAACGTCGGCTTTTTGGGCCTCGGTTCCGGCGTCCAATACTGTTAGTCCACCCAATACCACCGTAGAGAAGAAAGGCCCCGGGAGCAGGGATCGGCCCATTTCTTCCAACAGCACCGTTAGGTCGAGGAAGCTGCCCCCGGCCCCGCCGTACTGTTCCGGGAAGGCCAGTCCGGTCCAGCCCAAACCCACGATCCGATTCCACAGCTCGTCGGAATACTCCTTGGGGTCTTCCTCCACGGCCCGGACCAAGGTCAACGGGCATTCTTGAGACAGGAACTCATTAGCGCTGTTCTTGAGCATTTGCTGCACTTCGTTGAGACCCAGGTCCATTAAGCTCCCTCCTGCGGCAGGCAAACTGATAGCATGAAGTCCTAACCGATGCTCCTAACGAAGGCATCCAATTGGGCCAGCGCCTTTTGGATATTCTCCTGGGAGTTGGCGTAGGACAAACGGACGTATCCCTCGCCGAACTCACCGAAAGCGGCGCCGGAAAGCAGGGCTACACCCGCCTCGTTCATGGCCCGCTCCTCGAACTGCTTGCTGGTGAGGCCGGTGCCCTCGATGTTGGGGAACACGTAGAACGCGCCCTCCGGCTCGGGACATTCGATTCCGGGAATATCGCGAATCCCTTGGGTGATTAGACGGCGGCGGCTGTCGAACTCGGCCACCATCGCCCCCACCGCATCCTGAGGGCCTTCCAGAGCGGCTATGGCCGCCCGCTGGCTGAAGGAAGCGGCGCAGGACACACTATTGACCGCCAGTTTGGTGACGTGAGGTACCAACTCTTCAGGCATGATTCCATATCCCAGCCGCCAGCCGGTCATGGCATAGCTCTTGGAAAATCCGTCCAAGATAATGGTCCGGTCCTTCATTCCGGGCAAGGACGCGATACTGTGGTGTTCTCCAACATAGAGAATGTCCTTGTAAATCTCGTCGGCCAGCACGTAGAGGTCTTCCCTCTCCCTCACCAAGTCGGCGATAGTCCGCATCTCGCCGGAGGACAATACTGAACCACAGGGGTTTTCGGGGGAATTGAGAATGATCAGCCGCGTCCTCTCGTTGATCTTCCCGGCCAAATCGCTCAAGTCCGGGTGATACGCTGAGTCCCCCTGTAACCGCATGGGTACCGGCGTAGCCCCGGCAAAGCGTATCATCGATTCATAGATAGGAAATCCCGGGTTCGGGTAGAGTATTTCTACCCCGGGCTCAGCCAAGGTCAACAGTACGTAGAACATGATTGGCTTGGCGCCGGGAGTCACCACCACTTGGCTGGGCTCGGTATCCACACCGCGGACTTCCCGGCTGTTCCGGGAGATAGCCTCTCGAAGCTCCGGCAGTCCCGGGGTAGGGCCGTAATGGGTGTAGCCCTGCCTCAACGCCTCCACGCCGGCCTCGACTATGTGATTGGGAGTGTCGAAATCCGGCTCGCCGATCTCCAGGTGGATGATCTCCTGTCCCTTGGCTTCCAGGGCGCGAGCTTTGGCCAGGACTTCGAATGCAGTCTCCGTGCCCAAGTTCATCATTCTGCTGGCGACAGACATTTTGTATCCTTCCTCAGAAAGTGCCATTAGCAATTGCCATGTTCATGCTTCGCGGCGCCGGTATCAACCGGCAGGGGGGCTTGCAAGGGAATATTAGGCATCCGCGGCGCGCATGCCATGAACCCCCTTCATCATGTTTCGATGGACCGGCCGCCTACTTCGCCGGCCCGCCAGCATCGGCAAGAACTTTTGCTTGGACGAATCGAACTATTTCTTCGGCGAATCCCACGGCCTGCTCCCCGTCCCGCCGGGTGAAGGACTGGAAGGGAATCGCCGGCGCCGGAAGAGCGTCAGGATACCTGGTGGAGAGGTAATAGCGGTCTAGGACCCCTCCATAGTCCACGAACGGAGTGAACCCGTCATCCTCTTGGGCACAAGTCTGAGCGAGTTCCCGGACCGAGTGTATAGTAACGGAGCGCCTCCCCAACTTGAATAGGAAAGCTTTTAGTGCCATCTGCGCCGTTTGCTCGGACTGGAAGCAGGCCCCGCTCCAGAAGCCGTCTTCCAACAAGGCACGGGCCATGTTGAGACTATACTCGGCTTGCGCCAGCCAGCGCCGGGCCGTTTCCACGGGCTTTTTCACCGGGGACCCCGCTTTCCTGGAAGTATTATAAGACGCGGCGATTCCTTGCCACGTTCCCTTTCCCGGGGACCTTTCATATAGGAGCTTCCCGTCTATCAGAGCTTGTTCGATGAAAGGGTTGTCCTCTGCTACCATAGTCCGCAGTTCTAGGGGCGTGTAGACGAAGGCGTCTATTGCCCTCCCTGCCGGAAAGTGTTGATTGACCTCCGATAATCGTTCCATGAACCGGGTTTGCGTATTTTTGACGACTATCAAGTCAAAGTCGCTGTACTCGTCGGCATCGCCCCGCGCCGCCGATCCGAACAGTATGATCTCCTCGGGTTCGTAGGCCAGCAGCGCCTTAATTACTCGTTCCATCGTCGTCGAATCGGCAAGTTTTCCCAAAGAGGTATTCATCAAGTCGGACCTAGCCTGCACGGGTCCCGCCGAGAAGGCGGGCCGGCCTATTCCTGTTGGGTCCGGTTCTGGGTGCGGACCGGCAACCCGTAGATAGCAATGAACCCTTGGGCGGAGGCGTGGTCGTATTGGTCTCCTCGGTCGTAGGTAGCCAGGTCGTGCCGGTAAAGAGACCGGGGGGCGCTTCGGCCTACCACGACACAGGAGCCTTTATGCAGCCGCAGCCTAACGTCTCCAGAAACGTGCCGCTGTGTGCTGCGAACATAAGCGTCCAGGTCCTGACGATGGCTGGTGAACCATAAGCCGTTGTACACCATGTCGGCGTATTCTTGGGCCAACCGCTCCTTGGTCCGGGCCTGCTCCTTGCTCAGGGTCAAAGCTTCCAAGGACTTGTGGGCGGCGTGAAGTACGACTGCCGCCGGAGCCTCGTAGACCTCCCGGGACTTGATGCCTACCAGCCGGTTCTCCACGTGGTCGATTCGGCCCACGCCGTGGCTGCCGGCCAAGCTATTGATATGCCGGATGAGGTCGGCTCCGGCCATACTTTCGCCGTCGATAGCGACGGGGCGGCCGGCTTCGAAGTGTATCTCAACGTAAGCCGGTTCGTCGGGGGTAGCCTGGACTGGTTGAGTCCAAGCGTAGGCGTCCTCGGGCGGCTCGGTCCAAGGATCCTCCAACTCCCCGGCCTCAACGCTGCGGCCCCACAGGTTTTCATCCACCGAAAACCGGCTGTTCCGCTGGTTGACCGGAAGGTTCCTTGCTCCGGCGTACTCTATCTCCTCATCCCGGCTCATACCCCAGTCCCGTATAGGAGCAATCACTTCTATGTCCGGGGCCAGCGCGGCCATGCTGACTTCTATTCGCACTTGGTCATTGCCCTTGCCCGTACAACCGTGGGCCACGGCGAAGGCGCCCTCGGCTTCGGCGGCTTCAGCCAGGTAACGAGCAATCAACGGGCGCCCCAACGCTGTCGCCAGGGGATATTGGGCCTCGTATATCGCGCCGGCCTGAAGGCTGGGGAACAAGAAATCGTCCGCCAACTCTTGCTTGCCGTCCACGGTCAAGGCCTTAGCGGCCCCTACTTCGATTGCCCGCCGGCGGATGGACTCCAGGTCCACCATGCCCAGATCGATGGTCAGGGTAATTACTTCTGCGGAGTATTTTTCCTTCAACCAGGGGACGGCGACGGAAGTGTCCAACCCCCCGCTGTAGGCTAGGACTATCTTGTTATTGGTCATGACATTTTTCCTGGATTTGTTGTTATCGTTTATCGGGAAATACTGGTTTCACTCTTCGGCGGGCCGGTTTGAAACCGGCCCCTACATTTGGTGTTGTGCCTCGGGAAATACCGTTTTCATCCTTGGCAGGGGCCAGGTCTCAGCCGGCATGGGAGATTGCTATGCCATCTACACCTTTTCCAGGGCTTGCTCCAAACGGCCAATCCCTTCGTCGATCTCCTCGGGGGTGACGGTCAAGGGCGGCATAAACCGCACGGCGTTGGGTTTTACGCCGTTGAGCAGGACTCCGGCCTCGTTGGCTTGGCTCAAGACTCGGCCTGAAATGTCGCTGTCGAATTCGACGGCGGCCAACAGTCCCTTGCCCCGCACGTCCGATACGAAGGAGAACCGTTCTTTGAGTTGGTCCAACCGGTCCATCAAGCGGCCCTCCAAGACCTTGACTTGGGCGGGGATATCGTTGTCGATGAGGAACTTCGTCCCGGCGTAAGCGGCGGCGGTAGTCAGCGCATTTCCGCCGAAGGTGGAGCCGTGATCCCCGGGAACCAAGGCCATGCAGTGCTCCTTGGACATGAACGCGCCAATGGGCACGCCGTAGCCCAATCCCTTGGCCAGGGTCATAACGTCGGGCTCGACGCCGTACTCCTGGTAACCGAAGAGACTGCCCAACCGGCCCAGACCGGTCTGCACCTCGTCGAGCATCAGCAGCAACCCTTGCTCATCGCACCAGTCCCGCACCCGCTGCAGGTAGTCGCGGCTTGGAATGTTGACGCCGCCCTCTCCTTGCACCGGCTCCAGCATTACCGCCGCGGTCCGGTCGGTGGTAGCGTTCATTATGCCTTCCACGTCGTTATAATCCACGTGGACGAATCCGGGAAGGAGGGGCGCAAAGTTTTCCTGATAGTGGGGCTGCCCGGTGGCCGCTACGGTGCCCAGGGTACGCCCGTGGAACGAGTTGTAGGCGGTAATAACCTCGTAGGCCCCGTCCCGGTGCAGCTTGCCGTAGCGGCGGGCCAATTTCAAAGCGCCCTCGTTGGCCTCGGCGCCGCTGTTGCCAAAGAAGACCCGGTCCAAACAGCTATTGTCTATGAGCAACTGGGCGAGAAGGAGCTGAGGCACCGTATAGTATTGGTTGGAGGTTTGGACCAAGGTATTGGCTTGCTCCACGATGGCCTGGGTCACCGCCGGGTGGCAATGCCCTAGGTTGTCCACGGCCCAACCGGCAACGAAATCCAAGTATTCCTTGCCGTCGGCGTCCCATACTCGGGTCCCCTCACCTCGAACGATGACCACCGGCTGCCGGCGCACCGTTTGAGCGTAATATTTGTTCTCTACGTCAATCCATTCGCTGCTCTTCGACACTATGCGTTACCTCCCCAAGATTGGCCCCGTGTTTTGGGGGCTTTCCAAAAGCTGCCGGGCGGCTCACTAAACCGCCGGGAAACCATTTTGATACCGTCGGGTTTGAAACCGCCGGGCGCGGGGCCTATTCGCTGGCGTTCAACCGGACCAAGCAAGGCCCTGCGACGACGCATCATAAGGCTGAAGCTAGTGAAAGTCTATTATATGCGCTCCCAGCCGTTTTGACACCGTTACTATTTGACACCGTTACTATTCGGAATCAAATCGCGCCCGGCCCAAACGTTCCGCTCCCCAATCCCCACCAAAGCCGCCTACCAAAAATAAAGGTATGGAGGCAACCGAGATGATCCGCGCCGGGAATCACCCTGCCCCTTCCCAAGTGGGAGAAGGGACTTTTTCAACACCCTCTTAGAGAAAAAAGGGCGAAGAAGGGGGACCGGCCGCGGTTTTTGCGGCATGAACGCGGGATGGTTCGCATCCACCCAGGGGGGCGGTGAACGGGTCGGACGGGCAAAGGGGATGCAGGCGTCAGATCCTGAAAGCTCCCCGATTCACATTTCTCCGACGATGGTAGTGCCCGTGGAACGTCCATTCAGGCAGTCCAGTAGAGCATCCGGGCGGCGGCCGTCTACTATATTTGCCACAGAGGACCTCTCCAAGGCTCTGGCGCACGATTCCAGCTTAGGAATCATGCCCCCTCGCACCACGCCGGAGCGTAAGAGCATCTCGGCGCGGCGGCGGTCAAGGCGGCGGACCACCCGGTTCGACCCGTCCATGACGCCCTCTACGTCGGTCAAGAAGACGAGGCGGTGGGCCCCCAAGGCGAAGGCCAATTCACCGGCCACGGTATCCCCGTTGATGTTGAGCGGGCCGCCCGCGTGGTCCGGACTGTCGCGGCAGTGGGCGGCCACGGGAGCGACCATCGGAATGTAGCCGGCCTCCAGCAGGGCCCTAATGGGGGCGTCGTTGACCCTGGTAATTTGCCCCACGTAACCCAAGTCGGGGTCCGCGACGCGGGCTTCCAACAGGCCTCCGTCGATGCCGCTGATGCCGATGGAGCGGCCCCCTAATTGCTGGAGCGTGGAAACCAGCATCTTGTTAATCAGTCCGGTGAGTACGGCCACCACGATTTCCAAGCTGGCGGCGTCGGTGACCCTGAGGCCGCCAACGAAACGGGGCAAGATTCCTTGACGCTGCATCCACTGGGAGATCACGGGGCCGCCGCCGTGGACCACTACCAACGCGACCCCCTCGTTCTGAAGGGTCACCAGGTCTTTGAGGCTGGTGTCGTGACTTCCCAGGGTGCTGCCACCGATTTTCACGACTACCGGGGGCCGGGGCACTGGGCCCTCCCTCGAGCAAAAGAAAAACTCGACCTTAAACGGCTCATTGGTGAAAGGAGCATAAACCGAAGCGGGTGGCGAGTACACATAGAGGATGATGACCAAATCGGAGAGCAAACCCTGGCGCCGCCTCCCGGTGGGACCGGCGACCGGGTCAGGTGGTGTAGGCGCTGTTGATGATCACGTACTCCTCAGTAAGATCACAGCCCCAAGCCGTGGCGTCTCCCTCTCCCAGGTGGAGGTCCGCGCGGATTGTGACTTCCGATCCTCGCATCAATGCCACCACCGCGTCCCGGTGGAACGGAATGGGTTTGCCCTCCTGCATGATGCAGACGCCGTTGATGTACAAGTCGATTTTTGACTCGTCGGCGGCGGCGCCGCTGCGGCCCAAGGCCATCATGACCCGCCCCCAATTGGGGTCCGCGCCATAGACCGCCGACTTGACTAAGCTGGACGAGGCTACGGTGCGCGCCGCCCTTCGGGCATCCTCTTTGTTTCTAGCGCCCTTCAGCTCGACAATGATGAGCCGGGTTGCTCCCTCACCGTCCCGGGCCAGTTCTTTGCTCAAATGCCCGCATACGTGGTGGAGTGCCTCTCTAAACGTTTCCGCGTCCCGCGACCCCGGGCCTATGGGGGTGTTCCCCGCCAGCCCGTTGGCCAGTACCAACAAGGTGTCGTTGGTGCTGGTGTCCCCGTCGACGGTCACCATGTTGAACGTATCGTCGGCCACTTCCCGCAAAGCGGCGTTCAAGAAGTCCGGCTCCACAACAACGTCGGTAGTAACGAAGGACAGCATAGTCGCCATGTTGGGATGGATCATGCCGGAGCCTTTGGTCACGCCGCCCATACGCCCCTGTCTTCCGTCGATTTCGAAGGAGACGGCGATCTCTTTCGGTCTGGTATCGGTGGTCATCATGGCCCGGGCAACGTCGTGGCCGCCCTCCGCGGAAAGCTCGATCCTGTCCAGGCCGTCCCTTATCAGAGACATAGGAAGCTCTACGCCAATGACGCCGGTGCTGCAAACCAGCACCTCTTCCGGGCGCACCCCCAAGCGTCCGGCGGCCCTCGCGGCCACCTCTTTGGCATCGGTATAGCCTTGCTCACCCACGCAAGCATTGGCAATGCCGGCGTTCACCACCAGCGCCCGGGCTTTGGCCGAGGCAAGGTGTTCCTGGGTAACCGTCACCGACGGGGACCTGATAGTGCTGGTGGTAAACACGCCGGCCGCACTACAGGGGGCCTCCGATAGCAGCAGTCCCAGGTCCAGCTTGTCTTCAGCGTAGGTTTTCAATCCGGCATAGGTGGCGCCGGCCAAGAAACCTTGGACGGCCGTCAGCGTCCCACCTTCTATTGGATTGATTGCTGCTGTCATTCAAACCTTCCCCTTGGGGCGATAAATCAGGGATTGACCGTTGCTGCCGTTCCAACGTTCTTCTCGGACGAATAATCAAGCCTCGGTACAGGCTAGGAGTATATCACAGCGATTTAGGCCCAGAAAGCAATCTGCGGAACATGGATGCGCCCAGCAAACATGGACTGCCCCCCAGTGATGGACTACAATACCCATCGGGAGGTGGGCAGGCGATATGGTTGCTCTAAGGCCCTTCCGAGGGTGGCGGTACGATGCCGGAACGGTTGGGGACCTGGCCTCTGTGCTCTGTCCGCCCTATGACTTGGTCACCTCAGATCTACAGCAATCCCTGAAAGCGCTTAGTCCATACAACGTGGTGCATCTCGAAGCGGGGGAAGGGCTGGACTGGAATGCCCCTGCCGCGGACCAGTATTCCGGGGCCGCCTCTTTGTTCCACGAGTGGACCGGCAAAGGGGTACTGAGGCGAGACGCGGAACCCGGTTACTACTTGCTGCGCCAGCAATTCCGGCATCGAGACCGGGAGTGGTCCCGCTTGGGACTGATTGCTTGCGTCGGCTTGGAGGAGTACGAGAGCCGGCAGGTCTTCCCCCATGAGTACACGGAACCACCCGCCATACGGGACCGGGTGGCTGTAATGGAGGCCTGCGGCGCCAACTTCAGTCCCATCATGGCCCTGTACCAGGACCCGGAGAGGGCCCTTTCGCCCGTTTTTCAGCAAGCTACTGCCCTGCCTCCGGTAATAGACGTTCAGGACGGGTCCGGGCAGACCTCCACTCTGTGGCGCTTGGAGGACCCGTCGGTTCTGGACTCGATTAGCCGGTTCTTTCGGGACCGGCCGGTGTTTCTGGCCGACGGGCATCACCGTTACGAAGCGGCGCTCAAGTACCGCCGGGAGCGGGCGGACGGGGAAACAAGCTACGGCGCGACCGATGCCGCCCACAACTACGTGATGATGACATTGATCGGCTTCGAAGACCCGGGGCTGTTGGTGCTTCCCTATCACCGCTTGTTGAACGGCTTGGCCCGAGAGCAGCTCCTTCTGGTGCGGCAGCGGTTGTATGACTTATTCCAGGCGGATTCCGACGCCGCGGCGCAATGGGACGGCGCCGGCGGACTGGTGGAGGACTTGGCCCACCTTGGGACAGAGCGCCCCACTATAGGAATGGTAGCTCCCGGAGACGATGGCGCAACCCTGTTGACTCTGAGGTCGAACGTTGACTGGCGGCGGTGGGGGCCGCTGGCGGTTTCCGAAGCTTGGATTCTGGAAGAACAGGTGCTTAGGCCGGTCCTAGGCGGCGCTACCTTGGACCACTTGGGGTACATTCATGACCATCGAGAGGCAATGAAGCTGGCGGCTTCCGGCGCGAGGCAGGCCGCCTTCTTGCTCAAACCTTTCCCTTTAGACCAGTTCCAGAAGATCGTAAGCGAAGGTCAAAGGCTGCCGCGGAAATCCACCTTCTTCTATCCCAAGTTACCCACGGGGCTGGTAATCAACCAGTTGGACGGGACACTCTAATCGGTTAGGTTTCTTGCCGCTCCGCCATTTTTTGTTCCCAGGCAGTCCCATAAAGCCTCAACCCTATCCATTTCATAGCTCTTTGAGTGACACTGGGGCCTTGATCACTCCCACGAACTCCCGTAAAATACCACTGTATCCCACACATTGTGTGGGAAATAATGTGGTACGGAGGGGAGCGTGGGCAAGCTCACCGCAATCTCGGCAAAGAACCTGAGCAAACCCGGCAGGCACGGCGACGGCGACGGCCTCTACCTGAACGTCGCCCCTTCGGGCAGCAAATCGTGGGTCCAGCGAATCGTAATCCATGGCGCCGCCGTGACCTGGGGCTGGGGCCTTATCCCGCGGTCAGCCTTGCCGTAGCCCGGTCCATAGCCCAAACCAATCGCTCCGCCGTCGCCGAAGGCCGGGACCCGGCAGCGGAGAAGCGGGAGGCGCGGGAGGCCGCCCGCAGGCCTGCCCCGTCCACCCCCACCTTCGCCGAAGCCGCCGCCCGGGTGATCGAGCTGCGCCGCCCCACCTGGAGCAACCCGAAACACGCATACCAGTGGCAATCGACGCTCCAGGCCTACGCTTTCCCGCTTGTCGGGCGCAAGGCGGTTGACGCCATTACCGCCGCCGATGTCCTGGAGGCGCTGACGCCCGTCTGGACCAGCAAGCCGGAAACCGCCAGCCGGGTCCGCCAGCGAATGGAGACCGTCATGGACTGGGCGGTCGCCCAGGGGTACCGGCTGGACAACCCGGCGGGGCGCTCCCTGCTCAAGGTCCTGCCCAAGACGCAGCGGCTGAAAGAACACCATCAGGCATTGCCCTACGCCCGGGTGCCGGGAGCGGTGCGGCAGGTAAGGGAGTCCACCGCCGGCATTTCGACCAAGCTGGCCTTTGAGTTTCTCGTACTGACCGCCGGGCGTTCCGGGGAGGTGCGGGCGGCCCATTGGACCGAGGTCGACTGGGATTCGGCAACCTGGGAGATCCCCGCATCCCGGATGAAGGCCAGGCGGCCCCACCGGGTGCCGCTGTCCGGCAGGGCCATCGAGATACTGGGCCAAGCATTGGAGCTAACCGACGGCCAAGGGTTGATATTCCCCGCCGCGCGCAGCGGCAAGCCGGCGTCCGAGATGGTGTTCACCGCCCTGCTGCGGCGGCTGGAAATCCCCGCCGTACCCCACGGATTTCGGACTTCCTTCAGAAACTGGGTTGCCGAGTGCACGGCCGCGCCCTGGTCGGTCGGGGAAGCGGCTCTGGCCCACAACATCGGCAACAGCACCGAGGCGGCATACATGCGGAGCGACCTGTTCGACCAGAGGCGGGCGCTGATGGACGCTTGGGCGGCTTACGTTACCGGCGGGACCGATACAGAGGGGGAAATGGCTGAACAGTCCGGGGAAGAGTGGATCGGCGACGCATTGAACGAGCAAACAACGGCTATCCCGAAACTTTCTGACTTACCGGTCTTGTGGAGAGCGACTCCTCCGGAAGAACTCGACCCCGACCACCCGGGATTGCGCACCCGGGAGAGTTTGGTGTTGGCATGCATTATCCTGGCCGATACCAACCCGTCGGCCAAAGAAGGACTGAATAATCTTCTAGACTATTTATCGGAGACTGGCGAACCGGTCCCCAGGCTCTTGAGATCGTGGGCCTTTTACCGGGACACAGCGGGCCTCCCTGGTCCCAGACCCGGCCGGCCGAAAGAGTCAGAGCGAGACCACCGCGTTTTGACGGTGTTCGAAATGCTGCGGGATGAAGGACACACTCGTAACGAAGCTATCGATATTATCGCAGACTGTATGAACTACTCGCCGGAAACCATCCGGTCCATCATTCACAAACATAGAGGAGCCCTACCGCCGCCGCCGGTAACCATTCGGGATATTTTTTCACCCTGACAAGCCCCAAGCCAAGCGGTACCCTTCTTTCAAATAGTGTTTGGAGGGGTGTTGTCATGTCTGCCTCAACCGCCGACCGGCTCCTGCGCCTTGACGAAGTAGCGGCCCGTACCGGGCTCGGGCGCACCACCATCTACCGCAAGATGCGCGAAGGGTCCTTCCCTGAGCCGCTGAAGATCGGAGCCCGCGCCGTCCGCTGGCCGGAGTCCGAGATCGAGGAGTGGCTGGCAACCCGCCCCAGGGCCACCGGCGACACGCCGCCCCCAAGAGGCACTTAGCCGGCCTCGCCCGGGTTAGGGCGCCGGAAAAGCGGACCGGGCGGCCGCCGAGCTGCACCGGTGAGCGGGTGGAGGCCGTGAGGCCGCTAAAGTCCCAAGGCCGCAGCGTGCGATCTAATGCCAAGGCATTCGAAGCCGGCTGGACCGCGGCCGGCCGGGTGCCGAATCAACCATAGGGAGGACCGATGGCAAAGGAAGGTTTGAGACCCATCAACTTCACTATGTCTCCCGTCGATGCCGAGATGGACTGGTACGAAACGGGAAGGCGGCATGGTGAAACGGCGGTGCACCTGGGGCTGCGCGAGTGGGAACCTGACGCCCACCAACATCCCGAGGGCATCCTTTGCGAGGACTGTCGCACGGCCCACGCCATAATCTTCGCGTACCGGCGCCGTGAGTTGCTGCGTGACGCGGACAGCATCCCGTTAAAAGGAGGGTAGAACCCATGCCAAATATCAGACTGCGTAAGATTACCGAAGAGGACATTGAGAACCTCCCGGCGTTTCCCGACGAGCGGGACACCATCGGCAAGGAATACCGGCTGGCTCTCCACCGGGAGATCGAGGCGAAGTTCGCACAGAACAGGGACACCGGCGGCGATCCGGGCTTTAGCTGCCAGTTGGTGTCGGGGCCAAAGGGGGTGGGCAAGACCAATCTCATGTCCCTGTTCTGTATCCCGTACCGGCAGGCGGGGTTTGAGATCATCTCCAACCTGTCTTTGCTGTTCGGCTGGCACATCGAAGGGGCGGTCGATATTTTCGCCTTCTCCAAGGTGCTGCCCGGCCGCTGCATCCTGGTGCTTGACGAGATTCAAGCCCTGCTGTCCCGGTACCGGCAGGGCAACACCGGCCAGATGGAGTTCGTCGGGGGGATCGCCGGGCTGCGGAAACAACGCATCCACCTGCTGGGCGGGACCTCGCAGGAGCCGGAGGTCGCCAACAACTTCCTCAGGGAGTGCGACTGGATTTACTACCCAGCTCGGCGTAAGCGATATCCCCAGATGGGCCAAGGCCAAAAGCACTACCCGGAATGGTGCCATCTACGGATTGAGGCGGTCGGCCCCCACCCGCTCAGGGGCAAGACTGTGGGGGAGGCCTATGGCATCGGCGTCAACCGCACCAGAGCCAAGCGGAAAATTGTGAGGGGCATCACCCCGGCCAACATCTACGAGGCGGCCGCACTCCAGTTTTCTTTTGCGGCGCTGCCCCAGGGCAAGGCGGCCGGCCAACATATCATGGCCAAAGATATGAGGTCCGCCCTGAACGAAATTGACGTTATCGATTTCGACACGGAAGACGTGGACGGGGCGGAATCCAATGCAGCCGCAAGTCAAGACTGGCAAGCCACAATTGACGCCGACAAAAAGATAATCGCAGAATTCTACAAGGCATTGCGATACGCCAGTGTGGAGATAACCGGTAAGCGCGGGCTGCCCTTCCTGTTGACTAGGGTTGCGTTGGCTGGCTTCAACATTGATGAGGCCGCTATCGCCGAGACCTTGAGCCGTTGGGTTGATTATCGGCCCGGCGGCACTGTTGACCTGGACACTCTCGCCACCTACTTCACCAGCTGATTGTGTCGCAGATACACCTCTGTCAGGCCCTTTGGCAATGCCCCCCTCTCCCACAGAAGGCCAGGTCGCACCGTCTGCCAGCGTCCCGCCCGCCGCCCGCAACGTGTCGAAGGCACCGGCGACCAAGACGCAGGCCGTCACCGTCTCGGTCTCAACGCCCTGGTCGCCAGCCCTGCGCTGTAGCCCACCAGGACATCGAGGCGGCCGGTGCCTATCAACCTAAAGCCCGGACCGGCCAAGGCCGGGGGTGTGAAATCAGGGCCAAGGGCGTCGCCCGCCGCAATTTGTTGACGGGTGATGTCGTACAATATATGTGTCAGATATAGACAGTAACCACCCCATCGCGCCACGATTAAATACATACGTTAATGAGTAGTAATCTTAGCCCTCCCTCAAATGACCCGCATAGGCCCGCCAATGGCCCCCAAGCCCCGGCGCTTTTGACCGAGGCCGAGAGATTGGGCCATGCCCTTTCGCTGTTGCTGGACCTGGGCCTCCTGCGGCCCGGGGGGACTCACACGGTTGATTCCGTGGCCCGGTTGGTCCAGGGGAATCTAACGGGGTTGGCCTTGACGAAAGAGCGTGGGCGGCAGCCCTATCCTTTCCTGGCGGCCGTTCTTGACCAGATCGCTCCCGTTGACCACCGTTACCGAAGGACGAACAACGACCTGTATAAGTTCTTAAAGGATGCCCGGTGGGCCGGCCGGCCTGTAGCGCCCGACGCCGCCGCCATCGAGGCCGACGCCGCGGAACGGGACCGCTTGCTGGAAGAGTGGAAGTCCAAGCAGCCGGCAAGCCCAGGTACTGGACCGCAGCTCCGGACCACAGCGCCCCCGCCCTGCGATCCGCCGGTCCGGGTGATCGGCGCCGGCTAACATTAGCTTCAACCCAATTCTGTTCAACTAACCGGGTCCATCTCACCGTGGCCTTCAGGTCCGTGTCGCTCATCTCCTTCTCTTCGTCTGTTCGCGCCGTGGTATCTCATGTTAGTATAAAATAACATGTTCAAGAAACTCCTCACGCGTCTGATTCCGAACCTTGCCTCCGCGCCCTCCGAAGCCCTCGCCCCTCCCCCATCCCCCGCGACCCGCAGGCAGCCCGAGCCCCCTGGCCGTCCACGAGACCGCACGCGCGACAGCGCTCGCCCCGACGTTTCTTCTTCCAATCAGGTCCACACTCCGCCTGCGCGCGTCCAGAGCGTCACCGGACCGCAACCGCGCGAGATGGAGTTCGGGCCCGTCATGGTGTCAGCGCCAGTGGCCCAAGCGCTCACCGAGATGGGCTACACGTCGCCCACTCCCATTCAAGAGGCCGTGATTGGGCCAATGCTGAACGGCGTAGACCTAGTGGGACAGGCGCAGACCGGCACGGGCAAGACAGCAGGGTTTGGCATTCCGCTGGCCGAGCGGGTGGACGGCGGGGACGGCTACGCGCAAGCGATCGTCCTCGTACCCACGCGCGAGCTGGCGCGCCAAGTGATCGGCGAGTTGAGCCGGATCGTCCGCTACCGGGGCATCCGGCTCGTGGCTGTATACGGGGGCGCGCCGATGGCTCCGCAAATCGCGAGGCTCGAAGGGGGCGCGCAGATCATCGTCGGCACGCCGGGGCGCGTGATCGATCTCCTTGGTCGCGGCAACCTGCGTATCGACCGCGTCCAGACCGTCATCCTCGACGAGGCGGACCAGATGCTCGACATCGGGTTCCTGCCCGACATCCGGCGGATCCTGACGCAGCACGCCGCGGGATCGTCAGACCGCGCTTTTCACCGCGACGGTACCGAAGATGATCAGAGGGTTGATCTACTCGTACTTGCGCGATCCCCAGTGGATACGAGTGGGCGAGGAGTCGGAGCCGGTCGAGACTGTGCGTCAGATGTACTGTGAGGTAGCGCAACGCGACAAGCTGAACGCTATACTCCAGGTGATAGACACGATCGATCATTTGGAGCAGACCCTGGTGTTCCGGCGCACGAAGGAGGACGTGGAGTGGCTTGTACGGGCGCTGAAACGCAAGGGGATCGCGGTCGAAGGGATCCACGGCGGTCTGCGCCAAGGCGAACGCAACGCGGTGATGCAGGCGTTCCGCGACGGCAAGCTGAAGCTCTTGGTTTCGACGAACCTGACTTCCCGGGGCATAGACGTGCCGGCTGTGGCGCACGTCATCAACTACGATATCCCCGAGCAGGTAGAGGAGTACGTGCACCGGATCGGCCGCACCGCCAGGATGGGTCGAGAGGGGACTGCAGTGACGTTCGTGAGCGAGTGGGACTTCGAGTTCTTCGACGCGATTCGGGAGCACGTCGGCGGGGAGAACCTTGAAGAGGCCTGCCTTGCGATGTACGCGCAGCCGGCGCGGGGCCGAGGAGCAGCCTCCAGGGCGTAAGTGGCCGCCCAGCCGGGATACTATTCTTGCCGCAAGCGCTCCCGTCAGACCACGACTTCCATGCTCACCTCGCAGTTCATTCCGAAGACTCTCCGCCAAGACTTGGGGCACGGCCGAGACGGCCAGCCACCTCCGATGCTGCGCGCCGGCACGATGATGTAGATGGCGACGGACTTCTTTGTCTTCCAATCAACAAAAAAGAGTGCGGTTCACATGGGCCGCCGATTTAGACACAACTGGGGCTGAATAGGTTCAACAGACTGTGGAGGGCACGGACCCTCCGACTGCCTTACGGATTCGAGTCTCCTCAGGTGGGCTGAGGCCGAGGGCACTGAGCACGTGCGACGGTTCCGGTATGCCAGATGTACAGGCTGCACCCGTTGAAGCGGCCAGGTGAGGTTGGAGTGAGCTGAGGATGTCTTGTGCGGCGAGACCGTTACTCTTCCTCCCTTTCCTGCTCCAGGGTAAGCACCCAATCGAACACGGACATGGTTGCGGGCTACCGCCCCTTTACGGGTCTAGCCCTCCGCGTCGACCGCCCCCGCTTCAACCAAGATCGCTTCGATTTCGGTCCGCTCGTATCTCTCTGCGATGCCGAGTGGAGTTAAGCCATCGTACCAACGTATGTCGTCTCGACAAGTGTCGTTTACGTCGATGCCCGCAGCGATTTGTGCCTTCACCTCTGCAATATCTGCGTAGTTGACAGCTGAGCACAGTGCCGCGTTGGCCTGGGGTTCTAGTGGTGGCCTGTAGTTATTTAGATTGCTGTGATCAATGTCGAGAGTTCCCAAGTTGAGAACGGGATACTCGGTCGCCGAGCCGAATGTCCAAGGGTCGTCACCTGATCCGTCTCCGTCCAGGTCCACGTTCCAGTCGGCGTATGCACCCGTGTACCCAGTAGGCGATTGCAACTCGGCGGTGGTCTTGCCCTCGCCTCCATCGCTATCGGATTGCTCGGAGGTCTCCGTATCCCAGTAGCAGCTGATTACTTTGCCAGAGTGGTTGCCGTTCTGATCAATCAGCCCTCCGCCACTCTGAGGCACTGTGCCTGTGGAGAAACAAACCGTTACGACGCCCTGATTCAATCCAATTAGACCGCCGTGACGGTCTGCTCTGCCGGATACCGAACCCACAGCGTAGGCGGCAGTGATAACACCGGTGTATTGATTGTCCCCAACAAGGCCGCCAACGGCGGCAAACCCGTTGCCGGACACGCCGCCCGCAGCGTAACTGGTAACAATGACGCCGGAGTTTGCGCCTGCTAGACCTCCGAAGTTGTCACCCCGGCCCGATACGTCGCCGGTGGCGTAGCTAGTGACGATCTTGCCTTCGGCCTCGTTGTCCCCAACAAGGCCGCCAACGTCGGCAAACCCGCTGCCGGACACGCCGCCCGTAGCGTAACTATCGGAAACGACGCCGGAGTTTGCGCCTGCCAGGCCGCCAAAGTTGTCGCCTTGCCCCGACACGCCGCCGGTAGCGTAGCTATTGGTGATCTCGCCTCCAATTTCGTTGTCGCCCACCAGCCCGCCAACGGTGGGAAAGCAGTCGCCGCAGGCCTTGGTGGACACTTTGCCCGTAGCGTAACTATCGGTGATGGTACCGGAGTTCACGCCTGCCAGACCACCGAAGGTGTCCGTAAATCCGGACACGACACTGGTGGAGTGACTGCCGGCTATCGCTCCGCTGCTTCCCCCAACCAGGCCGCCGCCACTGGCATAGCAGGTACGACTTTCAGAGCCGAACAGGGGAAAGCCAACCAAGTCGTTGACAAGATCGGTGATCACTCCAGATGCACTGCCGCCGGATCTACGAGCGCTAGCTACGTTGCCAGCGGAGCGACTGTTCTCGATGCTGCCTTCATTGAGGCCAACCAGACCGCCAATGTGATCAACACAACCAGCAACGAGACCATCGGCAAAGCTGTCCTCAATGACGCCGTGGCCGATTCCAGCCAGCGCACCGGCGGCTCCGTACCCGGAAGCCGCTACGCTTGTGTCCACCAATCCAATACCCGAGACTGTGCTTCCGGTGCCGAGAACTCCGAACAGACCTACATTGGGCGACCTGCGAATGTACAGATTGGAGATTGTGTGGCCTCCACCTTCAAAGGCGGAGTCAAAGGGTTCGTGGCTTTCTCCTATCGGAGCCCACCCTCCGCCACCGTTCCAGTAGGCGTCGCCCTCGTCCGCTTCCCCGTTCCCATTGGTGTCAAAGTCCAGATTGGCAGTCAACTCATACCCCACACAACTTGCGGTAGAGCACAACGTTCCGGTGTCGGCTTCGGAGAAAGCCGCCGCATAGTCGGCATTGTCAGAAATGCCATCGCCGTCCAGATCCCAGCGCATAGCATCAAGCTGCGTCAGGTCGTCTACTTCGATGAGCCCGTCACCATCACGGTCACGGGCTGACGATTGAGTTCCGGTCGAGGTTGGCGCGTCTGATGGCGTCTGGGTCTGAGTCGGTGTGGGCGTGTCTGTGCGGTAGGGCCCGGTTGACTCGGGCCCTACCTGACTGGCCGGATTATCGGAGTCGATCTCCGAGCATCCACCGCTGTTGCAGGCGACTACCCAGTAGTTGTTGTTGTAGCTGTCAGGGGCGGCGTGGACATAGGACGTTTCGCCAACGCTCCTCGCCAACTCCTCGCAGCCCAGGGGAGTGCCGTCCCTGCCCAGCGTGCAGGGGGGATGGCGGTCGGAGGGCGAGGCGAAGTGATAGACATTGTAGTTGTCCGCTTCCTCCACGGGGTCCCAGGTGACGCGTATCGCAGAGCCCTCAACGGCAGTCCGGACATTGGCGGGCTGGCCTGGTTTGGCTGCGAGGGGCGCTGCGGGATTCTCGCTGTCAACGTCGGAGCACCCGCTGCTGTCGCAGGCAACCACCCAGTAGTAGTTCTCGCCACTGTTGGGACTGGCGTGGACGTAGGACGTGGTCTCCAGTCCCGTCGCCAACTCCTCGCAGAAGCTGGGACTGCCGTCTCCTCTCAGACTACAGGCATAGCCGAAGAAGTCGTCGTGGTAGACGTTGTAGTAGTCGGCCCCGACCACCGGGTCCCAGGTGATTCGTATCGCCGAACCCTCAAAGGCGTACCGCACGTTGGCCGGTGCGACGGTGGCGGTCTCAATGGGCGTTTCCGTTGGCGTCGGGGTCTGAGTGGGCGCAGACTCCGGTATGGCCGTCGCCGTTGACGTGTCACCTTGAGGATCGTCGCCGGAAGACTCCTCCTCGCCAATCAACTCTGAGCCAATACATCCTGATGCCACCAGGGCGGCGCGCACGTCGTCATCCCAACCCCCTTCCATCTCCTGGATATGAGCGAGGTAGGTGAGCCCGTGAATTAGCACCATTGTCACGTCGTAGGGCGCGTCGGCATCGAATTGGGAGGCCGAGGCAGATAGGCCCCGCAGGAACAGTATCACCGCGTCATGCAGATCGGTGAGCGCCATCGGCGGGGTAAGGACTTCGGCTTCATCCAAGCTCGGCTTTACGCTCTTTTGGAACTCTCCCCAGGTTGCCGGATCGATGTCGTCTGGCAGTTCTGCGCACCATTTGGCGTATTCGACGACCGTCATCTCTGCGGAGTCTGATGCAGTGGGCGCCACTTCCGTACTGTCGCTACAGGCGCCCAGAATTACGGCGGTGGCCAGAGCTACTAGGACCACAAGCCAGCGGATACGAAGAGAAAATAAGATCTTTCCGTATCCGCCGCCCTTCTTCAATTCACGCCTCCTGCTTAATGCCAATTGGCTGCGGCTAGCGCCGATTCCAACACCGTCTCCATTCCATTTACCGGCTTGGTGAAGGAGGAAGCCCGGTGCGTCTTTGTCAGGCCGCCGTGCAGGACGGCCCCCGGCGCAGCGACGGCACGAGCCGTCGTCCCGTCCGCCGTCCCAGGGGCATGGATCGGTCTGTCCAGCGGCATATGCGTGCCTCCTCTCGCACGTTCAGTATGAGCGGAACCTACGGCCTCCTGCGCTGTCCACAGGTGGAGTTGCAGCCTGTGATTCCGCTTATGCCGTGATTCTTCTTACACATATACCCATGGAAACACTAGAGGCTCTTCATCGTTTTGGCAAGTATCAAATCACACTTTTGCGGCAGCAATGTTGTTGCTCTGAGAGAGAGTGTTTCTGCGATCTGGGCTGATTGTGGCCATGTAGTCAAAGCGCTAGATTTTCCGCTTCAGCGGATGGGATACTTTCTCTGAGTCCCCACTGCTGTGAAGACAGTGCCAGCTTCGTTACACGTCGGCCCGGCGTGACGGTCCTTAGTTCCTCCGCTCCGACGCGTCAGATTACAGGAATCGAGAGGCCTTGATGCGTCGAAAGGCTGCCGAGCCACATCTCAAAGGTTGACTCGCCCAGAGGGCGCCTAGCTGTAATGTCCGCAACCAGCACCTTTAGCGAACAATCCCGGGCCGGGCCGAGACGCCCCGACTTCGCCGGGCGGCCGGGGGTCAACGTGCTTCGGCACCAGTTGGTCCACCACGTAGAGCGGGATGTCTTCGATGCCCTGCATAAGGCGAACCGAGAACTCGGTTATCAAGAAGCGCAGGAGGCCAACCAGGCTTTCGGTTTCACGGGATTAAGCGAGGTTGTCGACCACACGACCTCGGTCGACTTCCTGGAAAAGAAGTTCGTCCTATCCGAGGAATTCTCGGTCAAAACAGCACCCGACCAGGACGATCTGGCCGGGATGGGGAATTGGCTAAGGGGCGCTCAAAAGCAATCGGACTGGATGATCTACGGGGCCCACTGCCACGAAAGTGGTTCTACTGGAGAATACCACGGTGGTAGCCGAGTGACGCCCCCCGATTTTCTGATGGATTTTGCCCACTGGACTATCGACCATGGATGCGCTCTCTTCGCCGGACATGGACCTCACTTCCTTCGTGGCATCGAGATCTACAAGAACCGGCCCATCTTCTACAGCCTGGGCAACTTCATCTTCCAGAATGAGAGTGTCCTTAGGCTCCCAAGCGAGGCCTACCGCCGTTTCAACCTAGTACTCAGTCAACCGTAAAATCGGAAGGGTAAAGGCGGTGAAGTTTGTTTCGTGCGTCCCGGGTGTTGAACCGCCAGTTGATGGTGGTTTTGGCGGCGTTGCGCTCTGTGACCAGAGCATCGACTTCCCTCCTGAGGGCCTCCTCGCCGGAGAGCCGCTGCTTCAGGCAGGAGCGGGACAGGACGCTGAACTCAATCTCCGCCATGTTCAACCAACTGCCGTGCTTGGGCGTGTAATGAAACTCCAGCCGCCTGGCAATCCTCCGGGCTTCCTCCGCCGGGAAAGTCTCGTACAGCGACGCCGTTCGATGGGTGTTCAGATTGTCCAAGACAACCCTTACCACCTCGGCTTCCGGGTAGGCTTCATCCGCCAGCCAGCGCATCCGGCGGGCGAAGTCTTGCATCGTGCGCCGCTCCGTGACCGCCACCTCTCGCCAACCGGCCAAGGGCTCACAGGCCAAGAACTGGTTGCGGGTACCCTCCCGCCGGTATTCGTAGTCCTGCCGCAGCGGAAGTCCCGGCCGGGGCGGCAGAGCGAGCTGGGTCTCCGCCAACAACTGGGTGGAGGTCTCATCAAAGCAGACCCACCGGACGTTGGGGGTCTCATAGGGTTCGGCGTAGATGTCCAGGACATCCTCCATGTGGGCCACGAAGTCGGCGCTCACCTTGTCCCAGGAATGCACCACTCCTTCTTCTGCCACGGCTTGAGGGCGTTTTTTGAGACGCTGGCGCACCCCCTCGTGGGACATGGAGAGCGCCAGCCCCAACTCCACCACCTTCCCGGCCAGCAGACGCAGGGTCCAGTGGTCATGCCCTTCCGGCGGCGGGCTGCAGGCCAAGGCTATCAGGTGGGCTTCGCCCCACTCGTCCAACTTCCGGGGCCGGTTGGCTTGGGGATGGTCCTGCAAGACCCCCTCCAACCCTTCTTCGGCAAAGCGCTGCTTGACCCGGTATACGGTGCTCAGGGCCACATCCAAAGCTTCGGCCACTTGGGGCGCCGCCCAACCGTCGTCGCTCTTTAGGAGAATCCGCGCTCTAGCGGTCACTCGGGCTGAGTTTTTGCCCACCCGGACCAGTCGCTAGAGCCCTTCCCGTTGTTCCGGCGCCAGCCCCACGGCGTATTTGTCCCTGACCATCACTGCCACCCCCGCCATCAACACTTCTCACCAGACAGGATAGCTCAATTGGCCTCTTTCTTAAACAAATCCCAAAACCGTTGACTGAGTACTAGGATACGAGCAGACGCCTGGGGATTACCTCGACACTCGCTCCGGGGGCGGAAACCGCGCCTTTGCCGCCGATCCGGTGTCCTGGCAGAGCGTGGTCGCTGTATGCAACTACGCTGGTGGAGGGCTCGAGGAGATTATGCTCTACCCCATTGATATGGGATATAGTCGGCCCATCTCACAGAGGGGCAGGCCGGTACTGGCCGAAGGCCAGATCGCGCAGGAGATACTGCGGTGGCTCCAGGACGTATCCAAGCCATATGGTACCGAGATAAGCATTGAAGGCAATGTGGGGGTGATCCGGATGTAGTCCCTGGCACCCGCTATTGGGCGACCCAGCCCCCATCGATAACCAGCTCGGAACCAGTTACGAAGGAAGACTCATCGGAGGCCAAATAGAGTACCCCGTAGGCCACGTCATCTGCCTCGCCCAATCTACCCAGAGGAGTGTGGGAGAGGGCCCATTGTCGTGTATCTCGTTGGGCAGACCCCACATCGGCCATTGGGGTCAAGATAACTCCCGGATGCACTGAGTTGACCCGGATTCCCTCTTTGGCGTGTTGGATCGCAGCGACCTTAGATAAAATGCGTACCGCCCCTTTGGATGAACTGTAGGCGGGATTACCCACGTCGCTGCCCACCAGCCCCATCTGCGAGGAGATGTTGATGATGGACCCACCGCCCGCCTTTCGCATCTCTGGAATGGCCTCCTTGGTGCCTAAAAACACACCTCTAGCATTTACCGCCATTACCTTGTCCCAGGTCTCTACCGACGTTTCCTCAAAGCCACCCAGAACGAGGATTCCGGCGTTGTTAACCAGGATGTCCAGCTTGCTGAATCGCTCTACGGTAACGCCAATAGCTCGACGCCAATCTTCTTCACTGGAAACGTCCATGGGAACGAACAGAGCCTCACTTCCTGACCTCTGAATCTCAAGCTCCAGCTCTTTCCCCTCACTCTCTAGAACGTCACCGAAAGCGACTCGGGCGCCCTCTCGAACGAAGAGCCGTACCTCTGCGGCACCCATCCCTCGAGCACCACCGCTTACAAATGCCACCTTATTTTCCAATCTCATAAAAAAGCTTCCCTCCCCTACATGATCGCGGCTTGCAGCGCCGATAGAACTTGGGTTCCATCGGCCGCCTTAGGTGGACTTGGCTATTATGGACCAAAACCCGCGCTATGGAAGTGCCCGGACTTCAGATGGGCGGCTGCCTTAGATGCCACTCCGTCGCTTGCTCGTAAGCATGAGCCACCCGTAGCAAAAGGGGTTCCGCCATCCTTGCGCCCATCAACTGGAGCCCCACGGGCAAGCGGTCCTCCAAGGCAAATCCACACGGTACTGAAAGGGCCGGGTTTCTTGTCAAACTCACCAGACCGTTAATATGTACTGTGCGAGACCGAGCCGGAACTTCACGGCCTCGGATGACTGTTGTAGCAGCGTCTGCCTTGTCGCCCAGGGTGCTTCCAGTGGGCATCGCCACCACATCCACCTGGGTCAAGACGTCGGTGGTTTCCTGTCGTATGCCTCCGGCAGTGTACTGGGCATGAAAGTACTCGGCGAAAGGTTGCCGCCGGCCCTTTTCCAGGTCGGGCCGGATTTCCGGCCAGCCATCCAAGTCTTCTTTTTGTCTCGACCAACTCCTGGGGGAGGTTACCAGTGGGGAGAGTTGGGTGGTGCGCCGGGGCTGGCAACACCCCGCACCTAACGTACGGCGAAACCAGTCATTCCCGGATTGGAGGTCCCGTTGACCGAGGCTGAATTCGACGACCTACAAGAATATGCGATGCTCACTATATGCTCCACTGCCAGGTTGAGGTATAAATCGTCTTGTATCCTAGTTCTGGAGCGGTAGTTTGTACCCACATATTCTGTCCGTCCTTGCCATACTTTGATGACTCTTTCAACCTGTTGTATACGTCAGCGGTAATCTGACTAGGCGCACCAGCTCCGTCGGATAGCTTGGCCGCGTAATTCGCCGCTCGGCCGACCCACACTAGGTCATTATCTCCCCGAACTCCAATGCGTGCCACGAAAAGGTTACTCGTATCGATGCCAACTACATGTCGTACGGTATATGAACTGCGGGGGTACTGGTCCTTTATGGCAGGGTTGATGATTTCTCTGACCGAATAATTGACCTTAAGAGCAGTGCGGGCGGCGTCGCTATTCTTAGAGTCACCTAGGTACACAGCCATGATACGGTCACCGTCATATGCTGTAATCTCTCCGCCTTCGGCTCGGATGATTCTGGCGGCGCACGTCAAAAAGCACTTGTAAACTTCAGTCGCAAACTCCGGCTTCATTGTCTCGACCAAGTTGGTCGAGCCGTTTAGATCTGCGTAGAGAACCGTGCCATCCAGCAACACGGCGTCGTTGCCGAGGCCTAAGTCCTCTGGATCAGGTACGACACGCCCTTGTCGTGTCGTCCATCTCTCACTGAGGATTTTCCTGACTTCTGAATTCAGATCGTCACTAAGTGACATAGTTTGATCTCCCAGAATCCCTCTTAACGTGGTCCGATTGCCAGTATCAGTTTTCTCAACTCATTGCACGGCCCCGCCACGGCGGCGGCGGTATCTGGCTCCAGCTCGGGCCTGTAGGCTAAAGGAGTTATTCCCATCAGGTCGGTCGGCAACTTGAAGTCGACGCCCCGTGGAACAAGAAGGAAAGTGCGCGAGCGACTTAAGGCCCCCATAAAGAAGCCCAACTCGAACACAATGTTGTCCCGAGGCGCATCGCTTTCAGAGTCTCGGCTGATCACGATATCGTCTGGAGAAAGCACGAGGACGGCAAAATCGACTTTATTTAGTTCCCGCTCCAGGGACTCCAGTGGAAAACTGCCGGCATCAAAAATGCCGTCTGTCCACGGCTTGACGATAATCGGGTCGTGGTTCAAGGCAGTTTGGATTTCGCGGACAATTTCCATAGCCTCAGTTGAGCAGCCAACAAAAAGAACGGGGCGAGGATTCGCAGAGAGAACGAAACGATTCCTTTGCCGAAGTCGTTCGGAGAGCTCACGGGCTATGTTTCTCCATAGTTGTGGAAATGATTCAGCTATTGTGTTTAGTGTCGACGCATCCATGCGGGCGACTACCACGTCATCCTCTGCAACAGCGGAAGCGGATCTTCGTTGCCCTGGATCCAAAACAGCCATCTCCCCGACGTGTTGTCCAGATGTTCTAACAGCTATTTCCCGGCCATTTACCCTAATCGAGACGATGCCGGAGAGGATGAAATACATGTCGTTGGTTGGAGCTGATTCTTCTATGATCGTTTCGCCAGGGTTGAATCCAAGGATTTCAGCCTGATCGCACACTGCCTCGACAAGGCTAGTATCTCCAAGGAATGCTGACTGGTTTCTAAGTGCCTCGAATGAAGCGCTGCGTCCTTCTTGGCCTGCAAATCGTTTCATCATTGTCTATAGTCTCGGTGGCCTCATAGGTACCAGGCCTTTCATCTCTATCCCCTAAACATCTTGCGTATATCTTCGACCGAGTATGGAGGATGCCGTTGGTGGATCATTGCGTGGCAATTAGGGCAGACCGGGTGGAGATCCTCGACCGGGGTCCACCTCACTTCCCTCCACTTAGCATACACCAGCGTTAGGCTACGAGTCAGACCGAACACCTTAAGCGGTCAACCAAGTCATCAACGTAGTCGGTGGGTTCGCCCCCGCTGTCGCGCATCTCTATCATAGCCTTCAGGTCTTCATTGCTGACCGGTACGATCATTTTATCCGCATGTATCCATTGGTCCAGGATCGCCGGGTTGGCTGTTCCTCGACTAACGCCATTTCGTGCGATGAGCATTCCGAAGAATCCCACGCCCTTCTCCTTCATGTAGCCTGCCAACTGCCAAACCGACGTATTGCCCACCGAACTCTTTACATTTTTGAATTCGGCAATCAAATAGTCTGCTAGGTATCTCTCACGCATCCGCGCCCAGAATCCCGTCTCAGCCCCATTCTTCATGATCAGATCGCGTCGAAACGACCGGCTGGAGTTGAATACCTGCGCCTTCGGCCTGTCATGGCGGCGGACAGGCCCGGATGGGAAAATGCAATCCCGCCGGGGCGTTTTCGCCAACTATGGGCTGTACGGAGAAAATGAAGACATTGCATAATGCAATGAGGCTGGATTTCAGCTTGAAATTAGCTGGCAGGGATGGCATTGGGCGCGGTTTAAGCAAGCGCTTTGGTTTAATCGCCGTGTCAGCCTGATTGCAGGGATTGTATTGTAAGGATTGCACTGTTTCGGGGGTATGCCGGGCCATGGACGATGGGGGAAGAGACCCGGAGGCGCCGGAGAACGCCGACGATCAGCCTCTATTGGACCTGCTGGACACCCTGGTGGAGGAACGGGGCCGGGTGCCCGCCGCCGAGGCCCTGGCGGTGAATTACCGTACCGTGATGGCCTGCTACGAGTCCCGGCGCGTCTCCCGGCGGATGCGGCAGGCGCTGGCGGAGTTTCGGGACGTGGGTGGTGCCGGTGCCGAGTCGGACTATGTTGTCGGCGATGATGAGACCGAGCAGGAGGACGATGCCTTAGAGCGGCGGGTCGCGGCGCTGGAGTCGGAGGGTTGACACAGGGCTGTGTGCAACGTACACTGTCACCGTGAACAACGTACACAAGGATAAGAATGGTACTCGCGGACGATGAGTTTGTCGGCATCAATGAAATTGCCGACTTGGCCGGCGTGTCACGCCAGGCTGTATCCAACTGGAGAGCACGAGCTGCCAATTTCCCCAAACCAATCGCCGAGCTAAAGGCTGGGCCAGTGTTTCGCAGGTCTCAAATTCGATCTTGGCTACGGACGAGGAGAGTTCCAATGACCCATGTCATCTCGACTATCAACCTAAAAGGCGGTGTCGGAAAAACCACTACGACAGTCGCGCTGGCCGAAACAATGTCCGTGGAAAAGGGGAAGCGAGTGCTGGTCATCGACCTAGACCCACAGACCAACGCTACCACCATGTTAATTGGCGAGGATCGCTGGTACAACCTCAACAAGAATGAACGGACGTTAGCGCGCCTTTTCAAGGATGCACTGGACCCTGATCCTGACAACAAGAAATTCAATCTCGGGGCGACATTGCAGAAGAGAGTATCTGACGTCATAGACTCGAATATTGACCTATTGCCGTCAAGCCTGGACTTGATTGACGTTCAAGACCAGCTTGCCACAATTCCCAGCGGACGGTTCTACTCCGTCAACCCCATCGAACTGCTATGGCGTGCCGTAAAAACCAAGCTGGATGACTATGACATTGTTCTCGTGGATTGTCCTCCCAATCTTGGAATCATCACCTTGAACGGCCTGAGGATCTCCCACGGGTACATCATCCCGACAATTCCGGACCACCTCTCGACTTATGGCATTCCCCAAATCGTAAAAAGGGTGGGGGCGTTCTCCGAGGAAATAGCCGAAACTATAGAGCCTCTGGGCATCGTGGTAACTAAGTACCAAGCGCAATCCACACTCCACAACAATACCTTGCGAGGGTTGCAGTCCAGCGGGGATGCCCCAGTTTTTGAAACTATAATCCGGCAGGCGAATTCTATAGCTGCCGCAGCCGAGCACACATCGAAACGAACTCTCAGACAAAAATATGGACCCGGTGGCTTCGCCGACGACTACATAGCTCTCGTCGGCGAAGTCCTGGGCACTTTGGAGTGACGCTATGGACCTACAGCGTGCAATGCAGAATCTGGCCAAGGTTATTTCGGATGAAGCGGACCGCAATCCTGAATTCGAAGACCGGGTCCGCGAAGCGTTGGGCTTGTCTGCCGCAGACGTCAATCATAGCGGTTCACGAAAGAGAACAAGCGCGGAATCAACGGGACCGGCACGGGGGCGTAATCGGCGGACACCAGCAGTGCTGGATCCGATCGAACTAGTACAAGAGAGTGAGCAAGTCTTGCGTGAACAGCTCACTCTCTTGACGGTGGAGCAGCTCAAAGACATAGTTGCGGACCATGGTATGGATCCCAGTAGGTTGGTGATGAAATGGAGAATCCGGGACAGGATTGTCAATCACATTGTGGAGATGGCAAATTCTCGTTCTCGAAAGGGAGACGCGTTCCGCTCCTAATCCGAAAAGAGCCCCGAGCCAAAAGCAACCGAGCAAAATCAATTGATACTCACTGCCGCTAGCTTGGGGGTACTATTAGCGGGTTGGAAGTTGCAATGCCGGTTCCCCAATGAACGGTACACTCTTTTCGGTAGTGGAACGCGCTCGAACGAGCTTACCCAGGCCCTGCAGGTCTGCAAAAAGGGAGCGTACAAAATTGGAACAACGGCAGGAAATCCTAAGATGCTACGGGCTTCTTGTCCGATTAAGGGACTGGTAGGGCAAAGGAAACAGCAGCTAGGTTTGGGTGGCATCACGCATGAATAGGAATACTCCGTTTCATCAACGCGGCCCTATTTTGAGGTGGGTGGATTACGCCAGGCGTTCTTGGCAACGCGTGGGACACCTACGCGTACTTTGTTCCGTCGCACATCCGGGGAATAGAACTAATCTTGAAGGTTTGTCTAAGCGCTTCGAGAGTGTGATCACGAGCCTTCGCAAGATTCCGGAGGGGTCTGAAGAGCGGGTGAGGGATTACATTCGCAATTACCGAGGCAATCGATATCGAGGAAGGAAAGACCTTCTTTCTCCAGTGGAGCTCCAAGACTTGTACCTATCGGACCCCGAATTGCCATCTCAGTCGGGAGCAATCACGGGAGACGCGGCTACGGCCGGGTATCGACACGCCGTTTATGTAGAAATGCCGACATGGGGAGTCAGGCTACGATTGTTACGGCGTGACAATTACACTCTGACAGATCGAGGTAAAGTATTACTTGGTCTGAGACGACAGTCGGACGATGATCTCCGGACATTCAACCCAGCATCGAATCTGTATCTGGTTACACCAGGTGAAAGATATTTCTTCCTTTACTGTGCCTTGGATGCCGATGGGGACCTAATCCAAAGAATTTTCTCTGAAATCTTGCGACGCGAGAGTTCTTTCTCCCGCCGGGAGGTTGGGCAAATAGCAGCTGAAGCGTTGGATAGCCTGTCTACCAGTAGGCTCTCTCGAGTTGCAAGCGGGCAAGAAAGAATACTCAAAGACAGGATTGCCACAACCGTCAAGGCGATTAAGAACCAGAAAGGTTCCGGGATGGGTCCATGCGAGTCCGTGGCAACACCTAGGACGGAGCCGTTGGTCGATTGCGGCATTTTGGAGCGGACTGACCGCAACAGTTATAACTATTTGATGACTGAAAAAGGACGGCGATTCGCTAGTGCCCTGGTGGAAGCACATTCTATCGATAGCATTCTTGAAAACGGTCTCGCCCAATGGTCTGTACACCTTTCGAATGGCGGCAACGCGCCAGGGGGCAGGACAGGTGATGTGAGACCCTTCATTGCTAAAGGGTACTCGCTGCTTCGCTCCGGTCTCGGATATTGCTCGATCCGTGAGGTAGCAGTAATGGCTATTGCGATGGCTATTGATGAAGGATCTTGCTCATTTGAATTGGCAGATGTCGAGAACGTGATTTCAGAGTTGGCCCGGAACCACGGAAGAGACGTTCGGTTTACCAAGTCTCGACAAGGAGAGATAGCACAGGTCAGAATCTCCCCGCGGGTCTTAGCAGAGTTAACTATTGACCATGAAACCTCGCGTTAGCCTCGCCCGGAACGTCAAAGTGGCCGTTGTCAAAAACAGCGTTCACGAAGTCTTTGCATCCCGGCTGAGGCGGGCTGGCAAATTTGCCAAGACGATCGTTATCGCGTCTCCTTGGATAAGCAGCGAAGGTTCGGGTGAAAACACGCTGAAGACAATTACTAGCGTCGTTCAAAGGCACAATGTTGCTACTTATGTATTTACGAGGGCACCGCAGAGCCAGGCTCATCGCCGGGCATTAGATACGCTAGCCAAATGCCCATCGGTGGAGATCGTGTTCAACGAAAGCTTGCACGCCAAGATTTATGCTTGTCTAGCTCCATACCCGTATGGGTTCGCTTTGCTTGGCTCTGCCAACATGACTGATGCCTCCAGCCAGTTGTATGAAGTCGGTCTCATAGTTTCGTCAACGGGTGGAGGAGAGGAAACCGTCAGAGAACTAGCGTCTTACGGGTTGGACTTTTTGCGAACTCGCCCCGAGTCAATCGTGTTCAAACGAATCTCAAGAGGAAGGCAGTGACACTTATGGCTTACGAGAATCTAAGCCTAAAGGAATATTTCTCGCTGAAGTATAAGGAGTCGTTCTCCATAGATCCTTGGACCGACAAAAAAATTTACTTCGGGGACACTCAACTGATCGACCGCATCAAACGCCGTGTTGAAACTGACTTCGTGCAGCCCAGAGGGGTACCCAAGTTTTTCGTGTATGGTGCGTATGGGTCAGGGAAAACCCACACTCTCGCTTATATCTCCTACGTGCTCGAGCAAAACACAATGCACCCATCAGAACCTATCTACGTTGATATCGCCCCCTTGAGGGCGCGGGATGGTTTTCAAAGGATCTATTCAAGACTGCTGGATGCTGTGGGATTAGACCGCGTGCGGGAGGCTGCGGAAAAAGTAGCCGACGGGTTCGACGAGACCGATAAAATCCAGGCGATGTTGGATAAGAACGTGCTTCCTCATGGGGACAGCACTCTGAAAGCGTCCCAGGCCAATGTTTTTCGAAATGTCTTGTACGGAGGACGTCAAACCCAGTTATCTTGGGAATGGATGAAAGGACGCAAGAATACTCCGGACCAGGCAACTATGCTCGGCGTACAGAAAGATCTCACCGAGCCGTCGGACTTAGTAAGTTGCTTGTTAAACATCGGTTCCCTCTTCCACCTTGGAACCGGCAAGAAATTGGTTTTCTTGGTGGACGAAGTTGAGGCCATCAGGTCTGTCACAAACTCTGACTCAATGGACGAGATTCAACATATGCTCCGGTTGCTCTTGGAAAACTCCAATACTGTCGTGGGGTTGATTCTCGCAGTTCAATCAGAGGGAGGGATGGAAAATATCGGCGACGTATTCACAAGAGACGACATAAGGCGGCGAGTAGATTTCGACCTAGGCTACATGGATTTAACGGCTCTGGTTGATCAGGTTTCGAGCGCTCGCGCGTTTATGGAACTGGTTCTTCAATATCTTGTAGATCCGGACAAAGCTGACGAGGTGATCTGTAACGAATTACTCAACACTAAGAAAGAGCTGTTCCCTTTCACCGAGTCGGCGGTAGATGCCGTTTGTCAGCATGTAGCCGATAACTTCCGACAAGCCTCGCCGGCCTTCATAATTTCGACAATGAGTAATGCCGCCGTGGAGGCTTGGCGTCGGCGTGCCGAACAAGATGTTCACGTCCTAGTGGACGATCAAATCGTAGAAGAAACAATATTCCCAGAAGGATAGACGCTAATGCGAAGATTTCGTGCGACACCTTCAGTTGGCCGTGCGCGCTCTGTTGTAATTGGTCCTCCTGGAGGTGAGCGTCAGGTACTGCTTGGCCGATTGTCAGAAATCGGGCCACAGAAGGAAATCTGGCTCGATGTTGACAAGGAGCACGTGGTTGCCGTTCTGGGGAAACGAGGCTCAGGAAAAACCCACACACTGGGAGTCTTGGTCGAGGGCCTTGGCCTCAAAGATTCTTCGCGCAAACTTGGTAACGATTCTTCCGACCGGGCGGTATTGGTCTTCGATACATTGAATCTCTTTCAGTGGATTGGGGTGCCTCTTGCATCGGCTAAGGGGCCCGAGTCAAAGCTCCAGCGAGAGAGGGCCCGGTCCTGGAATCTGCCGGAAGTTCAATTGAGTCCGAAGCTTTGGCACCTGGCTGGATCGCATGGTGCAAGCCACGGTTCGAATCCATTCCAAGTTACTGTGGCCGACATGTCTCCTCAGGATTGGGGCTTGCTAATGGACGTGGACATAGTTGCTGAACCTATGGGCCAGCTCATCGCTGCGGCCTACGACAAGGTTACCCGCACTGGGTGGCACAAGGCTGGAAGGCGCACCGGTCCAACTCCCTACTACTCGATAACTGACCTCGTTGAGTGTATTTCCGAAGACAAGGATTTGGCTAACGACTTCGCCTCTGATACCCGGAGGGCAGTAAGGCAACGCTTGAACTCTCACGAGCGAACCGGGCTTTTTTCCACTTCAGGTACTCAACTGGCCGATGTTCTTAGGCCTGGTGAGGTCTCAGTAGTTCTTCTAGCTCATGTTGGCGAAGATCTGCGGACTCTGGTCGTGTTCCTCCTGATACGAAAAGTTTTGGAGCAACGCGCTGCCGACTCTGAAGCCACGAAAAATGCTCTCATTACAGGTAGAACCCTCGAGGATCCGGTTGTACCAAAAACCTGGGTCATTCTTGACGAAGCCCAGAATATCATCCCCGAGAGAACTGCATCTTTCGCCAACAGGGAACTCACGCGGTTCGTCAGAGAGGGCCGAAACTTTGGTCTATCGATGGGCATCAGCACGCAACAACCAAGAGCAATCGATAGCCGAGTCATGGCTCAGGTTGACGTGCTCATAGCTCACACGCTTACAGTTGCGCAAGATACTAATTACTTAACGTCCAACCTCAAAGCATCATCACCCACGGGTATCCAATTGGGAAACAAAAGCTTGGAAATGGCGGAAGCGCTAAGAGAGCTTGATGTGGGGCAATGTCTGGTATCGTCGGTGGACGCCCCCAGGTCCTATTTTGTGGAGATGCGACCCAGAGTCACACCGCATGGGGGCTTTGAAGCCTGATGCAAACGGAAGGAACTCCCAATAGAGTAGCCGCGCTGGAAGCTAGGGTCGCTGCGCTCGAACTCTCAGTTGGTCGTCTAATTTTAAATTCCACGTCTTCACCCGCGGCATTGGCCTATCCAGAACCATTAGCCACCCCATTGGTTAAAGAGAGTGGAGCCGGTCTCCACCATGAAAAGTTCTTTAGCCTATTGGACGCAGGTGAAGCATGTCTACAGTACACGGGAGCAATGGCAATCGCGCTGTGCAAATCTGGCGGGCATGGGTTTGACCCTAGTCAAGAATTACGACAACCGCTTTCTTTAGGCCGTTGGGCTGAGTTAACCAGAACCCTGCTCGGATGGCATGGATTACCTGACAATCCCATCAGTCAAGCCATGAAATCTTCACTTTGGAGGCCAAATGGCAGATTCACACCAAGTGGTCGTTATCTTCTGGAAGAATTCATCAGCATACGAAATAGCCAGAGAGGTCATGCCTCATCGCTTCCTGATGAAGCCTATGGGGCCCTCCATTTGAGGTATTCTACAGAGCTCCTTGACGCGCTGAGCTCTTTCACCTATCTGACCTATCCGCTGGTGAGGATTGAGTCAGTGGACATTCAAACTGATCCTTTTAGCTATGATATACGTCTACTAGTTGGACCTCCACCTCTGACCAGTACCGAACGGATTCAGGCCGCCCTGCGTCTACCAACTGGCGCAGTCTGTGTTTGGGACCGTGCTGACACTCTATTGGATTTGGGGGGTCTCATCATTTATCGGAGTTGTCCCACTTGTAACCTTGAACACACATTTTTCTTGGAACGATTAGAGAGCAACGCTAAGCGTTATCACTCATATTTTGGCAACCACCGGTTTAGCGAGTAGGAACCGATGGCAGATGATAACGCGCGGCATGACGCTATAGGACTGCTGGGGCTAGCTTCATGGCCGTTCAACGTCGTACCGATTCAAGATGCTAGCCTTATTTGGGCCGACCGAAAAGACGTCCGCAGGCAAATTGAGCGCCTGGTGCGCCGGCTTAGTCGGCACCAGTCATCGACACTTCATTTGTTGTGGGCGGATTTTGGCGCAGGGAAGACTCACACTTTGCTCTATTTGCAGCAACTTGCTCTCTCAGTAGCCGGTAGCGGCATATTCCCAGTGTATACGGTATTGCCCAGGGTGCCTCGTTCGTTTGTGGACATATACAGAGCCATAATCCAAGGGGTTGGGTTTGACCGCATGTTATCGGTCTACGAAGCCAACAGGCGTAGTGGTCAAGAATCATCCTTGACTCTTGGAGCGCTTTCTGGCTTTACTCCCGGTTTAAGGACGGCCTTCGAAGCTTTGCGCATAGGTAACGACGTGCTCAGGGAGACATCCATAAGGTGGCTCATGGCAGACCCATCTCTTACACGCAGAGAACTCCATGATGCATCCCTTCCCAGCAGGATTCGGTCCACTGATGAAGCCTTGGCGATGCTCTCATCCATTACTAAGCTGTTGCTCACTCAAAGTTCGCGCGTCTTGTTAATGATCGATGAATTCCAAAGGTCGGGTCTGTTACGTCGGGCGCATCTGGACGAGATGAATGCTGGACTCCACACCTACTTCAACGATTGTCCTCAAGGATTGTCCTTGATCCTCTCGTTCTCGTTCGGTTCGGTGGACAACATACGCCACCATCTAAACGAAGAGCTGCAGAGTCGGGCCGACCCTGTAATTCTTGCTATTCCGGCGTTAGACAAGCCGAGTGCTTGTGAATTTCTTATGGATCTGGTGACTGAGTCGAAAGCGCCAGATAAGGACATCAACATTAACGAAGACGTTTATCCTGTTATTGCGGAATATGTGGCCGAACGAGGTGGGATTTCGCCGCGTCGTTTGATTCAGGCCGCTGCTTCAGTTTTCTCAGAATCGTTGCTAGACTTGGAAGATAAGCTAATAACCACTGTCGATGCCGACTACGCAAGGGACATCATGAATAGTCTCGGACCCATAGGTCCGGCGGACAGGGAGTGAATAGTGGCTTACCGTGAAATTAGGAAGAACAGCTCGGAGACAGTCCGAGTTTCCGCGACGAGGTACCAAGGCCACGATTTGATTGATGTTAGGATTTTCGCGAGAACTAGAGGGGGAGAGATCACAGCAACCCGCAAAGGGGTGTCTCTCAACGTAGACCAAGTGCCTGACCTATTGGAATGTCTAGAATGGTCGCTTCAACAGACTTGCGACGAAAGTCCGGACAGGACAGAAGAAACTTCCCTGAATCCAGGTCAGGCTGATCTGCTAGCCGTGGAGGCACACGGAGTACTATCGAAGCACGGATTGCCGGTTCATTGGGACCTAGCTGAAGCTATGGTACTAGAAAAGCCCGAAATGGCGCAGTTTACAAAATGGCAACTCCATTACGTTCTTGCAACCAGGCGCGATTTATTTATAAAGGAAGACACTGGATGTTTTCGGGCCATCTAGCTGGCAAAATAGTGCCGCCACAACCCTTTCCGATCTCAGACCTGTTAACCTGGGCTGAGACTCAAGGGCGACGACCACCATGGAGGGACTACCCCGAGGTTTTCGGCTTAGCTCTAGCTGAAGTGTTACTCCAAAAAACTAAAGCTGACGCGGTCGTGGAAACATGGCGGGAATGCGTCAAGCTGTTCCCGACTCCGGCATCTTTATCCGAGGCTCCAGACTGGCAAGTTCATCAGGTCGTCCAGCACCTAGGGCTCGGTTTGCAGCGAACGGCTCGACTCAAAGCCATGGCCAAGAACTGGGAAACCCTGTGGACCTCGAAATCGTCTTTGCCCGGTCTTGGTCCATATGGATCCAGCATCGTGAGGTTGGCCTCAGGGTTGCAAGGTGCCGCCGCTCCTATTGATGGGAACATCGCACGGATATTTCGCAGGTACTATGGACTCAAGTTCCAAAGGGGTGAAGCGAGGAAAAAACCGGAAGTAAGAAATGCGGTACGGGGTGCCTTAGAAGGAGCTGGTGAACCAAGAAACAAGTTAATGCTCCTCTATGGTCTAGTCGACCTAGGGGCAATCGTTTGCAAACCCTCCAAACCGACCTGTGAACAATGTCCATTACGACTCGGTTGTGTGTCATTCATCTCAGCTAGCCCGTCTGCCATCAAGAAGTCTTTCACTGCTTCTCCCAGGGATCGAGCGAGAGGGGGTGGAACCGCATCGGACACCAGTTGAATTTGCTGGCTAAGTGTGCCAGAGAGTTGATACCTATGCGGGAACCCCTGAATCAACATGGCCTCGTACACACTGAGACGCCTGTCCCCATTTGGGTGCACATGAACCTCCCGGTGTCCGTAAGAAACTGTCCAACTGGGCACGTCCCAAGCTAATCGTCTAAACGAACGGCCTTTCATCTCACCAGATTTTATCGCACCGTTTCTGAACTTGACTGACCGGGGGTTCATACACCAATGATTAGGGTGTAACCCTATGTCGGATGGCCGCGCGTGGCGCGTGTAGAACATCGGATCGGGAAGGCCCCCGATTGCCTCCCCTACTGTGGTTTTGTGCTGTTTGCCCCGTGGCTGCTGGAAATCGGAGGCTTTAAGATGCTGTTTGTTGAATCCAACAAAAAATAGGCGCCGCCGGTATTGCGGTACCGCGAAGTCAGCCGCATCTAAGAATAATGGGACAACATCAAATCCCGTCTCTTCAAAGCATCGAACTAGCACAGTCATTGCATCGCTATGGGGTTTATTTGCGAGGCCCGCGACGTTTTCAAACACAAAGAAGTCCAAGTTGAACTTGCGGTGGAGAGCCACGAAGATACGCGCATAGTCCAGAGCAAGTCCAGCTCTAGGATCGTTTGGGGATTTGTGAACGTTTGCGACTGAGAAAGCTTGACATGGGGGACCGCCTATTATCCCAACAGGCGCTACGTCTTTACCTGCAAGTTCCCGCCACCAATCTATAATGCTGTCAGGTTCTGCGTTGGCTAGGTCGACAATTTTCGCTGGCTGCCCTTGTCCCTGCCGGTTGATGTTGTAGGACTCCACAGCCGCACCTGCGTTATCGAGCGCCAGAAGTGGTTGAAATCCGGCCTCCTCGAACCCAAGATCCAAACCACCGGCGCCGCAGAACAGACTGAGCACGGGAATACGGCTCATGAATCCTCTTAGGCCTCCAAACGTCCTTGGACCGTAGTCAATACTTCTACATCGACGCCCAGAGCAACGGCCAATTTTCTGAGTGTACTTGGCGCCGGACGAATAGTACAGCCTACCTCCATCCGATAAATCGTACTTTCGTCTACGTCGGCTCTCTCGGCGAGGTCTCGACGTGATAATGCTTTCTGCTCTCTAAGTCGTCGGAGATTGCCGTTCATTTGATTCAAGGCTAGAGTAGTATTTCTGCAAGTTATATGCAAATTGTATGCAATCATTATGCATCGAGGTTAGTGTAGTGCTCAGGCTCACTCATGTCAATGGACCGGTGAGGCTACGAGAAAATGCCTCTGAAAGGCTTATATTCTTGCCCAAGAGGTGTAGCGCAGTCAGCTGGTCGAAGGGCCAGCGACTCAAGGAATGTCCTCAGTGTTGGGCTGCCACGTTGCATACGAGACAGCGGTCCGCAAGTCCACGAATCTTCGTTGCGTCTGGCTGGTTAACAGGAGGGTGTTAGACCACCACCATTTAGAGCCTATCCTAATAACCCATTTTCCGTGCGGGTGTTACCCGTTATTAGGATAGGCTCTTAAAGGGCACAATTTGACAAATGTACAGGTAATCATGCCTGGGGGATATTGACCTCCTACAACGGTGCCATTCTGGAGGCGAACCGATAAGACAATTTTGATAATTTATAAGAGTACCACCAACTCAAAGAGGGTACTACCTACCGTCAAGTCAGGCCCACCAGACTTGACGAAATCAAGAACTTTCAGCTTGAGGTTCGTCTTGGACCTGTAGACCGAGCTCAACCTGCCTCCGATGGACTTGAACTCTGCTGTCAGAGTCGCTGCGCCAAGGATATGACGGCGCGATGTTGGCGAAGTGTTGGTATGATGTTGCGGTAGCCTCCGTCCTCAGGGAGATGTCCGAGGGCCGCTCGGGGCGACCTCCAACTTATCTCACGCGGGCCGTCCCTGAAAGAGCATCCATGACTACGAAATTGCGTATGGGCGGACAGTGGGTCTGAGGAGAGGATGCGCGATTAGCTCGAGAGGAACGGGGTGGAGGTGACCGAAGTGGGACGGCGACTATCAGGAATGGTGGTGGCGGCCATTATATCTAGAGGAATTCATTGCGCAGTTGTCCTTGCAACAATGGGGCTGCTGGCAGCGGTGGCCTATGGCTGCACAGACGATGCGCCAACGGTGCCGTCATCTGTACCCACACCGACTATCTCGCCATCTCCTGCACCCACGCCGACCGTCTCACCGTCACCCATCGCCCAAGCCCCGGCGCCAATGAGCACGCCCTCACCCACGCCGACTGTCTCGCCATCTCCTACACCCACGCTGGTGGAGGATCCGACGCCTGCCCCAGCGACGACGCCGGCGGTCACGCCTACGGGCGTACCCGCCACCACCCCAACTCCGACGCCAAGCCCGACGGCGGTCTCGCCAGGGGAACGGTTCGTCGCCATCAGCAGTGGTGCGTATCACACCTGCGCCTTAATGGATGACGGGACACCGGTCTGTTGGGGACTCAACGAGCACGGACAAGCTTCGCCACCAGATGGCGAGCAACTGACTACGATAAGCACCGGGCACTCGCACACGTGTGGACTCCGAGAGGACGGTACCGCGCTGTGCTGGGGGGAGAATGAGGACGGGCAGTCGACGCCACCCGCAACTGAGCATTTCACGACCATCAGCGCTGGAGGCGCCCACACCTGCGGTCTGCGCACCGATGGCAGCCCAGTCTGTTGGGGCAACGACATCAATGGCCAGTCGACACCTCCAGATGACGAACGATTGGCAACCATCGCAAGCGGCGGAGGACACACTTGCGGACTGAGAGAAGACGGCAGCGCGGTCTGCTGGGGGCCGGAGCCTTACTCTGACGGCCACACAGGGTGGGAAGAGACCCCGGAAGGGGAGTTCATCGCAATAGATGCAGCTGGAGGATACACGTGCGCTCTGGAGAGGGACGGCTCACCGGTGTGCTGGGGCGGTTGGTCGGACGTTGTCTACGGCGGCGACCGTCCCGGTTGGGAAGCCGGGCAGTTGACTATGATTAGCGTCGCAGGTCTTCAGGGATGCGGCCTATGGAAGAATGGTGCCCCATACTGCTGGGGCTTCACTTTATACGATTATCCCACGAGCCAGCGCTTCAAGCAGATCAGCGCTGGCATTGATCACATTTGCGCCATAAGAATGGAATACAGCACGGTCGTTTGCTGGGGAGGCAACGAGCACGGACAAGCGTCGCCTCCAGACGGCGAAGGGTTTGTAGGCCCAGATAACGATCTGGAAGAAGTTGAGGCACAGGATGCTAGGTTCGTCTCGATTAGCAGCGGCGGGAATCACGCCTGCGGTATCTCTATTGACAGGACAGCCATCTGCTGGGGAGACAACGAACACGGCCGTTCAACGCCGCCTAGGAATGAGCGGTTTATCGCGATTGGCAGTGGATGGGCGCACTCTTGCGGTATACGCGAAGGAGGAGCAATAGTCTGCTGGGGATCAGATGATCATGGTCAGTCATCTCCCCCCGATGGGGACAAATATGTGGCCATCAGTAGCTCGTCGGACTCCAACTGCGCGCTTCGTGAGGACGGCACTCCGGTTTGCTGGGGTGACGATTGGGCTGGGCAATCGTCACCACCTGCAGGAGAGCGTTTCATAACAATCAGCAGCGGCGGAAACCATGCCTGCGGGCTGCGTGCGGATGGTTCGTTGGTCTGCTGGGGCAACGAGGGTTGGGGCAGCAGGGACGATGGAGAGAGGCCACCTTACGAGGGGGAACGCTTCATGGCCGTGGGCAGCGGCTACTATTACACCTGCGCCCTTCGCCTTGACGGGACTCCCATGTGCTGGGGTCGGGACAAGTACGGGCAAGCAACGGCGCCTGAGGGGGAAAGATTCGTAGCCATCAGCGGTAGTTGGACCGTGATTCACACTCACACCTGCGCCCTGCGTGAGGATGGGACACCAGTATGTTGGGGTGAGGATGACCCGTTCTTCGTAACTGGCAAAGGGTCTCCGCCTCCTGGAGAGCGGTTTGTGGAGCTGAGTATCGGTGCCAATCACTCTTGCGGACTTCGCGCGGATGGCACTCACAGATGCTGGCGCCTGGATCCCGGCGCGGTGTTTCCCGAAGGAGTGGTGAGCCAAGGGTTTGATTCTGTCAGCGACCGGACGTACTCAGCTATAAGCAGCGGCAATCGTTACACCTGCGCAGTAGAAGAGACCGGGGACTTAGCTTGCTGGGGACTGAACGACTATGGCCAAGCGTCTCCGCCTGAAGGGAATGACTATGTAACCGTTAGCAGCGGTGAACGGCATGCCTGCGCCCTGCGACTCGACGGCACAGTTACGTGCTGGGGTGACAGCGCCAACGGACGGACATCGCCTCCCGAAACAGAAAGGTTCCTGAGCATAAGTAGCGGATGGGGCCACACCTGCGCACTTCGCGAGGATGGGGGAGCAGTATGCTGGGGTACAAACGTGGAGGGTGAATCTTCTCCGCCCGCGGATGAGAGATTCGTGTTCATTGAGGCCAAGTGGACCAACACGTGCGCTGTTCGCGAGGACGGTAGCCCGACGTGCTGGGGTGAGGAGAGGAACGAACAATGGACCCCGCCGGAAGGGCTGAAGCTCACTTCAGTCAGTCTGGGTTGGCGCTTCTCATGCGGGTTACGTGAGGATGGCGCACCAGTCTGCTGGGGAGATGGTTGGGCATACAGGGCTACGCCGCCTGTGGGTGTGAGACTCAACTCCATTAGCAGCGGCTGGAGATACTGGTGTGGGCTGAAGGATAGTGGTTCGCCTGTCTGTTGGGGTGATAGAGAATGGGAACATTCTCCCAAGGATCAGCAACTCTCCGCCATAAGCATTGGGTACGACCATGTCTGCGGACTCCGGAAGGACGATGGCATTCTGGTGTGCTGGGGCGAAGGCTACGATCCACCCGAGCTCTCTACAGCAGCGGCCGTCGAAGAACAGAGATTTGTCTCGATCACAGGTGGCTATCAACATACCTGTGCCCTACTCGAAGATGGTGCCCCCATCTGCTGGGGAGACAATGACTCCAGACAGGCCCTACCGCCCGTTGGTGTGAAGTTTGCCTCGATTAGTGCCGGAGGATTTCACACGTGTGGACTACACAGGGATGGAACGGTCTTGTGCTGGGGCGGCAACTGGTCCGGGCAGTTGTCAACTCCCAAAGACGAGAGATTCGTCGAAATTAGCGGAGGGGTGAACTACACATGCGCCCTCAAGGAGGACGGCACAGCAGCGTGCTGGGGTGAAAACGAACATGGCCAATCAACGCCTCCCCAAGGCCGGAAATTTGTTGCCGTCAGCGCTAGCTCCGCCTTGTCCAACAAGCATGCATGCGCATTAACGGCAGAAGGCAAGGCAGTGTGCTGGGGCAGCGATGACTTGGGCCAATCTTCTCCTCCGGAGGGAGAGAGGTTTGTGGAAATAAGCACCGGTGAGCTGCATACCTGCGCAATCAAAGAAGATGGAAGTCCGATTTGCTGGGGCCACAACGGGCAGGGGCAGTCTACTCCACCACAAGGCGAGAAGCTGGCCAGCATTAGCAGCAGCAGCCGATTCACGTGCGCTATACGCCTGGATATGACAGCGGTATGCTGGGGATCCAACCATTTCGCAGCAGGGTCCACCGCCAGCAAGTATTCCTCGCCACCATACGGAGTGAAGCTCACTTCAATCAGCAGCAGTGACGAATACATCTGCGCCCTGCGAGCCGAGGACGGCACTCGTGTGTGCTGGGGACTCGGCTACCTGAATCCACGTGAGGATTACAGCACATTTGCGAATGTTGCTGAAGAAAAGTTATCCGTCATCAGCAGCGGGACAGACCACACGTGCGCGCTTCGAGACGACAGAACGCCAGTATGCTGGGGCAACAACGAAACGGAAAAGGCATCACCGCCCCAGGACCGATTCAAGGCCATAAGCAGCGGGGTCGACCATACGTGCGCGTTGCGTGAAAGCGATGGTGCGGCGATTTGCTGGGGCAACAATAGAGAGCCGGGTCGCGACTGGTATGACTACAAGGGCCAGGCGACCCCGCCATATGGAACGTCGTTCACAGCCATCAGCAGTGGTTATGCGCACACCTGCGCCCTAAGAGAAGACGGGACGGCCATGTGTTGGGGAGATGATGATTGGGGACAGTCATCGCCGCCTGAAGGAATGATATTCACTGAACTACAGAGCGGAACGTACCACACCTGCGGATTAAGAACTGATGGCCAAATCGCCTGCTGGGGTAGCCGCTGGATTGCCGACGATCAACCCGGAGGAGGTGGCTTTGCCTCCCTGGGCCAAGGAGTTGGCAATCACGTGTGTGCCGTGCGAGAAGACGGTTCGCCGGAATGCTGGGGAAGCGATGATTACGGCGGTTCATGGCCACCAGGGGATGAGAGCTTCACTGTGGTGACAACCGGTGCGTACCATGGTTGTGGATTAAGGTCGGACGGAACGGCGGTATGCTGGGGCATTAGCATTGAGCCTCTCGATGGCGACTGGTACGGGCAGGCATCGCCGCCTGAGGGCGAAATCTTTACGTCCCTTAGCAGCGGAGAATTCCATACATGCGGACTGCGTTTGGATGGAGGCCCAGTCTGCTGGGGCAAGGGGTATGAGACGCTTGAACCGTTGCGTACTGTGTATGAGGACGTTGCGGATGAGAAGTTCGTGGCCTTGGACTCGGGCTCGGGATTCACTTGCGGGCTCAAGGTCGATGGCGGCACAGTTTGCTGGACTCCCGGACATTTGGATTCCGTTGGCTGGGGAGATTTCGGGAGAGAGTGGCCTCCCGAAGGAGAGAGATTCTCTTCTATATCGGTCGGTTCCTACTACGCCTGCGGGCTGCGTTTTGATGGCACAACAACATGTTGGGGTAGAAACTTGAACGGCAGCGCTTTCCCTGACCGAAACGCTCAGCTGGTGCAGATAAGCACCAGGAAAAGCACGACATGCGGGCTGGACTGGCAAGGGAACGCCCGGTGCTGGGGATGGCTCGACAGTGTGAGCGGAACAAGTTACTTGCCTATGCCTTCGGCATCGATAAAGTTTGCAGTGATCGATTTGGGTGACCATCACGTCTGTGGTCTTGAGGCAGACGGGACCGCCCACTGTTGGGGACACAAGGCGAATGGCAAGGCAAATCCGCCTGAAGGTGAACGATTCGCGATTATCAGCGCTGGATCCGATCACACCTGCGCCCTTCGTCTGGACGGGACGGCGGCTTGTTGGGGCGAACCGGATAACACATACGATTTTGGACAGGCGGAACCGCCGGCAGAAGAGCGATTTATCTCAATTGGTAGCGGTTGGCTGCACACGTGCGCACTTCGACAAGACGGCACGCCGGTCTGCTGGGGAGTCCAGTCTGGCGAAGAAGTTCAGCCAAGACACGGAGATAGCAGACAGGTTGGGCACGGGCAGTCAGAGCCACCCTTGGGCGAGAAATTGACTCTGATCAGCAGCGGAAGTAGTCACACCTGTGGCCTCCGTGCGGACGGTACACCGGTCTGCTGGGGATGGGGATACGAGAACTCAGAGTAGCCCAATGCACCATGCACTTGAGCTAACAACCGGATGGGGATTTAGGGCCACCTATGACTACGCGCGGGAAGGCGACTGGGCAATTGGATGACTAAGGTTTAGTCTTGGCCAAGACCATCTAGAGATTGTCAAGGAATGCTGAGGAAGTAGCGACACCCCCTACTTGCTCGCAATTCTGTTCGAAAGGTATCTGAGAATAAGAAGCGGCGGAGACCATCGAGGGAATGGGCCTCGATGCTGACGGGGCTGTTTCCATGCATCCCCCCTTATTCACATGCGGCCTAGAGCACGGCGCGCTATTGGGCTTGGCTGCTGGAATCTTGGTGGTTGCCTGTGACTGAGGAGAGTGTGGCCTGATGCCCTTTCGCCGGCACAGGTCACTCACGGTGACCTCGCGGCGGAACCCCTCCAGCACGATACGAACCCTCTCTTCGGGAGTGTACTTGCGCCGAGTGGCAGTCTTCACCGTGCGGAAGAAGGACTCCGTCTCCCGGCTACGCTCCTGTGCGGCCGCTGCTTTGTCAGCATCTGATTGCGACACGTCTGCTCCTTTCCTAGGGATACTCTGAACAAGTCCGTTTTGGTCTGGGTTGTGTTTGACGGAGCTGTGTAAGGGGTGAGAACTGCGGGTCGGTGCTTGCTGGCCAGCACTCAGCCCCTTGAGTTTCGCCCCTGACTGGGCTGTTGGAGGCTTGATGCGGCCCTGAGACCAGCGTTGTCCCGCGGTAACGCGCACTACGCCGCCAGTTGACCCTGCGCCGTCAGCAGATTACCCAGCCCGAACAGCAGCGCCAGCCGCTCCATGTTTTTCGCCAGCCCCCGGTAGCGAACCTTGTCGTAACCGAACATCCGCTTCAGCCTCAGGAAGGGGTGCTCCACCTTGGCCCTTACTGACGCTTTCGCCTTCTCATCCAGCGCCTCTTCGCTCCCAGGCTCCAGCTTCCGCCGACTCCCGGGACGCATCGCCACCCGCCATTCCACCCCCAGCCCCAAGTTCTCCCTCCGCTTATGCACCCCCTGATACCCGGCATCACCCCACACCACCGTCTCGCCCCCGTGCAGCAGGTTGTGCGCCTGCGTAACATCGTGAGTGTTGGCCCCTGTCGCGCTCATGCTGTGGACTATGCCCGTATGGGCGTCCACCCCGATGTGTGCCTTCATCCCGAAGTGCCACTGGTTCCCCTTCTTGGTCTGATGCATCTCCGGGTCCCGCTCCCCAGCCCGGTTCTTGGTGGAAGAAGGGGCCTCGATGATGGTGGCGTCCACAATCGTTCCCTCCCTGAGCCGCAGTCCCTAGGACTCCAGGTGGGCGTTGATCTCATCCAAAAGGCCCTGCCCCAGCTTGTGGTTTGCCAGGAGGTGCCGGAAATTCAGAATGGTGGTTTCGTCGGGCAGGGGACCTGAGAGATTCAGCCCCACGAACCGCCGCACCGGGTCGGACTCGTAGAGCAGATCCTCCATGCCCGGGTCGCTGAGATTGTAGAAGAGCTGGACGCAGTGGGTTCTCAACATGACGGACAGTGGATAGGGCTGCCTCCCCCTTCCCGCCTTGGGGTAGAAGGGGCGGATGCGTTCCTCCAGGTTTGTCCAAGGGACCAAGCCTTCCATCCGTTCCAGGAACAGCTCCCGGCGGGTCTTGCGCTTCTTGCCCTGGTATTCCAGGTCGGAAAAAGTCGGCTGGTCCATCTGCCTTCACTCCCTCAACAGGCACCGGCTGGTTCAGCCTAACTATGCCACAACCCACCCGACTTGTTCAGAGAATTCCTAGGGCACTCTACCCTCAGTCCGGGAGCTCAATCCACCTCAAACCTCGGGTTTTTCCTATCCTCTCGGGTGTCCCATTATCGCTGACGACCTACACAAGATCGCCTCCGGTGTGTTCAGATACCGGCGCACCGTGTTTCGAGCAATGCCCAACCTCTGCGCAATCTCCCTGGTCGAACAGCCCGCGCCTTTCATCTCGTATATCTCTTTCACTTCTCCCACCTTTATCAATCTCTCTACAGCACCTCCACGGATTCTCCGTAGATGATGCCTCTGGTCTCAGGTGGGTCAATTCTATTTCGGCGATTTCGCTCATTTTTACATCGGCGCTAACACTACTAAAGACGCCTTGACCTGACTGCATTCAATGCTTCCTACTTTCGTCCGCTCTACTCATCCAGAACCAAAGCTTTGAGCCTAGCGACGCACCGCTGGACTAGGCCTTTTGCACATCGTTCTACTCCAAGACAATTCTTGACCTAGCGTAGCGGCAAGAAGTAAGATGGTATGGTCAAAACAACAGGTTGGAGCTAGACATGCGTGAGATTCGATCTACCGAAGCCAAGACGCGCCTGCCCGAACTCCTTCGGGCAGTAGAGCACGGAGAGACCGTTGCCATAACCCGGCATGGCAAGCGGATTGCGCACCTGGTTCCCGCTCGTGCAGAAGACCGCGCCAGTCGCGAAATGGCCGTGGAGCGGTTCCGGCAGCGCCGTGCCACCTGGGAGTCCGTGAACTTCTCCGCCGAAGAAATACTCGCCTCGCGCCATGAGGGCCATCGCCTATGAGCGGATTGGTTGTCGATGCGTCTATTGTTGTTGCGTGGCTCTTTAGCGACGAGAGCGAACCACGTGCGGACAGGGCGCTAAACCGACTCGTAGAGGATGGAGCACTGGCACCGCAGCTCTGGCACCTAGAAACGCGCAACTCCTTGCTCACGGCTGAAAGGCGCGGACGTCTTTCCATGAGCGGAGTCAAGAACCGCTTGGACGCCCTGAAGGGCTTGCCCATCCGAACGGATGTGGACCCTGACCTTCAGTCCGCCTTCGATCTAGCAAGAGCCCATAAGTTGTCTATCTACGATGCCCTCTATTTGGAGTTAGCCAAGAGGGAGAGCGCGGAACTCGCAACACTGGACGGGGCGCTTGGCAAGGCTGCCCTCGCTGAAGGGGTGCAGCTATTCAACTAAGTCGCATGGCGTGTACCGCTGTGGAACTCACCGCCGCGAACGTTGTGCATCAAGCGTTCGTGCATCTCGCGCACCAAATGTAGCGACAGAGGCAAGGGATCTAGGCGCTCAACGGCGTACTCCAAGGCCGTCACATAGTTCCCCACCTCCCGCAGGTCGGCGGGGCTTCTTTCCAACGGCTGCCCCGGCCTCGGCGGCCAGCAGTTCTCCGAGGGTCGCCTGAGTCCCCATGCGGCTGGATAGGACAGCCTCCTTACGGACGAAAGGCCGGATAAGTAGGTGTGGATTAGTCAGGCGCCGCCCTTCTCCGGCAAGCCTGCCGACCTCTCGGTCTGCGGAAGAGAGTGAGACCGTTAGCCCCTCGTCCCATGTCAGTGGGGGTGGAGGTGGTGCCGGCACAAAGGCCTGATACCCGCCCAGGCAGCTCATCAGACGACCATGGGGCTGTCGTTCTCGCTCAGATGTAGATGTCATGTACCCCCTTATTAGCGGAGATAAGAATAGCGCCGACTATTATTATCGTTGCAGCACCTTTTCGAAAACAACCCCGCATCTGACTGTCAAGGGCGGAGAGAAATTAGGCCAAGTGGCGTCGATGTCCAGCGAAAATGTCCGCTTAAGTGTTCAGCATAAATGTCACTCGGTTAGGCCTCGATGGTATCAGATGACGACGTGACGGCAACCATACCGGCCGGATTGTTGTGTTGGTGGACCTTCGGCATTCAGGTATTTTTTGATGGTGCCCCTGTGGATTCCCAATTCCCGCTCAATAGCTCAAAGGGACATCCCCTTGCGTCTGGCTTTCTGAATCGCCTTCCATATCTCCCTCTGAAGGAAGGTCGGCTTGCGCGCAGAGGTTGCTGCGGCCTTGGCGGCTGTGGCCACGTCGTCAGTGACCATACCGTGACTGTTCTCGTCCTCCGCCCTTGAGTCCAGCGGTTCGAGAGTCACTGTCCAGTGTTCGCTCAAGCCGTTGGCGCCAGAAGGCGGGACAGGAACACTTGCGGAATGGCCGTGGCCGTTTCGAAGAAATACCGGACTGGGCGGCGCCTCCTGGGTGGCAATGATGCGTGTGATCAACGACAATTAGGACTGCCTGCGTGTTGCCTCACTGAGAAATGTTACCGAAACTTTAGCACTTGGGGTCCGCTCCAACCAGCGCTAATTCCGGTATTTCATGGAACTCCGCCCTGGGTTCACCGGCCGCAGCGTAGACCAGCTTTTTTGCCATGATGCCGCGCCATTGCTGCACTCTGCGCTGCAGTGTGCGTAGTTGGGCGTCGGTGAAGCGGTCGGGGTAGTTGGACTGGAGTTGTTCCAGCAACGCCTTGGCGGTAGCGTCCGGGTCTTCCTGCAACCAGAGCAGCACGTCGCACCATACTCCATCAAAGGGATCCTCTTGAGTTCGCCAATGGCGTGGAGCGCGTACCCTCGCCGTATGAGTAGGGCGCGCCTCACCCTGACGCCACAGACTGGGTAGCCCGGCGAGGAACCGGTCCAGGCTCTCCCCGTGGGGAGTCTCACCGAAGTCCGGAGAGGTGACAGCCACCAGCGCCGACTGAGCTTCCCTGATGGTGTGCAGCAATGCCACTGGGTCCAGTCCGGCCCGGAATTCGCTCAGCTTTGCCATCAACTTGGCACTGACTGTGTCGTGCTGCATCAGCCGGTCGCAGGGCGTGGCCGGCGGGCTGTAGCGCTTGACCACGCTGGCGCCGTCCCGGGTCTTTTCCACCAGCTTGAACGAGGGCTGGAAGTAGTTCACATACAGGCGTACCGCACCGTACAGATGGGCCATAGTTTGGCCAGCCACCGGGCCGGAGTAACGGTCATAGCCAACGAAGCGGCGCACTACAGCTCCGTTCTTCTGCTCAATCCAGGCCTGGTCGTTCTTGCGGTACGCTCGGGAGCGGGTGAACTCGATCCCCCGTTCGTTGCACCAACCTATCAGCGTCTCGTTGATGAAGGCGCTGTCGTTGTCCGAATCGATCCCGAGAACCGGGAAAGGCAGCTGCCGGGCAATGGCCTCCAGGCCCTCGATCACCAGGGACTGCTCGCGGGCCAGCAGCGGAACGGCTTCGGTCCAACCGGTGCAGACGTCGGTTGCCACCAGGCTGTGGATGAAGGACCCCGATAGCGGCCCGCCACAGTGCGCCACGAAGTCAATCTCCAGGAACCCCGGCGGTGGCTTATTCCAATCTGCGAAGGTACGCACCGGCACCCGGCCTCCCATCGACGGTCTCTTCCGGCGTTTACGGCGGCTGCCCGCAGTGGCCCTGATGGGTTTGAGCAGACGGTCCAGGGTGGACGCGCTGGCGGCGAGGAGACGTTCCCTCACGGCAGGATCGAGACTCAGATGCCCATACCGCTCCATGGAGTCCACCAGGTTGGGCAGCGCCGCCTTCAGCCGTTTGCCGCAGATCCGGTCGGCTGCCTCCCAGACCACGATCACCGCCTCGCGGACGGCCTCGTCGTAGATGCGTCGGCCCTTCACTACCGGTGATTTCCCTGCGTCGTAGCCGGTTTGCGCCAGCAACCTGATGCCATACTTGCGGTGGTGGCCGGTCACTGCTATGAACTCGTCGAGAATCCGGCCTTTCTCTTTCTTGGACGACTCTTGGTACCGGTCCCGGATCGTCGCCAGCAATTCCTGCTTCGCTGGTCTTGCCCCATTTCCTGTACCAGCCATAGTGCTAGTACATGGTCAAAGCTGAAGAGTCAGGATAGAGACGGCGGAGTTTGGCTCTGGCGTCCTGGGCAGTGAACCGCCAGTTGATGTTGGCTCCCGACGCGTTGCGCTCCGCCTCAAAGGCGCCGATGCTCCTTTGCAGGGCATCTTCATCGGCGTTCCGTCCCCTGAGGCAGGCCCGGGCCAACACGCTGAACTCAATCTCGGCCATGTTGAGCCAGCTGCCATGCTTGGGTGTGTGGTGGAACTCCAGCCTCTTGACGATGCGCCTGGCCTCTGCCGCTGGAAAGGTCTCGTACAACGACGCCATCCTATGGGTGTTCAAATTGTCCAAAACCACTCGGACCACGGGTATGTCGGGATAGGCCTCGTCCACCAGCCAGCGCATCTGGTGGGCAAAGTCCCGCATGGTCCGCCGCTCAGTTACTGCCACGTGCCGCCAGCCCCGGCGGGGCTCGCAGCTGAGAAACAGGTTACGGGTGCCTGCACGCTGATACTCGTAGTCCTGACGCCTGGGCCTCCCAGGCTTTGCCGGCAGCGGTTCCCTGATGTGGGCCAGCAACTGGGTGGAGGTCTCGTCGAAACAGATCACCGGCCTCTGGGGGTCGTAGGGTTCGGCGTAGAGGTCCAGCACGTCCTCCATGGCCGCCACAAACTCACTGCTCACCTTCGGGATGCACCATTGCTGCTTCCGCCACGGCTTGAGCGCGTTTTTTTCAGCCGAAGCCGCACCGTCTCGTGGGACAGGGACTCTACTAGTCCCAGCTCCACCGCCTTGCCCGCCAGCAGGCGCAGCGTCCAGTGGCCGCGGCCTTCGGGGGCCGGGCTGCAGGCCAAGGCTATCAGGTGGGCCTCGCCTCGGTCATCCAGTTTGCGGTGCCGGTTGACCTGGTTGTGGCGCCGCAGCACCTCATCCAATCCCTCCTCGGCGTACCGCCGCTTGGCGCGGAACACCGTCCGCTCCGACACGTCCAGGGCAGCGGCCACTTGAGAAGCAGTCCAGCCCTCATCCGTTCTGAGCAGAATGCGCGCTCGGGTGATGGCCTGCGCGGAACTCCTGCCGGAGCCGCCCCCTCTCCTGGGTGCTCAGCTCTACGCCATATATTTCCTGAACCATGGATGCCCCACCTCCCTCAACTCTGCTTCACTCTACAAGGTAGCATTCCGCTCCCCCCATGTAATACCTGACAATGCGAGCTTGACCCAGTACTAGATATTTGAGCGATGCCATAGCCTTACGTCGCGCCCAGATCGCACATGGGCGTGATCCCGGCGCGTAATTAGCCGGGGTTGTGGGTCGCTCGCCCCGTATTCACCGATGCGTCTCCTGCATCTGCCTTAGCCTCGCACCCGCCGCATTCGTAAATTGGTGTGGCGGGCTTGCCGTTACTCCCCCACTGGTCTATTCTGTACCCGGCCAGCGCGAAACATGACCAGAGGTTGCGCTGTGACGAACACGATGAAGGTTGCGCCCTCCTGCTCATCCAATCCCACCGATCCAAACGTCTACCACGAGTCCACCGAATGCGAGCGCGGTCAGAAGATTCCGCCCCAACACCGGCGGGCGGGGAAGAACAGACGCGAGCGGTGCCCCCGGTGCAAGGAGCTACTTGGGCAGAGGCAGGACCAATAGCAGGTCGTGTCGCGGCGGCGGGGCTGCTGGGAGTGGTAATATTGCTTGCTGTGTTGGCCCCCTTCGGTTTGGGTGCTCTCTGGTATTCCGTGGGTGCCTTTGCCAAACGGTTAGGGGGTGGGGGCAGGCGTTAATATCGGTGCGACAACAATGTTGGGTTCCCCCCATCCTGAATAAGTTACAAGTTGGCCCACCCCGATGTCTACGTCGGTTGCCTTCATCTGGACTACCCTCCCACTGGAATCAATCCAGAACTCCCACAGGTCATCGGGGAGGTCTCCAGGAAATTCTACCGTGGCGGAATATCTTGTGGTGGTCACTCCATTTAGGGTCTCTTGGCCATGGGACTGGAGGTTGATGAGGGTGTCCATGTGAAAACCGCAAAACTTGGCGGATTCGAGATCAATCTCCCCGGAGTCCGTATCAGTCGTCCAATCGCTCGCCACATTACCAGCAAAGCCTCGATAATAGTTGGTGTACTCTGCCAGGTCTCCATGCGTCAGCGGACGTGCGCCCCTGGGGGCAAGTATCCTGTACATTTCACTGATGATCCTTCTGTCCGCCCCACTGGTGTCGTATATCCGCCTGTGATACCCCGCAACGTTAACCTCATACTCCACCAGCTGGGGCACGTTGCCCTCGGAGTTGAACGGCTGGATCGTGATATCAAAGTGTCCAAGAACCCAGAGGTCGGCACAGGTGTCCGTTATGACTTCCTGGGGGTTAGTCGCCCCTCCGGGCCAAAAGATGACCACAATCAAGGCCACCAGTCCAGCGACAACTATTCCTCCACCTGCTAGCAATGCTCGTGTTTTCTTCATCTCCTCCTAGTTAGGCAGGGATGTCCTTAGGGTGATGGTGCGGCCTCCAGAGGTCATTGTATGCGTCCCGGATATTCTGTACCCTCGATAGTACCCGGAGACTCGACTGCGTAATGAGAGGTCACCGTGGGGAGATAGCATACGTCCGTGGACAGCGAGCAGTCCTCACTTCCCCTTTTCTTTACGTTATCATGAGCGTGGCCCTGGTCGTCGGTGTTGAGGATAGTTAGATGCTTGGCTCATCTGAGGCGTCCCCGATATTGATCATCCGTAACTCCTGATCGATAAGCACAAAGATGACCCAATGTGTCTCATTCTGAGGTGGACCCGGTTAGTTGGACAGAATTGAGGCGGAGTTAAGTGAGGGTCCCGCCGCTCCCGCATAAGATACCACGTCTGCTTCCGGCGACCACCTCCCAACTGTTGACTCTTCATTTTGGGGCGCCCGGCCCTCAGATAACACTTCCCCCGGCGTCCTATATCCCAGGGCCTGATGGGGCCTCTGGTCATTGTAGAACCGGAAGTAAGCTCCCAGTTCCCCCCCGGGCCTCCCCCGCGCTGGCGTAGGCTTTCAGGTACACCTCCTCGTACTTCACCGTGCGCCACAGCCGGTCCACCAAGATGTTGTCGGCATACCGCCCCTTCCCGTCCATGCTGATCCTCACACCGCGGTCCTGAAGGACCTGGGTGAATTCCTGGCTGGTGAACTGGCTCCCCTGGTCGGTGTTGAACACCTCCGGCCTCCCCCTATCCAGCGCCTCCATCAGAGCCTCGGCGCAAAAGCCGGCCTCCAGGGTGTTGGACAGACGCCAGGACAGGACATACCGGCTGTGCCAGTCCATGACCGCCACCAGGTAGAGGAATCCCCGCTCCATGGGCAGGTAAGTGATGTCGGCGGCCCACACCTGGTTGGGTCTGGTGATTTCGGCCTTCCCCAACAGATAGGGAGAGACCCGCACTCCCGGCGCCGGTCGGCTGGTCCTGGGTCGCCGGTAGATGGCCCTCAGCCCCATGACCCGCATCAGCCGCATCACCCGCTTCCGGCTCACCTGCTTGCCCTGCCGCTCCAACCAGACCTTCATCCGCCTAGACCCATAGAAGGGGGTCTCCAGGCACTGCCGGTCTATCTCCCGCATCAGCGACAGGTCCTCTTCCGAAGCCCCCTTGGGATGGTAGTAGAGGCTGGAGCGGCTCACCCCCAGCAGGGCGCATTGCCCCACTATCGGCAACGAGGGATGCTCCCGGTCCACCGTCTCCCGCCGCCGGGCCGGACTCATGGACCGGACCTCTCCGCCAAGAAATCCCGCTCCACCTTCAACTGGCCGATCTCCTGGTACAACCGGGCGACCGGGGCGGCCTCGCTCTTGGCCTTCCGGTCCTGACCGTTGCCGAAGACACCGGCGGCTCCCCCGGTCAGGACCTTCTTCCAGGCTTGAATCTGGCCCGGGTGGACTTCGTACCGCGCGGCCAGTTGGGCCACTGTCTCCTCGCCCTTCACCGCATCCAGGGCCACCCTGGCCTTGAAGGCCGGGCTGTGCTTCCTTCTTCCTTGCGCCATGTCCTTCTCCTTCCAGATAGCAACAGCTGCCCTTAGTTTAGGAGCGGGACTCTCACTTAGCCACCTGTCCAGTTTTCCGGGTCCACCTCAGTCAGCCTCGCAAGAGGGCATGAACATGGGCTAAACCCTACTACTCGACTGACGCATAGACCAACCCCAAGAAGGAACCCCTGGGCTGTGGCTCCTTCACTAATAGCACACATGGAATCCGGCGTGCTATAGTCCACTCTCGGGCAAGTTGAGCTTTGACATGAGGGAGGCGTCCTTGAAAAGCAAAACGACAGCAGCACTGTTGGCTTTCTTCATTGGAGGATTCGGGGCACACAAGTTCTATCTCGGCGAAAAGAGCAGCGGGATAGTCCGTATAATTCTCACGTGTACTATCATCGGAGCGTTCGTTTCAGGCGTCTTGGCCTTGATTGACTTTATCCAGTTATTGACGATGGATGAGGACGCATTCGACCGTCAATACAATCAATGAGATGCGATATTTCCTAGTGCTGGTTGTCCTAGCGACTGCGTTGGCGGGATGCGCCGGGCCGGAGCCGACAGCTACCCCGGCCCCCTCTCCTGCCGTTACCGTCCTGCCAATGCTCACGCCGACCCTTGAGCCGACAGCTAGGCCCACTCCATCTCCCCTGCCAACTCAGCTAAATCCAATCGAGACGCCAACGCTAACCCCGACCGTAGCGCCGACCCCGACCCCGACATCCACACCACCCGTTAGCGCGCAGGAAGCCGTCTTGGACGCTTGCGCCAACGCCGCAGCCTCCGACCGGAACAATTACGATATCACGATCCGTTTCCCGGACCCCGAACTCACTATGCCTTGGAAGGTGGTGTATGAGATTGGTGAGATGGGTAGCCATGCGCGGGGATATGACATGAGGGAGAATGACAAACTTGTGCAAGAGGAAATTCTGATACGGGAACCCCAGTCAGATGGGACAAGGGATGCGGCGCTGGTTGAGACCCGTGAAACAACCTATCACCGGGCCTTGGATGAAGACAGCGGCGAATGGAGCGCGTGGGAGGTCACGGACGATACCTTCTCCACGGAAAGTGCGGGAAGTAGGGGGAATACGGGAAGGAGTGTAAGCGATGTTCCCAGCTTCTGCGGGTTTCCCTTGGACGACGATACCGTCGTGGAGTACTTGGGGCGGGGGTCGGTGAACGGGGTGGACGCGAAGAAATACAGCATCTATATCAAGCGGGGGCCTCCCGTGGCCCAACCCAAAGGCATTGATACCAACCCCGATGTACGCAGCCCCTTTGACTCCTATTGGGTCTGGTGGGTAACCGACAGCGGGAGGACGCTAAGGCATAAATGGTCCGCCGGCCCTCTTGACGAGGGTGGGATGGATGGAGTTCTATCCGGTTGGGGCGAAGTTAATATCATCACCGCGCCAATCCCCGCTCCCGCGCCGGTACCCACCCCCACCCCCTAGTACTGGGTCAAATCCGTATTGTCAGGTATTACATGGGGGGAGCGGAATGCTACCTTGTAGAGTGAAGCAGAGTTGAGGGAGGTGGGGCATCCATGGTTCAGGAAATATATGGCGTAGAGCTGAGCACCCAGGAGAGAGGGCGGCTCCGGCAGGAGTTCCGCGCAGGCCATCACCCGAGCGCGCATTCTGCTCAGAACGGATGAGGGCTGGACTGCTTCTCAAGTGGCCGCTGCCCTGGACGTGTCGGAGCGGACGGTGTTCCGCGCCAAGCGGCGGTACGCCGAGGAGGGATTGGATGAGGTGCTGCGGCGCCACAACCAGGTCAACCGGCACCGCAAACTGGATGACCGAGGCGAGGCCCACCTGATAGCCTTGGCCTGCAGCCCGGCCCCCGAAGGCCGCGGCCACTGGACGCTGCGCCTGCTGGCGGGCAAGGCGGTGGAGCTGGGACTAGTAGAGTCCCTGTCCCACGAGACGGTGCGGCTTCGGCTGAAAAAAACGCGCTCAAGCCGTGGCGGAAGCAGCAATGGTGCATCCCGAAGGTGAGCAGTGAGTTTGTGGCGGCCATGGAGGACGTGCTGGACCTCTACGCCGAACCCTACGACCCCCAGAGGCCGGTGATCTGTTTCGACGAGACCTCCACCCAGTTGCTGGCCCACATCAGGGAACCGCTGCCGGCAAAGCCTGGGAGGCCCAGGCGTCAGGACTACGAGTATCAGCGTGCAGGCACCCGTAACCTGTTTCTCAGCTGCGAGCCCCGCCGGGGCTGGCGGCACGTGGCAGTAACTGAGCGGCGGACCATGCGGGACTTTGCCCACCAGATGCGCTGGCTGGTGGACGAGGCCTATCCCGACATACCCGTGGTCCGAGTGGTTTTGGACAATTTGAACACCCATAGGATGGCGTCGTTGTACGAGACCTTTCCAGCGGCAGAGGCCAGGCGCATCGTCAAGAGGCTGGAGTTCCACCACACACCCAAGCATGGCAGCTGGCTCAACATGGCCGAGATTGAGTTCAGCGTGTTGGCCCGGGCCTGCCTCAGGGGACGGAACGCCGATGAAGATGCCCTGCAAAGGAGCATCGGCGCCTTTGAGGCGGAGCGCAACGCGTCGGGAGCCAACATCAACTGGCGGTTCACTGCCCAGGACGCCAGAGCCAAACTCCGCCGTCTCTATCCTGACTCTTCAGCTTTGACCATGTACTAGGTGAACCGGAGATGCCCCAGCCAGCCGCAAACCCTTCTCCAGCACTTCCTCCACGCTAGGAGTCTCTTCCAGAGCGTGTGCCACACCACTACTGGCGGGTACGGAAAATAGATTGAAGGAACTAACGTCACGTAGTTCGCAGGGGTCTATATGCCCGTCCATTTTCCCGCATGGCGTGGTTGAATTCAATGAGACAGGAGCATCGGAATCTCCTCGATAAGATTCCTGACTTCCATCCAGCAAAGGCATCTGATGTTCTGGGATGTTGTGGTTATTTGAAGGTTCTTGGAACACAGTATCCTCCGGGACAGGCGAAGGTTCTCGGGTCTGGAAAGCTCCCTCGTCGGACCTAGGCACGTTGTTGTTCCCACTATCGCTACATCCATAGACAGCGAAAAGTAACGACAATGCTGCCAGCGTAAGCAATTGCTTCCATTTTATTGCGCCGACACTCAAGGACCCACCGCCTCTTTCGGAAGACCAGTTGAACACGCCGCAGGGTCGGCGGGTGCATCAGGTGGAGGCGGATTCAACGCACGGAGGCGGCCATTGGCATCCACTTCTATTAGGACACGCAGGTCTGTTGCATCTCGGCATACTGTGATGAGCCAGCCGCCCAGATTGTGGATGGCAATCCTGGACCCGTCCGGCGACCAAGAGGCCTGGCCGACCCAGGCAGACGTTGTGGGAACGCCCTCCACCAAACGGCGCAGGTCACCGCCGTCCGAACCTACGACGTATGTCTGGTCGGAAATAAAGAGAAGTTCTGACCCGTCGGGCGACCACGACACCTGGGAGATCGGTGGATTGGTCCCGTCAGGCCCGCTGCTCCAGACTCGGCGCAGGCCGGCGCCGTCGGGCTCAACTATGTAAATCATTGCCTCTTCATCATCGACCGCAGCGAAGGCCAACTCCTCGCTATCGGGGGACCACGTAGGCAGAGCCGTCGTCTCTCCTATCCTGTTCATTTCTGACCCGTCTGACCCAATGGTGTAGAGGATACGCTTATGTGGACGATTCTCTCCTTCGTTGGTGATAAACGCCAAGCGTTGACTGTCAGGCGACCACACCGGAGGATATAGAGCGACCCTCTTCGTAGACCAGAGCCATCTTATTTCTTCCTCCTCTACAGACTGCGCATCTGAAGACATTATGGCTATTTTCATAGCGTCCTGATGTTCGTGGTGTGTCGGATAGTGAGAGGAATCTAGACCCCTACCTGAGTAGGCGACAAAGGCAATTTGTGTCCCATCGGGTGACCACGCCGGATAGTTGTCGAAATGCTCGGTCTTTGTCAGTCTCCTCTGCGCTGTGCCGTCGACATTGACCGCCGCGAGCTCGTAACCCTCACTATAAATGGTGCTCGCTTCCATAGTGTCGGTAAACGGCTTATCGAGCATGTACTCGCAACTGGCATAGACGATACGGGAACCGTCCGGTGATACGTCGGCGTGGAACCCGTACAGGAACCTATAATATCCCTCGCCTCTAACGTGCGACCGATAGTCGGAATCTACATCAGCGACCTCTTGCAACCGGGCGCCTTCGATGTCCAAGGTCCAGATGGTGTCGTCGAGGTCGAACACCAGATGAGCGCCGTCTCTGGTCCAATGGAGGAAATGCTCGTGTAATTCTCCAGAGTAGCGCTTTAACGAAGGACCGCATGGGTCGAAGGCCTCAGGTATCGTTATGACCCGCGGTGACGAAGTTGGCGTCGTCATGACCCGTGGTGATGGAGTTGGCGTCTGGAGCATGTTGTCCATCCCTGAACCGGCGGATCGGCCATTGACAGTGGGCTTCGGGCTTTTTTGGAACCCCGGACTACTAACGGGATCATCCTGGCAGCCGGAAACTCCCAAAGCCAACGACAGCGCAAGTATTCCAAGGCTCAGCCGATTGAATCGCCTCACATTAAAGGCCATTGCTCAATCCACCGTCTGATACAGCGCGTAGATGGCCATTATGTCAAAAGGGTGCGGCGAACAAGCGTAACCTGGGTCATCGATGGCGCCCATGACGGCGTCTTTTATAGTAGGGTGATGTATTATTTGCTCTATTCCATCATTTGCTTCTCTGATCCCCAATGCGTGGCCGGCCTCATGCACCAAGACACCATACTCGTTTGCTACTCCGCCAGGGCGGCATGAATTAAAGGGAACCTCGCCTTCGTCTGCAGTATCATCAGGCCCAGGTACGTCTAGGGAAATGCCTTCAAACTCGCTGCGTCTCAGCTTGGTATCAGTTGTAATTACTTGACTCCCATCAAGCCGGAACTGCACTGTCGCAGGCGCGCACGCATAGCGGCACCATCCATGGCCTACCTTTTCTGACACTTCCGGAAATACTCCGACTCTCACCAAAACATTAGGAGAATCATCGATCATAAAGACTTCGCTCAACATCGCATCCTCCGTCATGGTGGAAAGGACATCGGATTGGTCGAGGACGGCCGAGGCGATGACGGTGTCCCCCAGGAGTTCTCCCCATTCCCCGAACCCCTTGTTGGAGATCAGGTGATCAACGACAATTAGGACTGCCTGCGTGTTGCCTCACTGAGAAATGTTACCGAAACTTTAGCACTTGGGGTCCGCTCCAACCAGCGCTAATTCCGGTATTTCATGGAACTCCGCCCTGGGTTCACCGGCCGCAGCGTAGACCAGCTTTTTTGCCATGATGCCGCGCCATTGCTGCACTCTGCGCTGCAGTGTGTGTAGTTGGGCGTCGGTGAAGCGGTCGGGGGAGTTGGACTGGAGTTGTTCCAGCAACGCCTTGGCGGTAGCGTCCGGGTCTTCCTGCAACCAGAGCAGCACGTCGCACTATACTCCATCAAAGGGATCCTCTTGAGTTCGCCAATGGCGTGGAGCGCGTACCCTCGCCGTATGAGTAGGGCGCGCCTCACCCTGACGCCACAGACCGGGTAGCCCGGCGAGGAACCGGTCCAGGCTCTCCCCGTGGGGAGTCTCACCGAAGTCCGGAGAGGTGACAGCCACCAGCGCCGACTGAGCTTCCCTGATGGTGTGCAGCAATGCCACTAGGTCCAGTCCGGCCCGGAATTCGCTCAGCTTTGCCATCAACTTGGCATTGACTGAGGCGGAACCGGTTAGTTGGACAGAATTAAGGCGGAGTTAAGTGAGGGTCCTATAGCGCCTCATTTCGTTTGGCCTCAAGAGGTCCCACTTCTGCTAGTTGCCAAGACCTAACCCTTTGAGTCCACCAAGCGCTCAGGCGGAAATCCCGTATTAGGTCCAGAGATAGGGCTTTTAGCAGCCTCATGACGGGATAGTCCCAAGTAAGCCTAGAATGTCCAATTATCTATGTGGGGATAAGTGTGGTAAAAACAAGGCTATCAGGTCGATGCGAACGTTATACAGCTTTATAAAACAGGGGATTATAATCCTTGCCGCTCTTCCCAACTGCCGGTAATCGCCCATTCCGCTTTCTTAACTGTTCTTCGCAATATCCTGCTCAAGACGCCGAGCCTCGGCCAAACCGGCGAAATCTTCCCCCGAACCGCGCATACGCCGGCGCAGGTCTTGCAGCGAGTGGCGGGCCTCGTCCACCCGCTTCACCACCTCCAAGGCTTCCAACTCCTCCCTAGCCGTCTTCTTTATGGCCAGCAACCGCCTCCGGCTGGCTACGGCGTCGGCCAGCCGTTCCTCGATTTCTCCCATGGCAGTAAGCGAGGCATTCAGGCCGGTCATGCCATAGACCACTTGGCGGGGAAACCTCCTCAATTGGGTGCGGAATTGAGCAACCATAGAGTCAAGCCGGCGCTCCTTATCTTCGATTTCCGCCAAGCTCAAGCGGAGAGTGGCCATCGCTTTTTGCAGCTGCGAAACCGCCACGATACCGGCCTCCTTGGCGCCTAGCGTAACCCGGGCCGCCGCGCCTAAGAGCAGCGGGCAGCCTTCAGTCATAGGCTGCGGCTCCTACGGGGTCTTCCGCAGCCCTAGCGGGGCTTGAATCCCAGTTTCGCCAACACCCCTTGGAGCGCTTCCAGGACCTCTACAATTTCTTCTTGGGAGACCCGCCCCAAGTGCCCGATGCGGAAGATTTTACCGTTGAGCTTGGCCTGCCCGCCTGCCAAGACAACGTTTCGTTCGGTGCGCATCGTTTCTATCAGTTGGGCGGCGTCTATTCCCGGAGGAACGTTGACGGCAGTTACGGTGTTGGAAGCGCTGCCTTCGTCCTCGGCAAACAGGGTCAGGCCCAGACTCTTGACACCGTCCCGGGTAAACTGGGCGATGCGGGCATGCCGCTGGAAGACGTTCTCCATTCCCTCGCTGAGAAGTAGGTCCAACGCTACCGACAGCCCGTACAAAGTCGAAACGGCGGGTGTCCAGGGAGTCTGACCCCTCTCGAGGTACCGCTGAGCGGCTTGAAGATCGAAATAGAAGCGGGGCATGGCCGCGGTTTTCTGGGCTTCATGCCCCGCTTCGCTAATACTAACGAAAGCCAGGCCGGGAGGGACCATGAAACCCTTTTGGGACGCCGTCCCCACCAAGTCGCAGCCCCAATCATCCACGAGCAAGGGAATGCACCCAAGACTGCTGACCGCGTCCACCAGCAGCAACTTGTCGAACTCTCCCTTCACTACCGCGGCTATGTCCTTCATTGGGTGAGTAATGCCGGTGGAGGTCTCGTTATGGGTCACCAGCACCGCCTTGATCTCCGGATCATCCTGGAGGGCCTTTCGTACGGCTTCCGGGTCCACCGGCCTGCCCCATGGAAACTCCAGTTGCCGGGCGTTGGCCCCGTAGGCCGCAGCGATGTCGGTAAACCGGTTCCCGAAATCCCCCGCCGTGGCCGATAGCACCTTATCACCGGGCGAAAGGGTATTGACGACGCAGGCCTCCAGCGCGCCGGTGCCCGACCCGGTCAAGATATACAAGTCATTGCGGGTCAAGAACACCCGCTTGAGCTGCTCGGTGGTACGGTAGATCAGCTCCTTGAACTCCGGGCCCCGGTGATTGATCATCGGGTTGGACATGGCCTCCGCAATGTCACTTTCCACGGGTGTAGGCCCCGGAGTCCTCAGGTTCTGCTTGGAGATCTTAAGCATTCCTTATCCACTCTCTCGACGTAGCGCCTCTAGGGGACGGTACCCAGAGGGAGCCGTACCCCCATTGGTCCGCTCCAACCCGCTATTTCTTAGTTTCGCCGTCCTCGGCCGGCGGGTTTGGATTATAGCATTCGGCATCTTGGGCCGCTACGACGTGCGCCGGCGATAGTTGTTCGGAGAGAGGGGAGTCTGGGGCAGGCCGCGTCCGCTCCGCCCCGTGCTATAATTGGCCCATGACCCCCAACGCTGAAGTCTTGGAGGGCCTGAACCCTGCCCAGAGAGAGGCCGTCGAGACCATCGACGGCCCTTTGTTGATAGTCGCCGGCCCGGGCAGCGGCAAGACCCGGGTCATCACCCACCGCATTGCCTACTTGGTACGGGCCTGCGGGGTTAGCCCCTACCGCGTCGCCGCCGTCACCTTCACCAACAAGGCCGCCCGGGAAATGAAGGGCCGGTTGCAGCGCTTGGTCGGTACCCGGGCCGACTCCCTCACCGTTGGCACTTTCCATGCCTTTTGCGCCTTGCTGCTCCGCCGGGAAGGAAACTCGGTGGGGCTGCCGTCCAACTACACCATCTACGACGCGGAAGACCAATTGGCCCTTATCAAGCAAGCGATGGAGTTGGCCGAACTGGAGCCCAAGCAAAATCCTCCCCAAGCCGTCCGGGGCGTTATTTCTCGGGCCAAGAGCGTGCTGCTCGACTCCCAAGGATTGACCGGGAATGCCCATGACTACTTCGAGGAAAACTGCGCCCGGGTATACCGCCATTACGAAGAGCTCTTGGCCCGCAATAATGCCGTAGACTTCGACGACCTGCTGATGAGGTCGGTCCAGTTGCTCCAAAACCAAGAAGAGGTGCGGGCAAAATATCAAGAGCGCTATCTGTACTTGATGGTGGACGAGTTCCAAGACACCAACGTCGCGCAGTACAGCCTCGCCCGGCTGTTGGCCGGCGAGCGCAAGAACATCTGCGTCGTGGGGGACCCGGACCAGTCGATCTACTCTTGGCGCAGCGCCGATATTCGGAACATCCTTAGCTTCCAGCGGGACTATCTTGGGGCCGCTACCATATCCCTAGATCAGAATTACCGTTCCACGGCCAACATATTGGAAACCGCAAAACACCTGATCTCCGCCAACGATATACGGTTGCAGAAGGACTTGTTCACCGACAACGACCAAGGGGAACAGGTGCAGCTACACGAGGCCTATGACGAGGCCGACGAGGCTGGATTCGCCATTGGGGAAGTGGCGCGGTTGGTCCGGGAAAACAAGATGCGCCCGGGAAACTGCGCCGTTATGTACCGGATCAACGCCCAGTCCCGGGCCTTGGAGGAGGCCTGCCTCCACCAGGGTATGAAGTACCGGCTGGTCGGCGGCGTCAGGTTCTACCACAGACGGGAAGTCAAGGACCTGATGGCCTACCTGAAGCTGCTCTACAATCCCCAAGACGAAGTTAACCTGACCAGGGTTATCAACGTCCCGGCAAGAGGCATCGGAGCAAAGACCCTTCAAGACTTGTCCCAATGGGCCCAGCGGGAAGATATTCCGTTGTTCACGGCGATGCGCCGGATTGCGGCCGCCCGGTCGGCGGGGGAGCCGTCCCCCGTGTCGTTGCCGTCCCGGGCGGTGAATTCCATCACCGGGTTCGTCAGCGTCGTGACCAAGCTGATCGAACTGGCCGACAAGGTCACGATAGTGGAATTGATCGACCGGGTTCTGGAAGACACGGGACTGCGGCGCCACGTGCAGGAAAGCGACGACCGTCCCGAGGAGCGCTGGGAGAACATCCTGGAACTGCGGGCGACAGCCCAAGAGTTCAACGCGGAGGAACCCCCCAATGGGCTGGCCACCCTCTTGGAGCGCTTGTCTCTGGTCGCCGAGGTGGACAACTACGAGGAGTCGGAGGATTCCTTGACGTTGATAACCCTGCATCAGGCCAAGGGCCTGGAGTTTCCGGTGGTATTCATCGTCGGGTTGGAAGAGGGGCTGCTGCCCCACAGCCGGTCGATGGAAAGCCCGGAGCAACTGGAAGAGGAACGCCGGCTGTGCTACGTGGGTATTACCCGGGCCGAAGAACGGCTCTACTTGCTGCGAGCTTTCCGCCGGGGTATCGCCGGCAGGGGCGGCCCCACCTTGGCGTCGCGTTTCCTACGGGACATCCCCCAACACCTGCTGGCGCCGGGAAAGACGCCTCAGACCCCGGCTGGTCCGCAACGGCGTCCCATTCCCCGGTGGGAGATGGAAGAGACGCAGGCCAGCCAACCGACCCGCCCGGTGCTGCAGACCGGCGATCTGGTCCGCCACACCAGCTTCGGCGAGGGCGTGGTGATGGGTTGCGAGCCGGACACAGACGATATCCAAGTCACGGTCCAATTCCGTGACGGGGTTGGTCTGAAGCGGCTCCTCCTCAGCTTCGCCCCCTTGGAGAAAATCGAGGAATAGAGAAGAAGCGTCAAATGGCGAAGGAGTGTTATGAACACGAAGATGTACGGACTACACCTGGGGTCCTTCGGTCTGGACATGGACGGAATGCTGCCGGCCCACCCCACGATAGCGCTAAAGCCCGGTGATACCGACAAGAAAAGGACCTGGTACCAGTGCCCCTCCCTGGCCTACGTCGTGGAGCACCCCGAAGGGCGCATCCTATTCGAGACGGGGGTAAGCCCAAAATGGAATGAGGAGTGGCCTGAATCGTACTCTCAGGGCGGCGGATGGTCCGATCTCAAAACCGAGGACCTCTTGGAAGCCAAGCTCAAGTCCATCGGCAAAGGCCCGGAGGACTTCGACATCGTGGTGATGGGGCACATGCACATGGACCATGCCGGCGGGTTGCGCCTCTTCGAGGACGCCAACGCGGAAATCGTTCTGCACGAGGATGAGTACCACGGGATAATGAGCCTGGAAGAAAACGCTTATTTCATGTCCCGGGCCGACTACGAGTTTCTGCCCAGAAAGAAGCCCACCCTGGTCTACGGCGAGCAGCAGCTTCTCAAGGGCGTAAAGCTAATAAGCCTCCCCGGGCATACCTGGGGCCAGATGGGCATGATGGTGCGCTTGGAGCATACCGGCTGGGTGATTCTGGCATCCGACGCGATACATCACCACGAGAGCTACGGGCCGCCCGGCCACGGTAATTTGGTCAGCGTCTCCCAAGACAAGTGGAACCACTCCGTAGAGAAGCTGAGACGCTACGCCACCAAGTACGAAGCTACTATCGCCCCCGGCCACAGTCACACCGGAATAAAGCAGCACGCCGACGGTACCAAAGAGTTCGTGCAGCTAAATTATTACCCCGGCCACGTGTACGAGTAGCCCATCGGCGGGCGGCCTAGCGAAGGTCGTCTACAGTTGCGGCGATTCGGGCCGCGGGTAATTAGGCGGGAGTCTCGTAATCTCGCCGCCGGCCCCTCTTCTCCCTTGACGAGACCTTTGCGAAACCCCCTCTCTCAGAGGGAGAGGCCGGAGCTTGGGAACCAACACCCTCCACACCTTCTGGACATCTACACATAAAGCACCGTAACCGGCGCGGCGGGTTAGCTGGCGTCCGCCCGCCGCGGCAGCATTGACAGAACACCCTCAGAAGGGCATGATAAGCGCCGATTCCAGCATAGGAGGCACAAAAGATGAAGGCAGCGGTCCTCTATGAAGTAGGCCGCCCCTTGGTGGTGGAAGAGGTCGAACTCGACGACCCGAAAGAGGGCGAGGTGCTGGTTGAAATAGGGTCGGCGGGCATTTGCCGCAGCGACCGCCACTTCATGCACGGAGACGCGCCAATAGCTATCCCGGTGGTATTGGGACATGAAGGCGCCGGCACTGTGGCAAAGGTGGGGCCGGGCGTAACGTCGGTGAAGCCGGGCCAGCAGGTCATCTTATCCTTCGTCCCCGCCTGCGGTAGGTGCAAGTCGTGCCTGGATGGCAACACCAACCTCTGCGACAACCACATGGCCACGGGTCCCAACATGTATGACGGTACCTGCCGCTTGCACAAAGGGGACCAGTATATCCACCACATGGGCAAAGTCGCGTGTTTCGCCGAATATGCCGTGGTCCCGGAAACGGGCTGCGTACCCACTCAAGCCCAGATCCCCATGGACAAGGCGGCCATGATCGGCTGCTGCGTCCCAACCGGAGTGGGCGCGGCCATATTCTCGGCTAACGTCCAGCCGGGCAGCACCGTGGCGGTAGTTGGATGCGGCGGCGTGGGCCTCAACGTCATCATGGGGGCGCGACTGGTAAGCGCATCCAAGATAATCGCCGTGGACATCCGGGAAAGCCAGTTGGAGTTCGCTATGAAGTTCGGGGCCACCCACTCGGTCAACGCTTCGGACCGGGACCCCGTGGCCCAAGTGAAAGAGCTTACCGGCGGCTTGGGCGCCGATTACACCTTCGAAGTCTTTGGCTCCTCGGAAACCATCAAGGCGTCTTACGAAATGTGCCGGAAGAGCGGCACAGTGACCGTGGTTGGCATTGCGCCCACGGGGGCCGAAGTCCCCCTCAACGCCGTGGACTTGGTCCGGTTGGAGCGGACGGTGCGAGGTACCTACTACGGCTCTGCCAAGTCCCAGGTGGATATGCCCAAGATGGTTGACCTGTACCTGTCGGGCAAACTTAACTTGGACGATTTGGTGGTCCGCCACTACAGCCTGGACCAGATCAACGAGGCATACGACGACTTGGACAACGGCGAGGTGGGCCGCGGCGCCATAGTGTTCGGGTAGCCTTCAGCATTCAATCGACGGCTGTTCCCGCGTTGGGAGTACCCCGAATCCGGTTAGCCCGAAACCGGCAACCCGGGCCATTGAAGTTGGAAACGGTAGAAATCAAGCTGGTCGGCACCGAGGCGGAGCTCGAAGCGGCCATCGCGGTGCGTTTCCGGGTGTTCGTCGGTGAGCAGTCCATACCCCCCGAGGAGGAGCTGGACGAGGCCGACGCCGCCGCCACTCACGCCATCGCTTTATGTCAAGGAAAGGTAGTGGGCACCGGGCGGCTGGTCGCTATAGATAATACTGAAGACGGCAACGGGGCCAAGATCGGCCGCATGGCGGTGGATTCAGCCTGGCGGCGGCGCGGGATAGGGGGCCGGATCCTGGAATTCTTGGAGCAGTCGGCCCGGGACCAGGGCATGACCCGCTGTGTCCTCCACGCTCAAGAGTACGTAAAGGGCTTCTACGCTGCCCACGGTTACCGCGAGCAAGGGGACACCTTCCTAGAGGTCAATATCCCCCACGTGGAGATGTGGAAGACGCTCTAAAGCAACCATCCACCGGGAAAGAACCGGGGGGCATCAAGCTTCCACAAGCCGCGCCTCAACACCTTCTTGGGCCGCCTCTTTACTGCCGGTGGACTCGGCGGTAAACCCGGACCGCGGCTAGGCCGGCGGCTCCCCGGTCAGCACCGGCTCGATGACTTTTACTTCCATCTTGGCGATGTGCTGTTGCGGCCTATCTCCCAGGGCGGTGCGCTCCGGTGAACTGAAGTAGGCCGCCTCTTTGTCGGGAATTTCTTCCGCGTTCTTGAAACTGCGCACCCACAGGAACTCGGTGCGGTCGGCGTTGACCCAAGTGCGCTCCACCGGCATTCCCAGCCTGCTGTGCACCGGCCGTATGTGCTCCTCGAATAGCTGTAGCCAGGAGTCCATCATTCCCCGGTTGATGGTGTAAACCCGAAGCTGTGAGACCATGGTCTTTCTCCTCAGAGGATTTTGTATTGATGGTGATGCGCCGTCAGCCGCGGCCCGCCTTCGACGAGAGAAATGGAGCGTGGTCGGGCTGGCCCACTAAAGGTAGGCGAGGCCGACAACACCCCTTCTTTCCGGGGTGGAGCAACCCTTGCGTTATGCCTAGACAGGCGATAAAAAACTTGCACATCAGGTTAGCTAATCTGATACTTCTCGAACGCTTCTTGACTGAAGTTCAGGCCCAAGCCGGGCTTTCCGGGAACGACTAATTCGCCGTCGCTCAACTGAGGCGTCTCCTCGAACAAAGCCAGGGTCCAAGGCATGTACTCAACGGTCAAACCGTTGGGGATGGCCGCCATAAGCTGCAGGTGAATTTCGGGGACCAAGTGGCTGACCACCGGGATGTTGAACGCCTCAGCCATCCCCGCCACCTTTCGCCACGGGGTAATCCCTCCGACCCGGAGCAGGTCGATCATCACGATATCTATGGACCGGGCCTCCAAGAGGTGGCGGAAAGGGGTAATGCCGTAGTAGTACTCCCCGGCCGCAAGCGGAGTGGCCAAGGCGTCGGCGACCCGGGCTTGGCCCTGGTAATCATCGTGGGCGACCACGTCTTCCAGCCAATACAGGTGGTACTCCTCTAACCTTCGTCCGATTTCGATGGCTTGGTTGACGCTCCAGAGTTGGTTGACGTCGCACATCAGGTCGATGTCCTCCCCGATGCTGCCGCGCAACACCCGGACCCGCTCCAGTTCCTTGGCCGCCGTCGGCCCACCCCCCAACTGGGCCTTCATTTGCTTGAAGCCCATCTCCACCAGCCGCGGGGCCGCTTCGGACAAGTACTCGACGTTCTCCGTGCGCATCAGGGCGCCGCTGGCGTAGGCGGGTACCCGGTCCCGGTAACCCCCCAACAAAGAGCACACCGACTGGCCCAACGCTTTGCCTTTGATGTCCCAAAGGGCCATGTCCACGGCCGCCAGGGCGAGGGAGAAGATCCCGCCCGGCCCCGAGCCGGAGGCCGCCTCGGTCAAACTCCGAGCAACGGCTTCCACGGGCATGGGGTCCTCACCCGTCACCATCCCGGCGAGGGCATCGACTGCTTCCTTCAGCGCCGGTGTCAACGGGCTGGTGTTCAAGGCGGGCACGAAAGTGAGCCCGATGCCTTCGATACCTTCGTCCGTACCCATTTCCAGGGTAACGAAGGTCCTAGTGGCGGCGGTCTGGGAAGGCCGCACGGCCAAGGAGTTGTCTGCCGGAGTCCGTAGGACCCGGGTCTTGAATCCTGTTACTTTCATGAATCCACGCGCCGGTATTGGCGGGCGCCCGCAATTCTATCATAGAATTGCTTGTAGCCCCGTGAACGCCCCGCCGAGAAATGAAAATCTCTTGATTTCGGGCAATGACCTTGGGCAAGCCAGCCCAGTCGGAAATAAGGGTTGACAAGGTCGATTGACGGCGGTGTCATACTTAATGGTTCCACACTCAAAATAGCCATCGCAGGCTGTGGAGGTACAGGATGACGGCCAATTCCGAAGACATCAAGCACTTGGTGCGCGAAAGGTATGGCGCCAAAGCAAGAGGGGCAGCCCAGCTTGCCGCCGATTCGCCGCCGGAGTCTGCCGGCGCGCCGTGCTGCGGCCTTGAAGGCCACGGACAGTCTGAGCAGGGAAGAGGGCCGGCCGAAGAGCTATCCGGCGGGCCTGGCACGGGGGTGATAGGGCTCACCGACGTATCTTCTTTGGAATGCGACGCGGGGGAAAGCGGCGCGGGGGAATGCGGCGCGGGGGAAAGCGGCGCGGGGGAATGCGGCGCGGGGGAAAGCGGCGCGGGGGAATGCGGCGCGGGGGAATGCGGCGCGGGGGAGTGCGGCGCGGGGGAGTGCGGCGCGGGAGAATCCGGGGCGGGCTGCTGCGGGCCCGATGACTTGGAGCGGGCGCTGCGAATTTACCAGGAAGGGCAAATATCCGGTCTGCCCGCGGAGTCCGTGGCAGCGTCCGCCGGCTGCGGCAATCCCACGGCCCTTGCCGGACTGAGGCTGGGAGAAAGGGTGTTGGACTTGGGGTCCGGCGGCGGCATAGACTGTTTCCTGGCGGCCCGGCAAGTCGGCGGCGAGGGCCGGGTGATCGGCTTGGACATGACTCCGGACATGCTGGAGTTGGCCCGTCAGAACCAGGCCAAGTTGGGGCTTACCAACGTCGAGTTCCTTCGCGGCGAGATGGAAGATATGCCTCTCCCCGACTCCAGCGTGGACGTGGTGATTTCCAACTGTGTAGTATGCTTGTCGCCAGACAAGGACGCGGTTTTCCGGGAATCCTTTCGGGTGTTGGCACCGGGCGGCCGAATTCACCTGTCGGACATGATGGCCCTCAGCAGCCAGGGTCCGGCCCGCGCCGACCCGGAAGCCTGGGTGTCCTGCATCGCCGGGGCCGAGGACCGGGACGTGTACTTGGGGAGGCTGCGCCGGGCTGGATTCGTCGACATCGAAATCAGCTGGGATGAAGCCCAATTCGACGGAGAGGAAGGCGCGCCGCTCAATGTTGCCAGCGTTAAAGTAGTCGCCCGCAGACCGGCATAGGACGGGATTTCAAGGGCGGACCCAGCTAAGCGTTCAAGGCTAAGGCCCGCCGGGGTTTGCCCTTTCATCAGACGGCGCCGCCTGCATAGGCTACGGCCCCGGGTTCAACTCCCGCGGTTCAGCCTAAGCCGTATGCGTGCGGCTCGGACTTGGGTCCAGTTGGGTTCAGCCTAAGCTGCCCGCGCACGGCTCTGCCTTGGGTACAATTCGCTCGGTTCAGCCTAATTGATAGCGCTTGTACGCCTCGGCGTACCGGAACCCCACCTTCTCACCGGTGCGGCCTCTCCACCGCTTCATGTGGGCTTCGACGTCCTCGCCCACGACTTGGGTCTCGTGCTGTTTCAACGCCTCGACGGCTACGTCGATGTAGTCGGTCACGTCCACGTATTTATCCGGTTCTTCGTGCTCGAAAAGCCACACTTCTCGGACGTGGTGGGGCTCCAAGCCCTGCTCAAGAAATTCGGGGAAGGTCAACCGGTCTCGGGCGGTGGGGAACACTGCGGCCATGGCCGCTTCACCGGACGCCAAGTGGTCCGGATGGTTTATGTAGCCGTTGTTGTGAAGATTTCGCGCCGGGCTCTCGCAAATGAGCACGTCCGGTTTGTAACGGCGAATTTCCCGAGCGATGTCCAGCCGCAACGCCAAGCTGGGCTCCAGCATCGCGTCTTCATAGCCGAGGAAGACCACTTCCCACAGCCCCAACACGTTGCCCGCGTTCCGCTGCTCCCGTTGGCGCAGTTCCACCAAACGCTCGCTGGTCATCTCGGGGTCCCCGGTGCCCTTGCTGCCGTCGGTGCAAATAACATACACGACCTCCCAACCCTCGGCACACCACTTTGCTACCGTGCCGGAGCAGCCCCACTCCGCGTCGTCGGCATGGGCAACCACTACCATGCCCCGCCGGTACGGTCGATCGCCGTCAACCATTAGTCGTCGCCTCCCAAAAATAAGCTAGATGCCGGAGTCGAATACCGGCCTAATCTCACCGTGAGCCTCACAGAACAAAGCCCCCTCGGCTAATTCCGGGGAGCCGGCAGGCCGCCCCCTCAAGTACGGGCGGCTATTCCAGTTTAGCATAACCCGGTCTCGATACGGGATTGTCGGATTCAAAATCTTCCCCAGAAAGTACCGGTTTCATCCTTCGCGGGGCCGGTTTGAAACCGGCGTGGGGGATTGCTGTGAAGGACGGAAACTGGGACTTGGCTTCGAGGGGGAGTTGACCGGGCGGAGAAACTCATTGCAGCGCACCGGCTCCGGTGTTAGCCTTTGACGGCAGTCCCCCTCTCCGTTTGCCCCGAATCGCAAGCAAGCCTGTCCGGTTGAGGCCGGAGGTACATGCCTACGTTATGGGCCAAGACAGTGACCTTTGACGCCGTCAAGCCCGGCGACCAACTGCCCATCTTGGTCAAGTGGGAGACGGAAGAAACCATCAAAGGCCTCGTTAAACAGCTCGCCGACCCCATCGATATGGCTGCCTCCTCAACCGTTGCCTGCCCCGGTTTGACCGCGCCGGCCATCGCCGCCTACGCGGCCGAGTTGTTGGAGAAGGGGTTCCCTATCGCCAGCATCCAAGCCGCGGGCAGCCGCTTGGAGTTGGAGGCGCTGCGCCCCGTAGCACCGGGCGACACCCTGGTCTTGGCGGGGCAGGTGGTAGGCAAGCAAGAAACCGGGGGCCGACGGATCATCGAATGCGAGATCACGATTGAGAATCAAGAAGGCGACATGGTGGCCCTAGCGCAAGCCGCTGTGTGTATGTGAACAGGCCGCCGGGTTGGTATCCCATAGTTGGCCCCTGACAAGACCGGCTAAACCAGCTCACTATTCCAGGTTTTTTGACCGCAAAACAAGGTTAGCTCGGACGCCGCCATGACCCGGGAAACTCGAACAGCCGGGAAATCCTTCCGCAAGGTGGGGTAAAGGGGGGCCTCTACCGGGACCTGCGCCTCCGTTGGACCCGGCGGCGCGCCTTGGTCCGCCGGGAGATGGGAGATGGTTCTTTAGGGGAACCGGAGGGGGTTTCCGACGCCGGGCCGCCCGGTTGGTGCTCTACTTTGTATCTGGCCCACATGACCTGGGTCATCAACGTAACAATCACGCCCGGTATGAGAGTAGCGACGGCCCGCCCCGCAGTATCATTATTATCCGTCAGCGCCCTGGCAAACATGACGCCTCCGACCGCCAGCATGGCCCAGCCCAAGCCTTTGAGCAATACGTGGTTATGCCAAGGCGACCGCAGGATGAGGATGCCCCACACCGGCCACAGCACCCCAAGCGGCGGCAACACCGGCCATCCCAGGATGAAAGCGGCTATGAGGAACCAGTTCTGGTAAAACCAAGGGCGCCGCTGGTTCGAGGGTGTCGGTTGCACTTCAGCCATGAGGCGCCCGGTTGAAGCTAATTGCGGGCCAGCAACAAGTGAAATTCCAGCATGTCGATGGGCCGCTGCCGCTGGATGGACGCCGCCGCGTACTCGATGCACATGCGAGCGAACCCGGCGTAGTGGAATATGTTGGTACCCAAGACCACCAGCGGAGTCTCTCGGTCCAACTCCACCGCCAGCCTAGTGGAGTCCTGTTCGTCGATTCGAAGCTCGACGCGGCAGCCCGTCATCCGCTCGATCTTCTCTTCTATGTTGTCTATGAAGCTCTGGTCGTCCAAATCAGGAACCCCCGATCATTCCCGCCGGATAAGAGCGAGGCGGACCGTGCGAGACCATTCTAACACCCAGCCATTCACCAAAGGAACACGCCTTTCACCCCCTTATTGAGTTCGCCAGCGGCGGGTCCACCGGGTGAGGGTTTATCAGGTTGTGTGGGTCTTTTCGCCTTGATACTATCTCAAGCCCTGGGCAACAGGTGGGAAGGCGCGGGTCCAATCCCGCGAATCCGAGTATAATGACATTCGTAAGAGCTTGGGTGCCGCAGCGTAACCATTGAAAGCAATTGTGGGGTGCGGGCCAAGAACGATTTCTACCCCGGCCTAACGGCAATTCATCCGGGAGCTTGACATGCCAATAATCGAGCACAGCGACATCCGTATGTCGGAAATTAGCGGCTACCGGCGGGAACGGCTGTTAGTTTCCCAACGCCAGGGGGCCGCTTCCTTGACTATAAAGGAGGTGGAACTCCGCCCGGGCTGGGAAGGACGCCTGCACACCCATCCCACCGATGTCGCTATAATGGTAATGGAAGGAGCGGTGCAGGTCGTCGTAGACGATGAGCTAACCACGGTAAGGGGGGGATGCACCCTTCTGGCGCCGCCAAGAGTCCCTCACAAATTGGTCAATCAGCTTTGGGTGCCGGTGCGGGTGCTAGTCACTTATCCCGCTACAGAGTTACTCACCGATTACTTGGAGTAAACCCGGGCTAAAAACGGAGTAAACCGGTAGTCGTCCGAGAATACGGCGGTTGGAGAATCTCATGTCTATTGCCCAGACTCGTACATCAGCCAAGCCCCAGCTTATCCCTACCAACGCCGGTTTCCGCACCTTTGCTTCTCCGCCGGCAGCCCTGCAGGGTGACGTGGTGCCCAATGACTTGTTTTACGTGCGCAACCACTGGCGTGAGGTCCCTCAAATAGACGCGGCGAGCTATCGCTTGGCGGTGGGCGGGCAAGTGGACCGGCCATTGACTCTTACCTACGACGATCTGCGGGATATGCCGCGAAAACGGTTCCAAGCAACCTTCGAATGCTGCGGAAACAGCCCGGTGCCCGAGTACTGGGGCCAAATCAGCCGCACCGCTTCGGTGATGGAGCAAATCAAGGGTCACGGAATCATGGGCAACGCCGAATGGGGCGGGGTCTCCTTGGCCGACGTGTTGGCCCAAGCGGGTGTAAGGGCCTCAGCCGTGGAGGTGATGTTCGAGGGGGCCGATCACGGGCCCGACGAAGTGGCCGGGGACCCGCCGGAGGTCACTTACGAGCGGAGTCTGCCTATCGCCAAAGCAACCCATCCCGATACGTTGCTGGCCTACGAAATGAACGGGGAAATCCTGCCTCCGGTCCACGGTTTCCCTCTGCGCCTCTTGGTCCCCGGTTGGTACGGCATGACCGGCGTGAAGTGGCTGGTGGGAATTCACGTGTTGGACTACGAGTTCAAGGGCTTTTATCAGACCGGACGGTACATGACTACCAACGGACCAAATGCCGAGACCTATTACACCTACCACACCAAGATGAAGGTGAAGTCAATCATTACCAGTCCCGTCCCCGGCGAGACTGTGCCCAGTGGCGGTTGTACACTGGAAGGGGCCGCTTGGTCGGGCGAAGACGAAGTGGTCAAGGTGGAAATCAGCGGCGACGGCGGCGTGACCTGGAATCCGGTGGACTCCCTGATACCGAAGAGCGGCTACTCGTGGTCCCGCTGGACGCACCGGTGGCAGCCTCCCGGCCAAGGCCGCTATACGCTAATGTGCCGGGCCACCAACGACAAAGGTGAAACCCAACCCATGGAATTTCCCAACAAATGGGACGGCCGAGGCTACGGAAACAACATGGTGTTCCCCTACGACGTGGAGGTGAGGTAGGTGGCCTCCCGTCGGTTACCGGTCCCTCTGACCTTTATTCTCGTCCTGGCGATAACCTTCTTTTTGATTGTGTTCTTCGGCGCTTGGGCCGTGTCGGCCGATGCGGCGAACAGGAGCGAAACTATATACTCCGGTTTCGCCGGAAGCGGCAGCGGCCTGAACGCCAACACTCCCAGTGCCTCCCAGCTATCCACCCTGGAAGGGGCGGGCCCGGAGGATGGCGGTTCGGCCGGGACTGAAGACCGCTGGTGGGCCAAGGGCTTTCTCAAAGCCTGCCCTTTCCATTGAATAACTTGTGAATAACTTGCCCAAAAGATTTTCCGACAGAGTCTCCGGGGCGCTATGACCGGCCGGCGGCTCCCTCCCGGACCCCAGCCCATCCTTCTGGGCACCGGGAACGCCGACAAGCAGGACTCTTTACGCCGGCTTCTGGAAGACCTGCCCCTCTCGCCAACTCAGCCTTTCCCGCCGGACCTGAAGACGGCCCCCGAAGAAACGGGCGGTACCCACGAAGTCATCGCTGGGACCAAGGCAATATACTGGTCCCAGGTCGCTTCCACCCTCGCCATCGCCTCGGACGGAGGTCTCTTGTTGCCGGCCTTGGGCATGAATTGGGAGAGCCGCTATACCAGCCGGTTTGCCGGCCCCTCGGCCAATAACGCCCAACGGCTGGAGCGTTTATTGGAGTTGATGCTCCCGTATCATGGAGACCAGCGGGCAGCCTCCTGGGTCGAGGCCGTCGCCGTCGCGGACCGGGGCCGGCTATTGGCCTCCTGGCAGGTCACCGGGGCCGCTGGCATTATTGCCGACCGCGTTGCCGTCGTACCCCCGGATTCCGGGTTCTGGGTTTTCTCCGCCTGGTACTTCCCCCGGTTCGGCAAAACCTATGACCAACTCTCCCCGGATGAGCGCGCCGGAGTAGGCGACCATTGGGCCCAGCTTCGAGAGCCGGTACAAACTTTCTTTCGCTCGTACCTGGAGCGGGTATCCTGAGAAAGTCGCAGAGTTGGGAGACCGGATAGAGAGGCCGCCGGATGCGTAATCGCCTTGAACCGGCAGCCGTATAGGATACAATGGTCAACGGACCACAACCGCCTCGGGAAAAGGCGACTCTCCCGGCCATAAGCCTTGCTGATCGGAGAACTGAACCTTGACCACCACGATTCCCGGCTCAATCGATGACGTACAAGCCTTGTTGCGCCGCCAAACTTACGTAGCCGACCGGGCAATGGCCGTCCCTATATTCTTGGCCCTCAAGCTGGAACGCCCCCTCTTCTTGGAAGGGGAGGCGGGAGTCGGCAAAACGGAAATTGCCCTCGCCCTCGCTGCCGGACTGGATACCGAGTTGATCCGCCTCCAGTGCTACGAAGGGTTGGATATAAATCACGCGGTCTACGAGTGGAACTACCCGCGTCAACTCCTGGAGATACGCCTGATGGAGGCGGGTGACGGCGCGGACCGTCCGGCGGCCGCCTCCAGCCTATTCAGTGACGACTTCTTGATCAAGCGCCCCTTGCTCCGAGCCATTGACGGCAGCAGCGGCAAGGCGCCGGTCTTGCTCATCGACGAGCTGGATCGGGCCGATGAGGAGTTCGAAGGGTTCTTGCTGGAGTTGCTGGCCGACTTTCAGATAACCATACCCGAGTTGGGCACTTATCAAGCCGTACACCGTCCCATCGTGCTCATCACGTCCAACCGGACCAGGGAAATTCATGACGCCCTCAAGCGCCGCTGTTTGTACTATTGGATAGATTACCCCGACTTCCAGAAGGAGTTGCAGATCGTCACGTCGAAGATACCCGACGCGCCGCGCCGCCTTGCCGAGCAAGTTACCGCCTTCATTCAGGAACTGCGCCAGACCGAGCTTTTCAAGGTCCCCGGGGTTGCTGAGACCATCGACTGGACCGGGGCCCTGCTGGTGCTGAATCAGAAAGAGTTGGACCCGCAAGTAATCGACGAGACCCTGGGAATAATACTCAAGTACCAGGACGACATCGAGCAGGTGCGCGGCGAACCCGTCCGAGCCCTTCTGGACCGGTCCCGGAACCGGGGACCGCAACGAGGCCGGAGGGGCGGCGGGGGATCGTAGCCGGTCACAGCGACCGCGGTGATCAAGTCAAGGACATGATAGACGATTCGGGGGATAGCCGGTGACCACTCCCAACCCGTCCACGGACGGCAAAGAACAGGCCCCGGATTACTTGCTCCACAATCTGATGCTGTTTGCCGGCGTGTTGCGCGGACTGGGACTACAGGTGGGCTCGGGCAACGTGCTTGACCTCGTCCGGGCTGCCGAGTACGCTCCCATAAGCCGAAAGCAGGACTTCTACCAGGCCGCCCGCTGTCTATTGGTGCATCGGAAGCAGGACCTCCCTCTATTCGATGAAGCTTTCCAGGTCTTTTGGCGCAAGCCCTCTTCGGGTCAATCGACCCGGGACCTGCGTTCTATGGGGGAAAACCGCCGCTACCGCCAACCCCAGGTTTCCCCGCCGCGGTCTCCGGAGGCCGAGTCCGCTGCCCGCGGCGATGGGGAGGACCAGGGCGCCGACAGCGTCGACCTGACCCGGACCTACAGCGCCCGTGAAGTCCTACGCGAGAAGGACTTTGCCGACTACTCCCCGGCGGAAATCGTTGACGCGCGCCGCATGTTGGCTGAGTTGTCCTGGGACGTGGGCAGGCGCCGCACCCGCCGGCTGGTCCCCGGAAGAGGCAGCAATCTGGACCTCCGCCGGACCTTGCGCCTAAACCTCCAGTACGCCGGAGAGCCATTGGAATTGGCCTACCGGCGTCAGAAGGACAAATTGCGCTCGCTGGCTCTGATTTGCGACGTAAGCGGCTCAATGGAGCGGTACACTCGCATTCTGCTCCACTTCATTCACACCATCTCCGGAGACTTGGGCCGGGTTGAGGCCTTCCTTTTCGCCACCCGCCTCACCCGAATCACCCGCTATCTTAGCCACCGGGGCGTTGATCAAACGGTAGACGAAGTGGCCCGGGCGGTGCCGGACTGGGCCGGGGGTACCCGCATTGGCCAAGCATTGAAGACTTTCAACTACCAATGGTCCCGCCGGGTGTTGGGCGGCAGCGCCATGGTCTTGATCATCTCCGACGGTTGGGACCGGGGCGAGCCTGAATTGCTGGCCCGGGAAGCGTCCCGGTTGCGGCGGAGTTCCCACCGGCTCATCTGGCTCAACCCTTTGTTGGGTTCGGACGAATACCAACCGCTGACCAGAGGAATGCAAGCGGCGCTGCCCTACGTCGACGACTTTCTGCCGGTCCACAACCTGAACAGCCTGGAGGCGCTGGCCAACCATCTGAACAACCTCAGCCCAAACCGCCGGTCCGCCGCTCCCTACCACCCCCCAACGCCGCCGGCGCCGGCGCCACCGGAAGAAACCCAAGAAGCCAAGAAAGTCGACCCGGCCCTGGCGCCCACCTTCCGGCACCCGCTGTGGGGAAGGCGCGCCTAGCCTGGGTGTTGGATGCCCAAAAACCCATCCCGTTGCAGCCGCCTATACGCCGGGCGCCGCATCGGGTCACCACCGTTTTCATCGCGGTGCGGAGGGCGATAGCTCTGTACGCTTCTCCGCCGTTCCGGGCGCCAAGGGAAAGGCCCCGGAGCCAGCAATGCCTGTACTTGTGTCGGGAGAGGTCATGGGACTAAAATCGAGATGAGCATTGGACTCTGGCTGACGGACGATCAATAAGCAACGGAATGCTCAAAAGGAGAAACGCCCATGAACAAGATAGAAGCAATCATCCGGCCGGAGAGGCTTAACAATGTAAAGGATGCCTTGGCGGACTCGGGCTTCCCGGGCATCAACGTAGTCCACGTAACCGGCCGCGGGGAACAGAGAGGCGTAGCCTCCACCGGCGCACGCGGGGGCGGCAAGGTCGTTGTCGACATGTTGCCCAAGGTGAAGATGGAGTTGGTCGTGCGAGATGATGATACCGAGAAAGCCCTGGGAGTCATCATCGAACATGCCCGCACCGGAAACATCGGCGACGGCAAGATATTCATTACCCCGGTGGCAAATGCTATTCGCGTTCGGACGGGCGAACAGGGCGATGGAGCTCTCTAGGCTATCTATGCGCCGGGCGCCGGGCACCCGGCGGCGGGGCAGCGTTACCAGCCGGCCCGGAGGTCCTATCCCAACCACCCGCCCCGCATCGTTAAGACCTTCTCGATAAACGAAGGCCGCGTATGACGCCGGAGAACATGAACGTCTCACGACGGAACTTTCTCAAGACCTCCGCTGGAGTCGCCGCCGCGGCTGCGGTGGGTATACTCGCTTTCCCTCCGGGGCGTGAGACTGTCCAAGCCATGGGGCCGGGTATATTGCGCGTCGAGCGAAAGTACCCTCGCTTTTGGGTTGCCGGAGTCGCGGAACTGGCGGAAGGTTCACCCCATGATTTCAACTTCCCCTTGGAGGAGCACAACAACTTCGCCGTCAAGCTGGGAAGGGCCGCATTTGACGGCGTGGGTCCCGGCAAGGACATTGTAGCGTTCAACTACTTGTGCTCCCACATGGGCTGTCCGCTGAACGGACACTACCGGCACGAATACCACATGTTGGGCCCATGCCCCTGCCACTTCAGCCGGTTCGACTTGGCCAAGAACGGAATCGTAGTCCTGGGCCAAGCCACTCAAACCCTGCCTCAAATCATCCTGGAAGAGGATGGCGGCGACCTATACGCCGTGGGGGTTGCCGGGCTGGTGTACGGGTATTGGAACAATCTGGAAAATGGGACCCCATTGGGATAATCCGAAGGATGCGAGGCTCCGGTTGCTGACCTATAGCCTGCCGTTGGGAGATGCTCGGTGGTGAAGAGGACCAACCCCGCCAGACCCCCGCTACCGGACGAGAACGAGGAACGGGAGCTTTGGGCGAAAGCTAAAGCTGCGGGGCTTTCCCGCCGCACTTTCCTGGCCCTGCTCGCCGCCGGCGGGGTCGCTGCCGTCTTGGCGGCATGCGGGCAGGACTCTACACCGGAAGCAACTCCCATGGCGAGTCCGGCCCCCTCGCTGGCCGCTCAGGTACCCTTGCCTCCCTCCGACGCCAGAGTGGTACCTACCGCCTGCGACTATTGCGTCGTTGGGTGCGGCTACAAGGCATACACTTGGCCCGTGGGAGAGGAAGGAGGGCCGCTGGCCCAGCAAAATGCTCTTAGAGTCGACTTCCCCACCCAGGTCCTAAGCGGCAAATGGATATCACCCAACATGCACAACGTCGTTGAGATAGACGGCAAAGCCCATCACGTTCTGGTACTTCCCGACGGGGACACCCAGGTCGTCAACGTCGGAGGCGATCACAGTATTCGAGGGGGGACGTTAGCCCAGAAGCTCTACAGCCCAAACATGCCCACTCGAGACCGTCTACAGAGTCCTCAGCTACGGATAGGCCCGCGCCTGGTCTCAATTCCCTGGGATGCGGCCATAAGCTTGGTTGCGGACCTTTCCCGTCATGTCCTGGACAAGCACAGCGAACTGTCTTGGGGCATGAAGATGTACTCCTACAACTACTACGAGAACACCTACGCGCTGACCAAGCTGGCCTTGGCCGCAATCGGCACCCCCTGCTGGGCGCCCCACGACAAACCGTCCGCAGGCGCGGATACCCCGGGACTCAGCGACGCCGGAATCAACGCTTTCAGCGCGGCTTATGAAGATTGGAAGCTGGCCGAAGTCATATGCGTGTCTGGTGTCTCGTTGTACGAGACCAAGTCGATACTGTTCCAAGACTGGGTCCACACGGGCGGAGCAAAGTTGATTGTGGTGAATCCCCGCCGGGACTACACGGCGGCCTACGCCGAGCAGCAGGGCGGCCTGCACCTTCAGCTTGTCCCGGGTACCGACACGGTGCTGAACAATGCCATCGCCAGAGTGATCTTGGAGCAAGGGTGGGAGGACTCGGAGTTTATACGGGCCCGCACTGCCGCCGGAGATGAACTAGCCCAAGAAACCGGTTGGCGCCGGAGGATGTTCGGAACTACCTTCGAGGGGTACAAGGACTTCGTATTATCCGACCCTTCCTACTCCCCGGAAAACGCCGCGGAGATCACCGGGGTGCCTGCGGCAAAGATTCGCCAAGCAGCCGAGCTTATGGCGGCGCCCCGCGTTGACGGGCGGCGACCCCGAACGTCGATGATGTTGGAGAAAGGTAATTACTGGGGGCACAACTACGAAAACACCGCGTCCTTCGCCAGCCTGGGCCTGTTGGTCGGGGCCGGGGGCCGGCCGGGTAGGATGATATCTCGGGGCGGGGGCCATCAAAGGGGCATGATATCGGCGGCCGGCTATCCAAAGCATAAATCCCCCGACTCCTACCAGGGTAATCAGATCGAGTTGAACCTTGACCGCTGGGTCGTGGAGGGCAACGTCAGATTCATGTGGGTGGTGGGTACTACCTGGCTGGCGGCAATGGGCGCGTCCCAGTATCTCGGCGAGACGGTCCGGCGGCTAACCAGGGAAACACCGCCTCAATTACTAGGGCCTGAATTAGGGAATATTGAAGGGTCCGAGCAGGGAGACCGCCTGGACGACCGTGTTTTGGACCAAGTGCGAGATACTCTCAAAGCCCGCATCGACAACGGCGGAATGGTATTGGTCCAACAGGAGATCTACCCCAACTCCCTCACCGAGTTTGCCGACATCGTCTTACCGGCGGCGCCGTGGGGCGAGGATGACTACACGCGGATGCAGGGAGAGCGGCGGCTAAGAATATATTCCAAGATAATGGACCCGCCGGGGGAGGCCAAACCTGACTGGTGGATAGTGTCCCAAGTCGCGCAGCGAATGGGCTTCGACGGGTTCGACTGGCAGGACTCCAACGACGTCTTCGAGGAGGCGGCCGAACGCTCTAGGGGCACCGTCCACGATTACTTCGACCTGGTGGAGTTGGCCCGCTCAAAGTTCAAACGGGGGCACGAGTTCCTTCGGGAATTGGGCACAACCGGGATACAATGCCCTATCAAGCTCGCCGGCGCCAGGCTGGCCGGCACCGCCCGGCTGCATGATGAGACCTTTGGTACCGCCAGCGGCAAAGCCATCTTCGTGAAGGGAGACTGGAATAACGTCAAACCCTTTCAGGACGAGTTTGCTCCCCGGGGCGGCGAGCTATGGGTAACCAACATGCGGCTCAACGAACACTGGCAGTCCCAGTTCGACGACATGCGCATTCCGTACCGTTGGGAAAGGTTTCCGGTGAATCTGCTGGAGATCAATCCCAGCGACGCCGGCGAACGGCAAATCGAGAGCGGCGATCGGGTGGAAGTGGCTAACGATAACGTGCTGACCCAGACCGGGGGGCGGTACTCCGCAAGATTCGCGGCGGTGGCCTACGTGACCGATCAGGTCCCGCCAGGGGTCACCTGCAGCTACTTCGTGTTTGGGCAGGGCAGGCTCGACATGGCCGCAAACAGCGTGTCGCCGGGAGTCGCCGACCCGATAAACAACAGGTACCGGTACAAGCTTGGCAAAGGAACGGTAACCAAGACCGGGGAGTCTGAGTTCAAGCACACGATGAGCTTCGTGCCGCGTAACCTGGTGTGATTCTACGTCCTGCGGGCGCTAAGGCTCGCAGCGGCCCTTGTTCCAAATTAACCCGGTGAATCCGGCAAGGGCTAGAGAACTCGGAGCGGGGTCAGCGGGTTACGGTGTTGCGGGGCGACAGGTGGCGCCTCAGGAACATGACCAGTTGCAACTTGACCCTCAGAGGCCACGTGCCCGGCCAGCCGCCCACTCTTTGGAATGACAACCTTGGGAATGCCAACACCGTCAGGTTTTCCCGGGCGCGGGCCCAATGGGTCAGCAGCCATTTCCTTCCTTGATCGCGTTTTCCCTCGTACAGGGCCAGCACTTTGGCCCAACTAGGTCTCCAGGCGCGGTCCCGTTGGTCCGATAACCAGGTTCTCCTCTGCTCGCGCTTCTCTTCATAGAGGGCCAGCGCCCTAGCCCGGACGCCGTCCCAATCTCTGTGTCCGTTGATTGCCCCCCGGCTCCGCTCCCAAGAAGCGAGGGCGCCGCCCCGAGCCAAGGCATAGGCCCGCGCCAACCTGCCGCGGCGGAAACCCAACTCCATCACGGCGAACGCCGCAACCGCCAAGACGCCGCCTGCCGCCGCGTCCAGGATGAAATGATTGCCGGTAATGGTTATGGCGAAGAAGGTCATCAACGGGTATGCCGCGCCCAGAAGCTTGAACCGACCCTTGAAAGTTCGAATGAACAGCACCCCCAGGATAACGGTCCAACTGAAATGGAGGCTGGGCATGGCCGCATTGGTGTTATAGTACCCGGCCATCTCGGAGCTTCCATAGAACGCCGGCCCCAGGGTTTGAATGCTGTTCACAAAGTATTCGCTGAGGTCGAAGGGAGACGTGACCGGGAACAACATGAAGATCAGCAACGCGAAGGCCAGATTGACCACCACCACGGTGCGGTAGTAGTAGTACCGCGGTCGGTTGGCAATGTACAACGCTAGGCCGACCACGAGAATGACCGGCCAGTACGTAAAGATGTAAGCCCAATTGAAGAAGAGGACCAACCATTCCAGGTTGTCCAAGAGCCAGGATTGCCAACCGGACTCCCAGAATATCCCCAGGGACCTTTCGGCGGAAACGATGTGGTACGCGTTCTGTAGCGCCTTCCCGTCCAGGTCCGAATATACCAGGCCCCGGGTAAGGACGTAGACTAGGTACGCCCCGAGTACCAGCGAAAGCTCCAAAACGTGGGGCTTTTGGTTTCGCAGCGCGTTGGCCCAAGGCATGACGGCAAAGCGGGACCGGGCGGCAGATATCGCCCTAGTCCCGTCAACGCCCAACCGCCGAGTATTTTGCTGCGCCTTGGCTTCCATTGTCTGATGTCTATCCGTTTAGAAGTCTACCACGCCGGGCGGACACGTTGGCCGGCGGACGAAACCCGATATTAGAGGATTTTGCCTCCTTACCTAGTTGCTTTGCAAGCCGTTTCACCGGAACTGTCATTCAGTCCGTCGCCGCGATAGAAACGAGTAAGGCGCGAGCCCGGCAACCCCTGTAGACCGGCGGCTATCTTGGGCAGGAATAAGCGCCGGCGAAACCCCAACTCCATTATGGCAAAGGCTGCCAGCATCAACAAGGCACCGCCAACGGCGTCCAGGATGTAATGGTTTCCGGTGATGGTAATGGCCAAAAAGGTCATCGTGGGGTATACGATTCCAAGTATTCTCAGCCACTTGTTGGACGTCAGCACAAACATAACGCCAAACATCACTGTCCAGCTAAAGTGCAAGCTCGGCATGGCCGCGTAAGGGTTGTAGAAGTTGGCCATCTCGCGGCTGGCGTAGAAGGCCGGCCCGAAGACCTTGATCGCGTCCACAAAGTACTCGCCAATCATCCGGGGCGGAGCCAAGGGAAACACGGCGAAGCCAACCAAGGCGAGAGCGAAGCTGATCAGGACGATGTTGCGGTAGTACTTATAACGAGGCCGGTCGAACACATACAAAGCGGTTCCCGCCGTCAAGATGATCGGCCAGAAGGTGATGATGTAAGACCAGTTGAAGAAGACTACCAGTTCTTTGGCGCTGCTAACCGCCCAGGCCTGCCAACCGGGCTCCCAAAAGAAGCCCGCCGACTTTTCCAGCGAGATGACTTTGCCGGCATTGCTGAGGGCGGTGGCCCCGAAGTCATTGAAAGCCAATGACCGGGTATACATGTAGGCCCAGTATGCGCCGGCAATGACAGCCAGTTCTTGAACATGGGGTAACGTGGACCTAAGTCTTTCCCAGTCCGCGTGCTTTACTCCCAAGGTGGCCATCTTCCCGTTCCGCCTTTAGCTGCGGCAGGCGGCTAGCCGCCGCTCGCCGGGTTTCGATATTACCCTACCCCAACTGCCTTCTGAGCCGGTGGTCCCAATATTCATCGATGCTTCAAGTCGTCGGCAAGGTCCGGCGGGATGCCGGCTACGGGTACGTCTACCCTTGAACGACCGCTCAGGTCATAGCACCCGGCGAGACGCCGGCCGGGCTCAAGGGGCGCCTCCCCGTTATTTATTTGCTACTCGCCCCGGTTGTTCTGTGTCTCTCTGATGGCGAGAGGAATGCGCAGCTTCTCGGCAGCGTCAGGCGCCTTATTATTCTCGGCCGCACTGCCCCCGTTCACCGGCCCCGCGTAAATCGGCTTGGGGGCCAAGTCCATAGGACCGCGCTCTCGGGCGGCCCGGCTTCCCAAGTAAACGCTGCAAGACATGCACCCTACCCACTTCTCGGGAGTGTAATTGCTTTTGAACAAGCCCCGGGCGGTGGTGTAATCTTCGTTGTTCCATATCTCGCTCAACGAGTTGACCGTTACTTCGCCAAAGTCTTCGGACTTGTCAGTCAGGTAACAGCACGGGGCCACACCGCCGTCCCAATTGACCACGGCGCTGCGCCAGAGGCGCCAGCAACGGCTGCCGTCCTCCTGATAGGGCTTTAGGAAGGGGTCTTCGCGCAAGTACTCCGGATGCTCCCTGGGAAGCCACCGTTCGGACTCCTTGGCGTCATTCATACCGTGAGGGAAGTCTACGTTTTTGAAGATTAGCGAGTCTACCCCCATCTCGGTTGAAAGCTGCTTGACCTCCTCCATTTGGTGCTCGTTTTGTTGCATGACAATGAACTGCCACTCGATGTACGGCGTGGTATACCCCAACTCCTTTTTCTTTTGGACCAGCAGCTTGAGGTTGTCCAAGACCCGGTCCAACCGCCCGCCGACCCGGTATTTCTCGTATACCTCCTGAGTGACCCCGTCCAGGGACACGATCATGACGTCCAGCCCCGACTTGATGATGTTTTCCACCATCGCGGGAGTCATTGGCTTGTTCAGGTTGGTGCTCATTATCGTGGCGATTCCGTTGTTATGAGCGTAGGCCACGAACTCGTGGATCCGCCGGTTCAAAAACGGCTCGCCCCAGCTATAGAGGGACAGCCAAATGCAGTAGTCCTTGATCTGGTCGATAGTCTTGGTGTAGGTGTCGAAGTGCATTATGCCTTTGTCCCGGTGGATGGTGCCGAGACCGGTGTGGCACAGGGGGCACTTTAGCTGGCAAATGTTAGTGGTATCGATTTCCCACTCGAAGGCGGACCCTCTGACCTTTTGAAGGCCGAGCCGTAGTTGAAATTCGATGAGGAGCAAGTTAAGGAGCTTCTTCCACTTGAAGTAACGGAACCCCAGCCTGAAGCGCTGGTCGTTACGATTGCCCGCCAGGGAGTTCACGACGCTGCCTACTTGCATGCCGTCCCAGAGCCAAACTAGCTTTTTCACCAGGCCTAGAGGTTTAATCACGGATCACCTATTTGCCGCCCGAATGGGTGCGCTCCGGTAAAGTAGCTTAGGGCTGCTCCAGCTACCCTTTGGCTGCCTACGGGAAGAGGCCCCGGGGCTTGGCGTATCATACCCCCGTAAAGACCGGGGCTTCAACAGTTTCTCTCCCAAGAAATCTACTTTTGCCCCGGCCCCGCGGTAGTCCGCCTCCGAACCGGACCGGTTTCCAACCCGCGCCAACCGGCCTAGTTAACCCGGTACGCCAGTTTCTTCTCGCCCGTCCAGACATAACGCAAGGGTCGCCCCACCTCCGGAAAGCAAGAGTGTGGTTGGCCCGCCGCGGCGGGCCAACCACACTCTGTTTCTCTCGTTGAAGACGGATCATACCGGACGAAAACCCGGTATTTTCTGAAGCCTAATTGAAACTACCGATTTGTGGACTGCGCCGCCGGGCCGGGGCGCCGGGACTGGACGCCCAAAATAACCCCTTAAGTGTAGCCGCCAACGGTCGGCCAAATCAATTGACTAGGAATGATCGTCAAGCGTATCCTTGCGTTACCCCCAAGACGCCTTAGCGGGCCTAGCGCCTTTTTCTTTTTCCGGCAACCGGGCGGGGCGAGAGGCCGGGCACGGCTCGCCGGGCCAAAAGTAGGACCGATTAGCCTTGCCCTGCAGCCGCCGGAAGGCGCAGCCTTGGAAGTACAAAGGGCCGGAGCAGTTCCCGGAGTTGGCTGATGTCGAACCCGGCGGTTGGTTGCTGCCCAGCGAGCGGCCCATGACACCATGGACGGCACCGGAATAACCAACGATAGGCCCTGGAGCCGGGTTAAATCAAGGAGAGTCAATGATGCTTAGGGTAGAGTTCGACCAGCAGCTCAATTCGCTTCAGCAAGAAGTGCAAGTCCTAGCGGGCATCGTCGACAAGTCCATCAACCGGGCAGTCGACGCTTTGAAACGGCGCGACCTCGAAGACTCCAAGCAAGTGATTCAAGACGACGATTACATTGATCGAAAGCGGTTCGAGATCGAGGAACGCTGCGTCGACTTGATCGCCACCCAGCAACCGATGGCTGGGGACTTGAGAGCAATCATTGCCCTGCTGCACATAGTGGTGGAGTTGGAACGGATGGGAGACTACGCCGAGGGTATCGCCAAAATCAGCCTTGCCATGGGAGACGCTCCCCCTCTAAAGCCCCTGATTGACATTCCCCGCATGGCGGACAAAGCGGGGGAGATGTTGCGGGACAGCATAGACGCTCTGAGCAACCGGGACGTAGTAAAGGCCCAACAAGTATGTCAAGGCGACGACGAGGTTGACGCCCTCTATGACCAAGTCTATCGGGAATTGCTGCTCTTTATGATCCAAGACCCACAGACTATTCAACGGGCCACCTATCTTCTTTGGGTGTCCCACGACCTGGAACGCATAGCCGACCGGGCCACCAACATCGCCGAAAGAGTCATATTCCTAGTAACCGGTAAGATGGTGGAAATCAACGTGTCCAAATATTAGCCGGACGACGGGTGAGACCCGGTTCCCTGTTTCAGGCGGTCAGCGCCATTTGCAACTGCTGCTGGGGTCCAAGCATCGTGCGGGGGGCCGGCTTCTTATCAAGCCCCCAAGTCCGCCTGGCCCGGTCCACCATATTCAGCACTGTCTGGGTATACTCCTTCGGAGCGTAGGCCTTGCGGTACATAGTTGCATAGGCGGGAATTAGCCGCGGATAGGCCTCCCGCAGCAAGGGCATGAACCACTCCTTAGACCCGGGTTTGAGGAACAGTACGTTAGCCCCCAAGTACTGAGCCTTGTGAGCGGCGGCGGCGCTGACAACGGCGTTGATGCTTTCCTCGCTATCGGATATTCCAGGGAGCAGCGGCGCCATCATCACACCTGCGGGCACGCCCTCTTCCACCAGGTATTGCATCGCCTCCAGCCTCGCCGCCGGGCCCGGCGCCCCCGGCTCGGTCAGCTTCCAGACATCCTCGTCGACGCTGCCGATGCTAAAAGTAACCCGCACGTCGGCCACCTCGGCCAAGTCCAGAAGCACGTCCGAGTCCCGCCGCACCAGGACGCCTTTGGTGGTAATGGACGCCGGGTTTTTGAACTCTCTCAGCACCTGAAGGACTTGACGGGTCAGCTTGTACTGGGACTCGGCGGGCTCGTAGGGGTCGGAAGCGGTACCGATGGCGATGCTCTCTCCCCGCCACTTGGGCCGCCCCAACTCCCGCCGCAGCACCTCCGGAGCATTCACTTTGGCGAAGACCCGCTGTTCGAAGTCGCGGCCCGAGTCCATCCCCCAGAACTCATGGGTAGGCCGGGCGTAGCAGTAGCGGCAGGCATGCCGGCAGCCGCGGTATGGGTTTAGGGTCCAACGAAACGGGAAGTCCGGAACGTCAATGCGGTTCAATAAGGTCTTGCAGTGTATCTCTTGTACCTCGGCGCCTGCCATGATTTCTCCTAAGCCCAACTTGAAACATTTGAGCTAATATTAGTATCATGGCCGGCCTTTATCAAGGCGGCGGTGTCATAAACCGAGGCCCTTTGGCGATTCGGCTAACGTTGCTGCTGCGTCCAGTTCAGGGGCCGGCACTGAGAATTAGCCTCCTGCCGCGCCCTCACCATATCACCTCCGGTAGACGTAACCCCCCTCGGTGCGCTCGCAGTTAAGACGCCGGTTGAGGTGAAGGCCCTCCAGGACGAACTCTACCGCCGACGCCAACACCTCCGGCCGCCGGTCGTCGGTCAACCGCTTCACCGCCTCCGACAGCCCGTCGATGCTCTCCAGCAGGGCCGGATACTCCGACGCGGGCTTTTCACTGCCTATCTGCGCCTCCTGTCCTAGGTCGAAAGCGGTGACTACCTCTTCCAGGTCGGCCGCGTCGAAGTATCCGCCAAAGACGCGGAGCACGGCCCGCCGGGTCAGGTCGTCGGTCACCCTGCTCTCTCGTCCTTCTTCAAAGGTTTCCAACTCGATCTTCCCGGAAAAGGAAGCCACTATGTACGGCAGATCGCTGGCCCGGGGGCAGGTCAACTCATCCCCTTGAACGATGGAGCGGCGCAGAGCGTTGCCCAAGAGGGTCTCGTAGTTGGAAATAGAGACGCGGACGCTGACGCCGGAGCGCTGGTTGATTTCGCTGCTGTGCCGGGCCTCGGCGGTGATCTCGGCTAAGATTTCCTTCATGTAATCAGGGACCACGATACTATCTTCGTCCGGGAAAGTGGCCCGCTCCTGCTCCATGATTGCGATCTCGTCCTGCGGGCGCCTTGGGTAGTGGGTATGAATCTGGGAGCCGTACCGGTCCTTGAGAGGAGTGACGATGCGGCCCCGGTTGGTGTAATCCTCCGGATTGGCCGTCGACACCACGTACACGTCTAGGGGAAGGCGTACCCGGTAGCCTTTGATCTGGACGTCTCGCTCCTCCATCAAGTTGAACAGGCCGACCTGGATCCGCTCCGCCAAGTCGGGCAGTTCGTTGATGCAAAAGATTCCCCGGTTGGTGCGGGGCACCAAGCCGTAGTGGATCACCAACTCATCCGACAAGTAATGCCCCTCAGCCACTTTGATGGGGTCGATCTCCCCAATCAGGTCGGCGATGGAGATGTCGGGGGTGGCCAGCTTCTCCGAGTAACGCTCCTCCCGGTGCAGCCATTCGATGCCGGTGTCGTTGCCTTCTTGGGCGACTTTATTCCGGCAGGCTCGGCAGATGGGGCCGTAAGGGTCGTCGTTGATCTCACATCCGGCGATCTTGGGAATATACTCGTCAAGCAGATTGACCATGGCCCGAATCATCCTGGACTTGGCTTGGCCTCGCTCGCCCAAGAGGATTACGTCCTGTCCCGCCAGGATAGCGTTTTCCAATTGGGGAATAACGGTTTCGTCGAAGCCGATGATTCCCGGAAAAACTATCTCCTCCGCTCTAATCTTTGCAATGAGGTTCTTGCGCATCTCCTCCCGCACCGGAAGGACCCGGTAGCGGGACTTGCGCAGCTGGCCGATGGTACGGGCTTTCTTCACGGAGGGCATTCTCTCCTCTCCCCTATTGGCTCGAATCTTGCCGAGGCGACGGATAGGCGCTCAACCGAACGGGCGGGCCCGGCGGAGATGCAGCGGCGGGGGCCTGCGCCTTCTCACCAGTATAGCTTATAGGGACAATAACGAGTCGGCATGGATTCCGGGGCGGCGGTTTCCTCATGCGGCCCGTTGATTTATAATTAACTCCACGGACAAGTCTTCCGGGCTGGAAATAGTGATTAGCCAGGTTTGCGGTCATGCCTTATAGGGTGCTTTTGCCTCTCTTGTTCATGTTTGGGCCCAGGGTCCTCCCCGGCGCCCTCCGTTTACTCCGTCTGATATGGAAGCTCACTTGGGACAAACGAGTGCCCATAGTGCTCCGAGCCCTAGTCCCCTTGGCGATCATCTATGCTCTTTCTCCGGTGGATCTGATCAGGGACCGCATCCCGATGATTGGCAGGTTCGACGACCTTATTGTCCTTGGCCTAGCGGTGCTGCTCCTAGTCAAGCTGGCGCCTCAAGACGTGGTTGACGAACATCAGGGCAAACCCACGGCGTCCAATCGCCCCGAAGACAAGGACCCTTCAAAAGTCGTGGACGGCTCCTCCAAGCTGATCGACTAGGGGTGGACTCCGCCGGGCCGCGCCGTTCGGCAGTGATGTTTGCTACCAAATCTATGATTACCTAGCTCTATCATGTCCATTGCGCTGGGGCACAGTTCGTCCATCGTCCCCGACACCGGCATGGGTCTGTATATTCACGTGCCTTTCTGCGCTACCAAGTGCCCCTACTGCGACTTCAACACTTACCAAGGGATCGAGAACCTCATTCCAGGGTACGTTGAAGCGGTTACCACTGAGTTGAGTCTGTGGGGCCGCGCCTTGGGTAAACCTCCGGTGAACACCGTTTTCGTTGGCGGGGGCACCCCTTCCTACCTGGGCGATGATGACCTTAGCCGGCTCCTAGAAACCGCCGGCGGCGCTTTTCAACTCTCACCGGATGCGGAAATTACCGTCGAGGCCAACCCGGACGATCTGGACCAAGCCAAGTGTCGAAATATGCTGGCGAAGGGCGTCAACCGTCTCAGCATCGGAGTGCAAAGCTTGAACGACGGCTTGCTAGGTCTGTTAGGCCGCCGGCACGACTCCAGCCGGGCAGTCCGGGCCTTCGAGGACGCCCGGGCTTCCGGAGCCGCCAACATTAACCTGGACTTGATGTACGGCCTGCCCCGGCAGTCCTTGCGCCAATGGCAGGATAGCCTCCTTCAGCTAATTCAACTTCAACCCACTCACCTGTCTCTCTACTGCTTGACACTGGAGACGGGGACTCCCCTGGACCGTTGGGTGGAGGAGGGCAAACTCCCGGCGCCCGATGAGGACTTGGCGGCCGACATGTACCAATGGGCCCGGGAGGCGCTGTCCGACGCCGGGTACCATCATTACGAGATTTCCAACTGGGCAATGCCCGGCTTCGAATCAAAGCACAATCTAGGTTACTGGCTCAACCATTCCTACCTCGGCGTCGGACCGGGCGCCCACTCGCGCCTAGGCGACTACCGGTTTTGGGGTGTTTCCTCTCCACGGCTATACATGGAAAAAGTTAAGCAATGGCGGGAAACCCATCCCGGACGGCTGACCGGCATATCCGGCGAAACCCTCGAAACTACCATGCCGGTCGGGGGGCACGAATACGTCGACTCCGGCGCGGCCTGCGCCGAGACCATGTTCTTGGGTCTTCGCCTTCTGGAAGGATTGGACTTGGCCGAAGCTTCGGTCAGAGCGGGTGCGGACCTGGCATCCTTGTACCGGACCCAGATTCAAGATCTCCTCGATCTGGGCCTCCTGGAGCGCCACCGGGGCCGCCTGCGGCTGAGTAGCTCCGCCTATCTCATCGCAAATCAGGTGTTTAGAAGGTTCGTGGGTTGACAGTGACTAATGCGTTTTCCCTATTTGGAAGACGCATTCATCTCGCGGGAGAAACCGACGGAGTACTTGCTGTCGGAAACTCACCCTACCGGAAGGTCCAAGGCCCGGTTCTTTCACGCTGCTGGATTTGACACGGCCAAAGTGAATATACTGGAGCAGGCACTTATTTCCATTGCTCAGAACGACATCAACCAAACTCCGTGGGGTGACGGCGATTTTTTGAATGCGTCTCCCTAAGCTATGCTTCTAGTCAAAGACCGACGCCGACGTGTAGTCCATCTAGAGCCTAGGAACGCCCCGCCATGTACGTCATAGGCACCGCCGGTCACGTGGACCACGGAAAGTCCACCTTGGTCAAGGCTTTGACCGACATCGACCCCGACCGTCTGCCAGAGGAGAAGAAACGGGATATGACGGTCGATTTGGGCTTCGCTTGGATGACCTTGTCCAGCGGCCGGGAGGTGAGCATCGTAGATGTTCCCGGGCACGAAAGGTTCATCAAGAATATGCTGGCCGGAGTAGGGGCCATCGACCTTGCGCTGTTGATCGTGGCCGCCGACGAGAGCGTCATGCCCCAGACCCGGGAGCACCTGGCTATCTTGGACATTCTGCGAATCCGTCAGGGCCTCGTAGTAATCACCAAGACCGACCTGGTGGAAGAGGAACTGGTGGAACTGGTCAAGGCGGAGGTGGAGGACGCCCTGGGAGGCACTTCCTTCCAAGGCTGCCCAATGTTGGGGGTATCGGCCTATACCGGCGCGGGGCTGGAAGAGTTGAAAGCCGCCGTAGACCAAGTGCTGGACCGCACCGAAGCTCGTACCGACTTGGGCCGGCCCCGGCTGCCGGTGGACCGCTGCTTTTCGATCTCGGGGTTCGGGACGGTGGTAACCGGGACTCTGATCGACGGTGTTCTTGCCGTGGGCCAGGAAGTAGAACTGGTACCATCGGGTCGCCGGGGCCGCATCAGAGGGCTGCAGAGCCACAAAAACAAGGTAGACCATACTCAGCCGGGAGTAAGGCTGGCGGTGAACGTCTCCGGCCTGTCCCGAGCCGAGGTGAACCGGGGTGAAATCTTGACCGCTCCCGGCTGGTTGCGCCCCACTCAACGGCTGGACGCCCGGCTGAGGATGGCCAAAGGCGCGCCCCACGCCTTGCGCCATAATGAAGGAGTGACCTTCCACCTGTTCACCAGCGAGGCCAACGCTCGAGTCCGCTTGTTGGATGCCGACCGCCTTTCCCCCGGCTCCGAAGGCTGGGTGCAGATACTCTTGAGCGAGACCCTCCCCATGGTGAAAGGGGACTTTTTCGTGGTGCGCTCCGCCGAGGACACTCTGGGAGGGGGCCAAGTGGTGGACCCCCACCCGCGGCGGCGCCACCGGCGCTTCAACCCGGAGTTGCTGGAAAGGCTGATGATGCTGGACGAAGGGTCGGGGGAAGACATTCTTCTCAGCGTCGCCGACCAATGGGGGCCCTGCGACCTTGCCGCCTTGTCGCGGCGCTCGAATCTCCCAGAGACGGAAGTGCTGGAGCGAATAGACCGGTTGGCGGCCAATGATTCCGTGGTAGTCCTGGGAGACCTGGGGTCGAACAGTGACGCCATAGTTTACTCGACCCAGGGTTGGAACATCCTGAATAGCAAGGTTTCCCTCGCGTTGCAGACCTACCATAACCAGTACCCTTTACGGCGGGGCGCGCCGGTCCAAGAGGTGCGGAGCCGGCTGGGGCTGTCCCAAGGAGTATTCATCAAAGTATTGGCCCGGCTGACCGGCGAAGGCCGCGTCACCGAGTCAGGGCAATACTTGAAGCTGCCCGGCCACCAGGTCGCGCTAACTCCCAAAATGCAAAAACAGGCGGAAGGGTTCTTGGATTCTCTAGACAAAGACCCCTACTCTCCGTCCAGCGACCAGCCGCTGGACCCCGAGTTGCTCGGGGTGCTGATAGACGACGGTAAAGTGGTCAAAGTCAATGAAACGGTGGTGTTTGCCGCTGCCGCTTACCAAGATTTGACCGGACGAATCATTGCTCACCTCCGGGACAAGGGAAGCATCACCGTGGCCGAGGCGAGGACTATGTTCAATTCCAGCCGGAAGTACATGCTGCCGCTGCTGGAATATTTGGACCAGCAACACATCACCCGCCGCGTGGGCGATCAGCGGCTGCTGAGGTAAGTGTATGGCCTTGGACCTAGGTGAGGCCGCCCTCCAACTGGAGCGCGGAGCCCGGAGCTTGGGCCTCGCTAGGTCTGGACGAGACCTACGGCTCAACGCTCTGTTGGACGCCGCCGCCGCCATCGACCTAGACACAGCCCGTGAGAAAACCGGCGTTGGCCCGGAACGGCCCTATCTTGCCGCCGTCATCGACGACGGCCTGCTCGGGGGCTATGACGCGCCCCCGGTACCCGCCGATTGGTGTGTGGCCGCCGTCGACGGGTCCCACATCGACGTGGACCGGCACCTGCCGGTGGGCTGCTTCCTGGTAAACCTTGGGGGATGCGTCCTGACCTATGGGTCAAGCCCCGACGCAACTTTCTTTTGCCAGCCCCGCGTCGCTATGGAGCCCCAAGACCTGTATCTGGCCGACCCGGGGAATCCGGTCCAAGAAGAAGCGGTTAGCGGCCCTCTCCTGGGTCTGGTGAGGACCGCGTGGGAATTGGAACGACTGGCCGACGTTGCAGCTACGCTGCCGTCAAGCCACCCTACCCTGGCTCTGGTCGACGGGTCCCTGGTGCTGTGGGGGTTATCGGGCCAAGGGTACCGGCCCTTCGTGCGGGACGCCATCATTGGGGACCGCTTCCTGCCGGCCTTGGAGCGGTTGCGCGGCTTGGCGAAGCGGCGGCCGCTGGCCTTGGCGGCCTACGTATCTTTTCCCCGCAGCACCGAGGTGGTCAACGCCCTGCGGAGATGCTTGTGCCCCCATGACTCCAGCCAATGCCGCCAGTCCTGTAGCAACCGGCGCTCCACTTGCCCGCCATGCGACTTGGCCAACGATTTCCTGGACCGGGACCTGTTTCAAAAGACACTGGTCCCGGGCCAACGTTCCCCCTTGTACCGGACCAACTCCTCCGTCCCCAGAGATTATTACGGAGAGAACCAGCAGGTACATTACTACTACTTGTGCGCCGGCGAGGAAATCGGCCGGGTGGAAGTGCCTGGTTGGGTCGCCCACGACGACAAGCTTCTGGCCCTGAGCCATAGCTTGGTGCTGGACCAATGCCGGCGGGGGCAAGGGTACCCCGTGGCTATATCCGAAGCCCACGAGCAAGCAGTAGTCCGGGCCTCCGACCGCCGGCTTTTCAAGGACTTATTGACTCGAACGCTGGAAAACGAGGGTTTCACGGCGTATACCTCGGAAAAGGAGCGCTCCAAGCGCACTCCCTGGGTGTGACGGGATTCAACGACCGGTAAGGCTATCCCCACATTGCCCGTGGCCCGCCGAGCCGCATCCAAGTAGTCCAAGAACTCCTGGTAGCTGCTGAAGGTCGAGACGGTCTTTATGAAGTCTTCTAGGGAATCGCTAAGGCGTACCAACTCCATCAGTTGCTCGTCGATTGGGCTTACCGACGCCGCGCTCGTGGCGTAGGAGCCGTGGAAAGCAAAAAAGGCCTGGTTGATTTTCCGAATGAAGTGGCCGTTGCGAGCCAAGAACAAGCGGCGATCCTCCATGTAGGCCTCGGCTTCCTCGATCTTACCCTCGCGCAACAGTTCCTCAGCGTGCAATCGGGTTTCCCGCATGGCGGCGTTGAAATCGAAACCGTGGGGCGCCCGGGAATCGAGTGATGGTTCAGGGTCGCTGACTACGGGCTCGCCGGCCATGGCGGTGAAAGCCCGGTCACCGATAGTTCGTCCTCCCAACGTAGCGGCGGTCTCATTCAGGGTGGTCATGTCCGCGCTGTCCATGAAGTGCTGGCCCAACGGCTGAAAGAAAAACCAGTGGTGCAGCCACTCGTGGGCCGTGATAACCAAAGCGTCATGCAGGGTGCCCGAATCGGACACCACGCTGGGATAGGACGCCAGCCCGCCCGTGTCCTCCACCAAGGCCGACAGATTATCGGTCTGGAAGATGCGTTCCTCGATCCGGCCCCTGACCTCATCGCTCAAGCCGGGCTTCATCAGGATAGTCTTCCGGCGATGGATCCGGTCTCTTGGGGAGAGTATCAACACGCCGGGGGGCCGCGAGAAGACAGTGTCGACGGGAGGGAAGATAAGGCCGATGCGCGAAGCGAAGCCCTCATGAGCGAGCACGGCGCTGATCTCACTCTCAATGGTCTCTTCCACGGTGCTTTGCATGTTCTGGCGGCGCTTTTCTATTGCTCCGATTTCGGCCCGTATAGCCTGGACATTGCTAGCTGAATCCGGGTTAACGTCGTCCACTCCCGGGAACTGCAGCCGGCGTTCCAACTCCTCCAAGCGCCGGCCCAAGTCGAAAAACTCCTTGGCTTGAGCGATTCGCTCCTCCCGGGACGGTTCGCTGGTCCAAGGCATTAGTTCGCCCAGCTTGTGGGTCCACTTGTCCAGAAAGTTGGATAGCTCCCATCCGGACAAGCTGTACTTGTAGGGCGCCACCGTCAGGTCCAGGTTGGATGGCCGGTAATCTCCGTGACCGGAAGCCAGCACCAGCAAGGCGAGGAAAACCAACGGCAGCCCGGTCCGGACCCACTTCAGCATGGGTCATTTCCCCGGCCGAATCTCGCGTTGGAAAGAGCGGCGGAACCCGCATTCTTTCGACATGTTCAGAGGCTTCCGGCGGGCGGACGGCCCGGCGGGTAACGGCGCCCCGGTTGCGGCCCCGCCAAATACGTGGGACCCGGACCGAACAAAGGACGCTCGGTCTTGACGACGCGGTAGAGGGCCACCAAGGCCGGATTGCCCGCCCCAATCGGGGCGCCGCCGCCAAGCCAACCGCCGGAATTGGGCAGCCTATCCGGCTACGGCGGTATCGATGATGGATTGAAAAATCAAGTTGCCGTCGGAGCTGCCCAGAATGGCTTCACAGCTCCGCTCGGGGTGGGGCATCATGCCCAACACGTTGCCGGTCTCGTTAACAATCCCGGCGATATTGTTGGCGGAGCCGTTGGGGTTGGCCGAGTCCGTGACCGCTCCGGAAGCGTCACAGTACCGGAACAGTACGTTACCCTCTCCCTCCAGCCTGGCCAGGGTAGCGTCGTCGGCATAGTAATTGCCTTCCCCATGAGAAACTGGCACCCGCAGGACTTGGGCCGGTTGGCAGTGGCGGGTAAAGGGGGTGCCGGTGCGTTCCGTGCGCAAGTGGGTCCACTGACACCGGTACTGGAGATGCCGGTTGCGCAGCAGCGCGCCGGGAAGTAAGCCGGCCTCGCAAAGTATTTGGAAGCCGTTGCAGATTCCGATGACCAATCTCCCCGACCCGGCAAAGCGCCCCAGCGCGGCCATAACCGGAGAGAAGCGGGCCATAGCGCCGGGCCTCAGGTAGTCGCCGTAAGAGAAACCGCCCGGGATAATGACGCAGTCATAACCATCCAGGTTGTCCTCGTGATGCCAGACGTAATCGGTGTCTTGGTCAAGCACTTCCTTGACTGCGTGGTAGCAGTCGGTATCACTCCAAGTGCCCGGGAACACTAAGATGCCGAAACGCATATCCGCCGATTCTTAGCGAAGAGCTTGGGAGGCTTCGTCAACAACTGCCGTATTACCATTCGTCGTGAGTTGTCCGAACTACGGCGCAAAACGGACCTCGGCGCGCACTCATTGCTCGGCTTGAGCCAGTCCTCCAGCGTTGACGGACGGGCTGCCGCCGAAGGGAAGCTAGCCGCCCGATTCCAGGGCCTGAGATACCAGCGCGTTAACCGCGGCGCCGTCGGTTTTCCCTCGGACCAAGGGCATTAACCGGCCCATGACCCGGCCCTTGTCCTTCAAGCCGGCGGCCCCGACTTCCTCAATTACTTGCCGGACCAACTTGGCCAACTCGTCCTGGCCCAATTGGGGCGGCAAGTAAGCCTCCAGCACCGCCAGCTCCACCGATTCCTTGGCCGCCAAGTCTTCTCGATTGCCTTGCCGGAACATCCGGATGCTCTCGCGCCGGTCGTTAACCTGCTTGGCGATGACCTGGGTCAGGCTGTCGTCGTCGAGGGTTTTACCTTCGGACTTCTCCACGGCTTGGACCGCGCTTTTCAGGAAGCGTAGGGCATCCAACCGGGACTGGTCGCGCCCACGCATCGCCGCAATGATGTCCTCTTCGATTCTGTCCCGGAGGGTCATAGCGATGTTCTTTCCCCGGCCAGCGTTGGCACTGGCGGCTCTCTATCGGCATTTCGGAGAGACATGTTTAGGAGTCCAGGCCTCCGGCCTTCTTGTATACGTCGCTGCGTCAATAGCCGCCTGATCAAGTCCTAGGCCATCATCCGGATCGGGCAACTTATCATTTAGTTCCTCAATTAGCACAGTGAGCAGTGTACACTCCGGCCCCCTGGAACGCCACCACCTGAGTTGACTAACCCGCCCGCCGTAATCGCCGGAGCCCCCTTTGCTTGGCCTTGGACCTCCGCGTTATCAAGCCTTCAGGACCCACTTTAGCCGCTTACTTGGCCTCCCGGACTCTGTTCACTGGCTTAGAGGGTCTCCGTTACCTTTCCAAACGTAACCCCTTTTTGTTATACTCCGCCTTGGCTTCGGCTCTCCCGTTTCTTCCAGGCAGGAAAGATGCACGACGGATTTAGAGGATGTGATGCCGGCTTTTGCCGTAATCGGTGGTCAATGGGGCGATGAAGGTAAGGGAAAGGTAATTGACTACCTTGCCGGTAAGGTAGACTGCGTTGTCCGCTACGCCGGGGGGAATAACGCCGGACACACCGTGGTAAATGACCAAGGGACGTTCCAGCTACACTTGGTCCCCTCCGGCATCTGCTGGCCCAACGTTTTCGGCATCATAGGCAACGGCGTCGTAGTCGATCCCGACGTGTTGTTGGGAGAATTGGCGATGCTGGACTCCCGGGGCATCGACACCAGCGAGTTCTTCGTCAGCGAGCGCGCCCATTTGATAATGCCTTACCACGTGCTTCTAGACGCTCTGGAGGAAGAGGCCAGAGGCGCAAGCGCCATCGGCACCACCGGGCGCGGCGTCGGCCCCGCTTACGTGGACAAGACCTCCAGGGCGGGCATCCGGTTGGGCGACCTTTTGGATTGGGATGTCTTGGTCCCGCGATTGGACCGGGCCTTGGCGGACAAAAACACTCTTATTACCAAGGTATACGGACGTGAGCCCCTGGTCCTTGAAGAAATAGTGGATAAGTGCCGCGCCTGGGCCGACGCGCTGCGGCCTTACTCGTGTCCTACGGAGGAGGTCATTCAGGACTTACTGGCCGAGAATCGGAATATCCTCCTGGAGGGCGCCCAGGGAACTCTGCTGGATATCGACCACGGCTCCTACCCCTTCGTAACTTCTTCCTCTCCATCCATCGGCGGGGCGTGCACCGGCTTGGGGCTCAACCCCCAAGCCATCGCCGGCGTGCTGGGAGTATTCAAGGCCTACACCACCAGGGTTGGCGGAGGCCCGATGCCTTCGGAAATTCATGGTCAAGCAGCGGAGGACCTCCGGGAAAAGGCTCAAGAGTTTGGCACCACCACCGGGCGGCCCCGGCGGGTGGGTTGGTTCGACGCCGTGGCCGGGAAGTACAGCCGTATGGTTAACGGTTTCACGGGGGCCGTGTTGACCCGGTTGGACATCCTGGACGGAATTCCGTCGGTCAAAGTGTGCGTCGGGTACCGGGCCGACGGGCAAGAGTTGGACCGGTTCCCGGCCAACACCAACCTCTTGGCCCGGTGCGAGCCCATATATCAGGAGTTGCCGGGCTGGAGCCAACCTACCGCAAGCGCTACCAGCGTATCCCAGCTACCGGAGAACGCCGTCGCCTACGTAAGGCGGATCGAAGAATTGATGGGGTGCCGGTTCCAAGTAATATCCACCGGCCCAAGCCGCAGCGAGACTATACTCGTAGAAGAAGCGATTCCCTGAGAACGCCCTTTCCCCTCAAGAATCTAGACGGGAACGGGCACGTCGATGTCGTAGCCGCGGAGAACTTCCTCGATTTGGGCCGCCGATTTCGGGTCCGCCGGCACCAAGGGCAGCCTGGGACTGCCGACTTTGAAGCCCACGTGGTTCAGGGAGTGCTTGACCGGGATTGGGTTGGACACTACGAACAGTACCTTGAACAGGGGCAAGAGCCTCCGGTGCTCCGCCGCCGCCTTCTCCACGTCGCCTTCCAATAGATAGCCCATCATTTGTTTGATCTGGGCGCCTACTAGATGGGAGGCGACGCTGACCACGCCGTATCCGCCCGTAGCCATGATGTAGTAGGTCTCGTTGTCGTTCCCGCTCCACACCAGGAAGCCGGGCTTGGCCCCGTCGATGATCCGGGTTATTTGGTCCATGTCGCTGCCCGCTTCCTTAACGCCCACGATGTTATCGATCCCGCTCAATCGAATCGTGGTCTCGTGAGTCATATTAAGGCTGGTGCGGCTGGTCACGTTGTAGACGATGCAAGGAAGCTCTACACTCTCGGCTATCGCCTTGAAGTGGCGATATAGCCCTTCTTGGGGCGGTTTGTTGTAGTAAGGCACCACCAACAGCAGACCGTCCACGCCCTCCCGCTGCGCCTCTCTGCTCAACTCGATGCTTTCGGCGGTATTGTAGTTGCCCGTGCCGGCGATGACGGCGCCGCTGTCTCCGACGATGCCCTTAACCTCGGCGTACAAGCGGAGCTTCTCCTCTGTGCTGAGAGTGGGCGACTCTCCGGTGGTACCGGATACGATCAGGCCGTCACTGCCCGAATCCAGCAGGGCCTTGGCTAAACGCTTGGCTTGCTCGTAGTCCACCCGGCCCTGTTCGTCGAAAGGGGTAACCATCGCGGTAATCAGCCTGCCTATCTCTGCCATGCCGACCCTCCTAACTATGGGATCGCGGTACCTTTGGACATCGACTTCTAGACGGTTGGCTTGATATTCGGGTTCAGACGAAACAGGTTCGTTGGGTCATATTTGTTCTTGACAGCCACCAGCCGTTCGTAATTGGGGCCATAGGATGATTTGATACGATCCATTCCTTCTTCCGCTTCCGGCCCCAGCTGATTGACGTAGCTGCCGCTGCTGGTAAACGGCTCCATCGCTTGGGCCGTCTCCCGGGCCCACCGGACGTGAACCTCCGATTCCAGGGGGTCAAGCCAGGTTGCCATCGCAATCCATTCGTGGACCGCTCGGCGGTGCCCAAAGGCAGTGGCGTCAACGGATACCCGGTTGGAGGCGTTGCCCAACTGTTGAAACATGATGGAGGACAGAGGTGAAGTTACTTTTTGGAACCGGGAGATTATTGCTTCGATGGCCCCCTCGGTGATCACGTCGCCCATTTGGGCTTTGACGTAGTGCTGGCGGCCCGGCGGAGCCTCCTCATCCAACAGCTTGGTTTGTAGGTACTCGTAACTCATCAGCTCAAGGCCGTCCGCCAAGGGAGGCCCGAATTTCCTCAAGGGGCCCAAGGCCGACTCCGCCTCCTCGATGGGACCGTTGTAACAAGCCATTATCCTCACCACCGGTTGCCCATCGGGTGCGGTGAAGATGATGCCGATGGTATTCACCTCATCGGGGATCTGCCGAGAGAACTCATTGTAAAACCCCAAGACTTCGCGGGCCTTGTCGAAGGGATAAACCACCATTCCGGCGAGCACCGTGGGCCCAACCGGGTGCAGCCGGTACTCGAAGGAAGTAATCACGCCGAAGTTGCCGCCGCCGCCGCGGACTCCCCAGTAGAGGTCCTGATTCTCCGCGCCGCTCGCCGTCAGCAGCCGGCCGTCGGCGGTAACCACGTCGACGGACGCGACGTTGTCGCAGCTAAGGCCGTATTTGCCCGACAGCCAGCCGATGCCGCCGCCAAGGGTAAGTCCGGCGATGCCCGTATTGGACACAGTGCCCCCCGGCGTGGCCAGACCGAAGGCCTGCGTCTCATGATCGAACTCAGCCCAAGTCAGCCCCGGCTCGGCCCGCGCAACCCGGCCCTCGGGGTCGACCCTCATGCCCTTCATGCCGGACAGGTCTATCATTATGCCGTCGTCGCACACCGAGCTGCCCGGTATGTGATGGCCCCCGGCCCTTACCGACACCAGCAATTGGTTGTCCCTGGCAAAATTGACCGACTCGATGACGTCCGCCGTCCCGGCGCATCTAGCAATAACGGCGGGCTTTCTGTCGATATTCCCGTTCCAGACTCTCCTGGCTTCATCGTACCCCTCGTCTCCCGGACAAAGCAGAGGGCCGCGCAAGCGTGACTGGAAGTCGGCGACCCTTGCGTCGTCCAGCAGGGTGGGCGCTCCGTCGATTGTGGCCGCCTGCAATCCCATTATGCGTAACCCCAGTGTTAGCCGGACGCACCGCTTTTAACGCGGGGCTTGAGGCATCCCCGCTCCAGGAGCTCTTCGGCAATCTGTATCGAGTTGAGGGCTGCGCCTTTTCGTAGGTTATCCGCCACGGTCCACATCGCCAGACCGTTGGGGTGGGATGAGTCCCGCCGGACCCGGCCCACGAAAACATCGTCAGTACCGGACACGTCCCAAGGCATGGGGTAGGCGCTTTGGGCGGGATCGTCCAACACCTTCACCCCCGGCATGCCGCTCAGCAACTCCCGGGCTTCCTCGGGCGGCATGGGCCGCTGGAACTCCATGTGAACGGCGGCACTGTGAGAGACGAACACCGGTACCCGGACGCAAGTGGCCGATACCTGAATTTCCGGAGCGTGCATGATCTTGCGGGTCTCTTGCCGCACCTTTTGCTCCTCGGCGGTATATCCGTCCTCCAAGAAACTGTCAATGTGAGGGATTACGTTGAAACCGATCTGCTTATGTAACGCCCGGGGTACCGTTTCTCGACCGTCCAGCAAGTCCCGGCTCTGCAGGCGCAACTCCTCCATTGGGGCGGCGCCGGCCCCGGAAACCGACTGGTAGGTGTCCACGACGACGCGGACTATGGGATTGCGGCGGTGCAGAGGGTGGGCCGCCATCACCAAAGGAGTGGTGGCGCAGTTGGGAATGGAAATGATCCCTTGGTGCCACTCGACGTCTTCGCCGTTGACCTCGGGTACCACCAAGGGCACGTCGTCACGCATGCGGAAAGCCGAACCGTCGTCGATGACCACGGCGCCCGCGGCGACGGCCGCCGGGGCCAAGCGCTGGCTGACCTCGCTGTTGACCGATATGAAAGCAATATCCACTCCAGCGAAGGAGCTTTCCCGCGCTTCCTCCACCACCAACTCTCGTCCCCCTACGGTCAGCCGCTTTCCCGCCGACCGGTTCGAGGCCAGGGCCTTGATATTGGCCAGCTTGGGATGGCGCTGCTTTATGATTCGGAGGAATTCGGTGCCCACCGCCCCGGTCGCGCCAACGACTGCTATCGTCAGTTCTTCCACGCGCGTTATCCTGGAATTCGAACCTAGAGAATAAACCTGCGGTTAAAGCTTACAGGCCGAGGATGTTTTCCAAGCCTACCACAAGGCCGGGACGCTTCACAACTTCCCGGATGCAGCGCAGCACGCCGGGCATGTAGCAGTCGCGGCTTATGGTATCGTGGCGCAAGGAAAGGGTCTGTCCCGGAGCGCCCATAATGACTTCATGGTGAGCGCTCCGCCCCGGCATCCGGATGCTGTGTATCGAGACGCCTTTGTACTGGCCGCCCCTAGCATTGGGCAGGTGCTCCTTCTCGGGTTGATTTCGCGCAAACTGCTTTTGATCGCCCATGGTCCTGGACAGATCCAGCGCGAACCCGGAAGGAGAGTCTATTTTGGCCTCATGGTGGGACTCCACCACGTCCACGTAGTCGAAAAATGGCGCGGCTTGTTCCGCCAAGCGTTTCAGTACCACAGCACCCAGAGCAAAGTTGGGCGCAACGATGATGCCAATGTCCTGGTCCCGGGCCAAGGCTTCCAGTTGCTTCAAGTGATCACCGCTCAAACCACTGGACCCCAACACCATGTGAACGGAATGCGCCGCGGCCACGGGAGCGGCCTCCATACATGCCGTGGAGTTGGTAAAGTCCACCATTACGTTTGGGCGGGTACGCCTGATTACCTCGTCCAGGCTGGTGGCCAGGGGAACCACTCGACCGTCGGGCAGGGCCAACTCGGGGCCCCGGTCCCGGCGGCAGGCGGCGCCCACCAAAGCGAGGTCTTCTTGGCGGCTAACGGTGCTTACGGTTTCCGTGCCCATTTTGCCGGTGGCGCCATTGACTACGACTGCTATCGGTGCCATCACCACGCCCTAACGGTGCCAATGGTCCGGGACAGGTGAAGATAGTACCACGTATTCAGACGCAGGGAAATGAAGAGGGCCGCAGCCGCGAGAGGTCCCGCCCCTCGTCCACCGGCCGGATGCGGAGGGTTGTCGACGGCGGCCAACGACCGGGGAAATGCCGCGGGCCCCGCCGACCATCAACAAAACGTTTCGAGATTGATTATTGGCAGCGGACAGGTGGCCACCGGTAACAAGCCGCTACGTCGCCACCAAATCGCCCAGCGGGCTACCTGCCTCCGGGCCTGCTCCCGCCCAGGAACCGCCTGTCCGGCCCCCCGGTCCTGTTGCCCCCCGGTCCGTTGCTCCTAGGCCCGCCGCCGGGTCCGCCCGGACGGCGGCCACGGTCTCCGCCGCCGCCGCGGTTGCCGGAGAAGCCCCCGGGGCGGGGACGGCCCCGGTCGAATGGGGGACGGGAATCGGAACGGGGTGCCGGCGGTTGGCCCGCATCCCCGCCGAACAAGGCCCGGCGGGACAGGTTCAACCTGCCCTGAGCATCGATTTCCTGGATCATCACCGTAATTTCCTGGCCCATCTTCAGCTCTTCTTCCATTTCCCCCATGTCCCCGGAGCGCACCAGTCCATCACGCCCCGGAACCAGCTCGACGAAGGCGCCGAAGTTTGTGAGCCGGGTAACTTTGCCGGTGAAAATGTCTCCAACCGCCAACTCTCTGGTCAGGGCGTCCACCTTCGACCGGGCCAGCTCCATCATGTCGCTGTCGACACCGCCGATGGTGACCGATCCGTCGTCTTGTACGTCGATGGAAGTGCCGGTTTCCTCGATGATGCCCCGGATGATCCGGCCGCCCGGTCCTATCATTGCACCAATCTTCTCGACGGGAATCTTGAAGCGCATCATCTTGGGCGCGTATGGGCTCATTTGCCCCCGGGGTTGGTCGATGACTTGGGCCATCTTCTCCAGAATGTGCAGCCTCCCCTCCCGGGCTTGTTCCAACGCTTGCCTCAGAATCGAGGGGTTGAGGCCCTTCAGCTTGATATCCATTTGCAGGGCGTTGACCCCTCGGACGGTCCCGGCCACCTTGAAGTCCATGTCGCCCAAGAAGTCCTCTACCCCTTGAATATCGCTCAATATAGCGAACTTGCCATCCTCTCCGGTAACCAAGCCCATCGCAATTCCGGCTACCGTCTCCTTGAGGGGCACTCCGGCGTCCATCAACGCCAGCATGGCGCCGCAAACGCTGCCCATGGAAGTGCTTCCATTGGAACTGACGACCTCGGAAACCACCCGAATCGCGTAAGGGAACTCCTCCTCCGATGGCAGGGCCGGCAATATAGCCCGCTCCGCCAAGGCCCCGTGGCCAATCTCCCGGCGGCCCGGTGAGGAAACCCGGCGGGCTTCGCCGGTGGAAAAGGATGGAAAGTTGTAGTGGTGCATGAACCGTTTCGTGCCCTCGGGCCCCACCGTATCCAGGGTCTGTTTCATGCTCATGGACCCAAGGGTGACGGAGGACAACACCTGGGTCAGCCCGCGAGTGAACAGTCCGGAGCCGTGAGTGCGGGGCAGCATCCCCACTTCACCGGAAATGGGCCGGATCTCAGTAAGGGCGCGCCCGTCGGGCCGTACGCCCCGCTCCAGAATGCGGCGGCGCACCTCCTCTTTCAATACGTTCTTGAAACCCTCGGAAATCTGAGCCGGAGAGTACTGGTCCGCCAGCTTTTCGGCCACTTGCGCTTCCAGCCTGGCTTCGGCCTCCTCACGGGCCACCTTGTCCGGGTTGTCGTCCAACGAGAGGGCCAGCCTGCCGTTTAGGACCCCCTTGATCGCTTGGTCCACGGCCTCGGCCAGAGAGGAGTCGACCGCTATCGTTTCCTTGGGCTTGCCGGCTTGGTTGGTCAAGTTTTCGATCAGGTCGATGGTGACCAAGTTGGCTTCGTGAGCGCGGTTGATGCACTCCAGGATGACCTCTTCCGATACCTCGTCGGAGCCGGCCTCCACCATCATGATGGCGTCGGAGGTGCTGGCCACGACCATGTTCAACTGGCTGGCCGCGATCTGCTCGTAGGTGGGATTTACCGTGTAGTCGCCGTCCTTATAAGAGACCCGGGTGGCCCCGATGGGACCGCCGAAGGGTATCTGAGAGATGGATAGGGCCGCCGACGCCCCGACCATTCCCAGGATCTCCGCCGGATGCTCTTGGTCCGCCGACAGCACGGTTATGGTTATCTGGATGTCGTTGCGGAGTCCCTTGGGGAACAGGGGTCGAATGGCCCGGTCGGTGAGGCGGGACGCCAAGGTGGCCTCTTGGCCCGGGCGCCCCTCCCTGCGGAAGAAGCTTCCGGGTATCTTCCCGGCGGCGTAGAGCCGCTCCTCGAAGTCGACCGTAAGCGGCAGAAAGTCTATATCGGCCGCCCTGGGCTGGCCGGACATGACCGCCGTAACCAGCACGATAGTGTCGCCAAGGCGGACGGTGACGGCGCCGTGGGCTTGCAGGGCCAGCCTGCCGGTCTCGATGATTAGGGTCTCTTTTCCAATAGGGCGTTCAACTGTAATGGGCATAGCAATACCTAAGGTACCTTCCCGTTTCAAAATTAAGGATAAAGGCTAGACGTGAGAACAACACCCTGTTGGGTGTTGTCGAAGGAGGCGCGCTATCGACGCAACCCCAGCCGAGCTATCAGCGACTGGTAACGGCCGACATCTTCGTTGGTGAGGTAGTTCAGGAGCCTCCGACGCTTCGAAACCATGGTGACCAACCCGCGGCGGGAGTGAACGTCCTTCTTGTGGACGCGCAGGTGATCGGTCAATTGCCTAATTCTAGTGGTTAAGATAGCGATCTGGAGGTCGGCTGAGCCGGTGTCCTTTTCGTGAAGGCGGTACTCCTGGGTAATTTGGGTCCTAGTTTCGCCGTCTAGCATGGGTTATGGTTGGCTCTCTATCCCTTCAATAACGTCAGCCAGATTATAGCACAGTGGAGCGGGTGGGGCAACGGAAGCTTCAAACCCGGACCAGAGCGTTTGGGGCCGGGAGCAACCGGCGGAGCAATACTCCACGGCGGCCCCGGCCCCAAGATTACTCGAGAAGGTCTACGCTACGGTTAGGATATTGGTACTACCAAGGTGTCCATCTCCGTGGCGAAGGCTGGGAAGGTTATGTCGCCGCCCAACGGGTCGGTACCGTGGCCGACGGCCGTGAAGTTGACCTGCTGGGCGTCGCTGTCCAAGACCACGCTGTCTCCGGCCAACGATACGGTTACCAGCCGCCATTCCCAGGTCTCACCGGGTGACAGCACGCTGTCACCCAAGTTGTCACCGCCAATAAACTCCTTCGATTCGGCAGTGAGGCGGACGTTCGAGGGCTCCACGTCAACGTACACGTTAGTGAGTGGAGAGTCTCCGGTGTTAGTCTCGGTAATAGTCAGCACTTGCACCACCAGCCTGAAGACCATGGTGTCGACCTCCGAGAGGCCAACGACACTGTTGGGGCGCAACACTTTGACGACTACTTCGTCGCTATCCTGCACCGGGCCGTCGTCCGGGGCGATGCCGGCCACGCTGAGTGTAACGTTCGTGTCATCGGACAACGGCTCGGAGCTACAGTCGAAGGTTATTTCGTCCTGGGATTTGAGGGTGCCCAGGGACCGGCCGCAGTCCGTGGAGATACTGTCCGAAATCGTCACCTCGGCAAGCTCGGTGTTCCCGTAGTTGCTCACCTTTACGCTTAAGTCGGCGACGCTCCCCTCTCTAATGATCTGCTCGTTCGGGCTGACATCAATGGCTAGGTCCAACTCGAACACTTCCACCTCAACTTGGGCGGAATCGGTGAGGATGCCCACGTCCACCACCCGGCCCCGGGCGTTAGCCGTTATCAACGTAGTCCCGGCAGAGTAGGTGCTGGTGCAGCTGTAACTAACCGACCCCCCATCCGACAAGGCCCCAATAGTCCGGTTGCAGTCTGGGGCGTCGGGTACCGTAACGGACACATCCACAAGCCCGGTGGTATTGGGGTTCAAGACCGTGATGTCGAAGCTGGAAGGATTCCCAATTCGCACCCGCTGCAAACGCGGGGTCATGTCGATGGATATGGCTATGTCTTCAATAGAGACGCTGGCGCTACCGGTGTCGCGGACCGAGGAAAGTTCCTCCGGTACCCCGCCAATCACGTCGGCCGTCACGGTGACGGCGTTGGCAGCTTCAAGAGCGGGGTTCATCCGACAATCGAAGCTGGTAGAATCTCCCACCGCCAGTGACCCAACGTTCCGCTCGCAGCCGGTTTCGAGTGAATCAAAAACCTGGATGTTGGACAGTTCGAAACCTCCGGTGTTGGTAATGGAGATTCTGAAATCGGCAGCGCCACCCGCGTAAACGACCTGCTCCGCGGGGCTGACGCCGATTTCAACGGCAGGGCGCTCCATCTGGATATGGGAGATCAGGCTCGCTGAAGCCATAGGATGTTCTACGCCTGCGGAACCGCGGTGGGAGACGCCGCCGCTATAGACGGCCCGGGCCGTCAACACCAGGTTTTCAGCATCGGTCTGGTCGACGGTGTAAACAGCGGCGGGCGTCTGGTAGACGGCACCGCGCTGGATCAGAGGAATCTGGGAAGTTCCATCAACGCCGGCAACATCCACCGTTTCGCCGTTGGGCAACGTAACCGAAATCTGCCCGCCTCCGTAGTTACAAGCAGTCTCTCCGGTAGGCAACTCGGGAATCGACAAGATGGCTCTGTAGAAGACCTGCATTCTACTGGAAACCTCGGTTATCACAGCGCCGTTCTCATCGAAGGTACTGACGGACAGCCCTACGGTGGAAATGTCGCATGCCGGAGGATCTTCGTGGCCAAATACGAACTGACCCCGAAACATAAGGGTGGCTACGAGGGCCGCGATTACAGCCGCTAGGACCACTAGAGGGATCGCCCTACTATGAGTCAATTTCATCGACTTACCATCCACACGTGTAGAATGCTCAGGTTCCGAGCTAAACCGCAAATTAGAATAATACCATCCGTACCAAATAGCAAGAACTTTTTTGGTATTCCATCAATTGCGTGTGCATACAAGGGGGTCCGCACCGGATTTTGCGTGGAGCGTCGGGAGAGTAGGGGTACCGCGGGGTCTTGAGGGGTCTTCCGAAGGCCTTGCCGCGCCTGGGATGGTCCGCCCATGGCGGCGGATGAGCGACCGCGCCGGAGGCGGCGCGGGGCTTGCTAAGCATCCTGATTTCTTGTACTCTGTTGCCTGTTTCGAATCCTGTATGCTAAATCCCACAGGCGAGGAGGGGCATGATGTTCAACCCACTCGGTTTGTTAATAGCCGGAAAAGCGGAAGCCCACTGCGACATACCGTGCGGCATCTACGATCCCATCGCGGCGAAGATCGCCGCCCAGACGGTGCAGAAGATGGTGCTCCGAATCCAGGCCCTGGAAGGGCCCGGCCCCGACGCCGACGACGCGGCCCACCGGGACTACGCCAACAAACTGTGCCGCTACATCGCCGTTAAAGAAGAGCACGCCGAAATGGTAAAGAAGGAGCTCCGCATCCTATGGGCGGACTACTTCAATCCCACCCATCTTGAGGCTCACCCGGATATACATACGACTTTCTGGAACGCGGAGAAGCTGGCCGGGCGAAATAGGCAGAACGTGGACATGGAGGCGGCCCAAGAGTTGGTGGCCGCCGTGGACCGGATCAGCGAGGTATTCTGGGCCACCAAGAACGTTACCTACAGTGATCCCAACGCCGCCGTGCGCTACGGCAGCTAACCCTAGCGGACGCTCAGGCCGCCGCCGTTACCCTCCGGGAGCGGCTGCTATTAACGAATCGCCCCAGACCCGCCATGGACCTTGGCAAGAACGAAAGCGGCCCCGGTTGAACCCAGGGGCCGCTTTCCTATTGGCCTCTCCCTGCTCCGAAGTTCACCGGCGCACCCGGCCTCCGCGACGGACCTATCCTTCCCGCAACCATTGGGCCGCTTCTTTGGCGTGGTAGCTGAGGATGATGTCGGCGCCGGCGCGCTTTATGGCCGTCAGCAGTTCAAGGGTCACCAGCTTTTCGTCGATCCACCCTTGACGCCCCGCTGCCTTGACCATGGAGAACTCGCCGCTCACGTTGTAAGCAGCCAGCGGGTGGTCGAAACGCTCCCGGGCCCGGTGGATCACGTCCAGGTAAGACAGGGCCGGCTTCACCATGACGATATCGGCGCCCTCGGCGATGTCGCCCTCGATCTCCCGCATGGCCATTCTGGCGTTGGCCGGGTCCATCTGGTAACTGCGTCGGTCGCCGAACTGGGGCGTCGAGTCGGCGGCTACTCGGAAGGGGCCGTAGAAGGAAGAAGCGTACTTGGCGGCGTAGCCCATGACCGGCAAGTCGGTGTAGCCTTGGTCGTCCAAGGCTTTTCTAATAGCCCAAACCTGACCGTCCATCATGGCGGAAGGAGCAACCATGTCGGCCCCGGCTTGGGCGTGGGACAACGCGGTCCGGGCCAGCAGTTCAAGGGTGCGGTCGTTGTCCACTTTTCCGTTCTCGACGACGCCGCAGTGTCCGTGGTCAGTGTACTCGCACATGCAGACGTCGGTGATTACCATCATTTCCGGCGAGTGGCGCTTGATAGCCCGCACCGCCTCTTGGATGATGCCCTCGGGGTCATAGCCCTCGGTCCCCAGGGGGTCCTTCTCCGCCGGCAATCCAAATAGGAGAACTGCGGGAATACCCAGACCGGCCACCTCGCCCACTTCCTCCGTAAGCCGGTCCAGCGATAGGTGAAAGCAGCCCGGCATCGGTTCAATGGGCTCCCGCAAGTCATTCCCGTGGGTAACGAACATAGGGTATACGAACTCAGATGGGGAAAGGCGGGTCTCCCGGGCCATGCGGCGCACGGATTCTTGCTCTCTTAGGCGGCGCATCCGCGAGTCTGGAAAGCTGGCCATGAGTCTCCTCCTCTAATAAATGGCGGTTGGCGCTCCTCAGCGTCCTCAAGGGGAGCGTTCCGGTAGTCTCCTCCTCTATATAGTGGGCGACCGGCTTGGCTTGTTGCTAGTCATTGCGAAAATAGTCCACGAGAGCGGCAGCCAGTCCTTCGACGTTGTGGTCCCGGGCTACCAGATCGACCGTCAAGCCAAACTCTTTGGCCGTCGCGGCGGTGGTCGGGCCGATGCAAGCTATCACGCTGGAATGAAGGAGCGAGTGTTCGCCGTTCAGGGCTTGCACCAGATTGCGCACGGTGGACGAGCTGGTGAAGGTCACCACGTCAACGCCCTCATCGAGAACCTCTTTGGCGCGGCCCTCGATTCCAGGGGGGGCCACAGTCCGGTAGGCGGCCACTCGTTCCACCCGGGCGCCCAACTTGGCCAGCCCTTCCGCCAAGGCGTCTCTGCCGATGTTGGCACCGGGAAGAAGTACCGGAACACCCGCCCAATCTCGACGGCAGAGGTCCTCAATCACGGCTTCGGAAACGGAGGAGGCGGGCACGAAATCGGCGATGATACCCCAACTCTTCAAAGCCTGGGCAGTGGCCGGCCCGATGGCCCCTATCTTGGACCCGGCAAAGGCGCGGGCGTCCCGGCGCCCGGCTTGGTGTCCCAAGCGGGAGAAGGTCGCTTCCACAGCGTTGACGCTGGCAAAAATGACCCAACCAAAGTCCCCCAACCGGGCCAACGCCGCGTCCAACTCGGTGAAGTCCTCCAAGCCGGCGGTCTGGATGGTTGGAAGTTCCAAGGGTTCGGCGCCCAGGTCCTCCAACAGGCCGCGCAGCCGGGACGCCTGGGTCCGCGACCGGGTGATCAGCACCCTCTTTCCGAACAGGGGCCGGCGGTCGAACCAGCGGAGTTCCTCTCTCAGCGTCACGACCTCGCCGATGACGGCGGCGATGGGCGGGGACAGTCCGGCCCCCCGGCCATTTGCCACGATGTTTTCTAGCGTCCCGATGATTGTCCGCTGCTTTGCCCAAGTGCCCCACTGCACCAGGGCTGCCGGGGTGTTGGCGTCCATACCGCCCCGGCGCAGAGCTTCTACAATTGGGTCCATTTCCGCCCATCCCATCAGCACGACCAGGGTGCCGCCGGTGCGGGCAAGGGTCTCGCCCAACGCCTGCCACTGGAAGGATGGTTCCGTCTTGGACGGGTCTTCGCTGCCGCTAACCACGGTGAAAGCGGATGAAATGTTTCTATGGGTGAGGGGGATCCCCGCGTAGGCCGCCGCGCCAACGGGAGAAGTTACTCCGGGTACTACCTCGAAGGGAATGCCGCGCTGGGCCAGAGCCTGGGCTTCCTCCCCGCCGCGGCCGAAAACGAAGGGGTCGCCGCCCTTTAGTCGCACCACGACCAGCCCGGCCTCGGCCCGGTCAACTAAGAGTTGATTGATTTCCTCTTGTCCCAGGGCTTGGCGGCCCCGCTCCTTGCCTACGAACACTCGCTCGGCGGGTACCGGCGCCGCTTCCAGCAGCGACGAGTCCAAGAGGCGGTCGTAGACTACCACTTGGGCCCTTTCCAGGCAGCGCAGCGCCTTCACGGTAATCAACCCCGGGTCGCCGGGGCCGGCCCCTACCAGATAGACTCTACCGGAGGTCATGCTCCGGAGCTCAACTCGGACCACTCGACTTCCAGGAACGCGCCCCCGCCCCGTTCGGCTACGGCCAGGTAAGCGTCGCTGGCCATTTGCAGCGGGTCCAAGGCCAGCCCTTCCAGCTTGGCTCGAAAGGCCTTCTCACCGTCTGGAGAGCAAATGAACACGGTCATTAGCATCAGTTCCCCGACGCACCGGGCATAGGCGCCCACGGGGAGCTGGCAGCCGCCGCCCAGCTTTTCCAGGAACGCGCGCTCGGCGGTGACAGCGAGCCGGGTATCAACGTGGTCTATGGACCGCAACATATCCCGCATAGGGTCATCGTCGGCCCTTATCTGGACGGTCAAAGCTCCTTGGCCGGGCGGCGGCACGAATCTTTGAGGAGACAACCACTCGGCAATGTGGTCGGTCAGGCCCAGCCTGGCCAGTCCCGCCGCGGCCAGAATGGTCCCGTCGAAATCTTCCCCTTGGGTCTTTTGGATCCGGGTTTCCACGTTACCGCGAATGGGCAGGGCCTTCGCTTGGGGGCAAAGGTTCTTGAGCAGGGCCTGCCGCCGGGGGCTGCTGGTACCGATGCGGGCCCCCTCGGGCAACTGGGACAGGGAGCAACCCCAGCGGTTGAGTAGGACGTCGCTGGGGTCCTGGCGGCGTACCATCGCCCCCAAGTCCAACCCCTCGGGAAGTTTGGTCGGCATATCCTTGAGACTGTGAACGGCCATATCCAACTCGCCGCTCAAAAGCCGGCGCTCGATCTCCTTGACGAATATGCCCAAGCCCAGCTCCGCCAAGGGCGCATCGCGGTGGATGTCCCCTTGAGTGCTGACTTTCACCACTCGAAAGTCGACGTCGGGGTACCGGGGGCGCAACTGGGCCAGCGCCTCCTCGTTCTGACGAAGGGCCAGGGGGCTGCCGCGGCTCCCAACTTTTATGACTTGGCGTGTTACCACAATCGCGGCCTACTTCTTTAATACCATTAAGCCGCGGCCCGGAAGAGCGGGCCGTTATCCAGCACGTGCGGCCTTCCACCCGAGGCAGCCGCGGCCAACAAACTTACTATGGGCCGGTAATAGACTTGGGACGGGCAATTGACCGGCGTCGAAAGAAGATGGCTCATTCCAAAATCTCAGTCGGCCTGAGGCGGCATCCTTCCGGTTGGCACCTATCGACCCTGGGGCACAGGTCCGAGTTGCTCCCATCCAGCAAGTCCGAGAGCATGGCGGCCAAGGCGTCGCCGCAGCGGCCGCCATGAACGAGGCTGAGCAGTTCCGGCGTTAAGCAGCACTGCCACCTCTGGGGGTCGACCGCCGCGCCTTGGGTCTTAACCCGACTCCGGGCTTGCGACATGATTCCGCTCAGGTCGGCCCACTCCAAGGCCGGGCTGGCGCTGAGGGAATGTCTCAACTTGCGGGCCAAAGCCGGGCTGGCCCCTCCCGTCGATATGGCCAGGGTGACCGGGCCGCGATGGATAACGGAGGGAGCAATGAACGTGCACTGAGATGGCTCGTCCACTACGTTCAGGAGCACTCCCAGGTCTTGGGCTTCCCGGGATATTCGTTGATTGACTGAGCGCGCGTTGGTGGCGGCTATGGCCAGAAAGGCTCCCGCCAAGTCCCCGGGGTAATACTCGCGGGCGTGCCACTCCAACTCGCCCGATTGGGACGCCGACCGGATGGGTCCGGTCACTTGGGGGCTGACCACGGTAACTTTTGCCCCGGCGGCTTTCAGCTTGGCGATTTTGCCCTCCGCCGTCGCTCCACCCCCCAAAACAACGCATCGCTTCCCTTGGAGGTCGAGAAACACCGGATAGTAGGAGGGCGCGTCTAATTCCATGTTTCTAAGGTAGGCTCACCGGGTCCGCGTACGCCGCTTCTTGGTACCGGTCATAGTCCTCTACGAAGTAGCGCACCCGCGTCTTCTTATATTCCCTCGTGCTGTACAGAAGCAGCCGGTCGGTAATGCCCGTCGCCTCGCCGATCTCCGCGGCGATCTCCTCACACGCTTCTTGAGAAGTGGCGTGAACCATGGTGAAGTGGGTGTAGGGCCAATCGGGGAAGGTGGGCCTCTCGTAGCAGTGAGTGACGGCTTGGTGCTGGGCCATCTTTGAGCCTACTTCCTGGGACCGCTCCGCCGGCACCTTCCACACGACCATCGCGTTGGCCCTAAACCCGGAGCGGCGGTGGTGCAATACGGCGCTAAATCGCCGCATAATCTTACGCTCTTGGAAGCTCTCGGCTAGCCGGAACAACTCCGAGACGCTCATGCCTAGCCGTTGCGCCATTGGGTCGAAGGGCCGCGGCTCCAAGGGCAGGTCTTCCTGCAACTCGCGAATAGCCGCCTTATCCGACTCCGAGACCGGTACCGGTCTGTTCCAGTCTTTGGCCGAGGGATCGCTGCCGCCGTCGGGATTGAAATTATAGGAAGACCCCTTTTGCTGCACCATGTCGAAATTCACGCCTATCTTGAAGAAGCGAATCGTGGGCATGACCCTGGCGGTCAACGCGCCGGTCTTGGCGGCCATTCTTTCCACAGTGGCTTCCAAATCTTGCTCCGGAGGGACCGCCACGGTGAACCACAGGTTGTAATAAGACCCCTCGCGGGCGTAATTGTGGCTCACGCCGGGGTGTTGGTTTATGTAAAGGGCAGCCTCGTGGAGCTTGTCCGGTTCGTAGGCCATAGCCGCCAGCGTAGTTTTGTAACCGAGGCGGCGGGTGTCGAAGATGGCGCTGACTTGCCGCAGCACGTTGGTCCGTTTGAGTTCGGCTAGTCGATCGAGGACATCTTGCTCACTGATTTCCAACTGGCCCGCCAGATCCAAGTAAGGCCGGTCGACCATGGGAAAGACGCCCTGCACCAGGTTCAAAAGCTTCCGGTCGATTAAGTCCATCTTGGTCAGCTATCCCTCCTGAGTTCTTGGTCCGGAGCGGCTAAATCGTTGGTCAAGCCAGGGCCTTGACCTATTCCGTGGCTACCGGCCGGCGCTCTTCATGCGACTCGGTGACGCCCACCAACACCCGATCCGCCAGTTCCAGAATCCGGCCCCAAGCATCCGGCGGGGCCGAGTCCAACACCATGCTTCGGAAGAATATGAATGCTTCCACCGAGTCCTTGAGGGCCACACCCCTTTCGACCATCTCGGAACCATACTGACGCCCCAGCAAATAAGCCTCGGCGAGGGCCTCTTGGCGTTGGGGCCGCTGAAGTGGTTGCTGGGCAAGCAAGGAGAGAAGCCGCCGCCCGAACAAGCGCATGCGGTCGTGGCCATCCGAGTCGAGGTTCTGGTACCAGGCTTGCTGGAGCACGGTTTCTTGGTGCAGCCGGCGCCGTATGCGCCGCAGGGCGGAGCCTTCCAGGGCCGCATTGTTCTGGGAAAGCGGCTGAGGCGCGCTGCCGTCGACGAAAGTCGCCAAGTCCTCGCGCAAGAAGCGGCGGTGGCCTCCCGGAGTGCGGTAGACCTTGAGGAAGCCGCCGTCGGCCCACTGGCGAAGGGTTGACTGACTCACGTCCAGCAGGCGGCAAGCGTCGCCCAGAGACAACCAACGGTTGCTATCGTCTATCCGGACTTCGACCATAATAAATCTACCGAAATCTATAGAAGTCTACACAATATGTATCGACCCCAAGAGGCTATCACATGGGTAGGCCGGAGTCAATCGAGATAATCCGCCCTGGTGCGACTAAAAGTGGTTGGGATTAATTCCAAAAGTCCCTTCTCCCTGAGGGGAGGGAACTTTTCAACACCCTCTAAGATTTTGCGGGCCATACTTTAGAATGGCGTTGTAGCGAAAAGTCCACCGTGCTATAGTGGCCGCGTTGTGGGGTTGTGTGCATGGAGAAACACATAGAAAAAGACAGAAGGAAGCTTTTCAGTAACCTTAGACGCAATATCCGGTGCGAATCGGTAATAGATGCCATGGAGCGGGTTCCCAGGGAAAAGTTCGTGCCGCCCGAAAGCCGGCGTATGGCCTACCAAGACATACCCCTGAGCATAGGAGAAGGTCAAACCATATCCCAACCCTACATGGTTGCTTTGATGGCCGCCGCGCTGGCCCTTCAAGGCCACGAAAACGTGCTGGAAGTGGGCGCCGGCAGCGGGTACCAAGCGGCGGTGCTCTCCCTGCTCGTTCCCCGCGGGCGAGTAACCACAGTGGAGTTGGTGCCGGTCCTGGCCGATAGAGCGCGGGGCCTGCTTAGGGAGTTGGACTACCGGAATGTAAGCGTTGAACAATCAGGGGCCGCCCTGGGGTGTCCGGCCCAAGCCCCCTTCGAGGCGATCGTGGTGGCTGCCGCCGCCCCCAAGCTTCCCGAGTCCCTGGTGTCCCAACTATCCTCCGGCGGCCGGTTGGTTATCCCGGTGGGGCCTCAGGAGCAGCAAGAGTTGCTGCTGGTCCTCGGTACCGGCAGGCCTTGGGCGGTGCGAATGCTGGGGCCGTGCCGGTTCGTACCGCTCATTGATCAAGAGGCCTTCTCTCGAAATTAGCGGCCGCTTGGCCTCCAACGGGCTTCATCCGCCGCCGTCAAACCCCGATGTTATAATTTTTTCGTCTGAAACGGTCCGCCGCGGCAAATCTGCGCGCCATCCGCCCTTGGCGTCACAGGCGGGCCACGGAAAGAAAGACAGGAGAAGCAAGAAGTGCCAGCGTCCCGCATCGGAGGTCAGGTCGAGTGATGTATTCCTTCCCGGCGCGTTTCGGCTTGGGGGACCCGGATTGGCTGGACCCGGTCACCGGCGTCGTTATTGTTCTGATTTCATTGGCAGCGGCGCTGGTCTTCAACAAGTTGGTCTTCCCGGTTGCTTTGCGCTGGGCCCGCTGGATCCCCACCGAGTTGGACACTGCGTTGCTAAACGCAATCCGCCGGCCCTTCACGGCGGGCATCCTTCTGCTTGGGGTGTACCTGGCCCTCGTCATACCCCTGGACCTGAGCCCGGGGCAGAGGGACAGAGTGGACACCGTAGTCGGCTTGCTGGCAATCATCGTCGGCATATTCATGGTGGTCTCCATAGTTTCCAAGACCATGGACTGGTACCTGGAAAACTTGGCGTCGCGGACCACCCACGTCGTCGACATGAGACTGTTTCCCCTTCTGCGGCGCACCGTGGTAGCCATCATCTATGGCCTAGGCGGGTTGTTGATCCTAGACCTGCTGAACATCAACATCAGCCCCCTTATCGCGGGCTTGGGCCTTGGGGGGTTGGCAGTCGCTCTCGCTATTCAACCCACGCTGGCCAACCTCTTCGCCGGCACCTACGTGATGACCGAGGGCGTGATTGCGCCGGGCGACTACATCGAGCTGGAGGGGGGGGTCGCCGGATACGTTATAGAGGTGGCATGGCGCAGCACCAGGCTTCGCACTTGGGGGAACAACATGGTGGTGGTACCCAATGCTCGATTCGCTGAGACCATCATCACCAATTACCAGCGGCCGGAGCAGTCGGTCAACGTGTATCTCGAGTGCGGAGTCAGCTACGACAGCGACTTGTATGACGTGGAGCGGCTCTGCCGGGAAGTTATGGACGAGGTCTTGGACGAGGAGCCCAGCGCAATCAAAAAGTACGGCGGATGGTTCGGGTACGATAACTTTGGGGACTCCAATGTCAACTTCTGGGTGTTCGTTCAGGCCAAAGACCGTTTGGGCAGCTTCGAAGTCCGGACGGCGTTGGTGGAAGGGCTGCACCGCCGCTTCAACGAGGAAGGCATCGTAATCAATTACCCCGTGCGCACCCTCCAATTCCCCGAAGGGTGGGGGCCGGAGACCTTGGCGCCAAGTAACGGGGACGGCCAAGGGAGGCCGGCCGCGGCAAAAGCCGACCGGGACGACCGCCGGCGGCGGCGCCACGGCAGCCCAACCGGGGAGGCGCAGGACTTTGGCGACTTCGGCGACGGGCCGGGCGCTCCGGGGGAAGGACCCGGTTGAGGATGCGGCGCGGCCGCCGGCGGGAACCGAATTAGTCCCCTCAATAATGAACGTTTGCCCGCTGCGCCGGTTCTTGCTACTAATGTATGCCGCTGGATATAATATGTGTTTCTATAGACCCGTGGGCCTGTAGCTCAGGCGGTTAGAGCGCGGTCCTGATAAGACCGAGGTCGTTGGTTCGAGTCCATCCAGGCCCACCAAACTAGGGATACCCCGAATAGGTCTCCGAAGCGCTATGATTTTAGGTTCAACGACGTCCGGATTGCGCCGCTTGTTCAGGCCGACCCCAAACAAAGTCGAGAACCTACCCCTTGAGACTCGGGGGGGGGGGGGGGGGGGGCGTTCGGTATAGGGCACGTTTGAAAGGCATTCGCCTTGGTATGCAGAGGATTGACCGATGACTGAGTTTCTGGCCCGGATCAGCGCGCGAAGGCCGTTGCTGGTCATCGTTGCTTGGGCCGTGGTTGCGCTGGTTGCGGGAGGGTTTGCCGTAGACGCGGAGATGGCCCCCGGCCCGAAACCCCTCACCGACATACTCGACAAGGCCACGACCACCGAGTTTCGGCTGAGCAGCAGCGCCGAATCCGAGCGCGCCGACCGGCTCCTGGAAGACCGACTCCGCGGCCCCAAACCCGTCCGCGAAATAGTCATCGTCCAGTCGGACTCCCTCACCGTGGAGGACGAAGGGTTCCGGGAAAAGGTGGAGGCGGTACACGCCGCCATCGCCTCCCTCGGTACCAACATCGTCACCCCGCTGCCCAACTACTACCAGTCCGAAGACCCCACCCTCGTTTCCCCAAAGGACCGCGCCACCACCATAATGCCCGTGGTGATGACCGGCTCCTTCGAAGAGGCCGTGGAAAAGGTCCCCGAGGTCCTCCGCGTCGTCGAGGAAGCGGACGGGGAGGACGGTTTCAGGGTACTCATGGTAGGGGACGCCAGCACCGCCCACGACAACAACGAGTTGGCAGAAAGAGACTTGAGGCGGGGGGAACGCATCGGCCTCCCGGTGGCCGTCGTCATCCTGGTGGTCCTCTTCGGCACCATCGCCGCCGCTCTAATGCCCATCGGGTTGTCGGTCATGTCCATCATCGTCGCCTTGGGCTTGGCATCCCTCATCGGCCAAGCCTTCGAACTGGTATTTTTCGTCACGCTTATGATCATCATGATCGGGTTGGCCGTGGGGATAGACTATTCCCTCGTCATAATATCCCGCTATCGGGATGAACTCGCCCGGGGACTGGACAAGAACGCGGCCATCGAGCGCGCCGGCGCCACGGCGGGCCGCACGGTGCTCTTCAGCGGCGTCACCGTCGTCATCGCCCTCTGCGGCATCCTCATCGTTCCCTTCTCCTTCTTCCAGTCTCTCGCCCTTGGCGCGGTGCTGGTCGTATTGGTCGCGTTAGCGGCCACCCTCACCCTCCTGCCGGCCAACCTTGCCCTCCTCGGCCCGAGAATCAACCATCTGCCCATCCCCTTCTTCGGCAAGGCAAGAACCGAACCCTCCGAGTCCTCCGGGCCGGGGTTCTGGGGGTTGATCACCCGGGTCGTCACTCGGTTTCCGGTGGTCAGCATCGTCGTCATCGGGGCGCCCATGATCGCCGCCACCGTCTTCTACTTCCAGATCCACACCGGCATAAACGGCGTCGACGCCTTTCCCGAAGGCGCCCAGACTAGGGAGGCCTTCTTCGTAATGGAGGAGCACTTCTCCTTCGGCCTAGTCAACCCCACCGATATCGTGATCGAAGGCGACATCGACAGCCCCGAGGTGCGGCAGGCCATAGGAAAGCTCCAAGACTCCCTGGCAGCGCACCAAGGCCTGCAGGTCGCCCCCGTCCCCGTGGTCAACCCCGCTGGTGATCTCGCCCTCGTCACCGTGCTCATCCACGGAGAGCCCCGCAACCAAGCCGCCGTCGACATCGTGGAAACCATCCGCGGCCAGTACGTCCCCGCCGCGTTCGACGGGGTCGACGCAAACGTCTTTGTGGGCGGTGTGACCGCGGAAGCTACGGACGTATTCTCCGTCATCGAAACGTACACGCCCATCGTGTTCGCCTTCGTCCTCGGTTTCAGCTTCCTGGTACTCATGCTCGTCTTCCGGTCTATCGTCATCCCGATCAAGGCCGTGCTCATGAACCTGCTTTCCGTGGGCACCGCCTACGGGCTGATGGTCCTGGTATTCCAGAAGGGAGTGGCCACGGAGTTCTTCGGCTTCCAGCACGCGGAGGTCATCGACGTCTGGATACCCCTCTTCCTATTTTCCATCCTCTTCGGGCTGTCAATGGACTATCACGTCTTCCTCCTGAGCCGCATCCGCGAGCGGTACGACCAGAGCAAAAACAATACCGAAGCGGTATCCTACGGCCTGCGGTCCACGGCGGGATTGATTACCGGCGCCGCCCTTATAATGGTTGCCGTGTTCGGCGCTTTCGCAACGGGCAAGACCATAATCAACCAGCAGGTCGGATTCGGGCTGGCCGTAGCCGTGCTCTTGGACGCCACGCTGGTGCGGTCGGTCCTGGTCCCCGCCAGCATGGAGGTGCTCGGCAGACGCAACTGGTACCTGCCATCCTGGCTGAGTTGGCTCCCGGACCTGCGCGTAGAACCGCAAGAACATGAAGTTCACCTAGCGGAGAGGCCGACTAACACGGAGGCGTAAGCGGAGATGATAATACCCACCGACTACCGATCTGGTTATGACAAAGCCCGCGCCGTCGCGCCTGATATCGCGGACAACTACATAGCCCACACGCACATTGGAGACCCGTTGGGCCAAGAGATGGCCGTCGATCTCGAAGAGTTTGGCCCAGAAGAGTCAACGAGACTCATCGAAGCGGCTATGAATAACGAAGACGGGGATGGTCTGAGGGACGCGCCGGCCTCGCTGCGAAAATTCTTCGAAGAAGCGGAAACCACGCCGGAATGGCTCGATTATTCAGCATTCGCCCCCGGTGTCCGCATGTTCCACAGGAACTCGCAAGTGATCCTGGCGGCGTTCGTCGCGGGTGTTCTAATAGAAGGCTTTACCACGAATATAGCAAAGTCCTTCTTCATCACCGGGCGGGTGCGCGACCAAGGCATCAGGCGCTTGGGGCAAAACAACCGTCATATGATGGAGATATTCCTTCCCGGCGGCCTGTACCGGGACGGAGACGGCTGGAAACTTTCGATCCGCATCAGGATAGTTCACGCGCAGTTAAGACATCTCCTGAACAATTCGGAAGAATGGGATACTGAAGCTTGGGGTATACCGATTAGCGCTGCCCATTTGGGTTACGCCGTTTCCGCTTTTTCGGCAAGGCTGCTTAAGCACATGAAAACCTTGGGCGCTGATTACAATAACGAAGAGTACGCGAGCTTCATGGCGGTTTGGCGCTATACCGGGTATTTGATGGGCATTCCTGAAACCATCCTTTACCGCGATGCGGACGATGCCCTGAGACTCTATCGCATCGGCCTCATGTGCGAGCCTGAGGCCCAAGTCGAATCGATCGTTATGGCGCACTCTTTGGTCAACTCCGCTCCGTTGATTGCCGGGATGAGCGAACCGGCCGAACGCCGCAATTTAGCTGGGTACGTGTACCGCATTTCCCGCGGACTTATCGGAAAAAAGACTGCCGAGTCACTGATGTATCCGTCGATCTCCTCCCTTGGGTCCGTCGGAGCCGTTGAGTGGTTCAAGGCGCAACAGCGTTATGGCCACATCCTGGGTAAGCTGTCTCCGGGCCGCCGCCAAGACAGTAACTTCGCCAGATTCACGGGTCTGCTCAATACGTCGTTGTTCGACGAGGAGGGCATCCGCTACACATTGCCCGACCACGTCTACGCCGAAGAGTCCCGCCAATGGTGAAGCGGCCGCCGCCGCCCCTAAGATAGCGCTACCGGGCTAGGTATTTCTGGTTGCGGGGTGTGGTTGGGTGCCAGGCTGAGGGCGCCGCCGCGCAGGTGGTCGCCGCGACAGCGGTCGATTGTCGAGGATACGGTCCTGTAAAAGCATTCTGTTCCCCTCAAACCCGTTGCCCGGTCCGCCACTGTTACCCAAGGCCGGTCGTTGCGTCGTTGCCTTGTAGCGCCAATGCACCGGTGCTACACTAGATGCCTGCGATTGCGGCCGGAATTACCCGACTTCATCAAGATGCCCCCGATTTGGGCATTCGGCCCGGCGCCTATTGGGTGTCTATTGTAGGAAGCCTTTAACGAACATGAGCTACCTAACAATCCTACAACATCCGGAAGTTGAGTTGGAACACCTCATCATTGCTTTTGGAGGTTGGGCCGACGCGGGTGAAAGCGCCACCACGGCAATAAAGTTCATGCAACGACAACTAGGCGCCCGCAAGTTCGCCGAGCTCGACCCTGAGGAGTTCTACGACTTTACCCAGACCAGGCCCTATACCATCCGCACCCGGGACGGGGGGCGCCGGGTCCAATGGCCGGCCAACGAATTCTCCTACTGGGTCGCTCCCGGCTCCAACAAGGGGTGCATGACCTTGCTGGCCGTGGAGCCAAACCTTCGCTGGCGCACTTATTCACAAACGATAATCGAGCTTGCCCAAGAGCACGGCGTCAAGAAAGTCCTCCACGTCGGAGCCTTGCTGGACGCAGTGCCCCATACCCGGGATGTCAAGCTGACCGGCGCCGCCACCGACCCCGATCTGCTCCAGACGCTGGAGGCATCCGGTATCTATCCTTCCCACTATCAAGGACCGACCGGCATCAGCTCCGCGGTATCCGAGGCCTGCGCCAATCGAGGCCTGGAGTACCTATCCCTCTGGGGGCATACCTCCCACTATCTCCAAGCAGCCCCGAACTACCGGATCGGGTACACCCTTGCCAAGAACTTGGTCTCGTTGCTAGGCGTGGAATTGGACCTGGAAGAGTTGAAGACCGCCGCTGCAACCTTCGACGAACAGGTGGCCCAAGCGGTGTCCCGGGACGACCAGCTTAAAACCTACGTGGAGAAGCTGGAGGGACAATACGACGAGTCCACTCCGGCCGGCGAGATACCGGACCCGGCGGAGATGGTGCGGGACCTGGAACAGTTCCTTAGGTCCGAGCAGCGGCGGCGTCCGGGGGACCAGCGGGCCTGAGCCGGTCCTAGCTTCGCCGTAGCTTCGGTCCCAGCCGCCCAGGAAAGGCAGTCCATGCCCCCAGCCGCCAAGGCGAAACGGTCCATCAGCGTTTCCGACGCTATCCGCTCTTTGTCGGAGCGCTACGGCCCTTTCGAAGAAGAACCGCGCTTGGACCCGGCCCACGAAGTCGTTTTCACAATTTTGTCCCAGCACACCTCCGACATCAACTCCGGCCGGGCCTACCGGCTGTTGATGGAGCGGTTCGGTACGCTGGAGACCGTAGCCCAAGGCACGGTACCGGACATCGAAGACGCCATCAGCCCCGGCGGTCTGGCCCGGGTAAAAGCGCCCCGCATCAAGCAAGTCCTGAACATGATCCTGGATCTCAACGGCTCCCTCGACCTATCTTTTCTTGGCGAGATGCCGTTGGACGAAGCCAAGGAATGGCTCAGGCAGCTTCCCGGTATCGGCCCCAAGTCGGCCGGGATAATCCTCAGCTTTGCTTTGGGCCGACCCGCGATGGCCATCGACACTCACATATTCCGGGTCTGTCAGCGCTTGGGCCTTATCGGTCCCAAGGTCAACGCCGAAAAAGCCCATGAGATCATGGAAGCGGCCGTCGCGCCGGAGCGGGTCTTTCTATTCCACGTATCGTTTATCACCCACGGCCGGCAGGTGTGCAAAGCGCAGAAGCCCCGTTGCTTGGAATGCGTGGTGGCCGATGGCTGCCCATCGAGGGACCGCTTTCTGGACTCGGGACAAGCAGCGGCGGCGGGTACCGCCGGGAACGGGCGGGCCAAGTTTCCCGTCCCGCACTCCGTCACGGCGGGGGATGTCGAGCCTTGAAAGTTGGAATCATCAACGTAACCGGGTATTCGGGCTGCGAGTTGGCCCGAATCCTGTACAAGCACCCGGAAGTCGAGATCGTCTCGGTTACGGGGCGCAGCGCCGCCGGCCAGAAGCTGGGCGAAGTATTTCCTCATCTATCGGCCCTGGATTTGACCATTGCCCCCGAGTTGGACGGCAGTCTGGACTTAGCCTTTTCGGCCTTGCCCCACAAAGCCAGCGCCGAGGCGGTCATTCCCGCATTGGAGCAGGGCCTCAAGGTGATTGACATCAGCGCCGACTTCCGGCTCAAGAGCGCTGAAGAGTACGAACAGTGGTACGGAGTCCCGCACCGGGAGCCCGCCTACCTGGAAGAAGCAGTCTACGGCCTCACCGAGTTGCACCGCGGCGAGGTCAAAACGGCGCGGCTGGTGGCCAACCCCGGATGCTACCCCACCAGCGCCATCCTGGCCCTAGCCCCGGCAATCACCCACGGCCTGATAGAGCCGGACGTCATCATCGACAGCAAGTCCGGCGTTTCCGGGGGCGGCCGGAGCTTGAGCTTGACCAATCATTTTTCCGAAGTCAACGAAAACGTCTTCGCCTACTCACTAAAAGGGCACCGGCACCTGCCCGAGATCACCCAGGAATTCGCCGCGCTGACCGATAAGCCCCCCAGCGTTACCTTCCTGACCCACCTGATACCAATGACTAGAGGCATTCTTAGCTCCTGCTACGCCAAGCTGCGTTGCGGCGGGGACGGCGTCGGAACCGCCGAACGGATCGTAGACCTGTACCGCGATTACTATGCGGAACACCCCTTCGTGCAAGTGACTCCCGCGCCTCCCCAGACCAAGCAGACCCTGGGCAACAACTTGTGCCTCATACACCCCACGGTAGACTTCCGGACCGGCCGGCTCATCGTCATAAGCTGCCTCGACAACTTGGTCAAAGGCGCGGCGGGGCAGGCGGTGCAGAATATGAACCTAATGTGCGGCTTCCCCGAGACCGAGTCCCTGGACGCTTTGGCGGTCTACCCCTAGCGTTGAAAGCCGCCGCCCCGGCGCGGGGAGCCCGCGGGGGCCGGCAGGAACGCCGGTTCTTCAAGCGCCGCCGGTTGGGCGTTACGCTGCTGCCCTGACGGCGTTGGCGGTGACAAGGGCGTTGTAGTAGAATTAGCCTAGTGCCCCGGTCGTCTAGCCAGGTTAGGACGCCACCCTTTCAAGGTGGAGGTCAGGGGATCGAAGCCCCTCCGGGGTACCACCGCAGAAACAACGCGCCCGTTCCCCCTTTACTGCTCCCCGTGCCGTGACTCAGGCTCCTTGGAAGGGCTGCCTTATCGACGGCGCCGGACTCCCGACACCCAATCCTTGAAGCTCCCGTGCGCGCCATGCTATCATTGCCACGCTTTCCCAAGCCTAAACGCCGAGCTTAGCATTTTCCGGCTTAGACCAAAATGGTCCTTCAGTAGGTCCAGAATGAGCGGGGGTTGTCAATCCGGCGCCCTAATAGACGTTTCCGTCGATGAGGCCTTCCGGGGGTGCCTTCCGGAGTCTTGGCTGCGGGACGTGGTAGAGGCCGCCCTCGGCGAGGCGTCACCCCAAGGAGAGGCGTGTCAGGTGAGCTTGTTGGTAACCGGCGACGAGGCGGTACGCGGTCTCAACCGGGACTTCAGAGGCTTGGACGAGGTGACCGACGTGCTTTCCTTCTCCGCTGCGCATCCCGGTCTTTGGCAAGGCGAGAACAACCGGACTGAAGGGCGCCATACCGGACACGGAAATAGCGGCGGTTCCCCTTTCATCTATCCCCCGGAAGAGCCCGCCCCCCTTGGCGAAGTAGTAATTTCCTATCCTCAAGCCCTCCGGCAAGCGTCGGAGCGGGGCCTGCCGTTGGAACGAGAACTGGCGCTTCTAATTGTTCACGGCGTACTGCACTTGGCCGGCCACGACCATCTGGAGAAGGAAGAAGCAAGCAAGATGCAAACCAAGGAACGGGCCGCGTTGGACAAAGCGCCTCAGCTTGGGACGCCGCGCCAATGACGTCGCAAGTCTATTACCGCAAGTGGCGCCCCGGCAGCTTTGCCGAGTTGGTCGGCCAAGAGCACGTGGCCACTACCCTACTCCAGTCGATCAAGCAGGGCCGGGTTTCCCATTCATACCTGTTTTGCGGACCCCGGGGGGCCGGCAAGACCACCACCGCCCGTATCCTAGCCAAGGCCGTCAATTGCTTGGACCTTCAAGACGGCGACCCGTGCAACTCGTGCGAGATTTGCTTGTCCGTCAACGAAGGCCGCTTCATGGACATCATCGAATTGGACGCCGCCAGCAACCGGGGAATCGACGAGATCAGAGAAATACGGGAGAAAGTCAACTTCTCGCCTACCTGGGGCAGCCGCAAGGTGTACATCATCGACGAGGCCCACATGCTCACCGACGCGGCTTCCAACGCATTCCTCAAGACCCTGGAAGAGCCGCCGGCCCACGTGATCTTCGTTCTATGCACCACCGAGTCTCACAAGATTTTGCCTACTATCGTGTCCCGCTGCCAGAGGTTCGACTTTCGACGTATACCGGCGGAACTCATTTACAACCGTCTCGCCTCCATAACCGAGGCGGAAGGGGTCACCGTTGATGCGGAAGCGCTCCGCTTGGTGGCCCGGTACGCCGCGGGGAGCCTGCGAGACGCTCAAAATCTTTTGGAGCAACTGGTGGTTTCCTATGGCGGCGGGGTGGGCGTGGCCCAAGTGGAGGACCTGCTAGGATTGGGCCACGGCGAACGCTGGTTGGACTTGGTCAAGTACTTGCTGATGGGCAACACCTCGGCTTCCCTGGGAGTAGTAAATCAAGCCGCGTGGGATGGGACGGACCTGCGGCAAGTCCACCGCCAGACCCTGGAGCTTTTACGGGCGGCCATGCTGCTGCACTTGGGGTCCGGTGACTCCTTGGACCTTCCCGAGCACGCGGCAACCCAGCTAGGAGAGTTGGTAAGCCAAATCCCGCCGTGGCGGATCATGAAGGCGGTAAGGGCCTGGGGCGAAGTCAACATGCGCTACGACGCTCCATCCACTTTGCCGCTGGAGTTGGCCGTGGTGGATATTTGCCAAGAGCAAGCCCCGCCGGCGGCCGCTGTACCTAAGCAAACCGCCGCCGCGCCGCCTAGGACCGCCCCACCTGAACCGCCTCGGCCCGCACCCCAGGCCGCCCCGGCACCGCCCGTCCAGGCGAAGGCGCCGGCGGCTGGGTCCGAGCCGTCCGGCCACCCGGTAGAGCAACCGGGGCAGGCGGGCCAAAGGGCGGCCGCATCCGCGGAGACCGCGGCTAATCAACCCCCACCGCCCTCGGAGAACCCCGGCGACCTAGCGGAGACCTGGACGGCGACGGTAAAAGCCCTGGCCCGGCACAAGGGCAAGAAGTATAACTTGGGGGCATTGTTGAGGGACTGCCGGTCCGACGCCGTTTCCTTGGACGGGGAGACCCTCGTATTGGCCTTTACCCACCGGACCCACATGGAGCGGATGCAAGAGGAGATGGAGGACCCCAAGGGGCGGAGCTTGGTCGCGGAAGTGGTGGGCCGGGTCTTTCAAAAGCCCTACGAGTTCAAGCTTACTTTGCTGGAAAGCAACGGTACCGGCGGCGCCTCTCCCCGGTCCGCCCAGAACAGCCCCTTGGTGCGCGCCGCCATGGGTATGGGCGCCAGAATCATAGATGAGGTTGCGGAATGAACCGGAATATGATGAAGCAGGCCCAAAAGCAGTTGGCCCAGTTGCAAAAAATTCAGCAGGAATTAGAAAGCCTCACCGTCGAGGGCAGCGCCGGCGGCGGCGTGGTCAAAGTTTCCATGTCCGGCAAGCAGGTGGTGGACTCGGTGACCATCGAGCCCGAAGCTGCGGAAGACGTGGAATTGCTCCAAGACTTGGTAGCGGCCGCGGTCAACGACGCCCTAGCCAAGGCCCAAGAGATGGCGGCCCAAAAGATGGGCCCTCTTACCGGCGGGATCAAGGGGCTGGGGTTCTAGTTCCCTCGACTTAACTCTGTCAATTCGGCGCTTTCGATTTCAGTCTTGTCGATAAGACAACAAGTGTTAGCATGACCGTCGCATCCTTGGACCGGCAGCCCGGTACGGCCCCGCCGACCGAAAAGGCCCCGTTAGCCGCATGAGCAGCAACCCGTTACCCTCGGCCGCTCCCTCTTTGGCCCGCTTGGTGCAAGAACTGAACAAGTTGCCCGGCATCGGCCCCAAAAGCGCCCAGCGTCTGGCTTACCACATCATCCGCTTACCCAATGAAGAGGCTTATTCCCTAGCCGACGCCGTCAGCGCGGTGAAGCGGAATATCATCATTTGCCAGGACTGCCAAAACCTGACCGACGAGTCGCCGTGTTCCATCTGCGCCGACCCTCGCCGCAACCGGGACCTGCTATGCGTCGTAGAGGAGCCCTTGGACGTGCTGGCCTTGGAGCGGGCCAGGTGCTACCGGGGCTTGTACCACGTGCTGCACGGCGCTATATCGCCCATGAACGGGATAGGCCCCGGCAGTCTCAAACTTAAAGAGCTCTTTTCCCGCTTGTCCGGTGAGGAAATAACCGAGTTGGTAATAGCAACCAATCCCACGCTGGAAGGGGAAGCCACCGCCAAGTACATCCAGCGTCATATTTCTTCGGACGGGGTCAAGGTCACTCACTTGGCCCGGGGGCTTCCGGTGGGCGGCTCCCTGGAATATACCGACGACATGACGCTGAGCCGGGCTTTCCAGGGGCGGCAGGAACTCTAGCATGGCGCCGCCAAGAAGCTACCAGTGCGAAGCTCTTACTATTGGGAAATCGCCTACCGGCGAGGCCGACCTGATCGTGACTCTTCTTACCAAAGACCGGGGGAAAGTGCGCGCGATAGCCAGGGGCGGCCGCCGGTCGACCAGCAAGATGGTCGGCCACCTGGAACCGCTGACCCAAGTGCAGGCCTCGCTGGCCCAGGGCCGTAGCTTGGACTACGTCACCCAAGTGCAAATACTGGAGAATTTCGCCGCCCTCAAGAACAGTCTCGACGGGATTAGCAAGGGCCAGTACGCGGCGGAACTGGCCGACGGCTTCGCATCTGAAGCCAGCCCCAACCAACCCCTTTACAACCTGGTCGTCGAAGTCTTGCACGCATTGAATTCGGACCCGGAATCTGACCGGCCCCTAAGGTTTTTCGAGCTGCAACTTTTGGGAGTTTCCGGCCTGATGCCTGAGCTTTACTGCTGCGTGGAGTGTCGGCAGCCATTGGCGCCCGGCCAACACCGGTACAGCCCCACTGTGGGCGGGACTCTATGCTCCGTTTGTCAACCGGCGGGGGCCCACGTCCGGCCGCTGTCCCTGCGGGCTCTCAAGGTACTGCGTTTGCTGCACCGTGGACCCTTGGCTGACATCGTTGGCCTGAACATGTCTCCCGACTTGGCCCAAGAGATCAAGGCGGTGCTCGCCGGTACGGTCAGCTACTGGCTGGATAAAGAAATACAGTCAAATTCGTTCTTAGAGCAGCTACGACGCGAGTCCAAAACCCATGTATATACTTAGTCACCCGCCCGGAACGGTCAGCGAATGATCTTAGCCCGGGCCCATTCGAGCGCGCTGCCGCTCATGGATACTTAAGTGAGGAATCTTTGTTTAGCAAAATACTGATTGGCAACCGAGGCGAAATCGCTTGCCGGATAATTCGCACCTGCCGGAGTTTGGGTATCAAGACCGTGGCGGTGTACTCGGAGGTGGACCGGAATTCCCTTCACGTTCAACAAGCCGACGAAGCCTATCTTTTGGGAGGAGCGGCCCCCAAAGAAAACTACTTGAACCGGGAGAAGATCCTGGCCGCGGCCCGCGAAAGCGGGGCGGAGGCCATACATCCCGGCTACGGGTTCCTCTCGGAGAACCCATCCTTCGCCCGCTTGTGCCAAGAGGCCGGGGTCCACTTCATCGGCCCAACACCCGAAGTAATGGAGACGATGGGCGACAAGCTACAAGCCCGCAAACTAGCCAAAAAGGCCGGGTTGCCCATTTTGCCGGGGACCGATGAAGCGGTTGACGATAGTCAGGCCCTCGACCGGGCTTGGAAGTTGGGGTTCCCACTCATGGTCAAGGCCGCGGAGGGCGGCGGCGGCATCGGCATTCACATCATCGAGTCGATGGAAGAGTTGATTCCCATAATCGAACGCACGCGGCAGGTCTCCGCCAACGCCTTCGGCAGCGCCAAGTTATATTTCGAGCGGTACCTGAAACACGCCTCCCACATCGAAGTGCAGCTAATCGGCGATGAGCACGGTAATTTGGTCCACTTGTGCGAGCGGGACTGCTCGGTGCAACGGCGCAATCAAAAGCTCATCGAAGAGACCCAAGCAGCCAAACTCACGCCCAAGATCAGGCGAAAGGTCTCCAATCTGGCGCTGAAGCTGGGGAAGAAGATCGGCTACACCAATGCCGGGACCGTGGAGTTCTTGGTGTCCGCCGACGGCCAAATCTACTTTCTGGAAATGAACACCCGGCTTCAAGTCGAACACGGTGTGACGGAGATGGTAACCGGAGTCGACCTAGTGGAACTCCAGATAAGGGTGGCTGCCGGAGAACGCCTGCACTTCACCCAAAAAGACATCAAACCCAAGGGCCACGCCATCGAAGCCCGGATCTACCCGGAAGACCCGGACACCTTCATGCCCGACGCCGGAACGATTTCCGGGCTTCACCTGCCCTCGGGGCCCCACGTCCGAGTGGATAGCGCCCTGCGCGACGGCTATCAAGTCGCGCTGGAATACGAACCCCTCCTCGCCAAAGTGATGGCTTGGGGGGAAAATCGAGAAGAGGCCATCAAGCATCTTTTGCGGGCGTTACTGGCCTTCCGCATCGAGGGGGTCAAGTGCGGCATTCCGTTGATTCGGGACATCCTGTCCAGCGAAGAGTTCGCCGACAGCACTTATCACACCGGTTCAATCCCGGTGTGGCTGGAGCAGCGCAGCCGTCGCCAGAATCATCCCCACGCTCCCGCCGGGGGGAACGGTCATGCTTCGGCCAACGGCCACGAGGCAAACGGCCGGGCAATCGCCGCCGCCATCGGAGTATCCTTGGCATTGGCTTTGAAGGGCGCCCAGCCTCACGCTGCGTCGACTTCCCCGGTCAGTCCCTGGCGAGTCTACGGCCGCCGGGAACAGCTCCTTTCCCGTACCCTGGGGAATAAGGGTTGGCGGTAACCAACCTTCGCATAAAAGTCGGCGACCGGTGGTACACAGTACAGGTAGGTGACCTGAGCCGCTCTCCTGTTGAAGTAACTGTGGAGGGCGAGACCTTCTTGGTGGAGGTCGAGGGGCTGGCGCCGGGGCCGGCCAGACTGCGGTCTGGCCGGCCCCGATCGGCCGATATCGAGGCTTCCCCTCCCCAGCGAGCTTCCGCCCCGTCGGACCCGGCTGATAATATTATTCGGTCTCCCATGCCGGGCAGAGTCATCTCCATATTCGTGCGGCCGGGCGACCGGGTAGCCGCCGGGGACGAAGTCTGCGTCGTCGAGGCCATGAAAATGGAGCAAAGCATCCGGTCGCTTAGGGACGGCGTCGTCAAGACCGTCCACGTCCAGCCTATGGATTCCGTAAGCTCCGACGATCCCCTCGTTGAGTTTGACTGAGTTGGAGCAGCAATTTCCGTGTCTTAAGATACAGCTGGTAAAGGGGGCTGCTCATGCCACTCCATTTCACGCCGGAAGAACTGGCGGCGCGCCGAGAGAAGGCCATTGGATTGTTGCGGGCCCGCGGCCTCGACGGGCTGCTCATGTTCCGTCAGGAAAGCATGTACTACCTGACGGGCTATGACACCATGGGCTATTCCATGTTCCAGTGCTTGTACATGGGTACCGACGGCAAGCTGGTCCTCCTTACCCGCTCGGCGGACCTGCGGCAAGCCCGCTTGACGTCGGTCATCGAGGACACGCGCATTTGGGTAGACAGCGCCGGTAGCGACCCCGGCCAGGACTTGCGAAGGATATTGGAAGAGCAGGGCTGCAAGGGCAAGCTATTGGGTGTGGAGCTTGAAGCCTATACTCTTACCGGCAAGCGTTGGGAGTACGTGAAAGCCGGCCTCGAAGGTCTTTGCGAATATGAGGACGCTTCGGACGTGGTGAGCCGGTTGCGGTTGGTCAAGAGCGCTCAAGAGTTGGAGTACGTTCGCCGGGCCGCCCAACTGGCTGACGATGCCTTGGAAGAAGCCCAACGCCTCGCCACTCCGGGCAGGCCGGAGGAAGAGGTGCTGGCGGCTATGCACGGCGCTATTTTCCGGGGCGGAGGCGACTACCCGGCATCCCGCTTCATCATAGGCGCCGGAGAGCGGGCGTTGATGGTGCGAAACTTTGCCGGCTACGGAGTGATCGGCGACAACGACCAGCTTCAATTGGAGTTCGGCGGGTCGTTCCGTCATTACCACTCCTGCCTCATGCGTACCATCCTGACCGGAAGACCCAACCCCGGACAAGTTAGGATGCACGAGGCGGCCCGGAAGGCCTTGGGCGAGTGCCAGCGGGTCTGCCGTCCGGGGGCGTCCTTCGGCGACGTATTCGACGCCCACGCCGCGGTATTGGATGGGGAAGGACTGGCAAAGCACCGGTTGAACGCCTGCGGTTACAGTCTGGGCGCTCTTTATCCACCGACCTGGATGGACTGGCCGATGCTCTATACCGGCAACCCGGTGGTCATCGAGCCGAACATGGTGATCTTCATGCACATGATCCTGTTGGACAGCGACCGCGGCTTAGCCATGTCCTTGGGAGAGACCGTGGTGGTTACTCAGTCCGGCTGCGAGAGCCTCTCCAGAATGGGGCTGGACCTCACCATCAACTAACCCGATGGGTTTGATATTGTCCTCTCCCGCCTACAGGTCAGCTCAAAGTCAATCCCGACCGGCCCAAAGCAGAGACGAAGCGCCTCCCGCCGGGTTACATTTAGGAGTGTCCAAGGGAGTACATAATTGAAGCTTCGCTTGGAAAGCTATGGGGTGAACGCCGTCCAACGGGGGAATAAGACCGGGCTGGAGCGCGGCGTCCTTACCATCAACGCTGAAGAGCTATGCCAGGTCGCCCGCTGGGATGAATCCATAGCGAAAGTGGACCTGGAGTTGGTCTCTCCGGGGGAAGAAGCGCGGATAGTCCACGTACTGGACGCGGTGGAACCGCGATGTAAAGCCTCGGAGGACCGGACGGTATTCCCCGGCTTCCTCGGACCGGCCAAAACCGTTGGCGACGGCACCACCCGGCGTTTGCGGGGAACGGCCGTGCTGGCGTCAGCCAGGCTGCCGGAACCCACCGGGGGAATCCTGGAATTCAACGAAGGCATTATCGACATGAGCGGGCCGGGCGTGGAATACTGCGCCTGCTCCAATACTCATAACTTGGTGTTCCTGTTTACGCCGCGATCCGGCGTCACCAACCAGCAGTTCGAAAGCGCCGTTCGCCAAGGAACACTCCGGGTTTCGAGCCGATTGGCCGAAGCCGCCGTTGCGGGGGCCGCGCCGGATGAGGTGGAGGAGTTCGAGTTGGGCCCCGCCGCCCCGGGCCTTCCTCGGGTCGCATACGTCGATCAAGTGCAGCAGCAAGGGTTCCTTGTGCAGACTTTCCTCTATGGCCAGCCGGCTGCGGCGTTGCTGCCCACAGTCCTGCACCCCAACGAATACTTTGACGGCGCCGTCGTCAGCGGTAATTATCGAAGCATGATGAAGGTCCCCACGTGGCTGCGCCTCAATCACCCGGTGATACGCGAGCTTTACCGCCGTCACGGTCGGGACCTGAATTTCGTGGGGGTGGTCCTATGCCGCGGCCATCACGACGACCACCAACTCAAGGAGCGGAACGGCTACATGGTAGCCAACGTGGCCCGGCTGCTAGGGGTCCAAGGGGTGGTGATGACTCTGGAAGGGACGGGCAATACCTGGGTTGATTTCATGCAGAGCGTCAAGGCTTTGGAGCAATCAGGGGTCCGAACTGTGCAGATCGTACACGAACTGGGAGGCCTCGAAGGCAAAGACTGGCCGATAGTCGATTACGTTCCGGAGGCCGATGCGATAGTCACCGGCGGAGGCGCCGACCGGAGGTTTACGGTCCCGGCCATGAAGAGGGTAGTCGGCGGCCCGGACGTGGTCTTTAGCTCCAACGAAGGGTGGGGGGAGAGCTTGCCGGCCGCAGGCCCCCTGACTATCAGCGCACATGAAATGTACGCCGGGTTCTGGATGATGCAGGTCAACGGCCTCACGGCCCGTGACTTCTAAACCCGAGAGTTTTCCAGAAATTTCTTAAGATGAGAGGCGCGCCATGGACAGGCCGGTCAGGATCGTCCACTATCTGAACCAGTTCTTTGCGGGCATCGGAGGGGAAGAAAAAGCCGGCTCCCCTCCCCAGTGCCGCGAAGGTCCGGTCGGACCCGGAGTCGGCATGGCCAAGCACTTCGGAAAAGACGCTGGAATCGCGGGCACCTTGATTTGCGGCGACAACTACTTCGTAGAACGCCAAGAGGAAGCGGCGGCCCGGCTCCTCGAAATGGGGGAGCACTGGGCGGCGGACGTCCTGGTAGCCGGCCCCGCCTTCAACTCCGGGCGTTACGGCACGGCCTGCGGTGCTCTGGCAACAGCCTGGCAGCTCCGGGGAAGGCCGGCGGTAACGGCGATGAACGTCAACAATCCGGGAGTGGACCTCTTCCGGAGCGGCATTTACGTCCTGCCCACCGGCCCCACCGCGGCTTCCATGAGTGAAGCCCTCCTCCGCCTGGCGGATTTTGCGTTGAAGCTGGGGCGCGGCGCGGAAATTGGCCCCGCCGATACCGAGGGCTATTTCCCCAGAGGAGTCCGGAAGAATATTCGAGCGGCGGAGGGAGCGCCGGAGCGAGGGGTGGATATGCTCTTGGCAAAGCTTGCCGGGCAGCCCTACCGCACCGAGTTGCCAATCCCTGATTTTGGCATTGCGCCGCCGGCTCCTCCCGTGGCCGACCTGAGCCGTAGCCTGGTAGCTCTGGTCACCGAGTCAGGCTTGGTCCCCGCGGGAAATCCCGACCGGCTGGAAACGTGGAACGCCTCCAAGTGGTTCAAGTACCCCGTTGCCGGCCTCGACGAGTTGCGCCGCGGCGACTATGAAGCCTGGCACGGCGGCTGCGACACCGCCGGTACCAACGACGGTCCGGACCGCACTGTGCCCCTAGACGCGGCCCGGACCCTGGAGAATCAGGGGGTCATCGGACGCCTCTGCGACTATTATTACGTCACCACCGGAAACATGGCCAACATCAAGACGATGGCGCGGATCGGGCAGGAAATGGCCGCGGACATGAAGGCCCAAGGGGTCCAAGCCGCGGTCCTCACCGCCACTTGAGGCACGGGTACGCGTAGCGGCGCTACGCTGGCTAAGGAGATCGAGAGGGCCGGCATCCCCGTGGTGCTGATCACCGCCCTGATTAGCATCGCGGAGAGAGTCGGCGCCAACCGGATTTTCAAGGCGGAAGGACGCTTCCACCACCCCTTGGGAGACCCGGAGTTGACCCCCGAAAGAGAGTTCTCGTGGCGTACGCACGTGTTGCGGGCCGCCGTTCAAATGTTGGCCCACCCCATAGACAAGCCGACAGTAAAACAACTGTCCCAGCCGATGGTCTGACCGCACCAACCGAGATCACATTACGCCGGGCTGCGTGCCGGTCGGGGCCGGGTCCTTATCAGTCCGGCCGGCAGCCCGCCGGATCGCTCTTGGCAGGCATCAGCTTCTATCTCAGACTCTGATCCCAGGCCCGGGTCACAGACGGTCGATGGCGCCGGAAAAATTGTCCGTCCCGTTCCATTGCACCATCTTTCCCTCTTTTCCAACCATTTCTATGTCTTCGTTCTGTTGCAAAAACTCCAGATGGCTCATAACCTCGGTATGCGCCAGGTAGTAGCTGACCCCCTCCAATTGATGGTTCGAGAAGTGGTTCCGGGTGATGGATTCCAGGTCATCGGAGCCTCGTCTGATCAGGTCTATCAATTCGGAGCAACGGGTACGGTGGTGTTCCAGAATCTCCCAGGCTCTTTCCAGTCCGACAAGATTGAATTTTCCATTGTGGAAAGCCCGGTGCGCCGGCAACACGCTGGCCTCTTTGCTCAAATGTCCGGCCCGCTTCAAGGACTTCAAGTATACCGCCAGGCCGTAATAGCGGTTTCCCGACCGGTACCCTTCCGGTAAAACGTCCCTGAACTGGGCGTAGCTTCGGCTGACGCTGGGGTGAGGGGTGATCTGGGGCAGGATATGGTCCCCGGAAAACAACAAGCCCTCGTAGAGGATGCAAAGTTCGTCCGGCGAATGGCCGGGGGTGTAATAGAAGGTGAACCCATCGGAAGCGTACCCGTCGGTGATTACACGGTCCACTTTCAGGTTGCGGGCGGCTCGAGTGTACTGCATAAACCGGTCGACGAAGTCCGAGTCTCCCCTTGCTCGCTCGTCTTGAAGTCGGTTCCCCGCGCCTGCCTCCCGTTCCCAACGATTTACTCCTATGAGGCTGTCATAGACTTCGTGGGCCCATAGCTGGGCGCCGCTTTTTTTCACCACGTCAAAACAGTTGCCGTCATGGTCCATGTGGCCGTGGGTAACGATGACCCGGTCCACCGCGTTCAGCGGGTATCCTACGATTTCCAGGCCCTCCTCCAAGTCTTTAACGCTTCCGTAGCACCCGGTATCCACCAAGGTCAGGTTGTCTCCTTCTATCACGTAGCTCCAGGTTGGCCCGAGGGGAGTTTCCCACGCCTGAGGCACCCCGATGCCGTAGACCACGACCCCGCGAGGAGAGGTGTACTTGGCGACCATGCGGTTACCGGCTCCGTCCCCCGGCTTCAGAGTCTCCGGTTCCATTGCGTCACTCCGTTGCAAGATGGGCGGCCGACGCTGGAAAGGAATTGCCATGGCCCGCCGCGGCGGGCCGCCCATGGGTATGAAAATCGCCTGTCTTCATGGCAACGACACAAGAACGTAGGGGCCGGTTTGAAACCGGCCCTCTCTCAAGGATGAAACCGGTATTTTCATGGCAATCAAAATAAAAGGCCGCCATCATCAAGCGGCCCAAAATCATGTCCCGCGATTGAATCGAGTGGCGACCCGGAGCGGATTCGAACCGCCGATCTCTGGCTTGACAGGCCAGTATGTTAAACCGCTACACCACCGGGCCGCGCCGCCGCAGTACTTCCATAGCACCCGGCAATCTGAGTGTAGGGTCTAGGCAAATCAGTGTCAAGCACGGGTGGCCACCGGCAGATTTCATTTACACTCAGCGGCTTGCTCGGAGAGAGCTGCGCTCAGCTGCTTATGAAACCGGCGATTGCCCTCCGGTATTACGACCTCACGGCCGGTAGATGATTGCTATTATCTGGCTCAACTCTCTCCCATCGTTACTGGTGGCTACGACTTCAATGATGTTGGGGCCTACCTCCAGATTGACCAAGCTGAAGAAAAACCCCAACTCGTCCACCCGCACGAACACTCCGTTCACGCTCAAAGAGGCGTCGGGCCCCGTGCGCCCCGAAAGCCGGATTTGGGGTTCGGAGACAATGCTCTGGTCCTCCGGCTCGGTAATCAAGAGCAGGAAGGCCAGGGTCGGCAGCGCCAGGGAAGTAACGCTCAGCTCTTCCGTTTCCTGGTACCCCGTTGAATCGGTGGCTGTCACCTTGATGGTGTTAGTCCCCAAAGACAATGGGACTTCGGCTTGAAATGTGCCATCCGGTCCAACCGGAGTCGGTATACCCTGAATATCCACCAGCGCTTCCGGGATGGTCACGCCGTGGACCACGACGGCATCGGTGCGGACGGTGCTCCCATCCCGGGGGGCGCGCACTTCCAGCTTGAACTGGCCCCCCGGATTTCCGGTGGGTGGAGGCGTCGGAGTAGGAAGGGGTATTGGCGTGGGAACCGGGGTGGCCGTAGGCGCAGGGGTTGGCGTAGGGGTAGCCGTGGGGGTCGGCGTCTTCGCTGGGGGCGGTGTAACCGTAAGGACCGGGGTGGGAGTTTCCGTTGGGGACGGAGTAGCTGCCGGGGTCGGGGTAGCCGTCGGTTCAAGTACCAGAGCGGGCGTAGAGTTGGCGGCCGTTGTGGGCAATGGATTCTCCGGCGCGGGGGCGTCTCCCCGCTCCACTTCCTGTACACATGCTGCAATTAAAAAGAAAAGGGCACTCAGCCCTAGACCAAGGAATACAGGAAGCCATCTCACCAAACAATCTCCAGGCAGGGTCCGGTTGGCGTTCCCAACCCAAAAACGCTCAGTACATTGTTACTCAGACCTTCCCTAATGGCAATCCAAGGAGGAACGCAGTGTGGTGATCCGATCCCGGGGCGGCGGCGCTTTCGACAGTGATATCCCCGCCATAGCTATTGGCCAGCGACCGGGCAATGAAAAGCCCCAGTCCGGAGCTGCCTTTCTCCTCTCTTCTAGCAACTTCCGGAGTCCAGCCGTAGTCGAATATATGGGGCACGTAGGCGCCGGCGATTCCGGGGCCGTCGTCCCAAACGCGCACGAAGAAGTGACTCGGATTTTTGCTCAGCTTCAGTTCGACCCGGTTCGAAGCATGGCGAACCGCGTTGTCCACCAAGTTGACCACTATGTGCTCGATGGCGGAGCTGTCACTGTAGACCATCCCGAATTCGTCGGGCTCGGACCACCAGGTTATTTCTTTGTTCAATTCCACCGCCACCGGGGTGTATCGGTCCACGATTTTCCTCACCACCTCGGAAGCCTCGACCGGCTCGGTCCTCTCCAGGTTGTTCGGCCCCTCCAATTGGACCAGCACCCGGATATTCGACATCATCAGCCTAAAATTAGGCGCTTGCCGCTCGATTTCATCCAAAAGCTCATTCACACCGGGACTGCCCGAATCTCCGTTGGCTTGTAGCACCGCCCGCAGCTCCCGCTGCTTTCCGAGGATCCGTCGGAGAGGACGGGAAAGATCGTGGTCGAACAGATCGAAATAACGCTGCGTTACCCGGCTCCATTGCTGGTCGAAGACTCCACGGCCTTGGAGTTCCCCTCTCCAGCGGGAGACGGCGGCGGGGGCCAGGTAGGAAGCTCCAATGGCGCCCAGCCCGGCGGCCAAGGCTATCATGCCGATATAGGTGAAGGGTTCAACTCCCCATAGCTTGGAAAAGAGGCTGTCTCCCATGAAGGGCGCCAGGGCCAGGAGGACGGCGGCACCAAGAACGGCCAGCCATCCGACAACCCTTACTCCCGTATGTATCCACTCTTTGCGGGTCATTCCCATTGCCCGTTACCCTCGGTCGGGGCAGTGCTTGAAGCCCCTTCAGGCAGCGACTATCCGGGGCTGCCCTGCTCCTTGGCCACCGGCTTACGCCACTTTAGCGCCGGCGTTCCGGCGGGGCGCCGGGCGCCGCCCGTCAGGGCCTGGGGGGCAGCAAGCGGTAGCCCTCGTCTCGAACGTTGATGATCAGTTCCCTGGGGCCGAACCGCCGGCCCAGCGCCCTGCCGATGGCATCCTTGATTTCGTGAATCCTTACGCGCAACGAGGCGCGGGGGTCTTCGCCCTCCGAGTAGCGTTCGAGTCTATTGAAGGGTACCAGTTCACCGGGGCTCCGGTACCAAGCCCTAGCCAACTCGCCAAGAATGTCGAACTTCATCCCGTGAATCTCGTTGATCGGCACTTCGTTGGCATCGACCCTGGCGAACAACACCTTCGTAGTCAAGTTGAGCAGAATTTGGTTCCCAACCGAGATAGTATCCGGTTCGGTGCCTATCAGCCTTCGGAACCGCAGCACCACCTCTTCCGGGCTCGCCAATTTGTCTATGAAGTCCACGGGGGCGTCCCACTTGAACGCGCCCCGCGCCGCGGTATCCCGATTGGCGCCTTGGACGTATTGGGTGAACATCAGTACGGGCAGATTGGGGAAACGTTCGACGATGCTCCCCAATATCTCCAGTCCCCTAAATTGGTCGTCTTGGTGTTCGCCAAAACGCACGTCGAGCAACACGCCGTCCGGGCGCTCCTCTTCGATGGCGTACAAGGCAGCCAGTTGGAACTCGTCCCCCAAAGACCATTGGGCCGCAGGTTCCACCACCGAGGTGCCCCAGCCTTCATCTTCAAGCCGGCGCCGCACCGCCCGGATGATGGCCGACTCCCACTCGTCGTCGACAATGACGATGCGCCGCCGCGAATTGCTGATCGACATAAATTACCGGCGCTCCTTGCCCTATATATTACCAAATGACGGCACGGAGCGCGTCCCACTTCTTGCAGGGGCGAGCCGCCGGGGCGTTCGGCCTTCAATCCGGCCCCGTCATTAACGGAAAATACACGGCGCAAGCCGTCTAAGAGTACCGCTCGGCGGATAGGCGCGGTTGACAACCACCTATACTCAACTACAATCTATAATCGACTGGAACGGCCCTAAGCCAAAGCTCGTCACCCCGTAGGACCGTCACCCACAGGAGATGAAAGATGATAACCAAATTCGGCAGCTTGTTCGCCGGGCACGTGGACTTGGACAACATCGGGCTGGATGGCACCCCGGTAAACGACCGGTTCTTGCCTGACGACTATCTAGCGACGGTCTTCGACAAGACCGAGGCCATCGTCAAATTGATGGACCGGGTCGGCTACAACACCTTCTGGGCGGCGGAGCACCGTTTTCAACGAGAAGGGTATGAGTGCATTCCCAATCTACTCATGTTGTTCGTCCACTTGAGTCACATCACCAAGAACCTCAAGTTTGGCTGCGGTTTCAATATTGCGCCCATGTGGCACCCGCTGCGGCTGGCCGAGGACTTTGCCGTAGCCGACCATCTAACCGACGGCAGGATCATCTTCGGCGTGGGCCGTGGCTATCACTCCCGGGAAAACGAAACCCTGGGCGCGCCCAGCACCGCCATCGACGACGCGACCAACCGGGACCTATTCGAGGACCAAGTAGAAATCATTTTCAAAGCCTTCAATAACCGCTCCTTCTCTCATCACAGTGAATACTATCAGATTCCTCCAAGGGTTCCCTACCGGGGATATGAACTGGAGGAGATTACGCTGGTACCCCGGCCAAAAACCATACCGGTGGAAACCTGGCAGCCCATCGTCAGCGGCAGCCAGCGGCAATTGGACTTCATGGCCAAATACGGCATGAAAGGCATCATTGGGGGAGGGGCGGCCGCCGGCGGGGCCACCGGCCGGGTCATGGAGGCTTGGCGGGACACCCAAGCGAGAGCGGGGCGGGATGTCGAGTTGGGGGCAGACTTGGCCATCGGGTACACCATCCACATCGCGGAAACCGAGGAAAAAGCTATAGAGGAAGCCACGCCCTTCTTCGAAGAGAACCTGAAGATGTTTGCCCCGCTGGGGTTCGTGGCCGGACTCTCCGAGGACCAGATCGCGGCAGCCGCCGACCTTCACCGCGCCCGGTCGGCCGGCTTGCCCACCTTGAGGCAAGCCGTCGACGCCGGCGCCTGGCTTTGCGGACCCGCGGAGTTGATTACCGAGAAACTCATGGCGGTCCAAGAGAGGTATCCGGGCCTGGAGTCCGTTAACGTGCAGCAGGTCATCGGCACACCTCAATCAGTCATCTTGGAGCAATTGGACGCCTTCGCCAGCGAGGTGATGCCGGCGTTCACCAACCACGCCAAGACACCCGCAGATTAGGGGACTTAACCCCATGAGTAGGGATAGGCGGCTTGCGGCGGGGCCAGGGAAGAGACTCGTTAGACCCGTCCGCCGCGATGAGAGCCATCAAGGGTCGAGGTGAACCGCATGGCAGACCAATTTTCGGAAGGCGAGCTTCTAGACCTAGCCCGTAAGTACAGTTTCCGCAACCGCATGGACCGGAGCGCCGTCGCCGGGCCCATCATGGTGTGGGGCCGAGGCTCGGTGGTCCGGGACGTAAACGAGAAAGAGTACCTGGACTTCAACTCGGGCCAGATGTGCGCCGCCTTGGGGCACAACCACCCTCGCATCGTCCAAGCGTTGCAGGAAAGCTGCGATACCCTCATTCATAGCCACATGAGCATGTTCAATGACCGGGAGATCATCTTGGCCAGCCGCTTGGCCGAAATATCGCCCTCCGGCATGAACCGAAGCATGTTCCTCACTTCAGGCAGCGACTCGAATGAGGCGGCGATGGCCATCGCCAAGCGGTATACCGGCGGTTACGAGATAGCCAGCCCCATGATCAGCTTCCACGGCCAGAGCGAAGCCACCCGGGCCGTTACCTTCTCCGGATGGCACAAAGGCTACGGTCCCCACGCCCCGGGCAACTACACTATGTTCGCTCCTTACCGCTACCGCTGTTCCTTCTGCCAGGACCGGCCGGCCTGTGACTATAGCTGCCTCAACTCCAGCTTTGATTTGCTTGACGCCCAGACGGACGGCCAATTGGCGGCGGTCATTACTGAGCCGTTGTTCAGCGCCGGCGGCGTCATCGACCTGCCGCCCGGCTGGCTCAAAGAACTGAAGCGCCGCTGCGAGGAGCGGGGCGCCTTGCTGATCGTCGACGAGGCCCAGACCGGGCTGGCCAAGCTGGGTACCATGTGGGCTTTCGAGGCGGAGGACGTCGTACCTGACATCTTCACGGTATCCAAGCACTTCGGGGGCGGCCTTTCCGTCAGCGCCGCCGTTACCACCGATGAGATAGAAAACCACGTGGCGGAAACCGGGCTGGTCATGGGCCACTCTCATTCCAACGACCCTCTACCCTGCAACGCCGCCATCGCCAGCATAGACATTATCCTGGAAGAGATGTTGATAGACGTGTCCGCCAGGATCGGCGGCTACTGGCGAAGCCATCTGGAGAGGCTGGCGCAACGCCATCAGATCATTGGCGATATTCGAGGCAGGGGCTTGTTGCAGGGCATCGAGTTGGTCAAGGACCGGGTTGGCAAAGAGCCCGCCTACTCCGAAGGTCAACGGATCGGACGGATATGCTTGGACAATGGACTGATTTTCAGCCAACGACGGCAGGGTTCGGTCTTGCGATTCGTTCCGCCTTTCACCACCACTGAGGACCAACTAGACTTGGCGGCGGACATCCTCGACCACGCCATCAGCCAAGCGACCGGAGCTTGAGCGTTCAAATCGACAGCGGAATCACGCCGCGTAGGGAGGCGTATGGTCAGATTAGGCGGCACAGCCACAGCTTCTCACATGGCTGCTTTCCAGGGCATTGAAGCTCACTTCAAGCGCCAAGGCATCGACATCGATTGGGTGATGTACTCCGACGACCAAGCCGTGGTAGACGCTTTTGTCGCGGGGGAAATCGACCTAGCCTGGAACGGGCCTCTGAACTACCTCAGGATTCGCCGGAACTTGGAAGAACCCTGCCGGGTAATCGCGATGCGGGACGTGGACTTCGACTTCGTGACCCATTTCATAGCCCGGTCCGACTCCCCCATCATCACGTTGGAAGACCTGATCGGCAAGCGGGTCGCTTTCGGCAGCCGGGGATCGGTGGAAACGGGCCTACTGGCGCACCACTTTTTGAAAGAAGCGGGCATTGATTCAAAGCGAGACTTGGCGGCCGCCACTTTTTACGAAGAGCGTCAATCCGGCCCCGGTTGGGACCTAAAAGACGTGGTCGACCGGGTGGCGTCCGGAGAGTATGACGCCGGCGCCGTAAGCGGGCGCGGTCTGGAAGACCTAAACTCCCAGGGCTACGCGCCGCCGGAGAAGTTCCGAATATTCTGGTCCAGCCCCGGTTATAGCCACTGTTGTTTCACCGCCCAAGCAAACCTGCCGCCGGCCCTGTATCGCCGGCTGGAAGACGCCTTCATTTCGGTGAACGCCAGCGAGCCTGTGGGCAAGTCCATACTGGAAGCGGAGGCCTGCGGCAGCTTGGCCCCCGGCATTTCAGAGGGATGGGACATACTGGAAAAAGCGGCGGAGGCAGAGGGCCTGCTCTGACCCGCGCGCCGGGCAAGCCGGTTCAGCCGTTGTCCGGCCCGCCGGGAGCATTCCTTAGAATATCGTCCAGCGCCTTGTCCAACGCCGGGTCAAGCTCGACAGCTTCCTCAAAGGGATGATAGCTATAGTCCCACCTGGCCCGGTCGATGATCTCCTTGGCGCCAGGGTTGGATGACCCGATTCGCTCCAGGGTTTCCGCCAGTTCGCGGGACTCGGATTCCCCCAACGTCATCAATTCGGTCAAGCTAATATCCAAGTTGAACATTGACCTCAGCCTACGCATGATGTCATAGAAGGACCGGTGGTCCCGGTTGATTCCCACGGAGTCGATATTACCGGCAAGAAAGGGGTACATGGGGGCCATAGCGCCGAGGCGGAACACTTCGAAGTCCGTGTACTGGTAATGGGCCATGGTCACCAAGGCCATACCGATGGTCGGACCGTTCCTACTCTGGCTGCCATAGTTGGAAAACCGCAACCCGTACTTTTCCAGATGCTCCTTCATGTGCGGGTGGCTGAAGGTACAAGATACACTCCGCTCCAGTTCGGGTGGCGCCGCGCCGTTGTACCCCTCGACAGCAACGGTTTGGGAAACCCCCAATTCTTTCAGGGTTTGGAAGAAAGCCTGGCCATAAATATTTATGCCAAGCCAAGGCTCCTCTCCCAAGAATAGAATCAAGCCGTTTCCCGCGTCATAGAAGTTGTTTTCTCTCGCCATTCCACCGGCGGGAAGGCCGTCCTGGTACGCGGCGGCGGGGCGGTACATATCGTGGGTCCCCGGAACCTGGAACGGGTAACACAGCTTGGAGACTTCCGGCCCCATTTCGCCGATATGACGGGCATGGGTCTGGTCGATCAAGTACCGGGGCAAACCGCTGGAGATCTCGCCGCCGTCGGACCATTGACGCTTCCATCCGGCGATCAAGTAGGTGGCCGGCGGCTTCTCCCGAAGGATGACTAGCTCGTCGCTCATTTAGCTCCGCGAATGACCTTGGGAAGAATAGGACAACGCCTATTTTGACAGAGAGTGCGGCCGTTCGCAAACCGCCCGGCAATCCGGGCCGCCGCATTTACGTAGCTCCTAAGGGCATTCGTTGCGCGGCCCCGACGGTAACGCTTGCTGTAAAGCAATTCGCCGTCTTGACACCGGAAATGGGCCTTCAATAAGATGGTTCAAGCCACTTCCGCGTACGGGGAGGAATTGGGAACGTGGTTCACGTGTGTCCCAGTAGCTCAGGGGACAGAGCGGCTGCCTTCTAAGCAGCGGGTCGCGGGTTCGAATCCTGCCTGGGACGCCACTACAACTCCACGTTAATAGACGCTTTCCGGGGACGGCGGAGCGTTCCCCTTTTTGTAGCCCCCGGCATCGGCCGCTTTAGCGATTTAGGACGGGTCCGGCGGGTACTTTCCCAGAAACGCCCCTGTCTTGACCCCGAATAGGTCCAAGGCCCGGCGGGCATTCTCGTGGAACGCCCTCGTTGGACCAAAGCATGGGTAGCCCTGGTGAAGGAAGAGGAGAAGAAACGCCAATGAAGGCTGTTCGAATACATGAATTGGGAGGCCCGGAGGTCCTCAAATACGAGGACTGCTCCAGCCCTACCGCGGGGCTGGGGCAAGTGCTGGTAGACGTTCAGGCCGTGGGCGTCAACTTTGCCGACACGATGGTCAGGTCCGGGGTTATGCCAACGTCAAGCCTGCCTTCAATCATGGGGAGGGAAGCGGCGGGCGTTGTATCGGCTGTTGGCGAGGGAGTAACGGAAGCTGCGGTGGGCGACTTGGTCACTTACTACGGGGTAACCACCGGCGCTTACGCCCAGCAGGTGGTAGTGCCCGCGGAGCGTACGGTCAAGATACCCGAGGGGTTGGACGCCAAAGCCGCCGCCGCCGCAATCCTCCAGGGTATGACTGCCCACTGCTTGGCGTATGGGGTTTATCCGCTAAAACCCGGCGACTACGCGCTGGTGCACGCCGGGGCCGGCGGAACGGGCCTGCTCTTGATACAGATGGCAAAGCGGGCCGGCGCCTACGTCTTTGCCACCGTTTCGACAAACGACAAAGCGGCTTTGGCCCAAGAAGCAGGGGCGGACTCGGCAATAATCTACACCCAAGAGGACTTCGAGGAGAAGGTAAAGAGAGTGACCGGCGGCCGGGGAGTGCAAGTGGTCTACGACTCGGTGGGCAAAGACACTTTCGAGAAGAGCCTCAACTGCCTCGCTCCTCGCGGGTGTTTGGCGGCGTACGGTCAAGCCAGCGGACCCGCGCCCCCGGTCCACCCCATGGACCTGGCGGGAGGTTCCTTTTTCCTAACTTTCGTACACCTTGACCACTATACCGCCAGCAGAGAGGAGCTTCTGCGGCGGGCCGGAGAAGTGATGAGTTGGGTCGCCTCGGGAGAGCTAAAGCTGCGCACCGGCGGCGTCTTCCCCCTGGCTGAGGCGGCCGAGGCCCACCGTCAACTGGAAGGCCGCCGTTCCACCGGCAAGCTCCTTCTCATACCGTAAGACCGTACTGAATTGATGCCTTTGAGGCGTCATACCGGTCTCTGCACCGCTATCCTAGACTAAAGCGCGAGGGTATCATCCATGACTGACTACGAAGTTTTCGAGTTGGGCGATATCGACCTTCAATCCGGGTTGAAGCTCCCAAACGCCAAGCTGGCCTATAAGACCTACGGAGAGCTTAACCCACGGCGGGATAACGTTATCGTCTTTCCAACGTTCTACAGCTCGGACCATACCGCCAATGAGCCTATGATCGGCCCGGGCATGGCCCTCGACCCGCAAGAATACTTCATCATCGTGCCCAACCTCTTCGGCAACGGCTTTTCATCGTCTCCAAGCAACACTCCCCCGCCCCACGACAGAGCGGGGTTTCCCGCCATCACTTACTACGACAACATTATGTGCCAGCACCGCTTGGTGACCGAGAAGTTCGGCGTCGAGCGTATCGCCTTGGTATGCGGCTTCTCCATGGGCGCGCAACAGTCCTATCATTGGGGCGCGCTGTTTCCGGACATGGTAGAGCGCATTGCTCCTTGGTGCGGGTCGGCCAAGACGTCAGTGCATAACTTCGTCTTTCTCGAAGGGGTCAAAGCGGCGGTGTGCTGTGACGACGCTTGGCTTGGCGGGTGGTACCAGCAGCCGCCCACCAAGGGGGTTCGGGCCATGGCCAGGGTGTACGCCGGATGGGGGCCGTCCCAACCGTTCTACCGGGAGAAGGTCTATCTGAGCCTGGGGTTCGCGTCGCTGGAGGACTACTTGGTCGGAGGTTGGGAAGAAAGGTTCCTCCAACTGGACGCCAACGACCTGCTGGCGATGCTAAACACCTGGCAAAACGGCGACATAAGCGATAACCGGCGTTACGGGGGCGACTTCGAGTCGGCTCTAGCCGCGATAAAGGCCAAAGCTCTGGTCATGCCTTCCCGGACGGACCAATACTTCCCTCCGGAAGATAATGAAATCGAAGTCCGGCACATGCCCAACGCTGAACTGCGGGTCATTCCGTCCATTTGGGGCCATCTGGCCGGCGGCCCCGGACGCAACCCGGAGGACACCCGGTTCATGGACGAGAGGTTGAAGGAGCTGCTGGCTAGCTGAGTTGGAATAATTACTCGGGGCTTTTCAGGAAGTCCTGCACAATTCGGGAGACTGCCTCAAGCTGCTCCAAGTGCGGCACGTGGGAAGCCTTATCGACTATCTCCGCTCGAGCGTCGGCGATCTTGCCGGCGAATTCCTGGGCATAGACGGGAGATATCACGCCGTCTTGCTTGCCCCAGACGATCAGAGTAGGGGCTTGGATGCGGCGCAAGCGCTTCTTCAGGCCCTTGTCCGGAATGGGCCAGACGAACTTGCCGGTGCAGCCAAGGGTCCAAACCGCCTTGATCTGCGCTTCCACCCGCGCCTCCGGGTCATCCGGCAACCCCAACAAGTCCTTGGCGATGGGCCCTTCCGGGTCATAGAACACCGCCCTGGCCATCGGCTCCGGCGCCATCGACATCCAGTTCTTGACCGGGGCTTCATCCAGCCACAAGCCTAGGGGGCTCAACAGGACCAGCCGGCCGACCCGCCCGGGGTTGGTGGCCGCGACCTCGGCGGCGACCATGCCGCCGAAGGAGTGGCCCACCACGACGGGAGCTTCCAGCCCCAGTTGGTCGAAAAGCTCGTAGTAATACAGCACCAAGTCCCACAAGTCGTCCAAGGGTTTGATTGCGTCGGGGTCGCCGGGGGTGGTGCCGGGGTGTTCCGGCGCGTAGACCGTGTAATCTTGCGCCAGAGCGTCCAAAAAGGAGTCCCAGCGGAGGCCATAGGCGCCGTGGAGGAACACCAAAGGCGGTCCCTCACCGCCAATCTTGACCCGCGGGCGTATCTGAGATCCCCAGACGCTAACGGTCCGGTCCTGCACTGCTACCATGCTGCTTCTCCTTCAGACGGCTCCGGCGGGAAGTCTAGACGCCCGCGGCGGCGCCGGCTAGCTGGCGTTTCCCCCGGATGCTCTCCGGCCACCACTGGTTTTCCCAACCGTCGTCGTCCCAGATGTCCCGCAAACGAGGCAGCACCTCTCTACCGAACAGGTCTATGTTCTTCAACGTCAGCTCATGGGGCATCGAGCCTATGTGCAGCAACACCATCAAGTTGCCGACCCGCAGCTTCTTGATAGCCTCCTCCAACTGGTCGGCCACGGACTGGGGGCTTCCCGCTATCACCAGTTGGTTATCGACGAAGTCCTGGTATTTCCACTCTTTCATTTCCTGGGTAACGGAGGTTATTTGGTCGAAATACCCCTTTCGGAACGTATTCTCCAGGCTCCGGTAGTCCAGGTAGCCGGGGGCGGCGAAGAACTCGGGCGCTATGTGCAGTGATTTGTCGTAGAAGTAGCGTATGTGCTCGTAGTAGTCCTCCTCCGCGGAGGCGTCGGTCTCCGATACCGCCACCAGTTGCAGGAATCCCGCCCGGTAAGGGTTGGGATCCAACCCCTTGGCGTCCACGAACTCCCAGAACCCATCCATGACCTTCTTGCCCAGATTATTTCCCCAGTAGCTCAAGAAGCAGTAGCAGTGGCCGTGCTTGGCGGAGAACTCCCAGGTGCTGAGGCTGCCGGTGCCGGGCACCCACACCGGAGGGTGAGGTTGCTGGATGGGACGGGGCCAAAGGTTGACCATGGGGAGTTGATAGTACTTGCCGTTCCAAGCAAAAATCTCGTTTTCTTGCCAGGCTTTCATAATCAGGTCATGGGCTTCGTAGTAGCGGTCCCGGTGCTCTATGGGCGGGATGCCATAGCAAAGATTGGCGTCCATGGAAGAGCCGAGGGGCATTCCCGCCACGAGGCGGCCCCCGCTGATGCAGTCCAACATCGCGTACTCTTCGGCGACCCGGGTCGGAGGATTCGTCGTGGGCAATGTAGCGCCCATCTGAACGATGGCGACGTCCATCCCGTTGGTAGCCCGGGACAGGGCCGAACCCATCAGGTTTGGACCGGGCATGAACCCGTAGGCGTTCTGGTGGTGTTCGTTGACGCAGACGCCGTCCAAACCGGCCTTGGCGGCATGGGTCAGTTCGTCCAAGGTCCAGTTGTAATACCGGCCTACCTGCTCTCCGTCGGCCAGTTCCCACCAGGGCGGATCAACCCACACCGAGTGGTACCGTTGCTCGAAATCCGCCGGCAGGTCCCGGTGGGGCATCAAGTGAAACATGGATATTTTCATGATCGTGCTCCTTACAACCCTGACGGAGTTCGCGCTATTGTTGGTTAGGGTACCAAGAGGCTGATACAAACCTATATGACCGGCAGCGCCGCGTCAATAGCAGCGGCTGATGAACCGGACGACCGGACCTACTGCTGAACATTAAGAAAGTCGTAGAGCGGCGCTCCGGTTACCCTGCGGCGTTTTAGCGGAGAATTGAGACTCGATAGCCCTGGCAAATCCCAGTGAAGTGCTGTCACGGCGGCTCTTTATAGCCTACAATGGGCGCTCGGAGCCTAACCGTCACTCTTTTTCTTTCTTCGGAAAAAGGGGGAGTATCACCCGCAGCGGGATGCGGTTCCTTTCCCGCCCCCATGCGGCAAGCGGCCCAGCGGGTAAATCTTGTAAGAGGGAGGAACATGGAGCGGGATATCATATCCGGAGACGGCCACATAGACCTGCCCTGGCTGCCGGCGGACTTGTTCGTATCCAACGCGCCAGCCCGCCTTAAGGACCGGATGCCCCAGGTAAAGAACACGCCGGAAGGGATGCAGTGGCATATGCAGGGTAGGCCGATCGCTCCGGTGGCCGCCGCCGTCCCCGACTCGACCTGGGGCGCATACGTCCCGGGGCAGTCCCGCCGCTTGGACCGCATGGAAGAGCTAGGGTTCTTCTCCGACGGGCAAAGAGGCGTGCTTCGACCAACCACCCCTTCCCTCCGCGTCAAAGACCAAGACCTGGACGGGGTATGCGGCGAAGTAATCTACGGCATTCTCGGCGTGGCGGGTTGGGCCGTTTCCGAGGAGGCGCAACGCACAACCGCCGGCGCATCGGCAACTTCCGGCAATAACGGGATGGATGCAGACTTGGTCTCCCTAATCTATGAAATCTACAACGAATGGGCGGCGGAGTTCTGCAAGACCGCCGCCAGCCGCTTCGCCGGACTGGCTTGCCTCAGCGGGCGCGACCCGAAGGCGGCTTCAAAACAGCTCCGTCGTGCGGCCGAGATCGGCTTGAAGGGGGCGGAGCTAAACGTTTCCACCGCGGTTGAACCCATATACCACCAGGACTGGGACGTTCTTTGGGCTACCGCGGCTGAGTGCGGTATGCCCATCTCTTTTCACACTCTGGGCTTATCCCAGAGGCAACCCAAGGAATCCGACAAAAACGAGTACCGTTGGGTAAGCGACGGCCTTAGCTACACTTTGTTTCAGTTGTCCGGCGCGGAATACCTCTCCAGCATAGTCTTCTCCGGCGCCTGCGACCGGTACCCGGGCTTTCAATTCGTCCTTGGAGAGTGCGGGATCGGCTGGATTCCGTATATCCTGCAACGAATGGACCAGGAATATGAGACTCAAGCCTATCAAATCGGCCTGAGCTTAAAGCCTAGCGAGTATTGGCGGCGCCAGGGCTACTCCACGTTTCAGAACGAGTTTCTTACCGAGGAACTGGTGCGACAGGTTGGGGAGGACAACATTATATGGGGTTCCGACTATCCCCACCCCGACGGGATTTGGCCGGACTCCCGGAAAGTCATCCAGCGGAACCTGGGGCATCTGGATAGGGGCATCGTTGACAAGATAGTGTACCGGAACTCCGCCAAGCTGTATAAATTCCCGCACCGGGAGGCTTCATAGAGTTTCGGGTTTTCTGACTAACTAAATCTCGCGCGCGAGTTTCTTATCGCCTGGCCGGGCACAACGCGAGGGTTGCCCCACCCCGGAAAGAACGAGTGTGGTTGACCCGCCGCGGCGGGTCAACCACACTCGTTTTCTCTACTCGAAGACGGGCTACGTCTCAACGACGGCTTTGTTGCAAATAAAGTCGGCTAGCGGTGCCAACCCATCCCGCAAAAGAGCCCGCGCAGGTAGGCGATCTGCCCGCCGTGGGCCACGTTGTCCCAGACCAACTGGCCCAGGGCGGTAGCTATGGTGTGGTCTTGCGTCTGGGCTTCCGGCGGAAAGGTCACCCGCTTGGCCAGGTCCTCCTCAGACAGAGAGGCTATGTACTCCCGTGCGGCGGACTTCACGGCCTCGAAGTATCCTATCTGCACGTCCTTGGGGGGAGCGGCCCAAGCGGCAATGTCTTCAGCCGACGCGCCCACGACGCGGCTTTTCCCACCCGTCGAGTCCGTTTGGGAGTATTTTTGGTTCCAGCCGCCGCCGACCCATAGCTGGGGCGCGGACTGCAACCGGGCATTGATGAAGATATCCACCACCCGGTTCATGTGCCAAAAAATCCACGCAATAGAATTGCTATGCTCCCCCGGCCGCCGGTTCATCGTCGCATCGTCCAAACCCTCGAGAGCCCCAGCGACCATATCCCAGTTCCGTTCCAAGGCCCACAGCACTGCGTCGGCTGCCCCCATTATTCCCCTCCGTGGTGGGATGATAGCGGCGTGATATCGACCTCAACCCCATGAACCGCGGTGCTTTCGCCCATGTCCGACTTGTGCCCGGGGTTGAGGACGTTCACGTTGGCTTGGGTTCTTTCCCGTTTCGGCCACCGGCCTTTATGAGCAAGGGCCACTCCCGGCCTAATCTCCTCGGATAGGCGGAGCTTAAGCACCAGCTCGCCGGTCTCGTTGGACAACTTGACGTCGCCGCCGTCTTCCAAGCCCAACTCCGCGGCGTCATCCGGGTGCACCGCCACATCCGCCGGGCCCAGTTGGTCGTTGATCCTGGACTCATTGCCAAAGGAGTCGTTCATCAGCCAGTAGGACGCCGGGGTGAGCAGACGCAACCGAGCGCCCACGGGCCGGGGATCGGCCAACGGCCGGGGAACTCGCGGGTGCCCATCCGCTTCGGCTTGGGCGCTGGCGATTTCAATCCTGCCGCTGGGCGTCGGGAATTTTAGGCCCTCGAATTGAGGAATCGGGTCGGGGTCTAGAAAGACCGTTCCGGTCTGCTTTAGGGCCTCGAAGCCTTCCTTGAACGAAGTCCCTTCCAGCAAGTGCTCGATCACCGACTCGTCGCTCTCGTAAAGCTCCGGTTCCTCATAGCCCATGGCCCGGGACAGGCGGCGAAAGATCTCCTGGTTGGGCAACGACTCGCCAAGGGGTTCCCGGGCTTTGGCTTGGGGAGCGATGGTCCAATTGAAGTAGGAGGTCATCAGATCATCGAACTCCAAGAAGCTGGCCGCAGGTAGAACGATGTCGGCATAGTCTACGGTGTCGGTCTGGAACAGGTCGCAAACCACCGTGAACAGGTCCTCCCTTGCCAGCCCTCGGCGAAGACGCTTCTGCTCCGGGTTCGAAGCCGCGGGATTGATGTTCCAACAAATCAAGGACCGGATGTCCGAGGGCGGTTCCAAGCGTTGGGCCAAGTCCATGTGGCTAATGTTGCGGGACTCGCCGGTGCGAAGATGGGGAGCTACTATGTAATCGTCATCGATGCCCCGCACTCCGCCGTCGAAGTTCAAGTAAAGCAGGCCGGCCCCGGGCTTACCGAAGTTCCCGGTTGCGGCCGGAAGCATAGCGCAGGCGCGAAAAGCGTTGCCGCCGTAGGCTTGGCGCTGCATCCCCTGCCCCAACCACAGCAGGGACGGGCCGGAACCGTAGATTCGCGCCGCCTCCTCGATCTGCTCCGCGGGCACTTGGGTCATAGTTTCTCCCCACTGGGGCGTACAACCCTCGAGAACGGGCTCGATTTCTTCCCAGCCGATAACGTGGTCGGATATGAAACCCCGGTCGATCATGCCGTCCCGCCGCAGCACGTGGAGCAGGGCGAAGGCTAGAGCGGCGTCGCTCCCCGGAAATAGCTGAAGGTGAAGGTCGGCCGCTTTGGCGGTGGGGTGCCGGACCGGATCTATGACTATCTTCGTGCCCGGAGACTCGGGCAGCCAGTGCTTGTGGGCATGGGGGGCCGAGTGCGACGGATTCGCTCCCCAGACCACGACGCAATTGCTGTCCTTGGCGGTCCGGGGGTCGAAGCCGATTAGTGACGTGCCAATGGTATAGTTCAGGGCAACGTGTCCGGCCATGTTGCAAATCGTGTCCGGCTCGACCTCCACGGCTCCCAGCCGGTTGAAGAACCGGAGGGGGAATGACATGGCGAGCCGGGAGATAGTCCCCGTGTAGTGGCAAGTAACGATGGCCTCCGGGCCGTCCCTTGCCGCGATTTCCTTGAGCCGCCCCGCCGTGGTCTCAATCGCTTCATCCCACGATATTGGCCGAAAGCGGCCCTCTCCCTTGGCCCCCGCTCGTTTCAGCGGCGCTGTGAGCCGTTCCTCCGGGTCCTGGAGCGTGCCGTTGTAAGCAATGGCGCACTTGCCGCACAGAGCGCCGCGGTTAATAGGATTGTTACGGTCGCCCCGGACCGAAACAATCTCGCCGTTGCGCTTGGTCACCGCGATACCGCAAGCATCGTAGCAGTCCCGCGGGCAGGTCGTCAGAACGATTTCTTCGCCGTCCATCGTCACCCTCCAATCCGCTTAATCCGGTCTTCCTTCCACACTGTCAAGGGGAAATGCCATTGCTATCATATAGCAATTCCCCACGCCGGGTGAAACCGGCGCCGCAAGCGATGAAACGGTATTCCCCAGAGAACCACACCAAAACGTAGGGGCCGGGTGAAACCGGCCCCCCAAAGATTGAAACGGTATTTTCTGACCAATTCCCAGGCTATGAAATCAACCGGTCCGAGAACAATCTGGCCAGGGTAGATCTCATCCTGGTCTATTCCGGCCCCATCAGGCGCAAGGAATAAGCGTCCGACGCCATGATCGCCGGGACCCTTCCAGGGAGGGTCGAGAAGTCCTCAGTCTGGGCCGGGATGACCCGGCCGCTCAGGCTCCCCGAAGCGTCGCCGGCCAAGAAAACCGCCAACTCCGCCGCCCGGTCCATGGACGCTCCTCCGCCGCTGGTGACTCGCCGGCCGTACTCGAACAGTTCTTGATCACCAACCGCCCGGGCGGCGTCCCGGGTTTCTTCCCACATCCGGGTATCGATTGACCCCGGACTCAGGGCGTTCACCTGGATATTCTTGCCCCTCAACTCGGCGGCGAGGGTTTCGGTAATGTCGGCCACCGCTATCTTGGACGCTCCGTAGGCCGAAACGTTGCGGCCCCTGCCGCCGTAGACGTTGATAATCTTTCCCCGGTTATTGGATACCATTATCGGCAGCGCCGCCCGGCAGCAAAGAAAAACGCCGACCACGTTTACCAATATGGTGTTCGACCAGTAAGACGCATCATTGTCCTGCAAAGGGCCTACCGGACCGCCAAGCCCGGCGTTATTTACCAGGATGTCTATGGTGGAAAACGACGCTAGAGTCCGGCGCACCATCTCTTCCACCTGGGATTGGTCGGTCACGTCGGTAGGCACGACGCACGTAGCCGCGCCCAACGCCTCTACTTGCCGCGCCGTTTCCTCCAACTCACTCCGAGTCCGGGCTGCCAGCGCCACCCGCGCGCCTTCCCTGGCGTAGGCGAGAGCAATGGCGCGGCCAATGCCTCGGCCCGCGCCGGTAATCAACACTACTCGGTCCTGCAACCGCATCCGTCCGTCTCCAAGTCAGCAATCCGGCTATTGCCCTTATAATACCATGCCCCAGGAAGACCTACGGCATAGCGCGGCGAGGGTGCTCGCGGCAAAAAACACCTGCGTCCGGGGCAGGCAGCAAGGATAATTACACACCGGCAATATTACGGATTGACACCGGGCCGCGTAACTGTTCCCGTTTAGGGGGGCCCATAGGCTTTCTGACCCCTGGAGGCCGGCCCGTCAAACACGGAACCACTCGGCGGGAACCGAACTCACCCACCAACGCTGAACAGTGTAAGAGTTCACAGTTGGGGGTTATGTCGGCATTCCGAGCCCGTCACTCCGGCCTTCGCCGGAGTCCAGGAAGTCCTCGGTAGGGACCAGCTAGGGATTCAAAGTTTTCAGCGGCTTGGTTTTCCTGGGTCCCGGCGTGCGCCGGGACGACGGAAGTGAGTCACTCCTCAACGCCGAACAGTTACCTGTGTTGACCCCGGTTAGACGCTTATGGGATAATTAACGTACACGCAAGGGGACGCGCGGGCTCGACAGGAGCGTCTCGCGGCGGATCGCAAGCCGAGGCGCCACCCACCTCGTTAAACCGGTGGCAACCATCAACTGGCGAACGTGAATTCGCTCTAGCCGTCTAAACGCGGCTACGTCCGCTCACCGTTAGGCCCGGAGACGGGGATGCGGGCGCCAAAAGTCCGGGATGCGGCTGCTTCAATGCCGATAAGAGGTAGCCAAAGTTCAATCGGCTGGCGCTTCGGAGATTCGGCCGGTGGAAGCCCCGGGGCGCGAGAAACAAAACACCGGACAAGCTTGTAGCATATCCGGCCAAGGGTTCTTCTGGACGGGGAGTTCGACTCTCCCCCGTCTCCACCAAGAAACAAGATTCGGCCGCCTCCGACTTCTACTGAGCGGAGGCGGCTTGTTTATTGAGGCTAGATATCCATGACGGCCTTGCGTTGGGCGCCGTCCATGGCTATGGAGGCCCCGGTTACGAAGGTGGCCCGTTCCGAGGCTAGGAAAACCACCATGTCGGCGACCTCTTCGCTAGTGCACAACCGCCCCATGGGGATACTCCGAATGGCCCGCTCTTGGGCCTCGTCCTCGCTGATCCGCTTCTCCCTCGCCATGGTTTCCACTAAGCCCCGCCACCGGTCGGTGTCCACGGGGCCGGGGTTGACGGCATTCACGGTGATCCCGAAAGGGGCCAGTTCCTCGGCGATGGCCAGGGTGAAGTTGATCCCGGCCGCGTTGGCCGCTCCGGGGGTAACCTCGAAATAGATGGGCTTGGTCCCGTCGTTGCCGATCACGTTCACCACCCGGCCCCAACGGCCCTCTTTCATGTGGGGTACGGCGTACCTGATAGTCCTAACGTAGCCCATGAACTTGAGATTGAGACTCTGCATCCAGTGATCGTCGGTCAAGTTTTGGTGGCTTCCTCCCGGTGAGCCGCCGGCGTTGTTCACCAAAATGTCCAAGCGTCCGAAGTTCCGGAAGGCGGTCTCGACAAAACGCCGGGCATCCTCGTCTTTGGCCATGTCGGCCGCCACCGGAAGCACTTCCCCCTCGGTCTCTCCAGCGATCTCCTCGGCGGCTTGCTGCAACGCCTCCCGGCCGCGGGCGCAGATAGCGACCTTGGCCCCTTCTCTGGCCAAGGCCAACGCGGAAGCTCTCCCGATTCCCTTGCTTCCGCCCGTAACCAACGCGACTCGACCGGCCAACCCTAGCTCCATCAGATATCCTCCGCGCCCTCGGGCGCCGGCCGGTCGCCGCCATACATTGGAAGCATCTGGGGAAGCATCAGGCGCCTACCACGATCCGGCCGGATTTGACGACCTGGGAGATGCTGTGAACGTTCCGGATGTCCCGCAGGGGGTCCTCATTCAGAATCACCATGTCGGCCAGCTTCCCCTTCTCCACAGTCCCCAGATCGTTTTGCTGGCCGAGCAACTCGGCCGCCTGCCCGGTGGCCGCAACCAGCGCCTCCATAGGCGTCAGTCCACTGGCAGCCAGGAGCCGGAGTTCCTCGTGGAGGCCGGCGCCCGGTACGCAGAAGGGCATGCCCACGTCGGTGCCGGCGGCAATCTTCAACCCCCCTCGCCGGGCCCGCCCGACGAACTCCATCTGCCGCTCCAACTCCACCTTGCCTTGCCGGAAGTCCTCCTCGGTGAAGTCGAAGGGTACGGCGAAGCGTCTCCACTCGTCCGGCAGCTCCTCGGGCAACGTTTCCTGTCCCGGAGGATTCACCACCGCGGACTCGTCGCCGCGCAGGATGCTCTGCGACAGGGTCAGCGTGGGAGTCATGATCACCCCCCGCTCCGTCATAAGCTCGATGAGCCGGCCCGCGCTCTCGGAGGCGGGATCGACAAACCGCCACGCCATCCAGGACACCAAGGGGTCCCAAGTCCGAGCACGCAGTCCCCGGAACGCCTCCCGGTCAGCTTCGGCCACCAGCTCGGGGCCCACGCGCACGTGCTCAAGGGAGTCCACGCCTATTCGTACCGCCTCCTCCACCGTGGTTTGGTGGCCGACGTGGGCGGTCACCCGCACCCCTCTGGAGTGCGCCTCCTCGACTATAGCTTGCAACACCTCGGGTTTTAGCTCTACATACGCTTTGAGGAAGTCTACTCCTTCATCAATGAGCCGGGCCACGGCTTCCCGCGCTGCCGCCGGCTCGCCCACCTGCCGGATCCAGTGCCAGGGCGACGGCGGGACTCCATCCAGGATCGGCCCCGCTCCAAACCACCGAGGCCAACCCGGTTGCCCCTGCTTGAAGGGTTCCACCAGCGTCGGGTCGTAACCGCCCGTATCTCTCACTGTCGTGACGCCGTATTCGATAAACTGGCGCATCAAGTGATCGCAGACCGCCAGCGGGTCCTCGATCTTGTAAACGGTGTTGTCCACCAGTCCGCCCATGTGCACGTGGCAATCGATCATGCCCGGTATCACCGTCTTCCCGGAGATGTCGATCACTCGCGCTCCCTCCGGAAGGCCGAACTCTCCTTCCCGGGAAACATTGACGATGCGGTCATTGTTAACGGTAATCACCGTTTCGGGAATCGGAGGTCTGCCAGTACCGTTGATTAAGGTCCCGCCGACAAATGTTGTGATTGCCATCTGCTGCCACCTTATTAGAAATTGCTTGAACAAGCGGCCGAGGAGGCCTGATTTCATATGTTGGCCCGGTGCGGTTTTGCGCCTTGTTCAGACTATTCCTTAATTTAGTCCAACTTCTACCGGCCCCTCTTTCGTGCCGAAACCGGGCTTTCCTACAAGAAGTGGGGCAGCACTTCCTCAACGCACCGCCGGAGCTGGCCCTGCTGGTCCCAAGAAGGAATCCGCAGCAAGATATCGGTGGCGCCGGCGTCCACGTAGGCTTGGATCTGCTCAATGCACCGCTCGGGCGTTCCCAGGGCCACCCAGGTTTCCACGAAGTCTCGATTGAAGTCCACGGAGTAATACTGGTCCAAGTACTTCTTGGCCTCCTGGAAGGCGGCCTCTTGGTCCTGGTTGATGTTGACGTTGTAGTACACCGAGCAGGGCAAGTCGTCGAAGCTGCGGTCATAGTCGCCGGCGTACTCCAAAATCCGGCGGCGGAGCTCGGCAAACTGGTCGGGCGGATTGGCGGTAGTCATGAAGCCGTCGCCGAGCCGGGCCACCCGGCGCAGCGAGCGTTCGATGATGTGAGGCTTGCTGGTGGTCAGCCGCGGGTTGCTGACCACCCATATGGGCGGCGGGTCCTGTACGGGTTTGGGATCGATGAAGGCGTCCTCCAGTTGGTGGAATTGCCCCTCGAAGGTGACCCGGTCTTCGGTCCAAAGCCGCCGCAGGATTTCAATGTTCTCTTCCATCCGCTGGGCCCGGTCGGACCCCTTGATGCCCATGTTTTTGTACTCTACGCGGTGCTCTTGCTCGTTTACGTTGCCGCCCATGCAAGCGCCCAAGATCATGCGGCCGTTGGACAGGGCGTCAAGGCTGGCCCACTGGTACGCCATGACAATGGGCTCCCGCGACGGGAAGGTAGCCATACAAGCGACGCCGATCTTGACCCGTTGGGTCCTGGCGGCGATGCCCGCCATTAGAGTGATCGATTCCATCCTCGGTTTGGCCATGATGGAGTCCCCGACCCATACGTGGTCGAAGACGCCGGAGGCTTCGGCCGACTCGGCCATTTCCAGTATCTCATCCGGTTGGGTCAGGCCGAGAAGGACGCCCCGGTTGGACAAAGTCAGTCCGAACTTAACTTTTTGAGCCATAGAGCCTCACTTTACAATTCGCTGCCTGAACGGCCGGCCTCGCCGGGGAGTCCGGACCCGCGGGGCTTTCCGGATTCCCGCGAACGCGGAAATGCCGTTTTTGCCGCTTTCATGCCAATGACGGTTACGCAAACATCCCATCGAGGGAGAGGAAGCCCTAAGGCAACGTCTTGGCAAATATCATCTCAGGCACCCGCCTCTCCGGCGGTCAGGCAGTCAGGCGGTCAGGCCCGAGCCGGATACGACCTGGCCTGACTTGAGGACCGCGAAAATGTGCTGGACGTTCGTTATGTCTTCCAGGGGGTCGGCGTCCAGGACCACCATGTCGGCCAGCTTACCCTTTTCCACGGTTCCCAGGTTGTTCTGCTGGCCCAGCAATTCGGCCGCTTGCCCGGTGGCGGCTACCAGCGCCTCCATCGGTGTCAGTCCGCTGTCCACCAGCAGCTTGAGTTCGCCGTGGAGTCCGGCCCCGGGCACCACGTAAGGCATGGTCACGTCGGTGCCGGCGGTTATCTTTACCCCGCCCTTCCGGGCTCGCCCGATGAACTCCATTTGCCGGGCCAACTCCACCCGGCCTTCGCGGAAGTCCTCTTCGGTGAAGTCGAAGGTGACGGCCAAGCGGTCCCACTCGTTCTGGACCGACTCGGGCAGCGTGGACATGCCGGGAGGCCGCACTACCGCGGGGTCATCCCCCAGCAGGATGCTCTTGGACAGGGTCAGCGTAGGGGTGATGATCACCCCGCGTTCCGCCATAAGCTCGATGAGACGGCCGGCCCGGTCCGAGGTGGGATCGACGAACCGCCACGCCATCCAGGAAACCAGGGGGTCCCAAAACCGGGCGCGAAGCCCCTCGAATGCCTCCCGGTCGGCGTCGGGCACCAACTCCGGGCCCACGCGGACGTGCTCCAGGGAGTCCACGCCTATTCGCACCGCTTCTTCCACGGTGGTCAAGTGGCCCACGTGGGACGTCACCCAAACGCCTCGAGAGTGGGCTTCGTCCACTATCGCCTGGAGGATAGGCGGCGTTATCATCACGTAAGTCTTGAGAAAGTTTACCCCTTCGTCGATGACTTGGGGCACCGACTCTCTGGCCGTCGCCGGACTGTCCACCACTTGCACCCACTTCCACGGCCCCGGCGGATCCCCGTCCAAGATCCGTCCCGCTCCGAACCAGCGGGGCCAGCCGGGCTGGCCCTGCTTGAACTGTTCCAGCAATTGGGGGTCGATATTGCCGGTATCGCGCACGGTGGTGACGCCGTAGTCGATAAACTGGCGCGAAAACCTGTCGCAGGCTTCAAGGGGGTCTTCCAATTGGAGGAACGCATTGTCGGCCAACACGCCGGTGTGAACGTGGCAATCGATCATGCCCGGAATCACGGTCTTTCCGGAGATGTCCACCACACGGGCACCCTCCGGGGGGCCAAACTCTCCCTCCCGGTATACGTTGACGATGCGATCATTGCTGACCACGATTACCGCGTCGGGTATAGCGTCCCTGCCGGTGCCGTTAATGACTGTTCCACCGACGTATGCCGTCGTAGCCATTTCTTGCCTCCTTCAGAAGTGAGTCACAGAAGTGAGTTGGACTAGAATACCTTGAGAAGCATTGGGAGAAACATTGGTCGTCCCAGGGTAATGGAGCCTTTGGGTTGGCCTTCGTGAGGCTCGGTCGTCGTGTCGTTGGAAGCTGGCTGGAGTCTAGCAGGCGGCCCGCCGTCCCGTCAATTTTGCCCCCGTCCGGTAGCTGTTCAGCGTTGAAGGGACGGAACCGGTCCCAGCCGGGTGTTCCGCATCCAAGGGCCGGACTCCGGCGGCCGAAAAAGTCATAGGCCCCCCTCAACGTGGACCGTTGCGTCTTAATTTATGAGTCAATTCGGGCAGTTGACAATCCATCGTTACCTACGTAGAGTTTGGACGTTGGGGACTCGTCGTTGGCCCCTTCATTACTGAGGGCGATTCTAGACTCCGAGGGCGCGGCGCCGGTTGCCGTTGCGGCGAGAACGTACGGCATAGAACGCAGCGAAAGAGGTGAAGCCTTGAAGATCTCTATGTTTCATCTAAGCCCGCACCGGGAGTTGCCGCCGGACTTCGAGAAAAGGTACGGCTCGATCTGGGTAGACGCTCCGTGGTGGGAACTGGCGGACCCCGACCGGGTGGGCCAGTATTACAACTGGACTCTGGATGAGATGGTGTACGCCGCGAATGCCGGCTTCGACGGGATTTGTACCAACGAGCACCATCAAAACGCTTACGGATTCATGCCCAATCCGAACGTCATGGGCGGTGCCTTGGCCAAGCTGACCAACGGACTGGACGTCGCCATCGTTCAAATGGGATCGACCCTGCCCACCACCAACCCGCCGATACGGATTGCCGAAGAATACGCCATGCTGGACAGCATCAGCGGCGGCCGGCTCGTGGCGGGTATGCCCCTCGGCCTCTCGGCGGATGTCAACGTGAACTACGGAATCACTCCCCTGGAGCAGCGGGAGCGCTACCGTGAGGCCCACGACCTGATCATCAAGGCGTGGACCGCCCGGGAACTATTTCATTGGAATGGCAAGTATTGGCAATTGGGAACGGTGAACATCTGGCCCCGGCCCATCCAGCAGCCCCATCCGCCGGTGTGGGTACCGGGGTCGGGCAGCTTGAGCACCTGGGAGTTCGTGACCGACCACGACTACTGCTACTGTTTCCTTAGCTACTTCGGGGCCAAGGCGGCCGCAAACGTGGTTGACGGGTTCTGGGAGACGGTCGCCAGGAAGGGTCTGACACAAAACCCCTTCCGCCTCGGATTTCTGCAGCTGGTGGGAGTGTCGGAAACGGACGAGGCCGCCGAACGAGAATACGCGCCGCACATGGAGTACTTCTATCACAAGGGCCTGCACATTCCACCCTACTGGGCAGCCGTGCCCGGTCACCAAGATTACGCCAGCATGGCCAATACCCTGAGGAAACAGCAGGACATCATCGGGGGCTTCGATACGGTAAAGCAGCTCTCGGCCAAGGAGCTAGCGGAGCGAGAGTACGTCATGATTGGCAGCCCAGCGACGGTAAGCGAAAAGCTGGAGGCCGCGGTAAAGCGGTTGGGGATAGGCAACTTGATGGTGCTGCTGCAATTCGGGTCCATGCCCCACGAGCAGACCTTGAAGAATATCGACCTGTTCACCAGCCAGGTTATGCCCTCGCTCCACGACATGTGGGAGGACGAGTGGGAAAACCACTGGTGGCCGAAACGGCTGCTCAAGAAGCAGGCCCGCACCGCCGCGGCGGTATGAGTCCTGCGAGGGACGCTAACCTGCCCGGACCAGGCGCATTGGACCATAGGGGGCGGAGGACTAACGGATAAACTCTCCAAGGAGGCGAGAATAATGACGAGGATGGGACGGCTTACGCTGCTTGGCCTGACTCTGGTTATAGGTCTGTTGCTGGTGTTGGCGGCCTGCGGCGGCAGTGAAGAAAAGGGGCCTGTAAAAGTTGGATTCATTTGGCCATTCACGGGCTTTTCCGCAGACTACGGGCCGAGGGGTGAGGAAGGCATCAGGCTGCGGCTGGAGGAGGCGGATTTCGAGGTCGATGGAAGGCCAATCGAGTTGATAATCGCGGACGAGGACGTCCTCGACGCTTCTCTCACTCTTGAGAGGGTGAAGAAGCTGGTAGAGCAGGACCAAGTGGATATGATCATCGGCCCCCTCTTCGGTTCCAGCCAAGAAGCGGTGGGGCCGTACGTCAACGAGGCCAAGGTCCCCGCGATCCAAGTTCACGCTTGCTCCTACGCGCTGGGTGAGGGCGGCAGCTTCTTTTGCAGTCCCAGTTCCAGCGAATCCCTATCTTCCGGCCTTGGCGACTACATCTATGATGAACTGGGGTACAAGTCGCTAACCACGTTGGGGCCTGACTACATCTACGGGCACCAACTCTTGGGGACGGCCAGCGACGCCTTCGAAGCCCGGGGCGGGGAGATAGTTCAAAAGCAGTGGGTGCCGCTGGGTACCGTGGACATGCTCCCCTACGCCACCAATCTGGAAGAGGCCGACGCGGTGTTGGCCTGGCTCGTGCCCGCCGACATGGTGACTTTCCTCAATGGCTACCAAGACCTCGGGCTGGACCTGCCCATCGTGATGATACACGGCCTGTTCGATGATTTCATGAAAGATTTTGGCCCCACCATACAGGAATTGGCGGCCAGCACCGGCGACATAACCGGCTTCGTTGGCTGGACCTGGCTTGTGGACCATCCAACAAGCGCCGAGTTCGTGAAGAACTTCGACGCCAGGTGGGGCAAGAAGCCGACCCTCGACCACGTCAACGCCTACGTGGCTGCCGACATCGCCGTCGAGGCCCTCAACGCCGCGGACGGAGACACCAGCTTCGAGGCCCTGCGGGAAGCCATATTGGGGCTGGACCTGGAAACGCCGATAGGGCGCACCACCTTTGCCGCCTCGGGCATGGCTTCGTCGGACCGCTACGTAGTCAAGCCGGTTGTTCTCGAGGACGGCAGGCACACGTGGCAGCCAATCCAGACCTTTACTAACGTCAAAGACCCCAGAGACTGACCGGGGCCTCCCGGCAAAGACCCGGCTTGAACTAGCCTCGGGTTTAATACGGCGCGCGTGTTGCTCACGTTGCCCGCGCGCCGTATTAAACCCCGCTACGAACTCGTTCCGGCCCTACCTCTCCCTACTACCGCCTCAAGCCGCCGCTGCACCGTTGGCCTAACTCCTCCTCGATGTTGGCCGAAAGCCGGCGGTGGATGAATTCCATAACCTAGGTTATTATTCCCTGCGTAGGAGGGCGCGGCCCATTCCCTGCCCGTCATCGCCGGGGGTACGCTCCGGAGTAAGCTTGGCCCGGCGCCGCTATGCCCAGGCGTGTAAAGCAGGCCGTGCCCCACCCCTAACGCGCGGGTCCACTTGAGCGGGGAGTCCAACCGGAGAGTCCAAATGGATACATTCGTGCTTGGCATGCTCAATGGAATCTCATTTGGCTTCATCCTATTCCTCTTGGCCTCCGGATTGTCCTTGATCATGGGCGTCATGGGCATTCTCAACCTGGCCCACGGCGCTTTGTACATGATTGGGGCCTTCGCCGGATGGAGCATCGCGGTAGACTTGGGGATGTCCTTCTGGTTGGCCGTCGTGATTGGCGGACTGTCCGCGGGGCTCGTCGGCCTACTGATAGAGCGCGGGTTGTTTCGCTACTTGCATAACCAACTCAACGAGCAAGTGCTGGTATCATTCGGCCTCGTCTTCATCCTGACCAACGCGACCCAGTGGGCTTGGGGCCCGATCCAACGGGGGCAGTTCACTGCGGATTTCCTCTCCGGTTCCGTGGACTTTGGGAGCTACACTTACCCGGCCACCCGTTTTGCGATCATCGTAATCGGCTTGGTGTTGGCCGTCGGTCTATGGTGGCTGCAGGACCGGACCCGGGTGGGCGCGGTCGTGCGGGCGGGAATGGACAATAGAGAGATGGCGATGGGCCTGGGCATAAACTTGGAGCGTATTTCCATCGCTGTCTTCTTCTTGGGTTCATTCATCGCCGGATTCGCCGGTGTCGTGGGCGCCCAGATATTGGGGGCCAGCAGTGCTCAGAGCGTGGACGTCTTGCTGCTGTCGTTGGTCGTCGTCGTGGTTGGCGGCGTGGGGTCGGTCCAAGGGGCGCTGTTGGGAGGAATCTTGATTGGAATCGTCGATGCTTTCGGCAAGACCTTGTTCCCCGAGTTTTCGATGTTCACAATCTTCCTGGCAATGGTTATCATCCTGCTGGCCAGGCCTTCCGGCCTTTTGGGAAAGAGGGTCTGAGGAGTGGGAACCGCTGCCCGAACTCTTCTAGGCCAGGCGTCTCCGCACAAGCCGGTCCGCTTTGCCCCGTTGATTGTCGCGGCGATACTCCTGGTCATCCTCCCCCTGGTCCTTCCGAGCTACCTGGAAAGCTTGATGATCCGGATGCTGATCTTCGCTATCTTCGCCATGAGTTTGGACCTTATCTTTGGCTACACCGGGCTTATATCGTTGGGGCACGCCGCTTTCTTTGGCGTTTCGGCTTACACCGTCGGACTTCTCATGGTCCGGTACGACGTGGAGCTATTCTGGCTGGGGGCGCCGGCGGCGATTTTGGCGTCGGCTTTCGTGGCGGCCGTATTTGGCATCATCGCCCTCCGAGTAACCGGACTGTACTTCATCCTGGTGACTTTCGCCTTGGGGCAGTTGCTCTTTAGCGTAACCTTCAGCGTCGGATGGTTGACCACGGCGGGCACCGAGGGGGTTACCGGCATCAGCAAGCCGGACCTTGGATTCCTGGACGTTGCTTGGAACAACCAAAGCTACTTCTACTTCGTTGCCGTCGTTTTCGGCATATGCGGTTTCATCCTGTACCGCATCGTAAATTCTCCCTTTGGCGCGGCGTTGCAAGGAATCCGCGAAAACGAGCCGAGAATGCGCGCCTTGGGTTACAACACCTGGCTGTACCAGTACGTAGCGTACGTAATTGCTGGGGCTTTCGCGGGAGTGGCCGGCGTATTCTTTGCTTACCACAACGGAATAATCGCTCCCGCCAACGTCGGCTTTCTCATGTCCGGCCTAGTCATGTTCATGGTGATTATAGGCGGCGTTGCTACCCTCTACGGGGCAGTTTTTGGGGCGGTGGGAATAACTCTGCTGCAGTTCTACGCCGCCGATTACACCCCGGAGCGCTGGCCCTTGATACTGGGGGGCGTCTTCATCATCAGCGTGATGTTTGCCCGGCAGGGCTTTGGCGTTTACTTGTACAAGCTCTGGAAGAAGGTAACGGATTAGCGTGGAAGCATTGCGGGTGGAAAGTGTATCGAAGGACTTTGGCGGCCTTCAAGCGATACAAAACGTCTCCTTCACCGTGGAAGTTGGTGAAAAGCTGGCTATCATCGGACCGAACGGGGCCGGCAAGACCACTCTGTTCAACGTGCTCAACGGGCAGGTACCGGCTACCACGGGCCGCGTCTACCTCTTCGGACGAGACGTTACCCGCGTGGCCACCCACCGCCGGGCCCACTTGGGCATGGCCCGGTCGTTCCAGGTGTCCAGCGCCTTCTTGGGGTTGACGGTGCTGGACAACGCTTTGCTGGCCTTTCAGGGGACCCGCCCGTCGCGCTTCCAGATGTTCCGCCCAATGACCGCCTATAAGGAGGTGTACGCCGCCGTTGAAGGCCTTCTGGCGCCGTGGGGGTTATGGGAACTGCGGAATAACGTGGTCAAGGAGCTGGCATACGGCGATCAAAGAAAACTGGAGATCACTCTCAGCCTAGCGTCGAACCCGCGGTTCCTGCTCCTCGACGAGCCTAGCACCGGGCTCACGGCAACGGAAAGCGCCGACATAGCGGCCATGATCCACAGTTTGGGCGCGGACATCACCGTCCTGCTCGTCGCCCACGACATAGACCTGATATTTGGCGTGGCGGAAAGGATCATCGTTCTGCATTACGGCCAGATCATTGCCGACGGCATACCTCAAGACATCGAAGCCAACTCCGAAGTAAGGGAAATCTACATGGGACTACAAGAAGCAAGGACAGATGCTGGACTTGGTTGACCTGCACACCTACTACGGAGAGAGTTACGTCCTCCAAGGCTTATCCCTGAGCGTCGCCGAAGGATCGGTGGTGGCCCTTCTCGGCCGTAACGGCATGGGCAAGACCACCACCATCCGTTCGACCATCGGCTTCACGCCGCCGCGCCGCGGGGCGATCCGCTTCAAGGGGCAAGATATTACTCAGGTCAAGTCCTACCGGATCGCTCAGATGGGCATGGGACTGGTCCCTCAAGGCAGGCATATATTCCCCTCGTTGAGCGTACAAGAAAACCTTACGGTTTCCGCAAGGAGCAGCGGCAAGACCGGCCATTGGGACTTGCAGAAAGTGTATTCCCTCTTCCCCGCACTGAAGAGCCGGGCCAAGAACAAAGGCAATCAGCTAAGCGGGGGAGAACAACAAATGCTGGCCATCGGCAGGGCGTTGATGACGAACCCGGACTTGCTTCTGATGGACGAGCCTTCCGAGGGCCTGGCCCCGGTGATAGTCAGGGAGTTGACCCAAATCATCGCCCGGTTGAAGGAGAGCGGTTTTGCCATCCTGCTGGTGGAACAAAACCTCCCCATGGCCTTGGAGCTTGCCGATCACGTGTACGTAATAAACCGGGGCCAAATAGTGTACGAAGCCGCGCCGGAAGAGTTCAGGAGCAACGCCGAGATACAGGCCAGGTATCTCGGCGTAACCGGGTGACGCCCGAAAGCGTGTACAAGCGTCCGGTAGGCACCCAGCAGCCGCCAGCGCACGTTCACCAAAGCCTGCTTGGCGCCTCGCTCCTGCCGCAACCGTTCTTGCTCTGGTCGGGGGGTTAGTCTCAGAACAGGGAGCGCACAGCATTCCGAATTTCGGCGGTCTTGCCGTCCGTCAGCCGACCGACAAGGTCCCTAAACAGGCTGTCGTTCAACGTATACAGGCGACCGGTACGCACCCAACTATTGCGCCTTAATCCTCCGCTCTGCATGTCGCTCTGCGTAATTTCCAGGTCTTCGGGGACGCCTTTGTTGTGCGCCGGTAATCGCACACACTACCCAATCGCCCATTCGTACGTCCGCCACCAGGGCAACCGGCCGATTTTTGGAACCGCTCAAATCGGTATATGGAACCGGGGCGATAACTATATCTCCGACCATGCCGCCAGCCAGTCCTCATCCTCTTCCTCTTGCCCGGATTCGATTCGACGAGACCAGTCGGCAAGCCCCAACATTGCCATTTCGTGTTTGTCACGGTCGCCGAATACTATTAGCCGGTCGCCCTCCCAGTACGCCATGTCATCCACGATGTCCAGGGTCTGCACACTGACGGCGCAGACCCGTTGTAAGAGGTCGATCACCCTTTCTTTGTGATCGGCGAACCGGTAGGTGTTGAACTTTTCGGCAATGGTCGGGTCCTTCGACTTGCGCTCCTTGTACTGGTCCAGCACCCATTCCAAGGCGGACCGGCTGCCCAAGCGGTAGCGCCAAGCGTCGGGCGGCACTCCGGTCAGCGCGGTCTTGTCGTCCAGCGCGATGACGCCGCGCTCCTTGTCGGCCCGCAGAATCACCCGCGTTGCCGCTCCGCGCTGGTCATTCCGTTGCAGGGGATAGGGCTCGGCGGTCTCGAAACCGATGTGCAGGTCAAGCAACGACTTCCCCATCCGCGCCCATACGTCGAAGTCTTGGTACAGCGGCAGACGAGGGAACTCCCGCAGCAGGTCCGCCGCGTAGTCGTGGCGGTACACCGGGTCGTGAAGCACCGCGTAGGTGTAAGCAAAGATGTCCTCGGCGGTGATGCCTCCGTTCGGGTAGATTGAGTCGAACTCCTCGCCCCACGCCTTGCGGTAGTGCTCGTTGATGTGCCGGATGCCCCACTCGGTGATGTTGCTCACCCGCTTGCCTTTATCGTCGTAGCGGTAGAGGGGGAGGCAGAATGTTCCACCGTTGCCAGTGGAACCACATTTGTAATCCACAATTTTGCTAGACGCTAGGACAGAGAAATGGTTGGCCGCTGGACCTTTCACGCAAATGACCATGTTATCTCCGATTAGGTCACGTCCATACATTTCATAGTGATTTCTGGTGAGAACGTCGTTCATAGCGAAATCGGCGAAGAAATGCTTAGTAATGAAAGGGCGAAATAGAGATTCTATACGATTTGCCTCGGTATGAACGATGCGACGGCGGCGTTTGAGTTCATTGCGGAGGTCTCTGCTCCACTTGATACTCGGTGGATAAGACTCATCGTTAGTGCTCAGAAGAGCGTTGTATGTGTCGGCGAAGAAAACCGTTTTGTCACGGAGATTATGCACACCGAAGTCATATACCCATTCGTCTCGGCCGGTCATTACACCGGGGGCATAGAGTCTTAGCAGAGTTTGTTCCTCACCAACCGTCTTAGAGGTTTTACTTTCTTGGCCAACAATTGGCATGAGCTTATCGAAGTCACTATTGGATTGGTTGATCCAGTTAGACTTGCTGTCTGGCACGATCTCTGCGAACAGGATCTCTCCAAGTTTGGCATCTCGCAAAAAAGCCAGCTTATCTTTCGCAACCTCGGTATCGTCACGGCGGGAGTAATTGATACAACAGTTGCCGAGTTTGGGTTTCTCTCTCACGAAGAACGCCACTGCTACTCCAGTTTGTATGCCGAACACATTGTGGGTGGTGCCGGAGATTTTGGGGTTGCGTCTCACGTCCGAACCCAAGTCAATAATGTAGATTTCAGTGAATTCATCAGCCACAACGTGACGGAACCCATCATCTTGTAGCGCGTCTAGGTATCTCCTGTTAGTGATGAAAGCGACAATACCATCATCATCAAGTCGATCGCTCGCCCAACGGATGAATCGCTTGTACATGTCGTACTGGGCTGTTTTCTGGGCCGCACTGGCCGCAACATACGTGTCTTTGATGCGCTGATCAACTTCTGGGTAGCCCCGATTAGGGTTGAAATCGTTGAAGTTACTCTGTGCAGAGTTATACGGCGGGTTGCCTATGATGACGCTGATGGGCTTTTCGTTCTGCTCTTGGACGCGAATCCAGTTCTCCTCCGACAGCCCTCCCAAGTTGAACCCGGACTGGCGCTCCACCGCTCCTTCGCTGGCCCCCTTCCAGCCCAGGTTGTCCAGGGTGTCCACGAAGCACAGGTTGGGGAATTCCCGGTAGCGGCCCGTCCGCTCCTTGTAGCTGTACTCGATGTTCAGGTTGGCGATGTAGTAGGGAAGTATCGCCACCTCGTTGGCGTGAATCTCTTTCAGGTACTTGTACTCCAAACGGTCTGGGGGCAGATAGCTAATCAGGCTGGTGATGAAGGTGCCCGTGCCGGTGGCCGGGTCGAGGATCTGCACGTTGTCGTCGGCGAGGCTCCGGCCGAAGTGTTTCTGCAACAGATAGTCGGCGCCGCGGATTATAAAGTCCACCACCTCGTTGGGGGTATAGACCACGCCCAAGCGGTCGGCGGCGGCGGGGTTGTAGACCTTGTAGAAGTCCTCATAGACGGCCTTGAGGAAATGCTGTTTCTCGGCGTAGTCGGCAATATCATCGGCGGCCCGGCCGATGGCACCGTAATAGGGACGCAGGTTGTCGATGGCCTCGCGGCGCAGGTCGCCCGTGAAAAAGGTCCGCTCCAGGGAGTCCAGCTGCCGGGCGATGTTGTTCTCCCGGTGGAACTGGTCTTCGGCGAACACCCGCAGGAAGATGTCCTTGGTCAGAATGTGTTGGAGCAGCATCTCTCGGACGTCGATATCCGACACTTCAGGGCCGATGGTCCGGTGGCAATGGTCAAGAAATCGGGCCGCGGCACTCCGGTAGTCGGGGCTGGTAGCGGCCGCCCGGTCGACCGCATCCCGCAGAGCGCCCAGGACGGTTGGCAAGTGATTCTTGAACTGCCGCCACGCCTGCCGGAATTCCTCGACCTCCGGCAACACGTAATCCAGAAATGTCCGGATGAGCCGGTGCAGCTCGGCGGGCCGGCCCATGTCAACACGCATAGATACCGTACCGTGACGCATCAGGACGGCGGTGCGGGAGTCCTCGAAGAGGATGTTGTTCTGGGGGTAGCCTTGGTTAGTCTTTTTCTGGATTTCGGCGTCCAAGTCGTCGTGGGAGTCCTTGGCCTCCCAGTAGCCCCGGGCCAAGCGCAATGAGTCCTTGACCGTGCCGTCGGGCACCACTTGCCCCAGGGTCGGCAGTTCGGGGACGAGGGCCAGCTTTTCCCGGTGGTCTTGGCAATAGGCGGCAAGGCAATTCTGAAACGCGGGCCGGATGTTCGACTCGTTGTCCGAGCCGCCGAACTCTATCAGCCGCTCCTTGTCCTGGTAGTAGCGTTCTATGTGGGGGTAGGTTGGCATGGCGAGGGTGAGTCCCCTAAGGCGCGCCGCCGAGGGTTATCCCTCTGTTGCCTGTGGGCTGGATAGGCCGATTGTTGGGGCCGCCGCTCAATTCCAGCAGCTTGTCGACCTGCTCCGGCGACACGGATTTCAGCTCACGCATCACATACCATGCAACCGGCTCATAGCACGGCGGGGTCGTCTTCGAGCCGTCGTAGCGGTAGTAGCCAAGTTCGGCGGGCGCGTAATCGCGGGCGTTGAGTCCGGCGCCGGCGGTTACCTCGGTGTCGGTTTTCGGAGCGGCGTCGAGAATCGCTTGCACTATGGGGCTAGCCTCGCCGGTTTCGAACAACAACCCCACGGCGACGAGGTTGCCGACGGCATCCCCGTGGACCAAGTGCAGCTCCGCCGCAAAACTCATGCCGTCTATGTGATGTTCCGAGGGGGAATGAAGGTGCGCCGACTTCAGATCGAAGCTTTGCTGGCCGACGGTCAACGTGTTGCCCGGCGGGTAGTCGACGTGCACGAACTTACCGTCGTTGCGCACCGCTTTAACATCGCCCCTGTAGGAAAATGAAATCGGCCCGGCATCGCTCCCTTGGTAGCCGGTAATGTCGATGGGCGACTGCTGCTCGCCGTTGGCGCACGGTTTGTACTCTTCGGATAGAGAGGCCCAGTTTTCCGGTCCGGTCGGCCCATCGTAACTCCACTCCAACACGTCAGCGGCCGTTGACGCATCCTCGCCGCCGCAGCCTGGAATTGTGAACATTGCCGCCAGCAGGCACACCGGCATCAGACCGGCCAACTTCATTCCTAGTTTGCTTTTCATATCTAAACAAGACTCCGACGGCTTCCTCCATGCGGTGCTCAGTCCCCAGTCGAATCCAAAAGCTCCAACCGCCGCTTCACCGGCCGGTGGGGGCGGGCGTATTTCTCATAACCCAATCCAAGATGAGCCGCCAAGTCCGCCCTCCACATGAAACCTGGGGCGTTGTTGGAATTCGCTATACATCGGGCTATGATGGGAGATGCCAGGTCAAAACCATCGTCAACGGGGTGGGATTATTATGCTCCGGGGAGCACCGGTTTTCCAGTATGCCAAGGGGAACCGCAGGGCCTTTTCATTCTCGGAAGAAAATCCCCTCTCCCTCTGGGAGAGGGTTAGGGTGAGGGCGCTCCCGATTAGGAAACCGTTGCTGATGCGAAGGATTTCTCCCTCAACGGAGAAGGAGAATGAAAAGGCCCTGCGACTGACACTCCTCCCTTCCCAACTCCGGATGCGCCCCCCTACCGTGATAAATGTCAGGCCCAAACGTTCCACCGGGACTCAGACCAAATCCAAGCCGTCACCGGGGCGTCATGGGGCCTCAATGACCGGGAACTACTCTAAACCTGACCGCTCCCAACCTGCTCCCCGGCATCCGCCCCACCCCGGCCAACGGGCTGAAATGGGGGGGAATGAGCGAAAATGAGAGGGAAATCGAAAAAAAGGTGGAGGTAATTCTTGTCCATTCGGCCCAATGACTTGGTAGACGCCGACCAAGGCCTGGTTAGCCGCCGGGTCTTCATCGAGCCCTGGATCTACCAGGAAGAGTTGGAAAAGATCTTCGCCCGCTGCTGGCTCTTCCTTTGTCACGAAACGCAGGTGCCGGGGCGCGGCGACTTCTTTTGTACGTACATGGGCGAGGACCCCGTGCTGGTGGTGCGGGATAGCGCGGGTAAAGTAAACGCTTTCCTCAACGTGTGCCGCCACCGGGGCAACCGGCTGTGCCGGGCCGACGCCGGAAACGCCTCCTCGTTCACCTGCTCCTATCATGGCTGGACTTACGGCAACGACGGCAACCTCACGACCGTTCCCGGTTTTGATGACGCATATGGCGGCGAGTTGGACCGGGGTCAGTGGGGACTGGTCCCGGTGGCGCAGATCGACGATTACAAGGGTCTCTACTTCGCTACCTTCGACCCCGGCGCGCCTCCCCTGCCGGAGTACCTGGGGGAGATGGCTTGGTACTTGGACGCTTTCTTCGACCGTCGAAAGGGTGGAATCGAAGTCGTTGGGGGAGTGCACAAGTGGCTGCTATCCGCCAACTGGAAGTTTCCCTCGGAAAGCTTCGGCGGCGACGGCTACCACGCCGGCTGGAGCCACCTGTCGGCTATCAAGACCGGCTTCAGCATTGGCGGGGGCAGCCGGACGGGAGCCTCCGGGATGATGGTGTCGCCGGGCAACGGCCACTGCATTCAGGCCCTCGGCCCTTTCCAAGAAAGCGATGCGCCCGTACCGGCGATATTGGCGTATGAGGAGCAAATAAAGGATGAAGTAACGGCCCGGCTTGGTCCTCGCCGGAGTATGCTGAACCCCTTTGTAGGTACGGTCTTCCCCAACTTCTCTTTGCTGCGTAGCAGCTCCCATACCTTCCGAGTCTGGCACCCGCGGGGCCCCGACAAGATAGAAATATGGTCGTGGAACTTCGTGGACAAGGCAGCCCCGGCGGAAGTCAAGGAGGCCCTTCGCCTGTCGGACCTGAGGACCTTCGGCCCGGGGGGCACCTTGGAACAAGACGACATGGACAACTGGAAGGACTGCACCCTGACCTGCCGGGGTGCGGTGTCCCGCCGTCTGGCGATCAACCTCCAGATGGGCCTTGGGCACGAAGGGTACGACGAAGCCCTGGGCGCCTTCGCCAGCCACCACCGCTTCAGCGAGATCAACCAACGGGGTTTCTTCCGCCGCTGGGCCCAGCTAATGGGAGACGTGTAGGCCGGCCAGCCCCGCCGCAGAGGAACCGAATCCATCCCCTCAACTCTAAGCGGTTACTCCAAGCTTCCGGCTGTTGCCAAAGAGGGAGTTTGCTGCGAAACTTGCCGCTAAGCCCCAGCAACTTGCGTTTAATGTCACCGGGTCCGACGGTACCTATCAGCAGGGGGTATGCTATGGCGTTGTCCCAAGAGAAGTTCAGTCAGGGAATGACGGTCCAAGAATACATTGATCAAATCAAAGTCAACAAACAGCCCTTCCTGGACGTCTACCGGGCGGTGGACGTCCCCTCGGAAGTCAGCTCTTTGTTCGATGGCTTGGCTGAGCCGGTGCGCCTAGCCGTCTTTACCGCCGACTGGTGCGGGGACGCCGTAACCACCACGCCGGCCATCTTCCGCTTGGCCGAAGCCAGCGGGAACATCTCTGTCAAGGTGTTCAACCGCGATGATGAGTTGGCCCTGACCGACAGCTTCCTGCCGGAGAACCGGGCCGGTACGGTGCCGGTATTCGTGGTCTTCGACGGGGGTATGCAAGAGATAGCCCGCTTCGTCGAGACCGCCAACGAGTTGGTGCCGAGCATCGACGCAATGGACGAGATGATTGCCCAAGAGGTTGCGGAGGAGACGCCGGAGAAGGCGAAGACGGTGGGGCGGGGCAAGCGTACCGCCTTCCGAGTGGCCCGGGCCAACGATTGGGGCCGCGTGATCTTGGAGGCCTTTCGCCGGACGGTGGCCGAGGGTCTGGCCCTCCCGGCGGCGGGCAGGCCGTCAGTGGGAGGCACCAAATGGCCGCCGGAGAACTAGCCTTGAGATCCCAAGTCCTCGATTTGCTTTAAGCTCGGGACGGGCTTGGCCGGTTCTTCCTGCTACACGCCGGTGACTCTTATACCGGCGTGAGTCTTGTAAATCCTATTGATGTTGACCAGCAAGGGCGTGATTTGCTCTACGTACTTGGCGTTAGCCAAGGCGCCCCCGTCCACGGGGCGCAGGCCGGGAATTTTTCGCACCAATCCCGTTACCAGGTCTTTGGCCTCCCGGTGGTCGGAACAAACGATGACGTCCCCTTCCATGACCGCCTCCGGCTTCTGAAGCTCTTCGGCGCTTACGGTCTGGAAGGCGCCCGCGACCAAGGAGTCGGGGAGCAGTTCCTGGGCCTCCTGGGTGGCGGAACCAGCCTCAACTTCGACGGCCCTTGCTCCCCGGCCGCGCTCGAAGCTCATCGGAGCGATTACGTTGACCACCACCTTCCCTTGGAGCAGGCTGGCAACAGCCTCCAGCACGGGCCGCTGACCCTCGTAAGGAAAGGTCAGAAACGCAACGTCGCACTGGGTTGCGGCGTCGGCGTTGGCAGCCCCGTCGATCTTCGAGTCCGGGACCAATCGGCGCAACTCCTCGGCGGCCGCGGCCGCCCGCCCGGCGTCCCGTGAGCCGATGATAACCGTCTCCCCGGCCATGGCCAAACGCAGGGCCAACCCCTTGCCTTCCGGTCCGGTGCCTCCCAAGAAAGCCAGCATTTCTTCTCCTCTCCGCGGGTGATAGTGGGTACCGCAATATACTGTCCCCGCTCAAACCGTGGCAGCCTCTCCTCAGTGGGCGGGGTACCCGGCGGGTGTTCGAGCGGCGACGGCAGCGGCGCTAGGAACGGTAGGGGTCTAATATATCGCTAATCCCGGCGGTTAGGAAGGACATCAGCCGGTGGGCACCGTTAGGGAGAACCCAACTTGACACCCCATATGCCCACGCCTATCATAGGGCCGTTCCAGCCGACAGCCTTGGCAGCGCGCCGCCGGCGGCTTTGTTACGAAGCTTCATTCCCGACCTGCCGGCAAGACCTTTATCCCTAAGCTACAGACCGACCAATAACTCCGGTTTTCCCTTGTCCTTTGGACGTGATTGACCGGAAGGGCGCAGGGCCCACCACCAACGACTAACTTTAGAGGTGCCAGAAACATGGTAGACCTAAGACGCGGCGCCGCCATTGTGGGCGTTCACGAGCACCCGGCCCGCTACGCCCCGGACAAGAGTGAGCTACAAATTCAAGGGGAAAGCGTCATAAAGGCCTTGGAGGACGCCGGGCTCGAGAAAGGGGACGTGGACGGTCTGCTAACCGCCTCGATGTCGGTCCGAAACAGCGGTCTCAATCTGGCCGACTACCTGAACATGTACCCCAAGTACGTGGACAACACCACGGTTGGCGGCGGCTCCTTCGAGTTCCACTTGGCCCACGCCTTGAACGCAATCGCCGCCGGCCGGATCAACTGCGCCGTCATAACCTACAGCACCCTGGCCCGCTCGGGCGGCGTGTCGGTAGGGACCGGCGGCGCGGCCCGCTTCGGACGCCCGGCCCTAGACCCGTCGCCGGACAGCTTCGAGGAGATTTACGGGCTAACCACGGTGGGCCTGTACGCCATGATTGCCCAGCGGCACATGAGCCTCTACGGCACCACGTCGGAGCAACTGGCCGAAGTGGCCGTGGCGGTCCGGAAACACGCCTCCATGAACCCGGAAGCCATGTTTCGCAACCCCATCACCGTGGAAGACGTGGTGAAATCCCGGGTGATTTCCTCTCCCCTGCACCTGATGGACTGCTGCATCATCAGCGACGGCGGAGGGGCCGTGGTTGTGGCTTCTCCAGAGGTGGCCCGCAACTGCCGCCACTCGCCGGTCTGGGTCCTGGGAACCGGCGAGGCGGTGGCCCACCAAGGGGCCGGAAAGCGGGACCTGGTCTACATCGCCGCGAAGCAGAGCCAAGAACCCGCCTTCGCCATGGCCGGGGTTACCCATGACGACATCGACATGGCAATGATCTACGATTCGTTTACCATCACCGTCCTGGAAACGCTGGAGGACCTGGGGTTCTGCCGGAAGGGGGAAGGCGGCGATTTTGTTTCGGGAGGCAGGCTCCAGATCGGGGGCCAGCTTCCTATCAACACCGACGGCGGCGGCCTGTCCTCCAACCACCCCGGTATGCGGGGCATCTTCCTGTTAATGGAGGCTACCCGTCAGTTGCGCCACCAGTTCGAGGGTACGCCTCGTCAAGTACCGGACTGCAAAATCGCCCTGTGCCACGGGACCGGCGGCGCCTTGGGTTCCCGCCACAGCGGCGGCACAGTCATCTTGGGGAGGGACTGACCAATGGCCGAGTGGAACAAGCCATTGCCGACCATCGTGGGTGAGACCAAGCCGTACTGGGACTCCTGCCGCCAAGGGAAGCTGGTTATCCAGAAGTGCGGCGGCTGCGGCGAGTACCAATTCTATCCCCGGGGCATCTGCGCCAACTGCTGGTCCGGCGGCGTCCAGTGGGTCCAGTCCAGCGGCAAAGGCACGGTGTGGACCTTCACCGTTACCTACCAAAACCGGACTCCGGGTTTCGACTCCGGGCCCTACGTCGTGGCCCTGGTGGAGTTGGAAGAGGGGGTAAAGATGTTCACCAACATCGTGGAGTGCGAACCGGAGCAAGTAGAAATCGGCATGCCCGTGGAGGTCACCTTCGTCAAGGCCAACGACCAAGTCACGGTCCCATATTTCAAGCCGTCCCCCTAACGGCGCGGGGCACTTTTGTTAAGGCCGCTGACCGGGTAAGCTCCCCCTACTTCGAACCTGCTTCTTAGAGCGACCGCCGGGGTTTAAGCGGGCGCTACATGACCGAACGCACCAGACCGCCGTCAACCAGAATAGTAGTCCCGGTAATGTAGCTGGCCCGGGGTGAGGCCAAGAAGGCCACCAAGTTGGCCAACTCCTCGGGTTGGCCGACCCGTCCCAGGGCGGTGGCTTGGGCCCGTTGGGCCAACGCTTCCTCCACCGATACCCCCAACTCCTCGGCGCGGGAAGTCACGTTGGACAGCATCCGCTCACTCAGAATCGAGCCGGGGCAGACGTTGTTTACCAGGATGTTGTCCCGGCCCACTTCGTCCGCCAGGCTCTTGGCGAAGGCCACCACGCCCATGCGGGTCGCGCCGGACAACGCTAGATTATCGATTGGCTGGTACACCGTGCTGGCCAAAATGTTGATGATGCGGCCGCCGCCCTGCCGCTTCAGATAGGGCAACGCCTCCCGGCACATCCTGGCAAAGAACAAAAGCGAGCGTTGCAAGGCAATGTCCCACAAATCTTCCCCGGCGGTGGCGGCCCGGGCCAGCGGCGGCCCGCCGGAGTTGTTGACCATAATGTCCAGCCGTCCGAACCGGTCAACCGCGGCCTCTATCAAGTCCTTGATGGTTCGGTGGCTGTCCAAGTCGCCGGGGAATACCAGGGGCCGGCGCCCCGAGGCCCGTTGAATCTCTTCCCCGGCCCGCTCCAAGTCAGACTCGTTCCGGCTACAAATAGCAAGATCGGCCCCTTCCCGGGCCAGGACCTCGGCGCAGGCCCGCCCCAAGCCCTTGCTGGCCCCGCCTACTATGGCTACTTTGTCGCTTAGCTCCAAGTCCATGCTTGGCTACCCCCAACCCAAGGTTTCTTCCCGCGGCTACCCCTAAACGGAGCAAAGGGACCCGCCGCAGGATGGCTATTGATTATAGCAGTCCCGCCCTCGGCCTCGTGTCCGGGGGTTTATGGCCGGCCGGCGGGATACCTGGTGCTATACTGGGCCGATACCGGAAACGGCGTGAGTCTTAAACCGTTCAACTCTAACTCAGGAATTGTCAATGCCCGCCAGCGATGAGCTACTGCGAGATTTGGAGGCTGCCGCCGTGGACCTGGCCAGGGGCGCCGGCGAAATCCTGGCGGGCCACTTTGGGCGACAGGTCGACGTCGAGTACAAGGACGAGGACCGGCGGGACCCGGTCACCAACGCCGACAAGGAATGCCAAGAGTACCTGACGAAAGAAATCGAACGCCGTTTCCCGGACCACGGAATCCTTGGGGAGGAGGGACCAGAGGACGCGGATACCCCTTGTCCTGATACCCTTTGGGTGCTGGACCCGCTGGACGGCACTACCAACTTCCTGAACGGGCTTCCGGTGTACGCCTCGTCCATCGGGGTTTTGCGCCTGGGCCGGCCCGCGGCGGCAGCCTTATTCATTCCTTGGCCCAAGCCCGGCGGCGGATTCGTGCTGCACTGCCGACGGGGAGGGGGTTGCTTCGCCGACGATGAACCGGTGTCGGTCTTCGAGGGCCAAGAACCGGAACCCAATCGTTTGATCGGTGTGCCGGGCCATTTCGGTGTAACCAACCGTTTTTCTAGAAAGCTATCAAGCAAGGCCGGCGAGATGCGCACCACCGGCAGCATTGCTTATGAGTTGGCGATGACCGCCTGCGGCGTGATGCAATACGCGGTCTTCAGCGCTCCTCGTATCTGGGACATGGCGGCCGGGGCCTTGGCGGTGATGGAAGCGGGGGGTACCGTCATGATTCGGCTGCCCGGAGAAAGGCGTTGGCGCCCCCTTGATTCGCTGGTGCCTTTCTGGGAGTCGCAACCACCCAGCTTGAAAGAGCTAAGAAAATGGACGGCCCCTCTGGTATCGGGCAATAGCCAGATAGCGCCGCTGATGGCGGCCAACATCCGTTCCAGGTTCCGCCCTCTGGCCGGGCTGCGGCGCCTCTCTCGAAGGTTGCACCGGGTCCGCAAATCTTAGCGCGCTTCAGAGCGTCAGTTAGTTTGGGGAATTCACTTCCGTAGGGCGATTACCGGTACCAGCTTTTCCAGGATCGGGTCTATGCCTAGCCCTAGGATCTCCAGGGTGATTGCGCCCACCAGCGGCATCGTATCGTCTGGGGCAAACACCACCGGAACCGTCTTTTCGCGGCCTTCTACCCTCACGCGAGTTTCGCCCAGCGGGTACTCGACGATGCGGTTATCGGCTAGCTCGAACTGCCGGATTTCATCGCGCTCTATGGCCAGTTCGTCCAGCATGCCCTCCGGCAGCGAAGTGTAGCTCGATCCGGTATCAACCAGGGCATCCACGTTGACGTAGCGCTCCCGGAAGCGGCCAGCGAGCTGAATGGTGACGTAGAACGTTCCCATAACCCAACTCCACTACGCCGAATCCGGCTCCCATCCCCAGGGCCGGGGGCCCCAGCCTGCCTCGAACACTTCACCTTTTTTGACGCTCAGGACAGGGACTACCGCCTTGTCAACCCGCCGGCTGCCTTCAACCGTGTCGCGGACGATCCAATCACCCTCTTTGATTTCCAGTACTGAAACATCCCCTTGCTTCCCAACGTCCAAGGTCCCCAAGCGGTCGTCCACACCAACGGCCCGGGCCGGATTCAGCGTGGACATGGTGACGACTTGGTCCATGGTGAACCCCATAACCAGGAACCGGCTCATCATTTCCGTCATGCTGTGCACCGTGTTAAGCCGCCCGGGCAGGGTCAGGTCGGTGCTGATGCAGTGGGGGGTTAGCCCTTGGTCCAGCACTCGTTCCCCAACGTCGAAGCTGAAATTCAATCTGCCGTGGGCGGTGTCGAACCACACGCCGCGGTCGTTGGCTTCCCTGGCTTCCGGCACCAGCTTGCCCTCGGCGTCCAGCACGCCGCCCGTGTTGGCGGTGAAGAAGTGAGTAACGATGTCTCCTTCCTCCAGAATCGGCAATAGCTGGCGGATGACGTTGGAGTCGTACCGGTTCGTCGTGTCGCCGATATGGACCATGAGCTTTACCCCGGCCTCCCGGGCGGCCCGCTTGGCCAGGCGGGGCATTTCCATCCCCATGATTTCCAGGGCCGGGGACACCATCCGGGCTTTGATTCCGGTGATCAAGCCCCGGTTCTCCGAAGCTACTTGGACCGTCTTGTCCAAGTCGATGCTATCCGGGCTAAAAATGTCCGGGTTAGTGGCCAAGCCGGTGCGGCAAATGTGAAGAAAGCAAATCACCTCGGTGTCGTTGTCGGGAATGATATGCTGGGGAAAACCGCCGAAGGTGTCGCAGCCGGCGCTGCCGGCGTCGATCATGGTAGTCACGCCGGCCCGCACTCCGCCAATGTCGGCCTCCACGCCGTTTGCGTTTACACCGTGGTAGACGTGGGTATGGACATCGATCAGGCCGGGAGTGACTATCTTCCCGGGCACTTCAAGAACCCGGGCCGCTTCTTCAACGGGTATGCTCGTTGCCACCCGAGCGATTTTGCCCTTGTCTATTGCTATGTCGTTGACGCCGTGGAGTCCTTGGGACGGGTCGATCACCGTCCCGCCCTTGATCAGCAAATCGTGCATGGCCGACGGGACCTCCTAAGATCGATCGAACATTTCCCCCACGGAAAGCCCTCTGTGGATGCGGTAGATCGCCTCTCCCAGAAGAGGAGCTACCGACAAGACCGTGAATTTACCGTTGCGCTTTTCCGGGGACAGGGGAATGGTATCCGTTACCACCACCTCGCTGAACCTGCTGTTGGCCATCGTCTCCGACCCGTCGCGGGACAGCACCGGGTGGGTGACGCAACAAAACACTTCCTTCACGCCGTGGTCGGTAAGGGCTTGCGCCGCGCCGGCGATGGTGCCCCCGGTGTCCACCTCGTCGTCGAAGGTCAGGGCCACCTTGCCCCGCACGTCGCCGATGACGTTCATTATCTCGGTGCGCTCGTCGTTACCCAGCCGGCGCTTTTCTATGATGGCTAGGGGGGCGTGCAAACGCTCGGCCACGTCCCTGGCTTTCTTGCTGATACCGATGTCCACTCCCACCACCACCAAATCGCCGATTTCCTTCGCTTGGAAATAGTCGCTCAGTATCGGCAGAGCGGTTAATTCATCCACCGGGATATTGAAGAACCCCTGGATTTGCCCGGCGTGAAGATCGACGGTCAGCAGCCTATCGGCCCCGGCGGCGGTCAGCAAGTCTGCGACTAGGCGGGCGGTAATGGGCACCCTCGGTTGGTCCTTCTTGTCGGTGCGCCCATAGCCATAGTAAGGGACCACGGCAGTGATGCGGCCGGCCGACGCCCGCTTGAAGGCGTCGATCATAATCAAGAGCTCCATCAGGTTGTCATTGACCGGATGGCAGGTGGGCTGAATAACAAAAACGTCCCGTTGGCGGACGTTTTCTTGTATGCGGACGAAGGTGTTGTCGTTGGCGAACTTGAAGACCTCGGCTTGGCCTAAAGGGATATCCAGGTACTGGCAAACGGATTCGGCCAAGGCGGGGTGGCCGTTGCCGCTGAATACTTTCAGTTCGTCCAATACTGGGTTCATCATCGGCCCTCATATATTTGTCTTAAAGCATTGCTTAGCTCGGTGGTGACCGGATCGACAAAGATGACGCGCCGTGGAGGATGATCAATGCTCAGCCAAGCGGTGCGAGGGCTTTCCCCAACGGAGCAGGTGACAGCCGGGCGTAGCATCCCCCTGTGTGGGCTTTGGCGGAGAGTGGGATTATAGCATAGGCAACACGGCCGGCCAACTGCGGTGATTCCGGCCTCCGGACTACCGCACATAAATTCGGCGGAAGTCGGACAACGCTGGCATCCCAACCCGTCACTCCGCCCCCCGGATCAAGTAAGAGGCAGGGATCGCGCCGTAATCCAGAAGCCGAAGGTCTCTTTCCGCAGGAATCGCCCACAGCCCGCCGCGGCGGGCCGCGTATCGGGATGAAAATCGCCTACCTTCATGGCAACGGTACAATATGCACAAAACGTATGGGCCGGTTTGAAACCGGCCCGCCCCCAAGGGCAGTCCTCCTATCCTTGCCTCCGCGTTGTCACCCAAGAACCAGCCCCAGGAGAGAGGGAATCTCTCCGCCGCTCTCTTGTACCTCGAGACGCAAGAGGGCGGCCCATTGACTGGGGATTGGGCAGGGTGATAGATTCGCCCCAGTTTATCAGCAATACCGCATAGCCCTTTCGGATGCGTAACTTTGGCCCCCGCGACTTTGTCCCCATCAATTATCATGCGCTAAGGAGGACCATCATGGCGAGAGGCAATGAACCCTTGGGGGACCCGGCCAACCGGTTCCTCTTCGAAAACGAGCGGGTCAAAGTCTGGCATCTGGTGTTGGACCCCGGCGAATCCAGCGCCTGGCACGTACACGACAATGACTATCTGACGATAGTCATCGATCCGGGAACCCTGAGGGTGGAGTGGGAAGACGGGACCACCGAGGACCGCCAACTGCCGGTCGGCGAGGCCAACTACCGAGAGGGCCACGGGCCGCACCGGGTCACCAACATAGGCCCAGCCAAGTACCGCAACGCTCTGGTAGAGATCAAGGCCTGAGCGGCCACTTAAGACCGGTACCCCAGCGACGATATCAGACCGTCCAAAGCCTTGCAGTCCTTGCAGCCCGCCAAGGGTGCCGGCGGGCGCTCCATTTGCTCCACGTCCTTCACCTTCCCTAGTAGGGGAGGAATCAGTTTCTCCGGCCTCAGGTCCACGTCCACCACGGTGGCCTCGAAACCCATGGAGAACCCCTTGTCGTCTATCAGACTAGGGTCTTGGGTGGTTTCCTCGCCGGTCTCCGGCTCCATGTAAACCAACGCCAACCGGCCCACCGGAGAAAACCCCAAGCGTTCCCCAATGTAGGCGTAAGCGTTCAGCTGGACTTCGTAAGACCGCAGCATTCCTCGTTGGGCCGGGGAGTATTTGGAGGTCTTGTAGTCCACTATCGTGTAGGAACCGTCAGCCATCCGGAATATGCCGTCGGCTTCGCCGCGAAGAGTGACGCCAAAGTCGTCGTTCCGGACCTTGAATCTGGACCAGTGGGGAGGGTTAACGCATCTCTCCGCTTTCCCAAGCCGGTTGAGCCAAGGGGGAAGGGACATTTCCCGGTGGAAGTGGTTCCGCACGATGAGCTTGTTGTACCGGTCGATGCTGCTGAATATCCCGGGGAACCCCTGGAAGGGCAAGTTCTTGACGTGTAACCTCACCCACGCGCAGTGGGGGCAAAACCGGGAGGAAGCGTAGTAGCCAAGCTCGGTGGCCGATATGGTCGTTTCCATCAATTCCTCCGGAGTCAACACGCCCCGCGGCTCCGTCATGCTGCCGTTCGGGCTTCAGGGGGCAGCCGCTCTTCCCAGCGGGGAAGGAGATGACGGGAGGTGCTGGGTAGTCCCAAGATAGACAGTACGCCGACCAAACTGAGGCTAAAGGATAGCAAGACGGCGGCCATATACTCGCCGGTAACGTCCCACAGGAACGCCCCCACCAGGGGTCCCAGGGCCATGCCGACGCCGCCGCCCAGGTTCTGCCAGCCGTAGGCGGTGCCGGTGGGTGCGTTGCCGAAGTACTGCCGGTTGATGATCGGGAAGGCGGTCATTTCCCCGCCAAGCCCGACGGCGAAAAGCACCGCAAAGAGGTAGAAGGTCCAGGGTTCCGAAGCAACCAATAGAATCAACACCGGGAAGGTCTGGAGGGTGAAGCTCACGCCCATAGCGATTTTGCTGCCCAAGCGGTCCGCCGCGACGGGGACCAAGAACCGGGTGATCACGCTAACGACGTTCACCGTTATGAAGATGCCGAGGGACTGGGCGGAGGAAAGGCCCTCGGCTTTGGCCATCGCAAACAAGAAGATCAGAATGATATTGTGGCCGGCGCAACCCCAAAAGTGGATGCCTACCAAGTTCCAAAAGGTGTTGGTGCGTTGGGCTTGCTGAAGAAATACCCGGGTCCGAATCTTGGCAGCCGCGGAGTTCTGCAACTTTCGGACCGGTTGCGTCGAATCCGCTCCTATCTGACGCATGCCTAGGTCGGCGGGCTCGTTGCGGTAGTACCGGATGAGCAGCAAAAGGACGGCGCCGCCGGCTATCCCGGGGAGCCAAAATGTCCACTTCAAGCCGAGGGTATTGAAAATCAGGAATATCAACAGGATCGCCAGGGCCGTGCCTAGCCCCTGGATACCTTGCAAGGTGCCCATGGCCACGCCCAACCGCTTTTGGAACCACAGCGGCACTCCGGCTATTATCGAAACCTGGAAAATCGCAGAAGTACCAGCGAGGATAACGCCAAAGTAGAGCCAAAACTGCCACAACTGGGTCATGGTCCCGGTGAGCATCATGCCGAGTATGAACAGGAAAGCCCCTATTACCATGACTATACGGACACCGTAGCGGTCCCCCAGCCAACCGGCGGCGGGGCCCAGCAGTCCGGAAAGGATCCACTGCAGAGTGAAAGCGAGGGTAATGTAACTGTATTTCCAGCCAAAGCCTCCCTCGGACACGGGCGCGTGCAGGTCGGGGACCAGCAGGCTGGCAGCGAAGCGGATGGAAGAGGCGATCATCAGCATCAGGGCCGACACGCCGACGATCACCCAAGCGTAGTGGACGTGACGGCGCCCGACGGCGATCCCCGAAGGGCCTAAATTGACCCTAAGCATGTGTCAGCCCCGGCGTGACGACCGCGCCCGTTGCTGGAGTCTCACAGGTGGCTGAAACGCTTGACTCACCCGGCCACCTGGAACCGCTCCGATTGGGGAGGTTGGGCCCACAACTCTTCGGCGCCGGCCATCGCTGCCGACCGTTCCGGGCTGGCGCGCCAATCCTCGTAGATGCCGTCGCTGTCCCAGGTAACCAGAGTCGTGATCTTGCTCGGGTCGGACAGGGAATATAGAGTTTGCCGGCTTCCGAAACCCGGAGCTTTGCTTTGAGCTTGGCCATTGCGGTCCAGAAGCTTGCGGGCGTCCTCCAGCCGGTCGGACTTGGCCCAGTGGTGTGTCAACACTCCGATCATATACCGTCGCCCCTCCATTCAATGTGCCCGGCTATCCGACCGGTTGCCAGGCGAAGTATACCACCGCCGCTCCCGGTCATATCCAACAGGCCCGGCGGTGTTCCCGAGCGGGCTGCCGGAAACCCGTGGCTGCATCATTCATGCGCCGGGCTTCTTCGCGCCTGGGGAGCGTCAGGGGCTTGATCGGGGGCCGGGTCCGGCGGCGCCGCGGGCCGGCGGGCGCCGCCGTCTTTGACCCTGAGGGCTGAACCCAGAGCGAGGGCCAGAAGGGCGACCCCCGCGCTTAGCACCGCACCCATCTTGGCGGGCTCTTGGAAGGGCGTCCCGGAAAAAGCCTTGCCGGCAACGAAGAGGGCCACCGTAAGGCCCAAACCCGAGATCAAGCCCGCCACCAGCAGGTGCTTGATTTGCATTCCGGCGGGCAGCGGGGAGCCGAATCTTGCGGCGACCCCGGAGAACAGCGTCACGCCGATGGTTTTCCCGGCGATTAGCGACAAGAGGACAATGAGGGTAACCGAGTTGATGCTGCTGAATGCGACACCGGCGTTGGCGAAGGCAAAGAAGAACAAGCCGAAGTCAACGAAGAGCTTCAATTGGTGCTCGAACTGGTCCAGTGGACTATGGTGGTGGGCCAGGGGATTGCCGGCGGAGGCGGCCTGGTGCAACGCCGGGTCGTGATGGGCCTCTTCCACGAACATGCCAAGGTCCCGTTGCGGGCCTGGAAGGAAAGGAACAATCACTACCAACGCCAGGGCGGGCTCGATAGACGACTTGAGCAGGCCGATCCAACTCATCGCGCCGGCGGTCAGAACGTACACCGGCCAATAGCCAACTTTTGCTCTTCTCAAGCCGTAGGCCGTTGCTATCCCCCCAAGAGTCAGCAAGAGCCAGATGGGCTGCACGGGATAATCCGGGTCCGGGTAAAATACGGCAATGATTCCCAGGCCGATAGCGTCGTCAACCACCGCGAGCAATAGCAGAAAGTTAACCGCGGGGTGTCCGTTTCCGAACACCAGTCTGGCGACCAGCCAAGCCAGGGCAATGTCGGTAGCGGTGGGGATTGCCCAACCGTTGGCCACCATGGAAAAATCGCTGGTACCGCCGTAGAAAATTAGCGTGAGCAAGAAGTAGAGACCGGCGGGGCCCAAAATGCCTCCCAAGGTACCCATCAAAGGATTGACGGCCTTGGGAATTGGGTTGAGGGGCCCCCCGGGCAATACCGACTCAGTGATTTCCTTGGCTGCGACGCCAAAGAAAAACACCATGAAAATTTCATTGATCAGGAAGTGGGCGGTAACGGGGTGGCCGAACACCTTCGCGCTGTGGCCGAATACCTCGGCGCCCACCAGCTTTTCGTAGAAGTGCTGGTCGACGTTGGCTGCCACCAGCCCAGCCACCACGCCCACAATCAGGGGGATGGAGAATTCCTGAAGTATGTTAGTCAGTCGCTTAGCGCGGTACAAGGCGACTCCGCGAGTCGATCCGGTTGCCAGCGTCGGCTCCTGAAGTCCCCTGAGGTTCTAGGAGGCGGCAATAGGCCGGTGATGTAGACTGGGCCTTGAATTGGCGTCGTGGCATTATAACACCGGAATCGCAGCTATCCATGCCCGTCCGGATATGATTTAATGGACCATATCAACGGACCGCAACCCCGGCCAATCTCAAATGGCGGCAGCGCCTCGATGGTCTTGCGGCTCCCCGAACAATAGCGTTTTCATCCTTCGGCGGGGGGATTTTGTTGCCGCCCGGCAACAACCCAAAGTCCTGGAGCAGCTTCGGGTCAGCTTGACAACCCGAGGGGCCTTTGATACCATCACCAGCGTTCGGGCCGCTGCCCGCGCTTGGGAGCGGCCTTTTTATTTATTAAACTTTGTTTTAGCCCACATCATTTAGGAGGCTGTGCCGCCCGTGGCTTTCGTACGAGGGTTGAAGTGCCGGGAATGCGGGAGAGCATGCCCTCCCGAACCGTTGAACGTGTGCGACTTTTGCTTCGGCCCGTTGGAAGTGGTCTATGACTACGCCACCATCTCCGAAGTGATCAGCCGCGACGGCATAGAACGAGGGCCTCTCAGTATCTGGCGCTACTCGGACCTGCTTCCCGCCAACAACGGGAACCCGGTGGACATCATGGCCGGGTTCACCCCGTTAATCCAAGCCCGCAATCTGGGCAAGAAACTGGGGCTCAACAACCTGTACATCAAGAACGATAGCGTCAATCCGTCCTTTTCCTTTAAGGATAGGGTGGTCTCGGTGGCGGCTACCAAGGCGGTGGAATTCGGTTTCGATACCTTGGCCTGCGCCTCCACGGGCAACTTGGCGTGCAGCGTAGCGGCCCACGCCGCCCGGGCCGGCATCCGCTCGGTTGTCTTCATCCCTTCGGACTTGGAACGGGGGAAAATAATCGGCGCCGCCGTCTACGGCCCAACCCTGGTTTCGGTGGAGGGGACTTACGACGAGGTGAACCGCTTGTGCAGCGAGGTGGCCGATAATTATCATTGGGCCTTCGTAAATATCAACATGCGGCCCTACTACGCCGAGGGAAGCAAGACCCTGGGGTATGAGGTAGCCGAGCAGTTGGACTGGCGGCTTCCGGACCACGTGGTCGTGCCCGCGGCATCCGGGGCCATGTTCACCAAAATCTGGAAGGGCTTCAACGAGTTGGCCTGCCTGGGACTGTTGGAGGGTGTGGCGCCGTTAGCCTTCGATCAAGACCAGAACTCCGTGCGGCACCCGGCGGTGGCCACCAAGATGCACATGACCCAAGCGGCGGGATGCGCGCCCATAGTAACCGCTTGGGAAACCGGGCAGCCTCACGTGCTCCCCATCCGGCCCGACAGCATTGCTAAGTCATTGGCCATCGGCAATCCGGCCGACGGCATCTACTCCCTTCGCGTCGTCGACGAATCGGACGGCACCGCCTACGCCGTGCCGGAGTCCGAAATAGTGGAAGGCATCAAACTATTGGCCGAAACCGAAGGCATCTTCACCGAAACGGCAGGCGGGGTGGTTGTCTCCGGCTTGAAACACTTGGCGAAAAGCGGGGCTATCCGACCTGACGAGTTGGCCGTGATCTACGTAACCGGCAACGGTTTGAAGACCCAGGAAGCCGTCGAATCGGTAGTCAACCCCCTGGCCATCAAGCCTACCATGGGTTCTTTTGAAAGCGCATTCAATCACCAGTCCTAGTTGAAGGGAAGGTGATGGGCAAGCAAAGGGTGAAATTCACGTTCCCCACTGATATGGTGAAGGAACCCATTATTTATTGCTTGGGCCGCGACTTCAAAGTAGTCACGAATATCCGGCGAGCCGACGTGCGAGAGGACATGGGATGGGTGGTTCTGGAGTTGGACGGCGAGGACTTAGAGATACAGCGCGGCCTGCAATGGGTCAATTCCACCGGCGTGCGAGTGGACCCGGTCAGCGGAGACGTAATCGAAGGTTAGACCGAGCTTAGATTAAAAGTCACGTCGAGTCCAAGGCATTCGCTGTTGGAATATTACACAAGTACACCCTCTACTCGAGGAGGAAATTGCCGGTGAGCGTATTGATACGAGTACCCACTCCTTTGCGGCGCATGACTAAAGGCCAGGGCACCGTGGAGACCGAGTCCGGGACCCTTGGAGAGTTGGTCGAGCGTTTGGAAGCCGACTATCCGGGGTTCAAGGCCCGGCTGGTAGATGAGAATGGGGGCCTGCGCTACTTCGTTAACATTTACCTGAACGGCGAAGACGTACGCTTCTTGCAGGGACTGGAGACAGCTACTAAGTCGGGAGATGAGGTCAGCATCGTTCCCGCCGTTGCCGGGGGGTCCTTGGCCCGGGAACGGAAGCATGGCTGAGGGTTGGATGTCCTTGACCGTGCGTATCCATCGAGGGGGGGTCGCTTGATGAGCGTCTTGATCCGAATTCCCACGCCGTTGCGCCGCATGACCAATGGCGAAGGCAAAGTAGAGTTGAACCCAGGCACTATGAACGAGATAGTGGAGCGGTTGGACACGTCGTACCCGGGCATCAGGGCCCGGTTGTTGGACGAGAACGGCGAGTTGCACTACTACGTAAACATATACCTAAACGGTGAAGACGTTCACTTCCTTCAGGGCCTAGACACCCCCGCCAATTCGGGGGACGAGATCAGCATCGTGCCGGCGGTGGCCGGCGGCGCGGGATTCTGAAACCCCAGCTTCCTCACACCTCACGGCCCCAACCCGTGATTTCCTGAAACCGCTGCCGTCCAGGACGTTCGCTGCCGGGCCACGACTATCTACAAAAGTCCCGTATCCTGAACACAGCGGAACCGCCTATACCAAATGGGCCGCCCGGGGCCGCCCGCCAACCCCAAAATGTTAAGCCTTGTCCGCCAACGCCCTCCACCACGATTCGGAAATCCTGGGTTGTGGACTTGGGGGAGACCGGTTGTTTTTTTATTTACCTAAATCCGATATACTGGCCCGAAATCGCAGGTCTTGGTTTCGTGGACGGGCCATGGCAGGAACAAGCTTCTCGTAGCCGGAGCTGGACTGCCGGCGTGCCGGTCCGCTCCCACTCGATCCGGGAGTGGGGCCAACATTTGGGACTATCTCCGCCAGACGACAAAGGCTCGCAGACGGGCTCCGGCGCCAACCCTAACTAGACCGGAAGGGAGGTAGAAACTCGTGGCAAACACCAAGCGTATAGGGGCCCTGCTACCGGCGACTAATCCGGTTGTGGAGCCCGACTTCTATAAAGTGATGCCGGAAGGGGTCACGGTCCACTTCGAGCGGATGTGGAACGGACGCTGGGGCGGCCAGCCCGAGGCGCCTCAAGACAAAGAGTACCTGGTAAACATGAGCAGCGAAGAAGCGGATAAGGTTGATTGGGCCCTCTTCGGGTTCAACGCGACTAAGATGAATGATGACGTGGTGCGAGGTTCCCGGTCCCTGGCCAATATCGGACCGGACCTATTGGTATACGCTTGCACCTCGGGGACCTGGCATCAAGGCAACCTGGCTTTCGACCACCGCATGTCCGACACCATGCGGGAGGCCAGTGGCGTAGCTTCGATCACCGCCGTGGAGTCGTGTCTCGAGGCCATGCGGCACATGGGGTCCAGCAAGATTAGCATTGCCGGCCCCTACCGGAATTTCCACCTGCGCAACCGGCTAAAACCCCTGATGGAAGAGGCCGGGTTTACTGTGCTCAGCGCCGACGGTGAACCCTGGATGCAGGACTCCATGAACCCCATGGAAATAGAAGAAGAGGACCCCCAGGTAATCATCGACTTCGTACCCACCGTGGTGAAGGACGAAGCGGACACCGTATTCCTGCCGGGGACTGCCTGGCGAGCCTTGGACGCGGCCGAGGCGTTGGAGCAAAAGCTGGGGAAGTTGGTGATTACGGTGAACCAGGCCACCATCTGGCTGGCTCTTCGCAAGATCGGCTGGAGGGATCCCATTCCCGGCTACGGTCGCCTGATGAGGAGCTTCGAGTAGGCGCAATTCCGTCGGGCCGGGTTTAATCGGGGCCAGCGTCCGTCACCATGTTACCGGCGCCGGGTAACCGTTCGGTCTTGGTGAGAAATGCAGGCGCTGCCCCGTTGTGATTCCTCGGAAAATCCCGGCTTTATCTTTGGACAGGCCGGTTTGAAACCGGCCCCTACATTTTGGCGCGGTTCGCCGGAAAATACCCTTTCATTCTTCGGCGGGGCATAACCAATGCCGAGGAGCGCGGCGGCGAAGGGCCTAAAGAACCTTGCACATACACACCGGGCCGTCGATGAATGGACCACTCTGAACGGCGGTACTTAGGGAACTTCTGAACAACTCCCCAAATTGTTGCAAAGTCAGATGCAAACAACGGCTAATTCAGCCATTTATTCAGACCTTTCTTAGATTCTTCACTTCATATCGAAATGACGCCACCGGGGGCGCCGCATTCGAAGGGGCAATCGATTTCTTGATAAGGTTCCGGTATAATGGCCCGGTTCCAGAGTTAGGACTGGAAGGCCGGCTTGACGCCCGAGAAATCATACGGGTAGGAAAGTAACATCATGATGAAACGTTGGCTGCTAAATCCTATAGTCCTGATTTCCACCTCTTTGCTGCTGGTTCTCACGTTGGGGGCTTGCGGCGGGGACGAAGCCACCCCCATACCGGCGGCGACTACTGTACCCGCAACTACCGCCCCGCCAACGGCGACCGCCGCGCCAACGGCGACGGTGACACCGGTCCCGGAGGTATCCGGGGACGCGAAGATGGGCGGTGAACTCCGCATCGGCATGACGGCGGCGGACATACCCCTGACGGACGTACAGGCCGACCAAGGGTTCGAGGGCTGGCGCTTCGTGGGTTTTCAAATAAACAACGGGCTGACCACGTGGGACTGGAATGGTGAATATATCCCCGGCCCAATTCCCGGACTGGCCGAATCGTGGGAAGTAGACCCGGACAATCCTCTAAGGTGGGTCTTCAAGCTGCGCGAAGGCCTGAAGTTCCATGACGGAACGGACATCGACGCCGACGCCGTCGCCCGGGGCACCTACCGGATTTTCAACGAAGAGCACCCCTACTACAGCCCCCAAGTTGCTGCCTTGGGTAACTGGATCTGGAGCGGAAGCTGCTGTTCAGCTGAGGCTTTCAAGGCTCTGGACCCTAGGACCGTGGAACTTACTACAACCGAGATCAACGGATACACGCCCTATGGAGTCGTGTCCGTGCACATTCCAAGCCCCACCGCCTTGGATGAGTGGGGCACCGACGGGTTTTCGGCAAACCACTCCGGCGCCGGCCCCTTCAAATTGGTTAGCCAGACACCCCGGGTCTCCTTGACCATGGAAAGGTTCGAGGACTACTGGGGCAACAAGCCCAACGTGGACCGGGTAATCTTGCGCCCCTTGGCGGAGCCCACCACGCGCTTGTCGGCCCTGCGGGCTGACGAAGTAGACTGGATCGAAGTGCCGCCGCCCGACGCCATCCCCACACTGAGGGACGATGGCTTCGACGTGCGCATCAAGGTCTACCCCCACGTGTGGCCGTACCAACTTAATCTGCTGAGGCCGCCTTTCGACAACAAGCTGGTCCGCCAAGCGTTGAACTACGCGGTCGACCGGGAAAGCATGTGCCGCGATCTGCTGAACGGCATCTGTACCCCGGCGACGGGGTACGCTTACCCCGGCCACCCATCCTTTGGCAGCCCCGCGGAAACATACAACTATGACCCTGAAAAAGCTAAAGCGCTGCTGGAGGAATCCGGCGTTGAATTGCCCGTCAAACTCAAGTTGATGATCTCCACTTCCGGTTCCGGCCAGATGCTGCCCATACAAATGAACGAATTCGTCCAGCGTAACTTTGCCGAAGTCGGTGTGGACATGGAGTTGGTGCCAGTGGACTGGAACTCCATGTTGAGCCGCACAATTTTCTCAGGTAGGGGGAACTACTCCTTCACCGAAGAAAACGCCGACTTCGACGCCTATAACATATCCTGGGCTTATATAGCCCCGTACCAATGGCCCGGGTTCTTCCAAACCAACGGCGGGCTTAATACCCAGGCCTACTCCAACCCCGAGGTCGATAGGTTGCTCAAGGAGGCCCAGGAATCCTTCGATTTCGACGAACAGGACCGGCTGCTGGGCGAGGTGCATGAGATCGTGATAGACGACGCTCCGTACGTGTTCATCGTCCACGATTTGAATCCGCGGGTCTTGAACTCCAGGGTCAAGGGCTACGTCCAGGACAGGTCCTGGTTCACCAACCTCCAGGACTTGTGGATCGAGCCTTAGGACGACTCCCGCCACCGCCGCGGGGGAAAGACCGGAGTCCCGCGTTGAACCTGCGGCGGCGTCGTGTTGTCGCCGAGGATTAACCATGACGCAACAATTCACCTGCCCCTTCGACACCGCCGACCGGGTGCCGATGGAGGTCATCGCCAACCCGTACCCCATCTATTCCGACATGCGGACTCAAGACCCGGTCCACTGGAACGAGCCCGTCGGGACTTGGGTCTTGACCCGCTACAGCGACGTTATCGAGACCTTGCGGGACCGGCGCATGTCGGTGGACCGGATCTCCGCTTACTCCGACCGTATCCCGGAGCCGATGCAGGAGAAAATAGCCCCTATACTGCACATTTTCTCCGATATGATGTTGTTATCGGACCCCCCGAAGCATACCAGGCTTCGCTCTCTAGCCAACAAAGCTTTTACGCCCCGCGTGGTGGATAACATGCGGTCCCACATCCAGGACATCGTCGACCAGTCCTTGGATGCCGTCGAGGGCGCGGGCCGGATGGACGTGATCAATGACTTGGCCTATCCGTTGCCGGTCCGGGTAATTTGCGAGATGCTGGGAGTGGCGCCAGAGGACCAAGACCAATTCAAAGAGTGGACCGACCACCTAGCCATCTTCTTGGGGGACATTCGCCGCGCCGCCCAGCACGTCGAGGTCGCTCAGCGAAGCGCGCTGGATATGATCGAGTGCTTGAAGGAAATCATCAAGGAGTGCCGTCAGAACCCCAGAGACGACCTGATCAGCGCCCTGGTTGCTGCCGAAGAGCAGGGCGACACCTTCAGTCAGGATGAGCTTTACTCTATGTTCGTCCTGCTTCAGATCGGCGGCCACGAGACCACCACCAACCTGATCGGAAACGGCCTGCTGGCCCTGCTCCAAAACCCGGACCAGCTGCTGAAACTCAGGAACAATCCGGCCTTGCTGGAGACGGCCGTCGAGGAGTTACTGCGTTACCACAGCCCAATTCAAGCCACCGCCCGCATCGCCACGGAAGACCTGGAAATCGGCGGGAAACCCATTTCCGCCGGGCAGTATATCTCTACATATCTAGCGGCGGCCAACCGCGATCCTGACCAGTTCCCCGATCCCGACCGCTTGGACATCACCAGGCAGGAAAACCGCCACTTGGCCTTCTCCTTTGGGCCCCATTTTTGCTTGGGGGCGGCCTTAGCGCGGCTGGAAGGACAGATCGCCATCGGCACCGTGCTGCGGCGCATGCCCCAGCTACGGCTCGAGCCTCCCCTGTCCGTAGAAGCCCCGTTGGAGGAGTTCCGCTGGCGGGACAACCCGGTCTTCCACGGCCTGGAATCCTTGCCCGTTGCTTTCTAAACCCGCGGCTAGTCGGTCGCCGGCCTCCGGAACCGCTTGCCCAGCGCCACCAGGAACATGACGCTTTTGCCTTGGGCATGGGGCGAGAAGAAGCTGGTGACCGCGTCGTCATAGAAAGTAAGCCCGGTGGCCCCCAGCTTCTGAGCATAGGCGGCCAGATATGCCCGGCCCGCGGAGATGCTGGCTTCCAGTTGTGCGGCCCGGTAGCCCCGGTTACCCAAGCGCTCCAGGATCGGTCCCAACTCCGCCATGTAAAAGACGTTAACGCTGGCATCGGCGGGGAGGGCTTGGTTCAAGCCCAGATAGCCCGAATGCGGCCGGAACTCCCCTTCCGTCAGCAACTCCAGGGTATGCTCTTCCCGGTAGTATGCGTAGGTACCCGAGGCCAAGCCGTCTACCGCGTTGACGATGAGGTACATGTCGTTCAAGAACCCACCGGACGACTCAGCGAAGTCAGCCCGGATAGGGCCGCTGGCCCGCTCCAGCACCGTGGACAATTGCTCGAAGGAAATGGACTCCTGAGCGAAGCTGCGGGTTGACCCCCGGCGTTTGATGACCGTGTCGATGGAGTCCCGCGGGGCTTCAGCCGCGCCATAAGGTCTCAAAGCAACGGCGGCGCCAACAGCCGCCGCCCTTCGTTGCGGGCCACGGCGGTCCCGCCAAGCCGCGGCCTCTTCGCCGGTGGCTAGTGAAGAGGCGTCGTGCATTTCCCTGATGGCGGGAAAGTCAATTTCATCCTCCGAGATAGGTTCGACGGTCAGCCCCAGCGGGCCGGCGGAGGGAGGAGGAACATCCTCCTCCGAGGACAGTCGGGGCCCATTCCCCAAAGCAATCAGCGCCACGGCAACCTCCCGGTTGGCGTCCAAGTCCAACAACCGGTTCACCGAGTCATCCACGAAGCCCAGGACCACACCGGCCGGCAGGTCATTGGCCGAGGACATGGCGAGTGTATTGGCCAGGATGGTGCCGCAGTCCCAGTAGGTATGACGGTACTCTCGGGCTTGATACTTGCAGGAGTTGCGCCAGAAGGTGTCGGTGCAAACAACTATGGCGGGAGCGTTCATCACGCTGGGGTCCCGGCCGGTAGCCTCCCTCAATACGGCCCGGTAATCACCCTTGCGCAAGGGTTTTAACGCCGTTTCCTTAGCGTCAAAGTGGTAGACTCCCGCTTCCAGCCCCGGAAGGCCGCCGCAGACGACGTACAACTCGATGTGAAACAAAGCGCCGGTACACGCCGCGGCCCGAAAGGCCATTTCGCCCCAGGGATATTTGATGGTCTTGGTGATTCCGGCGGAGTAATAGAGAATCTTGGTCAGCGCCGCTAGGTCGGGTACTTGGTCTGCCGTCGAGGGGGCAATGTTGGTGGATGCCGCGGAAAGGGCGGGCATTTCCGAGGGGCCGCTGTCATCAGGAAGCCGTACTGGTTCCGGGCCGTTGTAGATTTTGAACAAGAGGGGATTGTTCCTGGGGTCGTAGGAGTGCCAACGGTCCATCAGGGGCCCATCGGGGTGTTTCGTCCCGTTGTGGTAATGCCACGCCGCTTGAATATCCTGATTGTTCACGAGCTCTCCGAAAAAGATGTTTGGGCCACAGTTTAGCGCACCCGTCTAGGTCTTATCGGCAAATCCCATCACCAACGCCGCCTCCCTAACCCCGTGCGGCAGCTTCTTAATCTCCGGGTCCAACCACAACGCGCCGGTTGCCCCACCCCGGCAAATTGGGTGTGGGGCGTGATTCTCCCGTCGACGCCGGGCCGATAGCAACGCCAAGCAGCGCAGGTAGATAGAGTCCGGTTGGGGCTGCAGTATTCACCTGGGTCGCCGCCGCTCCAAGGGACTCCAGAGGCAACGTTTGGGCGGGTTAGGCCCCATGCCGCGGCGGGGCGCCGCCGGCCAGGAACTCTTCGTAGTCATACACGATGGCGGAAGCCACGGTGGCGGCTACGTCCGGCGCGTCCAACTCCTCGTTTACCCGGTTCTTGAGCTCCAGCCACCGGTACTCCAACTTCACCTGGGGATCAATGAGTCCTTCCGCCTCTATTACCTCGCCGGGTTTGAAGTTCAACTCGCAGGCTTGAAGGACGTTGGGGTTCTTGGGGTTCCACAGAGGGATGCCGAACTTTCGGGCGATGATGGGCCGGTGGCTGTATATCGAGCAAGCATCGTCCACCAGCGCCGGGCAAGGTATGTGGCGGCGTCCGGCAAGCCGGCCCAAAGTGTCCCGCACTAGGCGGCTGTGGTCTTCGATGCTCTGGTTTTCATCCACCTCCGCCCCGGTCAACTCGGCAAGGTAGGCCAAGGCCTTCCGGCGCATCTCGGACCGCTCCCTTGGGCCGAGAGCTTTTACCGCCTTGGATATATAGGCGGCCTCGATGGCGCTGATGGAAAACAGTTGGGTACAGCAACTGCTACAGCCCTTTCGGCACTGCATCCGTTCGATGAAGATGTTCCGGACCCTGTCAAACTCCCGCTCAACGTCGGCAAGCAACTCTTCATAGGTCCGGTAGATGCTTGAGAGTTCCGGCATGTTTTGGGTCCGGGCCCCAAAAATTTGGGGCCCTTTCGCTCTTGGAATCGACAGCGGCTACCGGTTGACCATATCGTAGCTTCGGAGCAGCTTGCCCGGGGTTGCGCCGGTGCACACCGTCCCTTCGGTGAAGGTCACTTCTCCGTTGACTATGGTGTAGCGGATGCCCTTGGCCTTCTGGATAATGCGGCGCTCCCCGCCCGGGAAATCGTTGTCATAGACCGCGCTGTCATACTGCAAGCCCAACTTGTCCAGATCGTAGACGATGATGTCGGCCGCCATTCCCTCTCGCAACATGCCGCGGTCCGTAAACCCGGCGATCCAGGCCGGCAAGCCGCTTATCTTGTGGTGGGCCTTCTCCAGCGACATGGTTTCCCGGTCTCTGGCCCACATGGCCAACATGTGCACCGGCCAAGTGCCCACGGTGAGATAGCGGACGTGAGCGCCGCCATCGGATACTGCCGGGTGGGTGTAGGGATGGTTCAGGATCTCCTTGACCGCGGCGTCATCCGTACCCGTTGTGGGGTCGGTGGAGAACTCGGTCAACAGGTCTTCGTCCAAGGCCAAGTCCAGCATAGCGTCCATGGGGTGCTTGCCCGTGGCTTCAGCCAACTCCGCGATGTTCATGCCTTCATACTCGAGGTTGGAGTCCTTGCGGACCTCGACCACGCGCATTTTGGACCAGTTGGACGCCACGTCGGCGGCGACGCCCAGCCCGGACCAAGACCCCACGTCCTGCCGCATCCGGTCGCGCACGCCGGGAGTGTTCAGCTTGGCAATCCGCTCCTCCGGGGTACCCACGAAGGGATCGATCCAGTTGGGCATAGCATCGAAGCCATTGTATTCCGCCAACTCGAACACCGGGGACACGGGGACGCCGGAAGTTTGAGCAAACATCGTGGCCCCTTCGGCGCGGGCCCTCTCCAGGAAGGCCAACTGCTCTTTGTACCTTTCCGGGTCCTGCTCGCTGTAAGCCACGGCACCCCACTGGAGGGGCCTCCCCGAAGCCTTGCACATCTCGATGAGGAAGTTGTCCCGGCCCTCTCCTCGGACGTCGCCCTCCACCGGGTCGAATTGAAGGGCGCTGGCGCCGGCTTGCCCATTTGTACCCCCGATACCCGCGCCCCCTAGCAGGTCGACTTCTCCGGGAGGGAGCGGCCGTTCCGCTTGGCCCCTGGTCCAGCCGATGCTGCCTATGCCGAACTCGGCCATAGTCTCGGCCAAGGCCAGGTACTCGGCGTTGGAGGCTACCTGGCTGGGAATGAAGCGCCCGTCATCCGGCCGGTTGAGAAGGGTCTTCATTGAAGACCAGCCGAAAGCCCCCGCGCCCATAGCTTCGTGCAGGATGGCCTTCATTTGAGTGATTTCTTTTTCCGTGGCGTCGACCCTTTCCCTGGAGTCCTCCACCCCCAGGACATAGAGTCGCAAGGGATTGAAGGGCACCAACGCCCCCACGTTGACTCCCAAAGGCTTGCGGGACAGGCTGTCCATCCATTGGGGGAAAGTTTCCCAGTCCCAGGTCAAGCCAAGCTCCATGGTCCGCAGCGGAATGGCCTCGATCCTGGTCAGCAAGCGCATCGCGCCCTCTCTGTCCTCCGGCTTGCACGGCGCGAACCCGAACCCGCATTGGCCAATAGCTACGGAGGTAACCCCGTGCCAACCGGACATGGTGGCGTACGGGTCCCAATTGAGTTGGAGGTCGTAGTGGTTATGCAAGTCCACCGCGCCGGGAGCGACTATGCACCCAGTGGCGTCTATCTCCTCTTTGGCCGAACCGTGGATACGACCACTGATCATAGCGATCTTGCCATTTTTGATGGCTATGTCGCCCCGAAAAGCGGGGGTGCCTCCGGTGCCGTCGATAATCGTCCCGTTTCGAATGATCTTATCGAATTCCGGCATGTTATCTCCCTCTCATGGCTGTTGAACATTGATTCCGGCTGCGGACATTGTATCAGGGCAATCCCCAAGGTCAAGTGCTTGCTACCGGTTATCCAAGGGCCGGTCTTGGGGCGAGGCGTACCCGGTCAAGCCCGCCTCAGATTGGAATCCCGAGGTCGCCCCTTTTACTCTGGATTGAACGGTTTCTGGCCCGTGGGCCGGGAAGATGAACAGCACCCTGGCCGGGGCGTCGGAGCGGTTGACGAAGCCGTGAGTGGCCCCGGCCGGGGCTAGCACCGAATCTCCGGGGCCTATGGTTGCTCTCTCCAGGCCAAGAATCGCGTCGAGGCTGCCTTCTAGAACGACCATCGCCTCCTCGGTGTTGGGGTGAATATGCGTGGGCAGGCGCGTACTTGGGGCGATGGTCACCTCCTTGATCTCCAGGGACTGTGTTCCCCGTTTCCCATCCACAACCTCCAGCATTTCATGACCGGGGGACGCGCTTTCCCCGCTGGTCATGTCTCGCTTCCTGATGATTGGCATAGACCCTCCTATCGCCCGGCGTAGGAGCTTAACGGCGTTGGCCCAATCCCGCGTCCACTATAGCCGCTTGATTTGGCCGGTACCGGATAGCTAATCTCCCGGGCAGGTAATCTCATTGTAGTCCCATACGCCAGTCTCAACCGGCGCCTCGAATCACGAAAATAGCATTTACCGAGGGACCGCATAGTGGATTATAAGATGATACTCCCTGCCAAGGAAGGGCTATCGAAAGCGGGGACAATCGCATTATATATCGTTCCTAATGGAAGTTGTGGAGCAGCGCTCCGGTTACCCCCGAAGGATGAAACCTGCCTTTCCCACGGCGATGACAAGCGGGTGGGCCCGAAACCACAGACGGCAGGGCCTTTCCACTGTCTCCCTTAAAGGCAACGTTATTCGACGATGTTGCCCGCCTAAAAGGCGTCTTTCGACGCATCCTTGACCGGCAATGAGGCGGCGAGTACACTCCACGTCACGAGAGTAAAGCACCGCAACCGGACCGCATAGTCAAAGGAGGTCAGAGATGGCGGGATATCGAGTTATTTCCTCCGACAACCACATAATGGAGCCGCCGGACCTGTGGGCCAAACGCATCGAGGCCAAGTACCGGGACCGCCGTCCTCAGTTGGTGACTATGGAGGGAGGGCAGGCCTGGGTCTGCGAGGGAAACGAAGGCAACAGCCCCGGACAAGGGTCCCAGCCCGGGGTCAGGTTCGAGAGCCAAGAGGAGTTGGCCCGAATAGACTTCTTCGAAAACGTTAGACCGGGCGGCTACATTCCCGACGACCACATCAAAGACATGGATACCGACGGTATCGACGTTAGCATAATCTACCCTTCCGCCGGCCTTGTCATGTACGGGAGAGTCCCTGACGGCGATTTGTTGAGTGCGGTGTTCCGGGCGTACAACGACTTCGTCGGCGAGTTTTGCCAGCCCTACCCGAAACGGTTGGGCGGTATCGCCATGATCAACGTGGACGACGTGCAGGTTGCGGTTAACGAGTTGCGGCGCTGCCGCGCCATGGGCTTCGTGGGCGGCATGATTACCGTCTATCCCCCGGAGGGCCGGAGGTACGATTCCCCGGAATATGACCCCTTGTGGGCGACGGCCCAAGACTTGGAGATGCCCCTGAGCCTTCACGCCGCCACCAACCGGTGGGGTTCGGGTGAAGCATTCCAACTCAAAGAAACCGCCAGGCTGGCCCATTTGTGCAACATGGACATGGGGGTCAGAATGTCCTTGGCCGACATGATTTACAGCGGGGTGTTCGAGCGCTATCCCAAGTTGCAGATCGGCGCCGTTGAACACGAGCTTTCGTGGGCCCCCCACTTTCTGGACCGGCTGGACTATAACTACTTGGAGCGGCCCGCGGGGTGGGAAGGGTACCGCTACAAAGAGAACATGCTGCCCAGCGACTACTTCCATCGCAACGTATTTCTAGGCTTCCAGGAAGACGCCCTGGGCATCCAGCTACGCCACATCATCGGGGTAGACTCCCTTCAGTGGGGCTCGGACTACCCTCACCACGAGTCCACCTTCCCCAGAAGCCTGGAAATCCTGGAAGAGATCCTGGCCGACTGCACCGAGGAAGAAAAAGCAAAGATCGCCGGAGGGAACGCGGCCCGGGTATACCAGATGTAACGGGCTGCCAAGCGGCGGTTCCGGAGTAACCGGTAAGACCGGTAACTATGCTAGACCCAAGAGTGCAGACCGCTCGGGGAGTCATCCGGGAACCTTCCGCTGTCAACGCTTAGTATTCGACTGTGGGATTTCGACTACACTCGCTACTACGCAACCTTCCAAGTCGGGGGTAATGTTCAGACTTGAGGGGATGAACTCGGTTCCCGCCGAGTGTTTTGTATCTGATGGATCATCCTCCAACAGTCGAAAAGCTCATAGATGTCCCTACACGTTACGACTTACGTCGAGGGACAAGTGCAGACACTAGCCAACAATGCTGAATACTGCGGGCTTAAGACCCGCAGAACCGGCGGAAGTGCTCTATACAGTGATCCGTAGTTTCATCCCCAAGGCACGGGTGATTCGCATCACCGTGGCGAAGGAGGGGTTGCCAGCTTCAGACAGAGCCTTATAAAGGCCCTTCCGGGTGATTCCAATATCAAGGGCCAAGCGGCTCATGTTTTGGGCCCGCGCGATATCGTTCAGGGCTGCGCGAATCAAACTACCATCGCCCGGGTCCTCTTCGGCCGCTGCTTCGAGATAGAAACAGGCGTCCTCTTTGGTGCGCAGGCGGTCCGTCACATCCCATTTAGTAAATGTTTCAGCCATAGTCTACCTCTCTTTTGCTATCCGTTTGGCTCGTGCAATATCACGCTCTTGGCTATCCTTGTCACCGCCACAGAGGAGTACAACAAGGGCCTCCCCTTCGCGGATGAAATACAAGCGGTACCCAGGCCCGTAGTGAATACGCATCTCGAATACTCCGTCGCCTACAGATTGAGCATCGCCGATGTGGCCCATCGAAACCCTTCTCAAGCGGGCATCTATCCTGGCGATTGCCCACCGGTCTCGTAAGCTGTCAACTCACCGCTTGAAGGTCCCGCTTTCGATTATTTCTATCATGCCTTCATTGTATACTGTAGTACCTATACTGTCAACGGGAGCGGTGAATAACGACACCTAGCGAAGGTAGAGAGCCCGTTGAGTTGACCATCCAGAAATTGGATGTGGGCCTGCAGACTAGCAATCGCACCGCCTTTGGGAAGGACGCCTTGGTAGCCGTCCTTCCCAAAGGCGGTGCGTCGTTCCGGCCATTGGCCACGTTAAGCTAACAAGCTTGCTTTTGTTCATGTACAATTGTCGAGATAGTCGCGTCCCCGGTCAGAAGCCGGCAGCGTGGTTGGCCCGCCGGGGCGGGGCAATCTCCGCGTTATGCTTGGACAGGAGATAAGAAACCTGCACGCACCGAGTTAGATTCCAAGAGGGGAAGGTTATGCTGGACCTGTTGATTCACGGTGGCCTGATAGTTGACGGCACGGGCAGCGCCGGGTTCTACGGCGCCGTCGCCGTGCAGGGAGATACGGTCCGCCTCCTCAGGGGAGACGTAAGCGACGTCGAAGCGGGGAGGATCATAGACGCCGACGGACTCGTCGTATGTCCAGGTTTCATCGACCTTCATTCCCACGGGGGCCTAGTCATCCTTGGAGAGCCGGAGCACGAGCCCAAGGTCCGCCAAGGGGTTACCACGGAGCTTATCGGAATCGACGGGAACTCCGTGGCCCCGTTCAAGACCCAGGAGGACCTGCACAAGTTCATCGAGTTGGACGCCGGGTTAAACGGCAAGCCTCCCTTGCCGGCCCAATGGGCCAGCGTGTCTGACTATTTGGGAATGTTCGACAACAAGGTGGCCGTCAACATCTGCTACATTCTCGGCAACTCCCCCGTTCGCATCTGGTCCCTGGGCTGGGACCAGCGCCCCACCACCGGCCCCGAGTTGCAAGACATGAAGTCGGTAGTCAGGGAAGCCATGGAAGAGGGCGCCTGCGGCCTCTCAACGGGACTGGACTACCCGCCGGGCAGCTACGCCGATACGGCGGAGCTAACCGCCCTATGCCAGGAGGTTGCCCGTCTCGGAGGAATCTACCACACCCACGTGCGCTACGGGTTGGGCGACCGCTTCTTGGACCCCTTCAAGGAGGCTTTCGAGATCGCGCAGGGCAGCGGCGCGCCGCTGCACATCACCCACTTTGCCCAGCGCGCGGAAAACCAAGCCGGCGCCCGCCGCCTGCTGGAGTACGTGGAGAACCAGCGGGAACAGGGGGCCGACGTAACCTTCGATACCTTTCCCTACGCGGTGGGAAGCACCCGGTTGCTAATCATGCTCCCCCAATGGACCCACGACGGAGGCCCCGACAAGCTCAAGGAGGTGCTCAAATCCGAGGAAGCAAGGAAGCGTCTCAGAAAAGAAGTGCACGGCGGCATAAGCTGGGATGAGGTCTGGCTTACCTACTTCGATCAACCCCATAACCGGCAGTACGACGGCCGCTCCGCAGCGGAAATCGCCCACATGATGAACAAGGGAGTAGTGGACGCCATATGCGACTTGCTCTTGGACGAGAACTTGCAAATCTCCTTCACCGGGACTTATCGCAACGGCGCGACGGTCCCTCTGTTCATGGCCCATCCGCTGTGCCTGGTGGGCAGCGACGCCGTGATGTTGGGTGAATTCCCCAACCCACAAACCTACGGGACCTTCCCCTATATCCTGTCGGAGTACGTTCGGGAGGAGCGCTGGGAGTCCCTGCCCGAGGCCATCCGCAAGATGACCTCTTACGCGGCCCAGCGTCTCGGCTTGCCGGACCGGGGAATTCTTCGTGACGGCATGAAGGCGGACATAGTCGTGTTCGACGCCGAGAAGGTAAAAGGCCCGGCCACGCGGCACGACCCCAAGCAGTTCCCTGTCGGCATACCATACGTGTTGGTCAACGGCCAGGTAGTGATTGACAACGAGGAGCACACCGGCGCTCTTCCCGGCCGCGCCCTTCGCCACAAGCACCGCGGATGACCGCGAAGGGCTGTAGCTTCACTCCTTAGAAGCCGGCGGCGGCAGGCCGTTTTCGAAGCAGTAATACAGCGTTTGATAGGGCCGCCTGAAGTCTATTACGTCTTCAACCACGTCGTGGGGGGCTTCATTTTCGACCAAGACTCGCGCCATGAACTCCGCGATGGTTTCCATTTCCCGCTCCCCCATCCCCAAGCGGGTCACCTCGATGGTGCCCATACGCAACCCGCTGGGACGGTCCCAGTCCTCCGGCCTGTCGCTGGGCAGCAGGTTCTTGTTAGTCACTATGTTGCCCAACGCCAAGCGCCGCGCCGCCTCGAAGCCTCCGCCGAACCGGCCCACGTCGGCCACGACCTGGTGGGTGGCGGTATAGCCCTTGTGCGCCCCCAGCAAAGGAACGCCCCTGCGGTCGAGGGCAGCGGCCAAGGCTTGCGCGTTGCGGACTATTTGCCCCATGTAGGCTTGGCCGAAAGCCAGCAGCTCGGCCGCGGAGAAAGCCAACGCGGCCACTCTGTTAACCTGATGGGTCGCCACCAGCACAGGGAAGATAGCGTCGGTTAACGGAGCGGTCAGTTCCGGGTCGTCCCAAACCAGGATCCCGCTTTGAGGTCCGCTGAAGGTCTTGCCCCCCGATCCGGTCATAACCGCCGCGCCTTCTCGCAGGGGGTCTTGAAACTGCCCGCCCGCAACCAAGCCTAGTTGATGGGCGCCGTCGAAGAATATATGCCCGCCCCAGTCGGCGACGATATCCCGCATTTCCCTGACGGGAAAGGGGAACAGGGTCATCGAAAGACCCAGAGCAACGACCTTGGGCCGGACCAGCGGCGCCATTTCGCGGAAAAGGTCCAGGTCGACCTCCAACTCCACCGGGTCGAAGGGGAGGTCCACGATCTTCAGGCCTCTAACGCCCGCGGGTCCGTCGCTGCGGTTGCTGGAATGACCGCCAAAGGGTTGGGGGACGCTCATGATCACGTCGCCGGGTTCCGTAAGGGCCGTATACACCGCCATATTGCCGATCATGCTTGCCACCAGCCGATGATCGGCGTAACGGGCGGAGAAGACCTTCTTCAACAGCTCCACGCACAGGGCTTCGATTTCGTCGATGTGCTGGGTCCCGGCGAACCACCGGTTTGCATCGCCGATATGCCCCTCGGCGGCCCGGGTGCCTACCTCGGCAGACAAAAGGGACCTCACCGTGGGGCTGGTCGGCGCCTCGGGGGCCAGCAGATTGATGCACAGCCGGCCACGCCACTCTTCATTGCGAGAGACTGCGGAGAGCACGGCCTCCCCCATTTCCTCGGGGGAGCGGCAGGCTTCCAGCACCTCCCGGGCCTGCGCCAAGAACGCCGGGTCGTGCACCTCGAAGGGAACGGACGCCTCACTGGCTAGTGACATGAAGTTGATTCCTTCTTCAAAACTCGGAGGGGGCCTTGCTGCTCGTTGGCCCTTCAAACCATCTTCCGGTTTACCCGGTTGCACATTGTAGACAGTTAATAGCCAGTCTATCACTTACCTTGAAAATCTGCGGCCCGCGCCAAACAGTCTATTGACACCCTCGACGCCCCCAAATACACTCGGAACAGCCCGCAGCCTTACCATTGTACTTTCATGTACTTTCAGGTTGACGCATTCGCACCCCGGAGGAATGAAGCATGGCGAATCAAGGGGGGATTTCCGACGCAGCAGCGCCGATGCAGGAGATTTGCAGCGCCTTCTTGGACAGCCTGTCGGATCAGCAAAAGGCCAAGGCTACCTATAGCTATCAGGACGGCGAGCGGGTCTTCTGGTACTATCCGCCGCTCAACCGCCACGGCCTGCCCCTGCGAGACATGGACGCCGGGCAGCGGGAACTGGCCTATCGGATCATGGCCAGCGGCTTGACCGAGAGGTCCTACGAGCAAGCAAAGCTGATCATCGATCACGAGTTGGTGCTGGGCCCGCTGGAGAAGGAGCAAGGCAAGACCACCTTTGTCCGGGACCCGGAACTCTACTATTTCACGGTCTTTGGCGAACCGGGCGGCGCCGACCCTTGGGGCTGGCGCGCCGAAGGACACCACGTATCCCTTCACTTCAGCGTCTGGGGCGAAAAGGTATTGTCCGTAACCCCCTTCTTCTTCGGCGCCAACCCCGCGGAAGTGCGAAAGGGGCCCAAAACCGGCCTGCGGATACTGGGGGCCAGGGAGGACCTGGCTTTCGAGTTGATGGACACCTTGGACAAGGGGCAAAGGAGCGCAGCCGTGATATACGACAAGGCGCCGTTGGACATCCTTACCTACAACAGCTCCAAAGCGTCCCTGCCTCGGGAGCAGGGGCTTCCCGCTTCCCGCATGTCCGGGACCCAAAAAGAAATAATGATGTCTCTAGTCAGCGAGTACGTAAGCCAAGTCCGCGGCGACCTGTCCCGGGAACGGCTGGACGCCATCAAAGAACGGGGCATCGACGGGTTCCACTTCGCTTGGGCGGGGCCCATCGACAAAAGCGCCGAGCACTATTACCGGGTCCACGGCGGTGATTTTCTGGTGGAGTTCGACAACCGGCAAGACGGGGCCAACCACATCCACTCCGTCTGGCGAGACGTGGAAAACGACTTCGCCCAAGACGTGCTGCGGGAGCACCTGCTCCTATACCACGTGATCTAGCGCCCCCCGCAGTCCGGGACCCCTACCGGCCTATCAAGCTCTTAATTTCCTCCACCGCCTTGGGGAGTTGGTTGTTAATCACGACCGGCTGCCGGTGGAGCCGGGCCAGATTCAGGATACCGTCTTGGAATCGGACCAAGCGGTCCAATTGGGCGTCGGAGAGTCTGCGCCTAGAGTGATTGGGGCTAAGGACCCGCCGCTTCAGCGCTTCCCGGTCGGGCACGTCCAGAATGCACAACAGCGCCGGGCCCAGCGCGTCAAGGTCTAGGACGCCCGGAAGAAAGTGACTGCCCTCCAGTACCAGCCCAATACCTTCTCGCGCGGCCCGGGCGACGCACGATTCAATCGAAGGCTTGAGCAGCCGCGACTGGCGGACCGCTCCCTCCAGAAGCCGGCTGTCGCTGGCGCCGCCGGGGGCGGCGCCGTCCAAGGCTTGATACGCATCGTAGCTGTGGTGTTTCAGCAGCTTGGCGTCAGACTCCGGTAGCATGTGGGAGATGCTGGCCCGGATGAACCCGGTGCTCAAATGATGAGACAGGCCCAACTCATTGACCAGTACGTTGGCAATGGTGGTCTTACCCGTACCGGGCGCTCCCCCCAGTAGGATTACCAGGGGCGTGTCTCCGTCAGTCACGAACGATGGCCTAGGTCCCGTTTGATGACTCCCCCTTCGCTGCCTGGTCGATTCCCGTTGCGGGCCGCATATCCCAGTGTCTCGCGGGCTGCGCTCCCGTCGTCAGTCTTGCCCTTGGCCGGGCTTCATTACCGCCGCCTCCGGAGCCATAGCTCTCAGCGAGTTTACGTAGGCCGGTCTTTGGTGTCAACCTTTCCTGGCGGTCCGGGTGGCCTCCAGGGTTTTGCGCCGCCGTCCAGGGCCGAACGGTACGCCGAGCGTAGGTCAATTGACGCCCATTTGCGCTGATTCTATAATGGGGCGGACCCGGTCCTAAGCCTAGTACCCTTTATGCGAGCTTTAAGATGCCCGATCACGACGTTGTGGTAGTTGGGGGTGGATTCGCCGGCATGAGGGCCGCCATTGCGGCTAAGACGGCGGGCGCAGACGTTGCGCTGGTGTCCAAGGTATACCCGCTGCGAAGCCATTCTTCGGGTTCTCACAGCGGGATCAACGCGGCGCTGGGCCCCGGGGACTCGTGGCAGTCCCACGCTTCCGACACCGTCATAGCCGGCGACTACCTGGCGGACCAGGATGCCGTGGAAATCCTTTGCCAGGAAGGCATCGAGGACGTTATAAAGCTGGAACACCTGGGTGTCATCTTCAGCCGCAACGGCGAGGGCGGCATCGACGTTATGCCGTTCCCCGGCTCGACCACGCCGAGGACTTGCTACGTCGGCGATTCAGCGGGGCATATCGTCTTGCAAGTCCTGTACGAGCAACTGCTGCGGACCCAAGTCCAGACCTACAACGAGTGGTTCGTAACCTCCTTGCTGGTGGAAGACGGGACCTGCCGAGGGGTTTTGGCCCGGGAGCAGTCCTCGGGGCAGTTGCAGCCGCTGAATGCCAAAGCAGTCATCCTGGCTACCGGCGGCCTGGGCCGTATGTACCAGCCAAACACGTCCTCCTTCGGCGCTACGGCCGACGGCGCGGCGATGGCCTATCGAGCCGGGGCCTCCCTGATGGACATGGAGATGGTCCAGTACCACCCCACTACTCTCAAAGGCAGGGGGATGGTGGTGACCGAGTTGGCCCGGGGCCTGGGCGCCCACTTGGTCAACAAAGACGGCGACCGGTTCATGGAGTCCTATGCGCCGTCGACCGGTGAATTGGCGCCCCGGGACCTGTGCTCTCGCGCGGTGATGACTGAGATTGACGAAGGAAGGGGTGACGGCGGCTGCGTGTTCTTGGACATCCAGCACTTGGACGGAGCGCAAGTAGACGACCTGTTGCCCGAAACCCAATTCCTGGTAAAGAATCTGGCCAAGATCAACGCCAAGAAGCAATTGATACCGGTCCAACCGGCCATGCACCGGCCCATCGGAGGCATCCGGGTAGACCGTCACGGCGCCGCTTCCATTCCCGGGTTATACGCCGCCGGGGAGTGCGCCTGCCCGGGCGTCCACGGCGCCAATCGGCTGGGCGGCAACTCCCTGCTGGAGTGCGCCGTCTTTGGCCGGAGGGCCGGCGAGGCGGCGGCCGGCTATGCCAAGACAACTCCCCTCTCAAGAGTCTCCGAAGGGTTGCTGGCAGAGGAAGAAAAGCGTCTGCTGGAAATCGCTTCCGGCGACAGCGCCAACGACAGCATCGGCTCCATCCGCAGCGAATTGGCCCGGCTCATGCACCAAAAAGCGGGCGTATTCCGCGACGGAGAAGGGTTGCGGCAAGCATTGGGGGAGATTCAAGAATTGCGGGCCAGGTACGGGAAGGTAGGCGCGCCCAACACCGGCGGGGCTTACAACCCTTCCCTCTCGGCGGTCCTGGAGTTGGGCAATATGCTGGAGGTAGCGCAAATCATAGTGGCCGCCGCGCTGGCCAGAGAGGAGAGCCGCGGTGCCCACTACCGCACCGACAAGCCGGAACGGGACGACGCCAACTGGGCCCAACATACTATAGCTTCCTACGGGCCCGACGGGCCGACCCTGGCCTATGAGCCGGTGGTAATTACCCAATGGCAGCCCCAAAGGAGGGCCTACTAATGGAGCTTACCCTTAAAGTACGGCGGTATGACCCGGCCACCAACGGCAAAGGCGAGTTTCAGTCGTATTCTCTAGACATCGAAGAGGAGGCAACTGTCCTCGACGCCTTGATGCGAGTCAGAGAAGAGCAAGACGGCACTCTGGCTTTTCGAGGTACCTGCCGCAGCGGATTTTGCGGCGATTGTACGATGCGCCTCAACCGCAAGAATCGCATAGCTTGTTGCACCATCGTATCCGACGTTGAAAAGGACGGTGAGCTTTCCGTCGAGCCGATCCGTTTGATCAACGTGTCCAAGGACATGATGTTCGACGTGGGGCCCATGGTCTACGACAAGTACCAAGCGGTGGAGCCCTGGATAGAGCCTGTCCAGCCCGAGCCCCAGCGGGAGTACCCCGTGTCCAACGAAGTTATTAAGGACCTGCGGCAGGTCATGAGTTGCACCATGTGCTGGTTGTGCGACGAGGGTTGCACCACCATGGTGGTGGATCGGAAGTTCCTAGGCCCCGCCGCTTTGACCAAGGCCTACCGAGTCGTCGCCGACCCCCGGGACGGCCGCACCACCGAGCGGTTGCACAAGCTGAGCGGCGCTGAAGGGGTGTGGGACTGTTGCCACTGCTACGAGGCGACGGAACACTGTCCCAAAGGAATCGACCCCACGGAGCGTATCTTCGCTCTGCGGAACCGGTCCATCAAGGCGGGCGCCGGCAGCCCCTCGGTCAGGAACCACTACAAGAGCTTCGCCGCCTCGGTCAAGACCCACGGCTGGCTGGATGAGACCCGCCTTGCCATCGATACCGAAGGGGGATTTACCAACATCAAGGCCCAGCTAAAGCAGTTGCCCTTGGGCTTGAAGGCCCTGCGCCGGGGTAAATTCCCCATGCCCTACTTTCTGCACCCCAAGAGGCCGGGGGCCGACAGAATCAAGAGCATCTTCCGAAAATGGGAGGCCAAGCAATAATGGCTTACGCGTTCTATCCGGGCTGTGTGTCCAAGGGCGGCTGCCCAGAACTCTACCCCGCGGCGAAGATGGTGGCCGACAAGCTGAACATCGAGCTTGTGGAGTTGACCGACGTTGGTTGCAGCGGGGCCGGCTGTCTTAGTCAAGAGGTGTCCGACCCCATCAACGCCCGCACCCTGGCCAAGGTCGAGCAAATGGGCATGATGATGATGACTATTTGCAGCACCTGCCAGGGCGTGTTTACCCAAGCCAACCACCGGCTCAAGACCAACCCGGAATACCGTCAAAGCATCAACGAAGAGTACTTGGCCTCGGAAGGGTTGGAGTACAAGGGCACCGTCGAGGTCAAGCATTTCCTTTGGGTCTTGGACGAGGAGTTCGGCCTGGATAACCTGAAGGAAATGGTCGTGCGCCCGCTGGAGGGGCTGAACGTGGCCCCATTCTATGGCTGCTACTTGCGCCGCCCCCCGGAACTGATGGTCCCCAAGGGTTGGGAACGCCGCAAGACGGTGTTGGAAAGCACCATCGAGACTCTGGGAGGGAAAGTAACCGCCATTTCCGGCAAGGGTAAGTGCTGCGGCTTTCCGATTCTGTCCGCCAGTGAGGAGAACTCCTTGGAAATGTGCGGAACTCACACGCTGGAGGCCCGGCAAAAGGGCGCGGACTGCATGGTCACCCCATGCCCCCTATGCCATCTGGAACTGGACGGTAAGCAGGCCGACGCCGAGCGGCACAAGAAGGAAGACATCGACATGCCTATCCTGCACCTGCCTCAATTGGTGGGGCTGGCCCTAGGTTTCACGCCCAAGGAAATGAATCTGCACCGGCACATCGTCTCCACCGATGAAGTGGTGAAGAAGCTGGAGTCGATCAGGACCTAGCAAAGACCCGGTCACCCAGTAAACTGCGCAATTTCTTGATTGAAGCATAAGGAGACCATGTTTGACCTGCTGATCAAAGGCGGAATGATAGTCGACGGCAGCGGAAACCCCGGTTTTTATGGAGCGGTTGGCGTGGCGGGTGACCGGGTCTCGATTATCCGGGGCGACACGTCCCACCTAGAGACCGGGCGCGCCATCGACGCCGCCGGCAAGGTGGTATGTCCCGGTTTCATCGACGTCCACGCTCATTCGGCCTTGGTGATGCTGGCGGACCCCAAGCACGAGGCCAAGGTACATCAAGGCGTCACCACCGAATTGATCGGCATCGACGGAAACTCCTACGCCCCCTTCAGGTCCCAGCAGGACCTCCGGAACTTCATCCGCCTGAACTCCGGGCTCGAGGGAGACCCCGACCTGCCGGGGACTTGGTCCACCGTGGCCGAGTACCTGGCCATGTTCGACAACAAGGTTGCGGTAAATGTCGCTTATATCCTGGGCAACTCCGCCCTTCGCATCAACACCGTGGGATGGGACAACAGGCCGGCCCGCGCCGCCGAACTGGAAGACATGAAAGCTCAACTCCGGGAAGGCATGGAGGAAGGGGCCTTCGGCATGTCTACGGGCTTGGACTACCCTCCCGGAAATTTTGCCGACACGGATGAATTGGTAGCCCTATCAACAGAAGCGGCGCGGCTGGGCGGGATCTACCACACCCACGTGCGCTACCGGCTGGGGGATAGGTACCTGGACCCCTTCCGGGAGGCGGTTGAAATCAGCCGGCGGAGCGGTGTGCCCTTGCACGTAACCCACCTGTTCCGTTCCAAGTACAGCAAGGGAGGCGCCCGGCCGGTCTTGGACCTGGTGGAACAGGAACGAGCAAAAGGGCTGGACGTTACCTTCGACATGTTCCCCTACAGTTCCGGCGGCACCCGCATCATCATTACTCTTCCCGATTGGGTCCACGAAGGGGGGCCGGACAGGATGAAAGAGGCCCTCCGCTCCGGCGAGGCCCGGGAACGCCTCCGCCAAGAAGTAAGACCGTGGGGGGATGGCACCTGGCACGATCTGCGGGTTACTTACTTCAAGCAGCCTCACAACCTTCATCTGGAAGGGCGGCCGGTGGATGAAGTGGCGGATATGCTGGGAAAGCACCCGGTGGACGCCCTTTGCGACTTGCTGCTGGAGGAAGACCTCCGGATATCCTACTGCAACGACGTGGTGGACTATTCCACTATCCCGGACCTGGTTTCTCACCCTCTCTACATGGTGGGCAGCGACGCTCTCCTGATCGGGGACTATCCGGCCCCTAACTCCTACGGGTCGTTCCCATTCATCCTTTCGGACCTGGTCAGAGAAGAACGGAAGATCCCGCTTCAAGACGCCGTCAGGAAAATGACGTCCAGCCCGGCGCAGAGGCTCGGCCTTCCCGACCGGGGCCTGCTGCAACATGGGATGAAGGCGGACGTGGTGGTCTTCGACCCAAAGACCATCAGACCCCGCTCCACCCCGCAAAACCCCCGGCAGATCCCCACCGGCGTGGACCACGTAATCGTCAACGGTACGCCGGTGATCGAAAACGGAGGACACACTGGGGCCCTGCCCGGACGTGCCCTTCGCCGGGGCGCTCCTTAGCGCCCACGATGCGGTCACGCCGATTTCCCGGTCACAACTCCCTCGTTACAAAGAAGGGCCGCGTCTCGAGACCGGGCAGCCCAGTCTGATGGGCGTTCCCCGGATTTTCGCGTCGCCGTCCAAGGCAGACCACAGCAAGATAAGTGGATAAACTAACCGTCGTCAATCGTTGCCCTAGCCGCCCCAAATATTTCTCAACCCAGAGACCGTAAGTTTCCCAAGTCTGTCTTGAAGGAAGGTTGCCGTGGCTCAGAACAATCGAGTAATCATCTTGGGCGCCGGCCATAACGGGCTGGCGGCGGCAGGATACCTGGCCCGCGCCGGTATGCAAGTCCAAGTTTTGGAGAGGCGCCACGTCGTTGGCGGCGCCGCGGTTACCGAGGAATGGTTCCCCGGGCATTACCTTTCCACCTGCTCCTACATTTGCCATATGCTACAGAAGGAGATCATAGATGACTTGGAACTCCGGCGGTACGGGTTCCACGTCTATAACATAGACCCCCACGCCTTTGCTCCTTTCCCCAACGGCCAACATCTAAAAATCTGGCGCGACGAACACAAGACGGCCGAGGAAATCCGGAGAATATCTGAGCACGACGCCGACGCTTGGGTCGAATGGATGGACTTCTGGACGCGGGCGGCGAACCTGTTGCGCTATTTCTTCCTCAAGCCCCCGCCCACTCTGGGCCAGTTGGTAGACCGGGCCCGGGAGACGGGGGACGAACAGCTCCTCCAGACGCTGCTGACCGTCCCGGTCAAGGACCTGATGGAACGCTACTTCGAATCGGAAGAGGTCAAGGGCGCAGTCTGCTTGGTCGGAGACCAAGGTGACATCACCGCGCCGGGGAGCGCTTTGAGCGCCGCTTATTTCAGGGTAGGCTACCTGCGGGACGACATGGAAAACCTGGGAATCGTCCGGGGAGGGATGGGCAACATCACTCAAGCCATGGCCCGCTCCGCCGAAGCCCACGGAGCGTCCATCAGGACCGAAGCCGAGGTGGGTCGGGTCATTATTGAAAACGGCAAAGCTGCCGGCGTGGAGTTGGTCAACGGCGAGACCTTGCTGAGCGACGTGGTGGTGTCCAACGCGGACCCGAAGCGAACATTCCTGAATCTACTTGACCCGGACAGCCTGGAAGAGGATTTTCTCACCGGGATACGCGCCCTGAAGACCGATTCGGCCTCCCTAAAGTTTCATTGCACCCTGCGGGAGTTGCCCGACTTCTCCGCCTACTTGGGGCCGGAGTTCGACCCCACTTACCTGGCCATGTGCCAAATCAATCCGTCATTGGAATACCACATGAATAGCTGGCAGGACGCCATGGACGGGCAGCCGAGCCGCAATCCCATCATGCGAATCCAGATACCCACGGTTTACGACCCCACCCTGGCGCCCGAGGGGCACCACGTCATGTCTCTGTGGGTCCTGTACGAGCCGGCCCACCTCAAGGAAGGCTCATGGGCCGAGGTACGGCGGGAGCAAGGGGAACGCCTGATAGACCTGCTGTCTACCTATGCGCCCAATCTGAGGGACGCTCTAATAGATTGGGATGTTTTCACTCCCGAAGATATTGAGGAGCGGATTGGGCTAACCGACGGCAACATACGACACTTGGACATAATCCCGCCCCAACTCTTGGACCAGCGTCCGTTGCCCGGATGGGCCGACTACCGGACCCCCATACAGGGCCTATACCTGTGCGGTTCCGGCACTCACCCGGGGGGAGAGGTGACCGGCGCGCCGGGCCACAACGCGGCGCAGATGATACTCCGGGACCTGGGACTAAAGACCTGAGTTGTTGCATCGGCAGTCCCATTTCTCGCCTGGAAAACTTGCCCATCGGGTTGACGATGCTCGGACAGCGCCCGTCTTCGAAGGACGGAAGAAGTAAGCGGCGTGGGCCGGACTGCTAATCAGTCCGGCCCACGCCGCCCTATTCAAGGGGGTGGGACAACCCACTTTCGGGACCGGGCGCTAGAGGTTCAACTGGGCTGGGGTGTAGTCCTTCAGCTTGTTATATATTTGTAGCCGGCTGCGCTGCCCGTCGACCACCAGCAGCCTACTCTTGTCCGCGTCGAAAACTACTCCCGTAGGCACGGCAAAGCGCCACTCGGGCTCGGTGGACCGTACCCGGCGGCGGGCTTTCATCACGTCGGCGTTGGCGTCCACGGTCATCTGGGCCCACTTGGACAACTGCTGCGCATCTCCAATCAAGTTGGTGATATACCCGCCTTCGGCGTCGAAGATGTGCACCCGGCCCGGTTGCATTCCGTTGTCGCTCCAGTCGCAAACGTATACGTCGCCATCCGGGTCCACGGCCACGTCCGACGGATAGTAGAGCTGGCCGCGCCCCGTGCCAAAGCTGCCGAATCGGGTCAGCCATTGCCCATCGGAGTCGAACTTCTGGACGCGGTGATTGAGGTGGTCCACCACGTATACGTGCCCGTGGCGGTCCACCGTGATTCCCCAGGGCGAGTTGAACTCGCCGTCGCCGCTGCCCAAGCGGCCCCAAGCCGCTAATAGCTTCCCGCCCGTGGTAAATTTTCGGACTTGATGGGTCCGGCCGCCCACCACGTACAGGTGTTCATCCCGGTCCAAGGCGATGCCGGAGGCGCCGTATGGACCCACCTCTCCGGCATCCAAGACGCTCCAGCGGTTCAAGAAATTGCCCTCTCCATCGAAGACGCTAATACGGTCGAGCCACTCGTCTGAAACGTAGATGGTTTCGGCGCTGTCCACGGCAACGCCCGCGCCCCAAATAAACTGGCCGTCGCTGTCGCCGTACTTGCTGAACTCGCTGACGTATTCTTCATCGCCGGCCTGGGCGCCCACGTCAACCTTGCTCACCCGGGCCCCAATGCCGGTGCGGCTCCAACTGACGTTGCTGATCGTCTCGGTGCCCCGGTTCACCACGTACACGGTGTCACCCTTTCCCAAGGCTGCGGCCACCGGGTAGTTGAACCCCATACCCGACTGAGCGCCCCGGCCCACCGAGTGGCTGTAATCGTAAACGCGGCCCGCGGCTTCCTGAGTTAGCATGGCCATGATCCTTCCACGGTGACTATTGCATTCAACCTTGCCCGTAGGTTGATGATAGCCTTTTCGGGCTCAAGGTGCGAACCGGTTAGCCGAGAAAAGGCAACTTCTCGAAGGACCCTCCTACTATGGGCTTGGCGTCCAACCCCATCCAGTCCTCCAGGATGGTCGAGTAGACGCCGCGGAAGTCAACGTTGGGTACCACATCCCCTTGCTCCAAGTCCCGGGATTCCATGGACGGGTACTCGCTGTACTGACCTCCCTTGACCGCGCCCCCCAAGGCGAAAGCGACGCCGCCGGCGCCGTGGTCCGTGCCAGAGCCGTTGTCGTGGACGCGCCGGCCGAATTCGGTGAACATGAACATGATCACGTTGTCGGCCACGTCGTGCTCTCGCAGGTCGTCGAAGAAAGCTTCCACACCCTCGGATACGTCCTTCCACAGCTTGTCGTGCATGCCGGTCTGGTTCGAATGGCTGTCGAAGCTCCCGTGATCGCAGTAGAAGATTCGAGTGCCCAGCTCGGCCATGTGGACCTGGGCTATGCTTCTAAGGCTCTTGGCGATAGTGCTATCGGGGTACTCCACCGACGAGGAATATATCGCCGGGGCTTCCTTGAGGATGTCGGCCCCTTTCAGGGTATCCAAGCCGGTTTGGCCCAGGTAGTCCATTACCGGCCCGCTGCCCATCACCGGGGAATACATGCGGGCGAACCGGTCCAAAATATTGGCCCGCTTGCGCTCCTCGGAGATTCCGGTGAGGAGGCCGTAATTGTCCAGATCGTCGACGCAAGCCACCGGGACACCAGGCAAGGTCAGCGCCCGGAACAACGAAGGGCCGAAGCTGACCGTGGTCAGCACGTTATCCTTGTTGGGGTCTATCTCCCGGGAGGCCCGCCCCAGCCAGCCCTCGGTGCCTAGCTTGTCAGGCTCGCAGGTGTGCCAGATGTCCATCGATCGAAAGTGGGACCTGGGGGAATCCGGGTAGCCTATACCGTGGATGATGGCCACGTCGCCTTGATCGTAGAGGCGCTTTATCGGCCCCATCTCCGGATGCAAGCCCACTTGGCCGTCCAATCGCAACACCCGGTCCTCGGCTACTCCGACCGCGGGACGGTTATCCCGGTATAGGGGATTAGCGTAGGGGATGACCGTGTTCAGGTAGTCGTTGCCTCCGGTCAACTGGAGGACCACCAAGACCGGTTCCTTCTTCGTGCTGGTCATATTCCGTCTCCCGACGCCTTACGCGTACTGGTATTCTCGGAGGGCGACGATGAGTTGGAGCAACTCTCTCACCCTGAGGGTCGAAGACTCAGCGTCCCGCTCGGTCTCCCAGCCAAGCTGCCCTTCTTCTCTGGCAAAGTCCAGCAGCTCTTGACGGCTTTCATCGGTCACTTGCAGCGGCCCCATCAGGTCCAAGCAGGCATCGACAAGCTGTTCCGGGGTCAGGGTCCCTTGGGTCTTGAGGCGTTCAATGATTGCTTTGGTGCCCGGGCGGCCCGCGTCGCCTACGAGACCCGCGGTGAAGTTGATCCGCCGGGCCAAGGAGCCGCTGTTGATCCACTCGGCGCCGGTGTGCCAACCTTCGACGCTGGGGGGATTCATCAAGTCTTGACCCATGTAGCAGGGCTGACGGGACAAGTCGCCGATGCCCGGCGCCGGGAACTCGGACCCGCCCACCAGCCTGAGGGTGCCAACAACCACTTCGGCCGGGCTCTTTATCTTGGCGAAGCGCGCGTCTTTGAAGAAGTCGGAGTTGAACAGGACCCTTAGCGTCGAGCGAATGTCGTAATCAGACTCGACGAAGGTGTCAGCCAGCAGGTCTGTGGCTTGTTGGTCCTGGGGAGGCGTGACCGCCCAAGCCGGTACTTGGGGTTCATCGGCGACGAAGAAATTGTAAAGGTGCCTGGCGATGAACTCGGCGGTGGCGGGCTGTTGGCAAACAATGTTTATGATGTCGTCGCCGTCGAAGTTGCCGGTCTCCCCCAAGAAGGTCTTCTCTCCTTGGTCGTGGTCCTCCGGTCGGTACTCGAATTCCCAGTCGTAGCGGCCTATGGGGAACCGGGGCAGCTTGGGAACGATGGTCCAGCCGGTGAAGGCCCGAGAACACTCCCGGACATCCACTTCCGTATAGTTGCCCACTCCCATGGAGAAGAGCTCCAGCAACTCCCGGCCCCAATTCTCGTTCACCGCGTCGGCGTGGTTTTCGCAGTTGTCCAGCCAATAGATCATTGCCGGGTCCCGGGCAAGGGCCGAGAGCAGTTTGCGGTAGTCTCCCATGCCCTTTTCGCGGAACATGAAGATCATGTCCATGATCTCGTCGTAGTGGTCCACCTTGGAGACCCCGACCGCGAAGACGTGGTGCCAGAACAGGGCCATTTTTTCTTGCAAGAGCCGGGGAGTATTGATCATGTCGTGCAGCCACTCGGCGGCGCCCATGCCGGGCAAAGTCCCGGGGCGCCAGGTCCAAGGGTGGTACCGCATCATCTCGAAACGTTCGACGGGAGGCTGCTCCTCGGGGCGCAGCAACTCCTCCACGGTCGCTTCGTAGCCTCTAGCGGCGCGCCGCTCCAGCTCTTCCCGCGGGGCGCCGAATCCGGCGCGCCGCATCAAGTGGGCCATCAATGCTATATCATGGTCAGCCACGATGTTCTCCTTCCGAATGGGTCCCTTTGCCAATGCCGCGCCGCGGCGCAAAACTCGATTCGCAACCAAGTCTTAGGGCATTCCTCATTCTCGCTAATGTGCTAAATACTGTCAATAGATACCAGTCAATAGATACCATGTGAGGGTCAACAGGAAGAAGGTTGGCATGGCAAAGCTGGAAAGCAAAGACCCCCGGACTGGTCCGGGGGTCTTAAATCATCAAGAATTGGCAGGAGCGGGAGGATTCGAACCCCCGACCACTGGTTTTGGAGACCAGCGCTCTGACCAGACTGAGCTACGCTCCTGCGGCCCAATGTTCAGCCGGCGTCTGGAACAATTATAGACCAAACACTCAGCCTTGAAAAGAAATTCACGTTGGCGTAACCGTTCAGAGCTTATGACACGAATCCGCTCGGAGTGGGAGGGTGCGACCTCGCTCAGAACTAAATTGCCCGACCTGTGACACTGCCTCCCGATAGGAATTCACAAAGACTGAACAGTTACCAGTGTGGGATAGCTATTGATTGAGGTGGCAGGCGGGTTTTATACTGCAAAGACTAGACCGTGTCACATCGCATTGGAGCCGCTATGCTATGACTAGTCGCCAAAGTGCGACCAAATCTAAATTGGATAACACGAACGGCGTCGCTGGGAACCGATATGGTTATGCACCTCAGTATCCGCTGATACCCTTCACCGCGTTCGAGAAGGTTAATTCTGACACCCCGTTGGGGAGTCTCAACCTGAACTGGCGAGAGAAGGACCTTCCAGAGTGCATTCGGACTAAACATGTTCACCGGCTTCATCCATACCTCGGAAAGTTCGTGCCCCAGCTTGTGGAAATATTCCTACGCAAGTTTCAACCGATCGCCGTATGCGATCCGTTTGCAGGATCGGGAACGACGCTAGTGGAGGCGGCTGCACTCGGGATCAATGCCATTGGATGTGACATCTCGGAGTTCAACTGCCTCATCACACGCGTCAAGACTGGGACTTATGACCTCGACCTGCTTGAAGCCGAGGTTCACAACATATTTAACAGGGCGCTTTCATCGCGCCGGCCGCGACTTCTCGAAAGAGTTGCACCGTACCATCCGAGCGCCTATCTATATTCATGGTTTGCACCGCCCGCACTCGAGTCGCTGTTGGCGTACCAGTCGCTGGTTAGCGACTACGTTTATAGTGATGTCCTGCGTCTGATTCTGTCGCGCGCGGCTCGTTCCGCGCGGCGCACGACTCACTTCGATCTGGACTTTCCCAAGAAACCTCAAATTGAGCCATACCACTGTTACAAACACGGCCGCACTTGTAGACCGACCGAAGACGCGACACGTTTCCTAAAACGATACAGCGCAGATACGTTAAAGAGAATCCGTGAATTCTCCAAGATTCGTAGGGGAGCCGCGCTCGCTATTATCGCCGGCGATAGTTCAGTAGTCGACTTTCCGAGACACGACCTAGTAGTTACTTCCCCGCCATATGTCGGTTTGATCGACTACCACGAGCAGCATCGGTACGCGTACGAGCTACTTGGCCTTCCATGGCGGGCGGATGAAGAAATTGGTAGTGCTTCAAATGGTAACTCACAGCGAGCCCGAACCGAGTACGTTGATAGCATGGTCTCATCGTTCCTGAACGTGAAATATAGTTTGATCCGAGGCGGGCGGATGGTAGTGATCGTTAACGACAACCTGGGTCTCTATGACGAAATCCGCAACAGAGTAGGAATGCGATGCGAGACTCGTTTGGAGCGGCATGTGAACAGGCGCACAGGCCGTCGAGCAGGCGACTTCTTTGAGAGCATCTTAGTGTGGACGCGGGATTAACTCGTGCGGACACAAACTAGAGATCGCGTGTGGAGCATTCTCTATGAATATGCTGTTAGTCAACTTCCAAAGTTGACTAAGTGGACCCTTGCTGACATTAAACGCGCCTATCCGTTTCATCGGCTCTTGTTTTCTGACGAGGCGGTGCTGGCAGCAAGGGTTGAGAGAAGTGTCGTCACGACAATGGGAGATGCACTTTACCCATCACTCGCCAAGGCGATCGGTGAAGATCAATATACCGAAGTACTCACGGAGCACGTTGTCGAGGGTGTAGTTAATGACGCCGCATGCAACATGATTGAGCAAATCGTAACTGAACTCCGTACGCCAAAGAGTCAGCGAACTACGCCGAGGGAACCGGACCACGAAACCGAACTGTCGGAAGTGTTGAATTCACCTGGGGGTGGTCAGACTTCCCGTGCGGTGACAGCAGATCTGTACATAGGGGACTTTGCTGACGGTCCCTTGTTCATCGAATTGAAGACTCCACTTCCCAACTTAGACGTAGCCGCTGAGTCTAAACGGAAAATCTTGTATTACCTCCTCATAATGGAGAGAAAGGGTGTCTGTGGCGCGAAGGGATATCTTGGCCTGACTTACAATCCGTTCTTGACGCGTGAGAAATACGGCCACAGCTTCACCAAACAGATCATGGATATGAATGATCAGGTGTTGATGGGCCAAGAGATGTGGGACTTGATCGGTGGAGAAGGCACTTTCGCCGAGTTGTTGGAAATTATTGATGATGTGCATAGTCATCTCACGGAAGTAGAGTAGATCACCGCACACCTCACTGCGCATCCCCCTGCCCAAGATCAGCTTCGAACTCTTCGTCGGGGTCTTTAGCCAGCGTTATGAGACAGGTTCGATTTTAGTCATCACCATTCTGCTCTTTGACAAGTGGACCGGCGTCTTTGACTCAGATAGGCTCATGGGTGCACTGCTCAATTGCCTCACACACCGCCTACACATCCTAGAGATGAACAGCCAGAGCTATCCCTTAAGCTGAGCAGGCGGACTATGGCTATGACGGTCTCTCACCAACACCTAAGCAATCCCTAAAATTCCCAGATCGTTCCTGCTACCCGGAGTCCGGGTCGACCGATTCCACGACCAGACACCAGCCCGGCCGCACTTGCCCCGATTGTACAGTTTTGCTCCGTCTCACTGTTACATGTTCCCTCCACTCTTGATAAATGTTACGGTAGACAATGACTCTAGACGGGCGCGGATCGCCTAACAATTTTGGACTTGCGCAACTAGCTCCATCCTAAGCAAGACATACTAGCGTGAGACCATCACTTCTGGTGCGCTTCTAGGAACTTGGCAGATGGTCACCCTTGGCTACCCAACAGTATCCAATCCCACAGCCTAAGAGCACCGGGGCTTATGGTGTCTATTGGATAACAAGTAGGCTCGTCTGGGGAACCATCGTCAAAGACAATGTCCGACCCGTGCGCGCCGAGGACGCCTCTAGGGCCAATGTCTCGCGAAAATAGTTCAGAGATGTCGCCGGGCTGATGCGATCAAGCACACCAGTGAAGGTTCATCCACGACGTGTTGTGAGTTCCTATTTCCTCAGCAGATTAGTCAAGTGCGCAAAGTGCCGTAGCGCGCTCACCGAGTCCAAGGTGTTCATTAAGTGGTTCTTGAAGGAGATCGCGATTAGCCCCGGCGCGGCGACCATCCACTATATGATCCCACGCCGCGGGAGACTCCATCAGAGAGAGGGGCACCAAAAAAGGCCGCTCTACGCGGCCCGGTCCCGGCTGCGGGTAAGGCGTGGTACCCCTGGAGGGACTCGAACCCCCGACGCGCGACTTAGGACGCCGCCGCTCTATCCTCTGAGCTACAGGGGCCGGTTGGTGGAGATAGGGGGAGTATAAGACCTCGTATATTAAAGCTAAATAACGTTAGTACTGGCTCTATACCCTTGGGTTTCCCACAAGTGTTCCCACATAAACGGTTGGACGTTGTGGGACTTCTCGGGCATAACTCATAATCAGGTCTCTGAAAGCACTGTCCCAGGACTGAATACCGGATTCCCGCTAGAACGCCCTGATGGTATCAAAGTGTTGGGTCTTGGCAACCAGCCAAAGTGATGCAGCCTGAGGCTTGACAAGGTTAACCGTTATGGAGCACTCAGCTAATTCCACATTGATCCTACCGAGACAACTCATCCCGCGTCGGGAAAGCGGATTGTTGATTCACCCGCAGCCTTTGACACAACATATCTTATCATGTTTCAAACCATGGCCACCAGCGATTCTTTTTGGCCTTGAGTGAGGTGGACCCGGATAGTTGGACAGAATTAAGGCGGAGTTAAGTGAGGGTCCCGCCGCTCCCGCATATGATACCACGTCCGCTTCCGGCGACCACCTCCCAACTGTTGACTCTTCATTTTGGGGCGCCCGGCCCTCAGAGAACACTTCCCCCGGCGTCCTATATCCCAAGGCCTGATGGGGCCTCTGGTCATTGTAGAACCGGAAGTAAGCTCCCAGTTCCCTCCGGGCCTCCCCCGCGCTGGCGTAGGCCTTCAGGTACACCTCCTCGTACTTCACCGTGCGCCACAGCCGCTCCACGAAGATGTTGTCGGCATACCGTCCCTTCCCGTCCATGCTGATCTTCACACCGCGGTCCTGAAGGACCTGGGTGAATTCCTGGCTGGTGAACTGGCTCCCCTGGTCGGTGTTGAACACCTCCTGTCCCGCGTCAACTATTCTTGCCGGATCCCGTTGCCTCACCGAGGAATGTTACCGAAATCTCGGCACTTAGGACCACCTTAGACCAGCACCAATTCCGGCATTGGATGTTGCGCCGCCGGAGTTTCGTCGGATGCGGCGTAGACCAGTTTGTTCGCCATGATCCCTCGCCATTGTTGCACCCTGCGTTGCAGAGTTCGCAGGTGGGCGCGGCTGAAACGGTCCGGATGGGTTGACTGCAATCGACCCAACAACGCCACCGCGTTGGCATCCGGGTCTTCCTGCAACCAAGCCAGTACGTCGACCCACACCCCTTCGAAAGGATCGGGTCGCGTTCGCCAGGTGCGTCGCGGTTTCACCCGCGGCTTCCGGTCAATATGCCCTTGCTCCTCACGCCACCGGTCGGGCAGTCTCGCCAGGAACCGTTCCAGACTCTCGCCCCGCGGCGTCGCCCCGACCTCCGGGGACACGATCGTCGCCAGTGCTGATTGGGCCTCCCTGATGGTGTGCAGCAGCGCCATTGGGTCCAACGTGTCCCGGCGTGCGCCGAGTCTCGCCTTCACCTCGGCGCTCACGGCCTCGTGCCGCATCACGCGCTCGCAGGGCGTGGCTGGAGGACTGTAGCGCTTGATCACCGCAGACCCGTCCCGTCTCTTCTCCGCTAGCTTAAACGAGGGCTGGAAATAGTTCACGTACCGGCGCATCGCCTCGTACAGGTGCGCCATGGTCTGTCCCGCAACCTGGCCCGAGTATCGCGCCGGATCACCGCTCCGTTCTTCTGCTCAATCCACGCCTGGTCATTCTTCCGGTACGCTCGGGAACGAGTGAACTCGATACCCCGATCCGTGCAGTACCCGGTGAGGGTCTCGTTGATGAACACCGTGTCATTGTCGGAGTCGATGCCCAGGATAGCAAAGGGCAGATGTTTGGCGATCACCTCCAGCCCAGCCACCACCAGGGACTGCTCCCGAGCCAGCAGCGGCACCGCCTCGGTCCAGCCGGTGCAGACGTCGGTGGCCACCAGGCTGTAAATGAATGAACCTCCCATGTTGTCCCCGCAGTGGGCCACCAGGTCGATTTCCAGGAAGCCCGGCGGAGGGCGGTCCCAGTCGGCAAAGGTCCGCACCGGGATGTGGCGGCCACGGGTCAGATTCCGTCGCCGTTTCCGCCGGCTGACTACGGTGGCCCTGATGGGCTTGAGCAGCCGGTCCAGGGTGGCCGCGCTGGCAGACAGCAACCGGTCTCGCACTTCGAGGTCCAGACTCAGATGTCCGTGTCGCTCCATAGACTCCACCAGATGGGGCAACGCCGCCTTCAACCTCTTCCCGCAGATGCGGTCCGAAGCTTCCCAGATCATGATCACCGCCTCTCGGACCGCCTCGTCGTAGATGCGCCGACCCTTGACCACAGGCGCCTTGTCCTTCGCGTCCCCGGCCTGTCCCAGCAGCCTGATGCCGTGTTTCCGGTGGTGACCGGTGACTGCGATGAACTCGTCGAGAATAAGGCTCTTGTCCTTTCGGGACGATGTCCGGTAACGGTCTCGAATCGCAGCCAGAAGTTCTTGCTTCGCCATCCTGCTGATGCCTCCCGTCAAGTGACCGCCTCCCGATTTTTCGGTAGCATTCTATTTGAGGCAATCACTTCCTAAAAGTAACGTTTTTAGTGAGGCAATGCGGCTTCTCCTTCGCCACGCACCCGCGCCATGCCCTCCACCAGGTGACCCTTGTAGTACACTTCCACCCAGTCGGCGTACAGACGGATCTGCACTTCTTTTCCGATGAGACGGGATGGGACGCTGTAGCTATGTCCCGCTACCTGGATGGTGCTCCACTTGCGCACCCTGGACTGGTAGTTGACGTATTCCGGCATGGGAGCTGGCGGCAGGGGCCGTAGGCAAGCCATTTCCTGCTCCAGCTTCCCCTTCACCAGGCGATTGCGCTTCTCGACCATCTGCTGGACGAAGCCGGCGTAATCGTCGGCGGTGTGGAAATCGCGGCTGCCACGCAGGATGAGGGCTTGGTCCACGGCATCCTTGAGGCGATAATGTCCCTGCTCGGCGACGCCGTTTTCATGGCTCTGGCCACGATTGATGCGGGTGGAGCGCAGGCCGTAGTGGTCCAGGAGAGCGGTGTAATTGTCGTTTAGTGCGCGGCCGCGGCTGCGGCGCATCTCGTGGGTGGCGGCAGACGTATTGTCGCTGCGCACCACCTCCGGGACACCGCCCAAAGCCCAGAGGGCGGCCTGCAGTCCCTGCTGTAATGCCAGGAAGGTCTCGCTGGTGGCGACCTCTGCGTAACGCCACCCCGAGTGGCTGAGAATCATCTGGAACAGCTGGTGGGGATAGATCTGGCCAGCGACGGTCACGCCCAGGGCATTGCAGTGGGTGAAGTCGAACTGGGCTTCCCGGCCCGGCGGATGCTCCTGGGGAAAGTACACCTCCTGATCGGGACCGTTCAGCGCTCGCCAGTCCTGTAATCGTCGTTGCAGGGTACGCAGTTGCGAGGCACTGAACCGGCCGGGATGCCGCTCCTCCAACCATTCGATAATTGTCGTGTCAAGGGCGGAGAGAAATTAGGCCAAGTGGTGTCGAAGGCCAGCGAAAACGTCCTCGCTAACTGGCCAGCAGAAATGTCACATTCACTCCATGGAGAATGTGACATTGAATCCCAAAGAACTGACGAGACTCCAGATTCTCAACAGTCTACTGGCTGGGCACATGACACTGGACCAGGCGGCCATGCTGATGGGCGTCAGCCCCCGGCACGCCAGGCCCATCCTGGCGGCTTACCGGGAGAAGGGCGCTGCCGCCGTTGCTCACGGCCACCGGGGGCGCGAACCGACCAACGCTATTCCCGAGGCGACCAGGAGCAGGGTGGTTCACCTGGCTCGCACGATGTACGAGGGAGCCAACCACACCCATCTCTCAGAGTTGCTCAGTGAACGCGAGGGTCTCGACATGGGCAGGACTACACTTCGGCGTATCCTGGTGAACGCCGGGCTCAGCAGTCCAAGGCGAAGGCGCCCACCGAAGCACCGGGTCCGTCGCCAGAGGATGCCCCGGGAGGGCATGCTGATACAGATGGATGGCAGTTACCACCGCTGGCTGGGCGATGACGGGCCCCAGTTCGCGCTGCTCTTCGCGGTGGACGATGCCACCGGCGCCGTGGTCAACGCCTTGTTCTGCAGCCGGGAGGATACCCACAGCTACTTCCTGTTGGTCCAGGGCTTGGTGCAGCGCTGTGGCAGGCCCCTCGCCCTCTACACCGATCGGCACCCCGTATTCAAGCACCGTTCGGAATATCAGCCCGCCGGGACGCCCACCCAGTTCGGACGAGCCATGGAGGAGCTGGGAATACAACTGATTTTCGCCCCTTCTCCGCAAGCCAAGGGGCGTGTGGAGCGTACGGCCGGAACCTTCCAGGACCGGCTGATCACGGAACTCCGGCTCGCAGGAGCAACCACCTTTGAGCAGACCAAGGCCGTGTTGAAGCAGTTCCTGCCCAGGTTCAACCGGCGTTTTGGGGTTCCGGCCCAGTGCCCCGAGCCTGCATTCCGTCCCTTGCAGCGAGACCTGCCCTTGGAACAGGTCCTGTGCTTCAAGCACCGCAGGAGAGTGGCCCGGGACAACACTGTGAAGTATTACAAACAGGCCCTGCAGCTCCTGCCCGATCCAAAGCGCCGCAGCTACGCCGGAGCGGTTGTCGTGGTACTGGAGGGACTGGACGGCCGGCTGTCGCTACAGCATGAGGGACGCATCATCGCTTCCCAGGAAGCACCGCCCAGTGCGGCATCTCTCCGAAGCCGCAACGGGACTTCCTCAGCTGCTACCATCCCGGTCCCCGATCCCGGGCTCGCGTCAAAACCTTAGGTTACAGCTCTCGAATCGCCGAGCGCAAAGCCGGATCAAGAAGAAGATGCTCATGCTGCGGCAATTGACGATCAGGACGTAGCCGGGTTGCAGGTAGTCGCATCGCCGAGGAAGCCGACCTTTCTGCAGCAGAAGAGATGGAAAGCGGTGCAGCGGGCCAAGCTTAAGGGGCTGTCCATTCGAGGAATGGCGAGGGAGTTGGGAATCCACAGAGACACCGTGAGGAGATACATTGACGCCGAGAGTCCGCCCACGCGTCGAACCCCGGAAACTCCGCCGGTATCAACATCTGATACCATAGCGGACTAAGCTAGTGACATTTATGCCGGCCACTTAGCCGGACATTTATCCTGGCCTGCGACAGCCATAAGTCAGCGGCCATTCCGCCCACGTGGTCCACTTTACCTCCGCCTTTTACAGCCTCATGGTCAGGTTTCAATCCTCACCCGGCCTTCTGGCCGGATGCAATTCTTGTGTCTTCACAACCTGGGGCGGATTGCGCTTGTTTCAATCCTCACCCGGCCTTCTGGCCGGATGCAACTCGTCAACTCCGGCTCCACTCCTGTCAGTCTCACGTTTCAATCCTCACCCGGCCTTCTGGCCGGATGCAACATGGTCCGGTAGTAGATGACCACCAGGCAGAACCCGTTTCAATCCTCACCCGGCCTTCTGGCCGGATGCAACCCACCAGGGTAGCGACCATCACCAACGGAGCAATGTTTCAATCCTCACCCGGCCTTCTGGCCGGATGCAACCTCCGCCTCCTGGAGTATGGCCTCGGCCTCCAGCGGGTTTCAATCCTCACCCGGCCTTCTGGCCGGATGCAACCCACGCCGATCAGCGGGGACATCCCCATCTTGTTGCTGTTTCAATCCTCACCCGGCCTTCTGGCCGGATGCAACGTAGGCCACAACGGAATACTCCGCAGAGTCCACCCAGTTTCAATCCTCACCCGGCCTTCTGGCCGGATGCAACGTTCGGTCGCCGCCTCGTTGCCATCCTCAACAAAGTTTCAATCCTCACCCGGCCTTCTGGCCGGATGCAACTACCGCTGGCAGGCGGTATCCCGTACATGATTTTCGTGGTTTCAATCCTCACCCGGCCTTCTGGCCGGATGCAACCTCTTAGGCTCATGCGGAATTCAATGGATTTATCATGTTTCAATCCTCACCCGGCCTTCTGGCCGGATGCAACCTCCTGCTGATTAGATTGCACATACCTGTTCCGCTCGGTGTTTCAATCCTCACCCGGCCTTCTGGCCGGATGCAACGTGATCGAGGGCGTCCCCGTCGAGGCGGCGGTGGTGTTTCAATCCTCACCCGGCCTTCTGGCCGGATGCAACGTCGATGATGCACTCGATAGCCGCGTCCGGGACTAGTTTCAATCCTCACCCGGCCTTCTGGCCGGATGCAACCCTCGAGGCTTGGCGCCCTCCTTGTCTGCTTCCACCTTGTTTCAATCCTCACCCGGCCTTCTGGCCGGATGCAACGTCGATGATGCACTCGATAGCCGCGTCCGGGACTAGTTTCAATCCTCACCCGGCCTTCTGGCCGGATGCAACTCGGAGCGCGTCGGTATTGATAATGGTCTCTTGGGCGAAGTTTCAATCCTCACCCGGCCTTCTGGCCGGATGCAACGATGGATATGTCCGCCAACGGATGGTCATGGTTGTGTTTCAATCCTCACCCGGCCTTCTGGCCGGATGCAACCCTTTTGGAGTTGATATGCCCCGTAGGTTCCACCAGTTTCAATCCTCACCCGGCCTTCTGGCCGGATGCAACCCCGCCGGTCGGCCCGGAGCGCGCCCTCGGTCCGGTGTTTCAATCCTCACCCGGCCTTCTGGCCGGATGCAACTCGGCGTCCGTCGTGGGATTGGACGCCATGGCGGCCGTTTCAATCCTCACCCGGCCTTCTGGCCGGATGCAACGGCGCTGCAATGATGGATGAACCGATAATCGAAGTTTCAATCCTCACCCGGCCTTCTGGCCGGATGCAACCTTCCGGCAGTTCGTCGAGCGCCACGAGGTGGACTGGTTTCAATCCTCACCCGGCCTTCTGGCCGGATGCAACGTCGGTCCACGTGTACATCAATCCTGGCATCCGAGTTTCAATCCTCACCCGGCCTTCTGGCCGGATGCAACTTGCTATCGCCGTCGTCATCATCGTAAGACAAGACGCTGTTTCAATCCTCACCCGGCCTTCTGGCCGGATGCAACGAGGCGCGGTCAACTTTAGGCTACGGGTTAGGCACAGTTTCAATCCTCACCCGGCCTTCTGGCCGGATGCAAGGCAGGGCGTCGTCCTCGACCGGACGCCGTACCAGTTTCAATCCTCACCCGGCCTTCTGGCCGGATGCAACTTTCTCTCGTACCGGCTCAACGTTCCATCCGCCGATGTTTCAATCCTCACCCGGCCTTCTGGCCGGATGCAACGTCAAGGCGGTGTAGACGCTGCCGCTCGTTCTCTTGTTTCAATCCTCACCCGGCCTTCTGGCCGGATGCAACGCCGGCCACCTTGTCGTCGTAGAAGGCCGCGGTCCGGTTTCAATCCTCACCCGGCCTTCTGGCCGGATGCAACTGTGACGTTCATCGACAGGACGGACGGTGTGACCGTGTTTCAATCCTCACCCGGCCTTCTGGCCGGATGCAACCCGAACCCTTCCAACAGGGTCCCCACAATCTCATCGTTTCAATCCTCACCCGGCCTTCTGGCCGGATGCAACGGACCTACCACGGGATAGACGGCATCATGGCAGAGGTTTCAATCCTCACCCGGCCTTCTGGCCGGATGCAACATCTACCGGCCGGCCGATGATGTGGGGGAACTGCTGGTTTCAATCCTCACCCGGCCTTCTGGCCGGATGCAACGGGGTGATTTGACCGGGTGGAACCAACTGTAGGATGTTTCAATCCTCACCCGGCCTTCTGGCCGGATGCAACTAGGGCCTGGGCAGAGGTCAAGCGGTCCATCAAAGTTTCAATCCTCACCCGGCCTTCTGGCCGGATGCAACTTGGCGGCCGCATGGAGTTGGTAGCGGTCAACCACTGGTTTCAATCCTCACCCGGCCTTCTGGCCGGATGCAACCGGGAGAGCCAGCCACAAATAGGCGTGAGGGTCGCTGTTTCAATCCTCACCCGGCCTTCTGGCCGGATGCAACAGGTCTGTCTTCTCTGCGGTCGTAGTGTGGACAGTGTTTCAATCCTCACCCGGCCTTCTGGCCGGATGCAACCGAACAGGATGTTCTCGCCGTTCATAGGCAAATGGTTTCAATCCTCACCCGGCCTTCTGGCCGGATGCAACGATTTTGGAAACTATCGTTGCAGTACTGGAGGCGTTGTTTCAATCCTCACCCGGCCTTCTGGCCGGATGCAACAGGCTTCCGATTTGAGCAGGTGTCCTACCTCGACAAGTTTCAATCCTCACCCGGCCTTCTGGCCGGATGCAACCATCACCAACCGGGTTCTGCCGTCCCTGTACAAGTTTCAATCCTCACCCGGCCTTCTGGCCGGATGCAACCCTACATCCCACTGGTGAAGGTCTACACCCTGTCCGGGTTTCAATCCTCACCCGGCCTTCTGGCCGGATGCAACTGGGGCGCGGTGGCGGCGGCCTCGGCATCCTCGGTTTCAATCCTCACCCGGCCTTCTGGCCGGATGCAACACACTGACGACGTGCCGGTAACCCTCCCGTCGCAGTTTCAATCCTCACCCGGCCTTCTGGCCGGATGCAACTTTCATAAGGAGCGCATAGATGGACATTCGGTTGTGTTTCAATCCTCACCCGGCCTTCTGGCCGGATGCAACATGCCATCTTTCTCACCTATCACGCGGGTATGTCTGGTTTCAATCCTCACCCGGCCTTCTGGCCGGATGCAACAGCCATCTCCCAGTCGTGGGCGGTCATGTAGATCACGTTTCAATCCTCACCCGGCCTTCTGGCCGGATGCAACACCAGCCCGGCGATCATGTCGCCCAGGTTGTTCGCGTTTCAATCCTCACCCGGCCTTCTGGCCGGATGCAACAGGGATGTTTCATCCCCATTCGCGCAGTGTGTGACGTTTCAATCCTCACCCGGCCTTCTGGCCGGATGCAACCGCGAGGTCTTTGCGTTGCCAACGATGCCCCTCGGGGTTTCAATCCTCACCCGGCCTTCTGGCCGGATGCAACCCTGTATCTGAATTTCCTATCTGTTCTGCGCGAACCTCCTGATATGGGCCTTCCTACTTGTTCCTATTGCCCTGATCATTTCTTTCCTCCAGCTACGATTCAGCTACGAACGCGAACCTCCAGGCTGCAATAGCTCCAGCATTGGGTTCGCGTCAGACCAGCAGCGGTCCCGTGAAGTCGATCACGTCGCCTCTTCCGTACTCCTCCACCAGTTTGTCCCGGCTTCCGGGGAGCTTGTAGAACCGTATGCTGTCTTGATCCTCGTCCATGATCTCGAGCAGGCGCCTTTTCATGCTGTGGAAGGTCCTGTCGTTGACGGTGCATTCGAACACCGACTTCTGGACTCTCTGTCCGTAGCCCTCGCAGGTCTTGGCGACCCGCCTAAGCTTAGAGCGCCCCTCAGAGGTTTCGGTATTCACGTCATATGTGACCAGAATCCACATACCGGTTACCTCAACACGAAAGCGGGGTAGTGTTCCAGGTCTCCCCGAAGATGCCGGGCCAGGAGTCTGGCCTGCAGGTGCGGTATCAACCCTATGGGTGTCTTGGACTGGGTCGCAGGGTGCGTTATCTCCTCGGCCTTCCTTTTCTGGTAGGCCGACAGAACGGTGTTCCTCCCCTCATCGGTCAGGGAAATTCCACCCCCCGTGGCCTTGGAGAAGTGCTTTGGAGTCAGTTGACGGCGGTTGATCAGGGTCAGCGCCAGCCGGTCTGCCAGCGGGGCTCGCAGTTCCTCCATTAGGTCCAGTGCCAGAGATGGGCGGCCGGGGCGTATGGCGTGGAGGAAACCTATCTGCGGATCCAGGCCAACCCCTTCGCAGGCGGCCTGGCATTCCACGCGGACCAGGGAATAGAGAAAGGACAGAAGGGCGTTCACGGGGTCTCGCGGCGGTCGCCGGTTTCTTCCGTCGAAGGCGAAGTCGTCGTCTTGGGTTCGTATCAGCCGGTTGAAGACCGAGAAATAGGCTAAAGCCGCATAACCCTCGCTTCCCCGGACCTGATCCATGTCGTCGGCCTTTGGAAGGGCTTCGATAGTACCAGCCATGGCCTGGGCGGCATCTCGCAGAGCCTCTTCCGCTCCCGGGTCTTTAGTCTGGCGTGCCTCCCGCATGAGCAGGAGCCTTGCGTTCTGGACCTTAGCTGCCACAATGTTCCGGGCGATGGAAGCTGATCGGTCCGGATCCTGGAAGGCCTGGTGCTGGGCCAAACGCAGCAGGACGTTTCCCGATGTGGGGCCGACAACCTTTGCTCTGAAGCGTCCGCTCCGGCTGAGGAAGACCAGGTCACGCTGCTCCTCGGCGCACTGGGCCATGGCCGCGGGAGAGACGTTCACCCTGCCGAAACAGACCACCGATCCCAGATGATGCACAGGCACGCGAAGCCGGGTCTCGTCATCCACCTCGACCCCCAGGGTCTGATTGTCCAGATGCACGTAGGCGCCCTGGGTGGTCACGTACAGGGTATTGAGCAGTTCGCGGGCCATGTCGTCATCCCTCCACTCGAGCCGGAGTAAACAGACGCTTCTGGTAGTCCCTGTTTCCGTTCCTGTCCGAGACCACGAAGGGGAGGCAGGATTCAATGAGCGAGCAGTTTCTGCAGCGTGCGTCGGCTGGTGCGGACGGCAGTGTGTCCGAAGCCAGGATCCTGCGGACCTCGGTGATGGCTTGTTCCACCGAGAACCTCAATTCAGGCGTGAAGGCCACCTCCCGCCGCCGGTGCGAGGAGAAGTGGTAAACGGCGCCCTCCGGCACATCAACGTCCAGCATCTCCTCCAGGCACATCGCCTGCCCGCAGAGCTGCAGGTCGGCGGGGTTGTTTTCCCGGGACGGCCCGTGCTTGTACTCCACGGGGTAGGGCGTGTCGCCCCTGAATTCGATCAGGTCGGCCTTTCCCACCAATCCCAGAGATACCGACCAGAGGGATACGCTGTACTCTGACCGTACCCCTTCGCTCGTTGCCGTTCCCGGCTGGTCCACTCGTTCGTGTACCTCATTGCCCTGCAGGGTGAAGATGTTTTCGTCGTAGGTCTGCTCCCGGTGAATGAGTGCGCACTGCCGGGGGCAGTAGCCGTAATGCTCGAGGGCAGAAAGCAGCACGGCGTTGTCCAAGTCGGGGAGAGGCGTTTGCATGGCAGGACCTCCTGAATTTCAGCAGTTGCTCAGCCCGATTGCCGGGCGACTGCTCAGCCCTCGAGTCTTGTCAGGGCGACAGACTGAGGGAGGCCGGTCTCGTCCACCGTTACGGCGTAGTCCCGGAACCTCCTGGGCGCATCCACTCCGTTGTTCCGCTGGACGCTGACGCGGTCGAGGAGACGGTGCGCCGGAGCGTTGCCCAAGGAGCTCTCGTGGCTGAACACGTAGAGACCTCGGCAGGCCATCAGTCCCCTGGAGGCTGAGCGGTCCAGGTCCCACATATTGATGAGGGCGCTCCAGAAGAGTTCCAGGTCCTCGGAGGTCGCTCCGGTCTGTCGGGCGAAGTGGGGATTGAAGAACCCGTAGCCCAGGTAAAGGGCGTAGGGCACGGTGGCCTTGCGGCCCAGGGTCCCGTGGGTGGGGGCTTCCAGGTCGTCATCCCCCCGCCCCTCGGACCTCTCCCCGCGCTCCAGGGCGACCCTGGCAATGCTGGAGTCCAGTGGGAGAATCGGGTCTATGGAGCGGGCGAAGGTCAACTGCAACGGTCCCCGCACCTGGCCGGCGTTGAATTCCCGCATGCTCATCACCGCGCCGAACATGCGAATATCGAAGAACTCTTGGCACATCCACTGCCTGGCTTCTGTATGCGGGACTCCCTGGCGTCCTTCCGACCGTTCTCCGAAGACCCGGGCGCGCGTCTCCGTCAGGTAGGATTCCCTCTGGACGTATATCTTGTACCTGGCCTGGTCCTTGTTGGAGGCGTCCACCCAGTCCCGGACCTTGCGCTTCAGGGAAACGTCGGTTACCAGGCCCTGGGTGGTCTCGGGGTCCATTCTAGGCAGATTGCCGGCGTCAGGGTCGCCGTTGGGGTTGCCGTCCTGGACGTCGAAGAGCAGCACGAAATCGTGCCGGCGGTCAACATCCGTATGGGCCTGCGCTGTCGTGATCATTGGTGACACTCCTCTTGTTTCTGCCCAAGTCCGTGGGATTGGACTGTATTCCAGTTGCTAGTCGTTTTCGTTTTCGGAGCCGTCGTCGCCTCCCTGCTCCTGGGCGTTGCGTATCCGGTCGGAGGCTTCCCTCATTCGTGCCTGGTCGCTGGCCCGTTGGTGGTAGTAGCCCAGCGCGAACATGCCCTGCTGCTCTAGGTTGAGTGTCTTGGGGAAGGCTTTTATCCCGGACATCACCTCTTCCAGCTGCGTTTGAATGGCGTTGTGGGCACCCCGGTTATCCCTTTCCAGAGTGGAGAGGTGGGCCCGGGATCCTCGTATCAGCCGGCTGAAAACTGACTGGGGGGCGGTGGATGCGGTGCCGTAGAACCGGTCCACGATGGTGGTGTTGAGGTTCCTAATGGCCGCCCGTTGGGCCCGTTCCAGGACGGCCAGGAGGCGTCCGCAGAGGTAGGCTTGGTCGGCGTTGCCGGAGTCCAGTTGCACCATGTAATCCTCCTGATGGTCATTGCACTGGCTGAGCAGCGCCAGCTTGATCAGGGCGGCGCGGGGACGGCTCACTCCCTGCTCGGCGCGATTGCGCCGGACCGCTTGGGATAGAATGTCCCAGGACACCGGCCCCCCGGCGAATGCGGCGCGGACCAGTGTTCTTGGCGTGGTCACCGGCAGGTCGCGGGCCTCTCGTACGGTGGCGAGAGCGAGGGCCCTCAGCCCGTAATACCGGGGAGATTCCTCCGACCAGGACGAGATGCGCTGCCTCCCAAACCAGATCGCCAGATGCAGTCTGGCTCGCCCCACGGTGGTATCAATCCAGTCCCGGACCACCGCCCTTCCCCCGCTGGCGGAAAGCGAGAGGGCATAAAACGGCCCGTCGTCAACGTCCGTGGGCCGGCCCTTCCGCGCCGACTCCAGCAGGTCCTGAACCTGCGTGGGGTCCGGGTTTTCCAGGGCCGAGAAGAAATTGAACTCGTACTCCTCCCGAGTCCAGAAGACGAACACGCCTTTGCCCGAGGTGAACCTGTTTTGTTCGCTATCCAGCAGGGCATTCAGGCCGCGGGTGAATCCCTCGCCGCAGCCGGAGCAGGTGGGAGCGACCAGGGAAGCGCTGAGACCGTAGGACTCGAAGGCCGTGGAATTGGCCGAGATCAGGCTGGTGCCCGCGCTCTGCCCTCCGGGAATCCCCTTCACCTTGGCCTGGAGCCGGTCCAGCACCGGACGGCGGTTCCCGCACACCAGGCACTGCATAGCCTGGGCGTTCTGGGCGTCGGCGTTGGCCGACGCCCAGAACGCTTGGACTGCGGAGTTGTCGATCACGGTTCTGTCCTCGACCCGGAAGGTTATGATCCCGGAGGGGTCGAAGGAGTCATCCGGTTGAATCTGCCCCAACGGGTCGTTGTGCAGGAAGTTCAGCACGGCCCGGACGTCAGGATCCTCCGTTTCGGCGGCGCAGCGCTCTACCAGGGCCAGGTATGCCCGATGGCAGTCCGCCGCCCGCTTGGTCCGTTTCTCGTCCGCGGCGTAACCCAGGGTGTAATCGGCTTTGTCAGCCAGCAAAAGCGGGCGAATGCCAGACGCTCTCTGCACCTGGGGCAGGTGGCGGCGCTGCCCCCGGCGGGTTCGCGGGCTCGACGGGTCCGCGCTATCGCTGAAAGGTGGGATATACCGCCCGTCCCGATCCAGGTTGATCCAGTACCGGACCGGTCCTTCGCTGTACAGGCTGGGCCGAAATTCCTGCCGTTCGGAGTACTCGGCGAGTTTCTTCAGCAGCACTTCACGCCTCCCCTGACGATGCCTTGGGGACTCTCAGAACACCACCCTTCAGTTCGGCATGGAAGAACTGGGGGACGGCGCTCCCCGAACCGCCCGGAAGGTAATCCATGCGCAGCAGCATATTCCCCAGGTCCTCGTTGATCTCCAGCGGGGCTTCGTCGCCCTCTGGGACGGAGAACCAGGCGGAGAACTCCCGGCAGCCCAGGTAGGGCGTGGCGAAACACCGGCCGTCTTTCACTCTGCGCCGGAACTGGTCCCGGTACTTAGCCGGGTCTTCTTGAACTCCCTCTCTGACCATGGGGCGGGCCCTGATGATGTAGGCCACGTCCCGCAGCGCCAGGGTGTGCCTCTGGGCCCGGTGCGCTGTTGCGCCGAATCCGCCTCCCTCCCTTTGCCAGCCCCGGGCGACCTGGGCGGTCTGGCGTGAGTTGATCTCGTTGCGAAGAATCGAGAAGTGCCGGATGGGCCTCAGCACCCAGACCTCCTCGACCTCCCAGTGAAATTCCGGCTTCCAGAATATGGACTCCAGCAAGCCCCGGGCTGCGGACGGGGTCATAGCCGGATAGGTGACCCGCTCCACCTTCATCTCGGGCCGGGTGAAACAGGCGAACTCGCCCCAGACCTTGACTTCCAATGGACTGCCTTGATCCGATTGCATGATCCAATCCTCTCGCAGCGCCTTGTCCCGATGCGCCGCGGCGGCCTTTTACTGACAGAAGGCCATTGACGCGAATGGCCCGTGGTTGTTGTAGTTGGGTGGGGAACTTTTAGAACACCGTTTCAATCCTCATCGTATCGACGGCGCGTACTTGGTCACGTGAACATTTAGTCACCGAATGATAGATGCTAGCCCAAGCCTAGCCATCCCCGCCTGGCATTGTCAAGGGCCTGTTGTCACCCGCTAGACGATCAGCCGGTCAGGGTCCAGGGTCGTGATTCCCCCGATTCCGGTTACCGGGCTGTAATCCCCCACCCACTCGTAAACCCCGGGCATCACCTCGGCCACCAGGCCGGCGCGGTCCAATGACCCTGTTTGAGTATCGTATACCTGGACCGTCCACGGCTGGAGCCTGCGGAGCAGGAGTCTTGATTCCGGGGACCCCCTGCGCAGCTGCTCCAGTGCGGTCTGCACCCTCTGTCTCTCTTCGGTAGTGCCGTATTCGGGCACAATCACTGAGATTGTTCCCTCGTCGATCATTCTGAACCGCTTGGCCACCTCCGGGTAGTCCAGGACCTTGCGCAATCGCTGTATCTGTTGGGTGTCGGTGTCTTTCACGTCAAAAAGCCGCCTGAAGAATTCCGAGACCGTCTCCGGGTTGTACGGGTCCAGCCTTCCGGCGCTCAACATGCTAAGCGTCTCGTCTGTGGCGAACCGGTAATCGCCCGGCGGTCTGGAGCCGCTTTCCGGCTGGAACACCACGACCCGGCCCAGGTCCAGGCGGCCGGACCGGTTGCATCGTCCGGCCGCCTGGATGATGCTGTCGAATGGGCCGACGGCACGCATCACCATCGGGAAGTCCAGGTCCACCCCGGCCTCCACCACCTGCGTGGAGACCACCCTGCAGACCTGCCCCTGGTCCAGGCGGCCCCGAATATCCTGAATGACCCGCTGGCGGTGCCGCCCACACAGAAGGGTGGAAAGATGCAGGGCCGACTCATCTTCAAGAGCCTCCAGCAGCGCCAGCGCGTCCTTCTTGGTGTTCACCACCGCCAGCGCCTGCGGGGACTCCCGCATCAGGTCTGCCGCCGCCTGCCAGGAGAGCGGCGGTTCCGTCTTCCATTCGTAGTTGACTCGCTTGAGGGCCTGGAAGTGGCGGGGATAGTCCGGGGCGATTTCCGTTGCCGGAACGTTGGCGAAGGGCTTGATTGTCTCGAATGCCGGCTGGGTCGCGGTGGACAGCACGACGCTCGCCCCGTAGTTCTCGGTCAATTCCCTCAGCATATCCAGAATCGGCTCCAGGAGTTTCGAGGGCAGGGTCTGGGCCTCGTCCAGAATGATGACGCTCTGGGCCAAGCGGTGCAGTTTGCGAGTGGAGCTGGTCCTGTTGGAGAACAGGCTGTGGAAGAGTTGCACCGTGGTCGTGACAACCACCGGGGCGTCCCAGTTGTCGGCGGCCAGCCTCGACCAAACCTGGCCGCGCTCATATTCTTCATCCTCGCTCATATCGGCCATGGAGTGGTGCTCCAGCACCACGGACGGCTCCGGATTCCCGTCCTGCTCCAGAAATTCCCGGTAGACCTCCGCCGTTTGCTGCGTGATTGACATGAACGGGGTTGCCGTTACTATTCGCCTCAGTCCGTGCGCCGAGGCGTGGCGCAATGCGAATCCCAGGGCCGACAGGGTTTTCCCGCCGCCGGTGGGGACGGTCAGCCGGAACACCCCAGGGGGCCTTTCAGCCGCGGCCAGGCAGGCGTCGTATACCTCGGACCGGACGGCGTTGACTGGACCGGAGGCGCCAGTGACACTCTCGCAGTGGCGGGTCAGGAACCGGTCCCAGAGCTGGGGCATATCGGGGACGGAGCTGCGAAGCGCAGCTCGCCCCGGACAGAAATGCAGCTCTGTGTCCAGGAAGTCGGCGTCCACCAGCGCGGAAAAAACCATGCGAAGCCACAGTTCGGCCTTGACCGGATCGTGCTTCACGAAGTCCGGAAAATCCACAGGGTGACGGGGTTCCAGTTCAGGAATCAGCCGGCGGGCCGATTCCAGCGCCTGGGTTGCGGCTCCGGTTCCTCCCTTCTCGGCTGCCCATCCTTTCAAGTTCTGCATCGCCCCGAGCCCGCCGTGGTGCCCCTGAACCAGCAGTCCGCCCGGACCCAGGTGTTGACAGGCCAGCCGGGTCCCGGCACCCTTGTGGTCGGGACCTCGTGGTCTCCCGCCGAAGAGGTACCTTTGAAATTCAGGATCGAATTTGCCCAGGTCGTGCCAGAGGCCGGCGTAGTAGGCGGTTTCGCCCCCGCCGAAGGGACTGCTGAATTCCCGGGCCAGTTCGGCCACCGCCCGGAGGTGTTCCACCAACCCGTGCCGCTGACCTTCGTCGTTGGCTGAGTGCGCATGGTAGTCAGGCATCGTCAACTCCCGGAGAATGTTTACGTGGCGTCCCCATGGTCCGGTGGCGCACTCGGTCAGGAGATGAGGGCGACGGCACAACGCGGGCATCGCTTTCCGTGGACCGAGCCGGTGGGCTCACTGCAGACCTTGCACATGGAACGCTACGGCCGCAGCCCCGGCAGGTACAGGCCTGCAGGCAGTGTCGCGCGTTCGCCGTTGCCCCTGAGCGGTGCAGCGGCGTGGTCATCCGGCTTCCTCATGCGCCCCTGTTCCCTGGCCTGAAGTCCCCTTGGAAATAACCGGGCTTCGCGCTTCTCTGCGGGCATGTCAGGAGGTCCCGGTCAGTTGCCGCTCCAAGTCGCGGGGTAGCTACGAATCCTCGACGGTCACAGGGGATTGGAATCGCCTGAGTCCGTCTGCTAGTTCCCGGGAGCGGCCTTCGGCGGCGATGCGTTCCGCACCCGTTCAGTCGAACGTCCGCGGGTAGCGCATAGCGGCCGTGGTCCCAGAAGCCGAGTCTGCCCTCCAATATCTAAAAACCCTCGTACAGGGCATGGCTCTGGCCCAAGGGGCCCTTCATTCGTTCGGCAAAATACCCGGTGGCTTCTGTGCTCAACCATCCGAACCTGACGGCTTCCGGGATTTCCGGCGGATCTTTTCGCTCATCTTCAAATCCAGCGGGTTACCGCAAACTCCGGTTTCACCGGCGCCCTGAAGCCGCCTGATCCATTCAACAAACTTTTCTGCCACTTCTTCCGGAAAGTTGACTCGATAGCCCCGTCCTTCCTTGCATAGGTTGTATCCGCGGAATTCCGGGATTGGCGGTCCGTTGCCGCCCCAGTACATGAAGTCGTTACTGATCAAGACTCTGTCGACGCTGGTATCTTCCTACATCGTAGTAAATTCGCAGTGATATGCGGGGATATGAAGCCACTCTCCTGAGACAGGGTCACGCCGGTACAGGTTGTCGCCGCAAGCCTCTTCCAGGCTCCCATCCAAGTCAGGGCGCTTGGCCCGAAAACGTACGTCGTCCCAATACTCCAGAAACGTCAGAATTTCGGTTACACGCATTGCAAATGACAGGAATCCTCCCCGTCGTTTGCCCTTGGCGTTCGAGCCGGTGGCGATTACCCAGTCGCCAATTTCAGCCCGACTGCGTATCGGAGGCTTGCAGCAGGCCAAAGTACATAAGCCGTGATACGGGTTCGGGGCGAATCCCGTATCCTCGCGCAGCACGTAAGAGTACAGTCTGGGGGTTGGACATTTCATCAGGCACTATCCTTCTGACCCTGGCTTCCTCGTCAATCGCCCGGCCAACTCCAAGGAACAACGGGCGCTCGCCTCGGGTCGCCGGATAACGGACTCGGGAAGGTGGCGATGGCGCAACCCGGCCGGGGCATGATGGTGCGGTTAGCATTTGCCGCACTGGTTTAGATGGGTCCCACGGAGACAACACGGTTCCGTTTGCTTGTGGGGCGAGGAGTGGGGCCGGGAATAGCCAATACGCCATAAACAAAGGGAACCGGCTAGTACCATGTCAGTGTGAAACCGATGGATAGATATGCCGAAGCTTGTTCCGGGCATCGGTGGTAGAGAATCTCCAGTCGATGGTTGCCCCAGCCTGATTTCGTTCGGTCTCCAAGGCTGCGATTTCCCGTTTGAGCGATCCCTCATCTTCAATGCGGCGATTCAAACATTGGTTGCTGAAGACGCTGAACTCAATCTCTGCCATGTTGAGCCAACTCCCATGCTTGGGAGTATAGTGAAACTCCAGCCGTTGGATCACCCGTCTGGCCTCCTTTGGCTCAAAGGTCTCGTACAGGGAGGCGGCTCTATGGGTGTTCAGGTTGTCCAGCACCACTCGGACCTTCTCCGCTTCAGGGTAAGCAGTATCCGCCAGCCAGCGCATCTGATGGGCGAAGTCTTCCATGGTGCGACGCCCGGTCACTGCCACACGCCTCCAGCCCGCCAACGGCTCACAAATCATGAACAAGTTCCGGGTCCCGTTGCGCTGGTACTCGTAATCAAACCGCTCCCGCCGTCCCGCCTTGGCCGGGATGGGCTCCCGCTTCTCCGACACCAACTGCTTTGGAGGTCTCGTCGAAACAGGCTACGGGCCGCTTGGGGTCATAGGGTTCCGCGTAGAGGTCCAGCACGTCCTCCATGCAGGCTACGAACTCGGCGCTCACCTTGGGGATGCACCACTCCTTCTTCCGCCACGGCTTTGAGTTCGTTTTTTTCAACACCTGCCTGACCGTCTCCCGGGAGATGGAGCCGGTCAACTCCAGTTCCACCGCCTGGTCGGCAAGCAATCGCAACGTCCAGCGGGCGTGGCCTTCCGGGGGCGCGCTGCAGGCCACGGCCACCAGGTGGGCTTCCTGCTTTCCATCCAGTTTGCGCCGTTGCCCCGGCCGCGGCAGGTCATCAAGGGCGCGCTTCAACCCGCCTTCCACGAAACGCTGCCGCACCCGGCCCACCGTGGCGGGACCCACCATCAGAGCTTCCGCCACCTGCTGGTCGGTAAGGCCTTCATCGGCTTTACACCAAATCAAAGACCGCTTCACTTTACGTCCCGAGGATTTGCCGCGCCGGGTAATACCCAACAGATGTTCCCGCTCTTCTCGGGTCAAGTTCACTCGATATAACTTGGCAGGCATTCCCCCCACCCCCCACAATCAAAGAATGCCTCAATTATATACTTTCTTATATTTATCAAAAATAGCCGGACACGGTACTAGAGCCATGCGCTTTTGGTGTGGGTTCAGCCGGTAGCGGCCGCAGATGCTGGCTTGGCTATTCCATCCACCGAACCACCGGCGTCCTGAACCGCATCGCCGACAATCTGGATGATTTGGTTCAGAAACTCTTGCGCCGTTGAATCCAGCACCGAGGTGATGGAGGGCGCCGCTGCGTCATAAATCCGGTTCATCTCCCTCGCCCTTTCGTGACTGGACCCGGTGCCGCTGAAGCCAAAGGCGGTTCGCCAGCCGGGCGAGTGCGCGGTGATTAGACGCCGCTCTGCCAGTGCATGGATGCTGCTGAACACACTCTGCCGTATTTCGTCGATGGCAGCCTGGCTTTCGTCCTCGTTCGCCGGGAGCCTGGTCCAGGCCGGTGGGACTATCCAACCAGAGGGATATGCTGGTTTGCAACTGGCGAACCAAGTCGGCAACTGGTCTCAGTCCGTTGTATTCATCGTCCCACCGGTTTGCGATGCGCCGGCACAAAGCTTTCACCCTGCCCCAGTGCTCCTTGCGGATACCCTCGTGATAGTTGAGGCCAAGTCTCCCCCGCCATGGATCTTTGAACCCGTCGGCAGCGTCCCGCAGAGCAAGTTCCAGGCGGGCTATGTTGTACAGAGGCGCAACGTCAATCAGTTCGGCGGGTTCCGAGGACAGTTGCATCAGCTCCAGCAAATCCCTGCATTCCTTTTATGAATCCCGATGGGATTTTCCCTGTGGGCCTATGCAAACCGCCCAGGTAAAAGTCTCTGTTTTCCAGCCGCCTCTCCAGAACTTCCGCTACCGGAGCGCCCAGGGTTTCGCGGAGGCTGGCAACAGCATTACCGATCGAGGCGCGGACGTGGTTTCGCCTCTGGGTATAACTGGTGAGGTTATCGCCCTTCACTTGATCAAAATGCGTGAATGCGATGGCCAGTTTGTGCCCGTGGCCGCCGGTGCCCACTGCTCGCAGGAGTTCCAGGGAGGCGGCCTGCAACGGGGACTGGGCAGTGTCCACCAGCAGAATCATATCCACGTCAGGGAACTTTTCCGTAACTTTGGTGGACACGCTGGTTGCTTCCTTCGCCGAATGTCCCAGGCCTTCGCCGTCCAAAAGCACCAGTTGCCGGTCATCGTCCTGCAGTTCCATTGCGGCCGGACGGAATGGTCCACGCACCCGGATGCCGTCAACCAGTGAGGTGAGCAGCCTCCCGAACTGCTGGTCGTGATTGCTGCTGAACCAACGGACCTGTTGCAGGAAGGTATCTCGGGCATCCTCTTTGTAGTGCCAAAGGGTGGGCCAGCCCGTTGCACTGCGTTCAAAGGCGCCCGCTTCGATCTGATCGAAGCGCTCGGCGAGAACATCCATGATGTCTAGAGAGAGTTGGGCCGAAACCTTGGTTTTCGTACAGCGCGTCAGTGAAGCTTTCCAGCCATTCCTGACGTTGGTTGGCGTTGTTCAAAACATCAAAGTCGTCTCTCTCCTGCGCCACCTGCTCACGTACCGTCGTCGCCACTCCTTTAATGCGGTCCACGAACTCATGCAACCGGCGATTGTTACTGGAGATCTCGTTGCGGCCGACAGTTTCGTCCTCGGGCAAGGCATCCGTTTCAGGCGACTCGTCCATGTCCTCGAAGGCCATTTCATACTCATCGTCCATCCCTTGCCCCGGCTGCTCCTGTTGCCAGGAGCCCAGCGGATAGGAGAGGCGGAACCGCTGTTCCCGGTGCTCAAGCAGAGCCTCGGCGATTCTCGTATCACTGTGCCCCCGGACCACGCTTTCGCACGTCGCTTCCAGACACTCGTCAACGGCGCAGCGAACCTCGTGTTCGGTCATGAAGGTTATCGCCGCTTTGAATGGCTTGGCTCCGGTGACTATCTCAATGTCCGCCGTTGTGGTCTTTGCCGTCGACGTTGATGGAAACCGGTCAAGCTTGGGGTCTGAACCGATCAGTTGGCGCAGCAGGGTGGTCTTGCCCGCTCCAGTAGCGCCGACCAACATCACCCTGGCGTAGCCTTCTTGGGGAGTGGGCAGAGGCAGAGCGTTCTCCCGCAGGTCTTTGGATCTGATCTTGCCGACTTCGATGCCGTCGAAGAAGGCCGCGACTATAACGCCAGCAAACTGCTGTTCGGCTGCGGGGCGCCGGTCCAGGCTCCACCAAGACGGGTCAGAGAGCAACGTGTCGAGTTGGCCCACCAGCCGGTCGGCTTCAGCATCGTCCGTCGTGCCCAAGCCCCGTCGTACCTTCAATCCAAATTTGCCGCGAGCGTCGGTGCGACGCGGGTGGTTGAAAGTCACACTCCAGCCGGGGCGGCTGGTGCGGCTCTTGCTTGCCTTGTATATTGTTGTTGCCATGGTTTCTCCCTCGCGTTGTTCATTGTTGTACGCATCACAATATGCCTAATTCGAGTGTATGTCAAGGCTTTTTGGTACAACGTAGAACAACGCCCCGTTGGGACGGAAATAAATTGCTCGAGCTAAATCTTGCCACGGTTGCGACTGTTTACTTCAGCGCTCCGAGGCTCGTATCGCACCTATTGCCTGCTGGAGGTTATCCGGGCCGGAGACGTCCTCGTGGTGATCGCGCTGGACCGGCTGGGACGCGACACGCTGGGGCTCTTGGAGCTGAAGGTGCTGGATATGCCGGTGGACGGCCAGGACGTGGCCGGTGGCGGATAGCTGATCGCTCTGGTCACCACTGGAGGGGCAGCCATTGAGCGGGCCAACATCAGCCGGCGGACGAAGCAGGGGCAGGGGCGGGGCCCGGGCTGAGGGCAGCTGGCCGGAGGCGCTGGAGCACTCTTTGGGGGAATGCGCACCATCAACGGATGAGGAAGGATCTGGGCATTTCCCTGGCCTAAATCGCGCAGCGTCAGGGAGTGTCGGAATCGCTGGTGCGGCGGGTCCTGAAGGTTGAGGATGTGTAGGCGCTGCCGACGACTGGCCTCGGCGACTGCCTTCAAGAATGGCTGGGGTTAGACTCATGGAGAAAGTGGAGGGCGGATTCACACAAGAAATGTTGTAAATATTTATTCTGGTGGAGGTTTGGATAAATTCGCCGGTGTCTTTCATTTCACAGAGAAGTTGAGACGCTGGCCTATCAGCCGACGGGTATATTTTCTGGATTCTCTTGGAGATGCTGGCTGGGTTGCCTGGCTGAGTCCTTGTGGTTCGGCTACGTTGTGATTCAGGCGAGTTGAGTTAGGCTGATCTCGTTAGGTTCGCCGACGGACGTGCTTCGTGGTCTGCGATGTCAAAACTAAAGCCAAGGTGGGATCTACATTTGCTGGGCGCTGGAGATTGGTCTAGGCGACACAGTGAAATTCTTCCACTTTCCTTGGAAAGCGGTTGTGTGCCGTCGATTGGCTTCCCGGATATGCGCATTTCATCTGGGAATTAGCCCCAATCCACCGAAGGGATGATCGTCGCGGCGTGGTGAAGGGGTAAGAAAGTGCTCCTGTGCTTCTGGGATAATGGTTTTCGAGAGAGGAAACCGACCAGAAACAAGGAGCACCCAACAGATGCTACCACTTGAGGACCCCGACCGCATCCAAATAGCCTTCGACGACCACCGCCTGGTCAACAATGCCGGGCTGCTCCTTCCGGCCACTCTGGCCCAGCACGTGGGCCTGCGTGAACTCGTTGACCGTCACCTCGACCTCGGGCATGCGCCGGGGCGGGCGAACGCGGGAGACAAGATGCTGACGCTGGTGGCCTCGGCGCTGGCGGGCGGCGACTGCATTGACGACGCCGATGCGCTGCGTGCGGGGGGGACCTCCTCGGTGCTGGGGTGCACGGTCAAAGCGCCCTCCACCCTGGGGACGTTCCTGCGCAGCTTCCGGTGGGGCCATGTCCGCCAGCTGGACCGGGTGAGCCGGGAGCTGCTGGCCCGGGCCTGGGCCGCCGGTGGTGGACCCAGCGACGGGCCGCTGACCATCGACCTGGACTCCACCATCTGCGAGACCTACGGGTTGGCCAAGGAGGGGGCGCGACACCATGGCTACACCGGCAAGCGAGGCTATCACCCGCTGCTGGCCGTGGCCGCTGGAACCGGCGACGTGCTGATGTCCCGGCTGCGCGAGGGCCGCGCCAACACCGCTCGCGGCGCCGCCCACTTCCTGCGGGAGACCGTGGGACGGGTGCGCCACGCTGGGGCCAAGGGGCAACTCACGGTGCGGGCCGACAGCGGTTTCTACACCCACGCCGTGGTCGCCGTCTGTCGCAAGACGAAGGTCCGCTTCTCCATCACCATCCGCCAGCGTGCCAGCCTGCGCAATCTCATTGAAGCCATACCCGAGGCGGACTGGACGCCCATCCCTTACTGGATGGACGGCGCCGCCGACGTGGCCGAGACCGCTTACACTCTCTTCGGGAGCAAGCCCGATGCCGCGCCGGTGCGGCTCATCGTCCGGAGGGTGAAGCCCGCGCCCGGTTCCCAGCTGGCCCTATTCGCCAGCTACAGCTATCACGGCTTCATCACCGACCGGGACGGGGATACCCTGCAACTGGAGGCCGACCACCGCCGCCACGCCGAGGTCGAGAATGCCATCCGAGACCTCAAGTACGGCGTGGGACTCAATCATCTCCCGTCAGGCCGTTTCGCCGCCAACGCCGCCTGGCTGGCCGTCCAGGTGCTGGCGCATAACCTGGCCCGTTGGGCAGCGCGCATCGGTCTGGGCGAGCAACTGGTGACCACCAAGACCCTGCGGCGACGCTTCTTCTCTATGGCCGGACGGCTTACCCGCTCGGCGCGCAGACTCACTTTGCATCTTCCCAGGGGCTGGCCCTGGGCTGAGCAGGCCACTCTCGCCCTGGCCCGACTGCGAGCCATCCCACTCCCAGCCTGACGGCGCTATCCGCAACCGACCCAACGCCTCCAAACTCGCATCCGCACGGTCCGCGAGTGCATCCTGCTGCGTCCGATCTCACTATCACGCGATTCCCAGCCTCCATAGACCGCTCTCCAGGCCCGGTCCGGCTACTGAAAACCCTCTGCCGTGTCACATCGGTCCCAATGGAACCCAGGCTTTCTCCCTTGTAGGCTCCCTCATCCCAATTTGCCCAGCCTTCACGCCTCCCATCGGTGGATTCGGGCTTAGGTTAGACTGCTTCCCCGGGAGGGGGGCGTAGGGTTCCAAACCAAGAGCTATAGCTGTAACATTGACGGACAACGAATATCAAGCTCATACACCGCCCGCTACAATCGGATGAATACGGCTCAGCGATGACCGAGGTATAGGGAATTATGGATAGTTCGGACGCTGGTGTGAAGGCCTTGCCTCCTGTTGCCGATCTTGATGACGTGCAGGAGACCGGCTTGGAGGTCGAACTCGATGATGCGGATCGCATCACGAATCCGTTTGACCCGGAGCAAATAAAGATCCGTACACTTCCAATCGTCATAGGGCAAATGGTATCCCGAATAGGGTACGGCGAAATCGATCTTACCCCCGACTTCCAGAGACTCCGGGGGATATGGAACATCGAACGCAAAAGCCGTTTGATCGAATCGCTTCTGCTGCGCATCCCGATACCTGTCTTCTATGTCGCTGCGCAAGAAAACGACAACTGGTCTGTCGTAGATGGCCTGCAAAGAATGTCAACTATCGATGACTACGTAAATGGCAAATTCCGTCTCGAAAAACTAGAGTATCTGGTTCACTTAGAGCGGCTTACACACGACCAATTACCTCGACCCATGCAGCGGCGAATTAGTGAGACTCAATTGCTGGTGAACGCCATCGACCCTGGAACCCCGCCTGAGGTAATGTTCAATGTATTCTTGCGAATCAACACAGGTGGAATGACCCTCAACGCGCAGGAAATCCGACATGCCCTCCACTCAGGGCCAGTTCGCCAGTTCTTGCAAAACCTTGCCGAGTCCGATGAATTCGTGAAAGCCACAGTCGGCTCCGTAAAACCAACTCGTATGGCTGACCGGGAGTGCGTCCTCCGCTTCTTCGCATTCCATATAAGTCCACCTGAAGAGTACAGTACTGGCGACCTCAACAGTCATCTCTCAGACGCTATGAAGAAGATCAACACTATGAGTTCCGATGAGCGCCTTGGTCTCGCCCGTGATTTCAAGAAGGCAATGACAGCCGCCCATGCCATTTTCGGAGATAATGCGTTCCGAAAACCGGGCGGGAGGTCTAGGAGCCCAGTCAGTCGAGCGTTATTTGAGGTGTGGAGTGTCCAGCTAGCACGTTTTAGTCCTGAACAGATCGCCAATCTTGTACATCAACGCGAGGAAATAAACCAGAGGTTTGCAACTCTCATGTCTACAGACAGAGATTTTGAACGGGCTATCTCGTACTCCACAGGTCAAACTCGACGCGTGGAAAAGAGGTTCTCTGAAGTCGGGCTGCTGCTAGGAGACTTGGTCGAATGCTAAACCACATTACCTTGAGCCATTTCAAGTGCTTTCAGGAGCTGAACCTTGAATGCACGTCCCTGAATCTTTTATGCGGCGTCAATGCGATTGGGAAGAGCAGTGTTATCCAAGCACTCCTAGTGTTACGGCAGTCCTTTGAGACTGGAGAACTTCTGAACGGCAGGTTAGTTCTGGGTGGCACACATGCGGATATAGGTACGGGTTCGGACGTGTTGTTCGAGTATGCTGAACGCGATGAAGTAGGGTTTGCTCTTGAGAGCAATCGAGCTGAGAACACCTGGCAGCAATCTTTCGATTACTCACGAACGTCTGACCAATTGAGTTCGAAGCAACCTTGGGCCAGCGGGGCAACCTCGTACGTCTCCGAGGATTGGCAAGAAATACCTCCTTTCGGAGGGCAACTCGTGTACGTCGGCGCGGAACGCCTAGGCCCCCGGAAGCTTTATCCTCTCTCCGATGTTCTGGCCCGTCGCCGAGAGTTTGGCCCAAGTAGTGACCATGCATTAAATTTTCTCCTCCACAACCAGGGCGAGACACTACCTGAAGAAGACCCTCGCTGTGGCCCCTCAGGGCGGCGACAGATTATCAGCGTTGTTGACGATTGGCTTCAAGATGTAAGCCCGGGTGCCCATCTTGAATTGGACGAAGTTCCGTCTGCTGATGCGGTGATTGCCGGATTCAGATTCGACCGACCAGGAGACGTCCGCTCACGTAGGCATCGCGCGACTAACGTTGGATTCGGGTTATCTTACGTCCTTCCAGTTGTGCTGGCTTTACTATCACAACCAGGGACGCTGTGCTTAATCGAAAACCCTGAGTCACATTTACACCCCCATGGCCAAGTAAAATTAGCCGAACTCGCCGCGCGTGCGGCCAAAGCCGGTGTCCAAGTGTTTGTTGAAACTCACAGCGACCATTTTATGGACGGGGTTCGGATGGCAGTCCGGGATGGAATCATCAGCCCTGAACAAGCTGCGTTCCATTACTTCGAACGTGAGGGCTCAAGAGCCGTGGTAAATTCCATACTAGTCGACTCAGATGGACGCTTGTCGCGGTGGCCAGCAGGGTTTTTCGACCAGCATGAAGAGAATCTGGTGAGACTGCTTGCCCCAAGGTCCCCAAATGCGTGAGATGGTACTTAATCACGCTAGTATCCAATCTCCAGACCGGGACACTGCGATCGAATGGCTAAGAGACATGGCGGTCGGCTTGTCGCATATCATTAATGAAGGAGTGGTCCAAGCTGTCTTGCGTGCGAGTCGTTACCCCTCGGATATTTACATTTCCCCTGATTGGTCTCTGTTCGACGCACAGCAGGACTTGCGACAGAGGGGGGCTCGCGACGAATTTCTCCTTTTGGCTACAATGCAGACGAGGGTTCCATTGTTGAGTAGCGCCGCCTTGGACGTTGCAAACCGGTTCCGAGGGTGTGAACACGCGACACTTACCCGAGCAGATGGTGAACCCCTTCTTTACTGCGCGATTTCCAACAGCGTCTCAGTCGGATTTCCTTCTAGCTCTCCGTGGAACCACCATCAGGTTACTGTTATGTTTGACGAGCTCCTTCCCAGCGGAGAATTTAATGAAGCTCACGAAACTATCGACAATCTGACGCGGTCTGAACACGCGTCAACGGTGATAATGCGTCATCGTGAGCAAATTCGCGATGGACTTCTTCAGGCTGCAGACGCCGCGTCCTTGTGGGAGCGTCGACAGGAAGCATTTCCCAACTTGGTGTTTGGTAGAGATGTGGAGGCCCATCTATCAGTGATGAATCCGGGAGAGTTGGGAACGGTAGTCAATAGGCTCG